>DDTO01000005.1 GCA_002344135.1 Chthonomonas sp. UBA2362 | reverse complement strand
GATTTAGGTTCCAGTCCCGCGAGGGGTGTGGGTTCGAGTCCCACCTTGCCCACCAACGTTGACGAGTGCCGCCTCCCAAGCTCTGGCGAAGCGATGCTCCGTAAGCGACGCGAACCCTAGACGACCGATCGACAAGTCCTTCCTCGAACACAGGTGCGAAGAGTTACATTCAATACCATCATCCGCGCCGCGTGACCCTCTAAATGCTCGGACTCACGATCGTGGGGAAGGGGTCGAGAACGAGGACCAGTTGGTCCAGTTGCAAACCGGACCCGTGGCCAGCCGGGATTTCACCGCAAGGTTATCCAGACTTGAGTTGTAGTGGCTCCGTCTCTTGCCATGATCTTGAAGTCGACCGACGCATAAGAAGGGAGTGAAGCGAGGTGGGCGAGTTGGGTGGCGTAACCCGAAATTTCCCCACTATTGAGTGCAGTTACTAGGGTTGCGCGCGACTCCTTGCGGTAGATCGGAATGACACTCCCATCAAGCCCAGGGAGCCAGAACTGAGGTAACTTCGTCCCAGTTGCAGCTGTCCAGTCTCCTAAGAGCATCCTGATGTCCTCCCCGTGACTACTCTCCAACTCACGGCCCCTCTTCGTGAAGCTCGCTGGAACTTCACGATCGATCCCGATGATTCGCCCCTGCTTGGAGATGAGGTACGTCACCCTGGACGTTACTCCGTCCCCATCGAGTGCGCCGTACTGTTTCGACATCGTTCCGTCGACGTCCGCCAGCTAAGGGAAAATTCAGTCGCTCCGCAGTCACGAAGCGCCCATGCGTATCGGCTGTATCCCGGCTAATCCCAAAGACCACTGCTCCCCTCGCGCTCAATTCATTCGCCACGTCCCGTAGCGACCGCACCTGGGCCGTTCATCCGGGTGTGAAGTCCTTGGGATAGAACATCAAGATCACCGTCTTTCCGCGAAGTTTCGACAGCGCGTGGTACGCTCCGCTCTGATCCGGAACTGAGAAATCAGGTGCAGGGTCACCCAAACCGGGCGCCCCCTGAGCCAAGGACAAGCATACGATTAGCTGGCTAAGCACTTCCCTCAATCCACAGCCCAGACAGTAGCAGGAGGGTCAAGCGTCACCCAATGGGCGAGAGATCCTGAGTCCTGTAGCACCCAATCCGTACCTGCGCTTAAGCGTGGCTCAACATTCATTGCTGGGCCGATTGTACGAGCCAGATGTCCCACAGTCAACATCAACTTAGCCTTACTTAAGCCAAGATCGTTAAGTTATCTTATCTTGTGATACCATTTGAGCTAGGCTATGGCTGACCACCACCCGAACGGAAATCCGACCTCGTCACAGACGCGGCAGAGGGCGGTGCGCCTCACCGAAGAGGGGGTTGCCTTGCTGGCCGGCGCGATCATCGAGCGGTGGGGGAAGAGCGAGGAACGCGGGCGGCTCACGCGGAAGGCACGGGCCGAGATGCTCGGCCTGAGCCTAGCGACCGCCGATCGCGTCATGAGTCAGCAGGGCGTCGACCGCAGTTCCATCTTGATCGCGTTCGGCAAGCTCGGTCTTGAGTGGAGCGACGAATACTGCGTTCAGGCTCGAACGGCCGACCCAACTGCCTATGCAGACGCCGTGGAATCAGCGCTCGAGGAGTCGGCGGTGTCTGCGCAAGCACAGGAAAAGAGCGAGTTAGCACTTGCGCAAGCTCCCTCACCCCCGGCTCGGCAAAGGAGGAGGTGGGTGTGGGCGGTTGCCGCTTTTGCGCTCGCCTTGGTGCTCTGCCTACCCTTTTCCAAAGCGCTGGATACCTGGGGGTACGGGCACAGGCAGCGATCGGTTCATCAACGGCTCGTGGCCGAATACTACGCGGGCGTCCGCGACTACCAGACGGGCAACTTCCGATCGGCAAAGGAACACTGCGAACGCGTGATGACCTTGTCGCGGGAAGCCCGGTCGTATTACGATCTTGCCATGGCACTCCGCCTCGCAGGCGAGATCGCAGCGGCCGAGGGCGATCTCCAACTTGCTAAACGACACCTTTTCGATGCCCTTTCGATTCGCCTCACGGTCAATGATCTGCCGGCCTTGCCGGCGACATACGAGGTCTTGGGCGATGTCGAGATCAAGCTCGGCGAGTTTGCTAGCGCGGAACGACACTTGATCCTAAGCCTCGACGGCTACCGAAGGGCCAACGACCAGGTCGGGAGCGCGATGGCGCTACGCAACCTCGGCTGGCTCGAATTTCAGCGCAAGGACCTCGCGAAGGCATCCGCCTGTTACGACCAAGCGCTCGCAGAGCTGCATGGCAACTCGGACAACGAGGACCTCGTTACCGACATCGAGGCCCGACAGGCCCTCATCTTGCGGGAGCAGGGCCGCTACACCGAAGCGCGCACGGTCTTGACCGAGTGTCTTCGACACTGGCAGACCAAACCCCACACCCGCTGGGTCGGCCGGACCTCCTTCCAGATCGGAACCGTAGAACGATCGGCAGGTCGATCGGAACTCGCTCGCAGGTGGCTCGAAGAGGCTCGGTCCGTGTTTCGGAGCGTCGGCGACGCCGCGGGTGTCGCGGAGTGCGACGCCGAGTTTCTGACTCTCGACCTCCATGCAGGCAAACCGACCCCCGAAGCCCTCGCGACTTGGTCCGCAGGACGCTGACCGGCTCAGCAGTCCGAAAGCCCATTTTTTACACGGAAAGGTCACTGGCGGCGCTCCTTGCAACTCATATGCCATGAGCCACGCGCTCTAAAGGAGCCTGTAATGAACAAACCTATGTCAGCGATCCTTCGCGGCCTTCTCATCGGATGCGCGATTGCATGCGCAACCTTGCCCTCTGCCGCATTCAAGCCCTATGGCATCGGCCATTGGGGCATCACAAAGAACGCCCTCGACGAGATACGGGCCACCTTGTCCACGGGCGAGACGATCGGCTTTCGCAGCTTAGCGAAATATCAGATCATGACAGACAATTGCCTAGTTGACCTGATCCATTTCTCCGCTCCGGTGTATCACTTCACCGATGATCTCCTCAGCGCATCATCCGACCGACTGATTAAATCGAAGGAACGGATCATCTCTCTACTAACGATGCCCGAACCCGATGGTCTCCTGGCGAGGAAAGAACTCGGCGAGGCTCTTCACACTCTTCAAGATTTCTATGCGCACAGCAACTGGGTCGAAACGGGCAACACTGGCGCCAATCTTGCCCTGGGTCGCAGCATCATTCCGAATCCAGGAAATGCCGTCGTCGGCTCGTCGGTGGACCAGTTTCTTCCGGTCGCACCCTTGTCCACTGGATACTTCATCGGCTGGACCGGCTGCGGTGATCCGCCAAGCGGTAAGTGTAGACACGGATCCGAGATCCCAATAATCGGCGTCGAAATGTGCTCGGGAATCCACAAAGACTTTCCTCGTGACGGTAGACCGTATGCGGCTGCCAACGCCTCGGCCCTCGATGGATCGATCGACTACGTTCGGCAGATCGTCGACGCGCTATCGAGCATCCCCGATGCTGAGGCGCGTGACAAGGCGCTTACGGCTCTGTTCGGGGCCAAGTCGGTCGCTTTCGTGATCGACGTTACCGGCAGCATGGGCGACGAGATTGACCAAGTGAAGGCGCAGGTTCGTCAAATGGTGGAACGAATGCGAGACGCCGACGATCCACCGAGTCGATACGTGCTCGTGCCTTTTAGCGATCCTTGCGACTGCGAACCCATCGTCACTTCCGACCCGAATAGGCTGATTGCAGAGGTGGATCGGCTCTACGCATGGGGCGGCGATGACTGTCCAGAGTACTCGATGACTGCCCTTCTGAAGGCCGTTAACGAGAGCAACTTTCTAGGTAAGGTCTACCTCTTCACAGACGCGACTGCAAAAGACCAATCCGTGGTTTGGTCCGTAGTCGCGACCGCTTTGCGGAAGCTTGTGTTAGTTTCGTTCATGCTAACTGGCAGTTGTTCGCCCATCGATCCGGCATACTACCAGACCGCCTCGGCAACTGGCGGACAGGTCTACCTGCTTCACCAGTCGGAGATCGGCAGCATGTTCGCACTTGTCGATGCCGAGCTGCAAGATGACTTGGCGACGCTACTGATCCGCCGCCGTCGAGTCACCGGCCAAGAGACCATGCCCCTGCCAATCGACGAGTCCGTCCGAGAAGTCACTATATCTCTTGCCTTGGAAGACGAAGCTGGCGTCATACCGAATATCGCATTGGCTTTACTCAGACCAGACGGATCGGTGGTCGATACCACGGACCCCCAGGCTAGCATCCTCGAAACAACAGGCGGCATGCTTATACGTTACCGCTTGCCGCAACCAGGCAGCTGGAGTCTGAAGATCACCGGCTCGGGTCTTTACACCGTACGCGCATTCGGTTCGACCTCGCTGGGCTTCGACCAGTCGAATTTCGCCGAGATGGCGGGAACGTATGCGCACGACGGCTTCTTCCCGCTGCCAGGGCAACCGACCACTGAGCAATTGCAGACGTCGATCTTGACTCTTCGCGGCCAGGTAGCAAACCCCACTCTAGAGGTGCTGAATCTGGACGGGAGCCATCATCTCACACCGGACGTCTTTGGCGACCCCTTGAACTTGCCGCCAAACAGCCTCGCTGCAAGATTCTCGCCACCACCCTCCCCCTTCCGGTTGCGGCTTATGGGCCTGTCGCCAGGTGGCCATGTGGTCATTCGTGAAGTTGGAACGCTCTTTCGAGGCCAGTCGCTCGCCATCGAGTTCGATCACCCCTTACCGGCTCTAATCCCCGGCATTCCGACCAGGGTTCGGATGAAAGTACGAAATGTAGGCAACGTGGACACCGTAACGGTTACTGCGCTGTCTACCCGCGCGATGGTCTCCGCCGTCACTCCGTTGCCGATGAACATCCCGGCTGGCGCCGAGCGAATCGTGGAATTCGACATGCTGGTTCCCGACACGCAGATTCTCCCTCCGACGGCAGACCTTTCGGCCACGGTGTCCTCGATCTTCGATGTGACCTCGAGCAATAGTGCATCGGCCGATCTTTCGGTTCTCGAACCTCTGTCCCGGCTCGAACTGGCGCCACAATCCGTTGTTGGCGGCCGTACCGTTCGCGCCACGGTCCAGTTGGCCGGCCCTGCGCAGTCGCCGATGACGGTGCATCTGTCCTCGAACCGCGATGTTGCGGTGACTTATCCTCGAACGATCGTGGTCCCCACAGGTAGCTCGTCTGCAAGCTTCGACATCCGAACTCGCTCGCAGCGGGCGCCGATCACCATCCAGTTCACCGCTCGGATCGGTGCTCGCACCCGATCGGCGAACCTTACATTGACGGTGGCTCCGAGGATCGCATCGTTCACGGTCAATCGACGAATCGCCCACACGGGACAGAGCGTAGTCGCAAGATTGACCCTTGCCTTTCCGGCAGGATCCGGAGGCGTTCGATTCGACGTTTCGTCATCGAGCCGCGTAGTAACCGTACCGAGCGCGGTAACGGTGCCGGAGGGCAGTCGAACGGTCGAGTTCTCCATCCGCGTCAACCAGCCAGAGGCGGAACGAAAAGCGATCGTTAGGGTCCAAGGGCATGGCCAGAGCGCCTCGGTCGAGGTCCTTGCGCGGCCCTAGGCAACTCCACCTGGGTCTTCCCCGCCGATGCGGAAGACCCAGGTTCCTACATTCGATAGAACTCGACTTTCTGGAACTGGATCCAGTTGCCGTCGTCGTCTTGGCCGTAAGAGGTCAGGCGGCGGCGGTTCGCGTCGATGATCTCGATCACGTCGCGGTAGTTCGCGGTTTCGCCGTCCTTCATCATGTGAGGACCGACGCAGTCGAGCGTCATGGTCTTGCCGTCGTCGCTCAGCTTGCCCGTGTAGGTCCACAGGGCCGACGAGACATCGGCGATCCAGCAGCCGCGATACTCTTTGAACGATACGTCCCATCCCAGGGCGATCTTGTAGTTCATGGGTTGGCCGTTGGGCATCATCGCCTCGCCTTCGCCGAAAGCCCAAAGGCCGCCAAGACTCACCACGCGCTCCCTTCCGCTCGCCGTGTGGGTCGGGCCATCGGGTCCCATCTGCATCTCCGACTCGGTGCGCCACTCGCCGACTAACTGCTGAAGCCAGGCATGCTGTTCGGTCGGCTTCGTTCCCATTTCCATTTCTTGCGTTTCGCTCATGCAAATGAGCCTACCATAGACCTGACCAGGATTATCTGCGTGATTTCGCATATACTGATGTTATGGATCATGATCTGGCCCCTACCTTGGCGGAATCTCTCAGGCGATTCAAGGCCGACGTCTTCCAGGTCCTCGGGCATCCGACCCGCATCCATATCGTCGAGTGCTTACGCGAAGGGGAGAGGCCGGTGAGCGCGATCGTCGAGGCGGTGGGGATCGAGCCAGCGAATGCGTCGCAGCACCTCGCCCTCCTGCGCAGCAAAGGCCTAGTCGTCAATCGAAAGGTCGGCAACCAGGTCTTCTACTCGCTCCGCGATCCCCTCCTGACGGACGTCCTCGACACCATGAGGCGGTATTTCAAGGCTCACCTCGAGGAGTCGCTGGCGATTCTCGAAGGCTTGGGAGAGCGCTAGGGATGGCGCAACTGCTCCTTCCCAAGTCGATCATCGCGCTTCGGGACTACAGCCTGAGGAAGTTTCTCGGCGACCTCGTCGCGGGCGTGACGGTGGGCTTGGTAGCGCTGCCGCTCGCGATGGCCTTTTCGATCGCGTCAGGCGTGCCGCCCCAGAGCGGAATCTACTGCGCGATCGTGGCCGGGTTCCTGATCTCCGCTCTCGGCGGCTCGATGACCCAGATCGGCGGACCGACCGGCGCTTTCGTGGTGGTCGTTGCCGACATCGTCCAGCGCCACGGAATGGACGGACTCTTCATGGTGACGCTGATGGCGGGCGTCTTCCTGATGCTCTTGGGCCTGACCGGCCTCGGGACCGCCGTCAAGTACATCCCGCGCCCCGTCGTGATCGGGTTCACCAACGGCATCGCCGTCCTTATCGCAAGCACCCAGTTGAAGGACTTTTTCGGCCTGCAGATCGAGAAAGTGCCGGGCGATTTTCTCGAGCGGATGCGATCGATCGCCGCGCACTGGGGGACCCTATCCCTCGATACGACCCTGCTTGCGGCCTCTGCCCTCTTGCTCATCATTCTGATGATGAGGTTCGTCAAGCGGGTTCCAGGGGCAATCGTCGCCCTCGTGATCGGAACCGGAGTGGCCTGGGCACTTCAACTTCCCGTTTCGACGATTCAGTCCACCTACGGCGGCATTCCTGGCGGCCTGCCCACCCTGCAGATTCCCGCGTTCCGGCCGGATTTGATCCTCCCGCTTCTCTCGCCCGTTCTCACCGTGACGATGCTCGGCGCGATAGAGTCGCTCCTTTCCGCAGTCGTCGCAGATCGCATGTCGGGTGATCGGCACAACCCCAACGTCGAATTGGTGGCTCAGGGCGTTGCGAACGTCGCATCTCCGCTCTTTGGCGGGCTGCCCGCAACGGGCGCAATCGCTCGAACCGCAACCAACATTCGGGCGGGCGCGAAGACGCCGGTGGCCGGGATGATCCACTCGGTAACCCTGCTCGCGATCCTCCTCTTCGCAACGAGCCTGGCGGGCCACATCCCGCTTTGCATTCTATCGGCGATCCTGTTCGTGGTCGCCTACAACATGGGAGAGTGGGGCGAGATTCCCGAGATCCTCAAGCTCAGCAAAGCCGATATCGCGGTCTGGCTCATTACGTTCGCGCTAACGGTCCTTGCCGATCTGACGGTGGCTGTGGAAGCCGGCATGATCCTCGCTGCCCTGCTCTTCATCAGAAAGGTGACTCTCACGACGACGGTCGAACGAGTAACGCCGGAATACATCGAAGAGGGCCACATTCATAGCCTTCAATCTGTGGACATTCCCGAAGGGGCAGTGGTCTTTCGCATCCACGGTCCATTCCTCTTTGGAGCTACCGACAAGCTCGAGACAATTATCGATCAGATCGACGAATTGCCTCGCGTGGTTTTGCTGCGCTTAAGGAACATGACCGCTATCGACGCCACTGGTCTGCACGCTTTGGAGGACCTCGCCGAAAGACTCCGTGCATCCGGACGAACGCTCGTGATCTGTGGAATGCGCCAACAGCCGGCAAGGCTCTTCAGTCAAGCAGAATTTCATCGTCACCTGGGCGATGAGAACATCCAGCCGTCGCTGCGAGACGCCGTTCAGCGCGCGCGAGAGATTCTGGCTGTCGAAGGATAGAAAGAGCCCCGGCCAATGGCCGGGGCTCCAAGCAGACTTCGGAGGTTCGAAGGTCCTTATGCGCGGCGTCGACGGCGGGCAGCGAGGGCGGCCACACCGAAGCCGATCGCGATCATCGTTCCCGGCTCGGGAACGGCGTTGAGCGAAAAGGCCTGGTTCCGCTGGGGAGTTAGCGCGGAGCCCGATCCGACAGCGACATTGTTCGTGCCTAGGCTAGGAGGCGTGGTGGTGAAGAACCACCGACCAGTGGTGCCCTGGCGATTGCGAATGCGCAGAACTCCGTCCTGATCGGCCACGATACCGGCGCCGAACGTGATCGTCCAGATAAAGTCGCCTGCGGCCGGCAACGATACACTAAACGCAGTAACCACGTTCGTATTCGTATTGTCGCGGAACTCGAAGTCGAGAATTCCGTTAACGGCACTAACGCCGCCGACGAAGATCATCTGCTCGACGTTAAACTGCGACATGTTCTGGTAAGGAGTACCGTTGAGGTCGGCTTGATAGTCGTCGAACTGATCGAATGCAGCGACGCCGAAGGCCGAATAGGGGCCGGCATGACCGGTGTAGACCGGGAGGTTCTGAACGACGAGCGCGTCGAGCGGAGCCGCCTCGACGGAGATGACCTGCGAAAACGCGGGCACCGCTGTGAAGGTGAGAAGGGCGAAAGCCAGTAACTTTTTCATGCTTTGAGATCTCCTCTCTATCGGAATGAATACTCTGGTCGCAGACTATATCCGTCGCGAACCCGAGGAGATTGTATCGCGAGTTCCTCTGAATCGGTGCTGAAGCAAGTACCGGAATGTCGCAATCGGGCCGTCAATCTTGCGGGATTTCTGTAAGAACTACCGGCTAACTGATGGCATGATGATCATGGCATCTCCGAAACTTAAGAAGCGATAACGCCTGTCGATCGCTTCGTCGTATGCCCTAAGCACCGCTTCGCGGCTGGCCATCGCTGAGATCATCATTAGCATCGTGGTTCGGGGGAGATGGAAATTCGTGAGCATTGAATCGACGATTCCGAAGGTGTAGCCCGGACGGATAAAGAGCGCTGTCGACATGGTTCCGCTGTTCACCCGGCGTGGCCCGACGGCGAACGACTCCAAGGTGCGGACGGTCGTGGTACCCACCGCAACGATACGACCCTTTGCCTCGGCGATCGCCCTCTGGGTTTCCGGAGGGACCGAACAGCGCTCGCCATGCATGACATGGTCGCCGAGGTCATCAGCCTGTACCGGCTTGAAAGTGTCGAGACCCACGTCGAGGGTCACGTGAGCAAACTCGACACCCTTTGAGCGGAGGCGCTCCATCAGGGGTTTCGTAAAATGCAATCCCGCGGTCGGTGCCGCGGCGCTGCCCGGGTTCGAGGCATAGACGGTCTGGTACCGGCTCTCGTCGCGAAGCGAAGAGTGAATATAGGGAGGCAAGGGTGTTTCCCCCGATGCGAGGACCGACTCGATCACGTCGGAGGACGGAGAATCGAGCCAAGCCAGAGCCCGAACCCCGCCCGATCGCGTTTCCACGACCTCGGCTCGCAGGCCCTCGCGAAACTCGATTACCGAACCCTGTCGCAAGCGGCGCCCTGGCTTGACCAGCGCAGAGAACCGGTCGTCGCCAATAGGACCGAGCACGAGGACTTCGACCGCGCCGCCAGTGGGCTTTCGGCCGATCAGACGTCGGGCGGTCACCCGGGTGTCGTTCAGGACGAGCAGATCGCCGGGGTCGAGGAGGTCGACGATATCGACGAACCTCAGGTGCTCTATGGCCCCTGTCGCCGGATCGAGCCAAAGCAGTTTCGCCGAAGACCGATCCTCCAGTGGCGTTTGGGCGATGGCCCAATCGGGAAGGTCGTAGTCGTAGTCGGCAAGTCGATCCCCAAAAATCACTTCTTCGTCCAATCCCAGAGCCCGTAGAGCACCTTGTCGTCGGGTTCGCGTCCATTGAGCCGTAACGCGATTTCGATTTGTGATCGGTGGTGGGCCTCGTGAGCGACGCAGTACGCGAAGAAGCCGATGGTCGTCCAGCGATCGGGCCTGGTCCGCTCCTCGCGCTTCCGAAAGAGTTCGGCCATGAGGTCGTGGGACAGTTCCAAGCCGGTCGCGATCTCCTCGCGGGCGGCGGTCTTCCAGTCGAGTTTGGGGACCTGGGCGGCCGCCTTCGGCATCTTCTCCTCGAGCCACATCCGACGGACCCCGACGATGTGGACGAAGTTCGAGCGGATCGTCTTGCCTTTCCCGGGCTTGAGATCGAAGTCTGCATCGGCGCAGATGCCCAGCCATTCACGATTGAGGGCGTCGTTGACCCGCCACGCCTTGACCAGATCGTCGATCGTCATGGGGCTATTTTGGCCGGTGATTGGGATGGTCGAAAGCGGCGTCGCGGCTTGCCCGCTGAAGGATGGTGGATTGGCGCCCGCCACCCCGTTTCAGGTACAATTCGTCTACTCGTCCGGGCAGCAATTTGCGGCCGAGTTCGAGACCAAAAGACCCATGTCAGACCGCGAAGAGACGATTCCCCAACCTACGAACGAGAGCGCGGGGCAAGCGATCACCGACGTCGCCCTCGATTCCCACGCGCAAGGCGTTTACGACGAAGAGAGCATCCAGGTTCTGGAAGGCTTGGAGGCCGTGCGCAAGCGGCCGGGAATGTACGTCGGCGACAACGGTAAGAAGGGCCTCCATCAGATGTTTCGGGAGGTCCTCGACAACTCCGTCGACGAGGCCTTGGCCGGATTCTGCGATCGGATCGTGGTGACCCTCCATCGAGACAATTCGATGAGCATCGAGGACAACGGCCGTGGCATCCCCGTGGGGCCGCACCCCAAGATGGGTATCTCCACTCTCGAGGTCGTGATGACTGTTCTTCACGCCGGTGGCAAATTCGGCGAAGGGGGAGGCTATAAGGTGTCCGGCGGCCTGCACGGCGTCGGCGTCTCGTGTACCAACGCGCTCTCCGAATGGTGCGAAGTCCGTGTCCGCCGCGATGGAAAGGAGTATTTCCAGCGCTATGAGGCCGGCAAGCCACAAGCCGCGGTACAAGAAGTGGGCAAGGCGAAGGGCTCCGGAACCAACACCCGCTGGCTCGCCGATGCGAGCGTCCTTACCGAGACCGAGTACGACCTGCATATCGTCAAGTCACGCTTACGCGAACTGGCCTACTTGAATCCGACGGTCACCTTCGAGTTCGTCGACGAGCAGGATCTCGAGCAAAACGAAACCTATCACTATACGCGCGGCATCCAGCAGCTGGTCGAAGATGTGAACGAGAGCAAAACCGCGCTTCACAAGGTGATCTTCTTCCGCCGGGCCAAGGAAGCCTACGAAGTCGAAATCGCGCTCCAGTACCACGACGGGTACAACCAGACGATCCTGGCGTTCTCGAACAATATCCACCAGCCCGACGGAGGCACCCACGTCTCCGGGTTCAGCGCCGCCCTCACCCGCATCATCAATGCCTACGCGCGCAAGAACAACGTCCTCAAGGAAAAGGATAAGAATTTCCAAGCGGACGACGTGGCCGACGGCCTGACTGCCGTCATCGCGCTCAAACTGGAGAACCCGAGCTACAACTCCCAAGACAAGGTGAAGCTCGTCACCCCCGAGGTTCAGGGAATCGTCAACTCGCTCGTCGGAGACGGCCTCTCGACCTTCATGGACGAAAATCCGCGCATCGCGCGGGCGATCGTCGACAAAGCTCTGACCGCTCAACGTGCCCGCGAGGCCGCTCGCAAAGCGTTCGACGCCGTCAAGCGAAGCTCTGCCATGGATTCATTCGGCCTTCCCGGAAAGCTCGCCGACTGCGTCAGCAAGGAGCCCGAGAAGTGCGAGTTGTTCCTCGTCGAAGGTGAATCGGCAGGAGGTTCGGCTAAGGGTGCTCGAGATCGCATGACCCAGGCCATCATGGGCCTCAAGGGCAAGATTCTCAATGTCGAGCGAGCCCGGCTAGACAAGGCTCTCGACAACGAGGAAATCAAGTCGCTCATCGCCGCCCTCGGAATCGGGTTTGACGTTTCTCTCGGCCGAGGTTCTTCGGAGGAGGCCGACCCCATGGCCGTCGAAACCGAAGAATCCGAGCCCCAGAGCGCTTCGGCAAATGGTAACGGCAAGGAGCATGGCCTCGACATCACGAAGCTCCGCTACCACAAGATCATCATCATGACCGACGCCGACGTCGACGGCGAGCATATTCGCACCCTACTGCTGACATTCTTCTACAGGTACATGCGTCCGTTGATCGAGCACGGCCATATCTATCTCGCCCAGCCGCCCTTGTTCGTCATAAAAGCCGGAGTGAACGAGAGGTACTACGCCATGAGCAACGAAGAGCGTGACGAGATCCTGAAGAACCTGAGCCGAAAGAAAGAGCCTCACGTCACCCGCTTCAAAGGCCTTGGCGAAATGAACGCCGAAGAACTCGAGGAGACCACGATGAATCCCGAGAATCGGCGTCTTCTGAAGGTCGTGCTCGACCCGGAATTCGAAATGGAGATCGAGATGATGTTCTCGCGCCTCATGGGCGAGAAGGTCGAACCCCGCCGCGAGTTCATTGAGCGGCACGCCAAAGAAGCGCTCGACCTCGACTGGCACTACTGATCCGTCCCCCCGATTTGTACTGGCTTATCTGAGCAAGATCGGTCGTTGGCACGCCGCGTGCATCCCCGTTCCTCATTGTTTTCGAGTTATCTCGATAGGAGAGGAAAATGTCCGATCATACGATCCGCCGAGCCCTACCCTTCGGCCTTCTGGCTCTCGCCGGAACCACCCAAGCCGCGGAGTTTCGCGGCTTGGGAGACCTGACCCCCGTTATGCGGGGAAGTTCCGCCCACGCGATCTCCGGAGACGGATCGGCTGCCGCTGGGCGAGGCACCGCGAACGGCCCCGAAGCGTTTCGGTGGAGCAACGGCATGGTTGCGCTCGGTGACCTCCCGGGGGGTCCGCGCGAAAGCTATGCCTATGGGCTGGATGACTCCGGCGCTACCGTCGTCGGTGCCAGCGCGGCATCGAGTCAGGGGCCGCAGGCATTCCGATGGTCCTCCTCATCCGGGATGGTTGGGCTCGGTTATCTTAACCCTTCGGTCAAACACTCGGAAGCCCTCTGGGTATCGCCCGACGGTTCGGCGGTGGTCGGCTATTCTCTCCTCGCGCCGGGCTTTGCGAGGGCCTTCCAATGGACGCAATCTTCCGGCATGGTCGCTCTGGCGGACTACGGGGGCGCGAGCAGAGCAGCCGGAATCGCCGAGAACGGTGTGATCGCCGGTGAGTCCTCGGGTGCGAACGGCCTCGAGGCAGTTCGCTGGATCGACAACGTTGCCGTCGGCCTGGGTGATCTGCCCGGCGGCGGCTTTCAGAGTGCCGCTACCGCGATCTCAAGACGCGGCCATGCGATCGTGGGGTACGGCTGGTCTGCAAACGGCTTCGAGGCGTTTCTTTGGTCGCCGGGCGACATCTTCGACATCCGCAACCCCTCGAATCCGGGTGGGATGATCGCGCTGGGTGACCTAGAAGGCGGCACATTCGACTCGGCTGCGCTCGCAGTGAGCGATACGGGCATCGTCGTCGGCCGAGGGACGGGCGCCGACGGCTCGGAGGCCTTCCTCTGGACTCCCGGGCTCGGAATGGTGGCGGTCGCCGATCTCCTAGCCAATCAAGGTGCTTCCCTTTCGGGTTGGCGCCTCACTGCCGCAACAGGCATTTCCCGGGACGGCCGAGTGCTCGTCGGCACCGGGATCGACCCGAGCGGAAACTCCCAAGCCTGGATGGCCCGCATCGAAGCCGTGCCCGAGCCCGGCACCCTCGGCGTGCTGGGCCTGGGCCTGGCGCTGCTTCGCCGCCGCCGGCGAATGATGCCTGCCCTGCCATAGCTACCTCGACCGGGGCGAAGCGGAGCCGGAGGTTTTGGTTGGAAACGGGGCGAAAGCGCCCGACAAGTCGGCTCAGGCAAAGAAAGA
>DDTO01000011.1 GCA_002344135.1 Chthonomonas sp. UBA2362 | reverse complement strand
CTCTTAATCAGCGGGTCATAGGTTCGAGTCCTATACGATCCACCACGATCTTGAACCTAAATCCTGCCTCGCAAGGGCAGGATTTTTGTTCCTCGCGGGACCCGTCGTCGGTGGGACTACTCGGCATGCCACCCTCACCGATCCACCGCGATCATGAGGTAGTCGAAGAACGCCGTGGCGGGGCCGACCGACTCCGCTCGGAACCGGATTTTCCCACCTGAGCCGACAAAGCGACCGGGGTTGGCGGTTAGAGGACTGATGTAAAACTGCAGGGAGGCAGTGGGCAGCGTGATCGCGCGGATGCGCTCCCACTGCCCGGTTCGAGCATTTTGGAGGGAGAGGAACATCGCGCCCGACCCCATTCTGAGCCGCATGATGATGCGAAGCTGGCGGACCTCCGCGGGAGGAACCCTGGTGCCGGCAAGTGCCGACCAGGCAAATCCGGCGCTGCCGCCAAAGATGCGGAAGGAGCGGCCATCCGGGTGCCGGATTGTTTCCAACTCGACGCGGGTGGTGAACCCTCGGTCGATCGAGATGAAGCCAAGGACGGCGTCATCGGCCCGAACGGCGGCGGCGGCGAGCACCACTCCCAGGATGGCGATGGCTTTCAGTTTTGGTTGCATGAGTTTCTGTCTTTCGTTAGATTCGATTTCGCCGCATGGCGATGATCGGTAAGACCGAGGACGATGAGTGTTCGGGCTCTCAATATGACCACAGTCTCATTTCCAGAGAGAGGTGCCTTTGGATAGGTGCCCGCCTGGCCGTGCCGCCGAACTCTCGGCTCGAGCATAATCAAGCTCAGTGGCCACCCGATACTTGGTTCGCGACGTTCCGGAGTCGTTGATATTTTATGTCGACACTCTCGGGTTCGAAGTGGTTGAACAGTGGGGCCCAGCGTTTGCGATCGTGCGTTATCGCGAAGACGAACTGTGGCTCAGCGGTCCCGGTACTTCGGCGGCACGCGCCATGCCGGATGGCTCCCTCCCCGAGCCTGGCGGCTGGAACCGGATCGTGCTCGAGGTCGAGGACCTGGCTCCCCTCGCTGCAAGACTTCAGGAACTCGGTGTTCGGTTTAGCGGCGATCTGGTTACGGGGCCTGGAGGCTCTCAAGTGCTTATCGAGGACCCCTCGGGAAACAGAATCGAACTATTCCAGCCACGATAATGCGTGGGGGGCGCTTGTTTCGATTGGAATGCTATCACCTGACGTCCCGTCAAATAGCGGCTAGGAATCCAGCAACATCCGCCGGTACTTAAGAAGAATCCCGCCCCTTGGCGG
Organism: Chthonomonas sp. UBA2362; assembly: GCA_002344135.1. Lineage (GTDB taxonomy): Bacteria > Armatimonadota > Fimbriimonadia > Fimbriimonadales > Fimbriimonadaceae > UBA6659. Next base: position 135,691 of record DDTO01000011.1, on the reverse strand, counting down.
GATTCTTGGTCTCCGGCTGTCCGCGGGCCTTCCTAGAGCCTACTTAGTCGCCGATCATCCCGAAGTTGTTGGAGAGGATCGCGTAGTCACCAATCGTGACTTCGTCGTCTCCGTTCAGGTCTGCCATCGCGTTCCAATTCGGCGAATTGGGGTCGGTGCCGAACGCTGTCGAGAGCTGGGCATAGTCGCCGATCGCGATCTCATTGTCGCCGTCCACGTCACCGTTGATAATGGCGAGGTCGAGGTTCACCGTCGCTCCTCGAGTGTCTACGCTGTTCGCAACCGTGCGGAGCCAGTGGGTTGCTTTCAAAGCGATGTCGTACGTGCCCCGCAGCGACACTTGGAACGCGTAGTTCCCGCTGGCGTCGCCATAGACCGTATGAGTCTCCAAGGGGATGGTCGTGCCGGGATCGCGGATCTCGAAGACCAGCGCATGCAGCCTTCGGTCTCCCTCGAAGTCGCCGAACGTCACTTGACCGGTTACCGTGCAAATCGGTCGCCACAGCGTCGCCCGCTGGACGGTGCCGAAGTAGGTTGTGCCCATGATGTTGCCGTCTTCATCGATCGACCAAGCCTCGGCTCCGGTCGCCCCAGCGGGCAAGGTCGTATTCAGGTCGAAGGCCGACGCCGCCGTGCCCTGCCAGAGGATCGCGTGGTGAATGCCGAGACCGTCGACTCCCCACCCGACCTGGCTCGTTCCGTTCGTGTCGTAAGCGTAGTCAGAACCATCGAGCCAAGCCGGCTTCAGGTTGGTCGCGCTCGCGGCAGTAAAGTTGCTCCAGAGTACGGCATGAGTGCCCGTGGCTCCGAAGTCGGCTGCCTCGCCTACCACCTGAGTACCGGAAAGTGCGCGAGCCCTGGAATAGGTTGCTCCCGCCGGGTCGATCGAGACGAAGGACGCGGATGTGCCGTGCCAAACGCCAGCATAGATGTGTCCGCTGCCGGCCGCATAGCCGACTTGATAGCCGCCATCCAAGTCCTCGGCGGAACTCGTCACGTAGCCGCCGAGCGGATGAAGGCTGACGGCGCTTGCAGCGGTTCCACTCCACAACACGGCCCGGAGTTGAGTACTGAGGGACCGCGCGCTACCGACTTGCTGTACGCCATCGGTCGCGAACGCGTAACTTGCGGTCGTTCCCGGGGGGCTCAGGTTCACGGCGCTGGCTGCGCTACCACTCCACAGAATCGCCTTCGGATTCCCGCTTATCAGTGAGTATCCGACTTGCTTGCCCCCACCCACGCCGTATGCGTACGAACTAACTGAACCGGCGGGATGCAGATCCACTTGGCTCGCTTTCGAGCCATACCAGAGCATCGCATGATCGCCCGCAGCGGTGAAACCGACTCCCACTTGTTGGCCGCCTGAGACGCCGTAGCCCTGGCCTCCGTTGGCCGTATCATCGAGAAACGTAACTTGGTACTGGGCGTTAGCTCCGAGCGAACAACCGATGATAAGCATTCCTAGTGCGCGTAAGCGCATGACCTTCTCACCTCTTTAATAGATTACGGGTTCTGCACCTCTCTCTACTCAGGAACGGACCTGCAAGTTCGTCTACTCTTGTCCTGGTTTTCTTCGACATTGCAAAGCAAATCGTGGGCCGTTGCCAGCACATAATAGTGCCCTTGATTGCGGCTTCCGCACCAACAATAGAGAGTCATACTGCTTGCGTCGCGACTGCAGAATCTCATTCTGAAGTTGGTCTCAAGACCAAGCACGGCGTGCGCCCGGTCACCAAGCTGCCGCCGCGCTACTCCCGAGGAAAAGGGGAGAGGGAGAGGTTGCTGCGGTACCACCTCCGACCGCGCATTCCAAGAGGGACGGGGCAACGCAGGCGATAGCCTGCGTTGCCCCGACTGAACCGAAGACCGCTACTTAGTCCCCGATCATCCCGAAGTTGTTGGACAGGATCGCGTAGTCGCCAATGGTGACTTCGTCGTCTCCGTTGAGGTCGGCCATCGGGTCCCAGTTCGGCGAATTGGGGTCGGAGCCGAACGCATTCGAAAGCAAGGAATAGTCACCGATCGCGATCTCGTTATCGCCATCCACGTCGCCGTTAAAAAGCGAGAAGCTCGCTCCGCCGGCCCCAGGGCTTAGGACGATTGCGCGCACCTTTCGAAGCCAATGCGAGCCCTTTGCATAAAGATCGTAGTTGCCGGCGGGAAGAGCTGTGTCGAAGCTGTAGTTGCCCGCGCCATCGAGGGCGACGTTCTCACCCTGGAGGACCGGACCCCCGCCGGAGGCGGTGATCTCGAACCGAACGACCTGGCCTGCAAGGCTGGCCAGCCAGTCTTGCAGGTCCACGTTACCGGAAACGGTCGCCGGGGCGGCGGACGTGTAATGGACTTCGCCCACAAGTGCTCGAGAGGTGAAGAAGCTACCCGTCGTGGTGAAGGGCACTGACCGGGAGTCGCCTGTCGTGATCTGCAGGGCGCCGTCGTTATAGACCGAGTAGGCGGGTGTGCCGGTACCGAAGTAACGAGGACCGGCGGTACGGAAGACAACGGCGACGCCCACGACTTGACCGGCGGGAACCGAAATGTCTGGAATGTCGATCAGCAGAGAGACGCCGCTCGCGGTGCCGCCCTGGGTAGCCGGCGCAGACCCAATCAGGTTCCAGCCGGCGGGTGAACTCCCCGGCCCCGATCCCACAGGACCCCCGAGCGCCGAACCGACACGGGTGTAGACGTCTACCGAGAAGGCGCCTCCGGCGCCGGCCGTGTTGGCGGTGGTCATGTGGGTGATATTCACTCCAGCGCCGACCGCCGCGGCATCGAAGAAGACCGCCCAGTTGGGCGAGCCTCCATTGTTGGCGGGTCCAGGGTTCAAGGGGAGGACCACGCCCAAGGCGGAGCCAGCCAGGGTCAAGGCGACGATAGAGCTCAACGAACGAAAATTCAGTGCAACCATGCCTATCACTATACAACGATTACTACCAGTCGACGAAGAAGCGGGCTCCTCCCCGCCCGGGAAGGAGCCCGCCCCAACTCCGAAGAGGGGACTAGTCGCCTATCAATCCGAAGTTTGCCGATAGGATCGCGTAGTCGCCGATCGTTACCTCGTCGTCTCCGTTGAGGTCCGCTTCCGGATTGAACCCGGGGTCTCCGAGCGAGGTGCCGAAGGCGGCGGAGAGTCCCGCGTAGTCGCCAATCGCGACCTCGTTGTCCCAATCCACGTCGCCGTTCACGAGCGAGAAGTTCACCCCGAGAGCTCCGGCCGTCGTGACCACCACCGGAGTCCGGACACGTCGGAGCCAGTGGCTGGCCTTACAGTAGATGTTGTACACGCCCGGCGTGACGAGCGTCGGCATCATGTATCGACCGAACTGGTCGAGAGTGGTCGTTCTAGCGTCCTTGAGAACTCCGCCCTGATAGAGTTCGAGCGTCACGACCCTGCCGGCTACCGCACCGCCCCAGTCTTGAAGGCCGATCCGCCCGATGATGCGAGCGGGGCCGATGAAAACGAGACCGAGCGTGTTGCCGGCTCCCATCGAACCGACGACAGTCGTTTGCCCGGTGGCTCGATTGACCGTATAGAGGTTGTCGGTCGAATTGTCGATGAGGAACAGACGGTCGCCGATCCAATCGTAGGCGAGGCCGTTCGGGTTGGTGGGACCCGCAAGCGGCCCGACGAGCGACATCGCGCCGTTCGATCGATCCATCGTGTAGAGGCTATCCGCGCCGCTGTTCGAGGCATAGAAGACGTTGTTGCGAACGTCGTAGCCGAGGTTCGTGAAGGAAGTGAGGGTGGAGGTGCCGATGAGGGTCGCCGCTCCGTTCACCGTGCTGATCTCGTAGAGCCCGTTATTGTGCGACGAAACGCCGTAGAGGGTGCCCGTCGTGTCGTCCCACTCCAGCCCATGCATGACGATGGCCGGATCACCGTAGGGTCCGACGAGCGTGGCAGTGCCTGTACCGAGGTCAAGGGTGTAGAGCGAGTCGTTACCGGTCGAAGTGACATAAACCGTCTGTGTCCCGTGGGCGTAGGCCAAGCCACCGGTCGTACCGGCATTGGCGCTGACGGTGCCGGCAGGGGTCTTGACCCCGGTGTTCATGTCTACTTCGAACAAAGCGCGGCTCGAGTCCACTGCATACAGCTTCCCGGTGAGTTGAGGGAAGTACTCGATCTCGAAGGGCAACTCGATATTCTGGTTAAGGCCGGAATCGATGAGGGGGTTGAATGCCCCCCCGTTTAACGACTGATAGGCGTTGCCGATCGCGAACGGGGCGACCGGTGGCATCCAGGGCCCCGCGGGGAGCGTGCCGCCGAGACTCCACTTGAGCATGTAGTTACCGGGCGGGATGAACGTGTTGGGAATCGCGACATCGACCCGGTAGATAGGACGGTTCGTAACGTTGGGCGTCGTGCTCGCGACTCGGTAACCGACGAACCCGCCGTTGACGACCGGGGCATTAGCTAGGCTGAGGACGGAGGAGCCCGCATTCGGGTCCGTTCCGGTTGTCAGCTCGATGTTGGCCGAGTTGAAGGTGAACGCAGTCGAGTTTGATTGGTAGCTGTAGATACTGATTCGCGAGACGAACCAGCCGTCGCCGGTAACCGTGACGTCCTCAGCAACCCAGTTGTTCGAAGCGATCTGGCCTCCGGCTCCGAAGAGGCTTGCCGGAGCAAAGAGCTGCGAGATCGGGTCGCCGGATCCGTTGACTCCGTCGGTCACCGGTCCGTTAGTGTAGACAAGGGCCTGGGCGAGGCCGACCAGGCCAAACATCGAGGCGAAAGCTAGATGTCTCAAGATGATCCTCCTTTGGAAACGAGACTGTAGTGAGGACCGCCGGTGGGGGAGCGGGCTCATGTAGTAATTATGCAGCCAGCAGCGAAAGCGGGCGCACCTGTCTTTGGATAGGTTGCCATGGCTGGATCGCCGACCTAGCGGCTCCGCCACCTTTAACTCGAACCTTGCCCAGCCTGGCAGCTAGGCACGAGTCCCAACAATGGCCCCGGTCTCGTGGACCCGGGCACACTCCGTCGCCTACTAGCAGGGCTTCTCAGCTCCCTTCCGGGTGTAGAACCACCAGTTGATCACGATGTTGATCGCGTAAAACCCCGCTGCCCAAAAGAAGAAATCCTTGCCTGAACCTGTTCGAGCGATGATCGCGCCGAAGGCGACGGAGAAGACGAAGGGACCGTAGGCGGCAATTGCCGATGTCCAACCGATCACTCCCCCTGCTTGGCGCGGTGGGAAGATCATCGGCATCTGCTTAAAAGTCGATGCGTTGCCGATACCGCTAAAGAGGAACAATCCGAGCATACACCATAAGAATCCGCCCCAGGACTCGAGACCGGTAGGCTGAGCGAACTGCGCCGCTCCTATCGCGCAAGCAAGAAGCCCGATGCCGCTGATCATCGTCACCCTCGCGCCACCCCATTTGTCTGCGACCGGCCCGAACGCGGCCCGAATCGTCGCCCCGATAAGGGGTCCGAGGAAAGCATACTTCAGCGCGTCCGGGCCACCGGGAAACTTGCCATACGTCTCCTTGATGAGCAGCGGGAAAACGGCCGCATATCCGCTGAACGATCCGAAGGTCATGATGTAGAGGCTCGTCATCAGCCAGGTGTGCTTATCCCTAAAAATATCGAGCTGTTCTCGGAAATTGGCGACAACCGGAACGCGCTTGAGTCCGAACCAAGCAGCCACCGCTCCAGCCAAGACGAACGGTAGCCAGATGAACGCTGCATTCTGCAGATAGATCTGCGATTCCTTAACGACGACATCGCCCTTCTTCTCGACGAAGGCTTGACTCGAACCCACCAGGGCCACGCCGATGATGGCTGGTATGAGGAACTGCGCCACAGACACGCCGAAGTTGCCGAGACCTGCTTGTATCCCCAGCGCGGTTCCTTGCAGGCGCTTTGGGAAGAACAGCGACGTGCTCGGCATGAAGGAACTGAAGTTTCCGCCCCCCAATCCGGCAAGGAATGCCAGCACTAGAAACGTCCCGTAGCTCGTGCCCGGATTGGTCACCGCCAAGCCCCATCCGATGCACGGGATCGCCAGGAGCAGGGTCGAGATAAAGACGATCTTTCTCGTCCCGAAAATGGGAATGAGGAACGTGTGCACGATCCTGAGGGTCCCTGCCGCTAGGCCAGGCATCGCATTCAGCCAAAACAGCTGCTGCTTATCGAAGCGGAAGCCGATCCCTGTCAGCTTCACGACAATCGCGCTGACCATGAACCACGTCGCAAAGCTGAGGATCAGGCAGAACGTGGTGATCCAGAGCGTCTTCCAAGCAATCGGCTTCGCCGTCGCCTCCCAGAACTCAGTCTCGTTAGGCTTCCAGTCGGCGAGGGTCTCATTTCTTTCGAGCACGGTTGACATTGTGATGCAGCCTCCGGTTTCGATTCTGCACCTGACCGAAACGGCAACCCATGACCGGGGTCATACTCGGCCCGATTCCCTCGAGGTTACTCCCCGTAGACGAACACGCCGCCGAGGTGTCCCGCCCACGAGATCGTCACCAGACAGGCTGCCGCGAGCAGATAGTAGACGACCCGCATTGGCAGGTTCATCTTCTCGTGTCGATGGACGCGCATTGCCACGAGAGTCCACATGATTGCAGTGGAGCCAATAGCGTAGAGAAGATGATCGAAGATAAGGCCGCGGTAGGGCAGTTTCATCAGACTCATGGCCCAGAGACCGGAGGCGATTCCTCCCATCGAACTGATCGCGGCGAGCACGATGTTGTACCAACCGGCGAGCAGCATTGCCTTTATGCCCTTTAATAGGCCGATCGCATCCAGAACAAGTCCTCCGATGAAGAGACCAATCGGGAAATGGACAATCGCGGGATGGTAGCCGTTCTTGGGTGGAAAGCGGGCGGGCTTCTTTGTGGGAATCGGCTTCGGAGAAGCGACCGTTCCGGGCTTTCCGCCGCTCGCAGCATCGCCGGGAAAGGTCACTGCGGCGATTTCCTCGCCGTTCATAGTTCCGTCGCCATCGGAGTCGAGCTTATCGAGCGCGACGAAGACGGCTTCGGTCGGATGATCGGCGTTTGCTGCCGCGATCTCCTTCTTCATGTCGATCCCGAAGGGATTGAGCGCGAAGTCTTCGTCGGACACGTGGCACAGGGCACAAGACTTCTCCGCGAGCTTTGAGGACTCTGCCAGTTTGTAGTGAGTGACGAACGCATCGAGGAAGTCGCTACTCGCCCTGGCTGTGCCGCACAAGACTGCCAGCGCAATCACGATAAACGTTCTGCTACGCATCTCCTGTCCTCCTTCTTGTAGCGCCGGGCCGCCGACTCTGTCGGCGGCCCAGTGACTCTACTTGCTTCCGGGAGCCTTATCGGCCCTGATCTCGTCGACGTTCTTTGTTCCATCGCCATCCGAGTCCTTCGACTCGACTGACTTCAGGATCTCGGCCGTCATCTTCTTCGTCTTGGCCGCTCGCATGGCGTTCTGAAGGTCGTGTCCATAGGCATTCAGTTCTTTTCCGCCCTTTGCGATGGGATGGCAGACCATGCACTTCATTTTGCCGAGTGCCGAGTCCTTCTTCACTTTGTAAGTCTCGTCGAATACCTTCGTGAAAGCCGTGAGTGCCATCGCACAAGTCGCAATGGCCAGCACTCCAGAAATCATCAGTGTTCGCTTCATTATGTTGACCTCCTTAAGTCGCTACAGGGACCTTCTCAGTGTCCCGCAAAGTGTTCGATTCAGCCATGACGGACGTCATATCCCGCTTTCGGGGACGCCGCCGATAGAACGCTGAAACAAATCCGCCGAGCGTCATCATTCCGGTGCCGAGCCACACGAGACTCGTGAGCGGCTTATGGTAGACCTCGATCGGATACATCGGAGAAGAAAGCTGGAGCCCCACAGTAACGGATTGCGTTGCCACATCCATGCCGAGGAGCGCAATCTGCAAAGAGCCGTCTAGGTTGGCGGGATTCGAAATCGGTGGCCCATCGGCAGCGAGCTCCAGATTCGGTACGACTTCGGCTGATTCTCCACCTGACGACACCTTGAGACGCGCGCCGAACTTGGCCCCTACCGTACCCGGACTTCCTTCACGGGTCATACCCATATATTCGACGCTTAATCCGCCTAGCGGTTTCGAATCACCGGGGAGCAGAGACGTTTGAGCACCAGTCTCGGTCTGCGGTGGCTCGAGCGTTAGGTAAACGTCGTGAAATGCGAAGCGGTGGATCGACGGCCAGACCATCGGGTTTTCGCCCCCGTCGGCGCCATGGACATAGTACAGGCCGGGTGTGGCAGTAAAGAGGATTTTGCCGGATTGGTGGGGGTCGAGGACTTCGAATCGGACCTTGTTGTTGCGATCATGTCGATCCGAGGTCTGTCCGGCATAGCGGAAGACGTAAGACAAGCCCCTCCCAGGATGATCCTCCATGACAAAAGTGCGTGCCTTGCGCTCAAATCCTCTGGACACGATCAGACCGGCCATGAGAACCGCGACTCCCATGTGGGTGACAAATGGTCCAAACGATAGCTTCGACGCTCTTCTGAGTTCGAAAATTCTCCACACGTTGCCGACTGCGGCAAACACGCACAGCCCAACGAGGAAGAAGACCCAAGCCAAGCCCCTAACCTCGAACCCGCCAGGAAATGCGATAGAAGACGAGATGTCGGCAATCTTCCCCATCGGCGTCATCGCAAAGGCCAAGAGCAAAAAGCCGAGCAAGCCGATCGTTATGCAGAACACTGAATAGATGCGTCTGGCCAAGTCGATCGACTTCATCCGGCGCCAACTCACGAAAGGCGCAATCGCCATGACGAGCATGAGCGGAATGAACAGATAGGGGAGCACCATGTGGTACACGCGCTCCTCGACCACCGCTGGCTGCTTGCCTTGAAGAGCCATGATGAGCGGTACGCTCATGCCGATCAGGGTTGCCAAACCCATCGCGATAAGGAACAGAATGCCTGTCCGATAGAAGCCCTCTCGATCCACCCCAGGCCCCTCTGCTTCAGGTTCGGCTCTCTTCCTGTTCTGGATCATTCTCGTGAACCAGCTAACTGCGAACCCGATGCTCAAAATGCCAATGACGCCGACGAGCAGTCTGAGCGCAGAGCGATTCATCTCCGCGAAGCTGTGCACGCTCGCATCCGCGAGGAAACCGGACCGCGTGAGGAAGGTTCCGAATAAGAACGCCAGAAAGGGCAGCCCCGCCAGCAAGAGATTACTTATCTGCCAGCGGCCCCGCGTGCTCTGGACGATGATTCCATGGATGAACGCGGCGGTGAAGACCCAGGGAACGAAGCTCACGTTCTCGACGGGATCCCACATCCAAAAACCACCCCATCCGAGAGTTTCGTAAGCCCAGAACCCTCCCATGCAGAGGCCGAGCCCGACCAGAGTAGCCGAGACTATCGCCCAGGGTCGGACAATCGGAATCCAGCCTTCGTAGTCTCTCGTCAACATCGCCGCCAACGCCAAGGCAAAGAGCGCCGTCAGTGACCCAAAACCGAGGAAGATGGTCGGGGGATGAATGGTGACCCAGTAGTTCTGCAGCGCAGGCGCCAGGCCCACGCCGTCGGCCGGTACAAAGGGCTTCCCATCGACGAGGTTTAGCACGAAGGGCGACTCATAGGCGAGAATCGCCGCTAATCCGCCCAGGAACGTTGCGTACGCGACGGTAAACCAGCGCTCGTAATGGCCTAACTTCCTTCGCACGATCAGGCCAAAAATCGCCGCACAAACCGCCCATAGGAGAAACGAGCCCTCCTGGCCCGACCAAATGCCGGCTATTCGATACGGGACGGTGTTGTGCGAGTCGGCATGACCTGACACATAGGAGTACTCGAATCGGTTGCCGATGAAGAGAATCGCAAGGCTTACAAACGTCCCGAAGAGTGCCGCGCACGCAGTCACGAACGACCAACGCCCGACCCGGCTCAGCCCCGCGGACTTCGGCGTGAACAGCCACGCGAGGATGGAGATCAGAAATGCGACAACAGCGGCGAAGACCAAGAACCTCCCGGTTTCCCCGACCAAGAGAGACCACTCGGGCGGGGAAACGAGACGAGGGAGGGAAAGATCATCCATTCGCTAAGTCACTCACTGTCGGTCCTATTCGTCCCAGGCGAGCTTATCCGCATCTCGCGCCCGTGCTCGGTCTGCTTCCAAGATGGCCAGCTTTTGATCGAACGACAGGCTCTGGCGACTCGACCCTTGCGCTGCGCCAGACGAAGCGCGCTGCATGTTTTGACTGCCGATCGTGATGAGGTGCTTGGCATACGGAGCATTGTGTGCCCCATAGTCTCCCGACCGGATCACGAAATAGTAGTTGTGGCGAGCGCGCTTGACCTCGATCGGCACGAGCGTTTGATCCGGCGGCGTCTTTCCCTCTGCGGTGATCAAGGAGGTGTAGTCCCACAGATCGCGGTCGCCGAAGGTAATGGCCGCCCAGTTTTCCATCAGGTAACGAAGTGCCAAAAGCTCGTCGATTACCTCACCTTTCGTCGATTGGATCCGAGCCGCTGCATCCGCTGCCGTATGGCATGGCGCGCAGGACTTGTCGTAGCTGACGGTAAAGGTGTGGCGCGAGTCGGGCAGGTGGCATTTCGAACACTGTCCCGGAGCGTTTGCGTGTGCCGTGTTTCTGATGACAGGTCCCGATCCCTCGACGCCGCCGAAGCCCATCAGCATGTTGTATTGGTTCGAATCATGCATGCTCGGCCGAGCAGTACCTGCTTCCAACCTGTTATCTGCCGGATTGGTGCCCCGTCCGTTATGGCATTGCGCGCAGATGTGATCGAAGGTCGTGAAGGACGCCGCCGTAGCGCCTGGCCCCACCTTAGAGATGTCGTCGTTGAAGATCTTGTGGCGAAGCTGAACCTCTTTTCCGTCGTCGGTGAGGTTACCGGTGTTGCTATGCGGGTTATGGCAGGTCGCACAGTTCGCCACCTGAGGCACATCGCTGAGTGTATGCTCGGCAATTGTCCTGATGGCTTCGTCGTCCATATTCGGGATGTCGACTCCACCATCGACTACCTGGGTACGGAACAGGCCACTATGACAAGCCACACAGCGCGAAGACTTGCCGTACCGGGCCGGATCGAGAACAGCTTCCTCGACAGGATCGGAGATGAACTTGCTGTGCTGTGAAAAAGTCCATTGGCTGTGAATTGGGCCATGGCATTGTGCGCACACGACCGAATTCGTCACCTTGGGATAGGTCAAGATGTTGTCCTTGCTCGGGCCGGACACATGGACGCTTCCCGGGCCGTGACATCGCTCGCAGGTGACCTTTTTCTCCGCGTGCATCGTCTGCTCCCAGTGGTCTCCCGTGTCGCCATGGCAGCCGGCGCAGGCCTGCGGTCCCACGTACGAGGCGTTCCTCTGATTCGAGGTGAGCAACGCCTCGAACTCCTTCGTCACCGAAGGGAGACCGCCGTTGCCGCCATTGATCGGCCCGCCTTCGCCACCGCAGCTTTGCAGGAAGATGACTGCAGCTGCGAAGGGGACCGCTCCGAAGAGTGTGACGAACCACTTCGACTTCATAGTATTCCTCCGTTAGGGGTCCAATGTGTAAACCAGATGTCTTTCATAGAATCCTCTGCAATCCTAAAACCTTACCGTCCAGTTGATACCGATCATCGTTGAGCGATAGTTCATCTGGTCGCTCAAGCGATCCCGATAAGACCAAGGCGCAACCACGAGTTCCAAGGCGTTGTTCTGATCGATCTGTCTTCTGAACGTGGCGGTCAATTCGGTATTTCGGATGTTTCCGTCCCGCAAGCCCAGCGGATTGTCGTTGTTCGTGACAAAGTGAGTCAGGCCGATCGATAGCGAGGTCGAGGCGTCGAACGAGTGATTGAATCCGAGCGCGATCGACGTGCTCGACGGGAAGAACCAGTCCAGGTCGTAACCCGCTTCATCGCGAAGGCCGCTCGCTCGGTAACGCTCGTTGGCGAACTCGACGAACGCGCTCGTCCGGTCCGAGAAACTGTAGCTGCCTCCGATCGTCAAGCTTTGCGAGCTGATCTCCACATTGCGCGGCGTATTCTGATCGAATCGGTATTGGTAAGTCGCGTAAGCGTTTAGCCGCTCGCCTCCATAAGTCACCTTTCCGAGGAACCTCACTCTATCATCCCAGTAGAGGGCTCGGGGATCTTCGGTCACCATGAGCGCTGCTCGATTCAGGTGCTCCCAAGATCCACGAAGCGCGTATCGGAAGCCGGTCGAGCCGATTCGCCCCGACACTCGGCCATCTACGATGTCCCACTTCGGAACATCCACAAAGGTCTGGTCGCCGCGCACGCGCTCGGCTTCTCTGTGTTCATAACCGATTTGAGCAAAGATGGAGTTCAAGAACCGATGCGACAGCCGAGCACCGTAGGAAAAGCGCTTCCGAACGTAGGCGTTATCCGTGTTCGGCAGACTGAGGTCCTCCCGCCGAAACGAGGCGGAAAGGAGTGTCTCTGGACCGATATCCCAGTCCGAGTTGAGAACCCACGATCGGACATTGCTATCTCGAAAGCCTCGCTGCTGGATACGCGTGTTGCTGAAGACGCCTTCCAAATTGAGAGTCGGCAGGATCTGTCTGCCGTAGAAGAGATCGATCCGCCGGTTGATCGTCGTGGGCAAGACTCCGTTGCGGTCGTTGAATCTCCTCTCGGCAACGGTGACTCCCGCGTGGCCGCCGAGTACGTTGCCCTCGATGCCGGCAGCCAAAGTTCGGTTGATCGCCGCCGTATTCGCTTTGGCCGGTTCGTAAGAGAGGTCCTTCGTCTTGTTGCGATAGGCCACCCAGACGCCCAGGTCGGGAGTCAGCGAATAGGATAGAGTTGCCTGTGCGTTCCGCTCGTGGCTTTTATCGACAGTTATCGGCGTCGGATCATAGAACTCGTGGGAGTCGAATGCAAAGGTCAGGTTTGCGCGGCCGTTCGCGAAGATCAGCTGCCCCTCTTGAACGTTGTCGTTCTTCGGGATACCCTTCATGACGATGCGGCCGTAGGGCGTGATGCCGTTGCCTGGGTACGTATAGCGCAGTTCTCGAAGATCGAGATCGCGTGTCGGCGAAGCGTACTGTCGAAGTTTGTGGTCGTTCCCACCGATCGTCCAGTATGAGTAGCCGAGCGAGAAGGAATTCCACTTGATCGGCGGCGCCTCCGGCTCCTCGGGCTGTTGTGGTTTATCGCCGCCCTCTTGCTGTGCCCATCCGCTCGTGATCGACATGGCGAGCATCAGCGCCTTGGCGGTTCTTCGTTTCCATCGGATCGACATCATCATGACATTCCTATGGGTTCAGAAAAATCGGACTGGAATTGCTTCCATGCGATGAGACGTGGCACCCTGCATTCCAACATGATTGGCCAGGATAGTGACGGCTAAGCTTTTCGGTATGGCATTGGGCGCATAGCCCTCGAGAAAACGAGTTCAGCATTTTGGGGTTGTGGGAGCCGTGCGCCTTATGGCACTCGGCGCAACCCGCCCCCGTATGGCCAGCCACCGGATCGTGCTCGAAGACGAAGGGTCCTTGGAACTCGGTATGACAGGTGACACACTTGTCGCGATCGGCGGCCCGGTTGATCTTGGTGTTCTTATTCGGGTGCGCGTTGTGGCAATCGCTGCACTGCATCCGTCCCTCGGGAATCGGATGGTGTGAGGCCAAGCGAAACTCAGCGACCTGCGGGCCATGGCACTGGCCGCAAAGAGTGGCCTGATCCGCCTTCAGCATCGTTCGGGGCTCGATTCGGGCAGTAAACACTGGATTCTTCGGATCGGCTGCGGCGCCCTTTTGGACCGAGCCCGGTTCCCACTCCGGCACCACATCGGGATGGATCTGGTGACAGGAAACGCAGGAGAGGTCGGCCTTGGCATGAGCCGACCGCTTCCAGTGAGCATCGCTCAGAGTGGAAGCATGGCAGCGCATGCATGCCGCAGTAGACTCCTTCGGGCTCATCGCGCGAAACGCGATCACGTCCGGGTTCTCGTCCGCTTGGTGAATTCCACCCGCGCCATGGCAGCCTTCGCACCCGCGCTTGTCGGCGGGCAGTTTGGGGTCCACCATCAGCGCCGCGTGGGGCGACTGCTTGAAGTTCTTGGAAATGCCAGCATGGCAGTCGACGCAGTATTCGTCGCCCATGTAGTCGTCGGCCTTGGCCCGGGCAAACAGCTTCGCGGCCTGCGACTGATCGATTCGCTGCCCTTGTTCACTCCCGACCGCGCCATAGAGCAGCGACGCCACTCCGACTATCAGGACGATCGTTTGCACTCGCACCTTGCCCTCCCTTTGTCCGGTCTTCAGGTTCGGTGACCGTCATCTCGGACTCGACATCGTCAGTCTACACACGCTCAAGCAGCCTTGTCTGCCCAATCTGGCAACTGAATCACCATTCTTTCGTATAGATTTAGGCTAGATTACGCAACTTTCGGGCCTAGGCCCTCCCTAACGGGCAGACGTCATGCCTCGCGTCATCCTCAGGATCACCAGGTGCATCCAGACCAAACACACGATCGAGAGCAGGCCCAGGAAGAGCCAGCACGACGTCCAAAGGCCGGTCAGTTTGAGCAGGTAGCCGAACAGGATCGGGCAGAAGAAGCCGCCGAGACCGCCGATGACACCGACGATTCCGCCCACCACGCCGACCTCCTTCGGGAAGTACTCGGGGATGTGCTTGTAGACCGCCGCCTTGCCGATGCCCATGAGGATGCCGACCAGAAAGACGAGCACCGTGAACACCCACACGTTGGCCTGAAAGTACACGTGGGTCACGCCGCGGGCGACGAGCTCCTTCTTCTTGACCTCCTGGCCGGCCACGACCGCGGGCTCTTGCCACGAGCGGAACGTCGGCCAGACCAGGTTGCCCTCTTCCATCTTTTTCGGGTCGATCGGTACTTCTGTCGTGAGCGCGTATGCCTTCTCGTCGGGTGAGGCGACTACTACTTCGTCGCGCCGCACGGAGACGACCTTGCCCGCCCGATCCGCCATGATCCCTTCGCCGGGCGAGCGGATGTCCATGCGGGGCGCGACGAGCAGGAAGCACAGCAGCGCGCAGCCGCTCAGCACCCAATACATGGTCGAGCGTGCGCCGAACTTGTCGCTCGCCCATCCGCCCAGCGCGCGGATCACGCCCGAAGGCAGGCTAAAGACCGAAGCCAGCAAGCCGGCCATCGCCAGACTCATGCCGTAGACGTTCAGGTAATAGGGCACCAGCCATTGCGCGAGAGCCACGAACGCGCCGAAGACCAGGAAGTAGTAGAGCCCGAAACGCCAAACGCGGACATCCTTCAAGGGCGCGAGCATCTGGCCCATCGTCTTCTGTGCCGCCGCCTCGACCTTGCGGTTCACCGTGAACAGAGCAAAGAGCGCCGCCATCACCAGCAAAGCGATCCCATAGACCATAGGCAGCGTGCGCCAGCCTTCGATGTTCTGCCCGCCGTCCGTGAAGTTCTTGAGCATGGTTGGGGCGGCCAGGGTGGTGACTGCCGAGCCGGCGTTGCCCATCCCGAAGATGCCGAGCGCCGTGCCCTGCCGCTCTTTGGGGAAGAACATCGAGGAGTACGCGATTCCCACCGCGAAGGAGGCTCCGCTCATCCCGAAGAGCAACCCCGCGACCATGAAGCCCGCGAAGCTCGACACCTGGCTCGTCACGAAGAGCGAGAGGGCCGCGAAGACCATGACGGAGAGGTACACCGGCTTCCCCCCGTATCGGTCGGTGAGGAGTCCCACCGGCAGCCGCATGATCGAGCCGGTGAGAATCGGTATGCCGATCAGCCACCCGATCTGCGCCTTGTCGATCACCAGGTACCGGTGATCGACGAGGAAGGTGATGAGCACCCCGTACATCGTCCATACGGCGAAGCACACGGTGAACGCGACCGTGTTCATGAACAGCACTCGGTTCGCAGTAGCCCTCTCGCTCATGCGGACATCTTGGTTCGCGAGCGGCGGTGGATGCTATGACCGGTGTCATGCCCGGTGCGTGGGAGTCGCGTATTACTACTCCCCCTCGTCTCGACGAGGGGGACCTTCGCCGCGACGAAGGAGTGCGCGAAGAGGGGGAGTAATAAGAAAAACCCCCGTCAGCGCACGCACGGCGGGGTCGTAGGGCGTGGGGGTCGAGTATTACTCCCCCTCAGGCACGGGCTTCGCCCGGCCAGATCCCCCTCGTCTCGACGAGGGGGACCTTCGCCGCGAAGCGCGCGAAGAGGGGGAGTAATAAAGAGACCCGCGCCAGCGCATGGCCGGACTTTGGCGTAGGAGGCGACTGCTAAGGCCCCAGCGACGGCCCTGGCCTAAAACTTGACTCCGAACTCCTTAGCGAGCTTATCGCCCGGAGGCAGCGGCTTCTTCGCGATACGTGGGAACGTTTTCTTCAGCGCTGTTTCGATCTTCGGCCACCCGGCTTTCGTCACCGGCACTGCATGCGCATCCGCATAGGCGACAATGCGGCGATCGTCGGGCCAGAAGTTTGTTTCGTAATACATCGGAATCTGCTCTGGAGGATGAACCTTGGTCGACTTGACGCCGCCTATCTTGCGATTGAAAAGAAAGCTCCCACCGTTCGGGTTATGCGTCTTCGTAACCTCGAGATTCTTCATGTAGGGATACGTCACGACGAAGGCAGCCTTCGTATCCTGCACATAGGGATAGAGGTCGTCGTAGTCCCCACAATATATAAGCATCCCGATGGCGAGCATCTTCGAATTCGAAAGGGTTTCGGTCTGGAGCGCGCGCGTCCTTGCGTCGAGTTGTTGGTAGGCGCACGCTGCCAGGGCGAGTCCGGTGCCGAGAAGGACGGCTTTGGCTTTCATGCGGCAAGTGTAGACGAATGGAGCGAACGGACGGCTTCGGATCCCCCTCGTCTTGACGAGGGGGACCTTCGCGGCGAAGCCCGCGAAGAGGGGGAGTAATAAAGAAACCTCGCCTGCTAGTTCCACCTCACGAACCGCGTTCGTGAATCGTACGCTCGATGACCTGGAGCCACTCGCCACGCCGGACGTCGTCGAAGAGATCGAGGCTAGGGATGCGGAGAGTCTGGATTCCTTGACGCCGCAGGTAGACATCCCGTTTGCGGTCAACTGCGGGATCGTGCTGTTCGCCGTGGACCTCGATGGCAAGGCGTGCGCTGGGGACGTAGAAGTCGATGACGTAGGGGCCGAGCGGATGTTGGCGGCGAACCCTCGCCCCGGCCTTGTCGCCCCTGAGTTCCTGCCACAGCACCCGTTCGCTGGCGGAGAGCGCCTTGCGAAGGGCGCGCGAGGCGTTGGTTCGCAGGCCCTCCCGCCCCTGCCAGGATCGCCATCGCGCCATGGAGACTATCTTACTTGGGGACTGGAGTATTACTCCCCCTCAGGCACGGGCTGCGCCCGGCCAGGTCCCCCTCGCGCAGCGAGGGGGACTCTAACGTGGGCAGTGTATCAGATAGGAGCCCGTCCGCCGCCTCCGACACCCCTCCACCCGACTGCGGGTGGAGAGGCATCGGAGCGGAGAGAGGAGCCTGGCCGACCTGACTAGAGACAGGTGGCGCAGGGCGTGAGGAGAAGGGCGCAGCGTGGGGTCGTCTGCAGAGGATCTGCGTCATAGTCGTTACGAGAAATGCGAAGTCATTTCAAAGGACGACACTATGAAATCAACACTAAGACTCACACTCATCTGCGCCGCCGCCCTCGCCACCCTTTGTGCTCATGCGCTGGTAGGGCGCATTACCGGATTGCAAGTCTATCGGGGTTCCACGCCCAACGACAACATCAACCTCTTGCGCTATGCGGACAACAACTTCTTCCGCATCAATAGCATGCCTGGCCAAGAATTCGACTTCGTCGTGCCGGGCAACGGGCTCGGCAATCCCAGCCGTGTCCGCCGTCTCGACGTCAGCATCTTAGGCTCTCGCACCGGCTCGGGTCCGATCGCGCTGTGGATGTACGACTGGGTCGCCGCGCGATGGACTTACATGACCACGGTCGAGCTGCCGACCATCGGGCTAGGCACGTTCACGTATCGCGTAACCCCGGTCCCGCAGCGCTTCGTTTCTTATCAGGGAACGTTCGGCCTGAAGTTCCGAACTCGCACGGTCTCCACCATGATCGTCGACCGCATCGGGGTCGTGTCGGGAGAGTAAAGGTCGGAGTTTTCTCATGCCTCCACCCCCACCCGGGTGGAGGCGCGGGCCGAAGCCTGGCCAGAGCTCGACGGGCTCTCCGCTTCGTTTAGCGCGTTGCCTCTCCTGCGGCGCGGACAGGGCGGTTTCACCCGGTCGCCCTTCGCTTGAGGATGCCGGATAGGGCGCGGCTATACTCGCTTTCTAGCGAAGATGAAATCACGGACGTCGTTTTTCGTCACCGAAGGCACGCTGGCGCAAGGCGCGCCGTGCTATATCGAGCGCGATGCGGATGCGCGGCTCTTCGATGCTCTGATCGCCGGAGAGTTCGCTTACGTCCTCGACTCGCGCCAGAAAGGCAAGTCCTCCCTCATGATCCGGACGAGAGAGCGCCTCGAGGAAGCAGGTGTACGGACCATCCTGCTCGACCTGCAGCGCTTCGGCTCAAATCTCGATCCCGAGCGGTGGTATGCCTCGCTCTTGATGGTGGCGGGCGAGCAGTTAGACTACGAGGACCGGTTCTTCGAACTATGGGACGCTCATTCGCATGCAGGCCCAATGCAACGGTTCTTCATGGCGCTCGAAGAACGTCTTGGCCAGATCGGGGGTCCATTCGTCGTGTTTGTCGACGAGATCGACTTCGTGCGCTCGCTGCCGTTCTCGACCGACGAGTTCTTCGCCGGGATTCGGGAAAGCCACAATCGGCGGGCTCTCAGTTCCTCTCCCCGAGAAGTGTCTCTTGCCGAACGGTCCGACCTGTCCAAAGTGAGCGATAGCCCGGCTGAAAGCGCGGCCGAGCCCGCGCACCCCAAGGTCACTTTCTGTCTCCTTGGCGTCGCCACCCCGAGCGAACTGATCCGCGATGTGCGCATCACGCCGTTCAACATCGGCAAGCGCATCGAACTGACCGACTTCACCTTGGACGAACTGGCCTCTTACGCTGCGCACCTCACCAGCGGAGGACGAAACGGACACGCGCTCCTCGCTCGAATCCACTTTTGGACGGCAGGACATCCCTACCTCACGCAGAAACTCGCTTCTGCTGCGGCGTCCGACGAGAGTGTAGTCCAAGCAGGCGACATCGACCGGCTTGTGGACCAGATGTTTTTCTCCCTTAAGGCCCGCGCAGAGGAACCGAACCTGAACGATGTCGCTCGGCGCGTACTCGAGTCGCCTATCGAAGGAATCGCGGCGGATGAAGCCCGTTCGCGGATTCTCGACGAGTACCGCTCAGTTCGAAGTGGTCGCCTCAAAGACGACGAGGGCGATCCAGTGATGACCGTTCTCAAACTTAGCGGACTCACGCGGGTCGAGCGGGGCTTTCTGCAAGTGCGAAATCGCATCTACCAGCGCGGCTTCGATGTGGCATGGATCGAGTCGAATCTGCCGGAGGCCGAATTGCTCCGCCAAAAACGCGCGGCAAGGCGTGCTGCGATCCGGGTCGGAGCGATTGCCGGTACAGTTGCCGCGGCGATTGGCGCCCTGGCGGTGTTCGGATTCATCCAAGCGGCCGAAGCGAGAAAGCAAAAGGATCGAGCCGATTTGACTGCGAAGACCATGGCGAATCTCGCCGCGAAGGAGAAACAGCAGCGGGAACGCGTCGAAGTACTCCAAGGCGAAACATCGAATCAGAAGGCCGATCTAGAGAAACTCGTCAGCGAAAAGGACGGAGCGTTGAAGGACAAAGAGAACGCCCTCCGAAATGCCGAGAACGAGAAGAAGCGCGCCGATCGGGAGCGGGATGCTGCAATCGCCGCTCGCAAGGAGTCCGAACGCCTCAACATCGTCGCTCAAAGGCGAGAACGCGACGCGAAAGCGAGCGCGGAACAGGCGAAGCGCGCCACACGAGAGGCCGCCCAAGCCTCGCTTGCTTCGGCGTTCCTCACCGGCAGCCCCGTTCGGATGTCTGCCGCGGTCGAGCGTGCCAAACGAGCCGGCAATACGATGTGGGAAGGCGAATTCGTTAGAACTCTCTTCAATCTCCAATCCTACGACATCGTCGATGGCGACATCGCCTCCTTCCTCTCAAGCCCGAACGACCGCGCCATGCTAGTGACTTTCGATGACGCCAGTGCGCTCGTTTGGGACCCGATCGGACAGCGAGTCGATCCGGCGTTTCGGCTCGAAGGCGTAAAAGTGGAAGAAGCCTCGTTCTCGGACGACGACACCCTCTGGATTCTCACTCCTGCAAAGGAAATCGTCGTTGTTCAGCGGGGGGGATTGGCGCTCGGCAAGTACCTCATACCCGCCGGTTTCGACGTCCAAGATGTGGATTATCCCTGGCTGATCGGAACGGGCAGAAGCACTTCGGTCTCCCTGCCGAATCCCGAAGAGGACGTTACTCTGCAGCTAATCGACATGCGCCAACATCCCGCGCCCTGGGATACAGGCATTCGCGAACTGATCGACATCTGGTTCGGAAGGAAGACGATCGTCTTGCTTGACGAAAAGGGCCTTACTGTCTTCGACATCGAAACAAGGACGCAGCGGCCGATAGCCGGCACCGACTATCTGCAAGAAGGCTGCCACATGGCTCTCAGTGAGTCAGAAACTCTGCTTGCCTTCACGACCTCGCGATGGTCCCACGATGTGGCCCTCGCGAACAGACACGACGGGCGCATAGTTCATAGGAAGACGGTCCCACAACGGAGTTGGGTCGACGGTCTTCAGTTCTCGCCCACGGGAAGTTTATTGGCAATCGCCCACGGGAAGAACGTCATCCTCTGGGACTTTGTCCAGAACGAAGAACGTCTGCTCACCGGACACGATGCCACGGTCAATCGAATCGTATTCTCGCGCGATGGACGATTTCTCGTTACCGGATCGGACGACGGCAGCGGAAGAACATGGTTTGTCGACCAAGGTCTCGCCGTCGGTGAGTTCCGAA
The DNA here is from genome assembly GCA_002344135.1 of Chthonomonas sp. UBA2362. GTDB lineage: Bacteria > Armatimonadota > Fimbriimonadia > Fimbriimonadales > Fimbriimonadaceae > UBA6659. The sequence goes on along the minus strand of DDTO01000011.1, from coordinate 114,785 downwards.
GCAGTGGAAAGCGCATCCAGACGCTCATGCCGATCGGCGAAGAGGGCGCAGCGATGGCATTCCTGACCGATGGAACCGTAACCTGTTGGGAACCGGCCCGGAGCCGAATGTCGGTATACCTCGGGCTGGGCGAGCGTATCGAGGCTCTCGCGGCCCATCCAAAACAGCCGCTCGTTGCGGCGGGAGGCTACGAAACAGGAACGATCTTCGGCATAGACTGTATTACTGGAAGGGAACAGTGGTCCGTAGATGGTCTAGACGGGATCTGGGAGCTGGCCTGGTCGCCTAGTGGTGACCGCCTTGCCATCGGAACCCAGCATGAAGGCATCCTCATGCTCGATCCTGCAAAGGGTATCGTCGATCGCTTTATCGACCCCTACTCGGACGCTGAGATCGAAGTTCGCTCGATCGAATGGAGTGACGACGGGCAAAGGCTCTACTGGGTCGACAATCTGGGCTACGCTCGCTGTGCCTCGCTTACCCCTCCCCGAATTCTCTGGGAATCCCACGTCGCACCGCGGCAATACGCACAGTTCCTTAACTCCGCCCGGCTCTCACCGGACGGCAAGACGCTCTACGTGGCGGGAGACGACGATCACGTAACGGCGCTCGACGCAGCATCCGGCAAGGTCCGAAAAAGCTGGCAGAACGTGCTGCCCGAAGGGCTCGGAAAGGGGGTTCGTGGCCAGTTGCTGGAAAACAAAGACGTCCTCCTTGGCGATGTGTGGGCCGTTGATCCTTCGCCCGAAGGTAAACGCCTCCTCGTTACTGGTACCGACGTTGCTACCGTGATCGACGTCGCGACCCAAAAAACGCAGATGGTCCTGAATGAGCACAGGGCGACGGTGCGTTTCGCCTACTGGTTCGATAGCGGCCAACGCATCGTGACCGGGGGATGGGATGGAAAAGTCAAGGTGTGGGATGCCTTGTCGGGCTTGTCGCTCCTGGAGTTCGACCATGGGGACGTCGAGGTGCGCAACGCGGCCTTCTCGGAGGTGGCTCGGGCCTTGGTGACTTCGGATGCGGCGGGAGGAGTTCGCATCTGGCGCGGCAAGTCCAATCCGCAGCGCTACACGCTCCGGCCGGAAAGGAAGAGCGGATCGAGTGCGGCTCGGTAGCCCGGCTAGCCGAACAGGTTCGCCGCGAAGTCGGCGGGGTCGAAGTCGCGGAGGTCGTCCGCCCTCTCGCCGACCCCGATCAGCTTGACCGGGACCCTGAAGCGCTCGTAGACGCCGATGAGGGCGCCGCCGCGGGCCGTTCCGTCGAGTTTCGTCAGCACTAGCCCGGTCACGCCTGCGGCCTTGATGAACTCCTCGGCTTGGCGAATGGCGTTTTGGCCGGTGTTCGCATCGAGGACGAGCAGCACCTCGTCGGCGGGGCGACCGAGCCCTTTCTCGACGACCCGGGCGACCTTTTGGAGTTCGGCCATCAGGTTCTCTTTGCTGTGCTGCCTCCCCGCCGTGTCGGCTAGGACGTAATCGGCGCCGCGGGCCCGGGCGGCTTGGATCGCGTCGAAGATCACGGCGGCGGAATCCGCTCCCGGCTGGGCTCTAACGAAGTCGGCGTTCGTCCTCCCGGCCCAGATCTCGAGCTGCTCGATGGCGGCCGCGCGGAAGGTGTCGCCGGCGGCAAGCAGCACTTTCTTTCCGGATCGGCCCAGGCGTTGGGCGAGTTTGGCGATGGTGGTCGTCTTGCCAACGCCGTTGACTCCCACGAAGAGATACACCGTCGGAGACGCGGGCCCCACGCGAAGACCGACGGCTTCCTGTTGGGTGAAGCGCGCGGCGATCGCGTGTTTGAGGCGCTCCTTCATGGCGGACGGATCGGTGATCTTCTCGCTCCGCACCGCGCGGCGAAGTTCCTCGAGAATCTCGCCGGTGTGCTGGATGCTCGTGTCGGCGGCGAGCAGCTCTTCTTCGAGTTCTTCGTAGAGGGCGTCGTCGATGACCCCTCGCCCGAAGAGCCGGTCGATCTTCTGCATCAGCCGCTTGAACATCGGCGACTAGTATGGCGCTGGCGGGCGCTACCCGGCCAAAGCGCGCTCGACGGCGTAAGCGATCTGGAGAACCCGCTCGTCGCCGCGGATCGGGCCGACGATCTGCAGCCCTACGGGAAGCCCCTCCGAGAGCCCGCACGGCAGCGAGATGGCGGGAAAGCCGCCCATGTTGGCGGGGATCGTGCAGAGATCCAGCATCTTGAGGGCCAAGGGGTCGTGGCTCAACTCGCCGAGTGGGAACGCGACGACAGGACTGGTGGGTGAGACGATCACGTCGAACTCGCCGAACGCGTGCTCGAACTCCGCGGTCATCCGAGCTCGGACTTGCTGGGCGCGGACGTAGTAGGCATCGTAGTACCCCGCGGAGAGAGCATAGGTACCGATCATGATTCTCGCCTTGACTTCGTGGCCGAAGAGGCGTCCGCGGGTGGCGGCGACGGTTCCGACGTGCCCTTCGCCCTCCAGTCGCGGCCCATAGCGAAGGCCATCGAAACGGGCGAGGTTGCTGCTGGCCTCCGCGGGGGCGATGATGTAGTAGGTGGTCACTCCGTAGTCGATGCTCGGCAAGGAGATTTCGGCAACCTCTGCTCCTTCGGCTCGCAGCCGATCGACCGCGGACAACACACATTCGCGCACGCCCGGGTGACACGCCTCGCCGAAGAGTTCCCTGGGTGCGGCCAAGCGAAGTCCGCGCAAGGCACCCCCCTTGAGGCCGGACAGGTCGATCTGCGAATCGGGGAGCGAGGTGCTATCGGTCGGGTCGTGGCCAGAAATCGCGTGGGCCAAGAGGGCCGCGTCCTCGACGTTCCTGCCAAGAGGCCCGATCTGGTCGAGGCTGCTGGCGAATGCCACAAGGCCGTATCGCGAAACCCGACCGTAGGTCGGCTTGAACCCGACGATCCCGCAAAGTGCGGCGGGCTGCCGGATCGATCCGCCGGTGTCCGAACCCAAGGCGAGCGGCGCCATGTGATCGCAGACCGCAGCCGCCGAGCCGCCCGAACTGCCACCCGGCGAGCGAGTGAGGTCCCATGGATTGCGGGTGGACCCGAACACCGAATTCTCGGTCGATGTTCCCATCGCGAATTCGTCGAGATTCGTCTTGCCGACGAAGACCGCCCCTGCAGCTCGAAGCAGCGCCACGGCGGTGGCGTCGAATGGTGGACGGTAGCCCTCGAGGATGAGGGAGGCGCAGGTGGTCGGGGTGCCGACCGTCGAGAGGTTGTCCTTCAGGGCGACAGGAACGCCGGTGAGGCGGCCTCCTTCGCCCCGATCGAGCATCCGCTGAGCGTTTTCCGCTTGCGCGAGCGTGAGTTCGGGCTCGACGCTCAGGAACGCGCCGATCTCGGCGTCACGCTCGGCAATCCGATCGAGGTGGACACGAGCGATCTCTGGGGCCGACACGTCACGAGACCGCAGCTTGGCGGAAAGCTCGGCTGCGGTCAGTTCGGTGAGGCTCACCTAGTCCTCGATGATGGTGGGCACGAGGAACAGGCCGGCTCGGGTGCGCGGCGCGTTGCGGAGCGCATCCTCCCGGTCCAAGCCCGGTCGAGCAATGTCGTCGCCGAACACGTCATGAAGCACTACGGCGTGCGGGCGCGGCTCGAATTCGGAAACATCCAGGGCCTGGATGTCCTGAAAATGCCCGAGAAGCGCGTTCAACTCGGCCTGGAAGGCGAGAAGCTCTTCCGGCTCGAGGTCGAGGCGGGCGAGCCTCGCGACGTGCTGCACTTCGTCGAGCGAGATCGACATGGGCTTCAGTATAACCCGCCCGTCTGCGGATCGCGGGCCGTTGGGCCTACGAGACCATTCCCTCCGGGAACCAGAGGGCCAGTTCGCGTGCGGCGGCTTCCTCGTCGCTGCTGCTATGGGTGAGGTTATCCTCGATGCTGAGCGCGAGGTCCCCCCGTATGGTCCCTGGGGTCGCGTCGAGGGGATTGGTGGCGCCCATCATCGTTCGGATGGCGCGAATCGCGTTGGTCCCGCGCACCGCCATTGCCACGATAGGACCGCTGCAGAGGTAGTTGCAGACGTCCGCAAAAAAGGGCCGCTCGCGGTGTTCGGCGTAGTGTTCCTCGACCGTCGCGCGGTCGGCGAGAATGAGCTTGAGCCCGGCGACTGTCAAGTCGCGCGCTTCCACCCGCCTTGTGATCTCGCCAATGAGGTTGCGAGCCACGCCGCCGGGCTTTATGAGTACCAAAGTCGTTTCCATCCGGGCGGCAAGGATACCGCAGGTGGTGCCGGTGGCGGACGAGGAGAGGGCGACAAAACCTGTGGACAACCGGTGGACAGCAAGATGGAGGAAAAAAGGGCGTCAGGCCATTGACACACAAGCCCTTGTGCGTCTAAGATCGAAGAGCCACAAGATATGTGGCAGAAGGAATTCTACCGTGAAGTGCCCCTACTGCGGATTCCCCGAGCAAAGAGTGCTCGATTCTCGACCTTCGAGGGAAGGCGACTCGATCCGCCGGCGTCGCGAATGCGTGCGGTGCGACCGAAGATTCACGACGTTCGAAGAGCCCGAAAAGCCGCGCCTGTTCGTGGTCAAGCGGGATGGCTCGCGCGAGGAGTTTGCTCGCCAAAAGGCCCTGCGCAGCATGACCGTAGCCACCCGAAAGCGGCCCATACCCGTGGAGGCCCTCGAGGATGCGGTGGCCCAGGTGGAGCGAGAACTCTTCGATCTGTGCGAGCCGGAAGTGCCTTCGTCTGAGATCGGGGAGAGGATCATGGCGCACCTCATGCGGCTCGACACGGTCGCGTACGTGCGGTTCGCGAGCGTGTATCGAGAGTTCGAGACGCTCGCCGACTTCCGCGAGATCGTGGAAACGGTCTGGTTGCTCGAGAAGGACCCGGGGCGGCCCGCCGGCGTCACCCACTAGCGGCAGGAGTGCCCAGGCATGCTCCGGGAGAGGAGCCAAGGATGGAACGACAGAAATGAAAATCGATCGCTTTTATACGAAGTCTGGCCAAGACCCCTACTACGGCATCCCATTCGAGCCGCGCCGCAGCGAAATTCGCAATCCCGACGGGTCGGTCGTCTTCTCGATGGACAACGTGATGACGCCCGCCCACTGGTCACAGGTGGCGACCGACATCCTCGCGCAAAAGTACTTCCGAAAGGCGGGATTGGGCGATGATGGCCAGGGCAGCGAGAACGATTCGCGACAGGTGTTCCACCGTTTGGCCGGCTGTTGGCGGCACTGGGGGGAGAAGTATGGCTACTTCGACAGCGAAGAGGATGCCCAAGCGTTTTACGATGAGCTCTGCTACATGCTGGCGCAGCAGATCGCTGCCCCCAATAGCCCGCAGTGGTTTAATACCGGCCTGCACTTCGCTTATGGGATAACCGGCACACCACAAGGCCACTATTTCGTCGACCCGAAGACTAAGGAACTACGCCTCAGCGAAAACGCGTACGAGCGGCCTCAACCCCACGCCTGTTTCATCTTGTCCGTGAAAGACGACCTCGTCAACGAGGGCGGAATCATGGACCTTTGGACGCGCGAGGCCCGCATCTTCAAGTACGGCTCGGGGGTCGGGACGAACTTCTCGAAGTGCCGAGCCTCCAACGAGAAGCTCAGCGGTGGCGGGAAATCGAGCGGTCTGATGAGTTTCCTCCGTGTCGGAGACCGCAGCGCCGGGTCGATCAAGTCGGGCGGCACCACTCGGCGAGCGGCGAAGATGGTGTGCCTCGACGTCGATCATCCGGATATCGAACAGTTCGTCAGTTGGAAGGTCCTCGAGGAACAGAAGGTTGCCTCACTCGTCACCGGATCCCAGATCAACAGCCGATATCTCAACGCCATTATTCGCGCATGCTATCAGGGCGGTGTCGACGGAGACGAGCGCTTCGATCCTCGAACGAACCCTGCTCTCAGAAGAGCCATTGCAGAGGCAAAGCAGGCCCTGGTGTCGCCGAACTATATCCAGCGGGTCGTTCAGCTCGCACAGCAAGGGGTCACTTCGATCGAGTTCCCCACTTTTGATACCGGCTACGAGAGCGAGGCCTATATGACGGTCTCCGGCCAGAACTCTAATAACTCGGTTCGGCTCTCGGACGAATTCCTCGAAGCCGTCGAGCATGACGACGACTGGGAACTCAAGGCCAGAACGGATGGCGCCGTCACAAAGCGGCTGAGCGCGAGGGACCTGTGGGACCGCATTTGTTTCTCGGCATGGTCCTGCGCCGATCCCGGTACACAGTACGACACGACTATCAACGACTGGCATACCTGCCCCGAGGATGGACGGATCAATGCGAGCAACCCCTGCAGCGAATACATGTTTCTCGACGATACGGCCTGCAATCTCGCCAGCATCAATCTTATCAAGTTCTACGATCCTCGCACCAGCCAATTCGATATCGAAGCGTACAGGCATGCCATTCGCCTTTGGACGATCGTCCTCGAGATCAGCGTTCTTATGGCGCAGTTTCCCAGCAAGGAAATTGCTCGGCTCAGCTACGAGTTTCGAACGCTCGGCTTAGGCTACGCCAATCTCGGCGCGCTCCTGATGCAAATGGCGATCCCTTATGATAGTCCCCAGGGCTTTGCGATCGCAGGGGCGCTGACGAGCATTCTCGGAGGCGAGTCTTATGCCGAAAGCGCCGAAATGGCAAAGGAACTCGGTCCGTTCGACGGCTATGAGCGCAACCGGGAGCACATGCTGCGCGTGATCCGGAACCATAAGCGGGCGGCTCACAATACGAGTGCCGATCAATACGAAAGGCTCCATACGCTTCCCGTGGGAATAGACCCCGATGAATGCCCCGTCGACCTGCTGAAGGCCGCTCGAACAGCCTGGGAGAAGGCCCTGTCACTAGGGGAGATCCATGGATACCGTAACGCACAGGTGACCGTGCTCGCGCCGACCGGCACTATCGGCCTCATCATGGACTGCGATACGACGGGAATCGAGCCCGATTTCGCGCTCGTAAAGTTTAAGAAGCTTGCGGGAGGTGGATACTTCAAAATCATCAACCAGTCGATCCCGATCGCGCTATCTCAACTGGGATACCGCGCCGAGGAGATCGACGATATCGTAGCGTATTGCGTTGGCCATAAGACGCTGGCCGACGCACCGGGGATTAATCATGAAGCCCTTACAGCCAGAGGCTTTACGCCGGATGCGCTTCAGAGGATCGAACGCGCGCTTGAAAACGCATTCGATATCCAGTTCGTTTTTAATCGGTTTACGTTGGGTGACGACTTCTGCCGGGACTACTTAGGTTTCACCGACGAACAACTGGACGACATGAGCTTCAACTTGCTCGAAGAAATCGGCTTCAACAAGGAGGATATCTCACTCGCGAACGATTATGTGTGCGGGACGATGACGATCGAGGGCGCGCCACACTTGCGCGAAGAGCACTACCCGGTATTCGACTGTGCGAACAAATGTGGCCGGATTGGTGAGCGGTACATCAAGCCGGAGGGCCATATTAGGATGATGGCTGCGGCACAGCCTTTCCTGAGCGGCGCGATCAGCAAGACAATCAACCTGCCAGGGGACGCCAGGGTGGAAGAGATGGACCGATGCTACATGCTATCGTGGAAGCTCGGGTTGAAGGCGAATGCTCTTTACCGCGATGGCAGCAAGCTAAGCCAGCCCCTTAACGCCAGCACGGACGATACAGCGGCAGCGATTATCGAGGCAACCCTCGACACGGGCGATCTCAGCGATCCGATACGGCAAGCGGCTCAGCGGCTGGTCTATCGTTATCTTGCCAAGCGACGCGCGATGCCGGGCAGACGACGAGGATATACGCAAAAGGCGAGGGTCGGCGGCCATAAAGTGTATCTGCGTACGGGAGAGTACGAAGACGGAAGCCTGGGCGAAATCTTCATCGACATGCACCGTGAGGGCGCCGCTTTCCGAAGCTTGATGAACTGCTTCGCCATCGCTATTTCCCTGGGCTTGCAGTACGGCGTGCCGCTGGAAGAGTTCGTCGAGGCTTTCGTCTTTACACGGTTCGAACCGAACGGTGTCGTTCAGGGGCACGACAACATCAAGATGTCTACCAGCGTCATCGACTACATCTTCCGCGAGCTAGCGCTCTCGTACCTCGGGCGAACCGACCTGGTGCAGGTCAAGCCCGAGGATCTGCGCTCGGATACCGTCGGTGATCCGACTCAGCCCGCTTTGGATTTCGATTACGAAGAGGATGGGGCCGAGATCGAGGGTCCGATCCCCGGTGTGGCAACAGAACCTCACGACAGTCACGGATTCAACGCCAACGGCCATCGCGCGGTGGTCGAGCCCGTCCGATCGCCGGCGTTGGAACCGGTAACGGTATCCGCGGGGCACTTGGCGGACAAGATTCGCGAGGCGCGGCTGAAGGGCTACGAAGGCGATCCGTGCGGAGAGTGCGGCGCGTTCACCCTCGTTCGCAACGGAGTCTGCCTCAAGTGCGAGTCCTGCGGTTCCACGAGCGGCTGCAGCTAGGTCAATCCCCGATTTGGCCGAAGTTCCCGCTCAGGAGGGCAAAGTCGCCGATGTCGACGCTGCCGTCGCCGTTCAGATCGGCATGCTCGTCGTAACCGGGATCGCCCACTTCGCGGCCAAAGGAGGCACTCACGAGGGCGAAGTCACCGATTGCCACCTCGTTGTCGCCGTCGCAATCGCCGTTGAGAAGCGTGACCTGAAGGCCCGAAATCGGGCTTTGGGCGAGATCTACTGGCACCCCCTTCCGGAGGCCGGTGCGGAACGAGAACCGAAGAGTGGCCGAACCTTCGGACTCGGCGGTAAACGAGAACGTATCGCCGGTACCGAGCGCAGTCTGAAGGCTTTCGACGACGCCTCCGCCCTGGATGACCTCGACGAGCACAGGTTGTGCGGCTGTAGAAGGTTCGAAGCCCTCCAAGACGAGGGTACCGCTCACTAGCGCAAGCGGGCTTTGGACGAGATCGAGACCAGCGTAGCCGAACGCACCGGGAGGCGTTATGGTCCACGCAGGGGAGAGCGAAGTCGCGGTCTTCGTATTGAAGAAACCCTCGACGTCGTTACGGGTACTCGATTTGAAACAGGCAAAGAGGTTGTGCTGGCCGGCAGCTTCTTCCAAAGCGAGGTACCTCACCGGTTGGGTGGTCAGCCGTGTTCCGGAGTCCCAAGCCGAGGTCAGGCTCGGACGGCTATAGCGATAAATGCCTCCCGCGGTCGTTGAGTCGCTCGCAACGTAGAGGGTGAGGCCGTCGCGGGCGATCTCGAAATCGGCGATGAGCACAGCCGCGCCCGTAGAAAGCAGGACTGGACCGCCCCCACCCTGCACCGCTTCTCGGACGAGGTTGTTGCCCCCGCTCGCCGTCGAGAAGTAGGCGCGACCCTGCCAGGTTTCCAGGAAGCGCGTATTCGTTTCGGTGCTCTGGCTGGTCGTTGCGCCCGAGCCAAACGAACCGGCGTTGACACCAACCGTACCGGTACTGAAGTAAAAGTCGAGCCCCGTCAGGCTTACTGCGCTGCGAGCCTGGCCTGCCAGCGCTAAATCTTGGTCCACCATCGCCCCGTTAAAGTAGCGAACCCGGGTCACTCTCTTCGTCGGCGAGGTCGTGAGCGATCCGGTTCCCACGAAGGCAGGATAACCGGAGATGAATGCGAAAGCGCCCGTGGTGGTGCGCAAAGTCGAAAGCGACCCCTCGCCCGTCGTGTTCCCGGTAAGAACGAGCCCGGTCGTGCCGTCGTAGGTGATGTCGATGCTCTCAGGCAGGAAGACGTCGCCAGTCGCCTTGTCGATCGCAATGAGCCGTACGGCGGCGCCGGCGCTCGTCAGCCCGCCTCCGTCTCCGAGCCGGACGACGGCGAGTCTCCCCGGCGAAATCTGCGGCCAACTCGTGCAGGCGGCGGCGACGAAGAGGGCAGCGACGAAGGTACCTCTGGTCATAGCATGAATATACAGCAAGTCCATCGCAACCGGGCAAATCACTATAATGGGGGCGTGTCCCGCACCGTTCTCTTCCTCTCATTCATCGCCGCGATCGCGCCGGCACTCGCGCAGGGGCCGTCCGCTGGTCCGACTTTCGTCGATGGCCAAGCGCAAATCGTCCCCGAGTTCGCCAAGCCGGAGGAGTGGATCCGTGAGCGGCTCTGGGTAGAAACCGAATTCGATTCCGACCGTGACGGCAAGAAGGATCGCGTGCACGTCGACGTGACTCGCCAGCGCCAAACTGAAACAGGAAGCCTGCGTGTGCCGGTCATCTATGAGTCTTCGCCTTACTTCGCCGGCACCGCCGGCGGGCGGTCGATCCTCTGGGACGTCCGCCACGAACTCGGCGAGGAGCCGCCGCCGCGTACCTCCCATCCCGAAATCAAGTTCAACCCGGATCGGAAGGCCGTGTCGAATTCTCTCGTGTCGACCTGGGTACCGCGTGGGTTCGCGGTCGTGCACTCGGACGCTCCCGGAACCGGCCTCTCGGGAGGCAGCCCAACCGTAGGCGGCGACCCCGAGCGTCTCGCACCGAAGGCGGTTATCGACTGGCTGAACGGGCGAGCCAAGGGCTACACCACCTACGAAGGAACCGAAGAGATCAAAGCGACCTGGTGCACCGGCAAGGTCGGCATGATCGGCACCTCCTACAACGGCACGCTCCCGATCGCTGCCGCGACCACCGGCGTCCAAGGTCTCGAGGCGATCGTCCCGGTAGCGCCGAACACTTCCTACTACCACTACTACCGCTCGAACGGACTCGTCCGGCACCCGGGCGGCTGGCTCGGCGAGGACATCGATTCGCTCTACGACTTCATCCACAGCGCCGACCCGGTGCGCCGTCCGAGAAACGATGCCCTTTATCGGGACGGTGAGTTCGCCAAGGGTCGTGACCGACGGACTGGCGACTACAACGCCTTTTGGGCCGAGCGCGACCTCCTACCCTACGCCGGCAAGATCAAGTGCGCTGTCCTCATGGCTCACGCGTTCAACGACTGGAACGTGGTGCCGGAGCACAGCGTCCGCATCAGCCAAGCGATCAAGGGAAAGGTGCCGCTGGTCCAGTATTTTCATCAGGGTGGGCATGGAGGCGATCCACCGTTCGAGATGGTGAACAAGTGGTTCACCCGGTTCCTCTACGGCGTCCAGAACGGCATCGAGACGGGGCCGAAGGCCTACATCGTGCGCGAAAAAGACCCTGGCACCCCTCGAGGTCCACAGCCGACCCCCACTCCGTACGCCGACTACCCGAACCCCGATGCCGCCCCAGTCATCCTCGCACCGAGCGCAGGAGGACGCGAGATCGGTGGCTTGGCGACCAAGCCCGCGGGGAAGCAAGTGCAAGAAGAACTGGTCGACGACGTGACCTTCGATGCGGCGAGCTTAGCCAAGGCGGCCGAGTCGCCGAATCGACTCATCTACGCGACTTCGGAGCTGACGGCGCCGGTCCACATTTCGGGCACGGCGCAGGTGACGATCCGCTTGTCTTCGAACACGCCCGCCGCGAATCTTTCCGTGTACTTGGTGCTGCTGCCCTGGTTCGAAGGCCCGATCGGCACCTCTAATCTGATCACGCGGGGGTGGGCCGACCCTCAGAATGCTCGTTCCCTCACGGCCGGCGGCAGCTATCATTCGATGGAGAAGGGAACGCCGCTGGAGCCGGGAAAATTCGTGACGATGACCTTCGACCTCCAGCCCGACGACCAGTTCATTCCCGCCGGCAAACGCATCGCTCTGATGGTCTTGTCCAGCGATCGCGACTTCACGATCTGGCCGAAGCCGGGAACTAAGTTAACGATCGACCTCGGCGAGACCCGCCTCCGCCTACCGGTGGTCGGCGGAGAGAAGGCGTTCGCGCAGGCGCTTGGCAGAGGCTAGGATAGAGAACAGTGATCTGGCTTGCAAATGCGGTCACCGTTTGCTGTCGCGAGCCCAGGGCCGGAGTACGGTCGGCGGTCGACTTGCGATGTGGTTGGTAGCCGGGGATGGCTCGTGCCCCCGGATCAAGGCCGTCTACCCGCCATGCTCCGAAAGAGTGCTTGCCCGAGACGATCCTTCGACTACGCTCGGCATGACGACCCCCTACTGCGAGATAATCAGGGTTGGCAAACTCCTGGAGGCAGGACCACTTCTTCGGAACCCGCCGAGATGATTCTCGTCACTTCTCCCGATCCCGTTTGCTCTTGAGCCAGGTAAGCCTGCCACTGGATTCGCACCTGGCGTCCGACCACCCCCTGCATTGCGTTCTGGCTTTCGTCCGGGAGGATAGAGAATCGGATCGGAGTGTCGTTTCCGACGGTCGCGGTGACCTCATAGCGATCGGTGCACGCGTCGAACTGGGGAGTGAATCGGATCTGTCCCAAACGCTGGGCGGTGTCTCCTCCGCCGCAACACCCAGCGAGGGAAGCGGCCAGACCAGCAAGACGAGGAAACGAATTGCGTATCTCATAGCAGTGCTCAAGGAGTTGCTATGCTAGCACGTGTTGCGGCGACCAGGACCTTGGACCGACGAACATCGATCTGGCCCGGGCACGTAGACTATCGGCATGAGCACGAGAAAACTCGTCGTCGGAGTCACCGGCGCGAGCGGCGCGATCTACGCCCAGCGGTTTCTTCGCCAAGCGGCCAGGCATTGGGACGAGGTCTTCCTTATTCTCAGCGAGCAAGCAATCCAGGTTGCCGCGACCGAACTGGGGACCGCTCCACGACGCGACCGGTTCTCGACCGTCGACTGGCTCGGTGAGGACTTGCCGCAGATCCGGCTCCTCGACAGCAAGAACTACTTCACGCCGCCTGCGAGCGGTTCGTTTCGCCACGATGGGATGGTGATCGTTCCATGCTCGATGGGAACCGCGGGCCGCATCGCCAACGGCATCAGCGACGACCTCATGACGCGCGCCGCCGACGTGTGCCTCAAGGAACGGAGGCCGCTGATCGTCGTCCCGCGGGAAATGCCGATGAACGCGATCATGCTTCGCAACTTGACCACGCTCGCCGAATCCGGAGCTACGGTCCTTCCGGCGTGCCCAGCTTGGTACCAGCGGCCAACCTCGCTCGACGACCTTGCCGACACCGTCGTCGCCCGTATCCTGCAGAATCTCGGCGTGGAGCAGGACTTGGTCGCTCAATGGATGGAGGACTGACGCATCGATAAGGTCGTCATCGCGGGGGGCTCCGGCTTTATCGGGCGCGCACTGATCGCCGAGTTCGTCGGTTCCGGCTCGGAGGTCGTCGTTCTTTCGCGCTCGGAGAGTCGCAACTCCGAAGTTCGAACGGTCGCTTGGGATGGCCGACGGATCGGCGCGTGGGCGCAAGAACTCATCGGAGCTTCCTTGGTGATTAACCTCTCGGGAGCGTCGATCAACCAGGTCTGGTCGGACGCCGCGAAGAAAGAAATCCTGCTTTCGCGTGTCGAAACCACGCGGGCTATCGGTGCTGCGCTCGCGGAGTGCGATCGCCCACCTGGGGTCTGGATCAACTCCAGCGCCATCGGCTTCTACGGAGACACCGGCTCCTTCGAGGTCAGCGAAGCCTCGCCTCCCGGAGAAGGATTCCTCGCCGAGACCTGCGCCGCTTGGGAGGCCGCGGTCGACGAGTTCGATTCGGCGGTTCGAAAGGTCAAGATGCGCACCGGCGTCGTGCTGGGCCGAGGCGGTGGCGCCTTGGAGCAGCTACTACGGCTCACTCGACTCTTCCTGGGGGGAGCCGCCGGCAGCGGGCGACAGTTCGTCAGTTGGATCCACCTCCGAGACCTCGTGTCGATGTTTTCCTGGGCGGCTACAGAGGAGGAGATCATCGGACCCGTAAACGCAGTATCGCCTAATCCGGTTACCAATTCAGTCTTCATGCGTGAGCTGCGGAGCGCGGTTCATCGCCCGTGGTCGCCCCCGGCACCGGCGGCTTTGGTGAAGCTGGGCGCGAGGCTAGCGGGGACCGAGGGTGACCTCGTCTTATTGAGCCAGCGCGTGTTTCCTCAAATCGCCGAAGCCCACGACTTCCCGTTCGCCTACCCGACGCTTCGCGAAGCCCTGGCCAACCTCGTCTAGGCTAGAATCCGGCGTGCCCGACTCTGTGCGCATCTCTCCCACCGAGCCTGTCTATGCGCTGCGGCGCATCCCCATCCGCGAATGCGGCGAGCCGCTCGTGAACTATCTCGAACTATGCCCGCTCCTTATTCACGATCAGCCCGTGTTCGACTATCACCGAGAGACCCTCCTTCGCAAGGGGGTTGCGGAGCGGCTATGCCAAGCGGCCGAACATCTGCCGAAGGGAATTCGCCTTGCCATTCTCGAGGGATGGCGAGGGCTCCACATTCAGCGCCGGATGTACCGGAGGTCTTGGGAATGGTGGCAGCAGCGGCACCCCGAGTGGTCCGAAACCACGCTCAAGCGGGTGGTGAATCGCCTCACCGCGCCGCCGAACCACCCCCGAGTCCCGCCTCCCCATCTCACGGGCGGGGCGCTCGATGTCGGGCTGGTGCGCGAAGACGGAACGCCCCTCGACCTCGTCTCACCCTACGAGCGACTCGACCCTCGAAGCTTCGTCTCCGACGCGCCCCTCCTCGATGACGAGGCTCGAGCGAATCGGGAACTTCTGCGCAAGACCCTCGAGGCGGTCGGAATAACGAACTACCCGAGCGAGTACTGGCATTTCAGTTACGGCGATCAGGGCTGGGCATACCGAGGGCAGCATCCGGCGGCGATTTATGGGCCGATCGAGCCTCCGAATTGGAGGCCCGATCCGAGAGACGACATCGAAGCGCCGGTGCGGCGCATCGACCGATAGCGGCTAGGACTTGCGGAGCAAGTCGCGCAGATACAGTTCGCAGACCGGCTTGACCATGTAGTCCTTGCCCAGCAGCTTGATCAGCTTTTGCCGCGCGACGGCGGGGGAGTCGCCGGTGTTCGCCTCGTGGCGCTCCCAGAACTTCCGCCACCAGTCCGGTGGCTGAACCTTCGAGCCCTCGTACTCCGTGATGCGTCCGGTCCTGCCTTCGGTGACGAGGCTGCCCACGTAGTCGCTCATAGAGTAGACCTGATCGATCTGGTCCTTGATCTCCTTCATGTCCTGCTCGCTAACCACCCCGTTCGATGTGGCTTTGTAGAACTGAACAGTGACCCTGATCGGGTAGCGATCGTCGCGTTGGATCTGAAGGTTGTCGGTTTCGGTGAAGATGCCCTCGAGTTCGCCATGACCGATCACGGCGGCCTCGACGTCGCTTCGCTCGGACTTCATTTTCGCCGAGTCCGCGGCAGCTCCGGGGGCGCCGAATCCGCCGCCTCCCAGGCCTGCGTTCCTGCGCGGCTCGCTCTTCTGCTTGAGGGGGACCTGGATGAGCAGCACCATGTTGAGGCCGGCGTCGCCAGTCCGCTCGCTCCCGATCGGGGTCGTCTTGTCGCCCCCCTGAGCCTTGAAATCGCTGATGCGCTGGCCAGTGAGGCTGGCCCGCATGCCGTTCTGGTTGTGGAACAGCCTCTGGCCCCATGCCGAGCCCTCGGCGAAGGCGTCCCGCTTATTGTCGATGATCGTCATGCTCGTCCCTTCCCGCGTGGCCAAGATCGTCAGTACGGCGGGGTCCCCCGAGACCGACTGGTAGTTGAAGAGCACGGGGTTAAAGGTCGCCTTGCCCTGCTTCGGCACCGGAAGGAAACAGGCCTGCGCGCTCACGAGCACCATCGAGTCGCGATCGGCGATCAGAGTCTTCTTGGGTGAGCGCCACTCGGAGGGCCTGCTCATGTAGTGGGTCGGCTCGGCGAGGAAGTCGTACAGCGAAATGCGCTTGAGCGCACGGCCCTTCTGGTTGCCGACGAGGATCGTAAAATCGCGGGGGTCGAGGTCGCAGGTCTTGTCCGAAAAGTTCGGGAACCGGATGACCGGCATGCAGCGAACCTGCATCCCGCGCTTACCCTCGAGAGGAGCCGCAACCTGGATCGTCATGTCGCTGATGTTCGGCCCGACCGATGAGCCCTTATAGCGGCCCGTATCTTCCCACGTAAGGTTGAGCAGATCGAGACCGTAGCGGCCGGCGAGCGAGCGGGCTCCCGAATCACCGACCATGTTGGCCGTTCGTTCGATTGCGCGAATGTAGTCGGTTCGCTCGATACCAATGGCTTGGCCGCGCACCTTGGTGGGTCGAATCCCGGGTCCGTACCCGTCGCCCTGTTTAGCCACTGTCAAGCCGATGGTCGCCAAGGCCGTGAAAGATAAGATCAAAGTTCGCTTCATTTTCGAGTTTCTCCTGGGCCGCATGCGGCACTTCGGTAGGTGTCTCGATGCACCCGAGCCGTTCAATGAATTCGACGCCCGCCGTCGGAAGAGGTAACAAGACCCATAATCTTCCGCGAATGGCAGAGACCGAGTTAACGCCCGAACAGGAAGCGATCGCCTTCAGCGAGCAAGCCCGCTTTGCAGTTCGCGCTTCGGCGGGAGCCGGAAAGACCCGTGTGCTCGTCGAGCGGTACGTGTGGCATGTCGTCGAGCGTGGAATCTCGCCGGACCAAATCCTGACCATCACGTTCACCCGGAAGGCAGCTGCGGAGATGAAGGAGCGAATCGTCAAGAGACTGAGCGACCTCGGCCTCGACGAGGCGGCCCAACTGGCCCAGGTCGGACCGATCCAGACGATTCACGGGTTCTGCGAGCGCTTGCTGCGTGCAAATGCGCTGGCAGCCGGCATCGACCCGAAGTTCGAGGTCATCGCCGACTCCCCGCTCGGCCGAGAGATCGCCGACGACGCCCTTCGCCAAGCTCTCGCAGACCTTGCCGAGACGTCCATTCCGGTTCGCGACCTACTCTTGCAGCGAGCCGGAAGCCGTTCGCAGTTCGATCCCTACCTAGGGCTGCTCAAGAAGCCGATCCAAGAAGCCGTCGAGAAGCTGCGCTCGTCCGGGCTACGGCCCAGCGATCTCACGGCCCACTACTCCGACCCCGCCGCGTACTGGAGCCTCGTTCGCCGTTGTTTAGAGGTCGATCTTCCCGAGATTGGGCCTACCGCGAATCCCGGGGAGTGGTATCAGGCGATGGATGCCGCCCTGCGGGAGCGCGGATCGAAGCGGCCCCGCTGGATGAGGACGGCTTCTCCCGAGACCGAAGAAGCCGCGGCAAGAGAGTCGGTCGCCGTGGGGCAACTGATCTTGGCGACATGGGAATTGGTCGAATCCGAGATGGGGCTTAGGCAAGCGTTCGACTTCAACGAACTGGAGTCGCGGGCAGTCCGTTTGGTCCAGAGCAACCCCGGGGCATGTGAGCGAATCCGACGCTCTTACGTGGTGGCCTTGATCGACGAGGGACAGGACGTGAATCCGAATCAGCATCGCCTCATTCAGTCCCTCGGCCTCGAGGCCGAGATGATGGTCGGCGACCCTCAGCAAGCGATCTATGGCTTCCGGCAAGCCGATCGCGAGCTCTTTGTCCAGCGGATCGCCGCCGAAGAAACGTGTCTGCTCAGCAAGAATCACCGGTCTGAGCCGGGCATCCTGCGGTTTGTCGACCGATACTTCGGTCGAATCTGGGGCGAGCACTACATGCCGATGATGCAGCCGGAATCCCGGCCCTGCGAGCCGTTCGCCGAAGACCCGACGGACTTCGAGGGGGTCGAGTTCTGGGACGTTTCCGCAGCGAAGGACGATGAAACCGGCGCCCTGTTGGCGGCACTGCTCGACGAGCAGGAATTCAGTCCCAGCGAGATCGCCGTTCTCGTTCGAAAGTCACAGCAGGCGCGCAGGCTCTGTGCCCGGCTCGATGCCGAAGAGATCCCTTATCGGGTGGTCGGTGGAGTCGACAACTTCTACACTCGGATGGAGATTCGCGATCTTGCGAACGCCCTCCAGGCGATCGTCGATCCCTACGACGACTTCGCTCTTCTCGCCATGCTGCGGAGCCCGCTCGTCGGGCTGCCACTCGATGACGTCGTCTTGCTGGGCCGGCGGAAGCCGGTTGCCGAGACCCTCGAATTGGTGTGTGCCTCCGCGGAGATCGAGCCCTATCATCCCACAACCCAAGAGGCTGAGCAGGCCATCGCCCGGCTTCGTGAGTGGTTC
This sequence comes from Chthonomonas sp. UBA2362, assembly GCA_002344135.1. Classification (GTDB taxonomy): domain Bacteria; phylum Armatimonadota; class Fimbriimonadia; order Fimbriimonadales; family Fimbriimonadaceae; genus UBA6659. The sequence continues at coordinate 96,835 of DDTO01000011.1, read as the reverse complement.
GCTCCCCTGCATCCGTTTGCCGATCGGCTGCCGGCATGGGAATTGCTTTCGATCGTGATCGACCAAACGGAATACTTCGAGCGGCTGGCGCTCCGTCCGAACGGATTCCAGCTGATCGCGAACGTACGAAAGCTGCTCGAACTGGCCACGAAGGAGCCGAAGCTCGATGCCCGTCACTTCGCCGAGCAAGTCCGCACGATCCAGCGGCTCGACTACAAGGAGGGCACGGCGCCGACGATCGACGAGAAGGCCGAGGCCGTCACAGTGCTCACGATCCACAAGGCAAAGGGGCTCGAGTGGCCGTGTGTCGTGCTTCCGGGTCTCCTAGACAAACCGTGGAAGGACAAGGCCCTGGTTCGAACAGAAACCAAGCACGGCGTTGTCGCGGCGGCCCTGGCCCCTCAGAAAAGTATGGTCTTCTCAAAGCTGCAACACGAAGCCGAGGAACGCGAGGCGGAAGAGGAGAAGCGGGTGCTCTACGTCGCGATGACCCGTGCGATGAGGCGCCTCTGCATTTGCCTCTCGGAGACTGCAGAGGCGAGTACCTCGGCCAGAACGATCGCGCAGCACTTCCCCTATCGGGAAACTCCGCCCCCAGGGGTCAGAGTTCGACGCGTCGGCGTTCCGAGCCGCTTGCCCTAAGGAGACGCGCGAAGATTGCCGAAATCCTAACTTGGGCACATGAAGAAGGTTCGCACCGATCGCCGTCATTTCGCACGCTTCGACATCCTGGAGTATGCACTGCTTCAGCGCGAGGTTCACCCAGAGTCCACCTCGTGTGTCGTCGTGGACGTGAGTCTGGGAGGACTCCAGATTCGAACTCGCGAGGCGCTCCAACCCGGAGAACGCTGCCAGATCACCATCGGTCGCGGCGGTGTACGCCCGGTCTCTTCGCGAGTCGAGGTCCGATATGCCGCTCGCGACGACGACTCGGAGCTCTTCGCGGTCGGGCTGAGGTTCCTGCCGACAGAAACGAAGGACCGTATCGCTATGGTGGACTACATTCACGACGTCTTTCGCCGTCAAGGCGAAATGCTCCTGTCGTAGAGAATCCGTTCCTGATCGCTTGCACGGCGGATCACACCTCGGTAGCCCGCCGATGGTTTTTGCGGCGGGAAAGGGGCCCAGCGGGGGCGCAAGATCCATCCCCCGGCTACCATCGCGGTTGCCCGCTACTCGAACGACAGCACAATCTTGCCGGCTTGGCCGGCCTTGAGGGTTTGCATCGCTTGCTCGATCTCCGAAAACGGCATCTCGTTGGTGATGACCGACGTGACGTCGAGCCCTTTCTCCGAAAGAAGCCAGTTCATCTGGTCCCAGGTCGCATAGAGTCGTCTGCCGACGATTCCCTGGAGGTCGAGCCCCTTGAAGATCGCCTTGTTCAAGTCGAAGCAGTCGATCACGTCGGGAAACACGCCCAGCAGCGACACCCGGCCACCCGGGCGCGTGTGCTCTAGCGCGAGGGGGAGCGACGAAGGGTGGCCCGACATCTCGAGCGTCGCATCGACGCCTCCCGGCTCCATTCGCCGAAGCGCCTCTCCGGCATTCTCGCGCGACGGATTAAGAATCGTGTCGGCGCCGGCTTTCTCGGCGAGCCCGATTCGGTAAGGGCTCACTTCCGTAGCGTAGACCTTCGCCGCACCGAGCGCCTTGCAGATCGCCGCCGCAAAGAGGCCGATCGGCCCCATGCCGGTGATGAGCACGGTTCGGCCCTCCACCGGTCCGGCCATGACCGTATGGACTGCGTTGCCGAGGGCGTCCATGAGGCTCGCCACGCGCCTGGGCACCGCCTCGGGTACCGGTCTTGCGTTAGCCGAAGGGATCACCGCAAACGGGGCGAACCCCCCGTCCACGTCGACCCCGAGGATGACCGTGTTCACGCACACGTGGCCCTGCCCGTTCAGGCATTGCCGGCATTGGCCGCAGACGATGTGGGACTCGCTGGCGACGAAATCACCCACCCGGCGGTCGGTGACGCCCTCCCCGACCTCGACGATGGTGCCACAGAACTCGTGGCCGATGACCCGAGGCGGCCGGATTCGTCCCGCCGACCAAGCGTCCCAGTTGTAAATGTGAAGGTCGGTTCCACAGATCGAACCATGTTCGACTCGCACCTTCACGCAGCCCGCCCGAATGGCCGGTTCGTCGACGTCGATGATCTCCACGCCCGGCGCTGGGCGGGATTTGGCGATGGCGCGCACGGGCGAATAGTACTCGCCCGGAGTCCTTACCCGCCGCCGAAGGCGAAGTCGCCGGTCGGAACCTGCCAGTCATTGCCGAAGAACCCGGTGCATCGAACTCCTCGCGTACCTTCCATCAGCGCCGAGGAGGATACTACTAGGACATCGGGGAAAGCCGCCCCAGAGGTGAAGATCGGCATCCGCTCGGCCATTCGGCGACCCGCCTCGCCGGTTCCGGCGATGACCCCGACGCTCGCGGTCGAGCTGTCCGGACGAGGGCGGATGAAGAGTGCGCAGAGATCTTCGCCGTCGATCGACCGATCCCCGACCACGACTTTGCCGAGAACAGCGCGGACCGGCGAGTCGGGAAGCAAGGCGCGCCAAGCCGAGTTCCCCTCCGCGGTCCCGTAGAGGAGCACGTTCCGATCGGGATACCTCTCGGCCCGGAAGTCGCGATCCGCGACCACGTCGAAGGAGCCGTTGCCGATGTAGCGAAACGCTTCCGAGTCGTATCGTGCTCTGGCGATCGTCCACGCATTTTCCTCAGGGGTGCCCGAAGTGCCGTAGACGAGCACGACGCGGTTCTGAAAGACGTCCTTGAACAGCCCGCAACGGCTCGGGTTTTTCTCCCGCGCCGGTGTAGGGGCGCCGACGACCCACCCGGCTGCGGTCCTGCGCAGCCAGAGTATGCCGCCCGAGGGCCATCGAAGCCTAGGGAGCGTCGTTTGGTCGAGGACGACTCGCAGATCGGCGCCTGCCCGGATGCCGGTCTCGGCCAGGTTCAGGCGGAGGGTTCGCACGTTCTCGGTCGCTCCCTCGATCCGGCCGATGAGTGGATCGGCGCTCAGACTCATCGAACTGAGGGCGAGCGGCCGTAGCTGTTGCTCGATCCTGGCCCAGCCGAGTTCTGCGGAAACGCCGAGGTCGAACGTTCTAAAGTCGATCGTACGCCTTTCCTTCGCCGCGGGGAGGCGCCTTCGGGCGAAGAGATCGTACATCGGGGGCCAATCCATGCACTCGGCACCGGGTTCGTCACTGCTCTCCCACCAGTGCCCCGCACCCTTCTGCTCCCAAATCCGCCAGTCGGTGTGAAAGCCTCCGAGCGCGTCGGCGAACCGCCGGGCTTCGGAGACCGGCACGTTGTCGTCAGCGTCGCCATGCAAAATGTAGACGCCGAGCGGGGCGAGATTGCGGACGAGGGCGAGCGTATCGGAAGGATTGGCCGCGCGGTTAAGGATCGCCTCGACCGGGCTCGGATTCGCATATCGCGCGCCTCCTCCGTAGGTGAAGAAGCTGGCCCATCCCGCGCTCGGACCGATCGCCGCGAAGAGGTTCGGGTAGTGGACACCCAAGTGCCAAGTCCCATGCCCACCCATCGAGTGGCCGGTCAGATAGACTTCATCGTCCGCGGGCTTGAGTCTCCGCTTGGCCTCGGCCAGTACCTCGAGGGCGTCTCGCCGACCGACTTCTTCCCAATCGAACCCAAATGGCCTTCGATTGGTGGGACAGACGATCGTGCACCACGACTTCGGGCCGTATGCATCGGCCTGGCTGGTTGCTTCGACGCTCGCCCCATGAAGGGAGAGCACAAGCGCTTTCGGATCGGGTTGGGTCGCCGGGACCTCTGCGTAGTACTGGACGCTGCCGTCGATTCTGCTGACGAACGAGCGTTTCACCGTTTGGTGAGGAGTCCGAACGCGAAGCTGAGTCGTGGCCGTTTCCACCGAAGTGCGACGGCCGTCGACGACCCGCTCCAGGGTGAGGCTCACGGGAACGGACGTCCCTTCCCGCCTCCGCGGCGGTCGAACGCGAAAGCCCACCTTCCGACTTTGAAGGGGAAGCAGCGTCGGCACCGCGATGACCGTTGCTTCGCCGCCTGCTGCTTGGACGCGCAGAGAGTGTTTGCCGCCGAAGCTCTCGCTCGCGTTCGTGACCGAGATGGCGGCCCAGATCGCTTCTCCTTCGCCGGCGACGAAGTCGCCGGAGGTCGGATCGGCGGTGTCCAGAAAGGTCTCATTGGAAACAGGCACGATCTCGGCCCGAAGCCGGCCTCGGCGGCAGGCAAAAACGAGATCGTTCGACCCGCGCACTAAGACGATAGGGAGCCGAAGCCAGCCATACGCGTAGGGATCGCCGGGGCGAGCCACACCGTTCACCCAGACGGCGCTGTGCCCTGCGGCGGCCAGCAGCACTACTTGGCGCCGAGGCGATTCGACCTTCGCCGCTACGAAGCCCCCGCCCAGGGCTCGGCCCTGGAACCAGCCCTCTCGATCCACCGAGATCGCTTCCCACCGGCGGTCTCCCACCGCGAGCCCCACCCGGGCCTCGATCCTGCCCGTTCGCACGTACTCCGCCATCACCGGGTCGGTTTGGATGGGGGTGCGCGCGTACCGGCCGATCGGCCCGATAGTGAGCCCTTCACGGATGAGCCCGAAGGGTGGCAGTGAGAGTTGGGCCGTCAGGAGGAAGGCGGAGAGCATGCCGCGATTATCTCAGAGATCGTCGCCGGCGTTGCACTGTGGCACTGCATGTCTGGTGGTTTTCGACCGGTCCCGTTTATGCCGTGCGCTTCTGATTTTCGGCATGGGCTTCGCTCCAGCCATAATCAACCGGCATGCAACGGCGCATGGCGGAGCCGTGACATGTTCGAGCGAACCGACGACCTGCGTATCTGCGATTCCCGCCCCTTGATCCCGCCGGCGATCCTGCTGGAGGAGATTCCCATGACGGAGGCGGTGTCGGCGCTCGTGTCGGGGACTCGGCGTGCGATCGCCCAATCCCTTGCCGGCAACGACCCGCGCCTCGTCTGCATCGTCGGGCCCTGCTCCATCCATGAGGTCGGATGCGCCGCCGCGTATGCAGAGCGGCTTGCGGCGCTCGCCAGACGCTACGAGGATCGGCTCATCGTGGTCATGCGGGCGTACTTCGAAAAGCCACGTACGAGCGTGGGCTGGAAGGGCTTCATCAACGACCCCGACCTCGACGAGACTTACCACATCAACAAGGGCCTGCGCCTCGCGCGCCGGCTCCTCGTCGATGTGAACGAAATGGGCCTGCCCACCGGGCACGAGTTCCTCGACACCCAGATTCCCCAGCACATCGCGGACGTCGCCTCGTGGGTCGCGATCGGCGCGCGCACGACCGAAAGCCAGGTCCACCGTGAACTCGCCTCCGGGCTCTCGATGCCGGTCGGGTTCAAGAACACGACAGAGGGCAGCGTCCAACCTGCCATCGACGCCGTCGTCACGGCGCGCGCCCAGCACTGGTTCCCCTCGGTCACCAAGCAGGCCGTTTCTGCTATCTTCCAGACTACCGGCAACCCCGATTGCCACGTCATTCTGCGCGGCGGGTCGAAGACGGGACCGAATTTCGATCGAGAGAGCGTTAACAAGGTCGCCGCCCGACTCGAAAGCTTGGGGCTCCCGCCACGGGTCATGGTCGACTGCAGCCACGGCAACAGCCGCAAGGACCATCGGCACCAGGCCGGGGTGGCGGCCGCCATAGCCGAACAGCGAGGTGACGGACATATCCTCGGCGTCATGCTGGAGAGCCACCTCGTCGAGGGAAGGCAGGACCACGTTCCCGGCCGTCCCTTGACCTTCGGTCAGAGCATCACCGACGCTTGCATCGGCATCGAGGAGACCGAGCGCATCCTCGAGACCCTCGCCCGGGCGTAGAATGGCCGAGTGACCGACACCGATCCGCTCGCCGTCGCCGAAACCTATCTTCGAGAGGAGGTCGCCCCGCGCGCGGCGGACATCGATCTCGACCCCGACGCCCTCGGAGCGGCCCTCGACGGCCTCTGCCGACGAAACCTCATGGCTCTCAAGAGGCCGCTGGCCTACGGCGGGCCCGCGATCGACGAAGCCGGGTTTCGGCAGTTCCAGGAGTCGGTTGCCCGCTACTCGGGCACGCTGGCGTTCCTCCAAACCCAGCATCAGAGCGCGGTCTCGCTGATCGGCAAGGGGGAGAACGAGGCGCTCAAAGCGGCCACCTTGCCGCTCATGGCCGATGGCCGCCGCCTCATTGGAATCGGCTTTAGCCAACTGCGCCGGCCCGGGCCGCCGATCCTGACCGCGACACCGGTGGACGGCGGATATAGGCTGGACGGAGCCGTGCCGTGGGTGACGGGGCTGGGGTTCTACCCAGAGTTCCTCGTCGGTGCCGCGCTCCCCGATGGTCGAGCCGTCTTCGGCATCGCCCCCTTGGCAGACGGAGAGGGCGTGAAGGTCGGACCCGTGATGCGCCTCGCAGCGATGGAATCCGCGCGGACGGTGGCCGTGGCGTTCGATGGCTGGCTGCTCGAGGAGTCGTCCGTGGCCTTCATCAAGCCGCCTCGCTGGATCCACACGAACGACCAGATCAACATCGCGTTGCAGGGGTTCTTCGCCCTCGGATGCGCACGGGCCGGCCTCGATGTTGTGCTCGCGGCTTACGAGAAGAAGGGCGCCGATTACGTTCTGCAAGCATGGGAAGCACTCGACGCCGAACTCGGCGAGTGCCGTGCGGCGATGATCGAGGCCCTGCGCGTCTCTGGAGAAGAGACCACAGACGAAAAACTCGCCATTCGCGCTTGGGCGATCGAACTCGCCGCCCGCTGCGCTCACGCCGCCGTTACCGCCTCATCGGGTGCCGCCAACGACCTGCGTCATCCCGCTCAGCGGATCTACCGCGAGGCACTCGTCTTCACCGTCTCGGCCCAAACTGGACCCATCATGGAGGCAACCCTCGCGCGGTTGACTCGCCGGGGGTAGGGCGGGCTCCATCGGTTCGAGCCCGCAGAAGACGATTTCGAAGAGATTTCTCGCTTGCATGCTGCCCAGTTTCCGGGCGATCGCAAAGCGTGCGTGAAATCAGTGTATGCGGCGAAAGAATCGCACGCCCGAAAATCGCGTTATCTGGTTGGTAGCCGGGGGATGGTTTGTGCCCCCGGTGAGCCGTGTTCCCGCGGCAAGAGCCATCCGCGGGCTACCATGGTCTCAATTCACCTGGACGATGTCGAACGCCTCGACGATATCGCCTTCCTTGAAGGCCGTGAAGTCCTCGAATTGGATGCCGCAGTCCTGCCCGGCAATCATCTCGCGCGCATCTTGCTTGACGTTCTTGAGCGAGGCCACCTTGCCGGTGTAGACGAGGTCGTTGCCGCGCTTGACCCGCACGTGCGAGTTGCGCGTGATTTTGCCGTCCGTGACGTGCGAGCCGGCGACGATGCCCTGGCGGGAGAGGTTGAACACGACGCGAATCTCGACGGTGCCCTGATACTCCTCTTCGAACTTCGGCGCGAGCATGCCCTTGACGGCGGCTTCGATATCCTCGATCAGCTCATAGATGATGTTGTAGGTACGGATTTCGACCTTGCGCCGTTCGGCTTCCTTCTTCGCGCCCGGCTCGGGTTTAACATTGAATCCGACGCAGATTGCATTGGCGGCGCTAGCGAGGAGGATGTCGGACTCGGAGATGCTTCCGACGCCGCTGTGGATGACTTTCACATCCACCTCGTCGTTTTCGATCTTCTCGATGAGGCCGCGAACCGCCTCGACACTTCCCGAGACGTCGGCCTTGACGACGAGGTTCAGGTCCTTGGTTTCGCCTTCGGAGAGCATGCCCTTCAGCGCTTCGAGGGACATGACCTTCTTCCCGGTAGTGAGGCCGGCGATGCGCCGATCCTCCTGCCGGCTGTCGGCGATTTCGCGCGCCGCCCGCTCGTCCTTGAACCACTGAACGTGGTCGCCGGCGTCGGGCACGTCGCTGAGTCCGAGCACCTCCACCGGTGTCGAGGGCCCGGCGTCCTTGAGGTTCTCCCCGAGGTAGTCGGTCATCGCCTTGATGCGGCCGTAGGTTTGGCCGACAAGGAGGGAGTCACCCAGGTGCAAGGTGCCGTTCTGGACGAGAATCGTCGCGACGGGGCCGCGCCCGCGGTCGATTTTCGCCTCGATGACGACGCCTTCGAGAGTGCCCTTGGGGTCGGCGCTCAGCTGCATGATCTCGGCCTGAAGCAGGATCATTTCCAAAAGGTGGGGAATTCCCTCGCCGGTGATCGCCGAGACGGGACAGACGATGGTTTGACCTCCGAAGGCCTCGGGGACGACCTCGTGCTCGGGCAGTTGGCTGAGTACCCGCTCGGGGTTGGCGTCCGCCTTGTCGATTTTGTTGACCGCCACGATCATGGGCACATCGGCGTTCTTGACGTGGTTGATCGCCTCGATAGTCTGGGGCATGATGCCGTCGTCGGCGGCCACCACGAGCACGGCGATGTCGGTAACCTGCGCGCCCCGAGCCCGCATGGCGGTAAAGGCTGCGTGGCCGGGAGTATCGAGAAACGTGATCTTGCCCTCGGGCAATTCGACCTGATAGGCGCCGATGTGCTGGGTGATACCCCCGTGCTCTTTCGCGGCGACGTTGGCCTTGCGGATGTAGTCGAGGAGGGAGGTCTTGCCGTGGTCGACGTGGCCGAGGATCGTAACGACCGGCGGACGGGGCTGCGCGCCCTCCACCTTGTGAGGCCTCTTCGGCTTGGGCGGCGCGGGCTTGGGTTTGCTCGCCTCGGCCCAGACGACCTTGTAGCCGAACTGCTCGACCAGTTGCTCGGCGACTTCGGGCTTGAGGCTGGTCGTGAGCTGCGCCATCACTTTCAGCTTCATCATCAGCGTCTTCTGGACTTCTTGCTGAGGCACGCCGAGGGCGGAGGCGATGTCGCGCGGCGTGCGGTTGGGCAGCATCGCGATCTCCTTCGAGCCGCGATGCTCTTCGAGCGACGCCTCGACTAGCTCGAAGACGTCTTCGTCCGCTTCGAAATGCCCGCCTTCGGACTCGATCCCCAAGTCCAAGAGCACCCCCGTCACTTGTCCGGGAGCGAGTCCGTACTTCTCCGCCAGTGCGGCTACTTCTCGCTGCATTTCGTTATTCTTTACAGTTTGTCCCATAAAGCCTTGCGCAGGCCCTCCTTATCCTCGGTCCCAATCTTGGTTCTCAGCGCCCGTGCGAGCCGGTCCCCGGCGAGGACCTTCTCGATGCATTCCGCCCTCGGGCAGACATAGGCGCCGCGCCCGTCTCGATCCGCCAAACCGATGCTTCCGTCCGTCCGTCGCGCGATCCTCACGAGGTCGCCTTGCGACGTCGCCCTTCGGCAGCCGACGCAGGTCCGCGTCGGTGGTGACCCTTGGTGCGAGAACTTAGGCGCCCTCCGCAGCTTCACTCGGCTCTGTGACACCGGCCTCTTGGGCGACTGCGACCACCTGGTCGGCTTCCTTCTTGCGTTCTGCCTTTTCGGCGGCGGCCTGCGCTTCGCTTCGGATATCGATCTTCCAGTCGGTCAGCCGAGCGGCGAGACGGACGTTCTGTCCGCCCTTGCCGATCGCCAACGACAACTGGGTGTCGGGCACGACGACATAGGCGCTTCGGTTCTCCTCGTCCAGCTTCATCGAGTTCACTTTCGCGGGGCTCAATGCGTTCGTAATGAACGTTCGCGGGTCTTCGCTCCAGGGCACGATGTCGATCTTCTCGTCGAACAATTCGTCCACGATCGACTGGACTCGCGAGCCGCGCGGCCCCACGCAGGCCCCGACCGCATCGACACGCTCGTCGGTGCTGATGACGGCGACCTTGCTGCGCTGGCCGGGCTCCCGGGCCACACTCTTGATCACGACGATCGCGTCGGCGATTTCCGGCACCTCGAGTTCGAAAAGCTTTCGAAGGAGGTTCGGATGGGTGCGGCTGACGATAACCTTTAGGCCGCGCCGCGAATCCTCCACTCGCAGGACATAGACTCGGAGCCGGTCGTTGATGCGGTATCGCTCGGTCGGCACCTGCTCCCACTTGGGCAGCTCGGCCTCGATCTTGTTGACTTCGATATAGACGATCGGGTCTTCGCGGCGGGTGACGGTGCCACTCACCACGTCGTTGAGTTTCTCGGCGAAGGTGTCGTGGACCTGGCGATGCTCGGCCTCGCGCATCTTCTGGCTCATCACTTGCTTGAACGTCTGGGCGGCGATGCGGCCGAACCGGTTCGGATCGACGAGATACTCGATAAAGTCTCCGATCTCCGCGTCGGGCTTCTTGGTCCGCGCGACGTTGATGGCCACTTGGTAAGAGGGATCCATCACTTCGCCGACGACTTCCTTCTGGACGAAGAGTTGGAAGCCCGTCGGGCCCCCGAATTCGATGCGCATGGTCACGTCGCCGGTAGTGCCGACGAACTTCTTGTAGGCCACCGCCATGGCCTCCTCCAGTTCCCGGATCAACTCGTCCTGCGGAATATCCCTTTGCTGTGCGATTTGACTCAGTTCATGCAAGATATCCATGCTCGACCTCTTCTGGCTTAACAAAAAGGCGGCCCCTGAAAGCCGCCTTCCGTATGCGCCTCGTTAGCCAGCATTTTAGCACATCGGGACCGGGCAAAACGACCTCAGCAGCAAGGCGATAGAATGCCTCCGATGCGACTCGGTCTTCTCGTGCTGCTGCTTGCGCTCGCTCACTCGATCGTGGGGCAGGAATTGCGCGATCCGATCCAGACGCGCAACCACCGGGCGATCTCGCTCATGTTCCTCCGGATGCCGCTCGGGCGCCTGCCAGACAGTACCCAAGCGAAAGGGGAATGGAGCATCGATCTCACGATCGCCAACGACCTCCGCAGGATCGGATTCCTCGATGAAGACGCCGAGCTCGACCGTATCTCGATCGGCCGGAGGTGGTCGCTCGGAGCCGACCGGGAGGTCTGGCTCGAGGTGCCGATCCTCGCCCGAGGCAGCGGATTTCTCGACGAACTGATCGACTGGTGGCATCGTAACGTGCTCCGCTGGACGGATCCCGCCCGCGATTTTACGCCGCCGCGGCGATCGACGATCGCTTTGGCCGGCGAGTACTCGTTCGGCAGCGCGAGCGGCCTCGGCGACGTCACCATCGGAGCGACCCAAGCATTCGGCCCCCGGCTCAGCGCGTCGGCAGCACTCAAGCTTCCCACCGGCGATCCATCACGGCTGCTCGGAAGTGGGTCGTTCGACGCGGGGTTATCGGTCGACTATCGCGCGCCGATCGTGCGGCGCTGGAGCCTCCACGCCCAGGTCGGCCTCGTCGCCCAAGGCGCCGCCACTCGCCTGCCGAGCACCCGCGGCCTCGTCGACCAAGAAGCTTTGGCGGTGATCTACGCCCGCAACTCGCGCGACACCTGGATTTTCCAATGGCAGAGCGAGCGCTCCCCGATCGTCACCGGAGTCTCCGGAGCGGACGCGACCCACCGCCTCATCACGATCGGCTATCGCCGACGGCTGTCGGACCGGGAAACGCTGGAACTCTTCTTCAGCGAGGACCGCGACCTCTTCAACGGAGCGTTCCCCGAGGGCGCAAACATCGGCCCCGACTTCACGGGCGGAATTCGCTATCGGGTGCGGTTTTAGCCGCCGGCCATCTGTTCGACGAACTGCAGGAAGTACTTGCGTGAGTCCCAAGGACCGGGAGCCGCCTCGGGATGGTACTGGATGCTGGAGGCGCGAACGCCCGCGGCGCGGATGCCCTCGACGGTGCCGTCGTTGAGGTTCAGCTGCGTAATCACCGCCCCGGTCCCAGCGAGCGAATCGGGATCGACCGCGTAGCCGTGGTTCTGCGAGGTAATGGTTACGGTCCCATCCTCGAGGTCCTTGACCGGATGGTTGCTCCCCCGGTGCCCGAACTTCAGCTTGAACGTGCGACCTCCCAGCGCGTGGCAGAGCAGTTGGTTGCCAAGGCAGATACCAAAGACCGGCTTCTGCCCCAGCAAATGGCGGACCGCTTCGATGACCGGCTCCAGGCGCGAAGGATCGCCGGGGCCAGGACTAAGAAGGATGCCATCTGGATTCCAGGCCAGCACTTCCTCGGCTGGGGTAGCGGCGGGAAGGACGATCGAGCGCACGTTCAGGGCTGCAAACCGGCGCAGAATGTTATGCTTCAGCCCGCAGTCGAGCACTGCGAGTCGGAACCGATAGCCCTCCGAACTCTCCTCGATCCCTTCCTTGCCAGCGTAGCCCCAGGCGTAAGGCGCCTTGGTCGTGACCGAGTAGACGAAATCGCTCTCGCCGTACACTTGTGTGCCTCGCAAGCGCAGGAGTGCCTCGTCGGGATCGCCGTGCGTGATGATCCCCATCGTCACCCCTCCCGATCGGATTCGCTTCGTGATCGCGCGGGTATCGAGGCCCTGGATGCCGACCATCCCTCGCTCGGCGAGGAGTTGATGCAGAGTCCGGGTGGAGCGCCAGTTCGAGGGCAAGTCGCAGGCTTCGCGGACGATGAGGCCGGCCGGTTGGAGCCGATCGGACTCGAAGTCGTCGTCGTTGATGCCGTAGTTCCCGATGAGCGGGTACGTGAGCAGGACGATCTGGCCGGCGTAGCTCGGATCGGTGAGAATCTCCTGATAACCGGTCATGCCGGTGTTGAAGACGACTTCGCCGGTCGTCTCGCCCGCCGCCCCGAGCGGTCGACCCGCGTAGACGGCGCCGTCGCTAAGCACGAGGAACGCCAAGGGAGTTCCGCGGAGTGTACCGCGTTGCCCTATAATGGATTCAGAATGCTTCGCGCTCGCCTGTTCGTGCCTTTGGCCGCTCTCGTGGTCGCCGTCTGGGGTTTCGCAACGCCACTCGCCGGGCGGCATCAGGAACCACCACGGAAGATCGACTTCAATCGCGACGTCCGTCCGATCCTCGCGAAGCGCTGTTGGACCTGCCACGGCACCGATAAGGTGGCCCTCGCTCGGACGGGCAATCTCAGCCTGGACTCCTTCGCGGGTGCGACTGCCGACCGCGGCGGCTACCGAGCACTGGTCCCCGGCAAGCCGGGAGACTCCATGATGATCAAGCGCATCGAGATGGGCAGCATGCCACCACGCGCCTCGGGCATCGATCCGGTCACCCCGGAGGAACGGGCGATCCTCGAACGTTGGATCGAAGCCGGCGGCGAATACCGCAAGCACTGGGCCTACGAGGCTCCCAAGACCCCCGTTCCGCCGAAAGTCTCGAACCCCAAATGGGTCCGGAACCCGATCGACGCCTTCGTCCTCGCCGAACTGGACCGCGTCGGTCTCGCCCCCGAACCGGAGGCCGATCGCGAAACCCTGATCCGGCGCGCGAGCCTCACTTTGACCGGACTTCCCCCGACCCCGGCCGAGATCGACGCATTCCTCGCCGACAAGAAGCCCGAAGCCTACGAACGCCTCGTCGATCGGCTGCTTGCGAGCCCGCGCTATGGGGAAAACCAGGCGCGGTACTGGCTCGACGCAGTCCGGTATGCCGACACCCACGGCCTCCATATCGACAACGAACGCGCGGTCTATCCCTACCGAGACTGGGTGGTGCGCGCCCTGAGCGAGGACCTTCCCTTCGATCAGTTCACGATCTGGCAGATCGCAGGCGATCTGCTTCCGAAACCGACCCTCGACCAGAAGATCGCCACCGGCTACATCCGGATGAACCCGACAACGAACGAAGGGGGCGTCATCGAGGCGGAGTTCCTCGCCAAGAACACGTTCGACCGTGTGGACACGACCTCCACGATCTTTCTGGCCACGACGCTCGCCTGCGCCAAGTGCCACGACCACAAGTACGACCCGATTTCGCAGAAGGACTATTACGCACTCTACGCGTTCTTCAACAGCACCGCCGATCCGCCGCTGGACGGTAACCTGAAACTCCATGCTCCGGTCATGAAGGCCCCCGATCCCGGCCAACAGCGAGAACTCGCGCGCCTGCAAACCGAGATGGACGCCGTTCTCGCCAAGACCGATCTCCACGCGGCCAAGACTTGGGCCAAGGCAAACGCGCCGACCTTCCCCGAAATGACTGCTTGGCAGGTCGCCGGCCCATTCGAGGCGAAGTCCTTCGACGAAGCCTTCGCTGCCCCCCGCGGACCCGAACCAAACTCGAGCGAAGTGGCGACCTGGCGAGACATCAAGATCGAGAACGAGAAACCGATCGTGCCAGTCGTCGGCAAAGAGAATGCTGCCGCGTACCTTCGGACCACCCTGACCGCATCGGTCGCCGGCCCCGTCGGTCTCCGTTTCGATAGCGACGACGCGATCCGTATCTGGCTGAACGGGGCGCTGGTCCACGACAACAAAGCCCTACGCGGGCTCGGCATGGGGGCGGACAACGTGAAGCTCGATCTGAAACAGGGTCAAAATGACCTGCTGGTAAAAATTGTCAACAGCGGTGGTCCCGACGGGTTCTTCTATGCCATGGGGGATGCGGTCGCCCGGCGGAAAGTCCGCGCGGCGCAATTGGCCGCCGCCGCGAGCTTGAAGCCCGAGGAAAGTAGGGAATGCCTCGATTCCTACCTCGAACTGGGCCCCGAGTCGAAACCGGCCGTGCGTTACCGAGAACTGAAGGCCGCCTACGCCAAGGTCGACGCCGATGTGCCCTTCACCTATATCGCCGAAGAACTGCCCAAGCCCCGTGAAACCCGGGTGCTCAAACGTGGCGAATACAGCATGCCCGGGGAGGCCGTCGACCGAGCTGTGCCCCTCGCTCTTGGCTCATTGCCGCCGAAGGCACCGAAGAATCGCCTCGGCCTGGCACAGTGGCTCGTCGATCCGTCCAATCCTCTGGTCGCCCGTGTGACGGTGAACCGGATCTGGCAGCAGCATTTCGGCGAAGGGATCGTCCGCTCCAGCGAAGACTTCGGAAGCCGCGGTGAGTGGCCTTCGAATCCCGCCCTGCTCGACTTTCTGGCGGCTCGGTTCGTGAAGGATGGCTGGAGCCTGAAGAAGTTCAACCGCCTCATCGTAACGAGCGCCACCTTCCGTCAGGCGTCGACGGCGAGCGCTCAAAAGCGGGCGAAAGATCCCGAGAACCGGATGCTCTCGCGTGGACCGCGGTTCCGGCTGGATGCCGAGGTCGTTCGCGACTCGGCCCTCTACGCCGCCGGTCTCCTCGTCGAGAGACCAGGAGGGCATGGAGACAAACCTTACATGCCGACGGGACTTTGGGAGGCGATCGCCTACCCGATCAGCGACACTGCCAAGTATGTTCAGGACAAAGGCCAAGCCCTGTACCGCAGGAGCCTCTATCTCTTTTGGAAGCGAACCAGCCCGCCTCCGACCATGCTGCTCTTCGACGCGCCGATGCGCGAATCCTGCGTCGTGCGCCGTTCGCGGACGAACACGCCGCTCCAGGCCTTGGCAACCCTCAACGAGACAGGCTTCGTCGAGGCGGCCCGCCGGATGGCTCAGCGCATCCTCTCCGAGCGAACTAGCCCGGATGATCGCGTCGACCACGCCTTCCGAATCGCGGTCGGCCGCCGCCCCTCGAGTACCGAGCGACGGATCGTCCTCGATCTCGTTGCGTCTGAGCGCAAGAACTTCGAAGCGGATCGAGAGGCTGCCGAGCAGTTGCTCGCGATCGGCGAATCTTCGCGTGACCGAAAACTCGACACCACTGACCTCGCAGCCTGGACCCTCGCGTGCAATCTGGTTTTGAACCTTGACGAGGCGCTGACGCAGCACTAATCTCCGGAACCTGACCGGCGTCATAGCGGTCAGCGTCGATGTGGACCATCTTCAGTTTGTGAAGATCGTCGAATCTCGTCCCGTAAACCTCCGAATTCTCCCAAACCGCGTCCACCGCCCGTCGCCAGACGAGCGTGCGGACGTGATGATCCATGTACCGTACTTCGTGGCGGGGATCGCGACGGTGGTGACGGCGGGCTGCCTCCTGGGGGCGATCGCGCTCCTTGGAGTCGCGCTGAACGGCTCGTACACGTTGGCCGCCTGGACCCCCTACATCTGGGCTCACGCGAATTCGCAACTCTTCGGCTGGGTCGGGTTCTTCGTCATGGGCTTCGCTCTGCAGCAGCACGCGCCGCCCGCTTCGAAAGTCGTCGCATTCCACAGGCTCGCCTACTTTTCTTTGGGGGCGATGGGATTGGGGATCGTGCTTCGGTTCATCGCCGAGCCGCTCTCGCGGGTGGAGCCCAGCGTGTGGGTTCCCGTGGGCGTAGGATCATGCATCCTCCAGTTTGTCGCCGTGCTTGCGTTCCTTTACAATTCGAGCGCGAACCGGCATCGGGGGACGGCCAGACCGGCGTGGCAGACGACCTTCGTCTTCTCGTCGCTCGTATGGATGGCACTCGTCGCCGCCGTCGAGCCCGCAGTGTTCGCGATGACCCACGGACGCGATTCCATCGCGACCGTCGATTTCGTGGCCCGCTGGTTCGGGCCGCTGCGAGAGGCTCAATTCCTCGGCTTCGTGGCCTGCATGATCTTCGGCGTGGCACTCGTCAAGTTCCATACGTGCTTCGGATTCCGAAAGGCCGATCCGCGCTGGGGTTTGGCGGGCTGGGCGCTGTGGACGGCCGGCTTGATCGCACGGATAGTCGGGTGGATCGTCCACTACGAAGCCGGGCTCGGCCCCTCGTCGGCGACTCTCTACCGTGCCGGTGGGGTGCTGCTGGCGTTGGGGGCTGCCTGCGTCGTGATCTCGCTCGGCGTGTTCGAGAAGTTTGGCGAAGCGTATCGCTCGCAAAAGTTCATCCGGGCCGCGTTCGGGTGGCTGCTCGTAGCTGGCGTGCTTCTTTGCCTCGAACCCCTTCACCTCGCGCTCCTCGGTGTGCCCTTCTCGCATGCATATACGGGCGCCATCCGCCACGCGGTAACCGTCGGCTTCATCTCGCAGATGATCATCGGAGTCGGGCTTCACGTGGCCGCCCGGATGCGTGCGCTCGACGATCGGGTCTTGCCGGCATTATGGTCTGTCTTTTGGCTGCTGAACTTGGGCAACTTCGGCAGGGTTTCGCTTGAGATCGCGACCGACTACAGCGGCCGTGCATTCGTACCGATGGGAGCAACCGGGTTCATCGAGTTGGCGGCGATCCTCGTCTGGGCGCGAGCGATCCTCGGGGTAATGTTTCCGCAGTGGTTCGCCGGCCGGAGATTCGACCGGATGCGCCTCGTTTCGGAAGGGAGGCATCCATAGTCATGAAAGGCGATGCGGCACCCGGGGGCACGCCGATCCTCGAAGTCGGTGGTGTCTGGGCAAAACTGGAATGCACGAACCCTTGCGGAAGCGTCAAGGACCGCATCGTCTCGTACATCATCCGCGAGGCACGTAAGCGAGGCGATCTCAAGCCGGGACAACCCATCGTCGAAGCGACGAGCGGCAATACGGGCATCGCGTTCGCCTACTACGCCCGGCTCCACGGCCACCCTGTGACCATCGTGATGCCCGAACACATGACCGAGGAACGCAAGGCACTCATTCGAGGCCTCGGGGCGAACTTGGTGCTCTGCTCGAAGGAGGGGTCGTTCGCCGAGGCGGCTGCGATCCGAGACCGGATCGCCCAAGAAACCGGCGCGTACAACCCGGACCAATTCTCCAACGAGCTGAACTCGGATTGTCATCGGCAGACGACCGGTCCCGAGATCGTCTCGCATTTCGGGAGCCCCCCCAACGCCCCGGCTTTCGTCGCCGGCGTCGGGACTGGGGGCACGGTGATGGGAGTCGGCGCGGCGCTTCGTGACGCTTGGGGCGCCGTAGGACTCTTCGCGGTCGAGCCGGCGGAAGCGGCGGTGATGACGGGCGGTCCCAACGAGGCTCATGGCATCTTCGGCATCGGCGATGGTTTCATCCCGGCGCTTGCCTCGGACGGCCAGGGTGGCCTTCACCCGATGATCGACGGCGTCGAGGTCGTTACGACAGAGGAAGCCATGCAAGCGGCCCGCACGCTCAGTTCTGACTATGGACTGTGCGTCGGCGTCTCCTCCGGAGCGAACTTCGTCGCCGCACAACGCCTGAAGGCACGCTATGAAACCGTTATCACCGTCTTCGCTGACGGGCACCAGAAGTACCACACCGCCGGTTTGGCAGCTCCCGCGAAGGAGCAATGTCCGTTTCAGGGCTCCTGTCGCGAAAACGTCTTGGCGGTGCTGCTCGCTCAGATCGAGGGAGATGCTTCTTCCTCCGCACAGCGATAGAGCTCTTCCGTGAGTTCGGAAAGGAAGTAGGCTCCGCGATCCTTCGCCTGCTCGTACCATGGATTCATGAGAACGGTACGCAGTAGGAAGACTCCCTGTTGCTCGTACGCTTCTTCGGTAACTCCCAATTCCTCCAGAAATCGGCGCGCAGCGGAAAGACCGTATTGACGTGGCGAAAGGACGGTTCGGCTCACGAAAAATTTCTGATCATACACCCGCCTCTCGCTCGTCTCCCCAATCGTAAACCGATCGTAGATCCGACGATTGAGCGCATTGATCTCGCTGAGACTCGTCGCTGACTTGGCCGGCTTAAATGCATAACAAACGATGTTAGAGCCCGGCGAGCAAAGAGGGACGGCAACGACGGAGGTCGACATGTGCTTCGGATATTGAACTAATAGACTGTGAAACTCGCAGGCGTTTCGAATCGTCTGTCGAATCAATATGCCGTGTCCGGTTCCATCTAAAGGAATAAGCACATGGCTCAGCCACACGGCCGCAGCGGCCGCGCCAGGTTTGCTGCCTTCCATGATATACATGCCGATGCCTTGCGAGCGCTTTTCAGCATCAGGGTCGGCGGTTTGCTCCTCGAGGTAAGGGGCTTCTTGCCGCAGCAATGGCTTCACGAGATTGGAGCGGAAGCAGATCGCACCGGCTGGATAAGGAATGTAGCCTAGCTTGTGAGGATCGATCACGACCGAATCGGCTTCCCCCATTCTCTCCAGCGCTCGGCAAGCCCCGTGCTCCGGCAGATCGAGCGGAAGGGTCAAGACTTCCTCGCCCAGCCTCGTCCGCGTATGAGGCTCGCCGAGACCGACGCGACCTGGGCGAGTCATCGTCCGAAGATAGCCGCCATACGCGCCGTCGACATGGAGCCAAAAACCCGGCTCGCCCTTAGCGATGCGACGTGCTCGGAGATCGAGCATCTCGTCCAGCGGGTCAATGGCTCCCTCCTCGGTGGAACCGACCACCGCCACGACTGCCACGACGCGCCCGCTGCGCTGCGCGATGTCGTCCAGCTGACGATCGAGGTCCTTCACGTCCATCCGGAAGTCGGCATCCACGGCCACCGGCACGAGCGCGCGCCGCCCAAGGCCCAGCACGTCCAGCGCTTTATCGAAACAGTAGTGGTGACTTTCTGGGACCAGGACGACCGGTTCCCGATCTTCGATGCCGATCACGCGGGCCAGTCCGTGCTCGACGATGCAGTAACTCGAATCGTGATAAGCCTGGAGAACCCTCTCGAACGGAATTCCCTTGCATTGGGCGTCTTCGAAGACGCCGGCGAAGGCGGTCAGCCGGTCGGTCGGCCAGCCGCCGCTGACAACCTCGGGCAGCCCGAGGGCACGTCGCATATCACCGACGACGTCGGCCAAGTAACACACGGTCCTCGCCACCCAGAGCGCCTCGAAGTTCGCGATCGTGCCACCCCCCGTGAGGTGGCCCCAGCCGCTCTCGTCGAAACCGACCATGTCCCCGATCAGGCGGCAGGCCTCGAGTTCCAGTCGAACGGTCACCGGCGCGGCCTCGCGTGAGACGTTGTTGGGGTTGTAGAGCATCGTTGCGAAGTAGCCGGCGATGCTCGGCAACGACTGTTCGGCGACCATGTGTGCTGCGTAGCGTGGGCTCTGGAACGGAAAGTCGGCCTTTAGTCGACCGAGCAGTTCCATCAGGCGGTCTTCGAAGCGATCGCGAAAGGGCTCCCCGGATCGGCGGGCCTCCGAATCGAGAACCACCCCATCCTCGGGAAAATAGTTGCGGCGCCAGGCGTAGTAGTCCTGGACGATCCGCTGGAGCACTCGCTCGAACCACTCGGCGTTTTCCGCCTTCGGACCGGCGAACCAACTCGAGAGCTCTTCTTTCGACGACATGATGAGGCCAGCCTAGCCCCAGATCAGGTCTGGCCGCAAGACGATCGTCGCATCACGCGCCGGTCCGATGCTCAGGATCGCGATGGGTGTCCTCGTAAACTCGGCGATGAACTCCAGGTAGCGCCGTGCGGGCCGGGGCAGGTCGTCGAGCGTTCGCGCCCCCTGCAAGTCATCTGGCCATCCGTCGAGCGTCTCATAGACCGGCTCCACCCGGGCCAGGTCTTCTATATCCGTCGGCAGTTGATCGATCCGACTTCCATCGAGAGCGTAACCGACGGCGACGGGCAGCCGCTCGAAGCCCGAAAGCACATCGAGCCGGGTCAACACCAGGCCGCTCATCGAGTTCAGTCGGCACGACTGGCGAAGCGCCACGAGGTCGAGCCATCCGCACCGCCGTCCCCGGCCCGTGGTCGTCCCGTATTCGTTGCCTTGCTGCCGAATCCGCTCGCCGTCTCCGTTGTCTTGCTCGGTCGGAAAAGGCCCGCTTCCGACCCGCGTCGTATAGGCCTTGGCGACGCCGAGAACCGAGTCGATGCTTCGCGGGCCGACCCCGGTTCCGAGGCAGGCGCCGCCTGCGGTCGGATGGCTGCTCGTGACGTAGGGATAGGTTCCCGAGTCGAGGTCCAAGAACGTGCCTTGGGCACCCTCGAACAAGACCCGATCACCCGCGTCCACGGCATCCTGCAACAGGCGGTCGGTGTCCTCGACGTAAGATGCCAGGTCCCGTGCATAGCCGGAATACTCTTCGAAGATCCCATCGAACTCGAGGGGTTCGTGACCGAACATCCTGAGGAGCCGGTTCTTGACGGCGAGCACCTCGCAGAAGCGCCGCCGAAACCGCTCAGGACGGACGAACTCGCCCATACGGATGCCGATCCGCGCCACCTTGTCCTCATAGGCCGGGCCGATTCCGCGCGAGGTGGTGCCGATCTTGTTCGCGCCTCTCGCCTCTTCTTCGAGTTCGTCCAAAAGGCGATGATAGGGGAAGACGACATGAGCCGCTGGGCTGACCAAGAGCCGCCCCAGCGCGGCGCGGCGTTCCTGGGTCCGGCGCAGTTCGTCGAGCAGCCCTTTCGGGCAGATCACCATGCCTCCACCGAGAATGGAGACCGTGCTTTCGTGAAGGATCGCGGCCGGAAGCAGGTGGAACTTGAACTCCTCGTCGGCGACGACGACGGTGTGGCCGGCGTTGTTGCCTCCGCTGTAGCGCACCACGTACCGGGCTTCGGCGCCCAGCACATCCACGATCTTTCCTTTGGCTTCGTCGCCCCACTGGGCGCCGATGATAACGAGCGTCGGCATGCGCGTTCCGGCCGCGACTCATGCTCGCGGGAACGGCGATTATACCGCCGGACTCAGGCCAGTAAATCCAACTGGCTCTTCATCATCGAGTCGGCATCGGTGAGGACCTTGATGGCGACTCGATGGGCAAGCTTGGCCACCGCCAGGCTCGTCATCGCCTCGGGGAGAGCGTCGGGACCGTTCTGGCTGACGTCGGCGATGGTTTGTCGCATCTGCGCTTCCGAGATGCGGATCGCGCTCATCGCCGAGACTAGCGTACTCGGATAAGCGGAGATATGCACTGTGAAACCTACCTTTGGCTAACTCGTTCCATAGCCGTTTCGCGGGCGCAGCCACTAAACTTGCCGGAATCCGCAGGAACCCATGCAAGAGGGTAAATGCGGTTTAATCCTGAACTATGAGAAGGAGGGGCCGGGCGAACTGGCTAGTGGTGCTTGGTTTGATCGGCATGGTCGTGATCGTCGTGCTGTTTCTCATCGGCGGCCGATCGGCCACGAGCGTCGCCGCCGAGTTCATGTCTGCGCTCGGCAAGCACGACGTGGCCAAGCTGACCGAGCTGAGCTACATGGACGGCGACACGCCGGAGGAAGTCCGCAAGAAATGGACATACACCACCGAGGTCGCCGCGCCCTACTACCGGTTCCGATGGCAGTTTCTCGGTGAATCGAGCGCCGCGCCCGATACTTCGGCCGTGCGGCTTTGGGTCTGGCGCGACGCCCAGTCCCCAGCGTCGTACGAAGAAAAGTTCGAGATTCCGATGGTCAAGGTCGACGGCCAGTGGAAGGTCGACGTGCGGGGCCTCAACCGACTCATGTATCCCGGCTTGCCCCGCTGATCACTCTCCGACGGGGACCCAGACGTTTTTCACCTGGGCGGCGTGGCGAAGAACTTCTGGACCCACGAACGTATCCCAGTCGACCTCTCGCTCGGTGGTCCACGTCTGCTTGAGATTGCCGATCGAAAGGCGCTCCGCTTCCTGCGCTCCCTCCCGATCGCCGAAGTGCCAGATCGCGTCGACGTCGTCGTGCGCGGCCAATGTCGGCGCCATCTCCGCCTGAAGGCCGGTCAGGATGTTGAAGACTCCACCCCGGATGTCGGAATAATCGAGTATCCGGTATAGCTCGACCGCTGGCGCTGGATTGGCTTCGGAAGGGAGCACGACCACCGCGTTCCCCAGGGCCACTGCAGGCAACGCCAGAGAGAGGAGACCGAACAAGGCAAGCCGCTCGGGGCAAGCGATGCCAATCACTCCGATCGGCTCGTTCAGGGTGTAGATCACCCCTCGCCAGGGCGCGGTGTGTACCCGCCCGTCGTACTTGTCCGCCCAGGCCGCATAGGTCATGGTTCGCTCGACGCTCGCGTCGAACTCGGCCTCTCCGTCCGCGCCGAGGGCCCGCAGCATTTCGCTCCGCGCCGCCGCGAGGTTCTCGGCCAGGTAGTAGAGAACTTGGGCTCGACCGTGAGCGGTGGTACCGGCCCAAGCCTCCTGTGCCTGCCGGGCGGCTTGGACGGCGTTGCGAACGTCCTTGCGATTCCCGCGAGCGACCTCGACAAAGCCCTGTTCCTCCCGCCCGAGCTGCAGGCTGTAGCCCGAGTCGGGACGGACCTGCTTGCCACCGATGTACTGTTTGTGAGTTCGATCCAGTTCGACGCTCTCGGCCGGCTGAGGGCCTTTCTTGCTCGGAGTCACCCTCTTCGGCACCGACCTCTTCGCGCGCAGATAGTCGTAAAGCCCCTCGATGCCTCCTTCCCTGCCGTACCCGCTCTCCTTAAAGCCGCCGAAGCCCGAATTGGCATCGAACTGATTCGTACAATTCACCCAGACCGTGCCCGCTTTGACGCGGCTCGCCACATCGAGTGCAAGGCCGAGGTTTTCGTTCCAGACGCTCGCCGCAAGCCCGTACGGTGTGTTGTTCGCCAGCGCCACCGCCTCGGAAGGCGTCCGGAACGTCATCGCCACCAAGACCGGCCCGAAGATCTCGATCTGCGCGACCGTCGAAGCCGGCCCGACGTTGGTCAAGAGCGTCGGGGGATAGAACCACCCCTCCTGGGGACAAGACCAACTTGGCTGGAACATCTCCGCTCCCTCGGCTACGCCCTGTTCCACCAGATCGGAAATCCGCTGCAGTTGCACCGGAGCGACAATCGCGCCGATGTCTATCGCCTTGTCGAGCGGATCGCCCACCCGCAGGCTCTCCATTCGGCGTCGCAGCTTGCTCAAGAATCGCTCAGCGATGCTTTCCTGGACCAAGAGACGCGAACCTGCGCAGCAGACCTGGCCTTGATTGAACCAGATGGCGTCCACCAGACCCTCGATCGCACTGTCCTGATCGGCATCGTCGAAAACGAGGAAGGGCGACTTGCCACCCAGTTCGAGCGTCAGTTTCTTGCCGCTCCCCGCGGTCGACTCGCGAATGATCCTGCCCACCTCCGTGCTTCCCGTGAAGGCGATCTTGTCGATGCCGGGATGGGCCACGAGCGCGGCTCCGGTTGCGCCATCACCGGTAACGATGTTGACGACTCCCGGCGGCAGACCCACCTGCATGCATGCCTCCGCGAAGAGCAGCGCCGTCAGGGGCGTGAATTCGGCCGGCTTGAGGACGACCGTATTGCCGCAAGCGAGGGCCGGTGCGATCTTCCAAGCGAGCATGAGCAGCGGGAAGTTCCAGGGGATGATCTGACCGGCAACCCCGATCGGACCGTACCCTGGGAACTCCGTCGCGAGCAGGCTGGCCCATCCGGCGTGATGATAAAAGTGCCGGGCAGCGAGGGGGACGTCGAGGTCGCGCGTCTCCCGAATCGGCTTGCCGTTATCGAGCGACTCCAGCACCGCGAAGAGACGGCTATGCCTCTGGATGTGCCGCGCCAACGCATAGAGAAACCGCGCCCGATCCGATCCTGGGGTGGCCGCCCATCCTTCTTGGGCCTTTCGAGCTGCCTTGACCGCCGAGTCGACGTCGCCCTCCGTGCCCTGGGCTATCTTGGCGAGGGGCCGGCCGGTTGCCGGGCAAAGCGTCTCGAAATGCGAGGTTCCCTTTCTCCAGCGACCGCCCACGAAGTGCCCGAACGAGCGACGATGCTGATCCAGCCACTCTTGGGCGATCGCGTCGCTCTCCGGCGCCGGACCGTATTCCATGGACTGATACAGATCGGTCACACCCACGCTTGGAAGATTACCGCCTGGGTGTCAGCGCCGTCCGGCAGCCCGAGTCGAACTTCCGAGCCCGCTCCAAACGTCCCCTCATGGAGCCTGCTTCAGGTTATGCCTTGGATCAGGCGGTTTTCATCGCAAGCCTCTTGGCTTTCGACGCTTGCGTCACGTACAATGAGTGTTATCACGTTGATTCTTTCGTTCGAGGGGGAGAAATGTTTCGATTATTCCGCTGGCCCGTCATCGCGCTTTCCGTTCTCGTTGCGACACCGTCCATCGCTCAGCTCGGCATCGATTCTCTGAACCACACGCACAGTCCGCTGCTTGTCGTATCGGACCCGCTGAACCCCCACTATCACTTCTCGGTCGGTCGCTTCGGCAGAATCCGCACGATTAAGGATTGGGTTTATCAAGCAGAGGACTTTGCCGTTTTCCCTCCCGAGAGTCTCTATTTTCCAGGGGAAGGTGGTGTCCTTTCGATGGCATTCTCTCCCAAGCACTTCGCAGACCGGTTCGTATACGTCAGTTATCTGCGAGCCGATCAAGTCCATGTCGTATCGCGATTCGAACGGATTGGCGACGATCCAGGAGAGCTCGACTTATCAAGCGAGTACCCGATAATCGAAATCCAAAACTACGGTGACTTTCACATCGGCGGCCACATCCTCTTCGACGAAAGCGGCCTGCTGCATATCGGCAAGGGAGATGGCTCCGAATATCCGCGGTCGCAGAATCCTAACGTCCTTAACGGCAAGATGCTGCGCATCGACGTCGGTGAAGACGATTTTCCGCTCGATCCAAACCGAAACTACCGGATTCCACCCGATAATCATTTTCTTGCCGGCGAACCGATAAGTGCGCTGCCGGAGATCATGCACTTCGGCCTTCGCAATCCCTGGCGATTCTCGATCGACCACCCATCGCGTAGTGGATCGGGTGCGATGCTGATCGGCGATGTGGGAGCGGACACCTGGGAGGAAATCGACTACGTTCCGCCAAAGACGATTCCCTTGAACTTCGGATGGCCCAACTCCGAGGGTAAATCGACCTTCGATCCCAACATTCCGCTTGCTTTTGGCCCTTTGACGCTCCCTATCCATACGCTGCGGCATAACGATTACCGAGCGATCGTCGGTGGCCACATCTATCGCGGCACCACACTAGGTCCAGAGTACTACGGTCGATACTTCTTCGGTGACGTTGTTTCGATGAAGCTACTCTCTGGAAAAGTGTGGATCAATCCCGATACGCTTCGCGCAAGTTTCAGCGACATGGTCGATCATACGGCCGACCTTCTGCAGGGTACCGGCTTTTCGTCGCTGGGCAACATCTTTTCCATCGACTTGGATAGTCAGCAGAACCTCATCGTGGTGAGTTGGAACCGGCTTCATAGGATTCGGCGCGATACACCAGCCGAGGTCTTTACCCTAGTTGGCAGCATGGCCTTCGAGGGGCTATCGGACTGGGAACGCAGGCCGCCGATCGTGACATTCGAGTATCGAAACGAATTGGGGGCTCCGATTTTGGACTATCAGGTAGGCGTCAATAAGGCCGGGACGTTTACGGTTCCAATTCCTGCCGGGAGGAACAGCCTTTCGATCAAGGCGGGCACGTGGCTGCGACGAACGATCAGTTACGACACGAGCGAAGAACTGCCCGACTGGTGCGACTTGATCTTTAAGAACGGCGACGCCATGGACGACAACGAGATCGACATCGCGGACTACGCCATCGTGTCCGCGGCCTTCGGCGCTTCTCCCAGCGATCCTCACTGGGAGCGCAGAGCCGACCTCAATCGGGATGACGAAGTCGATATCGCCGACTTCGCGATCGTCTCCGCCAATTTCGGCCTCATCGGCGATCAGTAGGAGGAAGCGCGGTCCTTTCGTGACCCGGATCACGAAGGGACCGTGACCCCCTGCTCGGCTCACTGCGCCTGCCGGCGATACGCTCTTCGCATGAGTAGCGTCTTTCTTCGCGGCCTCTTGTTCCCCGGAGCCCTCGGCCTGGTCTTCTGGCAGGTCGGCGCAGAAGTCGGCGTCGAGAAGATGCTGATCCTAATGATGGAGCAGCCCTTGCTCTTATTCGCACCCTTCATCGTGCTCTTCATCCGGCGCTTCCCCGAAGACGTCCCTGTCCGAGCCGAGGCGCCGACGAAGAGGGAGTTGGAGCCACCGGCGCGCGTGCCCCTCTTGTCGAAGAATAGGAGCCCACGTCTAGGGGAGTAAGTGCGACAATAATTAGACACGTGTCGTAGAAGTCCTCGAAGGCCGCCCGAGAGCGGCCGAGGAGACAATATGAAAACGCTCGATCTCATTACCAAGATTCTGCTCGTCGTCGGAGGCCTAAACTGGGGTCTCGTCGGCATCGCCAAGTTCGACCTCGTCGCGACCCTCTTCGGCGCCGGCAGCGCCCTTTCGTCGATCGTCTATATCCTCGTGGGTATCTCGGCTTTGGTTCAGGCGGCGATGCTGGGCGGGTCCCGCAGCGCGACCCACGCCACCGCACACTAGGTTCATCCGAGGGCCGGCAGCCGTCTGGCTGGCGGCCCTTTGAAACTTTCGGCAGGACGGGCATGCCGTGTGTCAATCTCCAGCCCCATGAGCCTCGCTGTCCGCGCCGTATGGGCCCACCCGTCCGACCTCGAACCCAGCCGTAAGGGCGTAATCGCGTTCGCGGAGAAACTCGATCGCTCGGGGATCAACGCTGTGTTCATGCATCTCAAGGGCGGAGACGGCCGCCTCTACTGGCCGAGCCCCGGCTTCCCTGAAGCGGTCGCCCCAGAGTGTCGGGACTTCGATTTCGCCGCCGAGCTGCTGGACGCATGCCGCGAGCGAAGCATCCAAGCACATGCCTGGCTTATCGATTTCTTCGACGGCGGACCGGCCTTCGAACGGCATCCGGAATGGGCGCAACGGGACAACGAAGGTAACACGACGGCGGGCCTCATCCTGCGTGGAAAGCCTTGGGGCGTCGTCTGGCAGTGCCCGGCGAGACGGCCCGGCTACACCGATCAATGGCTTGTTCCGATTTATCGCGAGTTTGCCGAGCAGTACGCCTACGATTCGGTCCACCACGACTATGTGCGCTACCCTGGAGATGCCGCTCCCGACCGGTTTTGCTTCTGTGATGCGTGCCTGGAGGAGATGCCTCGCTTCAGCGGGCTGATCAACGATGTCTACGCCGACGAGTCCTTCTTCCACGAACGCTACGACCGACCCGATATCGAATCTCATTGGGAACCGAGCCCGCGGATGCTCCCGTTGAACTGGGACCGCCTCGATCGGCGTTCCAAGGCCCGCTTTCTGCTCGAGGGATCGACATTCCAAGGTGGTCGTGCCGATCTCGACTACTTCTTTTATGCCTACCGGATCTACTGGATCGAGCGGTTTTGCCGAGAAGCGGCCGAGGCCGTCCGCGAGGCGAGGCCCGGAATGAAAATCTCGGCGGCGGTCTTTAAGAACCCCGTGCTCAGCGGAAGGTTCATAGGGCAGGACTGGCGTCGCTTTGCTCCGTGGGTCGACCTCGCCCTGCCGATGAACTACCGCGATCACTTCCCCGGCACCTTCGAGCAGTACCTTGACCTGCTTGGGGCGACCATCGAGAGGCAGAAGGATTGGGCCGAGGACTTCGAAGCCCTGATCCCCGGAGTCGCAGTGAACTTTCTCTACAAAGAGGAGGCGGAAGCCGGTCTCGACCCGGCCATGTGGCCGCACGAGAAGTTGTCCGATACCCTCGCCTGTATCGCAGTCACCGGTGTCCCTGGCGCCTGCGTCTTCTGCGCCGGGCAGATCGAAGAGTTCGGGATGTGGGAGACGGTTCGCCGCAGTTGGGGTGGCTGAGGGGTTGAAATCACGCGGCCAGGGGATGCTCGCCGACTTTCCAATCGTGATGACCTGAGCCTGGTTCGTGCAGGGGCAGACCCCGAGAAGCAGATCCTACTCCTCGGCTCTGACGGTCACCGAGCGCGCGGTCGGTCCCGCGCACTCCATACAACGGGCCTCCCTCGAAGCCCAGACCAGCCGAAGCCGTCAAGACTTGCGACTCGTCGTGCAGGGACCATTCACTTCGGTCTGGAAATCGGGACCGACCAGCATCCCCTGAAACACGCCGTTCCCTCCCAGCGCCGGAATGCTCCAATTGATGACGGAGTCCTGTTCATAGACCGTCAGCACAGACTTGAACACGACATCCAGGCCGATCACGCTGATATCGAGGTTGCGAAAGCCGCTCAGTCCCGGCAGATCGATCTCCTGCGAGAGCACCTCGTACCCCCCGTCGACGAGCGCGATTTCGATATCGAACGAACCCGTGTTGTCGAAGTCGTCTGTTCAGGCTATCGTCCAGGTGCCGGCGGGCGAGTCGCCGACTCCGGTGTTCGCCATCGGACCACGGGCGTCTCGAAGGATATCGCCGCCACCGGTCACCGCCATCTGGACCGATGCGTCGTTGCCGGACGCTGTGAAGTTCACGGTACCGGTGGTTCCGCCGAAGTCGACGCTCGCCGTGTAGCCGGTCGCCGAGGCTTGACCCCTGAGTATGCCGCCGTGAATCGTGTCGCCATCGATGACGCGGGCATAGCCTTTGGTCTTCGTGCCGGTCTGCCGCTGATCGATCAGCAGCGTGACGGTGCGACCGCCTTCGGTGAGGGTCCCGCGCCAGATACCGGAGTACCGTCCGATCCGACTCGCATCCGAGGAACCGCCGCACGAAACGACGACCGGGACAGCAAGCATCAAGAGAACCCATCGAACAACCTTCATGGCGCGCATTTTATCCTCATGGCGTGGGTTGAAGGCCTTCGTTTGCCCGAGGCAGGATGCTGCCCGGGAATCCGCGAGCTGCCAATCTCGAGCCCACTGGACGGTATAATTCGGCCTCGCAAACGCGCATATCAAGCCCGCCCACGCGCGGCCCCGGAGGATGGACTAGAACATGCCAGAGCAAGGCACCGTAATTCAGGTGATCGGCCCCGTCGTCGACTGCCGATTCTCAAAGGACTCCCTGCCCGAGATCTATAACGCGATCGAGATCAAGGACGAAAAGCGGGGCGTCGACCTCGTCTGCGAGGTCGCCCAGCACCTCGGCGACGACGTCGTCCGCACCGTCGCTCTCGCGTCGACCGACGGCCTCGTGCGGGGCATGCCCGCCGTCGATACCGGCTCTCCGATCATGGTGCCCGTCGGCGAAGAGACCCTCGGCCGCGTCTTCAACCTGCTCGGCAAGCCGATCGACAACGGCGAGCCGATCAAGGGCGACAAGCGCAAGCCGATCCACCGTCAGCCGCCACCTTTCGACGAGCAGAGCGTGAAGGTCGAGCTGCTACAGACCGGCCTCAAGGTCGTCGACCTGCTCGTGCCCTTCAACAAGGGCGGCAAGATCGGTCTCTTCGGCGGCGCCGGCCTCGGCAAGACGGTTCTCATCCAAGAGCTTATCCGCAACATTGCGGTCGAAGCCTCGGGCGTGTCGATGTTCGCCGGCGTCGGCGAGCGCACCCGCGAAGGCAACGACCTCTGGATCGAAATGTCGGAAGCGACCTTCAAGGACAAGGACGGCTCGACCAAGCGCGTCATCGACAAAACCGCCATGGTCTTCGGACAGATGAACGAACCACCCGGCGCCCGACTCCGGGTGGCTCTGAGCGCGCTGACGATGGCCGAGTACTTCCGCGACGAAGTCGGCACCGACGTGCTCATCTTCGTCGACAACATCTTCCGCTTCGTCCAGGCAGGCTCCGAGGTGTCGGCACTTCTGGGACGTATGCCCAGCGCGGTCGGCTACCAGCCAACGCTCGCTACCGAGATGGGGGCGCTCCAGGAGCGCATCACCTCGACCACAAAGGGCTCGGTTACATCGGTGCAGGCGGTATACGTCCCTGCCGACGACGCCACCGACCCGGCGCCGGCGACCACCTTCAGCCACCTCGACGCGTACGTCTACCTCGAGCGCCAGATCGCTGCGAAGGGCCTCTTCCCCGCCGTCGACCCGCTGTCCTCGACTTCGAAGAACCTCGCGCCCGAGATCGTCGGCCAGGAGCACTACGACGTGGCGAGCAAAGTCCAGCGAATCCTTCAACGCTACCGCGAACTGCAGGACATCATCGCGATCCTCGGCATCGACGAACTCTCCGACGACGACAAGATGCTCGTCGCCCGCGCCAGAAAGGTCGAGCGCTTCATGTCGCAGCCGTTCTTCGTTGCCGAACAGTTCACCGGCAACGTCGGCAAGTTCGTGCCCGTCGATGAGACCGTGCGTGCGTTCAAAGAGATCGTCGAAGGCAATCTCGACGACATCCCCGAACAGGCGTTCCTTTACTGCGGCGGCCTCGAAGACGTCATGGAGAAGGCTAAGGCACTGCAGGCCGCGTAGTGAGGCGGTAGCCGGGGGATGGATCGTGCCCCCGGATCACCACATCCTTCCCGTCGAACGACCCATCCGCGGACTACCAGGGTGACCGGCGATTCTTTGATGGCAGCGGGACGAGAGAGGCAACGACGTCATCCCCGACCCCGGTCGAAAACCCCATAGCTGCACCCCAGAGGGGTGCCACAATCCGTGTTGCACTTCCCGATTCTTCGAGCCCTTAGGGGTCACGTTGAATGTCGGGCTGATCCTCTCGGGGTCTTCGATCCCGGGCTACTCCTCATCGTTGGCTATGCGATAGCCCGCACAAGGCTACGTCGCAGTAAGCGAGGTCGTACGCGTTTAATTGCCAAAGTCTTGGTCACGCCATCTTGGCCAGGAGTATTAGTGAAGTCTTTCACCGATACATTGCTAGCCGTTTTCGAGTTATCGACTCCTTTGAATAGAGATTCTGGTCGCTGCATGTGGCCGACATTACGTTGCGCCGTGTCATACGATTCGTTATGAGAGGATGCTGACAGATTGGCCGCAATTCGGCGTGTCATCCCTACTGAGGACACCATAGGAATGACTAGCATTCCGCGCAATGGCGAAACACAATCTAAATGTAGCCCATACAGCGTTGGGGCGACTTCCACCGAAGACCCCGACCAAGGAGAAGATCATGAAGCGTTTGATGTCCTGGCTAGCAACGGCAGCCCTCGTAATGTCCCCCATGATGGCAGTGGCAGGGGTCTCGTTCGATCCGGCCGCCGCGCTCCCGACTGGTCACGTGCCGGATGGGTTCGCTACTGGCGATTTCGATCTGGACGGCGATCTGGACATAGCGGTATCGGTCGACGTCCCCAACAGAGTCGAGGTCTACCCGAACAACGGACTCGGCTCCTTCGGCATTCCGTCTCAGTACCTTACAGGCTCCGGAACAGGGGCGGGCGCTCTGGTTTGCGGTGACTGGGATGCCGACGGCGACCTCGACCTCATGGTGGCCCTGGCCAACAACGACCAAGTCCAAGTGCTTTGGAACGTGTTCAACGGCTTCTTCGGGCTGGGACCTATCTTCGATGTAGGTGTCAAGCCCAGCGCATTCGTAGCCGCTCACCTCAACAGCGACACCTTGATCGATGTCGCCTGCACGAATGAGGACAGTGACAACGTTTCGATCCTGACCAACACGGGCGGGGCGTTCGACGTTACGTCGGTCGTGGTCGGCGAAGGGCCTCGAAGCATCGCAGCCGCTCAACTAGTAGGCTCTTCGGCAATCGACCTCGTTGTCGGGAACCATCGCATCCGCACGATGTCCTTGTTGACGAATCTCGGGGGCTCATTCGGTCGAGTCGACCTTTCTTCGGGTGCCCGGCCTTCGGGTGTCGCGATTGGCGATCTCGATCGGGACGGCGATCTGGACTTCGTGGCTGCGACCTCCGACACGGGCGTGAACTACGCATCGATCTTCATTAAGACCCCAGGCGGTTTTACGGGGCCCGTAAGCCTCTCTCTCGGAGGAGCGGACTCAGAGGGAATCGCCCTCCTCGATTGCGAGAGCGACGGCGACCTCGACATCGCGACAGCCAACTCCACTTCGAACAACGTCTCGGTCCTCGAGAACCTCGGGAACCTAGTTTTCGGGGCGCCGTCCCTATTCTCCGCCTTCAATCGACCGGGCTATCTGATTGCCGCAGACTGGAATCGGGATGGCCGGATGGACCTCGCCACACCCTGCCGCGACTCCGACAGCGTGGCACTGTTCTATAACAACGCCCCTCAGCAAGGCATGGTCACCGGCGTGATCGACCTGAAAGACTTCGAGGGCAACTTGGCGATTCAACCGATCCTCTTCGAGGTCATCTCCGGCGGTGTTACCGTCGACCAGCAAGTTGCAACCCCGCGCATCGACGGGTACTTCTGGTTCAGGACGGCTCGTCGTGGCACATTCGACATTGGCGCCAAGGGTTCCCACTGGCTGCGAAAGGTCGATACGGGAGTCGTTATCTCAAATACGGGAGCGAGCGGACTTGCCTTCTCGCTCTTCAACGGTGACGCTGATGGCGACAACGAGATAGCGATCGGCGACTATTCGATGCTCTCTGCGGCGTTCAATGCCGCGCCGGGCTCGCCGAATTGGAATCCGAACACGGACTTCAATGGCGATGAGACGGTCGACATCGGGGACTTCGCAATCCTGTCGAGCAATTTCGGCATGGTTGGCGACTAGCCCGACTCACGCCTGAAGGCCCCGCGGAAACGCGGGGCCTTCAGCCTGGATGACCCCGCCATTTTCGCGGCCCTGGGCGGTATCTTCCGGTCATGCCCACCCCAACCGCCCTGGCCCACGAGAAGGTCGTCGTTGTCGACTTCGGGGGACAGTACGCGCAGTTGATCGTTCGGCGCGTGCGTGAACTCGGGGTCTATAGCGAGATGGTGCCTTGGAACCGCCTGCCGGAAGGCTTCCCTGACAACGCTACCCGAGCGATCATTCTCAGCGGGGGGCCGATGAGCGTGACCGAGCCCGGTGCGCCCGACTTCGACTTTGCCCGGGTGCCCGAGTCGATCCCCATCCTCGGCATCTGCTACGGCCAGCAGCTCATGGCCCATCGGCTCGGAGGCCGGGTCGAGCGGGCCAGCGAGCGGGAATACGGACGTCGCCACCTCGTGGAAAGCGCACGCGGCTCGCTCGTCGAAGGGCTCGCGAGCGACCAGGTGTGGATGAGCCACGGCGACCAGGTGCTCGCGCCCCCGCCCGGATTCGAGGTCACCGCTTCGACCGAAACCTGCCCGGTCGCCGCATTCGAGGACCGCATCCATAACCGCTACGGCCTGCAGTTCCACCCCGAGGTCAGCCATACCCCCGACGGTCGGACGGTGTTGAAGAGGTTTCTCTTTGAGCGCGTCCGACTATCGGGCGACTGGACCAGCGAAAGCTTCATCGAAGAAAGCCTCGACCGTATCCGCGCCGAGGTCGGAGACCGGCGCGTCCTCTGTGCGGTCAGCGGCGGGGTCGATAGTTCCGTGGTCGCGGCGCTCGTCAGTCGGGCCGTGGGCGAACGCGTGACATGCGTGTTCGTGAACCACGGCCTGCTGCGAAAGGGAGAGGCCGAGGATGTCGTCCGTGTCTTCTCCGAGACCTTCCACCCCAACCTCGTGGTCATCGACGCCGCCGAGCAGTTCTTTGCTGCGCTCAAAGGGGTGACCGATCCAGAAACCAAACGCAAGATCATCGGCGCCGAGTTCATTCGGGCCTTCGAGGCCCACGCCGACGAGCTCAAGGGGTGCGACTTCCTCGCCCAGGGAACCCTCTATCCCGACGTGATCGAGAGCGGCTCGGCCACCGCGGCCAAGATCAAGACCCATCACAACGTGGGTGGGCTCCCCGATTGGATGCGCCTCAAGGTGATCGAGCCGCTGCGCTGGCTCTTCAAAGACGAGGTTCGCGAGGTAGGCCGCCGCTTGGGGCTGCCGGACGAAATGGTCGATCGCGAGCCGTTCCCCGGCCCCGGCCTCGCCGTGCGCATCCTCGGCGAGGTCACGCCAGAACGCGTCCACATCGTCCAGGAGGCCGACGCGATCTTCCGGGGCGAGATCCGCGCCCGTGACCTACAGTCAGGGATCTGGCAGTCGTACGCCGCGCTGCTCGACGTACGGAGCGTCGGCGTGATGGGCGACGAGCGGACGTATCAAAACCCGATCGTCCTCCGCGCGGTGCAGAGCGAGGACGCGATGACCGCGACCGCCGTTCCGTTCGAGTTCTCGTTCCTCGAGCACGTGGCAAGCCGTATCGTGAACGAGGTCGCCGGCGTGAACCGCGTCCTGTACGACCTCACGAGCAAGCCGCCGGCGACGATCGAATGGGAATAGCCTAGCTGGCGAGGGCTTCCTTCTGGAGTTGGATCAGCTCCAATATGCCCTTTCGGGCCAGCGAGAGCATTTTCGCGAGGGTTTCTGCGGAGAAGGGCTCGGCCTCCGCTGTCCCTTGAATCTCCACGAACTTGCCGGACTCGGTCATCACGACGTTCATGTCGGTCGCCGCAATGCTATCTTCGTCGTAGTTGAGGTCGAGCAGTTCTTGGCGTCGAACCAATCCCACGCTGATCGCCGCCATCGGTTCGCTGATGAGAACACGTGACATCATCCGCTGCTGGATCATCCACTCCATCGCTTGGACGGTCGCCACGTAGGCGGCAGTGATCGCGGCGGTGCGGGTGCCACCGTCGGCGCGCAGGGCGTCGCAGTCCAGCGTGATCGTGCGCTCTCCCATCGCCTCGAGGTCGACCACCGCTCGCATCGCGCGTCCGATGAGCCGCTGGATTTCCATGCTGCGGCCGTTCGGGCCCTTTCCCGCGTCCCGCTGGTTCCGCTGGCGTCCGGATCGAGGCAGCATCGAATACTCTGCGGTGAGCCAGCCCTTGCCGCTATTCTTGAGGAAGGGCGGCACTCGGTCTTCGACGGTGGCGGTCACGAGCATGTGAGTGTCTCCCATCTCGATGAGGCACGACCCTTCGGCGAACTTGGCGAACCCTTTCGTCAGGGTCACGGGTCGAAGCTGATCGGGGAGGCGTCCATCGCTGCGCATGAGCCGGAGGGTACCCGTCGCATTCCATCGTCGCCCGGATAGACTCCGCGCATGGCCCGTACCTGCGACCCCAGCGAGATCGCTCCCGACCTGATCCGTGGGAAAACCACGGCGATCATCGGCTTCGGAAGCCAGGGCCACGCCCATGCGCTCAACCTCCGAGATTCGGGGGTGACCGTCGTCGTCGGACTTCACGAAGCGAGCCGGAGTCGCGAGCGAGCCGAAGCGCTCGGCTTCGAAGTTCGATCGGTCGCCGACGCGACGAGCACGGCAGATTACGTCGCTCTCCTGACGCCCGACGTTCCGATGGCCGAGATTTTCATCCGCGACGTCGAGCCTCATCTTCGGCCGGGCGCGGCGGTCGTCTTCGCCCACGGCTTCAATGTCGTCTACGGACGGATCGTCGCTCGCGAAGGAATCGATGTCGTCCTCGTCTCACCCAAGGGACCTGGTCCCGGATTGCGCGCCGAGTACGAGGCCGGCCGTGGTCTTCCGGCCTTCGTCGCGGTGAACCGCGATGCGAGCGGGAATGCCCTGCGGCGGGCTCTCGCCTACGCTTGGGGGATCGGGTGCACCCGCAATCTCGTACTCGAAACCACCTTTCGAGACGAGACCGAGTGCGATCTCTTCGGTGAGCAAGCGGTGCTGTGCGGGGGCATCTCGGCCCTCGTCCAGGCGGGATTCGACACCTTGGTCGAAGCCGGCTACTCTCCCGAGGTCGCCTACTTCGAAGTGCTCCACGAAACCCGGCTCATCGTCGAGCTTCTCGTCGCCGGAGGGCTGATCTACCTCCACGAGAAGATCAGCGAGACCGCCGAATGGGGAGACCTCGTAGCGGGACAAAGGGTGATCGGCGATGCGAGCCGCACGGCCATGCGGGCGGTCCTCGACGAGATCCGGAGCGGAGCATTCGCCCGGGACTGGGTCGCCGAGAACGAGGCCGGACTTCCCCGCCTCCGGGCTCATCGCCTAGCGGAGCGCGATCTGCCTATCGAGCAGGTCGGCGCCGAAATCCGGCGCAGGATGCTGGGGCGCGAAAGGCCGCCCGACTAGCCCACGGCGTCGATCCAGCGCACGAATCGGTACTCGTCGCGGATCGGCCGACGAAGAGCGACGACCGCATCCGGTCCCCGAGTTCCCCCCTCGCGCGTGTTGCCCTCGATCGTATCGAAGGCGTTTGGCCTCACGCTCGATACGAATCCGGCGTGCTTGAAACGGTGCACCTTGCCGGCTTTGCCCCAGTGCAGGAAAACGTCCCCGACTCTCGGCAGATCTTGGAGGACACCCTTCTTGCGGGCCCACGCAG
Organism: Chthonomonas sp. UBA2362; assembly: GCA_002344135.1. Classification (GTDB taxonomy): domain Bacteria; phylum Armatimonadota; class Fimbriimonadia; order Fimbriimonadales; family Fimbriimonadaceae; genus UBA6659. The sequence continues at coordinate 60,167 of DDTO01000011.1, read as the reverse complement.
CCAGCGTCGGGCAGTAGGCGGTGCGAGGCACGGGAAGCGCAAGTCGAAGCCGCGCCTCGGCTTGGGAGAAGCACCATGCGACGAAGGCCGCGCACCAGGGGTTGCCGGGATCCATTTTCGCCGCGCGAAGGTACTCCGTCACGCGCATTCCGCGATTGTCGCTCTCCTCCCGTACTCCGATCTCGGCTCGCGCGACGGCGAGCACGCATTCGACGATTTCGTTTTGCATCGACAGAAGGTGTTCCGGGGTGGCCGTTGTCAACCCATAATGTGCCGTGGCCGATTGGTCGTCGCTTCATCCGTCCTTCGTGGCGCTCGTCGAGAGCGCGGGGCGGCTGGCCCAAGAGTGCAAGGAAGGGCTCGAGGTCAGGACCAAACCCGACGGGAGCCTCCAGACCACCGGTGATCGAGCCGTCGAGCGATTCCTGCGGGAAGGACTGCCCGCCCTCGTCCCCGATGCCGGCATCTGGGGAGAAGAGGAAGGGTACGAGCCCGAAGGCCCCGGAGGCCTGTGGGTGGTCGATCCGATCGACGGCACCTCGAACTACGTCTATGGATCGCCGCTCTGGGGCGTCAGTGTCGCCCTGGTTCGAGGCAGCGAGATCGTGGCCGGAGTCGTTGCCCTGCCCGACCTCGGCGAGACGTACGAGGCCTTCGCGGGGGGAGGCGCCCGCCGGAACGGGGTCACGCTTCCACCGATCCCGCCAGGTCCGGTACAACCCGTGGAGCTCGTGGGCCGTCATTCGCGCCTGAGGGTGCTCTATCCGACGGTAACCTGGCCCGGAAAGGGTCGATACAACGGCTCCTTCGTCATCGAGGCCTGTTGGGTGGCGAGCCAGCGCCTCCGCGGCCTCATCGACGACAACTGCAAACTCTACGACCTCGCCGCTGGACTCCTCATCTGTCGCGAGGCCGGCGCCGACGTCCGGTACGCCGATGGCGAGCCTTTCCTCGTCGAGGAGTTGACCGTCGATGTCGGCCTTCCGCGTCCGCTCCTCGTTTTCCCGCCGAACAGCGGTTTCTACGCCGACGTCTAGCTCCAAGGCCTCCTGCACATAGGGCGCGAACTTGCGCGTCGGTCCGTTAGGCTCGCCGGTTCGTCCGTTAGGCTTGCCGGTTCGTCCGTTAGGCTCGCCGGTTCGTCCGTCAGGCTCGCCGGATCGTCCGTTAGGCTCGGCGGATCGTCCGTTAGGCTCGCCGGATCGTTCGTTAGGCTCGCAGATTCGTCCGTTGGGCCCTCCGGAATGCGGGAAAAGCGCGGTCGAGCCCGCGCACTCCAAAGGCTACATCCGGATGGTGAGGAAGCCCTCCCTCTTGGGGTCGGTGCGACCGCGCAGCAGGCGGCCGTGGTCGTCGAAGAGCCCGAGGCGTGCACGGCCCGGGTTCGGGGGGAGGCGAGTCGAGCCCAGGGCGATGATCGCGCGTTCGCCCCCGTCGAGATCGACCATCGCCATCGCCGCGCCCTTCCTCAGGTCGATCGTGGTGCCGTCGTAGGCGAGTTCATTGCCGGTCACTCGGAAGCCGGCACGACGGCAGAGGTCGGCGGCGATCGCATCGGTCTCGGGATGGGCGATCCACATCGTACCGGCGGCCTTCTCGGGGCGCCGCGTTTCCTTGCGGCGTCCGGCGAGGCCCTCCCATGCTTCCCGACCCGGCTCGACCCAGGCGCGCATCCCGTCGACGAGATCGAGGGAGGCAGGGCGCTCGTCGGTGCCGTACCTCCGAAGCAACTTGCGCCAAGGGTCGAAGCTCACTAGCTGCGGCTTCTTCGGGCAGGCGACGTCGAAGCGGTATTCGAGGCCGGAGCCCGTCTGCATCGTGTCCACCGCGGTGAACTCGCGAGCGCCGTCTGGGAATTCCAGCATCGTCTCCAGGCGGATCCGATACGCATCGCCCTGAAAGCGCACCAATCCCCTGAGTCGGCCGTCCGCCCACGCGACGTTCTCGATCGTGAAATCGGGCCAGCCGGTCCGCCGCAGCCACTGGTCGAAGAACCACTTCATCTCGCGGCCGACCGTCTTCTTGACAATCGCCTCGTAATCCTCCCATTCGCCGGCCTTGCCTCGCGGGTGCTCGTCGATCCAGGCCTTGAGCGACCGCATCATGGCCTCGACCCCGATCTCGCTCTCGAGGGCCTGAAGCACGTCGGCCCCCTTGCCGTAGCCGAGGGAACCCGCAACCGGTCCGATCTCGCACGAAGCGTCGGCACAGGTCGCGCTGCGGTATCCGGCCTGCGGACGAGCGTCGGAGACGAATGCCTCCCGTCGCTCACGACGATGCTTCTCCTCAAAGCCGGGAGGGCCGCCTTCGCGCTGGTAGAGGCCGTCGCTGAAGACCGCGAAGCTTTCGTTCCAGAGGCTACGAAGATACGTGTTGGGGATCACCCCACCCCACCACGTATGCGCGGGCTCGTGGGCATCCTCAGCGGGTAACCAGCCGGTGCCGTAAGTGGCAAAACTGTAGGCTTCAAGGGCCCCGCCGCCGTAGACGCGGCTCTCGAGCGACGTCCAACTCGTGAACGGATAGGCCCCGAACGCACGCTCGTAGAACCGGAAGACCGACGCGTTCAGCTCGGCCTGCATCGCCATATCGTCCTCGCTCGCGCTCGTCGAGAGCATGCGGTATTCGCGGCCCTGGATGGTCTTCTTGCCCGAGCGGTAGGGCCCCGCCGAAAGGCTGAACACGGAGTTCGGCAAGGTCATGCGATAGGTCGTCACCCGCTCGGTCGCGGCGTCCTGCACGCCCACCGGCTCCCCTTGCGCGATCACCGTCCAGGTCTTGGGCGCATGGACTTTGGCCGAGTAGGTCGCGGGACCCCGGCCCATCTGCGGCCACCAGAATTCGTTGGTCAGAGTCGCCTCGTTCGGGCCTATCGAGCCGGCGTAGTCGGGTAAGTCCACGACACCGCCGTACTCGATCCGGACCTTTGCATCCTTCGCGCCGGAGGGGACAGCCATGCTCACCACGCCGCCGGCCTGGGTGAAGGCGAGCGCGCCGCCCGGCCCCGAGATGGCCGAGACCCGGTAGTGCGGCGAGAGGCGAAACTGCACCGCCTTCGCGCTGCCTCCGAAGCGCATCTGGGCCACGTCGACGATCCGAACCGACTTCGCCGGTAGGTCGAACCAGATTTCGAAGTCGTGGTGGTCGATCGCCCCGCCGAAAGTGTCGAGCTCGGACACTCGCGTGGTCATCTTGCCGCCTTCGAACCGGAAGACCTGCGCGCCGATGTCCTCGCCCGTCAGCGCCGTACTGAAAACGACGTACTCCCCTCCTCCAGCCGCATCCCGAAGATGGCTCGCCGTCCAGCCGAAGCGCCCGCCGCCATAGGCTCCTCCCACACGCAGAAACCGGAACGGGCTAGCCGCCTTGGCGAGGGGCCCCGCGCAGTATTCGAGCATTCTTTCTGCCTCGCGGGCGCGCGCCAACTTGTCGATCTCGGCGACGACCGGCTGGGGAACGAGGAAGAGGATGAGAACGGCGACCACGACGGGAGTGTACTAGGACTCGCCGGCTCTGGAGTGCGCCGGCTTGACGGCGCTTTCGCCGGCGCCGGCTCGACGGTGCCCGCTGGGCCGGACTTTGATTGCCGGACAACGGCCGGCTCGTCCCGAGCCCCGATTACCCGCCGGCCGCCGCAGTCCTGATACAATGAACGGAGAAACGCCATGGCTACTCCCGCGAAGACTCAAAAGGTCGATGAACTGATCCGACGCCTCGACGAAGCGGTGGCTCTCGACATGGAGCCTTGCTGTCACAAGGTGAAGGACGTTCTCCACGACCTTTGCTCTCAAGGTATCGAGTTTATCGACGACCATTTCCTCCTCCCCGTCGAAGGGCGTTACGCCAGGCGGCTCCTCCACCGCGACCCGGCCGGCCGCTATACGGTTCTCGTCATGGTCTGGGATAAGGGGCAGGGGACGCCGCTTCACGATCATGCGCACATGTGGTGCGTGGAGTGCGTCTATCAGGGCGAGATCAAGGTGACCTCTTACGACTTGCAGGGCGACGAAAGCGCCGAGGTGGTCCGCTTTGCGAAAGAGCTCGAAGTGACGGCGGCTCCGGGGGATGCGGGGGCCCTGATTCCGCCCTTCGAGTATCACACGATCGAGAACACCCGCGAGACGCCGGCCGTAACGATCCACGTTTACGGCGGCGAGATGAAGTGGTGCCACGCGTTCGTCCCCGTCGACGGCGGGTACCGGAAGGAACTGCGCGAGCTGACCTACACCAGCTGAGCCGGCTCGGTGCGGTGCGGGATGCTGATGCGGAAGATGCTGCCCTGCCCGAGTTCGGACTCGATCCCCACCTTGGCGTCGAGCGCCTGAGCGAGCGCAAGGACGATCTTGGTGCCCCAGCCGGAACCGCTGTTGTGCGCCCAGACGCTGCGCATGCTGCCCCGCAGGATCTTCTCGGCAGTCTCTTGGCTCATGCCGGGGCCCTTGTCCTCGATTTCGATATGGTGCCAGCCCTCGTCGAAGCGGTACCGTACGCAGACCTCGCCCACCGGAGGGCCGTCGCCGTACTGTGCGCGGAGCCGATCGGCCTCCGGGATGACCTCGCTGGTGGCCTTGATCGCGTTGCTGACCAAGTTCTGGACGATACGAAAAACGTACATCTCGTCATGAAGCACGGCGGGAGACTCGGCTTGGATGTCGTATTTGAGCTCGACGCCCTTGCTGCGCCCCTCGGACTCCATGAAGGCCGCGCTCAGTTGAATGGTCTCGCTGAGCGTGCCGACACTCATCTTGGGCTGGAGAGCCTTGCCGGCGGACAGGTCGCTGATGAGCGTGGAGTACCGCTTGACCCGGTCGATGCTCTGCATGAGTTCGCCGAAAATGGTACGAATGTCTCCGGCGTGCTCCCTTAGCTTGGGGTCCCCCACGTCGTCGGCGTGCTTCTCGATCTCGTCGACGGTGAAGTCACTCCAGCTGACGTTCGCGGCGAGGGCGAAGGCGAGGTTTTTGATGTCATGGGCGATCTGGCCCATGCCCAACAGTTGGCTCGCTCGCGTGGATTCGTCGAGGAGCCGGGTGTTCAGATAGGCCATCGTCGAGATCGCCGAGACGGTGTCGAGCACCATCGCGTCGCTCTCGTCGAAGTCGCCGCCGTCTTTGTTGACCAGTTGCACGACGCCGAGGGGCTCCTCGTCCTCGAGCATGAGGGGAACCGTTATCATCGTGCGCACGACCACGCCCGACTTTCCTTCCACATCGCTTTGCCTCGGCGCGTCGAAGTGGCTGATCTCGGTTTTTCGGGTCTGGAACACCTTGCCCACGACGCCGAAGTCGTCTGGAACGTCGGTGGGCAGCTTGCCCGCAACTTCCTCCGGAAGAACATGGCGAAAAACGAGCCGACGCTTGTCCTTGTCGTGCAGGTAGATCGTCCCGCCGGTGGCTCCGACCGCTTCGACACAGATTTCCAGCACCTCGCGGAGAAGCGTGTCGAAATTGCCGCTGCTGGCAAGCTTGCGCGAAGCGAGATGCACGGCCTTGAGGAGGGGCGTCCGGGTGGTCATGAAGTGCTCAGATTCTACCGCGGCTTGGCCGGGCGGGTCGGACGGATAGGAGTTGGTCCATCGCTTCAAACGGAATCCAAACGGATGCGCCGTATACTGGCCGAGTGCGAATCCTGGTCATCGAAGACGACGAGGTCATCGCCGAGAGGCTTCATCACGCCCTGACGAAGGAGGGCTACGCCGTGGACACCGTCCCCGACGGGGAACGAGGCCTTGCACTAGCCCAGATCCGCCCCTACTCGCTCATCTTGCTCGATGTGATGCTGCCCGGGAGGGACGGCGTCTCGGTCTGCGAAGCCCTTCGTCGCGGCCGCCACAATGTACCGATTCTGATGCTCACCGCTCGGGGGCAGGTCGAGGACAAGGTTCGTGGACTCGACGCTGGCGCGGACGACTACTTGCCCAAGCCCTTCGAATTCAAAGAACTCCTGGCCCGTATCCGGGCCCTCCTCCGCCGCGATAAGACGCAAAAGAGCGCCGTGCTCGTGGTCGACGATCTCGAGATCGACGCCGCCGCCAAGGTTGTCCGCCGCGCTGGCCGCGACCTCCACCTCACGCCACGGGAGTTCTCGCTCCTCGAAGCCCTTGCACGAAATCAAGGAAGGGTCCTCACCCGCGACGTCATCATCGAGCAGGTCTGGGCCGACGATCGGAGCCTTTCGAACACCGTGAACTTCCATGTCACCTCCCTCCGGAAGAAGATCGACGAGGGTCGCGAGAAGAGCCTGATCGAGACCGTCCACGGCTTCGGCTACCGGCTCCGGGGGTCGGATTGAGAGGCTGGTCGTTCCGGACCAAGCTGATCGCCGTCAACGCGGCGGTCGTGGTCGTCGTTCTCCTGGCCTCTGGCTGCGCCTTGCTATGGACGTCGAGGACCATGACGATGGCGGCGATCGACCGCGAACTCGAAGGACGAGCGGCCCGAGTTCGAGGCCTCGGCCCGGGCCGAGGCCCGGGGCCTGGACCTGGGCCCGGGCCGGGGCCGAACGAGGCGAGAATGCGCGACGACGATCCAGGCCGTCCCAGACTCTTTCCCTTCGAAGGCGACCCCGCACCGGGCGAGATGGCGCTCGACCCGGCCGCGATTTCGCGGGCCTCCTTCGGTCCACTTTTCTCGACCATTGCTCGCGACGGGAGAAGTATTCGCGTGGTCACGATGCGAATCCAACCGCCCGACCGACCCGGTGTGACGGTACAGCTGGGCCACGATCTGGGCGAGTACGACCGACTCGTGGCGACCCAAACGCGCCTCTTGGTGCTCTTCATTCCCTTCGCGCTTCTCGTTGCGGGGGTGGCCGGGGCGTTCCTCGCGGGTCGCGCGCTTGGCCCTGTGGCCGCCGTCACTCGCGCCGCCGAAGCGATCGACGACCGCTCGCTCGACACCCGGCTTCCCGTCGAAGGCGACGACGAGCTTTCGCGCCTCGCCGCCACGTTCAACGCCATGATCGCCCGACTCCAAGGCTCCTTCGAGCGGCAGCGCCAGTTCGTGGCCGACGCATCCCACGAACTCCGCACCCCCCTCACCCGGGTCAAGCTGACAACCGGTGCCGCCCTTGCCCAGGACACCAGCGACGCGGAGATGCGCCACGCCCTCGAGGTCGTCGACAGCGCCGCGGACTCGATGTCCGGCCTTATCGAGCGGCTGCTCTTCCTCGCCCAGGCCGATGCCGGCACCCTGCCGCGCCCCCAGACTCCCGTCGATCTCCGTGGCCTGATCGCCGACGTCGCCGAGGAGTATAGAGGTCTGCCGCCGCCCGCTGTGGAGATCCGCGTCGAAGACCGCCCGCTGATCGCCCTCGCTGAGGAAGACGACCTGCGCCGGGCCTTAGTTAACCTGGTGGACAATGCCCGGCGTCACAGCCCTGCGGACCAGCCCGTCCTGATAGAAGCATCCCGTGCCGGCGAGCAAATCGCTCTGCGCGTCACCGATGCGGGTCCCGGGATCGCGCCGCAGCATATCTCTCGGCTGACCGAGCGGTTCTATCGCGCCGACCAGGCTCGCTCGCGCAAAGATGGCGGCTTTGGCCTTGGGCTCGCGATCGTCGCCGCGATCGCCGACCAGCATGGCGGCAAGTTCCAGATCACCAGCACCCCAGGCTGCACGGTGGCAACGCTGCTGCTGCCAGTTGCACCCGCGTCTACTCCCAGTCCCTCGTAAAGTGTTTCCATCGGACTCTGGCAGCCGACCGCGCACGGGATCTGCTCACATGGTCCGAACCGGATCGGCTACCGGCGCCCCCGCGCTCGTGACACGCGCTGGTTCGAGGAGTCGCCAGACTTTCAGGGGCCGGTCCCATCCCTTCGGCTGGAAGCCGACGGTGTCGAACGAGGCTCCCACGTCCCTGATCGCGCTGGCGTAGTCGTCGCTGACGACGAGCCGGCTCCGAATCGCTTCGTCCTTCCCCGCCGCTTCGAGCCTCGCCGCGAGGTTGACGGCGTCGCCATAAAGGGTCATCTGCTTGCGGCTTTCGGAACCGACCAGAGCCAGGGTAGCCTCGCCGGAGGCGAGGCCGATGCGCACATCCCAGCGCGCAGCGCCGAAGGCCCGGGTTGCATCAAGCCCATCTACCGCGCGAAGGACCTCCATCGCGGCTGCGAGAACCTTTGCCCGGTTCGGCACAGCATCGCTGCCCTCGATCTCCCACTTCGCGGCCAGACCATCGCCCATGAAGTTCAGAACTTCGCCCCCACTTCGTTCGATTACATCGACCACCACGGGGAAGAGTTTGTTGAGATCAGACACGAGTTCGGCCCTGGCCTTGCCGTATTGCTTCGAGAGGCTGGTGAAGTCGGCGATATCGAGGGAGAGCAAACAGCAGTCGAAGTCCCCCCACGCGCCCAAACCGGCCTCGCGATTCGCCTCCAGCCGAAGGAGCGACGACTCCCCGATCATCTGTCCCCACTGGGCACGCGCCTTGAGCCGCTTGCGGTGTTCTTCGAGGGCGCGCACGGCATACACCGTGCCGGGTACGAGGGCGAGGACCATCAAGGAGACAGACACCAGAGGCCAAACGGCATGGATCCGAACAAACGCGAGGTAACAGGCGGTCGCCCACACCAATATAAAAGCCACCGCGAGCAGGTAAAAGCGGCCGACCCAGAGTTTTGTCGCCGCGAAGCCGAAGAGGAGCGTGACTATGGCAGTGAGGATCGAAACAACCCAGGGCGGCATGATGCGGAGTTCGTTGCCATCGAGCAGTGTCCGGGCGGCTTCAGAGTGGATCACGACGCCGGAGACCTGATCCGCGAAGGGAGTTTGGTGGAGATCGGCGCTACCCGCATAGGTCTCCCCCACGATCACATGGGCGCCACGCAGGAGAGCCGGATCGAATCGCCCATCGAGAAGGTCTCGCACCGACACGATCGTCGGTGGGCGCCCCGAGTAGTTGATCTCGATCGGATCGGCACGCCCTCCCACCTCGCCCGCCAGGGCCGCTGCGATCCCGATGAGCGGGGTCGGAAACGAGGGGTCGAAACGAGGTACGAGCCGAACGACGCCCGACTCTGCGGTGCTTCGGTTCACCGATACCAGGCGAGTAGGGTCGTCCAAGGGTGGAGCGACATCTCCCTGCCGCGAAGTTCCCAAGAGCGTCCGGCCCTGACTCTCGACGATCGCCCGATCCAAGTCGGAGTTCGGGGTCTCGTCGATCCCTTTGGAGGAAAGGTACTGATCAGGATCGGCTGCGACAACGAAATCGAGGGCGATGAGGCTCGCGCCCGCTTCGTCGAGCTTCGTGACCACTTTCGCGAGTTCCCCCGACCACATGGCCTTCGGGATTCCGCGCCACGCTCCTTCCGTGGCGTCGTCCACCGCAACGACGACGACCCGCTTCCCTTCCGGCAGAGGACCCCGTAACTGGAAACGCGCATCGGTGGTTCGCTCCTCCCAGTCGCCGATGAGCGGAATCCATGGCGTGGCTGCGCCGAAGAGGGCGAGCGCAAGGACAGCGATGACGCGCGCCCTCATGCGGCCTATCTCTCTCCCATGAGCACGAAACCGGCCCAGTTGCGGGGGTGCCGGGTCCCTTTGTCCTTGAGCATCGCGAGTTGCGCCGCGCGCAGGGCGGTGAGCTTGGTTCCCGCGGGAGCGCCAGGACTCCACGCGCGGTAGAAGGACTCCATCAGGGCGCGGGTCGCAGCGTCGGGGACCTTGAAAAGGCTCATGACGAGGGTCTGGGCGCCGGCGAAGCGCAGGGCGCGCTGGAGTCCGAAGACGCCCTCCGCGCCTTTGGTGTCGCCGCGGGCCGTGTCGCACGCGCTGAGCACGACGAGTTCGGTGCCGCGCAGGTCCATCAGCGAAATCTCCAGCGCGGTCGCCCAGCCGTCGGCCAGGCCCGCTTTGCGGAGCTCCTCGTCTTTGTTCGCACCCGCGAGGATGAGGCCCGAGCGGAGCATCGGGTTGTCGGCCACGCGCATGCCGCGCCCAGTGAGGTCGCTCATCAGGAACTCCTCCCGGTCCTTGCGCTCAATGGTCGGCGGGAAAAAGAAGCCGTGGGTGGCGATGTGAAGGACCCGGGGGCGCTGCAATCCCAGCAGCATTTCTTCTGTTGCCCGGGTGCCGGTAATGGGTTCGGTGCCGAGCAGCTTGGCGATCGCCTCTCCCTCCGGGCCCGCGCTGGGGAGCGGGTCCCACTCGCCTTTGGCGTTGGGCGCGCGTATCACTTGGGCTTGCTTGTTCGCATTCTCGACCGCCTCGACCTCCGCCCCGAAGTCGGGCCCCGCGATGACCACGGCTGGTCCCGGCTCGGCGGCAATCGGCTTCTCGACGAGGTCGCGCCCCGAGCCGACGAGGCTGAGGGTGATGGTCTCGATCAGGTACTTGCCTTTGCCATCCACCAGCGCGGCGAACGGCAGGGCGTGGAGCCGGTCGTCGGGGGCGATGAGGAGGTTCGCGGGGAGCTTGCCCAGCGGCTTGATCAGCTTGTCGTGGAGCGCTCGCCCGATCTTCCTCAGTTCCTTCTCGGTGGCGGCGAGATCAGCTTCCATCGCGCCTGCTCCGGACGGCGTCGCATTGGCCATTTGCTCTTGCCACGCCTCGACCAACTTGTCGATCTCCTCGGCGGGGGCGAGGCGGACGTATCTCACGTCGCCTTTGGGCGGCACGACGAATGCCGCGTATGCATTGGGGCCAGGCTTCTTGGCCTTGTCGTCCCACGTGGCAACACGGAGGTACTCGATGAGGAGCGCGCCTTCCGGGATCGCCTTCTGCACGTCCGCTTGCTCGATCTTGAGGTCGGTGGTGAGGCGAGGGTCCTTATCTTTGAGGAGAGTCGCGAGCTTGAGTTCGGCGGATTGGCGCTTGGCTCGACGGTCGAGGAGTTCGTCGTCCCACGCCTTCTCGTCCATGTCCTTGGGGCGCGGGTTGGTGATCCAGGCGGTCTCCTGCTTAGTCGCGATCTGGACCGCGCTGCGCGCCTTCCGGACCTCTTCGTCGGTTCCTGCCGCTAGTTCGCTGATCTTGGCCCGAGTCTGGAGGGTGAGGCCAGCCGCGCGGAGGGTGGGGAGCCAGGGGTAGAAGGACTGCGGAGAGTCTAGTGCACCGACGGTCTTGATAGCGTTTGATGCTTCGGTGCCGATTGGACCCAGATCCGAGGCGCGAGAGGTGCCCTGGCCCGTAAGGAGATCAGAGGACAACTCCAACCGTTTTGCGCTTAACACTCTCAACTCAGCTTGGTCGTTACGTTCAGCCGCGATGATCCAAAGGTTGCTAAGATTCGCTGCAAATTCGTCCGAACGAGGTGCAAGTTTTTCAGCGATAATGAGTGCGGCCTCGTGCCAGCGCTGAGCCCTCACGAGATCTCCCTGATCAGAGGCAACATTTCCGAGGTTCGTCATGATCGCCGCCATAGCTAAAGACGTTGGACCTAAACGCTCTTGGAGGGCGCGGGCGACCTCGAATCGCGTCTGGGCTTCTGTGAGGTTGCCTCGGAGTCGTGCGACAGTACCGAGGTTAGTGAAGCTCGCGACCACTTCCGGTGATTCCCGAGCTACACGCTCTTGGAGAACGAGGGCGGCCTCGAATCGCCGCTGGGCTTCTGTGAAGTTGCCCTGGAGTTGGTCCACCGTCCCAAGGTTGCTCAGGCTGACGGCCACTTCCAGAGACGTAGGGTCGACGATCTCGAAGATGGCCAGCGCCTCTTCAAATCTGCGCTGAGCCATTGCTAGGTCGCCTCTTCGTTTCGCCACAACGCCGAGGTTCGCAAGGGTCTTCGCCGAATCAAATGAATTAGTATGAGAAATCTGATCAAGCGCCAAGACTGCCTCGTAACGCATCTGAGCTTCGTCGAGATCGCCTTGAGTCCTTGCGACGCGCCCAAGGTTGTTCAGGCTCACAGCCACATACTGAGAACCAGGCAGATGCTTCTCCGCAATCGCGAGTGCTTTCCGGTGCCACTCCTGGGCCACATCCAAGTCGCCTCTGTCAAGCGTCACATTCCCAAGGCCCGTCAAGCAACGGTGCGTTTCAATGACATGGAATGGCAACACTTGGAGAATTGAGTGGGCCTCATTGAAGTACTCCTGGGCTGGCCCTAGGTCCCTCTTCTTGAACGCAGTGTTTCCAAGATTAATCAAACAGCTAGCCACTTCCAAGGACCGGGGAACGAGCCTCTTTCGAATGGCGAGGGCAGCATGGTATCGGCGCTGAGCATCCAGAAGATCCTGGGCCTGCTCGGCGACGTTTCCGAGATTGTTCAAGCTCCTTGCTACTGCCAGGGAGTCCGGGTCGAGCTCCTGGTACAGGGCAAGGGCAGCCTCATGTCTGCGCCGGGCTTCACCCAACTCCATGAGTTCCATAGCTGCGATCCCAAGGTTGTTCAAGCTTCTAGCTACGTCCAGCGATTTGGGCTGTATCTGTTCTTGGATCATCAGAGCCGCCTCGTGTCGTCGTTTGGCTTCGAGATAATTACCACGGAGTTGTGCGACCGTTCCCAAGTTGTTCAAGCTCATCGCCATGGCCAAAGAGTCTGGCGCTAATCTTTCTCGTATCGACAGGGCCCTCTCGTGCCAGTTCGTGGCTTCTCCGAGCCTGTCGAGTCGGCTTGCAATGCCCCCGAGATTGTTCATGACATCCGCCGCTTCCAGAGTATCGGGCAACACAGCTTCATGTATCGCAAGAGAGGCCTCGTACCTTTGGTAGGCTACGGAAAGATCGTTGCGTTCTCTGGCGACGTTACCGAGGTTAAAGAGGCAGCGTGCAGCATCTAGCTTGCTCGGCGCAGCCGCTAGCGCATCGGTCCATGCGGTCTCGGCCCTAGTTAGGCTTCCCGACAGAGCTGCCGCCCGGGCAAGGATGTTCAGTGCATGAGCAAGCTCAATTGGCTCCTGACTCCATCTTCGCAGGGCCTCAACCACTCTGCGCAACCGGAAGCGCCTCGGCGTACTTCCGCTCCCCCATCAACCGGTCCCGCTCCGCCGCCAACTGCTCCCACTCCTCGATCTCCGGCTTGCCCCCCAGACGCTCGACCGACGACTTCAGCTCCGCCGCCCGCTCGCCCGCCTTCCATGCGCGCTCGTACTCCGCACGCGCCAGCCGGCCAAACCCGGCCGTCTCGAGCCATTCCCCGTGCTTCCAATGCCAGGCCCTCACCACTTCCGACTCCGGCTTCGGTCGCGCGATGAACGCAGGGAAGGCCAGTTCCAGAGCCTTTGGCAAGCGCGAAACCAGGCCGACCGACGCCCACAAATCGCCCAGGGCCAGTCCTAACGCGACCGGCTCATCCGCCAGAGCCGAGCGCAGGGCCTTCTCCTCCCCCTCCATGGGCTGCCGCTCGGCGACCGGCAGCAACCGGACCCACGTGCTCGTCGATGCCGACACGCCGCCGCCCGACTGGGTCACTCGAACCTGCAGCCACACCCCCGGTTTCGCCACGCTCGCGGGCAAGGCGAGTTTCGTGCCCGTGGCGGCTTTGCTCCAAATCTTCTTCCCGGCCGAATCCAGCACCTCGAGAGTCGTCTTGGTCGAACTGGGCGCGCGGGTCCAGGTGATTTCGAGGGGCGCGGAGAGCACGGCGCCGAAGGGCTCGAGGCTCGACCCGTCCCCCCGGATGATCCCCGCGAGCGGCTTGGGAGGTTTGCCGGAAGGTTGCTGTCGTGTCGTGCCTCGTCGCAGCAAGACGGGCGATCCCCCGCCGAGAACCTTCAGCCCGCGAGGCTGGACCTCCCATGCGCCGGTCTCCGGCAAGCGCCAAACCTCCCGCGTGGCATCCAGCGTCACCGTCGCCCGCGGCTTCTCGACGATCGTCAGTTTGTCCCCGACCCGCAAGCGCACGTACTTCTCCGCCCATTCCGGATCGCGGCTCTTTCGCTCGAACCGCACCTTCCCCTCGGTGACCGACAGCGTGCCGACGAGCGGGGGCAAGGGAGCAGGCTGACCGAGCAAAGCAAAGCAAAGGAGCGTCTGCGCGAGCACCATTCTCCAATTGTACAGGCGTCCGCATACGGAATCAGTGACCCAAATCACACAAGATAGGAAACTTCGCCGGCAGTCTCCCCGTTAAGCGCGAATGTGCCGCTTCCCACTTCCCCTTTCTGCGGGTAGGCTCGCAGGTGATGACGCCGCTGAGAATCGCGGTCTTCACCGATAGTGCGCTGCCGATCCTCAATGGGGTCAGCGTGAGCATCGACGCGCTCGTCCAGGAACTCCGTAACCGCGGGCATGGGGTTCATCTCTTCACCGCCGCGCACTTCCGCCATCGCGACCCCGATCCGAACACCCATCGCTTCTTCGCAATCGAGACGCCCTGGACCAAGGACTACCCGCTCGCCATTCCACCGTTCTATCCGATGCTGCGGCAGTTCCGACGGCACGAATTCGACATCGTCCACACCCACACCCCGTTCACCATTGGGTTCGTCGGGCTGCGGTGGGCACAGTCGCACGACATCCCGATCGTCTCGACCTACCACACCTTGTATGACAAGTACGCGCATTACATCCCCTTCTTTCCGAAGCGGTACGTACGGTACAAGATCGCCAAGCACACGAATTTTTATTACAATGGCGTCGACCACGTCATCACCCCGAGCAACGCAGCGCTAAAGTGGCTGCGCCGGCACTCGGTAAACACTCCGATCACCGTCGTGCCGACTGCCAACGCGCAGATCCGGCCCATCGACCGGTCGGAGGTGCGGCAGCGTTTGGGGGTCGCGCCGGAGCACAAAGTCCTCCTCTATGTCGGGAGGATCGCGCGAGAGAAGAACCTGGCGACGCTCTTCGAAGCATGCGCCCAAGCGATGCGAGCCGATCCCGACATCCGGCTGTGGCTCGTCGGCGATGGCCCGTACCGGCAGGCTTGCGTGGAGCATTCGCGAGCCCTCGGCATCGGCGACCGCGTTCGCTTCGTAGGGTTCGTCCCGCGCGAGGAAGTGGACCCGTTCTACGCGATGGCCGACCTGTTCGTCTTTGCGTCGATGACCGAAACCCAGGGCCTCGTCGTCAGCGAGGCGATGGTGTACGGCTTGCCAGCGGTCGTCGTTCAGGGCGGCGGCGCGGGAGCTTCGGTGCGGGATGACGAGACCGGCTTCCTCGTCCGTAACGACCCCGAAGCGATGAGCGAAGCAATCCTGCGGCTCGTCGGCGACGAACAACGGTACGCGAGCTTCTCCTCGGCGGCGCGCATCGCCGTCCGCAGTTACACACGCGCGGAGATGGCCGATCTCGTTCTGGACGTCTATCGCCAGGCGATGGGGGGAGCAGTCACCCCGCGGTCCCAGCCGTCACTCCGTTCCTGAGTAGGTCTCGAAGGGGTCGGGCATTTCGATATACGAGTGCCTGTCCAGCGCGCACCCGTTCCAATCGAAGAAGTAAAAGCGCGGGACCCGCCGTTCGAGCAGTTCTCGCACTCGCTCGGCTCGCCCCTTGGCCCGCGTGTTGGCCGGCGAATCGGTCATGGCTTCCACAACGTCGATTTCGTCGACGAATCGCCGCGTGTTTCCCATCTCCTGCCAAGCGTAGAAGAGGCTCTTGTCCGGATCGATGTTGTGGTACTCAAGGTCGATCGAGTGAAGCGAGTCGTCATCCCATGAAAGGTCCTCTTCGTTGCGATAGGTCTCGACGATCTTGTACTTGGCGACCCAGTCGAGCCGGTCATCCAGAGCGAGGGGATCGAGGTCGAGCGCGTCGAGGATCTCGGCCCAGACGTCGAGTGTCCAATCGGTCTGCTCGTCGGTGCCCCGATAGGCTTCGGCCAGTTCGAGATACCGTCGCTGGAGATCGGTCGCTCGAATACGGCTGCCGTTCGTCAAGGCTACTTCCCAAGCGTGGGTCGGATCGCGGCTCACCTCGCGCAGCGCGGTGAGCGGAGCGGCGAGAACGAGATCCTCGGGCACGCGTCGGTCCTCGATCGCCCTTAGGACCAGGGAGGTCGTACCGACCTTCAAGGCATAGGCGAACTCGTTCTGATTCGATTCGCCATAGAGGAGATGCAATCGCTGCATCCCGTCATGCGAGTAGTAATGCTCCCACTTCGGGTTGATAATCGCTCGATTGAAGCGCACCCGGCTCGCCACGGTCTTGAGGATGTGGTCGGCCCGCTGACTGAGCTGGAAGTGGACGCGTGAATCCGGAAGTACGGAGTAAATCTGGCTGACCCAAACATAGTCGATCGGATGATCGATGACATCCCGATGGTCGGGCCGAGCGCCGGGGTTGGCCAGCAAGTGGCCCCCGACTCGTCCGACGCCGGCAAAGATTTGCCGTGTCACGAGGAACGGGTAGAGGAGCGAAGCGTGGTGCGAGAAGAAGTCCTCCTCCATCCTTACGAGGTAGTTCTCATGGCAGCCGAACGTGTGGCCCGCGAAGTGGTCGACGCTGTTGTTGTAGACGCTCACCACATCGGAGAGCCCCAGTTCGCGGATCGCCCGCACTATCCACCGCTGACCGGCTCGGTCGTTGGCGACGAGATCCCTGAGCAGGCGGCACTCGGCAGTGGCGTACTCGAGGTGAGAGCCGACGGCATCGATGTAGAGCCTTGCGCCGTTGATGAGGAAGCCGCCGCTCTTGGCCGGCTCGAAGACGTCGTCCCGCGCGTGGATGTCGATCGCCCCGATCTTGAGCTCGTAAAAGAGATAATCCTTGATCGCCTCGACGATCGCCTCCGGGTCTCCAAGCGAGGGGTCGGCCACGAGGCATCCGAACTCTGTCTCCACCCCGTAAATGCGCTCACCCGGCCCTGGCATGCCCTATTCTACGGCCTTGCCGGCGCCTCCGATGCCGCATGTGATCTGCCGATAATTCGAGACGAGTCGCCATGCATGAACACGAATTTGCCCGAATCGGTCTTCTCCTGGCGTCGGAGGACCCGCATGCGCCGTACTTCCGTGAAGCCCTCGAGCACGCGGGAATTCCGTTCGACCGTCTCGACTTCGGGGCTCTCGAAAGGCTGAACGAAGTCGACGTGCTCCTCCTTTGTGGCTCAGGAGACCTCTCGGCAACTCAGCGCCAGTCCGTGCACAGCTGGCTCAGGCTAGGCGGAGGCCTCGTCTGCTGCGGATCCACGTGGGGACTCGACGCCGACCTCGGGGTGTCTCTCGTTCCCGATCGGAGCCCGTCTCGCGAACTCGTGTTTCCGGTCGTCGCCAGTGACCGATCGTGGCCCGGGCAGGCGGGGCCGGTACGCGCGTTCGGCGGGGTCTACGCCCGGCCCACCGACGCCAAGCCGGTCGCCCAAACCGCAAGCGGTACGCTTGCCGCTTCGCGCCGCCGCATGGGCAAGGGAGCGGCCCTGTTTCTTGCCGTTCATCTCGGGCAGACGATGAGCTTCGTTCAAATGGGGCGTTCGGTGGAGTCCGACGGGATCGGCCCCAACGACGGCTCGGCCACCCTGAACGACCATCGCCTGCGCGCCGAAGACGGCATCGTGCTCGACTTCGCCGACGACCGTTCGCAGCCGGGCGAATCCGCCCATCCAATTTTCACCTCACCCCACGCAGACATCTTGCGAGAGGTCTGGATCCGCCTCGTAATCGAGGCGGCCGAAACGACCGGACGACGGGTCGCCATGTTCTGGCCGTGGCCGAATGCGGCGGAGGGCGCCGCGTGCATCAGCATCGACTGCGAGGAGTTCAATCCAGCGAATGTCATGTCCCTTCACAACGTGCTTGCGATGGGGGGAGGATCGGCAGCATGGCTCGTCGGTCAGCCAGGCTATCCGCTCGACGTGTATCGATCGATCCGGAAGTGGGAGCACGAGGTCGGCATCCTCTTCGCTCCCAATGAAGACGGCAGCCCCTGCGAAGAGAAACTGAAGGTTCAGCACGTCGCGATGAGCCGTGTCGTATCGGGACCGGTCCTTTCTTCGATTCGGATGCCGGATGGCGCGTGGTTCCGGCTGGACCGCTTCTACGAGATTGCCGAAGCCACCGGGAGCAGGGTCTCGCTGTGCAAGGGCGGAAGGCAGCCCGGCACGAGCGGCTTTTGCTTCGGCACTTGCCATCCCTTCCATCCGCTTCGAGCGGACGGCGAGGCACGAAGGATCCTCGAGATTCCTTATCAGATCTACATGCCCGGCCACATCGTCGACGAGCCGGCGGTCGAGGCGATCATGCTCCAAACCGCCGCTCGAAATGGCTGCCTGCAGACAGTCGTGGCCTCGCCGGCGGCGCAAGATTCACGGGTCTCCCTTGCCTTGCGGAGGACGATCGCGATCGCCAAACAAGCCCACCTAGAATCCATGCTGCCGGGCGAGATCGCTCGCTTCGAGCGAGTCCGGCGTAGCCTGCGAATCCGGCCTTGGCGTGAGGGCGTCGCGAGTGGCTTCAACCTGATCGGCAACGAAGCGCTCGAAGGACTGACGCTGTTGGTTTCTGGGCCGCCGGTGGCAGTCCACGCTGATGGAAAGGCCCTGAAGACCCGGGCTCAGCATCGCTTCGGCACCGAGTGGACGGAGGTGGTCTTCGACCTTTCCGCCAAGGCGCAACTGGGCATCATGCTTGGCCCGGCTCCCGTCGCCGCCGCGGCATGAGACTATCCAAATGGTGAAAACGATGCAACGAGACCACAGAAAAGCGTGTAAGGTGAAAGTATGAGCAGAGGACCTATTCCTGGCCGAGCGGGGCTGATCGTGCTGGCCGCCGCTGCGGTTCCCATCGTGATCTCGGCAGCCAAGCCGCTCGCCAAGGCGATCGGTCGTGGCCTGAGCAAGATCGGCGAAAAGCTTCAAGAAGCCGCCGATGAGGCGAAGCCCAAGAGCGAGACCACCGCGCAGGCCAAGCCCGCGACGAAGGCCGAGAAAACAGCGGCCGAGGAACCCAAGGCCGAAACACCGTCCGCCTCGGCATCGCAGGCGGAGACGGAAGCCGGCCCGCGCCAAGTCGAAGAAGCCAAGACCGCCAAGAAGAGCGCCAAGGCCAAGGCTCGCCCCAAGACCCAGGCGGCGAAGACGAAGCGAAAGGGCGGCACGCCGAACGATGACTTCGAGACTGCCTAGAACCGACCCAAGATAGCCGGCGCAAGATTCTTTTTGCGACTTTCGCCACCGGCGACGAACATCGGCATGCTCCGCCGTTCTGTAGAATAGGGATAAGGAGTACGACACGATGTCACCCCAGCGCAGTTCGGACGTTGTCGAGATCCACTCCGAGCGAGCTCTCTCGTTCGGGCTAAGCGGATTGTTCGCGGTCGCCCTCGGGGCCTTGATGATCTACTACCAGGGGATGCTGCTCTATCTAGGGTGGCTGCTGGCGATCGGGGGTGCAGCGGCGATCGCCTACGGCATCTACTGCGCCACCCGGGTCCGGAAGGTCACCTCCTACAAAATCTCCTGTCCCTATTGCTCCGCATCGAACGCGCTGACCGAGCAGCCCGAGTCCGATTTCTCCTGTATCTCGTGCCATCGCATGATCCCGGTGCGCGGCGGCACGGTGTTGCCCGTCTTCCAGGTCCGCTGCGGCTTCTGCAACCACCTGAACTACTACAACGAGACCAGCGTGGGTCTCATCTGCGAAAGCTGCGATCGTGAGATTCCGATCTCGACCGTCGAAGGCGCAGAAACGAAGAAGTTCTTCCAGGCCTACACCCATAAGGACGACGACCAAACCTACGAACTGGTGCTGATCTCCTACGGCCACAAGACCGAAGAAGTCATCAACACGCTTCAGCACATGCTCGCGCTGAACCGAAACCAGGTTAAGCAGATGCTGGAGGAACTTCCCGTTACACTGCTCACCGGTATCCCCCGCAAGAAGGCGGAGATGCTCAAGGCGCAGTTAGCCCTCCACGACGCGGCGGCCGAGTTCCACCCCGTGGGATCCGTCTAGGCGACCAGCGGCACGTATTTCATCTAGGTTTAACCCAGAAAAACTAGCGTTAGCCGCGCGTTAGGTTACCATGACGGTAAGAGGAGGGCCTTGGCCTTACTCGCTCGATCGTGACGCCCTCGCCTGCTGAGGCGATTGGGCCGACAATTATTGGTAGCCGGGAAAGAGAGCATGAAGTACTTCGTTTTCGCCTGCGGCGCGCTTGGCGCGGTGGCGCGCGCTTGGGCGCAGACCGAACACCTTGTCGAGTCGGCCACTCTGGTGGCTCGCTACGACCTTGGCAGTCCCTACAGCAGTTTCGAACCGTCGATCGGGACGCCGTACAGCAACATCTCGACCAGCAGCGGTCAGGCCTTTGCCGGCGGCGGCGCGACGTCCGGGACGGCGCCCATCACCCGCGTCGTGATGGACGACATCACGCCATCGGCCGGATACGCCGGCCAAGAGGTCACCCGGATGTACTTCAGCGTGGCCAACCAGGGCATGGCGACGATCACGGCACGAGTTCGTCTGCGCTGGTGGAAAGCCGACGGCACAGGGGGTGACCCGGGGACCTACTACTCCGATCCGGCAGCGGTAGGCTTCACCTTCTTCGCGATGCCGTTCCCCGTCGGCATCAGCCTGTACTTCTTCGACCTGATGCCCGGCACGATGAACATGCCCAGTGGCACGATGTGGTTCGGTACGACCTTCGACAACAACGCCAACACCACCGGGGCCTCACCCTCCGACCTCAACGACCTCGGCGTCGCGCTGTTCAATCCGCCGACTGTTGGATCGAGCGCCGACACGATGTTCCTGACGACGGCGCCCGGCTCCTACTTCGGCCTCAACAACCCAGCCGGGAGCCGCTTCGACTTTGGCGGCAACCCCAAGGCGAATGTGTACTACCGGCTGGAAGCACTTCCCGAGCCCGGATCCCTTGTCGCCCTCGGTATCGGGTTCGCGGCTTTGGCGCGGAGTCGTCGACGCTCTCGGTAGACTCCCGGGATGCCCGAGTTTCCTGTTGAAGCCGACATCAGCCGCGCGGAGACGATCTCTAAGCGCTTCTACACCGATCCCGAAGCGTACGAGCGGAGCAAATCGGCGATCTTCGCTCGAAGCTGGCAGTTTCTTGCCGATGAAGGCGTCGTCAAGGTCCCCGGGCAGGTCTTCCCGACGACGATGCTCGAGGGCTGCCTCGACGAGCCGGTCCTGCTGACTCGCGACATGGCAGACGAGGTTCACCTCGTGTCGAACGTCTGCACCCACCGCGGAAACCTCGTGTGCGAGGGGGCCGGCAACGAGCGATTCCTCCGGTGCCGATACCACGGCAAGCGCTTCGGACTGGATGGCAAGTTCGTGAGCATGCCGGAGTTCGAAGGCGCCGACGGCTTTCCGAGTCCAACAGACGATCTGCCGGGCATCGCGCTGGGGCGCTGGGGACCCTTCCTCTTCGGCTCGCTCGATCCGGTCTGCCCGCTCGACGAGTGGCTCGCGCCGATGATCGAGCGGGTCGGATGGCTCTCTCTTCATCTCTTCACCTTCGCTCCTGAGCTGGCTCGGGACTACATGATTCGTGCGAACTGGGCGCTCTACGTGGACAACTACCTCGAGGGGTTTCACATCCCGTTCATCCATGCGGACCTCAACGCGGTGATCGACTACGAAAACTACGCCGTCGAGCGTTTTCGCTATCTGAATCTGCAATTGGCGGTCGCGAAGGGCGCCGAAGACGTCTTCGATCTGCCGGTGGCTTCACCCGACGCCGGAAAGGCTATCTCCGCCTACTACTTCTGGATCTTCCCTAACCTCATGTTTAATTTCTACCCGTGGGGGCTCTCGATCAACGTCGTGCGCCCTCTCGCCCACAACCTAACCAAGGTTTCCTTTTTGCCTTATGTGTGGGACGCTTCGAAGCTCGATCGTGGTGCCGGGTCGGCCCTCGACCGAGTCGAGCGAGAGGACGAAGCGGTGGTGGAGTCGGTCCAGCGAGGTCTTCATTCGCGGTTCTACGACCGCGGCCGCTTCTCACCCAAGCGCGAGCCAGGGACCCACCACTTCCACCTCCTCCTTTCCGAGTTTATGGGCTAGACCGCACCGTCGGCGGCCCGGTCGATGGCGGCGATATCGAGCTTGACCATCGTCATCATCGCCTCCATGGCCCGCTTGGCCCGCCCCTGATCAGGATCGGCCAGGAGTTCCATCAGCCGCCGCGGTACGATCTGCCACGAGAGCCCGAATCGGTCTTTAAGCCAACCGCAGGCCACCTCGCCGCCACCCTCCGTCAGTGCCGCCCAGAGCCGGTCGACCTCTGGTTGGTCGTCGCACATGATCTGAAAGGACACCGCTTCGGTGAACGTGAACGCCGGTCCCCCGTTGAGAGCCAGGTACGGATTTCCGGCAAGCGTAAACTCGACCGTCAGCACGGACCCGGCGGGTCCGCTGGGAGTATCGGTCGGCGAAAGGAACACGCGATCTATCCGCGAGTTGGGCAAGAGCGAGGAGTAGAATGCCGCCGCCTCTTCGGCTTGCCCGTCGAACCAGAGGCAGGGCACGACCTTGTTCATGGGCGGATACTACCGCCGATCGGCCGCTAGTCACCCTCGCGATCGAAGTTCTGCGAGAGGATGCTGTAGTCGCCGACGTCGACGCTGTCGTCGCCGTTCAGGTCTGCGCCGTCGAGGAAGTTCGCATCGCCGCGGTCGCTGCCGAAGGCGATCGACAGCATCCCGAAGTCGCCGATGTCGATGACGTTGTCGTCGTTGCAGTCCCCGTTGACCAGCGAGTACTTCATGTAGTGGGCGCCGAAGTCGGTGATTCGAACCGGCCGCTCTCCCCTTCGGTTGAGCCAATGCGACCCCTTGATGAAGAGTTCGTACTGGCCTCGCAAGGGGGTGGAGACGTAAAAGTACCCATCCTCGTCGAGCGTGACCTGGGAGACCTGGCGGGTGACGAAACCCTCGCGGATTTCGGCGACAATCGGTACACCAGCCAGGGGCTTATCCCAGTCCTGAAGGCTCACTTGACCGCGGATCGTGCCGGCCGGGAGTGCTTCCAAGCGGAAGTTGTCGTAGTAGACCCAGTTGTATCCGGTGGCCGCCGTATAGAGGTCCACGTTCCAAAGGCGGCTCTGCTCTGGCACCCACGACGGCCCGATAAGCAACGGCGCCTGAACGAACACGTCGAATCCGTTGAGGTTCCCTGCGAATTGGCCCGTATCGAGGTTGATCAGGAGGACCATGTGGTACCACGCGGGCTGCTCGGGAATCGCGACCGGCCAGATGTACATTTGGTTGTTCACGAGCATCTCGACGCGTCCGATCGACGTACCCGAATTCGGGCGATATCGGATGGCGCCGATACGATCGAAAGGCCGAGACTGATAGGCGTCGAGCCCAGCGTACGACAAAGGGCGTCCGAGCGGGTCGGGGGCGACGTACGCGTCGACCGAGGCGACGATGATCCAGCTGCCCGCGTTGTAGGAGGCACTCGCCAGGCTGCGCCAAGCCCGCGTCGTGCCGATCGAAGCCGTATTGATCCCCACGGCCTGGCGGCCCATGTGAACGACATCGCGCTGCACCTCGTATGCGCCGATAAACGAATCATCGATCCAAGGCCAGTCGGTCTGCCCCTGCAGGGCGCCCGTTTCGTATTCCTCGCTCTCCTCGAAGCCGGCCTTCGTGAGCAACTGGGCCGAGGCAAGGGTGGCCCCGAGGACCAACGCAAACGCCAAGACGTAACGCATGTGATTCGATACCTCTCCAAACAAAAATACGGTATTGCCCTATAGCATACACGGTTTCTTGGCTTGATCGGCGGCCGGCGGCGGGCGCAGGCTCGTTCAAAGCCCCGAGGATTCCTGCGTGCCCATCCTTTACCGTGGGCTAGTTTCCGCCGAGTTCCCGGACCGGCACGTACCATTCGTCGTCCCGCATCATGATGGTGTCGCCGATCTCGCGCCAGGTGTTGCCCACCTTGATGGAGCGTGCCCCTAGGGCGACGACGTACGGACGGTCGCCGTAAGTGAACGAAGCGGTGCCGAGACGTCGGTTCCAGTTCACCGTAACGCCGACCGCTTGGGCCCAGCGCGAGAGGTCGACGAACTGCTGACCTCCCCTACCTCGCCTCGTCGTGAGCCGCACGCCGTTGAACGTCACTTCTCCCGCGTCGGTCGACCAGCGTCCTTCGACCAGGGCAATCAGCCGCCTGGAAATCCCCTCGATGTCGATCCGGTCTCCGTCCCGATCGGAAGCGTGCCAGGTAACGTTGCCTTTGGGCCCGGTCCCGCGACGGTCCATCCTCACGAAGCTGAACGTGTCCCCGTTCCTCACGCGCAACGAGACCGAAGCCGCTGACTCGTACCGACGCAGGTGCGTCCCCAACGGAAGGCCCGAGAAGGGCACACTGGGGCGTATGGAGATCGCATTCGTGGTGGTCTGGCGTACCCATGCCTGTTCGAGATCCTCACCTTGCCTAGGGCATAAATATGCGAACACAGTGAGCGAGCTCCTGCCAGATTCTTTACGATAGACGGATTCGCTACGAGCACTCATCTCCAAACGCCAACCTCGGCAATCCTTTACAGCCTCGCGTCCCTCCTTCGTATAGTAGATGGAATCCGTAAACGCTAAGAAGATAAGATACGTTATCATTCGTCATGCACCAATCCTGATAGGGTCACGAGTTCTGGATCGTAAACGGGCACGTCCTCCCCTTCCGGCGGAACGGGCGGAGCCGCACGACTCCGAGTAAGGCCCCAAAACCCGCTGCCGAACTCGTCGAGCGTTGGGCGATGGTCCACCTGCCAATATCCTGGCCAAGACCAGTTCATCGGTGGATTCTGATACGATGAACTCGTCAGGTCACGCCACTGGGCGATCGCGGCATCGTACACCGGTCCGGTAGCCGAGACGAAACACGTCTGGTGGAAGTTGAAACTGTAGGGACTGTAGTTCTCGATCATCGTCGAATCGCTGCCGATCGGGCAATGGTTATTCTTCAGACAGCCGAGTGACCAGCTCGGGGCGAGGCGACGGGTTTCCATCGTCACGCCGATGCTGGACAGGGCAATCTGCAGATACGTCGAGACGTCCTGGCAGTCGCCGTTAACCCAAGAGTAGGGGGGTGCGCCGCGATCCCCGAAGAACTTTACTAAGCGATAGGACCTAAGAGGCGGGTCTTGCGAATTATCGATCGCAACGTACTGGGGTTCATGGTACGGATCGTACACGAACACGAGGGAATGGTACAGCTTGAACGTGCACCACCACCGGCAGTCGGCGGCTCCGGTCCGGCCGGTCGCCCAGAGGCATGCATCCTCGAGGATGTTCGCCCAGACGGGCGCCTGATGACCATGGCTCGAGCTGATCCGAGTCGAGTCCGTGAGCCACACCCGGGTGCCCAGATCGCCGCCCAAAACCGCGTGCGAGGACGCGCGCGCAAGGTCATACGTGAGATCACCCAAGGTGACGAAGTTGGGAAGACCTTGGATCGTGAACTCGACGACGTTCGACTGCCCCAGGGCAGGGAAATCCAGCGTTCGAGAGGGCGGCGTTACCGTCAGGACGAAGTCGCCGCTCGCGCTGGCGTATTGGAAATCCGATAAGACGAGCGTCGCCGCGTGAGGCACGATGGTCGGATTCGTCAAGGCGATTCGCAACGTCCTAGTGCCGCTCGACCGGACCCAGGCATCGCCCGGTGCGCCGCCCGGCACCTCGATAGCGTCGTATTGGGACGGATAAACAGCCGCACTCGTGAGTGGCTCGGTGCCGACGTAGTCCAGATACGCAACGCTGTACAGAGGAAGCAGGGCTTCGTTCCCACGGGCCGAAGTTGTCGCGATACCGAACGCAAGAACGGCGAGGAAGAGTCTCACCCCGTGACACTACTACTACTACTACTGTCACAAATACTGGGTTTGGAGGGCATTCTAGAGCGCGCAGATTGCGGGCGTCTGCGCACTTTGCGGATTGTGAGTGTCGGATCGCAGGCGCCGCCTACCCTTCCGGCAATACGGTCAACATTGCGGTCGATTTCCGCTTGCCGTAGGTCAGCGTCACCTTGTACTCGCCGGGCCGCACGAAGATTTGAAGGTCGGGCTCCTCGCCTTGGTTGGCCACGCGAAGCTCCTCCCTGGGCTGCAGGTCCCACACGACGCGGTTCAGCCCCGGCGCGTTCGATCCGGTGAGGCTGACGATCTCCAGGCCCTTGTCGTCTTCGACCTTGATCTTCACCTCTTCGTCTTCGAACTCCCTAATCCAGTAATTGATGAGCGCGCCCATGGGGCGATTGGGGGCGCGGAAGAGTTGGTCGGTCCACAGCCCGCCATAGGTCAGCTTTCGCCGCGGGCGAGCGGGCATCGGGACGAAGAGGTGGGCATCCGAATCGAGGACGGCTGGGGTCAGCTGCGAGAGCATCGAGGCGTCGTCCAGAATCCAGATCGACCTGCCGTGAGTTCCGAGCACGAGGTCGCGCTCGCGCGCGTGGATGACCAAGTCGTCGACCGGAGTCGCGGGGAGGGCCTTGCCGTTGATCTTATGCCAAGACTTGCCCCGATCGAAGGTTGCGTAAAGGGCACTCTCGGTTCCACAAAACAGCACCTCGGGGTTGGCATGATCCTCGCGCACACACTTGACGCTCCACCCCTGGGGCAGGTCGGCCGTGATATCCGTCCAGGTCTTTCCGAAGTCCTCGGTAACAAGGACATGGGGATCCATGTTGTCCGATCGATGGCCATCGATCGCCGCGTACGCGCGCCCTTCTACGTGCCGAGAGGGCTCGATCTTGGCGACGTACAAGCCACCGACGGCGTCGGGCGTCACGTTCTTCCAGGTCTTCCCGCCATCGCGTGTGACGTGGATGAGCCCGTCGTCGCTGCCCGCCCAGAGAAGCCCTTTGGTCAGCGTGCTCTCGGCGAGCGACACGAGCGTCGCGTGAGTTTCCGCTGTGCTGCCTACGGTCTCGATCTTCTCGACCTCGTTCTTCGTAAGGTCTTCGCTGATGCGCTCCCATTTGTCGCCTCGGTCGTCGAGTCGGAAGACGTAGTTGCCCCCCATGTAGAGCACTTTCGGGTTGTGGGGCGAGACAAAGAACGGCGTGTTCCAGTTGAAGCGGAATCGAGGCGCGCCTTCCCGAGGCTTCGGGGCGATGTATCGCTTCTGTCGTCCGGCGAGGTCGACGCGCACGAGGTTGCCGCCCTGCCACTCGGCGTAGATCGTGTTCGCGTCGGTGGGGTCGAAGGCGGCATGGAAGCCGTCACCCCACATCACGATCCGCCAGTCGCCGTTGGTGATTCCGGTGTTGGTCGTTCCGTCGCTGCTCGTCCCGCTTTCGAGGTCGGTCGAACTGGGCCCGAGCCACGTCCCGTTGTCTTGAAGGCCACCCATGACCCGGTAAGGATCGGAGTCGTCCACCGACACGTTGTAGAACTGGCCGGTGGCCATCGTGTTAATGAAGGTCCAGGTCTTGCCGTCGTCGAAGGTCTGGTAGACGCCTCCGTCGGTTCCCGCGACCATGTGGCTCGGATCGGCCGGATCGATGATCAAGGCATGGTAGTCGACGTGGATCTTCACGCCGATACCACCTCGGAAAGTTTTTCCTCCGTCGTCGGAGCGTTCATGGACCCAACCGATGAGGTGGACCTTCTGGTCGTCGGTCGGATCGACGCGGATCGTGCTGAAGTAAAACGCACGAGGGGAGCGAACGCTTTGCCGTACCCAAGTGTCGCCCCCGTCCTCGCTACGAAACACTCCACCGGCCTTGCTTCGGTCGTCCCGAATATCGGCGCTCCCTCCTTCTTCGCTCTCGATCACTGCATAGACGATCTTGGGGTTCTTGTGGCAGAGATCGAGGCCAATGCGACCGGTCGATTTGGGAAGGCCCTTGCTCAGCTTCTGCCACTTCTGCCCCCCATCTTTCGAGCGATAGATCCCTCCCTCGGAGCCGCCGCTGCGGAAGGAGTAAGGCGTTCGAAGGCGCGAATACATCGCGGCATAGACCGTATCTGGCTCGTTCGGGTCGATGATCACGTCGCAACAGCCGGTCTGGTCGTCGATCTGGAGGACGGGCTTCCAAGTCTTGCCGCCGTCAGTGGTCTTATAGACTCCCCTCGTTTTGTTGAAGCCCCACAGGTGGCCGAGCGCCGCCACGTAACAGACGTCCGGATCGCGCGGATCGACCGCGATGCGTGGGATGTCGTGGCTGTCCTCGAGGCCGAGGTGCTCCCAAGATTCGCCGGCATCCGTAGAGCGATAGGCGCCATGGCCCCAACTCGACGAGTTGCGTCCATTCCCCTCGCCGGTGCCCACCCACACGATCTTGCCTCGACCCGCATCGGAGAGCTCCTTCTTCGACTTGCCCTTCTTCTCGTCGGCCTTCCAGCCTCGCCATTCCGCGGGCGCGTCGACCACTTGTATCGAGCCGATCGATGATGTCGCTTGGTCATCGAAGATGGGCGAAAAGGTCGTTCCGAGGTTGGTCGTCTTCCAGATTCCGCCCGTCGCGTAGGCGACGTAGAAGGTCTTCGGGTCGCCCGGTGCGAAGCAGAGGTCTGAAACGCGTCCGCCCATAATCGCCGGACCGATCGAACGCCAAGGAAGGCGCTTGAAATCTTCGCTTCGCAATTGACGGGACGGAGCCTTGCTCATGGCGACGGAGTCTACTTGACTTGCCCGAGGCGGAGTTCCCTTTCCCCCTCAGGCACTGAGGACAGGCGTTACCGGCATGAACCTTGCTTCGACGATTGGCGTCCCAATAGGAGAAGGAGATTTCGTTCATGCCCACGACCATGCCTTGGCGGAGCTTGGCCGCCGTTTTGTTTGCCACTACCACTGCTACGGCCGCCCTTGCGCAATCGACCTGGCAGCCCATTACGATCAAGCCTCCCACGACCGCGGACGCCTATCCGGCCCTCCCCTACCTCTCAGGTTATGCCGCCTTTCGCCTGGACAAGGCCCGACTCGCGGCGACGCTCGCTTCGGCGCCGCGCGAAGGTTTGCCTCTGACGATCCCGGCGATCCTCGAGTTGCCTACACCGGACGGCGGCACTCAGCGTTTCGAGGTCGTCGAGTCGCCGATTCTCTCGCCGGAACTCGCGGCCCGGATACCGATTCGCACCTACTTCGTGCAAGGAATCGACGATCCCTTGGCGACCGGTCGAATCGACTTCGGAACCTACGGCTTTCATGGATCGGTTCACTCGTCCAGTGGCGATTTCATCATCGATCCGGTGCGGCGTGGAGACACGACTCGCTACCTAGCCTTCTACCGCCGCGACAACCGTTCGCCGAGGAGCGACTTCTTCTGCGCGACCGCATCGCAGCCCATGCCGACCCCCGGAGACGGACCAGGCATCCAAACGACCGGACCGACCCTCAAGACGTATCGCTTGGCCCTCAACACGACCTTGGAATACACCGGCTACTTCGGTGGCGTGACCCAAGCGGAAGCCGCTGCCACGACGAGCGTCAATCGGGTGAACGGTGTGTATGAAAAGGACGTTGCGGTGCGGATGAACATCACATATCTCAAATGCTGGCCAACCGGCTCGGCAGACCCCTTTTCCAATGGCAATGGCGGCGCGATGCTCAGCCAGAACCAATCGAACCTGGACTCGACGGTCGGCAACGCCAACTACGACATCGGGCACGTGTTCTCGACGGGAGGGGGCGGCGTGGCCGGCCTCGCGGTCGTCGGGATCACCGGCCAGAAGGCGTACGGAGTTACCGGACTGCCGAGCCCGGTCGGCGATCCGTTCGATATCGATTACGTCGCCCACGAGATGGGGCACCAGTATGGCGGCCGCCACTCCTTCAACGGCACGACCAGCGCTTGCGGGGGCGGAAACAGGGATGCGACCTCCGCTTACGAGCCAGGCAGCGGTTCGACGATAATGGGCTACGCCGGGATCTGTGGTGCAGAAAACCTTCAGAACAACTCCGACGCCTACTTCCATACGCGCAGTATCGACGAGATCGTCAATTGGCGAAACAACGCCGCTTCGGGGGGCACCTCCAGCAATACGGGCAACGGCGCGCCGACCGTCAATGCGGGCGCGGACTACACCATCCCGCAGAGCACGCCCTTCCGCCTTCGGGCCACTGCTTCCGACCCCAATGGACACCCGCTCACCTACTGCTGGGAGCAGTTCAACCTGGGAACAGCTTCGCCCACGACGAACAACACCACACGGCCGCTCTTCCGATCGTTCACTCCGGTTACGAGCAATCAGCGCATCTTCCCGCGCCTGCCCGATATTCTCTCCGGCGCTGCGACGCCTTGGGAAATCCTCCCGAACGTCAACCGTTCGATGACGTTCCGGTGCACCGTCCGCGACAACCGGGCCGGCGGAGGTGGAGTCGAGCAGGACTCGGCGGTGATCACGGTATCGGGCGCGGCCATGGTCGTGACTTCGCCGAACACGAATGTCGAATGGTTTGCTAACAGCACGCGGACGGTGACCTGGACGGTCGGTGGCGGATCGGTCTCACCGAATGTAAACATCCTGCTCTCGACCAACGGCGGTACCAGCTACGGTACCGACACCGCGACGGTCCTCGCAGCGAACGTGCCCAACGACGGTTCGCACGATGTCGTGCTTCCGAACATCGCCACGACCACCGCCCGGATCTTCGTCGAGTCCGCCAATGGCGTGTTCTTCGACGTCTCGAACGTCAACTTCCGGATCACCCAGGCCACTATCAGCGGCAACGTCTCCCTCGGTGACTTTACGGGCAATGTGACGATCCGGCCGGTCACCTTCGAACTGCGAGCAGTGGGTTCGACGACGCCGATTCAGACTGTTACCCTCAACCTCGCCTCGAACGGCAACTACTCGTTCGTCGCCGGCATTCCCTCTACGGGCGTGTACGACCTGACAGCAAAGGGTCTGAACTGGCTTCGAAAAAAGCGGGCATCGGTGACCATCACATCGAGCGGCGCGACCGGCCAGAACTTCGCGCTGATCAACGGCGACGTGAACGGCGACAACTCGGTCGACGTTGGTGACTTCAGCGTTCTCTCCAGCGCGTTCGGACGCTCCCTCGGCGAAGGTGGATTCGTGCTCGGGGCAGACCTCGACGGTGACGACACCATCGATATCGGCGACTACTCGATTCTGTCGTCCAAGTTCGGCCTGAACGGCGACGACTAACATCCAGCGGGGGTTCGGCGCTGCACCGAACCCCCGCTCCACATCATCGGCGTCGACGCCGGCGAGCGACGAGCGCGCTCAGACCCAGGCCGAGCGCTGCCATAGACCCTGGCTCCGGCACCGCGCAATTCGCCCGAATCCATGCACCGTAGTCATCCACGATGGGATTTACCGGGTCCGGATCGCGCAGCACTCCGCCGATGTCCACGACCCAGGCCGTGTCTCCGAAGTCGAACAGGTTGTTCAGTTCGGCTATCGTCGGATTCCTCGGGTCGGCGGGATTGTAGTTGTTGTTCTCGTCGACCTGAAACGAGTTGATGCCCACGAGACGCCATCGGTCGTTCTGGCGAATCAGCGCCGCACCGCCCGAATCACCCGATGCGATGGCTGCCTCGCCATCGAGAGCCTCCCCGTCGCCGAGCCGATCGCGCCGGGCCGGCGGGTCTTCGGCTCGGCCGGAATCGAGATCGAATTGAAGACCTAGGAATCGTGCGCCGTTCACGGTCACATCCGCCCGGCGGCCAAGCCGGTTCCGGCCTTGTCGCAACGTCCCAAACGTGTTGGCGGTAAGGTTGAACCCGGTACCGTTATCGCGCCGGACGCCAGTCAAGCCGAAGCCAGCGAGAGTCACGTTCCTGTTAAGGTTGTTCTCGTAAAGCGGCTCGACGAAGTTGGCGAAGTCGACGTCGAAATTGATGATTGCCAGGTCGGCACGCGGATGGTTGATTCGCACGCCCGTCCGCATCTCGCCGCCGGGCAGGTGAAACCGATTGCCGGGCACGTGGCGAGCGGTGAGTACGCAGCGTGGCGTGATGAGAACTCCGCTGCCGCGATCATTGTCGCCGTCCCGAACCAGGCCGATAAAGTTGATGTCGCTCCCGACGTCGGGCACGATCGCGAACGCGACACCGCAGGAGACGATCCCCGCAAGAGCAAGCAAGCCTTTCATAAATACAACAAACCTCCAGGCTCCATTGTAACACTGGTTCAACTGAATCCATGAACGTCCACGATTTCTCGCTTTGAAGCCAGGCTAAGCCTCTCAAATCGAAGAGAAGGGGCTAGAATGTCCTGTGGAGACCAACATGACCGATTCCACCGAACCCCCGATCAGCGCCGTCGCCCTCGACCTCGACGAGGACGGCACCGATGAGACCGTCGCAATGGACACCAACGACGACGGCCTCATAGACGCCGTCGCCGGCGACACGAACAATGATGGCGTGACCGATACTGCCGTGATCGACACCGATCATGACGGCGTCGCCGACGTCGTCGGCATGGACACGGACTACGATGGCCAAGTCGATGCCGTGGGCCTCGACAGCGACGGGGATGGAGTGCTCGACACGGTAGTGCTCGATTCCGATGGCGACGGGGTCGCCGATACCTACGGCTACGACACCGATGGGGACGGAGACATCGATACCGTCGAGGTCGACACCGACGGTGACGGCGTCGTCGATTCTCTGGTGGTCGATGAGAACGACGACGGTGAGTTCGACGAGTCGGAGGTCAGTTCGATGGAGGAAGAATCCTTCGATGACACCGACACTTCGGATACGGACACGGATTTCGACACGGATCAGTACGTCGAAGATTCGGTCGACGGGATCATGACCGACGTCCAACTCAGCGAAGGCTGGTAGTCACTCCCCGAGCGAGTGCGTGAGGTCGACCCGGCTGTAGATGCTGCCCGCGAGTTCGCGCTCGAGCAGGCTGACGAGCGCTGCCGCGATCTCGTCGCGCAGTTCGATCTCGCGTGCTTCGACCATCACACGGACCATTGGCTGTGTGCCGCTCGGTCGCACGTTGATGCGTCCGATACCCGCCAGGCGCCGCTCGGCGTCGGTGAGAGCCAGCGGAAATGCTTCGGATCGAGCCAAAGCATCTCGATCGGGCAGTGTAACGTTAACCAGGACTTGGGGCCATGCTTCGTATAACTCGAAGAGTTCTGCGCTGGACCCGCCCGATGCCTTAAGGACACGAAGAAACTCTATCGCGGTGACGAGTCCGTCGCCGGTCACACCGCGATCGGCGAAGATGATATGGCCGCTCTGTTCGCCGCCGATCCTGGCCCCCGTTTCGCCCATGCGCCGCGCGACGTACTTGTCTCCGACCGCCGTACGCTCGAGCCTGATGCCGACCGAATCGAGATACGCCTCGAAGCCGCCATTGCTCATCACCGTGCCGACCGCCGTGGGGGGCTCCAGACCGCCCTTTCTGACATGTGCGGAGCACCAGGCAGCGATCGTTCGATCCCCATTGATCAGGCGTCCTCTGGCGTCGGAGAAAACGACCCGGTCGGCGTCACCATCGAACGCAACACCGATCTCGGCTCCTGCCGACTTCGTGAACTCCTGGATGGACGTCGGATGCGTCGCACCGCAGCCGCGATTGATGTTCATCCCATCCGGCTCGCAGCCGATCGTCATCACCTGTGCTCCCAGTCGCCGCAGAATCTCGGGGCCTAACTCGTAGGCTGCCCCGTTCGATCCGTCGACCGCGACTTTCAGTCCAGAAAGGCCCTCCGGCACGATCTGGGCGAGAAACTCAAGGTAATCGCCGACCGGTTCCCGATCGTCGCTCACCACCCCGACACCCTCGCCGATGGGTCGGTTCGCCATCGGTTCGCCCAAAGCCGTTTCGATCCACTTCTCGCCCTCTTCCGAGAGTTTACGTCCGTCGTGGCCGAGTAGCTTGATGCCGTTGTCCGGCGCGGGATTGTGGCTCGCGGAGACGACGGCTCCAAGGAGGAAGTCACCGGTGCGAACCGCGTGGCTGACGAGGCCGGTGGGGACGACCCCGACGCAGGCTGCGTCGAGCCCAGAGGCGGCGAGGCCGGCAGCAAAGGCGTCCCCGAGCATCGAGCCGCTGCGCCGGGTGTCCAATCCGATCAGGGCGGTGCCGGCTGTACCTCCTTCTTGCACGAATCGTCCGGCCGCCAGCCCCAGCGAGAGGGCCAACTCGGGGGTTAAGGTCTGGTTCGCGACACCACGGACACCGTCGGTGCCGAACAGCCGGCTCACGGCTTTCGCGCGACGCGAACGCGCGCCGGACGGATCACTCGCTCGGCCATCTGATAGCCCGCCTCGATTTCGTCGACGACCGTACCGTCGGGGACGCTCGGGTCATCGACGGTGGCGACAGCCTCGTGACGTTCGGGATCGAACGGCATCCCGACAGCGTGGATTCGTGTGAGTCGAACGCCCTCGAGGGCCGACCTCAGCTGGCGGTCCACCAGTTGCACGCCCTCGCGCAGCGACTCTTGGCTCGCACCGGCATCGGCAGCCGCCAAAGTGCGCTCGAAGTTGTCGAGTACCGGCAAGAGGTTCCGCGCGAGTTCTTCGGTCGCATAGCGGCGGATGTCGTCTTTCTCAGCCTGCGCGCGCTTGCGGAAGTTCTGGAGATCGGCAAGCGAGCGGAGCAACTGATCCTTGAGCTCGTTTCGCTCGCGCTCGAGCTCGGCGATAAGCTGCGCCTCCGCCTCCTCGACAGGGTCGCTGTCCATCGGGTCGGTGGTCGCGACCACCTCTTCGGTTTTGGGTGGTCTTGGTTCGTCTGGGCACACGTCGGTCGGCCTCGTTTCCATGGGGATCGGAATCCAATTTTACCCCTTCGATTGAAGCCTTCAGTACGAAAGCGCGGTCAAGCCCGCGCACTCCAAACTTATCCCAAACGCCGTACTGCATCAAGCACGTTTTGCTCGTTCGGGATGCACTCGAGCTCGAGCACCCGCGAATAGGGCATGGGGACGTTGAGGCCACCCACGCGCCCGACCGGTGCGTCGAGATCGTCGAAACAATCCTCCCCGATGCGCGAGGCGATCTCAGCGCCGAAGCCGCCCGACTTCCAGTCCTCGTACACCACGACCGCCCGGTTCGTCTTGCGGACCGAAGCGAAAATCGTCTCCGTGTCGAGTGGCAGAAGTGAGCGGACATCGACCACCTCCGCGGAAACACCGTCTTTCTCGAGCAGTTCGGCGGCGTGCAGGCAGACGTGGGTCATACGACTATAGGCGATGAGTGAGACGTCGCTCCCCTCTCGCGCAATCGCCGCCTTGCCGAAGGGCAAGGTGAAGTCGGGATCGTCGGGCACTTCGCCCTTGATGGCATAGAGCCCTGGGTTTTCGGTGAAGATGACGGGGTTATCGTCGCGGATGGCGGTTTTGAGCATGCCGCGCGCATCGGCGGGCGTACTCGGGGCGACGACTTTGAGACCGGGACAGTGGGCGTACCAGCCTTCGAGCGAGTGGCTGTGCTGAGCACTCAGTTGGTTAGCCGCGCCGCCGGGACCGCGCACGACGAGGGGTACCGAAATCTGGCCGCCGGTCATGTAGTGGATCTTCGCCGCGTGGTTGATGATCTGATCGAGGGCCAGGATCGAAAACGACATGGTCATCATCTCGACGACCGGGCGAAGGCCGGTCATGGCCGCACCGATGGCAATGCCCACGATGCCCGGCTCGGAAATGGGGGTGTCGAGGACGCGGGTTTCTTTGAACCGGTCGAACAGGCCCTGGGTGACCCGGAACGTGCCCTGATAGCGCCCGATGTCCTCGCCCATGAGGAAGACGTCCCCGTCGCGCTCGATCTCGTCGATGAGCGACTGCCGCACAGCATCGCGATAGGTCATGGTGGTCGCGCTCATCTAGTGGCCCTCCTCCGGCATCAGGTCGGTATAGACGTGGTCGTAGACTTCGGCGGGATCGGGATGGGGCGACGCGTCGGCCTCTTCAGTGACCCGTTCGGCCCAGTCTTCGCACTCGGCCTGGATGGCCTCCATCTTCTCTTCGGTCATCACATTGTTGGCGCGGATGTAGGCTTCCAGAAGAGCGATCGGGTCCCGCTGCTTGGCCTTTTCGACTTCTTCCTGCGTGCGATAGAGGCTCTGGTCATTGTCGGCGGCGCCGTGGCCTGCGAATCGGTAGTTCATGACTTCGACGACGTAGGGTCTCTGGTTCTTTCTAACCCAATCGACGATGCGCTTGGCGTCCTCGCGGACCTTGAGCACATCCATTCCGTCGAGTCGCTCGCTCTCGATACCGAAGGGAAGGCCGCGCTTCCAAAGCTCGGTGTCAGCGGCGTGATACTCGATGCGCGTCCCCATCGCGAATTCGTTGTTCTCGATGATGAAGATGACGGGCAGGTCCCAGAGGCCGGCCATGTTGAGTGTCTCGAAGAAGACCCCCGCGTTGGCGGCTCCGTCGCCGAGGAAACACAGCGTGATGCGGTCTTCGCCGCGATACTTCGCGGCGAACGCGAGCCCCGCCCCGAGGGGCGTGTGTCCCCCGACGATGCCCCAGCCGCCGAAGAAGCCACGCTCATAGTCGTAGAGGTGCATCGAGCCTCCCTTGCCGGCGCTCATACCGCCCTTGCGACCCATGATCTCGGCCATCGTCGCGACGGGGTCGGATCCGAGCAGGAGCGGGAAGGCATGATCGCGATAGGCTGCGATGATGTAGTCGTATCCTTTCCGAATCGCATCGAGCCACCCGACGGCGGTCGCTTCCATGCCGATGTACACGTGAAGGTATCCGCCGGCTTTGCCGGCACGGTAAACCTGATTGCACTTCTCCTCGAACCGCCGGATCTGCAGCATCTCGCGGTAGAACTGTTCGAGTTGCGCGGGTGAGGCGGCGAGTTTGACGTTCGCTTGTTTTGCCACGAATTCTCCTCTTGCCACGATCGGTGTGGGAAGGCCTCAGGAGAAACGCCGTTGTTCACTCGAGGTGCCGAACCTTCATTCTACCGCAACCCGGGATCCTTCCCGGAACCTCGACCCAACTCTGGGACTTTTCCGGTGACCATCGCGGAACAATGCTTCTGACCCCTTGGACTAAGACCCATGCGCAGTCGAACCTCCGCGGCGCCGACGTTACTCTTGTGGTGCTTCGGCCTGTTCGCTCTCTCGCCGCTGGCAAGCGCCGACTTTCCAACCTATGCTCCTGGAGTCGTCCTTGTGGAGTTTGCTCCCGAAGCGTCGCCCCGCGATCGTGCCCGCCTCGTCGCTTCGCTTGGATTCGAGCTGGACCCGCGCGTCGACAGCCCCTACTTTGCGAGGCTGGTTTCGCCGACCCTGGTCGATATCGGTGAGGCCGTGGCGCGACTTCGCGCGAGTCACCTGGTTCGCATCGCCGAACCCGACTGGATCGGGCACGTTCTCGAAACGATTCCGAACGATCCGCGCTTTCCCGAAATGTGGGGCCTGAGGAACACCGGTCAGAGCGGCGGCTTGGCCGGGGCAGACATCCACGCCACGGGAGCCTGGGATATTCAGCGAGGCAATCCCCAATTGAAAGTCGCCGTGATCGACACTGGCGTTTCCTACAATCACGTGGACCTGAGCCCCAACATCTGGGTGAATCCCGGGGAGATCCCGAATAATGGAATTGACGACGATGGTAACGGCCGTATCGACGACATCCATGGCTACGACTTCGTCAACAACGACGGCAATCCTGCCGACGACCATGGTCATGGCACCCACTGCTCGGGAACGATCGGCGCCGCGGGGAATAACGGCATCGGTGTCACCGGAATCTGCTGGAACGTCACTCTCATCGCCATCAAGGCTTTCAACGCTTCGGGGCAAGGCCTCATCACGAACGCGGTTCTCGCCATCGACTATGCGCGACAGAACGGCGCTCGCATCATGAGCAATTCCTACGCGTTCAACGTGCAAAGCGCCATCCTGTTGGAGGCCATAAGGCGTGCGCAAAACGCTGGAATCGTCTTCGTCGCAGGGGCCGGCAACAATGGTCAGAACTCGGACCTTACGCCGTTGTTTCCTGCGGGGTTCTCTCCGCTACTTGATAACGTCATTGCAGTCGGCGCCAGCGATAGAAACGACAACAAGGCCGGATTCTCGAACTATGGCGCAAAGAGCGTCGATCTCTTCGCGCCGGGAGTGGATATTCTTAGCACTTATCCAGTGAACTTTTACCTGCTAGGGAGCGGTACGAGCATGGCGACACCCCACGTCGCAGGAGCGGCAGCACTCCTCGTTTCGCAGTTCCCGAGCGAGAGTCCGATCCAGATTCGCGAGCGCATCCGCGCTCAGGCTGACCGCATTCCCAGCCTTGCCGGGCTCTCGATAGCGGGGAGGCTGAACATCGACCGATCGATCAGGGCCTTGCGAGTCGAAGTTCGGGGCACGGTGGAGCTGCTGGATTGGGAGGGCAACCCGACGGATGAAACGGTGACGATAACGTTTCTGAGCAACGAACAATCCGTTGAGCAGTGGAGCGGAGTCCCGCTGGGGCCGAGCGGCGAGTTCGTGGTCGATACGAGCTTATCGGGGCCGCACGAGGTGGTTGTGCAAGGGCAGCACTGGCTGGCACAGCGATGGCCAGCGCCCGTTGTCCTCGGCGTTGCGAATGTTTCGAACTTGTCGTTCGAGTTGACGAACGGAGACTGCAACGGCGACAACGAGGTCGATATCGGCGACTACTCGCTAGTGTCGATCGCCTTCGGTACGGCTCCAGGTGAGCCAGGCTGGGACGCGAGGGCGGACCTGAGCGGTGACGAAGTGGTGGACATCGGCGACTTTGCGATTCTCAGCATGAACTTCGGTCGAGTCGGCGATTGACGAATATCCACTGATGGGATCCGGACACCGGTTCAGCAGCCCTCGCCGGTGGCATTGCGCTCGACATAGCGCTGAATCTCCTCGGGACCGACGACGACGACGGTGGGGACAGCGAGCTTCATGAACTCTTCGAAGGCGACCTCAGCGAGTTCGCCGCTTTCACGAAACTCTTCGTAGAGCCGCTTGACGATTTCGGCCGGGGTCGGCTGGTGGTCATAGGCGTCCACCCAAAGCCCCGATTTCAGCTCTCGCGTTCGGTAGGCAACGGCTGCGATCCAGGCGTGCGACGAGGCTTGCTCGCTCACTTCGTCGCGATCCTCCCAGCGCCCGTCGATGGGTTCCATGCCGGCAGCCTTGAGCTGCTGCCGGGCCTCGTCGACGGGCTTCCGGGTTGCCGCAACGATAAGGAGCGGCTTATCGGGATCGCACGCAGTAACCACCGTGCCGACCCCGTTTCGGGACAGATACGCCGCTCGCGAAGACAGGCGGGCGGCCACCTCCTCGGGAAACCGATCGAGCTCGACCCTCAACACCATGACGATTGCCGCGAAGCATACGCTAAAATCGCGCCCGGAGATGCCTGCCCGTTGGGGCCAGGCGACAATGATAATGTCCAGGACGATCGATACCTTGCTCGAAGAGAGCCGCTCATTTCCGCCGTCGCCGGAATTCGCCGCACGCGCCAACGTGAACGACCCCGGAATCTACTCCGAAGCGCTGCGCGACCCCCAGGCCTTTTGGGCGAAGTGGGCCGACTCGCTGCACTGGTTCCAGAGGTGGCACACCGTCCTGGAATGGAACTTGCCTGATGCGAAGTGGTTCGTGGGCGGCAAACTAAACGCCTGCTACAACTGTATCGATCGGCACGTCGAGGCGGGCAACGCGCTCCGAACTGCCTTTATCTGGGAGGGGGAGCCAGGCGACTCCCGGACGATCACCTACGGCGAGATCCTCATCGAGGTCTCGAAGATCGCCAATGCACTAAAGGAACTGGGAGTGCAACACGGCGACCGTGTTTGCATATACATGCCGATGGTCCCCGAACTGGCGATGACCATGCTGGCCTGCGCGAGAATCGGAGCAGCCCATTCGGTGGTCTTCGGGGGCTTTAGCGCCGACTCGCTCCAAGAGCGGATCAACGACGCGGAAGCCAAGGTCCTGATTACCGCGGATGGCGGCTGGCGAAGGGGCGGAGTCGTGCCCCTAAAGAAGATCGTTGACCAAGCGCTCGATCTGGGTTGCCCGTCCATCGAAAGGGTGCTGGTTCTCGAACGCGCCGGCGCGCCAGGAACCATCACGAACGGGCTGGCGACTCCCGAGTACGACCGCGGCGCTTGGCAAGAAGGTCGCGACGTTCGGTGGGCCGATATCGTGTCGCGACAAAGCGACGTCTGCGACTGCGAGCCGATGGACAGCGAGGACTTGCTCTTCATTCTCTACACCAGCGGCTCGACGGGGAAACCGAAGGGCATCGTCCACACGACCGGCGGCTACCTGACGGGGGTAGCGGCGACCACGAAATGGGTGTTCGACCTCAAAGACGACGACGTCTTCTGGTGCACGGCGGACTGCGGCTGGGTGACCGGCCATAGCTACGTCGTCTACGGCCCGTTGGCCAACGGAGCGCAGGTGGTGATCTACGAAGGGGCTCCCGATGCGCCGGACAAAGACCGCTTCTGGCGGATCGTCGAGCGGCATGGCGTGACGGTCCTCTACACCGCCCCGACCGCGATCCGGACATTTATGAAGTGGGGGGATGCCTATCCGAAACGCTGCGATCTCTCATCGTTGAGGCTGCTCGGTTCGGTCGGCGAGCCGATCAATCCGGAGGCGTGGATGTGGTACCACGAGGTCATCGGCGGCGGACGGTGCCCGATCGTCGACACGTGGTGGCAGACCGAGACCGGCTCGATTCTGATTACACCACTCCCGGGAATCACGACGACCAAGCCGGGTAGCGCTACTCAGCCGTTCCCCGCGATCCGCGCCGCCATTATCGACGAAGCGGGCAACGATGTAACTCCGGTCCAGGGCGCCCTGGGCTACTACTCCTGTGCGAGCGGCAGCGACGCTCCGACGACCGGGCCGGCAGTCGGCGGATACCTCGCCATCCTCGACCCCTGGCCTTCGATGACGCGCGGCATCTGGCGCGATCCCGAGCGGTTTTTCGACGTTTACTGGAAGCGCTTTCCAGGCCGGTACTTCCCCGGCGACGGGGCGAAGGTCGACCACGAGGGCTACTTCTGGCTTCTAGGCCGGGTGGACGACGTGATGCTCGTCGCTGGTCACAACATAAGCACGATGGAGGTCGAGAGCGCGCTCGTGGACCATCATGCGGTCGCCGAAGCGGCAGTCATCGGTAAGTCGCACGACGTCAAAGGCCAAGCCATCGCCGCCTTCGTCATCATCCGAAGCGAGATCCGATACGAATCCGACGGCCTCATCGCCGAACTGAAGGCTCACTGTGCGGCCAAGATCGGCGCGATCGCGCGCCCAGACGACGTGATCATCACCGCAGAACTGCCCAAGACGCGAAGCGGCAAGATCATGCGGCGGCTCCTGCGAGACGTCGCCGAGGGCCGAGCCCTGGGCGACACCACGACCCTGGCCGACCCCGCCGTCGTCAACGCGCTCCGCGAGAAGTACGAGTCGGAAGAGGGTTAGAAGAACCGGAAGTCACGAATCACCCCCGCCGCACAAAGGCGAACATACAGGTCGGCGATCATGACCGAAAACAGGCTGCACCATGCGAAGAGCATGTGCTTCTTGTTCAGCCCGCTGACACACGTGTAGCACCTGAGCGACATCGGCTTTGCACTGAGCAGCTTTCGCCGTCCGCCAACGAGGTGCCGGAAAGAGTGGCACGAGAAGGTATAGAGCCCAAGGAGCACGACATTCGTGAGCAGGATGAGCGATCCCACGCCGATGCCGAACCGCACCGGAACGTCCGGGAACGGGTGCAGACCCTTGGGGCTATACCCACCGATGCCTTCCTCGGCGAACCAGAACCCCTTCCAGGCATCGTGCAGCAAGAACAAAATGAAGATGATCGCCGCGTACAGGAAGTACCGGTGGATGTTCTGCATGATGAGCGGAAACCCGTGCTCGCCGGTGTAGCCTTTGCGCGGCTCTGAGACCGCGCAGGCGGGCGGGTCGGCCCAAAACGCCTTGTAGTAGGCTCCTCGGTAGTAGTAGCAGGTGAAGCGGAAGAGGGCGGGGAACGGAAGGATGAGGAGCGCCGGCGAGAAGGGCAGCCACCCCGGCCACCACTCCGGCTTCGGACCGAAGAGCCGGTGGGGCGACTGGCCCAGCACCTCAGGTGAATAAAACGGGGAAAGGTAGTTACCGTACCAGTAATCCGCGTTCTGGAAGGCCGCCCACGTCGCGTAGACCAGGAAAGTGCTCAGCACGATGAAGGTGGCCAGGGGAGTCGCCCACCAGGCGTCGGTGCGCGAGGTCTTGCCGAGGCCTCGGGGCTTGAGGGCGACGCTCGATTTCGCCATGGGCCGCATTCTACTTTGGTGGCGGGGTTTGTGTGCCCTGCTTGCGGAACGGCTCGGAGAGAACGACGCCCTCGACAAGGGCCGAGAATCGGTATCCCGAGGCTCGGCATCGCTTGACGATGGCCTCGATATGGCAGCGGTCGACCGCGGTGAGACCACGACCCAACGCGTAGGTCAGCATTCGCTCGGCGAGCGCACCCGCAAACTGGTCCTTCTTCGACACCAGGTAGGCGCGGAGTGATGCCGGGCCCTCGAATCGGGTTCCGTCGGGGAGCTGGCCGGTGGCGTCGACCTCATCGTCTCCCTCGCGGTCGCGCCAAGCGCCGACCGCATCGAAGTTCTCGAGGCCGAAGCCGATCGGGTCCATCCGGGAGTGGCAGGATGCGCACGTCGGATTCTTGCGGTGCTCCTCCATCTTCGCTCGAAGGGTCTTGCCAGTGAGCGGCCCTTCGCCGTCGGGAAGGGTGTCGGCACCGGGAGGTGGGGGCGGTGGCGGCGTGCCGAGAATGTTCTCCAAGACCCACTTCCCGCGCTTCACCGGCGATGTCCTCGTCGGGTTGCTGGTGACGGTAAGGATGCTAGCCTGCGACAGAAGGCCGCCGCGGCGTCCGCCGGGCAAAGCGACTTTGCGAAACTCCGAGCCCAGGACCCCCTCGATGCCGTAATGTCGCGCCAATCGGTCGTTCAGGAACGAATACGTCGCGTCCAGAAACTCCAGAATGCTGCGGTCTTCGGCGACGATGTGACGGAAGAACAAGGTCGTCTCGGCCCGCATCGATTCCTTCAGGGCCTCGTCGAATTGGGGGAAGAGTTTGGAGTCCGGCAGGACGATCTCGAGTTTGCGGAGTTGGAGCCACTGTCCGGCGAAATTGTCGGCGAGGGCGGCGACCTTGGGATCCTTCAACATTCGTCGGGCCTGGGCCACCAGATTCTCCGGCTTGGCCAGACTTCCCTTCCCCGCCAAGTCGTAGAGGGCTGGATCGGGCATGGACGACCACAGGAAGTAGGAAAGTCGGCTTGCGACCTCGTATCCACCGAGCGGACCGGGCTTCGGGTTCTCCACGCGGAACAGAAAGTGCGGCGACACTAGAATCGCCTGCAGTCCGAGCCGCGCGCCCTTCTCGAACGGCTCGCCGCTCTTCTTGGCGAGTAGGCCGATCGTGGCGAGGCGTTCGATTTCTTCGGGTGTGGCGGGCCTCCGATAGGCCCGGCTGGCGAGCGACGCGAGGATCTTCCGAAGAGCCGGCTTCCAGTCCTCCCCTTCGGGTCGGGCGCTGATGATCCGTCGGTGCGAAGCGGGGAGGGCGCCGTCGGCATCGTGGGGACCGGTGAGTTCGATGGCGTTCACATAAAGGTTACGATCCCGCTGAGTTGGGTTGGGATCTTGCGGCTTGTAGTAGTCGTTGACGAAGGCGACGGCAACCCTTTGCCGCGGGGCGAGTCGCAGGGGAACCTCGTACGAGACCGGTTTGGACCGGGTGGCGGCGACCTCGATCGGCGCCTGAACCGGCTTGCCATCGACCCGGACTTCCATGCGGCAGTTCTCGTGGCCCGCCTGCTGACCCCATGCTTCGATCTTCAAAGCGTATTGCCCCGTGCGGGGCAGATCGAAAGAGACGGAAACCTCTCCGTTGGAGAAGAACCCGAATTCGCCGGAGTCACCGACACGAACACCCCCGTCGAGTCGAGCCCGATCGGGGTCGACGGTCCACGACCGCTTGCCCGGCAGGACGATCGCCCGCTCGGCGATCGCCTCGGCAGCGGAGAGGTACTTCTCGAGGAGCAGCGAGGAAAGCGACAGGACGTCGCCGATGTTGTCGAATCCGTGTCCCACGTCGTCCGAGGGAAAGTCGGCGGAGGCCTTGAAGTCGATTCCGAGAAGGTCGCGGATCGTGTTGTCGTACTCGGCGCGATTGAGGCGGCGCAGCGTGACCTTTCCCGGATCGGCGACCGCGCAATCCGCCGACAGCGTCGTGTCGATCCAGTCCGAGACCTGTTTGCGCTGCGCCGGAGTCGGCGCGGGTTGTCCCGGCGGGGGCATGTGGCCCGATCGCAGCGCTTGCGAGACCCGGTCCCAGAGGTCGCGCTGCTGGAGGAACTGGGCATGCGTCGCCGTCTTCTTGAGGTCGATGGCGCCCGCCGGCTGGGGACCGGAGTGGCATCCGAGGCAGAACTTTTCCACCAACGGACGAACGACCTGCTCGAACCTGGGAGACGCTTTTGGTGGCGGCGCCTTCTTGCTCGCCTTCTTCGTCTGGGCCGGCGCAGGATAGAGGGAGCCGAGGACCAGAAGCAGGGTCCCCCCGAGGAGCGCGACCGACGGCATCAGGCGGCGAGCCACGTCCTATTGTACGATGCCGAGCCCGCTCGCAGGGAACGGTCGTGGACCAGAAGGAAGCCGAGGGATGGCTCCTGCACTTGGACGGGATGCCTTTGCCGGGCTGCGGAATGCTTCCGGCGGGCTGCGGAATGCTTCCGGCGGGCTACGGAATGCTTCCGGCGGGCTGCAGGATCCTCTTGCAGGGGGTCGCTCGGCAGGGGAAGCCCGGCTCCCCTCTCCTGCGCCGCCCCTCGCGCGGCACGCCCCGGTCTCGCCGGCGGAGGAGAGGGGCCGGGGGAGAGGTCAGGATGGGTTCGGACTTGAACGCCCCGCACCGGAAAACGCTCTCCCGCTCGCGGCCCGGACGACTTAATGCGCAGTTAACTTTCCTCGGCCACACTTTTTCCGTCGGTGCGCGGTTGCGCCGGCGCGATTCTGTTTGCAGAGAGGAA
The DNA here is from genome assembly GCA_002344135.1 of Chthonomonas sp. UBA2362. Lineage (GTDB taxonomy): Bacteria > Armatimonadota > Fimbriimonadia > Fimbriimonadales > Fimbriimonadaceae > UBA6659. The sequence continues at coordinate 15,400 of DDTO01000011.1, read as the reverse complement.
AGATCAGATGAAGTCACTCGCTACCCTTGCGTTTCTCGTGACCGCGCTCTCGTCCCGAGCGATGGTCCTCACCCAGTGGGATTTCAACGGCCAATCGTCCACCACGGTGCCTGGCGGATCGTCCAGCCCGACCCCGAGCGTGGGCCTCGGTACCGCGAGCCTAGTCGGCGGCGTCACCGCCAGCTTCGCCTCCGGCATCGTGAACGGCGGATCGAGCGATCCGGTCCTCACCTCGCCGCCGAACTTCGGTTGGCAGACGACCACCTATGCCGCGCAGGGCGCCGAGAACGGCGGCCGCGGCGTGCAGTTCGCGGTCTCGACGGCGGGCATGACGGGCGTGACCGTCAACTTCGACGTCCGCCACAGCAATACCTCCTCGCGCTGGATCCGCTTCGACTACTCCGTCGATGGCGGCATGAGCTGGGTCCAGGGCACGGCGGGGGCCTCCACGATCTTCGAGGGCACCTCGGGCGACACTTGGTTCAACAACCGCACCGTCGATCTCAGCACGGTCGCTGCGGTTCAGAACAACGCGAACTTCCGGTTCCGCACGGTCACGATTTTCGGTCCGGCGGCCGGTCCGTTCGACGACAACACGACCTACACTTCGTACTCGGCGGCCAACCCGACGAGCACCTACGCGACGGGCGGAACGCTTCGATGGGATATGGTGACGGTGAACGCCGTTCCCGAGCCGGGCACGATCGCGGCGCTGGTCGCCGGGTTCGGCCTCTTCGCCGCCCGCCGGCGACGCAAGGCCTAAAGGTCTTCCTGCAGCCGGGCCCTGTCGGATTGTCGGGCAGGGCCCGCTTTGTTTGGTCACGGGCTCTAATCGACCCAAATGCCCAGAACGTTGGTCAACGGACGGGATGGGCTCCGAACGACCTTCCCGTCGTAGTACATGGCCAGAGACGCCCCGGCATCGAGGTTCATGGCTTCGAAGCACCCTAGCTCTAGCATGATGCGCGCCTCTTCTTCGAAGGTGACTGCTTTACCGATCATGGCGATGATCAGCTTGTTTCTCTTCGTATAGCCAATGGCCATGCGAGAAGCCGAACCGGTGACGCGTGGATTCGTGAAGCCCTCTTGTTCTAACAGCACGTCGATGCTTCCGTCGAGAACCAGCGCGGGGCCGCAGGCGAGGACGGTTCGGAAGCCATCCCATTTCACGGTCTTGTGCCGTGTGACTCGAAAGATATCCGGTTTGCCCTGAGGGTCGCAGACCAGCGCGGTTCCCATGCGCCCGGAGTGGACGAGGATTCCCTCCACGACGATGTCTCCTATAGGCTTCTTGGTGCCTCCGTCGAAGTAGGCGCCGTTGACGGCGGCAAAGGGCTTTGCCTTGTTGATCATCCTCTCGAAGTCCTGATCGGTCCCAGGAAAGCCATCCGCCAGAATGATTCCCACCCTTACGCTAGGCTCGTTCAAATTCGCGGTGATGACATTAACGGACGCGTCGAGCACGGTCGTCCGAGAAAGGCTTACATGGGTGGGGCTCGCCAATAGCGCTGCGAAAGCGATGGAGATCAGCACCATGAGATGTTACCGAGGTCGCACCGCTGGTCTGGTCGTCGGGATCATGGAACGAGCATCTCGTCGGCGGCATACGCCGGGCGGTAGAGCGGTCTGGCCGGCGAGATCCCGATCACACTTCTCGGCCCAGCAGAGCCTCGGCAGCCAAGACCATTGTCGTCTCCCCATCCACGGCGCACACGAGCTCGCCCTCGGGACCGATGCCGATCGCGGTGGACGTTTCACCGCTGATCAAGCGATAAGGCTTGCCGGGAGTGTCGTCGAAGAGAGTCCAAATCGGGCGGATATCCTCCCAATGATCGGGCTCAGGGAGATCGTCGAGCCGGGCGACGATCGCTCGCCCAACTTCGATGGGATCCGTGTGACTGGGGCGATGGATGGCCAGGCTCGTCGCGATCCCTTCCAGCTCCGCGGGAAAGCGCTCGATATCGAGATTGATCCCGATGCCGACGACCGGCGTCGATCGGCCCTCGGCGTCGGGGAACAATTCGGTGACGACCCCGCCGATCTTGCGCTCGTCGAGGAACAGATCGTTCGGCCACCGCAGCCGGCAGTGAACTACCGCCGCGGCCGCCGCCGCGACCGCCATCCCGACCAGCCACGGCCGTGGATGATCCGCGAAGTTCGGAAACACCATCGACATCGTCAACGAGCGCCCGGCCTCACTGAACCACGGCCGCTCGAACCGCCCCCGCCCGCGGGTCTGATGGTGAGCGAAGACGACTCCCGGCGGAGTGCCGGAGGCCAGCGCAGCCCGCAAGACATCTTGGGTCGACTCGACCTCGTCTAGTTCTAGCCAGGGACCGGATGCCAAGGGCGACGTCATCGCCGCCCATTATGGCCGTCCCGCGCCTAGACGGCCGAGCCGAACCCCGGCCGGCGAAGGAGAATCGCCGCTCGGCGGAGTTGTCGACCAAGGTCGCCGGGCCCGCCGAACGACGATCGGGCCATCGCACTTCGAACCGGATCGAGCCGCGCCATCGCCTCGTCCACCAGGTCTGGCCCGACTGCTTCCAGGACCGCTTCACGCCTAGGAGTGCCGCCTGCGGCGGACTTCGCCAAACGCCCGACGATCTCGTGGGCTTCACGAAAGGGCATCCCTCGCGAAGCCAGGAGGTCGGCCAGGTCAGTCGCAGTGGAGAACCCGGCAGCGGCGGCCTTGCGCATTCGAGGCAAGTTCCACTCGGCGGTTTCGAGCATGATCGAGGTGAGCCGCAATGAGTCCGCCACTAGATCGAGGGACTCGAACAGTCCGGGCTTGTCATCTTGCGTGTCCCGGTTGTAGCCGAGCGGCAGGGCTTTCATGGTCGCGGCGAAGCCGGTCCAGTTCCCGATCGCCCTCCCCGTTCGGCCCCGGATAAGCTCTGCCATGTCCGGATTGCGCTTCTGGGGCATGATGCTCGAGCCGGTTGTGACGTTGTCGGCGAGCCGCACGAAGCCACTTTCCGCGCCGCTCCAAAGGATCAACTCCTGGGCGATCCGACTCAGATCGAGCATGACGAGCGCCGACACATGGAGGGCGTCGAGGACGAATGATCGGTCGGACGTGGCGTCCAGCGCGTTCGGGACCGGCCCTGAGAACCCGAGTTCGCGGGCAGTCGCATGACGGTCGATGGGAAACCAGGTCCCGGCCAATGCCGCGCTCCCGAGCGGGCAGAAGTTGAACCATTCGGTAATCCACTCGATTCGACGGCCGTGCCTTTGGAACGCCCAGAAGTGGGCCATCTGGTGGAGTCCCAAGGTAATCGGCTGCGCCGGCTGCTGGTGGGTGTAGCCCGGCATCACGGCTCGCCGATGGCGTCGTGCCGATTCGAGCAACACCTGCTGCAGTTTCTTGAGTCGTCCACCGATCTCGCCGAGACGTGCCCTCAGATAGAGCCGCGTGTCGGTTGCCACTTGGTCGTTGCGGCTCCTGGCGGTATGGAGTTTGCCGGCGACGTCGCCGATCACTTCGCCAAGTCGCAGTTCGACTGCGGTGTGGATGTCCTCGACGTCCTGGGGGAGCTTCGACGGGCCTTCGGTGAGGATCTGCTCCAGTCCCTCGACGAGGCGTCGAGCATCGGATTTTGCCAGAATGCCGGTTTCTCCCAGCATCCGAGCGTGGGCGATGCTGCCGGCGACATCCTGATGCCAGAACCTCAGATCGGTCTGGATGCTCTGCCCGAAACGGTCGACGAGGTCGTCCGAATCCCCATCGAAGGCCCCGCCCCAGAGTTTGCGCATGAGCGATTTTAGTCGGGCAAGGGCAGCGGAATGTCGATCTCGGAGGGCGGAAGGCACTCGGAGTCGGAGCAAGCCTGATAATGCAGCTTCAGCCCGATGAGACGCCCTGGCATGGCGATCCGAAAGAGGAGATCTCGATTCCCTTCGATCCTGGTTAGGCCGGGCCCGAATTCGACCTCGACCTCGCTTCCCTCGCCGTGCAGGCTGAGCTCGGTGTAAGGCTCGTCGCTGCCCGGCAAGTAGATTCGCCAACCCGCGGGCACGTGGAGATGGAGGAGGCCGACGCCGTCATCGAACAGTTCCACGCCCGCTCGCACCCGGTCTTCGGCGAGCGGGTCGAGATCGAGGAGACAATCAAAAAGAGACTCGCTCGCGGACGGCAGCCGTTCCATCCAGCCCGACAACCGGCGCAGAGCCGCCGACGCCGCTTCCTGCTCGCCGACGGCGATCAGGAGGCGCACTGCGGCGGCGTTCGCGCTGGGCATCTGCTGGTCGAGGGCCGGCCGGCTCCTCCCGATCAGCCGCTCATGACGGTCCGTCGTGTACCAGTAGGTGCCGGAGCGATCGGCAAACTGGGGCAGGACTTCTCGGACCAAGGAGTGGGCGGCGTTCAGCCACTCCAGATCGCCGGTTTCGACATGGAGGCGGTGATAGCCAAGCCCCATGTGAGCAACGTCGTCGAGAAAGGGCAGGCCCGAGGGCTCGCCGCGCACGACCAGGTGGGGCAATTCGGGAAGCGCAATCCAAGCGCGGGCGCAGCAAAGCGCACGCTCGACGTCCCCCGCTTCGCACAGGGCGACGATGGCCATGCCATTCCATGCGGCGATCGCCTTGTCGTCGGTGCTCGGACGCTCGCGATTCGATCGACGCTCGAAGAGTCGATCGAGTTGGTTCCGAAAACTCCCCCTCCAGTCCGAGCGATAGAGAACGTTGAGCCCCATCCGCTCTCCGCTGGCCTCGTCGTCGTAGTTGCCGTCTGGCTCGATGTGGAAAGCGGTCTCGAAGTCGGGATCGAACCCCGAGACCTCGCGAATCTCCGTTAGGCTCCACAGATAGAATCGGCCTTCCTCGCCCTCGCTGTCGGCATCGAGTCCGCTGTAGAGAAAGCCGTCGGCATCGCCGAGTTCGCGATCGAGCCAGGCCGTGAGCGCGTCCGCCGACTCACGGCAGCGCAATGCCAGCGTGCCCTCCTCGCGGGCAGCCATCGCGAGGACTTCGAGCAGCTGTGCGTTGTCGTAAAGGGTCTTCTCGAAGTGTGGGAGCACCCAGTGTCGGTCCGTCGAGTACCGATGAAACCCACCCCCGACATGGTCGTGGATGCCGCCGAGCATAAGGCCATCGAGCGTCTTGTGGAGCATTTCGCGCGCCATGGCCTCAGCGCCGGGCAGCGTCGCTTCGATCGAGGGCGCTCGTCCCGAGCGAAGGAACCGGAGCAGAAAGCGCAGCGCGGTATGGGGCGGAAACTTCGGGCGGTCGCCGAAGCCGCCATAGTCCGGATCGAACTCCTGATGCAGGACCTCTATCAAGGTCGCGAGAGCCTTCCCGGTATCGAATTCGGCCCACTCTTCGAAGTCGCGGCTCATCGCATCGGCGAGCACGTCGGCGAAGCGCTGGGCCGCGGCGACGAGTTCGGCTCGGTTGTTCTTCCACGCATCGGCCACACCCTGAACAAGGCTCGCGAATCCGGGATACTCACCGCGATCTTCGGGTGGAAAATAGGTCCCGGCAAAGAAGGGATGCCCTTCCGGGGTCATGAACACCGTCATCGGCCAACCGCCGCGACCGGTCGATAGCTGCACGGCCGTCATGTAGGCATCGTCCACGTCCGGCCGCTCCTCGCGGTCGACCTTGACACTCACGACCGACGCGTCGAGAAGTTCGGCGATCGCCGGATTCTCGAACGACTCGTGCGCCATGACGTGGCACCAGTGGCAACTGCTGTAGCCCACGCTCAGGAAGATCGGCTTGTCCTCTCGGCGAGCGGCCTCGAAGGCCTCTTCTCCCCATTCGTACCAGTCGACAGGGTTGTCGGCATGCTGGCGCAGATATGGAGAGCGGGAGTTTCTGAGCCGTTCGGCCATGGCGTATTTTGGCCGCGATCGAGTTAGCGAGCCGCTTTCGCTTCCTAGTCGCCGCGCAAACCGTCCATAATCAAAGGAGTGTGCCGACCTCGGAGGGTCCGGCCAAACCGATCGAAGGAGACGAATGCGTGAAACGAGCGACGATTTTCACTATGATCGCCACGGCTTTGGCCGCCGGACTGTCGGCCACTACGACAGCGCAAACCCACATTCCGGCCAAGCCGGTTCCGACTTTTAAGGTCGTTATTCCCAGCGTGGGCGAGGGAAGCTTCCGGGTCATGCGCAACGGGCAGAAGGTCGAGACCGTCAGAGACGGCTTCGAGGTCAAGCCCGGTGACGTCGTGGAGAACAGTTCGGCGACCCCGCTCGTTCTGCAGATTCGCGCAGCAGGCGGCGCACCGGCGGGCACGATCCGGCTGGTCGACACCACGAGACTGGCGCTCGACGAAACGATGCCCGACGGAAGGAACTTTGCAGTGACGGTCACCCTGCAGTCCGGCGTGATGGACGCCCAGGTGAAGACCGAACGCTACGGCTTCAGAGTCCAATCGGCCGGGTGCACGATCACGGCGGTGGGAACTCACTTTATGGTCGAGCGATCGAGCGCCGAGGAAAGCGCCGCGACCTGGACGAGCGTGTTCCGAGGTTCCGTGATGGTGACTCGCCCGGGGCCTTACAGGCGATACTTCCCGGTCGAGTATCTCGTCGGCGCCGGTGATAGCCTTCGCTTCGAGAACACGACCTTCAAGACCCCGCGCGGATTCTACGAGAAGATCACGAAGAGCTCGAAGGCGGTCCATCGGCTTGCCGGACTGATGAGCGACCACGGCCACTAAGCGCCACAGGCAAAGGTATCGTAACGACGAATTGAGGTTAGACTAGGAGGGTTATCGATGTTCAAGACGATTTGGCTCGTCGCCGGGCTGGTTCTTTCGGGTGGTCTCGGAGCGCAGACCGGCTCAGACGACGCGAAGATGGGAATCCCCCGGATGACGGTCCCCAACGCTCCGCGTGTGACGAAGTTGGTCCGCGGCGGAACCGCCTCCGACCTGCAGAACGGCGCCGTCCTCCAGCTGGGCGACAAGATCGACAATATCAGCGGTGCTGACGTCGATATCATCGTCGAGAACCTCGGAATGATCCGAGTCAAGCCTCATAGCGCCATCACGATCACCGCGACCAAGAAGCCTAACGCCAAGCTCATCGTCACCCTCGATCGCGGCCGCGCGATGTGCTGGGTCAAGTTCAATCCCACCCAATACGCCTTTATCGCCCGATCTGGGCCGGTGATGGTGCAGGCAGCGAGCGGCCAGGGAACCAGCTTCCTCATTCAGACCAACAACCAGCCGCGGAAACAGCCGAACGTCGTTACGGTTCTTTGTGGAAACGGCGGCGTGAAGGTCACGATGGACGATCCCGAATCCGGAGCCTTCGTGCTCGATGGCCAGATGATCAAGGTCGATCCGCGCAATCCGGTCGGTCAAGCCGGCAAGCCGCACGACTTCGAAAAGCGCGACCTTCGAGAACTTCGGAACGGTCCCTACTAAGCGGCCTCGAACCGACGACGGTCAAAAACCAGATCACTCGCGATCCGCCAGATCTCGGGATCGATCTGGTTTTCAGGCTGGATCTTGCTGAAGTGCACGATCGCCGAGGTCAGGCCCGCTTCCAAACAGTAATGCAAGAAGGCCGAGTTCACGATCTGCCGCGCCGCCGGCTTGAGCCCGAACGAGATGTTGCTGATGCCCAAGGTGAAGTTCACCAGCGGATGGCGAAGCCGAAGTTCCTCGATCGCCCTAATGGTTTCGACTCCAGCCTCGCGGAACTCTTCGTCACCGGAGCCGAGCGTGAAGGTGAGGCAGTCGAGAAAGACGTCGTGATCCGGTAGGCCAGCCGCGCGAGTTCGGTTGAGAATGCGCTCGGCTATCGACACCTTCTTCTGGCAAGACTTGGCCATACCGTCCTCGTCGATCGTCAGGGCGACGACCCCGGCTCCGTACTTGCGGCAGAGCGCGAGGACCTTCTCCGTTCTCGACTCGCCGTCTTCGAAGTTGATGGAGTTGATGATCGGCTTGCCGGCGAGCATTTGAAGAGAGGCCTCGACGACGTCGATCTCGGTCGAGTCGATCATGATCGGCACCGTGATGTGCCGATTGAAGCGAGAGAGAAGTTCTCGCATGTCCCTTACCTCGTCGCGACCGACGTAGGCCGCGCAAACGTCGAGCAGGTGGGAGCCCTCACCTTCCAGTTCCCTGGCGAGTTCGACGAGGCCGTCCCAGTTCTCCGCAGCGAGCATTTCGCGGAATGCCTTGCTCCCATTGGCGTTGGTCTTCTCGCCGACGATCAGGAAGCTGCTGTCCTGCTTGTAGGGCTGAAACATGTACAGGCTGCTGCAGCCGACCAGCGTGAGAGCCCTGGCCTGCTCGTCGGTGCGCATCGTGAAGTCGAATCCGGGAAAGAGTCCTCGGACCTTTCGCCAGTGAGCGCCTTCGCCGTGCGGACGTCCAGCGAGGGTGGCCGACACCGCCTCTATGTGAGCCGGTGTCGTGCCGCAGCACCCTCCGACGATCGCGACGCCGTGTTCGGTCACGAAGCGCTCATGGGCTTCGGCAAGAGCCTCGGGTGTCAGTTTGTAAACGGCCTGCCCACCTTCCATCACTGGCAGGCCGGCGTTGGGCTGAACTGAAATCGGACGAGTCGAGTTTTCGCCGAGGAACCGGACATGCGGAAGCATTTCAACCGGCCCCGTGGCGCAGTTGAGACCGAAGGCTTGGACTTCGGGGAAGCACTCGACCATGTTGAGCGCGGCGGCGATGTCGGAACCCAGCAGCATCGTCCCGGTCTGCTCCATCGTGACCTGGACGAACAGAGGCACGCGCCTCTCCGTCTCCGCCATCGCGCGATTGGCTGCGACAATGCCGGCCTTGACCATGAGGAGGTCCTGAAGCGTCTCGAGCAGGAGCGCGTCGGCGCCGGTCTCCAAGAGCGCTCGAAAGGCGAGGCTGTAGGAGTCCTCCAGTTCCTGCCAGGTGACCTGGCCGAGCGAAATCAGCTTGGTGCCAGGCCCGAGGGCGCCGACCATGAAGCGCGGCCTTTGGGGAGTCGAGTAGCGGTCGCAAGCCTGCCGGGCGATGCTCCCCGCGGCGTGGGCGAACTCGTACACGAGCTCCGGAATCTGGTACTCGGCGAGGACCACGCTCGTCGTGCCGAAGGTGTTCGTTTCGATGAGATCGGCGCCCGCTTCGAGGTACCGATCATGAATCTGGCCGATAACTTCCGGGCGGGTCAGGCACAGGAGCTCGTTGCAGCCCTCGAGCACGGCGCCGCCGAGTCGACTCGCCGCCTCGCGAACCGCCGGTGCCTCCGACTCGACAGGGAGGATGAAATCGGCGGTCCCAAGATCGGCAGCCTGTATCTGCGTACCCATCGCGCCGTCGAAGACGAGGACGCGGTCGGCAAGGGCCTCGAGCAACAGGGATCGGTCCATTACCTTACATTATGGGGTGATGTGGCCTGTAGGCTGAGGCAATTCCGTCAGTTCTTAGGCGGCACGAACGGTTTTCGTTCGAATCTGGGTCGGTCGAGTCGCGATGCCAATTCTTGTGCCGACAGATAGATCCAGCGGGCGATCGAGATCATCTTGGTCCAGTTGATCTTGTCGAGCGTATCGCCGGCTCGGTGGTAGTCCTCGTGCTCCCCGGTGAACACCTTGAGAGTCGGTATGCCCTTCTCGAAGAAGTTGCGCGTGTCGCTGCGGTTGGTGCGATCTTCGTAGTCGTCTTTGAGGGTCAAACCCACGAACCGGTTGTTTCGTTCGAGGATGGCGAATAAGTCCATGGAGTTGGTCTTGACGCTGCCGGGATAGACGCTTCGCGTGTTGTCCTTGGCGAGCACTCCGGCGCGAGGCCGATTTTCGTCTCGACCGACCATGTCGAGGTTGAGGTAGGCCACCGTCTTGTCCAAGGCGATCTTGGGTCGGCATACATATAGCCACGACCCGTGAAGGCCTTCCTCTTCGAGGTTCCAGAACCCGAACACGACGCTGCGCCGTGGCTTGACGGGGTTGCGCATCATGCCCTCGGCGATCAGCAGATTGGCTGCGCATCCCGAGGCGTTGTCGTCGGCGCCGAAGCGGGTTCCCCCTGCGCCGGGCCCCATGTGATCGAGGTGCGACCCGATGACGACCGCCTCGGGCTTGAGCCGCGGATCGCTCCCCGGAAGGATGCCGACGACGTTCACGTGGTTCTGTACCGTCTTGGTTACTTCGGCCCGCAACACGAGTTGGAACGTCGGCGCCTCGACGCTCGCCACGGGACCTGCTTCGAGGAACTTCGATGCTCCTGTTGCCTCAGCTAGCTTCTTGATGGCGTCGGCGGTGAAGCTCGTGACACCGATCGCGGGTTGTTCCGGGCGGGGGTGGTCGGTCACGTAACGGTAGGACAGCCTACTGGGATCGGTGAGGGTTCGCGCCGCCGAAAAGAACCGGGCATCGGTCAAGCGCTCGCGTCCCTCCGGACTGACTCGATAGGTGATGAAGTCCGGATTCTCATCGGTCGGTCCGCTCAGAAACACCCAGCGTCCTCGGAGGGATTCGAGAGGCAGCGCCTTGAGGTCGGCGCCCACTGGGGCGTGTACGAAGGCGATCGGCGGAATCGGCAAGTCGCCACTGTCGCGAACGTTCGATACGAAGTCGGTCCCGAAGACCAGGTTCACCTTGGTATCCGACGAGCGCAGGAAGCACTTGTCGGGGACCGGACGAGCCAGCGTCATGGAGAAGTGCTGGAAGTAGCCGCCATCGTCTCCCGCGGGCTGAATCCCAATCAACTGCAGGCGGGCGGCAACATACCCGGCTGCACGATCGAAGTCCCCGTTGTTCGGGCTTCGGCCTCGGAAACTGGGTCCCGCGAGCGCTCCGAGGATGTCCTTCGCTCTGTTCTGCTCGATCGAGCGAAAACCTACCTGAAACTGGGTGGGTGGCGGCTTTGCGCCGGGATACTGGGCGGCGGCATCGACGGCCAGCATCCAGGCGAGCAAGGGAAGTCGGCGAACCATGACCAGGGTTTTACCGCGAGCGCGCCGGACCCGGCAATGTTCACCCCCGCGTTGGGACCGGCACGCAGGCTTGCCGTAAGCAAGAATCCCGCTAGAAACCATGCTAACGGCAAGGATTCCGTAATTCGTTTAAGCCCGGCAACCTTATCGACCGTATACCGGTTAAACAGCGGCGGCGCTTGGGGAATGAGCAGGTCGGGACTGGAAACTCAGGAGGTAAACAATGCTCTTCACCATCATCGCACTCGCCGTAGCCGGGGCCGCCATGGCCGGAGCCTGGGGACTCATGAAGGATTCCCTCACCGACCTCTGGAACTAGGGGGAGAATGAACTACGGCCATCTTAGAGTCGTCGAAGGGGGCGCGGTCGGTCGACCCGCTCCCGATTGCACATCGGTAGCCTCTCTGCAGGCTTCTAGGAGTCGCCTTCTGAAGCGCCTTCAAGGGCGTACTCGATCGCATCCCACACGGGAGGAGACGTCGAGCGAGGAATCCGCCCAAGAATCTGCCGGGTCTGCTCGACGTATCGCCTGAGACTCGGGCCAGATCGCGTCTTCAGACCATCCACGATATTCGATAACCGATCCGCAAGCTTTATCACTTTTGCCTCCGGCGACATTCGATCGATCTCTTCCATGAGGCGCTCGTTCCGGAGGCTCCATATTTCTTGCGGGCTCATGCCATCGGTTTCATCGGGGGTCGGCTCTCGGCGCGTGACCTCTGCCACGAGGGCAGCGACCTTCGGACCGAACTTCCGCTCGATGTCTGCCGGGGTGACCTCGGTGTCCTCGACCAAGTCGTGAAGGGCCGCGGCACATAACACGGTTTCGTCGGTGACTCCCGCCAGGTGCCGCACGTGCTTGACGACCTCGACCGGGTGAGTGACGTAGGGCAGGGGATTGTCGCCGTCCCGATCCATGAAGCGGTGCTTCTTGGTCGCAAAGCGAAGGGCTTTGTGCAGCATGGGGTACGCGACGCTCGGCTTGGACTTCATCGTGCCTTGGCGAGCCGTTTCTTCGGCGGCTTCGTCTTCGCCTTCCCATTCGATACCGAGGGCTCCAGGGAGATCGGGCATGGCGACTTCGGGCGTCTTCGCTCCCCGGGAATCGGAATGCTCTTCGTGCCGTTCAAGTAGAGCGCGGTGCCGACGTCCGCCTTCGTAAACTCCGCGACGGGGCCTTGATTGATGACCTGCCCCCCATGCTCCCCCGCGCCGGGGCCGAGGTCGATCAGCCAGTCGGCGGCGAGCATCGTTTCCTCGTCGTGCTCCACCACGATCACAGTGTTGCCCAGGTCTCGCAGGCGCTGCAGCGTCTCGATGAGCCGAGAATTGTCCCGCTGATGGAGGCCGATGCTCGGTTCGTCGAGGATATAGAGACACCCCATGAGGCCACTCCCGATCTGGGTGGCGAGCCGAATTCGCTGGGCCTCGCCGCCGGCCAGAGTCCGGGCATTTCTTTCGAGGGTGAGATACCCCAAACCGACGTCCTGGAGGAAGCGCAGTCGCTCCACGATCTCCTTGACTGCCCGCTCGCCGATCAACAGTTGCCGCTTGGTCAGCTTCGAGGCCAGCGTGCCGAAGAACCCGAGAGCGGCATCCACGGAGAGCGCAGCGATGTCGGAAACGTGCCGGCCGGCAAGCTTCACGGCCAGCGATTCGGGCTTCAGCCGTCGCCCTTCGCAGACAGGGCAAGGCTTGGTCGACATGTACTGCTCGAGATCCCTCTTGACCCACTCGCTCTCGGTCTGATCGTAGCGCTTGCGGAGAGCCTTCAAAACGCCGTCCCACCGCGTCTGGAACTTCCGCTCGCTGCGGCCGTACTTCATGGTCACCGTGACCGGCTCGTCGAGGCCGTGCCAAACCGCCTCCATGTGGAGCGGGCTCAAGTCCTCCACCGGCAAGTTGGCGTCGAAACCAACGGCCCGTCCGACCGCGTCGAGCAGGTCGGGCCACCACTCCTTGGTTTCACCGGACTTGTAAAGAAATGGAGCGATCGCCCCATCGCGAAGGGGTCGGCTGGGGTCGGGGCAGCAGAGTTCGGGGTCGAATTCGGTCTTGGTTCCGAGGCCCGTACACTCGGGGCACGCCCCATAGGGCGAGTTGAAAGAAAACATCCGCGGCTCGAGTTCGGGCATCGAGAAGCCGCACTCGGGACACGAGTAGGACTCGGAAAACAGCAGATCGGTCGGGTCGCCATCGGGGCGCTCGCAAGAGAGCACGACCATCCCCTTGCCCATTTTGAGGGCCGCATCGACAGAGTCGGTCAGGCGCCGTTCGATGCCTTCCTTCATTATCAGGCGATCGACGACGACCTCGATCGTATGCTGTTTGTAGCGGTCCATGGGGATGTCGTCCGTGACTTCATAGAGTTCGCCGTCGACCCGGACGCGGACGTACCCTGCTTTGGCGATGTCGCCGAGCACGCTCTTGTATTCGCCCTTGCGCCCGCGAATCACCGGCGCAAGCACTTGGATCTTCGTGCCCTCGGGGAGGTCGCGAACGGCGTCGACGATCTGCTCGGTGCTCTGGCGCTCGATCGGACCGTGACCGTTCGGGCAGTGCGGCGTCCCGACCCGGGCATAGAGGATTCGCATGTAGTCGTAGATCTCGGTGACCGTTCCGACGGTCGATCGCGGATTCCGCGAGGCCGATTTCTGATCGATCGAAACCGCCGGCGAAAGGCCATCGATATGGTCGACGTCAGGCTTGTCCATCTGACCGAGGAACTGGCGCGCATAGGCGCTGAGGCTCTCGACATAGCGGCGCTGACCTTCGGCATAGATCGTGTCGAAGGCGAGCGAACTCTTGCCAGAACCCGAGATGCCGGTAATGACCACGAGCCTGTCGCGAGGAATCTCGACGGTGATGTTCTTCAGGTTGTTTTCCCTGGCGCCAACCACGACGATTTTGTCCTGCGACATGGATAGAGTTTACTCCAGAAGGTAGACGCGCGACGAGGGGTGATGGGGTCAGTAGAGCTGGGCCGCGGGGACGGCGAAGAGCAAGCGGCAAGCGTCCGTGAACAGTCCGGCTGCTTGATCTCGGTTGGCCAAGGCCTTGACTCCCCCGTGCCGGTCGGCCGTGGCGATAAGTGCGGGCATCGCCTCCTCGGGGAGGTCCAAGTCGAGGATATCCGCGATCCCGCGCACGAGCTGTTCCGAAGTGGTTGGCTTAAGGTCCTGGAGAATCCTCGCGGACAGGAGGGAGGTCATCGGCCGATCGTCACCTCCCCAGAAGACGACCCCGGGAAGCTTCAGCCGCTCGATCGAGAGGGCGGGATTGATCCATGCGCTGCCCCATTCCCACCCTCCGACGTTCGGGGGGAGCAGCAAGGTCATTCCCTGGAGGCTCATCAGGTACGACAATGCGCCCGCGGCGCCTCGGAGCTCCATGCGGATCGGCGTCTGTGGCGACTTCTGGGCGCCCCTGGCCAGCAGAAGGATGTCGGTAACGTCGAAGCATCGATACAGAGAGACAACGGACTCGATCGGGCACTTGGGCTTTCGGCCGACTTCGTCCTCGTCCCAGAACTGAGGCGCTTCGGCGATGGCGCGCAGGACCGCGGCGATCTCGCCGTTCGACCTGTTCCAGGCTCCCTGCAGCCGCTTCATGGTTTCGGATGAAGCAGGCTTAGCGGCGAACCAATCCCAAAGCTTGCCGCAGATGTGTTCTGCGGTCTTGGGATGCTTGGCCAGCATCGCCAGGGCCTGCATGGCTTCCCACTTCGCGGTTTTCCCCAGGATGGTCTTTTCACGCGCATCGTGGAGGGCAGGGACGTGGCAAGCGTTCATCAGCCCCATGCCGTTTCGGGCCGCGAGAGTCCGCAGCTTCTCATACTCCATGTCGATCCCGATACCGAGATAGTGGACCGACCATCCAGTGAGGGCGCGGGCCAGTTCGGCGACGTCCTTTTCTTCGAAGTTGCCGAGACCGACCGTAAAGAGTTCGAGGAGTTCGCGGGCAAAGTTCTCGTTCGGATGGATCCGATTGCTGGCGTGCTGGTCGAGATAGGAGTAAAGCGCTCCCTGAAGAAAAACGGCCTCCAAGAGATCCCCGAATCGGCCGAGTCCGTGGCGGCGCAGGACTTCGAGGTAGCCCGCCATCATCGGCATTTCGAAGACCTTCTCGTAATCGACCGCGAAGTGATCGTGCCAGAAGAGGGTCATTCGCTCTTGCAGCGGCCGGCGGGTCATAAGCATCCGCAGGGCCCACCAGCCCGACAGTTGGTAGGCGCCGGTGTCGATCCGACCGTCCTCTTGAGCGGCGAATTCCCACGGGTCGATCGGAAAGTCGTCGGTCCTGGCCTCCTCGATCAAATCGTCGATCGACAGCGGCGCCTTGCCCGACCGCTCGTACC
Source organism: Chthonomonas sp. UBA2362 (assembly GCA_002344135.1). GTDB lineage: Bacteria > Armatimonadota > Fimbriimonadia > Fimbriimonadales > Fimbriimonadaceae > UBA6659. The sequence continues at coordinate 154 of DDTO01000011.1, read as the reverse complement.
GCCTCGTCTCGTACCGTCCTGCACCCAAGCCGAAGCGTCTGAGGAGATGTCGTCGCCGGTCCTTCTCGTCGAGCGCCATACCTCATTGTACGACGCGAACGCACGCGGAGATTACTCCCCCTGCCGGCACGGGCTGCGCCCGGCCAGCTTCCCC
>DDTO01000006.1:89868-496020 GCA_002344135.1 Chthonomonas sp. UBA2362 | reverse complement strand
ACTTTTCAACGTCAATGAGTTCGGGCCTCCATGTTGTGTTACCAACACTTCACCCTGACCATGGCTAGATCACGCAGTTTCGGGTCTACTAATACCGACTTGACGCCCTATTCGGACTCGGTTTCCCTCCGGCTCCGTGTCTGAGACACTTAACCTTGCCGGCACTAGTAACTCGCAGGCTCATTCTGCAAAAGGTACGCCATCACACTTGACAGGATTACTCCCGACATGGTGCTCTGACTGTTTGCGGGTCGTGCGATTTCAGGTTCTATTTCACTCCCCTCCCGGGGTTCTTTTCACCTTTCCCTCACGGTACTGGATGCACTATCGGTGACGAGTCGTACTTAGCCTTATCCGGTGGTCCGGACAGATTCACACGGAATTCCTCGTGATCCGTGCTACTCGGGTACCACCTGAATTCGACTTGGTTTTGGTATACGGGCCTGTCACCCTCTATGGATGCCCTTTCCAGAGCATTCTACTAACCAGTATCGATCTTCTTTTCTAAGCTTCCAAAACTATAGGTCGAACCCATAGTTTCGAAAGCTTAGTGGTGGCCCCACGACCCCAGAGGGCAAGCCCCCTGGTTTAGGCTCTTCCGCTTTCGCTCGCCGCTACTTACGGAGTCTCTTCGAGTTCTTTTCCTCGGGTTAATTAGATGTTTCAGTTCACCCGGTTCCCTCCTCACACCCTATGGATTCAGATGTGGGTACCAAGGCATTACCCCTGGCGGGTTTCCCCATTCGGAAATCCGCGGATCATCGCTTCTGTGCAGCTCCCCGCGGCGTATCGCCGCTTACGCGTCCTTCTTCGGCAACTCGTCCCTAGGCATTCATCGCACACCCTTCGTAGCTTGACAATTCTTGTAGCTTTACGCTCGGTGCGTTCAACGCGTGTTCCACTAACCAATATGCAACTTTCAAAGAGCTTTCTCGCAGGCCGAAAACACCCGCTCGGGGGCATCGGCGAAGAGTCATGATACCAGCACGCGCGCCCCATGTCAAGGGGTTGCGATCAGAAGGCGTGAAATCCCTCCGCTGGCTGTCCGGGTCTCAGAGGACCATCGCGGACATGCTCGTTCAAACGAGCGCTCGAGGGCCGGAGTTCCGGGTCCCGGGACCTACCCCGATTCGTCCACCGTCACCCCCCTCGCAGGCTCCGCGGAGGAGTAGTCCCAATTGTCGCAGTCCAGCCTGCGGCAATAGATCATCCGCTGCACGCTGCCGTCCTCGAGCTCGACGTCCGCTCGATTCGCGAACCGACACTCCAGGCACATCTCGGGCTCCAGCAGCCGAACCACCTTCAATTGTCTTCGTGCCATCCTGCACCTCGCCCCATTCCTTGGGTAAGACAATTGTCGGACGGACCGCCGAGCGGTCCTCGCGGAAAGAATTACGAGGATTATCGGTCGATGCCCCGACTCTCCTATCGTCAGCGAAAACGGCGACAGACCCAAGCGCAAACAGAACTCGACTCTTGGGCCGATCGGACTGCCCACGATCCCGAGCTTCGCCGAACCTATGGGACCCTCCCGCGCGCGCCGATTCGCCTCATCGTGCCGCCGATGGGAAACTTCATCAACCAGGGCGGAATCTTGCGTATCGCCGAGGCCTTCCGGCTCGAGCTAGTCCTCTTCCAGCACGAGGCCGACGGCATGACCGATCTGAGCGGGGGAACCGGGATCTGGAAGTGGCAGCCGTATCGGTGGCTCGCTGCCGACCAAGCCATCGGGAGCGCCCGGTCCGAGGGCTACCAAATCTACGGCCTGACTCTGGGTGACTCATGCATCGCGGTCGAGCAGATGGAATGGACCTTTCCCTGCGCACTCGTCCTGGGTGAGGAGCGCCATGGGCTACGTCCAGAACTTCGGGACCTCTGCGACTCCCTCGTCTCGATCCCGATGTTCGGACTCCTGGGCTCCATGAATGTGGCTAGCGCCTGCGCGATAGCCGTCCACGAAGCGATGAAGGCCTACCGAATACAAACGGGGTTCGTCCCGGCCCGTGCCGTATCTCGGGGCCTCCTCGACATCGCCGAGGACTAGACTCGATCGGTCACAATCCCGGCTGCACCCATGGACCAACCCCTTATCGAATGCGTGCCCAACTTTAGCGAAGGGCGCAACCCCGAAACCATCCGCGCCATCGCCGATGCGATCGAATCGGTGGAGGCGGTAAAGCTCCTTAACGTCGACCCGGGCCAAGCGACCAACCGGACCGTCTATACCTTCGTCGGCCCCCCCGCGGAAGTCTGCGAAGCAGCCGTCCGAGCCGCCGCGAAGGCGGCGGAACTCATCGATATGCGGCTGCATAAGGGCGAGCATCCCCGCTTCGGAGCCATGGACGTCTGCCCGCTCGTCCCCATTGCCGGCATCACGATGGAGGAGACCGTGGAGTGGGCACGGAAGCTGGGCAAGCGCCTGGCCGATGAACTCGGCATGACGATCTACCTCTACGAGAACGCCGCTTCCCGCGAGGATCGACGCAACCTCGCCACCGTCCGGCAGGGCGAGTACGAGGGCCTTTCCGAGAAGCTTGCCCGTCCCGAATGGCAGCCCGATTTCGGGCCTGCGGCATTCAACGAGAGGCTCGGCGCGACCGCGGTCGGAGCGCGCGACTTCCTCGTTGCCTACAACGTCAACCTCAACACCACCAGCACGCGCCGCGCCAACGCGATCGCCTTCGACATCCGCGAGAAGGGGCGGCTGAAGAAAGTCGACGACAAGCCGGTCCTCGACGAGCACGGCGATCCGGTTTGGATTCCCGGCAGCCTCAAGGCGGTGAAGGCAATCGGCTGGTTCATCGAGGAATACGGTATCGCCCAGATCAGCGTCAACCTCACCAACATCGCGGTCACGCCGATCCATGTCTGCTTCGAGGAAGCAGCTCGCAAAGCCGACGCCCGTGGGGTGCGGGTGACCGGCTCCGAGATCGTCGGTCTCGTCCCGCTGAAGGCCCTCCTCGATGCAGGACGATACTTCCTGCGCAAGCAGCAGCGAAGCACGGGAGTCGCCGACAGGGAGCTCATCAAGATCGCGATCCGCAGTCTGGGCCTGGAGGACCTCGCGCCGTTCGTGCCCGAAGAGCGCATCATCGAGTACGCCATTCGCGACCCGAAGCCACGCCTCGTCGATCTCTCGCTGCGGTCTTTCGTCGAAGAGACCGCCTCCGAGAGCCCGGCCCCGGGGGGAGGCAGCGTCGCCGCGGCACTGGGCGCCCTCGGCGCGGCGCTGGGCACGATGGTAGCGAACCTTTCCAGCCACAAGAGGGGCTGGGACGAGCGGTGGGAGGAGTTCAGCGACTGGGCAGAGCGCGGCAAGGCCGCCCACGACGAGCTTCTGCGCCTCGTCGATGCCGATACCGACGCGTTCAACCGGGTGATGGACGCCTTCGGGCTGCCCAAGGAGACTTCCGAGGACAAGGCCCGGCGCAAGGAATCGATCGAGGAGGCCACGAAGCGCGCCATCGAGGTTCCGCTGCGGGTGATGGAGGTTGCGCTGGAATCCATGGCGGTGATCGGGGCGATGGCGGAGATTGGCAACCCGAACAGCGTGAGCGACGCCGGGGTCGGAGCGGTTTGCGCACGGTCGGCGGTGCTCGGGGCGCGGCTCAACGTCGAGATCAACTGCGGTGGCCTGAAGGATGAGGTTTACACAGCCGAGGTCCGATCGAAAGCCGCGCAACTGCAGGACCGAGCCTGCGCGCGGGAAATCGAGATCCTATCGATCGTGGAGCGGCGGATGGCGGAGCCGGCCTAGGCGCCTCGGCACCCCTTTTGGGCGGGTAGGAGCGCAGGAGCGCACGCGAAGCAGGCGTAACATGTTGCCCTGCCGCACGGGTTCACCCGGCGAACCGCGCCCGTTCGGCGCGGGGGTAAGACGGTTCAGAACGCAAACGCCTCGCAGTCGTCACCCGATCTCCTCACCACCTTCGGCGCAGAGAAGACGCTGAAGGGACGCGGGGCCTTACTCAGTCGTCGTGAAAGTGAACAATGTAGGCGAGAATCGCTGACAGCGCTATGAGGCCCGCGCCCGCGACCATCCAAAACGCCTGGCCTTCGTACCGTGCAGCCATGAGAACCAAGAACCCACGTATCGAGCCGAGCGCCACGATGAACTTAACCGCGCCATAAATCAGGTCCCAGCGAAGGAGGATCGTGACGGTGCAAAAGAGCGCCGCAAAGGCCATGAACCAGCCGGCGTAGGAGAATCCTCCCGCGAACAGGAGCCGCGATATGGGGCGGTCACACCGATCGCCGCGAGCCAGACGATCGCGACGACCGAAAATGACCATTCCCGCCAATCCGGCCTCGGGTCGTGATTTTGGTCGGCGAAGAGGCTCGGGGCCGCCAACACGGCCCCACAAGCCGCGCACTTCTGCAAATCGGACCCGAGACGCGCCCTGCAGTGCGGGCAATGGAAGCTTCCCTTCCGCACCATGCCGCATTCTAGTCGATTGGGACCTTGAAAACGGTCACAATAGCGGGCCTAGGAGGAAGGAAATGAAGAAGTTCGGATGGATTGCGGCACTGCTATTGGTCGCCGCGATCGGATGTAAGAAAGACGACGCCGCGACAACCGAAGGCACGGGATCGACCACAAAGACCACGACCGGCTCCTCGACGCCGGCCCCCGCCGAGGAAATCACCCTACGCTTCAAGGGCGAGGCAGGCGACAAGTTCAAGATGACCGTGAGCATGGAGGCCGACGCTGATTTCTCCGCGCTCGCCAGCGACCCCAACGTCCCTGCGGAGCAGAAGAAGATGATCGAAGGTCCGCAGACCATGAAGGTCGAGGCGGTCAACGAGCAGGAGATCACCGAGGTCAAGGACGGCAAGTTCACAGTCAAGGATACGAACCTTGAGTTCAACGCCTCCGGCACAGGCGTCCTGAGCCAGCAAGCCGACCAGATGGCCAAGACCGAAAAGGGCAAGACCGAAACCAAGGTCTACGACGAACTCCACAAGTCGACGCACGCCGACGCGGACAAGCCGGAAAGCAACCCGATGTCCGTCGTCTTCCCAGAGAAGGCGATCAAGGTCGGCGATACATGGACGTCGGAGACGGAGTTCACCGGGGAGAAGGTGACTGCTCACTACACCTTCGAGAAGATGGAGAACGTGAACGGCAAGGACTGTGTTGTCCTCCTGCTCGACTTCAAGGACAACCCAAACGTCACAAATACGCAGCCGATGCGGCTATGGTTCGATAAGACAAACGGCTGGCCGGTCAAGGGCGAGGCCGAAGTGCAGATGCAACAGCCGGAACAGAAGATCAAGATGACGATGAAGTTCCGGATGACGACCGACTAAGGGATGGCTGGTCGCGCTGGTGGGGCGAGTTGTTCCCCCCATTGCACGCGTCTGCGGGGATTACTCCCCCTCTTCGCACGCGCTTGCGGCGCGGCGAAGGTCCCCCTCACTGGCGTGAGGGGGATATGGCCGGGCGCAGCCCGTGCCTGAGGGGGAGAAATCGCTCGAAGCGTACGCGTCTTCCCCTCACTGGCGTGAGGGGGAATGGCCGAAGATTTCTTCTATATAGCCGAGGTAGCGCTCTCGAATCCTCGTCCAGCCGTCCCAGGTGAAGCTGTGACCTTCGCCGCCGAACCGAACGAATTCGACGGGCACCCCTTGCGCCAAGAGGGCGTCGCGAAAACGCTCGCTCTGCGCGAGCGGGACGATGTCGTCCAGATCGCCATGCATGACGAGGAAGGGCGGCGACTCCGGCGAGACGTGCGCGATGGGGCTGGCTTCCCGCCATCGGTCCTCATTGCCGAGGTAGGAGCATCCCATGAACTGCTCGAGGAAGGCCATCGCGATGGGCAGATGGGCGTCCTCGGGGTTCGTAAGATCGCTGATCCCCGAGATGCTCACGACTGCGTTTGCCCGGTCAGGACCGAAGACGCCCAGCATCGAGGCGAGGTGCCCACCGGCGCTGTTCCCTATCGCGACGATCCGCGCTGGATCGATCTGGAGTTCTTCGTGCTCGCGCCGCGCATAAGCGAGGAAGGTGGAAACATCCTCGACGGCGGCCGGATAAGGGTGGAGCGGGGCGAGGCGGTAGTCGACCAAGGCGCAGGCGTACCCCTTATCGGCCAGCCAGATCGCCTCGTCTCGGTACATGCTTCGGTCTCCGCTGATCCACCCGCCGCCGTGGATGAAGATAACGAGAGGAGGCACACCGCTGTCGGGTCGAATCAGGTCGTAGGCGAGCGGGAGCCCCGAAGGACGCGCGTATTCCTGATTCGGCAATACGATCATGCCCGGGGATTGTAGCCGAACTACTCGCGACGCCCCCGCCGTCGCCTACAATAGAGCGGACTCATGGCATTCGTCGATCAATCCCAGACTAACTTCGGCGCCGGCAAGCGCTTTCGACTGATTCTCCGCGAGGCGGGCGTCACTCGCGACATGGGAGGCAACGAGATGTCCTCTCTCGCGGTGGGAATCGTGGACAACATCTTCATGAACGCGCTCGACACGGGCAGCAGCGACATCCACCTGCAGCCGGAGCGAGATCAGCTTCGGATCCGGTTCCGGCAAGACGGCGTCCTCCACGAGACGGGGCAGCTGCCGCCCGAACAAGCCGCCAACGTGATTGCCCGTCTCAAGCTGGCGGCGGGCATGAGGATCGACGAGCAGCGCGAGGCCCAGGACGGTCGCATCGACATGGAGTACACCGGCCGGCGGCTCTCGGCTCGCGCCTCCTGCATCCCCTGCCTGAACGGCGAAAAGATGGTCATGCGGCTTCTCGACCCGCAGTCGATGAAGGTCGAACTGCCGAAGCTGGGCATGCCGGAAGACGTCCTGATGCGCTGGAGCCGGGCCATTCAGGTTCCATACGGCCTAATCCTGGTCACCGGCCCGACGGGCTCGGGAAAGACCTCGACGCTTTACGCCAGCCTCAATCAGCTCGATTCCAAACGACGAAACATCGTCACCGTCGAGGATCCGATCGAGTACGAGTATGACCACAACATCGCCCAGGTTCAGGTGACGGAGAAGCTGACGTTCCCCAGCGTAATGCGGACGTTCTTGCGGCAAGACCCCGACGTCATGATGGTCGGCGAAATGCGCGACCCCGAGTCGCTCGCGATCGGCATCCAGGCGGGCCTCACCGGTCACTTGGTTCTGAGCACACTCCACACGAACAACGCGGTGGAAACCATCGGACGAATGGTCGACATGGACGCCGAGCCCTACTTGATCGCGGGCGTTCTCGTCGCTGTTCTCGCGCAGCGCCTCGTCCGACTGAATTGCCCGAAGTGTCGGGAAATGTATACGCCCGATCCCGAGGAACTCGAAATGCTCGGCGTCAAGCCCGAAGAGCGCGAGGGCGCGAAGTTCGTCCGCGGCAAGGGCTGCGCCGACTGCAAGGGCACCGGCTTCAAGGGTCGAATCGGCGTGTTCGAGCTCATCCTCGGCTCGCCCGAGTTTCGCTTCGCCATCGCGAAGAACGTCGACTTCCAGGAACTCATGGTCGCTGCGCGAAAGCAGGGTTACCGGACCATGCTCGACGACGGTAAGCACAAGGTCCTCAACGGCTGGACCACTCCGGATGAAGTGCTCAAGGCCGTCTACACCCAGGCGGTCGAGTAACGCCTACTTCCCGGCGTGAAGGGGGATGGACCAGAAGAGGTCCGTCTTCGTCATCTTCGAAAAATACGGATCGTTCGGCGGCCTGAAGCCGTCGTTGGCGACTTGACCCATATTCGCCGAGCCCGGGGCCGAGGAAAAGGCCGGATATCCCGCCCGGTTGTGGCAGTTCATGCAGTTGCTCCGCGTCCCCGCCATGGGGTCGGCCGGCATGTTCTTCCCGTCCAGGACGTAAGGTTTGGTTGGCCCTAGGTCGGTTTCTAGATAGGGGTTAAAGCAGACGTGATAGCCGCCGTCGGGTAAGCGCGGAGACTCCGGGCTCCATGCGTTGCACATGACATAGTTGCGCCAGACGCCCTTGACGGTGGAGGGGCGGTCGTATCCGAAGGTCGGATCGTTAGCGTCCGGCAGCCACCAATAGGTCTGGAAGGTCCAGTTGTCGATCTCCTTCGTGGTGACGTGCATCGCCAGAAGGATCACCGCGTCCCCGATCTCGGGCACGTTATTCGGGTCAGTGATCATCCGCTCTTGCTCGCCTCCCGATCCACTCAACTGGAGGGCCATCGTCTTCACCGCTGCAACCTCCACCTTGTCTCGAAGGGTGATCGAGTAGAAGCGATCGAGGTAGACGACCTTGGCCGTTATCTTCCGTCCGTCGTGGACGACTTCCTGCACCGATCCTTCCGGATAGCGGCGGTCGGGGTCGATCGCGACGCACTTCGTCCAGGTCCGATGATCGGGCGTCACACCGCCGGCAGGCGCCGGGTACTTCGGATCCCAATAGGGCAGCACCGTCAGGCCGCGCTGGGATTGCGGGCTCTTCGAGTTCTTGACCAGCCAAAACACCGGCTTGGTGGCGATCGCCTGGCGCGGGAACGGCTTGATCGTCCTTTCATCGATGGGGCGGTTATCCTTGTCGAACCGAGCTTGGAGGTCGTCGAGGGTCCTTCGAAGGTGATACTTATTCTGCCAGACGAACTCGGCCGCGGCGCGGTTGTACTTCACGAACGCGAAGAGGCTCGACGATGGGCTCTTCCCTTCCGGATTGCTGAGGATCGCCTGAATCGGCCGGTGATAGTACAGCGCCAAGTCTCGGTCCTTCGGTGGCTTCGGACCGGGCTCGTACACCTCGGTGACCGAGTACCACGTGAGCCAAATGGGAACACGCTGGCCGTTCCAGACCGATTTCGAAGGTGCGGTCATCGCTGCCCAGAGGTTCCACGAGTGTCGGCGCGTGGCCGCCCAGTCGCCGACTGCGACAAACCCGAGCAGGATGTTCTCGTCGCGAAGGTAGCCCAAGTTCGTCGAGATGTCCTCGATCACGAACGTGTTGCCGGGGTTCTGTTTCGTCTGGGCGTCCGTTAGGACGCCGATGCCGAACAGGACCGAGGTGGAAACGAAGATCGACCAGCGAAGCATCTGTAGACTCTACTCGCCGCCAGCGGAGCGGCACAACTCACGGGCCCGCCAAGTACTCGACAGAGCGGACGAGCTGGTCTCCAATCCGCTGCTCCTGGCGAAGCAGACCGATCCCCTCCGCAAACCAACTCTGCAGTTCGAGGCGAGGACCGAGGCCTTCCACGGTGAGGGTCGTTCGGCGCGTATCGTAGCCTCGCCCGGCGATCGTCAGGGAATCGCTTGCCTGGACGAGCGTCCCGCGCGCCTCGCGCTCCCCCGCCATCGTGCGCACGATGCCTCGCCAATTGCGGCTCGCCTTGACCGAACCGCCGACGAGAAGGGGCACGGCCGGGCTGAACCGCGTACCGGGAAGATCCTCCGCAAGCAGGGTGCCCTCCTTCCAAACAAAGCGCGAGACGCCCATCGGTCCCGTCAATTCGAAGCCGCGAGCGTCCGCGACGGAGAGAGCCCGCTCCACCCGAACGTCCTCCACGCGGCTCAGGAATCCGGCGCGAACCGAGTACGTCCAGCGATTCCCGACCTCCAATGGAAAAAACGCCTCCCCGCCCGATCCGCACCCGGCCAGTGAGCCCAGAACAACCAACGCCGTGGCGGGAACCCTCAAAGCGCCTCCAGCTTTGCCAGGCTCTGCACGAGTTTCTTTACACCCGTCATCCCCGGGAAGGCGACCGTCACCTCGGCGTCGCCCTTCAGGGGGCCGCAGGCGATGACGACTCCGATCCCAAACTTGGGGTGTTTCACCTGCTGGCCTACACCGAACGGCGCCGCCCAATCCGGCTTACGCAAGGTCGGGGCGGGCTCGACGACGGTGTAGGTCCCCGATCGCTGAGGACGAACGGTGCGAAGCTCCGGGCTCCCGAACGGGCGACTCGTGGGTGTGAGCGACTCGGGGGCGAGATGGGCGAGATCATCCACGAAGCGACTTTGGCGGTTGAAGCTCGGCTGGCCGAAGAGATTCCGCCGACGCGCGAAGAGCAGATGGAGTTCCTCCCGCGCCCGGGTGATGCCCACGTAGCAGAGCCGCCGCTCTTCCTCCAGTTCGGCCTCCTCGCCGAGCGAGCGCGAGTGCGGGAAGACACCCTCTTCCAAGCCGAGCAAGAAGACGATCGGATACTCCAGTCCCTTCGCCGAGTGAAGGGTCATCAGGGTCACCGCGTCTCCCTCGTTGCGAAGGGCATCGACGTCCGACTGGAGCGCCACCTGCTCCAGAAAGTCCGAGAGCGCCGACCTTCCCTCACCCGGCGGGGGCTCGGGTACGTCGAAGAGGTGCCTTGCCGGGGAGTCTTCGACCGCTGTCGCCGAGCCTTCTCCGATCACGTCGGGCTCGAACGCTTCCCGATCCTCGTCGTACTCTTGCGTCACGCTGAGGAACTCCTGCAGGTTTTCCAGGCGGCTCTGAGCCTCCTCGGTGCGCTGCATCTTCAGCTCCTCGATGTAGCCCGAGCGGTCGAGCAAGTGCCGGAGCACGTCGGTCACCGTGCCCTGGGCGGCGATTCGCCTGCCCTCCTCGATGACGCCGACGAAGTGCTTGATGCCGAAGAGTGTCTTCTTCGAGAGAGCGTGCTGAAACTCGAGATCGCGGACGGCTTCCCAGAGGTCGACTCCCTTGCGGGTCGCGAGCGCGCCCAGCGCCTTGAGTGTCGTCGTCCCGACCGAGCGGGCGGGCACGTTGATCACGCGACGGAAACTGACATCGTCGCGCGGATTGAGGATCAGGCGCATGTAGGCGACCATGTCTTTGATCTCCTTGCGCTCGTAGAACCGCTGCCCCCCCACGAGAATGTGAGGCACGCGCATCGTCAGGAAGGCTTCCTCCACCACCCGGCTCTGAGCGTTGGTCCGATAGAGCAGCGCGAAGTCGGAGTAGCGGCGGCGACCGGCCCGCACGTCCTGGATCACGCGATCCGCAATCATCATCGCTTCGTCGTGCTCGGTGCCTGCCTCGCTCAAGGTGATCGGCGATCCGGCGGCGTTCTCGGTCCAAAGACGCTTGTCCGCTCGCGTGCGATTGTGGCGGATCACCGCGTGGGCGGCCTCGAGGATCTGCGGGGTCGAGCGGTAGTTCTGGCTGAGCGTGATCACCTTCGCGTCGGGGTAGTCGCTGCCGAACCGGAGCATGAGCGAGACGTCCGCTCCACGCCAGGCATAAATCGACTGATCGTCGTCACCCACGATCGTGATATTACGGTGCTTGCCGGAGACGAGGCCGGCAAACTTGTATTGCGCCAAATTGACGTCCTGGTACTCGTCGACGAGGACGTGCAGGAACCGCTCCTGAATCTTCTCCCGGACCGCTCGGCTCTGCTCGAGCAGGCGCACCGCGTTAAGCAGGATGTCGTCGAAGTCCATCGCCCGAGCGGCGTCGAGCCGCCGGTTGTAGGCGGTGAAGATGTCGGCCACGCGCTCCTCGATGTATCCGGCGGCCTCCCGGCGATACTCGTCCGGGGACATCAGGCGCTCCTTCGCGCGGCTGATGTGGGCCAGTACCGACCGCGGCTGGATCGACTTCTCTTCGAGATCGAGCGCCTTGAGGATCTCTTTGACCAGACCCATCTGGTCGGAGTCGTCGTAGATCGTGAAGTTCGTATCGAGTCCGATGGCAGCGCCTTCCATCCGGAGCAGACGGGCACAGATAGAATGAAAGGTGCCCAGCCACATGTAGCGGGCCTCGACGCCGACCATCCCTTCGATGCGCTCGCGCATCTCGTTGGCCGCTTTGTTCGTGAAGGTGACCGCAAGGAGGCGGCTTCCGCGCGTCCCCTCCGCCACGATCCGCGCGATCCGGCAAGTGATCACTCGGGTCTTGCCCGAGCCCGCGCCGGCGAAAACCATGAGAGGCCCGCCCGCCCAATTCACCGCCTCGAGCTGCTCGGGGTTGAGGGTCGCAGGGTCGAAAGGAGCGGACATCTCTGGCTCGGATTATGACGCGGGGACAGCCCAGGGCTCCTGCCGCGGGAAGACGGCCCGCCGGGGACACAAACCAGCCCACGGCTACCTCCCCATCGCGGGTAGCCCGCGGATGGCTCTTGTAGGAGGAAGACGGCCCACTGGGGGCCCGACCCAGCCCGCCGGCTGCCTTCGCCTATTTCATAGGCCGCAGCACCACGCGGCGCAGGTTCATGACCGCCAGCTTCGGCTTTGTCTTCGCCCGCACCTGGACCGAGGTCCGGCCTCCTGCAATCTCGACTTCGCCCAAATCGACTTGCACGAAATCGCTCCAGCCTTTCGTCGCGGCAACAGTGTGAGTCAGAGGCTTGCCGCCGATCTCGAAGACCACCTCTGCGCCCCCCGACTCCGGATCGCAGGCGATCTCGGCGAGCACGCTGTAGCGCCCGGGTTTAGCGTCGCGGAAATCCCAGCCGACCCAGGCGGCGGCGTCGGTCCAATAGCCGATGCATCGCTTGTCGGATTCGTAGCGCGCCGAGCCGTGAGGGGTGGCATCGGACGCCTCTAAGGTGACAACGCCGGTCGCATCGGGGCGGATCGGGAGCGGCTCGGCCTTCAGGGCCCCAGCGACCTCGACGACGACGACGGGCACCATGCCCTCGGGCTTCCAGGTTCCGAGATCGATGGCGTACCCCTCGTCGGTCTTCTCGATCGCCAGAGATTTCATCGGCTCGCTGAGCGGGTAGGCCTTCGTCAGCTTGCCCTCGAGGCCAGGCAGGACGAGGCGCGAAAGACCGGCTTCGAAGATGAACAGGTTGAGTCGCCCCGGAACCTGCGTCGCGCGCCCCCACGAGAGCGGGCGCGAGAATGGCCCGGCCTGGGTGCCGTAGATGGCCGACCCGTAACTGCGCATCCACTTCCCCACTTCGGCGAGGCGCTCGACGCTGGGCGGAGGAATCTCGCCCAGCGCGGTGGGCCCGACGTTGAGCAGATAGTTGCCGCCCTTGGATGCACAGTCGACAAGGTTCTTGACGAGCGTCTCGGAGGACTTCCAAGCGTGGTCGTTCTGGTGGAAGCCCCAGGTTTCGTTCATCGTCATGCAAGATTCCCAATCCACGCCGGGCAAGCCGCCGGGCGGGATCTCCTGTTCTGGCGTGCCGTAGTCCCCGTAGAAGCCCGCGTCACTCATGCCCCCCATACCGCCCCGTCCCTTGTCGACGCGATTGTTCACGATGATGCTGGGCTGGAGCGAGCGGACGTAGCGGTAGAGGTCCTTGCCGCGTTCGTGGACCCAGGTTGCCTCCCACTCGCCATCGAACCAGAGGATTCCGATGTCGCCGTAGCCGCTGAGGAGTTCCTTCAGTTGGCCCTTCATATAGGCCACATAGCGCTCGAAGTCGGGCTGGATCGCCGGCCTGGGGTCCCATGTGCGGCGTGGGAGGTAGTCGGGGTGGTGCCAGTCCATGATGGAGTGGTAGAAGCAGAGGCGGACTCCGGCCTCCTCGCAGGCAGCGGCGAGTTCCTTGAGAATGTCGCGCTTGAACGGGGTTCCCATGACATCCCATTCGGTGAGTTTCGAGTCCCAGAGTCCGAAGCCGTCGTGGTGCTTGCTGGTGATCACGAGGTACTTCATCCCCGCGTCCTTGGCGATGCGGACCCACTCCTTGGCGTCGAACTTCACCGGGTTGAATCGGCCGAGGAGCGGCTCGTAGTCCTCCACCTTGATCTGGGCAGAGTAGAGAATCCACTCGGCGGCGCCAGGCACGTTCTTGCCGTTCCAGACCCCGGCGGGAATGGCGTAAAGCCCCCAATGGATAAACATGCCGAAGCGGGCTTCGCGGAACCAAGCCATCCGCTTATCCTTGTCGGCTTGGGTCTCCTGATCGACGTCGAGGGTGGGGTTCGGGTTCATGGCGTTCGGTGAGGCAAAGAGGGCGAGGGGCTCGAGGAGCGGCTCCGCGCGGGAGTCCTCGATAACGATCTCGATTCGCGAGGCGGTGGTCGGCGGCACGCGCAGGATGCGCTTGTACCCGATCGTCGTACCGCTTGCGAGCGGCTTGCCGTCGGCGAGGACCTGGAACTTGGCGACTCGCTGCCCTTTGGCGATGGGCTCGCGCAGCACGACGCGGTCGAAGCGGACCCCCTTGGGGAGTTCCGCCTCGAACGTGTCCTGCTGCTTCCGCCACTTCACCGCGGGTGAGAGGGGCTTGGCGAAGGTCGCATCGAGGCGGCGGCGCCACTCCCTCAAAACCCGGCCGTCCTCCTCGTGGATCAGGCCGCGCGTGTCGGGCGGGACGTTGAGCAGGAAGGCAGCGTTCTGGCCGACACTGCGGTAGTAGAGGTCCTCCAACTGCTCGGGCGACTTGACCTTGTCGTTCTCGCTCTCCCTCCAGAACCAGCCCGGGCGGATGGAGACATCGCATTCGGCGGGTCGCCAGACGTCCCCGTGTCGCGAACCTTCGGTCAGTTCGGCGTAGAGCGGCGTGCCGACGGTGTAGCGGGAGCCATCGACCATCGCCCAGCAGGTCGGCGCGCTGTGCCCAGCCTCGTTGCCGACCCATCGGATGTCGGGACCGGCATCGCTAAAGATCACCGCGTTAGGCTGATGCTTGCGCACCGTCGCGATGAAAAGGGGCCAATCGTAGACCTGCTTCTTCCCGTTCGGGCCCTCCCCGTTCGCGCCATCGAACCAAACCTCGAAAATCGGGCCGTATCCGGTGAGGACCTCTTCCAGCATCTTGGCGAAGACCTTGTTGTACTCGGGTGTGCCGTAGTCGGGGTGGTTGCGGTCCCACGGAGAGAGGTAAACCCCGAGCTTCAAGCCGGCCTCGCGGCAGGCGACCGAAAGGTCGCGGAGGACGTCGCCCTTGCCACCTCGCCACGCGCTCTGGGCCACCGTGTGGCGCGAGAGCTTGCTCGGCCACAAGCAGAAGCCGTCGTGATGCTTGGCGGTGATGATGACGCCCTTGAGGCCGGCCTCCTTGAACACCCGCACCCACTGCCGGCAGTCCAGTTCGGTGGGCGCGAAGACATTCGGATCCTCTTTGCCTTCGCCCCATTCCTTGCCGGTGAAAGTGTTAGGCCCGAAGTGGACGAAGGCGTAGGTCTCCATCCGATGCCATGCGAGTTGCCTTGGCGACGGCTGCGGGGGGCACGGGGCTTGTTCCGCAAGGAGGGCGGCGAGGATCATGCCGAACATGGCCTAGTATGGTCCGGCGTCCGCTTAGGTAAACAGTGCGTTCCATGTGCGCCCGATTCAGTCTTGTCGCCGACGGCCAGGCCATCGCTTCGTTCTTCGATCTCGACCAAGAGATCGACTGGGAGCCACACTACAACATCGCCCCGACCGAAGACGCCCCCGCCGTGGCGCTGGATAAGGATGGACGGCGCGTCTTCGGCACGTTCCGCTGGGGCCTGGTCCCGTTTTGGGCCAAGGACACGTCGGGGGGACCAAGAATGATCAACGCGCGGTCTGAAACGGTGGCCGAGAAGCGTGCCTTCCGCGAGCCGTTCGCCCACCGCCGGTGCCTCATTGCGGCGAGCGCCTTCTACGAATGGAAGACCGAGGGAAAGACCAAGCAGCCTTACGCCATCGGCCGAAGGGACGGCCGCCTTCTCGCTCTGGCCGGAATCTGGGATCGGTGGAAGCAGGACGATCTCGTCCTGCGGACCTGTGCGATCCTTACGACGGAGGCGAACGCCGCGGTCGCCGAGATACACGATCGAATGCCGGTCATTCTCGATCCGGAGCAGTTCGACGCGTGGCTCGACCGCTCGACTCCGCTGGATGAACTCACCGCACTGCTCACACCCTACGACGACGAGGCAGTGATTCTGCGCGCGGTCGACCCCCGGGTGGGCAACCCGAGATTCAAGGACGTCATCCAAGTCCTCTAAGGTGACCTCGCCCGCCGAGCGCTTCTTCGAAATCCAGGCCCGTAACAATGCGGGATTCCGCAGCCAACTAGCGTCCGAGGGTCGGGGGGTTGCTATGATAAGGCAATCGGCCAACGGCCATGCGTCTCGACTTCGACGCGATTCAATCTGGAGAGGACATGAGAAAGCACGATCGGAAACTGCTTCGGGCGTTGAAAATGAACCTTCGAAGCCGACTGGCCCGATCGCGCGAAACGGGCTTTGGACCGCTCGCCCCGTCGGCAAGACGGGCTTGGCGCGGGCATCACCCCCGCATACCGCTTCGATAGCCGAAGGTAATCTGAGTCGATGCCCAGCTTCGGGCCGATCGCGCCTTTCTACGACGACCTCATGCAAGGGGTGCCGTACCGGATGTGGGCGGGTTACTACCAACTGCTCCTCGCCCAGCAGGGAGTCCGCCCGACACGGGTGCTGGACGTGTGCTGCGGAACCGGCACTCTTACCGAAATGCTCTCATCGGAAGGCTATGCGATGACCGGCTTCGACATCAGCGAGCCGATGATCCAGGAGGCTCGGCGCAAGGCGAGCGCGGCCGGGTTGGAGATTCGATACGAGGTCGCCGATGCGGCGGAAGTCGACCTGGGTGAACGCTTCGAAGCGGCCTTCTCCTTCTTCGACAGCCTCAATTACATCACCGACTTGGCACGGCTCCGCCAATCGGTCGAGCGCGTCTACGCTCATCTCGAACCGGGTGGCTCGTTCGTCTTCGACCTGAACACCGCCTACGCATTCGAGGCGCGGCTGTTCGACCAGCAGGACACCCGACCGCGAACGAGGGTGAAGTACAACTGGGTCGGACAGTACGACCGGTCGTCACGGATCATCGAGGTGGCGATGGAGTTCTGGGTAGACGGCGAAAAGGTCGTCGAGACCCATGTTCAGCGGGCACATCGTCCGGAGGAGATCGAGGGGATGCTGTTCGATGCGGGCTTTACCGACCTCCGATGCTACGATAGTTACACCCTCGATCGCCCCCACAAGCGGAGCGACCGCGTGCACTACGCCGTATTGAAACCCTAAAGCCCAACGCGCGATGGGCTTGTCATCCCGAACGGAGCCAAGCGGAGCCCCTGTCGTCCCGACCGGAGCGAAGCGGAGCGGAGGGATCTCCCCCGGCGGGCCGTCCTCCCGCCGCGACCGAAGCCAAACAAAGCCGTCCAGCAGGGGGAAGAAAACGCCCGCGTCCTGGGGCTAGGCACCCGTAACCAAGTAAAAATCGGGGGGCATCGTGTATGTAGCCGGCAAGAAGTGCGGCTAGACTAGTAGGTGTCCGGCTCTGTCCAATTTGGGGGCCGGTAAGGGAGTGACCAAATGTATCGTCTGTTTTCTGCACTAACCCTCTTTGCCGTCGTCGCTGGAGCTTTCGCCCAGCCCAACACGATCGGCCCGTTTACCGGTGCTCAGTCCGACGGGTATGAGACCCAACAGAGGGGAACGTTCGTTCCCCAATTCATCGTTTTCGGAGGCGCCGCGACCGTCGACTCGTTGACGGGTGGGCAAGGACTCCACATCACGAGCGGATGGTCGTTCTTCAACGTGATCTTCCCCCACGGCGGCCAAGTCTTCATGGGCGGCGCCGGCGTGAATCAGGTGTACAACTTCATCGTTCCCGCCCGTCGGTTCGGCGGCTACTTCGGGACCAACGCCGACGTGCCTGGCGCGACGGCGACGTTCTTCGACACCAACGGCAACCAAATCGGCGCCCCCCAGGCCGTTAACGCGCCCCAAGCCAGCTGGGCATGGAACGGCTGGGAGCATGCTGCCGGGATTTCGCGGGTCGAGATTCGCTCCACCAACCCGTGGGGCGGCTTCATCATGAACGACGACATGGAATACGATCCGGCAGCAGCCGCGTCGGTTGCGGGACGCGTCTTCCTCGAAGACTGGATGGGCCCGTATCTCGGCCGCGCGGTAACGGTCCAGATCTACGCCGCCGGCGGCGTGGTTCCGCTGGAAACGCACAACACCACGCTCGACAACGTCGGTCAGTACAGCGTCAACACCAGCCTCGGCGCGGGCACGTATGACGTCTATGCCAAGGCAAGCCACTGGCTGCGGCGCCAGCGAGGTGGCGTGGTCTTCTCTGGCTCCGGCGCGGTCGGCGTCGACTTCAGCCTCGCCAACGGAGACATCAACGACGACAACGAGAACGACATCGGAGACTACGCCCAGCTCTCGACCGCTTTCGGTTCTGTACCTGGCGACCCGAACTGGAACGCCGAAGCCGATCTAAACGGGGACGACGAAGTCGACATCGGAGACTTCGCAATCCTCAGCAACAACTTCGGCATGGTCGGAGACTAAGTCTCTCTGCCACTATGCCTACGGGGCAAAGGTCTCCCCTCCTTGGAGGGGAGACCTTCTTCTTGCGAAGCCTAGCTCCTGTAAGTGTCGGCTCCAGCGTGATCGGGAACTCTCATTACTCCCCCTCAGGCACGGGCTTCGCCCGGCCAGGTCCCCCTCACCAGAGTGAGGGGGAGGTGGCTTATTCACTTGGGCGGGAGCGGGCCTTTCGCGCCGAGAGCCACAGGCCGATCGCCATCACCAGGATGCCGAAGCCGACCGCGTATGGGATGTAGTCGACGACGGCTTGAACCACGTGGTCGCCGACCCAGAGTGCGGCGGAAACGACAGTGATCCAGATTCCGGCTCTGGTGAGGGGATTGACCGATTGATCCTTCATGCCTTTGGGCTCCTTGAACCCAGTATAGAAGACGGCGGGCGGCGTCGTGCTACGATTCCAAGCACGTGATGACGAGCACCGACCGCAGTTACGCCGAACTTCACCTCCATCTTGGCGGCGCCGTACTTCCCCGGATTCTCTACACGTACCTTCAGCGACGCAAGCAAGACCGGAGCGACCCGGAACAGCACTCCCTGGCGACCACCTACCTGCGGCGCTACCCGACCTTCGAAAAGTTCGAGCGACGCCTCACCCGGCCTTGCGACACGCTCGAGAAGTATCTGGAAGCCCACAAGGTCACCGAGCCGCTCCAGTCGCAGGCGAGCATGGCCTACTTCATCAACCGTTTGCTCCGGGGCGCATTCGCGTTCGAGAACATCTCTTACCTGGAACTGAGATACAACCCTTACTTTCGGATCCCCCGCGGCCTGCCGCTCAACGAGTCGCGAGACCACATGGCGGGGATCGTCCAGACGGTCGCTATCGCGGCGCAGGCCGCGTTCCAGCAGTTTCCGATCGTCTTTACGCAGATTCTCTGCATGGACACCCGGCTCCCGAAGGCCACCAACGGGGCAATCGTCGAACTCGCCACCGAAATGCCCAAGGAAGTCTGCGCGGTCGATATTGCCGGTCCCGACGAGGCGTACCGCGAAAATCTGCCCGATATCGTCGAGAACCTGGCATTGGCGAAGGAGAAGGGGCTGAAAGTCACCGGGCACTGCTTCGAGACCCCCGATTCGTGCTTCCCCGAGGTGCTCGACTACCTCGATCGGATCGGTCATGGCATCCAGATTCCCCTGCGCATGCCCAAGCTGCTGACGCAGGTCGCCAAACGCAAGCAGTGCCTGGAAGTCTGCCCCACCACCTACTTCCGGACCGGTACGATCCGGTCGTACTCCGAGCTCAAACCAGTCTTTCAGCATTGCTTCGACATGGGGATCGACATCGCCATCTGCACCGATAACTCGGCGTTCCATAACGTGCGGTTGCCCTTGGAGTTCGAGCGACTGCTGACGAGCGGCGTGCTCGACTTCACGCAAATGGAGCGGTGCCGGCAAGCCGCGTTTCGGCACGCATTCCGTTGGCCGGGCACGATCGACGAGCGCCGGAGCGTGCTCTAAGGCGCCCAACGTGGTCTTTCTGCACACCAACGACCTGCATGGCTCCCTCACCGATGAACTCGCCGAGCGCTTGCGCTCGCTGCGGGCGAAGGCGGACCTCCTTATCGACAGCGGGGACGCGATCAAGGCGGGCAACCTTGCGGTGCCCCTGCGACCTGACCTGGCATGGCCTCGGCTCGCCCATGCCGGATGCGACATCGGCACCCTGGGTAACCGGGAGAGCCACCCGCTCGAGCCCGCCTTCCGCGCGAAGCTCGAGGGCCTCGGGCACCCGATCGTCTGTGCCAACCTCCGCGAGCGGGGCACGGGCCGCCTCGTCTTCCCCGCTTCTAAGGTCCTCGATTTCGCCGGCCTGCGCCTCGGAGTCGTCGGCGCCATGGTGCCGATCATCACCGACTCGATGGCAACGAAGGTCGCCTCTGCTTACCTATGGGACGACCCCGTCGTTGCCGCCACTAAGGCAGCGACTCCGCTGCGAGGCGAGGTCGACCTGCTCGTGGCGATCACCCATATCGGTTTCAGGCGCGACATGGAACTCGCCGAGGCTTGCCCGGAACTCGATATGATCTTCGGCGGACATTCGCACACGGTCCTCGAAGAGCCGGCACGCTTCGGGAACACCTGGATCGTCCAGGGTGGCTCGCATGGGCGATGGGTCGGACGCTATCGCTTCGAGCTAGGGCAGGGACTCATCGAGGCGGGGCTGCTTCCGCTGAAGGGCGATCCCGCTCCCGATCGATGAGGTAACGCCGAACGATCGCTGCTGCCACGGGCGCCGCCTCGTCTCCTCCATGCCCGGCATTCTCGAGCATCACGCAGATGGCGATCTTGGGCTGGTCCAGAGGAGCGAACGCCACGAACCAGCTATGGGTCTTGCTGTCGCGTCGGTTCTCGGCCGACCCGGTCTTTCCTCCCCACGCGAGTCCGGCGATCTTCGCGTTCCGGGTCGCGGTGCCTCCCTCGATAACTTGGAAGAGGGCGCCCTGAAGAGCGTCCCAAAACTGCGGCGGGGCATCGACTTTTCCCAGCACCTGAGGCTCGACCGGGACGGCCTGCTCCAGCGAACCTGCGGGAACGATGGATCGCACCAGATGAGGCTTATAGGAGACCCCCCGATTCGCCACCAAGGAAACGACGCAGGCCATCTGGAGTGGTGTCACCGCCAACTCGCCCTGTCCGACGCTAAACTGAGCGATGTTGCCGGGATAGTACTTGCCATCGGCCATGTGCTTGGCGACCCAATCGGCGGTGGGCACGAGACCCGAGCCTTCTCCTCGCAGATCGATTCCCATCTTCGCACCAAGTCCGACGTCCTTGCAGGCCTTTCGCAGGCCATCGAGTCCCGATCGCATTCCCAGAGTGATGAAGTAGGTATTGCACGAGCGGGCCATCGCGGCTCGAAACGGAATGGACCCGTGTCGCCCCAAGCACCGGAAGGGCCGGCCTCGCCCCATGGCGTAGTACCCGGGACAGTTGATGGTTGCGGTCGGGGACCAGACTCCTTGCTGCATCGCCGCGATCGAGGTCACGATCTTGAAGGTCGAGCCCGGCGCGTACGCCGAATAGATTGCGCGGTTGATGAGCGGTTTCCCAGGGTCGTCGAGCAAGGCCTGGTAGTCCTTTCGGCTGATCCCTCGGCTAAAGAGGTCGGCATCGTAGGTCGGGGCGCTCGTGAGCGCGAGTACCTCGCCGGTGCCGGGCTCGATAGCGACGACTGCGCCTCGGAAGCCACGCCTGTCCAGTTCTTCCTGGGCGAAACGCTGGAGGTCGGAATCCAGGCTGAGCACGAGTTGACTGCCGGGAACCGCGTTGCTTCGTTCGATCGCCCGGACCGGTCTTCCCTTGGCGTTGAGCTCCATCTTGACCGAGCCGGGTTGGCCCATCAAGTCTCGTTCATAGAACCACTCGAGGCCGTTCTTGCCCACGTAATCGGCGGTCTTCAGGCCCATCGCCTTGACGCGGGCGACGTCGCGTTCGTCGGGCACCCAGGCATAGCCCAAGATATGCGTGAAGCTTCGCGAATCGGGATAAGAGCGCATCGGGAGCGTCTCGACACCGAGCCCAGGGAAGTACTGGGACCCTTCCGCCACGCGAGTGGCGACATCGATTGGAGCAGGCAGATAGATCGGCGTGGGCAGGAAGGGCCGCCATGCGGCATCGTCGACCTTCTCCTGCAGCTTGGTGATGGGCACGTTCAACAGACGGGCCAGATTCTGAAGCCCTTCCGGATGCTTCTTGACAAGGGCGGGCTGAGCCGTGATCACGATTTCCGACTTCACCGCGGCGATCGGGACGCCGGCGCGATCCACGATTCGGCCCCTTGGCGCGGGTTTCGGCACCGTCGCGTGACGAAGGGTCTCGGCCTTCGCGGACAAGGCCTCTGCCTCGACGACCTGCAGGAACCAAAGCCGGCAAAAGAAGACCGTAAAGACCGCAAAGATTACGGCGGGAAAGATCGCGTGGCGCGCGTCGAGCTTGCGCTGCCGCTCCTGATGGATGATCGACATCGTCAGGGCCCGTGGAGGCGACAAGTGCCCTTCGGGGCTCCCCCGACTCGGAACGGACGACGAATCGTCTCGGGGCAGTAGCGCGTGGCCCTCAATCCGGAATCGGCGCAGATCTCTAGTTGAACCTCGCCATCCTCTGCCTCACGCGCGGTTCGGCGGCTCTGTGGAGGAGGTTCGGTCCCGGTGGCACCGTCTGACGGCGGCTCCGTCGTAGCGCCGTCGCCAATCACGACACCCGGCACGGCCGACGGGTCTTTCTTTCCGGTAGCGACATCTTCTGCCGTTTCATCGCTGGTGATGCCGCTGGGCAGAGCGTCGCCAACCGGCGGGAAGTACTCGCGGATTTCTCGGCGCTTTTCGCCCATGATCTTCTGGGCGGCTCCCATGATCGGCGCCCACATCGTGATCGTGACGGTGCCGCCGAAGGTTCCGCGCGCCATCGGCTCGTAGTCCCATTTGCGCACGCCGCTCCTGCTCTTGATCTCGTTTCCGATCCAGCCGATCCCGACGAGTTCGTCCGTGTAGCCGCAAAACCACGCATCGCGGTTCGAGTCGGTCGTGCCGGTCTTGCCGCGAGCGTTCAGAACCGAGCCGGCGCGTCGGCCGGTGCCGCTGGTGACGACCGCTCGCATGAGGCCGTCCATGATGCGGACCGTGTTCTCGCTGAGAACGTTGCGCTTGATGTTCGGCTGGAATGCCTTCACCACTTGGCCGTCCTGCCCGACGATCTTACGAATGCCGTACGGCGTGGCACGGTCGCCGTTGAGGGCGAAGACGCTGTAGGCCTGAGCCATCTCGATCGGCCGCACCGCGCAGGCGCCGAGGGCAAGGGAGATGACGGCGTCCATCCGCGTCGAGAAGCCGAAGTTGCCGTGGGCGACGGCTACGACGTTCGAAGGGCCGGTCCGCTCGTTTGCTCGCAGGGCGGGCATGTTCATCGACTGGCTGACCGCCGTTCGAAGACTTACATGGCCGCCGTATTTCCCCGAAGCGTTCTTGAACGCGGTGACCTTGCCCGTGTAGGGGTCGCGGTAGATAAATCGGTCGTTGCTCAGGGCATCGCTGGGCTTCAGCTTGCCCAGTTCCAGTCCCGCCGAATAGACGAAGGGCTTGAAGGCAGAACCAGGCTGGCGGGCACCCTGGGTAACGATGTTGTATTGGTTGCGCTCATAGTCCACGCCGCCGACCATTGCCTTGACCTGACCCTGAGTATCCATCACGACAAACGCGGCAGTCGTGACCTTGTTGCGGCGATAAGTTTCCACCAGCTTTTTCACCTGCTTCTCGGCTTCCTTCTGAATCCGCAGATTGAGGGTGGTCTCGATACGGTAGCCGCCCTTGCCGACGTCGATCTCGGGGAAGTCGTCATGAAGTTGATCGAGAATCCAATCGACGAAGTAGGGGGCCGTCTTAATGCCAGCGAGGATTTTGACGGCGGACGTTCGGAGTTTGAGCGGCTCGGCAATCGCTTCGTCGTACTCCGCTTGGGTGATCATCTTCTCTTCGAGCATCACATTGAGCACGATATCGCGGTTTTCGATCGCCCTTTTCGGGTTCACGACCGGGTTCTGGTCGCTGGGCCGCCGCACACAGCGAGCCAGCAGGGCGGCTTCGGCAATCGTCAGTTCATCGAGAGGCTTGCCGAAGTACACGTCGGCGGCAGCGCGGATACCGTAGGCCCGCTGTCCGTAATACACTTGGTTCAGATAGAGGAGGAGTATCTCGTCCTTGGTGAGCTTATCCTCGATCGCCATCGCGAGGGCGATGTCGTCGACCTTGCGTTGAAGCGACTTGCTGGTGTCGGTATAGACACGCTTGGCGAGCTGCATCGTGAGAGTGCTGCCGCCTTGAGCGGTACGACCCTCGCGCGCGTTGGTCATCACCGCACGGGCAAGCGCGAAAGCGTCGACGCCGTGATGTTCGTAGAACCGCTTGTCCTCGGCGGCGATCGTCGCATAGCGGACCTTTTCCGGCACCTCGTCGAGGTTCTCGATCGGCTTGCGGTACTCGCTCGCCATCGTGTAGAGGACATGGCCGTCGGCGCTCATGATCACCGTCGGCTGAATCCGGGTCGCCAGCATCAGCTTGTCGAGGCTCCCAACCTTGGCGGCGGCCTTGTTCAGCTGGTGGTTGAACCAGAGGCTGCCCCAGATCGCTCCTCCGACCAAGATCACGAAGAGGATGGCAAAGGCGATCTTCACCCGTCGCTTCCAACTGGATCGGGGACGGGGGCGCGTTCTTACCTGACCGGCAGTGCTGATCGCCACGGCTACAGAGTATAACGTCTGCCGGCGCCCAGACGATCCGCCGGTCCCACCCGCCGCCCCCCGAGAGGTATCATCTGCGCCGGTCGCGGGGCGTGGCGCAGTTTGGTAGCGCGCTTCCATGGGGTGGAAGAGGTCGCACGTTCGAATCGTGTCGCCCCGACCAGAATGCCTCATTCGCCGCCCGGCTATCGCCCACCAGTGGCCTCCTCGCGAAATTAGTACCCTACGGCAGCGCGCCGACCGCCAGGCCCGCGTATCGGGCTTTCAGCTCGTATCTCAGCGGGGGCATGCCGCCGCCGCGGGTCGTGCTGACCGTGCGGATCATCGTTCGCACTTCGCCATTCGTCCCCACGAACCGGCCGGGGTTCGACTCGATCGTTTTGTGGTGGATCGTGGAGCCCGTCGAGGGAACCAGGAACTGGGACAAGAGTTCCCATGCGCCGGTGTTGAAGTTCCAAGCGTACATCATGCCGGTCACCAAGGTGTTCGGCACGGCGACACCCTGCGAGCTGAACCGCAGCGAGTACACCCGCGAGCGAGTGCTGCCCGAGGGGAACGTGCAGGTGTAGGCGGCCACCTCACCGAGCGGGATTCGGCGGCTCTCGATGTCGTAGGAGCGGCCGGTGTTCGGCAGGGCAACGTCGGCGACGGTGCCACGGAGCCAGGTGCCCTCGGTGGTCGCGATGGTGTTCGGGGCGATTGTCCGCTGCTGCAAGGATAGTGCCCGCTGCACCGCTTTGAAGGCGTTGATCCGCCCCTTGCCGAAGATGGTGCCCGGCCCGATCGTGTCGCAGGTGCTTTCGAGCGCCTCTTGAACCTGATCGGCGGTGAGGCCTGGGTTGGCGGCATAGATCAGTCCGACCACTCCGTTGGCGACAGGCGTCGCCATGCTCGTTCCCGAAGACTCTCCGTAAGCGCCCCCGCGGGTCGTGCTCAAGATATTTACGCCGGGAGCGAAGACGTGAACGCCACGGCCGTACGCGGAAAAGCCCGCCTTCCGATCCGAGGGATCAGAGGCGCCCACGACGATCGTGTCGGCATGCGAAAAATTGGCGAGATCGCGATTGTCGTTGCCTGCCGCATACAAGAACAGCGCGCCCTTGGTCTTGATGTAAGTGCCTGTCGTCCCCACCGTCGCCGAGTCCACACCGCCGTAGCTGGCGCTGACCGACTTCGCGCCGTTGTCGGCCGCCCACCTGGCGCCTCCGGTAATGTCCGCGATCGAGGCGCCGCCGCCGGGACTGTTGCTCGTGCGCACCATCATGATCCGGAAGTTCCACCCCATGCCGCAGACGCCGACGCCGTTGTTCCCGATGGCCGCCGCGTCGCCCGCCACGTGGGTTCCGTGGCCGTTGATGTCGTTCACTGCGCCGCCGTCGACCTCCGCCTTGCGATCGACCGAGTTGTAGCCGGGCACGCGGTTCGCGGCCAAGTCGGGATGAGCCGTGTCGATGCCCGTATCGACGACCGCCACCGTTACCGCCGCACTGCCTGTTACGAGGTCCCATGCTTGCGGCGACTTAACGACCGCGTGATGCCACTGCTGGGAATACCGCGGATCGTTCGGCGTTCGCAGGGGATAGCAGATCCAATTCGGCTCTGCGTACTGATAGTCGCCGGTCGCCATGAGCCGGATGGACATCGTGTTCTCGGTCTCGCCGGCAGGAACGCGGATGATGTATTCGTCGGTTGCCGCGACGTACTCGCGCGCGATCGGGAGGATCCGCTGGCGGGCGCGCGCCTGGATATAGGTTTGCCAGCCCGAGGGCACCCGCGCCGCGCTCAAGGCCGATGCCTGGAGGGGCCGGACGATCATCTCGCCCGAAAATTCTTGCACGCCGGGCCTTTGGAAGTAATGGCCCGGGCCCTGAACCTGGCCGATGGCCAAGCCCGCGGCGAGGACGAAGGCGAGTGACGAGAACACGCGAAGGGATAGAGGCTTTAGCATCGAACGAACACCAATAGGAACACGGCAGGGCAATCTGCCTGTGAATTGGACGGGGCGCGGCGGCTGTTAGTTCGGAACCCTCACGCGATGCAACCGGAGAAGTGGCTAGGCTCTCGCTGCATCGCGCGGTCGACCCACGCCATGCAAAGCGCCGTCAAGCCGGCGCACTCCATACACCGGCCCTCTCCTGCGGCGCAGGAGAGGGCCGGGGAGCGAAGCGAACCGGGGAGAGGTCCCGCAGGCGCCCTTTGGCCGCTGGCTCAGTACCGGTAGTGGTCGCTCTTGTATGGACCGTCCACCGGCACCCCGATGTACTCCGCCTGATCGGGACTGAGCACCGTGAGAGTGGCGTCGAGTTTCTTGAGTTGAAGTCTCGCGACTTTCTCGTCGAGGTGCTTGGGCAAAACGTAGACGCCGGGGGCGTATTCGCCCGCCTTGGTCCACAGTTCGATCTGAGCGATGACCTGGTTGGCGAAGGAAGAGGACATCACGTAAGACGGATGTCCGGTTCCACAGCCGAGGTTGACGAGTCTTCCCTTGGCGAGAAGGATAATCCGCTTGCCGTCGGGGAAGATGACGTGGTCTACCTGGGGCTTGATCTCCTCCCATTGGTAGCCTTCGAGGGCGGCGATATCGATCTCGTTATCGAAGTGGCCGATGTTGCAGACGATGGCGTTGTTCTTCATCCGCTGCATGTGGTCGTGGCGGATGACGTGGTAGTTGCCGGTGGCGGTGACGAAGATATCCGCCTTGTCGGCGGCATAGTCCATGGTCACGACCTTGAAGCCCTCCATCGCGGCCTGGAGCGCGCAGATGGGGTCGCACTCGGTCACCCACACCTGGGCGGACAAGGCGCGAAGGGCTTGGGCACTTCCCTTGCCCACGTCGCCGTAGCCGCACACCAGGGCGATCTTGCCGGCGATCATAACGTCGGTCGCCCGTTTGATGCCGTCGACGAGGGATTCCCGGCAGCCGTAGAGGTTGTCGAACTTGGACTTCGTAACACTGTCGTTGACGTTGAAGGCGGGGAACGGAAGGCGGCCCTCCTTCTGCATCTGATAGAGGCGGTGAACGCCGGTCGTCGTTTCCTCGCTGACCCCCTTGATGTTGGCTTTGATGCGGCTGTAGAAGGTCGGGTCCTGCGCCAAGCGCCGTCGGATCGAAGAGAACAGTGCCGTTTCCTCTTCACTGGTCGGATTGGCGATGACCGAGGGGTCCTCTTCTGCGCGGGATCCGAGGAGCACGAGCAAGGTGGCATCGCCGCCATCGTCGAGGATGAGGTTCGGCGTTCCCCCGTCGCCCCACTCCATGATGCGGTGAGTGTATTCCCAGTACTCTTCGAGGCTCTCGCCTTTGTAGGCGAAGACCGGCGTTCCCGTCGCGGCGATCGCAGCGGCAGCATGGTCTTGCGTGCTGAAGATGTTGCAGGAAGCCCACCGGACCTCGGCGCCGAGCGCCTGCAGAGTCTCGATGAGAACCGCGGTCTGGATGGTCATGTGGAGCGAGCCGGCGATGCGGGCGCCGGTCAGCGGTTTGGACGCGGCGTACTCGTCGCGGATGGCCATGAGGCCCGGCATTTCGGTTTCGGCGATGGCGATTTCGCGTCGGCCCCAATCGGCGAGGCTCAGGTCGGCGACGTGGAAGTCGGAGCGCATAGGCGTTTGTATCGTTTGCATAAAGGTTCCTCTAGAATCTTCGGAGGTGGGGATCGCCTTGCTTAGCCTTCGGCCAAAAGCAAGGCGCCCGCAACCCCGTTTCGATTGCGAGCGCCGTTATTGCCGGGTCGATGCCCGTGAACCGAGCCTGGTCCGCGTCGGACTGCAACGCCCCTCGGTTCTGCCTATATTATACGTCACCGGCCGAAAAAAGAGTCCCCTCTCCGGCAGAGAGGGGACTCGGGTCGTCGCGAATTTAGTTGAAGTCCTGGATGTCGGCGATGCAGGTGCCGGGGACGCCGTGCATATCGCCGAAGTTCGGGGTTCCGCCGGGGTGAGGGACACACTCGAAGTGGTCCTCGGTCTTCGGGAAGTCCTTGATGCCGCAGTTCGTCAGGATGGACTGCGAAAGGCGAACCTTGAAGTCGTAGTAGTTCGGTCGCGCTGCATAGCTGCCGTAGTTCGAGCAGTTCGGCTGGACCGCGCCGCCCTTGGGCATGTTGTTGTACCGAGAGTACTTCACGTGGCCGTCCACGTAGGAGAAGACCATGCCGCCGGTGTGTCGCGGCCAGATCTCCCACTTGTACCAGTAGTCGATCCATCCACCGGTGGTCTCGGTTCGGTTGTAGCGCTTGGGGAAGTAGCCGTCTGCGAAGCTAAGGGTCTCGGAGGGGCTCGGAATACCAGAACCGCCCTGGGGTCGATAGGTTCGCGTGACGAGTCCGGACGGAGCCGGGCTCAGCATCATGCCGTAGACGCCGAGGTTGAAGGTGTAGGCCGCATAGCGGAAGTTGCCCGCCGGACGGCAGGAGCCGCAACGGGTGCGAATGAACTGGAACAAGCTGCCCGTGTAGTTGTTCTGCTGCCAGTTACCTGCGTAGTCCTGGCCTCCCTTGCCCGTCGGGTAACTCGGGCACTGGATGATCTCCACGCTCTTCATGTAGGGCTGGACGAGGTCGAAGACGAAGGAAACGATGCCGCTCTGCGGGTTCGCGCTCACGCCCATCGGCGCCATATCGTCGTTGTCGCCGTTGTACATCATGGTCGCCTGCACGTGCTGGCGCATGTTGCTGATGCACGACGTCTTCTTGGCGGCCTCCTTGGCCTGGGCGAAGACCGGGAACAGGATAGCAGCGAGAATTGCGATGATCGCAATCACGACAAGCAACTCGATCAGCGTGAATCCACGCCGGCTTAATCTATGCAAGACAGTCCTCCAAATGATGGCTTAACTTTCTACTTTACAACATCGAACGCTCTGGGTTGCACTATTTGCCGCGAGGAATGATGAAAAAGCACTGGCGGCGCCTGCCGACAGCCAGCAGTACGGTTCGCCGCGGGTCGGCCAAAATAGCGCCATGCGCCTGACCCGGGTCCTTGCCCCGTTGCTCCTTCTCTTCTCAGCCGCCGCCTGCAAGAAGGAGGAGAACTTCGGCGGCAAGAACCCGACGAAGGTTTACGGTTCGGTCGTCAGCCTGAGCCCGAGCACCACCGAGCTCATCGGGAACCTCGCGCTGGAAGGCTCGGTTCTCGTCGGTCGGACTCAGGCGTGCAACTTCCCGCCTCACGTCACGAGCGTGCCGGTCGTGTGCTCCGACAAGCCCGACTACGAACGGATCGCCAAGCTTCAACCGGACTTGATCGTGCTCGACGCCATCCTCTTCAGCCCAGCCGAGATCGAGAAGCTGAAGCAGGTCGCGCCAAAGGCCGAGTTCCGCATCCTCGACGCCAAGAACGTCGACCAGTTCATCGACTTCGTTTATCGACTCGGCTCCGATCTGCAGTCGTCGAGTCGATTTTCCGAGTACGCCGACAAGGTGTACGCCAAGTCCAGGGTCGCGAGGTCCAATCCCCCCGAGCCGAAGCCGAAGGTCGCCGTTCTCATCGGCGGAGCGGGTGAATACTGGGCTGCCGGGACCGACAGCTTCCTTGCCGACACCATCGTGGGCGGCGGCGGAATCCCCGTGGGACCGAAATCGGCAAAGTTCGAGCGCGTCAACGTCGAAACGTTGGTCGCCGAGAACCCCGACGTGATCATGACGGGCGATAGCAAGAAGCAGATCGAAAAGGATCCGCGCCTGGCATCCCTCAGCGCGGTGAAGTCGAAATCGGTGTACGACTTCGATCCCGACATCCTCCTGCGGGCTGGAACCCGCGTCGAGATATTGCTCGACAAGATGAACTCGGTGATCGCCGCGCGGTCGGCCGAGATGCGAGGTGAGGCCGGTGGCGGATAGCCTCGCCGAGATCGGCATCTTCGGTGGATCGGGCCTCTATTCCCTGCTCGAGGATGCCCGCGAGGTCAAGGTCGATACGCCTTACGGCCCGACGAGCGACGCCATCACCTTGGCAACGCTTCGTGGGCGCAGGGTCGCGTTCTTGCCTCGGCACGGCCGCCAGCATGCGATCCCCCCGCACCGGATCAACTACCGGGCCAACGTCTGGGCCTTCCGGAAGCTCGGAATCCACGCCGTCATCTCGCCTTGCGCAGCGGGCTCGCTCCAGCCCCACGTGCGTCCGGGGGACTTCGTCGTCTGCGATCAGTTCGTCGACCGCACGAACGGGCGGGCCGACACCTTCTACGACGGGTCCATCGTCACCCACGTGTCGATGGCCGAACCGTACTCCCCCGAACTCCGGCGCCTCGCCATTGCCGCCATCGAGAAGAACGGGATTCCCTGCGTGCCGAAGGGGACGGTCGTGGTCATCCAGG
This sequence comes from Chthonomonas sp. UBA2362, assembly GCA_002344135.1. GTDB lineage: Bacteria > Armatimonadota > Fimbriimonadia > Fimbriimonadales > Fimbriimonadaceae > UBA6659. Next base: position 465,292 of record DDTO01000006.1, on the reverse strand, counting down.
GCCCCCGCTTCTCCACCAAAGCCGAAAGCCTCTGGTTCACATCGATGGGCTGGGAGGTCATCAATATGACCCAGTATCCCGAGGCTTACCTCTGCCGAGAACTGGGGATGGCGGTCGTCAACATCTCCCTCATCACCGATTACGATTGCGGCGTGGTCGCCGACGTAGAAGAGGTCAACGCGCTGGGCGTCTTGGAGGTCTTCAAGAAGAACGCCGACGGCATCCGCCGGGTGGTGTTCGACCTGATCGCCTCGATGCCTGCCGACCTGGGAGGCCTTGGGGCGCGAGAAGCTTTGCAGTACAGCAGAGGGGATGGGCACGTCATAACGGAGGAGGATGTTCGGCTTTTTGAACAGTAGGAGCGCATTATGATCGTCTCGATCGCCAGCTTCGTCCTGCTGCTGCAGGGCGGCGCGGTCGAGCAACCTCGCACCACGCGGCTCGCCGGGCGGGACGTGGCGATTCGCGCGCCGGTCGCCCTGTCCGCCATCCCCCCCGACTTCCCCCACGCCGAGGCGGGTGCTTGGAAGTTTGCCTTCCGGCCCGACGGCTCCCTCTGGCGCAGATACCGCAAGGACGGCGCCGCAGAGGACTTCGCCCTCGCCGCCGTCCCCGCTGCCGAGGCGCCCGCCTGGCGCGTCCGAGCTTTCGTCGAAACCCGCACCGAAGTTCTCGAGCGCAGCCGCGATGGCCTCTACCGCATGCGCCGCGCCACCCTCGAGCCCTCCCAGGTGACGGCCAGCCTCGAGGCGCTCGCTGCCTTCGCCGTCCGCGCCGAGGCCGCCGCCGAGGGGCGAATCCGGGTCCTGATCGACGCGACCATCGAGGACGACCCGATCCGAGAGCGCGTCACCGGGCCTCGGACGCTCTTCGGGGCCGATTTCCTCCGCGAGAGGTATGCCACCCGCATCAACGGTCACCCCTTCGACGCCGACGACAAGGTGTATCGCGGCCCCTTCGACTCCGTCTTCGTCATCCACCCCGGCTACGCCCGCCCCGCGCAGACCATGATCGCCGGGACCCCGGTGACCGCGCTCTCGTACTACGGTCGCACCTTCCCGCCCTACGAGCTTCAAACCGCGCTGTTCGAGGCCTGGACCGGGCAGGTCCTCGCCATGGCCGCCGCCAAAGGATATCCGCTTGCCCTTTCCGAGCGAGGTCGCGGGATCACCGCGCTCCCGACCCTGGGCAATGGCGCCGGCCACGAATCATCCGGGGAACTCCCCCGATCATCGGGGGAACTCCCCGCGTCATCGGGGGAGATGCGCGTCGAGGACTTCGTGACCCCCGCCATGTGGGCGGCGCTCACCGCCAAGGGCGAGCCGGACGCCGAATACGTGCGGCGAGCCTGGGCGAAACCGGGCGCCGGCCCCTTCTCCTGGGAGGCCGTTCGCGACGAGCCCTGGATCATGCTCCCCCGAATCGCCGCCGGCGAGGGCCTTGCGGTTCCCCTCTGGGCGGCAGAGGCGCTGAACGCCAAGATTCCGGGCGCGATCGCCGGCTGGACAGAAGTGGATGGGCGGCCGATGATCGTCTTTCGCACGACGTCCCGCACCGCCGCCGAGGCCTTCGGGGTAACCCCGCCCGCCGCCCTTCCGAGCCCCAATCGCCCGGGCACGTTCGGACGGTTTACCGTTACCAAGGTCGCCGATGTCGAGAAGGGCAACGTGGTCGAGGTCACCGAATCCGGCGCCTTCCGTGAGGGAATGGCGCTCGTGACCGACGAACCCCTCGGCGACGCGACCTCGGCCACGTTCCTGGAGTTTTGGATCAAGACGACGTCCGAGGAACCCTACGCCCTGTGGACGCCTGAGGGGCTTTACTTCGAGATCAACCCGTTCCATCCCCAACCGGCCGAAGATGCCGACGTGCCTGCGCCGCCTGCCGTCCACGTCAAGACCGACGGCGCGTGGCAGAAGGTCGTCGTGGACCTGCGCAAGGTCGCGCCTGGGCTGAAATCGCTCGCGGGAATTCGGCTCATGCCGACACGCCGCGCTCTTGCCTACGAACGCCAGAAGCTGGAGCCGTCGAAGGTGCTTCTCACCGGCTTCGCGCTCCGACCGAGCGACCCCGGCGACGCCTCGCCGAGCGCGGGTCCGGCGCCCCGGCCGCCCGCCGAGCAGCGAGCCATGCAGGCCGCCAAAGCGACCGAAGCCGATAAGGCGATCCTGCTCGAGCTTATCAAGGACCAGCAGGAGTTGGTGCGTCTGAACGCGGCCGCCGCCCTCACCGCCATCCAGCTTCCGGAAGCGGTGCCGGCCCTCATCGATCAAGCCCGCAGCGCGAACCCGATGATCGCCGAGCTGGCCCTCGAAGCGCTGGCTTTTCAGGGAACCAACGAGGCCTGGGGGGCGATCCTTACGATTTGCGTCAAGGGACCCTTCGACCACAACCGCCAGTTCGCCGCGCGGCTGCTGGGCACGAAGGGAGAGATGATCTCCGCCGGATCGATCAGCACGCTGATGACCTGCCGCTCGCCCCGCGCCCGAGAAGAAGCCGCCCGGGCGCTGGGCAAGATTCCGGACAAAGACGCAGGGATCATCCTCATGGCCTTGCTCATGGAAGTCGATCCCAACGTGAGGCTCGCCGTTATCGAAGGCGCGAACGTGCAGCTGGAATTGGTCAACCGTCGGCTGCTCTGGAGCGCCGTCAACGACCCGAGCGAACTCGTCAGGGCGGCGAGCTACCGCCGGCTCATCGAGTCCCCGATCGCCGATTACCGCTCGGAGGCGCTCAAGGGAGTCCGCGACGAGAGCCCCTGGATCCGCCTTGCGCTTCTCGATGCGATGCGAGCCAAGCCCGACGCGGCGTACCGGCAGTCCCAGCGACTTGCGGTGACCGACTCGCGAGCCGCTGTTCGCGCCGCGGCCCTGCAGGCATTCGCGGCCATGCCAGGTCAGGTCGAATCGGCCGAGATCGAAAACGTCTTCGTCGATAAGGACCCCCGAGTGCAAATGGCGCTCGTCCAGCTGGCCCGCGCCAAGTCGATTCGCCTTCCCGAGTCCGCCCTCGCGAATCTCCGGAACAGCATCAGCAGCGACGTGGTCAAACAGGCACAGGAGTTGGGATTCTGACGCTCGTATTCGCTTCGGATCATGCCGGTTACTGCCTCAGACGCCACCTCGAAGGCTGGGCGAGCAATCAAGGCTACGAGGTGCGCAGCTTCGGAGCGGATGGCGAGGAGGCCTTCGACTATCCCGACGCGGTCGATGGCGCCGTACGCGAACTCGTGCAGAATCACCTGCCGTTCGCGGTGCTGATTTGCGGCACTGGAATCGGAGTGAGCATTCGGGCGAACCGTTATCGGCAGGTTCGGGCCGCCCTCTGTTGCTCGCCGGACGACGCCGAAATGGCCCGCTTGCACAACCACGCGAACGTCCTTTGCTTGGGAGGCCGTACTACGAAACCCGAGAGAGCGGTCGCGATCCTCTCGACCTTCCTCAGCACGGGCGAGGACGACGCAGAGCGGCATGCGCGCAGGGTCGAGAAACTGGGCCTTCCGGCGAATCCGTGCTAATCTAGACGTAATAGTTGTAAGTTTCTAATGGCGAGCGTGAAGAAGCATCTTTGGGCGAGTGGAGCGGCTTTGCTGACCCTCGGCGGGCTGATGGGCGGAGCGGTCCTGCGGGACCGCGCCGAGAGGGGGAGCAACATCCTCGACGGACCACCCCGGTCCAGCATCTTTGCAAGCCTCGAAGAAGACCCCACCGTCCCAGAAAGCGACTTCTTCTACGAACTCACCCAGCTTGTCCGACGGGAGTACGTCGACAAGGTCGAGGATGACCAGAAGCTGGCAGAAGGCGCCATTCGCGGAATGGTGAACGGTTTGGGTGACCCCAACGCCGAGTTCCTGAGCAAAGACCAGTTCGCGGCCTTCAAAAACTTGCTCGCCGGACGCTTCGAGGGAATCGGGGTCGAACTTCAACTGCGATACGACGACGAACAGAAGAAGTGGCTCAAGGACCTCGACCGCCTGAAGTCGAATCCATCCGCCGAGAGCCCGATCACGACGCCAGGGGTGCTCATCCCGAGTCTGGTGGTGACCGCGGTCGCCCCGGGGGGGCCCGCCGATCAAGCCGGTATCCATGTCGGCGACACAGTCGTCATGGTCGAGGGAAGAAAGGTCCTCGACAGCACGATCTTCCGCGAATTCCAGGCAGTTCAAGCCAAGGTCCGCAAGGGAGAGGCGAAGCTGAACGACTTAACCTCCCTTCGGAAGCGGCTCGCCGAAGAAGCCAAGGATGCGATGAGTCCCGGTCGAGCACGCGAACGGCTGGCGGTCGGGAGACAGGGCGAGATCAGGCTCGGCTGGAAGTCCACAGATGGCGCGAAAGAGGCCACGGTCAGCAAGCGTGTTGTCCAGATTCCGGCCATCACGTCCCAGGGTGGAACGGTGGCTCTCAAGCTGTTTACGGGCGCGGAGAGGGCCCTCGCCCAGGCGATCGAAGGTAGGAGCGAAGTGACCCTCGACCTGCGAAACAGCACCATCGGTGATTTCGAAGCGATGCACGCCTGCCTGGAAGTTCTGGCGGCTCCGGGCCCGATCGGGGAAATCAAAGTCGATCGGCAAATGAAGCCGAAGCCGATCGTTGTGGCCAAAGGAGACCCGACTCCTCCCAAGATTCGGCTCCTCGTCGACGGAAGCACTCGTGGCGCCGCGGCAATCTTCGCAACCGCGCTGCAGGGTCGGGGCCAAGCGAGCATCGAAGGCCAGCTCGACCGAGATCCGATGGAGCTTCGCGTCGTCGAATTGCCGACCGGAGCGGGCTACCTTCTGCCGGTGGGGCGCTTCATCGCAAACGCCAAACAGGAGAAGTCGAAGTGAAGTTCCTGAAAATCGGCGGCTTGATCGGAGTGGTGGCGCTCGCCTTCGGAATCGGCTTTAGCTGGCGAGACCTTCGCAGTGGCGAGCTGCCATCGAAGGCGACGGTGGAGAAGCTGCTCGGCTCCCCTGCAAAGCGTGAGTCGGCAACCCGGATTTTCAAGACGAACTTTAACCTCATCCTGACCAACTATTACAAACCGGTCGATCCGAAGGAACTCAAGTACAGCGGGATGGAGGGCCTCCTCGCAGCGCTGGGCGACCCCCATACGATTTTTCTCGAGCCCAAGACCGCCGAGGAGTTCAGTAAGGAAACGAAAGGCGAGAACGAGTTCGTCGGCGTCGGCGCGAGGCTCGGACGCGATCCGGTCGGGGCCAAGATCATGACCGTCTTCGATGGCGGCCCCGCGCAGCGGGCCGGAGTCCGCAACGGCGACGTCATCGTGAGCGTCGATGGAGAACCGGCCGGCGGCATTCCGCTCGACGACGTCGTCAAGAAGATTCGCGGCAAGGAAGGGACCGTCGTCACCCTCGAAGTCATGCGAGCCGGCGCCGCCAAGACCCTCAAGATTTCGATCAAGCGCGGGACGATCAATCCCCCGACCGCCGATGGCATGGTCATCGAAGGAACGCGGATCGGCCTGCTTACCGTCCAGCAGTTTGCCCAGCCGACGACGACTCAATTCGATCAGGCACTCGCGAAACTGGAAGAACAGGGCATCGTGGGCCTCGTGATCGACGTTCGAAACAACCCCGGGGGCCTCCTCGAAACAGCGGTCGAAATGCTCTCGCGCTTCGTCGAAAACAAGGTGGTCGTCCGGATGAAGATGAAGAACGGGCGCGAGGAGTTTGCCAAGACTTTCGTCGGCTCGAAGCGGCCATTCCAGTATCCCGTGGTCGTCCTCGTGAACGAGGACTCCGCGAGCGCCGCCGAGATCTTCGCCGGAGTGCTGCGAGACTACAAGTTGGCAACCTTGGTCGGCGAGCACACCTATGGCAAAGCCTCCGTGCAGAATGTCTTCATGCTCGTCGACGGGTCCAGCGCCAAGATCACTATCGCGCGCTACTACCTGCCCAGCAACGCCGAGATGAGTCGCAAGGTCGACGAAGAGGGGCAATACGTTAGTGGCGGACTCACGCCCGACGTCAAGGTCCCTATCGACGTCACCGAGATGACCAATCTCGGTGACCCGAAGACCGACTCTCAGCTCAAGAAAGCCCTCGAGATCATCGGCTCCAAAACCGCGCATCGAACGAACTGAACCATGTCGCTTCCCTTCACTTGGGCGCCGAAGTTCGATCCGACCTCCGACGAACCGCTTCGCATCGATGCGGCTCTCATCGCCGACTGGCTGGTGGCCTTTCTGCGTGACGAGTGCGTCCGACGGCGTAAGATCGACCGAGCCGTACTCGGACTTTCCGGCGGGGTGGACTCGGCAGTCGTCGCCTATCTGTGCGCACGCGCGTTCGGGCCCGAACGGGTCTTGGCTCTTCGGATGCCGTATAAGATTTCGTCGCGAGAGAGTCTGGATCACGCGCAGTTGGTCGTCGATGCGCTCGGGATCCAGGACCGTACGGTCGAAATCACCGACATGGTCGATGGCTACGTCTGCGCGCATGAGCCTGACATGAGTGCGACCCGTCTCGGCAACGTCTGTGCGCGCTCACGGATGATCGTGCTCTTCGACATGTCGGCCAAGATTGGGGGCCTGCCGATCGGAACCGGCAACAAGAGCGAAAGGCTGTTCGGTTACTTCACTTGGCATGCCGACGACTCGCCGCCGATCAACCCTTTAGGAGACCTCTTCAAGACCCAGGTCTGGCAGTTGGCTCGCCACCTCGGCGTTCCCGACGTGATCGTCGAGAAGCCGGCGACCGCCGATCTCATCAAGGGGCAGACCGACGAGGGCGATTTCGGAATCACCTACTATCGCGCCGACCGCATCCTCCACTTCCTGGTCCGCGGCTACGGTTACGACAAGCTGATCGAGATGGGCTTCCCGAAGGAGGATGTCGATCTCGTCTGGCGGAAGGTCGATGGGACCCACTGGAAGCGTCGACTCCCCACGGTCGCCATGCTGAGCAACTCGGCGATCGGCGAATACTATCTCCGTCCAGTGGACTACTGAGGCCGAGGAACGTCGACCTTCGCCGGACAGAGCAGATCTCGCAGCTCCTGGGCCCGCTCACGCGGTACCAAGGCGACCAGGGTGTCGCCCGATTGCAGATCCGTGTCGCCACCGACGCCGTAGCCGTGGTCGTCCCGAAGCAGCCAAACCAGATTCGTGGACGGAGGCAGGACGATATCGCGGACTCGCTTGCCGACCACGGGAGATCGGGGCCCGAGCATCGCCTCGACGACCTCGATATTGCCCTTCGCCAGCGCACCGACTGGAATGAGTTCGTCCATCGAGATCTGCTGTTCGAGCAGGGAGAAGATGATGGCGGTGGCGCTGACGGTGTCGTCGATGCCGATCTCGCGGAAGATTTGCTCGTGAGAAGGGTCGTTTACGCGGGCGAGGACCCGCTCCACGTTCCACACGGTCTTGGCCATTTGGCACACGACGAGGTTGTCCTCGTCCTCCCCGGTGACTGCGCAGACGATGTCGGCCCTACCGAAGCCGGCGTCTTTTTGAGTTCGAATCTCGCAGCCATCGCCGAGGTAGACGCTCTCCTCGCCGAGCACCGCCGACAACCGCTGTGCCTGTCGGCTGTCCTTTTCGAGAAGAAGCACCTCGTGCCCGCGCGCGATGAGGCGCTTGGCGAGTTGTAGTCCCACGTTGCCTCCGCCGACGAGTACCAGATACATTTAGAGTTCCATCTCCTTCGGCAGGACGTTGTAGGCGTCGATCGACTGGTAGGGCTCCTCGGAAATCCAGTCCCGCATCATGCCGGCGATCAGGGCGCTGGGGTTGATCGTAAAGTAGCCCATCTTCCGGTAGGCCTCGGCGCGGTTCGGGTCCGCGACGCGCAAGCAGATGTGCGGCACCTTGTACTTCAAGCGAGCGATCTGCGAGGCCATGATGTTGCTGTTGTCGCCACGGGTGAGAGCGAAGAAGGCGTCGGCCTCCGCGAGACCGGCCTTGTGGAGAATGTCCTCGTCGATCCCGCTTCCGATCACGATCTGGCAGTTATGCCGGTATCCGAGACGCTTCAGCGCCTCCGCGTTCTGTTCGATGATGGTGACTCGATGACCGGCCGCGGCCAATTGCAGGCTGAGGATTGCGCCGGTCCGTCCACAGCCGAAGACGACGACATTCATTGCGTCCGACGGTTATACCGCACCCACCCTGCCTCGGCTGGGCGAGAATAGGACATGACTTCGCCGACATGGCTCCGATTGGCGGTTCCCGAGCTTGCGGGTGCGGGCTGGCTCGAGGATCTTGGCGCCGCGGCCGTGGAGGCTGAGACCGTGCTCGACGTCTCGGTGTCGCCCGGCCTCTTCGGTGGAGTCCTTCGCGGCCTGCCGGGAGAACGCATGGCGGTCGGGGCGCTGCTCGGCGCCGAGCCGTCCTTCGGGCGCGGAGAGGCTGCGATCCAAGCGCATCTGATAGAGGTCTTGTCGGCGATCGGGCGAGAGACGATCGAGTACTACTTCGTCCGATGGAGTGGAGGGCGCCTGGATTCTGACGGTGTCCAGGGTGGGCTCGGCGCGCTTCGGGCGCTAAGGGACCAAGGCCACCTCGGTGCCTTGGGACTCTGGACCGCTCCAGTGGCTGACGAATCAGCCTTGCCCCTTTTCGAACTCGGGATCTTCGATTGGCTGGCTTGCGACGCCAGCGATGCACCGCTCGCCGCCCCCTTCGCGACCATGGGAGGTCGAGTTCTCTGGATCGGCGGCGGAGGCACTCCGCGATTGATCGCGGTCACGACTCCGGCCGAAATCGCCGCGCTGAGCCTCTAGACCTGTCGGAAATCGCGCACTTGCCACTGGCCAGTCGTCGACCCATTGAAGGTGTTCAGCGACGCCTGGAAGACGACATCCAATCGGCTGCCGGGACTGACCTCGGCGAACGTCTCGCCCATGCTAAACGCGATCGCCTTCCGTCGGAGGCCCTGGACCGACTGCAGTTCCAAGTTGACGTGTTCCGGCTTCTTGGTCGGTCTCACTCCGCTGAGTTCGAGGTCTCGACAGACGTACAGCGGTCGGGGATTGGCGACACCGAACGGCTCGAGGCGCTGAAGTTCGGCGATGTCTCGATCCGTCACCTCACCCATTTCCACTTCGGCCTCGAGTTCCAGGGTCGGCACGAGATCTTCCGGAGTCAGGAACTCCGCGGCGAATTCGTTGAGTTCGCGCCGGAACTCTTCGAGCATGTCGGGGACCAAAGAGACGCCGGCCGCCATCGCGTGGCCGCCTCCTCCGAGAATGAGGTTCCGTCCCCGCATCCGATCGATCGCATCGCCGAGATGGAAGCCTGCGATGCTGCGAGCCGAGCCACCCATCGTGCCGTGCTCGGGACTGTGGTTCAGTACGAACGTCGGACGATAGAAGCGCTCCATGAGCTTGCCCGCCACAATGCCGACGATTCCGCCGTGCCATCCCTCTTTGGCCACGACCAAGACCAAGTCGCGATCGAGGCCGTTCTCTTCGACGTGCGCGACCGCTTCGTCGAGGATTCGAGCTTGTTCCTCGCGACGCTGTTCATTGAGCGCATCGAGTTCCTCAGCCAGTTCTCGAGCCCGCGCGGGCTCGGTTTCGAGCAGGAGTTGCAGGGAGGCCGCGGCGTCGTCGATCCGGCCAGCAGCGTTTAAGCGCGGACCGAGCTTAAAGCCGATATCGTAAGTGCTCAGGACCAATCCCGGATCGTCCCGATCCAGCTTCGACACGTCGATAAGGGCCTGTAGGCCGATCTTCTTCGTATTCCGGAGGTGCCTCAGCCCGTGGTGGACGATGATACGGTTTTCACCGACGAGCGGCATGACGTCGGCGACGGTGCCGAGGGCGACCAAGTCGAGATAGGCTCGACGAAAGTTGTCCCGGTGCAACCCCAGTTCCTCGGCGATGCCCTCGCAGAGACGAAAGACGACGCCTGCGCCACAAAGATCGGGAAACGGGTAACCCGAGTCGGCCCGATGGGGGTTCACGACCGCGCTCGCCCCTGGCAAGGTCTCGGCGAGCAAGTGATGGTCGGTCACCACGACGGTCATGCCCGCTTCCTTGGCGGCTTCGACCTGTTCGTGGGCCGACGAACCGCAGTCACAAGTGAGGAACAGCCTTGCGCCGGCTTCCTTGGCCACCTCGACGATATCGCGGTGGATGCCGTACCCTTCCTTGATCCGATGCGGGACGTGGGGGACGACGTCGCAATCCAGCCGCTGAAGAAAACGCGTGAGGAGGGCCGTGCTCGTCACCCCATCCACGTCGTAGTCGCCGTGGATGAAGATGCGCTCCTTGCGCTCGCGGGCACCGAGGATCGCGGCTTTGGCGGCTTCGAAATCTGGCAGAAGCGTGGGTGAGCCGAGGTCGTCGAGCGAAGGATCGAGGAATCGCGAGGCTTCCTCTGGGTCTTCGAGTCCCCTGGCAACGAGCGTGCAGGCCACGAGCGGGCCGATGTCCAATTCGGCACGCAGCCGCGCTTCCGCCTCGGGTCGGCGCGGCCGAATCACCCATCGCTTCCCGGCTGCGAGCGCGTCGTTCACGTCCGGATTATGCACCGGCGCAGGACCTTCGGCAGGGTCTCTCAGTCACGGATTCGGTATATTGCGCCCTTCGTCGCGGACCATCCGCGAAGGAGGACCCCCATGGCGTTTGGATTCGAAGGAAATCAGGTTCGCTTAGTGCCGCTCGAGCATGATCGGCACTTCGAGAACTGCCTGCGCTGGATCAACGATCCAGAGGTCACCGAATGGCTCCTCATCGATCCCCCCATGGCTCGCCTGGCCGAGGAGGAGTGGTTTCGACGAGCCTGCTCAGGAGAGGATCGTGCCAACCAGCACTTCGCCATTGAAACCCTCGAAGGCGTTCATATCGGAACGAGCGGTCTGCACGGGATCGACCACAAGAACGGATTTTGCAGCACCGGCTCGCTGATCGGTGATAGGAGTTATTGGGGCAAGGGATACGGCACCGATGCCGCCCGCGTGCGCGCCTACTACATCTTCGAGGTTCTCGGACTTCGAATGGCCTTCTCGGGCGTGATCGAGGGCAACGAGGCTTCGCTTCGGATGCAGGCCAAGGTCGGCTACGACATCTATGGGCGCGCACCGGCGCAGTACTGGAAACGCGGCGCGTACCGTGACCATATCCTGACCGTTCTCACCCGGCAGCGGTGGCTAGAGTGCATTCCGTCCGGGCAGTCGGCCGGCTCCGGGTAGGGGTCCCAATGAGGCCTTGGGCACCTAAAGACAAGAGGTCCGCGAGCCGGTTGGCTCGCGGACTCCGCTTGGATTGCTCGGCGTTGCTTAACGCTTTCGGCGACGGCGCATCAAAGTGGCGAGCCCTACGCCGATGCCGAACAGAGTTGCCGGCTCTGGCACAGCGGCGATGCCGGTGATGTTGGTGACGAATCCCGCATTGTTGTAGCTTCCGATCGGCGTGATGACGGTGCTGGGTGCGTTCACTTCCGAGAGAAGACTGCCCTGCGTTAGGAAGAGACGGCCCTCGTCCGCCTTCCAAGCAAGATCAGAATCGTTCGCCGCGAACATGTTGGCTCCATACCCGCTAAGAACCGGGGTTCCAAACGGATTGGTTACGATGTTGCGCATGAATCCGCTGGTCGGGTTATTCGAATCCATAACGTTCAGCGCTCCGGTCCCGTCCATGAAGACCACATCGCCATCGTTGAGGATTTGGCCGGTATTGGAGAGCAGACTATAGTTGGTAGGATCGAGGAGCGCCAGCTGGCCCGTCCAGAACCCGCCCTGTCCGTAGGAGACGACGATTCCCCCGAGGGACGCCATATACTCGAGGCCTTCGAAGTAAGGAGAGCCCGAACTGTTGAGCGGAATTCCGTTGGACACTTGTGTCGCCGACATCGCCCCGAGATTGATTTCCACGAGACCCGTGCTGAATGCGCTGAACTGCACGGTGGTAACGAATCGGTCGGTCGTCGGCACGTAGGTCAGTCCCAAGATACTGGTCGAATTGGGAATGTTGAAACTGAACAACGATGTTGCGGCTCCGGTCGAGGTGTTGATGGAATAGAAGTCGTATCCGGCGGTGGATGCTCCCACACCGTAGAGCTGGGCGTTGGACATTGCTGCCGTGAGGACGAGGGTGCTAACGAGTAGTTTCTTCATAACGACGACAAGGGGTCGCTAGGCGGGCGGGTCGTTGCGCGGTGGAAAGGGTTTTCCGTGATGTGAGCCAGGTAGCCCCGGTCACCAGCGACACCAAGGTAGCCCGCGGATGGCTCTTGCCGCAGGAAGACGGCCGACCCGGGGGCACGAACCATCCCCCGGATACCAACACCCACGATAGCCCGCGGATGACTCTTGCCGCGGGAAGACGGCCGACCCGGGGGCACGAACCATCCCCGTGCTATCAGCGACACCAAGGTAGCCCGCGGATGGCTCTTGCCGCGGGAAGACGGCCGCCCCGGGGGCACGAACCCATCCCCCGGCTATCAACTACACCACGGTAGCTCGCGGATGGCTCTTGCCGCGGGAAGACGACCCACCGGGAGCACGAACCGTCCCGCGCCTACCGACGCTGAAAGTCCGGACGCGAACTTCCGAATTCGTCGCGGTCCCACCGGATCGCGCGGAGGCGGTCGCGATCGAGTTCGAAGGTGAACTCCAAGGTGTCGCGAGAGCGGCGGATGCGGACGTAGACATCATCGCCGCGCCATTGCCAGGTGCCGTCCGACTCGACCCGCGTACGGCTTCGCTCTTCCAAGAGGTAGGCACGTCCGTTGCCCATCAGGCCCAACGTGTAGCGGACATCGTCGCGACCACTCCGGCGCGTGAGCAGCCAGACGCCCTCAGCGTGATCGATCGGCTTCAAATCCGGCTTGCGGCCCTTGCCGAACTCAGGAGCGGTACGCCCCCAGTCGTTGCGGTCCCAGGAAGTGGCAATCAGGGTACTGCCCCGTCGACGGAAGGTGAAGCGGTCACGCCCGTTGGGTCCGCTCACGGTCACGTCGAGGGTGTTATCCCGGTTCCAATCCCATGATCCGCGAGCGACGATGGGCGCAGACCGCAATCGGCCGGATTCGATGGTCAGGGTCGCCCGATTCCGCGAATCGAGGGCGAGGGTGACGAGCTGCTCGGCGTTGGCTCCGGGGCGAACCCAATAGTAATCGCCAACGATTTCGCGATCGGGAGTCGGTCCCGGCCAAGCGCCGCCCTCGCGGTCCAGCCGGATCGCTCGCCAGCCGAAGCGGTCTTTGTCCCAACTGGTCGACACGAGGGTTCGGTCGCCTTCGGGGCGGAAAACGAAGCCGAAGCGTTCGTTGCTGCTGCGTACGCCGATGGAAACGAGATTGCTGCCGCCGAGTTCCCACGTTCCGGTGTAGCTCGTGCGGTCGAGACGAACTACAGCGGTACCCCGGGCGGAGAGCTGAAGTTCCATAGTACGGCTTCCGGCCCTTCCGGAGTAATTGCCGATCAGTCTATCGGCGCCTATCGACTGGGCGGCCACGGTGCCAAGAACCGCTAGCGCCAGCGCGACACAGAGGGTTGTCTTTATCGTCTTCATACTCATTAGGACGAATCCCAGGGCTGATCGACTTCCATGGTCCTGGGCGTGCTCTGTCCGTATAATAGCGATCTGGAGGCATCGATGAACGGCAATCCTGCGTTAAGAACTTCGATTTTCGACCGGCTCGGCATGCGCGACGACGTCTCGCACATGACCATTAACGGGACGATCAACAAGGCGATCGTCCTGCTCGGCATCTTGGTCGTCGCGGCGGCCTTTACCTGGCAGATTGCGGTGCAGTCACCGTCCGATGCCATGCCATTCATGCTCGGCGGCCTGTTCGCTGGTTTGGTTTTGGCGCTCATCATCGCGTTCGTTCCCACGACCGCGCCCTGGCTCTCGTGGCTGTACGCGGCGGCGGAGGGGCTGCTCTTGGGTGGGCTCTCCCAGATCTTCGACCAGAAGTATCCCGGCATCGCGATGCAGGCGGTCATCGGAACGGCTTGCGTGACCCTGGTGATGCTCGGCCTCTATCGGTTCAGGATCATTCGCGTCACCCAGCAATTGCGCTCGATCATCATCGGCGCGACCATCGGGATCGCCGTGCTTTACCTCGTGAACATCGTCCTTGCTTTCGGGGTGGGCTACCGGATGCCCTTCATCTGGGAAGGCGGCTGGATCGGCATCGGCTTCAGCCTGTTCGTGGTGACGCTCGCGGCGTTCAATCTGCTGCTCGACTTCGACTTCATCGAGAAGGGCGAGGCGGGCAAGGCGCCCAAGTTCCTCGAATGGTACGGCGCCTTCGGGCTGATGGTTACCCTGGTATGGCTGTACATCGAGATTCTTCGGCTTTTGAGCAAGCTGAGGCGCTAGGCCGATCGGCGGGCTGCTCCTTCTGGGCTCACCAACACCTCACGGCAGACCCAAGATGGGCATGGGACCCATGCCGAGGTCGTAGGTCGATTCCCGCAGGTAGTCCAGAGGAACGGATGTGTTGGGAAAGTCCTTCCATTGCGGGGCCGGCCTCGTGCCGCGGCTGGCCCAGGCGTAACCCGAGTAGCCGCCGAACGAGGGCACCATCGCCCAATAGGACCCGGTAGCCGGGAAGACCCGACCGAAAGCGTTCAAGATCGCCTCGAGGCTGTACGGGCAGAAAAGTAGGTTGTCCGCTTGGGTGACGACGAATCCGCCCGGCGACAGGCACCGAAGGCAGTCTCGATAGAAGGCGTCGGTGAAGAGCATGGCGCTAATCCCGCCATCTTCCTCTTCGTAGACGTCGGTGCAGTCGACCACGATGAGATCGTATTCGATTTGGGCGTCGGCCAGGAAGGCAAACGCGTCACCAACGTGGAGGTTCACCCGTGGATCGTCGAAGGCTCCACTCGAGAGTTCGGGCAAATGTTCGCGGCAAATCTCGATGACAGCCTGGTCGATCTCGACGATGTCGACCCGCTCGATCGACGGTTGCCGGCAGATCTCGCGCAAGACGCCGCCGTCCCCTCCTCCGACGACCAGAGCGGATCGAGCATTGGGGACGTTCAGCAGCGGCACCTGGACCAAAGCTTCGTGGTAAGCCTTTTCGTCGAGGCTCGCGAGTTGGATGTGGCCGTCCAGAGTCAAGATTCGGCCGAGCGCGGCGGTATCGTAGAGGTCGATGGTCTGGAACGGCGATTCGAAGTGGGCCACATGGCGCTCGACGCGGACGGACATCGCGAGCTTGTCGCCGCGGATCGGGAACGCGAGATGCATGCGGCTCATTGTGAAGGGTCGGGCGAGTAACGGGCGATGACGACACGCCTGCAGGCTCTTCTCGACGACTTGGAAATGTTTCCCGATCGGGCAGATCGCATCCAGATGCTGATCGGCTTGGGCGAGCGGTTCGTCGACGTGGACTCGAAAGTGGCAAGCCGACCCTTCGACGAGCGACACCGGGTCCCGGCTTGCGAATCCGAGGTATTCGTCTGGGTCACGAAGCGTGCGGATGGGACGCTCGAACCTCATTTCGCAGTGGAGAATCCGCAGGGAATCTCGGCCAAGGCTCTGGCGGTATTGCTGAAGGAAGGCCTCACCGGTGCGACGTCCAGCGAGATCGCGGCGCTGCCCGACGACGTGGTCTACCAAGTCTTCGGGAACGAGCTTTCCATGGGAAAGAGCCTTGGATTGATCGGCATGATCCGTCATTTGAAGGCCCTCGCCGCGGCCCATCCCTGAGAAGGGGCGCACGATGCCCGGCCGGACCGGTATCCTCGGTTCCCCGATGGATCCGTTCGCCCCCGATGCCCAGACGCTCACCGGAAGCCTCATCTCGATGGAGTTCGGTCCTGGCGGACGGATTTATCAGCTTTGGGCTTCCGATCCTGCCCTGCCCGATGAAGGCGAGGACTTCCAGTTCGTGCTGCCACCGCTGAACTTCGGCGAGGAGACGGCGGAGGACTTGTATCCCGGCACGATTCTCGTCAGCGCGCGGACCGACCCGCATGGCCCGTGGGTTTCAAGCAGGAACTCGAGTGCGACTTCCTTGTACGACCTCGACGGCGAGGAGCCCTTCGAAACCGACCATGTCGCCTTCGAGTACGTCCTTCCGTTTCTGGAGGACATCCAGGCGATCGGGCGGTTCTACGAAGTGGCAGGGCCGCTGCCGCAAATCGTGTGGGACCTCGAACTGCGCAACAGGGGTCGGACGACGATCGAGATCGGCGAGCTCGGCTTCCCGCTCGCCCTGAACTGCTTTTACGACGGATTCGGCTGGAGCGACGAGCAGCTTCAGCGCTTGTGGACGAATCGGCTCTACGTCCACAAGTTCGTGGGCGGAGCGGCGAGCTGGCTCTTCGCCCAGCGCATGACCGCCGAACCGCCCGGGCTCCTCATCTTCCCCGGGGATAGCACCGGCTGGGAACTCTTCGCCAACATTCCTGCCTCGCTGAACACCCCCCACCAATGGGAGGGAATCCCCGTCGTGTACGTCTACTCACGGGCAACGATCGACCGCGAAGGATGGAGCGGCTGGGCGAACGAACACACTTCGCTCATCTTCGAGGCTGGCGATTCACGGTCGTTCCAGATGCGGTTCGTGCCGGCGGACCGAGACAAGCAGGACGGAGTGCACCAAACGCTCGCGATGCTGGGTCGTCCCGCCATTCGGCTGTTGCCGAGCGCGGTCGCGCCGATCGACGTGGGAATCGGGGTCGAGGTGGCGGGAGTGGCCGTGAGGCGGTTCTTCGTCAGTCGGGAAGCGCAGATCGAGACCGACAGCGATGAGGAGGGCGGATTCTGCTTCGTCAAGCCGGTCGAGCCGGGACCGCTTCGCGTGTCCTTCGAGGATGCCGAGGGCCGCCTGAGCCATGCCCACTTGATGTTCACAGAACCCATCGACAGCCTCATTCAGAAGCGGGCGAGGTGGATCCTCGAGAACCAGGTTCAGCGCGGCCCGGAGACGGACGCGGATGAAGAGAGCGGGATGGACATCGCCCGCCTGGACCGGGCGATCCTCCTGGCAAACACCGTCACCGGCGAGAGGGTAATCGACTCGGAGGAGTACGAGGGGGCGAGCGGCCTGGAGTGCTCGCTCGCCGACGCGCTCTTCCTTGCCGAAAAGAACGCTCTGTATCCGCGACGCGACGAGATCGCGGCGCTCGACGATTACATCGACGGCTTCCTGCTCAAGCAAATACAGAATCCAGGCGATATGTCGGTGGCGAGTGTCCTGGCGAGCACTGCATCGATGGGGACGTACAGCGGTCGGCCTCTGACCTACCCGGACGTCTTTAACCTCTATCACGCGCTCTACCGAATCGCAGCGACCTATGGCGAGACTCGACGCAAACCCGCTGACTATCTTGAGAATGCGGCCAAGACCGCGATGGCGATGTTTCGCTTCGGCTGGCGGCACTATGTGCGCACCGTCGGCATACTCGGCTACGCCCGAATCTACGATATTCTCGACGATCTTCGAAGAGAGGGTCTGGCCGATGCGTACAACGATCTGCGAGAACAAGTCCTTGGTAAGGCTCGCGAGATGGTCAAGCAGCGTTACCCGTATGCGGGAGAATCGGTGCTCGATACGTCGGGATTCGAAGAGGTCTATCATGCAGCGCTCTACCTCGATGTGGACGAGCATCTCGAGCGAACTATGCGCTGCGCCTTCGCCGCACGATCGCTTGCACCGAGTTGGTGGTGGTATGGGAGCGATAAGCGCAGCTGGGACGGCGCCGATTCGACGCCTTTGAAAGCCCTTATCGATCGAGGAGAGGCGTGCCTGGCCCATACGACTGCGCCCAACAGCTTAATGTTCTTTGCCAGCCTCGATCGCGACTATCTCGCGTTGCCCGATGCTTATATGCGACTCGCTTTCGGGGGCATGATGGGGCCCTGGGCCCTCGTTCGTTCGGATGGAGCGGCGAGTATGTGCTTTTGCCCCGACCTGAGCTCGAAGCACTACGGTTATAACCCCTACACTGGAGCTTCTGGCCTGGGTTATGCCCACTATCTTCGAGGGGCAGGCGCGTATATCTTGCCCAACCGTAACCTGGGTGTCTTCACCTTCGGCTGCCATTTCTCGATCGAGCCGGATCGTTACATCATCCGTCCGTGGGATGGGGTCGGTCGTCGTATCGTCCTGCGCCAGATCGGAGCAGAGTTCGAAATCAGCTTCGGAAAGTTTGTCGACGTGTCGCTGTGGCAAGACAAACAGAAGGCCGAATTCGTTATCGAGAACCCGAGCGACAAAGACGTCCGCACCGAGATTCGTGTGAGAGGGATGTGGGGCCGTCGGATGGCGATCGGAGATGAAGTGATCGAGGCGGTGGACGGGGTGGCACGGATTACGCGCACCTTGCCTGCCGGTCGCACAGTTACGCTTCCCGTTGAGGTAATCGAATAGATGGAACTTCCCGCAGAATGGATCTGGGTTTCCGGTATCTTCTTCGTGCTCGGCATCCTCGTGTTTCTAGCGATGCTAGTGGCGATCATCGCCTTGATCGCCACCTTGCGATCGATATCGTCGAAGGTGCAGGCGTTGTCGGCTCGAGTAGAGTCGGTATCACACAGGGTAGAGGAGTTGGTGGAATCCGCCAAAGAGGTCACGGGGCGTGCCAAGGGCGTTGCCACGACGCTTGGGGGTATCGCGAGTTCGTCTGCTCACAAGCTGGAGATCATCACGACGGTGCTCTTCGCGATCGGTGCCCTGTCAAAAATGCGAAGAACGCTCGGCGACCGCAAGAAACGGGGATGAGGCTCCCTGATTGGAGGTATGCGTAAGAAGTCATGGTGGAGATCACAATCGCGCTCTCTTTGTTACTCGCTCAGCCGCAGACGCAGCTGAAGCCCCCGCCGTCGAAACTCGAAGAGCAAAAGACGTACCACTCCCGCCAGTACCGGGGGACGCCGGCAGAGGAGCGCTTCAGATCGTGGGAGGCGCACCAACGGCTTCTGGGAGAATCTCGCTTTAGCCAGCTTCGATGGCGCAATGTCGGCCCCGAGCGCCAGGGCGGACGCGTGATCGACATCGAGGCCCCCGCAAACGCTCCCGATCAGCTGCTCATCGCCTACGCTACCGGTGGTCTTTGGCGTACCGAAGACGACGGCATCACTTGGACCTCTTTATTCAATAGGGAGAGCTCTTTCGGGATAGGAGATGTCGCGGTTTCGGGTGATGGGACAACAATCTGGATCGGCTCAGGTGAGAGCAACAGCCAGCGGACCGTCTATTCGGGGACCGGCGTCTTCAAATCGGTGGATGCCGGTGCGACTTGGGCGAATATGGGGTTGCACGAAAGCCACCATATCGGCAAGGTACTGATCCATCCTAAGAAGCCGGATACGGTCTATGTGGGGGCGATGGGACACCTCTATAGCGCGAATCCGGAGCGCGGCGTGTTTAAGACCGAAGATGGTGGCAAGACTTGGCGTCAACTCTTAAAGATCGACGATCGGACCGGCGTGATCGATATGGCGATGCATCCTCGCAATCCCGAAACGATCCTTGCCGCGGCATGGGATAACGATCGTCGCCCTTGGAACTTCAGGGAGTCGGGCCTGGGAAGCGGAGTCTATCGGACCGACGACGGCGGCAAGACCTGGAGCCTCGTGAAGGGACTTCCGCACGGAGAGTTTGCTGGACGAACGGGGCTCGCTTTCTCTCCCTCCGATCCTCGAATCGTCTATGCCTTGGTCGACTGGCAGGGCGGAGATCCCGACACGATCTACAAGGACGAACTGCAGCCCAGCGGGGTTCTGACTCCCTACCGATTTCTGCGCCTGACCGAAGAAGAGTTCGGCAACTTGGAGGCCTCGGTCTTGAGTCGGTTCGCCGACGCCTATCTCCCTCGAGGAACCGACCATCTCGCGCTGCAGACCGAGGTGAATGAAAAGAAGAAGACGCTCGCCGACGTGCGCAAGCTGATGGAGCAGCGCAGTCCCAACGTGTTCAACCAAGACAGCGTCTACATCGAATTGTGGCGAAGCGAGGATGGGGGGAAAACCTGGAACAAACCGCACCGAGGCGGGTTCGAGATCGACTACGGATACTACTTCGGTAAGCTGTCGGTCAACCCGATCAACCCGAACGACGTCGTAGCGCTGGGGCTTTTAGCATATCGAAGCCGCGATGGAGGCAAAACATTCTCTCCGTTCGCAACAGGCAATCACGTGGACCATCACGCCCTTTGGTTCGACCCGCGAAAGCCCAAGCGGATGGTGAACGGCAACGACGGTGGACCCTACCTCAGCGAGGACGACGGTCGGACATGGCGGCACTTGAACAATCTGCCGGTAGGCCAATCGACGACCATCGCGGTAGACAATAAACGGCCTTACAACATCATTACGGGGCTGCAGGACAACGGCACGCTGATGGGACCCAGCTCTTATCGGCCAGGGAGCAGTGACCTAAGCCTATGGCGGTCCATCAATGGTGGCGACGGAAGCGCGATCGCCGTCGACCCTCGCGAGGATGGAAACGTCATCTATTCGTCGAGTCAATTTGGCTCCTTCAACGCTTGGGACCAGAAATCGAACGAGCGCTGGGGGCTGAACCCGCCTGGGCGTGGGAACCGATACAACTGGATCGCCCCGATTATCGTGTCGCCGCACCATCCCGACATCGTCTATATCGGAAGCCAGAAGCTGAGCCGTTCGCTCGACAAAGGGCGTACGTGGGAGGATCTGAGCGGCGACCTGACCAAAAATTTGCCCAACGGAGACGTGCCGTTCTCGACACTGAAGGACATCAGCGAGAGTCCTTTCAAGTTCGGCGTCATTTACGTGGGTGCGGATGACGGAACAGTCAAAGTTACGCGGGACCATGGCGCTACCTGGAAGGCGATTCCGACACCGATGCCCGACAAGTGGGTGAGCCGCGTGGTCGCCTCGAAACACGACCGCGGCACCGTCTACGTTGCCCAAAACGGCTACCGAGAAGACGACTTCAAGGCCTACTTGTGGCGCTCGAAGGACTACGGCGAAAACTGGGAATCGGTCACAGGCAACCTCCCGGACGAGCCGATCAACGTGATCCGGGAGGATCCGGACAAGAAAGAATGGCTCTACGTCGGGACCGACCTCGGCGTCTATGTCTCCTTCGATGCGGGGAAGACGTGGGAAGCGCTGATGGGCGACTTGCCGACGCAGGCCGTGCACGATCTGGTTATCCAAGCCCGCGACCGAGATCTCGTCATCGCGACTCATGGCCGATCGTGCTGGGTTCTGAACCTCAAGCCGTTCGACGACATCGACGACGACGTGCGCAAGGCCGACGTTTATCTCTGGTCGATCGACGACATGGTTCGTTCCAGTCGGTGGGGCTTCGAACGCCGCAGCCCCTGGAGCGCCGACCCCGACAGAAAGCCAGCCGTGTCGGGCCGCTTCTGGTCGCGCACGGCGGGCGCAGGGCGGGTCGCGATCAAGGACAAGTCGGGCAAAGTCGTGAAAGAAATGGCGGTCGCCGTGGTTCCCGGATTCAACTTCTTCACGCTCGATCTCGAACTCACGCCACCGAAACGCAATACGATCGACCCCAGGAAGTGGGATCCGAAGACCCTTTCGGACAAGCTGAAGGACCCCTACGAGGAGGAGCGTCCGAGCTACCTCGCCGCCGGCGAGTATACGATCGAAGTCACGGTGGACGGAAAGAGCGCGTCGAAGCCTTGGAAACTCACGGGCTTTTAAGCGGAGGTCGATGCTAGAGGAGCCTCCTCCGGCGGTGGAGGCTCCTTGACAGGAGCCGGTTTCGGTATCATCGCCCGTCGGAAGGGACCGTCGAGGAGCCCGGCGAGGGCGACCAGCCCCATGCCGATCCCCATCACGAGAAACATGTTGACGAGGCCGACCGAGGCCAGGACGATGCCGGAGACGCCGATCGCTAACGGCCGGACGCATTGCGAGAGCATCATGCTGGCCGAGTTGACGCGACCGCGAAAAGCGTCGGGGACCACCAACTGCATATAGGTGTTGATCGGGATGATCGCAAACGGCAGGACGAGGCCCGCAATCAAGTTCAGTCCCAAGTAAGGCCAGAACGTTCGGGCGAATCCGAGAAGAGCGACGAGGGCGCCGATCACGACGGACCCCCAGATGAAGCCCTGTCCCGCGTGACGAATGCGAAAGTGGCCGATAGCGAGGCTCGCCGGCACCATTCCCGCCATGAATGCAAACTCGAACCAAGCCAGGCTCGCGTACTGACCGCCGAACCAAGCGTCGTTAGCAGCGATGTGGACGACCATGAATGGCGAGATGAAAAGGTTCATCATCAGGCTGAGGCCGAGGACAACCTTGAGCACATGATGCTTGCCGATGAAGCCGAGGCCCTCCTTGAGATCGGCGAGAACATGGGTCCCTTTGGCGCGCTCGCCCGAAGGTTCGATCGCGGGAAGGCGGGCGATGCATGCGGCCGACCAGAGAAAGGTCAGCGCATTGAAGAGCACCGCCACGAGGAAGAAGAGGTCCGGATAGGCCGTATAGAGGCCGCCCAAGACGCTCCCCGAAAACCCGAGCCCGATCATCGGCATCAAGTTGTCGGTCGCTGCGCTGATCGAGTTCGCCTCGATCAACCGGTCTTCCGGCACGAGCCGCGGCACCGAGGCGGCTTTGGCAGGAAGGAAGTAGGCGTTGACCGCTGACAAAGCGAAAGCGCAGAAGAACACGACCTCCAACGGTGGTTTGGGACTATAGACCAGGAAGCCCGCCATGAGGCAGAGAATCGCTACACTGGCGAGGTCCGCGAAGAGCATGATCCGGCGGCGATCGAACTTGTCGGCGGCTACCCCCGCGAAGGGACTGAAGATCAAGAACGGAAGCGCCTGCACGGCTCCGACGTAGCCGACCATACGCGGATCGCCGGTGAGTTTGCCCACCATGAAGAGAAAAATAAGGAAGTACAGCGCATCGCCGAGCAACGAAATCGCCTGCCCCGCCCAGAGGCGTCGAAACTCCGCGATCTTTAGGACATGGGGCGGTCGCGACATGGGGCGGTCTTTCTTACCCGAAGTCGCCTGCCGAGTCCCGGGACTCGAAGGCCCGCAGAACGTGCTGCCAGTCTTCGACGGTATCGAAGTCGAGGCAGGTCGCGGGGTGGCAGTCGGGCACGATAATCGTTTGGATCCCCAGCAGGCGACCGACGATGGCCTCGGCGCGCTCTACCGAGACGCGACCGCTGAAGTAGCGCAGCATGTTCAGAATGCCGAGCTTCTTTGCCATCGCCAATTGGCTCTTGCGCGACCGTCGCATCGAGCCGGCTAGGTCGAGCGCAGTCCGAAGTCCAATGGGGCTTGCGGCATAGAGGGCTCCGCTCAAGTGGGGCCCTTCACGAAGGCGCAGAGCCTTGTAAGTGGCTTCCGGAAAGGCTTCCCGAAATCGACCCGCAGGAGTGAGTCCCGCGGCGCACCAGTTGTCGACCTCGACTCGCCGATCGATCCCCTCCGCGAACTCCCTCAGCATAGGGCCATCCATCAGAGGGGTGTCGGCAGGAATGAACAGCACTGCCTCGACGCTCTTGGGCAGCGCCTCTAAGCCGAGGCGGGCATTGTCGATGGCCGAACGACCTTCGGCCACGAACTCACCGTGGGCAATCTCATCCGCGACGTCCGATCCTGTGACGGTCACGCAAGGCCCGAGGCCAGCTTCGGCGACGGCATCGAGCGTCCAAGCCAAACTGGTCCGTGGGCCGAGCCGCGCGAGAGCCTTGCGGTGGCTGCCGATTGCCTGGCGAAGTTCAGGTTCGACGGTACCTCCTGCGGCGATCACGACCCCCCACTTCATTCGACCAAGACCCGCCACGTGAACCAGGCGACCATGGCGAACCCGAAGACCACGATCGCCTTGCGCATTTTCTCGGATTCGACGCTCATGGACCACCGGGCGGCGAAGTATCCGCCCAAGATGGAACCGAGGCCCAGGGCAATGGCGGGCTCGGCGAGCACCATGCCCTTGTGGGTGAGAAACGTCGCCGAGGCCGCGACGTTGATTACTACCGCGAGCCAGGTCTTGATCGCATTAAGCTCATGAATGGTGGCGTCCATCATGAGACCGAACACTGCGAGCATCATGATGCCCATCCCGGCTCCGAAGTAGCCGCCATAAACGCTTACCGCCAGCTGAAGGGTGTAGCCCAGCGCCGGGCCGACCTTCCCGTGAGGACCTTGCGCCCACTGTCGGACTTGCGGCTGAAAGGCGAGGAGCAGCGTGGCCACGAGAATCAGCAGCGGCACGGCGACCCGGAACGCGCTCGGCGGGGTCAACACCAGAAGCAAGGCGCCCAGCACCGAACCGATCACCGAAACGAGCAGCAGGGGTGGAAGGTGGCGCCTGACCGCCCTGAGTTGGCTCCAGAAGCCGATCGCGCTCGCCAGAGACCCGGGCCACAGGGCGACCGCGTTGGTCGCATTCGCCGCCTTCAAGGGAATACCGAGCCCGATGAGGGCTGGAAAGGAAATGAGGGAGCCGCCACCCGCCACCGCGTTGACTCCCGAGGCCACCGCGCCCGCTCCGAACAGCAGCAGCAAAGCGGGCCAGTCGAGCATCACTCCTCGATCAGGTACTCGGCGATCAGGAGCGCGGTTTCCACCAGCGCGTCGGAGTGCGTCCGCTCGTAGCCGTGGCTCGTGTCGACACCCGGGCCGATGAGCGCGACCTCCGCGCGTCCTCCGGCCTGCCAGTAAACCGAGCCGTCGGACCCGTAATGCGGATAGATGTCGGACTTCAAGTCGACGCCGGCTCTCTCCGCTATCGTGCGGAGCTTCTCGGTGAGTCGGCGGCTATAGGGGCCGCTGGAGTCCTTTACGCAGATCGAGCAGTGGAACTCGTCGCCCTGACGCCCTTCGCCGACGACCGCCATGTCGGCAACGACCAACTCGGCCAGGTCCTCGGGCAATCCGTCCATTCCCCCGTGGCCGACCTCTTCGTAGTTGCTAAAGAGCACGTGGGTTCGCTGTGCGGGGCTCACGCCCGCATCTCTGAGAGCCTTCAACGCAGCCACTGCGCACGCCACGCAGGCTTTGTCGTCCAAGAACCTCGAGCGGACGAAACCGGCATCGCTCACCTCGACGCGAGGGTCGAAGTAGACGAAGTCACCCACGTCGATGCCGAGCACCCGAGTTTCCTCGTCGCTGGCAGTACGCTCGTCGAGTCGAACCTCCAGGTTATCGGCGGTCCGACGGTCCTCGTCGGCCTTGCGATTGACGTGGGCGGCGCCGTTCTCGAGGACCACCGAGCCGCGAATCTGCCGACCCTGTCGGGTGGCAACCCAGACTCCCTCGCTCTCGATCGTGTGCCACATCAGGCCGTTGAGCCGGGTGAGCTTGAGCCGCCCATTCTTCTTGATCTCCGAAACCATCGCCCCGAGCGTATCGACGTGGGCGGTGATCGCGCGGGGCCGATCGTCCTTCAGCCCTTCCAGGTGCGCCACGAGCGCTCCCTTGTAGGTTCGGTAGCTTGCGATACCGAGGCTTTCGAGTTCCTGCTGGACGAAGCCGATCGCCCAGTCCGTATCCCCGGTCGGGCTCGGCGTGTTCAGCAGGTCGGTCAAGAAGCGGACCAGGTAATCCCGGGAGATCGTGAATCGGGCCATCGCGCTCCATTGTAGACGCTGCCGCCTACCAGGTTCCGGCTGTTCGCTCCCCAAGGAACGAGGAGAGCTGCTCGAAATGATAGGCGTCGTGCGCGTAGACGTAACTCGCTAAATCGTCGACCGTCATCGGGCCCCGCTCGGGATGGACGACCTGCTTTCGAAAGTCCTCATGGGGCACGCCGATCAGCCAAGCGACCGTCTCCAGTCGCGATCGACGAAATCGGGCAAGGCACTCAAGCGGGGATTGCTCGGCGTACCGATGCTCGCGAGCCAGCTCGCCTTCGTCGAAAACCATCACCGTCGATCCTGGACTATCGACGGCGGTCTGCATGCGCGATAGAAAGATCGGCTCCCAGTCGGCAACGTGGGCGATGACTTCGCGCGGAGTGAAGCGGTCGGGCGACTCGCGTTCGTCCAGGCGCCCATCCGGAATGCGAAGAAACATGCGCTCGAAAATCGTCGGTGCGAACGCGAGACCCTGGATCGAGTAGGCGATCATGCGCCGAGAATACTCAAGACGCTAGCGGAGAATGCGCTTGTCGCCTTGGCGCAGTGTGAACTGGACGGCGTCGAGATACTCCAGCAGGGGAATGACGTACTTGCGAGACGTCGCCAGGCGGTCCCGGACTTCGCTGGCGGCGAAGGCGCCGTGTGCGGCCAAGCCGGCGATCTCTCGCTTGATCGATTCGAGACCACCGGTCGTGTAGTGGATGCCTTCGCCGACCCTGACGAGTCGGCCGGCTTCCACCCCGAGGCGCACGATCTCAACCGCTGCTTGAGGAGGAATGGCCAGCGTGCGAGCGATCTCGTCCTCGGAAGGCACGTTCGCCCCGGCCTCATCGAGGACCTGTTCGAGCCGGGCAAGCAGTTCCTGTTGTCGCTCGTTGAGCCGAACGCGAAAGTCCGGAAGGGCGATCTCGCTGCCACGAACCACGAGCCGGCCCGATGCGGCAAGGTGGCCTAAGATGCGGTCGAGGGGCTTGCCTGCCCAGTCGAGCTTGGCGGCCGCGACCACCCGTTCTCGCGGTTGCGCGGCCTGAGACGGGTTAGCGTCGTGGAGTGCGCGGAGTGCCGAGAGCAGTTCGCCTGCCTTTGCTTCGAAGGCGCCATGGGTGAACCAGAGTCCGGCGAAGCCGAGCAGGCGTCCTGAGGACTTGAGAGCCTCGAATGTCTCGCCCAGCCCTTGCGGAGTTTGGCCCAGCGCCCGGCAGATCGCTTCGGTCGAGGCGCCGCCCCGATCCGCCATCTGAAGGATGCCTTCGCTAGGATCGTCGACCTCCACGGTGGGGATCGGGTCGCCCTTGCGCCGAAGGATCGCCTGAGGGACCAAGACCTGACCTCCGCCGAGGAGGTCAGGGGGGCTATACCGTCGAACGATGAGCGGCTGCCGAATCGCCGCCGCAACCGGGACCTCGATTCGCAGCTGCGCGACCGCCGGATCGAGATCGCTGTGAAAGACCTTTGCGATGACCTCGTCGGCGCCGATGCTCACCCGAACCCGCTGGGCGTGCTTTGGCCGTACCAGCCAGCGCATCCGGGCGTCGATGATCGACGACTCGAACATGGCTCCCGGCGCCCCCACCGCTTGCCCTCGGCGCAGATCCTCGAGTCGCACCCCGCCCAGGTTGAGGGCGAGACGCATCCCGTTCTTGCCGACGGCAAGCGGCTCGTTGTGCCGCCGGATGCCCCGTACCCTTGCTGAGAAGTCGCCAGGCAGGATCGTCGCGGCTTCGCCCTCCCGGACCGCCCCGCGAGCCAGCGTTCCCGTTACCACAGTGCCGTATCCCTTGATGCTGAAGGCTCGATCGATCGGGAGATACCAACCCCCCGGCGCCGAAACGGCTTCCGCGGCATCGAGGGCCTCCGACAGCGTGCTCCTTAGGGCTTCAAGGCCCTCCCCGGTTTCGGCGGAGACCACTAAGATCGGGACTTCGGCGAAGCGGGTTTGGCTTAGGAGTTCCCCGATTTCGACGCTGCTGATCTCGCGCATGGCCGCGTCGGCAAGGTCAGCCCTCGTCAGGGCCACTACCAATCGATCGACGGGAAGGAGATCGAGGATTTGTAGATGTTCCCTAGTTTGCGGCATAACTGATTCGTCCGCAGCGACGCAGAGTAGGGCGACATCGATCCCGAGAGCGCCGACGAGCATGTTGGCGAGAAATCGCTCATGGCCGGGAACGTCGACGATCGACACGCGTCCGTGACCCGGCAGATCGATATAGGCGAAACCGATATCGATGGACATACCTCGCCGTTTCTCTTCGGGCAGACGGTCGGCGTCGATCCCCGTGAGGGCGCGGATGAGAGTCGTCTTCCCGTGATCGACGTGCCCGGCCGTGCCGATCAGTTTCGCCATCGCTCTACAGTAGCACGCGATCGCCCGGCCCGGAAGAATGGGAAGCGAGCATAATTCCTGCGAATGCTGGTGCCGTCTCGAGAGGAATTCCTAAAGGCCGCCGCTGGTAGTCGCATGCCAGTCTACCGCGACGTCCTCGCCGACATGGAAACCCCGCTCGGCGCCTACTGGCGCCTCGCGCACGATGAAACGTACAGTTTTATCCTTGAGAGTGTAACTGGAGGCGAGCAATTGGCTCGCTACAGCATTCTCGGTGTTCGCCCGCATGCCGTGCTCCGGAGCCGTGGACGAAATCTTCGGCGCATCACGAAGGACGGCACAACCGAGTCCAAAATCGACGAAGGCCAGGACCCACTCCATGCTTTGAAGGCCGCGCTCGACAGGGAGACCGTGCCCGTGGAAGGGCTCCCTAAGTTCGTGGGCGGTGCGGTGGGCATGCTCGGCTACGATCTTGTGCGCTACTTCGAGCGGCTCCCGGAAGTCGCAACCGACGACCTGGGCGTGGACGAGATGGCGATGATGCTCTGCGATTCCGTGGTCGTCTTCGACCACGCCAAGAACGTCATTCGGGTTGTCGTCCTCGCCGAAGGGACCCCAGAGGGGTACGACAAGGCGACCGTCGAGATCGAGCGCGTGCTGCAGCGACTACGGGGTCCCCTTCCTGCACTGCCCTCGGTTCAGGGAACTCCGCAACCGGTGGAATCGAACACCACCCGTAGAGCGTACGAAGACGGGGTCGAGCGAATCCGCCAATACATTGCGGCTGGAGATGGCATCCAGATGGTCCTCTCCCAGCGCTTCTCGACCTCCTGTCAGGCCGACCCGCTCAGCGTCTACCGAGCCCTCCGCTCCCTCAACCCGTCGCCCTATATGTACATGTTCCGATTTGGAGACTGTGACATTATCGGCGCATCGCCCGAGTTGCTAGTGAGCCTTCAAGGCCGGACGGCGCGGGTTCGGCCCATCGCCGGGACCCGCAAGAGAGGAACCTCTGAGGAAGGGGATCGCCAGCTCGAAGCGGAGCTTCTCGCCGACGAGAAGGAACGGGCCGAGCACATCATGCTCGTCGACCTCGGACGCAACGACCTAGGAAGGGTGTGCGAATACGGTTCGGTGAATGTCGACGAGTTGATGACCGTGGAGCGCTACTCCCACGTGATGCACATCGTCAGCGACGTTACCGGCACCCTACGCCCGGACCTCGACGGCTTCGATCTCATGCGCGCAACCTTCCCCGCGGGCACTGTGAGCGGTGCGCCGAAGGTCCGAGCCATGGAGATCATCGAGGAACTGGAGCCGACCCGGCGGGGTTGCTACGCGGGGGCGGTGGGATACGTCAGCGCGTATGGCGACCTCGACCTAGCCATCACCATCCGCACCATCTTCCTGCGCGATGGCGTCGCCTATGTTCAGGCTGGAGCGGGAATCGTATACGATTCCATACCTGCCAAGGAGTTCGAGGAGTGCATGAACAAGGCCCAGGCAGCGCTGAAGGCTATAGAAATCGCCCAGCTGGGCCTCGATGGCGTCCCTTAGCCTCGGGTGGCGGCTTTCAGCTTGCGAACATCGTCGATGAGGCGCCCCCGTCCTGCGCCGCCGTTCCAGTCGCTCGCCAACCTATCCACGAGCCAACTGCCGACGACGGCGCCGTCGGCTGCTTGGCACACCATTGCTACCTGCTCAGGGCGGCTGATACCAAAGCCCACGCACACCACCCGGTCCGTTCGCGCCTTGATCCTACGCACGAGGTCGGTGACCTCGGGAGGCGCGGCCTGTGCGGCACCCGTGACGCCCGTTCGCGAGATTGCATAAACGAACCCCGTGCTGCTCTGGCACACGATATCGAGCCGTTCGTCGGTACTCGTCGGGGCGGCGAGGAAAATGGTATCGAGCCCGGCACGACGGCTCGCCTCTCTCCACTCGCCCGACTCCTCGGGAGTGAGATCGCTTACGATGGTCCCCGAGCAACCGGAAGCAGCCGCGCGGGCGGCAAACTCGTCGAGACCCATTCGCAGAATCGGGTTGAGGTACCCCATCAACACGATCGGTGGCCCTTCGCTGCGGCCCCAACGGGCGAGCGTGTCCAGGACCATCGTCGGCGTCACGCCACGGTCGAGAGCGCGCTGGTCGGCCGCCTGTATGGTCGGCCCATCGGCGATCGGGTCACTGAACGGAATTCCCACTTCGATAACGTCTGCCCCAGCCACCGCCAATGCGTCCAGGATGCCCGGCAAATCTTCCAGGGAAGGATCACCAGCAAGGACGAATGGAACCAGCGCCTTCTCGTTCCGCGAGGCTAGCGCGGCGAAGCGCTCGGCGATCCGACCCATGGTCTCCATTGTGACGGTGTTCCGCCGAGCGCGTTTGAGCGTATCATCATCTATATGGTGGCAACGATCGCCTTGTTGGCAGGACTTATCAACGAACCCGTCGACCTTAGCCGCGTCTTTTCGAAGGGCGAAAAGGCCAAGTACTCGGTCGAAGCAGTTCTCACCGTCGAGCAGCGGCAAATGGGTCTGCAAACGTTTCTGCCCAACACTCAGGAGATCAAGTACACGTTCACGACCGAAGTGAAGGAACTGAAGGGCGATGGCTATTGCGTGATGCGCTACCAGCGACCTACCATGACCGACATCCTCGGCGAGACAGCCACGAGCCCGCCGAAGACGCGGATCGACAAGGTCAACCTCGACTATCAACTCACGGTCTCCCCGATCAACGAGATCATCGACATCAAGGACCTCGCCAAACCCGACAAGGGCAAAGCGGCGGGCCTTCGGCTGATGGGACTGTCACCTACCGCCCGACCGATCGCCCTCGATCAACTCGAGCAGTTCACGGGCGAGGTCATCCGCCTGTCGGTGTTTATGGGCAGCCTGGAGAGCGCACTGGACTTTGCACCGAAGCTGCCATTCGAGCCAGTCGCTCCTGGCGGACGGTCGTGGGAACGCACCGTCAGCTACTCGCCCCAGCGCCTGCAGGGGTCGAGCCGCAGCGCGGTCCAGAAAGTTAATATGGTTTACACCTACAAGGGCATCGAAGAGGAGGGCGGCAAGCGCTTCCATCGAGTCAACGCGGCCATCAAGCTGGATACCGATATCGCTCCATTCGTCAACGAAATGCTCGGCATGAAGCCCGAGCAATCCGGCCTAAAGTCCATGCAGCTTCATCTGGACGCGAACGTGGATTTCGACCTCGACCTGAACACCCGCCGGACGCTGAAGGGAGCGGCCAAGTCGAAGGGCGGCTTCAAGGTCGTGCTGACACAGCGCCCGAACGAACCCGTCGAGGAAGTCCGTCTTACCGGGGAGACCCTCATGCGGCCCGTAGCCCCTTAGGTTTGCCCCAACTTTATCAGGCCCATGACGCGACGAATCTACGACACGGAAGGGGGAACCGCCAAGAGGCTCATGGGAGCCCTCATGATGAGCGGTTATTGCATTCCGTTCGAACGGCCATGGCCGCTATTCAGTTCGATTCATCTTGGAGAGGGCGAGTGAAGGTGGGAAGTCGATCCTTCCCGCTATCGAGGCGCTCGCCCGTAACGTCGGAAGGCCGTCTCGTCGAGGATGCCCTTGCCGGCGATCGGTCGGCCTTCGACGATCTTGTCCGCACTCTCGAAGAAGACCTTCGCCTCTTCGTCCGACGCCGCGTGGCCGATTACGAGGTCGATGACGTCGTCCAAGAAACATGGCTTGCCGCCTGGTCTGCGCTCGCCGCATTCGATCGACGCAGCCGCTTCAAGACATGGGTCTTCGGCATCGCGCTGAACAAGTGCCGCGATCACTACCGGCAACGCAAGGAGCCATCGGAGCGACTGGCGGATCGGGCCGAAATCGCTGGTGACGAACGAGCGTTTCGTAACACCGAACTCACGCTGGCGATTCGCGAGGTTCTCGAAGCGCTACCTGCGACGCAGAAAGAAGTGCTCGAACTCTACTATTTTTCTGGCCTCAATCTTGCCGAAGTGGCGAAGTCGCTGGGCCGAAACCTGAACACCGTGAAGTACCAGTTCTACCGGGCCCACGCCGAAGCGGCGTCCCGGCTCGGATCGATGGAGGATGCCCGCTATGTCACGTAGCTGCATGGACCGTGACCAAGAACTCTTGATGCTCGTTCACGGGCAATTCTCGTTGCTGCACGGGTTACCCCTCCGGCTTCATCTGCTGTTCTGCCGAGATTGCCGTCAGCGCAGCCGAGCGTTTGCTTCGGTCTCGACGGCATTCCGAGCTGAGCTTGGCCAGAAGCGCGTTCCACGGCGCCGACTCCGACCCAGCATCGCTCTCGCCGCGTCGATGGCCTGCATCCTGGTGACGCTGAGCCTGGCTCTTTGGGCTTACACGACACTCTCCTGGTACAGCTTCGAGCCTTCGCCGGCCGCCACGATCACCCCCGCCGAACTCGAGGAGATGAAGAAGAACCGGGGCAACGACAAGTCCGGCCCCCGTTCGCACGCCCAAAAACCGAGCCGTGCTTCGGTGGATTAGCACCTTACTTGTCGACGCTGACCGCGACCTTGCCCCTTAGCGCCGCCTGGGCCGAGGCGAGGCGAGCAATCGGGACTCGGAACGGCGAGCAAGAGACGTAGTCGAGCCCAAGGTCGTGGCAGAAGTAGATGCTCTCCGGGTCGCCTCCGTGCTCTCCGCAGATGCCGCACTTTAGGGTCGGGTTAGCGGACTTGCCCTCTTCTACCGCGATACGCATGAGTTGGCCGACCCCGTCGATATCAATCGTCTCGAAGGGGTTG
Organism: Chthonomonas sp. UBA2362; assembly: GCA_002344135.1. Classification (GTDB taxonomy): domain Bacteria; phylum Armatimonadota; class Fimbriimonadia; order Fimbriimonadales; family Fimbriimonadaceae; genus UBA6659. Next base: position 432,725 of record DDTO01000006.1, on the reverse strand, counting down.
ACGGGCAAGATCTTCTGCTCGACATAGCGATGCAGGAACTTACCTTCCGCATCGTCGCGACTGAAGCCGAAGGTGGTCTGGGTGAGGTCGTTCGTCCCGAACGAGAAGAATTGGGCCGATTCAGCGATCTGTTCGGCGGTAAGGGCGGCGCGAGGGATTTCGATCATGGTACCGAAGAGGTAGGGAATGTCCACACCCTGCTCGGCCACGATTTGGCGCGCGACCTCTTCGAGCTGGCCTTGCACGGTTCTCAACTCGTTCACGTGGGCGACGAGAGGAATCATGATTTCGGGCAGAACGCGCTTGCCGTGTTTGATCAGGGTCGCTGCGGCTTGGAGGATGGCGCGAGTCTGCATCACGACGATGCCGGGAAAGACGATGGAAAGCCGAACGCCGCGCAGGCCGAGCATCGGGTTCGCCTCCCGCATCGACTCGACCGTCTTCATCATGCGCTCCTTCTCATCCAGGAGGTGCTTGAGGGCCTCGCCACCGAGCGTGGCGACGGCCATGCGGAGTTCGGTGACTTCGCGCAGAAGCTCGTCGTAGCTTGGAAGGAACTCGTGGAGCGGCGGGTCGATGAGGCGGACCGTTACCGGGCGACCATCCATGACCTCGAAGATGGCCTCGAAGTCGCTCTGTTGGACGGCGAGAAGCTTCTTCAGGGCGGCCTCGCGCATCGCCTCGCTCTTGGTAAGGATCATTTCCTGGACGATCGGAAGGCGGTCGTCCTCGAAGAACATGTGCTCCGTGCGGCAGAGGCCAATGCCTTCGCAGCCGAAATCGATCGCCTGCTGCGCGTCGCGTGGGTTGTCGGCGTTGGTTCGCACACGAAGCCGTCGGTACTCGTCGCACCAGGACATGAGGGTGCCGAACTGACCGCCAATGTCGGGAGCGATCAGGGCGAGTTGGACGTTATAGACCTCGCCGGTACTGCCATCGATGCTGATCCAGTCGCCTTCGCGGACGGTGACCGGGCCGACGCGGAAGCAGCGCTCGTGAAGGTCGACCTCGAGGGCCTCGCAGCCGGCGACGCAAGGGATGCCGAAGCCGCGGGCGACGACAGCGGCGTGCGAGGTCTTGCCGCCGCGGGCGGTGAGGATGCCCTGCGAAGCAAGCATCCCACCCACGTCGTCAGGATTGGTCTCGTCGCGGACGAGCACGACCTTCTCGCCCGACTCCCCAAGCTTCTCGGCCGTTTCGGAGTCGAACACGGCCTTGCCGACGGCGGCGCCCGGTGAGGCGGCCAGACCCTTGGCCAGGGCGGAGATCTGTCGATCCGCCACGTAGGTCTCGTCGATGCGCGGATGGAGCAGTTGGTCGAGGTGGGATGCGGTGACCCGCTGGATGGCTTCTTCCTTGGTGATCAGTCCCTGCTCGACCATCTCGACGGCGATCCGCACGGCTGCTGGGCCCGTTCTCTTACCGACGCGGCACTGCAGCATGAACAGGCGGTTTCGCTCGATCGTAAACTCGAGGTCCATCATGTCCTTGTAGTGCTCCTCGAGGCGGCGGCCGATGGCGTGGAACTCGTCGTAGATGCCTGGGTTCTGCTCTTTCAGTTCGCTGATGGCAATCGGAGTTCGAACTCCGGCGACCACGTCCTCACCCTGCGCGTTCATCAGGAACTCGCCGTAGAGTTCGTCCTCTCCGGTAGAGGGATCGCGGGTGAAGGCCACGCCTGTGCCGCAGTCGTCACCGAGGTTGCCGAAGACCATCGCCTGGACGTTCACGGCGGTGCCGATGTCGTCGGCGATTCTCTCCTGGCGGCGATAGACGATGGCGCGGTCGTTGTGCCAGCTTCGGAACACGGCTTCGATTGCGAGCTCGAGTTGTCGCCATGGGTCGGCTGGAAAGCCCTGGCCGGTTTCGACCTGAACGAGCGCGAGGAACTCGGCGCATATCCGTTTGAGGTCTTCCGCGGTCAGGTCGCCGTCCTGCTTATAGCCCTTCTGCTTCTTGTGGTTGTCGAAGATGACCTCGAACTTGTGCTTGTCGACTCCGAGCACGACGTCGGAGAACATCATGATGAAGCGCCGGTTCGCATCGTAGACGAAGCGTTCGTTGCCGCTTTGAGCGATCAGGCCTTCGATGGTTTGGGGGTTGAGCCCGAGATTGAGGATGGTGTCCATCATGCCGGGCATCGAGAACTTGGCCCCCGACCGCACGGAGACGAGGAGGGGGTTCTTGGGATCGCCCAAGCCCTTGCGCAGATCTTTTTCGACGGTCGCGAGGGCGGCCCGAACCTCGTCCATCAAGCCCGGCGGCATCGTTGCGCCATCCGCGTAGTACTCGTTGCAGACCTCGGTAGTGATGGTAAACCCAGGGGGGACCGGAAGGCCGATGTTCGACATCTCGGCCAGATTGGCGCCCTTGCCTCCAAGCAGGTCTTTCATGGAGGCGTTGCCCTCGGCGAAAAGGTACACGCGTTTGTTGCTCATTTCGGTTAGAAATCCTCCGGGTGAGGTTGGCCCGGGCGAATCGGCGACATTGGCGTGCGGGGGCCCTCGAATGGGTCTAGTTTACCTTGCCCTACTCGGCTGGTCGCACCGCGAGGAGGCCCGTTTGCTGGATGATCTCCGTTCCGATCCGGACCTTGAAGGTGAGCGAAATCGCGCCCGAAGCATTTTGGGGGATGATGATTTCGAGCGGCACCCGAATCGCCCCTCGGTTCTGATAAATGATCACCCGCTTGTTCGAGCCTCGGGAAATCGTGTATTCCGAGGGGCAATCCAGTGTGAAGAGCCCGTCGATCCGGCGTAAGACCTGGCTGCGAATCCAGACGCTGCCCCGAACAATCTGGCTGTCCTTGCTCTGGACCGTATCTTGAGGGAGATTGACGTCGAACATCACGGTCGGCGCAACGAGGAAGCTGGAGAACACCCACGACTCGCCGAGGTCGCTGGTCAGCCGACCCTGCATTGCGCGGTACCCCAATAGAGCGTCGGCGGCGACGTTGGTCTCGTAGTCGACGAAAGTCCGCCCGCGGCGACCCCAACCGGGAAACGGCTTCGTGCTTTCGGAAGTACCGGCCCTCAGAAAGCCCTGACACCTCATTTCGATTCTCTCGAAGCGGGCGTTCTTGGCGGGATTCATGAAGTTCAGCCGAACCCGGAACTGGCTACCCGGGATGACCGACCTCGCCTTGTATTCGCTGAGCCACTCGACCCCGAACGGCAAGTCGCGGTTCCGGTCCCAGCGAAGGGTGGTCACTGTCGTGTTCCGCGGCACGAAAGCCTCGGGCGTCGCCTCGCCGCCCGGGATTGCGTTGGCGCGGACCCCCATCCGGCTCCCGTCCCCGATTTGCGGTAGGTAGAGGCCGATGAGTTTGGCCTCGGCTACCCAACTGTCGCCGTCCGTGGCCGCGGCGATGGCGAGCATGCCATCGAGGAGGGGCTCGCGCTTCCAGATCGGACCGTCGCGGTCGGTGGCATCCACGAGTCGAGCAGATCCCACCGGACCGGCATCGGTCCAGATGATGCGAATCTCGAGATTGTCGCGCCCGACTAACCAGCCGTCGCCGTTCATGTCCAGGCTCCAGACCACGTCTTTGCCACGGGCCGCGCGCGTGCCGAGATAGAGGATTCCGGGTTCCCATTGCATGGCCGACTCGACGCCCCCTGACATCGAGAGTCGATCCCATTCCTCGTCTTCGAACCGCCCGTCCATCTTCGGCGTGATGACGAGGCGCAGGGGATCGCGCACCTCGAATACCTCGGAATACGGAGCACTCTGGGCCGCGAGGCAGACCATGGCCAGCAAGGCATGCATGACGCTAGTTTGACCTAAGCGAAAGGTTCGGCGAAAGGTGCCCTCGGATTACTTCTTGACGAGCTTGATCTCGTATATCTTGGGCCAGAGCTTCCCTGTGACGAAGAGCCGGTCCCCTTTGGGGTCGTAGGCGATACCGTTGAGGACGTCCACCTCATGGCTTCCCTGGTGCTCGGGCTTCAGAATGCCGGTCAAGTCGACCCAACCGAGCAGTTTGCCCGTCTTGGGGTCGATCCGGCAGATGGTGTTCGTTTGCCACACGTTAGCGTAAATCTCGCCCTTTACGTACTCGAGTTCGTTCAGGTAGTAGACCGGATTGGCTCCGTCCTTGACTTCGATGCGGCCAGTTTCCTTGAGGGTCTCTGGGTCGAGGATGTAAAGGGTGGCGGTGCCGTCGCTCATGATGAGGCGCTCGCCGTCGTTGGTGATGCCCCAGCCTTCGGTCGAATACTTGAACGAGCCGGTCTTCTCGAAGGTTTTCAGGTCATAGATGAAACCGATCTTCGTCTGCCAGGTCAGCTGGTAGATCTTCCCCTTGAGGAGGGTGATCCCCTCGCCGAAGTACTTGGCGTCGAGATCGACTTTCTTCAGCACCTTGCCGGTGGCGATTTCGACCTTGCGCAGACTCGACTCGCCGTTCAGTCCGGTGCCTTCGAGGAAGTAACCGTCCTCGTAAACGATGCCTTGGGTGAAGCCCTTCGGATCGTGGGGGAAGGTGTTGACGACCTCGTATCCCCAGACCGCCAGCTGCGGATCTTCCGGTTCGAGTTGCGTCGCGACCGTCGCCGCATCGGCAGCCTTCTCCGGGGGCGTGTTCGCCTCCACGTGGGTGTTCGCGCACCCAACCGCGAGGGCAAGGACGAGGGCCGACCCGATGAGGCGCGATTCGAGGTCCATACGGACAGTTTACGCCAGCGGATCGGACCGGAGTCGCCTCGAAGGACGGGAATGGGCCATAATGGGCAAGATATGAAGGCAGGCATCCATCCCCCGACTTATCCGGTGCTCTTCGTGGACGGCGACCACGAGTGGACCGGCGTCTCGACGATGAAGACCGCAGACACCCGCGTGGTAGACGGGGTCGAGCACTACGTCGTGAACGTCGAAATCTCGTCCTTCACGCACCCCTTCTATACCGGCCAGAAGAAGATCGTCGACAGCGCCGGCCGCGTCGAGAAGTTCATGCGACGCTACGGTCAGCAGAACAAGAAGTAAGGGAATCCTCTAGTTTCCGGCTCGGTTCGCTCGACCCTAACTTGTCGAGCGAAACCTGCCATTATTGAGGGGATCGGGGGCGTGTATGGACCGAAACTTCAATCTCGATTTCCTGCGAGTGACCGAGCAGGCCGCGCTGGCGACGGCGCGCTGGGTCGGCAAGGGCGAGCGCGACAACGCCGACGAGGCCGCCTGCTCCGCAATGCGAGCGACCCTGAATCGCATGCCGATGTGCGGCACGATCGTCATCGGCGAGGGCGAGCGCGACGAGGCCCCGATGCTCTACATCGGCGAGAAGGTCGGCGACGGCCAAGGCCCTGAAGTCCAGATTGCGGTCGATCCCCTCGAAGGCACCAATCTCTGCGCGAACGGCACCCCCAATGCGATTTCCGTTCTCGCCGCGACGGTCACCGGAGAAGGGCACCTCATGCATGCGCCCGACTGCTACATGGACAAACTGGTCGTCGGAACCGAATGCGTGGGGGTCGTCGACATCACGCTGCCGCCTCGCGTCAACGTCCGGCTCATGGCCAAGGCCCTTGGTAAGGACGTGGACGAACTGATCATCGGCGTGCTAGACCGACCCCGCCACCAAGGGCTCATCGACGAACTCCGGGAAGCGGGCGCCCGTGTCCACCTGGTTCCGGACGGCGATCTGTCCGTGGCCATCGCCGCGCTCGATCCCGAAGCCGGAATCGACGGGTTGATGGGCACCGGCGGCGCGCCGGAAGGCGTCCTCTCCGCGGCTGCGGTGCTCTGCTGCGGCGGAGAGATGCAGGCCAAACTCGTCTTTACCAAGGACGAGCAACGAGAACGGGCCGAGAAGATGGTCGAGGGCCAGGTGGACCGCGTCTTCCGCACCGAGGACCTCGCCAGCGGCAGCGTCATCTTCTCGGCGACCGGCATTACTTCGGGAGACCTCCTCAAGGGCGTCAGATACAAGCGAGATTACGCGCTCACCGAGTCGATCGTGATGCGCAGCAACGAGCGAACGATCCGACGAATCGAGACGATTCACCGAACGAACTAGGCGCCTTACTCGTAAAGGATCGGCTCCTTCCGCCAATCCTTGTCTTTGTCGCGTCCATACAGCGTAACGCGCGGGCGCCTCTCTCGCAGCTTGACCGATTCGATAGCCAGATAGTAACCGCTCGAAGCTGGATTCTTGCCCACGCATTCCAGTCGTAACGTGTACTGCCCAGGGTCTGGCCAGAAGTCGAGCAGGTGAATCTCTTTCTGACCAACCTCCGCCGAGTAGAGGTCGAACTCCCGGCCAATCTTGACGCCGTCGATAGAGGCTTGGTAACGCCCAAAGTCGTACGAAGTCGTGGCATCGATGAGCAGGCGCAGCGGCTCCTTTCGGTCGACCTTAAACGGTACCTCGAGCCAGGCGTCTTCGGGCGACGATGGACGGTAGAGAACCTGCGGTCCTTCGAAGTGCGGTAACGATTGCTTCATCGTGTCGCCGGCCCCATGTCGCTCTCTATCCCTGGCATAGGCAACGACACGTTCCAGCGACGGCAGGCGACGGGCGGCTCCGTCCGGTGCCCGGGCAGCAAAGGTCGGCTTGCCGGTCTGGTACCAAAACGCGACACTGGAAAAGTCGTCCTGGCGCTCGTTCCAACTGTTCGTCTTTCCTTCGGGATTCTCGTCCGCGCTGATCCACCCGAAATGCTCGAAGGTGACCTTGATGCTCTTCTTGAAGACGATCGGATCGGTTACATGCCATCGATAAGCGCTCGTATGGCCACCGACGATGCCCCATTGATCGAAGTACGGCACTCCGAAGAAGGGGGTCGAAGTGCGCAAGAGCCCCCAAGCACTAAGGAAGTAGTCCTCTGTTCCGGTACCCCACACACTGGGTTTACTCTCGCCGTCGATGTAGATCTTCTCGTCTCCCTCACCGAACCACATCGGGCTGCGGGTTCGGACGGCGAGGACGGTACCGACGACATGCCCCTTTCCGGTCGTTTCAAGAACGACGTAATCCTTGCCCTGTGCTACCGGATACTCTTGGCGATACTGGGCATAGAAGTACGGCGTGTTCCTCGCAAGCGTATCGAGTTTGATCCAGTCGATGTTGTAGTACAAGAGATTGATCGGCTTCGTTCCCTGGTTGACGATCTCGATCCTCGCCGATTTGTGGAAAGGCATATGCCAGAAACAGTTGTAAGAGTCGGCGTCTTCGACCGCCACCGGGATGCTGATCACGCTGCTTCGCTTGCCGAAGCAGTTAGCGAAAAAATCACCGACCGGCGCCTCGACCGCCGGTCGCGGATCGCCGTCCCAATAGATGCGAAGAAGCATCTCCTGATGGTTCGCGCTCCCTTGCTTAGCCCAGTTCTGGGGCTCGGGACCGAGAAAGGTGAGCCAGATATGGGTGATTACCCCCGGGCCTTGGCGATCCATGAGAACGTGCGTGGCCCCCGGGGCGACCCGGAAATTGTCGTAATTGCTCAGTTCGCGAGTGTCGCCGGTAGGGTCGGCCTTCGAGTCGTACTTTCCATCGGGGCCTGCACGCATGGTCGAAGTTTCGCGCATGCTGCGGCCAGGCCAAGGCTGAGCAAGGCTTCCCAGCATCCCTGGTGCCGGGGTTTGGACGGCCAAAGCGACGAGAATCGGAAGGAGCGCCATGGCCGATCATACACCGAGTTCATCGAGCAAACGCTCGACTCGCACTCGGACCTCATCGCGTATGAGCCGAACGACGTCGAGATTATGACCGGCTGGATCGTCGAGCCCCCAGTCCTCGGTGACCAGGAAGCGAGTCGGGCAGGCTTCGGCGTCGACCCCGGACCCCATCGAGACGATTCGCTCGGCCTTCTGCACCATTTCGGGAGTCAGGACCTTGGGAAAGTGTCCTTCGAGCGGAACCCCGATCTCGATCATCGCTTCTTCGACGACCGGGTTCAGACTTCCGGCGCCGAGTGTTCCAGCGGACGCAGCGCGAACGCTCAACGCTCTCCGGCGGGCTTCATGGTTGAAGAAGGTCTCGGCCATCTGCGAGCGTCCCGAATTGTGAACACAGACGAACAAGACCACTCTACGAGCCTACCGCGGACCCCGCGAGTAGGAATGCGGGAAGTTTCGAGAGCAGTGGGGCTCCCCAGCGATTGCCGGACTATAATACAAGGACTTCTGTGCGAATGTTTGAACTAAGGAGGTCCCGATGATCGTTTCCCGAATACTGATGTCCGGCTCGCTCATGCTTGCCGGTGCCACCGCTTTCTCCGCCGTTTACCTGATGGTCCCTGATTCGAGTTCCACCAGCGGCCGGCGGGTCATCCTGCTCGATCCGAACGACGGCTCCGTGGTAAACCCGCTCTATATCGACCTCAGTTTGCAGACTGCCTCGACCCCCAAGCACGCCCTTCAGGTCGAGAACGAAATCTGGGTCAGCGATCAGGTCGTGGACTCGATCTTCGTTTACGACTTACTCGGCACGTACAAGCGTACCATCACCGGCCAGCTTGACAACATTCGAGGGATGGGCTACGCCAACGGTACGGTCTATGTCTCCAACGACGGCGCGAGCAATGGCGCAACCGCCGACTCGATCGCGATGTACGACACCGCCGGCAACCGGCTCGGGCACTTTCTGACGGCACCCGCCACCAGCCCGTTCGCAGTTTTCGAACACAACGGAGAACTTCTCGTTACCGATTCCACCGAGCACACGATCCGCCGCTACACCTACGCCGGCGCCTCGCTCGGCGTATGGCATGCGGGCGCCATCCGATTTCCGCAGCAGATCCACCGCAGGACCAACGGTAACCTCCTCGTCGCGGGCTTCAGCCCGCCCGCCGGCGTCTATGAGTACGACCCGGCTGGCAACTATGTCGCCACTTATGCGAGCGGCGCCGGAGCGAGGGGGGCCTACGAACTTGGCGACGGAGGGATGCTTTACTCCGTAAGCACGGGCGTCTTTAAGATTCCCGCCGGCGGCGGAGCGGGCACCCTCGTCATCGGCAGCAACGCGCAGTACATCGACAAGCTCGTCATTCCGACCATCCGCGGCCGGGTCGAGCATAGCGACTTCGAAGGCGACTACACGATGGTGCCCGTTACGATCGAGATCCGACCGGTCGGCAGCACTACGCCGGTGCTGACCAAGATCGTGAACTTGGACAACGATCGTGCCTTTTCGTTCCCCGCCTCGCTGGTCACCGGCACTTATGATATGACCGCCAAGTCTTCGCACTGGCTGCGCAAGAAGGTCAGCAGCGTCGTCGTGAACGAAGACGGAACCACCGGGGTCGCCTTCATCCTGCTCAACGGCGACGTGGACGACGACAACGAAGTCTCGATCGGCGACTACAGCCAGCTTTCCGTGGCGTTCGGCTCGGAGCCCGGCGATCCGAATTGGAACCCTGAGGCGGACTTGAATGGGGACAACGCGGTCGACATCGGCGACTTCGCCATCCTCAGCCAGAACTTCGGCGAAGTCGGCGACGAGTAAACGAGACGCTGACAAGCAACAGCAGAAAGGGCGCCCCGAGGGGCGCCCTTCTTCTCGTCTCCGGGGAGCAACTCCTAACGGACGACGCGCAAGTTGGCCCTCTTCGTCACCCCAGCATAAGAAGCGCTGAGGACGACGTCGGTCGTAGCCCCGACGCGGCGCGTGTAGATGCTGAACGACGCGCTGCGCTGCCCGGCCCGAATCAAGACTGTGGTCGGAACCCGCACCGCAGCGGAATTCGAACTGGACAGACTGACAACCACGCCCCCGGCCGGCGCGGTGTTGGTCAGGGTGACCCGCCCGCCGATCGTCGACAGCCCTCGTGCCCACGTCCGAGTCAAGACATAGGATGCGAGCACCATCGGCGCCCGAACCAGGAGGTTCGCGCTCTTAGTGACCGAACCGCTGGTCGCGCGAATCGTCGCCGAGACATCCGAGCTGACCGAACTCGTCGTGATCGTGAACACCGCCGAGGACTGCCCCTGGGGCACGGTCACCGCGGCAGGGACCACCGCTCGATCGCTCGTGCAGGAGAGACTGACGACGAAGCCACCGCTCGGGGCCGGACCGCTCAGGGCAACGGTGCCGCTCACCGGATTGCCGCCGAAAACCGAGTTGGAGTTCAAGGTCAGACTCCGCAGCGACGCCGGGCCACCTCCACCGACTGCCGCCACCGCCGCGGCCGCGTTGACGCGGCCATTGGCAACCCAGTTGCCGACATTGTCGCAGGTTGATTCGATGGCGTTGCGGATCGAGCCGTGAGTTACCGAGCCTCCTCCGCGTGACCAGGCGAGCCCTGCCAATCCCGCGACCGCCGGACAGGCCATGGAAGTACCGCTCAGCGATTGGTAGCCTCCGCCGACGTAGGTACTGTAAATCTGGCTGCCCGGGGCCGCGACATCGACCCATGAACCGAAGTTGCTGAAGGGGGACCGCTGGTCGGTTTGGTCGGTCGAGCCCACGGCTATCGCATTGGCGTAGTAAGCCGGATACGAAGGCGCGCTCGTATTGCTGTTGCCGGCAGCGGCGACGACCACGATTCCCCGATTCCACGCGTAGTCGATGGCGGACTGCAGGGTCGCACTCGAACTCGGACCGCCCAAGCTGAGCGAGATCACTTTCGCTCCGTTGTCGGCTGCCCAAGTGATCCCCGCGGCGACGTCGGCGTAACTCCCACTCCCCTGCGAATCGAGTACCTTTACCGGCATAATCTTGCACTGATAACCCACTCCCGCGATGCCGACCCCGTTGTTGGTGACGGCCGCGGCGATGCCAGCGCAGTGCGTGCCGTGACCCTCGTCGTCGTCGGCCGAGGTATCACCGTTCACGAAATCGTAGCCCGGCACGATCTTGGCGGCCAGGTCGGGATGGTTCAGTTGCACGCCGGTGTCGACGATCGCGATCACGACTCCCGGATCGCCGGTGGTGAGATCCCAGGCGGCCGGGCAGTTCATCTTCGCCAGCCCGTACTGCTGGGAGTAGCTCGGATCGTTCGGGACGTGCGTCGCCCGAGCGACATAGTTCGGCTCTGCATACTCGACGTTCGGAAGCGACCGGTAATAGGCGATCGCCTGATGTACGCCCACGCTGCCCGACAGCGTGACCAATCCGACCCCGAGCGATGGGTTCTCCTGGGCCAGTCTCGCGCCGGGCAGGGACGCCACTTGGGCGGCCCGGAACGGAAACGAGTCGCGAAACTTGACGATCACTTCGCCCTGAACGTAGGCTTGCGCGCCGGCAGCCTGAATCGCCGCCAGCACGAAAGCGCAGAGAAATACTCGGTTACGCAAGTCGTGTCACCTCTGGCAAGTTCCATTCCATATCCGCGATCGCTGCTCGATCCGCAGGATTGCCTGGCCGCCGGCCCTCGCCACGGGTAGAGTAGCCAGGATGATCACGTTCCCGCTCGCCGTTTTGGTCGCCGCCACGCTCGCGCCTCTTCAGTCCATCGACATGCGACTGGGCAAGGGGGCCGTTGCCCAAGCCGGGGACACCGTCACCGTTATGTATCGGGGCAGCCTTCAGTCCGACGGCAAGGTCTTCGACGAGACCTACGAGAAAGGGCGCTCGCCGTTTACCTTCGATCTTGGCGCGGGCCAAGTCATCAAGGGCTGGGACGAAGGTGTCAAGGGAATGAAAGTCGGGGGCAAGCGCGTGCTGTGTATTCCGCCCGATCTGGGCTACGGCGACCAAAGCGTTGGACCGATCCCCGCCAAAAGCACGCTCATCTTCGAGATCGAGCTGCTGCATGTTCGAAAGAAAGGAGCTCCACCGATGATCGAAATCGAAGAATTGGCCGTGGGACAAGGCGAAGGCGCCAAGATGGGCGACAAGATCGAAGTGCATTACACCGGCACCTTCCTCAACGGGGAGAAGTTCGATAGCAGCAAGGACCGCGGTCAACCCCTTGCCGTCGAGATCGGGAAGACCGGTCTCATCAAGGGGTTCACCGATGGACTCATCGGCCTCAAAGTGGGCGGCCGGCGAAAGGTCACGATTCCCTACGAACTCGCCTACGGCGAGCAAGGTCGGGGACCGATCCCTCCCAAGGCCACCCTGGTGTTCGAACTGGAACTGGTCAGCCTAAAGAGCGGCGGGTAATTCGGCATACTTAAACCCATGCGATATTGCTGGGTATGGGTGGCTGTCCTGGGTTGCCTGGCGGGCTGTGGCGGCAGTGGACGTTCGCCGATCGTCGGCCGAGTCAAGATCGAGTACACCTCACCCGGCGACGTTCGTCGATTCGCCACGGAGTACCGACTGACGCCCCTTGCCCATGGAGGGCGTCCGCTGCGCTCGTCTACGACCCATCGCATCGAGCAGAGCGTCGAAATCCCGAACGTGCCGGGCGACGCTGTCGCTCTCCTGTTCGAGTTCATCGGAGGCGGAGGAGGCATCGTCGGCCAAACCAGAGTACCCGTCGACTTTTCCGACGGCGCCGAGACGGTCCAGCTTCATGGCAATCCGGCGGGCTACGTCCACTTCGTCGAGAACGACTCGGACACTACGATCATGATCGGCTCGACGTCGGTCTTCATCGCGGGTGTCGGGTTCGACTACACGCAATTGGACGAAGTGAATCCCGGCCAATGGATGGCCTACGTCGATCCCGGTATCGCCAACCTCGGCGCGAACTGCATCCGCCTATATGGGCTTCCCTGGAACTCCGGCGGAGTCACCAATCCCGGTAGCCCCGCCTACCAGGCTCAATTTACGTCCGACATGCTCGCCTATGCGGCAGCCCACGGAATGTACGTGCTGGTCGGCGTCTACGTCGACGGCAGCGCGACGACCAGCCGCGTGACCGACTTCGTCAACCTCATCCAAGGCGACCCGAACTTCTCGCGGGTGATCGGTTATTGCGTGGGCAACGAGGTCGACTCCGGTTTCTTCTCCACCGTCAACAATTTGGCCTCGACGATCAAAGCGCTCCAAACGACTCCCGCCCAGGTCCGGCCCATCATGACGGCGCTGCCCTCGGTCTCGGAGGGGTTCGTCGCCACGATCCAAGCCCAGATGCCCAATCTGGACTGGCTCGGAGTCAACACCTTCTACGGGCACTTCGATGCGCTCCATGCAGGCGGGGGCTACCTGAACACGCAGGCCGCAAGCCTGGCTTCGGGCGGGTGGACGAAACCTTGGGCGATCACCGAGTATTACTCCTATGACATCCAAGCTCCCGACATGCCCAACCAGGTCATGAACGGCGCTTCCAAGGGGTACATGCTCGAATGCAACAGCACCCTCAACGCGCAGAACTATGCGAACAGCTACTCGCAGTACATCGCGAGCGCCGACGCCAAGAGCAAGGGCAGCGTGGGCGGGTTCATGCTGAACTACGGCCCCCCGCACAACTCCAAACTCGTCGCCTCCTGGCTGGAACCTTGGGCCTACACGGGCCAGTTCACGCCGTTCTACAACCCGCCCTGGAACAACGGCGCAAACCAGTTCATTCGATTCGCAGCGACCGACGCCGTCGCCGCGATCTACGGTGGCAGCTTCCCCAACCCTTGCCCCCAGATCGTCCTCGGCGCGGACAACGACCCGCAAGGCATCTCGTGCTCCTTCAAGGCGACCCTCACCGGCCCAGGAGTTGCCCAGGCCGGGGGTGCGCAAATCACCGCCACCGTGATCGCCCAGGACAGCGAGACGCTTTCGTTCATGTGGTACTTGATCGGAGGCACCAGCGCGGGCTTCAACGGCGACATCACCGCTCCGGGCCTGAATCCGCAGGCTTACGAAGAACCGACAACCTACTTCCTGGGAACCGGCGTTTCCACGCCGGGGACCGGCAATCAGGTTTCAAACACCCTCACCGTCGACCTGCCTGCTCCGAAGAACGCGGCAAGCAACAACTATCAACTGCGCGTGATCGTGTCCGACCCCTCCGGAGGAGGCGCGACGGCGGCTATCGGATTCCCCATGCAATGAGCCTTGAGGTCCTTCGGCGCGTTCTCGGCGAAGAGGCGGAGGCGATTCGGCGGCTGGCCGACCGGCTCGGCTCCGAGTTCGTCCAGGCCGTCGACTGGATCACGGTCAGTATGGGCCGAGTCGTGCCGTGCGGGGTTGGCAAGTCCGGCCACGTCGGCCGCAAAGCCGCTGCGACATTCGCATCGACAGGCACGCCCAGCCTCTTCCTCCATGCCGCAGAAGCGCTTCACGGCGACCTCGGCATGGTGACGGCGGCCGACGTCGTGCTTGTCTATACCTACAGCGGGGAAACGGACGAAATTGTCCGGCTCTTCCCTTCCTTCCAGGCGATCGGCGCACGAACGATCGCCCTCACCGGTCGCATCGAGAGCAGCGCGGCACGACTGGCCGACCTGGTACTCGACGTGGCGGTCGAGCGCGAAGCCTGTCCCAACAATCTCGCCCCGACCACGAGCACGACCGTCATGATGGCGATCAGCGATGCGCTCGCGGTGGCCGTCATGGAACGGCGCGGCTTCAAGAGCGAGGATTTCGCCAAGTTCCATCCCAGCGGCGCGCTCGGGCGCAGACTCCTCTTAACTGTTCGCGATGTCATGCGGACGGGCACCGACATGGCGCTCGTTTCGCCGAACGCTCCTGTTTTGGAGGTGATGCGCGCAATCACGAACGCCGGAGCAGGCGCGGCCTGCGTTGTCGAGGAAGGTCGGCTCGTGGGCTTCGTAAGCGACGGCGACTTGCGCCGCCACATGCTCGCAGGCGAAGGCTCCCTCGCCGCGGTCGCGTCCGATCTGATGGTCACCGGCGTCACTACGATCGCACCCGATCTGCTCGCCGCAGAAGCGGTGGAAGTCTTTCAGAATCTGCCCAAGAAGATCGGCGAGATGCCGGTCGTGGAAGACGGCCGGGTCGTCGGCATGCTCATGCTGAAGGACCTCCTTCGCAGCGGAATCCTCTGACCGGTCGCGGTAGTCCGCGGATGGCTCTCGCCGCGGAAAGACCGGCCCGGAACCGGGGGCACGAACCATCCCCGGTTACCCTTACAGCGCACGCTCGGGTATATAGCGAGCGACGGCATGATCTTGCTTATCGACAACTTCGACAGCTTCACCTATAACTTAGCCCAGTATCTCGGCCAGTGTGGGGCGCAGGTCGTCGTCAGGCGCAACAATGCGATCGACCTCGATGACATCGTCTCGCTGAAGCCGAGCGGCATCATGCTCTCGCCAGGACCGTGTACTCCGAACCAATCGGGCATCTGTCTCGGCGTCCTCGAAGAGGCTCTTCAACCGAGCGGACGCCTGGCAGGAACACCGATCTTCGGCGTTTGCCTGGGACTTCAGGCGATCGGGCAGGTCGGTGGAGGAACCGTGCGGCAAGCCGCGAACATCATGCACGGGAAGACCTCGATGGTCCGTCACGACGGCAGGGGGCTCTTCGCCGGGATGCCGAACCCCTTCCGGGCGGTTCGCTACCACTCGCTCGTCGTGCAAAGGGACGGAGTGCCGCCCGGGTTCGCCGTAACAGCCACAAGCGAAGACGATGGCGAGATCATGGGGCTGCGGCACGAATCCCTGCCGATCGAGGGTGTCCAGTTTCACCCCGAATCGGTCCTCACCGAGGACGGCATGACCATCGTGCGCAACTTCGTCGAGCGGGTCGCCTCCCGGTGATCGCAGCCCTCGCTCTTACCCTGACGACCCGACTCCTCCTCGTCCAAACCGCCACCATCGACCTGACGCCGCCCGAGCCGCTGCCACTCGGTGGATACACCGAACGTCGAGGCGCGCTTGCTGAATCAGGGGGGGACCGCCTCGAGGCGCGAGCCCTCATCCTCGGCGCGGGTGAGCGCCGGGTGGCGATCGTCACGGTGGAGATGCTCACGGTTCCGGAAAGCCTCGCGCGTGAGGTTCGCAGTCGCATACCCGAGGATCTGCCCCTCTTCCTCGTGGCCACCCACACCCACTGCGCGCCGGACAGTCAGATGCTCAACGAGAGAATGACGATGGCGATTCCCGGAATCGCTTCGTTCCGCAGGAGGTGGATGGACTGGTATGCCGAGCGGATTGCGCGCGGCGTCAGGCTCGCTCTCGATACTGCGTCTGCCCGCTATCCGGCCCTCGAACTGCTCGAGTTCCGCCTTCCGCTCAACCGACCCCGGAGACCCAGCGCCCTGCCCGACAGTTTGGCTTCGGTTCTCTCGGTACCGGGGCGCGCTCTGCTCGTCATGTATGCGGCCCATGCGACCGTTTATCCGGCAACCGAGCGCCGGGCCCGCGGCGATTGGACCGGCGCGGTGGCACGGGCCGTGGGTGCGCCAGTGCTCCCGGGTGCCATCGGCGACGTTTCCCCGATCGCCGATGGCTCACCTGACGAGACTTGCCAGAAGTTCGCAAGCGCCGTGCAGGCGGGCCTTGCTCGGGCGATTCCCCGTCGACTTCGACCGGAGCCCTTCCGCTTCGCGCGGGTGCCGATCGACCTCGGGCCGGCCACGCCGCATCCAGACTTTCCGCGCTCATACGGGCTGCCCGCTCCCCTTGCCGAAGACGTGAGTCGCCGGTTCGCGCCCGCCGCGGCAGAAGTGTTCGCCATCCGAATCGGGAAGCTCGCGATCGTCGGCGTCCCTGCCGAGCCCACTTCGTCTCTCGGCCAGCGCATCCGGCTCTTCGGGCTCGGTCTGGGGTTCGAGGCGGTTTGGGTTGTCAGCCACGTCGGGGGCTGGATCGGCTACGTGCTCGAATCCGATGATTACCGTCGCGGGGGATACGAGGCGACGCTCTCGTTCTACGGGCCCGGCCTGGGGGATCGCCTCGTCGACGCCGGACGGGTGGCCTTGAGCCGGCTTGCCGCTACGGCCAGATGAGCCCGGCGAGGCCCCAGACGATGACGATCCCGCCGATCACCCGGCCGAACAAGCCCAGGAAGATGATCCCTCGGTCTTGGCCGTCGTAGTCGTGAATCAGATAGGAAAGCGTCCCGCGGCCTCGCATGAGCAGATGCCCGAGCATCCCTTCCGCCTCCTCCCCCATGCGACGCCGAACCCGCAAGACGCCCGCGGTGCCGATCGCGACCAAGAGCACCCCGACCACGAGCAGAATCCACGCCAGCGGCGGCTCGGGCAACACGAGGCGCGAAGAGCCGATCTTCCGGACGAGCGCAGCGAGCACATCGCTATGATGACCGGTCGGCGGCCTCGTTCAAGGCTCCCATGACTTCTTCGTCCGTCGTCTGGGTGAAGTCCCGGTACCACGCCCCCACCGCATGAAGACTGATCGGCCGCTTGCCGAGGATCACCTTCGCGCCCTCCTCGGCGGCGATGGCGTCCGCCGTCTCGGGCGGGCCGACGGGCGCGGCGAAGACCACTTCCCTCGCCCCGGCGGCGAGGCACTCGCGGATCGCCGCGCGGGCGGTGAGGCCGGTGGCGAGGCCGTCGTCGATCAGGAGGACTCGCCGGCCGGCGAGGGCCAGGTCCGCCGATCCATACCGGGCAACCCTGGCCTCCAGCCGCTCCCGCTCGCACCGGATGGCTTCGTCGAGGGCGGCGGCGTCCAGCCGATACCGAGCCTGGGCGCCGGCATCGAGGATGACCTCGTGGGCCGACACCGCCCCCATCGCTAACTCAGGGTTGCGCGGCGCGCCGATCTTGCGGACCACGAGCACCTGCAGGGGCACCGCGAGCGCCTTCGCGACCTCCCCGGCAACGATCACCCCGCCGCGCGCCATGCCCACGACGACGTCGAAAGGCCCCTCCGCCGCCAACCGCTTGGCCAGCGCCCGACCTGCATCCCGTCGATCCGCGAAGACTCGCATCCCCCCGCCTCAGGCCCCGATTCTACTGCGCAGGCGAGGTTCGAGGCGCCCGGGTACTACTCCCCCTCAGGCACGGGCTTCGCCCGGCCAGGTCCCTCTCGCGGGCGAATGGAAGGAGGCTCGCGATGTTCACCCCTCCAGCGGGATGACGTTCGGCTTCCAGGCTAGGGCCTCCAGCACGTCGAGGTAGTCCTTCGTCGTGAGGGGGGCCTTTCCTCTTCCGAGCAAGGCGACGATCACGGCCTCCATCACGTTGGTGGCGAAGGTCTCGCCTCCCATGAGGGGGGTGGTGGTGATCGCGCGGCGCGCGTCGGCTTCGCGCAGCCAGTCCAGGTTCGCCTGCCGCAGGCTTTGAGTGAGCACGGTCTTGCCTCGCATGTCGTCCGGCGCGTAGCGCATGATGTAGAGCGAGTCGCCCGCGATCAGGTTGGCTTCGGCAAAGTACTTGCCGAACTTGGGCGTGCGCTGTTCCTGCTTCTCTCCCGTCGGATAGAACCACTTGAACGGCAGCCGGGTGACGATCGGCAAGGCGAGGGCGCCGATCACCTTGATCGTGGCGTAGCGCCGGATGGGGATCGGCAGCCCGAGACCGAACATGAGATCGCCGTAGACCACGTTCGGGCAAACCTCCGAGAGGGCCTGCGCCATGCCATAGCGATCGACCGCGGACATGAGCAGGACCCGCGCCTGCTCGAAATCGACGGTGCCGTCGGACTGAAGGGTGTAGATGGTCTCGCGCTCGAGGGTGTGCTTGAGGCCGCTTCCATCGACGACGGGTGTCGTCTGTGCGCCGGAGACGAGGCGCAGGATTTGGCGGAAGGCGTACCGCCGCTTGCCGATCACGACGTAGATATCGGCGCCACCGACGCCGAGCGCATCGACGTTGCCATCGAGGTCGCGGAACATCGCGGCGAAGCGGTCGAGATCGCCGTCGGTGCCGATGCGCTCGATCTTGAACCGTTCGCCGAGGATCTCGACCTCGTGGCTCTTGTTCCGCTTGCTCGTTCCCAGGCTGACGCTGACGACGTGCTTCATCCGGCCCAATCAGTAGACGGCAACGACCTCGATTTCGACGTCGGCTCCCTTGGGCAAACCCAGGACCGCCACGGTGGATCGAGCCGGCGGGGGCGAGCCCACGGCCTCGCCATAGACCTGGTTCACCGCCGCGAAGTGGTCCATGCTGCTAAGGAAGATCGTGGTCTTGACGACGTTTTGGAAGCCCAGGCCCGCGCTCTCAAGGACGGCCCGGATGTTGGCCATGACCTGCCGGGTCTGGTCGGCGACGTCGCCTTGGACGAGCTCACCGTCTGGACGGAGCGGTATCTGGCCGCTCAGGAAAAGGAACGATCCCTGGGCACGCATCGCCTGGGAATAGGGTCCGATCGCGGCGGGGGCGTCGGGCGTCGAATGAGGCTCGCGAGTCATCGCCGATAGCGTAGCATGCGGGGGCCCCTCAGGCGATGCGGCCCCCGACCCCGCCCAGCGGCTCGACGACCACCCGAAACTCGTCCCGCGGAAGCAAGCATCGTCCCAGCGGGGTTTCGCCGAGCCTCGGCAGCGGCAACGGAGGAGCGACGAGAACCTCACCCGCCCTGATCGGCAGGTTGCGGCTGGCGAGCGCGATCATCTCGGCGGCGGGATATCGAGACGGCGCTTGGACCCTGATCCTCTCCTCCTCGCCGACGAAGACGATGACCTCGAATGCCGTCACTTCGGCGAGATCGTCCGGCGTCGTGAGCAGTGGGCCCACGATCGACGGCAGGTCGCAAGCCCGCACCGGATCGGTCGCCACGAACTCCGGTCCGAAGAAGGCGAGCACGATGGTCACCCCGAGCACGAAAGACTCCGCCTCTTCGGCATCGATCTGCTCGCCGCTCTCACCCGTGACGACTCCCACCCGAACTTCCAGGTCTAGTTCCGTCATTGCGGGCGGAGCGTCGATCTCGGAGCGGGGATCGAGGAGCGCGGAGGGGTTGCCGTATCGATAAGCGAGTTCCGCATCGGGCCGCAGATCGAAGAAGCGCACGGCCGGTGGCGTGCCGATCGGCGCGAGGAACCGCACCTTGCTGGGGTCATGCACGCCGATCGCCTGCTTGCCGTCTGTCTCGTAGATTCGACCGTCATGGAAGATGCCGCTCCGGGCAACCTCCGGGTCCTGGGTGAGCACGAAGCGGCACAGTTTCATTCGGCGAAGTTTGGCACGACCTCGATTTCCTCGATCCGCTACCGCCTGTCGGTGGTCTTTGCGGCAGGCGACGCCGGAGGCGTCGGAAATGCGATAGCCCAGGATCGAACACCCCGGGAGGATGAAACAGTTCTATCTGACCCGAAGGGGTCGATGAATCCGGATTTCGTGATGGGGTTGTGGCACCCCTCCGGGGTGCCCGGATATGTTCTGCCCGAAACCCGGGGTCTGCGACCCCGGGCTAACGGGTCTGCGATCCCTGACGGGATCGCGAATCGCTCCCGGCGGAACGGCGCCGCAGCGACCGTATCTCGTTCGATTGCCCTTAGCAGTCGTCCAACTCGAGGCCGTTTTGGCTTGCCCACTTGCGAACGACCTTCATCTCTGCTTCGTCCGCGTTGCGGTTGTGGTTGCCCTTGATCTGAACGATCTTCTTCTGATCGGGCCATATCTCCAGAGTGAGGCGCCGAAACTCGGCGCCACCGTGGCCGAGCCAGCGCAGCGAGACGATCCGGCACCGACCTTCGGCGCAATCCCGAGAGTAAGTCACGACGCAATGTCGCTGACGAAGGCCCTCGGCGGCGAGTTGGTCGCTGTCGCAAAGCTCCAGCGCGACCACCGTCGCCGGACCGACGTCGACTTTCCAATCAGGAAATCGAGGCGACCACGATCGGAAGATCTGATAGGTCCCCCAATAACGGGTGCGATGCCACTGACGCGTCAGCTTGCGCACCGAGCCGAGAGTTCGGCCTTTCAGGGAGAAGGTCCCGCTTTCGAGGGCCTCGCGCAAGAAGTCCGCGACCTCGATGCGATCCCCTCGCATTTGCTCGAAGAAGGTCGCGTAGAACCGGATGAGGTCCTCGCCGCGAGCGCCGTACCCCTCGATACGACCTTCACCGAACCGATCGAGCAGGAAGTGAACTCCCCGAGGACCGAGCCCCGCCGCTGCGCACCGCGCCCACAGGATCGCCCGGCCGATCGTGAAGTCGCCCGGCGCTTGCAAAAACTCGTGTGCTTCGCGCTTGGTGAAGAATCCCTTAGTCGCCTGCGAGAAACTCCGACCCTGAGCGACGGTGAGGAACCAGCGCTGGCCTTGCTCTGCCCGGGCGCTCCAATCTCTATCGCCGAAGACGAGCTCCTCGCCCTTCACGGTCAGCATCGTCCGGTATAGGAATGCCGGAACCGGATAACGCACGAAGAGATGATCGACCAACGCAAGCACTTGCTTGCCCATCGCGTAGACCTTGGTCTGAAACTCGTCGACGTCCCGGATCGCGTGGTAGCTTCGGGTAGGCAGCGCGAGGAAGCGGCGCAAGACCTCGATCTCCTTGCGCTTCTTCGGCCCGAGATACGCCTTGCGCTCGGCGCGGCGGGCATCCTTCAGCGCCTGCGCGATTTTGCGTTCGCGCACCTCTTCGCTCTGCTTCTTCTTTTGGAGTGGAGTCGCTTTCTTTCCCATCGAAATGCTCCTTTGGAGCCATGGCGGGTCGGGGCAGAACGTCCGGGCAGCGGCGGGCGCCCAGAGTAGATGCCGGGTTGGGGAGGGTCCTCGAAGTAGAGGAGCCGAAAACGAGGTCCGCTCTGCCGAGCGGTGTGACGATCGGCCTAGCGTCCTGAAGTGAGTCGGTTCGACATGGACGGAGCGCGATTATCGCCCGAATGGAGGAGGGAGTGTCAAGGTCCCAGACGCAAATCGGGACTGGTGCCGGGAGCGGGACTCGAACCCGCACTGGGGGATACCCAAACGGTTTTTGAGACCGCCGCGTCTACCATTCCGCCACCCCGGCTCGGGCCACAAGATACCCCGGCGAGGCTCCGAGACCATCGGGCCCAAGAAACGGTTGACAAACGTCGCCCTCCCGCACCTATCCTTCGATGGAGACAATTCGCAAGGAGACCGACCGCGCCGAGTGGATCGAGCGACGAGCCAAGCTGTTCGAAGCCGGCGATTACCCGGACAAGGGTCTGACCATCACGCCCGAGAACCTCCGTGACCTGGAGACCGCGTTCGGCGAGCCGGTCCCGGTCCTCATCGAGCACTCTACTTCTCCTCTCGAGATCGGCTACCTGACCCGAATCGAAGCTCGGGACGACGAGCTATTCGGCGTCGTCGCCCTGACGCCGGAGGCAGATGCCCTCATCGAGAGGTCCGGCGCGCGCTCGCTCTCACTGGGCCTGGCCCCCGATCTGAAGTCCATTAGGGAGGTGAGCATCGTGGCGCAACCTCGGGTGGCCGACGCCCGGCTCTTCACCGGCCTCGTCCGCTTCGACGGACGCTGGGCCGATTGCCTCGACGATGCGGACGAGAACTTCCTTCGCCAAGCCCTCGAGACTGGGCGACTCGTCCCTGCGCAGGCGCCCGCGGCGCGGGCGCTCCTCGGCTGCCGGGAGTCGATTTCCTTCCGGCAAGGCTCGGCGTCGGTCTCGCGATGGGCGCGGGAACTGATCGAGCGGCAAGCCCCTCACTCACTGACCGTCGAGATGGGACGCCAGCCGCTGGGCGACCACTCCGAGCACCTGCTTCTGCCCGAAGAGGTGGACTTTTACCGCCGCCACTTCCCCGACATCGACCTCGACGCGATCGCCCAGCGCAAGGGCGGCCCGTCCGCTGCTCCCAGGAGGTGAGCCTTGGCCGCACTGACTCAGGCCTATGAGAATTTCGAACGACCCGGATTGGTCGTTGCTTACAAGATCAGTAACGTGAAACTGTACAAAGGCGCCCTGGTGGGGGTGAATGCGAGCGGATTCCTCGTGGCCATGGCCCACGGCACTGCGAACCTCAAGTTCGTCGGCGTCGCGGGTGAGACGGTCGATAACGCGGGTGGATCGGCTGGCGATAAGACCCTCAACGTCGCCAAGAGCGGGAGCATGGTCTTCAAAGCCGCCTCCGGCTTCACGCCGGCGATCGCCGACCTCGGGAAGGAGGTCTATGCGAACACGGACTGGGAAGTCCAGGTGAGTACGGCCGGTCTGACCAACCAGTACAAGGTCGGCACCCTCGTCGCCCTCGAAACGACGTCGACCGACGGAGCGGGCGTTCGCGTTCGCATCGACAACTACAGCCTGTAAAGGAGGCGTTCATTGGCTCTTACGAAGAGTGACATTCCCGATTTCCTGCTGCCCGGATTGCGGGCCGAATTCGAGCTTGCCTATCGGAGCGAGTTGGACCAAAGCGTGGCCGACCGCGTCGCGACCGTCATCAATACGACGATGCCGAGCCAGAAGTACGCTTGGCTCGGCGCGACTCCTCCGATGCGCGAGTTCGTCGACGAGCGGCGTCCCACCGGCCTCGGGTCGTACTCGGTGACTATCGAAGACAAGACCTTCGAATCGAGCATCGCCGTCGATCGCCGGGCGATCGAGGACGATCAGCTCGACCTGATCCGGCTTCGGATTCGCGACCTGGCCTTTCGGGTCGCGGCCCACCGCCATCAAATCGTCGTTCAGGCGCTCAGCGGAGGGTTCAGCGCAACCGGATACGACGGAGTAACCTTCTTCAACACGGCTCACCCGCTTCCCGGGGGTTCGACCTACACGAACCGGACCACGTCGGCTCTGTCTGCCGCCGCTCTTGCTGAGGCGATCTCGACGATGATGCTCGCCCCGGACGACACCGGCCAGCCGCTTGGGATCGTGCCGGACACCCTCGTGGTGGGTCCGAAACTGCTCTGGGACGCCATCGAACTGGTCGAGAGCCCGGTCGTGGTGTACAAGTCGAATCCGGTCGACAGTGCTTCCTCAACTCCTTACCTGAATGCTTTCTTCGGAAAGCTGAAGATCGTTGCGAGCCCATTTCTGGCTGGCTCGGCTGACGACTATTGGTTTCTACTCGACACGAAGCGGCCCATTCGGGGCATCCTCCTTCAGCAGCGGAGCGACGTGCCCGTCGAGTTCAGCGCATTGGAAGCCGGCTCTGGATCGGAATCTGCCTGGATGCGCGATCGCTATCACTACGGCGTCCGGGCGCGCTACAACGTCGGCTATGGGCTGTGGCAAACGGCCTACGGGGCGATCCTGTAGTGAGTGCCGAACAATTCGCCACTTTCCTGCTCGGCTTGGGAGTCGGCGGCGCGATCGGCGCCTTGGCGGCCCTCTTCCTCTCCGCGATCCGACTGACCGAGTCTGCGGAGGTGTTCGCCAGTCAGTTCCGACTTTACGTTTCGACCCGCTCGGATCCCGATACGGCCCGGCTTCGCGAGGCATTCGAAGCATTCGAAGGACGGCTCGCCTCACTCATGGAGGCCGCCCGGCGGGCACGCCGCGCGCTGGGGCGTGGCTCGTAGGAGGCAAATCGATGGACTTCGTCGGATGGAACGAGGCGGTTGCGCTGCTCGGCGGCGCGACCGCCTCCGCGTTCGCGATCGTGCGCCTCGGCATGGCCCAGCAGCGGGCTCTCGTCGAGCGCTTGATCGCCTTTCTCCAATCTCACCTTGAGCGCCAAAGCGAAGGGGCGGACCGCATCGCGGGCAGTCTCGACGGCCTTGCGACTCGGGTATCGGACAACACGACCGCCGTCCAACGCCTCCTCGATCGGGTGGTCGTGACCTTTCGCCAGGAGGAGAGATGAGCCTCACCGTCACTCGAGCGAAGGTCAAAGAGATGTGCGGCATCAGCGGGACGGAGTTCGACACGGCCATCGACAACCTGATCGCCGATCTGGTACCGGTCGTGGAGTACGCGATCAAGCCAGAGCACATCCTGGCGACCGGCGACACCGGCCTCCAGGCCACGCTGGAGTTAGGGGCGGCGGAAGTCGTCGCCGGCGAGTTCCTCGCTCAGCTCGGCCGGCATCCGGGCGCCTTCGACACGATCCAGGTCGGCGACTTGTTCGTGACCCCGTTCATGGCCGACGTCGACGATCCGTTCGGGCTCAAGGCCCAGGGTTGGATGCGCCTGCGCCCGTTCCTCCGAATCGATCCGGCGTTACCGGCGATGGCCGCGGTCGGCACGAGTCGTGGCAAGCGCGCGAAGGAGGACGAGGCATGACGGTGCTTCAAAGCCGGTTCAAGGGCATCGTCGATCGGCTCGGCGAGACCTTCGTAATCTCGGGAAGCCCGCACCGGGGCGTCATCGGAATTCTCTCGCCGGCGGTCGCGGCGCGCTATGTTTCCGGATCGGTGATCGATGCCGCGGCGCGGCCGATCCGATCGGTCTACGTCGCCCACGACGATAACTCGGCGGTCGGCAACAGCGCGACGTGGGATGGCGCGACCTTCACCGTCCAGAAGGTGATCCCGATCCGTCATCGCGGCGAGACGGTGGCGAAGCTGCTGGTCTTCACGCAGTAGGATTCTCCTCGATAGCAGTGAATTCGGGACTTCGCCCGGCCAGCTCCCCCTCACTGAGCGTGAGGGGGAGCGGAGGACTAAAAGCGGACGCCGACGAAGGCGACGAAGCCGGCAAGGCGGCTGTCGCTGCTGCCGATGTATTTCACTTCGGCAAAGAGCGGCAGGTTCTGGCTAAGGAACTCGTAGCCGACGCCGATCTGATAGGCGAACTCGGTGTGGGTCTCGACCTCCGATGCGGTCTCTCGGATTCGCGTGAACCCGATCCCTGCGCCCGCAGTGTAGTAGAGGTTGTCCTTGCGGCCGATGTAGTTGACGAGCACCGGTGTGTTGCGAAAGTCACCCTTCGAAAACAGATCGGCCGAGATGCTGTAGCTCGACGAGAATCCCGGCGAACGGCTGCTGAACTTGAGATCGCCGAGCTTGTACTCGACCCCGAAAGCGAACCAGTTCTTTCCGGCGGATTTCGCGCGCTCACTCGACGGCCAAAACAGGCCGATGCGGACACTGAGACCGACTGGCTTGGTCTGTTGAGCCGGAGCGGTGGCGGCGGCCGCGACGAGGGCGGCGGCGGAAACGAAACTGAAGGTCCTAAAACTCATCCTGATGAACTCCCTCAAAAGTATTCCTTAGGTTGGCCCCTATCTTAGCACGGCGCGAACCGCTACTCTGGGCCATACTGAGCCGTGGAGGACGCTCGGCTGCAGTTCGGCCGCGAGGCCGAGAAGTACCTGGCGAGCACCACCCATTCCGATGCCGCCGAACTCGGCTATCTCGTGCGATTCGCCGCACCGAAGGGTGGGCCCGTTCTCGATGTGGCGACCGGCGCCGGCCACACTGCCTATGCCTTTGCGCCTTAC
Organism: Chthonomonas sp. UBA2362; assembly: GCA_002344135.1. Lineage (GTDB taxonomy): Bacteria > Armatimonadota > Fimbriimonadia > Fimbriimonadales > Fimbriimonadaceae > UBA6659. The sequence goes on along the minus strand of DDTO01000006.1, from coordinate 406,715 downwards.
GCCTCGCGGGTGGTGGCGACGGACCTCACGCCAGAAATGCTCGCGATCGTCGAGCGAGAAGCAGCGCAGCGGTCCCTCGGAAACGTGGCGACCGCCCTGATGCCTGCGGAATCGCTCGAAGTCGCAGATGAGTCGTTCGAGGGTGTAACCTGCCGCCTTGCCCCGCACCACTTCCACGACGTCGTCGCTTTCCTGAGAGAGGTTTTCCGCGTGCTGCGGCCGGGCGGCTGGTTCCTCCTGGTAGATACGGTCGGCATCGACGGAGACGCAAGGGCAGATGCCGACTTGGACCGATTCGAGCGGCTCCGTGATCCCTCCCATGTCCGCAACTACACGCCGGAGGCTTGGCGGTCGATGATCGAAGCTGCGGGCCTTCGCGTGGAGCGTTTCGAAGTCGGAAGCCGCACCCAGAACTTCGAGTCCTGGCTGGATCGCATGAGCGTCGGCGAGCCTGCCCGCAGCGAGGTACGCGACATTCTCGTGAACTCGGCGGGCGCCTTGCGCGATTATCTCGTCCCAAAGGGTGACGGCTCAGGGTTGGGCTTTACTCTGCGACACGTCATCGCCCTCGGTCGGAAGCCCGATTAGGGCCTCCCGCGGGTACCTTTTCCTCATGCCGTCCCACGCCAGAGTCTTCCTGTCCGCGGGTGAGGCATCGGGCGACGCCTACGGCGAAGGACTCGTCAAGCGCCTGCGGGCGCTCCGGCCAGACGCGACCTTCGAAGCCGTCGGCGGCCGGCGGCTCGCAGCTTCGGCAGGTGGCCTCGTCGCCGACTCCTCGCGGTGGGGAGCGATCGGCATCATCGAAGCGCTCTTGGTTAGCCCGCGGGTCATTCGAGGCTACTTCGCGGCGAAGCGCCGGCTGGCAAAGGGCGAGCCTGGACTCTTCATTCCGATCGACTTCGGCTTTGCCAATATCAGGCTTGCGCGATTCGCCAAGAGGCTCGGATGGCGCGTGCTCTACTTCGTGCCGCCGGGCAGTTGGCGGCGCGATAAGCAGGGTGGCGACCTTCCCGCGGTGACCGACGCGATCGTAACTCCTTTTTCCTGGAGCGCAGAGATCCTGCGCGGGATGGGGGCGAACGCCCATTGGTTCGGCCACCCGCTGCGAGAGCTCACAACCGAATCCGGAGGTGTCGAGGATCGGGTGTGCGGTCGGCTCGCCGCCCTTCCGGGAAGCCGTGGCCACGAGATCGAACGACATCTGATAGCGATCGCCGATTCCCTTCCCCCGACTGTTCGCGAGGTGGAGGTGGCGGTCGCGGCGACTGCCGACGCCCGGGCGATCTTGCGTACCTGGGCACGGCGAAGGCCCGACATCCCGGTCATCGTAACCGAATCCGATACCTACGGGGTTCTCAAGCGCGCAGAAGCCGCAATCGTTTGCTCAGGCACGGCCACCCTCGAAGCGGCGATCTGCGGCTGCCCGATGGTGGTGATCTACAAAGCCTCTTGGGTCATGGAACTCGAATACCGCGTTCGGCGCCCGAAGTTCGACTACTTCAGCTTGCCCAACATCCTCCTCGAACGCAAGGCAGTATCTGAACTTCTTCAGCACGACGCGAGCCCCGTTCGTGTCCGCACGGAGCTCGAGGGGATACTCCGCGGCCCCGGGCGAGAGGCTCAATTGGCCGCGTTCGACGAGCTCGAGAGGATCCTCGGGCCCAGCGACGCCCTGACGCAAGCCGCTCGCCTCGCTTCGCAAATGCTCGCTCAGCCAACGGAGCCGCCGATCCCGTAGAATCGAGAGAGATGACGACCACTAAGATCCGCCTCGGTCACTCGCCCGACTCCGACGACGCCTTCATGTTTTGGGGCTTGGCTCGCGGGGCCGTCGAGAGCGAGTTCGAATTCGAGCATATCCTCAAGGACATTCAAACCCTCAACGAGTGGGCGATGGAAGGTCGGCTGGAATCGAGCGCGGTCTCGGTCCATGCCTTCGCGCATGTGGCCGATCGCTACGCGCTCCTTCGCCACGGCGGATCGTTCGGCGATGGTTACGGGCCGATGATCGTGGCTCGAAGGGCAATCGACCTGGCGGAACTGCTGAGCCTGCGGATCGCGGTGCCGGGCAAGATGACCTCCGCGTTCCTCGCGCTGAACTTGCTCTATGCCCAACTCGGTGCTCCGGCGGGGCCCAACGGCTGGCGAGTCGCTGACTTCGTCGTCGTCCCGTTCGACGAGATCATCCCCCGAGTGGTGGCCGGAGAATTCGAGGTGGGACTCATCATCCACGAAGGTCAGCTGACCTATGCCGCCGAGGGCTTGACCCTTATCGAGGACCTCGGGCGCTGGTGGAAGGCCGGGACCGGGCTTCCGCTGCCGCTGGGTGTGAACGTGGTCCGTAAGGACCTCGGGCCTGAGGCGGTCGCCGAAGTGAGCCGCTGCATGCGGGAGAGCATTGCGGCCGGGCTCGCCCATCGAGAGCAGGCCCTCGAATATGCCCTCACCTACGCCCGTGGGCTCGATACTCCCACGAGCGACCGCTTCGTAGGGATGTACGTCAACGAGCGCACGCTCGACATGGGAGAGGAGGGCGTTCGCGCGATCCGCACATTCCTCTCCCGTGGTGCGGATTTGGGCATCGTCCCGAACACGGCGGTCGAGGTCGTCGACTAGCCTTTCGGAAGCGCCCCCTCGATCGCCTTTCGCAGGTCGGCCGCCTTGGGTTTGCCGCTCCATTGCCGGACGATCTGCCCATCACGGACCAAGAAGAGGGCCGGGATCGAATTGACCTTCCAAGCTTGCCACGTCGCTCCGGTGTCGTGCAGAACCGGATTTTCGAACGGATTCTTCGCTAGGTACTTGTCGAGGTCGGCTCGCTTCTCGTCGATGCTGACACTCAGGACCTCGAACCCACGAGGAGCGAACTCGGCGCGGACCTGCTTCAGGATCGGCACGATCTCTTTGCACGGCTTGCACCAGGTCGCCCAGAAATCGATGAGGATGGCCCTTCCCTTCATTGCTTCGGCGTCCCACATCTTTCCGCCGAGATCGGCCAGGCGAAACTTGGGCATCGGTCGTGGAAGGACGGGCGGGAGGAACGCCTCCGGGTCGGCCTTGAAACGAGGGACCTCCTTGGCGTTGCAGAAGTAATACTCGGCCCCCTTGTAGCGTACGCCGGCCACGACCTTCTCCAGGCCGTGGTCATCCCCCGCCGAGGAGCAGACGACGCACGAGCCCTTTGGCGGCAGTGCAGATTTCGCGAGGTCCTCGACTACCGGCTGGGCGAAGAGGACAAAGGCGAGCAGTGTGCAGGTCATCATAGTCTTGTCTTTAGAATCCAAAGCCCACGCTGATGCCAGGGTAACGCATCTTCACCAGCAGGAGGCTGATATTCTTGTTTTCGGCTCTGTAGGTCAAAAGGAGATGGGTGTTTCGGCCATCGAGCATCGGCATGAAATCCCAACTCGGGGACAGCGACACGTTGCAGCCAAAGGCGAACAGCAACCGTTCTTCCCACTCCGAGTAGCTCAAACTTGCCCATGGCGAGAGAGGTGTGCTGGCGATGCCCTTGGCAAAAGTGACGTAGTAGGATTGCTTGCCGGGAGGACTGAAGATTCGGTCCGAACTGGTGCCGAGGTTGATCAGCGGCAGGGTATCCGTCTCGGGAAGCAGCGTCCAGTTGGCCGTCGGCGTCCACTCGCCGACCGTGGCGTTGTATTCCAATCCGAGAAGGAATCGTGGTGTGATCCGCTTGGCCACATTGAATCGCCAGCGGGGACGCGGCGCCGACGTATCGACCCAGCGGATCGAGAACTGCCATTCGAGATCGAGGTTCCCCGAACCGAGGAACCGGCCTTCGCCGGGTCACCCGGTTCACGTCGGCACCGCGACCCGAGGCCGCTTGCTCTCTTGTGGCTGATCGGCGCTCGCCGGCCAGACGGCCAAGGCGAGGCTGAGCCCTGTGAAAACTCTGAACAAACCTGCTTCTCCTGTACCTGCGGTCCGGCCCGCCCTGTGGGCGGGCAAACGACGATCAGTCAGGAGCGGGGGGCTCGCGGCCCCGAAGGAGCGTGGGTGGGCCATGGTTCAGCTCGATTGCGTTTTGGAACGGTTCGACCGAGGGCTCGACAACCCGAGGCGCGGCCTGAGCCCGGTTCTTTGGAAGAACCGCCACGTCGAAAGAGGGGATCCTGCTCGTCAGCGTACCCTCGACGCCTCGCGGCTCCGCGCAGGCGCCGAGCGTGCAGCACGCTCGGCAATCGTCCGGTTCGGCCACGACGCACCCATCCTCCATGCAGCAGTTGGGTACCGCCTCACTGCAATTCGAGCATTCCAGGCCGTTCGGTCCGACGTACTTCGGCGGGCAGCCATGCGCATGGCCGAGTGCCAAAAGCAACACTAGTGAAAGCAGTCGGACGATTTGCATAAGTCGAACGCTCGTCGGATTATACAACCGGACTAACCGCAGGTATCGTTCCGGCATGCCGACCCTGTTCTCCCGGATCATCGCCCGCGAGATTCCCGCCGACATCGTGTACGAGGACGAGCACGTCGTCGCCTTCCGCGATATCGATCCCAAGGCGCCGGTCCACATCCTCATCGTCCCGCGCCAAGAAATCGCCGGCGTCGCCGAGCTTCCCGACTCGGGCGATCATCAGCACCTCCTCAACGCGGCGCGAAGGATCGCCGAGCAGGAGGGACTTGTCGACGGATATCGCCTGGTGATCAACCAAGGTCCGGGTGCCGGGCAGACGGTCGATCATCTTCACATGCATCTCCTGGGTGGGCGCCCACTCGGTTGGCCGCCGGGCTAAACGGCGCAAATCGTGTTCGGAATCGAATAGGATTGCCGCATGACGACCGAGCGCCGCCGCATGCCCCTCCATACGAAGATCTTCATCGGTCTCCTGCTGGGCGCGATTGCCGGTGGCGTCTGCCAGGCCGTGATGGGTCCAGACGACCCGCGCCTCAAGTTCTTCCGCGAGACGTTTGCTCAACCAGTCGGGACGATCTTCCTGAACATGATCTTCATGGTGGTGCTGCCGCTGCTCTTTTCGGCATTGGTTCTCGGGGTGGCCGAGATCGGCGACGCGCGAAAACTGGGACGCGTCGGCGCGAGGGCACTGCTGATGACCGTCATCCTGAGCGGGATCGCCGTCGTTCTCGGCCTCGCTGCGGTCAATCTCGTGAAACCAGGCGATGGCATTTCGACTGCCGACCGCGAGCGGCTGATGGCTTCCTACCAAACTGCCGACGCCACGAAGAAAGTCGAAGATGCACAGAAGGCCAAGGGAGTAGCCGACACGTTGGTGGGGCTCATTCCCAAGAATCCCATCTCAGCGGCGATCGAGCCCGACGGCATATTGCCCTTCATGGTGTTCGCTCTGATCTTCGGCATCGCTTTGGGCGGCATCGCGCCCGAGAAGGCGCTGCCCGTCAAAGCGTTCCTCGAAGGCGTCTTCGCAGTCACCCTCCGCATCATCGACTTCGCGATGCGCTTCGCGCCCATTGGCGTCTTCGGATTGATCTTCACTACGGCGTCGCTTCTGGGGGTGTCCGCCTTCGTCGCGCTCGGGAAGTACGCCGGCCTGGTCCTGGTGACTTTGGCGATCCATCTCTTCGTGACCTACCCGCTCGCGATTCGTTGGATCGCCAAGCGGAATCCGATCGACTTTTTCCGGTCGATCCGGAGCGTGATGCTGACCGCCTTCGCGACCGCATCGAGCAACGCGACTCTGCCCGCCGCGCTGAAATCTGCCGACGAGGACCTCGGCCTGCCTCGCGACATCAGCAACTTCGTCCTCACCGTCGGCGCAACCGCCAACCAGAACGGCACCGCTCTCTTCGAGGGCATCACGGTCCTTTTCCTCGCCCAGTTCTTCGGCATCCCCCTCTCGCTGGGCGCCCAGGCGATCGTCATGGGAATGGCGATCCTCGCGGGGATCGGCACCGCAGGGGTACCCGGCGGATCGTGGCCGATGATCGCGATCATCCTCATTCAGGTCGGCGTCCCTGCCGAGGCGATCGGCATCTGCCTGGGGATCGACCGGATCCTCGACATGAGCCGAACCGTGCTCAACGTCACCGGCGACATCACGATCGCGACCTGCGTGGCGCAGATGGAAGGCGAAGGCATGGAACCCGCCGCCGCGATGAGCTGAGCCTCATCGGGTAGTCTCTGTTCTAAGAGACAACTGGGAAGATCATGGGAACTAGTCCGTTCAATTCGTTGCCTGGCACTTTTCTTACGACGTGCGTCTACTATCATGTAGATATCCCAGTTCATTTCGACAAAATGTACCCCTGAGGGTTGACCAATCGAAATCCGATAGAGGTACAGTCCCATACAAGTGGAGGAATAGTACAGGAAGTACCAAAGTCCACGACTGGCGGGGCGGGGTGTCCACGCCAAGGATTGGAGTAGCCGGAATGCAGGGAAGCGGCCCGGCTACATCTTCTCCGAACGTGTTATGGGAGATCGATCGTGGACCAGGCGCTTTTCGTAAGATTCAAGCCGCTCCTCGGTACGGACGAAGCCACGATCGACGAAAAGGGCCGAATACTCGTCGGCAAGAAGAAGCGGGATCGCCTCGGCGATGGATTCGTGATTGCTCTCGGTGATGTCGGCTGCTTGGTGGCTTACCCGCTTCCTGTCTGGGAACAGATGGTCTCGTCCGTTCTTCAGATGGATCGCCTGAACCAAGGTACTCAGCAATACACCCGCCTCGTCTTCGGGCTCGCCGACGACGACCTAAGGTTCGATGCCCAGGGCCGCGTGGTCGTACCGCAGAAGCTGCGAGATCTTGCCGGGCTGAAGGACAAGGTTCTCCTCATCGGAGCCCTCGATCGCTTGGAGATTTGGGCAAAGTCGGAATACGAAAAGTTTCAAGAGAATCCGGATACGTATGGCGAAGCCCGCCGCAAGGCGGTCGCCGACGCTTACGACCAGATGACTCGAGGTTAACGTGCACCATGAGCCCGTCATGCTCATGGAAGTGTTGTCGGTCTTACCGCTTCGGCCGGGCGCGGCGGTCGTCGACGGAACGCTCGGCCTGGCAGGGCATGCACGGGAGATGGCGAAGCGAATCGCCCCCGGCGGATGGATTCTGGGCCTGGATTGGGACGAAGAAATGCTAAAGGAAGCGGGCTCGCGGCTCGAAGGAATCGAAGGGGTGGAGACGACCTTGCGGAAGGCCGACTATCGCGAGCTGCCCGAAGTCCTGAGCCAAGAGGCCGCGCTTCGGCATCGGGCGGCCCAAGCCGACGCGATCCTGTTGGACTTCGGGCTCAACTCCGCGCAGATCGACGACCCCAATCGAGGCATCAGCTTTCGCGAGGACGGCCCCCTCGACATGCGGATGGACCGCAGCAAGGGAGAGTCGGCATCCAGCTTGCTCAACCGCTTATCCCCTATCGAGATCGAACGAATCCTCGAAGAGTATGGAGATGAGAACTGGGCCAAGCGAATCGCTCAGGTAATCGTGGATCGTCGCAAGAACAAGCCTTTACGGACGACGCAAGACCTCGTAGATTGCGTTCTCGCTGCGGTGCCTCCATCGATGCGCGAGAAGCGCATTCATCCGGCGACGCGAACGTTCCAAGCGGTACGGATCGCAGTCAACCACGAGCTGGACGATCTTCAAGAAACAATCGAGAGTATCGCAAACATGCTCGCGCCGGACGGCGTTCTCTGCGTACTCTCCTATCACTCCGGTGAAGACCGCGCGGCGAAGCGTGCGATGCGCGATCTTGCGAAGATCGGCTTCGACGAAATCATCAAGAAACCGCTCGTTCCGACGCCGGAAGAACTAGCCGTAAACCCGAAGAGCAGGAGCGCGAAGCTCCGCGCGATTCGTCGACAGTCCATTTCTTAACGACTATGAGTGCAATTCCTCTTCATGGCATAAAGACTCGGCCCCGACGCATAGCGAGGGCGAAGGGCGTCAGCCGAGATTCGTCGCAACTGTGGCGGGTCATTCTGACTTATGTGTTTGTTTTCGCTTTCATCGTTGCTAGTGCGTATGCCGCAAGCAGCCTGGTAGGGCACACGCTCATGGAGCAGGCCCGACGGGAAGGGTTGCGTGCCTCAGAGAGGGCATCGATGGCGCGCAAGGACGTTGCTGCGCTTCGACAGAAGATCGAACGGCTGGTCGGCCTTCGGTCGGTGGAGCGGTGGGCGGAGGTCCGTGGCTTCGCGCCCGATGGCGATGCCAAGGTGCTCGTGATGAACCGGAGCCTGAGGAATGAGCGATCGCCGTACTGAGAGACGGCGCGTCGTCCTCCTGCCCTGGGGGATCGCGGCCTTGTTCGTCGGTTCGGCGGTAAGCCAGGGTCGTGTTCAGATCGCTCATCGCGACGAGATTCTGCATAAGGCCGAGGAGACCAGGCGGTTCGTCGTTTCTCGCACGGAGGTGGCTAGGCGCGGAACCATCTTTAGCGCCGACGGGAAGATCCTCGCCCAATCGGAAGATGCTTACCTGCTCGGACTCGACTATTCCAAAATCCCGCACAGCCCGAGCTTCTTCATGGCTCTCGGCGGAGCCAGCGGCATCTCGCCGAGCGAGATGCAGCAAGCCGCTCTGGCCGGACTTGGGAACCGTACGTGGCGTCGACGAATGACAGGCGAGCAAGCCGCCGAAGTCAAGTCGGTCAAGGCCACTTGGCGTGCGGACGGCGTCTCTCTGCATCGCGACCTACAGCGGGACTACCCGCTCGCCGAGGCGACCGCTGGAGTGCTCGGCGCGGTGCGAGATGGCAAAGCTTTGACCGGCGTCGAGGCCGTCATGAATGACGTTCTCGAAGGCAAGGACGGGAAGCGCGAAGGCATGGTCGACCGAACCGGTGCTTGGCTTCCGAGCCGAATGACAGCAACCCAACAGGATCGCAAGAACGGTCGCGGCATCGTCGTGACCATCGATTCGAATCTCCAAGTGGCGGCGACCAACGCAGTACGCAGGTCCGTTGAAGCCAACAAGGCGGATCGAGGCGTTGCGATCGCCATGGATCCGCGCACCGGCGACATCCTCGCGATGGCAAACTGGCCCACGTTCGATCCGAACGGTGGCAACACGTCGCTGGGAGAGAAGGTCTCCGACCTCAATCCGAACTTCCAGTCGATCTTCGAGCCGGGGTCGACGTTCAAAATCCTCACCCTCGCGAAGGCCCTGGATGAAGGAGTCGTCGACGACAGGACGGTCGTTACCTGTCGCCTTACCCTGCCGATCGGCAAGGCCTGGCAGATCCACTGCGACCGCAAGCATGGAGCCCACGGGCCCTGTGGCATCGAGCGGGCGATCGCCAAGAGTTGCAACGTCAGCGCGGCGACCTGGGCACTCCGGATCGGCTACCCGGACATGGTGAAGTACCTCGAAGACCTCGGGCTCCTGCAGCGGTCGGCCCTCGGCATGCCCTATGAGGTACGCGGCCGTTTCGACTACGGCGAGTACGCTAAGCCGCTCCAGATTGCCCAGGTCGGCTTCGGCCAATCCCTCAATGCGACACCGGTAGCCCTTTGCTCGGCCTACGCCATGCTCGCGAACGATGGTGTCCGGCCGCTCCCTCGCCTCGTCTCGGAAGTGAGCGGGGCGCCGTTAGCGATCAAGCCTGGGCAGCGCATGGTCAAGCCGGAGGTGGCGCGCAAGATGATGCGGCTGATGGAGTCGGTCATCCAAAGCGATGAAGGGACGGGCGCGACGCTGCGAATTCCCGGTTATCGCCTGGCCGGCAAGACCGGCACTGCGCAAAAGACAAATCTCGATACGAAGTCGATGGTCGGAGGCGGCTATGTCTCCTCGTTCGTCGGCTACGTGCCTGCCGAGCGGCCGAAGGCCGTGATACTCGTCATGATCGACAACCCGAAGGGCCAGTACTATGGCAGCAAGGTGGCGGGGCCGGTGTTTCGAGAGGTTGCTTCGGCGATCATCCACCGCTTCGATGTCCCGCGGTCGGATGGACGTCGGCTCGAGGTCGAGATCAGCGCCAAACCCGCCCTGCGGGGTAATCCTACGCGGTGACCGCGTTCGAACTCCTGGCCCGTACCGGATTCGAGGCTGTCTCGCTTCCCCACCCGGAGGCCGAAATACGAGCAATCGTTGCAGACTCCCGGTCGGACGCACTGACCGGCGCGCTTTTCGTTTGCATGCCCTCTGAGCGGGTGGACACCCATGCGTTCGCCCAAGACGCGATCGGCAAGGGCGCGGCGGGCGTGCTCGTCCATGATCGGATTTGGTACGACCGGCTGTCCGGCTTGGGGATCGACGTGGCTTACGCCCCGAAGTCGGACTTCCTGGGGACTCTCGGTGGAGTCTGCCGAGCGTTCTTCCCATCGGTCTCCGAGATGCGCGTCGTCGGGGTAACCGGCACGAACGGAAAGACGACTACCGCCTGGATGATCAGGCAAGCCATGGACAGCCTCGGGCGCCAGGCAGCGTATCTCGGCACCCTCGGATTTCGCTACGGCGAGACCGCTCGCGCCCTCGAGAACACGACTCCGTTTCCGGTCGAACTGTGGACGATGCTGGACGAGGCGGCGCGGGCCGGCTGCAAGGATTTCGTTATGGAGGTGAGCAGCCACGGACTCGAAGAACGACGGGTGGCGGCAGTCCCCTTTGCCTGCGGAGTTTTCACCAACCTGAGCCAAGACCATCTCGACTATCACCCGAGCATGGAGGCCTACGAGGCGGCGAAACTGCGTCTCTTCACCGACTACGGCGAAGGGGAATTCGTGGCCGTTCTCAATTCCGACGATCCGGTGGGAAGTCGATGGGCCGCGACCCTTCGCCCGCGGGAGTCGAGTCGGTATCGACTGGTGACCTTCGGATTCGATTCCGGCGAAGTGAGGGGCGAGGTCCTCGAGGTGGCTCTGTCTTCGCTTGCCTTGCGTTTGCGGGCCGACGGCCGAGAGTGCGTATGCAAACTCGGAGTTGGTGGGATGTTCAATGCCCGCAACGCTCTCGCCGCCGCGGCCACGCTTTACGGGCTCGGCTGCGACCTCGACGCCATTGTCGATGGCCTCGCAGCGGTGACTCCGGTTCCCGGTCGATTCGAAGCGATCGCCAACGAGCAGGGGATTGGCGTGATCGTGGACTATGCGCACACTCCCGACGCACTCGAGAAGCTGCTTGTCAGCGCTCGCGAACTCGGACCGACAAGGCTCATCGCGGTCTTCGGCTGCGGCGGTGATCGAGATCGCACGAAACGGCCGAAGATGGCGACCGTCGTCAGCCGGCTGGCCGACCGGATCGTGGTAACGAGCGACAATCCGCGGACCGAGGATCCGTTGGCGATCATCGCCGATGTCGAAGCAGGGCTGGACCCGAGTAAGCCAGCCGAATCCATCGCCGACCGGCGCGAAGCCATAAACCACGCGATCGAGATCGCCGAGCCGGGCGACATCGTCGTGATCGCCGGCAAGGGCCACGAAGACTATCAGATCATCGGACGCGTCAAGCACCATATGGATGATCGAGAACTGGCGCGGCAAGCCCTCTCGACGGTGGGGAGCGCGGGTTGACCCTCGGACAGTTCGCCAAGATCGTGGGTGGGCGTCTCGTCGCAAGTCCGGACGAGCGCTTGGAGGGATTCTGCCTCGACAGTCGGGCCATCGTACCTGGCTCACTGTTCCTCGCCATTACCGGCAAGCGGCACGATGGCCACGAATACGCCGCTGAAGCCGTTCGAAAGGGCGCCGTCGCGGCTGTGGTCGAGCGTCCAGTCGATGCGCCCCATGTCCTGGTGCCGAGCCTCGTCGAAGCCCTCGCCCGGTTCGCTCTGTCGTTTCGAGAGACCTTCTCCGGCCCCGTCATCGGCATCACGGGAAGCAACGGCAAGACCTCGACCAAAGAGTTCGCTGCCGCCGCCTGCTCGCCACTGGGGCAGGTTCTCAAGAGCCCGGCCAACCACAACACGGAATACACGGCGCCACTCGTGTGGGCAAGCCTTACGCGGGATACCGCGGTAGCCGTGGTGGAGATGGGAATGCGCGGGTTCGGGCAAATCGCCCATCTCTGCCGATTCTCTCGTCCGACGATCGGGGTGATCACCATGATCGGCTCGTCCCACGTCGAAATGGTGGGCTCGCGGGAGGGAATCGCCGAGGCAAAGGCCGAACTCTTCGATGCTCTGCCTGCCGACGGAGTGGCAATCCTGTGGGCCGAAGACGACTTTGCCGCTGTGCTCCGCGAGCGCGCGCCTTGCCCCGTGCGAACGTTCGGCTTCAGTCCGGAAGCCGAGTGCCGAGTTCTAGGCTATCGGGCCTTGAGTTGGGACCGGTGCCTCGTCCGCGCGCACTTGGATGGACAGTCTTTCGAGGCCGAACTGCCGACGGTTGGAAGGCATCAGGCTCTCAATGCCGCCGCCGCAGTGCTCGCCGCCCATTCCGCGGGCACCGGTGTCGCCGCTGCCGCTGAGGCTCTGGCCCACGCTGACTTGCCCCCACTTCGAATGGAGGTCCGCCCTCTCAACGGGGCGACCGTCCTGCTGGACACCTACAACGCGAGCCCCGACAGCACGATGGCAGCGGTGCGGACCCTCGCCGAACTGCCCGCTTCCGGCCGCCGCTTTGCCATTATCGGCGAGATGCGCGAGCTCGGCGACTTGAGCGAGACCGGCCATCGCCAGGTCGGGCGGGCGCTCGGCGAGGCGAATCTCGATCGGGTCGTGCTGTACGGCGAAGCGACCAAGTTCGTCGAAAGCGAAGCGGTGCGGGCCGGCCTCGATCCATCGAAAATCGTGGAAGCCGCGACGCTGGAGGATGTGCGCCGCTTCCTCGAAGGGCTCGCCTCCGGCGACGTCGTCCTCATGAAGGGTAGCCGATCGCTCGAGATGGAGACCGCCGTGCCGGAAGACCGCGGAGTCTCGACTCGATGAGCGCCGACGAACAAAAGCAAGTGGTGTCCGCCTTCTGGGTCGCGCTGGGCGTTTCGGCTCTGGCGGCCTGGCCCATCTACCGAATGCTCCTGGCCCTTCGAAGCCGCCAGGCGGTGAGCGAGTTTGCGCCGGAGACCCATCAACTCAAGCAGGGCACACCCACGATGGGCGGCCTAATCGTCCTGACGGGCTTCCCAGCGGGAATCCTGCTGATGGCGCCGAGCCTCCCCCTGGTGCTTCTCGTGGTCGGTTTCGGGGTCATCGGCTTCCTCGACGATTTCGTCGTCCCGCGCTTGAAGGTTGGGTCCAGGGGACTCGGATGGAAGCCCAAGCTGCTGCTCCAAGTGTTCGTGGCCACTGGTGCGTTGTGGCTCGACCCTCGCTTCTCTGATCCGCTGTGGCTCGCATCTGGGGGATTCGTGATACTTTTCTTCAGCAATGCTTACAATTTCTCGGATGGACTCGATGGGCTTGCCGGAACGCTGGGAGTCATGCTGTGCTTAGGGCTTGGAGTGGTTGCGGCGATGGCAGGAGTCCCTTCGGTAGCGATAGCTTCTGTCGCTCTCATTGGAGGTTTGATTCCTTTTCTTATACTCAACGCGCCACCAGCGCGCCTTTTCATGGGCGATGTGGGTTCGCTCCCGATTGGAGCCGCGATCGGCTTCATGGTCTTCGAACTCGCCCGATCGCCCTCGATGATCCCGTCTCTGGCGGTACTCTCCGGCATTCTGCTAGTGGAACTCATACCCGTGCCGCTCCAGATCTTTTGGGTCAAAGTGTTTAAGAAGAGACTGTTTTCTTACACTCCGATTCATCACGCCTTCGAGAAAAAGGGCTGGCCCGAGTCGCGGGTCGTCTGGACTTTCGGACTTGTCCAATTCGTTCTGGCCGCGGGTGCGGTGTCGTTGGCCTGGTTGGGTGGGGGCGCGAGATGATCGCTTCCGGCCTTCGCATCGCTGTGGCAGGCATGGGACGATCGGGCATCGCGATTGCCACGGAAGGACGCCGACGCGGCGCGCTGCCCACCGTTTTCGACGAGCAGTCCGCGGAGACACCGTCACAGTTCGACGCCGTTGAGCGGCTGCAAGGCCAAGGCATCCCGATCGTGACCGGTTGGCACGGCCATCTAGACGCGGAGGAGTTCGATCTTCTCGTGGCGAGCCCGGGATTCCGACGGGAGCACCCTGCCATCCGCGACATGGTCCGGGGCGGTCGCGAGGTGATCAGCGAGGTGGAGTTTGCCTACCGGCTCGCAGAGAGCCCGATCGTGGCGATCACGGGAACGAACGGCAAGAGCACGACCACAGCCCTCACTTGGCTCCTGCTGCGGGCCGCTGGGGCCGACGCGGTTCTCTGCGGGAACATCAGCGGCAGCGGGTTCGATGAGGTGACCCTGACCGAGGCGGCCGCAATGGGCTCGGGCAAGGTGCTGGTGGCCGAGATCAGCAGCTATCAACTGGAGTGGGTTCGCGATTTCCGCCCGCGTGTGGCTGCAATCACGAACATCACGCCCGATCACCTCGATCGGCACCCCAACTTCGAGGACTATCGCGCGACGAAGCTGCGGCTCTTCGCGCGGATGAAGCGGGACGACGTGGTCGTCGCGAATGCCGACGAGCCCTCGCTGCCCATGGCGATGATCGAGTCCGCGATCCCCCCCGAGGTCGGGCTGCGAACCTTTTCGGTGGGCACGAGCGATGACCACGATCGAGGGCATGCCGTAGCCGCCCAAACTCGCGTAGAGCCCACCCGCCTCGTCCTCGGCGGGCGGTCGATGTCACGGGACTCGCTGCCCGACCTGGGCGAGCATAACGCGATCAACATGGCGATGGCGTGGGAATTGGCGACGGCGTACTTGGGCCCGATATCCGACGCGCAGGCCGAGGCGATGATCGGGGCGATTGCCGTCTTCCGAGGCCTCGAGCACCGCATGGAGCACCTGGGGATCCGCGAGGGTGTGACCGTGATCAACAACTCGATGTGCACGAATCCTCGCGCCGTCGTTGCTAGCGCTCGCAGCCGCCGCGAACGACTTCACATTCTGATGGGAGGCGTCACCAAAAACCTCGACTTCACGCCGGTCGCGGAATATCTGGCTTCCGCGGACCATCGCCTCTACCTGATCGGCCGCGCGGAGGACGACTTGGTCAGCCAACTACTCAAGTTGGGGGTGAGGTTCGACTCCTTGGAGCAAGCCTTCGATGCTGCTGCCGCGGCAGCCGTGAGTGGGGAGGCCATCGTCTTCGCGCCAGGGTGCGCAAGCGCGTACCCCTACTCGAACTTCCGTGAGCGTGGAGAAGCCTTCCGTGCTATCGCCGAGGCGTGGCTGAAACAGGCGACTGCTCCTTCCCGAGATTAGGGCCGGGGGCGGACGCGATGCGCCCGACCCAGGCTTCGACCAGATGCGAGGCCTACCGTCTTCGGCGGCGCAGCAGAGCAGCCACGCCGAGCCCCATTGCGATGAAGGATGCCGGCTCGGGCACGAGGTTGTAGTGCACGTTCCCGGCAAAGCAGCGCGGTGTGAATCGGGTGCCGCCGAAGGGGACATTGCCTGTCCGAGCGACGTCGCTGAAGAGCGCGAGGTCGGCGTTGCTCCAGTTCGTCACGGGCGGACTTGCAGCGGTGCCGGTGTAGCGAAGCGCTCGCCCGGAGGTCGTGCCGTGAAGTAGTACGGCAACGGTCTGCCCTGCGCCGATCGAGATCGGCGTGGCGAGCGGGATCGGAGCCAAGGTCGCTGTGCCCGCACCCGTGGCGGCGACCACCTCGCTGAGCGTCCAGCCCACGTTGCTTGCGTCGAAGCCGACGTAGCTGCCCGGGCGTGTCCAAACCTCGACGTTCGCTGCCCCGGTCCCACCGAAGTAGGAGTCGAAGCCGGTGATGTCCAGCGGAACCGGACCCGCGATCAGGTTCATAAAGACGCCGCCGGTACCGTTATTCGAGGTCGTCGTCGAGAGCGTCCCAGCGATGCCGAGGGCGGGCATCGCACAGGCGAGAACAAGAACAAGTACTTTCATAGATCCTCTCCAAAATAGGAAAACTGCGCGGCAAAACAATGCCACTCGATCAGTGTACAGGCAACCATGTCGGGCCGAAACCAGATTTGTACACCCCCAAGAAAAACCAGTACTAATGCAGGACAATCAACAGCCTGGACCCGGAGATCTGGGGCCTTCTTTAAGGCCCCTCTGGGACGACGATGGTCAGCCTTACCAACTGGCACAGAGGCACCGAGGGGCACCTGTCCGGGAACGGCCCGCAAAAGCGCCAGTCCGAATCGCTCATAGTGTGCATTTCGCCGGGTCCTTTGGTAAACTGGTCTCTACCTAACTAACGAAACCAAGGAGGCCAGACCTATGGCCGGAGAGAGAAATTCAGGGGGCGTCGCCGACCGCGATCATGCACTAGCGAGCGCTCTCAGTCAGATCGAGAAGTCGTTCGGAAAAGGGGCGATCATGCGCCTCGGAACCGACGAGCGCGACCCTGTCGAAGCCATATCGACGGGCTCGCTGAGCCTAGATATAGCCCTCGGCATCGGCGGACTCCCTCGAGGACGAATGACCGAAATCTACGGCGCGGAGTCGAGCGGAAAGACGACGATCGCGCTGCACGTCATCGCCGAGGCCCAGAGAAACGGCGGCCTTGCCCTGTTCGTCGACGCGGAACACGCGCTCGACATCGAGTACGCAAGGTCTTTGGGGGTCGATACCGATCGGCTCTACGTCTCTCAGCCGAGCAACGGCGAAGAGGCGCTGGAAATCATGGACGCGATCGTGCGTTCGGCCGCAGTCGATGTGGTCGTTCTCGACTCCGTCGCCGCGCTCGTTCCGAAGGCGGAGATCGAGGGGGAGATGGGCGATTCGTTCGTCGGCATCCAGGCCCGCATGATGTCCCAGGCTCTGCGCAAGCTGGGAGGGGGCATCAACAAGTCCCGGACCGCGGCGATCTTCATCAACCAGCTTCGCGAGAAGATCGGCGTCATGTACGGCAATCCGGAAACGACGCCAGGTGGCCGTGCCCTGAAGTTTTGGGCCTCGGTCCGCCTCGAAGTCCGAAAGGGCGAGGCGATCAAGAACGGCACGGATCAGATCGGGGCGCGAACGAAGGTCAAGGTCGTCAAGAACAAGGTCGCTCCGCCGTTCAAGTCGGTGGAATTCGACATGATTTTCGGCCGAGGCATCAGCAAGGCCGGCGATCTCCTCGATATCGCGGTGGATCGGGGGTTGATCGGTAAAGCGGGAACCTATTTCAACTACGGGGACGTGCGACTCGGCCAAGGTCGGGACAACGCGCGCACCTACCTCGAAGAGCATCCGGACGTCTTCGTGGAGATCAACCAGAAAGTCAGGGACGCCTTCCAAACGGAGAGAAACGCCGGCAAAGCCGTCGTCCCAGCAGCGGAAGTAGAGTGAAGCGAGAGGAAGACTCAGGGTACGCAAAGGCCCTGCTGGTCGCCCTCCGAAGCATTCGCCAAGCCGACCGCCTGCGGGCCGAAGTGGAGCAGCGGCTCCTTGCGAGAGGATTCGCTCCCGATACGGTCGTGGCGGTTCTGGCCCAGTTGGGGGTTTGGGGCTTTCTGGACGATGGCAGGACCGTCGACGAGCGGGTGACGCAGATGCGTCGCCGGCGGATGGGTCGTGCGCGCATAGCCGCCGCTCTCGTCGAGCGGGGGGCCTCCGAAGACCAGGTGGCCGCGCGGCTCGCATCGGTTTCGGAGCAGGACGAGATTCAGGCCGCGCTCGAACTCCTCGACCGCCGCCGTGGGGACGACGCCGCGAAGGCGGGACGTTTCTTGGCCGGGCGCGGCTTCGAGGAGGACACCGTACGCGAAGTCCTGGCTCGCAAGTTTCCCGACGAGGAGGTGGCCTGATGGAAACCATCACCGTCGTCATCGTCGCGTCCCTCGCCGCGGTCATCACCGGCGTCGTGGTGTATGCCCTTACACGGCAGAGGGTGATTCGAGCCCGAGAGGCGCTCGACGAGGCCCTGCACCAGATTCAAGAGACGAAGTCTGCGACCGAGAGAGAACGCAAGGAAGCCCTGGTCCTCGCAAAGGAAGAGGCTCTTGCCCTTCGTGAGCGCGATGAAAGCGAACTGCGCGAGAAGCGACAGGCGCTCGACCGTCTGGAAGAAAAGCTGACCGCCAAGGACGAAAGCATCGAGGCCCGACGGACGAGGCTCGAAGATCGCGAAAGCGACCTCGATCAGCGCAACCGCGAGATCATCAAACTCGAAGAAGGCGTGCTCGGGAAGGTCGAGGAAGCCGAGATCCTTCTGCAGAGGCTTTCGGGGCTCGATTCAGAACAGGCGCGGGAAGTGTACTTGGCCAAGATCGAAGAGGATTTTCGCGAAATCGGCCTCCGCCGAGCCCGCGAAATCGAGTGCCAGACCGTCGCCGAAGCGGAGCGGCGTGCTCGTGCCGTGATCCTCGACGTCATGGAGCGGTGCGCAGTCGAATACGTCACGGAAGCAACGGTCTCCGTCATCATGCTGCCGACCGAAGAGATGAAGGGGCGTATCATCGGGCGCGAAGGGCGCAACATCCGGGCATTCGAACAAGTCACCGGCGTCGATTTAATCATCGACGACACCCCCGAGGCAGTCGTCATTTCCTGCTTCGACCCCATCCGCCGCGAAACCGCCCGCCTCGCCCTCATGAACCTTATGGTCGACGGCCGCATCCACCCGGGCCGCATCGAGGAACTGTACGAAAAGGCCCAGGAGGAGGTCCAGCGGACGATCCGGGAGGCTGGCGAACGCGCCGCGGAGCGTGCCGAGGTGACAGGGCTCCCTAGAATGGTGGTAGAGATGATGGGCCGTCTCCGGTTCCGGACCAGCTACGCCCAGAACGTGCTCGACCACAGCGTGGAGGTCGCCCACCTCGCCGTGATGCTCGCTCACGAGCTCGGGCTGAACGTCGAGGTCTGCCGCCGTGCCGGGTTCCTCCACGACATCGGCAAGGCGCTCGGGCCCGAATGGGAAGGGCCTCACGCGCTGACCGGGATGGAGTTCCTCCGCCAACTCGATATCAAGGAGCCGATCCTCCACGCGGTGGGCGCCCACCATCACGACATCCCGCCATCGACGCCGGAAGCCGTCGCCACGATCGTTGCCGACTCGCTCAGCGCGGCCCGTCCTGGCGCCCGCCGAGAAAACCTCGAAAACTACGTCAAGCGGCTGGCCTCGCTGGAGACCCTCGCCAACAGCTTCCCCGGCGTCGAGCGATCGTATGCCCTCCAGGCCGGACGCGAAGTGCGACTGATCGTCAAGCCCGAACGCGTCGATGACCTTGCTGCTGCCAAGCTGGCCAGTGAAGTGGCCCGGCGAATCGAATCCGAGATGGAGTACCCCGGCCAGATCAAGGTCACCGTCATTCGCGAAACTCGCTCAAGCGACATCGCCAAGTGAGCTTCATTCGTCTAACGTGTTAAACTCTGGAAAGGAAGCCTCTATGCAGCGAACTACTTTAGCCGTCGTCGGGATGTGTTTCGTCGCGTCCGCTCTAGGGCAAGCCGACTTCCGTGCGATCCCGTTCTTACCTGGCGGCAACAGCGGGAGTGCGATGGCGATCTCCGCAGATGGGAACTGGGTGGTCGGTATCTCCAACGGCTTCAACGGGCTCGAGGCCTTTCGCTGGAGCCAGGAGACCGGCATCCAGGGCCTGGGCGATCTGCCGGATGGTCTCTTCGTGAGCGCGGCTTATGGGGTTTCGGGCAACGGCCAAGTCGTCGTCGGCATCGGAACACGCGAAGACAACCAAGAGGCATTCCGCTGGACCCCCGGCGAGGGCATGGTCGGCCTGGGAAACCTAGAGAACGAGCCCTTCTACACCAGCGTCGCCAATGCGGTGAGCGCCAACGGACAAGTGGTGGCGGGGACATCCGACATTCTCTTGGGCTCGGAAGCCTTCCGCTGGACCGCCGAAAACGGTCTCGAGGGCATCGGCTTCTTTCCCGGTGACGTCGTCTTTCACAGCGAAGCCTTCGGAGTTTCCGCCGACGGCAGTTCGATCGTCGGACTCAGCGACATCTTCCCCGGCACGATGGCTTTTCGTTGGCGACAAGCCGGAGGCATGGAGCAGGTCGGCTTCCTGCCCGGGGGGACGTATTCTGCAGGCTATGCATGCTCATCGAACGGCGCGGTCGTGGTGGGACAGGCGGAAACCGAAGACGGTCTCTGCGCGTTTCGCTGGTCGAGCGCCGGCGGCATCGTCGCCATTCCGGACTTCCTGCCCGATGACGACATGAGCTCGGCGAACGCCATCTCCGGCGACGGCAACATCATCGTCGGTGAGGCGATCGATTTCGATGGCCAAGTCGCCTTCATCAAGCGGCCGGCTCTCCCGATGGAACGACTGATCGACGTCCTCACGACCGAGTACGGGCTGAATATGACCGGTTGGTCTCTCAATAGTGCGACGGGCATCAGCTCTGACGGATCGGTTATCGTCGGCACCGGCACGTTCGAAGGGCTTGAGCGCGGCTGGATCGTTCGGCTACCGCAGCCGGGAACCGTGAGTGCTGCCGTCGAGCTCGAAGGCTACCTTGCCGACCCCACGCTGCAAGGATTGTTGGTTCAGATGCGCATGCCGGGATCGACCATTCCGTTGGAAACGAGGACCTTGTCGGTCGATTCTTCCGGGATTGTGCGCTTCGTGACCGGGTTACGCGGCACATTCGATCTGGCGATCAAGGGCTCGCATTGGCTGCGCTCGGTCCGCTCGGTGACGGTGACGGAGGCCGGCGGCAACGGCGGCTCCTTCTCGTTGACCAACGGCGACGTCGACGGCGACAACGAGGTCACGATAGGCGACTATGCCCTGCTCTCGACCGCTTTCGGCTCGGCGCCTGGTGACGGCAACTGGAATCCAGAAGCAGACCTCGATGGTGACGAGGAAGTGACAATCGGCGACTATGCCCAACTCAGTGCCAACTTCGGAGCCAACGGCGACGATTGATCCTCCAGGCTAATGACTCAGCTTCGGGCGGTCACTACGTTGGTACCGATCTCGAAGGTAAACCCTCGTTGATCTGTGTTCGCGTGCACTACTTCGGCGCTGTCATTCGCGATCGCCTCCATCACTTGCGTCCGCTCGTCATCCGTCAATTCCTTCGAAGCGGCAGCCATCCCGACCAAGGCCATGGTGTTCAAGCGCACGAAGTCCACGCCATTGCCGAAACGGAGTGTCTGGGTGAAGGTGTTCGATCGGACCTCCTTGAAGCCTGCATCCTCGAGAAGAGATTCGACAATCGTCTCCTGGCCAAGGCAGTGGCGCAGATCGACGATCGCGCCGAGATGCCGCTCGGCGACCCGGCGCAACTCGAGAAGCACGGGGAACTCCTCATCGGGCCGCCACGTGCTGACCGCCAACCGGCCACCGATCGCCATTGCCCGCCGCATTTCCCGGACCGCTGCTGGTCTATCCGGGAAGAACTGGAGCCCCTGCTGACAGACAACGGCGTCGAACTGTTCGCCTTCTTGGAGGGGTAGTGAACAGGCGTCACCTTCTCGCCATTCGATATCGTGGGCCTCTCGGCGCGCGATGGCAAGCATGCCAGGGCTGATGTCGATCCCGACGACCTTGCCGGTCTCGCCGAGGTGCTCCTTCGCGACCCGTGCAACGACGCCAGTCCCGCAGGCCACGTCGAGCAAACGGTCGCCCAAACGCAGTTCGACTTCTTCGAGGAGCGGGCCCGCCAAAGGTCGAAAGAGAGGAGCTACAAGGTACTGCTCGTAGATCTCCGGAAAACTAAGTTGTGCAAATGGTAACTCCATGCCGACTCCAGTTCTGTTCCTTTGCCTAGATGACGAGCCGATTATAGCGACTCCCCAGTGCCGCGACGTGAGCGGTTGAGACGTGTTCGATCGCCGGAAGAAGCCGACACTGCTCCCCTGGACCGGAGAGTCCCGCCGGACTCCCTCCCTAGCCCCACGCAACGCGCGGGAAAGGGACTTGAGGAGTCCAGCGGAGAGAGAACTTCGATCTAACGAGCCACTTCGCTCTCGAGACCTCGTCGGACGACGAGGAACTTCATTCGCTTGGGTTTGAAACGGGCCATCAAAACGTCGATCGCCTTGTGGACGTGGACCGCGCCACCGCAGTAGAACAGATCGACCGCAGCATAGCCGTGTTCGGGCCAGGTGTGGATCGTGTAGTGAGACTCCTGAATGATGACCGCACCTGAAACGCCGTACGGCTTGAACTCATGGAAGGACTCGGCGACGACGGTGGCGTCGCTTTCGTCCGCGGCCTCGCGCATCGTGCGGCCGACATGGTCTTCGAACTTCAGCGAGAGCGGCTCGCACCCGTAAAGTTCCACGAGGAGATGAGAGCCGAGCGAGGGTTCTTCACCGGGCTTGTGCGGCATTCCCTCCTCGTCCCTACCGAGCCATTCGCGAAACGTCTCCGCGTCTTCGCAGTGGATAAACGTCCAGCCCGCCTCGTTGGTGATCGCCGGCGGCACGGAGACGTTCTTGCGAGCGAACCGTTCGCACAATCGACGAATCCAAGACGGGCGCGAGGGCCCGACGAGGGGGACGACCGCGGCAAAGGCGGCGCTAATAATCAGGAGCGATGTGGACAATCAAGTTTCCCTCCAAAATGAACCTTGTCGGACCGCCAGACAGGCTGACGGGAGAAACCCGACCGAAACGACGAAGGCTGGGACCTGGCAGCGCTCCGTATGCAGAAACCCTTCAACGATCTCCATCGGCATCCTGCCGCGAGATGGACCCCGGAACCCAAGCGGACGAGGCCGCATCCGAAGATCGAGTTTCTGCTTCAACTACATGAACACCTTCTCCCAAGATAGGCGCCGACTACCTTTTTGCCATGCATTGGGGTACTTAACTGGCGCAGAGGGGCATTGTACCAGACCCCTCCGTCAAGGTCAATGGGTTCGGCCCTTATACCTAAGCCGCGAGGTCCGACTGACGCCAATTGGCGAACATCTCCGCAAGGCGGTCGGCGCTGATCGGCTTGGTGAGGTAGTCGTCCATGCCTGCCGAGAGGCACATGTCACGATGCTCGGCAAGAGCGTGAGCGGTCAGGGCGATGATCAATAACCGCTTGCCACTTCCCCGTTCGCGTTCGCGAATCGCCTCGGTCGCCTCGAGCCCGCTTCGGTTGGGCATCTGCACATCCATCAGGACGACGTCGTACTCATTTTCTTCAGTCATCTGCTCCGCTTCGAGACCGTCGTTGGCGACATCGACCGAACAGCCGAGGCGCTCTAGCAAGGCCCGTCCGACCATCTGGTTGACTTTGTTGTCTTCCGCCAGGAGGACCCGGAGGTTGCCGGTTTCGGGCAGAGCGCTGATCGGCTTGGGAGCCGCGACCGCCTTGCCGGCCAGCGCCGCTTCGATCGCGCGAAGAAGCTCATCGCGACGGATCGGCTTCATGAGACACGCCCAGAGTCCGAGATCCGTCACCTCCCTTGCGCTCAGGCTGTCGGCTGCCGAAGACAGCAGGATGATGGGGCGAGCGCTACCCGAATCACGAAGGCGCTTCGCGACTTCCGCCCCGCTCATTCCGGGCATCATTTGGTCGAGCAGGATGATGTCGTAGGCGCTAGCCTCGCAAGCCTCGATAGCGGTATATCCGTCGGCTGCCTCCTCCACCACCATGCCCCACGCTCCTAGCTGGCGCTCGAGGAAGCTCCGGTTGATCGCGTTGTCATCTACGATCAGAGCGCGGGCGCCTTCGAGGCTGACGCTCGCCGCATCCTTGGCGGCGATCCCCTGCGTCGTCGGGAGTTTGAGTTCGAACCAGAAGGTACTTCCCACTCCAACTTGGCTCTCGACACCGCATGATCCGCCCATCAGAGTCACCAGCTGACGCGTGATCGAAAGCCCGAGTCCCGTGCCGCCGTACTTCCGCGTCGTCGAACCATCGGCCTGGGTGAAACTTTCGAAGACGTGATCCAGCCGGTCGGCGGGAATGCCGATACCAGTATCGCGAATCTCGATTCGCACGCGGCCTTCGCCGCCCGAATCCGGAGTCCAGCGACCGGTAACGACGACTTCGCCTTTCTCGGTGAACTTCACGGCATTCGCTACGAGGTTCATCACGATCTGGCCGACACGACCCGGGTCGCCGATGAAGGCGGCGGGGAGATCGGGCGGCAGGTCGAGGATGAGTTCTACTCCCTTGCGTGCAGCCTGCTGGGCGAGGAGCGCCCCTACGGCTTCGATCTGCTCCCGCAGATCGAACGGGATCGACTCGATCGACATTTTCCCGGCCTCGATCTTGGAGAAATCGAGGATGTCATTGAGGATGGATAGCAGGGCGTCCGCGCTGTAACGGATGGTCTCCGCGAACTTACGCTGTTCGTCGTCGAGGTCCGCATCGAGAAGGAGGCCGCACATGCCGATGACGCCGTTCATCGGGGTTCGGATTTCGTGGCTCATGTTTGCCAGAAAATCGGACTTGGCCTGATTGGCAGCCTGCGCGGCCTCGGCGAGGCGATTGGCCTGATCGAGAGCGCGCTCCAGTTCCAGGTTTGTCGCTGCAAGCGCTTCCTCGGCGCGGGTTCGTTCGGCGACCTCGTCCTGGAGTTGGGCCGTTCGGATCTCGACGCGGCGTTCCAGTTCGTCGTTGGCTCGTCGCAGGGCTTGATCACGCGACTCGATCTCGCCGAGCATCTGATTGAAGCCGTCGACGAGAGAGCCGATCTCGTCGTTCGTAGTCTTCTGAGCCCGAATGGAGAAGTCCTTGTCCTTCGAGACGCGACCCATGGACTCGGCGAGCCGAACGATGGGCCTCGACATGAGCGAAAGCACCCAGGTCGAGATCAGAACCGCGAGGATCACCGCAGCGAGAACCATGCCGGAAGCGACCGCCACATACTGCTTCTGGCGGTCGATGAGGCCCTGCGTGCTGGTGCGGATGTACAGTCGACCTACTACGTCGCCGTCGACGCGAATTGTGCGCCAGAGGGTGAAAGCGGACGTCGATTCCTCGATACCATCCCTTGCGTAGACAAGTGAGCGATCCAGGCTTCCGCTACGACCATAGGTGGCCAACAGCGTGCCGTTCGCCCGAAAGAGAGCACCTGCGAGCACGGCTGGCTGGGTTCTAAGGGCTCCTAACACTTCTCGGCCTGCTTCCGGGTCGTCGAATGAGAGGGCCGCCTGGCTATTCGAGGCGATGACATCCGACTGAATCATCAGGTCGTCGAGCATCATCTGGCGATAGGACGCGAGATCGTAGGCGAGAAAGCCGAACATGGCTACGAGCAACCCGGTCACGCAGACCGCCACCGTTGCAAGCGTTAATTTGAAGCGAATCGAGCTTGGTCGAATCACTTGGAAGACCTCGCCAAACTGAGCAGCTTCGAACTGATTTGGATGCCCGCAGCGTTGGCGAGATCGGGATTGACGTCGAAGCGCACTCGTCCGCCTTCGATGACAAAGTTGATGATGCCGCCCTTGGCTGTAAAACCAGGCGACTCTCCGACCGTGAGAATCGGGCGTCCTCGCAGTTTGGCGAGTCGAGCCGGATCGAACGACCCTGCCGAGACGAAGAGCACATGGCAATTCATGACCTCGTCGTCGCCCCAGTTCAGTCGACTTACCCGCAACGACCGGCCGGACACGGTCTTGCCTTGGAGCAGTACGTCGATCGAGCGGCCGAACGGATCGCGCCCGACGATGCCGATCACGATCGGCGCATTGCCAGGCAAAGCCGAGGACGGCCACTCGATGTACTTCGTAAAGTTATAGATGAAGGCGGCCTTAACGTCGTATTCGTTCTGGACTGATTGCGCTTCGGCGCGCGTCCCCGCGAGGACAGCCGCCACGATCAGGGTGGATAGCCTCCAAGCCATGCTCATCGATCGAATCCCCTTTATGACCATGTCGCTTAGAATCGCCACCCCAGGCGAAGATAGACGTTGCGCTCGACCTGGGTCGGCTGCTCGTAGAGCACGTTCCCCATTTCCCGATGTCGTTGGTTTAGCAGGTTCTGCGCTCCTAGCGTCAAACTGAAGTGTTTGTTCGGATGCCAGGTCAGGCCGGCATCGACTCGAGCGTAGGCTGGAATGTCTTGACCCCATAGCTTATCGACGTAATAGAGGGCCGCATTGAACTGGAACTTTGGCGCAATGTCGTAGCTAGCACGCATGCTGATCTGATGCCGAGGGGAACTTCCCTGCCTTTCGGAGCCCGAAAGAGCGAACGGATCCTGGCTATCGGAATCGAGGGTGAACTTGGTGGAAAGCAGGCTATAGCTCAACGCGAGGTTCAAGCCAGAGGTCGGCATCCAGAAGACTGCGGCCTCGATGCCCGCCGTCTCCGCCTTCATCTTGTTCGAGTAGCGATACGGCAGCACCAGATGAGGGATCGGATCGTCGAGCATGAACGGCGTCTCCGGCTCGAAAGTTCTTAGGTTGTGATAGATACTGTAGAAGGCGGTCAGGTCGGCGAAGAGTGTCGCACTCGGCTGGTGTCGGAAACCCATCTCATAAGTGATCACTTCCTCGGACTTGAAGTCTTCGTTACCGAAGAGCGTGATGAGGGCGGGAACTCCTGCCTCGCTCATAAAGGCTCGAATGGGGAGAATAGAATCGACGTCCGCTCGGCTTGGCGTGCGGACCGCTCGTGCCGCGGAAGCCCAAACGGTTTGATTCGGATTCGGGGTCCAGGCAATACGGGCGCTCGGCTGAACCTCCCAGCCAGTGTAATCGTTATGCTCGAACTTCGAGCCCAACGTAAGCCGAAGGTTGTCGCGGAGCGTCCACTCGTCGCTGACGAAGGCGCTGTATAGGGAGGTCGTGCGATCTGCGGGGTCGAACGACAAGAGTCCGGAGCGGGTGTCGTCGCGGGTTGTGCGATAGCCCAGTCCCCAAACAAGGCGATGGCTTTTCCCAATCTGGTGATCGCTCTGGAAATCGACGTCGAAAGTGTCGCGTCGCTCGTCGACCTCGGGAATCACCCGGTGGCTATGATCGAAGTTAAGCTGTAGAGATTGGGTCGAGTTCGAGCTGCTCTGACGCTCCCAACGACCCACGATGTTCCAGTTCGAAACTGGATAGCGCTGGAAGAGCATCGATCCGAAGGGGGGAAGCAAATCGGGATAGGCGGAGACTTGCCCTTGATGCGAGGAGTTACCGCCGGCGCTCACCATGAATGTGTCGCCGGTTGCGGACTTGATGTCGGCCCGGAACCCGGCTCGCAGAGCTTGCCAGCCGTCTTCTGCGTTCACACCGCTGTCGAGTTCGAGGCCGTCGATGCGGAAGTAGCGAGCATAGACCCTATAGTAGGCATCCGCCCCCAATTGTCCACCGTAGCGGATCGCTCCATCCACGGGTGAGGAAGTCCCCGACTGGACGTATCCCTTCGTCCCCTGGGTTTCAGAGGAGTTCCTTGTGATGATGTTGATGATGCCGTTTACGGCGTTCGCACCCCAGAGCGCACCGCCGGGTCCCCGAATGACCTCGATCCGCTCAATGTCCTGCATATCAACCTCGAGGGCATCCCAATACACGCCTGAAAAGAGCGGAGTGTAGACGCTTCGACCGTCGATGAGTACGAGCAGTTTGTTCGCGAACCGACTGCTGAAGCCGCGGATAGTAATCGACCACTTACTGGCGTCGATTTGTGCCACTTGAACCCCGGGCACCATGCGAAGAGCATCCGGAATGTTGGTTGCACCCATCCGTTCGATATCCTCGGCAGTAACGACGTAGATGGCAGCAGCTACCGAAGACAGCGACTGGGCCGACTTCGATGCGGTTGTGACCTCGATCTTCATCAGGTCCTCGATGCTCATCGAGCCGAGGTCGCTCTGGTTTTGGGGTGGCTCTTTCGCCGCGGATGGCTGCGCATAGACGCCGCTGGTGACTATGCCTGCGAGGAGCAGGCCCGCATAGGAGTTCTTCATGATTCCCTTCCCTGGAAATTGTCCTGTCGGGAATTGTCGGAGGGAGGCCCAGAGTTCCACAGGGGACACCGATAACCTGGCAGATTTGCCTTCCCGGTGCTCTCGCTCCTGACGAAAGTCGGAGGCGGAATCCCGCTAAAGACAGGACTCGTCCGGTTGTCGTATCAGGCACCATGCACTTCGACTGCTTCTATTGGAGGACATCAATGAGACTTCGTGCACTGTGCGTACTCGGCTGCTTGGGTAGCGTTGTGCCCAGCCTGGCTGACACCCATATCTAGTTCGATGAGACCGGTGGCATGACCCATTTCGATTGAAAGGTCATCCGGACCCTATCGACGGCCAACATTCAGGCGCCGCCCATGACGACACGGGTCTGATTTTTGGGTGGTCGGCGGAAACAGCTTACGAATCCGACGACTAGGCAACTCCACATAGGGGCCCCGACTAGGGGCCCCATTCTTTACTCCCGCCTCAGCGCAACGACCGGATCTTGCCGAGCGGCGTTCAACGCCGGGAGGAGGCCGAAAAAGCCCCCGATGCCGAGGCTCACGCTGAAGCAGAGCGCGATCGTGTCCCATTCGATGAGCGGCTTGATCGGCGTGTAGACCTCCATGGCCCGACATGCCACCCAGCTGACGGCGAGCCCGGCCAAGCCACCGAGAAGGCTCAGGACCATCGCTTCGGCCAAGAACTGCGTGAACACGTCTCGCCAGCGCGCCCCGACCGTCTTGCGAATCCCGATCTCCTTCGCCCGCTCGTTCACCGACATGAGCATCACGGTCATGATGCCGACACCTCCCACGAAGAGGGCGATCGACGTGAGCCCGGTCAACAGCCAAGTGAGGATGCCCATCAGCTTGAAAACGAGTTTCAGTAGATCGCCGAGCGTCTGGACCGAATACTGGGCGCGGTCCAGACGCGATCCGAGAGTCGACTCGACCGCGGCTTTGAGGGCCTCCGGCTCACGGTCCGGTTCGACTTGAACCATGATTCGGTGTAACTGGGGATCGCCGCTGACCTGTTTCAGCCAGCCGAAGGGAATGTAGGCCACGTTTTCGAAGCTCATCATCGAGAACATGCTGTCCTTGTCTTGCCGTTCTTCGGTGACCCCGATGATCTCGTAATCTGCGCCGTTGATCGTGACGCTCTTCCCGACCGCGGGATCTGCCCCGAAAAGGTTTTCCTTCGCCACCGACCCGATCACACAGACCGGACGATTCTCGGTCTCCGGGGTGAAGAGGTCACCCTCGCGGAGCTTCACCGGTCGAATCCGAAACCAGTCGCCGCCCGCGGCGAGGATCAGGGTCGAGGAGTTCTCCCTTTCGCCGTTGCGAATGCCTCCTCCGGCGAAGACGAGGGGGGCCACTCGGCGAACGCCCGGCACGGCGCGAAGACGCTCGACGTCGGACTCGCGCAGGTAGCTGAGGCCGGCGGCGTTCGGCATGAACATCGACCCCTCTTCGACCCGGAACGGCAACACGACGAGGATGTTCACTCCGAGGTCGTTCACCTGCGAGGTCAAGTCCTTCTGGACGCCCTTGGCGATGCTGATGAGAAGGATAATCGCGATCGACGCCACCGTGACGCCGAGCGCGCTGAGCAAGGCTCGGGACCGCTGCTCGCTAAGGCTCGATAGCGCCGCCCCGACGTTGGACCGAATGCTGCCCATCCATGGCCCTTACGAACCGAGGTCAACGAACGTTCTCACTTAGGTGGCCGAAGTAAACTGAGGGACCCGTGCTCCTCAACGTTGCCGGCATTCGAAAGCTGTTCGGCGCAGACGTCGTGCTGTCCGATGTCTCGTTCCGCATCGACCGCCGAGAGAAAGTCGCTCTCGTCGGGCGGAACGGGGTCGGCAAGACGACGTTGCTCAAGATACTGACCGGGGAGTACGAACCGGACGGCGGCTCCGTTCAGTGGGAGCGCGGCGTCAGCATCGGATACCTGAGCCAACAAAGCCGCCTCGATGAGACTCGGACCGTGCTGGAAGAAGCCGAGGCGGCTCGGGCTCACCTCTTGGAGATGGAGCAGAGGCTCCGAGAACTCGAAGCGAAGATCGAGCACGACCCCTCCCCCGACGATCTCGAAGAGTACAGCCTCCTCCACGAGCATTTTCATGCCGAAGGTGGGTACAGCGCCGAGCGCGACGTTCGCACCGTCCTCGGCCGAATGGGCTTCGACGAACCCGAGTACGGCAAGTCCGTGCGAAAGCTTTCGGGTGGAGAGCGAACACGCCTCATCCTGGCGCGGCTCCTCCTCGAGGAACCCGACCTCCTGATCCTGGACGAGCCCACCAATCATCTCGACCTCGAGGCCACCGAGTGGCTGGAATCTTGGATCCGCGGCTACCACGGCGCAGTGCTGCTGGTCTCCCACGATCGGGTCTTCCTCCAGAACGTCGCCGAGCGATTCTTGGAGATGCGCGACGGTACCGTCAAAAGCTACCCGGGCCCGTTCGAGAAGTACGCCCAGCTGCGCGCGGAAGAGGAAGCGAGGCAGGCGGTGGTCGCCGCGAAGCAGCAGGAAGAGATCTCCAAACTGGACGAGTACGTGCGGCGGTTTATGAACAGCCAGCGAACGGCCCAGGCCAGAGGTCGACTGAAGCTCATGGAGAGGCTTAAGGCGCAGGCGATCGAAGCCCCGAAGACCGAAAAGGGCATCAAAGCGGGCTTCGGCGATGTCAAGAGGGCGGGCGACCTCGTCGTCGAGACTCGAGGCCTCGCCATGCGCTTCGGAGACCAGGTGCTCTTCTCTGAGCTCGACTGGACCGTCCGCTGGGGTGAGCGATGGGGCGTCATCGGACCGAACGGGTCGGGCAAATCGACCCTGATCAAGATCCTTCTCGGCGAGATCGCGCCTGCGGAGGGGAATGTCCGGCTTGGCGCGAACGTGGCGCCTGGGTACTTCAGCCAAGACGCCTCTACCCTCGATCCCGAACTCAGCCCCCTCCAGACGATCAACTACGAACTCGGATGGGAGGCGGGTCCTGCCCGCAACCTCCTCGCACGTTTTTTGATCACGGGCGACGACGTGTTCCGGCCAATCTCCACCCTTAGCGGCGGCGAACGAAACAAGATGGCCCTTGCAGTGCTCACCGCGATCAACCCGAACGTCTTGATCTTGGACGAGCCGACCAACCACCTCGACATGGCCTCACGCGAGGCGCTCGCGGATGTCCTTTGCGAGTACCGGGGCACGCTCATTCTCGTTTCGCACGATCGCTGGCTCCTCAAGCGCGTCACCGACCACACGCTGGACCTGCGTCGGGGACGACCGGTCGCGTACCCGGGTTCGTATGGCCGGTATCGCGAGTCGAGAGATCGCCCCCTCACCGCCACTACGGCTCGGGTTGAAACCGCCGCCGTGGGCGTCCAATGGCGGGCTACTGGAGCCGAGCCGCCCCTGAGCCCGCGTGAGCTGAGCAAGGAGATCGGGCGAATGAGCCGGCTAGTAGAGGAAACCGAGGAATCCGTGACGAAGCTCGAATCCGAACTCGAAAGAGTAGAACGAATCATCGCCCAACCCTCGCCTGACGTCGATCTCTTCGCGTTGACCAAACGCCACGGGGAACTCACAAGCCTGATACAGTCGGCAATCTCCGAATGGGAAGAGCATTCCCGCCGGCTGGAGACGCTTCGCGCTCAGCAAGGGTCGGCGTAAAAAAGATCCCAACCGCCCGAAGGCTGTTGGGACCAAAGAATTCGAAAAGGCTCGTCGAGGTTAGTCGTCGCCGAGAATGCCGAAGTTGGCGGACAGAATCGCGAAGTCGCCGATATCGACACTACCGTCCAGATTCAGGTCGCCGGTCGGTCCGCCACTCCCGAAGTTCTGAGAAAGCAGGGCATAGTCGCCGATCGCGATTTCGTTGTCCTCGTCGATGTCTCCGTTCACGAGCACGAGGTCCACGCCCGTGGCCGAGCCATTCATAACGGTAGCGGGCACGTTCTTTCGCAACCAGGTCCCGGTCTTGAGGGAGACCACGTACTGCCCGTTGCCCGGAGCGACCAAGGTGTAGGCTCCGCTCGGGGAGACGGCAACGGTCTGAGTATCCAAGAGAGTCGTGTTCGTCGCGTCGCGAATCTCGAACGTGGCGCTGGAAGGCGGAATCGCGAACTCGTCCAGGCCGCTGAACGTCACGTCACCTTCGATGGTGGGCAGTCCTGGAACGACAAGGTACTGCAGGCCGGGCACGTTCGCGTAGTTCATGAGCCTTGGCTCGCCGAAGTTGCCGCCGCCCCCGATCCCGGGCAGTGACTGATTGGAGACCCAATCGTGACCTCCACCGTTGATGAACGTGCAGATCTTTATGCCTCCGATCGGATTGCCGATGAGGCTCAGCGGAATCTTCCACTCGACCCCCGTAAAGACACCGGCACCGCTGCCCAGTGCAGTTCCCGGACCGACACCGAGTATGTTCGAGTTGTTGATCGTGGCCATACAGCCCAAGTCGTTGGAACCGGTCAAGGTTCCGATCGTCGCCGAGGTCGTTCCCAGGTACTGGCCGTTCGTGGTTCCGATCTCGCCGTAGTTCGCATAGAGCGCATAAGTGCCCTCACCGCCGCCGGTACAACTGAACCAGTAGTCGGCTTCGAAACCGGCATCGAAGGTGAGCCCGTCGCCGCTGCCCGTGCCTGCCATACGAATGAGCGCTCCGTAGTCGGTGTCTGGCTGGATGCCATCCAGCCGATTCTGCCCGCCTCTTTTGGAGTCGATGAAGATCTCAAGCTTGTTGTAGTTGCTCTCCAGGTTGCCGGTGATGAGCAGATAGAGGTGAGTAGCGTCCCGATACACGAAGATCTGATCGAGTTCCGAACCGTTGGCCCAGTCCAAGAGACCCAAGTTCGAATCGCCGAACTCGGTCTCCGTGTCCTGGACCGCCACGGCCGGGCCGTAAATGCCATCGTAGCTGCCGTCCACTACGGGCTGCGCTTGGGCGACGCTAAGGGCGGCGCTCGCCAATCCGCTTGCAATAAGGGTGCGGGTAAACGTCATTGTCGTAAAATCCTCCAGATAGATCAAAGAGGAACCGAGGTTCCTCGACGAACCGTTCGCATGGCCTCAGGCCTTCCTGAGAATACGAATTCTTAACCTATTGTATCACAGGTTTTTCGGATTTCCAGCGGCTGGAGATGAAAAAGTTCAGTCGGGCGAGGGGTTCAGGGCTCGCTGAGCCGCGAGGCTCCGGGCAACCCGTTGCGGCGGAGTCGCCCGCGACTGGCAAAGCCCTCGACGGTGGCTTCGGCAGCCGCCAAAGCCAGACTCGATCGCACGGTGCGGGTGCCGACGAAGGGCTGGGTCTTGCCGCCCGAGAAGACCCGCCCTGCGACGGTGATGGTGCCGCCGGCAGCGCCCTCTTCCGAGAACGCGACGTCGTCGATCACGACCTCCACATCGCCGATCCCGCGTTCGAGCGCCAAGGCGGCGGTCATCGCCGACGACTCGATCGCCGATTCGTTGCCTCTTGCCCGGATCGCCGCCCGCGAGGCGCCTTCGATGTCGAGCACGACGACCGTCGGCACGCCGTCCTCTTCCCCGACAGCCACTTCGATCACGCCATAGCGGGGCCGTTCCGGCTCCGAAGGAGCGACACCGGTCCCGCGCTGCTCAAGCCGCCGCTTCTTGGCCTCGATGCACGCTTTGCTCGCCAGATTGATGAGGTTGTCGACCGTCGAGGCGAAGTGCACGTTCTCGCGCTCCTTGGTCCGCTTGCCGCCGCTGAGGCCGACGCTTACCGACACCGGCTCGGCGAGCCCATCGAACTCCACGCGCTCGACCATCGCTTCGAGTTCGGCTCGAAGGGCTTCGGCCTCCTCGCGACCGGCCTCGAGGCCAACAGCGAACTCGTCGCCGCCGAACCGCACGAGCACGTCTTCGTCGGCGGTCGCAAACTGGCGCAGCAGATCGGCAAGGTACTGAAGAATTCGGTCGCCGACAATGTGCCCGTACTTCTTGTTGTAGCTGCCGAAGTCGTCGATGTCCAGAAAAAGGATGGCGATCTCGCGACTGGCTTTGAGGCGCTCGACCCCCCACTCGCGAAGGCGGTCGCTCCAAGAGAGATTGGTGAGGGGATCCCACGAGCGCGAGAGTTCTTCCAGCAGCATGTTCGACGTCAGAATGCCGAGGAATTTCTCGCCCTGGAGGACGGGGGCCTGGGTGACGTCCTCGTGAACAAAGAGAGCAGCCGCCCGCTTCGCCTCGGTCGACGCTTGGAGCACGAGATCAGGTTCCTCGATATGCCGGGCGAGCGGCTCCGCCTCCGGCGCTCGCAGGATGCGCTCGAGCGCAACGGTGCCGAGGAAGCGCCCGTTGTCCACCACCCCTAGAGTCGACAGCCGGTGACCGCGCATGAGATGCAGCGCGGTGGAGACCATGTGGTCGGGATTGACCCACACGGCCAGCAGCCGGAGTTCTTGGATAGTGCGCATGGCCGACGTCGGACCCAAACTGGATTCTAACAACGGCCAATCGGTGGGGCAAACGGCAAACTTGCCGGATGTCCCTCCATGTACCGGGTTTGTGCTCAATCGAGTGAGGCCACGAGTGCTGCTTCGCACTCCGCTTTCAGCGTCGCGTACGAGGACTCCTCACGCGCGAGCCGGCTGGCGAGCCCATAGACTTCGCCTGGCCGGAGCCGAAAATACGCGGCCACATCTCCTTCTGATAATCCAATCCGATCGATCATAAAATACACGCTTAACTCGGTCGCTCGCTTCGTTCGCTCGGCGATCGGGACTTTGGACGCGGTAAACGCGCTGATCGATTCATGGACGTGATCCCGAATATCCCACCCCGTCCCGTCCACGAGATAGGGGTTCAGCACGCCTAGTGCCCGCAGCACGTCGCCGCGCTCGGTCCATCGGGTTTGGATAAGCTTCAGCCGGTGAAGAACGCCGGTCATCGCGTTTCCATCCCATGTCGACTGGCGGGCGATGAGCCGATGAAGCGCCGGAGAGAGAGTCAGCCCTTCGATACCGGCGATCTGACGGGATACGAGCTCCCGCTCGTTGTGATTGGGGGTCCCGATGGTCATGACCTGCCAATCTCGCAACCCGGGGAGAAAGTTTCGTATCGTCCGCGTCACCTTCGACGAGGCAAACGAAATCATCGTCGGGCGGCCGAACTGGACCCGCCGTTCGAGGCACAGCCGGAGGGCCTGGCGAAGCCGCGGCCGTTCGAACACGTCTTGAGCGTCATCGACGAGGAGCGGGGCCTGGGAATCCCACCGTGCGCCAGCAGAGCACCATTGCGCCGCCGGTAAGACTTGGGCACGAAGGCCGACCTCGCGACGGATCACCTCGCCGGCCGCGCGAAGCAGGTGCGACTTGCCCCAACCGCTAGGACCGACGATCGCCACGAACGGCGCAAGGCCGTTGGCAAACATGAGCGAGGCCTCGATCGCCTTCACGTTGGAGGAAAGGGCGGTCAAGGTCGAGAATCCGGATCGAGCCTTGTCGAAGAGAGTTTCCGAGAGTCGCAGACTCTGGCCCGGCCCTAACCCTGTCTTGCCGATCTCCGTTAGCATTCTGTCCTTCCCTAAGGAACTTCCCTCGTGATTTGCCCTCGAGGAGCCGTTCTAGGACTTTGATTGTGCCCCTCTCGCCAGGGCACGTCAAGCCCCGTCAATCGGCAAAAACCATCCTGTGTGAAGCCCACGTTAAGGTCGCACCCTCGCGAAATCTTCCGTTTTCTCGCTTTTCCACCCCTTGTTCGCGTGCCGTTCACAATAGCAGAATGCTGCTCACCGCCGACCGGGAGGAGCGCCTTGATCGCTTCCTCGCCCGCATGATGCCCGAGCACAGCCGCTCGCGCCTGGTTAAAGTGATCGAATCGGGCGGCGTTCAAGTCGAGGGCCTGGCCCGCAAGGCCTCTTTTCGAGTCGAGCCCGGCCAACTGGTTCAGGTGGGTGAGGTTCTGCCGGAAGCCGCCCACGACCTCGCGCCCGCGGACATCCCGCTCAAGGTGGTGTACGAGGACGACGTCCTCCTCGTGGTGGACAAGCCGCGCGGCATCGCCGTCCATCCGGCGATCGGCCATCGGCAGGCCACACTCGTCAATGCGCTGCTCGCCCGATCTCATGCCCTGAGCGAGATGGGAGGCTCGTTTCGCCCGGGCATCGTCCATCGGCTCGACAAGGATACAACCGGCCTGATCATGATCGCCAAGAACGATGGGGCCCATCGCTCGCTCCAGAATCAGATTCAGCTACGCCTCGCTAGCCGGCGCTATCTCGCGGTGGCTTGGGGCGACGTGGCACCGGATATCTTCACCATTCAGAGCGGCATCGGCCGAGATCCCGCCGATCGACGCCGCATGAAAGTGATCCAGTCCGGCAAGACCGCGACCACCCATGTCCACGTCATATCCCACCACGGAGACCGGAGTCTGCTCGCACTGGCTCTCGACACAGGCCGAACGCATCAGATTCGGGTTCATCTGGCGTGGATGGGGCATCCGGTCAAGGGCGATCCGATCTATGCCAACGGCGAGTGGTCGAAGGGACCGCTGCAGCTTCACGCGGGACACTTGAGCTTCCTCCATCCCGACAGCAAGGAGCGGCTGACCTTCTTCGCCGATCCGCCCCCAGATTTCGAGTTTCGCGAGCCTGGAGCTGAGGCACTGGATCGATGGTAAGCGAGACTCCCCTCGAGCGCGTCGAGTTGGTCGGCTTCCACGCGGCCAGCGTTGTCGACCTGTTGGCCATAGCGCGGTCGGCGAGCCCAGAAGAGGTCGCTGCGAACGAAGAGCCGGCTCGGCGATGGCTGCGAGGCCGAGCCGGAATCTCGTTCCTGGCGAACCTAAGCCAATTCGAGGTCCAAGAGATTTCGAACTGCGATGGCTTCGAGGCGATCCGCGCCCGCGCCCTCATTGAACTCGGCGTCCGGGCTGCCAAAGCGGGCCACGGCGAGTTCAAGCAGTTCGATGGACCGGATGGCGTCTTCAAGCATCTGCGGATCTTGGCAAACGACCGGCAGGAGATGTTCTGGGCCGTGTATCTCAATGCGAAGCTGGGAGTGATCTCCGTTCGTGAGATTCACCGTGGCACCGCGACCGCCACTCTGGTCGGTGTTCGCGAGGTCTTTGGTGAGGCCCTTCGCCTCGGCGCGGTCTGCCTGGTGGTAGCGCACAATCACCCCAGCGGCGACCCGACACCGAGCCCCGAGGACATCGCCATCACGCGCAAGCTGCTGGAGGCCGGCCGCCTCCTCGATGTCGAACTGCTCGACCACGTGATCGTCGGGCACCACGACTTCCGGAGCCTCAAGAGCCTCGGCATGCTGGACTGAACGTCGGCCACAATCCGAACCGACTCCATGACCCTCGCGGCCCTCTACGTCGCATCCTATCTCGTCGGCGCGATCCCGTTCGGCGTCTTGATCGCGCGGCTCGGTGGCGTCGACATCTTGAGGACCGGGAGCGGAAACCCGGGAGCAACCAACGTGTACCGCACTCTCGGATGGCGTTACGGCATCCCGGTCTTCGCCTTGGATGTACTCAAGGGATACGCGCCTGCAGCCGTCGGTTTCTGGATGACCGGATCGAAGGAACAGGCGTTCCTCTGCGGCCTTTTGGCGATCGCCGGCCATTCGCTCTCCCCGTTTCTAAAGTTCCGGGGCGGCAAGGGGGTCGCGACGGGGCTTGGAGCACTTCTCGGCAGTATGCCTTGGGTCGGACTCTCCGCTCTCGGCGCGTTCCTCCTGGTGTTCGCGATCTCCCGGTACGTCTCGCTTGCCTCGATCGTCGCTGCGGCATCGATCGCGGCCTTTGGGTTCATTTACGGCGAGCCGAGGGTGCTCCAAATCATCCTCGTGCTTCTGGCTTTGTTCGTCGTCGTTCGGCATCGCATGAACATACGGCGCCTGCTTGCCGGGGAAGAACCGAGATTCGGCAAGAAAGCCAAGGTCGAGAAGCCGACATGATGCTGGCTCAGGCACTGGGGACGACGTTCCTGGGCTGCCTGGTCTGGATTCCGATCGCGGTTTGGGTGATTGCGATGGTCCACTGGACGGTCCAGGGCGAGCTCGACATCGTCGTTCTCATCGCCGGTTTCTTCGCCGCGATCGGACTCGGCTACGCGACGATGAACCCGCCCGATCCAGCTTGGTCGCCAGTCCTGTTCGGGCTCGTCGTGGCATCCATAGCGCTGTTTCCTATCGCACGTGTCGCCTTCGCCCGCCGAGCCCTCGAGGCGATGGAGGTCGAGCGCGCCGAACAGGCGTATGCGACCCTCCGGGTCAGTCAGAACGACCTCGGAGCGAGGATGAAACTGGCCCGGGTACTGTTCGCCAAGGGCTTCGTCGGCGAGGCGATCAAGATCGCCGAACCCGCGTTGCAGGGACTCCCGAGACGTCTGGTTGCCGACGAGATTCGCGAGTTCGAGGCGTGGCGATACCAGGCGAGAGACCCGGCACTATTTCGAGGCACCGCTTGTTTGAACTGTAGGACCATGAACGCGCCCGGGGAGATTTATTGCTCGAATTGCGGTGCGCCCTTCCTTTTAGACGCCCTTCGCGGGCCTTTCTCGCGCGGTGGACTCGGGCGAAAGCTGGTCGCCGCTTGGGTGCTCGCCATCCTGCTTTTCATCGGCATCCCGGCGGCGTCGCGCCTGACAGGCCCCGGCCAAGCTCCCGCCCTGATCGGCCTCCAAGTCGTCGTTGGGGCGCTCTTCTCCTGGTTCGCTCTTCGGGAGAAAGGTAGGGCGTCGTGAAACGCCTCGATCGGTACATCGTCCGCGAAATGCTCGTGCCGTTTCTGATCGGCACCGTCGCCGTCGTGTTGATGTTCCAGATCAACGAACTCATTGCTCTGTATAAGAACTTCAACCTCAGCGCTGTACCGATGACCGCAGTCTTACAGGTGATCTTGTTCAAGACGCCCACCTATCTGAACATGACGCTGCCGGTAGGGGTCTCCCTCGCTTCGTCCCTAGCGATTTCGCGACTGACCCGCGAGTCGGAGTTGACCGCGATCCGCAGCGCCGGGGTCTCGATCTTGCGGGTCGTTCGCCCCGTGATGGTCGCCGGAGTCCTTGTCGCAGGCCTGAACTTCTGGGTGGCCGAGTCCATCATGCCCAGCGCGACACGCAAGGCCTTCGAGCGACAGAGCGACATCGGAACCCTGGCCCTAAACCCGGAATTCAAGGCGAACGTCGTGCAACAGGTGGGCGAGTACCTGGCAAGCATCGGAAGCGTTGAAAGAGGGCAGGAAGGAGCCATTAAACTTACCGATATCCTGCTGATCACCCACCCGCGCGTCGGTGAGACGCTCCTCATCACCGCGCCGAGCGGCAGCTACAAGGGCGGCGTCTGGGTCATTCGGCAGCCCTATCTGCGTATGTTTAAGGACCGAAACTTGGTCGATGCCAAGCCCGATCAGGACATGCTGATCCAAGAGCCAATCCGCATCGAACAGTTCTTCGGCCAAGGCCCCATACCCGAACAGCAGAGCATCACTCAGCTCAAGAACGCGATCGAAATGGGTAAGAAAGCGCGCCAAGACATGACCATGCAGGAGGTCGGCTACTACGTCCGGTTCAGCGTGCCTGCCGCTTGCATCGTCTTCGCCCTCACCGGTCCCGTGTTCGCCGTGTGGCTGGCGCGGAGCGGCGCATTCATCGGCGTGCTCCTCAGCATCGTACTGGTGCTGATCTACTATAACGTGTTCATCGTCTCGACGGAGATCATCGGGCGCAACGGCTGGCTCGACCCGATGCTCTCTGCCTGGTTACCGAACATCCTCTTCGCGGTCTTGGGCTTCTTCGCGCTGCGGAGGGCGGAGTGAGACTCTGCTTCGCGCTGCTGGCTCTGCTGGCTCTGCTGGCCTTTGCCGGCCCGGCGTGGGCGCAAGATCTCGACACCGCGCTTGGCGCCGCATACGACAAACTGATTGCCGATGGCCATATCAAGGCGCCAGACTTGCCGACCCCCCGATCGAACGCCGCAAGCGGAACGCCGCAGTCACCCGGCGACCAGCGCCTTCCCGACCCTAACAAACAAGAGGAAGACCCCTCGAAGTTCATTCTAAAAAACGCGCAGCGCGCGCTTCAGAAGGGGGACTACATCGAGGCCGAAGGGAACGTTCACTTTCTCTACAAAGGATACGAAGTAACCTGTGACCGAGCCTACGGAAGTCTCGATACGAACATCTTCGTTCTCGAAGGCCACGTGCTACTCGTTAGCGCGGACAAGACGGTCAATGCTCATCGTGTGCAAGTGGATTTCGATAGCGAGTCGTTCGGCTTCCTCGACGCAAGAACGATTCTTGCGCCGTCTCTCATCGGCCCCCAGCTCGGCGGCGACGTGTATGTTCGGAGCGAGGTCGGCGGAGGCGACCAGCGTCTCATCGAACTCGAGGACTCGCACATCACGACCTGCGGCAACGAGCATCCCCACTACGAGTTTACGGCTCGA
The DNA here is from genome assembly GCA_002344135.1 of Chthonomonas sp. UBA2362. Classification (GTDB taxonomy): domain Bacteria; phylum Armatimonadota; class Fimbriimonadia; order Fimbriimonadales; family Fimbriimonadaceae; genus UBA6659. The sequence goes on along the minus strand of DDTO01000006.1, from coordinate 366,614 downwards.
CGCTCAAGCATTCGTCCCGGTAAACGGGCCATCTTTCGCGACGTTCGTCTAAAGATCATGGGGCGCACCGTTCTCAAGGTTCCTTACCTCGTCGTACCTCTGGAGAAGTACTCGGAGCGGTATGTACCAGAAGTCGGCCGAACCGAAGATCAGGGCTACTACATCAAAACGAACTGGCTAACGCCTCTCCGAGGCGAGGACGTCCTCGGATCGCATTTCGACTACTTCGAAAAACTCGGGCTTGGGCTGGGGGCCGACTATCTTTACTCGGGCGCTAACATTTACGGTGCGCTGAGGCTTTATGCTTTGACTCGTGGTCTGCGAACTCTCCAAACCAGCCTGAATCACCAGCAGAATATGTTCGGCGGGAGCCTCTTCGTCGATGCCAGCTTTCAGAGGAACAACTACCTCACGGCCCCAAACACCACCACCTATTCGGCCCGCGGTTCTTTCAATTTACCTCAGCGTCAAGGTACGAGCACGTTTAGCTACTTCCGAACCGGCAGCTTAACGAGCCTGTTCTCATCCAATCAGGACAACATCGGCGTTACCGACAATCGGCAATGGAACGAGGACTTCCGAACCGATCTCACCGTCAACATGACGAACTCTGAGAGCAAGACGTTCTCGGAGTCTGGGACCGTTGTCCAAGCCACCCGCCAACTAGATGTGCAGTTCACCGGGACCGAAGAATTCGATTGGGCAACCGCCACCCTGGAGTACCGACGTACGGTCCCGATTGGTCGGCGTGAGAACTTCTTCGCCACTGAAGATCGGACCCCGGTCCTCGCCCTCCGATCCGATTCGAGGAAACTGTTCGGCCAGAAGTTCGATCGACTCCTGCCCATCCGTACCGAGGTCTCCTGGGGCGAATTGGTCAATACGGCAGATCAGAGCAGGATTTCGCGGGCAACCTTCGAGGTTTCTGCCAACAAGGACGTCCGGTCGACCGCCAGCCGTCACCAGTTCGGGTTCAACGGTCGCTACAAACAGGGCCTCTATAGCGACGATACCGCCCAATACGTCCTCGGCTGGGGTGCTCGTTACTCGTACTACGTTGATCGCGAGACCAACCTGAACCTCCGCTACACCTACCTCCGCCCGTACGGGTTTACGCCATTAACATTGGACAGATCAGGGCGATCCCATCTGATGTCGGCCGACCTGACTTACCGGCCTGGGAACGACTTCGTCGTCAAGGCGCAAACCGGTTATGACTTCCTCCAAGTCCAACAGCAGCGCACGCCGTGGCAGCGCATCAGCATCAACTCCGAGTTCTCGCACGGAGGCAACTTCCTGATTCGATCGCAGACGACCTATGACACGGTAAGCCAGGTCTGGCAGAGCTTCCGGCTCGATCTCGCGTGGCAGCTCGGGGAGGCTCGCCTGAGCGTCGGCACCAATTTCGACGGGCAGCGCCACACCTGGTCTAACTTCAACCTGTTCGCCGACGGCTTCCAGATCGGCAAGTTGCGTATGGGGATGATCTTCTCGTACAACGGCTATAACCGCCAAGTGGAGGCTCGTCACTTCTCATTTACCTACGATTTGCACTGCGTCGAGGCGATCCTTCAGATCATCGACAACCCGGTCGGATTCCGTGCTGGACGCCAAATCATGTTCTTCCTCCGAGTGAAGGCCCTGCCGTTCGACACGCCGTTCGGGATCGGCAATCGCGGCCAGGCGATCGGTACCGGGGGCGGAGTACGGTACTAACGGCATGCGCAAGGTCGCCCTGCTCGGCGAGCAATCCAACCTCACCTACCTCGAACTAAGGGAGGCTGCCCGCGGCGCCGACGAACCCACCGCATGGGGGCGCCTGCCGGCCGCTGGTGACGAGTACCTTCATACCGACGGCTCGATACACGGCATCGTGCTCCACGCCGCCACCTCGAAGGTGATGTATGCCAGCCAAGCCTTTCGCGACCTTGAAGTCCGATGGCGCGACCTCGCCGACCGCCTCGATGGCTTCGAGCCCAACTGGGCGGCCGCGCTGGATTACCTGGATGAAGCACACGAGTATTGGCGAGCGGCTTGGGAGAACCTCGCCGACGACGACCTCGAGCAGGATGTGCCCCACTTTTCGGGCCGACTCTGGCCGGCATGGAAGATCATCGCGACGATCGTCGGCCACGATGCCTACCATGCGGGTCAGGTTGCCCTGCTGAGATACGCGGTTTCGCCGGCGACGTCCCCGCCGGATTCCGTCGCCGAAGACATCCGGACCCATTGCTCTTCCCTTCCTGGGTGGTGATCGATCAAAGGGACGGCTCGAGCAACATTCGAAGGTCCGTTCGGATTCCGTGAGCGGCATCGCGCGAGATCGTGACGGTAACCCAGCGCGAATCGTAGGAATCTCGTCTAAATGCGTCTCGATGCGTCTCCGAGCGCTTGGCCTCGATCCAGACGTCGATCGATCCGTTCGAAAATACCAGGGCAAGGGGATAGGGGAGCGGTTTGCACTCGTAGCCGAGCGCCGTGAGTTCTGCGGCAGCCTCGCCACAGACCTCATAGTAGTCCGCTTGCCAACTGAAGACTTGGTACTCGAACGGTGGAATCGACGCCGTGAGAGTCTCCAGGGGCGGGAACACGCCGGTCAGCACCGGCGCGTTGACCGCGATGAACCGGAACTTCTCCGGCGCGGGCCGGAACCACAGGGCGAGGAGGCCAATGCCACCGCCGGCCACTGCCAAGAGGACGGGAAATACCATCCACGGCCGCCACTTCACACTTTCAGCATAGCCCAACGTGCAGGGACGGCCCCTGATCGGAGACAATAGGCGCATGATCGAATTGCTCGTTGCCTGTTGCCTGCTGACCTCCCAAGACAACGCTCTTTCGGCAGACGAAGTCAAGGACGGCTGGCGTCTGCTGTTCGACGGCAAGTCGACTGCCGGCTGGACCAACTACAACTCCAAGACCATCGGCAAAGGGTGGAAGGTCGTGGACGGCGCCCTCATGTGTGCCGACCCCGGAACGGCCGGCGACATCGTCACCGGCGACATGTACGACTGGTTCGACCTGACTCTCGACTTCAAGGTAACCAAAGGCGGGAACAGCGGCATCATATTCCGAGTCGCCGATGGAAGCAAGCAGACCTGGAACAGCGGCCCCGAGGTCCAGATCTACGATCATCCGGCAGAGAAGGGAGTCGAAATCACCGGATACCTCTATCAGTTGTATGCCGGCGAGGTCGACGCGAGCAAGCCCGCCGGCGAGTGGAACCGCCTCCGCATCGTCCTGACACCAGCGAAAGGCTGGACCGAAGTCAATGGCGTCAAGTACTACGAGTACGTGTGGGGAAGCGAAGACTTCAAATCCCGGATTGCCAAAAGCAAGTTTGCCCAGTTCCCCGAGTTCGCGAAAGCGGCCCGAGGTCGGATCGCTATCCAAGGCGACCACGGGGTGGTCTCGTTCAAGAACGTCAAGATTAGGCCTCTAAAGTAGCACTAAGCCGAGCGGTAGATGGAGTAGGCGTTCCATTCTGGATCGAGGGCTAGGCGGACGGTGACGAGTTGACCTACGTGATACGCGTCGTGCATCACGATGTAGTCGATCGCCGATCGCCCGGCCTCTTCGTTCCCGGCGAGCGCGGCCTCACAGGCTTCTCCCCTAAGCCGCCACATGAGGGCCGTGACACCCTCGCGCGTGGTCTCTCCGGAGTTGTAGCTACCCCATTCGTGCGGCTCACCCTGGACATGCTTCTTGTAGGCCGTGTAAACCTCGCACAGGTGCTCCACGGTTTGGGCCGGGCTAAAGCTGGGCGTGGGCTTCGCTGTCCATGCGTCATCGGATAGGCCTTCTAAGACCTTCTCGAGTTGGAATCGAGACTCGTCGAGGGCGAAGCGAAGGAGTTCGTTTGCCATGCCCGAGAGTATGCGCGAATCCTGGTAGCATCAGCCCATGACGGTCCCGCCGGCGGGCCACGAGCAACCGCCCATCGCCCTGCCGCCTCCCCGTCTACTGCCGGTCCGGCGAACCACGGGATGGCTTGCGCTTCTCATCATGTTCGCCCTCATGATCGGTGGCCAGATGGTCGAGTACTTCAGTCCCAGGGAAGGGTCGGATGATCAGGCCTTCGCCGCTCAGGAGTTCAGCCTCGAGTTCGTCGTATTGTCGCGATCCCTCGGCGTGGGAAGCGGCGATCTGAGCCAGCGGAAGCAGCTCGACGATGCCCTGTACGAGATTGTCGCGGCGGTCGATCCCCAAAGAAAATCCAACCGAACCGCTGCCCGGCTGTACGCAGCGGCCCGGACCGAACTGGGAAAGACCCTCGAGCCCGGCGACCTCGAAGTGTTCCGCAAAGGAAAGGACCCCTCGGACCAGGCACTCGCACAGATCTACGGGACGATGAAGCTCGCTCCCGAGCAGGCAGAGAAGGCCCTATCCGCGCTCAAGGGCGAGGACTTTCTCGACCGAATCGCGAGAGCTCACGCGAGGGAGCGTGCCGGGCTGCCCGATGCTCGAAAGGGGCTCGTCGCGCCACGCAAGGTCGTCGGCCTCGGGTTGGTTGCGGCTGCGATGTGCGTCGGGGCGCCCGCAGGGCTCGTGCTGGCTTTCGTTTACCTTAACCGGCGTCGCCGTGGACTTTGGCAACCCGAGGGAGTGCCGGCGACGCTGCTCTCGCCGCTCGACGCCGATCGGCTCGCAATGCGCGGCGCGCTGCTCATGCTCGGGTTTCTCTTCGTACCGATTCTCCTGGCCCCCTTTGCCAAGTACCTCAGCGACAGCTTGACGCAAGTTCTGGCCGGCATCCTCGTCTGTTTTTCCTTTGCCGGAGTGCTCGGGATGAAAATCTTTGGCTACGGCGGCGGCTGGCAAGCGATAGTCGGTCGTTCCAAGCCGCTCTCACGGCTCGTCCTATGGGGATTCGGCGGCTGGATTGCCAACATGCCGTTCCTTATCCTCGGCGTGATGCTCTCGACCGCGATGTCCCGCTTCTTGCCCGAACCGACTCATCCGGCCACCGACATGCTTGCCTCAGGATCGCTCGTCGACGTTCTGCTGCTCTTCGTCACCGCGGTAATACTTGCGCCCCTGCTCGAGGAGACGCTCTTTCGCGGTGTTCTCTTCCCCGCTTCGCGCTGGCTCCTCGCGTCGACCGCGGGCGGGATCCTCCTGAGCAGCTTCCTCTTTGCCGGAATCCATCCGCAGGGCATCGCCGGCTGGCCGCCACTGATGGCGGTGGCGGCGATGGCGGCGTTCTTGACCTACCAGACGCGCTCCCTCGTTCCCGCGATAGTCCTTCATGCGCTCCACAACTTCGCCACGCTGCTCATCGGCCTTACTTTCCTGTAGATAGGTACCCTCTCGCCATGCGACTGACGCATTTGGTTTCCTGCGCGGGTTGAGCGAGCAAACTGGGCCAAGCCCAGCTTTCGGAGGTCCTCCGAACTCTGCCTCGTAGCGCGAACCCCAACCTCCTCGTCGGTTTTGAAACGAGCGACGACGCGGGGGTCTTTCGGCTGTCCGAGACCCAGGCTCTGGTTCAGACGATGGACTTCTTCACGCCTATAGTGGATGACCCCTACGCCTACGGGCAGATCGCGGCCGCGAACGCGCTGAGCGACGTCTACGCCATGGGCGGTATCCCGCTGACGGTGATGAACATCGCCTGCTTCGATCCCTCCTCGGCTCCTGCCGAAGTATGGGCGGCGGTTCTCTTGGGCGCGTACGACAAAACGATCGAAGCCGGCGCGGTGGTGGTCGGCGGACACAGCGTGGAAGATAGCCAGCCCAAGTTCGGTCTCAGTGTTACCGGTTTGGTCGACCCCTCGCGCGTGTTCGGCAACGATCGCGCCAAGCCGGGGGACCAGATCTGGCTCACCAAACCCCTCGGCACCGGCATCGTGACCACGGCTGCGAAGTACGACGCTTGCACTGCCGAGGAGCTCGCCGCAGCGATCGAGTCGATGGCGACCCTCAATGCCTCAGCCGCCGATGCGGCGCACGAAGTCGGGGCCTGCTGCGCGACCGACATCACGGGGTTTGGCCTAGCAGGCCACCTTTTCAACGTCGCACGCGCCTCGGGAGTGGCCATCGAGATCGAGGCAGGCTCGCTTCCCCTACTCCCCGGCCTCGAGCGCATGGTTGCCGAAGGACACACCACCGGCGGTGGCCAGCGGAATCGCGAATTCGTCGGTGAAGCCCTCTCCATTCGGGAAGGCGTGCCCGCTCACGTTCAGGCTGCAATCGTCGATCCCCAGACCAGTGGTGGGCTCGTCATCTTCGCCGACCGCGCCCCGCGGATCGGGGTCCACATCGGCTTTGTCCACGATGGCGAGCCCCAGATTACCGTGAGGTAAGGCTACTTCTTCCGAATGTTGAACTTCAGCACCGAGGCGCCGTCGATCTCGAAATGCTCTACCCGAATCTGATGCTTACCACCCAGCTTCACTTCGCGAGAGTAAAGAGTAGGGCCTTGGTATTTCCAAGCATCTTCAATGAGTGGCTTACCGTCTAACCAGACTCTGCATCCGTCGTCGGTGGTCACCTCGATGACGTAGGTCCCAGCGGCGATTTCGAGCGATCCGTCAGCTACCGTCGCATAGTAGTTCCGGGGGATTCCCTCGAAACCGTCGGAGAAGTCGAGCTTATCGGCCTTCATCGACTTGACCGGCGTTCCTGAGATGAGCTTAGTAAACTCCTCTGGCTTCGTTCTCGGATCGGTAGAAGCATCCCAGGCAAACCAGCGGATATCCCATTCGATCGGCGCGAAAAACTCGGAGTAACCGAATCGGAACGGCCTGCCCTTGGGAGTGACGAGACCGCGATAGTCGGTAACCGATTCGCCCACGTATTCGAGCACGAGGCTTCGATCGATTCCACCATCCCGACTGTACTCGATTTTGATCACGCTGGGAACGGGTACTTGGCCGGCTCGGCCACCGCCGACAATCCATCCTTTGCCTCCATCAGGACTGATTGCGACGATTTCGCAGCCCTTTTGTTCAATCACTTTCGCAAGGCCCTTTGGGCCGAGGACCTCGAAGACTTGGTTGCGATCCACGACGTCGCCCCGCGGCCAGACGATCGGACTCTTGAAGTCGTATGGACCCCAATGGTCGACCAGGATGTAGCGCCGGCCGCGAAGCGTTCCCGACTTCAAGAAGGGGTTCTTGCCGCCAGGCATCGGAGTCGGCCGATACTTCAAGGCTTCTTTCGGTTGAGGAGCCGTCGCACCGCGTTGGGGCTCGGCCATGAGGCCTTGTCCAGCGCGCTCGATACCGATACTGATCGGCTCGATCTTCGTCGCAAGGGGATTCCAGTTCGTCCTGAACCGATCGAGGTAGCGGTCTTGATAGCTTTGGATCACGTTTCCGCTCCCGTGCATCGTGGCAGGAAGGGATGCGGGGACCCGCCGCGTCGCCACTGATGACGTCCACGTTAGCTTATCGGTACCCGCGAGATCGGCTCCGTCGATGTGATTGTTTTCAAATCCAAACGTTGCTCGGTCTGCTTCTGGCGGAGCGAGCAGCCTACCGCAATCCACCACGCGGTTCGCAAACAACCGATAGTTCATCGTACTTCGCACGCTGTTGACCGTTCCGGAAACGTTGCTGAAAAGATTGCCTGCGACCAGGTAGTCCCGGCTACGGCAATCTCGAGCCTTCCCGTAGCCCCAATTTGGGTCGATCGTGGGGTTCTGCCAGATCGCCAGAGCATTCGTGTCGCGATAGAAGATGTTGTTGAGAAACTGGTTATCTTGTCCGTGCTCCAGGGCAATGCCTTCGGCATTGTAAGCAAAGATGTTTCCCAACACTAAGGTCTCCCAACTAAAGCCACCCCAAATGCCGTGCCAGCACTCCATGATGAGGTTGTTAACGAATTTGTTGCGGCTGAATGTCGCCTCGATCCCGTTCGTGGGCGCATGGCTCCAGTCGTTACCGTAGAGCAAGTTGTCGTTGCAACCACCCTTGCCGGTGTCCATCGTCGATTGGCCAGCCCAAAGGAAGAAGCCGTCGCCGCCATGGGTCACCGAATTGTAGGCGAAGACGTTGCGCATGCACTGTTCGTAGATGATGATTCCGGCAGAGTCTTGTCCCCTATTCCATCGACCGTGGGAGTATCCTCTCACGCACCAGTCGATGTTGTTGTGCATGATCTTATTGTCGCTGCTCAAATACATCGCAAGGCCGACCGCGCTAAGGAACGAGAAATCGTTGTTCCAGATCTTTCCCTTGTTGGATTCCATCAAGTAGAGTCCGCTTTGTCCGCCTCGGACGGTGCAGCTCTTGACCTCGAACCCGTCGCACTTTCGCAAGTAGATGCCGCAGCCGAAGCGGAGCCACTCGTCCTTCTCGTTGCGATGAAAGCTCATCCAGTCGGCGCCATCCTCGCGGTCGAGGGTGCTGAGGAGCCTCTGCTTCCAGTTGTAAGAGAAATCGCAGTTCTCGATCTTGATCCCTGGCGAGTTCCGCGCGACCAAACCGATCTTGTAGCCGTGCGCGTTCAGGTTCTTGATCGTAACGTTTCTCCCCTCGACATACACCGCCGTCCCCTTGCGCTCGTTGGGTTCGACGGTTTCGGGAGTGCCGCGTAGCGTCGCGCCGCCGAAATCCACCGTGATTCCGTTGCCTTTGACGAGAATCGCCCCGCCCTTGCCGTCCTCCGCGGAAGACGGCAAGAGGTAAGTGTTCTTGGCGATCGTGGTCGAACGGCTGATCGTCATGCCAGTCTTCAAAGAGACCGGCTGGGTGGCGACGGAGAGAGCGAGACCGATGATCATGTCCTCATTCTGACCCGCCGCCACTGCTTCCCGCGCCGAAACCGGGAGGCGTATGTTGCTGGAATCGGAACTGGCGTGTTCCTGGTTGGCCGCGAAGCCATAGGCGATGGCGTCCGGATCGGGTCGGCACGAAGTACTGCACTTCCACTTTGTCGAAGCGGATACTTTGACTCACGAGGAACTGCCCATCGTCGTCGAGGAGGTCGGCCCGAATACCGAGCTGGGGATCGCTCGTCATCAGTTCGTACCGCTTGCCGGCTTCCAGATCGACCGCGTAGAGGCCGAAGCTGGTCTCGTCGAGCTTGATCGTCTGGGTCGTTCCGAGCTTGTAGGGTTCGGGTTGCAAGACGTCACGCTTCAACGTGAACTGACCCGAGCCACCGTCGCCCGAGCACGACATGCGGAATAGGAACATGTCGGCGTCGGGGAAGTAGAGATCGTCTCCCGCCGTCCGAGAGGCCCGAGTGCTCAGCGAGTTCGCCAGTTCGCCGGAAAGGCGGTAGATCTGGAGGAGCGGTTGGAAATGGTCGGTGCCGACGAAGACCCGCATCAGCTCCGATTGCGCGGATCGGACCACCACCAGCTTCGACTCTCCGATTTTCAATTCGCCCTTCATCGGAACCCCCGATTGCCAGACCGGAATATCGGTGCTGTTCTTGACTCCGATCTTCTGGGCTGCCGAGCCGATGGAGCGAATCGCCAAGCGCGCGGTGCCCTTCCCGTGAAAGATGCGGACGACGTCGCGATCGGAGTCGACGTTTGCCTTGAACCACGCGAACGAGGGGTTGTTCCCGGTGGAGGGGAGCTCGTTGACGAGGTCGCGCCGGAGATTCTCGTCCGCTGGCGCCGAAAGGCTGTAGATGAGGCTGCCCGTCAGCACGGTTCGAACGATCTTGTTCGGCTCGACCTCGAACTCCATCACCGCCAAGTCCTGGCGATTCATGTCGATCGTCTGATCGGCGTCGAGTCCGACTTTGCGCATCGTCACTTCGTGGTAGTCGGTCTCGAACGTGTTCAGATCGTTCCGCGATCCGTACTCGGCGTAATAATCGCCGTCCTTCAGGGCGACGAAGACGTCGCTGCCGTCGGGCATCCACACGGTCGCCAGATCCGAGTCGTCGACCCCGGTGGGCCCGATGATCTTCACCCGGCCCAGGCTGAAGCCGCTTCGAGGAAGGATGCCGTAGGCAAATCGAAGGTCGTAAACTTTGTCCTTCTTCGCTTCGATCCGAAAGACCACGTGGCGGGCCCGATCTCCGGTTTGCCGTTCGGTCTCGTGCCGCTTCTTGCCGAAGCCGGCGTCGATCGACGAGAAAGTCCGGCTTCTGAGCGAGAACTTACCGCCCGCCACCGACCGGAAACTGAGGACTTTGAGGGTGTACGTTCCGTTCGCCGGGACGCGGTAGATCAAGAAGGGCGACTGATCACCTTCGATGCGGTCGTCGTTCTTCTGTAGAACTTTACCTGCCGAATCTTCAAACGAAAGAGCCGGGTCGAAGGCATCGCTCGTCACCGCCGCCATCACGGTCTCCCCCTTCTTCATCGTGAACTTGAACTCCACCCGGTCCCCCGGCGTCAGAATGGCGGTCCGCGTTTCCCAGCCGACCTGGTCGTCCTCGGGACGAGACTTGCGGTCGGCTCGTTCGCCCATTTCGCGACCGAATCCCCCGCCCCCGAGGCCGCCTCCGCCCCCCTGGCTCATCCCCGGAGCCGCTTGCTGACCGAAGTTCGCCGCGTTTCCTTGTGGGCGCGAAAGAGGAGTAAGCCAAAGGACCAATGCACAAGCGAGCCAGACGCGCAAGTAAGCCATGCCCTTAGGACGACGGGACCCCCGATAGCGTTACCGGGTCAGAGGCGACCCATCGGGTTCACCGGCGAGCCATTGATGCGAGTCTCGAAGTGAAGATGGGGCCCCGTGCTCAGGCCGGTCGACCCGACGGCGGCGATCGTCTGCCCTCGGCTCACCTTCTGCCCGGCACTGACGTACAGCCGCGAGCAATGGCCATAGAGCGTGCTCAGGCCGCCGCCGTGGTCGATGACCACGCAGTTGCCGTATCCGCCCCGGTAGTTGGCCGAGATCACGACGCCGGGAGCGGCTGCGCGGATCGGCGTTCCAGTTGGTGCGCCGATGTCCACTCCCGTGTGCATCCGCGTACGCTTGAGAATCGGATGGAATCGCTGGCCGTAGCCGCTTCCGACCCGACCGCCGGCGATCGGCATCAGAAGCGAGCCGCGGAACGGCGACACTTCGGTTCCGGAGGCTCGCCGCGCCGCTTGGTAGGCGCGAATCTGGGCCTCAAGGGCTCGACTCTCGGCCATGAGTTGGTCGTACTCTTCCTGAAGGTCCTGCTGCTGCTCGCGCAGTTCGCCGAGATAGGACTCCTTCTGGCGCCGCGCCACCCTCAGCTCGGCCTGCTCGCGCTTCTGGCGAGCGGCGAGCGACGCAATCTCGCCCACCAGATCGTCCTGTCGCTTCTTCTTGGCCGAGATCGTCTCTTGGAGGCCCTTCACCTCCTCGAAGAGTTCGCGGTCCTTGCGGGCGACCATTTCCATTAAGGCTCGGCGGCTGGCGAGTTCGCCGAGGCTCTCGGACTTGACCACCGCCGTCAAGACGCTGGCGCCGGGCTGCATGTATTGGTGGCGCAAGCGCTCGCGCATTTCGTCCTTCTTGTCGTCGAGCTTCTCCGTTGCCTGGCGGAGTTCTTCCTTTAGGCGCACCTGCTCGCGGCGTCCCGTTTCGAGCCGCCGGATGGTCGTGGCCAGTCGGTCCTCCAGCGATTCGAGCCTTACGTCAGCGCGCTCGATGTCGGCCACGACCGCTCCTGCCGCACGCTTCGTCGCGCGGAGCTGGTCTCGGATTTCCTCCTTCTTGCCTTGAACCGACTTGAGGCTCTTCTTGAGCGTCTCGACTTTCCTTGCCTTCGATTGTCCGATTGCGGACGGAGCCAGCAGAACGATCACCGCGCAGGCGATGACCAGCAGCTGCGACCTCATGCCGCCTCCGCCGGGGCCTCTCCCATGCTCCGATCGTGACGCCGCCAGCGCCAAGCTCGAAGCCACGCAAGCTGCATCGGCTCGCGCGCGGCGAGGACGGAGCAAACGAGCCCGTACGCCGCTCCTATTGAACTTAACATGAGGAGCCACGGAACGATCGGCAGGGCTGGAAGCCGGAAGAGACTCGTCGAATGCTCGAGGAGCGAATCCAAACCGCGATGGCCGCTCCAGAGCAGGAAGGTGGCGATCGCGCCGCCGAGGGCACCCTGGAGGATTCCCTCGATCAGGAGCGGAAGCACGACGGTCGCCTTCGTCGCGCCGACCAAGTGCATGATCCGGATCTCCCGGCGCCTCGCCATGATGGTAAGGCGAATCGCGTTGTAGATCAAGACACCGCTGGTAAGCAGCATCAGGCCGCCCAAACCAAGGCCGGTCGTCCGCAACAGGAACAGGACTTGGGTCAGCAGTTGCTGGAGGTCCTCCAAGTACACCACGCCGTCCTTCGCGACCGCCGGCATCGCGGCGATGTATCGCTTGACGTCATCCGCAGTGTCTATGTTCTTTAGAACGACCTTATACGAATGCGGGAACGGGTTCGCGAGGTCGGGAGGAATGTTGGGGTCGGTTTTCTTTCTCTCCGCCCACGCCTTGTCCTTTGGGATCCAATAGACTGACTCGACTCCAGGAAGGGACCGAATCTTGTTCGCCGTCGCCGAAATCTGCTCGGTCCCTATCCCATCTCGTAGAAAAACCCTCATGTCGAGGATTCCGGGCAGGCTTTTGGCATAGTCGTTGACGCCACGGTAGGCGAAGGCGAGGCTTCCTAGGAGGAAGATCGCCACTGCCGCCGTCGTCACCGAAGCAAAGGTCATCCAACTGTTACGTCGCAGCGCGACGAAGGCCTCGCCGATCAGGAAGTCCAGGCGGTCGAACATCAGGCTTCTTCCTCCGCCACGTTCGGCTGGGGCAAGCGCGAAAGGATCGCCTCCTCGGGATCATCCGCTTCGCCGACCGCAGCGCCGACCGCCACCAGGTTCGGCGTCGGCCCTGGACGCTCGTCGGACACCACGCGGCCCTCTTCGAGGGTCACCACCCGCTTGCCCATCCTCTCGACCACGGTGATGTCGTGGCTCGCCACGAGCACCGTTGCCCCGCGATCGCTGAGGCGCTGGAGAATCTCCATGATCTCGAGGCTGTGAGCGGGATCGAGGTTGCCGGTCGGTTCGTCGGCGACGATCAGGCGGGGGTCGTTGATGAGCGCGCGGGCGATCGCCACGCGCTGCTGCTCGCCGCCACTGAGTTCATGGGGGAACGCATCGGCTCGATGTCCGATGTTCACGCTCTCAAGGATGTCCGGCACCTTCTTGCGAACCTCGCGGCGGGTCTTGCCGATCGCTCGCATCGCGTAGCCCACGTTCTCCCAGACTCGCTTGCGCGGCAGGAGTCCGAAGTCCTGAGGGACGATTCCCATCTGGCGGCGAAGAATCGGAACGTCTCGATCGCGGAGTTCGTCGAGAGACTGGCTCCGAAGGCTCACGGACCCGCCCGTGTGCCGCACCTCCCGTGTGAGAAGCTTCAGTACGGTCGACTTGCCCGCGCCGGTCGGACCGACGAAGAATACGAACTCCCCCTGCGAGATCGACAGCGTCAAGCCGCGCAACCCGTAAACGAGTTCGCTGTATCGTACTTCGACATCGTCGAACAGGATGTAGGGAGCGTTCGCGTCCATGCTATTGCTTGGCCTACTCATCCAGTTAGTCTCCCTATCCTACCGCCTCGGCTTGCCAGATCGTCCCCCTCGAAGCCACGGTTTCGCAAAATTGCTAGGGCCGCCGACGCCCGGACATGGAACCAACTCAACGAACGGGGCGAGATTCCCCGCGTGTCATAGACGGATTGGGGCGGCAGTTATGCGATTCGCAAAAGCGACTCAGGGCAAGGATGCCAGGCAGGCATGGGAGGCGGCACGATGACCGGGACGCTCATTCGGGTGGGGTTGGGTGAGATCCAGGTTCACAAGGAGCCGACTCAGCTGACATGCGTCAGCGTAGGAGCGTGCATCGCCTTCGCCGCCCTCGATCCGACCTCGGGAGTCGGCGCGATGGCTCACTTCACCTTTCCCCGCGCACAGGCCCAAGAGCCAATCGAGAAGCCCGGTCACTACATCGACGTGGGCATTCCCGCCCTCGTTCGAGCGATGGAAGACGCCGGCGCCGAGCGTGGCCGCATCCTGGTCGCGTATGCCGGCGGCGCGATCCTGCTCAATTTCGGTGCTACCGAACACCAGATCGGGGCTCGGAACGTGGCCGAGGTCGAAACCGCCGTAGCGACCACGAACCTCGCCGTTTGCGCTCGGGATGTGGGAGGAAGCTGCGGACGAACGGTCACGTTGTGCACGGGCTCGGGGGAAGTCCTGGTCAGAACCGTCACCGCGGGCGATATCAAGCTTTGCTGCCTGAGGGCTGAGGAGTAACGGAATGGCATCATCGCTGATCACCATCGACGACATCGTCCGTAAGACGAGTGACCTCCCCTCGATTCCGGCAGCTGCGCTCCGCGTGGTGCGCGAAACGGACTCGAGCACGAGCACGGCGGGCAGCGTGGCCCACATTCTCGCCCAAGATCAGGCGCTGAGCGTTCGAGTGCTGCGGCTCGCCAACAGCGCGTACTACGGCCTGTCCCGCAAGGTGTCCGACCTCTCGGAGGCCGTCATCGTCCTCGGGATGCGCTCCGTGCGAAACCTCGCGATGGTCGCTTCGACGTATCCGTGGATGATCCGTCCTCTCGCCGGCTATTGCCTCGGACCGCGCCAGCTATGGGCACACTCGTTCGGCGTAGCGGTAGGCGCCCAGGCGGTCGCCGAGCGATCGCGAGTCCCCGGACTTGAGGCCGCATTTACCGCTGGGCTTCTGCACGATCTGGGCAAGGTCGCCCTTTCGATTTGGCTCGAGAATAAGGTCGCAGCCCTCATCGCGCTCGCCAACCGCGATGGGCTGACCTTCGATCAGGCGGAGCGCAAGGTTCTAGGATTCGACCATGCGGAGGTCGGTCAGTACATGGCTGAGTCATGGAACTTGCCAAAAAGCCTCGTCGATGGCATCCGCTACCATCACGAGCCCAACCTTTGCCATCCGCATAGCCCGATCGTGGACTGCGTGCACATCGCCGACTATCTAACGATGACAATGGGCGTCGGGCTTGGCGGCGACGGACTTCAGTATAAGTTCAGCCCAGAATCCTTAGAGAGAATCGGTTTGACCTTTGCCGACCTCGACTCGATCACCGAGTCCTTCGTCCTCGTGTACGAAGGCTACGAGGCGATGTTCGCCGAGCTCCAAACCCTCTGAGCAGCTAGAACTGCACCTTGACAGGACCGCGTTCGGCTGCGTCATCGAGTTCGAACAGTTCCCGCGGCTTCATGCTCGCCATCCCGGCGAGAATCCGGTCGGGAAAGCTTTCGATCTTCGTGTTGTACGAGGCGACGATATCGTTGTAGTACTGCCGGGCAAAGGCGATTTTGTTTTCGGTCCCCTTCAATTCCTCTTGTAGGTGGAGCATGTTCTCATTGGACCGAAGCTCCGGGTACGCCTCGCTAAGAGCGAAGATCCCTCCCAGGGCGGAGGCGACCTGTACCTCCGCGGCGGCCTTCTCGTGGACGCCTTGAGCCGCGATCGCTCGGTTCCTCGCCTGGATTACCCTCTCGAGGGTGTCCTGTTCGTGCTTCATGTAGCCCTTGACGGTCTCCACGAGGTTCGGTATCAGATCGTATCGGCGCTTCAGTTGCACGTCGATCTGAGACCACGCGTTCATTGTTTGCTGCCGGAGCGAGACGAGCCGGTTGTAGGTGGCGATCATCCAGATCACCAGCACCACGACCAAGCCGATTAGAACCCATACGACAATCATTGTTCGTTCGCCTACTCCTCGTTCCCCATATTACGCGATTGGCGCCGAGGCCGTTGCTTCCGATATCCGGGGTCCCCAGCCCTTCCAACGCATCACGAGGAAGCTCGCCGCGGCGGCGAAGAGCCCCAAGGCGACGCCGCCGAGGACGTCGGTCGGATAGTGCACCCCCACATAGATGCGGCTGATCCCGACCAGACAGGCCCAAAAGAAGAGCGACCAAGCGATCCAAGCGCGCTCGGTGCCTCGCAGCAGAAATCCGATCATGAAGGCGATAGCGAATGAGGTAGTCGTATGCCCGCTGGGAAAGCTGGAATTGCCAAAGACCTCTTCGAGCGGGCGCGCATAGGCGAAGTTGGAAGGCCGCATCCGGTCTGCAAGGACGACCACCCCGAGCCGGACGATCCCCGAGAACGCGCCCGCAGCGAACGCCGCCAGAGCATAAGGGCGGGCCCTGCGATTGCACGCCACGCCAAGGAGGAGAAGGGCCTGTACCCAGCCCAGACCGGTGCTGGTTATCAGCACCATCCAGGGATCGAGCCATTCGCGATGCAGGTCGACGTGAAGCGCGCGATACCCATTCCGGTCCAGACTCCAGAGCCAATTCACGCTAGCCGACCGGAACCGGCGCCGGAACCGACGTCATCAGTTGCTCGACAATCTGCTCGTTCGTCGTGCCCCGCGCCTTTACCTCGCCTCGGGCGATAACTCGATGGCCGAGGATCATCGGGGCGACCGCCTTGACGTCGTCCGGTCGAACGAATGCCTGCCCCGACATGGCCGCATGGGCCTGGGCGGCGTGCATCAGATAGAGCGAACCGCGAGGAGACGCGCCCATCGTCAACAGGCTATGATCCCGGGTTGCCCGAACGATGTCGACCATGTATTGCCGCACCGTGTCGTGGACGAACACGTCGCGCACGAGGCCTTGGGCTTCGACCAACTGTTCCGTGTGGCAAACCTCCCGGACCGTGTCGAGCGGCAGTGACACCTGCTGCTGCCGAAGTATCTCGAACTCGGCCTCCTTCGAAGGATAGCCAAGTGAGATCCTAGCGAAGAACCGGTCGAGTTGGGCCTCGGGCAGTGGATACGTTCCCGTCATCTCGACGTTGTTCTGGGTCGCGATCACGAAGAAGGGCCTGGGCAAAGCTCGGGTCACGCCATCGCTCGAGACCTGGCGCTCCTCCATCGCCTCCAAGAGGCTGCTCTGCGTCTTCGGCGTGGCCCGGTTGATCTCGTCGACCAGCACGACGTTGCCGAAGATCGGCCCCGGACGGAATTCGAAGGAGTTGGTCTGTTGGTTGAAGATCGACGCCCCCGTGATGTCGGCGGGCAACAGGTCTGGCGTGAACTGGATCCGCCTGAACTCTCCGCCGATCGTTCGGGCGAGTGCTTTGGCAAGGGTCGTCTTGCCCACGCCTGGAATATCCTCGATGAGCAGATGGCCATTGCAGAGCAGGGAGAGCACCGCCTTTTGCACGGTCTCGGTCTTACCGACGATAACGCGCTCGATTTCATCGACGATGGATCGGCTCAGGGGGGCTATGTCGGCTTGCGTCAAGTGTCTCCTCGGATCGCTGCGGCGATTCCGCCTATTGTACGACGTACGACGCTTCGCCGTCGGCGACAGGCTCTCTCGAACTGCGCGATCCAGGCGAACCTCTCCCCGGTTCGCTTCGCTCACCGACCCTCTCCTTCGTCGAAGGAGAGGGTGACGGATGACCGTCTACTTCCCGCGGCACGAGCCATCCGCGGGCTACCCGCAATGGAGGAGGTGGCCGGGGGATGGTTCGTGCCCCCGGTCCAAGACTGCCTTCCCGCGACGCGTGCCATCCGCGACCCCCTCCTTAGACGAAAGAGAGGGTCGCTCAAGTGGCGGTTAGTCGCCGACGAGACCGAAGTTCGCGGAGATGATCGCGAAGTCGCCGATCGAGACCTCGCCATCGCCATTCACGTCACCATCCGGGCCGGCGGTGCCGAAGTTGGCCGACATGATCGAATAGTCGCCGATCGTGATCTCGTTGTCCTCGTCCAGGTCGCCGTTCAGCAGCATGAAGTTCACGCCGGAAGCGCCGGAGCCGGTGATCGTCACGTTGCCTACCTTGCGGCGCAGCCAATGCGATCCCTTGCAGTAAATGTCGTAGACGCCCGGAGCAGCCGTCGTCGTAAACGAGTAGTTGCTCGACAGGTCGAGCTGAAGCATCTCGGTGTCGATCACGGTCGCGCCGCTCATGATCTCGAACGTCATCTGCGGTGCAGTGATGGAGCCCTCCCAGGCTTCGAGTTCGACGTTGCCGCTGATGGTCGGCGTAGGACCCGTGCTGGGAACGACTTCGACGCCTCGGAACGATGTGTTCGCCGGCGAGGTGGCGATCAGCGCGAACGAATCCAATCCGCTACCGCTATCCGTGATCACCATGACCCGGGTAGTGCCGCCGGATCCTTCACCGGTGACGACCGCGAGGATCGGCGCCGTGTCGGGTCCGCCAACTCGGCAAACGCTGCGAGTGCCGAAAGTACCCAAACCCGAGGTCAACCGATAGGCGATCGTCCACGTGCCACCCACGTTCACCCACTTGATCAAACCGCCGCCGTTGGCCATCGATCGATCGTCGCAGGTGTACAGTACGTCGGAGCCGACGAACTCGAAGTCGTAAGTCGAAGAGTTACCGGTGCCGCCTACGTCCGGGAAGCCCGGGAGCAGGACGCAGCTATTGCCGCCGGTGGTCGGAAGGCCGGTTCCGACCGAGTAGACACCAAGAAAGGCACCTGACTGGGAAGAAGCGTACAGCTGGCCGCCCGAGACCTGCACCAGTCGAATGTTGGTCACGTCGGCACTGAGCTGGGTTGCCGTCGAGGCGCCGACCGTCGTATGCCGGACCCCGGCGGTGGCTCCTTGGCCAGTACCGCCGGTGCCGGCAGTATAGATGTCTGTTCCGTTGGGCGAGACCGCGCACCGGATGTTGCTCTGAGTGTACGAATCCGTCAGCTGTGTACTGAGGTCGATGTTGCCCGCGACATCGAGCAATCCGATGACGCGCGGGTAAAAGGCGCCGGAGGAGTTCGTGATCGTCGTGCCGGCACCGCTCCCACCGACACCGGCGCCACCTTGGGCCCCGGCCACGGCGTTATAGCCAGTGAATGCGAAGAAGCCGCCGCCATACTGGAAGTACCCTTCCGATGTGGCAGTGCCGCTCATTACCAGCTTGGCGCCAGCACCAGTATCGTTCACGACGATGGTCTGCACAAGGCCTCCCATCATGTCGAATTCCTTGATCCGCACGGGTGTTCCGGCGCTGGTCAAGGCGGTGCCGCCGTCAGCGCCCATTTGAAGAACGACGAGGTTGCCCGGCGTCAGGGGATTGGCGAACGCCGATCCAGCCGAAACTGCGGCCAAGGCCGCCACGAAGGTCTTGTTGATTTTGGTCATAGGGTCTCTCCTAGCATAGTCACAGCGGCTCGCCCAGCCGGGCGCGCCGAAACGCGAATCGATGACGGTCAGATTATAGATTCTGGCCCTCCCCTAGGGCTCTGGCATGGGCCGATTCAGGTAATTCTAACGGTAGAGTTACCCTCTGCTTCAAGGGAGCGCGACCTCTTGTCCGCCCTATGGAGCGCTGGCGACAGTCCGCACGTCCCTGATCGCCGCGACCAGTTCTTTCGCGGCTTCCCTCCGACGCGCGACCGACTGCCAGGCCAGTTTCGCCACCGAGAGAATCCGCGGCATCTCGCCGTGGCTCGCTACGATCAGCTTGCGGACGACCTGGAGGTTCTGAGCGTCGCATTCTCGCTGGATCGTCTGGCCGAACGTTGCAAACTGCTGCGTGTCCTCGATCGAAAGCCGGTGCACCCCGGAGCGCAACGCGTGCTCGTCGTAGAGACGCCGCATGTGCCGCAGAATCTTGTTGAGGTCTGCGGTCGCGTCACGCTTCTCCTCGACTGCCGCTACGATAGCCCGTCGGCGGGCGGAATCGAGCCGTTCAGCGCAGGCGTGCAGCATTTTCATCGCCCGCACCTGCGCCCGAATCGTGTCGTAGACCGTCGTGAAGTCGGAGTACTGCATCGTACCTGCCACCCGGTAGGCCAGCAGGGCGTCGTCGGCCGATTGCAGAGACTCGCCGGACTCCTGAGCGGATTCGGCGAGTTCCAGCAGCCGCTGCGCGATCGCGTTGCGTGTCGTGACGATCTGGCCCTTGACGCCGTCCCGCATCGTCTCGTCGAGCGTGGCCGGCGGCAGATCGCGAATCTGACCTTTCGCATCCGCCTCGAGCCAGACGGCCGCCGCCTTCCGTGCCAGCTTCGCGTCCAGGCGGTCGGCATGCCAGCCCAAGCGCCGAATCTCCCGCATCGGCTCGACGAAAACGTCCAGCCTCGATTCGACCTCGGGCGAGTTCGCGGGAGGCACCCATGGGTCAAAGCGCGTCCTGGCATTGATCGCAATGACCGCGAGCAGCAGGAAGGGTCCCGCCACGAGAAGCTCGTGAATGAACTTGCGCGCCCACATATAGGATTTGTTCCGGGTTGGCATTGGTCTTGGGATCAGCAGCCTTACCGGCATGGACCCGCTCAAGCATTGTCGGGATCGCTCGAATGGGACATTAGACCCAAGCCCTTGATTCTTCCGGCCTAGAATAAGAGCGTCTTGGGGTTGTGAGGTCGAAACACATGCAGGTTCATCGTTTGACGGACTGGGAAACTCACCTGGTCCAGAGGGCCCAAGCGGGCGAAACCGTTGCCTTCGAGCTACTGGCCGACGCTCACCGAGAGTCGTTGCGTCATATGGCATTGAGAATGCTTCGCGATCCGGAAGACGCGAACGACGCCGTTCAAGAAGCGCTCGTAAAGGCTTTCCGGGCGATTCACTCCTTCCAGCGGGGCCGACCGGTTCTGCCATGGCTCATGCGCATCTGCTCCAATTGCTGCGTGGACATTCTTCGCAATCGTCGCCAAGGCGTCGATTGTCTGGACCAGCACGAACACTCGTTGTCCGATCCGTCGCAGAGCGCGGCGATCGACGCCGAAGCCGGATTCGATGGCGAAGTCGTCCGCGCCGCCGTCGCGCGGTTGCCGCTCCGGTATCGGACCATCATCTTTATGCGGCATTTCCGCCACATGGAAGTGTGCGAAATCGCCACGGAGCTGAACAAGCCCGAGGGCACCATCAAGAGTTGGCTGTTCCGGGCGCGGGCGCTCCTCCGCAAAGACTTGAAAATGGCGCTCGGCTCCTAGAGGCGCCCTTCCCCTTCCCAGTCCGGCTAGCCGCTTGCAGACGGCGGTGTGCCGGGCTGAGGAGCGCCCGCTGTCGCGGGCTTGGGAACAGGCACGCCCGGTGTCGCATTCGGCGTAGTTGCCGGCGCTTTCGGTGTTGGCGATTTGTTGATCGCGACGATGCGGGGGCCGCCTCGATAGTAGCTTTGATTCAGCTTTTCTCTGCTCAATACCTTGCCATCCTGCATCGTGATCTTGTAGGTGACATATGCGCTGCCACCGCCACCCCTCTCGATGACCTTCTGTTTGCCAGGAGGGAGCGAGCCGTCGTGCACATACTTCGTGCCGTTGGCCCACGACCTCAGCCGAGCCGATTCGAGCTTTATCGTGTAAGGCAACCTCTGGCCGAGAATGGCGAATGTGAGTTTACCGGGCTCATAAAGGCTGAAGATCGCGATCGGATGATCGAGCGTATTCTGAAAAACAAGGTCGTGTGAATCGTAATCGACCGTCGCATCCTGGCCGAGAGGTACGTAAGTGATGGGGAGCGAATGGTTGGAGCGTTTCTTGATTGCTAAGTCGCTGCGGACCACCGCGTTGTAGAGAGTCGTACTTACTTGGCAGATCCCACCACCAACGTCCGTATCGTGCTTGCCGTTCTTGTAAACGCCGGCGACCTTGAAACCCGCAGCCGTTGTTCGCCTCCCTACAACTCCATTGAAACTGAACTCTTCACCGGGCGCCAGAATCGTCCCGTTGATTTTCGAGGCCGCCAACTTAATGTTCGCGCAGCGACTGACCTTTCCCGTCGGAAACCGGGTCGAGAAGATCGACTGCACCGTTGCTACCTTCGCGAGATCCTCGTCGGGCAATCGCTTCCGAGTCTCGGTGAGGGGCAGTTCGATCTCGTTCGAACCCTGCTCCAGCGCCTCGAAAACGAGAGCGCGCATTCGAGAAGTTTCGAGCGTTAACGTGGACTTTTCCGGAACGCGAGTAATCGCTTGAGTCTTGAAGTCGAACTTCACCTGGGCCGGCGATGGCTTACCGCTGTTTTCTCGGACGAACTTCGCTAGAGGCGATAAGCGCGAGGGATCGTAGGTGTAAACCAGGTCGAAGGTCTTCTCTGGAGCATTCTCGAGCCCCACGTTGCGTTGGACCCGATCCCAGAATTCCTCCAAGGGAATCTGGGCGATGCTCGCCTGGTCGTCGATCCCCAGTCCGAGGGACGTCAAACTCATCCGGGGTGGCCGGGCCGCGAGCCCGGGATGATCGAGGGCGATCGTCCGGATGCGCTCGGATTCCCACCACTGTCGAAGTTTGATCGATGCCTGAGCGGGAGTCAGCCCGCCCACCTCGACCGGACCGATCTTGAGGTTCGGGCGGAAAACCGGCTCATACCGAGCCGCCATCACCGAGAGCGCCGCGCCGATTAGCACGACAATCCCCAGAAGTACGAAAAAGATCTTCTTCATCCAGCCTTTCATCAGTTCGACGCCTCATCCATGAGCGTGTTGCACGAGTTATGCGCAACTTTTCCCCAAGATTATGGCACCAACGAGCCTCGATCGCAGGGTTCTCGCGCGCGGATGGGAACCTGCCATATTCTATGACGTGCCGAACCAGCCCGACCTGCATCGAGGCGAGATTGTCGATCTGCTCGGCTCGCTGGTCGAAAAGTCGCTCGTTTTGTATGAGAATGGGCGATACGGCCTACTCGAATCCGTTCGAAACTACGGGCGCGATCGCCTCGCGTCAGCTAGTGAACTCGAGGCCGTATCGAGACGCCATGCGCTCCATATCGCTACCCTGCTTGCGGAGGCAGAAGAGGGGCTGAGTGGTCCCCACCAGGCGGAATGGATGGACTTGATCGAGCGAGAGCGTGATAACGTCCGCGGAGCGGTGGACTACCTCCTTGCGCGAAAGGCCGATCCAGAATGCTGCCGGACGGCCCGAGCCATTTGCGTTTCCGTGTGGAAGTACTGGTCCCGCAAGGGCCTCTCACTCGAGGGTCTCACCTTCTTGGAGAAGGCCAGTGGAGATGATTCGGGAGATCCCCGGCAGCTTGCGGCGGTCCGCAGCGCGGCTGGCGTCCTGGCGACTTTCCGCGGCGATACCGACCGCGCGAGGAGCCATCTGGTCCGCGCCCTCGAGCTCCGCCGCACCATAGGGGACGAGGATGCGGTCGGGCGCACTCTCAACAATCTTGGGATGCTGCTGAACAACGTGGGCGAATTCGACGCGGCGAGGAAGTGCTATGCCGAAGCGCTGGACCTCTTTCGGCCAGGAGGGCCGAGCTACGCCTACGGAACGATGCTCCTGAACTTGGGGAATCTCGAGCGCTATACCGGGCGGGACGAAGAAGCCCGGCTCGTCTACGAGGAATCGAGGGCCGTCTTTCGGCGAGTGAGCGATCCCGAAGGCGAGGCCCTCTCGCTTTACAACCTCGGTCTGATGCTCGCCGACCACGGTGAACACACCGACGCTATCGAACTCTACCGGCTCGCGCTGGAGCTGTTCGACTCGATCGGAAACGAGAGAATGCAAGCGTGGACATTGGCAAGCCTCGGGGAGGCGACCCTCAAGTTGGGAGAGCGAGACACGGGTGAAGCGATCTTTCGGCAGTCGTCCGAGTTGCGTCGACGGGCGAGCGAACCCCTCGCGAATGCCTTCGCGCTCGAATCCTGGGCTGAGTTCTTGGCCTACGATGAACGTTGGGGCGAACTCGCCACCCTGCTCGGCTGCTTCGACTCGCAGCGCGAATCTCTGGCTCTCCAGATGACGCCGGCTCAGATTGCCGCTCAAGACCGGCTGACTGGAGCCGCGCGCTCCCACTTGGGTGAATCGACGTTCGCCGATCTCTTTGCCCGGGGCGTCGCCTATTCGCCGATCGACCTCCTTCCGGCCTAAAATGGGAGCCGTGAAGCCTCAAGACCTTTGGGAAGACTCGGCCGATGCATGGGCTGCCTTCGTCGAGGAAGGGGACAAGAACCGCGACCTGCTCCTCGACCCCGTCATGCTCAGGGTTTGCGGCGACGTCCATGGCGCGAGAGTGGCCGACATCGGGTGCGGAGAGGGTCGGTTTGCCCGGATGCTGGCTAAGCGCGGCGCCAGCGTGATCGGCATCGATCCCACCCGAGGCTTGATCCGGGTCGCCTCCCGCAAGGCCGGATCGCCGCGCTACGTCCTCGCTCGGGCGGAGGAGATTCCCCTCGTGAGCGGCGAGACCGACCTCGTGGTCACCTACGTCACGCTCGTCGATATCGAAGGATACCGAGAGGCGATCGCCGAGATGGCCCGCATCCTCCGTCCGCAGGGGCGCCTCGTCGTCGCCAATCTCAACCCCTTCGTCACCGCCCGAATGACCGGGTGGCACAAAGGGACGAACGGCGAATACCTTCACTACCCCGTTGACGACTACCTCGAGGAGCGAGGGGAGCGCATCGCCTGGCGCGGACTCGACATCGTGAACTACCACCGGCCCTTGTCAGCCTATTTCGAGGCGTTCTTGGGTGCTGGAATGATCCTGCGCCGGTTCGAAGAACCCGCGCCGAGCCGGCAGGCCATTCGTGCCGCTCCAGGGTTGGCCCAAAATCTCCGAGTTCCGTTCTTCTATGTTGCCGAGTGGCAGAAGGGCGCATGACCGGCGAAGAATTGACGCCGCACGTCCTCCGGCTGGGATATAGCGAGGGGCTGTTTCCGATGACGATGGACGACGGCGACATCGGCTGGTTTCGGCCGCTCCGACGCGCCCTGTTCCCGATCGAGGGCATTCACGTCTCGCGCTCCCTACGGCGCGTCATTCGCTCGAATCGGTTCGAGATTTCGTTCGACACCGACTTCGAGGCCGTGATTCGTGGCTGTTTCCGGCCGAGCGACAATTGGCTCAGCGAGGACTTCGTGAGGGCGTACACCCTCGCCTTCTATGAAGGCTGGGCACACTGCGCCGAGTGCCGGCTCGATGGCGAACTGGTCGGAGGAGTGTACGGCGTCAACTTCGGTGGCTATCTTGCCGCCGAATCGATGTTCCACCGAGCGACCAACGCCAGCAAGGTGGCGCTATGGGCGATGATCCACCGCAGTCGAGACATGGGTATCACCCTCTTCGACGCCCAAGTCATGAACCCACATCTTGCCTCTTTAGGCGCGTACGAGATCAGCGATCAACGCTTCAAGCATCTCCTGAAGAGTGCGCTCGAAGGGCAGGCTGTACGAGGATCGTGGGCCCTCCCGCCGGGGGTTCAACTGCCCTGGGTGCCTTGAATTCGTTTCTCGAGTTCGGCGAGTTCTGAATCCACATCCGCGACCGTATCGGTCTTGAGTTCGGTGCCTTCGGTGACCGGCGCCGTGCCGAGGCCGAGCCGCTCCTCCAGTTTCCTCAGTTCTTCGTCGGCGGCGTAGTCCATCGCCGTGTCTTCCATCTGCATCATCTTGCCGGTGAGGCTGCTCGCCATCATTTCCTGGCGGGCGGAGGCTTCGGCCTGCTTGTCCTTGATCTTGTCGCGAGCCGCGGCGAAAGAACCTTCGTATTCGCTTTCGAACGTCAGACCCTCGAGGGCCTTGCTGATGCTGGACTGGATTTGGGCCTGCTTCCACTGCGCCTTCATGGCGAGGGCTTCGGCCGTCTTGCGCCGAGTTTCCTCTTCTTGGCGCTTGATGGCGATCTTCACCGCCTCGACCGTCTCGACCGCCTGGGCGAGCGTGCCACGCAAGGTCTCGATCGTCTGGTCGGTCGTCGCCTTCTCCCGGAGGAACTGGCGGGCGAGATCACGATTCCCCTGTTTGAGGGCGGTGACCGCTTGCTGCTCCATCTGCTGAGCCTTCCGCTCTTGCTCGTCGAGCATGCCCTGGAGTCGGTTCTTTTGGGCGATGGCTTGCACCGCTTTCTCGCGGTTGGCGGTGAGCGCTTGCTGCATGTCCCGCCGAGCCTGGTCGAGCATGATCTCGGGATCCTCGAGCTTATCCATCCCGCGATTGAAAAGGGCACGCAGCCAGGCAAAAAACCGCTTCATTCTTTCTCCGTTAGCCTTATTCTAGGCCGTTCGCATTATACACAGTAGGCTCGAACTAGAAGGACTTAAGGTTCAACGGTCTCCAGGATCACGACCGCGGCGGCATAGCCTCGCTCGTGGCTGATCGTGACGAGCCACCGCCCTCCTGGTGGCGAAAGGCCAGGTTCGAGGCTCAGAACCGGCTCTCCACGTTCGCCGACGAGCACTTCGATTTGCCGAAAGGCCGCACTGCTCGGAAGGCACTTCATCGCCGCCTCCTTGGCCGCCCAGCGCCCGGCGACTCGCTGTGGGGTGTTGCAGTATGCCTGCTCTCGCTGGGTGAGAATCCGCTCCAGGAAGCCCGGGCGCCGCATCGCCTGCTCGATCCGGCGCACGTCCACGATGTCGATCCCGATCGCCCGAATCATCGAGAGAACCTACGCGCGAACAGTGCCGAATTTGCGATAGTAGGAAGAGACCGATGGCGGCCCGCCTCCACGTCGAACGAAACGCCGATCGCGATGTCCGAAGTCGCTTCATCCTGGTGCGTGTGGACGGGCGACAAGTGGCCTCCCTCAATTACGGCAACGTGATCGATATCGACTTGACCCCCGGTCAGCATGAGATTGAATTCGACAACACCTGGGCCCGGCGAAAGGTCGTGCTCGAAGTGTCCGAGGGCGAAGTTTACGCGGCTCAGGTCGGAAACGTCACGGGCTGGCTGGCGACGCTGCTCATGTCCATCCTCGCCGCCTTCCCCACCGGCCTCTTCTTGAATCTCTTGCGAGTCGATCCGATCCTGCCGCCCGAGGACGGCGAGAGGTATCTCTCCTAGCCTCTTGTCGCAGAGGCGAGCAGATCCAGCGCGATCCGCCGGCGCTCCGAATGATCGACGATCGGCGACGGATAGTCCGCGCCGATCCGACATCCTGCTGCGATCTGTTCCAGGGGTCCGGCGTCTGCGGGCCAGTGAATCGCGTGGGCTTCGAAACCGGCGAGTTCGGGGCACCATTCGCAGATGAATCGGCCGTCAGGATCGAACTTGCGAGACTGCAGAACCGGGTTGAAGATCCGAAAGTGTGGCTGAGCGTCGGCGCCGGTGCTCGCACACCACTGCCATCCGCCGTTGTTCTGAGCAAGGTCATAGTCGAGCAGGTACCGCGCGAAATGGGCTTCCCCCTTTCGCCAATCGACCAGCAGGTCCTTGACGAGAAAGGAGGCACAGACCATGCGAAGCCGGTTATGCATCCATCCTGTCGCCTTGAGGCAACGCATGGCCCCGTCCACCAGGGGATAGCCGGTGCGCCCCTCTCGCCACGCATCGAACTCCGAGTCGGTCCCCGGCCACGCGATCCGGTCGAAGTCGGGCTTGAAGGCATGCTCGACCACATCCGGTCGGGTGGCCAGGATCATCTGATAGAACTCACGCCAAATCAACTCGTCGGCCCAGACTCGGGGTCCGTCGCCTTCGCGAGCGAGCGCCCGTCGAAAGCACTCGCGCACAGAGACCGTGCCGAACCGCAGATGTGCGGAGAGGCCCGACGTGGCGGAGAGCGCTGGAAAACCCCTTTCCTCGGCATAACTCGCCATCCTCTCCTCGAACTCGTTCAGCCGAGCCATCGCCGCTCGTTCCCCAGCACCCAGCCAAATCGGTACCTCCTGGAAGCCCAACGCGTTCAGATTCGGCATCGCCGGCCAAGCGTCGTCTGCGGGCCACAGGCGCGCAAGGTCCGGCTCACGCGACGCCAAGTCACTCGGAGCCAGCCGTTCGCGCCAAGCCTTACGATAGGGCGTGTAGACGCCGTAAGCCGCTCCATGGCGGGTGGCGACCTCCAGTGCCTCGAAGATGACCTGATCCTTCGCCAGTCTGAATTGGCGGCCCCGCTCAGAGAGGCTCCTTGCCACTGCTTCGTCGCGGCGAATGGCGTAGGGCTCGTAGTCTCGAGCCGCATACACCGCCTGGACGTCGAGCCGATCGGCCAAGCTCGGGATTTCGCGGACCGGGTCGCCATGAAGGACGATCAGCCTGGACCCGCGAGCCCTCAGCGACTCGTCGAGTTCGCAAAGGGCGCGATAGATGAACGAGACCCGCCGATCGTCGCGGTCGGGCAGCGCATCCAGGATCGTCGTGTCGAAGACGAAAACGACCGCCACCTGCCGGGCTTCGGCGGTTGCCATCGCGAGGGCGGTGTGGTCGTGCAGGCGGAGATCCCGCCTGATCCAGCAAAGAACTCGCTGAGTCATGTCGGAGGGGCCGGACTTGTCCGGCCCTCCGAATACTACGGCGGGTTACGCTCCCGCATCATCGGCGCCGGCGAGGGCGCCCTGTCGTTTCGCTTTCTGCTCGGCGATCCAGTTCCCGGTCTTGTCCTTGAGTTCCTTCACCTTGCCCGAGATGTCGCCGCGTA
The DNA here is from genome assembly GCA_002344135.1 of Chthonomonas sp. UBA2362. Lineage (GTDB taxonomy): Bacteria > Armatimonadota > Fimbriimonadia > Fimbriimonadales > Fimbriimonadaceae > UBA6659. The sequence goes on along the minus strand of DDTO01000006.1, from coordinate 338,385 downwards.
ACTCGCTGCCCGGCTTGGGAGCAAACAGCAATCCAGCCGCGGCGCCAATTAGCGCGCCCAGTCCAAATCCGGCCAGCAAATAGACCAACACATTCTTATCGTCGGAATCAGCCATGTTTCAGCCTCCTTAAATCGATGATTCGGGCGCTTTCGCGCGCCTCCGCTGTAAGTATGCCGCAAGTAGGCGGATTCCGAGTAGGGCTAGTGCCGGAAACGCGCTTTTTCCGTCGGACTTCGAGAGCGACGAGACGAGGGGAACGATCCCGGAAGACGCCGGCTCGCGATCGAGCGACTCCAACCGGGATTCCTGCTCCTGCACCTGCTCGGTCAGGCGAACCACCTGCCCCTCCAGCGACTCGATCTGCGCGGTGAGGGCACGAACCTGTTTGGCTAGGGCCATCATGGCGATGGCGCAGATCAGCGCGATGAGGACGGCGACGACGAGGAGAGCAATCTCCATCGCTCGATTATGAGCCCAACCGATCGGGCATACTCTGCCTCGTGTCGATGGTCAGCGTGATCGGGGTCGATCTCGGTGGGACGAACGTGCGCGCGGCCGCGATCGACGCGTCCGGCAACATCGCCGGTCAGCGGATCGAGCAAGCGTCGCGCGCCCAAGAGGGTCTCGAACCCATCGTCGACGCCCTCGCCTCGACCATCGAAGAAGCCATCCGCTCGGCGTCGACTCCCCCTGCGTCGGTCGGCATCGCGATCCCGGGCCACATCGACGACCACCGAGGCGTGATCGTCTGGGCCCCGAACTTTGGGCAGTATCGTGGCGAGGTCTTCGAGTGCTGGCGAGAAGTCCCCATCCGGAAGCTGCTGTCGGATCGCATCGGTCTCCCGATCGTAGTTGGCAACGACGCGAACCTGGCCGCCCTCGGCGAGTATCGTTTCGGGGTGGGCCGCGATCGCGCCAAGTGTCTGGTCCTGCTGACCGTAGGCACCGGCATCGGTGGAGGCGTCGTGCTTGCGCCGGCCGCCGTGCAAGGACGCGCGAGCGGACCGCTCCTCCTCATCGGCGGAAACGGGGGCGGCGCAGAACTGGGGCATACCGTTGTCTTGGCCGGCGGGCTCGACTGCAATGCCGGCACCTACGGAACCCTGGAAGCCTACTGTCAGCGCGACTCCATCATCCGTCGAGCCGTCTATAAGGTGCAGCGGGGACGCCCTTCGCAGGCCCTCGATTTGGCTGGAGGCGATGTCGCCGCGATCACGCCTCGCCTTCTCGCGCAAGCCGCCGATCAAGGCGACGAGGTTGCCAGCGAAGTGTTCCGCGAAGTCGGGACGTACCTCGGGATTGGTATCGGGAACTTCATTAACGTGTTCGCGCCCGACGTCGTCGCCATCGGCGGCCAGATCGCCAAGGCGGGAGAGCCCCTCATCGGGCCAGCCCGGCTGGCCGCGCGTGACGTCGCGATCCCTTCTCTCTTCGCCGACGCGACGATTACCGCCGCCGAGCGCATCGACGATGCCGGCTTGCTCGGAGCAGCGGCGATCGCACTGGAGGCAGGTCGGTCGTGAACGATCCCCTCCGCTACGTTCGACGCGTGATCGAAATCGAGGGCGGCCGGCGGCTCTACGTGTACGAATTCGAGCCACTCGATCCCGAGACAGAAAGGGAGCCCCCGTCGGAATCCGACGAGGGCATACCATAACAGGTTGATCAGACCTGAAGCCTACTTACGACGTCTGCGGGCCAGAGCGGCGAGGCCGAGGCCCAGGGCCGCGAGGGTGGCCGGCTCGGGAACTACTTCGATTCTCTTGTTCTTCGACATGATGAACGTGCCGTTGGGAACGATCGTCCGATTCCACTGCATGGCGAAGGTCGCGTCGCCCGGGCCGAACGGGGAGGTCATATTGGACAGGTCGTCGGCCACGCCGTCCGTGAGCTTGGCGAGGATGTTCGGGAAGAAGTCGATCTCCCAGCGATCGAACGGAGGAACCGTACCGACCATGGCCGTCGTTAGGTTTTCCCACTGCATGATCGTGGACGAGTTCAGGAGAGCGGCGCTGTCGCCGCCCGCCGTCGCGTTCAGATCGAAGTCGTCGTATTCGAACAGGTGGAAGTCTAGCGGCTGGGCGGTCAGATTCTGCACCCGGACGATTTCACCAATGTCCGACGTTCCGCTTGCCGGCGCGCCGCCGATAAGCGTGAAGGTCACATCGAATCGGACCATTGCGTTCGAAAACGAGACGTTCACGATGTTGGCGGCGATCTGATTGACGACCGGATTGCCAAGCGTCGAAACCTGGGCTTCGGGGTTCAAGCCGATCCGGTAGTAGTAGTCTTGATTGAAGAGGTCGTCGACGCCGTCGGTGAACCAGTTGTAGAGCAGGATGCTGTCGTCTCCGTCGACGACGGCATTTCCGTCGGTGAGGGTGAAGTTGACAGCCTGCGCGACTCCCACGAGCGATACGAGACCGAGAAGAGCAATGATTCTTTTCATCAGGTGTAACTCCTTCTGCTGAGAAGGACGAGTTTCAAACAGACTTGCCGATATGATATCACAGTTTCCACGAAGTACGTGGACGACGCTCGCCAAAGTTGAGGCAAGACCGGGAACATTCAGGTGCGTCGCCCCAGCACCGAATTGAACCTGACCGTACCTGACGATGCCACAAGCGCGAGCTGCCGGGGTACTCCGGGGCGCGTGGTCGATCTGGCGCAGCGAACCCTGAACAAAGAAAATCCGCCCCCCGCTGTTGCGGGAGGCGGATTCTTCGCTTTCGGCGCGGAAGCGCTTACTTGCTGCGGCGTCGGCGAGCCAGAGCCGCGAGGCCGAGGCCGAGGGCGGCCAAGGTGGCCGGCTCGGGAACGACTTCGATTCTCTTGTTCTTCGACATCAGGAACGTACCGCGCGGAGCGATCGTTCGATTCCACTGCATCGCGAACGTCACGTCGCCAGGACCGAACGGGGAAGTCGTGTTCGACAGGTCGTCGGCCACGCCGTCCGTCAGCTTGGCAAGGATGTTCGGGAAGAAGTCGATCTCCCATCGATCGAACGGAGGAACCGTACCGACCATGGCGGTCGTCAGGTTCTCCCACTGCATGATCGTGGAACCGTTCAGTAGAGCAGCGCTATCGCCGCCCGACGTCTCGTTCAGATCGAAGTCGTCGTACTCGAACAGGTGGAAGTCGAGAGGCTGGTCGGTCAGGTTCTGAACCCGAACGATTTCGCCGATATCGGACGTTCCGCTGCCCGGCGCGCCGCCGATCAGGGTGAAGGTGCAGTCGAAACGCACCATGGCGTTTGAGAACGACACATTGACGATGTTGGCCGCGAGCTGATTGACCACCGGGGCGCCGAGAGTAGAAATCTGGGCTTCGGGGTTCAGCCCGATCCGGTAGTAGTAGTCCTGGTTGAACAGGTGATCGACGCCATCGGTGAACCAGTTGAAAAGGAGGACGCTATCGTCCCCATCCACAACCGAGTTCCCATCCACCAACGAAAAGTTGACGGCTTGCGCTGATCCCACCACACCGATCAGGGACGCGAGAAATAGGAATTTCTTCATGTAGTACTTCCTCTCTTCTAAATGTAGGTCATTAGAAGGCCGATGAAACAGACTGAGATTAGGATAGCACGATTCCTGCTCGAATTCGCAAGGGGATGCCGCGACAATTACCGGGTTTAGCTGAACACAGGGGCTTTTTGCGGGGCTGGAGCGCTTCAAACGGTCAGAAATACCTGCCACGGCCCATCGGCCGCGTGCCGGAGTCGATCCGGTAGGACCGGTCGAAGAGATCGACCCGCTTGTAGCCGTCGTATCGCTCGTACCGGCGAAGTCGATCCATCCGGGGATCGTGGTACCTGCCGTATCGGTCGAACCGGTTGTCATCACAACGCCGATTTCGACCCCTATCGGCAAAGTCCAGTCTCACGCCGAGATTGCGGTTCCCAAATCCAACCGAAACGCCCCCTCGACCGAAATCAATCTGAAACCAGCCATCGTCGGCGTAGACGGCAACAGCGCTCATGGCTGCAGCGGCGGCCACTACGGAGCGCAGCCTGAAGGCACGAAGATTCATTTTCATCACCTCGATAGGTTCGGACGCCGGAGATCGTCCCCCGTTTCGAACCTGCGATACAATGTCCTCGTGCGAGCCCATCTCTTCACGACCCTGATTCTCAGCCCCATCTCCGCGCTCGCGTCTTATGGGCCTGCGATCGACCTGGGATCGCTGGCCGGCACCGAGGTGCGCGAGAGTTCGGGCCTGGCGGCGAGCCGCCGCTATCCTGGCCTCCTGTGGACCCACAACGACTCGGGGAATCCGCCGATGATCTACGCCACCGACCGGTTAGGTCGGTCGATCGCCCGCGTCGACGTTCTCGGTGCACCGAACATCGATTGGGAAGATGTCGCCTGCGGTCCCGGCCACGCAATTTGGATCGGCGATATCGGCAACAATTCGCTCTCTCGAAACGACTTGGCCGTGTACCGAATCGAAGAACCGGCTCTCGATCCCGCAGCGAGTGGTCAGATTCTGTCAGCTACGGCCACCCGCTTTCCCTTCGCCTATCCCGATGGATCTCACAATGCGGAGACCTTGCTAGTGGACCCGATGACAGGCGAACTGTTTGTTGCCACCAAGGCAACAAACGGGGCGAGCGGGGTGTACCGGTTCCCGATGCCCCTTACGCCGGGCATTCCGACGACGCTCCAGCGGATCGCGACGGTGACCTTCTCGAGCCCGGTTTCCCTCGGTCGGTTGGCGACGGGCGGCGACATCTCCATCGACCGCTCCAAGCTCGTCATTCGGTCCTACCTCTTGGCCTACGAATGGCCAATCGCGGCCGGACAAAGCCTCGCCCAGGCCCTTGCAGAGGTCTCCAAGACCTACACCCTTCTCTACTCGCAGGGGGAGGCGATCTGCTACGGACCCCAGGGGCTTGATCTTTACTTCACCGCCGAGGCCATTCCGTGCCCGCTCGGCATGCGGCCGAGTTTGCGAATCAAGAACCGGCCATGACCGAAGTTCGGGTCGTCACCTTCGACTGTGCTCAGACCCTGGTTCACGTGGACTGGAATCCGCCGCGCCTCGCCGTCGACTCGGCTGAAGCGATCGGTATGCCGGTCGACCGCCTGGAGGCGGCCTCGCAGTATCATCGCCTCCTCACGGCCGGTTGGGACGACTTTCGTCGGGCCAACCTATCCCGAGACTCCGCGGTCACGGACGCGCATTGGCGGCAACTCACCGAAGACTGGGTCACCGCCCTCGGGCTAGGCCGCGAGTGGGTCGAACCGCTCGTCACCGAGGCCGAGGAGCGTCTCTTCGGCCCCGGTTCCGAGGTCTTTCGAGTCTACGACGACGTCGGCCCGACGCTCGACGCCCTTCGGGAGCGTGGCTACCGCCTGGGAGTCGTGAGCAACTGGGATTTGAGCCTCCATCGGGTTCTCGCGATGTTCGGTCTGACCGAGTACTTCGACACCGTGACCGCCTCGCTGGAGGAGGGCGTCGAAAAGCCGGATCGCGAGATATTCGATCTGACCTTGCGTCGGCTTCGTGCCGAACCAGCGGAGACTCTCCACGTCGGCGACAACCCGGTGGACGACCTGCAGGGCGCGCGTGCGGCAGGCCTGAAGGCGCTCCTCATCGATCGGAATCAACCGCAAACCGGTCGGCTTGTCCTGGCCGACCTGCGTGATCTGCTGGAACGGCTGCCAGGCGTAGCCTAGATGTTGTAGGAAGGCTTCTTCAGCCAGGCCTTCGGGATCGGCTTCAAGCCACACGCCACCGCGGCGAACTCGGAGCTTTTCAGGACCGACGTGGCAACTGTGAGCCGCACCTTTCCGTTAGGAGTCTTGATCGTGACCGTCTGCAGATTCGGCTGCTGGAAGCGCGGCTTGTGGGGCGCCCGAAATTTCCACGCCGAGTGCCGGTGCCGACAGTGCATCGCGCTGTTGCCTTTCTTACCGCTGACTTGACAGATCTTTGCCATCTTAGAGCCCCTGTGAGACGCACGCCACGGCCACAGCCGGGCGGTAAGAAGGGAGAATACCCGATCGCCAACAAGAAGGTCTTGGCCCACTCCCGCGTTCAGCCACTGCCTCCTCCTTAGGCCGGTTGACGAAGTCGTCTCTCGCGGCCTTCCCTTACGTGCCCGAGCGCTTCGATCCCTTGGAATCGGTGTGGCGACCCCATGCCGGCCAGGCGAGATTCCTTCAAGCCGATGCCAGGTTCAAGGTCCTCGCCTGTGGACGCCGCTGGGGCAAGACCGATGCCTGCGCGGCTCAGGTCGTGCTGACCATGCTCGAGCGCCCTTCGAGCCGCCAACTGATCGTCGCCCCGACCTTGGACCAAGCCAGGCTGCTCTTCGACCGAGTGCTCGAACTGCTGGATGGCCTCGGCCTAGGGTCGGACTCGTTGGTTCGGCGCACCCCCTACCCCCATCTGCGGCTGGGCGAGCACCGCTTGATGGCCCGATCGGGCCACCTCGGCCGAGCGCTTCGGGGCAACGAAGCCACCGACATCGTCATCGATGAAGCCGCCTTTCTGCCCGAAGCCATCATCACCGAGATCGCGATGCCGATGCTCGCCACCACCGCAGGCAGCCTGATCCTCATCTCGACCCCGAACGGCCACAACCACTTCTGGCGCTTTCATTCGATGGGCGATCGCGGCGAGCACGGCGTTTGGAGCGCTCACGCGCCCACTTCGGAGTCGCCGTACATCGCCCCGGGCTTCCTGGAAGTGCAGAGGGAACTCATCTCTGACCGAGCGTTTCGCGTCGAATACCTGGCCGAGTTCCTCGACTCCGTGGGTCGCGTCTTCGCCACCCACGCCATCGATCGCTGCCTCGTGGCGACCTTGCCCGATCCGATCGAGCCTCCGTTTTCGATCGGCGTGGACTGGGGTCGGTATCGCGACTACACCGCGATCGCCGTCCTTTCCGGGAATCGCCGGTCGTGCCAACTCGTTGAACTCGCACGCATGTCGGACGTGCCTTGGCGCGACCAGATCGCCCGCGTCGTGGCCATCGTGAGCCGCTATAAAGGTGCCTCGTTGACCTGCGACGGGACAGGCGCCGGCGACGTCGCGACCGGCCTGCTCCGCGAAGCACTGCCGCAGAACCGGCTAGAGAGCCTCGTCTTTACCAGCCCGTCAAAGGCCTCCCTTGTCGATGGCCTGGCGTGGCTGTTCGAGCAGGGCGCCCTTCGTATGAGGCCCGATCCCGAGTTAATGCGCGAACTGCAACACTTCGAGTGCCGCCCCGGGTCATCGGGCTCGCCCCGGTTCGAGGCGGCTCCCGGATTCCACGACGACCTCGTGGTGGCGCTGGCCCTCGCCGCACGCGGCTTGCCGACGCCCTATAGCGCGCGAATCGCCCTGTCCGGAGTCCGCCGCTTCCCCACCGACGACTAAGGAGACCCAGCCACGATGTTCAAGTTTTTCGACCGGCGCCGTCGCCGCACAGCGGCCCGCGAAAGCGCACCGCAGATCACTTCGGTCGAGCGGCGCGTCCTCGAAATCCCCGGCACACCGCCCGGCCCGCTCGCCTTCTCGGTGTACGACCAGATGGAGCGCGACTCGATGATCCAAACCGCCCTGACCATCAAGAAGCTGGCCGTCCTCGCCGCCGACTTTCGACTGGTCGTGCCCGATTCTTCGCCCGAATCGCGGCGCCGCACCGGCTTCGTCGAAGAGGCGTTCGCGCGGATGGAGGGCTCAGCCCTCGGCGTGCTTCACCACGCGATGGACGCCTTTGCCAAGGGATGGTCGGTGCACGAGTTGGTGTTCGAATCGCAAGGCGACAAGCTCTGGCTTAAAGCGATCCGGCCCAAGAACCCGGCGCTGTTCGGCCTCGGCGTCGACGCGTTCGGAACGCCAACGACCCTGACCCTTCACTTGCCCGGCGAATCAGCGTCCGAGGTGCCTCGCTGGAAGTTCGTGCTCTACACCTATCGCTCGGGCTACGGTCGTTCGAAAGGCCGTAGCGACCTCGACAGCGCCTATCCTCACTGGCGGGCCAAGTCGACCCTGCTCAATGCCTGGCGAGTACACCTCGAGCGGTTCGCCTCGCCGACCGTTCTCGGCAAGTACCAGCGAGGTCTCGGGGCGGAAGAGCAAGGCGCGATCCTCGCTTCGCTGCGCGACCTCCAGGACAATACCGCCATCGTGTTTCCGAACGAGATCGAGATCGACACGCTCGGCGGGACAAAGGACGGCTCGACCGGTTTCATGGAAGCGATCGAGTTCCACAACCGCGAGATCGCCCGCTCGATTCTCGGACAGACCCTCACCACCGACGAGGGTCGGCGGGTCGGTTCACTCGCGCTGGGCAAGGTTCACCTGCAGGTCATGCTTCTTCAACTGAATGCACTCAGGCGAGAGATCGCCGATTCCGTGATGACCGAGCAGGTCATCCGTCCGCTCGTCGAACTCAACTTCGGTCCCGGCCCGATACCACGCTTCGAGTTCGTCCAGGGTGAGCCCGACGCATTTCGCACCGGTTCGCTGGCGTAGGTCGGGTGTGGAATGCGCGGGCTTGACCGCGCTCGTGTGGAGTGCGCGGGCTTGACCGCGCTGTCGTGTGGAGTGCGCGGGCTTGACCGCGCTTTCTAGAGCGGTAACCTCGCGCAGTGCCCGAACTCCCGGACGTGACGATCTACGTCGAGGCGCTGCGCGAGCGAATCGCCGGGTGCCCTCTCCTCGACCTCCGCATCGTGTCTCCGTTCGTCCTGAGGTCGGTCGACCCGCCGATCCAGTCGCTCATCGGCTCGGGCGTCTCGGTGGTGAGGCGTCTTGGAAAGCGGATCGTCATCGGCTTCGAAGGCGACCGCTGGCTGGTCATTCACCTCATGATCGCTGGACGGCTCCAGTGGAAGCCACCGAATTCGAAGCCGATCGGCAAGATCGGCCTCGCGTGCTTCGACTTCGACGACGGAACCTTAATCCTGACCGAAGCGAGCAGCCACAAGCGCGCCTCGATCTACGTCGTCGCCGGGGAATCGTGCCTCGCATCACACGACCCAGGCGGCATCGAGCCGCTGGAGGCTTCCCTTGACGAGTTCGCCGCGGTTCTTCGCGCCGAAAACCGGACCCTCAAACGGGCTCTGACTCAGCCAAACCGCCTTTCCGGGATCGGCAACGCCTACTCCGACGAGATCCTCCATGCCGCACGGCTCTCGCCGCTTCTGCTCACCCGAACCCTGGATGCAGAGCAGATGCAGCGACTCTGGGAAGCCACCCGAGCGACGCTGACGGACTGGACTGAGCGCCTCCGAATGCAGTTCGCTGGCCGGTTTCCCGGACCGGGGGAGATAACCGCCTTTCGACCCGACTTCGCGGTACACGGGAAGTTCGGAAAGCCATGCCCCGTTTGCGACAAGCCCGTCCAGCGGATTCGCTATGCCGAGAACGAGACCAACTACTGCGCGATCTGTCAGAACGAAGGCCGAGTGCTGGCGGATCGATCGCTCTCGCGCCTGCTCAAGGACGACTGGCCGCGGACCCTCGAAGACTGAGCCCCTACATCCCGGGACCGCTGTAGACCCGCACCCCTTTCAGAAACAGGATTCGTCCCAGAATCAGGAAGGCCACGCACCACGCGAGCTGAATGGCGATCCCGCGCCCGATCGCCGAATCATCGAGCCGTCCGAGCAGCACGTTCGTCGGAAAGGCGATCATGTACGAGAAGTGGAGCGAATCGGCGATGCTCCGGGCCCATTCGGGGAGTGTCCCCAGCGGAAGCACCCTCCCAGAAAGGAACAGTTCCGGAACATAGTACAGCCGCAGAATGCTCATGTACTCGGTCGTCCAAAGGGCGACCATCGCCAGAGCGAACGCCGCAAGCAACGAGAGGAAGTGGGCGAGAATCACAGCCACCCAAAAGCCCCAACCGAAGTTCAAAGCGGAGCCCTGGATGCCACCGTAGGCAAGCCAAACCACCGGCAGCACCGGCAGGAAGAGCGCCAGCTTCGCCACCCGCCACGAGAGGTTTCTCGCGAGGGTCATCCGAAAGTAGCCCAAAGGCCGGAGCAATTGCGGGCTGAAGAAGCCCTCCTTCATATCCCAAGAGATGTCCCACATCAGGTGGCAGATCACGAACTGAGACAGCGTCATCGTGCAGAGGTAGTACGTGATGAGCTGGTCCCGATCGAGCCCTCCCACGAGACCGCTGGACCCTGCAGAGGCCAGCCATACCGCCGGCAGCACGAGCGCCGTCTGGGTATCGGCGAGCACCCAGATCGCACTGGCCGCCGGATAGGCGAAGCACTCCTTCACATAGACCCGAAAGATGGCGACCAGCTTCTTCGCGAGCCTCATCGCCGTCGGCCGACCTGGCTCGGCGTCAACCCGAATCGCTGCCGAAAGAGCCTTCCGAAGGAACTCCGGCTCGCGAATCCGGCACGGGCAGAAGCCTCGGCGATCGACAGTCCACTTTCGAGGAGCGACTCGGCCAGCAACAGCCGCCGCTCGCGCCGGAGAGCATGGGGAGTCGAGCCGAAGACCCTTTGGAACGTGCGCTGCAGGTGATACGGCGACAGCCCGATTTCGCGGCCTAGCGTGGCGAGGTCCAGAGGCCGATCGAGATCGCGCTCGACGGCCTCTCTCGCCGCTTCGAGCAAGGCGAGCATTTCGACCCGTGTACGGAAGCGAGTGGCCGGTACTCGTGTCGCCGCCAAAGCCTTCGCGCAGGGTTGCTTCGCCACCGTTCCGGCACTACCCTCCTTGCTTCTCGAAGAAGCGATAGGCGTCCGGCAGCCCGTCGGCGACGATCATCAGGTGCTCGCACGGCGAATACTCGCGAAACTCCGTGACTTTCGGGCGCAGCCTCTGGGCGCTGGTGGCCAGCATCGCCATTTCTTGCTTTCCGACGCCAAGGAACACCGGGGTCGAAGCCAAGTCTTCGGGAATGGATCCCGCCGCCGGCGCGAAGAGGGCGAGCGCGGTCGGTTTTAGCGCCCCGCTGCCCAGAGCGAGTCCGCCGCCCATGCTGTGACCCATCACGAAAATCCGCTTGGGGTCGAGTTTCCACACTTCTCTCAGCCAAGCCAGCGAATCGGCGGCGGCGGCGGATGTCGCGCGGGGGCTGAGGAAGACCCAGCCGCGACGCGTCGCCTCTTTTGCCGCAAGGCCGCCCCCGTAGCCCTCGAAGAACAGGTTCTCCGATCCGCCCGCTCCATGGAGCGCGATGACCACCGTGGTGGGTTTCGCCAGCTTCTCCGGAAAGGCCGCGCGAAGGACCGTCGAGCCCTGCCTTGCATACCGAACCTCCCGGACGCCTTCGCGCTCGACTTTGCCGTGTTCGAGCCTCTCGGCCAGAAGAAGGACCTCGGCAATCGCCATGGTCGTTTCGCCTCCCGAGCGAGAGTCTTTGATTCCGGCCGCGAGATCGCGAGCCACCCGATCCTTGGCTTGGTCGAGCGCGGCCAACCTGCGATCGAAGTCCTTGACCACCGACAGCGGGGCCGTCCGCTTCGTTTGGCCCACCCAGACCTCGATGGCCAGCGTCCCTTCTCGGGGTCCTGCGTCGAGCTCGATCACCCCGGGTTCACCCGGCGAAAGTCGAGTCTCAAGTCTTCCGACGCGAATTGTCGTAGGGTGGCCGCCGTCGTAGGCCCAGGTCGCTTCCAGCTTGGCTTTACCTCCCGGTTCTACGATCGGCGTCGCAAACCGGATCGTCACCGCCTGTCCAGGATCGGCCTTCCCGACGAGGGCTTCCGTCCCCTTGTCGAGAGCGCGGCAGGCCGGACCGAACCGACCCGAGAAGAAACTCGTCACCGCCGCCGACACTTCCTTGACCGCGGCTTCGCGCTTCGCCGAATCCTTCGTCGCGAGCCAGGCCGAGTCAAACTGTTTGAGCCGCTCGCCAAGATCGAAGCGGCTCGCCGAAAAGGTCGGCTCCGACAGGACCAGACACGCCAAGAGGGTTACCATTGCGGCGTAGTCTACCGATCCGGAAGCGGCATCGCGGCTGGTTCATAATGCCCCCATGCTCATCGTCGAGAGGGATGGCCCCGTCCAGCGGATTAAGCTGAATCGGCCCGAGGTTCGAAACGCGATCAACGACGAACTCATCGCCGAACTGAGCGATGAGTTCGCGGCTCTGCCACCCGAGATCCGTGTGGTCGTTCTGAGCGGCGAAGGAAAGGCGTTCTGCGCCGGCGGAGACCTCCAGTGGATGCGCCGTGCGGCCGCCTATACCGAAGACGAGAACATTCAGGACGCGATTCGGCTCGGCATGCTTTTCGAGGCGATCGCACATTGCCGCGCCGCGGTGATCGCCCAGGTTCACGGGGCAGCCTTCGGAGGCGGATGCGGCCTGGTGGCGGCTGCGGACATTGCCATCGCCGCCGGAGGCACCCTCTTCTCCTTCAGCGAGGCGAAGCTCGGCCTGATTCCGGCAACGATCTCGCAGTTCGTGATTCCTAAGATCGGGGCCGGCAATGCCCGCGCGCTCTACGTGACCGCCGAGGCCTTCGATGCCGATCGGGCGCTAGCGATCGGGCTCGTGCACGAGGTCCATCCGCTGGAGGGCCTCGGCGGAGCCGTCGAAACCAAAGTCGCGGCCATCTTGAGGAACGGGCCCGAGGCGGTCGACGAGTCTAAGAAGATGGTGCTCGATCCTCCCGCCGACTTGCCCGAATCGGCGAAGCGCTTGGCTCTGCGGCGAGCCTCCGACGAAGGACGGGAAGGGGTTTCTGCTTTTCTGGAGAAACGATCGGCTTCTTTCGTGGTGGAGCGATGATCCGCAAGCTCCTCGTCGCCAATCGAGGCGAGATCGCGGTCCGCATCTTCCGCGCCGCCCAAGAGATGGGGATTCGCACGGTGGCCGTTTATAGCGAGGCCGACCGCGACGCCCTGCATGTCCGGCTCGCCGACGAAGCCATCCCTATCGGGCCCGCCGAGCCCGGGCAAAGCTACCTCCGGATCGAGGCGATCCTCGAGGCCGCCAGGGCGTCCGGAGCCGATGCAATCCATCCGGGCTACGGCTTCCTTTCGGAACGTGCCGAGTTCTCGGAAGCCTGCGCCGAGGCTGGCATTCGATTCGTGGGGCCGAGCGGCCAGGCGATGCGGCGGCTCGGCGCGAAGATCGATGCCAAACGTCTGGCCGTCGAGTGCGGCGTACCCATCACTCCCGGCTTCTTCGAGCCCGGCGCGTCCCCCGAAACACTGCTGACGGCAGCCAAGGAAATCGGCTTCCCCGTTATGCTGAAAGCGAGCGCAGGTGGAGGCGGTCGCGGCATGCGCATCGTCCGGCACGAGGACGACTTCCTGGATGAAGCCGCGATTGCCTCCGACGAGGCGCTCAAGGCTTTCGGCGACGGGGCGATGATGGTCGAAAAACTCATCGATCGGCCGCGCCACGTCGAGGTGCAGGTGCTCGCCGCTCACGAGACGGCGGTGGCGCTCTTTGAGCGCGAATGCAGCATCCAGCGACGCCACCAGAAGCTGATCGAAGAAGCCCCGGCACCCGCTTTCGCTCGACTGCCCCACCTCGCTGAACCGATGCGGGCGGCCGCTGTGCGGCTTGCCGAGGCCGCCGGATACGAGAGCGCGGGGACCGTCGAGTTCATGCTGGACGAAGCAACCGGCGACTTCTATTTCTTGGAGGTCAACGCCCGCCTCCAGGTGGAGCATCCGGTCACCGAGGCCGTGACCGGCTTGGACTTGGTGCAAGCCCAGTTGCGGATCGCCGGCGGCGAGGACCTTGCGTTCGTATCCCGAGTCTTGCCCTCGACCCCGGTCGGGTGCGCGGTCGAGGCACGCATCGTCGCCGAAGACCCGGCCCGCGGCTTTCTGCCGAGCATCGGCCCGATTCTCGCGTGGATAGAGCCGAGGCGCCCGGGCGTGCGCGTCGATTCGGGATACGAGCCCGGCGACGAGGTGTCGCGTTATTACGACAGCCTGCTCGCCAAGGTGATCGCCACCGGCCCGGACCGAAAGACGGCCTTGGATCGACTGGAGGCCGCCATGGAGGACTTCCACATCCTCGGCGTATCGACGAACGTCCCCTACCTGCTCGACGTCCTTCGCCATCCGCTTTTCCGCTCCGGCGACTTCGACACCGGATTCTTGGGCCGGGAGTTCGAGGGCTGGCATCCCGATGCCGAGGTTCCGCCGGAAGTCGGCGCGATCGCCGAGCGCGCCGGGTCGTCGGGCGGGCGGCGCGAGGCCGCATCGGTGGTCACCGGTGCTTGGTCGGTCGATGACGCGTGGCGGCTCGCGCGTGGACTCCAGGAGCCAGCGACCCGGGCCTGACCTCACGCAAGACCCCGAAGGGGTCGTAGACCCCATAGCCCCCGGTCGAAGACCCGGGGACCGGGCCGCGACGACATGCGCACCCCGGAGGGTGCCAGAACCCGTCTTGAGGGCTTCTGGATTTTGCAACCCCTCACGGGGTCGGATTGCGTCATGTCTACCTTCCCGGGGTCTACGACCCCGGGCTGTCGCATCTTCGACGCCCACGGCGTCGCAGACCCCATAGCCCCGGGTCGAAGACCCGGGGGCGGACGGACCGCCCCGATCGCAGCACCCCGAAGGGGTACCACAACCCGCCTCTCGAAGCCACGGCGCAAGCCCCGTAGCCCGCGGATGGGTCGTGCCGCGAGAAGACGGCCCAAAACCGGGGGCAAGAACCATCCCCCGCTACCTCCACTCCGCCGGTAGCCCGCGGATGGTTTGTGCCGCGCTGGGAAAGTATTTATATGTATACTACCAATGTAGACGAAAACCTATTAGACCAATCTGTGGATAACAAACGCCATCGTCCGATCGCCATGCCCACCCATCGCCGCATACTATTTTCGTCTAGGTGCATAGCCTGGTCCCAAGACGGAGCGCACGCCTTTCCGGGACGCCGGATCGGATGGAGGAGTTAGGACGAAATGACCTCGAGCGGCCGAAACTGGGACCGGGCCCCTGGCTCTGCTCCCATGCGAACCGAGATCGAAGACTATGTGCCCCCGCATAGCCTAGAGGCCGAAATGTGTGCCCTGGGCGCCATGCTCCTCTCCGAGCGCGCCTGCGAGGAGGTCCACAGCCTCGTCACCGAGGACGACTTCTACCACCCTGCTCACCGAGAAGTCTTCAAGGCGATCCGCCAACTCATGCTCAGTACGAAGGCGGTCGACCTCGTCACCCTCAAGAACGAACTGGCGGTCCGCGAGTCGCTCGAGATGGTGGGCGGCATCGAATACCTCATCCAGGTCGCCGAAAGCGTTCCGAGCGCGGCGAATGCTCTCTACTACGCGCAGATCGTCCTCGACCGATCTACTCAGCGCCGACTCTCCGAGGCCGGCCACGGGATCGTTCAACTGGTTCATCACCCCGAACTCTCCGCTGAGGAGATGGTCGACGAGGCGGAGCGGCGGGTCTTCGAGGTCGGTCGGGCGCGCCTCGGTAAGTACTTCGCGCCGGTGAAGAGCCTCGCCAAGCAGTTCTTCCTCGATGTAGATGCCCTCAACGAGACGGGTCAGCCCATCCTCGGCGTGCCGACCGGTTTCAGCGACTTCGACGAAATGACGGGCGGCTTCTACCCGGGCAACCTCACGATCCTCGGAGCCCGGCCGTCCATGGGCAAAAGCTCGCTCATGCTGAGTTTCGCGCTCGCTGCGGCGAAGAGAGGGGATGGAAACGTCGCCGTGTTCTCCCTCGAGATGAGCAGTCGCGAGATCGTGCGCCGGTTGGCCTCGATGCTTGGCCGGGTGAGCATGAGCGTCATGCGCCGGAGCAAGCTGTCCTACAGCGATTACGACGCGCTCGCCAACGCCTGCGAGACCCTTTTTAGCCTCCCGATCTTCGTAGACGACACATCCGACCTCAGCCCTCTGGAGATGCGCGGCAAGTGTCGTCGCTTGAAAGCCGACGGGGGCCTCTCGCTGGTCGTCGTGGACTACCTTCAACTCATGCGGAGCAACCGCAAGACCGAAAACCGGGTTCAAGAGATCAGCGAAATCGCCCGGTCCCTTAAGGCGCTGAGCAAAGACTTGGACGTGCCCGTCATCGCTCTGAGCCAGCTCAACCGCGGCGTCGAGTCGAGAGACAACAAGAGGCCGATGCTCAGCGACATCCGCGAATCGGGCTCGATCGAGGCAGAAGCCGACGTCGTCATGTTGCTCTACCGGGACGAATACTACAAGGCCAAGGAAGTCCATGAGCAGCGAGAGTACGACCCGAACCGGGCAGAAGTCGCCGAGGTGATCATCGCCAAACACCGAAACGGACCGACGGGCACCGTCCTCACCGCCTTTCAGCCGAACTTCGCCCTGTTCAGCCCGCTCGACGATGGCTCGAAGAGCGAATACGTCCAGCGTATCCGGTCAGCCTAGCGACTACTCCTTTCCCAATCCCGCCGGCGCTCGGCTCTTGCCCAGGAAGCCGGCCATGGCGATCACCGTCACCAGGTAGGGAAGGGCGTTCCAAAATTGGGACGGCAGGTTCGCACCGAACAACTGCGAGCCTTGGAGCTGAAGCTGAAGGGTGTAGAGCGCGCCGAAACCGAGGCAGGCAACGGCGGTCGGGATCGGCTTCCAACCCCCCAGAATGAGGGCCGCCAGCGCGATGAAGCCCCGCCCGGCGGTCATCCCGTCGGTGAACCGACCCGCATTCGTCACGATCATCGCTCCCGATAGACCGCAGAGCAGGCCCGTGGCGGCCAGCGCCGCGTATCGCACCCGGATCGGATCGACTCCCATCTGGCGAGCCTTGTCCGGATCATTGCCCACCGCCAGCAGCCTCAGACCCCCTCGAGTTCGCTTTAGGTAGAGCCACAGCAGCACCGGCAACCCAAATGCGAGCACGTCGAACACCAGCATCGGAATCTGTGGGATTTCACCCTGGCGCGAAAGGTCGGTGAAGCGCTTGTCGAGAAAGTTCGTCCCTCCGAGGGCAACGAGGTTGATTGCCATTCCGCTGATGATGTGGTCGATGCGGTAGGCCTGGGTCAGAAGCGCGTGGAGCAGAGCCATGACGATCGCCGCGGCTAAGCCGGCCAAGACCCCGACCACCGGATTGCCGGTCGCCACCGACACGACCGCAACGACGCAAGCCGAGGTCAGCATGAAGCCTTCGAGGGCTATGTTCATGATGCCGGAGCGCTCGCTGGTCAGGCCGCCCATGGCAGCGAGCAGGAGCGGCCCCGTCAACGTCGAGAGGATGAAGATCAGCTCCATCTATGTGCGTTTCCTCCGATAGCGGTAGGCGGCAAAGCCTATGATGAGCAGCCCCAGAAGAACCCCGTTCAGGCCACGAGGCACTCCGTTTGCGGCCAGCGCAGTCGAACTCGTCGTCAGCAGTCCAAACAAGACCGAAGCCGGCAGGAGGCCCCAAGGAGTGGCGCCGGCCAGCAAGGCCACTCCGAGAGCGTCGAACCCATACCCCGGCGAGAATCCTTCGTAGAAGCGCCACTCGTAGGCAAGGACCTGGCATGCCCCGGCGAGCCCTCCGATCGCGCCACTTGCCGCCATCGCTCGAACCGTCATGCGTTTCACGTTCACCCCGGCGACCTCGGCAGCGATCGCGTTCGCGCCAGTCGCCGACAGTTCGTACCCCGCCACGGTCCGCTTGAGCCAAATCGCCAGCGCCACAACCATGAGCACCGCCAGCAAAAGGGCGACGTTCAAAAAAAAGGGCGGCGAAGAATAGAGCGAAGGCAGCCTCGTCATGGCCGGGAGCGCCGCGGTGGTCGTCGATTCTTGATTGGGAGCCTTCAGTGGGCCAGCGACTAACCAAGTGGTGAAGAATGCCGCCACGTTGTTGAGCATGATCGTCGTAATCACTTCATGCCCGCCTCGATAGGCCTTGATCCATCCAGCGGGCCATGCCCAAAGGGCGCCGGCAACGGAGCCTGCGATCACGGCGAGGATCACACCCAGCGGACCCGACACCAAGAGGCCGACGAACGCGGCTGTGAGGGCTCCCAAGAGGAACTGCCCCTCGACGCCGATATTGAAGAGCCCTGCCCGCAGACCCAAGAACACGGCGACGCCTGCAATCAGAAGTGGGGTCGTCTCGCGCAGGGTCCGGGTCCAAGCGCCCTTTTGCCGAAAGGTTTCGCCGAGAACCGACAACGCATCGAGCGGCATCACACCCGCCAGCATCAGCGCGCCGATAACCAGAAGAAACGACACGAGGATCAGGGTGATGAGCCGTCCGCTCATGCCGACAGCCCCGCTTCGGCACCGACCATCAGCCGTCCGATCGCGTTGCGGTCCCTCGCTTGGGGCGCTGGGGGTTCGTAGATTCGCCCGCCACGAATCACGACGATGCGGTCGCAATGCTCCAGCAGTTCGTCGAGATCGAAACTGGCGACGAGCGCGGCGGCTCCCTCGCGGCATCGGTTCCGTATCGCTTCGTAGACCGCCTGCGTTCCATCGATGTCGAGCCCGCGGGTGGGCTGAAACGCGAGCATCAGTCGCGGGGCGAACTCGAGCGAGCGCGCCGCCACGAATCGTTGCTGGTTGCCGCCGGAAAGGCTTCGCATCGGCTGATGTAGGCCGCCGTGCTTGGTTCGGAACCTCTCCGCAATCCGTTCGGCCAGCCTGCGGCGGGCTGGGGCGTGGACCCACTGGCCCCGCCGCAGGTCGCCGAGTCGGTGCAGACCCAAAGCGGCGTTGGCTTCGAGCGACCAATCCTCGATCACGCCCTGCGTATGCCGATCCTCGGGGATGAGCCGGAGCCCGCGCGCGATGCGCTCGCCGGGGTTTAGCCGCCCGATGTCGGCACCCTCCATGAACACGTCCCCAGCGAGGACTTCGCCTACGCCGACCAAGGCGTCGTACAGTTCCCGCTGACCGTTGCCGTCGACCCCTGCCAGACCGACCACTTCACCGGACCGGATGAGGACGTCCACCCCGCGAACCGCTTCGTCGCCGCGGTCGCCTCGGACGGTCAATCCGCGAGTTTCGAGTACGGCCTCACCGGGCTCGAACGACCCGACCACCGGCTCGCTCATGGCGTGCCCAACGATCCATTCCGCCAGTTGGCCGGCGCTGGTCTCGGCCACTTCGGTGGTCGCGACGTTCTTCCCCCCACGAAGGACGTCTGCCCGCTTGCAAAACCGCAGCACTTCGGGCAGGCGATGCGTCACGAGCAGGATCGTCCGTCCTTGGTCGGCCAGCGCAGTCAAGCTCTCGAATAAAGCCTCAGCGTCCGCCGGCGAGAGCATAGCGGTCGGCTCGTCGAGGATCATGACGTCGGCCTCGCGCCACAACAGCTTGAGGATTTCGAGCTTCTGGGCGCCGGCCGGGCTCAGGTTGGCAGCCGGTTCACTCCACGCAAAAGAAAAGCCCATCTTCGCGGCCAGCATTTGCGCTCGGGCCTCGATCGCCTGCTCATCGAGGAAGGCCGCAGGCTCGGCACCGAGGATGAGGTTCTGCAAACAGGTCAGTTCGGGGATGATGCTGTAGTGCTGGCTGACCATGCCGATCCGGTGCCGAATCGCGTCGGCCGAGTCCCGAAAAGCGACGGCCTCCCCGCCAACTTCGATCGTTCCGTCGTCGGGGGGGTGGGAGCCATACAAGACCTTCATGAGCGTCGTCTTTCCGGCTCCGTTTTCGCCGACGATCGCGTGAATCGTGCCTTTTTCGACCTCGAGGGAGACCGCCTCCAGGGCGACCACCGATCCGAACCGCTTATCGATCCCCCGAAGGCGGACGTGGGGTGTCAATCGTCGAACCCCTTTTCGGCCAGCAGCTCGAAGAGCGCAGCAGTGGCCCATTCGCCGTGTCCTTCGGCCACCATCGTCTCCAAGAGACGGCTGACGAGGAGCGTTCCCGGGATCGCCGCGTCGACCTCGGCAGCGGCCTCCTCACAGTAGCCCAAGTCCTTGAGTTGGTTGTGGATCGAAAACCCGGGCGACCAGTCCCGTGCGAGAATCTTGGGACCGTAATTTTCGAACGCCCAACTCCCTGCCGCCCCACCGGCCAGGAGGTCGCGCGCCTGCATCAGGTCGAGGCCCGCCTTTTCAGCGAACGCGAGGGACTCGCACAAGGCCAAGAGCGCGCCACCGACGGCGATCTGGTTGGCCATCTTCATGCGCTGCCCTGCTCCGGGACCGCCAACTCGCTCGATCCGCTTGGAGTAGTGAGCCATCGTGGGTTTCGCTTCGGCGATGACCCTCGGTTCCCCACCGCAAAACACCGTGAGCGCGCCGACCTGGGCCCCCATCGAGCCCCCGGTGATCGGTGCGTCGACGAAGCGAAAGCCCTGGGCTTTCAGTTCCTCGTGAATCTCGATGGCGGCGCGCGGCGAGATCGTGGAATGGTCGACGAACAGGGTGCCCGCGGCGGCATCTCGGGTGAGTTCGGCCAAGCATTCGCGAACATCCTCGGTCCGGTTCACGCAGAGAAAGACGAGCCCGCACCGGTTCCCGAGCTCTGCCAGTGTCTCGGCAACCGCCGCCCCACGCTGCGATAGGTCCTTCGTCTTTTCTCGGGTTCGGTTATAGACGACGAGGGGAACTCCGGCATCGAGAATATGACCGGCCATCGGCGCCCCCATAACCCCCATTCCGACGAACCCCACCTGGACCATGAACCGCTATTTTGCCAGAACCCACCCCAGCAAAAAGCCGCGACCCCTCCCGAAGTGGGAAGGGCCGCCGGCGCTGCAGGAGGTAGAGGCTACTTATCTGCGGTCGAAAACTCGAAGGTCGCCCTCGACGGCGACACCGTCGAACGCATAGGAAAAGTTCACGGTGGGGCTGATAAACCGCATGCTGAACCGGTCCCGAGCCGTACCAGGGGACGTCGGGTTGCGCAGATCGTCGACGCGAACGACCAACGCTCCTCTCACCGTCGTCACGCCAGTGTTCGAGCGCATGTACAGGACGGCGTCTCCGGCGAACTCGGCGGTATGGCCGTCGACCGCGAGACGGTTCGCGCGAACGAGTGATACGGCGTGGACTCGCTGGGTCACGCTTGTCACGATTGTCCGAAAGTCGAGGAACCCCCGGATCGCCGTGCTCGTCGGTGACCCCACGACCTCGAAGCGGACCTCGGCTCGTTGGGTGTTACTACTTGCCAGGATGGCTCGGCCTGACGTGCCGTAGACCGCAGAGTTCTGGGCGACGGCCAAGGTCGAGAAGCAGATCAAGAACAATGCCAGCTTTTTCATGAATTCTCTCCAGCCCGGGACATTGCGGGCTATACGTTGCTAGGACACATTCGAACAAAAAGTGTTCAGTGGCCGGTCGTGTTTCTCGAAAGAAACCTCGCTCGAGCATCCTCGACCATCCATTCGCAAAGGTCGGAGAACTCGATTCCGGCCACCCGGGCACTGTTCGGCAGCAGAGAGGTCGCCGTCAACCCCGGGAGAGTGTTGACCTCGAGGATGACGCACTCGCCATCGTCACGGACGATCATGTCGGTCCGGGTCGCCCCCTCGCAGCCCAGGGCTCGGTGCGCTCGAAGCGAGTAGTCTTCCGCCCTTCGAAGTACGTCGGCAGGAAGTCGAGCCGGGCAAATCTCCTCGGTCGCGCCGGGCAGATACTTCGCTGCGAAGTCGTACCGTCCCGAAGCGGGGACGATCTCGACCGCCGGAAGGGCCCGATCGCCGAGCACGGGCACCGAGATTTCGGTCCCAGCCACCCGTTCCTCGACGAGGACTTCTTCGCCGTACGCAAGGGCTTTTGCTATCGCAGGAGGAAGAGCGGCCTCGTCGTCTACGAACGAGAGTCCGACCGTCGAACCTTGCTTGTTCGGCTTGATGACCCACGGACCAGGCAGGAAGTCGAAGGAGACCTCGCCTTGCTTTACGACCACGCCGCGAGGGACCGGCAGCCCGTGACCCGCGAGAAGCCGTTTCGTCCCCTCCTTGTCCATCGCAAGCGCGCTGGCCGCGATACCGGAGCCTGTGTAGGGCAGGTGCAGGAGTTCGAGCAGCCCCTGGATCGCTCCGTCCTCTGCGTTGGTTCCATGGACGGTCAGGAACACCACGTCGGGCCGGTTCGGCCCCACAAGCACATCCAGGGCGGTTCCGGTCAGGAGCCGCTCCGAGACGTCGATCGTCGTCACCCGGCAACCGCTTGCAGCGAGGGCTTCTGCAACCTGACTGCCGGAGTGGAGCGATATCTCGCGCTCGGCGCTATCACCACCGTAAACGACGGCGACGCGCAGGGGACCGCCTCGGTCCAATTCCGCGAGGAAGGCGGGAGCGAATTCGGCGATGGTCCCCGCCCCCATACCGACGATCACATCGCCGGGCTCGGCGAGGGCGGCCACGGCTCGCGGGAGTAGGTGTCGCTGCGGCACGTAGCGCGATGGGACGGTCAGACCTTCGACGATCCTCGCCGAACTAACCCCCGGCATCGGTACCTCCCGAGCCGGATAGATGTCGGTCAGCACGACGAAGTCGGCGAGGGACAGGGTTCGCGCGAACTCGGGAATCGCTCCGGCGGTGCGGCTATAGAGGTGCGGCTGATACACCACCACGAGCCGTCGCCCGGGAAACCGCTCGCGCAGAGCCCCGATGCTCGCCTCGATTTCCGTGGGATGGTGCGCGTAGTCGTCGACAACGGCGATCGGTCCCTCTCGCAAGATCTCTAGCCGCCGCCCCGCTCCGCCGAAGGCTTCCACCGCGCGCAATGCCGCATCGTACGGAGCACCGAGCAGTTCGGCCACCTTCATCGCGGCCGTCGCGTTCAGGCGATTGTGACGACCCGGGAGCCGAGCGAGCTGCGGAGCGGTGGCCTGATCGAGCTCGTAGGGCAGTGCAGCCTTCGCCGACGTCGAAGCGATCCGGCAAGCCCCCGCATCCTCCGAGCAGTAGATCAGCGAACCCGTCGATGGAATGCGCTCGACGAAGTCGCGGACGCTCTGCTCGAGGGCTTCCATGCTCTCATGGAAGTCGACATGGTCCAGTTCGAGATTAGTGAGCACGACGATCTGCGGATCGAGATCGCGCAGGCCGTCGTAAGCCTCGCACGCCTCGACCACTGCCCACTCACCGCTTCCCTCACGGACCGCGCCTCCGAAGTCCGGCACCTCCGCTCCGACGACGATCGTCGGGTCGAGCCCGGCGCCGACCAGGGCGGCGCCAACGAGGCCGGTCGTCGTCGTCTTGCCGTGGGTGCCAGTAATCGCGATCGTCTTGCGGCTCCTGAGTAGCCAGCCAAGAACCTGGGATCGGCGAAAGAGGGGCACAGCCAGCTCACGCGCCCTGGCGACTTCGGGGCTGGTGCCGAGTTCGATCGCGTCGGTCAGCACGAGGGCGTCTCCCGGTCGAAGGATGTCGCCGGTATGCCCGATCGACACAACAAGGCCGAGCCGGCGGAGGTCCTCGGTCACATCGCTCTCCACGGCATCCGTGCCGCGGACCTCGAGACCCGCACGATGGAGCATGCGGGCGATGCCGCTCATACCCGCCCCGCCGATGCCGACGAGGACGAATGATCGAACCTGGTCGAGCGCTTCCCGCGGGGCGAAACAGCCTTCGATTTCGGCTTTCGTGCGCACGGGCCCTAAGTATAGTCGTCTGCCCAACACGTCGCTTAGAAGGTACCCTTCGTCTATCGAGCAGACGGTATTGGTACTGGGGTCCGGACCGATTCGAATCGGCCAGGGAATCGAGTTCGACTACTCGTGCGTTCACGGCGTTTGGGCTCTCCAGGAACTCGGCTATCGCGCGGTGATCGTCAACAACAATCCCGAGACCGTCAGCACAGACTTCGACACCGGCGACGGCCTCTACTTCGAGCCACTTACTCTCGACGACGTTCTGGACATCGTCGCTCACGAAAATCCGATCGGCGTGGTCGTACAGTTCGGCGGACAAACCGCCATCAACCTCGCTCAAGGCCTCGCCGACGCCGGTGTGCCCGTTCTCGGCACCAGCCCGGAAGCGATCGCTCGGGCGGAGGATCGCGATCTCTTCGACCGAATGCTAGTGGAACTCGGCATCCCGAAGCCGGCAGGTCGCGCGGTCCGATCATTCGCCGAAGCCGAGACTGTAACACAAGAGATCGGCTACCCAGTCCTCGTGCGACCCAGCTACGTGCTCGGTGGCCGAGCGATGGAGATCGTCTACGACCACGATCGACTGGAGGAGTTCTACAGCGAAGCGGAGGACGCCAATCCCGGCCAGCCCGTCTTGGTGGACAAGTACCTCCTTGGCCAAGAAGCCGAAGTGGACGTGATTTCGGACGGCGAGACTACGCTGATCCCCGGGATCATGGAGCACATCGAGCGGGCGGGCGTCCATAGCGGCGATTCGATGGCAGTGTATCCGCCGGTGTCGCTTTCGGGCGCGGTTCAGGCGGAGATCGTCGAGGCTTCCTGCCGGATCGCTCGCGCACTAGGCGTGAAGGGGCTGATGAACATCCAGTTCGTCGTCGTGGACGAACGGCCCTACGTGCTGGAGGTCAATCCTCGGGCATCCCGCACCGTGCCCTACTTGAGCAAGATCACCGACGTCCCGATGGTGCAGTTGGCGGTCGGCGCCATGATGGGCCGTAGTCTGGCCGATGCCGGCTATGAGAGCGGTCTTTGGGGCGGAGGCGCCCTCGGCAAGCCGGGGACCATCGCGATCGAGCCGGGCTCTGGCCCCGTCTCCCTGCAAGCGCCGCGGTTCTACGCGGTGAAGGCGCCGGTCTTCAGCTTCCAGAAGCTCACCAAGGTCGAGCCGAGTTTAGGTCCGGAAATGAAGTCCACCGGCGAGATCCTCGGCATCGATCGCGCCTACGAGACTGCCCTCTACAAAGCGCTCGTAGCCAGCGGCATCAGCTTCAAGCCGTCCGGATTCGTCGTGCTGACCGTCAACGACCGTGACAAGCATGCCGCGGTTTCTATTGCAAAGGAACTCGTTGCCAAGGGCTATCTCATCGCCAGCACGCGCGGCACCCACGACACCCTTGAAGCCGCCCACATCCGCAGCACCCGGGTCCTCAAAATCGAAGAGGGCTCGCCCAACCTCCTCGACCTCATCATTGCCGGCGAGGTCGCCTTGATGATCAACACTCCCGGCGAGGAGCTGAGAGAAGAAGTGGAGGCCGCCCGAATCAGAAGAGTTTGTATCGAGATGGAGATCGCCTGCGTGACGAGCATCGACACCGCCGCCGCTCTCGCCCATGCGCTCGATGTCTTCGAGCACCCCGAAAAGGCGACTTGCCTGCCCTATCACGAATACCTTCGCTAGCCGATGGAACACGCAACGCTCGTACTCCGCCGAGATTCCCCCGCAGACGTCAAAATGCGCTTTGTCGTGGTAAGCGTGGACGGCTCTCGGCAAGGGCAACTGTCGTACGGTCAAAGTTTGGAGATCCGGCTCGAGCCGGGGACCCATACGCTCCTGCTCGACAACACGTGGGCGAAAAAGACGGTCGAAGTGGATCTCCCAGCGGGCTCGACACGCACGCTCGTCGTCGGCAACCGTCCGGGTGGTTGCTTCCTGGCCGGGTTGGCTTTCGCCGGCGCCGGGCCGACCCAGGTCTTTGCGGAAGAGGCCGAGTAAAGTGCGATCTAGCAGGAACCCTGGCGCGAAGCTCGGCGTTGGGTGTTGTAACATATTCCTGTTCCGTTTGAGGTGATTCATGAGAAAAGGACTGCTCTGCGCGGCTCTCATCGCATTGGCCGCATCGTCGTTCAGCATCTTTCCCAACAACGCCGAGCCCGGCATGAGGAGCGTGGGAAGTCTAGTGACCCTGCAAAGCGGACGCTGGACCGTCATGGGTAGCGGCGTGGCCATCGCTCCGAACTGGGTGCTTACCGTCGCCCACACGACGGGGACCCACTTCCAAATCAGCCCGAGCCAACGGATCCCGATCGTTCAGCGGATCACCCACACGAGCAATTCCGGCAACGCCGATCTCGCCCTGCTCAAGCTAGGTCAGCCGGTGACGACCGTCTCCAAAGTTTTGTTCGCAAACTTCACCGGCGCTGGCGCCCTCAAGGGGAAGACGTGCCGACTGGTGGGCTTCGGCTTAACCGGAGTTTCGAACAGCGTAGGATGGCAAATCACGCCCAACACGACGGGCACTAGGCGCTGGGCGCAAAACGTCATCGACGCGCAACAGAACATCAGCGTCAACATCGGGTCGAACACGAACCCAGTGATCAAGAACTCGAAGTGCCTCCTGTTCGACTTGGACCGCCCTAATTCGTCCGCGACGGGCCCCCTAGGCAGCCGGGCGATCTCCGGTGAGGGCGGCATCGCCGACAAGGACTCCGGCAGCCCGATGTTCGTCCAAGACCTCGGCGAATGGAAAGTCGTAGCGATCAACGCCTTGGTCGGGACGCTGTCGAACTCTGGTACCACGAACCCCTTCGCTTACGGCGGCGTAGGCTACTCGGTGTGGCTGCAGCCTTATGCGGCCTGGATCAGACAGATTACCGGCCTGCGATAGGGGAACCGGCGGTAACGGGCTCGGCTCGGGAACACTAGTCCCATGCCGGGCCTATTCGACACCATCGTTGCGCCAATCACCGGCCTTCAGCGTGCGGCGGTTACTGTCCTGCGAGTGTCCGGGACCGACTCTTGGGATGTTGCTCGTTCGGTGTTCGACCGCTGGCCTAACGATCCCCAGCCTTGCCAGATGATTTATGGCCGCTTCGTCCACGACGACGACGGCTACGCGGTGGCGTTCGAGGAAGGTGCCAGCTTTACGGGAGAGCGATCGGCTGAGTTCAGCATCCACGGCTCGCCCGCGTCGGTGCGCTTACTGCTTCAGGCCTGCCTTCGAGCCGGAGCGCGATCGGCAGAACCCGGCGAGTTCACTCAGAGAGCCTTCCTGAACGGCCGCATCGACCTGACACAAGCCGAAGCGATCCGGGAGACCGTCGATGCGCTCACCGACGCCCAACTTCGGAGCGCCAACGCCCTGCGCGCGGGCGAACTGTCCCGTCGAGTCGGCGAAGCAAGAGAGGAGGTCCTCCGAGCGCTCACCGCTATCGAGGCCGCGACCGACTTCAGCGAGGAAATCGGCGGAATGGACCGACCGGCCGTCCTGTCGAACATCGAGCGAGCATCCGAGATCGTCAGAGAACTGCTGTCGACAGCGAAGCGAGGCCGGATCGTCCGCGATGGGCTCACCATCGCCCTCGTCGGACGGCCCAATGTGGGCAAATCGTCGCTGCTCAATCGACTCCTTGGCCAAGAGCGAGCGATCGTGACCGCGATTCCCGGTACCACGCGGGATACCGTCGAGGAGTGGGCGGACCTAAGCGGGGTTCCGTGTCGTCTCGTAGATACCGCCGGTCTGAGAGATTCTCTCGACCCTGTCGAGCGCCTCGGCGTCGAGCGAACGAAGGAGGCCCTGGAACGCGCCGACCTCATTTGGCTGGTCGTTGCCGCAAACGAGCCTTGGGACGACGATCCGGTGGTCGAAGCTTACGGCGAACGGGTCCGAGTCGTCGCAAACAAGATCGACCTTGCACCTTGCGATCACGAGGGTTGGATCGGCGTCTCCGCCCTCACCGGAGAGGGGATCGAGGGTCTCTTGCGCCTGGTGGCTCAGGAGAGTGAGTCGATTCCGGGCAGCACGCAAGTGACCGTCAATGCGAGACACCGGCCTCTGCTCGAAGGCGCCCTCGTCGGCCTCGTCCAAGCGGAGCGGACGTTGACGAACGGCGCCCCAGACGATCTCGCCGCCGTCGGCCTCTATGATGCGGCGGCTCGTCTCGGCGAGATCACCGGTGACACCGCTACGCCCGACATGATTACGCGGGTCTTTCGCGATTTCTGTATAGGCAAGTAGTGAGCCGAGAAGCGTGCTTCTCGGCTCAGCCTTGTTTTATGGTGCTAGCAGAAGGTGGTCCATGCCGACATAGCCCGGGCTGGTCCCGTTGCCTTGGATTTCAACGGAGTGGAACGCTAACGTCGAGAACCAGCCGTACCATTGCCAGGAGGCTGTGTTGATCGGAACGACGGCGATGCCGACAATGATGCTGGCCGAGTTTCGAAAGATAAAGGTCGCTTGGGTGACGACTACGCCCGAGTTTGCCACTCGGAACCAGCCACCGAATCGTCGGCGGGGAGCCTGGAACCGTAGAAGGACATCGGTTCCTCGGCCGTACATCGCATTTGGGGGCGACAGTGGAGGCAGGATCGGTCCGCCACCAACTTGCATTGCGTTAACGGCAGGTACGCGGCTGAAGCCGGCGAACCCACCCATTCCGGCGAATCCAGCGTAAGTTCCCGGCGGCATGGTGTCAAAAGTCTCCATGTTCGTCGGGGGGAACGGGATGATCGGCACGAGCAGACCGTGTGCCGAGCCAACCGCGCCGAGCGTCGCAACCAAGAACATCGTCCGTAGATTTCTCATAAGACCTCCAAGAGCAAAGGCGCCTCGGGCGCTCTGTATGCCCCCTTCAATATACTGAATGTCCTTGCATTTCCTGGCAGAAGATCGCAACGTCAAACCAACGAAACAAATTGGGATGGGGGCCAGTCTAGCCCCCATCCGTAGCGTCGCGGGAGACGATGCACCTCCCGCGGAACCGACCGCTTTACAGGCCGACGCGGACCAAGTCCATGCCGACGTAACCGGCTAGAGCGCCGTTGCCTCGGATCTCGATCGAGCGGAACGGAATGGTCGAACTCCAGCCGCGCCACTGCCAGAGGGCGTTGTTGACCGGTGCGACGATGACCCCCACCACGCCGCCGCCCGCGTTGCGGAAGATGAACTGGGCGTGAGTGACGAGGATGCCGGCATTCGGGACACGGAAGTACCCGCCGAATTTTCGGCGGTCGGCCTGAAGGCGAATCAGGACGTTGGTGCCGCGGCCGAACATCGCGTTAGGTGCGGAGAGCGGGGGCAGGACGGCTCCACCGCCGACGTGAAGGGCGTTCACGAGGGGCGTTCGGCTAAAGCCGGCGAATCCGGCCATGCCAGGGAACCCGGCGTAGGCGCCAGGAGCGAGGGCGTCGAAGGATTCGAGATTGGGGGTGGCAAAGGGCCCGATGGCGGCGAGGGCGGCGTTGGCCGACACGACCGCTCCGAGGGCGGTAAGGACGAGCATTGATTTTAGGTTTCGCATAGTTCCTCCGAGATTTCTCCGGTAGATTTAGCACCTGTTGTCGGTGCCTGTTCATTAAGCGACGACAATGCCCGGCCTGTTCATGAATTGGGCCTTTGGTCGCACTCGGGGATGTTCTTACGGAGTTGCTTGTTCGGGAATCGTCTTCTTGAGGCTATCTATCTTGCGGCGAAACTCTGCCAATGGCTTCTCATCGAGGTCCGGCTCGCCGCCATCGAGAAGGGCGGCCAGCGCGGCACACTCCGATCGGCTGAACCGGACCGATCCCAGCACGTGCTCCTCGAACGCCCCCCAGGCCAGCGGAGCGACGGCCTTAGCGCAAACCGCCATCGCTTCGGCGTACACCCTAATCTCGTACTGGGCATGTTCGTCCATGCGCAGCCGCAAGAAGTGGAACAGGTTGTGCAGGTCGATCTGCCAGTACCACTCCGTGTAGAGCGACAGCGGCAGATTGGCACGCGCGAGTTCGCGCGCCACCCCGCGATCGATGAGGGCCTGGTACCGAGCATAGGTTTCGCGCTGCTCTCCTTCCATCGCCCGGACGATCGCCTCCGCTTCGTCGGGAGGGAGCGGGTCGTCGCTTCGCGCCTGCTTGTTCGATTCGCTCTGGTACCGGACCTGCCCCGGATCGGGCAGATAGAACTCGTCGCGCATGACGGAGTAGCGCCCGCTGATCTCGTTGAGCCTCGCCGTCCGGTGCCGTACCCATTGCCGCGCCACGAGGATCGGCATCTTGGCGTGGAAGGTGAGGACGACCTGTTCGAACGGTGAAGTGTGCTCGTGCCTGAGCAGGTAGTGGATCAGTCCGCGATCCTGACGGAAGGTCTTGGTCCCCTCGCCGTAGCTGACTCGCGCTGCCTGAACGATGCGCTGATCACCGCCTAGATAGTCGACCAGCCGCACGAATCCCTTATCGAGAACCGGAATCTCTTGATCGATCAGGGCTTCGGCTTCCGGAACGACGATGCGAGCCATGGCCGATTGTGGCATCCGGCAGAGCGACCCGGTTGGTATCCTCCACCCATGAGCCAGCCGACCGTGGGCACGAATCTCCGTCAAGCCGTTCCCTTCTTCCGCGTTCGCGATATCGAGGCGTCCCTGCGCTTCTACGTGGACGGCCTGGGCTTTACCATGACCAAGAACTGGATCTGGGAGGGGTCCGTCCGATGGTGCTGGCTGGAGCGCGACGGGGTCGGCCTCATGCTTCAGGACCTCCGCACCGACGCCGGACACCGCCCGATCGAAGGCAAGCCGGGCATCGGCGTCTCGATCATGGTGATCTGCGCTGATGCCCTCGCGATCTATCGGGAGACGGTCGAGCGCGGCCTGCAACCGGACCGCCCCTTCGTCGGCAACGGCATGTGGGTCGTCGGATTCCACGACCCCGACGGCTACCGGATCGAGTTCGAAAGCGACACCGACGTGCCGGAGGGGACGGTGTACGAAGGTCACTAAAGCGGCCCGGCGCTTCATAATCCTCTCGTACACCCATGCGATTCGACAAGCTCACCCTCAAGTCCAGCGAAGCCTTCCAAGACGCCCAGCAGCGGGCCGCCTCGCTCCAGCATCAGGCCATTGATGCCGAGCATCTGCTGGCGGCGCTGCTCGCCCAAGACGGCGTCGTTCGGCCCTTGCTCGAGAAGCTCAGCGTCGACCCCGATAAACTCGCCCAAGAAGTGGCGGCGGAACTCGAGCGGCAGCCAAAGGTCAGCGGCGCGGCTGCACACGGTTCCAGCATCACGGGCCGCCTGCAGAACGTGTACAACGATGCCTTCCGCATTGCCGAGGGCATGAAGGACGACTTCGTCTCGACCGAGCACACCCTGCTGGCCTTCCTCGAGGACAAGGGACCCGCTGGGCGACTTCTTCGCGCCGAGGGAGTCACTAAGGAGACGCTTGAGGCGGCCATCGACGACATCCGCGGCGGGCGACGCGTCACCGATGCCGGAGCGGAAGACCGCTATCAGGCTCTCGAAAAGTACGGCATCGATCTCACCGCCAGAGCCCGTAGCGGCAAGCTCGACCCCGTGATCGGGCGCGACGAGGAAATCCGACGGGTTATCCAGGTGCTCAGCCGCCGAACGAAGAACAACCCGGTCCTTATCGGTGAGCCCGGCGTCGGCAAGACTGCCGTTGTCGAGGGCTTGGCCCAACGCATCGTCAGCGGCGACGTCCCCGAGGGCTTACGCAATAAATCAGTCATCGCTCTGGACATGGGAGCGCTTATCGCCGGGGCGAAGTATCGAGGTGAATTCGAGGATAGGCTTAAAGCGGTGCTCGACGAGATTAAGCAGGCTGAAGGAGGCATCATCCTCTTCATCGACGAGATGCATACCCTGGTGGGAGCGGGCAAGGCCGAGGGTTCTATGGATGCGGCGAACATGCTCAAGCCCATGCTCGCCCGCGGTGAACTGCGGTGCGTCGGCGCCACAACCCTCGACGAATACAAGAAGTACATCGAGAAGGACGCCGCCCTGGAACGACGCTTTCAGCAAGTCTACGTCGGCGAGCCGAGTGTCGAGGAGACCATCAGCATTCTTCGGGGTCTCAAGGAACGATACGAAATTCATCACGGCGTACGCATTGCGGACTCCGCACTCGTGGCCGCTGCGACCTTAAGCCATCGCTACATTACGGACCGCTTCTTACCTGATAAGGCGATCGACCTCATGGACGAAGCGGCGAGCCGTCTCAAGATCGAAATCGAAAGCGTCCCTGCCGAAATCGACGAAGTCGAGCGGCAGATTCGGCAGCTTGAGATCGACCGAGAGGCCCTCAAGAAAGAAGACGATCCGGCCTCGAAGAGGCGCCTCGAAGGTACCGAGAAGAAACTGGCGGAACTCAACGAGAAGGCGAGCGCAATGCGAGCCGTATGGCAGACCGAGAAGGACAAGATCGAGCGCGTACGCGCCATTAAGGAAGAAGTCGAAGGACTCCGAAACCAACTCCAGCAAGCCGAGCGAGATGCCGACTGGGAGCGGGCAGCCGAGATACAGCACGGCCGCCTCCCTAAGCTCCACGAGGAACTCGAAGCCGAGACCGCAGAACTTGAGAAGATACAGGCGAGCGGCAAAATGCTCAAGGAAGAGGTAGACAGCGAGGACATCGCCGAGGTCGTCAGCAAGTGGACCGGTATTCCTGTGAGCAAACTCATGCAAGGTGAACTTGCCAAGCTTCTCCAGCTAGAGGAATACTTAGAACGGCGCGTCGTGGGGCAGAACGAAGCCTTGCAGATCGTCGCCGACGCCATCCGACGAGCACGCAGCGGCATTGCCGATCCCAATCGGCCCATCGGTTCTTTCCTTTTCCTCGGGCCGACCGGGGTCGGCAAGACGGAAACCGCAAGGGCGCTCGCCGAGTTCATGTTCGACGACGAACGCGCGATGGTCCGGATCGACATGTCGGAGTACCAAGAACGGCATAGCGTCGCCCGACTCATCGGAGCGCCTCCTGGCTATATCGGATACGAAGAAGGCGGACAGTTAACGGAAGCAGTACGGCGACGTCCGTACGCCGTCATCCTCCTCGACGAGGTCGAAAAAGCGCATCCCGAAGTTTTCAACGTGCTCCTGCAACTGCTCGATGACGGGAGACTCACCGATGGCCAAGGCCGGACCGTCGACTTCCGTAATGCAGTGATCATTTTAACGAGTAACCTCGGCTCGTTCCACTATGCCGACCCGCTGATGAGCGAGCAAGAATTCGAGGAGACCAAGATCAAAGTGCTTGAGGAAGTGCGCAAGTTCTTCCGGCCAGAATTCATTAATCGCCTCGACGATATCGTGGTGTTCCGACCACTCGGCGTGAACGAGATCAAGAAGATTGTAGAGATTCAGCTACATCGATTGTCCGATCGATTGACGGAACGACGCATCACGATCGAGCTGAGCGAAGAGGCGGTTTCGCAGATCGCGCTCGAGGGCTTCGACCCCGTCTACGGCGCGAGGCCGCTCAAGCGGGCGATCCAGAAGGAGATCCTCAACCCTCTCGCGCAAGCCCTCCTTCGCGGCGACATCCGCGACGGCCAAACCGTGCGGGTGGTGGTGAAGGACGGTCGCTTCGAGTTCGAGGCTGTCGGGACGGGAGTGTAGTTAGACGCCGCCTCCCGGCCGGGGGCGGCACCAAGCATGGCTAATCGGCGCTTCCGATAGCTCGCCGCAAATCGACCCAATGGAGCCCTGGCTCCGGAGTAGCATCAGCGAACTTCTCGATCAACTGCACCAAGGCGACGGCAAGCCCAGGGTCGTTGCGCTCTTGTCGAACGACCAAGACGGAAAGGGCTAACCTCGTAAGGTTTTGTTGGAACGCAAGATGCTGATCGATCGTGACGAAGATATCGAACGCTTGAGCAGCGGCGTGAAGAAGCTCCCCGTTCTTCATGCCGAGCCAGCCCATGGACTTCACGGACTCGCACGTATGCCTCACGAAGAGGCGTGCGTATCGTGGATCGAGGCACTCGTCGGGGAGGATCCTCATGCCGCTCGGCCGGATTCGAACATCGCGCGATAGGCGGCAGACAATACCAGCTCGACGTGTTCGCGGCGAACCCAATCGAAGGCCTCAAGGAAGTCGTCGACCGACTTACCGGCTGCGAGGGAGTCGAACAGGTTCTTGACAGGTACACGGGTACCGGTGAAAACCGGCGATCCGCTCATGATCTCCGGATCGATGGATACCGCACCATCACATAGCCTCGTCGCGCTCACTCTCTCCATTATACGATCGAAGCCCTCTCGCCGCCGCTCGGGCGGCGGCGGCGGAGGGCGTTGGGTACCCTAGCGCGCCTAGGAGGAACCATGCGACGACTCACACTCACCCTGGCCTGCCTTGCGCTGGCCTTGGCCGGATGCGGACCCAAGGAAGCCGAAACCACCGACAATCCCACGACCACCGAAACCACCACCAAGTCGTCCACCGACCCTGAAGCCAAGTCCACCGAACTCACCGAAGATGTCGTGGTCGGCGAGTGGACCATGAAGAACACCCAAGGCAACACCGAGGTCGATGCCGTGATCGTCATCAAGGAGGACGGCACTTTCACCAACGAGGGCACCCTCTACTCCGAAACCCCCGGCGAGGACGCGACCACCAAGATCACCGCTTCGTACTCCATTGCCGGCAAGTGGAAGCTGGTAGGCGACACCATCGAAACCACGCCCGACGAGGTCGATGCCAAGATCGACGACCTCACTATCGAAGCCAAGGACCCCGCCAACCAAAAGGCCCTCGACGACCAGAAAGCGGAGGCCACCAAGAAGGCGGAGCAACAGATGAAGGACTCCATCAACCAGCCGAGCAAGTCCAAGGTCAAGAGCCATAGCCCAGACAAGTTGGTCCTCGAATCGCCGGACGGCGACGAATTGGAATACGTCCGCAAGTCTTAGGTGCCGTCTCCAAAGCGGGCCATTCGTCCTTATCTCTGGTTCATCTCTGGTTCATCACTGCCTCATCCCAGCGGATAAGCCAGAGATGAAGCCGAAATGAGGCTGAGACGAAGGCGTCTGACCCGCTTTGGATGCGCCTTTCGCCCCTTTGGAAACGACTTCACTATATGAAGTCGTTCGTCCGTCTCTCGCTCGCCGGTTTCCTTACCACTGCGACGGCCTGGCCCTGCACGACGATGGTCGTGACCAAGGGCGCCTCCGCCGACGGCTCGGTCATCGTCGCTCATTCCGACGACTCCGAAATGGCCGACCCGCGCGTGATGTACGTTCCAGCCAAGGATTGGCCCACGGGATCGAAGCGACCGATTTATCCGTTCATCCTCGGCCCCCAGCGATACGTCGGATCAAGCCGTGGCCCCGGATACGTCTTCCCCGGATTACCCCTTACCGCACCGCTTACTTATATCGACCAAGTTCCGCATACCTTCGCCTATTTCGACGGCACCTACGCGATCATGAACGAGCATCAGTTATCGATCGGTGAGTGCACCGATGCCGCAAAGGCCAATGTGAACCCTGGACCTGCGCAAATCGATATCTCCGAGCTTTCGCGTATTGCAGTCGAAAGATGCAAGAAGGCCCGTGAAGCGGTGGTGCTGATCGGCAAGCTTGCTGAACAACTCGGCTATTACGGATGGGGCGAAACCCTGATCATCGCCGATACGGAAGAGGCATTCGTCTTCGAGGTCTCCGGCACTCCCAGCGGCAAGGGCGCGCTATGGGCTGCAAAGAAGGTGCCTGATGGCACGTTCTTCGTCGCCGCGAACGAGTTCCGCATCCGGGATCTCGACCCCAAGGATCCGGACACCCTTATGGCAACCGACCTCGCGAAAACCTTGCGCGATCTGAAGTGGTGGAACGAAGATCCGTCCAAGCCGATCGACTGGCTCGTCGCGGCTAGTCCCGGTGAATACAACCACCCCTACTACAGCCTTCGCAGGGTGTGGCGGGTCATGGACCGAGTGAATCCCGATCTCAAGCTGAGCCCGTGGGTGGAAGACGGTTATACCCGCGCCTATCCCTTTTCGATAAAGCCCAAGAACAAGCTGTCGGTGGCGGATGTGATGAGCCTCTACCGAGACTACTACCAAGATACAGAGTTCGATATGAGCAAGGGCCTCTCCGGTGGCCCGTTCGGTGACCCGGTACGCTTTACCGGGCCCTATGACCCGGCCCAAAACGTCCCGACCTCGGGCGCTTATGGAAGCGCATCCACCGGTAAGGACCCGACGCTGCAGGGCGCTTTCGAAAGGCCCGTTTCTATCTTTTACTGTGGATTTGCCTACGTGTGCCAAGCCCGCGGATGGATGCCGAGCAATATCGGTGGAGTGATGTGGCTCGGCTTCGACGCACCGCTCACGACAGTCTTCATGCCATTCTATGCCGGAATGACTCAGCTTCCGTCGAGTGTGCAGACTGGCGATACGTCCGTATTCGACCGCAAGAGCATGTTCTGGGCCTTCAACTACGTGAGCAACTATCTCGCGATAAAGTTCGATTACATGATCAAGGACGTTCAATCGGCTCAGCGCGAAATCGAAGGCAAAGCCTTCGCCATGCAGCCCGCAGTGGAATCGGCGGCCCTCCAGCTAAACTCGATCGATCCGAAACTCGCTAACGAGTACCTGACGAACTACTGCGTCGATAACGCCTCGCGAGTCCTCGCGAAGTGGTGGGCCCTATCGGACACACTGATCCAAAAGTATGCCGACGGATATGTGAACGACCCGAGCATCGGAACGAAG
The DNA here is from genome assembly GCA_002344135.1 of Chthonomonas sp. UBA2362. Taxonomy (GTDB): domain Bacteria; phylum Armatimonadota; class Fimbriimonadia; order Fimbriimonadales; family Fimbriimonadaceae; genus UBA6659. The sequence goes on along the minus strand of DDTO01000006.1, from coordinate 302,273 downwards.
ATCGGCTACCCCGCTTGGTGGCGGAAGGACGTCGGGTTCCAAAACGGTCCGACGAGCTACAAGAAGCCGGGTAACAAGTAGACCCCGTTCGCCCTACCGATACTCGGGCAGCCGCGGCGTCGGAGGGATCGGGCTCGCCGGACGAGGGATGAGCGCTGTCGGCCCCTTCAGTGCGTACCGAGCCCAGCCGTTGGGAGCGGTCCCTAGCGGCGTTAACTCCGCGCCGAAGGGCGTGCCCTCGCGCGCGGCAACCTCGGCTCCGGCCACACCCGACAACTGCATGCCCCCGGCAGCCTCGGCAGCCGCGAGCGGCGGATCGCCCAAGAGCCGCCATGGGGAGCGATGGACCTCGGCCCACCGATCTTCGGGCATCCCTTCGGGTAGTCGCCGATAGAGGCTGCGGCGCAGGCTTTCGAAGAAGCTCCTTTCGCCGCTCGCCACCAGGAACGTCTCCGCCATCGCACCCAGGACCGCCGCCCGAGGGCTGTGCCCGACCGCCCCAGCCACTGCGATGACCGACGAGGCCAAACGAATCGTCGGCAAGCCTCCGACCCAGGGACGCCAGGTCGACCAGTCGACGGCAGACTCCCACGCCTCGAGCATCGGATTCGCAGACTGGTCGAGGCAGACCCCGGCCAAGGCATAGATCGCTGCCAACTCCAAGCCCGCTCCAGCTGCGTCGAACGGGAGCTTTCGACCCGAGGTCGGGTCGGCGTGTTCTGGCGCGACGACCATGTAATCGGCGAGGAGACCCCGTAACTGAGCCAAGGTGCCGGTCGAGGCACTCGATAGCCGCGAAACCAGCGCGTACTCGAAGAGTCTGGGGGCGTCGACCGGGGAAACGGCGCCGACGAGGCTCGGTGGGGGACCCAGCACGACGGGCCTTCCCGGCCCTTGCGCTAGCCTGGGGAAACGAACGGTCAGCTTGGGCTCGCCACAGTACGCCATCGGCCCCTCTTCGGTTTCCACGCCGAGGGAAACGATTTTTGACAGCGGCTCGATCCGATACCCGGCCTTGCCGGCGCGAAGGACCGGATACGGCACCGTCGCGCCAGCGTGGTTGAAGCGCCAAGATGCTACCAGTGATTCTCCCTCGAAGCGCGCCTCGCGACTCACCAGGGCCGGGGCTTGCGCGGTCCAAAAGTCGGCGCGCTGCCGTACCGCCTTGGCGAGCGCCCCGAGTCCGGCGGCGTCCATTGCGAGGACTGCGGCGGTCCCCTTGGGCAACGCCACGCGCATCCAACCCTGATAGACACCGATGGAATCGATTCGCCACGCCCCGGGACGACCGGAGACCCGGATCGCGGCCTTCTCTCCGGGAAAGGCGAACAGCAGCGGCGGTTGGGAGTCTTGGAACGAGACGATGAACCAGTTCGACTTTGGGGTCGGCACGCCGGCACCGACGCTCCCCTCACTCCATGTTACGAACGGACTGACGTTCGAGCCTGCCGTGAAGCCGAAGCCCGCCTGAAAGTGGAGTTCGAACCCAGGGGCGAGCAGGTTGACGCGCAGCTTGTCCGGCGAGCGGCCCGAACCACCCAGCAGGTAGGTCGCTCCAAGAGAGGACACTTCGGCGGCTTTCCACTGCTTGGCTGGTTGGACGAACCGCAGGGTGTCGGCGGCCGGGTTGGCGGCGCGAAAGCCGTTCGAGTCGATTCGAAACCCAGCCACCGGAGGAGTCTTACGGAAGGCAAAGCGCCCGACTCCCTGCGCACCGGCAGGCATCGAGGCATGGAGCGCCATCCAGCCTAAGAGGAGAACGAGGGGCCTAGAACGAGGCACCGAGAAGTTCGATCCCGATGCGCCGGGTTCGCGCCGACCAACTCAGGCCGACTTCCCGGAAGCCGATCCGGTAGCCGACCAGGAAACTGTAGTCCGAGAATCGGTTACCCAGGTACTGGTCGAGAGAGTAGCCGAACCCGAGCCGCCAGTCCGCGAGGCGGAGCCGCATATCCGCGCTGGCGTTGATGCGGTCCAAATCGAGGCTCTTGCCGCCGAAGAACCGGAAGGTCATCGCGCCCGTGTTGTAGTACGACTGGAGGCTGATCCGGTGGTGGCCGAGAATGGTGCTCGCGAAACCGTCATCGAGATAATCGTAAGTCAGGGTGACCGACGAAGAGCCGTTCAAGCGGGTGCTGTAGCTGGTGGTGACGCCGGTGGTAAGACCGGTCTTGACGTTATGGCCCATCAGGTGGCCGACGTTCAGGCTGGCGCTGAGGGTGGAGTTCCTATCGAGAGCGAGCGTATCCATGCGCAGGCGGCTGTTGACGCCAACGCTGTTCTGGAATGCCGAACTGAATTCAGACTTGTATTCGATCTGCGAGGCGGTGAGCCCGTACTCGAAGCTGAGGGGCATCTTTCCCACTCGCATCGGGTCCTTGTCCAGGCTCATGAAGTACTGCTGATTCTGGTAGGGCGTTCCCGTCAGAGTTTTCCCCATGCTCGCGGTCGCGCTCGCGTTGAAGCCTTCGAACTGCCGGCTGACCTGCGCGGTGCCGAACATGCTGCTATGGGCGGGAAAGTCGACTTGGGCGCTTGCGCTGGTCCGATCGTCCAGCTTGAGGCCGTGACGAAGACCGACGCCCCAGTCCTTGCGCAAGAGGCCGCTCACGACGAGGCCACCTTCCGAGTCGCCGCCACGATTCCAATGCAGCTCATAGTCGAGCGAGGTGCCGCGCGTCGCGCCGACACCGCTGCCGTAGCGGGTTCCGGTTCGGAAGCGAAGCAGGCTGGTCTCGCCCGGCTTGAGCGAAAGATAGTGCGGGTAGTCGATGGCCACCTGGTTGCTCGTGACGTTGAGGAACTGGTCGGTGACGATCGGCGAGTTCGTGACCGCGCTGATCTGGAACAGGGGCACCTTCATGACCTTCGCACCACCCACCATCAGGTCGGCCCGGTGGAACTGGATTTCGCGTGAGGGGAAAGCGACGGCCTTCTTTGCGGAGATCAGGGTGACGGAGTTGCTGAGGTTGGCGAAGACGAACTGGTTCGGCGGCGCGGTCGAGGTGTAGGGAAGGAACTCGCCCCCCGAGATCTCCATCGTACCCAGGCGCATCCGTTTCTCTTGGTCGACCCAAACGAATGGCGGCTGCTGGGAGACCCGCGGAGTGTCGTCCTCGTACACCGTCGTTCCCAGTCCTTGACGGATGTTGAGGCGAATATAAAGCTGGTCGAACTCCCGCTCGACTTTGCCGATTCGGAGGATGGCCTTTCGGGCTCGGACCTCGTACATCGGGATGTTGACCTGGACGTGCGCCGCTTCGATCTCGATGTCGCGGTAGCGAACCTCGACCTCGCGCCCTTCACCGGCGGCTTCGACGGTCCGGAGTTCGGTACTGTACATGAGGTACTTCGGCGCGACGATCTCGATGTAGTCTTTGGCGGACTCCAGCAAAGAGCGGTTGGAGACGAATTCTATGGAAAGGTCGGCGCTCGCGTTCAGTGTCGGAAAGGCGCTCGCCTTGACATGCGCGGTACCGGCAAAGGTCGGCGCAGTAAGGAACGCCCGCGCGAGGCCATTGATCGTGGCGACGGTGGGGTTCTTGAACTGGCCGAGGTCGGTTTCGAACCGGATGATCGTTCCGTCGGGCACGTAGCGCCCGGCATGGTCGGTGACGATCGCGGTGACGGTAACGGTTTTCCGTCCATCCGCGAGGGCGACGGTATCGAAGGTCGAGAGCCGGACGGCACCATCGTCGGCGAAAGCGGGCAGTGCCAGCAAAACTACGACCAGGCCGAGTAGGGCCCGGGCGGAGGCGAAGCGATCAAAGAGCCTCGATCGGACGAACATCCGTGTCACCGAAAATACAGACGAAAAAGGTCGGGGTCCGGGACCTCGCGGCCCCGGACGATTTGTCGCTTTCTATTCTAGCGCACTACGTTGACGGGAACGATCTTCCGAACACGTTCTCCGTTCGCGGTTTCCGCGAGAATTTCCACACGGTACTGACCGGGGGCAACCGCTCGGTTGGCGTTGTCCCGCATGGCCCACGTCGCCAAGTTCTGACCGCTCCGGTCGGATCGGCCGCGGCTGACGGAGAAGATCTCCTTGCCGGTGCCGGCGAGCACGCGGATGCTGGTCGTGGCGTCGGCGCTGAGCGTGTAGTTGATCGTGAACGGCGCGGCCTTGTCGCGGCTGGGCCGCGTCACCACGACGTTACCGATGACTGCCCGAGAGGCGCCCCCCGGCTCCATGACGAGCGTGAACTCGCGGGTGCCGGCCTTGTCCATTCGGAAAGAGTAGCCGCTCGCCGAGCGCAGGTCGCGAGTGGTGCTCGTGGCCTTGTCGATCAGGCGAACACGGATGTTCTTCGGAATGGTGGTGAGGTTCGGCCAAGTGAGATTCACTTCGCTGGCGCCGTCAGTCTTGACGAAGACCTTCCACTCCTTCCGGGCCATCTTGTCGACGAAGGCACGGGCCATTCGCATCGGCTTGCCGGCGATCTGGTCTTCGATCGAGAGTTCGACCCGCCCCTCACGAGCGTTACGTCCCTGCGGGGCCATCGGAGGCTTGGGGACGCGAAGTAGATTGACGTCCTTAGCGCTTCCAGCGACTCCGACGTAGTTCTGGTCGTCGAGCGACTGGTTCGTCTGGGCGGCCAGTTGCAGTCGCCACTTCTTATCGCTTTGCTTCCATGGCTCTCGGGTCGGAGCGGCCTTCGGGGCTCGGCCCGAGTTGGGCAGACCCTCGGTGAAAACACCCGGCCACACGAGACGGATCGGACGAATCGTGGACACGTAGATCCAGTAGCCCGTGCTCGGCTGCATATAGTCGAGTACGCCTTCCGTATACCGATAGAGTCCCGTCGTCGGGTCGTTCGCGTCGCGCTGCCAGTAAGCGAGGCTCGGCGTGATGAACCCGAGAGTGATCAGGTCTTGGAACGTAAAGGAGTCTTCTGGATTGTCTTGTGCCACCGCGACGATCGTGCTAAGCTGAATCGGATAGTTGTATGGGTTCCCGATCAGGTTCCAGCCGAACTCGAGGTTCGTGATGCGTCCACCGGAGGCGGTGTCGGCCGGCAGAACCGCCGACTGAAGGACCTTGAAGCCCTCATCGCTGGTCGGAACGATCCAGAGTCCGCCGCCGCGTGACGCGCTGGTTGCCGGGACGTAGCCGCCGAGTTCGGGGTTCCATTGGAAGGCTTGGTAGTCCTGGTTGATGATCAGCGGCGAAAGGATGCTCTCGAGCGAACTATCCGGGAAGTTCCACGGGATCGTCACGAGGTTAGGCCCTTCCGGCAGGTGCAGCCGTGGGGTTGCCGCGATCGGGATGTTGACGGTCACGTTCTTGACCGGTCCTGGCACGGTTTCGAACTTGAACTGGACCGGGAAGTTGCCGAAGAGGTTGCCGTCGGCGACGACCTGCCACTCGACGAACGCGATCTCGTTCGGATCGATACGCGGAATGACCTTCGTCTGCGGTTCGCCCGCGACCCTCGTGAGGCCGGCGGGAAGCGTGATCGTGACACGAGTGTCGTTCAGGATGACTTCGCGGTCGAGTTGCGAATACTGGTTATCGAGGTAAGCGCGGACCGTGAAGGGGTTGGGAGCAAGGTCGTCGAAACCGATGTTCGGTCCCGCAGCGATGAGCCGAGGCGCATCGACGAGTACGGTGAACGGATCCAAGTAGTCGCCCACCGACCACGGCGAGCGCAGGTAGTGAATCATCGTTCGGCTGCCGCCCGGAGGCACGTCCTGGCCGGCGATATTCTGGATGAAGGCGGTCTCGGCGAGCAGAACGTCGGCCTCTTCACGGGCAGGAGGATTGTTGTTGATGAGCGGGTCGGGTCCCGCGTCGAGGAACACGCGGCTGCGCATGTTGTTATCCCAGATCAGTCCCGGTTGCTGGAACGAGCCGTAGTTACCGATCAGGATTTGGTCGACCGGCGTGTGGTCGCTCACGTCGTCGGTCGTGATGTTCTGAATCTTCAGGCCATAAGGGTAGGACTGGCCCGACTCGAAGTTCACGTACGGCGGGAACTTTGGGTTGTCCTTGAGGTAGTTCCGCTCATTGCGGACCGGTTTCGTCGTCCCGGTGTAAGTAAAGCCGGTATACGGGAGAGGCTTGGGGTTACCGGAAAAAGTCGGTAGCAGGGAGAGGAATTGGTTGTATGGCGTGCCAGGTTCCGTCACGGAAGCGTCGCGTGTTCTCTGCCCAGCGCAGGCGCCGAAGCGAAGACCGATCCGTTGATTGTTCGCCTGGAGGTTGGTGACGCGCCACTGCATTCGAGCCGCGTCGCCGATAATGCGGATCGTCAGCTCGACGTCGACGTCGGCGTCGTTCCAGAGGCCGACCATATAGCGTCGGCTCGCCCCCACGAAGGCACCACGAAGCCCCCCTTGGCCGAAAAGCTCGTCATCGCTTCCATCTTCACCCTTGATGATGCGGGCGTAGCACATGTCGCCGGCCGCATCGAACGGAGCGCCCATCGTCACCGCGAGGCCGTCGTCGAAGTCGGTCTGAACCGAGCCGGTACCGCCGATGGCAAAAGCGAACCGGCCAGCGAAGTCGAACACGCGGCCCGGGTCGTAGCAAGGCCCTCCGGTTCCGCCGTAGGTGACGTTGCCGTTCGTTCCCATCGCCGCTGTGAAGAGTTCGTTGCCCACCAGCAGGAAGCCGTAAGGCACCGAGTACGGCGCAGGCGGCGGGTTATCCCGGTCCCAGCATTCGAGCACCCATCCGGGTTGCGCGGACGCGATCACGGAGGCTCCGCCGACGAAACACCCAATGACGAATCTTTCCCAACTCACATTCATATGCAGTCTCCTCGTCCTACCTAAGTGACGGTTCCCGGCGGGGCCGGGAACGGTCATTTTCGGTTAATGTCACTCCGCCGGCGGAATGGGCGGATCGGTCGGCCTCTTGAAGCGGAACGGTGCGCTGAAGATATAGCGCTCGCCCTGTACGGGGACCGGACCAGGGACGTCCTGGACGTTACGGGCGCCGACGCGCCAGTAGACGAACTCGACGCCCTTGAAGGCGGTCAGCGCCTCGCGGATCGGCTTGGAACTCAACTGCGCGCCGGGAACCAGCGTGTTGTCGATGAACTTGCCGTCGGCGGGCGTGATCGTCCTGTTCTTCGGGAACGTCGGGTCGTCGGAGAGTTGAATGACGTACTCGAGCACGACGCTGGCGGTGGCGCCCTTCACCGAAGTGAAGACGAACACCGGAGCGGTCGCGACGATCGCGTTGTTGACCGGGCTGCGAAGAGTCGGCCGCACCAGGGGCGTTGCCTGTCCGCGGGTCGGTACCTTCGACGAAGCGAAGTAACAACGGTCGCCGCCGCCACCGGTCTGCGCCAAAAGATAGATCTCTTCGTCGTCGAAGCCCTGGCCACCGGTCGAGAACGGGACATCCTCGCCTTCTAGCTCAGCTCCCATGCCGCCGGTCGTAAGGCCACCGGTCGTGCCGCCGGTCGTCAGGCCACCCGTGGTGCCACCGGTGGTCAGGCCGCCGGTCGTGCCGCCGGTCGTGTTGCCGGTGGTACCCGTGCCGGGCAGATCGAGGGCGCTGAGGCTGTAGATGAGCTCGACCTGATACGTATAGGGCGTCCCGGGCACGACGCCGGTCGCGTTGGCCGTCGTCGGGTTAGCGGGAGCGGTGTTATCGCAGAACGCGCCGCCCACGATCCCTTGGAAGTCGTACCAAGTGAAGGTTCGAGGCCGTGCGTCGTCGATGGCTTCGGTAGAAAGTCCCGGGCTGATGATGACCGGCGCGCCGAGGGTGTCGGAGCGATAGACCTGCCACTGGTATCTCTGGTTGTTGCCCTTGATGAACGCATCCGGGCGCCACGAGATTCGCACCGCCGGGGTGTCGTCGGGAAGGACGAAGGCTTCGGCGTTCACGTCCGTCACCAAATCCGCGCCGCCGCCGCGTCCGCCCATGAAGAGGAAGGCAGCGATGCCGACGAGGATCAGGATCGAAATGAGGCCCGAGTTGTTGCCTCGCTTGGCGCCCTGGGCGCCGGCTCGGCCTCCCGTATCGGCCTCGCCTCGCTTATTGAAGCCGTAGAGGGGCGGCACGTTGAAGACCACCTGAACCTTGTCACCGGGCTGAATACCACGATTAGCGCGGACGACTTGGATTACTGCCGCGTCGGGCTCGACCTCGGTAACCGTCGCCGTGGCCACTTGGTCTCGACCGCGGGTCACGATGACCTCCTGGTCCTTCTGGAAGCCCGAGCGTGCGCCGCGATTGATAAGAGCGGTCTTCTCGAGCGTGTTCAGGACGGTCGCTCGCGGAAGAGTGCGGGCCGTGATCTGCTGGACCGCTTCATAGGCGGCAGCGGAAATCGCTTCGTTGATCAGAGTCTCGTCCGAAACGTCGCCGCCCTTGATGGCCGAAGAAGCCTTCAGAGCCGCACCGTTGATCGGCAGGCCGCTCGCCACGTCACGCACCTCGACACGAAGGAGCACGTCGGCCTGCTTGCCGGCGCCGACTTCGATGACGCGGTAATCGACGATTTGGCCGGAAACAATGGTTGCCGCGCGAATGTTTTGACCGAGACGGATCAGCTGATCCGGTCGCATCGTGCCCGCATAACCGAGCTCGGTTTGGGCCCGGGCAACGGTCTCCGCCGGAATCATCTCGTACTTGTTGGTCTTCGCCAACTCGGAGTTGACCGCCTCGGAAGCGGTCTTGCCGTAGCCGGCGCCGCCCTTCGAACTCTGGTTCGTGAAGTCGACGACGGCCCAAAGGGGCAGCGTTTCGATCTGGGCCGACGCCCGTGTCGCCGAAACGAATGTCAAAAACGGAACGATCAGAGCGTACGCCAGAAAAACGCTGACGCCTCTCGCGATGCGGGATTCGATGAATCGCCTCACAGTGACGGAACCTCCATGGTGCATTCCTCTCTCAGTTTGCGCTGGGCCCATCCGGGGCCCATGCCGAAGCCGAGAAACTCCGGCGGCATCCTATTCGCGAAAGCATAGCCCATCCGCATCGCGTCTCGCAACGCGCAAAACGGCCCCTGGACGATCCCTCGCAAATCGGTCTCCCTACCCGCGAACACCCCAGCCCATCTCGGCCAAGGCTTCCACTGCCGAACGATGGACGATCGAAGGCGGCTGGTCGGTTCTAATAATTCGGTCGGCAAAGGCGACTTTCACTCGGCTGGGCAATTGCATCGCGATCATCGCTCTTGCCTCCGCCTCGTCGCCGAGGCGCGTAGCAAGCCTTCGAAGCTGCTCCTCCCCGCCGCAAGTCACCAGCCAGGTCCGATCGAAGTGGCGCTGAATGCAAGTCTCGATCAGGAGAGGAACTTCGAACGCCGTATTTTCTTGATGCTCGTGGTCGAGCAACCGACGCAGGACCTCGCGATGCATGATCGAGTTGAGAGCCAGCCGCGCCGCCGGCTCTGCGGCGATTCGAGACCGAACCACGTCGCGAAAATCGGGGGCGTCGCCTTTCAGGCCGAGCGAAGCGGCGATCGCCGAGCGAATGTCGGGCTCGTCGAAAACTTCGCGCGCGACCTCGTCCGCCGAGACGACCGTTACCCCCTCGGCAGCCAAGTAGCCCAAGACCGTCGACTTTCCTTCCGCGATGCCTCCCGTGATCGCCAGGCGCACGCCCCGACGATACCGCCTACGGATTCAGCCGGCCATCGCGAAGGAAGCGAACATGGAAGTCGGCAAACAGGCGGTTCCGACCGCCGAAGTGGGCCGACTTGCCCCTGAGCGCGGGCGCTACCGTCGTGATCGTCCGTGGGAAGTACGGGTCCACCGCCAACTCGACATCGGCAACCGAAGTCGGCTGGCCCACCGTCGCGTTACCCGATGCTGCCAAGTCTTCCACACCTTGTTCAGGCGTTTTTCCCCAGAGGTTATCTAAAGGAATCGGATCGTCGGGTCGATCGAAGCGCCACATCCAGTAGCTGGATCGCTCGGTCGAACTCGGTTCCTGCACGACGGACGGCTCCGAACCGAAGATCGCAGCCACAGACGGGCATTCGAACCGGCTCGGCACCTTATAGGGTTTCAGCAGAACGACAGCCCAACCGGATCGCGGGTCTGAGGGCGGCCAAGTCGTCCAAGGTCTGAAGCCGCCGGGCAAGCTGGACTTGAGGTCCCGACGGTCGGGATAGCGCTCGTCGTCGTCGCTCATATAGAGGCCTAGCGACATGCCGATCTGCCTAAGATTCGAGATGCAAGTTGTCGATTTCGCCGCCTCCCGCGCCCTTGCGAAGACGGGAAACAGGATCGCTGCCAAGATCGCGATGATCGCGATCACGACCAACAGTTCTATAAGGGTGAAGCCGAGCTTGCTTCTACGAGCGGACCCGCAGCGGAACGCGCTGAGGCTTGGATTCGGCGGTCGGCTCGTAACGGATCTCATTGTATAGGGAGTCTCTCTCTACCGGTACGCGGCCGGCCTCCTCGATCATTCGCACCATGTTCTCGTACGTCAGGGCTTGGGTCTTGTTTCCGAAGTCTCCCTCATCGTAGGTGATCTCGTATTCCTGGACCAGTCCATCGGCATCGTCGGCGCCGTACCAGAGGGCGGCCTGGGTGACGGGAACGGTATTCATGATCCAGAAGCTTTTGACGTGGTCGAAGTTGTCGAGCATCAACCTGGAGACGGCGATGTTGCGCAGGTCGGTATCGGCGGTCGGCTTGGGAATATCGGCCAATTCAGTGTTCTCGGGGTGGAAGGAAAGGGGCGTCATCGTGAGGAAGTGCCCGGTCTCGTCCTGAAGTTCCCGCAACTGAATGAGGTGATCGACGCGCTCCTCGTCGGTCTCGATATGACCATAGAGCATGGTCGCATACTGCTTGAGTCCGAGCTTGGCAGCGGCGCGGGCCACCTGCTTCCACTCTTCGCCGTCCAGCTTCTTCCCGAAGAGCTCTCGATGGACCCGCTCGCTGAGGATTTCGATGCCTCCTCCGGGAAGCGAGTCGAGGCCTGCTTCGATAAGGTCGGCAAGCGCCTGCTCGACGGTCACCTTCCCCACCTGCGCGATCTGGACGATCTCGACGGCGGTAAACGCCTTCACGTGGACCCCCGGCCGGGCCTCTTTTACGGTTCGGACGAGGTCCAGATAGTAGTCGTACTTCAGCCGCGGATTGATTCCAGCGACCATGTGAATCTCGGTGAGAGGCTGGTCCTTGTGTCGATCCAGCCGCCTCTTCACCTCGTCGAGGCTCATTTCGTACGGCGCGGGGCCGCCTTTCTTGGCATAGAAGCTGCAGAACTTGCAAAACTTGTTGCAGATGTTCGTGTAGTTGATGTGCTGGTTCCGAACGAAGTAGGTCTTCGCCCCGTGCCGTCGCTCGCGGTCCAAATTGGCCAGGTAGCCGACGCCGGTCAGGTTCCTGGTTCGGTAGAGAAGGAGGCCGTCGTCGAACGAGAGCCGTCGACGATCCATGACCTTGTGATAGATGTCGAGAAGTTCGTCTCCGACGATGACCCCGGGTGAAATCGGCATAGGTTCCTGCTCGTTCTACGATACCCGGGGCCGCAGTCTCGCGGGCTTTGCGAAGGACGGGTACCCTCCTTCCTCGATGAGCCTCCCGATCGAGGAGTTGACCCCCCGCCAGATCGTTGCCGAGTTGGACCGATACATCGTCGGACAGGATGCTGCCAAGCGCGCGGTAGCGGTCGCCCTGCGCAATCGGTACCGCCGCCAGCAGCTTTCTCCCGCCGACCGCGACGACATCTTGCCCAAGAACATCCTCATGATCGGCCCGACCGGTGTCGGCAAGACCGAGATCGCTCGCCGCTTGGCCCAACTCGCTCGGGCGCCTTTCATCAAGGTCGAGGCCACGAAGTTCACCGAGGTCGGCTACGTCGGGCGCGATGTCGAATCGATGATCCGCGACCTTGCGGCCTCGGCGGTGCGGCTCGTCGAGCGCGAACGAATGGATGCGGCACGGCCCCGCGCCGAAGAGCGAGCCCGCGAAGTCCTGCTCGACCTGGTCCTGAGCGAACTACCCCGCCCGAAGACGCGCTCGAAGCAGAAAGGGGGTGCCGAAACCGAGAAAAATCCCCTTAAACGACAGGCACAGGAAGTCTTCGGCGCAATCGAGGATTACGAGCAACAGGACTTCTTCGACCCCTTCGACGATGACGACGAGTGGCTCGAACCGCAGACCGAGACGAGTCAGAAGCGCCGGCGAAAGATCGCCAAGGAGATCGAACAGGGCAAGCACGACGATCTCGAGATAGAGATCTATGTCGAAGAAACCTCGAACCCGTTCGTGCAGGTCTTCACGCCGCAAGGGCTCGAAGAGATGGGCCTCGATATGCCCAACCTCGGCGGCCCGTTCTCGGCAAAATCGGGCACACGGAGAATGAAAGTTCGCGACGCTAAAGCCTTCCTGATCGATCAGGAAGCGCGAAAACTCATCGATGCCCACAGCCTGCACCGTGAAGCCGTTCTTCGCACGGAGCAAACCGGCATCATCTTCCTCGACGAACTCGATAAGGTGGCCGGCAAGAGTGGCGGCTCGGGTCCCGACGTCAGCCGAGAAGGCGTGCAGAGAGATCTCCTCCCGATCATCGAAGGATCGACGGTAGCGAGCAAGTTCGGTCCGATAAGAACGGACCACATTCTCTTCATCGCCGCCGGCGCCTTTCACATTGCAAAACCGAGCGATCTGATTCCCGAACTCCAAGGCCGACTGCCGATCCGGGTCGAGCTTGCGACACTCTCCGAGGACGACTTCCGCCGCATCTTGAACGAGCCTCAAAACGCCATGGTGAAGCAGTATCAGATGCTGCTCGACGTCGACGGTGTCGACGTCGAGTTCACTTCGGAAGCGCTGGACGAAATCGCTCGATTGGCCTCCGAAGTGAACTCGAAGACAGAGAACATCGGAGCCCGACGCCTCCACACGCTCCTCGAGCGTTTGCTCGAGGATTTGCTCTTCGAAGCGCCAGAGGTCGAAAAGCGCACACACGTCTTCGACGCAGAGAGAGTGCGAGACCGGCTCGCCGGTCTGGTAGACGATACCGACCTGAGCCGCTACATCCTTTAGCGACCAAAGTTAAAGGATAACTCGAAGTCGAAGCCGCTCGCTCGATACGCGCCGCTCGTCACCGTCGGGTCGATGTTTCGGATGTCGCGAATACGATACGAAACATTGAGGGACATGCTTTGCCAGATCCGGTATTGATAGGTCAAGCCGTAGGAAAGATTGTCCTGGGGATAATAACCCCGAAGGCGGCCTGAGTCGAACGAGAAATTCAGAGCGTGACGCGGCGCCAAGATGTAAGTGATCGAGCCTTCGAACGCCTGGCTATCCTGTTTGAACTCACTGTTTCCGCCGGTTGCAAGAATGCCCACGCCGATGCGATAACTCAGGCGCGGATTGGGGTTGCCTTGCAGGAAGAAGTCGATGTTCGTTGCGCTCGAAGTGAGGGGAGAATCCACGAAGGACGTTCGGCTGGAGTCCAGAGATGCGGACAGACTATGCCCGCGTCCGAAATTGAAAGTACCGCCGATTCCATACCCGACCGTGCTCGAGTTGGACGATATCGAACCCGACGAACGCGTCGAGGACACATTGGCAGCCATCGTCACTTTCTCCGAGGGATTGTAGGAGAGATTGAGAGTCTTGAGTTCCATGTTCGTCGCGCCGATCGCCCCCTCCGATCCGATGCCGCCGCTGAAGCCGTTCCCACCGTAGCCGAAGCCGAAGCCGCTCTGGAAGGCGCCAAGAGTCGAGAGGCTTCCGCTGTCGCTGTAGGCATACTGCCCGGTCAGAAGCCAAGCCTCGGCGGGCTGGTAGGAGGCGGTGACCGAATGGTCCGACCCGCTCCCTTTCTGGCTCCCCGCCTCGATCGCGCTGAGCGAGGTCCTGGCCTGCACGTTGAACTTGCTGGTCGGGCTGTAGCCGAGGCCGAATCGGACCGAATCGAGCCGGATCGTCCCTTCCGTCACCTCGGTCCCGGAGGCAATCGGGCCGATCCCAGCCTGGTGCTGGACGTCCATCTTCAGGTCGAGCCTTCCGAACGATCGCGACGTCGCGAGGCTCGTTGAATCCAGCCGGGTACGCCGATCCGTGAGCGTGGACTGGGTGCGTCGATGCTCCAAGGTCCAGGGCATCGCCGATTCCGAGGGAGTGTAGGTGACGCTTCCCTGCAGCAACGTGAACCGGGCCGGCAGAAAAGTGACGGTTCCGTCACTCCGGGTCTGCCGGTTCTCGATGCTCGAGTTCGTTCCGTTCAGGGCGTACTTCAGCTTGCCTTTTGGCGAATACGTCGCTCCCCATTCGCTCGACTTCTCGTTTCGTCCGAAACCACGCGTCTCTACGGTGACGAAGGTCGAAGGCACGTCCCGAAGCGAACCCCTAAGTTCAAGAGGCCCCGTCCTATAGTCGAGCCTCGCCCCGCGAGCCGTTCCGGTGGTCGGGTTCGTTTCGGACTTGAGTCGGCCCGTCGCCTGGCTTAGGAGCAGCGATCCATTGCCGCCTCCCTTACCGAGCGGGATGCGATAGTCGAACCCGATGTTCTCGCGATCGCCGTCCGCCGTCGTGGTCGGACGCGGCGTATAGAGCACGTCGATGTTGCTCGTGAACGGCATGAACCGCGTGAAGTAGAAAATCGACTTCGTCGCGGCATCGAACACGTAGTCCACACCCAGCACCTGCTCGACGCCATCTACCCGAATCAAAAACGGCTGCCCGTCGAGCGGCTCGAACTGCAAGATGTAGGCGCGCGAAGCATCGCCGAACCCCTGGAACTTCTCCAGTCGCTGGCTGAGCCCGGTCGACCCCCGAGCCAACTGCTGCATGGCGGTCACGCCGATCCGGCCGTACTTGCCGAAGTCATACGACGCGCCCGCCCCCTGAACCACGCCTTCGCGGGCGTTGAAACCGAGAGCCTCGAAGCTGACGACGATCGAAGAGGTCGGCGAGATGATCTGATCGAGGAACGTGATCGAGCCAAGCTCATAGTTGATGATGTAGTCCTTTCCGAGCGTCTTCTCGACTCCGTCGACGCGGACGCTCTCCGAACCGTTGACGATCTGGCTGACTTGGAGATAGTAGGGGCCGACCGAGTTGTTGCCGGTCAGGTTCACTGTCCGCGCGCTGCCCCTCGCTTGGCTGCGTATGATCTTCGCCTGGAAGCCTCCGGAGCGGTAGCCGACCGACACGCCCCGCAGCGTCTTGCTAAACGAGGCGAACGGGTTCGTGTTGAGCAAGGAGCCTTGGATATCGCCGGCGTCGATCGCGAGGCCCTTCTTCTCGTAGTTGAGGCTGAACTTCTGCGCTTGAGGATCGGTCAATCGAGAGTCTAAGATCGTAGCCTGAAAGTTGAATAAACCCAGAACTTTCCGACCGGTCAGGCTGATCGCGCCGCTGTCGGTAAAGGTTCGGTTGCCGAGCCCGCCATACTCGAGGATGTCGTAGGCCTCCCGATCCCCGCTGACTCGCTGGTTGTGGTAGCCGAGCCTTCTGTAGCCTGTGATCTCGATTCGCTGGGCGATTTCGCGATCGAACCACTGGTACCACTTGGCCTTCTGCGCGAGGGCCTGAACGGGCAACAGGAAAAGGCCGCACACGACCACCCCCAAGACCCTCCGTAACCCACCCCAACCTCGACTTCGCAACACCGGGATTATGTAGGGTTTGACGGGCCGGTGGGCCAGCGGTAACGGTTAGCGCTTGTCTTCGTCAGGATCGTCGATCATGCTGCGCTCGAAGAGTTGGCGAAGTCTCTCGCGCTCCTCGCGCTGGCGTTGCCTCTCGATCGCCTCGTCGATCTTCTTGTAGTTTCGCTGACTCTCCCGGAGCTCCTGCCTTCGGTCCCGCTGAGAGGCTCGCCAGGGAAGGAAAGGCAGCCGTTCCGTCGCAAAGAGGTAGACAAGCCCGAGCGGAGCGACCGCGAACACCGCCAATTGCGGGCTATTCGTGCCGAAGAAGACGAGCAGGACCGAGAGCAGAGCGATCCACCGGCCCTGGATCGGCAACACGAACATGAGCAGGACCGGCTGTAACGGATTTCTCACTCCCCAGGCGACCGTCACCGCCGAAACCGGGAAGAACGCGCCGATCAACGCTCGCTGATCGAACCGCAGCGACTCGCCGACGAAGAGGTAACCAACCCAGTGGAAGAGCGCGCCGAGAAGAGCGGCTGAAAACCAAAAGACCAGATAGCGCGGCGTTCCCAAATCGCGCTCGACCGCACCCCCCATCCCCCAGAACCAAAGGCAAAGAAAGAGGACCCAAATGAGGTCTCGGCCGTCGCCGATCGACGCAAACGGATAAGTGAGCACTGTCCAGGGCGCCGAGCCGATCGTGGCTGGATCGAACGCAAGAGGCAGCAGCTTCCCCGCCGTGAACCACGACACGACGAAGGCCAAAGCAATAGCCGCCGTGAGGGCCGCGGTGGCGGGGGCTTGCGAGGTTCGTGCTTGGCGGCCGAAGTCTTGGAAGGCGTGCATGGGTCGGCTCCATTATGGGCCGAGCGTGCCTCCACAAAAACGAGTGCGCCTCCGCAAGCGGAAGCGCACTACGTATCGGCCGAGTCCGAAAACTCGTCCTCGCGGCTTGCGGTCCGAAGGCCGCTACCGCAAATCTAGATGTGTAGGTGGCCGCCCCGAAGGGCCGCTACTGGTCCGCATCTAGACCGGGCCAACGCCGGAGCCAAGGAACTTTCGCTCCGAGACTCCTCTCGCCGACTTGGCCGAAACCAACCCGGGCAAGGCTGCGTTGCCCAAACCTTTCGGTGCTGCCGGAGACGAACTTGGCTCTACGGCGCTACGCTCCCGGGGCTTAGGTCCAAGGGACCCCACGAGGTCGCGAAAGGTTGTTGCGATCTGGCCGGTTTTGATCGTGCCTGGACCCGCCGTTTCCGACGAGCGGCGGACCGATTCCTCCGCCTCGCTTTTATCAATGGTCCCGGAGTAGCTGGTCCGGATTCTTCTCAGATCGGCGACCCTCGCCGCCGTCCACCGATGTCAATATCATAGGACAACCCCGGGGGAAAACCAACTGTTTTTGCCGGGACTTTTCCCCAGTTTATGAACAAGTGAGGGACTGCGACCAACGACCCATACCGAGAACACATTCCGGCCCACGCTCTTCTGAATCTGTGCGGCTGATCCACGTCGCCTACGGGCGAAAGCTCGAAGCGACAGACTTGCCTGTGGTCCCAGCCGCTCCCCCCTACCTTCGGCAGAATCCCTGCGCTCGCAGCCACTCTTCGAGGACCTCGCGCCCCGTAAGGTGGTGCTCGTCCACGCGGCGACCGCTTCGCATCGACCAGGTAACGTCGCCCTTCATCCGCTCACTTTCGTAGAACGACCGCATTCTCTCGTCATATTCGGCGATCGGCGCCTCCCTGCGATAGGTTTCTCGGTGCCAAATCGCGTCCTGTGAGAGCCTGGGCTTGATCTCGGCGTGGGCGTTCTCGGAGGGCCAGCCCAAGCAGAGGCCGAACACGCCGAACGTCCCCTCGGGTAAGTCGAGGAGCCGGCGGACACCCTCCGGGTCGTTTCGCAGCGCGCCGATGTAACAGATCGAGAGCCCGAGCGATTCGGCGGCGCACACGAGCCGTTCCGCCGCGAGCGCGGCATCGACGAGCGCCATCACGAAGAACTCCACGTAATCGAGCCCGGCAGCGCTTTCTCCGACTTCCGCGGCTGCTTGGCGGAGGCGATGGTGATCGGCGAGAAATGCGAAGAACCAGGCCGCCTCGCGGATTTGCCGCTGATCGGCGCACAGGCGGGCGATCGCCTCTCGCCGATCAGGATCCTGCACGCTCACCACGGTCCAAAGCTGGAGATTGCTGCTCGTCGCGGCGCTTTGAGCCGCTCCGATCAGCCCGCTGACGACGTCCTCCGGCACGGGCTCCGGTCGATATCGTCGCACCGATCGATGGGTGAGAAACCGGTCGATCGGCGGCGGAGGAAATTCGGGTGGCTGACCGAAACGCATCTCCCACGCTTCGGAGAAAGATTCCGAGAACATCGGCTGGGAGCCTACCAGGACCCATTCAGTACCGAACGGCCATGTAACATATGACCGGACGAAAGTGACGACTTGCCAAGAAATTCGGGGGGGCGGCTGCGCGACGCCGGTGGAGCGGAACTGGAAATTCTGCCCCGCGTGTGGTTGCGTGCTCGGGGTCGTCGATCCGCCCGCATCGGTCGCATTCCGGATCACCCCCAATCAAGCCACCGGGCGAATCGAACTCGATTACAAGGGGCAGGTGGCCGTCAAGGTCGCCGCGTCGGTTGGCAGCGACGCCGCCGGAGCCTTTTCGCTGCCCGACACCGAGCGGCTGATCACGGCTCCGTCGTCCATTCCCGTCCAGATCGACCCCGGCCGCTGTGCCGGCGGCGTCCGGGGCTCCATTCGGATCGTGACCTACGACGGGACGCGCAGCGCGAGCCATTACTGGATTCCCCTCCCCCAGCGAGTGCACAACGTCGAAATCGATGCCAACCTCGCCCAGGGTCCGCGCCTCGTGCCCGATCCGGCCATCCTCTTTTTCAGATTCGGGCAGGCGGCCCGCACCGTCCGCCTAAGCAACGTGGGCGATCTCCCGGTTCGACTCGACCTCGTGGAGCCACCGCCCGGCTTTCGCAGCACCGGATCGCTAGACCGGCACGCGTTGGCCCCCGGGGAGATCGTCGAGGTCGCCATCGAGCCTCAACCTGAGGCGCGCGACGGCTCGCTCCGCGTGTCGTTCCAAGGGGATGGCGTCGTCGAAGTACCCATCGTTTGCTTCCCCGCCCCGCCACCCCGTCCCGTCGTACGCTATGTCGTCGCCGTCGACTTCGGCACGAGCAACACGACGCTGGGGATTCGAGACACGCAAACCGAAGAGTTCGAATTCCTCGACGATCCACACTCGCCGGGCAAGAGCAGCCGATTTCCCACCGCGGTACTGCTGAGGAGCGCCGATCCCGAAACCTGGGAGTACGGCCAACGCGCGATCGACGAGTACGACCCCAATCGACACCAGATCGTCTACGAACTCAAGTCGTTCTTGCGGACGGAACGCGAGCCTTTCGCCAAGCGGTGGTCGACCTGCAGCATCGACGCCATCGTCACCTGGTACCTTCGCCGGCTTCGGCTCGACATCATCGAGCCGGAACTGGCGCGCCGCAGCGCAGGAAGCCGATCCGACGTTCACTTCGTCTTCTGCCTGCCGGTACTCGATCACGGCCCCCAGTACGCGCGCCAGCGTCGACGCTACGAAGCCGCGATCAAAGCGTCGGGAATCTTGGAACTCGGCGAGTACAGCTTCCAGTTCGAGCCCGTCTGCGCGGCGCTCTACTTCCTTCAGGGTCGCAAGAGCGGTGCACCGAGGCACACATTCGATGAGGGCGACCAGGTCCTCGTCTTCGACTCCGGCGGCGGCACCACCGACATTGCCGGCTTTACCGTGCACGAAGTAGACGGCGCGATCGAGATGCAGAACGTCCGCCAGGTCGGGTCACACAGAGAAGGCGGCGAAGCCGGAGCCTCTCACCAGTTCGGTGGCACGACCCTCACCCAGCTGATCGGCTTCTACAAGTACACCTCCAAACCCGAACGTGGCGGCGGAGCCCGACTCCTTGCATTTGTCAACGAACACGACGGCCGGAACCTGACGACCTTCGACGAGTCGCTGAAACTAACGGATTCGGGCTTCGTCAGCATCGTGCCGGCCAACGTCGAAGACGGTGGCGAGTCGCTTCGCTGGCACCGGAGATTCCCGCGGTTCTATCGCCTCGTCGAAGACAAGAAGCGCGCCCTGGCCCTTCTTCCCGACAAGGACGATCTCGAGATGCTCTACAAGGACAGCCACGGAGAGGTGTACTTGATCCGCGAAGACCTCGACCTGATCGTGGATACCGAGATGAAGAAAGTGCTCGATCCGATGCTCGCCGACCTCACCACCGACGGCGAGCAAGCGCTCGATCGCATTCGTCACGTCTTCGCCGTCGGCGGCAATTCGAACATAGCCCGAATCCGCGAGCGGCTCCTCAAAAAATTCTCCGATCGCCAGTTGGCCGAACTCACGCCGGACCAGCGAATCATGGCGGTCCCGGTGGGTGCCCTGTTCGCCTACGATCCGACTTCCGACCGGCCACCCTACTCGGTGTCGATCGTCGATCCCGCCAGCGGCCGAGTAGTGGCCGACTCCACCCAACTAGACTCGTCGATGGGCGTGCCGATCGAGAAGCAGGTCCGTCTCCACCCGATGCAGGAGTATCGGCTCGCGGTCGTCGCCAAGTGGAAGCAGTCGGAAGGGGAAATCGCGGCCTTCGCCATTCGTAACGAGTCGTCAGGCGAAGGACTCGTCAAGTGGAGGGTGCGGCTCGATGCTGCTTCCCTCTTTGTCGAAACCCATGTCGAGAGCGCATGGAGGGAAGTGTGGCGCTATGAACTCTGATACCGGAACTCTGGTCTTGCTGATCGTCCTGATCGCGCTGGTCGCCGTTATGGCGTTCTTCGTCGTCCTTTCATCGATGAAAGTCTCCTCGCTCTCGGCTCGACGTCAAAGCGCCGGACCGACCGACTTTGCGCTTGCCGAACTGCGCGACGCCGTGTACCGCCTCGAGCGAGGTCTGGCTGAGATCGGTACGCCGATGCCGTCGCCCGGTGTCGATCTCGAGCCGGTTCATCGCCAGTTCTCCGCGCTTCGCGAGCGAGTCGATGCGCTCGCCGCCGACTTCGATCGATACGCCAACCCTCCCATCGAAGAGTCGGTCCGTCCGAGCCTGGCCGAGCTCGAAGCCCGGGCGGCCGCCCTCCCGTCCGGATCGGATGCCGACGAGGCCTTCCGTCGACAGTGCCGCGCCGAAATCGAATCGCTGCAGACTATCCAAGGCAAGTGTGCCGGACCTTCGGATTGGGTACCCGAGGCAGGGGATCGGTCCTTTCTCCTGAACGAACTCTTCTCACCCAAGCGGATGGACCTTCTCGAAGTGACGACCGCCAACCGAGCCGAAGCCCGCGCCCTGATTACGTTCCTCGACGACGCCCGCGCCGAACTCATCGAGGAACTCCGCTCGCGCTTTGGGATCGAGCCGATTGCGCCGGTACCCGGGTCGGCCTTCGATCCGTCCTGGCACGAAGACAACCCCAGCACTCGCCAGACCCCGCCCGATCCGTCGAAATCCAATCTCGTTTACGAACGGGTGAGCGTCGGCTTTGCCAAGCGCGGCGAGGTTCTCGAGCGGTCGTGGGTCAAGCGATATGCGGCAGGAGCGGGCGAAAGCCAGGTTCCCCAGGACGAGCCCGTGCCGCCGATCGCCAGCGACCCGCTGCCGCCATTAGAACCGCCAGGACCGGCAGAAGCCTCCGAGTCCCTCCTCCGGAGGGCCGCCGCCGATGACTGAGGGCGAGCTTCGGCGAAAGGTCGCAGCCTTGGAGGCCGAGCGTGACGATCTGGCCCGGCAGCTTGCCGGCATCCGAGACCAGTTCGCTGCGGTCAAGCGTGCCTACCTGACCAAGAAGGCCGGAGTCGAAGTGTCCGACGCGGACAAGCGCATCAGTGAACTCGAAGCCCTCGTCGCGCGCCTTGAGCAAGAGAACAAAAACCTCAAGAAGCAGCTGGTCGAAGCCCTGCGCAAGGGGGCGCCGCCCAAGGCCGCGGGAAAGCAAAAGGCCGAGGCGGACGCCGCGCCCGAGCCGGCAGAGGAAGAGACGCTCGACCCTCGAGCGATCCTCAAGCGCCAACTGGAAGAGTCGTAGCTGGCTGGCGGACTAGGATTCGAACCTAGACGTACGGCACCAAAAACCGTTGTCCTGCCATTAGACGATCCGCCAACGACGCGATTATACTTGGCGTTCGCCTAGTCCTTGGGCTTCTCGGGAAGGCCGGGATTGCGGTCGGCCTTGATTTCGTTGATGTTCTTCATCCCGTCCTCGTCGGAGTCCGCCTGCTCGACCTTGGCCAAAATATCCGCGGTCAGTTTCCGGATCCCGGCCGCCTTCATCGCTTTGCGCAAGTCTTTGCCGTAAGGGTTGACCTTTTCGCCATCTTGGCTGATGTGGCAGACCATACAGTCCGCCTTCCTCAGGGCCGAAGTCTTGGAAACCTTATACTTTGCCTCGAAAACCGGCACATATTCCTTTAGCCCCGTCGCAAAGACGCTCGCGCAGAGGAGGAGAAGCAGCAGGAGCCAGCGGGTCGCCATACGGTCTTATACCGCCGGCGACGCGGCGTTAGTTCGCCGCATCGCCGACAATCCGGAACTCGTTGCCGAGCGTGGTGATCGTCGACCAGGCGTCACCGCCGGACGGAAGCTGCTTGAGGCTCCACGTCGAGTCGGCGAACCCGCGGCAGACGAGCGAACCATCGCTGAGGTATCGCGGCTCCGAGTTCGCCGCTCCGTCGTCGAGGAGCACCACCTGGTTCGTGCCCTGGAACGTGCAGCGCACGATCTCGGACCCGTCGGAGACGTCGTTCGTGCCGGCGAAGGTCACCGTCGTTCCATCGGGCGAAACCACGACCCCGCCGGCCCAAGCCATTCCGCTAATGACCTTCGTGTAGCCGCCCGCGAGGCTCGCGTTCACGAGGACGTACTTGCCGGTGCTCAGTTCCTTCCCTGTCGCCATGATCGCGTTGCCGCCGGGCACCGTCTTGGCGCTGTCCGCTTGGATTCCGTCGAGGCTGGCGTAGAGCTGCAGCACCTGGTTCTGGGTTCGGTAGACCCGGGTCCCCGCCGTGGTGTTGGTAACCGCCACGAGCGTGCCATCGCTGTCGTTCGTTGCCGAAACGAGCACCTCGCTCGTCGGGATCGCCAGCAGGGGATTGCTCTGCTGGATGAAGGCGTTCAAGTAGTACTGTGCGAAGAACGTTCCCCCGCCGAGCCCCGACAGCGAAGGGCCCACTCCAACCCAGCCGGTGTTGGTCGAGACGCTGTAGGGCCTCGCGATGTAAACCGGCTGGTTCTCCGAGAGGGAGAGCAGGCCGGTCACTGCGCCGTTCGTCAGCGAGACACCCGCCAGTTGGTCGGCTTCGGTATCCCACCACAAGACATAGGCCGGAGCGGTGGTGGAGCCGAAGATCGTGAAGTCGCT
Organism: Chthonomonas sp. UBA2362; assembly: GCA_002344135.1. Classification (GTDB taxonomy): domain Bacteria; phylum Armatimonadota; class Fimbriimonadia; order Fimbriimonadales; family Fimbriimonadaceae; genus UBA6659. The sequence goes on along the minus strand of DDTO01000006.1, from coordinate 279,308 downwards.
GAACGAGGACGTCTCGCCGCTCAAGACCGCCTGCGCCGCATCCAGATTCTGGTTCTCGGTCTCCTGCCAGGTGCCTCCCCGAGGCGCGCGGCAAAGCTTGAGCGATTCCAGGGTCACCCCTGTCGGCAGGTCGAGCGGAAGGAACTTGACGCCAACCGAAACCGGCAGCGCGAAGTTGCGCGGCGTTAGGGTGTATTGGGTCCCCGGGATGTGGATCAGATTCGCCGGCCGCAGAGGGAGGGCGTCGATCGTCGCTTTACCGGCCCGAACGGACGCGTTCTGGTTGACCGCGCCGGGCGGTACCGTCAGCACGAGCGCGCCGTCGTGGTAAGGATGCACTCCTCCCGCGGGAGTGATGATTCGAGTCTGATCGTCCGGCGGAAGGTCGCCCCCGCCTCCCCCGCCGCAGCCGACCAGCCCGATGCCGGCGGCCAGCACGAAAATGCCGCAAATCCGAGTCATGGCCGAGTATACGTTGTGGCAGGACCGGCGATGCGGTTCGGGAGCGGCCACTGCGCAATACGCAGAGGACGAGCAGGGCACAAAAGTTGTCCGTGGGTTGTCTGTAGGAAGGTTCCTATGGAGAACCCACGGACAACCCTCGACCGAAGGACGGCTGCTCGGTATCCGAACAAGCCCGCCACCCTATGACTAGGGTCATACCGCGCTCACGAACACCTCGCCACCATCCAAACATGGAGGGAAACCGAGAGAGAGTCTTTGGCGGTAGCCTTGGCATTGAAGTGGGTGCGGTTCCCGATCGTCCATCGAACCAAGCGGTCATTCAGGCCTGCACGTTGCTCAACGGCCTGGATGCGTCTTCCCGCGAGCGACTGATCGAGTGCTCGCACATGGCGTATGCCGAGCGGGGTGAGACCATCTGGATCGCGGGCCAGTCTTCGGAGTTTTCCGCCGTTGTCGGTATCGGATTCGTCAAGATGACCCAGAGCAGTCCTCATGGCGCCGAGGTCGCCGTGGAGTTGCTCGGCCCCGGCCAATGCTTCGGACTGATGGCGGCGATCGAAGGGCGGGAGTTCCCACTGACAGCCACCGCCGTCACCAACTGCTGGTACCTCAAACTGCCGACGCGAGAGATCCAGGAGATCTACTCGGCGAGCGATGCCATGAAGGACCAGATCGTGCGTTCGATCGGTCCGCGCCTCCGTCGGGCTCACGAGATGATGAGCCGTCTCTCGTCGGGAAGCGTCGAAGAGCGTATAGCGGCCGTGCTGTTCATCTTGGCGACCAGCTACGGCAAGCCGGTCTCCGGTGGCCTGACGATCGAGGTCCCCCTCACCCGGAGCGATATCTCCGAGATGGCCGGCACCACTACCGAGACGACGATCCGAGTGATGAGCCGGTGGCAGAAGCAGGGCCTCGTAACGACGGACAAGCACGTCGTCACCATCCGCGACGAAGTCGCGCTGAGCCGGGTCCTTCGAGCGGCCTAGCGCCGAGCCATAATCGGGCACCCGTGAGCGACACCCTCCTCCAGGTCGAAGACATCCGCGTGAGATTCCCCGTCAAGGGAGGGTTCGTCCATGCTCTCGACGGAGTCTCCTTGGACGTTCGCGCCGGCGAGACGGTCGCCGTGGTCGGCGAGTCGGGGTGCGGAAAGACGACCCTCGCCCGGGCGATCTTGGGCCTGCAGCCCTTCGAGGGCGGTTCCATCCGGCTGGGAGGACGATCCGTCCAGGGCGTCGAGAAGGGCCAAGCGTCGCGGGTCGGCATGGTGTGGCAGGATCCCTATGCCAGCCTCGATCCGAAGTGGCGGGTCGGGAAGTCGGTGATCGAACCGCTCTTGATCGCGGGCCGCCACGAGCCTATCGAGGGCCTGCTGCAAGATGTCGGCCTCGATCCTGCCCTCGCTTCGCGATACCCCCACCAGCTGAGCGGCGGCCAGCGCCAACGGGTGGCGATCGCCCGTGCCCTCGCCCTCGCCCCGCCGCTCGTCATCTGCGACGAGCCCACCGCCGCGCTGGACCTCAGCATCCAGGCGCAGGTCCTGAACCTCCTCAAGGACCTCCAGGCTGAACTGGGCTGCGCGTATCTCTACATCTCGCACGACCTCCTGACGGTGCGCTTTCTCGCCGATAGGATCGCGGTGATGTATCTCGGCAGGATCGTGGAAGAAGGCCCGACCGCCGAAGTGTTTCGCTGCCCTCGCCATCCCTACACCAAGGCGCTCTTGGAGTCTTCGCCCAGTATCGAAACTCTTGGGCAGTTGCCCGAGGCGGCGAAGGGCGAACTGCCCGATCCGACCACTCGGTTCGTCGGTTGTCGCTTCGCCGGTCGCTGTCCCAAAGCCCAAGACCTCTGCCTGGAACGGGACCCGGCGGTGCAGGCGGTGGGCGACGTGCGCGTGTGGTGTCACTTTCCCGAAGCGGATTCGCTCGGTTCAACCTAACCCGGCGGATCGTCCTTGCGTATAGTGTTCATAGGAGTCACCATGAAAACGCTTTCGTTTGCCCTCGTGGCCGCTTTCGCCTGCGCTGCTTCCGCCCAAGACCTTTCGCAGAAGGTGACCTTCACCTCGACCGCTGCCCCGACCTCGCGGGTGATCGCGGAACTTGCCGCGCAGACCGGGATCAAGCTGGAGGTCAGCCCCGCTCAGAACCGTGACGTGCTGGTGATACGCGTGGAGGGAGTCGAACTGAAGGCTCTCATGGACCAGATCGCCAGAGCGACCACAGGGGAATGGAAGGAAGAGAACGGGGTGTGGCGCCTGAGCAAGGACACCTCCAAGCAGATCATCGAGGAACGGTCGGAACTCACCGCCAAGACGACCGCCCTCAGAAAAGCCATCAAGACTCTTCAGGAGCAATTCAACGTCAAACCCGATCCGAAGGCCGAGTCCGGGGCGGAAGGCGAGGCGGCGTCGGTGCTGCCGATGCAAAGAGGGGTGCTCTTCGGAAGCAAGGCCATCATCGATCTGCTCGCCAAGCTCGATTTAGCCGCGATCGCCGCCATGGAAAAGGATGGTCGGCTGGTCTTCGCAACGAGTCCGACGCGGATGCAGCGGCCCCTGAGCATCGATGCCTCGACGGTCGCCGCCATCGTCACCGAGCACAACGACTCGGTCAAAGCGATGAAAGAGACCGAAGTCACGACCGCCAAGACCGACGAAGAGAAGCGCATGGAGGAGATGGTCGCCAACTTTATGCCCGGCTATCGGAAGCGCACCGAGCCCATCGAAACGCCACCTTCGAAGGTTATGCTCATCGTCTCGCGGGCTGGGCTGTGGGAAGGAACGGCCGCCACGCTGCGGATGTTCGACGCCCGTGGCCAGGTGATCTACGAGGCTTCGACGCAGATCCCACTGGGAGACGATTGGCTTCGGGGGCTCGCAGACATGGAGATCGGCCCCGACGGTACGGTGACTCCGAAGGCAAGGCCGTCAGCCGAAGAAGAGGGGCCAGAGATCAAGCTTAGCCCGGTTGCCCAAGAAATGGCCACTATGTTCAGCCGGTACTACGGCCCGGGCGCCGATGAGCCCAAGCTGAGCCCGGAGCTCGCCGAGCGGCTCGCGCGACCGGACAAGTACGACCCGCTTTCGTTCGAAGTGGCGGAGTCGATTCTCGCAGTGGCCGAAGCCAAGAAACTGAACGTGGTCGCCAACGTGCCCGACAGCATCGCCGGCAACTTTCTGCAAATGTTCGCTCCGGGAACAAAGTCGACCGTCGGCAGCTATTTTGCCCAACTCAAAGACGGACCGGAGACGACCGGAACGGTCCAGGACGGCTGGCTGATCGTTCGCCCGAAAGAGCCGGCACAAGCCCGCAAGAACCGACTCGACCGCAGCGCGCTCACCCGATTGATCGCCGCCTGTGCCGGCAAGGAAGTGCCTTCCCTGGACGACCTCGCGGCCTATGCGCGCGAGGCCGATGACCCTCAATCGACCCCTATCGCCATGCCTTACATAGCGAATTACGCGGCGAACGCTCTCCAAGGCGGCATGACCGGGTTCCTTAGCTGGGACATGCTGAGGCTCTACGGGACGCTCTCCGCCGGGCAAAAGCAGACCCTATCCACCGGCAGCAGGCTCACCTTCAGTGGACTCAGCCCGAACCAAACCGCCATCGTCACCAAGATGGCGTTCGGCGCGTCGGCAAGGCTCCGTGTCGCGCGGCCCGGGACCAAGCCCAAGGAGGACGAAGGCTTCATGGAGATGATGCGCTTCATGAGGCCGGAATCGGGCGTCGACTTTCGAGACGAGCCGACGGAGGTGATGCCGAACGGGCTCCCGGGCGGCGGCTCGATCGAACTGAAAAGCCTCGCCGACAACTTCGTCCTCGTCGTGGGGCAGAAGGGCAGCGATGTCAAGCAGTACGGTGCTCTCGGAATCGATGAACTGGCGATCCTGCGATACTTCGCCGAAGACCCGAACATGCAGCAGTTCGCCAACCAGATTCCTCGCTTCGAGAAGTTCCGGCTGGGCGAGCGCACGACGATGGACTTCAAATTCCATCTCGCGCCGGATGTCTCGATCGAGCACACTCTCCGCGATGATCGGATGGGCAAGGATGCCGTCGTCGTCGGAGAGGACGGCTTCCCGGCGGCATTCAAGGCGCGTATCGACAAGCGGATCGCCGCCCTCAAGAAGTCGCCGTTCCCGATGTTCGGGATGGGTCAGGCGGTTCCCCCGCCCTAGGCTATTTCTCGAATGCGCCTACCCGGGCGACCACCGCGCGGTCTTTCGCAGGCTGAACACCGACGATGGTGCCCTGGAGGCCGGGCCGCAGGTCGTCCGGCCCGATCTTCGCCCGGCTGCCCCGCAATTGCAGTTGGGTCGACGGACCGATCTTGCCCCAAACGCTGGTGGGGGTGGTCACGACACGCATCCTCCCGCGGCTGAATCGAGCGACCAGGTCCATGCGCAGGGTCTCGCGGGCGTCGTCGATCTTGCGGACGATGCCGTCGACCCTCGATTCGCCGGCCGAAGGAACGAGGTCGGGCGCCGGGGCGGCATAGACGGGTTCCTCGATGCGATCGGCAGCCCTGAGTGAGGGAAAGGCGTTCACGACGGCCCCGAAATGATCGTCCCAAAGTTCGAAATGCAGGTGGGGCGCGGTCGTCTCGGCATTCCCGCTATCACCCACATAACCGAGAAACTGACCCTCGTAAACGAACATGCCGGTCCTGAGGCCGGGGGCGAACGCGTTGGCCGCCCCGCCTTGACCGTCGTCGGTTCCGGGGTTATCGTTGTTCACGTGGTAGTAACAAGCGGTCCAGCCGTTGCTCCCCTTGATTTTGATCGTATGGTGGCCCCCTGGCCTTGCGAGGCCGACGATGACCTTGCCTTCGAAGCAGGCGACCAGCGGAGTCATCTTCTTGGCCATCAGGTCTTGGCCATGGTGACGCCGGGTGCCTCCCCCCCTCGGCGCGAGGAACCAATCCTCGTACCAAACGTTGCCCAGCACCGGGAAGGTCATCGGCACGACGACCTTCTCCATCGAGACACCGTCGTACTCGATCGCCCTGCCCGAGATATGGGGCGCCGGACGGCGTGCCTTGGTCGGCTCGGTGCCCGGCTCGGGAATCACATCACCGGCAATGGTCACCGAGGCCGCCGAGAGCGTGGCCTGCGCATCGAGTTTGGTCGCGTTGACGAGGACCATGACTTCGTCGTCGAGTTTCAGGTCGACCGCGCGAAGCGGTCGCTGCCGTTCGGGGGTGAACCGAACCGTCAGGTGGTTGAACTCCATCGGCTGCTCGATAGGACGCCCGAAGTGCCGCTCGCTGCCTTTGCCGTCTACGATCGTCTCGACGGAGATCGTGAACTTGTCGTCGAGCGGCTCGAGAACTACGACGGTCCCCCGAAGAGCCATCTGGCCCTCCTTCGGCTTCGGTGCTTCCTGGAAGGGATCGTCGAGGATCGACTCGTTGCTCACGTAGACCGCAGGGACGGCGCCGGCGTGGACGATCTTCTTCCCTTCGAGGCGGGCGAAGGTGCGAAGGTCTTTCTCGCCGACGATCGCCTCACAAGGCGCTCCGTCCTTGAATCCGACGAGTTGACGCGGGCCGGCCCAGACGGCAGGGCCACGCATACCGGCGAAAATGGCTTCGACTTTGCCGGTCGTGAGGTCGAGCACCTCGATCCCATTGGCGGTCTCGGCGGCGAGATGCTTGCCCGTGGGGCCCCAGGCAATTCGGGCGGCGTCCAGGACGCCTTTCTTGGCCATGCTGGTCCCATTGACGGCTGCGGTGTACAGGTTCGGTGGGGCGCCCTTGCCCAGACCCGGCTCGATGAAGGCGATGGCTCGGCCAGTCGGCGACCATGCCAGGGCTGTGGCAGTCCGACCTTCGATGGCCTGCCGAGGGTTGTTTCCATCGGCGTCGCAGACCGAAATGGCTTCGAGCGTCGCGAATGCGATGCGATCGCCCGAAGGGGACCACGCGGCGCACCGCACTCCCTTCGCGATCGGGAAGGGCTCGCTTCCGATGGCCGTTGCGACATAGACGAACAGCTCGCCACCCCGGCGGAACAGGAGCTTGGCCCCGTCAGGCGACCAAACCGGGCTCTCGGCCTTCGTCGAAACCTCGACGAAGCCCTCACGTCCTTCGCGCCACACCGCGAGCGCGCCGGCAGGCGCCAAGTGGAGCGCGACGCGGTTCCCGGAGGAGTTCCAAGCGAGGCGGTTGGCGGTCGTCGGGCCGATCGTCTTCTGGTCTTCGCCGACAACCACGACGAGTTCGTTTCCGGTCGGGGTTTCGACCAGAAATGCGGCCTCGACTTTGGGTTGGCCCCCGCCACCTGGGGCGGCGATTGCGAAGAGCCCGAGAAGAATGGCGGCGATGCCGCGCTTCCCTGGCATCATCTCATCATTGTAGGCGATTCGGGCTGGAGAGACGCGCGCCAAGGCGGGTACATTCGGCGGGTATGTTGGAAACCATGACCGATCAAGAGATTTTCGACCGGGTCAAGAACGTTACCGTCGAGCAGCTGGGCGTGAAAGAGGAAGAGGTCGTGGCGACCGCTTCATTCCAGGAAGATCTGGGCGCCGACTCGCTCGACGTCGTTGAACTAGTGATGGCGCTTGAGGAGGCGTTCGGCGTCGACATTCCGGACGACGACGTCACCTCGCTCAAGACGGTTCAGGACGCCGTCGAGTATATCAAGTCGAAGAAGTAATGGCAGGTGCCCCCCGGCCGTCCGGCCGGGTCGTCGTAACCGGCCTCGGCGGAATCACCCCCCTCGGTACGGGTGTCGATAAGTTCTGGCCACGTATCGTCGCCGGAGAGAACGCGGTCGACCGGATCACGCATCTCGACCCGTCGGAGTTCACGACCCAGATCGGGGCCGAAGTCCGGGATTTCGAGGCGGAGGACTGGCTCGACAAAAAGGAGGCTCGACGGATCGATCGCTTTATCGCGTTCGCGGTCGGGGCTTCTACCATGGCCCTGAACGATGCCTGCCTAAAGGCCGAAGGCGAGCTTGCTGAACAGGTCGGCGTAATGATCGGCTCGGGTATCGGCGGCCTCACCTTCCTCGGCGAGCAGTTCCGCCGACAGATCGAAGGTGGGCCTTCGAAGGTCTCGCCCTTCCTCGTGCCCTACATGATCCCCGATATGGCATCGGGATACACCTCGATCGTTCACGGACTCAAGGGACCGAATTCTTGTGTGGTGACGGCCTGCGCGACCGGTGCGAACGCCATCGGGGACGCCTACCACATCATCAGGCGCGGAGATGCGGTGGCAATGCTGGCCGGAGGCACCGAAGCGCCGATCAACGAAATCGGCATGGCCGGGTTCTGCTCGGCCCGCGCAATGAGCACGCGCAACGACGATCCGGCCCATGCCTCGCGACCGTTCGACGCCGAGCGCGACGGCTTCGTGATCTCGGAGGGGGCCGCAGTACTCATATTGGAGGACTACGAGTTCGCGGTGAACCGAGGGGCCACGATCTACGCCGAGATCGTCGGGTACGGCATGACGGGCGATGCCTTCCACATCACCCAGCCCGACCCCGAAGCCGATGGCGCCACCCGCGCAATGAAGGCTGCCCTGAGGGGCGCCGGACTCGAACCGGGAGCTGTGGATTACATCAACGCCCACGGAACGTCGACCCTCTATAACGACCGTCTCGAAACGCTAGCGATCAAGCGGGTCTTCGGGGATTACGCCTCGCGCCTGCCGGTAAGCAGTACGAAGTCGATGATCGGTCACAGTCTCGGAGCGGCGGGAGCGATCGAGGCAGCGGTCTGTCTACTGGCGATGCGAGACAATGTCTTGCCCCCGACGATTAACTATGAGAAGCCTGATCCCGATTGCGACCTGGACTACGTACCGAACCGCTCCAGACCGGCCCCGCTGAACTGCGTGCTGTCCAATTCGTTCGGCTTCGGCGGCCACAACGTATCTCTCATCTTCCGCAAAGTTTCGTAGAGCCTCAGCGGCGAGGTGCTAGAATCTTGCCCAGCGCACGCTTGCGCTTGGAGAGAGACATGCGTACCTTCAGAAGAATTATTCCAATGCTGGCGGCCTGCCTAGGCTTGGCCGGCACCGCCGCCGCCCAAGAGATGGTGCTGAACGGCGGATTCACTAACAACACCGCGGGCAGCACGGTTTTCAATATGTCGAACGCGGATTTCACCAACACGGTCGCGAACTGCACTGGCTTCGGGACCGCCGAAGAACTCGACCTCATTTACGGCACAGACTTCGGCCCCCAGCCTCCGGTCGGCAACATCAAGATCGGACTGCATCGCCAGGCGAACGGAAACTCCGATGCATTCTCGGCCACCTTGAACGGTCCCGTCTTCCCGGGTCAAAGCTACCAATTGCAGTTCGATCTCAGCGCGCTGGCAGGTGGAGCGGGCTCCATCGAAGTCGGAATATCGAACAGTCCGAACACCTTCGGGACGCTCGTTTACGCGGCCGATTCGATCGACGGCTGGGTCCACCACAACGTGATCATCGTGGCTCCCGTCATGGGACAGTATCTCACGGTGCGAGAAGTACCGGGCGGAGGAGGAGATGGCGGGACGAACTTCTCCTGCATTGCCCAACTTTCGCTGATTTCTGCGGGGCCGGCGTTCTCGAGAGTGGTTTCCCTCTCGGCCCTCCCTCGCGAAATCAGGACAGGACAGCGATCGGTGATCACGGTCAATCTGGACCGAGCGGCTCCTCCGGGAGGCTCTCGCTTCACCGTGCGCTACTCATCGACAGCCCTGACGGGCCCCGCGACTTTTACCGTGCCCGCAGGTCGCCGGTGGGCGACGTTCATCGTGTTCGGAAGCAACCGCGCTACCACGGCAAGGCGCGTGGACATAACCCTGTCGAATCCGGCCTCGTCTGCCACCACCTACGTGCTCGTCAATCCGTAGCAGCGGGAGCAGCCGATAATCGAGGGGCGGCATCGATTCCGACGCCGCCCCTTGCCGCGCCCGCCTTCATAATAGAACCGATGGCTGCCCTCCTCGAAACCTGCCTCCCGGGCCTTGCGGCGCCGAAGCGAGGCAAGGTTAGGGAGGTATACGATCTCGGCGACACCCTGCTGATCGTCGCCACGGACCGAATCAGCGCCTTCGATGTCGTGATGGCCAATGGTGTGCCGGACAAGGGGCGGATCCTCAACCAGATGAGCGCCTTCTGGTTCGAGCGATTCGTCGACCTCTGCCCGAACCATCTCGTTGCCATCGACGACGACCGCATCGCCGCCCGGATCGGCGAAGCTTGGAGCGAGCCTCTTCGCGGACGCTGCGCTATCGCTCGCCGCGCGGAGGTGATCCCCGTCGAATGCGTCGCTAGGGGCTATCTGACGGGTTCGCTTTACAAGGAGTACCGTGCGTCCGGTGGAGGCGTGCACGGCCTCCATTTGCCCTCCGGGCTCCTCGACGGCGACCGACTTCCCGAGCCGATTTTCAGCCCCGCGACCAAGGCGACCGAGGGCCACGACGAGAACATCTCCTTTGAGGAGATGCAAGACCTCGTCGGCCAGGAACTCGCCGGCAGGCTGCGAACGCTGACCCTCGAAATCTACTCACGGGCCGCCGAACATGCCGAGGCCCAAGGCCTGATCCTTGCCGACACGAAGTTCGAGTTCGGACTCGTCGACGGCGAGCTGACGTGGATCGACGAAGCCCTCACGCCGGACAGCTCCCGCTTTTGGGAAGAGAGCCTTTGGCAACCGGGCCGCGCCCAACCCAGCTACGACAAGCAGTACGTGCGCGACTACCTCGAGTCGATCGGCTGGGATAAGCGGCCGCCAGGCCCGACTCTGCCCGACGACGTGATTCAACGGACGCGCGAGAAGTACGTCGAGGCCTATTCCCGCATCACCGGGATGCCGTTCTAGGCCGATGTTCCTCCTTTACAACTTCCTCCTCACGCTCTTCGCCCCCCTCTGGGTCCCCTGGATGCTCCTCCGGGCCCGGGCGCGGCAAGAGGCGCCGAACTGGAAGGAGCGGCAGGGCGAATTCGATTTCCCGCCCGATCCGAAGACGAAGCGGATTTGGATCCATGCAGTCTCCGTCGGCGAGGTGGTGGCGGCGATGCCGATCTTGGCCGAAGTACGGTCGCTCCTCCCGGACCACGAGATCGTGCTCTCGGTGACCACCAGCAGCGGCCATCAGACCGCGAGGGAGAGGGCGACGGGGCTTTACGACCATCTCGTGTACTTCCCCATCGACGTCGCCCGGTTCCAGATGGCGGCGATGACGAGGGTTCGACCGGAGGTCGTGGCGGTCATGGAGACCGAACTTTGGCTCAACTTTCTCTGGGCCGCCCAGGCGATGGGAGCGGCGACCCTCTTGGTGAATGGCCGGATAAGCGACCGATCCTTTCCGAGGGCGAGGAAGGTGCGTTTCTTCTATCGGTCGCTGCTCCGATATCTCGATCGCGCATTGATGCAGACCGAACTGGATGCCGACCGGATCCGAGCACTCGGTGCGGAGCACGCAGAAGTGTTCGGCAACTGCAAGTTCGACGAAGGCGCTCTCGAAGAAGTCGATCCGGTGGCGCTGCGGCGCGAGTTCGGTATCGGCGAGGGCGAGGCAGTGGTCGTGCTCGGCTCCACTCGCGGAGAAGAGGAGGAGGCGTTGGTTCTGGACGCGATCGAGCGGCTCGATCGACCCGGGTTGAAGATCATCCACGCTCCTCGCCACTTGGAACGGGCCGACGCGCTCGCCGACGCGGTGGCGGCTCGCTTCGGGTCGGTGGCTCGGCGCTCTCGTGGCGAATCCGGGAGGTACCTGGTGCTCGATACCTACGGAGAACTGGGTCGGGTCTACGCTCTTGCCGATGTCGCGATCGTGGGAGGGGGATTTTCGAACTTCGGTGGGCAGAACCTCATCCAGCCCCTCGCGCACGGCAAGCCTGTCATCCATGGCCCGAATATGCAGAATTTCGCCTTTGCCGCCAGAGCGGCGGCTGACGCCGGAGCGTCGATCGTGGCTTCGAACGCCGATGAACTCGCGGCGGCGTTGGGCGACCTGCTCGACGAACCCGAGCGACGCTCACGAATGGGCCAGGAGGCCAAAGCACTCGTGGCGAAGCATCGCGGGGCGGCCAGGCGATATGCGGAGGCGATCGCGGCGGCTTGCCACGCGTCGGACGAACGACAGCCTGCCTAGGTAGACTCCCCGTTCCCCATGGCGGCCAAATCGTGGAAAGAGTGGGAAAAACCCTTGATCGAACTCGACGAGGCCCTCGCCAAACTGCGCCAAGCGGCCCGGTCGGAACCCGAGCGCAAGGACGAGATCGAAGAGCGGATCGTCGAGTTCGAACGACGGCGTGATAACTACATCTCGGTCGTCTACAGCCGCCTCGGGCCCTGGCAGAAAGTGCTCCTCGCCCGGGCGGAGCCCAGACCCTATACCCTCGACTACATCCACGGAATCTTTCAGGACTTCGTCGAACTCGACGGAGATAGGCGCCATGGCGCAGACCACGCGATCGTGGGTGGCCCGGCCAGCCTCGACGGCCGGCCCTGCATGGTACTCGGCCACCAGAAGGGCCGAACTATCCAAGATCGCCAGTATCGCAATTTCGCTATGGCCAAGCCGGAGGGATACCGCAAGGCGATCCGGCTCTTCGAGATGGCCGATCGATTCGGACTGCCGGTCGTCACTTTCGTCGACACTCCGGCGGCGGACCCCGGCGTGGAAAGCGAATCACGCGGCATCAGCGAAGCGATCGCCGCCAGCATGCTCAAGATGTTCGAACTCCAGGTGCCGATCGTCTCGGTTGTCATCGGCGAAGGAGGGAGCGGCGGCGCGATCGGCATCGCCTGCGCGAACAAGGTGCTCATCCTCGAGCATGCGATCTACAGCGTCATCCCGCCGGAAGGCTGCGCGGCAATTCTCTGGCGTGCGCCGGAGAAGGGAGACCAGGCGGCCGCGGCGCTTCGACTCACCGCCCAATCCGCGCTCGAGTACGGCCTCGTGGACCGCGTTCTGGCAGAACCATTCGGCGCGGCCCACCGCGATCCGGCGGAGGCGGTCGAGATCGTCAAGAACGGCGTGGTAGAGGCGCTCGCCGAATTGGACGGCATGACCGGACTGCAGCTCAAGGCGCAGCGGTTCGACCGGTTCCGTGCGATGGGGCGGTACTCGGAATAATGCGCGAAGCCCTTCTGAACCCTCGCGACGTATAGAGTTAGCAGTGAACGCCGTTATCCAAAGCAAGGGTCTCTGCAAGGACTACGTCATGGGTGACGTGGTCGTCCACGCGCTTCGCGGCGCCGACGTCTCGATCAGCGCGGGCGAGTTCGTCGCGATCATGGGCCCCTCGGGCTCCGGGAAATCGACGTTCATGAACCTCGTCGGATGCCTGGATCGACCGACCTCCGGAGAGTACATCCTCAACGGAGAAGACGTCTCACGCCTCTCCGACAACCAACTGGCCGAGATTCGCAACAAGTACATCGGTTTCGTGTTCCAGACATTCAATCTGCTGCCACGGACCTCGGCGATCAAGAACGTCGAGCTGCCCCTCATGTATGCCGGAGTCAGGGACCGGCACAAGCGGGCGGAAGAGGCGCTGGTACGCGTGGGCCTCGCCCAGCGCATGGACCATAAGCCGAGCGAACTTTCCGGGGGTCAGCAACAGCGGGTCGCGATCGCGCGAGCGCTCGTCAACGACCCCGTCCTCATCCTCGGCGACGAGCCCACTGGCAATCTCGACTCGCGGACTTCCGAGGAAATCATGGCTCTGTTTCAGGACCTGAACCGTCACGGCAAGACCGTCATCATCGTGACCCACGAAGAGGAGATCGCTCGCCACTGCAAACGGATCATTCGTTTCAAGGATGGGCGCATCGTCCAGGATGAGGCGGTCGCCGACCCGATAGACGCCATGAAAGCGCTGGAGAGGCTGCCCGATCCCGACGCGGTCCCCGTTGGGCAGGCGCCTGAATTCCAGGTCTAGTCCTTGCGCCACTTGACCGAGCCGTCGGCGTAGGCGATCGCCCGTCCACCGGGACCTTCCACGTACCCGATTTCGACCTCGCTCGGGTTTTTCAGGTTGTCCAGGCTGCCTCCCGGGAACGTGTAAACGAATCGGTCCAGGATCGAGCGATCCTTGATGTACGGCAAGAGCTTGTCTCGGTCGTGCGGAGGGGGAGCGACGTCGTCGCTGTCCGAAGCGTACATGATGAGGGCTAGCGCACACTGCTTCGCCGCGGACATGGCCTCCGTTCGGAGCGCCGCCTCTCGCATCTGAAGGTACAGAATCTTGTCGATGCCGATGATCCGACGCACCATCGCGACCCCTCGAGAGGCGTAGAGGACCGCCTCTCCGGAAGGGGCGATCTCAGCATGCTCGGTGCTCGCATCGGCCGAAACGAGGGCCGACGACCTTTCGGAGTCGGTCTCGTCTTTCATCCAAAGCGACTTGAGATGCAAAGGGCCTTCAGCGGCCGACAGCGCGAGCGATGTTTCGAACAGATGGAACGGATGCCGGGCGGACTTGAGGTCGTGCTGCTTGGGGTCCACCGGCGGTCCAGGCTTTCCGTCCGGCCCGATCGTGACCCACGATTTCGCGTCCCGTGGTTCGTTGCCGACGAGATACGCGAAACGAGTGGGATTGTGGACCATTTCGAAGGTCACCCGTTTCGCGGTGAGGCGGTGGGTCGATGGGGCGAGGCCGTCCGGGCGGAGAAATCGGACCGTGAGCCCGTATCCGCCTTCGCCTTGCTGCACATGTACGAGAGCACCGAGATCGCGGGCTCCTTGGGCGAACGTGTATACGCCGGAATCTTCGGAAGGAAGGTCGAGAGTCGCGACACGTCCTTCCGGCGAAATGTGAATGAGGCGGTAACGAGCGATGGGCTCGTCTGCCCCCATCGCGAGGCCGAGAAGGTACAGAGCCGATCCGATCCATTGCGGCGAACTGGCTTCGAGAATGGACACCTGGGTGGCCGGCTCGCTCAACACGGTAGTCGCCGTCGACTGGTCTTCTTTCCAAAGGACGAGGTTCCACTTGACATTCGCGGAAGGTTCGCCCTTGGCCAGCGCCGTCTCGATCGCTCGCCTCGGGGCGTCGATCGACAGGACGGCGGCCCGCTTGCCGTCCGGAGACCAACCGAAGGAACGGACGACATTGCCGCCAACCGGGACGGGAGGCAACAGGAGATAGGCCCGATCACCAGAAAAGAAGCCATCTGAGATGGGCGAAGCGCCGAGTTGAGCAAGGAAAGGGACCAACCACAGCATGGGCTCATTTTAGCGGCCTTCGGCAAGGAAACGACCGAATCGGAAACAGTCGCCGCGCGGTACCCTCTTTAACGATGTCGCTACTCGAGGTACCCATCGGCCCGAACCCGCCCTCCATCGTCAACGTGATCGTCGAGATTCCTCGTGGAAGCACCAATAAGTATGAGATAGACGCGAAAACCGGCATAATTCGTCTCGATCGCGTCCTTTATTCTCCCCTCTTCTACCCGTTCGACTACGGCTATATTCCGCAGACGCACTATCTCGACGGAGACCCGCTGGACGCCCTCGTATTGGTGACTCACCCTACGTTCCCTGGCTGCGTCATCGAGTCTCGCCCGGTCGCGGTACTGGCGATGCGCGACGACAAAGGCTCGGACGAGAAGATTCTGTGCGTGGCGACCGTCGATCCGCGGTTTCGTACATGGTCCAGCCTCGCCGACTTGAACGAACACGTCCAAAAGGAGATCATCCACTTCTTCGAGGTCTACAAGACGCTCGAGCAAAAGGAAGTGGACGTCCTCGGCTGGCTCGACGTGGATGCGGCGACCCGACTCGTCGAAAAGTATCGCGTGTAGCGGGTCTCCGTGAACCAGGGACACGATCCACCCCCGGCTATCTTCACCGTCGTCATCCCGAGCTTGCCGAGCGATCGTCCTGCTGCGGCCAGCGCCGAAGCGCGACGATTCCTCCACTTCCCTTCGCTTCGGTCGGAATGAGGAAAGTGCTCCCCCGATCTACCCCACCTCCCTTGCGGGTAGCCCGCGGATGGTTCGTGCCGCGGGATGACGGCCCGCCGGGGGCACCGTCCTCCGGCTATCTCCACGTCGTCATCCCGAGCTTGCCGAGGGATCGTCCTGCTGCGGCCAGCGCCGAAGGGCGACGATTCCTCCACTTCGCTTCGCTTCGGTCGGGATGACGGAATTGGTCCCCCGATCCATCCTCCGGCTACCAGTTTTTTCATCAGTAACCCATCAGGCATACGAGCGGCAGACCGGTTGGGTTAAGATAGAAGGCAATCTTGTTGCCCCGCTAGGGCCTCGACCTTTTTTTGGAGGGAGTTGTTTCTCATGAAGTTTCACGCCATCGCGGCCTTGTCCGCCCTCGTCCTTGCTTCGGGCGTTCATGCCCAGGTCTATTCGCCGATTCCCAACGACTTCGGCACGACAAACGCTGGTGGCACGTTCTTAGGACCCATGGCAAACGCCGCTCGCACCTATCAGCTTCTCATCAACGAGAGCCAGCTGACCGCCCACGTGGGTCGGCTGATCGACGGCTATGCTTGGCGGCTGCCCAACTCTGCCACCGCGGCATGGCCCACCGCCGACGTCAGCTTCACTCAGTTCGACCTTCGGCTAAGCCCTTCGGTCGCACCCGCTTCGCGGTCGCTGACGTTCGCGAGCAACGTCGCGGGTACGCAAGTTTTGGTGAAATCCGGCGCTCTGTTGGTGCCTGCAAACTCTTACCCTTCAGGTGCCTCGGGCACGACCGCTAACGACTGGGGACCCGTGATCCCGTTCGACACGCCCTACCTGTACTTGGGAGGCCACCTGCTCATCGAAGTTCGTCACACCGGCTTTAGCGGAACTTCGAGAAGCGTCGACGCGATCCTCGCGACTGGTGGACCGGCTGGCGTGTACGGCAACCAAGTGAGCGCCTGCTGGACGGGCAGTTACGCCGGTACATCCGGCGCGCAAGGTAACTTCTCGGCGATTCACCTTCGCTCCATCCCCGGCACTGTTTCGGTTGCCGGTCAAGTTACTCTCGAAGATCGCGTCGGCAACTTCCCGACGAGCGTCGACATCGACTTCAAGAACCTCGATTTCTCGGTTGCGCATACCGCAATGAACGTTTCGCTCGACGGCAGCGGCAACTACTCGACGACCGACCTGCCAGCGATACCCGGGAGCTACCTCGTGTCGGTTAAGCTCCGGCCTGGACTTCGGCGCACCGTCGGTCCAGTCAATACCGGAACTGGCGCTTCAGGCGTGGACATGGCGATGCCCAACGGCGACATCGACGACGATAACGAGATCGCGATCGGGGACTACTCACTCCTGTCGACGGCTTTTGGCTCCGGACCTGCCGACCCGAACTGGGATCCCTTCGCCGACTTGGATGGCGACGATGAGGTGACGATCGGCGATTACGCCATTCTTTCGCAGAACTTCGGCATGATCGGCGACCAGTAAGAACCAAGCTGCTACGCTTGAGGAGCCTGGGCCGCATGCGGCCCAGGCTCCTCGTCTTCCGATAAGTTGGTAGCCGGGGGATGGATCGTGCCCCCGGTCGGCCGTCTTCCCGCGGCAAGAGCCATCCGCGGGCTACCGGTCGTTTTGCTGCGCCGATCTCAACCCTTGACGACGCTGACCGAGGTGATGCGGTCGCCGAGTTCGACCTTTCGAAGGACTTCCATGCCGGAAACGACCTGGCCGAATACGGTGTATTGGCCATCGAGGAAGCCACTCGGGCCTAGCATGATATAGAACTGGCAGTCTCCCGAATCTTTATCGCCCGGCAGGTGTCCCATGCCGACCGCACCTTCCACGTGCTTGAACCCAGAGTCCTCGTAAGGGATCTTGGTTCCGGTGGAATACGTTCCTAACGAGCGATCGCCCATCGGCTTGGTTCTCGAGTTCGGATCGCCGGTCCTTGCCATATAGGGTCGCGGCGATCGCGAAGCTTCGAAAAACCTCTGTCCGTCGTAAAATCCGTCCGAGGCGAGTGCCATGATCCGCGCCGTAGTCTTTGGCGCCTCCGCCGTGTGGAGCTTGATCCACATCGTGCCGCGGCCTTCGACCACTACCCTGAGGTACGTTTCACCGGTACGTGGCTTAAAGTCCTGAGCAGCGGCGAACAGGGCCACCGCCATCATGATCACGATCCAGAAGGTTCGCATTTATGTTTCGTCCTTGACCCCTGAATTTAGACGTTCAGGCAAGGCGGATGATATGGGACTTTCTACTTCGGCTCTTCCTCGTCAGCGTCGAGCGTCCGGGCGGCCTTGGTGACTGCGTTGGATCGGCGACGGACCTGGCTATAGCTTTGGCTTCGCTGATCGCCCGCGACCGCCCGCTGCTCCTGCTGGAGCTGGATCGCGGCGGCCCGCTGGCGATCGTGCTCGCGCTGGGCCTCGGCCATGAGGGTGTGCTCCTCGCCGCGGCGCCGTCCGACCGCCTTGTCCCACAGATACAGGATCGGGGCGGCGTTGAAGATCGATGAGTAGGTACCGGAGATAATGCCGACCAGCATCGTTAGACAGAAGAATTTCAGTTCCGGAGTCGCGGTGCCCCAGCCCACCAGGATGACCAGCGTTGCGATGACGGTCATTGAGGTGTTGATCGACCGAGCCAACGACTGGGTGATCGAACGGTTGCAGAGTCGAGCGAAGTCCTCGCCAGGAAGCTGGCGCCGCAGGTTTTCGCGGATACGGTCGAAAATGACGATCGTATCGTGAACGGAGAAGCCGATCATCGTCAGCATCGCCGTGATGAACAGGGCACTGATTTCCCAGCCCATGAAGTAGCCCACGATGCCTGCCACACCGACCACGACGAGGATGTCGTGGGCCATGGCGAGGATGGCGGACATACCGAACTTGAACCCCGACCGGAAACCGCCCAAAGCCACGCCGAACCGAATCGTCAAGTAGGCGATGATCAGCAGGCAGCTGACGATCACTCCCTTGATGGCGTTCTCGATCGCCTCTCGCTGCACGGTGGGGCCGACCTCGGTGAAGCTGAGCCGATCACCCGTCACTCCGGCCCGCTTGGCGATCTCGGCCTCCGCATTGGGGTCGTTGGCGGTGATCCCGGCCGTCGCGGGGACGGTAATCGAAACGATGCGCTGTCCCTTCTCGTCGCTGAAGAACTTCACGTTCGTACCCTTCAGCCCGCTCGCTTCGAGATTCTTGTAGACCTGTTCCGTGGTCAATCCTGACGGCGCTGTGTAGGTAGCCTCGAAGCCGCCGAGGAATTCCACGTTAGCCCTCAGTCCGCCCATCCCGACGAATATGGCGCCCGGGATGATCGTGAGGAGGGAGATGAGGAAGTATCGCCCTGCTTTGTTGACGATCTGGAGCTGCCGCTGCTTGGCGTCGGCTTCCAGCCCTTCGCCGAACCACTGTCGGTTCAGCCCGAACCACTTTTCGTTCTTGCCGATGCCCGATCCGACGATAAAGACGAGAAGCGACCGTGTAACCGTCACCGCGGTAAAGAGAGAGATGATGACGCCGATGATGAGAGTCGTGGCGAACCCTTTGACGGGTCCGGTGCCGAGATTGACGAGGACGAGCGCGGTGAGGATCGTGCAGGCGTTGGAGTCGATGATCGCGGGAAGAGCCCGTTTGAAACCGAGTTCCACGGCCGTCATCAGCTGCCGCTCTTCGCGCATTTCTTCCTTGACACGTTCGAAGACGAGGATATTGGCGTCAACGGCCATGCCGACCGACAGGATGAAACCCGCAATGGCGGCCAGCGAGAACGTCGCCTCCAGCCACTTGAGCACGGTTAGCGTGAAAAGGATATACAAGACCAGAGCCACCAGCGCGACGAACCCGGGCAGCATGTAGTAAATGATGAGGAACGCCGCGATGATCGCGAAGGATATGATCCCCGCGTTGACCATCATGTCGAGCGCCGACGTGCCGAGTGTCGATTCCACGACCGATCGGCTCGTCACCGTGAGGTCGACGGGCAGTGCGCCGGCGTTCAGCAGGTTCGTCAGATTGACGACGTAGTCGGGCTCGAACTTGCCCTCGATGACGGCGTTATCGGTCAGCCGCGCGGTCTTTTGGACGTGAGCGATGCTCAGCACTCGACCGTCCATGACGAAGGCGATCAATTCCTCGCGGCCGTAGTTCCGCCGCGACCAGTCGCCGAGCTTGTCGGAGCCTTTCGCGGAGAACTCCATCATCGGGACGGTGCCCGTGCCATGCATGGTCGGTCGGGCTACCGAGAGGTCGTCACCCTGCAGGATGAGGGACCAGCCCTCGATCATCTTCTTGTATTCGGGATCGCCCGGCTTGAGGACTTTGCCGGTGTCGGTGCCGCGGGCCTTGGTGAACCAAACCTCGGGAGCTCCGCCCACTTGCTCGCTGCCCTCGACGCGGTACTCCCGGTAGTCGGCCTTCGGACTGACCACGTTCTTGGCATGGTACAGCTGGATGCTCGCGCTGCTGCCGAGGATCTTCACGGCTTCGTTGACGTCCTTCACGCCGGGAAGCTCGACGATGAACTCGTCGAGGCCCTTGGGGAGGACGTTGCCTTCTGTTACGCCGAGAGTCTTTCCGACGCGCTCACCGAGAATCCGGACGAGATTCTGCTTCACGGTGCCGATGTTCTGGCGCTGTTCGGGCGTCAGCTTGCTCGTGTCCATCTTGAAGGTCACACGAGAGCCACCGCGGACGTCCAAGCCCAGCGAGTACTTCTTCTGCGTGAACATGAACGCAGAAAGGCCGGTGAGGGCCAGCACGATGACGAGAAATAGATAGCCTTTGGACTGCGACTGCAAGGTGATGCCTCTCCAAGACGGTGCACGCGTCTTCCGGGGCGGCAGTATACCGCCGGTCGCTCCTACCCCGGATTCGGAGCCTAACCCGAGGCATGGTGCACAATCCGAGCCATGTCCTTGGAAGAATCGCTGCGTGAGATTCGACTCGCCAAGATCGCCCGCCTACGCGAGCTTGGCTGCGACCCTTACGCCATCGAGAAGTTCGACATGAGCCACACCGTCACCGAGACGGTCGAAGGGTTCGAGAAGTTGACCGACATTCCGCTTCGCGTGGCCGGCCGGCTCCATTCGATGCGGGTCATGGGAAAGGCCGCGTTCGCCGACCTCCACGACGGAACGAACAAGATTCAACTCTACTTCCGAAAGGACGACGTCGGAGAGACGCTTTGGGAAGTCGTCGGCCTCCTCGACATCGGCGACCATCTCGGAGTCGAAGGCAAAACGATGGTGACCCGGACCGGCGAGCACTCGATCCACGTCGCGGCCCTGTGGCCACTCAGCAAGCCGCTCCACTCTTTGCCGTTGGGCAAGGCAAAGGACGGAGAGCACTACAACGCGATCGCCGACACCGAGCTACGCTACCGTCACCGGCACCTGGACCTCATCGCCAACCCAGAGGCGCGCAAGATGCTCGTCGATCGCATGCTCGTCACG
Source organism: Chthonomonas sp. UBA2362 (assembly GCA_002344135.1). GTDB lineage: Bacteria > Armatimonadota > Fimbriimonadia > Fimbriimonadales > Fimbriimonadaceae > UBA6659. The sequence goes on along the minus strand of DDTO01000006.1, from coordinate 258,486 downwards.
CGCGCGGTTCGACACTATCTGGACCAGAACGGCTATCTGGAAGTGGAGACGCCCCTCCTACAGGTCGTTGCGGGCGGCGCGGCGGCCCGACCGTTTCTTACCCACTACAACGCCTACGAGATGGATGTCAAGCTCCGAATCTCCCTCGAACTCTATCTCAAGCGGCTCATTTGCGGCGACCTGCCTCGGGTCTATGAGATCGGGCGAGTCTTTCGGAACGAGGGTATCAGCAACCGCCACAGCCCCGAGTTCACGATGCTGGAGTTTTACGAGGCCTACACCGATCTCGAGGGCATGATGGCGCGGGTCGAGGGACTCTTCCGCTCCGTCGCTCAGGAGGTCTTCGGAACGAGCGTCGTGTCGGTCCCGATGAGGGACGAGCGCGACGAGGAGACCGGCGCCTTCGTCGAACTCGATTTCGGCAAGCCTTGGCGAAGGGTCGGCATGCTCGACGAAATCTCGCGCCTCTCGGGCATCCCCGTCGACAACCTTCACGACTACGAATCGGCCAAGGCGGGCATGGCCAAGGTGGGCCTTCCCACCGAGAACGAGCATTCCCTCGGCGGGATACTCGAGAAGCTTCTGGAACACTTCGTCGAGCCGACGCTGATCCAGCCGACCTTCGTCGTCGGCTATCCGATCGAGACCTCGCCCCTCGCCAAGAAGGTGCCCGGCGACCCCTCGATGACCCGCCGTTTCGAAGGCTACGTCCTCGGCCGAGAGGTGTGCAACGCCTTCAGCGAGATCAACGATCCGGTCGACCAGCGAGAACGCTTCGAGCAGCAGGTCGCCGAGCGAGAAAAGGGCGATGCCGAGGCCCATCCGATGGACGAAGAATTCCTCTTCGCCCTCGAATGCGGCATGCCGCCCACCGGCGGCTGCGGGATCGGTATTGACCGCCTAGCCATGACCCTCACCGGCGCGCGCCACATCCGAGAAGTCCTGCTATTCCCGATGATGCGTCCCGAACGGGACCGGGGATTCGGGGTCTCCCCCTCGAGGAACGAGGGGGAGCTTCGCCGCGACGAAGGAGCGTGCGAGGAGGGGGAGTAAACACCGGCGCGAGCGCGGGGGTCGTGGTGCGTGGGGTATCGAGTATTACTCCCCTCAGGCACGGGCTTCGCCCGGCCAGATCCCCCTCGTCTCGACGAGGGGGACTGCGCTAGGCCTTCTTCTTGAAGGTCCCGGTGCCGACTTTGGTCCACTTGTCCCCCATCTTGAACTCCAGGAGGAAGCTGACCTCGCCGTCGCTCACCTTCTTCAGGGTCGCGCGGCTGACGGTCTTCTCTGGCATTCCGCTGGCCCAAGGCTCGCTGATGGAGACGAAGTCGTTTCCTTTGATCTCGCCCCATTCGATCCGCGGGGTGGGGGCCCAACTCGCAAAGGTGTACATCGAATACTTCTTCTTCTCGGCATCCCAGCCAAGGTAGCCAACCTCGGTCATCTTCATGCCTTCAGCTTCCATGATGAAGTCCTGGCGCAGGAACATGCCTTCCATCGCGCACTTCATGGTCGTTTTGGACTCCATCTTCATGCCCTCGATGTCCATGGACATCTTGCCCTCCCAGGTGCCGACCATCCAGGCGAGGCTCTTGAGCTCCGCGGGAGCCTCCATCGGGGGCTGGGCGGTGGCGGAGACGAAACTGCAGATAACAAACAGCAATGTGAGTAGCTTCCTCATGACGCCATTGTGGCATGCTGCGGGCCTCAGAACAATCGCCGGCCCTCTCTGGGAGGGCCGGCGATAGAGACAGAAGCGGTTTGTCGCTAGTCGTCGCCGACCATTCCGAAGTTCTGCGAAAAGATCGAGTAGTCGCCGATGTCGATCGAGTCGTCGCCGTTGAGGTCGGCACCGGGTATCCAGTTCGGGTCGCCGGAACTCGAGCCATAGGACATCGAGAAGTACGCGAAGTCCAGAATGTTGATCTCGTTGTCCTGAGCGATGTCGCCGAAGATACAGTCGAAGTCGAGGTCGTTCTTGCCGTCGCCGTCGATCTCTACGGAGGTGCGAACGTGGCGCAGGTAGTTCGGCCCTTCGGCGGCGACGTCGTAGATGCCCGCTGGGGAGTCGATCACGACTTGGTAGCTCCCATCCCAGTTCAGGGCAACGGTTCGTTGCTCCAGGATAGCGCTGGGATCACCCGGTACCCGCAGGGCGATCGTGACGGTCGTGTTGCGCGGGTCGCCATTGAAGCCCTGCATGTTCATCTTGCCTTTAACCATCTTCTTGGCTGTGTCTTTGGCTCGGGCGATGTCCTTGGCGTGCGGGTAGCGTCGGAATAGGGGACGGTTATTGAGTTTGTGTACGCCGGCGTTGGTCATGGGCTCCATCGCTTCGATGTTTCCTGCGTTGTTCCGCGTGATGCATCCATTGAAGGACGGGTGGTCGAGGCGGATCGCATGGCCCAGTTCGTGAATGGCGACGTTGATCGAGTCGAACTTCATGTCGTCATCCGTGTTGTCGGCCTGGTTCTTCCCGATGCCGAAGTCGTGAACGATGTTGAAGTAGATGTAGCCGTTGAGCAGTTTGCCGTTCATGTCGACGTTGCCGGTTTGCCACCAGGCAAGTAGGTCGGATGCGCCGCCAACGTGGCCAGCCTGTCGCTGCACGTCACGGGTCAAGCGCACATAGATACAGGGTCGGGTTGGCTGCTGTCCGGCCGCGACGAAGTGAAAGCGCCAGCCGGTATTCGCATTGTTCCAAGCGGCCACTGCACGGCGGACCGAGTCGCCGAACGTGAACATCATGTCGTTCGGAGTGGGATCGACTTCCCCGTTCATCGGATCGCGATGGACGCCCACGACATCGGGAGACTGGAACTGCCCGTTCGCCTCGAAGACGATATCGAGATCGCGGACGTTGTTTGCCCACTGGTGGTTGAGAAGTTGGGCCGGCGCTGCGACGGCCGAGCAAAGAGTCAGGGCGGCGACGAGTCCGCGAAGGTTCAGTTCTGTTCGATCGATGCTGCGATACATTTCGTATCCTCCTCGTTATTGGCATTCGCGCCTGGTCTGGCACTGACTGCATCGTATCGCCGGATCATCGGAGCATCCTGCGGTTCACGAAACATGGATCGATTAACAGAAGGTGGAACGATTTCGAGTTACAATGAGGGTCGGAGGCATTTGTCGATTGCCAGTCGCAGCGCATGACGAAAGGCAACTAGGGAGGCTTATCGCCAGGCAGCGGCGGTCCCGCGGCTGGTCGCTCTCCGAACTCGCTCGCCGCGCAGGGGTGGGCAAAGCCACCCTCTCCCGGTGGGAAAACGGCGACGCCGCGCCAGCCATTCCCGTGCTAGAGGCCGTCCTCGTCGCCCTCGATGCCGACCTCGATACGCGCGAAAGCGCATACGCCCTGATCGGGGCGCCACGCGGAGTCAGGGCCTTGAGGGCGAGCGAAGCCCGGCACCGCGAAGATCAGACCGAACTCGGCATCGGGAGCCTGACGCTCGGGGACATGATCCGCGCTCTTCGCGTCCGACGGGGCTTGCGCAGCGCCGACGTCGCTGCGGCGGTAGGGGTCACCCCGGCCACCATCAGCCACTGGGAGAAGGGAGAGCGCGCGCCCGACTTCGAGGCCCGGATGCGGCTGGCCAGAGCCCTTCAGGCGACGCTGAACGAGCAGTCGATGCTGGTCCGCGCGTCGCTTGGACTCGCCCGGGCGGGCATGCCCGGCCACGATGAACTCGTCGCTCGGTTTCTGCCGCTCAAGCAGCGTGTTCGCGATCTGGACATGGACGGCGTCGAGCTCGAGTTCGTACTTCTTTGCGCCGACTCTTGGAGGCTCTCGAAGGTCGATCCGCGCGGCCTCTCGCTGCTCAAGAGCGTGCATAGCCAGCTGAGCATGATCATGGCGGAACGGGGGTATGCCAAGGAAGCCGTCGTTCATGCGCTGCGGGCTCACGACATCCAGGCCCCTCCGCACCCCGAAGACGCTCCCTTCTACTCACCCCACGCCATTCTTGCCTGGGCCGGCGTCGAACTCGATCGAGAAAGGCCTTCCGAACGAAACTATCGTCGGGCGATCCGGTACTACCAGGAGGCCGAAGATGCGGCGACGCGGAAGGAGATCCTCCTGCAAAGCCTCCAGTATCCGGCGCGGTGGGGAGACTTCGAGGAGCTGGAGCGCATCCGGGCGGCTGCCCTGAGCGAGCACGAGTCCGCATTCCAGCACTTCGATCCTCTCGACCTCAACTGGCTGCTCGCTGAGTGCTACGCTCTGGTCGGGAGGCACCACGAAGCCTTGGAACTGCTGCCGGCGAGCGCCCCGTTTCGAATTTCACAGGTCCATGTCGATTGCCTTTGGGCCAAGCGCCTGGCTGCCGTCGGCGATTCGCGACGGGCGGGCGAGCACTATGCGAGGATGGTGGGCGCCGTCGAGAGCAGCGGATTCAGCGGGCCGGAAGAGCGGGCGCTCATGGCCGCTTGGGGCGGCTCCGACCCGCATCCGGCAACGGAATCCAAGTCTCGTCGGGCGAGACGTGGTCCTTCGTGACCCAAGCAACGCCTGGGAAGCAGCAGGGACGCCGCTTGCCTTGGTGAAGCATGTCGATGCCGTTCTCGATGCGGCGGGCCCGCGTCTCTTCCTGCTTGGCGGAGGCGACCCACCGAATCCAGTCGCGGCGCGCCATCGGTGTGATCTTCGCCCAAAGGGCCAGGGCCGTGGCCGAATCCGCCAACGCGGTGCGCAGGTCGTCGGGGACCCGAACCTCGGGCTCGTCCCCGATCCGCGTGATCTCGACCGTGACATGCTGGGCGGGTCGAACGCCAATGGCTTGGACGAGGGCTTCGCTGAGCCGGATGGAGTGGCCGCTCCCGTCCGGTTCGAGAGGGGCGCGGAAGGGAAACCCGTTCATCGTCCCCTCCACCGTCACCGCCGCTTTCGGGAGCTTCCCAGTCACATCGGACCTGGGCAGTGCGATCCCGACTGCGCCAGCGTCCGGGAAGGCATCGGCCTTCAAGCGCAGGGTGGCTTCGGTGCTGTCGAGGACGTTGGAGGTGGAAGGTTGGTTCACGGCGTTCCTGCAAAGACGTGCTGAGGCCCGCTAACGGTAGCGCGAGGGGTACTCACGGGCCGATTCTAGCACCGGCCCCGGAAGAGAGTCGTCTGCTCGTCCCGGCATCTCCGGTGTGACTGGGGCCGGCTTTACAGGCAATCATGCGGATGCGCGTCGGAATGGCGTGATGGCAAGCACGACCGATCCCGCAACGAGAGCCCAGTCCAGCGCGACGCCGAGACGAACCGCACCGACCAGCCCATAGAACGTGCCTATGGAGGCGAGGATCAGGGTCCAAGACCGGGAGGACAAGCCGCCGAGGACCAACGCGAATCCGGAGAGGATCAGCAGGGTCGGGCAAGGGATGAGACCGGTCGGCGAGGCATAGAAGTAGGCCCAGATCGACTCGGCCTTGAGGAAGTGCGGATAGACCCAGCCCAACGCGATCAGCAAGCAGCCGGTGACGACCACTGCGGGCGAGCCGAAGCAAACCTGGATTGGTTCGAGCCGCAGGACCAAGGCGGCCAGCGTCAGGCCTGCAGCTGTGAAGATAACGCCATTGAACGGATTGCCCGAGGCAAAGGCGACCACGCCGACGGAGAGCACGGGCAGAGCGAGCAGAACACCCATCAAGAACCGACCGGGACGCCATCGAAGCAGGAGTGCGCCGACGATCAGCCCGAAGTAGGCGTGCCAGACGATGGCCAGCCACGTCCACTGGTTCGCGACTCGGGTCAACTCTTCCAGGATTTGCTCGGCTGAGGGCATCTGATCCTCCCGTGGAGCGCGGCACGTCCGGCACACGCCGCAAGTCCCCGGATTATCTCGGCCGCACCGGCTGCACCCACGCAGTCTCGGTCTCACCTTTACGGTAAGGGTTGGCCTTGGGTTTCGACGAGACCACCTTGGCGCGGACGTAGATCTCGTCGCCCCGCAGGCGGTAGCGCGGCGACGCCCCCTCGACGGTCGTCAGCACGCGGCCGATGTCCGAGCTGTAACGCATCGTCACTCCGAGCGGCTCGCCGTTCGGACCCTCGACCCGCTGTGTGGCCGGATCGTAACCCCTCCGGGTTCCGATGAAGTAGGTCTTGTACGTTACGCCCTTCTCCGGTTTCACTGCGATCGATAGCGTCTTGCCGTCGAAACGGACGTCGCGGAGCGTCACGCCCGTCGAGGAGTAGAAGTCCCCGTCTTCCATCGCGTGAACGAGATCGTGCGCCTGCAGCCGGGCCGCGCGCACCATCACCCAGCCGCGGCCAGGATTGGACTTCGTGACGTGCATCTCGTGGTAGTTATGCGCATCGTCGACGGCGATCCCGTACATGACGTCCTTCTTCAGTTCGGCGAGGCGCCTCGTGAGGATGATGTCCCAGACCCGCTCCATCCCCGCGTGGGTCGCATCGCCGTAGTTGTGGACCGCAGGATGACCGTTATAGACCTCGAAAAGCTTCTCGCCTTCGAGCTGCATCAGTTCCTCGGCGGTGATCGCCCAACCGAAGTTCGGGTGGTTGATATGGGGGAACATCGGGATGCCGGTTCGTGCTCGCTGTTCGTTTACGGCGTCGACGTTCTTCTGCATCGTATCGACGACGGAAGTGCCCTGCCGCGGTGGGATGTGCTCATGCAGGTTGGTAGCGTTCACGTGGATCGGCTTTGCGCCATGCGCGGTGGTGATCTCCTCGCTCTGGATCATCAGGAACCGGCCGGGCTGATCGAACAACCGCTTGATTTCAGGGAGGGTGCGGAGTCTCACCTCGGCCTTGCCGCCCGTCACGCGGGTCTGCACCCAGTCGTCGCCGAAGCGTTTCAGATACTTGACGAGCACCTGCCCCGCTCCACGCTTCTTGGAGAGGTCGAACCACTTCTCGCCGACGCTGAGGACGTTGTGGTCGCTGAGGGCGAGGAAGTGGTACCCGTTCGACTTGTACCAGTCGGCGACCATCTCGGGGTAGTCGTCGCCGTCGCTCCAGAGCGTATGGGTATGCAGGTTGCCCTTCCACCAGGTTCCCTGTTGAGACGGGTAATGGCTGGTGAGGAGAACACCGAGCGCAAGCGTGGCGAGCATGGCGCCATGAGGCTACCCGCTCAGGGGAGATTGCGAGGCAGAGTCGAAGCCATCACGGCCAGTGACTACTCCCAAGGGAGATTCTTGCGGCATACAGGGAGCGTTTCAACCGATTTCGGCTATTCTAATGGTGAGTTCAGCACGTTGGAACGCCGCCCATGAGAGACAGAGGATTTACGCTCATCGAGTTGCTCGTCGTGATCGCCATCATCGCCATCTTGGCGGCGATCCTGTTTCCGGTCTTCGCTCAAGCCAAAGAGTCGGCCAAGCAGACTACCTGCATGAGCAACCTTCGGCAGGTCGGGATGGCATCGATGATGTATGGCGGAGACAACGACGACCGGTACATGGCATGGGCCGCCCTCAATCCGCCGATCAACGGTGGAAACACGAACTTCATGCCGCCCGAAATGCAGGTCAAGCCCTACACGAAGAGCGACGAGATGTGGACCTGCCCCAGCGACCCCAAGCGGCGCGTTTCGCCCAACAACGTCCCGTGGTGGGACGGGTCCTACCGAACCAAGCTCATCACGCGATCCTACTCTTACGTCGGCCCGATCTACGACGTCCAGTACGGATCCTCGGCCAACGATCCGAACACGGGCATGTTCGAATGGACCTCGAGCAGCGGGTGGAACACCCGAGGCCGCAGCATGACCGAGTTCAGCGACCCGGCCGGGACGATCTCCTGGGTCGAGCAGTACTCGCCGGCCGTGGCCGACCAGTACGTCGGCGGCATTTGGGGTTCCGGCTTCATCGACTGCGACCACGGAAAACTGGCAGGGCGCAACGTTCCTTCACAGGGACCCGCCGACCAAGGACCGCCGATCTGCAACGGTTCGGCCTCCTATGCCAACGGCGCGAAGCCGACCGCCGGCCACCGCAAGCGCGGGAAACTACGTCTTCTCCGACGGGCACGCCGGCTCAAAGACTTGGAGCTTCGTTCGAAAGAACGACTTCTACCAGTTCAAAGTGGATAAGCCAACACAGACCTACAACCCCTGACGTAAAAGGACCAAGCTGGACCTCGACGAGCAGACCGTCCAGTCCCCTCTTGCGCGCTGTAGGGCAGGTGCTTCCGAAGGGGTGCCCCTTTGTCGAGTTCAGCTAAGCAACCCGTCCAACTCCCTGTTCAGCTTGGGAAGGCTCTGCTCGATGGCGTCTTGCACTCGTGCCGGGTCGAGGGCGTCGTAGCCGTGGACCAGAACGTTACGCATACCGATGATCTTGTACGCGTCGGTGATTTGTTCCAGCATGCCCTCCTCTGAGGACCGAATCCTGACGAAGGCTTCGCCGACGATCATCAGAAGGCGCTCGATGGCGAGGGCCTTGGTGCGATCCTCCTGCCAACTAGGAGTGGCGAGTGTCGTGACCTCTTCGGCAGCTGCTTTGGCGTCGGTCAGGCTCTGGCGAGTCTCAGGCCGCATAGAACTCTCTCGCCTGTGCGTCGGCCACCTGACGGAAGATGGGTTTCTTCGCGGCATTCCAATCGACGACATCCACGGGCCGCGTCAGCAAGCGCTCGAGGTCGACTTGGAAGCCGAACTGCTGGTCGAAGAGATTCACTTCCGGCGGCGGCGGTCCGAACTCCGCCAAGAAATCGATGTCGCTGGTTTCGGCGTCCCAATCCGGCCGAAGCGCGCTGCCGAACACCCGAAGCCGCTGGACCCCATACTTCCGGCACAGCGCCACGATCTCCTCGCGTTTCGACTCTAGGAGCGTGATCGGACCCATGCCTTTCAATTATGGCAACCGCATCGACCCATGGATGCCGCAGCCCCATACGGCCCCGGGGACGAGACGCTTCGAGCCTATGCCCTTCAAAGCGGGGAGCCCTAGGGCGTGTTCGCCCTCAAGATGGCCGACGTTACGGCCTATGGCAATGCGGATCAAGACCTTCGCGCCAATCTGGATTGGCGAGTAGCAAGCCGACAAGGTTGAGCTTCCGGTCGGGTGATTCGGCTCATGTCATTCCAAAAAGCGCGCGATCACTTTGAGGTCGGACGAGGTTCCGTAGTACCAGCCTGCAAACACAGCGGTACCGCCGGAGTTGGCTCCTTGTCATCGTGTGCTCCGATACCCATCCGATACCCATCCGATACCCACCCGATACCCCTGGGTATCGGATGGCCTTGTTTAGGGATTCGGCGAGGTATGCGTTCCCGCGTGCCATCCGGTCTCTTCCCCCGCTTGCTCGGCCCGCTGCGATCTGTGCAAACAGGGTGTCGGGTCTCGACGCCGGCAGAACGGGCACGGCTGGTAACCTCGCGGGCGTGGCAAGAAACGTGCTTCGAGGTACCGACGGATGAGGGGTTTTCAACCGATGCGAACGAGCAGGAGCCTGCGGGTTTTGCTGCTTCTCACTGCCCTCTCCACCACAGCCCTCGCCGGCGCACAAGCCTTCGTCATCCAGCGATTCGACGCCGACCTCGACCTCCGGCGCGACGGAAGCATGTCGGTGACCGAGAAGATCCGTGTTCAGTTCAACGAGTCGAGACGGGGCATTTTTCGGGTGATACCGGTCGTGTACGAGACCGGACGCGGCCTTGCCCGCCAGATCGTCCTCTCCGGGATCGCCGTAAGCGATGAGGCGGGCAAGGCGCTGACCACGAAGATCACTCGCGAGGGCTCGAACGTCCGCATCCGTATCGGTGACGAGGACGTCTGGTTCCCACGGGGGACGGAAACGACCTACGTGATCCGGTACCGGGTAGCCGCAATGCTGAACTGGTTCGAAGGCGCGAGCGATTGGGGCCATCCGACGGTCGAACTCTACTGGAACGTCACCGGCGATCAGTGGGAGACCATGATCGAACGCTCCTCTTGCCGAGTTCGATTTCCGGACGAGGGAGACCCGAGCGCGGTCCGAGCCCGAGTCTTTGCCGGGACCTACGGCTCGACCCGATCGCAGACGCTCGACAAACCGGCGGACAACGTTGCCGACGATGCGCTCGGTACGATTTCCAGCCTCGGCGTGGGCCGATACTTCGTCGAGTGCAACCGGCCCGTCGGGATGGGATCGGGGCTGACGATCGCCCTTGCAATGCCGGCCACGGCGATACCGAAACCCTCCTTCTTTGAGGCCGCATGGCTCTTCGTCGTGCCGAACAGCGGCTTCCTGGTGCCCGTCTTCGTTCTTCCTGCCCTGATCTTCTTGTGGTTCATGTTCGGGCGCGATCCCAAGGCCGGACCGCGCGTCACGCAGTTCGAGCCGCCCGAAGGACTCTCCGGCCCGGAGATCGGAGCGATGATCGACGAGCGGGTCGACCGGCGAGACATCGCAGCTGGCTTTATCAGCCTCGCCGTGAAGGGCTACTTGCGAATTCATCCGAAGGAGACCGGATTCCTGTTCAAGAAGCGGACCGCGGAACTCGAAGTGCTCGATAAGCCTGCCGGCGCGGATCTCACCTCGTTCGAACGAAACCTCCTCACGCACCTGGGGTCGGTCTCCGGCCGCATTACCGAAATGGACTTGCGCACGAAGGTCGCGCCGCACGTGCAGACCCTGACGAGTACGCTCTATCAGCAACTGGTGGCCCGCGGCTACTACTTGAAGTCCCCACAAACGGTTCGGGCGCTTTGGGCCGTGTGCGGGATCGTGGTTTGCGTGCTGTTGGCCATCCTCAGCACGACCCTGAGCCCGGTGGCTTCGCCTCTAGCCGCGTGGATCGGCGGTGGCATCGGAGCGATCCTCGTCCTGCTCTTCGCCCGCGGCATGCCGAAGCGGACACTCCACGGCGCGAAGATCCACTCGCAAGCCGATGGGTTCGAGGAGTTTATGAAGAGGGCTCGAGGCGACGAACTGGAGCACATGACCCAACGTCAGCCGGACATGGCCCTCTTCGAGGAGTACCTGCCCCATGCCGTCGCATTCGGGTTGACCGCTGTATGGGTCCGGGCATTCGAGGGCATTCTCGTCGCGCTGCCCACCTGGTACGCGGCGCCCCACGGCACACCCTTCAACTCCTATGCCTTCACGAGCGACCTCGATTCGATCAACGACACGGTGGCGTCAGCCGCATCGACCCCTCCACGGTCCTCAGGGGCTTCCGGCGGCAGCAGCGGCTTCGGCGGCGGCGGCTTCTCGGGCGGTGGGTTCGGCGGAGGTGGGGGAGGAAGCTGGTAGGCCAGGTTGGGTAAGGTCCCTCGCGTGGACTTTGTCGAACGACTGACCGGACTCGAGCTAGACGGTGGCACCGGCGCGCTCGAATGGCTGATTCTCCTTGCGCCCGTGCTGCTTGCTGGCGTGCTGCTTTGGCGACGTCGGGCTAGCGCGCGCCCCTAGGAGAACCCTGTCATCCCCATCGCCAGGAAGAAGAGGATGTAGAACACATAAATCAGGGCACTCAAGATGATCAGCACGATGTTGAACACCCGAGCAGCATGGGCTCCGGGGTGCCCCATGGCTGCGGCCTTGTTGGCGAGAACCAGCCCAATGATCGGCAGCACGGGACAGCACACGAGGAAATTGACGGCGCCCAGCACCCATGCCCCGGTCAACTCTCCTGAGCCGGCGGAACTGGTCGGGACATACTGGCCGCGCGGATAGTTCGAGTAGGGCGTCGGCGGCTGTTGCCAGTTCTGCCCCGGCGGTGTATAGGTTGAGCCCGGCTCCTGATAGGGTGTCTGCTGCGGCCCTTCGGGGTATCCCATAGGCCCTTGGCTCATCGGCGAGCCGGGCGCCGCGAAGCCGGGAACTCGCCCGGCGAGGAGCCTCTCGCCGGTGATCTCGTTTTCTACCTCGGACTCCGCCGTCAAGCGTCCTTCGAGCGCCCACTGGTTGAGCAGGGCTGCGTCGGCAGGCCCATATTTTTGACCTCCGGGCGCGATGACGAAGTACCGCATGGGCGCGTTTTACTAGAAGGACGGTCCCTATTGCAAAGGTCCGAGCCTGGTACATTCGAGAATCCCATGTCCCAGCGCGAGTTTCGCCTTTACGACACCCTCACCCGCTCGGTCAAGCCCCTGGTTCTGGCCGAGCCCGGTCACTTGCGATTCTATTCGTGCGGCCCCACGGTCTACAGCTACGCCCACATCGGCAACTTCCGAACCTTCCTGACCGCCGATCTCGTCGTTCGGACCGCCCAGGCCCTCGGCTGGCGCGTAAGCTACGTCAGCAACATCACCGACGTCGGCCACCTCACGAGCGACGACCAGGACGGTGGCGAGGATCGGATGGAAAAGGGCCTCAAGAGCAAGGAGGGCGAGGCGTTCGTCAACGTTTGGGACCTCGCAGACTACTACGCCGACTGCTTTAAGGAGGATTGGGCGCGGCTGAACCTTCGTCGCCCGCTCGTTTGGCCGCGGGCCACCCAGCACATGCGGGAGCAAATCCTCGCCGTCGAGCACCTCATCGAGCGCGGCAACGCCTACGAGACGCCGACCGGAGTCTATTTCAGCGTCGCCAGTTTCCCCGAATACGGAAAGCTTAGCGGCAACAAGGATCGCGAGAATCTCTTTCAGGCCGTCCGCAACGTCGTGCAGGACGACAACAAGCGGGAGCCGGCCGACTTCGCCCTCTGGAAGAAGGACGACAAGCACCTCATGCAGTGGTACAGCCCCTGGGGCTGGGGGTTTCCGGGCTGGCATATCGAGTGCTCGGTGATGGCAATGCAGTACCTGGGCGAGACGATCGACCTCCACGCGGGAGGCGAAGACCTCGTCTTCCCCCATCACGAATGTGAGGTCGCCCAAAGCGAGTGCCTGACCGGCAAACCGTTCGCCAATCATTGGATTCACACGCGGTTCCTTCAGGTCGACGGGGCGAAAATGTCCAAGAGCCTCGGCAATTTCTTTACGGTTCGTGACCTGGTCGAGGGCAAGGGCGTCGATCCGCTTGCGCTTCGCTACGCGCTGATTTCGGTGCCTTATGGCAAGCCGCTGAACTTCACGATGCAGACCCTGCGCGACGCGACCAAAAACTTGGAGCGGTATCGCGAGTGCGAGCGCCTGGCCATCCTCGCGCTCGATCGGCCGGACGGCGCAGACACGATCGGCGCTGAACTGGACGCCCTCTTCGACGCCACCCTCGACGCCATGTGCGACGACCTCAATACGTCCGTGGCGCTTGCCAAGGCGCTGGAGGGGACAGGAGTCGTCTTCCGCGAGTCGGCGAGCATGGGGGCGGCCTCAGCGCGGAGCGCGCTCCGGTTCCTCGCCCGCATCGGCGACCTGCTCGGTTTCCTCGTCCCTAGAGGCGACGGGCCGGTCGAGACGGCGGCCGTTGCGGCCTTCGAAGACGAACCGCCCGCCCTGGTGATCGAAATGAGCGAGCGTCGGCTGGAGGCTAAGCGCGTAAAGGACTTCGCTCTCGCAGATCGGCTTCGACTCGAGATCGAGGAAGCGGGCTGGGAAGTCCGCGACACCCCCGAGGGCCCGCAGTTCAAGCGGAGGATGGTCCCCCTGTAGAGGTCAAGCCGTAAACTCTTCCCGGGCAAGAGAGGGCGTTTCCGCCTACTTCCCTCTTCCCAACTTCACTTCCCACTTCTTCATAATGCCGCCATGGTCGGCTGGAAGATCGCCCTGTGGGTGCTGGTGGTGGGGATCGCGATCTGGTTCCTGTACCTGGTCCGCAGCATCCTGCTTCCTTTCATCCTGGCGTTCATCATCAGCGCGCTGCTCGATCCCAGCATCAAGAAGCTACGCATGCGCGGTTACAAGCGGGGCTCGGCGGTGGCCATCGTTTTCTTCGCATTCTTCGGTATGGTCGGCGTGCTGGGCTACTTCATCCTCCCGGTTATCGGGGCCCAGATGACCTACTTTAAGGATTCCCTGCAGGCCTTTACGAACCAGCTTTCGCAGGAGAATCCCAACGAGAACTACTTCGTCAAATGGAACCCGGCCGTACGGGCGCAACCGCCCGGGGGCCCGACCGCCCAAGTCGACAAGGTCATCGAGCAGCTTCAGCCCACCCTGGATCGTCTCGGCCTGCCCTCGACGCGGCAAGCCTTAGTGACCGCCTACGTCGAGCCGCATCGGGCGGACATCGCGAACACCGTCGAGCACTTCTTCAGCGGATTCCTCGGAATCATCGGCACCGCCTTTTCCCAGATCATCCTGCTCTTGTTCACGCCGCTCTTCGTTTACTTCATGCTGATCGACCTTGAAAAACTCAAGATTCGGAGCGCATCTTGGATACCTCCGTCCATCCGTGCCGAGACCCTATCGATCATCCGTGAGATCGGAGAGGTCTTCGTCAAGTACTTGCGCGGGGTTACGCTGACGATCCTCGCCTACATGGGGGTCATGGCGATCGTGCTCTCCGTCCTCGGCGCACCGTACTCCGTCTTGCTCGCCATCCTCTTCGGGGCACTCTATATCATCCCCATGGTGGGGCCGCTGATCAACGCGACGACCCTCTTTCTCGTAACCGGCCTCAGCGGCACTACCGGCAACATCATCTTCAGCCTCGGAAGTGCTTGGGGATTCGCGCTGCTCATCACGATCCTTTACCTCGGCTGCTCGACCCTCTTCGACCAGTTGGTCTATCCGAACATGGTCGGGCGTGCCGTGGGGCTGCATCCCCTGGTGAGCATGTTCGTCGTTTTCAGCGGCGCCGCTCTTTTCGGCTTGATCGGAATGATTCTCGCCTTCCCGCTGGCCGGTTCGATCAAGGTGATACTCGAGCGACTGCTGAAGGTCACGTCCTCGGGTCATAGCGGCGATCTCAACCTGCCGGTGATTCCGCTTCGACACCGTACGGCGGCGGAGGTATAGCGGGTGCGCGACCGTCTGGACGAGGTCGACCTCCACATCCTTCGGCTCTTGCAGAAGGACGGCCGAATCACCAACGCCGATCTCGCCCGCGAGGTAAAGCTCTCTCCGCCCTCCGTGCTGCAGCGTGTGCGAAAGCTCGAGGAATTGCGAATCATCCGCGGCTACTCGACGATGCTCGACCAAGAACGCTTGGGGTTCTCCATCACCGTCTTCGCCCAGATTAGCCTCGCCCTTCACCAAGAAGCGCCGATCGAACGATTTCGCCGCGCGGTGCTGGACATACCCGAGATCCTGGAGTGCTATCACGTCAGCGGCGAATTCGACTTCCTTCTCAAGATCGTCGTCGAGGATATGAAAGCCTACGAGGCCCTCGTCCGAAACAAGCTGAGCCACATTAAGGGGCTCGGCAAGATCCAGACCTGCTTCGTCCTGGCCACTACCAAGATGTCGCGAGAACTTCCTCTCGACCGCATCGACCCCTTGCTTCAGTGAACCTGATCGAACGACCAATTCGCAGAAAATCGACGATATTCCGCGCAACGAAAAGGAACGCTCCCTCCGGATAAGTCCGGCTCAGCGGCCCTGAACCCGGTTATCTGGGGCTCTTTGGGTTTGCATTCGATGGAGTCCCTGCGGGTACAGTCTGCCATCCCAAACCGCAAGAGGAGGTTCCAAATGCGTGTAGGAGCACGTTGGGCGCTCGGTACAGCGCTCGTTTTTATGTTAGGGTGGGCACAGGCCGAGACATCGGAATCGCCGGCCACGAAAGTTGCGACGATCGTGGAATCGACTCCGATCAAGTACGAAACAATTTATCAGTTGAGCCGGGACGTAGGCCCCGGGCGAATGCGAAAAGCGCAGGAGGGAAAGAACGGCGCGGTCAGGAAGACCTTCAGCGTCACCTTCCGCGGTGAGCGCGTCGTCAAGCGAGAACTGCTCGACACGGAGCGTATCGAGCCTGCCCACGAGATCGTCCTGATGGGTAAGAGTGGGTTCCAGACCAGCCGAAGCGGCTTCTCGCCACGCTCGCGAAGGGTCATGGAGGCCACGGCCTACGATCCTAGCGCGGGCAGGGGCAAGGCCGCGACCTTCCGAACTGCCACGGGCCGTCGAGCCGCCTTCGGATGCGCCGCCGTCGACCCTCGACACATTCCGCTCAACACGTGGCTGTATGTCGAAGGATACGGCCTAGCCCTTGCCTGCGACACCGGTGGCGCAATCAAGGGGAATCGGATCGACCTTTGCTTTAACTCCATCAGCGAGGTTCGGAGGTTCGGTCGACGAAAAGTAGTCGTTCACCTTCTGAACCCTCGCTAAATCTCGCTGATCCTGCCGAGCTGAGGGCGTTTTTGGCCCGGCATGGATATCGGCCCCGCAAGCGATGGGGCCAGCACTTTCTGATTTCTCAGCGAGTCGTCGACGCGATCGTAGGTCGCCTCGAAGGAATGGCCGGCGTCCTCGAGGTCGGCCCAGGCCCCGGGGTGCTCACCAGGCCCATCTCACAAGCGGGCATAGACGTCCTCGCTGTCGAGATCGATCCCGTCGCGCTCTCGGCCCTCGCCGAAAGCGCGCCTCGGGCCAAGGTGATCTCCGGAGATGCGCTCGAGATCGACCTCAGCTCGCTGCTTGAGCAGATGCCGAACCCGCGAGCCGTGGTGTCCAACATCCCCTACAACATCACCGGCCCCTTGCTCACCGCCTTCGCGGCCTGCCGGGGAAAGTATGAGCGGGCCGCGCTGATGATGCAGCGAGAGGTTGGGACCCGACTCGTGGCGAAGGTGGGCAACTCGGATTTCGGTTCGCTGTCGGTATTCATCCAGAGCCAGTTCCGGATCGTCAAGGTCGTCGATGTCCCGCCCTCGGCGTTCCTCCCTCCGCCCAAGGTTTCGAGCGTGGTCCTCGAGCTGACTCCGCTTCCGGATCAGCCGAGCGAGGACTTCTTTAAACTGATCCGCGCCGGGTTTACCCAGCCGCGCAAGACCCTTGCGAACAATTTTCTGGCCATCGGCTTGGAGAGGCCAAGGGTCGCCCGGCTCCTCGCCGATCTCGGTCACCCACCCACGATCCGGCCTCACCAGGTCGGATTGGACGACTGGCGACGGATGAGCGAGTATCTTGAAACCGATGAACGCGGCTGACCTCAAGAACGCCGCTCTGGAAGTCGGGTTCGATCGAGTCGGCATCTGCCGGCCCGAGCCGCCGGCGAGCATCGAGTTCTATGCGGCGTGGCTCGGCAAAGGCTATGCGGGAGAGATGACCTACCTCGAACGCTCCTTGCCGCTGCGGGCAGACCCGAGGGCTCTCCTGCCCGAGGTTCGATCCGTGCTGGCGGTCGGCATGAACTACCGCCGCTCCGCAAGCCCACAGCCCGGCCAACCCCGAATCGCCTCCTACGCACTAGGGAGGGACTACCACAAGGTGCTTCGCGCACGACTGCGGCAACTGGCACGCCGACTGCCCCCCGGCACGCGGTCCAAAATCTGCGTCGATTCGACGCCGATCCTCGAACGCGAGTATGCACATCGCGCCGGCCTTGGGTGGTTCGGAAAGAACACTTGCCTGATCGACCCCCATCGAGGCAGCTGGTTCTTCATCGGCCTCATGCTCACCGACCTCGAGCTCGCCCCCGATCGACCCTCTCTCGGCGGGTGCGGCACCTGCGATGCCTGCGTGAGCGCCTGCCCCACCGGCGCGATCGTCCTCGAGGACGATGTCTGGCAAGTCGATGCCCGTCGCTGCATCAGCTACCTGACCATCGAGCATCGCGGCGAGATCGCGCCCGATCTTCGGCGCGGGATCGGCGACTGGACTTTCGGCTGCGACGTGTGCCAGGACGTTTGCCCGTTTAATCGGCCGAGGCCCCACCAACCAGAGCGGGCGGCGGAGACCGAGGTAGAAGACCTTCGGCGGGACCGGGAGTGGCCCTCTCTCATCCAATTGGCCCAGATTCCCCACGAGGATTGGGACCGCTTGACGCAGGGGTCGGCAGTGCGTCGCGCGGGATACGAAGGATTGCGCCGAAACGCCCGAATGAACCTCGAAAACGCCGCCGAAACCGACGCCGGGACCGGTTGACAAGACCGGCTGGAAGCCCCCATATAGTATACATATATCTACTATAAGGAGGTGACCGATGTACCTTGTCGACGATCTGGGACGGCTGGCGGATGCGCTGCTCGTCGTATGCGAGCGCGATCCGTCGGCGCCGTTCTGGACCGAGCCCGGGATGCGGCGACGCCTCGAGATCGACCGGCGACGCGAGCCGCTCCTCAAGCTCCCCCGGAGCGACGACATGACTCCTTACCTCCTGCGAAAGGAGTGGGCATTGATCGTCGCTCGCGCGAACTTGACTTTTCTCCAGCGCCACGTCCTCGAGCGGCGTCTGAGCGGATGGACGTTCGAGGAAATCGGCCGCTCGCGAGGTCGATCTCGGCAAAGCGCCAAGAAGCTGTTTGGGGTCGCGGTGGAGAAGCTGCTTGCAGCCTGGGCGGCCTATCCCTTCGCAGGGCTTGCCGAGGCGTACCGTCAGGACCTCGCCCGCGGGCGTCGACGCTGATCGGACGCCCGGTTCGAGTAAACTGCGGTATGGACCAGGCGGTGAGGCGATGGTGAAGTGCAGCCAGTGCGGGAAGCAGAATACGCTCGATAGCCGATTTTGCCGTGCCTGCGGGACCGAAGTTCCCGCCGATGTCGCGGCAGAGGCCCGCGAAGCGAACGAGAAGCTCGTGGCAGAGGGAAGGCGCCTTCTCTTGGAGAGTCGATCGGCCGAAGCCAAACTGCTCGCGGAGACCACCCACGAGAACGACCCGGCGTCGGCGAATGCACTTTCGCTGCTAGGCGAATGTCACGAACGATTCGGTCACCACGAGCAGGCCATCGAGTGCTATGAGCGCGTGCTCGAACTTCAGCCCGATTCTGCCCTCGAGCGAATCAAACTCGACCATTTGCGCAAATCGATGACCGGGCAGGCCGACGCATCTCCCGGGCCGTCCGGACGAAACCGGGCAGCGATCGGAGCAGGCCTCGCGGCCGTCGCGCTCGTCGCTTCCATCGGAGCGGTGTTTGCTCTCGACGGCGACAAGGCCAGGGCCGAAACCAAGTCTTCGGGTTCGACCAACGCCGTTCAGGCGCCGATGCCGACGGTCGAGGCGATGCCCAAGAGTTATGACGCGGCTGCAGAAGTGGCGACCCCAACCAAGCCGACCGCCGACGAAAGCGACGACGAGCCGGCCGTTACCGAAGAGAAACCGGCCCGAAGAGAGCCGGAGCGAGCAGCGCCTCCTCGGCAGGAGCCCCGCGCCACCCAGCCCGACCGAGCCCCCACCCGACCCGCACAACCCGCACAGCCGGCAGCCGATCCCCGCAAGGTGGCGGTGGGGCCCACCCTCCCGGCTCCAACCCCGAACGGCGACCGGGTCAATCCCAACGAAGGCGGTTACCGCCCCCTCAGCCCCGCCAACACGCGAATCACGGTCTCGAAAGAGGAGCCGACCAAGCCGCCGGCGAAGTTGGCCACCCCGCCCAAGAAGACGGGAGCCGATGCGGACCCGAAGCCCTTCAACCCGGGGATGATCGATATTCGCCCGAGCCAGGACAACCCGCGCCAAATCGGTGGGTCGGAGACGATCCGAGAAAACCAAGATGGCGGGATGCGTCGCAGCCCGACCCGTCCGGCGGCCGATCCCACTGCGGGAGTGAAGGGCGCTCAGGCGCTCATGAAGGTAGCCCAACAGCACATGCTGACTCGCAACTTCGCCGCCGCTGCCGACGCGTACGAGAAAGCCATCCGCGCCGGAGCGAGCCCGACTACCGCCTATCAGCGCCTCGGCCAGTGCTACCAGGAGATGGGCCGGCGCGCCGAGGCGATCGGCGCCTATTCGAAGGCGATCCGCGCGATGGAGTCCGCCGCGGCATCGGATCCGAGTGTCGCCGAACGGATGCAAGTTTCGATCGACGCCTGCAAGAAGGCGATCAAGATCTTGGGAGGCTAAGCCCATGCGCCGCCTCGGAACGATCTTCCTCCTGTTTCTCGCCCTCACCGCCTCGTCACTTGCCGCCCCCGAGGTGCTGATCGTTCAGCTTCGCGCTCCCGTGGGCGACGACGATGATCCGAACGTGGGCATTCTGAATGCCCTCGCGCAGGAACTCGACGACGAAGGGCGGGTCGTCCCGATCGCCTGGACCTTGAGCGATCCGATCTTTCGCGGGGCCTACGAAGCGAAGACCGTCACCGGCGATCCGGCGAACCCCACCGAAGAGCAGGCCCTGCGCGGCGCCGAGGCCCTCCGGGTCGGCTGGATCCTTTTCGTGTCGGCCGAGCGCAAGGGCGGTCAGCTCGGAGCCAAGGCCCGGCTGTTCAAACGGGGAGCCGACAAGGCCGCGTGGTCCGATGAGAAGCTCATCTC
Source organism: Chthonomonas sp. UBA2362 (assembly GCA_002344135.1). Lineage (GTDB taxonomy): Bacteria > Armatimonadota > Fimbriimonadia > Fimbriimonadales > Fimbriimonadaceae > UBA6659. The sequence continues at coordinate 238,303 of DDTO01000006.1, read as the reverse complement.
GGTAACGGTGGGTGCGACGGCGGACTTCAACTCGAGCGCGGCAACTCTCGCACGAACCTGGGCGGCGCTGCTGTCCGAGGGGCCGTTCCGCCAGTATCCCGCCCGCCCTCGCGTCGCGACCCCGAATCCCGACGACGGCCGAGGCGGCACGGCGTCTAGCCCACCCGCTATCGACGACACCTACCGCTCTCGCGCCCAGCAGCTGATCAAGCAGGGCATGGTGACCGAAGCGATCAACCTTCTCCGGGACGCCGTCGACGCCGACCCCATGGATGCGAGCCGCCGCGAAGAACTCGCCCGCGCCCTGCTCCAGCAGGGGTTCGCCCAGGAAGCGGCAACGGAGGCGACCCGTGCCTCCCAGATGGCGCCGGACCGAAACGACCTGCGCTTCGTCGCCGTGCAGGCGTGGATAGGCCTCGATCGGCCCGACGAAGCTAACAAGGTACTCAACGAAGCCCTCGCGCGCGACCCCGGCAACCCCCAAACCCTCATTCTCGTCGGCGATGTAGCCCTCGCTAAGGGCGACCCCGGCAAAGCGGTCGAGGCCTATTCGCGTTCGATCCGCATCGAGGACACTTTCGAGGCTCGACTGGGCCGAGCCTGCGCCTACGGCGCATCGGGATGGCCCGAGCCGTGCGCCGCCGATATCGCCGCCCTCACCCCGGAACGAGTGGCTTCCGGGTATCCCCGGGTCGTCGCCGAACTGGAACGAGCCCTTCAGTTCGTAGCCGGCGAGGTGCGTGAGATCGTGCGCGCCGCGCGACTCAGTCCCCGTCAGAAGGCGACCATCGACCGTGCCTCGCGCGTGCAGCGGGCGGCCGCCGGTCTCGCCCGGCTCGCCGCTGCTTATCCGGCCCCGGCAAAATACCGGGAATCCTACGCACGTCGCGACTTGGCCCACAACTTGCTCCAGCAAAGTTGTCTGGAAGCGCTCGAGTTCGCCAGAACCGGAGTCGAAGACGTCGCCTCGGAAGCGACGATCAGCCTCGGCGAGGCACTCAAGCAGTTCCAGAGCATCCGCGAGATGTATCTCAAAGAGAGCGCCAAGTAGATGATCGCCTTGCTCAGTCTCCTCGCCATGGTCGCCGCCGTGTTCCTCATCTCGGCGGTCTTGTCTTGGGTCTTCGTCTCGGCAGGTCGCTCGCGACGAGCGGCCGTCGTGCCGGAGGAAAACGCGGTGCTCCGGCTTCGCGGCGCGAACGGGATGTATCGTTGCCGACTGCTTCGGTGGGGTGGCGATGGCTGGTGGGTAACGAGCCCGCTGAGCCGGAACGCCTATGTGCCCCTCCGCATCGGTCAAACCCTATCGGCCGAGCTGGGAGTGGCCGGTGGGGCGATTCTCTTCGAAACGCGCGTCCTCGATCGCGACCCGTCGAGTCACGCTCTGAAACTGGACAGACCACGCAAGGCCACCCGTCTGGAGCGCCGAGAAGAGCCGCGCGATCGGCGATGGGCCGGCCGAGAGTGCGATATCGAGGGCGAGCGCGCCGAGATCGTCGACACCTCGCCACGAGGCATTCGCCTCGTGACGGCCATCGGCTTGGCTAAAGGCGACGAAGTCCGGATCCGGATGCCGGACGACAGCCTCGCCTGCGGGTGGGTCCTCGAGACCGAGCCCGCCGCCTTCGGAAACCGCCAAGGCTCGCAGGTCCGGGTGCTCTTGGTCTAGGCGACCCGTCCCGGATGGGCTGCGTCGCAAGTGCGGATGACGGGCTATCTAAACGCGCTCGAACTCTGCGGTGAAGTGGCGAAGGAAGGGAGCCTGTCGGACGATGCCGAGCCCGCGGACGCTCTCTCGGTCCGCCCAGAGACGCTGGAAGACCTCGAGGATGTAGTTTACGTGCGCTTGGGTATAGACCCGCCTCGGCATGGCCAGCCGCACCAGTTCGCGATCGGCCGGGACTTCCTCGCCGTCCACGAGCCGCCCGAACATGACCGAGCCGATCTCGACCCCACGGATGCCCCCCTTCTCGTACAACTCGCAAACGAGCGCCTGCGCCGGAAACTGTGCCGCCGGAATCTGCGGATAGAAGCGCTTCACATCGACATAGACGGCATGACCGCCAGGGGGCTGCACGACCTTCACGCCGATTCGCGTAAGGCCTTCGGAGAGATAGCGGATGGTGGCGACGCGGTATTCGAGGTATCGCTCGTCCAGCGCCTCGTCGAGGCCGACGGCGAGGGCTTCGAGATCGCGGCCGGCAAGACCGCCGTAGGTGGGAAATCCCTCCGTGAGGATCAGGAGGTTCCGCGCCTGCTCGGCCAGAGAGTCGTCGTTCAGAGCGAGGAAGCCGCCGATATTGCCGAACCCGTCCTTCTTGAGGCTCATCGTCGCGCCGTCGGCATGCGAGAACATCTCCTGAGCGATCGCCTTCGGTGCTCGGTCCAGATAACCCGGCTCACGCTGCTTGATGAACCACGAGTTTTCGGCGAAGCGGCAGGAGTCGATGATGAACGGAACTTCGAACTCCCGGTAGAGTGCAGACACCGCGCGAATGTTCTCCATCGAAACCGGCTGGCCGCCACCGGTGTTGTTGGTGATCGTAATCATGCCGACAGGCACGCTTTCGCGGCCGCCCCTTTCGTCGAGAAAACTGCGCAACCGGGCGACGTCGATACTGCCCTTGAAGGGGTGCATCGAGTCTGGATCGCGACCCTCGTCGATGACCAGATCGACCGCCTCGGCGCCGGTGAACTCGACGTTGGCTCGGGTGGTGTCGAAGTGGTTGTTGTTGGGGACCGCTTTGCCCTTCCCGCCAACGATCGACATGAGGATCTTCTCCGCCGCTCGGCCCTGGTGGGTAGGGATCACGTGCTTGAAGCCGAAGATCTCGCGGACCTTGGCCTCGAAGCGTTTGAACGACCGCGATCCCGCGTAGCTTTCGTCGCCGACCATCAAGGCGCCCCACTGAGCTGCCGACATCGCCGAAGTTCCGCTGTCGGTCAGGAGGTCGATGAGGACGTCGTCGGCGTCGATCAGAAACGGGTTCCAGTGCGCATGGCGAAGGATTTCGAGCCGCTGGCTTTGAGTCGTGAAGCGGATAGGCTCGACGGCCTTGATCCGAAACGGCTCGATGATCTCGGGCATGGCAGATTTTAGCGAACGCGCACGACCCCGACCATGCCGTTGCCGAAGTTCTGCCCGTTCCCAGCCTGCCCGTGGAAGCGGCAGTGATAGAAATAGCGCGTCCCGGGGGCCGCTGCCGCCGGCACCCGCCAATAGAAGGTCTGACCAGGTCCGATTCCGTTGGGGAATGCGGCTGCCGAATCGGGGCCATCGCCGGCCACGTCCGGCGTAATGCTATGGGGCTCGCTATCGACGTTCGTCCAGGCGATCTGCGCGTCGGGATCGACCAGTACGTCCCGAGGACCGAAGGTATCTGTGGCTTCGGCGAAGATCGCGGCGTCCACCAGTCGCTGGCCGCCGCCGCCGCAGCCGGGGGCCACAAGGGCGAGCACGGCGCCAATGACGATCACCAAACCTCTCATGGAGCCGAGAATACCGCCCAAACCCTGATAATCAGACCGGGTTTGACGCAGGTCCGACACGTTCGCGAGGCTCGCGAGCGAGGAGGCTCGGATATCATAAAGGAGAATGGCTGACAAAGCAAGGGGGAAGGGGGGTCTCACGCGTCGAGATCTCCTTAAAGGTACGTTTCTGCTCGGTGGAGGCCTCTTGGTGGGGACCGAGTCGCTCGCCCAGGTGATCCGCGGCAAGCCTAAGGCAAACGAGCTCGCCTATCTCAAGCTAACGGCCCGACCGATGTCTTTTCCGATCCTGCCGGGAGAGGCGACCCAGACCTGGAGCTACGAAGGGACGTATCTCAGCGGTATCGCCGCACCGCGAGCGGGCTACCTCGGACCCATCCTCCGGGTCATCAGGGACGCCTACCTCAACGTCGATTTCACGAACCTCCTCCCGGAGGACACGACCGTACACTGGCACGGTCTCGACGTTCCCGCGATCATGGACGGCCACCCGATCATGGCGGTACCGCCAGGCGGAAAGTTCAACTTCGCCTTCCGCATCCTCAACCGTGCTGGTACGTACTGGTTCCACCCTCACCCGCACATGCGCACCGCCTTCCAGGTCGCAAAGGGGATGGCAGGTGTACTCATCGTCGAGGATCCCGCCGAGGCTGGGCTGAACTTGCCCACAGGCAACCGCGATCGGGTCTATGTGATTCAGGATCGCTCCTTCGATTCCCAGAATCAGTGGGCGTACAGTCCGGGCGGCGCCGGCGGATTCCTCGGCACGCAGGTCCTCGTCAACGGCCGGGTCGATCTCCTCGAAGAGGTAGGCACAGCGGTCTATCGCCTGCGATTCCTCAACGGCAGCAACACGCGAATCTACAAGCTCGCTTGGTCCAATGGTATGCCGATGACCGTCATCGCCTCCGACCAAGGCCTCCTCGCCGCCCCCCGCAGCCTTCCCTATGTGATGCTCTCGCCGGGCGAGCGTGTCGAGATCTGGGCCGATTTCCGCAACATTCCGCTCGGCCAGGTAGTTTCCCTCCAGAGCCAGGAGTTCAATCCGGGATGGACGGGCGGTTCGGCGACTCTCCCTCAGGGCTACTACTGCCACATGATGGATTACAGGGTGACGCAAGTTCTCCAGGACACCAGGACTCTGCCGAGCATCCTCAGCAAGATCGAGACCTACCGCCTCGAGGACGCGACGAACAAGAACAACCCCCGAATCATCCCGCTGAGCCGCGTCGGCGCCCAATGGCTCCTCAATGGAGCGACCTACGGCCTGCATGACATCCTTCCCAACGAGATCGTGCCCCGCGGCGAGCTTCAAGTCTGGGAATTCCGCAACGACATCGGGATGAACATCATGGCCCATCCGATGCACCTGCACGGTTCCCCCTTCCAGATTCTCGATCGAACGACTCTGCCAGGGTTCGAGCAGTATTACGACACCGTGAAGGTCGGACTGATCGAGGAAGGGTGGAAAGACACCTTCCTCATCATGCCGGGGCAGCGCGTCCGCATCCTCACTAAGTTCGCGAACTTCACCGGCCGCTTCCTCTACCACTGCCACAACCTCGAACACGAGGACATGGGGATGATGAGGAACCTGGACATCGTGTAGTCCCTTTGGAGTGCGCGGGCTTGACCGCGCTTCGTGCGGACCTGCTGGTCCGATCCCAAGAGTCACCTCTCCCCGGTTCTCTTTGCTCACCGACCCTCTCCTCCGGAGCAGGAGAGGGTCTTTGGGACGGATACATCCGCGTTCTTGTGATGAACGCATCGAGTCTCTACGAAGCTAGGCAATCACCTCTCCACGAAGTGGGGAGATCGGTAAGCAAGGCGAACCGGGAGGGGAACCCGGCTTGCCGAGGCTTTGTGTGGCGGCGGGCTAAACTCGCGCCATGAACCGGACCACCCTTGGGCTCATCGTCGGCAACCGCGGTTTCTTCCCCACGCATCTCTGCCAAGCAGGGCGCGAGGCGATGCTCGCCGTACTCGCGGAAGCGGGATTCGATGTCGTAGCCTTGCCCGCCGAGGCACGGCAATTCGGTTCCGTCGAGAGCCTCCAAGACGCTCGGGCCTGCGCCGAGATCTTCAAAGAACATGCGGATCGCATCGACGGAATTCTCGTCACCCTCCCCAACTTCGGCGATGAGAAGGCCGTTGCCAACGCGATCCGCTTCTCTGGCCTCGACGTGCCCGTGCTCGTCCACGCCTTCCCCGACGACGCCAAGCGCATGACGCTCGCCGACCGTCGGGATTCGTTCTGCGGCAAGATGTCGGTCTGCAACAACCTCCGCCAGTACGGGATCCTGTTTAGCCTCACCTCGCGCCACACCGTCGCCCCCGACTCGGCCGAGTTCCGCGCCGACCTCGCCCGCTTCCGAGCGATTTGCCGCGTCGTTCGGGGCCTTCGCACCACCCGCATCGGCGCGATCGGGGCTCGGCCCACCGCTTTCAACACGGTCCGATACAGCGAGAAGCTCCTCGAACGGGCGGGAATCGCCGTCGAGACACTCGACCTCAGCGAAGTCCTTGGCTGGGCTAACCGCATGAAGTCGGACGAGCCCGCCGTGGTCGCAAAGCTCCAGCGCATCCAGGCATACACCAAGACCGACGACGTTCCCCGCGACAGCCTCGACAAGATGGCCCGCCTCGGAGTCGCCATCGACCGGTGGATGGCCGATGCCCAACTCCATGCCACCGCCATCCAATGCTGGACCGCCCTCGAAGAGTTTTACGGCGTCGTTCCCTGCACGCTGATGTCCATGATGTCCGACGGACTCATGGCCAGCGCGTGCGAGACCGATGTCGCCGGCGTGGTCGGTATGCTCGCCCTCCAATACGGCGCCGGTCGGCCCGCCGCCCTGCTCGACTGGAACAACAACTTTGGCGACGATCCCGACAAGGCCGTCGTTTTCCACTGCTCCAACCTCCCCGCCGACGTTTTCGCTTCTCAGAAGATGGACTTCCAAGAGATCATCGCCGGAAGCGTCGGCAAGGAAAACACCTTCGGCACCCTCTCGGGCCGGATGCGGCCCGGGCCCTTCACCTTCTGCCGCGTAACCACGGACGATCTCAACGGACGAATCGCCGCCTACGTCGGAGAAGGGGAGCTCACTTCCGACCTGCTGAACACCTTCGGCGGTTTCGGAGTGGCGAAGGTCCCGCACCTCCAGGACCTCCTCCGCCTTGCCTGCGAGAGCGGTTTCGAGCACCACGTCGCCTTCACGCTCGACCTAGTCGGTGACGCCGTCGCCGAGGCGCTGGGCAAGTATCTCGGCTGGAGCGTCTACCACCACCGCTAGGGGATCAACGGTTCATTCCCCACTTTCGAGCCACATGCACTCATCGAGATAGAGGCGGATCTCCGCTGCTTCGACAGCCTGAGCCAGCTCGTCCAGGTTTTTCGGGCCCACGAGCACGAAGACATTCATCGGCTGGTTGAGCGTCCAAGCGAGGGCAATCTGGGCCGGAGTGAAGCCTTTGGCCCGGGCCAAGCCGATCGCACGCTCTCGACGCGCGGAACTGACGAGGTTATGGTACACCCGGCGGACGTCCTCGGACTCCACACCTGCGAAGTAGCCACCCGCGCCCGCCGACCAGGCGAACAGTGGGAATCCGGTCGATTCGTGCCAGCGCCGCCCGGCCTCGTCCAGAGTCAGCGCCCCGGTCCACATCGGCTCGTTGACACTCGCAAGTGAGAAGTTGGGTGAACTGATGCTCATCCCCTGGAGGCCCCGCGCCTCGGCGGCCTCGTTTGCGCCGATGATGCGCGCGTGGCTCCAATTCGAGCCGCCCCAAGCCCTGATTCGCCCGGCGTCGATGTGCTCGTTGATCCACTCGACGACCTCCTCGATCGGGACGCGCGGATCGTCGCGGTGGAAGAGATAGAAGTCGGAGTAGCTGACGCCCTGCCGTTCGAGGTTGCCCTTGAGATCGTGCTCGAGATCGGCCCGAGTAAGACGCCAGAGCCCGTCGGAGTAATGGTGGTGGCTGCCCTTGTCGAGCCGGATCAAGGCGTCCTCGCCACGGAGTTCGTAGTAGCGCCGCATGACCTCCGCATAAGCGGGACCGTAGTGATAGCTGTTGTCGACGATGTTTCCGCCAGCCTCGCGGTAAGCATCGAGCAGGGCACAGGCGGTCCCGAAGTCGTCGGTCGGGAGCGGGATGACGCCGAGAACGATTCGGGAGATTTCGCGCGGAAAATGGGGGACGCGGCCGTAGGTCATCGCTCGTCCTCCCAGCAGAGTCCGGCGCTCTGGCGAAGCCGATCGAGGCAGCGGCTGTTGCCGACCGTGTCCTCGATTGTCATGTAGGGGCATTCCCCTTCCTCCATAAAGTGAGCGACGGCGTCGGCTTCGATGGCGTAGAGCCCGGCATTCGACGTGTCCACCCGGACGGTCTCCACCACGTCGCCCCGTGTGAGGGTCATGGCTCCGCCTGCGCATTTCCAGGGCTGCTCGATGTGGAGTCGCCCTGCCTCGCCATAGACGGTCACGTCGTTCCGGAGGGCGACGTGGATACCGGTTCCGAAGTGGGCGACCGCCCCACCGGGGAAATGGAGGATGCCCGCGCCGGAGGCATCATAACCGCGCTCCGTGACGTCGGCGAGGTAGTGGGCTTCGATCGGTTCCTCGCCGACCGCCATTCGGGCAAACGAGACGCAGTACGTTCCGACGTCCATCAGGCCGCCACCTCCGACCCGCCCATCGGTGCGGAAGCTGGGCCAATCGCGGCTTGCGGCGAAGCCGAACTCGGCGTTGACCTGGAGGATGCGGCCGATCGCGCCGTTGCGGAGCCAATCGCGCGCCTGCCGGGTCTGCGGGTGGCACCGATACATGAAGGCCTCCATGAAAAAAACGCCCGCCGCCCGGACCGCGGCGATCGCCCGCTCGGTATCGGCGGCAGTGAGGGTGAACGGCTTTTCGCAGAGGATCGCCTTGCCCGCGTGCGCCGCCGCGATCGTGTTCTCGGCATGGAGGTGATGGGGAGTAGCGATGTAGACGGCGTCGACGTCGGGGTCTGAGAGAACCCCCTCGTACGAACCGTAAGGCTCGCCTCCGAACTCGGCGACGAATTCGCCGGCTCTCTCCTTCGTGCGGGAGCCCACCGCTCTCAACTCGCCCGTCTCGGATTCGCGCAGACCCGCGGCGAAAGCCCGCGCGATGCTGCCCGTCGCAAGGATTCCCCACCGCACACGATCCGCCATCGCCAGCGATCATACACCGCGGGAGGTAACCTCGTCGGCGATGCGCGAAACGACCGAGCCGATGCCGGGCGTCCTCGTCAAGCCCCTTCCGAGACACGCCGACTCCCGAGGATGGCTGACCGAACTCTTCCGGCATGACGAACTTCCCCCAGACTTCCGCCCTGCAATGGCGTACCTCAGCGTCACTCGGCCAGGCATCGCTCGCGGGCCGCACGAGCACACCGGCCAAACCGATGGCTTTGCTTTCATCGCCGGCGCCTACGAGCTTTATCTCTGGGAGAACCGCCCCGGCCGCCCGGGTGCCTTCTTAACGCTCGCCGTGGGGGAAGCAAACCCCGTGCTCGTGCTCGTCCCGCCCGGCGTTGTTCACGCCTACCGAAACGTCGGCGCAGAAGATGCGTTCGTGCTGAACTTCCCGGACACCCTCTATGCGGGGTGGGGGAAGGCCGAGCCGGTGGACGAGATTCGCCATGAGAGCGACCCCGATTCGCCCTTCAAACTGCCATGAACGTGCTGGTCACCGGCGCGGCCGGCTTCATCGGCTCGCATTTCGCCCGGCTGGTGCGAGAGCGCGAGTCGACGAAGGTCGTCATTCTCGACGCCCTCACCTACGCCGGACACCTCTCGACGATCCGAGATCTCATCGAACAGGGCATCCCGTTCGTTCATGGCCGAATTCAAGATCGCTCGCTCGTCGAATCGACCGTGCGCGAGCACGGGATTGACCATGTGGTGAACTTCGCCGCCGAGACACACAACGACCGTTCGATTCTCGAATCTGGAGCATTCATCGAGAGCAACGTCCTGGGCGTGCAGGCCCTCCTCGAAGTGTGCCGCCGATGCGGGGTGGAGCAGTTCGTTCAGGTAAGCACCGATGAGGTCTACGGCTCGATTCTGGAGGGCCACTTTACCGAGGGAAGCCCTCTCGAGCCGAACACCCCTTATAGCGCGAGCAAGGCGGGCGGTGATCTGTTCGTCCGCGCGTACATAAAGTCGTTCGGCATGGCCGCTCTTCTCACCAGGGGCGGCAACACTTACGGTCCTTTCCAGTACCCCGAGAAGCTTATCCCCTTCTTCGTCACCCGCCTGATCGACGGCAAGAGGGTGCCCCTTTATGGCGAGGGAACGCAGGTACGCGAGTGGATGCACGCCCGAGACCACGCCACCGGGATCCTCGCCGTACTCGAACGAGGCGTCCCGGGTGAGGCGTACAACGTCGGCGACGTGAACGCGAGGGAAAACCGCGAAGTCGTGCGAGTGCTCCTCGAGGAAACCGGCCGAGACCCCTCCTTCGTCAAGAAGATCCCCGATCCTCGCGCCGGCGCCCACGACCAGCGCTATGCCATGACCTGCACCAAGATCGCCGCCCTCGGCTGGAAGCCGGAAATCGAGTTCGAGCGCGGCCTTCGCGAAACCGTGCGCTGGTACATCCAGAACGAAGCGTGGTGGCGTCCGATCGTGGCGGAACCCGATTTCCAGGAATTCGTTCGCGCCTTCTACGGCCCCTCGCTCGGCGACGAACTCTGAACCCGAACCTCGGCGAAATCGGTGCCCGTTCGCCGCAACTGCGGCATGATCACGACGTGCCATGGCTTCAAGCCTTTGTCTGATATCGTTCCACTTTCCGTTATGCGTTCCGTCTTCCGGCATAACACGATTGGATTGCCGATCGGCTGATACTATGGATTGCACGGCCCAGAGCCGAACATCCGGAGGAATTCAATGGATCACATTCGAATCAATCGCAACATTCTCAGACTCCCGCCCGTTCTCGGGCTCGCCCTCCTCGCCGCGACGGCCAACGCGATCATCATCCGACACGACAAACAGGATGCCGCTTACAAGACGCTGGCAGCCGATGCGAAGTATGCCGCGGTCGGACTGTTCGAATGGACGCGCGACGGCGAAGTAGTAGGCTTTGCAACGGGCAATTTCATAGGCGTCGGCACGGGAGGAAAGAAGTGGCTCGTTACCGCTGCCCATGTCCTCGATCGACAGTGGGATAGTGCTACTTTCACGATCGGAGGCCGCACTTACAACGTGCAAGACGAGAGCGCCAAGTGGAGGGAGCCCTACTCGAGCGGCAAGGACGACATCGGCGTCATTCGCATTCTCGATCCGGACAGCAGGCTAACGGTGGCCCCATCTCGATTCTGGAATGCTCTCGTCCCGATTCCCGGGTCTCTCGATCAACGCTTGACGGGAGTCTCCGTCGGCTTCGGTACCACCGGCAACGGTAACACGGGTGGCACGACGGTGGACAAGGCCAAGCGGGCGATGCAGAACAAGGTCGATGCCCTCGAAATGAAATACAACAGTGGACGATCGATCAAGAATGGTTATCTCGTCGATTTCGACAAGAACGATGCGGACAGCAATCGACTCGACCGCACCGATTTCCCCGCCGGCAACTACGAAGAGGGTCAGAAATCGTCTCGAACGTGGCTTGATCTCGAAGGTCAATGCGATGAAGGAGACAGTGGCGGCGGACTCTTCGTGACCTTGAACGATATGAATGTGATGATCGGCATCGCTTCTTCGGTCACCCGGCTTGGCGACGGAGACCTCGGCAAGTATGGATCGATGACCCAATATGCTCCGTTTACGAAGGAAATGGCGGGGCATGTCGAGCGATGGACAGGGATCAAGGCCGTCCCCGAGCCCTCCACGCTCAGTTTCCTCCTCATGGGTGGCGCGGGTCTGATCGTCCGTCGAATACGAAGGAAGTAGGCCACCTTGGTGGGTGCCGAACGAGCCGGCCACAAGCGGCCGGCTCTCTTAGGCTACGGCGTCAGGCGCACTTGCGTGTAGCGCGTTTCCCCTCCATAACGCACCTCGATCCTCACGTCGATCGGGCCCGCTGGCACGGCGCCGGGTGAAGTGAGGGTCATGGTCCCGGTGACCTGCCCCTCGGGGATCACGAGGTTCCCTGCTCCAGGGACCGTCAGTTTCGCATCGTGGCTGACCACTCGCACCTCCGCCCCTCCTGCCGGCGCGGGCCGTGCGAGATTGACCCGCAGTTCCGTGGTCCGGCCTCCACCTCCGCGGAAACGGGTGGGCCGACACATCGCGCTCGGAATCACCGCGGTGCCGGTATCGACTCGCCACATCCCTCGCCCGAACGTCGCGATGTTCAGTCGTCCAGTGCCCGGTACGTATTCGATGTCGTTCACCTGCACGGGCGGCAGGCCGAGCGGCTGGGTCATGTTGCGCCAGACCACGGGATTGGCGTCGATGGCGTCCGTTCGGAAGACCCCTGCATCACCGGCGACGAAGACTCGACGGTTCGCGCCGCCGTCCTTCGCGGGACCGGTGAGGAGCAACCCCCAGCGCAAGAGCCTGTGCTGATCTCCGGGTCCGTTATCGGAGATCCTCAGTTCCCATTCTCCTAGCGGCGGGGCACCGAGGAACTGGTCCAGTCGCCTTGTTCGCGGGGTTCCGAATGCGACCTGGTCGATCGGAACGTCACGGCCATCCGAATTCCAATATCCCGTCAGGGACGTTCCGACGGGCAGCGCCCCCGTGACTTGCTGATAGGTGTGGATGTCACCCCTCACCAGATGGTTGCCGGGCTGGTCCGTGATGAGGACGCTAAAGCCATCGTCCGAGTAGCCGGCCATACCCGGGCCGTCACGGCCGGAACCGTTGAGGAGGATCGCCGTCCTGCCTCCATGCCGAAGGGTCGCCCGCAGGTCTCCATTGTGGGTGCCAGTGACGATGAGGACTACACTCGCATAGGTCACCTCCAGGAGCGCGTCGTCGTTGATCGTGACTGTTCTGACCAACCCGGCGGCATTGTTGTCCGGGATATCTTCGGCCCGGATGTCGATCGCCTTGGCGAAGGCATCGTTCGGGCCGTAATCCCATGTCACGGAGTTAACGGGCAGATTGGGCAGTTTGTCGGCTCCCGTGTCCACGTTGACGAAGGACCGCGAGGCATCGGGCGCCTGGGTGTCGTCGCACCGGTACACGTGGTCGGTCTTCGGCACGCTGGACGTGCCGATACCCGAGTAGGTGATCACGATCCGGTCGGCGTTGAAGGGGTCGACCACGATGTCGGTCACGTAACGGAGAGCAGGTGACCCCCTAACGAGAGCAGAGCCGTCTGCACGCCGGTCGATGCGAGTAAACACCATCGGCGAAGCGGTCGTGTCGAGGCACATCCAAAGGGCTCCGTTGTTCCCACCAGCATAGAGGCGGCGGGGGTCGGCGGGAGCTATGGCCAATGCGGTGACGTAGTTCCCTGCGGCGTGCGCGATGTCGGATTGCGTCCTATTCGCCAGAGTCGTACCATCGGTCGTGTAGCGTTCGACACGAGCATGGCCCCGATAATAGGCGCCGGAATAGTCCATCGCCGTGGGGGGGAACATGCTATGCCGCCCGGCAATCGCGTGTCCTTCTCTGCGGAAGGTAGCCCAGCTGTCATCGGTCATGAAGATCGAGGTCCAGTTGCCGGTCGTAAGTTGAATGTCCGGATTGATGGGGCTGATCACGCTTCCGGAACCATCGCCCCAGGCCGCGCCGACCCAGTTGTTCAGGTTTGCCCCGCCTGCTCCAAAGGATCGTGGGCTCATGTTGTCCTGAGCGCCGCCGAGCATCCGATCGGCGTTGGTAGGGTGCCAAGCCCCCTCGTAGAACTGGGTGATCATCAGATTCGGCGAGCGGTTAGTCATCGCGAAGGCGGCTTCGTCGAATGCCGCCGCCCGGTCCCATACGACTTGGTGCATGCCTCCGTCGTGGCCGATGAAGAAGCGCTTGGGATCCGATTGGTCGTAGGCGATGCAGTGCTGGTCGTTGTGGGCTTTCGAGTTCGCTCTGCCCGTTCGGGCAAAGTCGACCCAATCCCAGTCGTTCGTCGTCGCGTTGAACCGTCCCGCAGAGGCGGTAATGAGGCCGGCAATCACGAGATCGGCACGACCGCCCGGTATCGGGATCGCCTCGAGGTAGTAATCGTAGTTGCACTGCTCCCAGTTGTTGCTTCCTGCGCCGTCGTAGTTGATGATCAAGTTGTCGCTGATGCGAGTCCACGCGCCGCCCCGGTTCACGGTTTGCCAGATTCGCTTGTCTTGGCCAGACATCAGATAGGCGGTGTCCGGGGCGTTTTTCGAAGCCGCGACGTCCATCGAAGCTTCCCTGCTGTTGCCGGTGGCGATGCCGCCGGGAGGCGCCGTGGCATCGTCCCACGTCGCACCGCGATCGTTCGAGCGCTTGACGTAGGCGTTCGTGCTGTCCCAGCCGACCGCCCAGTAAGTTCGGGTTCCGTCGCGCCGCTTCGCGCCGATGGAGACCCGCCCCCAGTAGGCGTTCGTCGCTAGTATCTGACGCCACGTCGCGCCATAGTCGGTCGATTGATAGATTCGACCCTGGTAGTTCATCCGACCGGGCGAAGGGACACGGTTGTCGCCGTCGTCGGTCGGCACCGGCGCGCCTCCGGTGGTCAGCGTAATGCGCCCCGGCTCATCCGGGTCGACGACTAAGCAGGTAACAGGTGGCGAGAAGGGGGCCGACCCGATCGGCGTCTGCCAGGTCTGACCTCCGTCGAGGCTTCGGATGACGCCAGTCGAATAGAGTCGGTAAAGACCGCGAGGATCGCCGGTTCCCGCGATCACGACGTCTCCGCTCGTCTGTGGGTCTTTCGTGTCACTGTTGGTCACGCAGATCGCGCCGACCTGCAGATAGGGCCAATTCGTGCTCTTGTCGGTCAGCGCGGTCCATGTATCACCGAAGTCGGTGGTGCGCCAAACGCCTCCTCCCGCAGTCGCCGCGTATATCACTTGTGACCGGGCGAGCGTACCTCGCGGATTCGGGGGAAGGGCGAGGGCCGTGATGCGTCCCATGATCGCCCGATCGCCGAAGTACTGCTGCTGTGAAGGGGCGGTATTGCGAGGGCCGACGAACGACCAGAGCCCGATCGGCGCACTCTGGGGGCCCAGATCGAGAGGGACTTGGACGAGCGGCTCGGCAGCCTCCATCGTCGCCCGATACTCGCCGCCGCGATTGTACTCTCCCCAATCGAATGTGTCGTTGGGATAGGCGCGCGCTGAATAGAATTCGAGTAGCGCTGTGAGGAATCCGGGTTTCTCCCCGACAAGTTCACGGCGCAGGATTTCGCGCTCGATCCCACGCACGGAGTTCAAGTTCTTCGGAGCGGTTATCGCCTCGAACAGTTTGCGAGCTTCGTCGAGGACCGTCTGCTGGGCCATGCCGACCTGGGTCATCGACAAGGCGGCGAGAAGGAATACGGTGAGTCGTTTCATTTTCGATCGTCCTTTCGAACCCTGCGGGCTCGCGAAAGAGCGGCAATGCCGAGGGCCAAGCCGAACAATGTGCCCGGTTCCGGGACCGGCACCGCGACGGCGCCGAAGGAGTGCGCGATGCAGTCGCTGTAGTTGCCGAAGTCGTCGAACCCGTCGGTGTCGTATCGCAGGCTCGTGTCGCCGAGCTGCATGAAGGCGGACACGTCGAGTTCCGCATGGTCGTACATGTGGTTCGGGGCGGTGTTGGGAAGGACATTGAAGCGGCGCTTACCCTGCCATGCGTTTCGCAGGGCGCCCCCGATTTCCACGCTCGCATTCCAGCCGTTGAGGTAGAAGTCGTCGGTCATCGGATCGCCGCCGAAGTCCTTCTGGCCGTCCAGCCCGTTCAGGAAGAAGTGCGTCGGGCCACCCACGTACTCTTGGAACGTCATCTCGCCGCTCGCATTGCCTGATCGGGTCGATGTGTAACCCCGATAGACACTGATATCCCGTGTCGGCCCGTCGGGAAGCGAGAACACGGCGAGAATCGAGAGCCCTTCGCCGATCGCGCCGTAGGCCGAATTGTCTGTCGCGCCCTCGATCGTATAGTCGAAGTCGAAGCCGTTGGCTTGGACCACCGATGTGATGTCGGCGTTGAAGGCGACCCCGAACTGGCGGCCCCAATTGCAGTCGAGATTGGCGAACGAGATGCTCGTCGCACCCGGCATGATCGTGGTCCCGGCGACTTTGATGGTTCTCGCCGCCTCGGGACCGTAGTTGTTGGTCATGAACGACCAGTTAGCATAGGCCTTGAGCAAGGTGGCCCCGGCCGGCGCGGCCGGCAGCCTGACGAAGAACGGCTCGGCTTGGGGATTCGTGCTGTCGAGCCGGCGCGACGACACGCCACCGACGACGAAGTCGCCTTTCCCCACGTAGCGGTAGATCTCGGCCATCCCCGACTCGAAGGCCCAAGCCCCCTTCGTCGAGGCTAGCACCCCGAAAACAACGACGAACCCAATCCGACCTCTCATTCCAACTCTCCAACAAGAAGATTTGCAATCCGAATGCAAAAAACTTCATCTAATATAGCACCGGTTTTTCGAGCACCGCGAGAAGACGCAATCTTCTTTCGCTCCAAGGACCCAACGCCCGGGGCGAAGTCCCCATTAGTGTGATATACGGTCACACGTTAGGCTATCATCCTGCGTATGGAGCAGCTGATCCAGACCCTTCGCTCGACCGAGATCTTCTCCGGCCTCAGTGACTCGATGCTCGAAACGATCGCCGCCAACTGCACGCGGGTGAAGCGCGGCAAAGGTGTCCAGTTCGTCTTTCAGGGGGAACCCGGGCACACGATGTTCGTCGTGCTCAAGGGCAGGGTCGGCGTAACGACCATCAACGAGCACGGTGACGAGGTGTTCGTCGCCGAGCGGGGACCAGGGGACACCATCGGTGAGATGTCCCTGCTCGACGGCAGTCGACGCTCGGCACACGTGACGACCTCGAGCGAGTGTGAACTGCTCATTCTCGAGCGGGATACCTTCGTGCGGTGCCTGCGCGAGTCGCCGGAGTTGGCCCTCAAGATCATGGCGAGTCTCGTGGGGCGGATACGCGAACTTACGGATACCGTCAGCAAGAAATCGCCGGTCCGGGCGCGCCTCGCCGAACAGCTCGACCGAATGGCCGACCAGTTCGGCGTCGAGAGCCGCACCGGGACGCGCATCGAAAGTGGGATGACGAAGACCGATCTCGCCACCCGGGTCGGCGCCGCGCGTGAGGTTGTCAGCCGTGCGCTGTCCAACCTGAAGAGCGACGGAATCGTCGACTTCGACGGACGCACGATCGTGGTGATCGATCGTCGCCGCTTGAAGGCCGAAGCCAGGAAGTAGAATCGAGGTTCGATGCCAACTGCGGCGTTCACAACCCTCGGGTGTAAGGTCAACCAGTACGAAACTCAGCGCATCCTCGAATCCTTCGAGGAAGGCGGGTACGACATCGTGCCGTTCGAGGGGCCGGCCGACGTCTACGTGATCAATACCTGCAGCGTAACCGGAGTAGCGGAGAGCAAGAGCCGGTACATGATCCGCCGCGCAGCGAGGTGGAACCCCGAAGCCAAGGTGGTTGTCACCGGATGTGCCGCTCAAATGGCGGTCAACAAGAAGGAATCGCTCGATGGCGCGGCCTTGGTGGTCCCGAATCCCGAGAAGCTCGACACCTTCGACAAAGCGGTCCGCAGCGGAGTGATCCCTTTGCCGCAGACGCGTCGATCTGCCGAGCGAACGGCCATTCCCTCTCATTCCCGAACCCGGGCGACTCTGAAGGTTCAGGACGGCTGCACCGTGATGTGCAGCTACTGCTCCATCCCCTACACGCGGCCCGGGCTGGTCTCCCGACCCTCAGAAGAAGTCATCGCCGAGGCCGACGCCCTCGTGGCGCGAGGGTATCGCGAGTTGGTGCTCACCGGTGTTCTGATCGGAGCCTACGGGCCCGAGTCGGGAAGCGGAGGACCAGATTTCGAGGAACTCGTCGAGCGCCTGTGCCGGGCCGTACCGGGGGTGCGAATTCGGATCAGCAGCATCGAGCTGCGGCAAGTGACTGACCGCCTGATCGATCTGCTCGCCGGCGGCCTCGTCGTTCCCCATCTCCACATCCCGCTCCAGAGCGGGGATGACGGCGTGCTCGCCGACATGAACCGCCCCTACACGCAGGCCGACTACCTGCGTACCTGCGAGACGCTCTACGAGCGGGTTCCCGAGATGAGCATCACCGCCGACGTGATGGTCGGGTTCCCCACCGAGACCGAAGAGCGTTTTGCTACGACGCTCCGGGTTTGCCGCGAAGCGCGGTATCTGAAGAGCCACGTCTTTCGCTTCAGCCCTCGCTACGGCACCCCCGCGGATCGATTCGGCGATCCTATTCCTGCTCCAATCAAGCAGCGCCGGGCTCAGGAAGTCGCCGAGATCGGGCAGACCACCGCGGCCGTCCACATCCGCCGCTTCCTCGGACGGACTCTGCGAGTCCTCGTCGAAAACAAGGTGGGACGCGATGGCTTGATGGGTGGCCTCACCGACAACTACATCGAAGTCCGCTTCCCCGCCCCGACATCCTGGGCGAATACCTTCGTGACGGTAAGGCTCGACGAAGAGCGCGACGGCGTAGCCTACGGGGAAGCCGTCGTGAGTTCTTCACTTCGAATGTTGTAGAGCACCGCCGCTCGCGGGGCAGCACCTGGCCAGCCGGGATTGGCAGGCGGCGGCGGGGAACTTCGGCGACGGATGGTGGGCAGAAGCCCTCGTCTTCGGTCGATCATTGGAAAGACGGCAGAGCAAGCGTGAAGTGACGGGCCCGCCCTGCCGATGACCACGGCATGGCAAGGCGCTTCGCCGTGTCCGGTGACGTACTCGTGCGTGAAGACTTCGCATGCGTACGACTACGTGTCGCCGACATCACGTCTTCATCCAGCCCCCCACATGGCGGTAGCCCGCTTCTTCATCCACAGCCACCCCCACGGCGGTAGCCCGCGGATGGCTCCTGCCGCGGGAAGACGGCCGTGAACCGGGCACGAACCATCCCGGGCCAAGCCCGAGCGGCAGACCTTTGGAGTGCGCGGGCTCGACCGCGCTTTTCGATATTGCTGCACCCGACATTCCTCGCCAGTCGGCAGACCCTTGGAGTGCGCGGGCTCGACCGCGCCTTTCGATATTGCTGCACCCGACATTCCTCGCCGGAACACCTCTCCACGTAGTTGTCAAGTGGCGCGGGAGAGGTCTTCTCGTCGTCGCCGCACGCAACCTTCTCGGCTCCGAATGCGCAATCATGGGCACGGCGCGCGGCCAGAACGATGACCGGGCTCGGCGCGTCCTGAGGATTACCGATGATGCGGGCGCGATGGGCGGCAAGAGGGTGGTTCCTGGCGTGGGGGCTGGCGGCATGCGCCGGGGCCTGGTGCCAGGACCTCGCGCTGAGCTTGCGCCCGGTGTTCGAGGGTATGGAACCGCTCGACGGACCCTACCCGGTGCGCGTGGAACTCTCGAACAAGGGCCCGGACGCGCGCGGGATCCTCAAGGTGACCGCCGGGTGGTACGAGATGAACTATCCCGTCGAACTGCCACGCGGCTCGCGCAAGGAGCTTATCGCGTACCCGTTCGACGTGGTCAGTGGCGGCGAGGCGACTTTCACGCTGAGCACGAATCAAGGGAGAACGGAGCGCCGGCTGCAATCGGAGCGGTGGTCGTATACCCAGCCCTCGCACGTGGCGATGATCTCGGACGCCGCGGGCGAACTCGTCTTCATCCGCAAGGAGATGGAGTCGGAGGACTACGGACGCCCGCAGTCCGTCAAGGACGTTTACGTCTCGCCGCGGGAGGCGCCGGACCGGCCCGTAGGTTACGTCGCGCTCACGACCGTCATACTGGGCGAAGGGAGCGAGCGGCTGGACGACGCCCAGGTGGCGGCGATCCAGACTTGGGTCCTCGCCGGAGGACGGCTCGTCTTCGTGGGTGGCGCGGCGAGCCCGATCCTCTCCGATGAGCGATGGGCGGCCTTCCTTCCGATCCGGCGTCCTCGGCCGTCGACGATCCCGGGTGGGGCCTTGGCGGGTAATGGGGGCGGCTTGGAGGCAACGGTACCGGTCCTGCTCACCGATCCTGCTCCGGGGGCGTTTGCGCTGCTGGAGGGCGGACGGGGCGCCAGCGGGAAAGTCCTCGTCTGGGTGAAATCGGTCGGGCTCGGTCGGGCAATCTTCTGGGCCTTCGATCTGTTCGTGCCGCCACTGAGCCGGTGGGAGGGGCGTCGGGAGTTGTTCATGGATCTGGTCAAGCCCCTGGATCATTCGGCCTCGACGTACATCGGTCCGTTCGTGGCGAGCACGCGGAACAGCGATTGGATGTATGCCGGCGCGCCACCGCCCGGACCTCCGCCTGCGACTGCCGCGCCTCAATTGCCGGGATCGGACCCCTTCAGCGTTCGGCCTCTTCCGGCAGATCGCGTGTTCTGGATACTAGCGGCGTTCTTCGTGGCGGTGGTACCGCTGAACTTCATTATTCTCAGGAAGATGAAGCGGGGCGAGTTGGCGTGGATCACGTCGCCGATCCTCAGCCTGGGCTTCGGGGCGTACTTCCTGGCATCTGCAGGCAGCCTCTATGCGGCGAAGCTGTCGAGGGCGACCCGGGGGCTCGTCATCGGCACCCAGGGCTCGGAGCAAGGCTACTTCCTCGGCCGGTCCGAGATCTTCTTCCCGCGGGGAGGCAACTACGACCTGGGATTCTCAAGGGTGGATCAGGTTCGCGCCGGTGACGACTTCAGCGACGACTACTACCGCCCGCACCGCAACCGCCAGAATCCGCTCATGCGCGATCTCGGGGCGATGGACCTCGGCGAAATCCGGGCGCCGAGGATGAGTGCGGGCAACCTCTCGTTCCGCGAGTTCACCTTCCGGCAGATCGTCGATCTCGGCGGGGGCTTCCGGCTGGAAGGTCTGCGCATCCAGCCAGGCGGGAAGCCACAGTTTCTGGGACGGCTGTTGAACGCCAGCCCCTACACCTTGAGCGGCGCAACCTTGAGTTGGAGAGGGATGTCGGCCAAACTCGATAAGTCCCTTGCTCCCGGTAAGAGCGTGCAAGTGGCGTTCCCCGCAACCAATGCGACTCGAGCAGAAGACCTGACCAAGGGCCCCACGCTCGAAGGCATACTCGAAGGACCGCTCCGAGTCGGGCCACAGGTCGGCGAGAGCGTCGGTCCGCGCTCGAGGATAAGCCTGTTCTATACCTTCGCTCAAGAGGAACAGCGATGAACCGCACGTCCTGGGGCCAACTGTTCGTGCACAATCCGATGCTGGTCGAAATCGCGCGCTTCCGCAGGAAGTACCTCAGCCTGCGGGGCACCGGCCTTGTGACAACCGTCTTCTTCGGCGCGATTTACGGTCTGCTGCTGTTGATGGTCATCCGATTCGCCGACAACGTGGAGCCGGCGGTCGTGCTGTACGCGGAACTCGGGCTGGCCTGCTTCATCGCTCCCGCCATCCTGCACACCGCGATCGCGGGCGAGCGCGAGAAACGAACGTGGGACTTCCTTCTGGTAGCGCCGGTTACGCGGGCGCAGATCGTCGTGGGCAAGTTCATCGCCGCAGTGCAGGGCATTATCGCGATGGCGGTGCTCATGCTGCTTCCGCTGGGGGTGACCCTTCTCGGGCAATCGGCGCGGTTCCAGAGGGAGACTTGGGGCTGGGATGGCTACTCGCGGCCCACGACGGGGCTGTACGACACCCTGCTCGCCGTGCTGCTCATCGCGACGTTCGCGATCATGCTCTGTGCGATGACTCTCTTCTTCTCTGCCAGATGCAAGCGTTCCCTTATGGCGTTGGGAGCGTCGCTTGGAGCGATCGTGGTGGCCTTTGCCCTGTTTCCACTGTTGACGCTGCCGCTGGCCGAAGACTCCTTCGAATGGAAGTTCTGGATCGAACTCTGCAATCTGTTCAATCCGTTCGTGGCGGTGTCGCATGTCCTCGACCGAAACCCCACTTACTACGAGGGCGCCATCCCCGCTGCGTTCTATGGCTGGCCCCAGATCGGATTCTACGTCCTAGCGACGATCGGCTTTCTCGCCTGGGCGATCAAGACGGTGCACTGGCCGGATAACGAAAAGAAGTTCATCGGAGGCAAACGTGCTCGAGGTTAAGGGATTGTCCAAGGACTACGGCGGACTGCGCGCAGTGGACGACGTCAAGTTCGCCCTCCAGCCGGGAGACGTCTTCGGCTTCATCGGATCGAATGGCGCCGGCAAGACGACGACCATCCGGATGCTCGCGACCCTTCTCGAACCGACCGAAGGAACCGCGTCCCTGAACGGATGCGACATCCTCGACGATCCGATGGGTGTCCGCCGCCAGATCGGCTACATGCCGGACTTCTTCGGCCTCTACGACGACGTGAAGGTTTGGGAGTACCTCGACTTCTTCGCCACCATCTACAGCGTGCCCGGCCGCCAGCGGCCGAAGGTCATCGACGACGTCCTGGAGCTTACGAATCTGACCGGGAAGAAGGAGGCCTTCGTCCAGACTCTCTCCCGGGGCATGCAACAACGGCTGTGCCTCGCGCGCTGTCTCGTCCACGATCCGACGCTTCTGCTCCTGGACGAGCCGGCGAGCGGCCTCGATCCCCGGGCCAGAGCCGAACTGAAGGAGCTCATCGCCGAACTGGGGCGCATGGGCAAGATCGTCATCGTCTCCTCGCATATCCTTCCCGAGCTGGCGGGCTTTTGCAATACGGTCGGCATCATCGAGCGCGGCGAATTGCTCGCGTTCGGACCGGTGGACCAGATCGTTCGCCAGGTCCAGGTCGCCAGAATCCTCGAAGCGCGCATCCTGGACCGGGCGGGAGAGGCGGCGTCCATGCTTTGCGGCGTGCCGAGCGTCGCTTCGGTAGCGCCGATCGACGAACAGAAGCTTCGCATCGAGTTCCACGGTTCTCTCGATGAGCAAGCCGATCTCCTGAGCCGCCTCATTGCCACAGGCTTTCGAGTCGTGGACTTTCGTGAGTTGGAGGCCAACCTCGAGGACGTCTTCCTCAAGCTGACGACGGGGGCGGTGAATTGACCCACTCCTGGTTGCGGCGAACGGTCGGGACCTATTTCGGCAACGCGACCGCCGTCCGCGACTACCGTGCTCAGTTGAGAGGGAACCGCTCCTTCGTGCTCTGGGCGGTGTACCTGGCGCTGATGATCGGCTACGCCATGATCTTCTACACCTCGACCCAGCGCAGCGGCTATGAGGAAACGATCTCGGTCGCGGACCTCCAGTCCCGGCTCAGAACCTTCTACGAGTCGATCATCTACTTCCTGGGCGCGATGATCCTCCTCGTCGCTCCCGGCCTGACGGCAACGACGATCGTCAACGAACGGCATCGCCGATCCCTGGACCTCGTGTTCTCTGCCCCGGTCACGCCGAAGTACTACCTCGTGGGCAAGATGCTGAGCAGCTACCGCTACACGTGGATGCTCTTGGCGCTGTCCTTTCCCGTGACCGCGGTCTGCGTTGTTCTCGGTGGGGCCAGTTTCGGCGACGTGTTCGCCGTCTATGCCCTGCTCTCGTTTCAGGCGCTCATTCTGACTTCGGTCGCCCTCGTGGTCTCGACCCAGGCGACCAACGCAGTCGGGGCGATTTCCCTCAGCTACCTCTTCACGTTCGTCTATGCGCTGCTTACTTCCTTGCTCGCCGGCGGCCTCGTCTTCGCCGGCGGGATGGGGCGTCAGGTCGGTGAGATGTCTTTCCTGGCGACGCTCTCTCCGTTCTTGCTGCCCTTCACCTCAGATTCGTTCTCGATGCTGTTCGGGATCGAAGTTCCGAACTGGCTCCTGACCGGCGTGGCGGCGGTTCTGTTTTGCAAGATCGCTCTTCTCGGCGCCGGGTCGGTGCTCGCCCCGTCCGGCTCGAAGGAAACGATCGGGCTGCGGCTTCATGGCGTCGCCTACACCTTTCTTGCCGTCTTCCTCGTGGCGTCGAGCACGGTCAACACGGCCTCGGCGGGCGATCTGCATCGGGTGACGGCCGCCTACTTCACCTGGATGATGCTACTCGTCCTCTTCGTCGCCCCTGCCATTGTCTGCTTCGGCTGGGATCGCGAACGGAAGTACTGGCCGGACGGATTCGTCACGTTTCGGGGCGCGATCATCGGGCGGCCCTCTGGAGGCTTCGCCTACCTGATGCTGCTCCTCGGCGCGGGCTTTCTCGGCGCCATCGTGGCGACGCGAGCCGCCACGGGACTCTGGCCGGGAACTGGCGTCGTCCCTTATCTGGTTTGGTCGATCGGCTTTTGGACGGCCATCTGGGGTGCGGGCAGGTGGATATCGGCGATCGCCAGCGGCTTCCGAACCGCGCAGGTCTTGCTCTTCGTCCTCGTCCTGATGGCCCTCTGGCTGCCTCCCATGTTCTTCGGCATGATCTCCGATGAGGGTGCGACGCCCGGATCGATTTGGTCTCTCTATCCGCTCACACCGCTCTTCTTCGACCGCGACCGGTTCGTGCTCGCGGTCGTCCAGGGCATCGTCCTGAGCGCGTTCGGATGGGGATTGGCTTTCCTGGGTGAGCGGGCGCTGAAAAACCCCAAGCCCCGCCGAATCCGATTTACAGGGCCTCCACCTGTGTTACGATCGTAGAGGAGATACAGGACTCATGCTCGAAGGACACCTCAAGAAGTTCGCTCGCCGCGTTCGCTGGATGCGTGCGTGGCGCGGCATCGCGATCGGCGGCGCGATCGGCGCGGCCCTTGCCGGAATCTGGGCCGCGCTCGACTGGGCGGGAGTCCTCTTCGCGGATTGGCTCGGACTGGGGCTCGTCTTCGGCGCGGCGGCCATCCTCGGAGGCCTGATCGGTGTGCTTCGGCGAGTGGACGCGCGGGACGTCGCCCAGAGCATCGACCGGCGCGCCGGTCTCGAAGATCGGCTCGGCACCGCCCTCGAACCGGGGTCCGAGAAGGGATTCCTCGGCGCAGTACGCGAGGATGCAGATCGGCGGCTCCTTCAGCTGAGGCCCGCCCAGGTCTTCCCTGTCCGAATGAGCCGCTGGCATGGGGCCGCTTGCTGCCTCGCGGTAGTGGCGGCCGGTCTATTCCTCCTCGGCAACACGCCTCTGCTCCTCTCTGACCAGAAAAAGGCCGAGCGCAAGGAACTGAAGGAGGCGGGGGCTACCGTGGAGCGCGTCGCGAAGCCCATCGAAAAGAACGACGGAGCGACTCCCAAGGAGAAAGCCCTCGCCCGGGACCTAGAGCGGTTTGCCCGCGAACTCGAAAAGGGGCGCCTCGAAAAGGTCGACGCGATGCAGAAGGCGAACGAACTCGCCAAGAAGGCCGACGAACTGACCCGCGAGCGGTACCTGATGGCCAAAGAGCAACTCGTCCAAGCCGAGAGCGCGTTCGACAAGCTCACCAAGGCGGAACTCCAGAAAGCCGGGCTCGAAGACATCGACCCCGAGATCGCGAAGATGGACCCCGAGCAACGCGCAGCCGAGGCCTCGAAAGTCCAGTCCGAGCTCGATCAGATGGCCAAAGAGATGGCCGAGAAGGGGAGCCAAATGAGCCCGCAGGAGCGCGCCGCAATGGAGAACCGCATGAAGGAACTCCAGAGCCGCATGCAGGATCTCAAGCTTTCGAAGGAAGTCCAGGACATGCTCGATCGGATTCGCAATCACCCGATCTACAAGGAGCTGCAAGAGATGGCCGCCAAGATGCAGCAAGCCGCAGAAAAGGGCGAGCGAGGCGAGGCGCCCGAACTCACGGAAGAAGAGATCGAGCAGATGCGGCAGCGCCTCGAAGAACTCGCCGAAATGCTCAAGGACGACGAGGCCCTCCGGGAGTACCTCGAAGCGCTCAAGGAAGCACTCAAAGAATGCGAAGGAGCGTGCGAAGGCGCGGGCATCGGGCTCGGCCTCCTCGGTCTCTTCCCCGGCAACGGCGGAAGGAGCAAGGACGACTTCTTCGCCAACACCGAGCGCGTCAACAAACTCGAAGAAGAAGCGCAGGGCCAAGGAACCACGAACAGCACGATGGTCAAGGGTGAGCGGGGCGAGCAAGGCGAGGAAACCTACATCGAAATCAAGGGCCCGACCTCGACCGGCGCCCGCTCATCCGTTCCATATCAGAAAGTTCTCCCGAATTACAAGAAGAAGGCCGAAGAAGCCCTCAAGCGCAAAGCGATCCCCAAGGAGCACGAGAAGCGCGTCAAGGAGTACTTCGACAGCCTCGGTAAAGGCTAATCGTCCGTGGACTTCGGCGGCAGCGCCAAGATCAGTCCCCCCCGCGCGCATAGCTCGATGAGGCGTTGCGAGAGATACTCGGCGAACGCCGTGCGCTTCTCCTTCTCACCGAGCCCGGCGGTGGCTTCCTCGTACGTGAACGGGTCGCCGTAGATCACCTTCGTCCGATGGCGGCGCGGGCGCTTCTGGTGCTTCGGCCACGCGACCTGAGTGCCGACGACCCCAACCGGTACGATCTTCGCACCCGTCCTTCGGGCGAGCATTGCCACCCCGGGCGTAATCGGCCCGAGCGTCTTGCCGTCGCCGCGCGTGCCTTCGGGAAAGAGGATGAGGGCCCGGCCCTGCTGCAGCATCTCGATGGCGTGTCGGATCGCCGCGGAATCGCCCGCTCCGCGCTCCACCGGAAAGGCATCCAGGCTTCGGATCAGCCATCCCAGCCCGAAGACCTCGAAGAGCTCCTTCTTTGCCATAAACGAGACCGCCCGCGCCGTCCCGCACGAAACGATCATCGGGTCTAGATAGGAAAAATGCACCGGCGCAAGGATCACCGGGCCCTCCATCGGCACCTTCTGCGAGTCCTCGCTCCGCATGCCGCCCAAAGCTCCGAAGAACAGATAGCGCGCCGCCCAGCGAATGAAGCGGTACCACGGCTTTCCCCGAGGGTTCATCCCCGAGAGTATAGAATCGGGCATGCCCGCCCGCTACATCGGCGCCCACATACCCGCTTCGGGCGGCCTCGCCAAAGCCCTTCGAAGAGGGAAGGACATCGGATGCACGGCAGTACAGGTCTTCACTTCCAGCCCCCGGCAGTGGAAGGCTGTGCCGCCCACGACGGATATGATCGCCGAGTTCGACAGGGCTAGAACAGAGACCGGAATCGACCACATCGTCACCCACGACACCTACCTCGTCAACCTTTGTGCGCCCGACGAAGAAGTTCGCCGCAAGTCGTTCGTCAGCCTTGTCGAAGAGCTGCGCCGCAGCGCCGACTACGGCATCCCGCTCGTGGTATCGCACATGGGATCGTCCGCCGGCCAGGAATTGCCCCTCGCCCTCGGTCGGACGGCGCAGGCGGCACTCGAGGTTCTCGCCGAGACGCCGGATTCGGTTACACTGCTCATGGAGACCACCGCCGGGCAAGGCAGCAGCCTCAACTTCCGGTTCGAGCAGATCGCCGCCATCCTCGACTTCTGCAAACGCCCGCCCCGCCTCCAGGTCTGCATCGATACCTGCCACCTCTTCGCCGCCGGATACGACCTGCGGACACCCGAAGCGTACGAAGCGACCTTCGCCGAGTTCGATCGGATCGTGGGGGTCGGGACAATCCGCGCCATTCACGCCAACGACAGCAAGAAAGGGCTCGGATCACGAGTCGACCGCCACGAGCATATCGGCAAGGGCGAAATCGGTCGTGAGTGCTTTCGACTCTTGGTCAACGACCCGCGCTTCGAGGAGGTCCCGATCGTCATCGAGACGCCCGAGGAGGAAACGATGCACGAAGAGAACGTGAGGCTTCTCTGGTCCCTCGTCGAGCCATACGAGTAGGATGAGGCATGGCTACGCGTCCCGAAGTCGTCGAGCGATTCCACCAGGCCCTCGCTCCCGCCGGCCCGGTGAGCATCAAGAAGATGTTCGGCGAAGCCGCCGTCTATTGGGAGGACAAAGTCGTCGCCCTCATCTGCGACAACCGCCTCTTCGTTAAGGCCTCGCCTGCTTCCGCCAAGTACCTCGGAGACGAGCATCTGCATCCGCCCTACCCCGGAGGCAAGCCCGCACTCTTGGTGCCTGAGGAGCGGGAGAAGGACGAAGAGTGGCTTCGCGAGTGGCTGCGCGAAACCGCCGAACACGTGCAGCCACCCAAGAAGAGGAGAACCTAAGCCTGCCCCTTGCGCTGACGAATCCCTAGCGGTTGCCCTCTCCGTTGGGATCGGGCGGAGGATCTTCGATGGGCTTGACGGTGCAAGTGACCTTCTTGGTCGTCATCAGGCCCTCGTCGTCGTATGCGGTGAGCGTGAACTCCGTGGTCTTGGCGATGTCGACGTCTTTGGTGGCCAGCGATCCGGTCGGTTCGACGCGCTCCTTGAACGGCTGACCATCGCGATCGATGTAGCTGAGTTCGACGTACGCAGCGCTGGGGACGGCCCAGGTCAGACGGGTCACCCCCCCGGCAGATTCCAAACTGTCCGGATCAGCCTTGAAGAGGGCGATCTTGGCCTTGCTCGCTTTGACGACCGAGAATTTGGCGGAGGCCTCTGCTCGCTTACCGTCCTTGTTGTAGACGACGAGGGTGTACGTATGCTCCCCGGTGCTTTCGGCAACTAGCTCCACTCGGCCGCCGGAAGGGTCGAGTTTGCGCTCCTGCGGGAAAAGCTTCGCCTCCGTGACCGCTTCGTTCACTTCGTACTCGACGACGACGGTTTCTCCACGGCCGACCTTGTTGGGGACGATTCTGAAGGCGATGATCTCGGGCAAAGGAGCCACGGGCCGTGCTTTGACGACGATTTCGACGATCTTCGCCTCGCTCTGCCGATCCCCTGCGACGGCGAAGGCGCGGATCCGGAGAGTGCCGGGCTGTTTGGCCGTGAACTTGTCGTTCCCGAGCCGGTCGTATTCTTGGGCCGGCTGCTCCCCGATGAAGACTCGGACGGCCCTGGCATTCTCACTCGCCCGCCAGTCGATCTGTATCTCGTCGCCGACGAGCACCTCGGACGGGCTGGCGCTGAAGACGTCGAGGGTCGGCGGCTTGGGGATAAAGGCGATCCACCCAATGATGAAGATGAGCGCCACGAGCACCGCGATGAAGCCTCCCGGCGAGATCAGGGCACGCTGCTCGAGCTGAACCTGGACCTGGCCGGCGACGGTGGGGGTGGAAACGCTTCGTGCGCTGACAGAGATGCCGTGAAGGCGCGAATTGGCCAGCAGCGGGCGTCTTTTGCCGCTTGCTCGCATCTCGACCGACTTCTGCTGCCCGGGGCCGAGGGTGATCTTCTCATGCTCGAATTCGAACGCGCACTCGTCCTCGGGGTCGCTGGCGAACATCTGGACGGTGTGCTCGCTGTTACCGAGGTTCATCACCGTGACGTCGAAGGCGAACTCCTTGTTGAACGGGGAGACCGCGCCCTTCTTGGGGTTCGCGTCGACGCTTACGTGGTGGAACGGCTTGATCTCGAGCACGGCCTGAGCCGAGCGCACTTCGCCGCTCTTGAGCGAGCGCACGGAGACGACGAAAGGATAGGTTCCCGCGATGCTCTCCGTCATTCGCGGCGGCTTGAGCATGACCTTCTCGGTATGCACCTCGTGAGGCTCGACCGAAAAGCTAGGTACCGGCACCGCCGTCCATTCGGGATCGAGTCCTTCGATTCGGATTTCGAGTTCGTCCGACTCGTCACCTCGGTTGGAGGCCTCGACGCTGAGAGGCAAGGTCGCTCCCGCCTCGACTTGGGCGAGGTCCGAAGCAAGCCGCACGACGAAACTCATTTGCTTGGATTCTAGCAGAAGCCCCGGAGCATTCGGCCCGTGCGGGAGAAGCGCGCATTACCCGTTAGGAGTACCGGGTTTTGGCTTCAAACGGGTTCCGAAGAAACTCGCGGCCTAGATTTAGACGGAATCGTCCTATAATGGGATGAGGCAAGTCACAGCGGGCCCGGCAATGGTACTGGCCCTCTCGTCGGCTTGGCCGCTCCGGTGCGCGGCCCATGTTTACAATACGGAGGCATAAGTTGAAGCGTTTGCTTCTTACTCTTCTCATTCCGACGGCGCTGGTGACGGGCGCCTTTGCTCAGGGCAGCTACGACAACGCGACCATCATCGTCGTCTACACGACGAATCAGACGCTGGCGCAGAATTTGGCGTCCCTCAACGCGTACATCGACGAGAACATCGAGCCCACGCTCGAGTACACGGTGACCGCCGAGTCGACGATGTTCGACTACCTGTTCGGCTTCCGAATGATTCGGTTCCGCGCGTACGACGTGAACGGCGACGAGACCCTCATGATGCCTGGCGATTACCGGGTGCTCGACGGCCTAGAGCCGTTTTGGGCCCAGGAGATCCCCACCAACATTACAGCGGTCTACCGAAACGAATTCGGCGGCCCGGGCAATGCGGATGATCTCATCCTGAACACTGGCGTGATGTACAGCAATCAGTCGGCGACAGCGATCATCGCGCTCGCGACCCCGGCTCCGGCAGGTGGACTGCGCGTGACGGTTCGGTCGAACAACACCGCCCTGCGCGTGCCGGCAACGGTGATTGTCCCCGCGGGCCAGCGAACGGTGTCGTTCCGGATCACGACAGGCAACGTAACCCGCACCGCAGGTGCGCGAGTCACGGCGGTCGTACGCGGGCGTTCGCTCGTCGAGACGATCATGCTCCGGACCCGCTAGCGGGTTCCGATCTCTTCGACGGGGACCGGGCTATTCGGCTTGGTCCCCGTCTCTACGAGTAGCCCCTGATCGTCGAGCCAACCAAACACGGCTTCGTTGTACACATCCGGCTGGGCGAATCGCCCGGCCGAATGGTTGCAGCCTTCGAACCAGACCAGCCGCGAGGGGCCGGTGCAGGCGGCGAAGTTCCGCTCCGCATCGCCAGGCGGGGCAAGGCGGTCCTCACGGCCATGCAGAATCAGGACCGGCTTGCCGCCCGCAACGAGTGCTTTCGCGACGTCGGCATCGCGCATTCGGAAGGGCAAGAATGATCGGGAAAAGAGAAGGGTCGGCGCCATCGTGACCATGAGTGGCTTACCCCCGAGGAAGCGCCACCAGCCGAGGGCTGCCCGGTCGAGCCGGGAATAGGCGCTGTCGAGCACGAGCGCATCGGCGAGGTTTGGGTCGTCAGCGACGGCAAAGGCCGCAGCGGCTCCGCCCATGCTGCTGCCGAAGAGGATCACCTTCGCTCCGGGCTGCCTGGAGCGGGCGAAATCCACCGCTGCTCGAACGTCGAGCCTCTCGGTGTATCCGAAGCCGGTCAAGCGACCCCCGCTCGTGCCGTGGGCGCGGGTATCGAAGAGCAGGCACGCCGCGCCCCTTCGCCAGAGCATGACCGCCATCGAGGCGAGTTCCGAGCGGTTCATCATGTAGCCGTGAATGAAGACGCCGATCGTCGTGGCGTCCTGCCGGTTCATCCACCATCCTGAGAGGCGGTAGCCGTCCAGGGTGACGAACTCGACGGGTTCTTGGGGCAGACCGATCTGTCCGGGCGAGAAGAACAGCGGCACTCGAATCGGCGCCGCGCTCTTCCACGCGACCAGCCACATCAGGGCCAGGTACACGAGTAGGGCCACGATTACCCAGAACCAAATCACGCTATGTTCCTTCCCGGCATCATTGTATGCAACGCTTCGCGGCGGCGCCCCGTTGCCTCACGACTCGGCGGGATCGGCGCTGGGGTAACTGCCCAAAACGGTGGTCTCGAGGGTGAGCACCTTCAAGGTCGCCAGCGCGTTCTGAATCGACTCGTCCACTCGGTGGCCGGCGCAGTCGCAATAGAAGATGTACTCGAAGGTCTCGCGCTGGGCAGGCCGAGACTCGATCATCATGAGGTTCACTCCATGCTCGACGAAGGCTCCCAGCGCCCGGTAGAGCTCGCCGGGGCGGTTGCGCAAGACGAACATCAGACTTGTCTTATCGCGACCTGTCTTCTTTGGCTCGTTGTAGCCGATGACAATGAACCTCGTTCGATTGTGGGAGTTGTCCTCGATGTGGTCGACCAAGATGGGGATGCCGAGAGTCTCGGCGGCGAATCGGTTGGCAATCGCGGCGCCGCGAGGGTCGTCTAGCGCTTTCTCGGCGGCTTTGGCGGTGGGTGTCGTTTCGATGATCTCGGCTCGGGGCACGTTAGCCCGAAGCCATCGCTTGCACTGGGCGGCAGGCTGAGGACCGGCGTAGACCCGCTCGATTGCATCGACATCGGCCGCGACGCTCACCAAGTGATGGGCGATCGAGACGTAGGTCTCCGCACAAATCTTGACGTTCGTTTGCGGGAACATGTCGAGCGTCTCCGGGACGACGCCGGCCGTCGAGTTTTCGATCGGGGCGACGCCGTAATCGACGGTCCCGTGCTCGACGGCGAGGAAAACGTCCTGGATGGAGTCTTGGGGGAGAAGGGCGGTGCTCGAGCCGAAGGTCTGGATTGCGGCGACGTGACTGAAAGTGCTCGGGGGCCCCCAGTAGGCCACTTCGAGCGGCTTCTCGGCGGCGCGGGCGGCAGAGATGATCTCGCGGAAGATTGCGGTTAACTGCCGGTCGAGGAGGGGCCCGGGGTTGGACTCCTTCAGGCGGGCATAAATCTGGCGCTCCCGTTCGGGTGTGAAGTAGGGCGCCTGATCCTTGTCTTTGGCGCGGCCGACCTCGCGAGCGAGTTCCGCGCGACGGCTCAGCAGGCGCACGAGATCGCCATCGACCTGGTCGATCTCATCGCGGATTTCGGGCAGCGAGCGTGGCTCATCCGACATCGGCCCCATTATGCGCCGAACCTGCCACAATTCGAGTCGATGACCGAGGTGGGGCTCCGAGCGTCCATGTGCGAAATCGGCCGTCGACTTTGGCAGCGCGGCCTCGTGGGGGCCGCCGAGGGCAATCTTTCGCTGCGGCTGAACTCGAAGCATCTGCTCTGCACTCCCGCGGGCGCGAGCAAGGGGCACATGCGTCCCGACGACTTGGTGGTCATCGACCTTCGCGGCAAGCTCCTTCGCGGTGGCGAACCGAGCAGCGAAATCAAGCTACACCTCGCGATCTACCGAGCACGCCCCGATTGTCAGGCAGTGGTTCATGCCCACCCGCCAGTCGCCACCGGTTTTTCGCTAGCCGGCGAGACGATCCCCGACAATCTTCTCCCGGAGGCCGCCTACGTATTGGGGAGCGTCGCGACCGTTCCCTTTGCGATGCCAGGGACAGACGAGGTACCGGATTCGATCGGTCCTCTCCTGGCCGACCACAAGACCTTCCTCTTGAGTCATCACGGCGCCGTCGTGATGGGCCACGATCTGGTGGACGCCTATAACCGCATGGAAACCCTCGAGCGCATTGCCCGGATCATCCTCACCGCTCGGGTCCTCGGCGGCGCGCACCCGATGCCGGATCGGGCCTTCGATCACGTGCTGACTTATGCCTTGAACGGAGACCTATAAGGACCGAACTTCTCAGAAAACCTGACGAATCACTCTAAGGAATCGTTAACCGAACTCCGAGAGTTAGAATATCGTCTGGATAAGGAAGTCCGCAAATGAACGACCCCCGCCCGAACAGTCCGCGCCGCTCTGCCAAGTGGCCTCTCCTCACCTTCGCCGCGCTTCTCAGCGCGGGTGCTGTCGCGTACGTCGTCGCCAAGCGACGACAGGGCGACCGGGTGGAGGGTGTGGACGATCTCTTCGACGTATGCGAGCGCTTCACGGACGCGCTCGAACGCCGGATGAACGGAAACGTCACGTCCCTGGCGGGCTAGTCTCCGCTCTTCTCCTCGGTGTCCGACAGCCGGATCAGTTCCACCTTGCCATCGCCCTGCGCGAGGAGCAGGCGGCCCGCCGAGTCGAAGTAGAGGGTCATTCTCCGAACTGACGAGTTCTCGTAGAGCGCTGATTCGATCACCGTCGTCTCGACGGACCGACCGGCGTGGACGATCGTCTTCTTGCCGCTGACCGTCCGCACGCTCTCTTTTGGCTTGCCCGTTAGGGGATCGATGACGAGCGAGCGCTGGATTTCCTGCTTGGGCACTCCGTCCTCGAGGACGCCGTCGAGCGTGCCGCGGATTCGCTGCGCTTCTGCTGGCGTGAGATCGGTAAAGGAGATACCGGCTTGATCGCCCCGGCTCGTCATCGTCTTGACGCGGTTGCCGGTCACGCTAGTTTCGCATACCAGCCGGTTCGCCCATTCGCCGATCCTCGATACCGTTCGGATGGGCCTTCCATCCGGCGCCACCCACGACTCGTACTCGGCTCGTAGGATCCGCATCGGCGTTCCGGCGGCAACGGATGGCGAGCCCATGAGTTCGGTCAGCGACTCGAACTTCGTGCACTTCTGACCCTCGAAATCGACCTGCCGTACGATATTCGTCACGGTGCCCACGAAGTTCCCGTTGATCCTCATCTCATAGACGGTCTTCGACTGAGCGAGAACAGACGTTGCCGCCACAGAGATGGCCAATATCGAACACAACCTGCGCATGGATTACCTCTTGGCCCACTTTATCCCCTCTGACGTTCCGAATGTCAATGAATTTCAGTCTTGATGGAATCTTGATGCGCCCCGACGCGGCTTGACACGAGCTTGACGCAGGCCCCCGCGATACTCGAAGCGTGGCTGACACGACCGTATCGCCCGTAACTCGACTCCGAAGGGTTCTCCTCGGAAAGCCCATTCCGACGGTGCGGGAGCACCACGAAAGGCTCTCCCTCTTCTTCGGACTTCCGGTGTTTGCATCCGACGCCCTCTCGTCGGCGGCCTACGCGACCGAGGCGATTCTGAGCATCTTGATCCTCGCCGGAATCGCTTTCATGGCAAAATTGCCCGGCATTACGCTCGCGATCTGCGTGCTCTATCTGGTGGTCGTCATCAGTTATCAGCAGACCGTGCGGGCTTATCCGAGCGGCGGCGGATCGTACCTGGTCGCCTCGGACAATCTCGGCGAGCGGCCAGCGGTCATCGCGGCTTCCGCGCTGCTCATCGACTACGTGCTGACGGTCGCCGTGAGCATTGCGGCCGGGGTGGCAGCGCTCGTCTCCGCCTTCCCGGCTCTACATCCCTACTTGATTCCGCTGAACGTTGGCTTCATCGCCTTCATCGCTTGGGTCAACCTCCGCGGCGTTCGCGAATCCGGGATGCTGTTCGCCTTCCCAACCTACGGGTTCGTGTTGGGCATGCTAACCATGATCTTGTTCGGAGTGACCAAGGCATGGGGGATGGAGCACCCCGCCCAGCAAGTTGTCGCCGATACGGGTGTTATCGGCAGCGAAGCGACCGTTCCGATTTTGTTCGTCATGCTTCGTGCGTTCTCCGCGGGATGCGTCGCGCTGACCGGAGTCGAGGCGATCAGCAACGGCGTTCCTGCGTTCCGTGCTCCCGAGTCGCAGCATGCCGTGCTGAGCCTGCGCTGGCTGGCGGCCATCATGATCACAATGTTCCTCGGGACCGGGTTTCTCGCCCAATATCTCCCCGAAGTCAGCCTGCACTCGAGCGCCAACCCCGAGTATCGCACTCTGGTCTCTCAGATCGCGGTCTTCGTTTTCGGTCCGCAGAGCATCGGGTTCTACGCGATCCAGTTCGCGACGGCAGCGATTCTGATTCTTGCTGCCAACACGGCGTTTGCCGATTTTCCGCGGTTGGCGAGCATTCTGGCCCGAGACGGGTACCTTCCGAGGCCGCTCTCGCGGCTCGGGGACCGCTTGGTGTTTCAGAACGGGATCGTCGTGCTGGCGGTGCTGGCGACCGGTCTGGTCGTGTACTTCCGGGGCGAACTCGACCTTCTCCTGCCGCTCTATGCGGTCGGCGTCTTCACCGCCTTCACCCTTTCTCAGAGTGGCATGGTCGTTCGGTGGAGGCGCTTGCGCGAAGGCAACTGGCGACTCAAGGCTTCGGTCAACGGATTCGGCGCGCTCTGTACCGGTGCCGTGGCGATCGTGATTCTCGTCACGAAGTTCGGCGAAGGAGCCTGGATCGTCCTGATCCTGATCAGCCTGACGTCGGCCGTCCTCTTCGCGATACATCGACGCTATCGAGCCATTGCGAACCAGTTATCGCTCGCGCCGGGTCGCAAGGTGGAGGTCAAGCGACAGACCGCCCTTCTCCTGGTACCCCGGGTTCATGAGGGGATTCTGGCTGCCATGGACTACGCCCAAGCCCTTCATGGCGACGTCCGGGCGCTCCACGTTACGCTGGATCGCAAAGTAGTGCCGAACCTACGACGGGCTTGGGAGGAGCATGTCGGAGATGCGCCGCTCGTGGTGATCGAGTCTCCTTATCGCTCGCTCATCGAACCGATTCTGGAGTACGTGGACGAGATGCTCCTGGAAGATCCCGACCGTACGATCACGGTCGTCGTTCCCGAGGCCGTCGCGACGAAGTGGCACCATCGACTGCTGCAGGAAAACGTCGCGGCACAGCTGAAGAGGGCGCTCGGGAGAAGGAAGAATGTGGTGGTCTCGAACGTTCGCTACTTCCTCAAGTAGTCGGCCATGGATGAGAAGGGCTACCATGACGAGGAAGCATGTGGGCATTCGGACCGGAACCACTCGGAGATCGTGCGGGATATGTCTTGGCGATCGCCGTCACGGCAGTGGCAACGCTTTTCTGCGCGGCGATGGTTCTTCACGTGGACCTTGCCAACCTGGTGATGGTTTATCTGGTCGGCATTACCTATGTGGCGACGCGCACGAAGCCTCGTCCTGCGATCTTGGCGTCGTTCTTGAGCGTCGCAACCTTCGACTTTTGCTTCGTGCATCCGAGTGGCACCTTTGCGGTGGCCGACATTCAATACGTCTTTACTTTTGCCGTGATGCTTGTGGTGAGCTTATTGATTAGTACCCTGACGGTCCGGCTTCGGGAGCAGTCTCAAGCGCATAGCGAGGCCGCTTTCTCGGCCCGCGTCGAGCAATTGCGGAGCGACCTGCTAAGTACGGTTTCACACGACCTGCGCACTCCGCTGGCCTCGATCGAAGGATCGGCCGACGCGCTGCTCGCCCAACCCGAATTGACCGACGAGAGCCGTGGTCTTGCGTCGACGATTCAAGATCAATCCCTGCGCATGGCTCGGCTCATTCGAAATCTCCTCGACATGACTCGGGTCCAGGGACAGATCGACCTCGACCTTGACTGGCAATCGCTCGACGAGCTTGCTGCCAACGCGATCCTTCGGACCGCCAATCTCTTTGATCGGCCGGTGACGCTGGCGGCGCCACACGACCTTCCGCCCATAAAGGTGGACGGCGTCTTGATCGAGCAGGTGCTGGTCAACTTCTTGGAGAATGCGGCAAGGCACGCGGGACGCGACGCGGAAGTAGCCGTGGTGCTTTCTGTGGAGGGAGAGGAGATCGTAGCCAGAGTGAGTGACGACGGCCCTGGGATCGCGCCGGGCATGGGAGAGCGCATTTTCGAGAGGTTTCAGGGGACGAGGGGGGCGGGGGCCGGGCTCGGCTTGGCGATCTGCCGCGCTGCGATCGTGGCGCACGCGGGGCGCATCGCCGCCATGAACCGCCCGAGCGGCGGTGCCGAGTTCATGTTCGCGCTGCCGAGAAGTGAGGTCGGGAGCAATGCCAGTGACTGAGCCGATCCGGATCGTCATCATCGAGGACGAAGCCTCCATTCGGCGTTTCCTGCGAGCGGGCCTACCGACCGGCGAGGTGGACTGGCACGAGGCCGAAAACGCAGCAGAGGGTGTCCGCTTGGTCGCTCAGAAGAATCCTCACGTCGTGCTGCTCGATTTGGGACTGCCGGACCGTGACGGGTTAGAGGTGCTTCGCGAGCTGCGCGAGTGGACCGACGTGCCGGTGATCATTCTCACGGCTCGTGGGCAGGAGCGCGACAAAGTGGCGGCCTTGGACGGGGGCGCCGACGACTATGTAACGAAGCCGTTCTCACTGGGCGAACTGATGGCTCGAGTTCGCGTCGCCGTACGACACGGCAGTCGAATGGAGAGCATCGTCGATCCGATCTTTCGATCGGATGGCCTCACGATCGACTTCTCGGCGAGGCAGGTTTGGGTGGACGGATCGGAGGTTCGCCTTACGCCGACGGAATATCGCCTGTTGGCGCTCCTCGCCCAACACGCGGGCAAGGTCGTGACGCACCGGCAACTGCTCAAAGAGGTCTGGGGACCCGGATTCGAGGATTCGACTCACACCTTGCGTGTTCATATGGGCTCGATTCGGCAAAAGGTCGACCCCGACCCGACGCGTCCGCGGTTCATCCGGACGGAGACGGGAGTGGGTTACCGGCTGATGGTGGGCTGAGCCCTTTACGGGTCATGATCCAGACGGTTTATGGGCAGAGCAGGGACGCTTGATGGGCACCTTGTTCGCAGGACGCATCTCGGTCTCTCGGCAATAAGGTGTCGCAGGCTGGCCAGTCCCGGTGCAAGTAAGGATTTCCTTGGGAGCTACGGGTGCGTTGTCCTGAGCGTCATTCTTCTTGAGCGAAGCAAGTAGCTTCGGGTCGTTACGATACTTGGCGATGAAGCGGATGTTGAACTTCTCGTATTTGTTAAAAAGCGCCTCGCATTGCTGCCAATCTCGTCTTGGTTCATAACCTGGAAACAGCCCCTGATACTTCCTTACTTCTCGCGAGGGAAACGCAAAGTAGTATCGAGCGTACATCTCGTTGATCATCGCTTGAAGATCGCTCTTCTCCTTATCGGCAAGATCCTTGATCGTCGCATAGCGCTCGTTAGTGAACCGGTACTTGCCTCCCTTCAGCGGTTCCTCGGGCAGTGGAGGCTCGGCGAGGGTCGGCGCTTCTGGATGTCCCGAGGCTGGCACGACACTAGAGTCCATCCTAACAAAGTTGGTGAATGCCTCGGCAATGGCAGCCTCGCTCTTGCGCGTCTGCTCTAGCGCTGATTGGGCTTCGGCTTTGTTGCCTTCTGATTTGACGAGCGCGGCCTTCGCAGAAGCAAGGTCGGTTTCAGCCCTTTTCGTAAGCCTCTTCGCTTCTGCAAGTTTCGTATCCGCGCTGAGATAGAGAAGAAGGAGACTCACAGTCGCCACGGCAAACACAAGAGCGACCGATCCGAGCCCGATCATCCGACGAAGCCAAGCGGCCCGCTGCTCCCGCTGCGTGATGCGGATCTCCAACTGAGGGATGTTCGAAGAGAGCCAGTTCAGATTGAAGACACGCTCGTAGATCCGGTTGCGCAATCGCACCACATGGGTGCTGTTGCGGGTTAGGCCAGCAAGTCGAAGGGTTTTGAGGATCGGATCGGCATCGTCCGCAGGGAGCCCACCCCGCCGAAACAGGTTCTCGAGCCTCTCACTCAGAGCAAAAAGATAGGCCTCCCGATCCATGCCGTCCGGTGGCAGCTCAAGGACGCGCCGGGCAACGTCGGAGATGTTCGGGTCCTCTTGAAGCGATTCGGGACTAAGGAAGAGTTGCTGAACGACCCGATCGATGTCTTCTTTCGATTTGTTACCGCCCTCTCGTTCAAGTGTGGCGCAAATCTTGTGCGTTAGATAGGGGTGGCCATTCGTCCAATAGATGATTCGATCGATGAGCCGTTCGGCCTGTTCTTGAGTGGTCGATAAGCCGCAATCGACGAATAGTTTCGAGAGACACAGGGCTTCCTTATGCGTAAAATCCGCGAGGTCGATCCTCTTGCCGACGTTGAAGGGAGTAACCCTGGCATCTTTCACCAGTTCCGAAGGTTTGGCGACTCCGATTAGGCAGAACGTGATACGGTTGTAGCGTGCGTCAGTGGACCGCCGGTTGTAGAAATCTCGGATGCCGTGGAAGAATTCGTCGGTCGAAAAGTCGAGACTTCGAACCATGTCGATCTCGTCGATGAAGATGACGAGCCGCTCGGCCGGTCGCGAGATGGATATCCGATCTTCGGACATGGACTGGCCCGCTGACAGGCGGCTCGACAGCCGCGGGAGTACGACCGTCTCGATCGCCTGAGACCAACGCTGGAACGCGCTGAGCTGAGGGTTAGATGCCCATGCCTCGAACATCGCCTCTTGGAGACCGAGCGATTCTCCGAGGACCCAGAGCATTCCGAAGTACCACCGCTCCGGATCGAGGTTCGTGCCGAGGCTCTGGAGATCGAGGTGGGCGGTCGCGATGCCGGCTTGGCGCAGTTTGACCATTGTGCGAGCCATCAGGGACGACTTTCCCTTTTGGCGCGAATCCAAGACATAGCAGAGCTCGCCCTGCTTGAGCCGCAGAAAGAGCTCGACGTCTGCCTTTCGCTCCACGTAGGCGGGCGAATCCGGGCTGATCGTTCCGCCTTCGTCGTTGAACAGCCGATACGAACCTACCACGAACATATCATATCAGAGAACAGCAACTATGCCGTGCACTGTGAACACTGGGCCGTATTGCCCAGGGCAAATCATGCCTGCTCGTAGCGAACCATGATCGAACTGGCCCCGCCCTTCGAGTCGTATCCTGACAAGACCTTGCCCCACGGAAACACGTAGTGCAGCGCGCCGGAGATCGCCTCGTCGGAAGAAGAGAGTATCTCGGTCGGATTGCCGAGCCAGACTCGGCAGAGGGCGTCATGGCGCTCTTTCGTGGCGGCTTCTTTCTCGGTCGTCCATTCGTCCCAGGTGGAGCCCGGCTCGTCGGTCACGACGAGGTCGATCATGCGCAGAGCAGATCCCTCGAAGTAAGCCGAGACGAGGATACGGGCGGTCCCGACATTGCCACCGACAAAGGACCAGGACTTCCAGGGCGGATTGTCGACGAGCGGGGATGCGACGGCGAATACTGGCGAGGCTTCGAATTCCGCTCGACTCGTGGAGGAACCCAGGGTGATCAAGGGCAGTTCTACCGCGCCCGTGCTCGAATCGATGTGCATCTCAGTCGCTCTCGCCGCTCATGAACGGCGACGAGTAGTTCGGTGGCTCCTTGGTGATCCACACGTCGTGGGGGTGGCTCTCTCGCAGGCCTGCGTTGGTGATCTTGATGAATTCGGCGCTTTCGCGCAACTTGGACAGGCTACAGGCGCCGATGTAGCCCATGCCGGAGCGGAGCCCGCCGATGATCTGCTCCATCGTGTCGGCAAGCGTGCCCTTGAACGGAACTCTGCCCTCCACCCCTTCCGGGACGTAGCTGCCGCCACTCTCTTTCACCTGGAAGTAGCGGTCGCTGCTGCCTTGGCGCATGGCGCTGATGCTGCCCATCCCGCGGTAGACCTTATAGGCCCGATTGCGATAAATCTCGGTCTCGCCGGGGCTCTCCTCGCAACCGGCGAACATGTTGCCCATCATCACGCTCGTCGCTCCGGCGGCCAGGGACTTCACGACGTCGCCGCTCGAACGGATGCCGCCGTCGGCGATGGTGGGAATTCCGAGCTTGTTCGCCTCTTCGCAGCAGTCGACGACGGCGGTGAACTGAGGTACGCCGACCCCCGCCACGATTCGCGTCGTGCAGATCGAGCCGGCGCCGATACCGACGCGCAGACCGTCGGCGCCGATCGCGGCGAGATCGCGAACTGCCTCCTTCGACGCCACGTTGCCAGCAATCACCTTGAGATCGGGCAGTCGCTCCTTCAGCATTTTCACGCAATTCATCACGCCGGCGCTGTGGCCATGAGCGGCGTCGATTACGATGAAGTCGACTCCGGCTTCGAAGAGCGCCTTCGATCGCTCGTAGGGTTGCCTCAGCGCGCCAATTGCCGCTCCGACGACGAGTCGTCCTTTGCCGTCTTTGGTCGCGTTGGGATGGCGCTTGACCTTCAGGATGTCCTTGATAGTGATAAGGCCTTGGAGCTTGCCTGAGGCATCCACGATCGGGAGCTTCTCGATGCGGTGCTCGGCGAGGATCGCTTCGGCCTGTTCGAGAGTGGTGCCGACGCTGGTTGTGACGAGATTCTTGCTCGTCATCCGTTCGCTGATAGGTTTGTCGTAGTTCGTTTCGAAGCGAATATCGCGGTTGGTGAGGATGCCGACGAGGGTTCCTTCCGCGTCGACGATGGGGACACCGCTGATGTGGAAGCGCTCCATCAAGTTCACCGCGTCCTGGATGGTCTTTTCGGGAGATAGCTTGATCGGATGGGTGATCACGCCGTGCTCCGACCGCTTGACGCGATCCACCTCCTCGGCCTGCCGCTCGATCGACATATTCCGATGGATGACACCGACGCCGCCCTCGCGGGCGATGGCGACGGCGAGTCTCGATTCCGTCACGGTGTCCATCGGTGCGGAGACGATCGGCGCACGCAGGACGATCCCTGGCAAGAAGGGGCTCGAGATGTCGACTTCGCTGGGCAACACCTCGGTGCGACGCGGAACAAGCAAGACGTCGTCGAAACTGAGACCTTCGCGGAACGGGCTCATGCAGTATCTACGAGTATGGCGGAGGACGCGTCGGCAGTGCTCGGATGAAGCGAGCCTCGGAGCAGGTTCCCCGGAATGTCGGCGAGCAGCGGGGACGCGCGAGCGGGCACGGGGACCGCCTCCGCCTAGATTAGCGGTGCTCGTGGCAATGTGCGTGAGATGGCACTCGAAATCAGTCTTCGACCGCTACACTCGAAGTGGGTTCGCACGCGCCGCACAGGCGTACATCGGTCCCTCGGAGGCTTGACAAATGTTAAAATTCTTCTGGCTTGCTCCCCTTGCAGCGCTGCCGCTCACCGGCCCTCCCGAAATGGCGGGCTACGAAGTGACGGCCCGTGCAGGGCTCGATGCTCATACATCTCTTGGTCACTTCGACGTCAATTCCATCGTCCTCGATATCCGAGCGACGGGCGAGGTACGCGGGGAGGCGACTTTCGCAGCCGACGGACACAGCCATCGGAACTATCCGGACGTCGTCGTCATGGTCCCCAGGGTCGGTTCAGTCGAGGTCGTCGGCACCACTGCGCAGATCGAAGGCGACGGGACCTTTCAAGGCAACCCGGTTAAGGTCCTCATCCGAGTGACCGATGGAGGGCCTCGCGGGGTGGGCGACCAACTTCACATACAGTGCATGGATTCGCGTGGCCGAATCGTCTTCCACGCTCATGGTCCGACGATCTCCGGAGACATCGCGATCCGGAAGGTTCTATAAGGAGGCCCTCGTGAAGATGAAGAGTTATCTTACATGCATCGCAATAGTCGCGGCAGTATTCGCTACCGCCACAAGCTTTGGGCAGTTTCCTAGGCAGGGAGTGCACCTTCTCTCGCATACCGGGCTCGCAGCATTCCCCGGCGGACCGGGCGCTGGGTCCGGCGGATGGGGATACACGTCGCACAGCGGTCGCGAATATGCGGTCTTTGGAATGGAGAACGGCACCGCGGTCGTAGACATTACCAATCCAAACAGCCCGGTGACTATCGGTCACGTATCCGGGCCGGCTTCGATCTGGCACGAGCCGACCGTCCTTGGCGACTTCGCATACTCCGTATGCGATGGCGTCAATCAAGGAATGCAGATAATCGATCTCCGTTTTGCCGACCTGGGCAGCGTGACGTTAGCTGCAACGTACACCGCAAACGACCTTCGTACGGTCCATACCATCCAGGCCAATCAGACCAAGAAACTGCTCTATCTCAACGGGTCCAACTTGGCCGGAGGCGGCCTTGTCGTACTCGATGCAACAAATCCAGTGGCGCCGGTGCAAGTCGGCTCTTGGAGCCAACAGTACGTACACGACTGTCAGGTCGTGAACTTTTCGAGCGGACCTTACGCCGGCCGCGAGATCGCGTTTCTGTGCTGCGGCGGCGCCGGTGTGTTCATCGTCGATATCACGAACAAGTCGAACATGGTTACACTGGGCAGCATCGACTACATATCCGGATCGAACTACTGTCATAGCGGGCAGCTGACAGAAGATGGCCGCTATTTTCTAGTCAACGACGAGTTCGACGAAGGAAACGGCTTGGTCGATCAATGTACGACCCATCGCCTAGACGTCTCGGATCTCGCTCATCCGCAGTATGCAGGACGGTACCAGAACGGTGGAAACTATATCGATCACAACTCTCACATCCGTGGGAATACGATGTACCTTTCGGCCTATCGCGGCGGAATTCGGGTTTACGACATTGGCGACCCGCTGAACATTCAGGAGATAGGCTACTTCGATACCTATCCCGATGGGTCGGGGTTCTCTTATACCGGGGCGTGGGGCGTTTGTGCCATCTTTCCCAGCGGCAACGTCACGGCATTCGACATCAATCGGGGCCTCTTCGTGCTCGACCCCGGCGAAACATTGGGGCAAGGAGCCTATCTCGACACAGTCGAAGCGACAGCAGGACGGATCGTAAGCGGTGGCAAGACATCGCTGCGCAAGTCCGACAGCAAACTGCTCCACGCCAGGTACGAGGCCATGAACGATGACAGCGTTCCGATCATCACTCTCGTCGTCGAGGCGCAAACTGACAAGAGTCCGGTCGCATGGCTAGACTTGGAAGTGCAGTCACGCATCGACGGGATCGACCGCGGTGTCTGCACTGCAGCCCTATGGAATTGGGACGCGGGTCGCTGGGACGATGTTGGCTCGTTCGAAATCAATACGGCGAACGGCGTCGATATCATATCCAACTTGCCGACCTCGACATTTTCGACTGCCCAAGGGCTGATGAGATTGCGCCTTACGATCGAGGCCGGGTTCGAAGCGGACATCGCGGCTTTCGATGCGAGACTGGACCTCGTGCGGTTCAACGTTCGAGCATGACGTAACGGAGAAGCGCGGGTCGGCGTGATCTGCCCCGCGCTTCATGCCTCGATCGCTAGGCGTTCCCCATAAGCAGCCGCAGACTGGAGCGAGACATGAGGGCTTGCTGCGCCTCGAACGGTGAGGTGTCGTCTGGGCATAGCCGTTCGTAGGTCCCGTCGGCAAACTCGATCCACGTCTGGAGATTGTCGTCGAGATACGATTGGAGTACGAC
The DNA here is from genome assembly GCA_002344135.1 of Chthonomonas sp. UBA2362. GTDB lineage: Bacteria > Armatimonadota > Fimbriimonadia > Fimbriimonadales > Fimbriimonadaceae > UBA6659. The sequence continues at coordinate 194,120 of DDTO01000006.1, read as the reverse complement.
CTCGCGCAGATGGCGAACGAGGCGAGCGTCCTCGACCGGGGCGAGGACTTCGACGCGGCGATCCAGATTCCGGCGCATGAGGTCGGCGCTGCCGATGAAGGCCTCGGGCTCGCCAGAGTTTTCGAACCAGAACACGCGGGAATGCTCTAGGAACCGGCCGACGATCGAGCGGACGCGGATGTTTTCGCTAAGGCCGGGGACGCCCGGGCGTAGGCAGCAGATTCCCCGGACGATCAGGTCGATCTCCACTCCGGCCTCGCTCGCGTCATAAAGTGCGTCGATGACTTCCGGATCGACGAGGGAGTTGAGCTTGAAGATGATTCGCCCGACATTGGTGCGCTTCTTGTTCTCGGCCTCCCGTACGATTCGCTCGATGATCCCTTCGCGCAGGTTATGGGGCGCGACCAGGAGTTTGCGATAATCGCTTTGGCGAGAAAAGCCGGTAAGGAAGTTGAAGAGTTCGGAAATGTCTTGCGTAACATCCGGATCGCAGGTGAAGAGGGCAAGATCCGTATAGAGCCGTGCGGTGATCGGGTTGTAGTTGCCTGTACCGATATGCGCATAGGCTTTAATGCCATCGGGTTCCCGTCGGACGATCAGGCAAAGCTTGCAGTGGGTCTTAACCTCTCGGAAGCCGTACGATACGTGCGCGCCCGCGCGTTCGAGCGCCTTGGCCCATACGAGGTTGTTACTCTCGTCGAAACGGGCTTTGAGCTCCACCATGACGGCAACCTGCTTACCATCTTCGGCGGCGTCGAGGAGCGATTCGACAATGGGCGACTCGCTTCCGACGCGATAGAGAGTCTGCTTGATGCCGATGACGTGGGGATCGGTGTGAGCCGATGCAACGAAGGACTGAACCGGCGCAAAGGAATCGAAGGGATGATGGACCATCACATCGCGATCGGCAACGGTCTCGAAGATGTTCTCGCTGTCATGGAAGCCCTCGAGAACAAGGGGATGATACGGCGGGTATCGAAGATCGGGCCGATCGATCGCGGCGAGTTCCCACATTACGTCCAGTCCGAGCAAGCCCTCGACCTCGTAGACGTCTGCCAAGTCAAGGTCGAGGCAGCCAAGAAGCGTTTCGCGAACGTGCTTAGGTAAGTCGGGGTTGGTTTCCAGGGCGACTGGGGCCCCGAAGCGACGCATTCGGATCGTCTCTTCGACGGTGCTGACGAGGTCGGCGGCTTCCAACTCTCGGATCTCGATGTCGGCGTCTCGCAGCACGCGGAAGCGGTGTGAGCCTGCGATGTCGACGCCGGGGAAAAGATATCGCAGATTCTGGCGGATGACGTCCTCCATGAGGACATAGTCATGCGCTCCAGTCCGAACCGGCACGAGTCGCTTCAGGACGGTGGGGACCTTGACCCGGGCCAGCCTTGTGCTCGATGACGACTCGACCAATTCGACCGCGAGATTGAGGCTCCGGTTGGATATGAAGGGAACACTGGGCGCCGGGTGCAGAATCAGGGGCGTACATACCGGGAAAATCTCCTGCCGAAAACGTTCCTCCAAACGAGCGACTTGCGACTTATCGAGATCTGCGACGCTCAGCAGCTGAATCCCTTCCCGGGAGAGTTCGGGCAAGAGCAGCTCGGACCAGATCTTTGCGGCCCGTCGTCGCATCGGGAGCGCGGTCTCCAAGATCATCTCGAGCTGCTCGGAGGGGGTTAGCCCGTCTGGGGTCTTCTCGGCCACACCGCTCTCGACCTGTTCGATGAGCCCCGAAACCCGCACCATGAAAAACTCGTCGAGGTTCGATTCGAAGATGGCGAGGAACTTGAGTCGCTCTAAGAGAGGGTTTCGCACGTTCTCGGCCTCCTCGAGAACGCGCTGATCGAATTGGAGCCAGCTGTACTCCCGATTGATGTAGCGATCGGACTTGAGCCAGCGCCAGTCCGATCGAGCCTCTACCTGAGACACGCTTCTAGCCTCCCGGTGGCCATTTCGAGAATAGCGCCTTCGCGCACGCCGAACTCGCTGACAATCATGGAAGCCTTGCCGAACACACGCATAGCCTCCAGGTAGATCGCCGACCCGGGCAAGAGGGTGTGCGCTCGGTTGGTCTTCACTCCGAAGCGAGCGCAGATCGTTTCCGGCTCAAGACGTCCAGAGGTGTTTCGCAGGTACTCGAGTTCGTCGCGCAGGAGGGTCCGATCACCGTCTGGGTGGAGGGCTCGCCACAGACCACGAGCGACGCCACCGCTACCGATGACCCTCGACACCGGCTCCCAATCGCGACAAGCCTGGAACGCTTCTGCGATTCGATCGGCGAGGCTCGCCTGCTGGCCGGGGTCGCTCGGCTGTGTTAAAGCGACCTCGACGATGAGACGACCGGTCCCGAGTGGCAGGGAAACCTCGTCGGTCATGGTGCCGTCGTCACGGCACCGGGCGACCTGAGCGCTGCCTCCTCCTACCTCGACGAGGATCGACGCCCCCGGGGCGGCCGTATCGAGCTGGACGCCCCGCAACGACAACTCGGCTTCCCGTCGAGGAGAGATCACGTCGACCTCGACCCCCAACTGCCGTCGGATCCGTGCCAGCAGCTCGTCGTGGTTCTCGGCGAGGCGCATGGCTTCGGTCGCGAACACGTAAAACCCGGCCGCGCGAGCCGCCGTCGCGGCGGCCTTGAAGGACTTCAGTGTGGCGAGAAGCCGTCGCGCGATGCTCTCGGGGATGTAGCCGTCGCGGACGACGATCTGGCCCAAGGAGAGCCACTCCGATTCGTTGCGGAGCCTCACGATGCTGTTCGAGTCGACTTGGGCGACCAGGAGGTGCACGGTATTGCTGCCGATATCGGTCGCCGCAAAGACGCGAGCCATACCCTATTGTGGAACAGAGGGGCCAAGAGCGTTCGCGCCCCCGCTCGCTTGGTCGCGGGGGCGCGTGGAGGACGAGGAGGAGTCTAGTTGTCGCCGTTAAGGCCGAAGTTCTGCGAGAGGATCGCGTAGTCACCGATAGCGACCTCTCCGTCCCCATCCAGGTCGGCTGGTACGAAGGACGAGCCGAAGGTGCCTGAGAGGATCGCGAAGTCGCCAATGTCGATCGCGTTGTCGCCGTCGATGTCGCCATTAATTAGGGCAGCATTCACATTGGAAATGCCAGACGCTCCCACGTTCAGGGGCGCCAGTGTCTCACGCAGGAATCGCTCACTCTTGAACGCGAACGTGCAGTTGGCGTTCGCCAAAGTGTTGTTGAGAGTAAACGAATAGGCGCCACCGGCACCGAGGGTCACGGTCTTGGTATAGGTCGGCTGTCCGGTGCGCCGAATCTCGACGTCCACGGTTTGGTCCTCGGGACCTGGGAGATAGTCCGAGAGCGTTATGCTTCCCGAGATCGTCAGGCGGGCCAAGGCCGCTGCCGGATTCAATATGAACAAGCCACGGTTTATGTCGCTGACGATGACGGTCCCGCTCGGAAAGTACGGGTAGTTGCTCCAGGCTCCATTGAAGGTCTGCGAATTGCTGGTAGGATAGGTATCGAAGAAGCCGACGAAGGCCGGCGCTTCGGGGTCATCGCTCGCGTCGAAAATTCGCAGGCCGCGCGTATAGTTCGATTCGAAAACGAAACCATTGCGGTAGTAAAGGTTGTGGTCGATGTTCGATTCGTTTCGGCTGAAGGTGCCTATGTATGATGCGTCGAGCGGGTTGCTTACGTCGAAGACGAACGTCTTCTGGACGGATCCGAGGTTTTGCTCATCGAGTTCGTCGTTTACGTAGAAGTACCGAAGATCCTCGCTCAGCCAACCCTGGTGGCAGTAGGCGACGCCCGGATAGGTGATTCGACGAATGAGGAACGTGTTGTTCTTATCGGTGACATCGAAGATCTCGAGGCCGCGGTTCGCACCGCAGGCGTACATGATCTGCCGTCCTGCTGCGGGTCCTGTCGTGTAGGTCTTGACCTGGCACTCGTGGACATAGTCACCGCCTGATACGGATGGCGGACCGACTTTCTGAGGGTTGGATGGATCGGCAAGCGACCAGATCGTCGTCCAGCCACTATTCTCCCTCGAGCCGCAGGTGTAGAGAAACCCGCTCTCGGTGTCGACGAAGATCGTGTGGGTGCGACCGGGTCCGACCGGCGGCAAGATGGTGCGCACCAGGGTTACGCTGCCTTGGTCGATGTTGGCCATATCGATAACCTGGATGCCAGATCCCGACGCCTCCGTGACGACGTAGCAATAACGCCCGTACGTCTTGATGTCGGCCCATTGACTGCTGCTGTGCGCCACGGATGTGACCCAGACGGGAGAAGCCGGGTTCGTGATTTCGACGAACGCCGCCTTATTGCTGAGCCCCATGATCGCGTACTCGCGACCTGAGGGCGAAACGTAGCCCCAACAGCCGTTTCCGGAGGAGGCATCGAACGTTGTCAGGTTGATCTGTGAGTACAGACTGACCTTGCTCGACGTGTACTGAGCCGAAACGCCCGCAACCAAAGCGAGCGTGGCCAAGACGCTATAAGCCTTCATACGAACCACCTGCACAAGCTAAAGAATTCCCTGTCTTTAAGGGTACATGATCTGGACGCTCATCGCGTGCGGTTCGTTCGAAATCAGCAAGAATTAGAGGACGCCGCGCTCACGAAGGGCGGCTACCAACTCGGCTACGCTCCCTACCTTTCGTCCGGGCGGGCGAGCGGGCGGACTGGAGTACCGGGATACCCGCGTCTTCGGCGCGAGTCCGACCGCTGTCGCTCGCCGCTCAAGGGGCTTGCTGCGGGCCTTGATAATGCCGGGCAGGGCGACGTAACGCGGCTCGTTCAGCCGGAGATCGGCGGTGACGACGGCCGGGAGCGGCAACTCGACGGTTTCCTCGCCGTCGTCGGTCTCGCGGGTTACGCGAAGACGCTCACCAAGCACTTCGATCTTGCTGGCGAAGGTCGCCTGCGGCCAGCCTAGCTTGGCGGCAAGCATCTGGCCTGCCTGATTGCAATCGTCATCGGTTGCCTGTTTGCCCATAAGGATGAGATCGGGCGAGAGAGAGGCAGCGACGGCGCCAAGCTCGTTTGCGATACCGAGGGAATCGAACTCCTGCGACGTCTCGACGAGGATGGCTGAATCGGCCCCGATCGCGAGCGCCTTGCGAAGCTGTTCTTCGCATTCCGCAGACCCCACGCTGACGACGACGATCTCGGTGCCGGGATCGCGCTCCTTCATGCGGACGGCTTCCTCCACCGCGATCTCGTCGAACGGGTTCAAGTCGAACTTGACGCCGGCGGTATCGATGCCCGAGCCGTCGGGCAGCGGGCGGACCTTCGCGTAGGCGTCGACAACGCGCTTGATGGGTACCAGGATTTTCATATCAGTTGCGGAGGGGTTTACCGTGCTCGAGCATGTGCTTGATTCGGGCGATGGTGAGGGCATGATGGAGAAGGTCACGGAACTCGGTCCTCTCGGCGTTCAAGGCTTCCTCGAGCGAAGTCGGCTTAACGAAGACGGCCTTGATCTTGTCGCCGATCGTCTCGTCGTAGTCGCTGATCTCGCCGCGCCCCTTCACTTCTTCCTGCATGCGGTCGATCATGCCACCGACCGGCCCCGCCATTTCCTTCCATTCCGGCTCAGGACTCGGCATGGTCTGTAGCGCGAGGTCGCGCGCGGTCGTGATCAGCAGGTCGGCGTTGTAGACGGTGACATCGGTTTCTCGAAGGTAGCCGAGCCGCCTCGCCTCGTCGGCGTTGCTCGAGACCGATCCAAGCATGAGGTTTCTGGCGATGTCGACGAGGTTTTTAGCGTTGTGCTGGTGCAGAACTCGCATCCGCATGCAGCCGCCCCCGGCAGGAATGAGGCCGACTCTCGCTTCGGGCAGGCCGATCTGTGCCTCGGCGTGAGCCGCGATGACGGGGCAACCGAGCGCCATCTCGAAACCGCCGCCGAGGCAGTGCCCGAACACGGCGGCGACCGCGGACTTTTGGCTAAGCAACCGACCCAGGCGCTGAAGCGAGACGAGTCCAGCCTCTACTCCTTCCCAATCCCCCGCTTCGCATTGTTCGAGGAGGAACTTGAGGTCGAATCCGGCCGAAAAAGAGCGCGCCTCACTCGTGTAAACGAAGGGCCGCTCTTCGGTCTCCAGGTATGCAATGAGTTCATCGAGCGACCGAGGACCGACAACCCCCATCTTCGTCTTCAGCGCAATGGCGACGACACCTTGCCCAAGGTCGCGGACGTTGAAATGCTCGTGCTCTTCCAGGATCGTGTAGTTGTCGAGGCGGCGGAACTGGGGTTCGAGTCGCTTCGAAACCCAGGCGCCGTCGAAAGCCCGCATCTCGGTTCCTCGATAGAAGGGGCCGTCGGAGATACCGACCCGCTCGGGGCCGATGGCGTCGATCATCTCGAAAGGTCCCATCTCCCAGCCGAAGCCCCAGCGCATGACACGGTCGAAGTCCTGCACGCTGTGGCTGATCTCGGCTTTGAGATAGTCGGCATAGCGAAGAATCGGAAGCAGGTGTTCGCGGAGGAATTCGCCGGCTTCGTCCTTGAATTCGAGAGCTGCGGCGACTCTCTTGCCCAGCGGCTCCCTAGCCAGAGCATCCAAGGCGGGAAGCGACACCTCACGCTTGTCGCGGTACGCCATCGTCTGGAAGTCGAGAACGACCAGTTCCTTCCCCTCGCGGCGGTAGTACCCTTGTCCTGCCTTTTCGCCGATCCAGCCGCGCTCCAGCAGTGCCTGAATCGACTGCGGCAGACGCAGATTTTCGCGGTAAGGATCGTCGGGGCATCGGTCGTACAGGTTCTGGGCGATGTCCCGCATGATGTCCAGCCCGACGATGTCGTTGAGCCGGAAGCTGGCGCTGCGGGGACGACCGAGAAACGGGCCGGTGATCGCGTCGACCTGCTCGACGCTCAGGTGCAGCCGCTCGGCGACGTGAACCGCCTGGATCATCGCCCACATCCCGAACCGGTTCGCGATGAAACCCGGCGTGTCCTTTGCGACCACGACCCGACGCGCGACCTCGTACTCGAGGAAGCGAGTCATATCGCGAACGACCTCGGGAGCGGTGTCGGGCGTCGGAATCAGTTCGAGGAGTTTCAGGTATCGCGGCGGATTGAAGAAGTGGGTGCCCAGGAATCGTCGCCGGAAGTCCTCGCCGCGACCTTCCGCGAGCAGTCCGATTTGAAGGCCGCTCGTGTTCGTGCTCACCATGGCGTCGGGCCTTAGAAGCGGCTCAAGCCGAGCGAACAGGTCGCGCTTGGCATCCATCTTCTCGATGATCGCCTCGCACACCCAATCTGCCTCGGGCACGAACTTCTCCAGGTCGGCGATCGTGCCGAGCGTGATGGCGTTTGCGGTCGAAGGAACGTAGAAGTGCGGCGGCCGAGCGATTCGGGCCCGCTCGAAAGCGTCTTGAACGGATTGCTCGGTCAAGTCGAGCAGCACGACGTCGAACCCGATATTGGCAAGATGGGCGGCGATTCCGCTGCCCATCGTCCCGGCCCCAATCACGCACGCCTTTCGTCCCACATTCGCCATGGCTCGTCCATCCTGGAGCGGCGCTCCGCTGCCTCGTTCCCGGCCAGCAGGATACCAGCAGCACCCGCCGGCCGACCGACGCGAGGCGCTAGTCTTCGAGCCGCGTGACCGAGGCCTTGGGAAGCCTTCGGGCCAGTTCTGCAATACCCTTCTCGCTCACCGACTTGGGCAGCATGAGAGTCTTGATCTGCCGCAGGCCAGATAGGACCTGAAGATCGGCTTCTCTCAGCTTGGCGCCGTAGAGATACAGCTGTTCGAGCTTAGGGAGCTTGGCAATCTCTGCCAGAGATTGGCGACTGAGGGTTGGTCCGATCAGATCGAGCTTGCGCAAAGTCGTGATCTTGGCGACGGACCGAACGCCCTTCTCGCCAATTCGATCTGACCTAAGGACCAGCAGCCACAGATCGGGCACGTTGGTAATGAGTGCGACTCCGGCATCTCCGAAACCGCCGCCGAGGATGCGCAGGGCGGTCAGCCGTCGGAGTCCACGAAGCGGAACAAGGTCAACATCTTCCACCGGGCTTTCGAAGTCGATCCAGATCTCGTATCCCTTGTTTGCAGGAGGTTCGATGCGAACCGCTCCCCCCGCTGCGCGGACGCGGTCCAAAGCACGGCTTTGGATGATGTCCGGCTGCGCGATCAGGGCCAAAGCCAACGTGATCATGCTGCTTAGCGAATACGAATGCCGATGAGACGGAGTTTCTGCGATGAGGAACTCCGAGCCGCCACCCTGTCACACGAATCGGCTTCCATCACCATCCTCCCCAGCCGATCTCTGGGGAGGATGACTTCCGCGTACGATCGCACGCGGTGGAGCGACCCATTGAACCTTTCTAGTCGTCGCCGATCATGCCGAAGTTGAACGAGAGAATGGCAAAGTCGCCGATGTTGACTTCCTCATCTCCGTTGAAATCGGTCATCGGGTTCCAGTTGGGGTCATTCGGGACCGAATTGAACGCCGCGGACAGCAGGGCATAGTCGCCGATGCTCAACTCGTTGTCCTCGTCCGCATCGCCGTTGATCAGGGTGAAGTTCGCGGTTCCGACTCCGCCTGTTATGGTCACAACCTGTCCTTGCCTCAGCCAATGCGTATGCTTCACCGCCACATTGTAGGTCCCGGGTCCGGGTGCATTGATGTCGTAAGCTCCGACCGGGCTGAGAAGGCCGACGACGGACGACACTACATGCAGGGTGTTCGGGTCCCGGAACTCGAATACGGCACAGTCGGGTCTCGGCGCGAGAGCGTCGAGATCGCCAAAGGTCACCGTCCCCGTGACGCGGTTGCTCGAGTCGGCGATGGCGAGGTTGTCCCAGCACATTACGTTCCCGGCGGCCCCGCCCGCGAAGAACCGCGCGGCGGTAGGCATTCCGAGCGTCGGCGCTGCTCCTCCTTGGAGATACCAGCCCGTTACGCGCGTGCAGCGCGAGATTCGCGTCCCCATGTCGGTGATGCCCACCGCGAGGACGCTGTTCGTGACGTAGTCGATGGCGACCGACTGCCGGTACCAATGGTTGACTGCACAGTCCTGCCACATCGGACCGGGAACCTGCGTCGCCATGGCCGTCCCCAGTGAGTCGTACGCGTTGAATCCTGCGTTGTAGGAGGTCGCCGTGTTTACGTCGTTCCAACGCATCAGCGCAATGAATATGCGTGTGGTGACGCTATCCTGCGTGCTAAAGCTCCCGAGGTTCTGGGCGCTGGGCAAGGTTCCGCTAAAGAACCCGTTCATCTCGAAGGAGATGGCGTAGTCGTCTGCGGGCGAGAAGGTGAAGTCACGCTGAGTACGGGCAAAGGCCGTGCCACCCTGCGACATACCCCCGAGAAACTGCGCTTGGCCATTGGGATTCGGTGTGGCGCCGAGGGCGTTGCCAGCATAGGTGTAGATGTTGCCATCCACCGAGCCAGCGACCCCGGGGAGATACCACCCACCTTGTCCAGACGCGACGGTGCCGCCAGCAGATCCATTGTACGGCGGATTTTCGAATCCCACCGTCTGAGCCTGTGCGACGTAGGTGACGAGCAGCGCTAACAGTAACAGAGTACTCTTCATGTCCAACTCCTTTGCCGACCAGTCGTCGGCATACGGTATCCAGGCCAGTTAGATTTGCCTGGTCAGTTTCATTCTATCAGCGTTTGCCTGCATCTCCAGTCTCTTTGCTGAACTATTCCAGCGGGCTCATCACATCAGGTATCGAGCCTCGTCTGGCAGAGAGTCGCAAGTGCTACCCCTATCGGGCGACGAGGAACGCCCGGGCGGCTGAAGCTTGGTCGATGAGCGGGAAGACTCTCTGCCCGGGTTCCGGGGCGCGGTCGAAGCGGGGGCTGAACCAGCCGTTCTCGGCGCGTCCATGCTTCCACAGCCAAACCAGCGCCGCCCGAGCCTTCGTTTGGCGATCGGCGTCCGGAACGAAGGTCCATGCCTCCAGCAGGAGATGCGCGAACTTGCCTTCGTCGGCGAGGCGGCCATCGACCAGCCAGCGCTTCTCGCTCGCCGCGGCGAGCGCCTTCGCCTCGCGGGTGTAGGCCTCGTCCTTCGTCCATCGCCCGAGCTCGGCGGCGGTGCGGATCATCAGGCCGGTGTTGTAGGACCACTTCGTCTTATCGATCTTCCCGTCCAATGAGATCGAATCCCAGTAGAGGGAGTCGCTCGGGTCCTGGAGGCGCTTCTTGGTCCATGCGTAAAAACCTTTCGCTTTGGCGAGGAGCGTGGGGTTTTTCGTCTTTGCGTAGACCGCAAGGCATGCCGCAGCGGCGGGGGCGTTCGAGCAGGTGTTCTTGCTTTTCTGCTCCGATTCGCGCCAGTAGATGCCGCCCCCCAGCTTCTCGTCTTCGCCGCTCAGGACGTAGCGCAGGGCGGCCTCGCCATAGCCGAGCATCTTCTTGTCGCCGAGGATATCGGAGGCCTCGACGAGCGCGAGGACCATCCAGGCGTTGTCGTCGTAGTAGCGGTCGGCTGGCTTGGGCATGGGCAAGACGTCGTATCCGGCGACCGGCCCCGCCTCGTTCCAGTATGCCCGTGTCGCCTCGACAAACTCGCGCAGGTCCTTGCGCCAGGCCGGGTCGATTCGCGCGGCCCCGTTCATCGCGCTCATCAGCACTCCGACCCCCCAATTGAAGAGCGGTTGCGGCTTCTCGCCGAGCGCCTCACGATACCCGGGCGGACCTTCGAGGGCGTACTCGGTGCGGATCTGGCGGAGCACCTCTATCCCCCAAGCCGGGTCGGGCTCGGTCGGGATAGCGCAGGAGAGGGCGAGAGCGATGAGATGCACGTTCCTGACGATACCGGTATGCGAAGGGCGCTGGCCGGAACGCCGCGGCCTGGCCCACCCACCCCGGTCGGCGATCCTAGAGTGGTGCTTGGAATGGGGACTGAACCAATTCGAGTCAGGTAGCAGGCCGCTGCGCCGCCGACCGGGGGTGGGCGGGCGCGGCGGGGCGGCGCTCACGAGGGTGGCCGCAGGACGAGCAGCGGCTCGTTGCCCTCGGAAAACTCCACGATCCTCTTCATCTGCCCCGCGACGAAGGAGAGAAGATCTATCGTCCTCATGTTGCCGACCGCGAGGTGGATCACTCGCGCCCCGCCCTTGGCGACCGCCAGGTCGAGATAATCCGCGTCCTTGGTGAGGATAATCAGGTCCTCACGCATGGCCAAATCCCATACGTCAGGATCGGGCCGACCTGCCAAGCCCAAGTCGGCGACGTGCGCGACGCGTGCTCCGCTCGAACCGAGCTCCCTTGCCAGGGAGGACGGGAGGTTTTCGTTCAAGAGAAACCCGTTCATCCGGCGATCTTGGTATATCGCTCTCGGTCAGCGGCGAAGGCCAGGCACTCGCGAATATCAGCACTCGTCAACTGCGGAAACTCCGCCAACAGGTCTTCCTCGGAATCCCCTCCTGCCATGTATTCGAGGATGTCTTGGACCGTAATCCTCGTTCCCTTGATCGTCGGCTTACCGCATCGGATCATGGGGTCGACCACGATTCTCGAGTACGCTGACATGACCGGATTGTACACCGCAGGTTGGATCGGTATGGCCGGATCGCCGCCGCCTGGCCCACCCACCCCGGTCGCCCCGGCTAGCCGGGGCGACCTCCCGCGTCGGCGATCCGTTATTGGTGGCAGAATCAGCGAGCCTAGATCAGGGCGAGGACGACTTCACCCAGATACCTGGCAAAACCTGTTGTACAATGCCAGTGGAGGAATCGAGTGAACGATCCGTTTCCCCTGGTCTCGAAGATCGAAGCCGTCGGCGCCGATATGCGGGTCGTCGGCCTCGACTCTGCCCCCCCCCCCCCCCAGGTGCGCACGCTCGACGGGGGCACGTGGGAGCGGCCGTTCGCCGCACCTGGCAACTACTATATGCGCCGGCCTCGCGCAGGCGAGATCATGCGCGAGTTCCAGAACTCTGAGTGCGTAACTTGGGGCGCCGCTCGCGTCTTCACGAGCATCGTTCAGGCGATCGAAGACGACGAGCCGCCGTCCGTCGATGATCGTTACCTCTACTTCCAGCGGTGGCACTTCCCCGCGGATTTCGAGGCATACGGCGTCTGGTGCCCCTTCTTCCAGATCACACCGACCGAAGATGAATTCGCCACGCTCCAGATCAAACTAGCTCTTTTCAAGACGTTTCCGATCGAGAACACGACCCAGGCCTGGCAAATGTTGCCGGGCGCGACGTTCTCATTCGCGGCGAACATCAATACGGATTTCATGCGCCGCGTTTTGATCCAGCCGGAGCCGACGAACTATGGCCGAGTGATCATTCCGGCAGGCTGGTACTACCTCCTCATCCTTCCGAATCCGCCCTTGAACGGATTCGCCTTCACGCGAATCGTCCGCGACTACGACAACGACCTCTCCAATATCTGGCGATCGGACCGCGTGACGACGATCGACGTCGGGGGAGACTGGGACGGGTTCGACCTCGCCTCGATCGAATACCAAAACGACGGCAGCGCGCCTCCACAAGGCACCACGAAGTGGAATAACACCTATCCACGCTGGGTTCTGATCGATTTCGCGTTCGGAGGGCGTTTCGTATGAAGGCCGGCGGTCCGCCCCTCCCGCTTCGCTTCGCTCAGCGACCTCCCCACTGCGTGGAGAGGTGCTCACGACGCCGATGCGAGACTGCCGAGCGAGGGCCCAGCCGGCTCCCTCTCCCTCGCCGCAGGCGTGGGGGAGGGTTGGGGAGGGGGCCGGACGGCAGCGCACCCCCGCAAGAGCACTGCCTTCGCAGGTGTCTCGATCGAAGGTCGGCACTATCCAGCAAGGAATTGATCGATGACCCAAAGGAGCAAACCCATGAAGACCCGAGTCCTCATTCTTCTCTTATCGTCCTTGACGGCCCTCTCGCATGCGCAAGTGTTCCAGCCGCGCAGCGGAGTGCAGTTCTACTTCTCCGATGCCGGCGGAACGAGCGAGCGGCTCACGACCGACCTGGTGACCGGCCCCAACTGGACCGGCGAATACGACGTTTACGCCAAGAACTCGCGCCAAGAAACGATCCAGTTCGATGCCGGGCTCTTTATGGTAGGTTATGCTCAGTCCCTGGGATACGGTACAGCCGCCTCGCCCATCCCTGGCAGCGACAAAGTGACTGTATTCGATGTTGGCGCCAGCGGTGTGAACGTCAACGTCAGCCCAAACATCACCGGCAGGGCGAGTTGGCTCGTGGGTGATGAGCGATCCTACTTGGTGGGCGGTTTCGGGCCGTCATTCGGGACATTGCGATCGTACGGTCTCAATGTCCCACTCGATCCTGTTCAGCGGATTCCCATCCAGATCGCGTCGGGCGAGAGTCTCTTTCTAGCTCGGATCAAGTTCCGTGACAATGGACTATTCGCGGGACAAGGCTTTCACGACCTCGTTCTCTATGACTATCCGCAGAACCCAAACAACTTCGCTTGCTCCAGCCTATTCTCTCCCAACGCTCCGGTTATCTTCGTATACCATGACGGTCCAAACTGGGAGGGAAACTCTCGCCTCCGCCTTTACGCTGTGCCAGAGCCCGCCACACTGGGAATCCTCGGCGTTTCGATCGCTGCGCTGCTTTCACGAAGGAACCGGCGGCCGTGAAGCATCGGGGCGTCTGCGTTTCTCCGGCGCGCTCCTTCTATTCGGCCACGTTCCGGGAATCGACGTTGATCAGTGCTAAGCGACTAGGATTTACTGCTGTTCGGTTCAATCCTGGAATCGATGATCTGCTAGCAGACACCGTACGGGGAGAGGTTATCCCCGTGGAGAACTGAGCTATCTTCGATGCGCATCTTCGCCGTTGCAAGCAGCTCGGATTGGACGTCGTGCTGACGATGGTGCCGCCGGATGGTGGCATGGCCGACGGGTGGGAGTCAACGCGACAGTCCGCCCCGGCACGATTTACTTTTGATGAAGACGATTCTCCTTATCTTGCTAATCTGTACGCGCAAATTGTGGGTCGCGCCTTAGTGGCCAATTCTTTCCCCGCCTCACGGCTATTCGTGGAGATCGCCAACGAGGCGAGCCTAACCGCGGATGGGGGTGTGTATAGCACCATTCCGTCCGCGCCGAATACTGGAATAATTCAACCGGATTACGTATCTGCTTTGGGCTTGGTTGCGAATACCTTGAAAGGCATGTTTCCTGACGTAACCTTGGTTGGCCATGCCTTTGCCTACAACAACCCCTTACTCGTCATCGGCATGGGCAACCCCTGGACGACCGAGTTCGAGGCCTTTGGCGGCACTCCTCCCGCCCATCTCCTCACGTGCGACATCGTCAACGTCCACATCTACTACGGTCTCAAGCTTCGCTTCCGCATCCAAACCTCCGACGAGTATCGGGCGCGGACTGTTGCACTCTTCGACCAGTTCGTCTCCATGCTTCGGCAGCAAAGAGGAGCCGAATGGGACGTCGTCGCGCGCAAACCCATCTGGATCACTGAGACCGGCGTGAGTTACAACTTCGCGGGCATGGACTACGAAGCGGCGGAAGAGGCGGGGATGACCAAATGGGGCAACTCCACCGAACTTTCCACGTTCCGAGTCATGACCTACGACGCCCTGTCCAACCACCCAGACGCCGGAGCCGCCTTCTACTACACCATCCGAAACGAATTGGTGGACTACGACGCGAGGGATCACAACTTCAACGAGGGCATCCTCCTCAACGGCGACGCCGACCTCCCGATCTACACCACGCCAAGCTATAACCTGTTCGGCTACTCCAACAGCGTGGCGGAGCCCGACGTCCCCCTCGACTACGCCCCCGCCCCCTAGCCGGCGATCACCTGACGAGTGCTATGCGTCGCCGCGCCGCCGACCGGGGGTGGGCGGGTGGGACGGGCGGCGGGGCGGCTAGCGCCCTCTGTAACGGCTCTTCCGGCGCGCTTGCGGGACCGCGGCGCCGCGACCTGCCGGGGTAACCGGGCGCTCTATCTTCAGCCGCGACTGCGGCGAGAGCGGAAGCTCGGTGCGCAGCAGCCTTTCGATATCGCGAACGTCCTTGTGCTGCTCGGGGGTGGCGAGCATGATCGCTCGGCCCTTTGCGCCGGCGCGGCCCGTGCGTCCGATCCGGTGGACGTAGTCCTCCGGCTTCTCGGGCACGTCGTAGTTCACGACCAGCGCGATGTCCTTGACGTCGATGCCACGGGCGGCGATGTCGGTCGCCACCAGCACCCGGTGCTCGCCGGTCTTGAAGCCGTCGAGGGCCGCGCGGCGCTGGGCCAGCGTCCGATCGGCATGGAGTTCTGCCGCCGAGTGCCCGAAGCCCCGAACCGTGCGGGCGATCTTGCGGGCGCCGTGGCGCGTGCGGGCGAAGACCAGCACCGTGCCCCGATGCTCGTGAAGAATCTCTCGCAGGGTCTCGTTCTTGTCGTCCTTGGCGACCATGAGCAGTTCCTGGTCGACGCCTGAGGCGACGGTTCCCTGAGGGGCGACGTCGATGCGGACCGGTTCGACCAAGTAGGTTGCCGCGAGATCGGCGATCTCCCTGGGCATCGTGGCCGAGAAGAGCATCGTCTGCCGCTTCTTGGGGGTGTGGGCGAGGATGCGGCGGATGGCGGGCGCGAAGCCCATATCCAGCATGCGGTCGGCCTCGTCGAGCACGACGATGGCGACGCCCGCGAGGCTCACCGTCCCCCGTTCCATGTGGTCTTCGAGGCGTCCCGGAGTCGCGACGATGACGGACGGCTTGCGGCGAAGCTGGGCGACCTGCCGCCCCATGCTCTCGCCTCCGATGAGCCGCGCAGTGCTTACTCCGAGCAGGTAGAAAACTTCCTCGATCTGGTCGGCGAGCTCTCGGGTCGGGGCGATGATGAGCGCCACCTGACCGGGCTTCAGCCGCGAAACGATCGGCAATCCAAACGCGAGCGTCTTGCCGGTTCCCGTTTGGGCGATGCCGACAAGGTCCACCCCTTCGAGGGCAGGCGGAATGGCCTGGGCCTGGATTGGAGTGGGGGTTACAAATCCGGCTCGATCCAATTTGGCGAGGATTGCCGGCGGTAGGTTCAGGGCGCCAAAGCCCTGTTTCTGTGTTTCTGGCATAAATAAGCCTGAGCGAAAGCTTCCGCTCAGGCGCACCTAGTATGACGCATTCCGCACGCGGAAGGTGCCATGGGCCTAGTGGCGCGCCATCTCCCCTGCCTTTCGCTCGCGAGAGGAAGGGGCCGAGGGATGGAGAGCCGCCCGAGCGCCCCCGTGTTTAACGGACGATCGCCGTCCGGCGAAGTGATCCGCATGGAAGCCGAACCACCACAGAGACTATCCGGTCGGCAATGCGCCCTACTCGGCTTCGAAGAACCTGCGGCAATAGTGGTAGGCAAGCCTATCGCCGAACCTGCCGAAGTTGTCCTTGACGGTCAGAATCGTGCATCGTTCGGTGCCGCCGTTCCTCGGACCGCGCAGTCCACGGCCCACCATCTGCATGTATCGCACCGGGCTAAAGACCTGCCGGGTAATGAGGATCATGTCGGTCTTTGGAGTATCGAAACCTGTGCTCAGAACCGTATGGTTACACAGCACTCGAAGTTCACCGCGATTGAACTGAGCGAGGAAGTGACGCCGCGTCGGTGTTGGTGTGTCGCCGCTGATCGGCGCCGATAAGATGCCCCGTCGGTTGAGCAGCAGGGACAGGTACTCGGCATGTTGGACAGAGTTCGCGAAGAGGAGAGTCCGCTCGTCGTCAGGTCGCTTTTCGATGAGGCTGGCGATCTTCTCCGTCCGGTCCTGATCGAGTCCAAAGCGGTCGTTGATCTGGTTAAGGAGAAGTTGCAATGCGCTCGATTCTTCCCAAGCGGCCGGCTCATCCGTTGGTCCCTCTGTGAGTTCACTCAGACGTTGCTCCTCTGCCGCTAAGAGGCCGAACCCCGAGTCCCAGGCCTCGATGGTGGCGCTTGCCAGGATCCCATCGCAACTCAGGCGAACGTGAAGACCTTCTTGGTCCTTGGGTAACCACATTCGATCGAACCGTCCGGCCAACCGATGCGCCTCGTCGTCGTCGGTACGGAATGGAGTCGCGCTCAGTCCGAGGATCAAGGGCTCGGGTGGATCAGATTCTGCTGGCCGGGGCGAAGCTGCGTCGAGCCAGCGCAGCAGCTTCGTATAGCTCGGCGTGATGGCGTGATGGCATTCGTCCAGCACCAGCGCGGTTGGCTTCGAAAGCCAGTCCAGCCTCTCATTGCTCGTCCGGCTTCCAAGAGTCTGAATGCTGGCCACCACGACGGTCGGGCGGGAAGGCTCGCTTGGCTCCGGATACTGGTTTCCCCCCAGAGCCGAACGAGGCGCAAGGTCAGGCGCTCGCTCCCGCGGTTGAGCCAGACCTGTCGAAACGCCTCCATCGCCTGCTCGCAAATCTCGTCCGTCTGGGCGACCCAAAGGACGAGGCGAGGTCCCTGTTCGCTCTTGAGGACCAACTCGACTAGCGCCTCGACTGTGACCCGCGTCTTGCCGGCGCCGGTCGGCAGGCTGATCACTGCTCGCCGGCGCGGCTCGTCACGAGCCCAAAGCTCCTGGATGCTTCCCATGACCTCTTCTTGATAGTCGTGAAGGGGCGGCAGCGGAATCGGGCCGTCCACCTCTTCTTCCGGTTCCCGCCGGGTCGTCGGCGACGCTGCGTACTCGAGAGGAAAGCCCAGCGCGGTGACGAACTCCCTCGCCTTGCTTGTTCCCCAGCGCTTCGGCGGCTTGAGGCCTTCGGCTTCAAGCGCGTTCTCCAGTAGGCTCAGCGTGCTCGGGCCGAACTGGGCTAGGACGAGGCGGGCCAGTTCCTCAGTGTCGCAGTCCTCGGCTATGTGAGCGTGACGCCCCAAGGCTTCGAGAAGGGGCTCTTTCCGGCCTCCGACGGCTCGCGCGAGGCGCTCCTCGGGCGTCCGTCCCTCGGCCACCCGTGCCCTCAGTTCATCGGCCCTCTCGTCGCATAGCTCCCGAACGGCTACGTCGAACGTGCCCTTAAGCCAGCCGGCGGATGAAACTTGCTCCAGCAGACTTCGTAGCCGCCCAGTTCGAGATAGCCCACTGGCCGCATCACGATCGTACAGGAGCACGCCATCGTGGAAGAGGTAATGCGTCGGATGCGGCTGGCCGTCGATTTCATAGGCCAGACCCACCACGGGTTGCGCGAGGGCCTCCGATGCCGCTCCCTCGGCGAGAAGCTCTGCCAAGTCTGGCTCCAACTCGATGAGGAGACAGGATGGACCGTCGGGCTCACCCGGATGGACGCGCACGTGCTCGGCCAAGTCTCGCGCACCTCGCTCGATCCAGAGCTTCCGGGCGGTCTCATCGAGGATGGCCACCGCATAGCCGGCCCCGCGCCCGACCTGGGCCAACGATTCGGAATCGGTGACGAAAACTTCTTCGAGCGGCCGACCTTGGAAGTCGTCCGGGGCGTAGTCGTCGCGGGCGGCAGAAGCCCAGAGGGCTCGCCACTGCGAGTCGGGGAACGAGAGGGTCTCGTAGAAGGCGGCAAGAGCCTCCCACAGCTCGGCGAGTTCCTCCGGCGACGGCTTGACCTTCGGCTCGGCCTGCGCCAGACGCTCCAGGATGGCTTTCGTCTCGGTCCAGCCTTCCAAGACCTCGAGCGCGGGGTCGTCTCGTCGGGCGACGAGTGCGCTGAGGGCGACGGTACGATCGCCGACGAAGAGCCGCCCGTGGCGCAGGAGGAGCCAAGGGAGGGGATGTGGGATCTCGATCGTGAGCCTCCACTTATACTTGTGGCTGTAGGTAATCTCGCCAGAAAAGTCCTCGCATCCAACAACACGAAGTGTGTTCTCAGTAAGGCGAGCCCTTGGCACCGCAGACAATCTGTCGAGCCAGAGGGCGGACTGCGGTACAACAAACTCTGAAAGGCGCAACGTATCATCCCATGTTCCTCGGATGTGGGCTTTTCGCCACTGATGCCGCCAATAGTTGTGCCACTGTTCTGGCATTCGACCCGGCGCCGTGTCGTGTGAAGGTATTTGCGAAATGTCCAGTATCTCGATTACGCTTGCATCTTCCGCGTGAAAATCCTCGTCGATTAGGATCCCTTGATTCTCATCGGCATCCTCCTTGCGAATCAACTCACCGATTCGCAATACTTCGGATGGCCCACGCCATTTACCGTCGAGACAGAGGAGGTGCATACGGCTTTTGTTATGATGTACGAATGTTCGACGGACTGCCACGGGTGCTTTTCGCAGCTCTTGCCAGAACTCATGCCAATCGTGCGTCTTAAGACAGGAGCGAAGGTACTCTTGCCATCCGTCGTCTTGGATTTCCGGGACCTGGAGTACTTCGATGAGCAGTCGCCGCGCTTCCTCCTGGGCGACAAGCGCCTGGGCAACGGTCGTTCGTCCGATCGGAATCCTTGCGCCAGCCGGGCAGATAACGACATCTACGGGAGATTTGAGGTCGCCCTCGGACGAAGGGACGATCTCCAATCGAGGTCGGAGGCGTCCCCATTCCCACGTTTGTGCTGTCCTCTTGTAGGCTTCGGCAAGCTTGAACACCTCGATCGCACGATCCGATTCCGTGGAAGCCACGGCCTCCAACCAATCCTGAGCATCACGTTTCGACAAGCGACGTCCTTCCTCGAAACTCCGGAGGTGTCCAGCCAGCCTTTCGAGCCGACTCGCCCGGTCACCGCGCAAGCAGGACGGGTGCACCATTTGCGCTCGCTCGTCCTCGCTCGCGAGCCGAACCCATGCTCGGACAATCTCCTCGTCGTCCGTGGGGTGGCGATAGAGTTCGCTCGGCCTTCGCAGGCGCCCATTAGCATCGGCAATCACCTCCGCATCGATCGCGCGCTCCCAAAGCGCATCCAACAAGGGTTTCGCGACGTCGTCGGAACCATCGAGTTGCCGAGGGAAGTGGTCCAGGGGCGCGCCGGGGTCGTCCTCCGTACCGAGCATGGGCAGCGTCTGGGCGATCATTGCCGCCGCCTCACGCATGAGAGCTTCGTTCCAGGGCCCCGGGATAACACCTGTGCGGTCGCTGTTCATCTTCCATGGAGCATTGAGGATGCCGCTGAGGTGGGTAGTCGTGTTCGTGGGAAAGAAAGCCCAGAATCGACCCTTAACGTCCACCCCGTCGAGCGCGATCGCCCAAGAAGCGGGCACAATGTCTCGCTGATGGATGCGGGTCGCGTCCTCGCGCGCTTCGCTATCGGTGACATGGACCGTGCGGGTGACGACCCGCCAGCGGTGCCGCGAGGCGCCATCGCTCAGGATGCATTCGTTGCCGACTCGCGTCACCTGTAGCGTTCGGGGCTCTTGCTGCTCACCCTCCAGCACCAAGTCGACTTCTGCGTCGAGAAAGAGAAGGAACTCCTCCGGGAACTCCTCGATCTCCTGCCGGAGGTGCTCGTGAACGCTTTCCTTCTTCACTTCTGCACAGACGATGGTTTCGGCCCAATCGAAGTCGTTCAGAATCGGGTTGGAAGCCCGTTCCGCATCGTCGATGGGCCAGGCAAGGCGCAGGCCCGGTACCTCTTCGGCCCCGAATTTCTTGCTCAGTTCTCGACGGCATCGAGCGGGGTCGAATCGTAACCCGCCCGCCGTTCGCGTCCAGATGTCGATACGTCCGCCCAGAGCCAACAGCGCCTTGAAGCCGAGTCCGAAGCGACCGATTTGATTGCCGCGCTTCGGAGAGGAATGCGACTGGAGGAGGGCCTCGAGGCCGTCTTTGCTCAGCGGCGCCCCCGTGTTCGCGACGTACAGGGCCGACCCTCGAAGGGCCACGTGCATCCGGTCTCTTTGGCCCGCACCTGTCGAGTTCTGCCTTGCCTCGAGCATCGCGTCGGCTCCGTTCTGGACGAGCTCGAGCACCTGGCGGTAGCCGTACCCTCCTCCGAGCATGGTCTGCTCGATACCGAAATGCTCGCCCAGATCAGCGGGACAAGCTTCGTACGCTCGCAGTCTCGCTTCGCGTCTCTCGCTCAGAAACTCGCGCAGTTCGTCCTTCGTCATCGTCGCCATCATTTCACCTGAAACTCGGGACCGAAGTCGTCGGGTTCGGGTGAGGGGAAGTTGCAGCAGGCCGAAACGGCCAGCAAGACGCTCTCACTAGCTGGAACGGCCGGGGGCCACAGCGAGTGCGCCATCCTCCCATCCTTCTGCCAGCGAGAAGAAAGAGTCGAACCGTTGTACAAAGCTTGCCGACTAGGAGGCTCGCCGGCGGAAGCGGAAGATACAGGAGGCGAAACCGATGCCAACGGCAAGTAGGGTAGCGGGTTCTGGAACGACCTCGACGGTCATCGAGAAGTTCGAGACGCGGCCCTCGTGGTTGTATTCGGAGCGCACGGCAATCGGGTCAGGACTGGTGACGGTCAACGAGAGGTTGCCGACCACCGACCTCGACCATCCCTCGCCAAACCCGAGCGCCTCCATAACCGTTCTATCCAAGCGGCCCTCGACCCGACCAGTAACGGTGAGCACGCGACCGCCCGCTGACAGTATCCCTGTCTGCGCGTTCTCAAACTCGAAGGCGCCCTGAAAGAGGTTCCGCGCCACGGCGTTCGCTGCACCTGTCACATCCCCTCTGCAACCGACCGCACTATCTGCTTCTCCGAGCCTCCACACGAAGGGATCGAGCGGCGTTCCCGAACCAAAGGGATTTCTCGGACCGTTCGTCCACGCCGATAAGGTGGCGTGAGGATCGTCGCCCTTCTTAACTTCGATCGTCCGGTTGTTCCCGAACCGATGGATCGAGATGGGCGCAGGATTTCCGAAATCACCCATGCACGTAACCTTAAGCTGATTAACCCCCAGGATCGTGCGCCAATTGCTATCCCCCGCCGGCAGCGCATAGAACGTCACGAAGTCGACGGGCTGCCCGGCAACGGGTGCGGCCGAAACGAAGTGTATGACGCTCAGACCTAGAAGACCACAAATGCGCCATATCGAACCTCTAAAACCTAACAGCATACGCTCTCCCTTGAAACCCGATCGTGCGTGACTAGTAACAGATTAGCATGCCCGTTCAGGGTTCATCCTCGTCCATATACTAGATGTCGACCGCTCACTGCACGAGCCGTCGAAACCGGCGCATCCTTGCCTGATACCATACAGACATCGTGCTAGCCCGCGCGACTCCCGCAGATCCACATGAGATCCTTGGGGGATCCTTGGGGGATCCTTGGGCTCGGCCCACGCATCCGACATCGATCTGGCACCCTTCCCCTGAGGATCGACGGGCGCACTGCCTACGATAACGGTATGTCGCTCCTCAAACTCGGTTCCCTCGCCGGCAGCCTCCGCGGCGCAGCGGGCAACGCGGTCTACGTTCGCTCGCCTTACGGCACGATCCTGCGCGACCGGCCCGCGGTCTGGAACGAACCGACCCCGGCCCAAATCGACTGCCGACAACGGATGACCCGGGTGGGGGGCGCATGGTCCCGCTTGAGCCTCGCCGAGGCGGCGGCCTGGAAGCGCTACGCCCAAGCCCTCGCCGCGAGCGAGCCCCCGAGCGACGGCGCCCCGCCGCCCAATGCCCAGCAGGTGTTCGTGAGGCTGGGGCTGAAGGTGCTCCAAGCCGAACCCGGCGCCACCGTTCCGCCCCTCCCACCCACCAACGCCTTCCTCGGCGACGCGGTGGTCGTCTCCGCCGAAGCCCTCTCCGGCTCCCTGCGCTTCACCGCTTCCGCGCCCAACGCCCCCGGCATCCTCACCGAATTGCTGATCCAGCCCCTGCGCAGCGTCCACCGCCGCACCTTTCCCTCCCGCTACCGCACCGCCGCCTTCGTGCCGTTCTCGGGCGGGGCTTACGACGTAGCCGTTAAGCCCGGCGTGTTTGCCGCCGCGTATCGCTTCGTTCGTGCCGCGACGGGCCAGGAGACGGGGATAGCGGAACTCGGCGTGTTCGTGGTGAGGTGAGTCTATGGAGTGCGCGGGCCTGCCCGCGCTTTTCCCCCGGTAGCAAGCGGATAGTGCTAAGCGATGTGTATGCCGAGTCCCCGGGGCACGCGCCGAGGTTCTGGCTGGGCAGATGGTCTGGCCCTTTGGAGGCAACCTACTCGCTCGGGCTTGTCCGCAATATGGGCCGCCAAGCACGCAGATAGGGCTACACGCTTGTGCCGGTTTCAGAACCGCGTCTTAAAGCGGGTGCAGGATTTAAAATGCAAAGCGCGAGCAGGCTCGCGCACTCTACACGGCAAAATCCGACCTAAATGCGAACCTGGCCTCATGCTCCCTCGAAACGAGTATCGGAACCCGGCACCTCCATGATCACAGCGGGGACCTATCAAAAGGCCCACTTGTTCGCCGAGGATCAGCGCCTTAGAGTCCTACACGACACGCTGCTCATGGTGGTTGGCGAGCAGGGGTGGGACCCACTCGCCTGGGCTGTCTTCACCAACCACTGCCACCTCTTTGGCCGTATCTCCCAACACCGAAGATGCGGTCCGGCGGTTGACGGCCAAGATCCATGGGCTTTCTGCGAGGGAACTCAATCACCTCGACGGAACGCCCGGACGGGCCGTTTGGTACCGATGCTGGGACACTCGGATCACCTTCGAGAAGTCGGTCATGGCGCGTATCGCCTACGTCCATCATAACGCGGTTCGCCATGGCATCGTCCAAAGGGCCGAAGACTATCCGTGGTGTTCCGCGAGATGGTTCCTGCAGCATGGGGACCGCCCTTTCGTGGAGTCTGTTCTAAGCTTCAATACGGACAAGGTCAATGTGCTCGATGACTATTGAAGGCACCAAAATGGAGTGCGCGAGCCTGCTCTCGCTTTGCCTTCGGAGTGCGCGGGCTTGCCCGCGCTGTGCCGCGGAGGAGGTCGGGCCGCGCCACGAAGCCGAAGCAAGGTCTTCGGGAGGCAGAATTCAAAGCGCGGGCAGGCCCGCGCATTCCACAAGGCAAGATCCACCCAAGGCGGCAACCTGGCCCATTGTCCTGCCATCGAGGTTCGGAATCGCGCGGACGCGGCTTCGCAAAAGACGATGACGCCCCTTCGGACCAGCCGAAGGGGCGTGTGCAATGGGCGCCTTTAGTCGCCGATCATGCCGAAGTTGCCCGAGAGGATGGCGTAGTCGCCGATGGTGACCTCGTCGTCTCCGTTGAGGTCGGTCATCGGATCCCAGTTCGGGTCGCCGGGCGAGGAGCCGAAGGCGGTCGAGAGCAGCGAATAGTCGCCGATGGCGACTTCGTTATCCTCGTCGCAGTCTCCGTTGAACAGCGAGTAGCCGAGCCCGGAAACCCCGCTGCCCGTAAGGGTCACCCCGAAGCTGGCCCTTCGGAGCCAGTGCGAGCCCTTAGCGTAGATGTCATAGAGCCCCGGTGAGAGCGAAGTGCCGAAGCTGTAGGCTCCCGTTCCGTCGAGCGCGGTGTCGGTGGTTTGCAGCACGGGTCCTCCGCCGGCAGCCGTGATCTCGAATCGCACCATTTGCCCCGCGAGCGTGGCAGTCCAATCCTGAAGATCGACGGTGCCGCTGATGGTGGGGTTCGCGGCGCTACTCTCAAAGTAGGTCGCGAGAAAGTTAGCGTTGCCGCCGGTGGTGCCCGCGAGGTTGCCGATCCAGCGGCCTGCAAAGTCGACGCCCCAGCCGTTGGCCGGGCCTCCGGCAGCGGTCGCCGCATCGAAAGAAGGAGTGGTCGTCGTGCCGACTTGGTTGGTGAACCGCATCTCGATCGTCAGATCGCCGCCGGAGTACAGGTATCCGGTGTCGAACATGATTGCGGGTCCGAAAGCGTTAGGGGTGCCACCCACCGTGAAGGCTCCCGCGGTGAAAGCGACCGGACCGGTCCTGACCTGAGTCGCTGCCGCCGAGAAGTTGAGAGCGAAGGTGTTGGACATCGTACTCGGGGCCACTCCAGGGCCGATAAAGATGTCCCAGTTCGCATAAGTGACGTCGGCAGGCGGCCACGCAGCGGCGATGCCGCCGTTCATTCGCCAGCGCATACCGGTCAGGGTTCGACCGACGAGCCCGGTCAACTGGGTCGCGGAAATGGTCACTTGGTAGGTGCGCCCCGCTGTGGCGGTGGCGGTCAGGAAGAATGCGCCGTCGGCTTCTGATGCGGTGGCGTAGTTTGGTACGACGAACGCATGGCTGCCGACGGCGAGGGCCGACAAAGCGGCCAAACAAAGTGCCTTCATTTACAACCTCCTCAGTCTGATCCGCTCGGGGGGTTGCCCTGCGGATCACCGTTCACCATGAAGCGTCTGCCAGCGTTCGATGCGACTCGCGCGGGGCGAGATGCTCGAGCAGCCCGTACCGCTCCAAGGCTATCCTCACTAATATACAACAGAGAGGCGTGAATTCCAAGGGTTCGATTTGGAGTGCGCCGGCTCGACGGCGCTTTGACGAGCATGGCGGGGTTTCCAGGCTCAGATGGGGTTGACATCGAGAGAACATTCAATGATAACCTTCTTCGAAGATGCGTTCTTGGCCCCACGCGCCATCCAAGCAGGTATCCGTCCCCGGGATCTACATGATCACCGCCGGAACATATCTCAAGCAGCGTTTCTTCCATGACGAAACGCGCTTGGAGCTACTTCAGGGTCACTTGCTAAGCGCCTCGGCGGATCATGGTTGGACGCCGCACGCGTGGGCTTGCTTCCCCAACCACTACCACTTCATCGGCATCGCGCCGAACGAACCTCGCGCGGTGCAGCGGCTGACGAGCCGAATCCATACCCTGAGTGCCCGCGATCTCAACCGCCTCGACGGCAAAGAAGGTCGCAAGGTTGGGTTCAATTGCTGGGACACTCTGATAACGTTCGAAAAGTCGGTGCTCGCAAGGATAGCCTACGTCCATTACAATCCTGTTCGGCATGGGGTCGTCGTGAAAGCTGAAGACTATCAGTGTTGTAGCGCTCGCTGGTTTCTCCGCCACGGCGACAAGTCGTTCGTCGCCAGTGGGCTGGCTTTCAAGACTGACCGAGTGAATGTCGTGGATGACTTCTAGGGCCGTTGAGCCGGCGCAGAAAGCGCGGTCAAGCCCGCGCACTCCAGAGGGCTTGACCTTAGCACTCGTCCGCGCCGACCGCTACGAACCGTTGACACCCGGGCGGTCGTGGGCGTATAATTAGCAGACGAGCGGCGGGAGTGCTAACCGCCCGGCATCAACCCAAGGAGAACTTCAAATGGCAGCAAAACAGCTACTCTACGATGAGAATGCGCGGCGTGCGCTGGAGCGAGGCGTCAACAAGGTCGCCGACGCGGTCAAGGTGACCCTCGGCCCCAAGGGCCGCAACGTGGTCCTCGACAAGAAGTGGGGCAGCCCCACGATCACCAAGGACGGCGTGACGGTCGCCAAAGAAATCGAACTCGAAGACCCCTACGAGAACATGGGCGCCCAGCTTTGCAAGGAAGTCGCCAGCAAGACCAACGACGTCGCCGGCGACGGCACCACCACGGCCACGGTGCTCGCCCAGAGCATTGTCAACGAGGGCTTGCGCTACGTGGCCGCGGGCGGCAACCCGATCGCCGTAAAGCGCGGCATCGACAAGGCCGTCGAGATCGTGGTTTCCGAGATTAAGAAGGCCGCCAAGCCGATCAAGGGCAAGGACGAGGTCGCCTTCGTCGCGAACATTGCGGGCAACGACCCCGAGATCGGCCAGCAGGTTGCCGAGGCGATGGACAAGGTCGGCAAGGACGGCGTCATCACGGTCGAAGAGAGCAAGGGCCGCGAGACGACGCTCGAAATCGTCGAGGGCATGCAGTTCGACCGCGGCTACATCAGCCCTTACTTCGTCACCGACCCCGAGCGGATGGAAGCGGTGCTCGAGAATCCGTTGATCCTGATCCACGAGAAGAAGATCAGCGTGGCACAGGACCTGCTCCCGTTCCTCGAGCGCGTGGCGGCCACCCGCAAGCCGGTTCTGATCATTGCCGAGGATATCGAAGGCGACGCTCTGGCCACCGTGGTGCTCAACAAGATTCGCGGCGTGCTGCAGGTGTGCGCGGTGAAGGCGCCGGGCTTCGGCGATCGCCGCAAGGCCATGCTGGAGGACATCGCTGTCCTCACGAAGGGCAAGTTTATTTCGGAGGACCTCGGCACGAAGCTTGAGAACGTGACGATCGACATGCTCGGCACGGCTAAGAAGATCGTCATCACGAAGGAAGACACGACGATCATCGAGGGCGCGGGCAGCAAGGCCGACGTGATGGGCCGCCTCGCCCAGATCAAGGCTCAGATCGAGAAGACCGACAGCAACTACGATCGCGAAAAGCTTCAGGAGCGGCTCGCGAAGTTGAGCGGCGGCGTTGCCGTCATCAAGGTCGGCGCTTCGACCGAGACCGAGCTCAAGGAGAAGAAGCACCGCTACGAGGACGCCCTGAGCGCAACGCGAGCGGCAGTCGAAGAGGGCATCGTCGCCGGCGGCGGCATCACCCTCCTGGCCGCGGCAGGCGCGCTCGAGAAGGTGAAGGCCGAGGGCGACGAGTCGACCGGCATCAGCATCGTCAAGCGCGCGCTCGAAGAGCCCCTGCGCACGATCGCCGAGAACGCCGGCCTCGAAGGCAGCGTCATCGTCGAGAAGGTTCGCGAAGCCAAGGCCGGCTTTGGCCTGAACGCTGCGACCGGTGAGATCGTCGACCTCGTCAAGGCCGGCATCGTCGATCCGGCGAAGGTCACGCGAAGCACCGTGCAGAACGCCGCCTCGATCGCGGGACTGGTCCTCACCACCGAAGCCCTGGTCGTGGAGAAGCCGGAGAAGAAGAAGGCTCCGACGCCTGGCATGGGCGGCGGGATGGACGACATGGATTATTGAGGTCGGCCAGAACCTCTGGCTCGCCCCACGGCGCGCTCCCTGCGATCTCGCAGGGAGCGCGCCTTCTCTATGTCTGTTCGTTCAGCACTTGCCGATCCAACTCCGATGCCGCCGAGTCCAACTGCTCCAACTGAGCGCGGGCGTCGGCCAAGCCGGCGAGAGGTGAGAGGGTCGCGTCGAGCTGAGCGGCCAAGTGCGCGCGTCTCGATTGCTGGTCGAGGAGCCTTGCCGTCTCCCTCATCTCGCTCAGCAGAGGCTGCGCCCAGCCTCGGGCAAGCTCGAGCTCCTGTGCGTGGGGCGTTTCGGGTTCGGCAAGGGTGAGCATCTCCGCCATCCCCTCTTCCATGGCGAGGCGGGCCTTGCGCGTCGCACTTTCCCAGACCCCGTTCTCGGCTGCGCGAGCACTATCCCCCGGAGCCCTCGTGGTGAGGTAGACCTGTGCCGCCCCATCGAGGAGCTTCGCGACTTTCGGGGAGACCGTCGGCGAGACTCCGATGAGGTTGCGTAGCGAAATGAGCTTCTGGCTTAGAGCCTGGCATCGCTTCCGGAGCAGAATCTGGGTTGCCGAGATGCCCTTGGCCAACCGGTGGAAGACGTAGCCGAGTATGCCGCCCACGGCGACCATGCCGGCCGAGCCGATCCAGAAGAGCGGATGAACCGTCAGCGCCAGCGGCATGAAGCAGGCGAGGGCGAGGGTCAACCCGGCTAGCGGAACGATCCAGCGCGCGTAGTGGTAGCCGTCGGTGACCTTCGCCGACTCCTGCTCGATCAGGGCCTCAAGGTGCGGATACTCCGGTGGATTCGAAGACCGACGAAACCAGCGAGCGATGCGGAGAGGCGCAAGCGTGCTCATCTACGGAAATCTGTACGTCGGATACTGCTCAGGGGTTGCCGACAGGCTGGTCTGGGTGCCGGGAACTCCCAGGCCGGTTACCAGGATTTCTGCCCTCACCCACATGATTGCGTTACACTGAAGGCATGCATCGATTGGCCGCCGCCTGTCTCGCCGCGCTGACGGTGAGTCTGTCGAGCGCAGTGGCGCCGGGAGTGGCCGGGGCAAGCGACGACCCGGCCTTTCCCACGGTCGGCAAGGTCTTCTCGGCATCGGCAGTCATGGTCGGGCCGAACCTCGTGCTTACCGCGAAGCATGTCGGGGCCGGCAACATCACGCTTCCCGGCTATGGCACGTTCGCACCCGCGGGGGCCCCGATGCTCCACCCCGATGCAGACATCATGCTCTTCCGCATCGACAACCAGGGCATGGCGCTGCCGTGGTCGAAGATCCTGGCCGACCCGATGCCGAATGGAGCCGCAATCACGATGGTGGGATACGGCATATCGGGTTTCCTCAACGCCGCCGGCACTGGCTACGACATGAGCCTTCCGCGGGGTACCCGGCGGAGCGCGCCCGCGCTGGTCTCTCGCACGGAGTACCAGCAGTACGGCAGTTTCGTGCCGGGCATGTCGCTGATCTCGATCTTGCGGCAGAACGGCCAGGGGGTGGTGGCCAACGGCGACTCCGGTGGAGGGTGGTTCCACAACGTCGGCGGTTCGGCCTATCTGGTCGGCACGACGTCCTTTCACTCCGTTTGGGGCAGCTGGACCGGGGCTAACGCCTATATGTTCAGCTCTTCGGAGGTCGATTACTATGGGGGCGGAGCCGTCTCGTTGTGGCACTATCGCGAGTGGCTCTTGCTCCATGGCGCCCAATTCGCGCTGGCTCGGCGGATAGCCCCTCCGCCTCGTGTACCCTAAGGCGCATGCTGCTCTCCGTCCGTGGTGTCGTTTGGTACTGGCGAGGCCCCGCTCCCTTCTACTTCGTGACGGTGCCGGCTCCCGAGTCGAAGCAGATCAAGGGCATCGAGCGCCAAGTCACCTACGGCTGGGGCATGATCCCGGTAGTCGTGCGCATCGGTGACACGGATTACGCGACCGCGCTTTGGCCGAAGGACGGCCGCTACATCGTGCCGATCAAGGCCCAAGTTCGGCGGCAAGAGGGCATCGAGGAGGGTGACGAGGTCGTGCTCAGCCTCGAAGTGACGCCCCCGTTGGGGGGCGATTTCACCCCAGCACGGTGAAGAACCGGATCGAGTTGCCATCTGGGTCTTTGGCGTAGGCCTCGCGCTGCCCCCACGTCTGGTCCACTGGTTCAGGATCGAACCGCACTCCCCGTGCCGAGCACTCGCGAAAGAGGGCATCGACGTCGTCGATCCGAATCAGAACCGCGGCGCGAACCGCTCCATCGCCGGCGTGCGACGAAAGGTGCAGCACGCAGTCGCCGCGCCTGACTTCGAGGTAGGCGGGATCATCGGTTTCCGGCGTGCGCTGGGCGAAGACGAGTTCAAAGCCGAGGCCCCGGCAGTAGAACTCCTCGGCCTGAGCGGCCTTCGACATGTGCAGAACGGGGATGGCAGGCGAGAGGGTCATCGTTAGCTCCATTTTGCATGTAGCACACGTTTTTTGTCGGAAGCGGCCAAAACGCAACAATAATAGAGGTTGTCGGCACAAAGATTTCGGGGCCTCGCGAGGCCCATTGAGAGTCGGGAGGCTGAGTATGAAAAGCTCGAGTTGGTTCGATTGCTTCCAAACGGCGACCCGTCGTTGGCTAGCCGCGATGTTGTTGGCAGGTCTCTTTGGCACCCATGCTCTAGCGCAACCCGCCGCCCCCGACTACTATGTCGTGGAAAAGGAACGGATCCCGCTGCGGCTCGATCCGAGCCGCGTCGCCTTCGTTCCTCGCGCGGGCGCCGCCTACGGCTCTGCGAAGTCCCGCAACGGCACGGGATGGTTCATCGCCAAGCGCGAGGCGCTGACGAGCCAGGTCGGCCTTGACGAGGTCTCGCCGGTCTACACGAACGATGCCGGTGACGAGCTCAACTTCGCGACGACGATCTACACGAAGTTCCGGCGCAATGTCCCCCGGGAGAAGCGGTTCGCCATTTTGCGCGCTGTCGGTGCCCAGATCGAGTCGGAGAGTTTTGCCGGTTTGCCCGATGTCTTCACGATGCGGATCGCCTCCCGGAACGCCGTCGACGCCCTTCGCTTGGCCAACAGGCTCTCGGAGCGGGACGACATCGAGTGGAGCCAGCCCGAGATGATCCAGACCACGCACCTAGAAGCCGGCTACCCCTCCGACCCCGGCTTTTGGCAGCAGTGGTACCTGCACAACACGGGTCAGACCCTCGACCTCCCGCCCGGGTCCGAGCCGCGAACAGGTATTGCCGACTTGGATCACAACGTTCTAAAGGCTTGGGACTATACCTATGGGCGGGCGACCATCACTGTGGCGGTACTCGACAGCGGCGTCGAGCGGGGCCACCCCGACCTTAATCTAACGCCCCAAGGCTTCGATACGACGAGCAGCCCAGCGGCGATCATCGGCGACCCGCGAGTGGCCTTGGATAACCACGGAACCGCGGTTGCCGGATGCATCGCTGCGAAGCTGGACGGGGTCGGATCAGTGGGCGTCGCTCCTCGTTGCCTAGTGATACCTATCCGGGTGTACGAGGAGATTGCAGGAGGCAGTACCACGACCTCGACGAACGGTATTGCAGTGGGTGTGCTGCAGGCCGTTGTTGCAAAGGCACGAGTGACGAACTCGAGCTTTGGCACGACCTGGTACGACTCCGTCACCGCCGACGCCTACTTGCAGGCATTTCGAAAAGGGGTGGTCAATGTTGCTTCCGGAGGTAACAAAGACGGCTACGGCACCTTGTACCCTGCCGCCTACCCAGGAGTCATCGGTGTGGGAGGCTTCAATGCGAAGGGAGAAATCTTTGGAACGCACGGCCGTCATATCGACGTCAGTGCGGCGGGTGTCAACGTTTATACGACAGACAGGACGGGTGCCGCGGGCTACATCGCCGGAAACTATTACCATATAGACGGTACGTCCTTCGCCTCTCCGATAGTCGCCGGAGTCTGCGCCCTGATGCTCACCGCAGACCCTGCCTTGAAGCCGAGGGAAGTAGAAGAGATCCTCTTCAGGACATGTCGCGATCTCGGCATAGTGGGACGAGACGAATTGTACGGCTGGGGCGCCGTCGACGCCCATGCCGCGTTGCTCTACACGATGTCGGGCTACCGTCGGCTTTACTGCAACGACTTCGAGGCGAAGCAGTGGTCGATTCAGCCCCGCATCAGCGCGCATGCGGTCTCCCCGTCCACGCGAGCGATGTCAATCGGCCACGAAGGCCCCGAAGCGATTCCGCAAATCCATGCCGGCCGCCGCAACTTCGCGGGCGAATTCGGCAACACGACGGTCACCGTTTCGGGACCGACGCCGCTGGGCTGCAACGGGATTCTTCTGAGCATGGACATCCTCATCCTCCGCTCGATGGATGGCAATCAGCTGAACTATTCGGGAATTCAGGTCGGCCCGGACTACTGGCGCCTCAAGTCCGGCGGCGCGACCCTCTTCGAGACGACCTTCACCAACCACGTCGGACTCGGGTTTACGCAGTCGTACCCCGGGCCTTACATCACTTCTAACCCGGCGCAGCATCAAGCGGTCGAGCGCGAGACGTTGGGATTCGCATGGGCCGCGCAGATGAACTCGCTCTATCAATTCAGGCGACTTCTGGCGCCGACACCTACCCTCAACCTCCAGTTCCAGGGGGCCGGGATGCAGCCCCTCGACGACGAGAGTTGGGGGCTCGATCGGCTCGAAGTCTACTGGCTGCCCTCCGCTGGACGCGTTCTTTCGACCCCGCCCGGAGACCTCGACGGCAACGGCCTGGTCGACGCGGAGGATCGACGACTGGTACTCGATAACATGGGGCGGCGGCGGCAATACTCCATCGCCTCGGGGGGAAACGACCGAAGGGCGCGCGCATGGAAAGCCCCGACCATCGAGACCACCTGGAATCTACAGCAGTCGGCTGAAGTGGCTACGGTCGCCTGGAGCGAAGACCTCGCAATGGTCGCAACCGGGTCGCAGGACGGGCGCATCGAAGTCCGTGACGCGGCCACCGGCCAGTCGATCCGTACCTTGCAGGGCTTCGGCGGAGTTCGAGGACTCAGTTGGCTCGCCCATGGCCCGCTCGTCTCCGCAACAGGGCTCGGCGATGTCACCGCTTGGAACCCGACCACCGGAGCGATCCTCTGGAGCACCGATACTAACCCCGACTCCGGCGGAGATACCTACGGCATAGCCCTCTCGCCCGATGGCACGAGACTAGCGGTCACCGGCTACCGCATGTTCTCCCAGCCCTTCCCGCCTGACCAGCCTCAGGAGTACCTCGTCCTCATCGACGCCATGACCGGCGCGACGACCGCGACTTACCTCGGGATGCCCTTCATGCAGAACCTGCGTAAGTGCGTCTTTATGCCGGACGGCCAGAAAATCGTGATTGCCTCCTCGAATGGAGGAATTCGCTCGTTCCGCCCCGAGCCCTTGATCGAGCTCTACGAGAACACCGGCATCACAATGCTGGCCAACGACCTTGCCGTTTCTCCGAACGGAGCGAGCATCGCCTTGGCAGGGGTCGACTCGCACCTCCGCGTCTATTCCACCACGACGTGGGCACAGCAGCTCGACATCACCCATCCGAATCAGGTGACCGGCGTGGACTTTACCGACGACGGCCTGAGGATCTTCACCAGTTGCTGGGACGGAAACCTGCGGTCCTACGACCAGGCAGGAGGGCTTCAATCGACCCTTTCCGGCCACACCGCAGCGGTCCTCGACGTCGATTGTTCGCCGGAAGTCGAACGGCTGATCGGCGACGTCAACGACGATGGCATCGTGGACAGCATCGACCTCGGGATCATCGACGGTTCCATAGGCGAGTGGCTCGACTTCGACGATCCCGAAGCTCACGACGACGGGTACACGGCCTTCAGCAGAAGCGTCCTAAACGTCGGCGCGCCCGGCGTGCTCGAGAACGATGCCGACCCCGACCTGCACCCGCTGACGGCGATCAAGCTGACCAACCCGACCCACGGCGTGGTCGTGCTGCAGCCCAACGGCGCTTTCTCTTATGCCCCGAACGACCCGAATTGGATCGGGACCGACAGCTTCACCTATAAGGCGTCGGACGGCGTCCACGAAAGCTCACCCGCCACTGTGGCGATCCGCGTCGTCAGGGGAATGCCCAGCCTCCTCACCGGCGGCGCGGACGATCTGGCGAAGGTTTGGAATCTCGATTTGGATAACCTCCATGCGGTGATGAGCGGCCACACCGGCGACGTCACGTCGGTCGCGATGAGTCCGAACGGCCTACAAGCGATCGTCGGCGGCGCGGATGGCAAGGTCATCCGCTATCGGGTCGGCGACGGACTGCTAGTCGAGTCGCTCGATCTTCACGCCGGGCCGGTCAACGCCGTGGCATACTCCCACTCGGGCGGAGCCATTCTCTCCTCCGGCGAAGACCAGCGCATCCGCCTCGTCGACGGTGGCGAGATGATGGGCGACCGTGAACTGATCGACACGTCGGCCGTCCGGACCCTGAGCATCGCACCAGACGACTCGATCATCGCCTCCGGCAATGCCGAAGGCTTGGTCCGAATCTGGAGTCCCAACGACACGACGGCTCTTCGCACCCTGAGCGGGCACGTCGGCGCGGTCGAAGCCGTTGCATTCGCTCCGGCGGGGCTGACGCTGGCGTCTGCCGGAGTCGACGGCACGATCCGCCTTTGGAATCCCACGAGCGGCGCGCAAATCCGGGTGATTACGGCGGCGTCGGGCCTGACGCGGTGCCTCGCCTGGACCCCGGATGGCACGATCGTGCTCGCCGCCGGGAACGAAGGTGTGATTTGGGCATGGAATGCCTCCACGGGCAATCCGGTCGGCTCCTTCATCGGCCATGCGTCTCCCGTTCGGTCGCTCACCCTTTCCAGCGATGGCGCTCTCCTCGCGAGCGGCTCGGACGACGGCAAGTGCTTCCTCTGGAACTCTTCGAACGGCAGTGTCATTCGCTCGTTCGACGCCCACCCGGGCGGGGTACGAGGGGTCGTGTGGGCGGAGGTTTCCGCGAACCGCCCTCCTCTGGCCGCACCCGACACCTATGACGTGTTGACCAACGGGGTGCTGACCGTCATCGCGCCGGGCGTACTGACGAACGACCTCGACCCCGATCCTGGAACGACGCTCACCGCCGCACTGGTGGCCGGCCCGAGCCACGGCGAAGTCGACCTGCACGCCGACGGCCGGTTCGTCTACACGCCTGCTCCCGGGTACGAAGGGAACGACTCGTTCACCTACCGAGCTTCTGATGGCGAACTCCCCAGTCTGCCCGCAACGGTCACGATCCTCGTACACCGGGAGAACTTCCCACCCGCACTAACAGTACCTGGACCGGCCACCGTGGACGAGGAGACCGAGTTGCAGTTGGCGTGCTCGGCCACCGACCCCGACGCCGGTCAAACGCTGACCTTCAGCCTCGTCCAAGCGCCCCCTGGCGCGACGATCGGGGCGGCGGACGGCGTCGTGCGCTGGACCCCCAGCGAAGCCGACGGACCTTCCGTCGTAACGATCATCGTTCGCGTGACCGACAACGGCTATCCAGTCCTTTGGGACCAGAAGTCGATTCAGGTCACCGTGCGGGAGGTCAATCGGCCTCCGGTCCTTTCGCTCCCGTTCTCCAGCCAGACGGTGGACGAACTCGTCCCGCTCGCCTTCGCGGCGACGGCCACCGATCCGGACCTCCCCGCCAATGCTCTCACCTTCAGCCTGATCGGGGCTCCCACCGGGATGGCGATCCACCCGACCACAGGTGTCGTGTCCTGGACGCCGAGCGAGATCCAAGGGCCGGGCGAGTATCCGTTCCAAGTGCGCGTCACCGACAACGGCACTCCGGCACTCGCCGACACGTTGCCCGTGACGATCACGGTTCGTGAAGTGAACGCGCCTCCAACCGCGAACGACCAATCGGTGTCGACCAACCGCAACGTTCCGGTGACGATCGTGCTGACCGGCTCCGACCCGGACCTTCCGGCGAATACGCTGACGTACTCCGTTCAGTCGAATCCGTCGCACGGAACTCTCTCGGGTACGACGCCGAACCTGACCTACACACCTAGAGCGGGTTACTTCGGACCGGACTCCTTTACGTTCCGAATCAACGACGGAACCGCGAACAGCAATGTGGCGACCGTCGCCATCTCTGTTCTGGACGTGAACCACGCCCCGACTCTCGACGCGATTCCCGATGCCACGATCGACGAGGAGAAGCTGGCCGTCTTCAAGTTCGTCGCCCACGACGAGGACAAGAATCAGCTCAAGTGGTTCGTCATTGGTGCGCCGGCCGGCATGTCGATCAACGCTCAGGGCGAACTTCGCTGGACGCCGACCGAAGCGCAGGGTCCAGGGACCTACAACCTGACCATCCGGGTGGTGGACGACGGACGCCCGCCTCTCTCGGCGGAGCGCCCCTTCAAGATCACGGTCCGCGAGGTCAACCGATCTCCCGTGCTCGAACTGCCCTTCTCGTCGATCGCAGGAAACGAAGGCGAGATCATCTCCATGTCCTCTTCGGCAACGGACCCCGACCTCCCCGCCAACGGGCTCGCGTTCAGCCTCATCGGGGCTCCTGCCGGGTGCGCGATCCATCCGACATCCGGTCTGATCACGTGGACTCCGACGGAAGCGCAGGGCCCCGGCGTCTACCCGGTGCAGGTGAGGGTGACCGACAACGGCTCACCGGCGATGAGCGACACGAAGACGCTGACGATCACGGTTCACGAAGTCAACATCGCGCCGACCGCTCATCCCCAATCGGTGACGACTCCCTTCGGCGTCCCGTTGGCGATCACTCTGACCGGCTCGAATCCCGATCTTCCCGTTCAAGTCTTGTCCTTCGCGGTCTCGACGCCGCCCGCCCACGGAAGCCTCTCGGGCTCGGCTCCGAACCTCGTTTACACCCCCAGTGTGGGCTACTCGGGTTCGGACTCGTTCCAGTTCGTAGTGAACGATGGCATCGCACAGTCGGCACCCGCGACAATCTCGATTTCCGTCCAGTCGCCGCCCACGCTCCTGACGGCAGGAGACCGTTTGTCTCGCTGGGACCCGGTTTCCGGGGATCTGATCGGTACGTTCGCGACCGCGCAATACTACTACGATGCCCTCTACGCTCCGATCGGCGGGAGCATGCTCTCGATCGGCAGCAGCAGCAGCCAACTGTGGGATCCCAACGGCGTCCTCATTCGGACCTACACCGCCAGCACCGGCGACGAAGGACGATTCTCGCCGAGCGGGAATCACTTCCTCCTCCGCAACGGCAACACGCTCAAGTACTACGCCGTGGCATCGACGGCCGCCGTTTGGACGCGCACGGTCACGGGACTCGCGGATGCCGCACTTTCGCCCGATGGGGTGACGATGGCGACCGGCGATTCCGCAGGAAACGTACGGATCGTCGATATCGCCTCGGGTACGGTTCTGCGGACGCGTGTGGTGGGCAAGGTCGCCTCCCTTTGCTACAGTCCAGATGGCTCGCGGCTGGCGATCTCGACAACGGACTCGACGGCAAGGATCTTCTGGCTCAGGGTGAGCGACCTCCAGGAGATGGGTTCTCACACTGTCCATACTGCTGCCGGGAACGAGGTAGAGGTCTCGCCCGATGGAACACTCGTCGCCTCCTGCGATGCCTCCGATCGCATCGTCGTCTGGCGTCCCTCGGACAACACCATCGTCGCGAACTTCGTCAGCCCGGGTCCGACATTCGGTCTTGCTTGGTCGCCGGACGGCAGCCTTCTCGCCGCGAGCACGCCGGGTACCAGTACAGCAGTCATCCACCGCCGCGCCCGAGTCTTCCGAACCTCGGACTGGACGCTCGTCAGGACGATCAACAGCTCAGGCGACGAAGGACGCATCCGATCCGTCTCGTTCCACCCTTAGCCTGGACAGGATGACGCGAAACAGTTGCGCCGCCCCCTCTCCACGAAATCGAATCGAGGGGGCGGCGCAACGGGTGGTCCTCAGTGCTCCCGTCGCTCGATTCACTTCTCCCGTACGATACCGCGGAGCATCCAGAGGTTGACCGCGAAGAGCACGATGCTCGCGAGGCTCGCGGGTACCGCCATTTCAGCCCGGCCCTTCAGCAGTTCCTCAAGAACACTCGCGAAGAGCCAGAGCTGCATCAAGACCAGGACGAGATTGAAGAGCAGCAAGGCGACGAACATCGCAGATCTTTGGCGCTCGCGAGCGAGGTTATCCATCCGACTTCCTCTCGTCCAAACCGACTGCCCATATCGCCCCGTCCCGTTCTTCGATAAGGACCCTAAGCAGCGCCTGTGGAGGCGGCCCTTGAAGCACACGCCCGTCCCGTGCGGAGAAAGCGCCGTTATGACAGGGGCAATAGAGACGGTCTCGATCTGGCTCGTAGTCGACCGGGCATGAGAGATGCGTGCAGCGCCGCGTGAAAGCCGTAAACGACCCATCGGCATGGCGAATCAGGAGGCAGAGGTCACGTTCCCCAGGATACGCAAACCCTATCGAAGTGCCCGGCCCTATCGATTCGACATGGACGATCTTCTTGGCCGCAAACCCGGTTCGAGGACGACGAGCCGTAGCCCATACCGCTAGGCCAACCGAGCCGAGCACCAGTCCCCCGCTGGCGGCAGTCATGAACTTGAAGAACTCTCTTCGGGACACCGTTGCGTCCCGTTCCCAATCGATCGGAAAATCGGATTTCAGCTGGTCGTCCATTACGCTGTCCTCGCGCTCTGCAGCAGATCGCTCTTTCGAATCACCGTGTCTCGCTTAACATCTAGACGACTAACGCCTTGTGGGACCATGAGGTTCACTTTCGTCCGGATGGTTCGGTTTCCGAAAACGAACTCGTTGATCGGCGTGCTGTGACGTTGTTCCGCGATTTCTTCCGGCGTGCCATACATCAAGGCTTGCGACGGGCATACAGTAGCGCACATCGGCTTCTTGCCAACGGATGTGCGGTCATAACACATATCACATTTCATCATCTGGTCGATCTTTGCATCGTACTTGGGCACCCCGAACGGGCAGGCATAGACGCAGTTTTGGCATCCGATACAGCGAGGCTTGAGCGAGCTTTGTACTACGCCGTCGGGCGTGCGCTTGATGGCGTCGGCGGGGCAAACCATCGCGCAAGCCGGCTCCTCGCAGTGCATGCAGATGACCGGCGTGGTCTGCACGGTGTCACCCCGTTCGATGGTTTCGAGGTGGATCATGGACACCCCGGCATGGGTATCGCACTCCGCGCACGCAGCGACGCAGGCGTTGCAGCCGATGCACCGGCTCGGGTCGATGTAGAACTGTCGCTCGCTCATTCGGGCTCGGTAGATGATAGCTCAGAGACGTCGTCAGCCCGCCGCTCGCCGGAGCACAAGGGCCGCCTCAGGACCGATTCCGAGGGTCCAGCCAGCCGCGCTCCCGTAGCCCGTCGGCCGCTGAGCCTAGGACGTCGCTGCGCGAGCCGATCAGGAGAAATGCAAAGGGAATTCGATAGGAAGTCCTTACGGATGCCTTACGAATCCCTTTCGAACCCCTTTCGAACGGATGAGGGTGGAAAGGGCCCTGGACGCAGCGACAAGCTCCCCGGCGCCCTGCGGCAGACGTCGATGTACTCCGCGCTTACGAACCGATCGTATCGGCGCGAATCGATGATGACGGGACTCTATCTCTTCACCCCTGCCCCGAGGCAGGGTTTGCGCCACTCGATACCGAGGCCGGACGCCACTGCATGGTACTGAAACTGCGGTGTACCGGACCGGGACGTGCCGTCGCCGTCGAAGTACTTCGCGGTCGGGGCAGCCGGGTAGCCCGCCGCCGTCTGGAGCAGGAAGTAGTCGCCGAGCGAAGCGTTGGCAAAGCCGGGGTGAGCGGCCACCGTCCCGCCCTGGTACCGGGTGGCCGGCGAGATCGAGGTGCCAGCAAGGCTGTACCCTCGGCTGATCCAATTGTGGTTGCCCGACACCGTGCCCAGACTGTGCCCGGAAACCAGCGTCGGCGCGGACTGCACCCCATTGTAGATCACATTGTTCACGAAGTCGACTCTAGCCTGAGTTGAACTCACTTGCACGATAGGCGAGACATAGGTCGTGACGATCGTGTTGTGGATAAGAAACAGCGTCCCATTGTGAGCCGCCCCGCCGTCCTGTCCGAAGTGGATAACGGTTCGGTTGCCCGACATATCGAGCTTCTTAACGATGACGTTGCCCAACAGAACGGTGTGGGAATGAGGACGAGTCGTATCCCAATCGTCGACCAAGTCCAGCTCCCGGTTCGCGGAGTCGTAGACGTGGTTATAGCGAAGCAGATTGAAGTGCGCCCGCGACTTGAAGTTATGCCCGGTCGTGCTGGAATGGATCGCGCAGAACTGCACGGTTGCGCTGGTCCCTCCGAGATAGAGGTTGTGATTGAAACCGGGATTCGAGGCGTTGCCGTTCGAATAGATCTGGCAGTATTCGATAAGTTGATTCGAAGCGGAGGTCGGGGTTGCGCCGTCCCCGTTCGACATGATGCCCATGTCATTGCTATGGATAAGGCATCGCCGGACCGTTACGCTGCTAGCCTGGTTGATGCGCACGCCGGCGCCGTTGAATGACGTGTTGCGGGCGTTACGCAGTTCGAGGTTCTCGATCACGAGTCCGCTTGCGCCGGGGTTGGCCTGAAAGATCGCACGCGGCACGCTCCCGGCACCCGAGTAGTTTCCGCCCGTCCCGTCGAGGACCACCGGAGCGGCCTCCATGCCGACGAAGCGGAGGTTGGCCTTGGTCACGAGGATCATGGGACGGACGTAGAGGTCGCCGGCCGTTCGGTAGACGGCGATGGTATCGCCGGGCGAAGCCGCAGCGTTGGCGTCTTCGATCCGCGCGTACATCCGTCCCGTGCCAACGGTGAGCGTCGCAGCAGAAGCGGTCGCAACCGAGAGGAAGGCGACCCAGACGAGAAGGGGCCTCATGGGAGAAGCCTACCCAAGCCACCCTGGCAAGATCGGCTCGGCGATCGATCCACCGTCACCCGATGCTCTTGGCAAGCTCCAGGACGATGCTTTCGCCCGCTGGGTGCGGCTGCCGCGAGAGCACCACATAGCCCAACCTCTCATACATCCGGAGGTTCGACTGCATCACTTCGCGGGTCGAGAGGCGGACCTCCGGGTAGCCCAGGGTCTCCGCCCGACGATGAACGTGTTCGAGCATGGCGGTCGCGATTCCGCGCCCCCTAGCCGAAGAGAGCACGGAGAGTCGCCAGCAGTAGAGATAGCCCTCACGCCGCTCGTAACGGGCTGAGGCGACTGGCTCGCCTTCCAGAAACGCCAGAATTGCACCCCCCTTCGCTGCGCTCGATCGGACGTCCTCGAGCGTCTCGGTGATGGCCCCAGAAGGCGGCTCGAGCACCCCGCGATACTCCTCGAATGCCTCGAGCATGATTCGCCAGACAAGGGCCAGTTCGACCTCGGTTGCCTCGCGAATCTCGAGCATGACCGCACTTTACCGAGTGCTCGGGTACCGCTAGAGCTACAGCTTCCGGAAGCCGCTGTAGTCGGTTACGTATCCTCGAACGGCGCCATTGGGGTCGGGAAAGGCGGTCCCGCAAATCGACATGCGGTCTTCGCTGATGCCATTGACCTCAGCCGGACCGTTGCCCGCCTGGGAGAAGGGTCCCACAAGGTCGGGGCCGCCACTGCTCTTGAGTTGGTCGTAATAGCGCCCGAGTTGCACCAGCCCGGTATCACGCGTGAAGAGCATCGCCAGATAAGGATCGTCGCCGCTGATTCCGACCAGTTGGCCGTCGCGACTCATGCTCGTCGCCTTCGTGGTGATCGTGCCGGTAACGAGCACCGGGCCGGAGCCGGGAGACCAGAATCCCGGTGCGGCTTGCATCGCGCCGGCAGCCATCGTCGTGCCATCGTTCAGGGCCCGGACCGATCCGAGATAGAGATCTGCGCTGCTGGATATGGTCTGGAAGAAGTACCCGCCGCTCTGCCAGACGAACCCCACCGTCCGGTTGTCTTCGAGCGTAACATCGCCTCCTATGCCGCTCGCATCGGGCGCGATGCAGTAGCAGTTGCCCTG
Organism: Chthonomonas sp. UBA2362; assembly: GCA_002344135.1. Classification (GTDB taxonomy): domain Bacteria; phylum Armatimonadota; class Fimbriimonadia; order Fimbriimonadales; family Fimbriimonadaceae; genus UBA6659. The sequence goes on along the minus strand of DDTO01000006.1, from coordinate 152,486 downwards.
AAACGGCGTCGAGGGAGTACCGCTGATCCACCTTACACACCACGGCTGGCCGCTCGAATCGAAGGCCATTCCGACGATCACGGTCCCATCGGCCGAGATGTCGACCGCCGTGCCGTTCGTAAGCCCGGTCGGCAGCACAAGCTGCTGGGCGCCCGTAGCAGCCGTGTACACCCACGGAACACTTTCCGAGCTATTGTCATTGTAATTCGATCCCGCAATAACCTTTCCGTCGCGGCTGACGCACTTTGCGACGTTCGCTCCACTGTAGACGCTGAGTCCGGCGAAAGCGACGGTGCCTCCCGTCCGGGTCCAAATGATCGGAACCGGAGCGTTGCCACCCGATCGGGAGGACCCGACTGCAGTCGTGCCGTCCCCGCTGATGTCGTTGATAAAGGTAACGCCATTAGTGCCGCCCACCGGCTCGACCAGGTAGGTCTTGGACTGTGGCGCGACGAGGACTTCGCGCTGAGGGCTCGAAACTCCGTCGACGGTAGCGACCAGGTGGACGACGCCGCGTGCAACGCCGGTGACGTTGCTGCCGTGCTCGTCGACGTCGCCACTGCCGGCGGTTTGGCGAACCGTGTAAGAACCTGGCACGAGCGCGATGATCTGACTGTCCTCCGTCCGGGCCTCGATATCGATCTCCTCGCTGCCCCCGACATGCAGGCTCTGTCCCTCGATGATCTCGACGGAATCGATGTTGCCCGCAGTCGCCACCGTCCCGAGGGTCCGAACTCCATCGAGATGGACGCTGCCGTTCGCCGAACCGACGATGTGGCCGGAGGCGTCGGCTCCGCTGTAAAATTCGACTCGGAGCGCGGCCTGGCCAGGAGGCATGCTGCCCTCGAGTTCGACCGTTTGGGTGACATCCGACCCGTTATCCGGCGGTCGGTTGACCACGACGGAAACCTCCGGACTCTCGCCCAACGGGTCCAGTGATACCCGTGCCGACTCGGCCGAGGGCGGTCCCACCACGTTCCGCGAACGGCCCTCCCAGACAATGTCGACGCGGGCCATTCTCGTGGATCCGTCACCGCCTGAGCCGCCGCAGCCGAGAATGAGGAGCCCGAGGGCTAGTAGGAGACAGGGTCGCATAGCGCAAACATTATCTGTTGAAGGTCAAGAATTGCAACAACTGCAGCTTTGAACTCCGTGAGCCGCATCGGCACTTCGCCACCGTTTGATGCCCAGCCCTCGCAGGGTTGAGGATATGTGCCCACCTGACGCCAGACGTAAGCCTCCGCGCCGAGCAGACTGAGGCACGAGAGAATGCCACGGCCGAACTTGTCGGGAGGCGCCCAACGGGGAGGCAGCCTCTCCGCCGCCCAGGATCGGCACGCTGCCAGGTGCAGCGGCGGTTGCCAGCTTCCAGCGATATGGGCCACCAGAAGCGGCAAGGAGTGGCGAGCCCGTGCAGACTTTGTATACTGAGGTTAGCCCTTTTGGGCGGGGAGGTCTTATGACAGCGTGTTCAGTCGCGATTTTGGCAATGGTGCTTCAGGATCAGCAGATGGACCAGCACGGCACTCTCACGATGGGTCCTGGTCTGACGATTGTTCGCAACGGGGCGAAACTGGAGGCAATCGGTTCCGTCCTAATCGTTCCGGGAGACACGGTGACGGTGGCATCGAGTTCTACCGAGAAGTTCTCGATCACGTGCCCTGACAACTCGGTTATCACCATGATGCCGGGCTCCGCTCTGCGGGTAGACCGTTGGGGCGAGAGAGAGGAATACGTCCTGAAGGGGGGCTCCTTCAAGGTATTCAGTTGCCCCCACAGCGCACCGCATGGGCACCGCGAGGTTTCCCTGCGCACCTGCTGTATCCGCACTTGGTGGCCACAGCAGATGACCGACGTGAATTTCAAGGTCCACGTCGTAGGGGCCCGACGCTGCAAGTTCGATTGGCAGTCGGGAATCGTGCACCAGCAAGAGCACTCGGGCAATCGGATGTTCGGAAGCGTCAAGGTCATTCACGCTTCGCCCAAGCGCTAGATCAGCGGTCGCTTGCGGCTCTCCCCATTGGCTTCAGCGTCGCCCGAATGCTGCTCCCGGTTTACCCGTCAGGTCGCGTCCTGACCGGCCTTCGATATCCGTACGACCGACTTTTTGAACTCCGGGATCTTGCTCAGGGGGTCCAGGGCGCGGTTGGTAAGGTTGTTCGCAGACCGCCCGCCGGGCCAGTGGTAGGGGATGAAGATGGTGTCCGGGCGGATGGTCGTCACCACTTTCGCCCGCAGGACCACCGAGCCGCGGCGACTCTCGACCTTCATCCACTGCCCGTCCTCGATGCCGTACTGCGCGGCGAGCGTCGGGTGGATCTCCACGTAGGGGTCGGGGCAGAGGTCGACCAGGCCGCCGATGCGTCGGGTCTGTGTGCCGCTCAGGTAGTGGGACACCACACGCCCGGTGGTCAGGATGACCGGGTACTCCTCGTCGGGCTCCTCCGCGCTGGGCCGATGGGGGGTCGGATGGAAGTGCGCCTTGCCATCCGGGGTGAAGAACCTGCGATAGCCAGCCTGCCTCCCTCCCGGTTTGCTCTGCTCACCGACCTCCCCTGCTAGCGCGGGAGAGGTGTGCGGGCTCTCCTCGAACAGTCGCGGCGTGCCCGGGTGACCGATTTCCGGGCAGGGCCAAAAGACTCCGAATTCTTGCTCAATGCGCTCGTAAGTGATGCCGTAGTAATCCGCCGTCCCACCCTTGGAGGCCACGCGAAGCTCGTTGAAGATATCCTCGCTGGTCTTGAAGTGGTCGAAGTACTGGCCACGGCCCAAGCGGCGAGCGATCTCGAGGAGGATCCAGGTGTCGGTCCGAGCCTCGCCCGGGGGGTCGACCGCCCTCCTGATCCGGATCACCCGCCCCTCGGCACTCGTGCTGGTCCCTTCTTCCTCCTCATGGAGCGAGCCGGCGAGGACGATGTCGGCGTGGTGGGCGGTCTCGTTGAGGAAGAAGTCGATCGCCGTGTAGTGTTCCAGCCGGTTCAGTGCCTCGGTCGTGAACCCCGCATCGGGCAGCGAGACCAGGGGATTGAAGCAGATCGAGAGCAGGCCCTTGATCTCGCCGCTGTGGATCATGTTCATGATCTCCTGGGCGGTGTGTCCTTTGCCCGGGATGTCGCTCTCCTCGATCCCCCAAACCGAGGCGATGTAGGCGCGGTGCTCAGGGTTCTCGATGTCCCGATTGCCGGGAAGTTGGTCGCACTTGTGCCCATGCTCTCGCCCGCCCTGACCGTTGCCTTGGCCGGTGATCGTGCCGTAGCCGCAGCCGGGCCGGCCGATGCGCCCGCTCGCCAGCACCAGGTTGATGCAGGCGAGCACGTTGTCCACGCCTTTCGTGTGGTGCTCGATCCCTCGCGCGTGCAGCAGGAACGAGGTCTTCGCCTCGCCCCACATCTTGCCCGCCTTAATGATGTCCTCGACGAGCACGCCGCTGATGGCCGAGTAGTCCTCCAGCGACATCCCGAGCGCCGCCGCCTTCGCCTCCTCCCAGCCGGAGGTGTGGTCGCGGATGAACCCCTCGTCGACGAGCCCTTCCTCGATCATCACGCGCAGGATCCCGCTCAGCAGAGCGCTGTCGGCGCCGGGGCGCACAGGCAAGTGCAGATCACAGGTCCGCGCCATGGGCGTCACTCGCGGATCGATCATGATCAGCTTCGCGCCCCGATCTCGCGCCCGCCAGATGTAGTCGGTGGTGATGGGCGAGCACTCGGCCACGTTCGTCCCCGCGCAGAGGATCACGTCCGCGAGCAGGATGTCCTCCCAATAGTTCGCCGCGCGGTCGATGCCGAAAGCCTTCTTGTTGCCGGTGCCCGCGCTGACCATGCAGAGGCGCCCGTTGTAGTCGAGCTCGGCGGTCTGCAAAGCGAGCCGGGCGAATTTGCCGACCAGGTAGCTCTTCTCGTTCGTGAGGGAGACCCCGCTGAGCATCGCGAACGCGTCCGGTCCGTGCTCCTTCTGGATGCGCTGAATCTCGCGCACGGTGGTCGAAAGGGCCTCGTCCCAGCCGATCGGCTCGAAGCCCCGCCCCGGCACGTTCTTCAGCGGCGAGAGGAGCCGGTCGGGGTGGCTGCCCTGCATATAGCGCTTCACGCCCTTGGGGCACAGCTTGCCCTTGTTGAAGGGAAACTCCTCCCAGGGCTCGAAGCCGATCACCTTGTTCTCGCGGACCTTCAGCTGAATGCCGCACTGCTGGCCGCAGAAGCAGCAGTGGGTCTTGACAAGCCTCTCCGCCTCCCCCCGCCCCTGCCACCCACCCGGCGGAGTGTCGTTCGGATGCGGCCCGAACTTGGCGTGGAGTTCTTCGATCGGGATCGGAGGTTTGGCCATGGGTGTCTCCAGTTTATCCCTGAAGCAGCGACCCAAGGGGGCCATCCGTTTGTCAGCCGCTCCAAGCGGCTAAGGGGTTGCCGAAGGCGTCGTACCGACGCATCGCGGAGACGTCGCCGTCGTCGTCGGTTTGCGTGTCCGCGGTATTGATCCCCGAGTGCAGGAACGTCGAATCGGAGCCCTCGCGAGCCGACACCCCCGGCGTATACTCCGTCGTGGTCGAAGACACGGTGCTCTTGAGCGGAGATTCCGTCACATGAGGGGGAGTAATCCTGAGAGCACTCCCAGGCTGTGCCCTTCGCGATGAGGAACTGCAAACTACTCCCCCTCTTCGCGCGCTTCGCGGCGAAGGTCCCCCTCGCTGACGCGAGGGGGAGGCCCCTCCCGCTTCGCTGGCGCTCAGCGACCGCCCCACTGCGTGGAGAGGTGCAATGCTTGCGGCCGAGGGATCGTCCTGCTCCTTCCCGCATCGAAGCGCGACGATTCCTCCGCTCCGCTTCGCTCCGGTCGGAATGACGGCGACTCGTAGTGCTATGCGGCCAAGTCCTGATGCTTCATCAGCCTCCACCCCAAGGGTGGAGGCATGCAACACCTGTCAAGGATGTCATGTCACCGAACAGCTGGCGTGGAGAGGTGTTTCCCGGAGGGATCCGGCTCGCGGCGGTGCATCAGCCAACCCGACATCGGCTTCCCGGTACAATGCGCGCCACGATGTCTTCCTATGATGCTCTTCTCACCCGGCTGGCCGACGTCGATGCCCTCCTCGCCGCCTCCGGGATCATGGAATGGGACCAGCAAACCTATATGCCGCCCGGCGGGGCCGAGGCGCGCGCCGCCCACGTAGGAATCCTCAGCCGCTTGGCACATGAGACCATGGTTGCCGACGAGACTCGCGCGCTTCTCGAGAAGGCTCGCGCCGAGGCTGAACCTGGCAGCGACCAGGCCGCGCTCATTCGCGTTGCCCAACGCGATTTGGATCTTCGCACGAAGATCCCCGCCTCTCTCGTCGAGGAGAAGTCGCGTCTGGCTTCGATCGCGCACGAGGAATGGGTTCGCGCCCGCAAGGAGTCGAACTTCAAGGGATTCCAGGGGACGCTGGAGCGGATGTTCGAAATCGTGCGACAGGAAGCGGAATACCTGGGCTACAAGGATCATATCTACGACGCTCTCCTCGATCAATACGAGGAAGGCGCGACCGCCGCGGACTGCCGCCGGATGTTCGAAGACATCAAAGCGCCGATCGTGGCGCTGGTGAAGGACATCGTCGAGAACGGGAAGACGATCGACGACCACCTCCTCTACGGCGAGTGGTCGGTCGACCGGCAAAGGGAGTTCACCGAGCGGATCGTGGCGAAGGTCGGCTACGACATGAAGCGAGGTCGGCAAGACACGGCGCCACACCCGTTCTGCACGGGCTGGTCCGTGGGCGACATCCGCATCACCACCCGCTATAAGGACTATATCGGCTCCGCGATCTTCGGGAGCCTGCACGAGGCGGGGCATGCGATGTACGAGCAGGGCTCACCCTCCGAATGGGATCGAACCCCTCTGGCGGGCGGGGTATCGCTAGGCGTTCATGAAAGCCAATCGCGGCTCTGGGAGAACATCGTCGGGCGCAGCGAGGCGTTCTGGCGGTACTTCCTGCACGAACTCGAGGCCCTCTTCCCGCAACTCGCCGCCTTTAGCCCCCACACGTTCTACCGGGCGGTCAACAAAGTGGAGCCCTCGTTCATTCGGGTAGAGGCCGACGAGGTCACCTACAACCTCCACATCATGGTCCGCTTCGAAATCGAGTGCGACGTGCTGACGGGAGCGATGAAGGTGGCCGATATGCCCGACGCCTGGAACGAGAAATACCGCCAGTACCTGGGCATCACCCCCCGCAAAGACGCCGAAGGATGCCTTCAGGATGTCCACTGGTCGATGGGTTCGATCGGTTACTTCCCCACCTACTCGATGGGCAACCTGCTCAGCTACCAGATCTGGCACACCCTCCAAAGGGATATCCCGAACACCGACGAGCTGATTGGCAAGGGTGAGTTCGCTCCGATCCACGGCTGGCTGAAGGAGAAAATCTACAGCCAGGGCCGCAAGTACACGCCTAAGGAACTCATCCAGCGCGTGACGGGCAAGCCGATGAGCGCCGAGGATTACCTCGAAGGGCTCACCGCCAAGTACCGGCACCTGTACGCGATCTAGCCTGTAATCATGATGGAACTGCTGAGCAATCCCCAGGCCTGGATCGGGTTCGGCACCCTCCTGCTCCTGGAGATCGTCCTCGGCATCGACAATATCGTCTTCATCTCGATCCTGGCCAACAAGCTGCCCCAAGAGGATCGCAAGCGCGCCCGAACAATGGGGCTCGCCCTAGCGCTCATCACTCGGATCATCTTCCTGATGATGATCGGCTGGATCGCTTCGCTGAAGCACCCGCTGTTCTCGCTGCTCGGGCATTCGTTCTCCGGGCGCGACCTCGTGCTCCTTCTCGGCGGCGCGTTCTTAATCGCGAAGGCGACGATGGAGATTCATCACAAGCTGGAGGGCGTCGAGGGCGAGACACGATCGGCCAAGGCGATCCCTTCGATGGCAGCGGTTATCGCCCAGATCCTCGTTATCGACCTCGTCTTCTCGATCGACTCCGTCATTACGGCAGTGGGGATGGTCGATTGGGTGGAGGTGATGATCGCCGCCGTGATCGGCTCGATGGCTTTTATGCTCTGGTTCGTGGGGCCGGTGAGCGACTTTGTCGAGAAGCATCCGAGCGTCAAGATGCTTGCGCTTTCCTTTCTTATCCTCATCGGCGCAAACTTGGTCGCCGAGGGCCTCGGCCAACACATTCCGAAGGGCTACACCTACTTTGCTATGGCCTTCTCGCTGGCGGTCGAGTGCCTGAACCTTCGCATGCGGGCGCGTTCGCGACCAGAGCCGGTCCAACTGCGAGAGACGCCAACGCTTCCTGGCGAAAGTTAGGTGTCTTCCGGCCTGAGTCAAGGGGCCCGTCGGCGTCGTCGGGTTCTGCTCCTCCCGCAGTCATAGTCCCGTCGCGCAGCGACATGACTCACCGCAGGAGAAACACTATGAAGAAACTCGCGCTCATCGCCGCCATCGCCTTTGCCGTCGTCACCGCCCAAGCCAACGTAACCGCCTTGCCCGCCTTGATCGTCCCCGCCGATCCGACAACCGTCGAAGCAAACCTCCCAGGATGTCTGCTCCTCTCGGACAACGTTCGGTTCGTCAAGCGCTCCATCCCGTTCAACAGCGTCTGGCACGCCAGCGGCTTCGCGGTATTTTGCGAGAACCCCCTCTTGATGCTCGGCAACTACTCGAGGATGGAAATCCGAATGGAGGGCTTTTCCTCGCGTGCAACCCGAATGGCCGTCCAGGCCAGGAACGGCAGCGGTAACTTCGTCGACCTCGGCGCCTATAACTGGACCACCACGGAAACGACCCGCACTTTGACCCTCACCGGCAATGTTCGCCGGTTCATCCTGCCCGGCGGGCTGGTCAACCTCTTCTTCCACACGCTCGAACGGAACCCCTTCCGCCAGTCCGTCGATCGCGTCTGGGTCACATTCCGCTAGCCCCATTCTGGTAAAAGTCCCCCGTGGTCCGGGTCGCGATCGCGTTCGGGTCGAACATGGGGGACCGAGTTCGGCACCTCGCCGAGGCGATGGCCGAACTCGGTCCCCTCTTCGGAGCATCCAGGCCTCGCATCAGCCCCGTCTACGAGACCGCTCCCATGTATGTGGTGGACCAGCCAGCCTTCCTCAATGGAGTAATGCTCGCCGAGACCAGTCTTTCGCCCCGCGCGCTTCTCGCCGCCCTGAAGGGAATCGAGAACCGCGTCGGACGACTCGCCCGCGACCGTAACGGACCCCGCGAGATCGATCTTGACCTCGTCGCCTACGGGAGCGCCGTGTACTCCTTCTATGCGGACGACTCAGCGGCCCACCCCAGTCTTCGCGTGCCCCATCCGCGCCTTGCCGAGCGCCGCTTCGTACTTCAGCCGCTGCACGATCTCAACCCGGGATTCGTTCTTCCGGGCCTACCGCCCCTCAAGGTCCTTCTCGCGCAAACCGAAGACCAGCGCGCGTCCGTCCTGCTCTACGAAGATGCCGCTCTTTCACTATAGGGGGGTCGACCGGCAGGGCCAGGCGATCGAGGGAAGCCTGCAGGCCAGCGACTTGGACCAGGCGGCCTATCTGCTGCGAGAGCGCGGTTACCGCCTGTCGGCCCTCGAAGCGCTCGGCGATCTCGGCCCGGCGCCTCCGCCGATTCATCTGGCGGGCCCGGTCACAAATGCCCTGCTCCCGGCCCCCACGGCGCAGCCATCTTCGTCGGGACCCCCGATCGAAACAAAGCCGGCGAGCGATAAGGACCGATTTTTCGTCTTTGCTCAGATTTCCGAGCAGGTGCGGGCGGGGATCTCACCGGCGGAAGCGTGCCAGACCGTGGCGAGGCACCTTCAGCACGAGGACCTGCGACAGGCCCTCGTCGAGATGGGAAAGGGCGCCGAGCGGGGGCGCTCACTGAGCGACACCATGGCCCGGTACCCCGATCTCTTCCCGGCGAGCGCGGTCGGGATGGTGCGGGCCGGCGAAGTGGGCGGGTTCCTCCCGGATGCGCTGCTGGAAGTGTCGGATCAGGCGGGCCGAGCGCACAAGTTTAAGCGCTCGTTCTGGTACGTCTGGCTGATCGGCATCAACGCGGCGATCTCGATCCCGGTCGTCTTGCTTGCCACCCGGGCAATGCTCGCTACCTGGCGCGCGGTGGATTCGAGTGGCGGGACCGGATCATACGGTGAGGCGCTGCGACAGTCGTATCTCCAGAAACTGATCTGGCCATGGGGCCCCTTCGCCGTGCTTGCCATCGGCGGAACGTTCTACCTCCGCCATCTGCTGAGCTCGCGTCGCTTCGAGGCGACGAGGCACCGGTTGGGTCTACGCTGGCCGGTCTTTGGCGCGCGTGCCCGGCATGAATCCGTGACGACCTTTACCCAGACCTTGAGCCGCCTCTCGCGCTCGGGACTCTCGCCGGCCCGGTCGTGGGCGCTTGCCGCGGATGCGGTGCCGAACCTCGAGATGCGGGAGAAGCTGATCGAAACCGGTCGGCGAATGGGGGACGGCAGCAAGCTGTCGGACGCCGCTCACCAATCGGGTCTCTTCCCACAGGAGTACGCCTCGATCCTAGCGACCGGCGAGTTGATCGGCGATCTGCCGGGCGCGCTGCAGCGTCTGGCAGACGTCTCGCGTGGGGAATACGAGGCGGCGCAGACCTACGCCAAGGTCCGAGGAGGATGCTGGGGCCTGCTCGGGTGCGCCGTCACTTCCGGGATCATCTTGGCGATCCTGATGTACTTCTGGTACCACGAGTTGCTCGGCGCGGTGCTCGAAGGCCTCGAATAGTCTCAAGGCGCGGTGAGGGGTGCCAGCAAGACGGCGCGAATGCGCGCGCCGATCGGATAGGCGGCGAGGATAAGGCAGCGTTCGCCCGGGCCGGTGAGGAGCTTGCGCCACCGATCCACATCCACGCCCTTCGCCCGGCTCTTGACGATCTCGACCGTGCCCTGCAGATCCCGCACCGCGCTGCGCAGCGCACTCTCGCGAAGTGGGAATTCGCCGAGTACGCGGTAGCCCGTCAGCCAAGGGCTCGCGACCGCCTCTTCGCCGGTGAGGTAGCCGTTCGAGTCGCCGAGCGCGAGGAGGCGGTGGGTCTGGGCCAGCGCACCGAGGGCATGCGCGCGGATCGCGGCGGGATCGGCCTCGTAGAGAAACGCGAGTGCCGACTGCGAGAGATTCGGCATCGGAGATCGGGCGAGGCGCTGACCGTCGCCGGCTCGAACCGCCCAGACTCCGTTCTCTGCCTTGCGCCCTATCCAAAGGAGGGCTTCCCGGCATTCGTTGCCGAACGAGACGAACTCCACACATCCGCCCAGGCGCAGCAAGTCCTCGTCGGTTAGCATCGGAGAGCCCTCGATGCCCACGAGGCGCTTCTCACGGCACCGCTCCGCGATCTCGAGCGGATCGGGCTGGTAGTCATCGAGGCTTGAAACGCGTCGGCCTTCCCTCCGGCGGCCGGGATCGGCGAGGGCGTAGTCGAAGTCGTCCAGGTGATCGAGGGCATTCTCCTCCTTGACTTCGGCATGCAGACCAGAGACGGCGAGGTTATGGCGCGCGTAAGCGGCGCGCTCGGGGTCGATCTCGAATCCGACGGCAGGCCCGCGCCGGGCGAGCGCGATGAGGTCGGCGCCGATACCGCAGGTCAGGTCTGCGACCTTCGCACCTTCGGGAAAGCGGGAAGCGTGGTAAGCGGCGATCGCTTCGTGATTGGCCTGCTCGAGGGCCTCGCGGGTGAAGAGCATTTCTCGGGCGAGGGCGAACTTCCGCTCGGCGCGTCGACGGAGGTCCCACTGCTCGAAGGCCCAACGTGCCGTTTCCGGGCTCGTCTCGCGGGCAACCCTTTCGATTGCGCGGGCTGAGGCGTCCTGGCCCTCGGCGAGAGCCAGAGCCTTCACATGATCGGCGGCCAGGGGCAAAGTCAGTTCGGCTGGACGTCGATCGAGAGAATCTTCCAGGTCTCACCGCGCTTGATGAGTTCGAGTCGCAGCAGGGCTTTCCCCTTTTCGCAAGTGAGGTCGGCTCGGTAAGGGACTTGGGTGTACGTTCCCGTGTCGCTGCTAGTCTTGCTCTCGACCTTCATGTCGGCCTTTCCCGTGAAGGAGGTCGTCTTGCCGAGCCCCTCTCTGGCGGTCTTGCAGAAGCTCTGAATGTCGGTATCGGTCATGCTCGGGTCGGCACGATCTCGCAGCGCGCCGGGATCCCAGTTGGTGGCGATCGCAGACGTCGATTCGTTTCCGAACGTGGTTGCTCCGGCGAGTATCGAGTCGACGTTCCCCTTGATCCAAAAGAAGGAGATGAGGCCGCCCGCGCAGCAGAGGACGACTACGATTCCGAGTACGATCAGGACGGGCTTCATGCGGCGAGTATGTCACGCGCACGCGTCGGTCGCGCCAGTCGTCGGGTAGAACCTCGGCTATGCTTTGGCTCCAAATGCTTTCGCTCGCGCTCTCGGGCGACCAGGTCAAGATGGACTACCCACCCACCCGCCGCGAAGAAGTCGTCGAAAAGTACGGAGGAGTGCAGGTCCCCGATCCCTATCGCTGGCTGGAAGCGATGGATTCCGACGAAGTGAAGAAATGGGTTGCCGCCCAGAACCAATTGACCTTCGCCTTCCTTGAGAAGATTCCCGAGCGCGAGATCATCGGAACCCGCATCAAGAAACTTTGGAACTTCGTGCGATTCGGCCTACCGATCAAGGAAGGTGGCAAGTACTTCTTTACGCGCAACAGCGGCTTGCAAGCCCAGCCTCCCCTCTATGTTGCAGACTCCCTGAACGCCACACCACGCCTCCTCCTCGATCCGAACACGCTGAGTAAAGATGGAACGGTGGCGACGGGCGGCTACACGCCGAGCCCCGACGGCAAACACCTTGCCTACTATGTACAGAGCGGCGGCTCGGACTGGCAGGAGTGGCGTGTCAGAGATGTGAAGACGGGTAAGGATTTGCCGGATAAGATCGAATGGAGCAAATTCTCCGGCTGCTCGTGGAGCAAGGACGGCAAGGGCTTCTATTACAGTCGTTACGACAAGCCTGCCGACGGTAAGGCTCTCGCCGATACGAATTACTACCAGAAACTCTACTATCATCGTCTCGGAACTCTCCAATCGATGGACCAGATCGTCTTTCAGAGACCCGACGAGAAAGAGTGGGGCTTCGACGGCACGGCAACGGACGATGGACGGTATCTGATCATCACCGTCTGGCAAGGTACGGACCCGAAGACACGAGTCTTCTACAAGGACCTACGAGATAAGAGCCTGCGTGTTCGCGAGCTGCTGACCAAGCACGATGCTCGCTACGAGTTCATCGACAACGACGGTCCTGTCTTCTGGTTTCTGACCGACAAGGATGCGCCCAACGCGAAAGTCGTCGCGGTGGACATTCGAAAACCCACAGTACTGAAGACGGTGATCGCTGAGCAGAAGCAGGTCCTCGAGTCCGCTTCGATGGTAGGGAATCGGTTCTTCGCATCGTACTTAAAGGACGCCAAGAGCCTCGTACGAATTCATTCTGCGACCGGTAAAACGCTGCGTGAAGTCCAGCTACCAGGCATCGGCAGTGCGAACGGCTTCGGTGGAAAACGCACGGACAAGGAGACTTTCTATGCATTCACCGGCTTTACGATGCCGAACACGATCTATCGCTTCGATGTGCCCACATCCAGGAGTTCGGTCTTCAAGAAGCCGACCGTCGCCTTCGATCCTGCAGGGTACGAAACCAAGCAAGTATTCTACAAGAGCAAGGATGGTACGCGCGTGCCGATGTTCATCGTGGCACGCAAGGGTGTAAAGCTCGACGGAAGCAACCCGACCTTGCTAACTGGCTACGGTGGATTCAATGCTTCGATGTCGCCCTACTTCTCGGTCATCAACCTCGTGTGGATGGAAATGGGAGGTGTGTATTGTCTGGCGAACCTGCGCGGGGGCGGAGAGTATGGCAAAGCCTGGCACGATGCGGGTCGACTCCTTAACAAGCAGAACGTCTTCGACGACTTCATTGCCGCCGCCGAATGGCTGATCGCTAACAAATACACCTCGACGCCGAAACTTGCGATCGAAGGCGGTTCGAATGGTGGCCTCCTGGTTGGCGCCGTCGTGAATCAGCGACCGGACCTGTTCGGAGCGGCGCTTCCCGGTGTGGGAGTGATGGATATGATGCGGTTTAACAAGTTCACGATCGGATGGGCTTGGGAATCGGATTACGGCTCACCTCAAGATCCCAAGTATGCGGCGGTGCTCCATAAATACTCGCCTTATCATAATGTGAAGCAAACAGCCTACCCGCCGGTATTGGTAACGACCGGTGACCATGATGATCGCGTGGTTCCCCTGCACAGCTACAAGTACACTGCGGCGATGCAAGCTGCGCAAACGAGCCCAAACCCGATCCTGATAAGGGTCGAAACTCGGGCGGGGCACGGAGGTGGCAAGCCCATGCAGATGGTGATCGACGAGTATGCGGATATGTACGCATTCCTCGTGAAGGTACTGAAGATGGACCTGCCTACGGGTTTCGGCAAGTAGGAGCGCGGAATGTCGTCTGGCGGCTTCCTACATCGGCTCCTCTTGAAGTTGCCGCCAGAGACCGCTCACAACTTGGCGCTCGCGGCAATTCGACGGGGTCTCGTGCGCGTCGACCTGCGCGATTCGGAGGGGCTCGGGCAAACGCTCTTTGGTGTCCACTTCCCGAATCCGGTCGGCCTGGCGGCGGGGTTCGACAAGAATGGCGTGGCGGCTGGGCGATGGAGCGACCTGGGCTTCGGCTTCGCCGAGATTGGGACGGTCACGCAAAACGCGCAGCCGGGAAATCCAAAGCCGCGGCTCTTTCGGTTACCCCGCGAGGGTGCCCTGATCAACCGGATGGGATTCAACAACGATGGCGCGGACAGGGTGGCGTCTCGACTCAAAGAGTCTCGCGAGCGGCGGATTCCTATCGGCGTGAATCTGGGCAAATCGAAGACCACGCCGCTCGAAGAGGCGGCCTCGGACTATGCGTACTCCTTCGGCCGCCTCTCGGCGTTGGCCGATTACGTGGCGATCAACGTTTCTTCTCCGAATACGCCCGGACTGCGCTCGCTCCAAGGCCGGGAAGCGCTCTTCGAGATTGTCGCCGGATTGCGGGCATCCGATCCGGACAAGCCGCTGTTCGTAAAGGTCGCGCCCGACCTCACGTTGGGCGAACTCGACGACGTGGTGGCGGTCGCCCACGATGCGCGCCTAACCGGCCTCATCGCGACGAACACAACGGTGGACCGAAGCATGCTGAACCGCGATCCGGCAATCGAAGGTGGGCTCTCGGGGCGGCCGGTAGCCGAACTGGCGAGCCTGACCCTGCAGTATTTGGCGCAGTCCTGCGAGCCCGAGTTGGTGCTGATCGGCGTCGGTGGCATTTTCGACGGTGACGACATTCACCGACGCATCGCACTGGGGGCTCACTTGTGCCAGATCTACACGGGGTGGGTCTACCAGGGTCCGGGCGCGATCGCGCGGATGATCGGCGAACTCGCGGAGCGGCTCCGTCGCGAGGGTATCCCGAGCCTCGACCGGCTTCGCCGCTCCTCCCTTCCGCTTCCCTAGGGAGGAATGCTGTCAGAATCAGGGCGATGGTCGCGATTCTCGTCACCGTGCTCGCATGGGCGATGCCCGTCGATCAAGACCGCGCCCAACTCACCGAAGCGATCAAGCTGCGCGACGAACGGGGGCAAGAATCGGGCCTCGTGGTCATGATTCAGCCGATGCTGGACGCGCCGAAAACCGCTCCGAAGTATCGCCAATGGTCGTTCGACTACCTCACCGCCGGATATGTGCCCTCTCAAAAGAATCCAGGTAAGAGCGAACTGAGATTCCTCTGCTATTCGCAGACCCGGCGACCGACCAACGACCCAGCGCCAGGCATCGTGCAGGTTCTGCTACGGCTCTGGTCCTACAATCGCAATCGCCTGAAAATCGACCATTCTGAGGCCTACGCTTCGCGGCAGGTTCACCTCTATCTCTGCGACGGCGGCGACTCCGGCGGAGAGCAGCGATTCGGCGAGGATCGTTACATCGACGAAGGGACGGGGCGGGCCGTCAGCCAGAAGGTCAACACGATTTACATCTACGACATGCCGACCTTCACGAAGGACCGGGTGGAAATGCTGCGGGAAATCGCCCACGAGTATGGCCACGCCACCCTCCCGCCGATCGGGCCGTTCTCCAAACCGGAGGATTGGGCCAACGGAGACCTCGGCGAACGACTTTACCTGCGCTGGCTGTTCGAGGACTTGGTGGTCCAGCGTCTTCAGCGCGGCGACGCGCTGGGCGTGACGACGGCGGGCCTGGAGCAGTACCTCAAGTCAAAGAGCGATCCGCTGATCCGCGCTGTGGCAACGAACGGGCCGAACCTCGAGCTGATGGGTAAGAAAGGCGAGGCCGCGATGAACGCTTACCTGGGCCTGGCCCTTTATGCCGAGCGGATTCTGCCCGCCAGTCTATTCGCGCGAGCGCTGGCCCTGACCGGCTCGACGAAGGCTCTCGATTTCGCACGGGCCGTGGTCGACGCGGCGGGCGAGCAACAATGGACCCTCCGGGTGCCCTATGGATTCGAAGGGAAGCGACTATGGATACCGGCCGGGAAGTCCAAGGTGACCGGCGCATCGGTCCTCTCGCGCAAGGGCGACTGGGTCCAAGTCCAAGCAGGTCGACTGCCGATCACGGTCGGATAGGCGCCGCGCTCCTCTCCGCGGAGCGGGCTAACCGAACCGCTTCCGCAAGGACCACGCAAGACCGGCCAGGGCCACGAGGGCGAGGCCTACGAGGGCGGCGAGGACCCAAAGCCGGCCATTCGTCACTTCGACTTCGGAGGTTCTCGGACCCGACTCGGGTTCGATCTGGGCGGTGATCGTAACCGTCCCTTCGGCGAGGTCCGTCCCAGCGCGGCTGGGCACAGCCTTTGCCTTGGACTCGTCGAGGGGTACTTCCACCACGCTGCCAACCCGGCGCATCTCTCGCAGGGCGTCCTCGAGGCGATTCTTGGGAATCTCGACCAGGACTTCTCCATCGTTCCGAATGGCATGTCCGCCCAAGGGCGCCGCCACGGCCTGCAGGTCAGCTTCGGCCCGTTCCGGGTTCGCGACTCGGAACCGGACGAAGGTGTTGTCAGGTATGTCGAGCGCCGTGGATTTGTTGACGTACGCCTCGGTCGCTCCCTGAGTCACGGACTTGTCCGCGGTGGCCGGCATGGCCCCGCCGGCCGTGTCCGGGCTCTCCATGGGTCGGGAGAGATTTGCATCGGTGTCGGCGGGGGCCTTTCGGGATGCGGATGAAGGCGCCGCCGCTGGAGGTGCGCCAGTAAAGGATTCGGGCTTTGCTTCGGCCTCGCCTGCGGCAGGAGCGCGTTCGGCAGCAGGCTGCCGGCTCCAACTGGCGGTTTCGCTCATTGTCGCCACGTCGCGAGTGCCCTCACGGGGAAGAAGGTTCGCGAACGCGACGACGATGAGCACGGCGGCTGCCGCACCCCATGCCAGACGACCTTGTGCGCCTGCAGGGGACCACCAGGGGCGTCGCTGCAAAGCCCTGAGGGTCCGATCCAGCCCGACCGGCTGGGGAGTCGTGGCAAACGCTTGCACCGCGCGAGTCAGGCCGCGGATTTCATCGACCTCCGCTCTCAGCATGGGGTCGGAGTCGATGGCGGCCTCCACTTCGGCCCTGCGGTCGGGCGGCAATTCCCGATCGACATAGGCTTTCAGGTCTTCACGCACGCTCATCGCCACGCCTCCTCGACGCCTCGCAGCGCCGTTCGAAGATTCAAGAACGCATGGTGCAATCGGCTCTTGACGGTCCCAACCGGAATTCCGAGCAGGTCGGCGGCCTCTTGATAGGTGAGGCCATCGATTTCGTGAAGCAGAACAACCTCCCGATGCTCGGTCGACAGGTTAGAGAGCGCGCAGCGCAGAGACTCCCGGTCGACGATCGATTGATCGATGCCGTCGTGGATCGGTTCCCCGTATGTTTCCAGCAGCCAGTCGACCGGAACCTCGGGCCTTCGCTTGCGGGCGAGATTCCGGCAATGGTTGAGGGCGATGCCGAACAGCCAAGTCCGCAGTTCGGATCGTCCCTCGAAGTCCTTCAATCTCTTCTGTGCCGTCACGAATGTCTCCTGTGCGGCATCGGAGGCCAGATCGGGGCCTAAGCGCCGCGCACAGAACCGCCAGACGTCGTCATAGTGCTGACGAACGATGCTTTCCAAGTCGGCCGCGGTGGGCCGGCCAGGCCTCTTCGAATTGGGCAGCATGTCGGCGCTTCTACACAGTATGTGTCCTGAGAGCCCTCGGGGGTTCATCGGATAGACTCCTACCCACGCATGACCGCCCGCGAAGACCCTGATTCCCTGGCTTGGAAGGTCGACCTCGGTGCCGAACGGCCGGGCAAGAGATGGCTGGTGTTCACGGTGGCACTTGCTGCGGGCCTCGTGGGGATCGTCCTGTTCCACCAGGTCGTGCTCGGCCTGATCGGGTGCTTGGCGATCTTGCTCTCCACCGCCGAGATGTTCCTCCCCATACACTACCGGGTCGATAAGTCCGGGGCGAGCGCCCGGGTCGGCCTGAGCAAGACGGCCATCGACTGGGCCTCGGTGCGGCGAGTGGACATCGGCACGCATGGAGTAAAGCTATCGCCGTTGGCCAAGGCGGACCATCGCCTCGACCCGTTTCGCGGCGTGACCCTGCGATTCTCCGGCAATCGCGACGAGGTCATAGACCTTGTAGAACGCTACCGAGCCGAAGCCGCACAGGAAGACGCTACTTCCGATCCACGAGCGGTTGAAGCAGTCGCACGTGATGGTACCAGCGCGCCCGAATGACGCTGAGTTTCTGTTCGTCTATCGGATCAAAAACGAAGCGAATCGCGGTGGTAAGTTCTTCGCCTTGAAACACGTAGAGGCGGGTGATTTCGATCAGATCTTCGGGTAGCCGACTGATGATGGACTCGATCCAATCGGCCTCCAGCTCAGCGTGACGCTGCAGATAAACGCCGACGAAGTCTTCGGCAAGCGGTACGCCGACGATACCCCCGCCCCGCTTCTGGGCAGCCCTACGACGAATCTCGTCTATGGACAGTGTGCGAGCGGCTTCGCGAGCGACCTTGAACAACTCTTCGCGGTTCGCCAGGTCACCACGATACGTCCGGGCGACCTTCTCGACCAAAACAGCCAGAACATCGTTCGCATCTTCCCGATCCTCGATCCATCTCTGAATGGTTCGGAGCACCTGCGGCAACATCTGAGGTGAGAGGAGAAGTTGCGCGACTTCTGCCGACCGATCGTTGGCGGGGGGAACCGAATTCCGCATGGCCTACGGTCCCAGTTCTTGTCGAAGAGCCTCGGGATTCGAGGCACTGCATTTCGGGCCGATCTCATGCCTGATCCCCAGCGCGGGTGTCAGTAGGCAGGCGATGACCAATAGGACGAGGAGAACTCGATTGGCTCGCTTCACTTGTTTCTGCCTCCTGTGGTCCGGCTTACGAATACGGCCATCATGGCATGGAGCAGCGGGTGATCGTCGGCATTCTCGGCGAACCGGCCCGCGCCCAAAGTCTGGTCGGCGAGAAGGGACTTCTCGAAGTGGTGGAAGGCCTCCTCCAGCAATACTCCGGCCAGCGAATATCGCCGGTCGATCTTCACGAGTTCAGGGGTAGAGGGATCGATTTCTTGTAATGCGATCACGTTCGCCAGGCATTCGCGGGCGACCTCCAGATCTCCTGCCGCGTAAGCATATCCAGCGAGGTTGTTCTGGAGTCGGCAAGCATAATGAACCAGATGTTGAGCCTCGATGGTCCCATCCAGGGCGAGCAACTGATCCGGGGGTTGACCGTTCAAGTGGCCGGCCATTAGCGAGAGCAACTCTTCGCCTCGCTTTTGGAGTTCCAAGGGGTCGTGCCTCAAGGCGAACCTGATGGCCAACAGGTTGATGCATGTCGGATAGTGCAGACCTTCGGCGAGAATCTGCTCGGCGAGCACCAGCAGGGACTCGTAGTCTTTGAATCCCTCGGCGGGATCGGCGGTCAGCCGGTCCTGGACCTGCTTGACCAGAATGGCGAGTTGCGGATCGACCGGGAGTGGGAAGTATCCCGTCGGCATCGGGACCGAAGCTCTCGGAAACGCGTCCCCGAAAAGCTTCTTGAGGCGCCGTTCGTGCGCTCCGAGGGGCCTGGACTCGTTGCCCACCGCGTCGACCATGAAATCACGACCGATTTCCATTGCCAAGGATTAGAACGCAAAACCGGCTCGCTATATAAACCTCTTTTGCGAGATTTTTCTCTTCGTCGGCCTGCGGAATCGCGTTCTCTGGAATGAATGCGCTCGTCCGTTGTTCAGGCACTAGGCAGCGCACGCGGGGTTTTGGCTAAAATGCGCCAACTTCAGGGGACCGATGAACGAGTTTTGGGAGCGTGAGTTGACGGAGGAGGAGGTCGAGCAGCTCGTCGAGCGAGCGGCCAACGAAGTCACGAGGCGCGGGATGACGGTTCCAGCCGTCCTGTTCCTCGAGCTGCACAAGCCCGTCGCGAACGTGGCCGCGCACGCCGCCCTGGCATTCGCGCCATTTCTGGTTCCTCTGTTCGGATTCGACGCGATCAACGATTACAGCCGTCTTCTCACTAAGCGTGTGCAGGTCGAACGGCTTATCCAACGTATCGAGGAGGCGGCGATGAAGCCGCCGAAGGAGGACGCAGCCTAATGCAGTGGAAAGACACGGGCTGGATCCAGATGGTCTTCTTGCTGGGAATGATCTTCATGATCCTCCTCAACATCAAGCGCGCCAAGGGGACCAAGGAGCTTTATATTCGGCGAATCGCCGGCTTGAACGCGATCGACGAGGCGATCGGACGATCGACCGAGATGGGCAAACCCGTCTTGATGGTGCCCGGCATCGGTGATCTGAACGCCATCTCGATCCAGGCCCTCAACATCTTCGCTTACGTCACCCGAACGGCGGCCCGGTTCGCGAATCCGATCCGGATCTGCATCGCCAACCCGGCGGTCTACACGGTCGCGCAGGAGATCATCAGCGACGTCTACCAAAAGGAAGGCCTCGGTGACCGCTACGATCCGGACTCGGTTCGGTTCGTGTCGGACCGCCAATTCGCCTTCGCTGCGGGCGTCTCCGGCATCATCCATCGCGAGCAGACCGCGGCGACCTTTTTTCTGGGTGAGTTCTTCGCCGAATCGCTGATCTTCGCGGAGACGGCAAACTCCATCGGAGCCATCCAGGTGGCTTCATCCACGGAAACGACCCAAACTCCATTCTTCATCGCCGCCTGCGACTATGTGCTCATCGGCGACGAGTTTTACGCAGCGAGCGCCTATCTCAGCCGCGAGCCGGTGCTCGTCGGAAGTTTGGTCGGTCAAGACTGGTGCAAGATCGCTGTGATCGGTTTGATCATTGGCGGGTTCATCACGAACTCGATCGAACAACCCAAGATGCTCAAGGACGAAGAGTCGGGCAAGATGCGCTATCTCAAGCGAGAAGAACGGCTTATCTACCGAATCTTCCATCCGGAAGTCGACCAGGAGAAGGAAGCGAAGTGAACTGGCTTTTCCTCGCTCAAGCAGAGACTCCCGAGTACAACTTTTGGAACGGGGCTCCCGGCTCCCCCGCCCTGCTGACCAAAGTCGTGATCGCCCTCCTCGTCGGCATCGGCATCATGATCGCGCTGATGTTCGCCCCGACCCGCCTGCGTCGGCCCCTGGTGGCACTCGCGACGTTCGTGGCAGGCGGCTTCTGGATGGCGAGCACGTTCTGGCCGACCGCGCCTGACGCGGTCACCGAGGGGAGAAACGCGTCGGAGAAGGTTGCGATCTTCTTGAAGGACGTTACCTCCGTGGTTGCCGACTTCTCGAACGTTCTTACCGCCTTCCTGCTCGGTCTCGGCATCTATTCGATCGTCTCGGTGCACGGCAAGCGGATTCTGAAGAGGCAGCAGGATTGGTCATTCAGCGTCGTCCTTTTTGCCAGCATCGTTTTGATGGCCATCTTTGGCTACGCGGACTGGATGGACGAGCAAAACAGAACGGCAGCCGTCACGGCGCTGAGCCCGGGATTCTGGAACCGGGGCCGTGATCTCCTCTTCGACGGCATGCTGCAGAACATGGACGCGGCGATGTTCTCTCTCATCGCGTTCTTCATCCTGTCGGCCGCCTATCGCGCTTTTCGTATTCGATCGGTCGAATCGACGATTTTGCTCTCGACAGCATTGATCGTGATGCTTTCGCTCATGGGAGTAGTTGTCAGCGCCTGGGACGGCTTGGCCGGCGATTTCGCCGGGGGCAACCTGAAGCTTTCTGAAATATCCAAGTTTATTAACTCGAACCTTCAAACACCTGGCATCCAGGCCGTGAAGTTTGGCTTGGGAATCGCGACCCTCGCGATGGCGATGCGTATTTGGCTCAGCCTCGAACGAGGAGGATTGAACAGCTAATGGCAACGAACGATCCCACCCCGAGAAGCTTTGGTCAGCGGCTCCAGTCGCTGAGCAGGCAAACGGTCTACCTGATCCTGATCATCGTGGTCAGCGCTTCCGTCTTGATCTCGAAGTTCATGGGGCTCACTCTGCCGAACAAGCCCGGCGCGGGTTCCCAAGACTTCTTCGCGGCGATCATGGCGATCCCGGAAGGGAGCACGGTGTTCATTCAGTCCGACGTCACCAACTCCACCCGAGGCGAGAGTGCCGGCCAGTTCGAGGCGCTGCTTCGAATCCTGATGCGCCGCAACATCAAGTTCGCGGTCTTTTGTGCTTCGGGCGAGCCCCAGGCGCCCCAGGTGGCCATCGACGTCATCGCCCGAATCAACGCTCAGCGGATCGCCAATGGCGAAAGGGCTTATGAGCGTTGGAACGACTGGGTTTCGCTTGGACTCTTCCCCGACGGTCGAGCCACGGCGAAGGCGATGATGGCGAACCTGAGGACTGCCATCGACAAGAAAGACACGCCGCCCGGCAAGCCGCCGACCGATGTTTGGCAATCGCCGGTGATGGAGAAGCTCAAGGTCATCGACGACATCGGACTCTATATCCTCGTCACAGCCTCCAAGACGTCCGACATCCTCGTCGAGCGCCTGAAGTTCGCTCCGGTCACCTACGGCGACGTTCCGCTTCGAACGAAGCTGGGATGCATGGTTACCGGCGTCATGGGGCCCGAGACGAACAACTACTATCGATCGAGCCAGATTTTCGGCGTGGTCATCGGGCTGAACGGTGCAGTCGAAATTGAGCATTTGATGGAGAATGGGATTAAACCGGGCCAGTCGGAAACGTACCGCTCGCTCTCGATCGAAGGCTTCAAGGGTATGCAGAACTACGCGAGGGGCATGGCTTACTACTTGGCTCTTCACACCGCGATGGGACTCCTCATCGTTCTCGTCATCATGGGCAACGTCGGTATGTGGCTCACCAGGCGCCAGACCGGGGGAGGTGCCTAGATGGACTATTCGTTCATTAAACTGACCGTCGGTCTCATCGCCACTATTGGTCTCTACAGCATCCTGTACCGGGAGAACAAGTTCTATCGGTTGACGGAGCACATCTTCGTGGGGCTCGCAGCGGGCTGGTCTCTGGTCGCACTTTGGACGGTCACGCTGAAGGACATGTGGTGGAGCAAGATGATGGGCGCCGAAGCGTCGGAGACCTCCGGGGTCGTCGCGGGCTACTGGCCCTACGTGTTCCTGCTGCCGATCGGACTGATGGGCTACTTCGTCTTCAACCGCAAGCACAGTTGGATGAGCCGCATCCCGATCGGCATTATCCTCGGTCTCGTCGTGGGTCAGGAGGCCGGTGCGTGGCTGAAGCGCGATCTCCCCCAAATCGAAGCCGCGATGAAGCCCATCGTCCCGAACACGGAGGTCGGCTTCTTCGTCCCCACGGATCCCGTGGCGGGCGCGCTTTACCCATCACAAATGCTCGGGAACATCATCTTCCTCACGACGATGCTGACCGTGCTCAGCTACTTCCTATTCAGCTTCGACTTCAAGACGAAGTTCATGCAGAAGAGCACGCTCACGGGGCGCTGGCTCTTGATGATCGGCTTCGGCGCGATCTTCGGCAACACGGTCATGACGCGCTTTACGCTCCTCATCGACCGCATGTACTTCGTCTGGATCGAGTGGCTCATCCAAGGCGTGTTCAAGATGGGTTAGCCTCTGGCCGATATCAGCGTCACCGCCGTCGTGCTTCGTCGCTACGACTCCGGGGAGGCCGACCGGAGGCTGATTCTGTACACGCGTGAATACGGACGGCTCGACGCGGTGGCCAAGGGAGCACGTAAGGGGGCTTCCAGGCTGGCCGCCGCGAGTGAGCCGCTTTCCCTTGCCGTCCTGCATCTCTCCGAGGGTCGGGGGCGGCGGTACGTGACCCAGTCTCAGCCCATCACCTCGTTCCCGGGATTACGCACGCAGTACGAGCGGCTCGCCATGGCCCTGGGTCTCGTCGAACTGTACGCCACGGTGACTCAGGCCGGGCAGGTCGATCCCGATCTCTTCGACTTGCTCGAAGTCTCGCTTCGGCATCTGGAGGCGCATCCAGCGCCGCGCGCCGCTCTCGTCTGGGCCGAGTTGAGACTCATGTCGGCCGAGGGTGTGCTCCCGCGGTGGGAAAGATGCGTCGAATCGGACCGGCCGATACAGCCCGGCGTCAACTGGGTCTCGCCATCGGCGGGCGGCCTGGTCGATCCTTCCGTTACCGGAGCGGTCGACAAGTTCGAGGTCGCGGCGGAGGTTCTCGTCGGGCTGGCCCGTACCGCTGAACTCGACGCGCCCCCGGAGCGCCTGAGGCGAGATACAGACTGTCTGTGGGTGCTGCACAGGCTATGGATGCACCTCGCTCACGGGCCGCTGCCGGCGCATACGTCCCTGCTTCAGACGTGAGAAACACTCGCGAAAGGCTCGTTTCTCCCGTTGACCGCACGCGTCGGGAGGTGTAGAATAGGGGAACGCTCAATTTGAATTGGGTCAAGGAAGAGGCATACGAGGAGGATTAGCATGAAGCGACTTTGCATTCTTGCGGCGGGTCTAGGATTGGCGACCATGGCGGGCGCGCAGCCGCAGGACATTACGCCGACGAACCTCGGGGTTCGCGTCGGCTTTGGATACCCGTTGGACGACGCGACGCGGGACATCACGAAGACCCTGATCGGAGTAGGGGTGGACTACTACTTCCCGGTCCGCTACATTCGTGACTCCGACACGTATCTCAGCATCGACTGGCTGGGCAAAAGCGGTAGCGGGGCGAAGGGCAACTTCTTCCCGATCATGCTGAACCAGAAGTGGTACTCCGCGAATCAGACCTACTTTGGCACCCGAAGCTACGGATTCGTGGGGCTGGGCATCGCGGTCATCGACATCAACTCGACCAAGACCACGATCGGTGCGCGGTTCGGATTCGGCCTCGAACTCGGTCCGAACATGTTTACCGAAGCGACCTTCGTGTTCAGCGATGTGGCGGACGGGGCGAAGGCCAATAGTGTCGGAGCGTACTTCGGCTATCGCTTCTAGGCTCTAGGACTTCCTTGTCAGGCCCCGCGAGATCGTCGCGGGGCCTGTTTGCTTGATTATGACCTTGCTCACGCTCCTCGTCGCCGGAATCACCGCTCCTCCGTCGGACCTCCTCGCCTTCGCGTTGACTCGATGGAGGGAAGAGCCGTCGATGCGCGTCGAGGATGCCTATAAGTGGCTCTACCACGCGGCCCTCGGCGCCGATCACGCCGTCGACGACTACGAGTCTGTGCGGACATGGATACTCCGCGAATGGTCCGGGCTCGGCCCCGCCCGACGCCATGAACAGGAGGTAGTTCGGCTCAGCCCCGATGGCCGATGGCTCCGAGTTAACTTGAGGCCGTACCGCGACCGAGGCGGCGATCCCGAGTTTCTGGCGGCCCTATTCTTCGCCTCTGCCGAGGGCTCTTCCCCACCAGTAACAGACTTCCGCAGGGAGTGGCTGCAGCTGGGTGAGTACCTTCGCCGGAGGTCGGTGGGGCGGATCGACCGGAAGGCGTGGGAGCGGCTCGATCGCGAAACTGCGGCCCCTGGCTACCCTGCGATCCACCACTCCAGCGCATACCGACAGGCGAGCCGCCCGGCCTACCGGGTGATCCGCGGCGACCTATGGATCGGTCAGATTAGCCAAGCTGAGCGCGTCGAGGTTCCAGTCGTCGCGTTCACCGCTTGCGAGACGTCGGCTCCCCGCGAGCGCGATCATAGCTGCGTTGTCCGTGCAGAGATCGGGCGGCGGGCAAATGAACGCTAATCCTCGGCGGTAGCAACCGTCCTGCAACCGGCTTCGAAGGGCCTCGTTGGCGGCAACGCCCCCCACAAGGGAGAGGCATCGGCTCTCGGTCTCTTCGGCGGCGGCGAGGAACTTGGCGGTGAGGACGCCCACGATCGCCTCCTGAGCCGAAGCCGCGGCGTCGGCGACCTTCAACTGGTTGCCCTCGCGTTCGACCAGGCGCAGGACGGCCGTCTTGAGACCGCTGAAGCTGAAATTGAATGGATCGCCGGGCAGGGCTCGGGGGAGCGGATATCGTTTGGGGTCGCCTTCTAGTGCAGCCTGTTCGATTGCTCGGCCCCCGGGGTATCCCAAGCCGAGAAGCCGGGCCGATTTATCGAAGGCCTCGCCCGCGGCGTCGTCGAGCGTCTGGCCGATCAGTTCGTATCGGCCAGACTCGTGGACGAGCACGATCTCTGTGTGGCCTCCGGACACGATAAGCGCCAGGTGCGGGAAGGTGACATCGGCTCGAAAACCCTCGGTCTCCGCCAGTACGCTCATCAGATGGCCCTCCAGGTGGTGGACTCCGACGAAGGGGCGCCCTAAAGCGTAGGCGAAGCCCTTAGCCGCGGTCAAACCGACGCTCAAGCCGCCGATCAGGCCGGGCCGGTTCGTCACCGCGAGCCCGGATATCTCGCCAAGGCTGGCGGCGGCCCGTTCTAGGGCTTCCTCGACGACCGGAAGGATGGATTCGACATGCGAGCGAGCAGCAGCCTCTGGCACGACGCCGCCCCACTTTTCATGCAGGCTCGCTTGGCTGCTGACCACGTTCGACCGGACTCGTCGGCCTTCGACGAGGGCTGCACTGGTCTCATCGCAACTGGTCTCGATGCCGAGCACCAGGCCTTCGAAGAGCGGTACATCAGTCATGCTTCCACATCACGACCGCATCTTCGCGGTTGTCCGGGTAGTAGCGCTTGCGCACCGCGGATCGCACGAAGCCGAGGTCCTCATAAAGGCCGATGGCCGCAGTATTGCTCGCCCTCACTTCGAGGGTGGCACAGGTCGTGCCCCGCGCTTGGGCCGCGTCGAGAAGGGCGGAGACGATGCGCTTTCCGATTCCGCGGCGGCGATGGTCGGGCGAAACGGCGACGGTTGTTACGTGGGCCTCGTCGATCATGATCCACACGCCTCCGAAGCCGACTATCCGGCCGTCTGCGACGGCCACCAAGAAGACGCCATAGGGATGATCGAGCTCGTTGACGAAACTTCGTTCGGACCACGGCGAGGAGTTCGACTGCTTCTCGATTTCGATGATCGCTGGGATGTGTCCGGCCTCGAGCGGGACGAGTTGGATCCCGGTGGCAGTGGACTTCTGGCGAGGGGAGCGCTTATCCGCCAAGATACGCTTCTTTCACCTTGGGATTCGTGAGCAAGGCCTTGCCGGTATCGGAGAGCACGATCCGGCCCGTCTCCAGGACGTAGGCCCGATGCGCGATGTCGAGGGCGCGGTTTGCGTTCTGCTCGACGACGAGGACGGTGACGCCTTCGGCGTTAATGTCGAGGATGATCTTGAAGATTTCGGTCACGAGATTCGGCGCGAGCCCCAGCGAAGGCTCGTCGAGGAGCAGAAGCTTGGGCCGGCACATCAAGGCGCGCCCGATCGCCAGCATCTGCTGCTCGCCCCCGCTGAGAGTTCCGGCGTTTTGCTTGATACGCTCCTTAAGTCGGGGGAAGCGCTGCATCACTTCCTCCATGTCTTTGCCGACTCCGGCATCCCGGCGTATATATGCCCCCAGTTGGAGGTTCTCGCTCACCGACATGTTCGTGAAGATTCGACGCCCTTCGGGTGATTGAACGATGCCCATCGACACGATATCGCACGCCTGCGTCTCGGAGATGTCCTGATCCATGAATTGGATCGAGCCCGTTCGGGCTCTTTTGAGGCCGCTCAGGGTTCGCAGAAGGGTGCTCTTGCCGGCTCCGTTAGAGCCGATGATCGAGACGATTTCCCCTTGGCCGACTTCCAGACTGACGTCCATCAGGGCATGGATCGCGCCGTAGTAGACGTTGATCGATTCGACCCTCAGCATGCTACTTGGGCGCCTCCAGGATTTTGCGCATTTCGTCGGAATCCATGTTTGCCTTGGTCACCAGGGCGGCACCGGTATCGATTCGAGCCTCGACCGGCCTTCCCTGGATCTTGTCGAGGATCGTTTTGACACCGAGATAGCCCATTCGGTGCGGATTCTGGACGACGAGCGCGTCGATCTCGCCCGCGCGAAGCGCGTCGATCAGCTTGGTCGAAGCATCGAATCCGACAAACCGAACTTTGCCCGCCCACCCATTCGACTGAAGTGCGCGAAGCATTCCGAATGTGGAGGACTCGTTGGGGCAGAAGATGCCGTCGACGTCCAAGGAGCCGTCTGGCCGCTTCAGTGGCGCGAGGAGGCTTTCCGCTTTGGTCTGGGCCGATTCCGTCGTCGGTCCGGCGTGCTGGTTCTCACTGACGACCACGATATCTGGGTTGGATCGCATCACCTGAAGGAAGCCGTCTTCGCGCTCGCGCGTCGAGGCAGAACCTTCTTGGTAGCGCAGCACGACCACGCGGCCCTTGCCACCGAGGAGCCGCTCCATTTCGTGGCCCGCCGTTTCCCCACCCTTGAAGTTGTCGGTGGCGACGAAGCTGACCACCTCGACGTCCTTCAAGGCCGAGTCGATGATGAGGACTGGGATGTCGGCTCGCTTCGCGGCTTCGACGGGCTGGCGGAGGGCAGTGTCGTCCAGCGGAGCGAGGACGATGCCGTCGACGCCTCCCGTGACGAAGTCTTCGACGACCTTGATTTGGCTCTCGCGATCATCTTCCTTCATCGGGCCCTTAAACGTCACTTCGACCCCGAACTCCTTGCCCGCTTCGAGGGCGCCCGCTTGGACCGATTTCCAGAACTCGTGGGTCGAGCCTTTGGGAATCACCGCGATGTGCAGGTTCTTTGCCTTGCCGGGCTTTGATCCGGTCGCGCTTTCGGCGGCCTTCTCGCCACAGCCGGCGAGGCCGAAGAGGAGGGCGAGGCCCAGGCACATCGACGCGAACTGGCGCATGCGAACAGTATGGGCCAAAGCCTTCACGCTATACTTTGGGCCGATGTATCGAATCCTGGTGATCGACGACGAAGACGAGGTTCGCGCCGGGGTCAGGCGACGACTGGAGCGCGCGGGCTTCGAGGTAACGACCGCCGAGACCGCCAACGAAGGCATCGAGCTCATCAAGAAAGAAGAGCCCTTCGACGTCATCGTGACCGACATGAGCATCGAGGACCCAGAAGCGGGGCTGAGAATCCTCACCGCAGCCTTCACAGTCGACCTGCTGGCCGAAGTGATCGTCATGACTGCCTACGGCAACGTGGCGAACGCGGTGGAGTGCATGCGCCGTGGAGCCTACGACTACATCGAGAAAAACCAGCCGGGCGTCGACACCTACGAGATCCTCATCATGAAGATCGAGCAGGCCATGGAACAGCGCCGCCACGATATGCGCGCGGTCCAGCGTTGGGAGCGCGCGGCCAGGGCCCAAGAAAAGAGACTGGCCGAGCGTGAGGCCTAGGCCGGTCGGGTTGCTGTAACGGCTGGCAAAGCAACGCGCGCAAACCTCACGGAATTCGAGCCGAAACCCACCAGACCGGTAGGAAGGCGATGGCCGCCATTTGCGCCAAAGGGAAATCTTTCCTCGTGAACGCAGTCGTCACCAGAAGTTTCGCTCGATGGGGGGCAACCCCCGAAAACTAGCCTCCACACAACCGAGGAGACTGCCACGACCCTCACTCCTCAATCACACTCCAGCCCATAGGGCCGGCCTCGCCAGCCGGCCCACTTTTTGTTTGTCGACCTGCAACGGTTGCCGGGTACCGCGGTTCTGTCGTTTCACGAGCCGAAAGCTCGCCCATGAGGGCAATGGAGGTATCTAATGAAACGAACCAGTATCCGCCGCGGACTTCTCGATCCCGGCCTCGTCGTCACTTTCTGCGGCCTCGCTGCCGCCGCCCAAGCCGGTCCGATCGGAATGGTCCGCGTGGATGGCCCCGGCGCGTTCTCGCTCACTTGCATCCACGGACCAGTCGCCGCCGACGGGGCCCATCCCTTGGGCGGCGGTATCGCCTGGGTCACCGGCGGCGCAATCACCGAGGACGCCGGGGCCGTCTGGGACACCGTCGATATCACCGGTACCGCTCAGCACATCATCTCCCCACACGGTGAGGGACCGAACGCCAACATCTACGTCTACGGCAAGTCCGCCAGCTCCTTGCTGAAGGCTACCGGCGCCTACATCGACGGTGCGCCCGCAGGCGCCAGCTTTCCGCATCTCCACCACACCAACGAGTACGACGCTTCCCTGTCCTACACGGTCGTCCGATCCTGGGGGCTCTCCGACATCACCGGCTACACCCATGTCGTCTGGGGCAAGCACACCGATTACCCTTGCCAGCGTCGCTATGCCCAGCTTGTCGCCGACCAGATGATGCCCGGCGCCGTCACCGCCCGATCCGGAGTCGCCATGATCCGCACGACGCCGTCGATGTCATCGATGGACTTGCTCGTCGCTTTCCCCCAGATCCTCCCGATCGAGATCATCGCTCTCGAGCTGAGATCAGGACCCCCCGGCGCGCAGGGTGGATTAATCACGACCCTCGCGAGCAGCGGCATGTTCCAGTCCGTCGAAGGCATGGGCTCGACCCTTACCCTGATGGACCGCACAATTCCCGCCGGAGTCCTCCCCATGCTAGAGGCTGGGCAGGCCTACCTCTCGCTGCGAACCACGGCCAACCCCACCGGCGAGATGCGAGGTCAAATCGTCGCCGGGACCGCCCTCCTTCGGCTCCAGGTCGGGCTCGACGCCTATGGCGGCAACCACAGCGAACAAGGCATCGAGGTCTGCCTCTCAAAGAACGGTGAGACCGTCGAGGGGCAGACCCTATGGCCGCAGAACGGCTTCCTCTCCTACTCGACCTTGCGCCGGGGGATCTACGACGTCTCGGTCAAGGGCAGCCATTGGCTTCGCAAAACCCTCCGCGGCATCCTCATCACCGACCAGGGAATGCAATGGCAAACATCGCTCTTGAACGGCGACGTCGACGGAGACAACGACGTGACCATCGGCGACTTCGGCCAACTCTCGGCGGCATTCGGCACGATGGAAGGTCAGGCCGGCTTCGATCCCGACGCGGATCTCGACGGCGATCGCGAAGTCACGATAGGCGACTATGCCGTTCTCTCGACGAACTTCGGACAGGTCGGCGACGACCTGTAACCGACTCGCGGCCGCAGCCTCCCTGCCGATCCCTCTCCTTTGCCGAAGGAGGGGGATCGCGGCTTACCGAACTACGGGAACACTACGATTGCTGGAAAATCCCATCGACCACTCGACGACCTCCGAAGACCGCTCGAAGACCTCCACAAGTGATCATCGGGACTCTTCTTGTGTTCGTAGTACCTCTTCTGGAGAAACTGTAAGATGGTCGCGGTTCGGGAGCCCAAGCCATCCCCCGGCTACCTCCCATATCCCGGTAGCCCGCGGATGGGTTGTGCCGCGGGAAGGCGGCCTCGAATCGGGAAGGGAGCCGCGCCGCTAAGAGTTCCTCGATGCGCCCGCAGCATCGTTCGGCGACACGTCCATCAGGGGTAGGCGACGCCGGAGGCGTCTAAGATGCATTAGCCCGGGGTCGAAGACCCCGGGAAGATGAGCCCCGCGATTCAGTCCGACCCCGAAGGGGTCGCAGAATCCCGAGGGGTTGTGGCACCCCTGCGGGGTGCGCCCATCGTTGCGCACCATTTCCCCGGGTCTTCGACCCGGGGTTATTGGGTTTTCGACCCCATCGGGGTCGAGGACTCGCATCGTTGGCTCTCCCACCTTGGCACAATCAAGCATTCCACCATACCGGTAGCCCGCGGATGGTTTGTGCCGCGGGAAGACGGTCATGATCCGGGGGCGCGAACCATCCCCCGGATACCTCCGCCAACGTTTGCTATCTCCATCCCGGTAGCCCGAGGATGGGTCGTGCCGGGGGACGACGCGCTCGCATCATCGCCGCCTTCGTCCTCGGCGTAAGAGGGCCCCCGGCCTCTTGTATCGCGAGGCGCTCGGCGGCTAGGCTGAATGGGATGGAGCCACAAGGACGCGGCTCGGGGGCTCGGCATCCAGGTCACCTCGGGTTCATCGAGGGGATGCGGGGGATCGCCGCGTTGTATGTCGTGCTCCAGCACGTCTGCACGCTCATCGACCCGTACTACAAGATGCAGCGACCGGACGCGGAGCCTCGCTGGCTCGCCGTCGTGATGGCGCCGATGTGGTACGGACACCTCGCGGTTGCGGCGTTCATCGTCATCTCCGGGTATTGCCTCCAGCTCTCGCTTTACAATAAGGGAGACGGGCGGATCGCCAGCCTGAAGCGGTTCTTCGCTCGCCGCTGTCAGAGGATCTTGCCGCCCTACTATGCGTGCCTCGGCCTTTCGCTCGTCATCGTCTGGCTCGTGACCTCGCGGCAGAAGGGCCTTCCCTGGTCCCAATACCTCCCAGTCACCTGGGAGAACTTCCTCGCTCACGTGTTCATGGTGCACAACCTGCGCCCCGAATGGATGTACAAGATCAACGGGGTTCTGTGGAGCATCTCGATCGAGTTCCAACTGTACTTTCTCTTCCCCGTCTTGGTGGTGGTGCTCTGGCGGTGGGGGCGGGCGGCGTTGATGCTGCCTCTGCTGGCCCTGGCGGTGGCGCTGCTCTGGGCGTATGCACCGGCGTGGAAGCTGTACGTTTGGTTCATCCCGCTGTTCGGATTGGGGATGGCGGCGGCGCAGCTCGGCTTCGATCCGAGGGTGACGACGCGGGGGAACTATCGGGCCTGGATGACGATTGCGGGGTTCTTTGCCGTGCTGACTGTTGCGTCGATCTTCGCCTTCAAGGAGGTGGCGGCGCGGGATTCGCTGGCGGGTGTGGCGGTGGCGGCGATCCTGGCTGCCGGTGCCGTAGCTCCCCGGCGCCGGGTGTTTCGGTTCTTGGGCTGCAAGTTCCTGTTGTGGCTGGGCGCGTTCTCCTACAGCCTCTATCTGGTGCACCATCTCGTGCTGCAGGTGCTGTACGTCACTCGCCCGAGCGGGGTGGACCAGGTGTCGGAGAAGTGGCTGTACTTAATGTCGATGCTGCCCGTGGTGCTGCTCGTGTGCTGGGTCTTCTATTGGTTCTTCGAGCGCCCCTATGCCAAGGCCAAGCCAGCGGCGAAGCGGTACCCTTGATCCATGATCCAGGCCCCCCCAATTCATCCCGGCCGCCGTCTCCGCGAACTCTTCGGTCAAGGCATCGTTCCGATGCCGGGGGTCTTCAACGCGATCTCCGCTCGGGCGGCCGGGGCCGAGGGCGCCCCGGCCCTCTACTTGAGCGGCGCCGGGGTCACCAACGCACTGCTCGGCGCGCCCGACATCGCGCTGGTGACCCTGGACGAGATGTCGGGGCAGGCGGCCCACGTCTGCCAGGCGGTCAGACTGCCGGTGCTGTCGGATGCCGATACTGGCTTCGGTGAGGCGTGGAATGTGGTTCGTACCGTCATCGAGATGGAACGGGCGGGCCTGGCAGGCATCCACTTGGAAGACCAGGTGAGCCCGAAGCGATGCGGCCACCTCGACGGCAAGCAGGTGATTCCGGCCCATGAGATGGCGGCAAAGATCTGCGCCGCTGTCGACTCCAAGCGCGACCCATCCTTCCTCATCGTGGCCCGGACCGACGCCCGGCATGTCGAGGGCCTGGATGCGGCTCTGGATCGGGCCAAGCGCTATGTCGCTCACGGCGCCGATGCGATCTTTCCCGAAGGGCTAGAAACGGAATCCGAGTTCGAGGCGTTCAGACGAGCCGTAGACGTCCCGCTCCTCGCCAATATGACCGAGTTCGGCAAGACCCCCATCATCCCGGTCACTCGATTTGCCGAGATGGGCTACCAGATGGTGATCTTCCCGATGACGGCCTTCCGCGTAATGCTCAAGGCCATCCTTGCGTGCTATCGCCAACTTCTCGACGAAGGTACACAAGGGGGCTTTCTTGACCGGATGAAGACGCGGCAGGAACTGTACGAATTGATCGAGTACGACGACTACTCGGCGAATGATCGACAGTGGTCCGAACGGAGCCGTCGCGACTGAATCCATAATGAAGCATGAAAGCAGTCGTGATGGCAGGCGGAGAAGGCTCGAGGCTTCGACCCATCACGGCGAACCGGCCCAAGCCCCTCGTTCCGATCGGAAACCAGCCGATCATGGAACACATCCTGGGCCTCCTCCATCGCCACGATATCGATGAGGTGGTCTGCACGCTTCACTACCTCGCCGACGAGATCCAAAGCTACTTCGACGATGGTAGCGACTGGAACATGCAGCTTGACTACAGCGTAGAGGACACCCCGCTGGGCACTGCGGGCAGCGTCAAGAAGGCTGAACCTTTGCTGCGCGGAGGGGCCGACGACGGCACCTTCGTCATTATCTCGGGCGATGCCCTGACCGACTGCGACCTGACCAAGGCGATCGAGTTTCATAAGGCCAAGAAGAGCCTTGCCACGCTGATCCTCTATCGCGTCGAGAGCCCGCTCGAGTTCGGTGTGGTGATCACCGACGAAAGCGGACGCGTGGTGAGGTTCCTCGAAAAGCCGAGCTGGTCTGAAGTCTTCAGCGACACCGTAAACACCGGCATGTACATTCTCGAGCCGGAAATCTTCGACTATATGGAACCCGGTCGCGCCTACGACTGGAGCCAGGACATCTTTCCGACGCTCCTCCGCGAGGGAAAGCCCATGTATGGCTATGTGATGGAGGAGTACTGGTGCGACGTCGGTACCCTCGGCCAGTATCGCGACG
The DNA here is from genome assembly GCA_002344135.1 of Chthonomonas sp. UBA2362. Taxonomy (GTDB): domain Bacteria; phylum Armatimonadota; class Fimbriimonadia; order Fimbriimonadales; family Fimbriimonadaceae; genus UBA6659. Next base: position 118,431 of record DDTO01000006.1, on the reverse strand, counting down.
CGCAGGAGCACCTCTTAAGCGGCCGCACCTCGCTGCCCGTGCTCGGGGAACAAGTCGATCCTGGGGTGTGGCTGGGGGAAAACTGCCAGATCGATGCGCTTGCACAGGTCATCCCACCCATTTGCATCGGCCGCAACTCGAAGATCAAGGCCCACGCCCGGATTGGCCCCTACACCGTGATCGGGGACAACTGCCTCGTCGAGGAAGCGGCCAACGTCGAGCGCTCGGTCGTTTGGGATAGCACTTACATCGGTCCGAACGTTGGAGTTCACTCCGCGATCGTCTGCTCGAAGTCGACCATCAAGCGCGATACGGTAGTTCGGGAGGATGCCGTCGTGGGGGACCGTTGCCTGATCGACGTCGGCTGCACGATTCGCCCACGCATCAAACTGTGGCCCGACAAGATCATCGAACGCGGCTCCACGGTAACGATGTCCCTCGTATGGGGAAACAAATGGCGGGGGACCTTGTTCCGCGAACTGGGTGTAGCCGGCCTCTCCAACCTCGAGATTACGCCCGAGTTCGCCACCCGGCTCGGCTCCGCCTTCGGGAGCACCCTTCCCGAGGGCTCGACCGTGATCACGGCTCGCGACTCGACCCGCAGCAGCCGGATGATCAAACGTGCGGCGATGGCGTCGCTTCTCAGCGTGGGCTGCGACGTCCTCGACATGCGCAGCACCGCCGTCCCCATCGCGCGGCACTTCATTAAGGCAAGCGGAGCGGCGGGGGCTCTGAACGTGCGGAAGCTGCCCGGCAATAGTCGCGTAACTCTCATCGAGCTTTTCGATGCACGCGGCGCCTATCTGACCAAAAACCTGGAGCGGAAAGTCGAGACCCACTTCTTTCGCGAGGACTTCCACCGAACCGATCCCGATGACTTGGGCAGTATCGAATTCGCGAGTCGAGCGATCGAGGAGTACCAGTCGGACTTCTTCAAGGTCCTTGGACCTTCGATCGGAGGGAGACGAACGAGGATGGTCTGCGACTACGGGTTCGGCGCGATCTCGTCGATTTTCCCGGCCATGCTCGGGCGGATCGGCGCAGAATCGATCAGCATCAACGGCTACAACGATGCCAAGCGTGCGCCACGCAGCGAGCCGGAGGTCACCGCCCACCTCGAAAACCTGCGGCAGATCGTCGGCACGCTGGGCTACGACATGGGCGTTCTCTTTACGGACGAGGGCGAGCGCCTGAGTCTCGTCGATGATAAGGGTCGCACCATCGCCGGGGCAACCCTGTTGGCTCTCCTTTGCCAGCTCGTCGCCCGAACCCACGCGGGCGCCACGATCGGCCTCAGCGTCACGGCGCCCAGCCGTCTCGAGGAGATTCTCGACGAGGAGAGCGTTCACGTCGTTCGAACGAAGGCCGACACGCGCTCACTCATGTCGACCAGCCTCGATGCCGGCGTGGTATTCGCCGGCGACGAGCGAGGCGGTTTCATCTTCCCCATCCTGCATCCCGGCTTCGATGCGATGCTCACTCTGGCCAAGCTGGTCCAGATGCTGCAAGAGACCGGCGATACCATCAGCGATCTCGTCGATCGGCTGCCGGACTTCCACATGGCTTACGAACAGGTGCGCTGCCCGTGGGAGATCAAGGGCACCGTGATGCGCGTCATCAGCGAGCAGAGCCATGACGCGGGTCGCGTCGAACTCCTCGACGGCATTAAGATCTACAACGGCCAAGGCTGGGTGCTCGTGCTTCCAGATGCCGTCGAGCCGGTGTTCCACGTTTATGCCGAGAGCGAGTGCGACGATTCGAGCTATGCGATGGTCGGCGACTATGTCCGGCGGATCGAGGAACTTCAAGCCGGGTCCTAGGCCTCTAAGCATCGCCGCGAGCCCCATTGTGAGCGCATCAAGGCTGAATCGCGAGAAACTTGCAGCACTCTGCCGGGCAAACACCGCAAGAGTTCGGCGGCCTACTTCCGAATCACGATCCGCCCCTCTTGGCGTGCTTCCAGCGGACGGTGGGCGCGGAAGTAGTCCACGAGGGCGTCGATATCGACGAAGCCGAGATCGATGCGGTGGCCCTTCGCGTTCTTCAGTACCTCGTGACCGTCGCCGCCGTTGGCCATAAAGGTGTTCAGCACCACGCGATAGGTTCGCTTCGGATCGAGCGGCTGTCCTGCGAGGACGACCTTCCCGATGCGAGAGCCTGCGGGCTTGCCGAGATCGATCTCGTACGAGGTGCCCTTGGAAACGTGAACGAGGGCTCCGGAAGCCTCGGGCAGCTTGCCGACTCCCCATTCGAGCGACTGGAGGATTTCCGCGCCCGTCAGTTCCAGAAGCGTCAGGGTGTTGCCGAAGGGCTGGACCGCGATCGCCTCGGCGTAGGTGATTAGCCCGGCGTCGATCGAGGCGCGGACGCCCCCGCCGTTCATGAAGGCGAACTCCGCGCCGGCCTTCTGGGTGTAAGCGAGTTGGGCGTCGGCGACGACGTTGCCGACTGGGCTTTCGCCGCCGAGGTTGTTCAAGCGGTCTATTCCCTTCTCGCTGAGGCCGACCACTTCGCTTGCCACGGCTTCGATCGGTTTGCGAAAGGCAGCCGCCATCGCGGCGGCGACCGGATCTTCGGGGACCGAGTCGTCGAGGATCTTGGGCTGGTCGTCGCTCCACGTTTTCACGACGCCCTTGTCATCGAACACCACTTGCAGCCGCCCCACCACCTTCCCCCAGTCCCATGCCTGCACGACGAGCACCTTGGCTTTGCTGGGTCCCTCGACGACGGTAGGGTACGGTCCCTCGCTCCGTGAGAGGTTCGGGTCGGCGAACTTGCCGAGCAGGGAATGCGAGTGCCCACCCACGATCACGTCGATCCCGCGCACTTCTTTGGCCAGTGTGCCTTTGTCGACGTCGTAGCCGCAGTGGGTGAGCAGAATGACTTTGGTCACGCCTTCCGCCTCAAGCCGATCGACTTCCGCTTGGATGCTCGCCACGAGGGGCTTCATCGCGACGTTCGGGCCGGGTGAACTGATGGAAAGCAAATCGTCCGTCACGGCGCCGACGATGCCGACCCGCTCGCCGCCGATCTGGACGACGGTCGACGGCTTGACCTTCCCCGCCAACTCGGGCTCCTTGGAAAAGTCCATGTTCGCGCAGAGGATCGGGAACTTCGCCGCGGCGACGAACTGGGCAAGCGTTTTGGGGCCCTTGTCGAACTCGTGGTTCCCGAGTGCCATCGCGGTATAGCCCATGAGATTCATGAACGCCAGATCGGCCAGCCCCTCGTACACGTTGAAGTAGAGCGTGCCCTGGAAGACGTCACCCGCCGAGAGCAGAATCGGGTTGGTGTCGCTTCGCATTCGCTCGCCGACGTAGCTCGCCATGCGCGGATAGCCGCCGTACGACTTGCCGCGGATCGTGGTCGGTTCGACGCGGGCGTGGCAGTCGTTGGTATGGAGGATCGTCAGCGTAAAGTCGGCCCGGGCGAGGGCGGTGAGCAACAAGAAGGTGGTGATAAACGAGCGGCGCATCACCGTGCGAGTTTACTTGCCCTGCCCGGCGACCGCCAGAAGCGCATTGAGAGTGAGTTCCGCGGCTGCGGGCCAGGTGAAGCGGGCGGCCTGCTGCAGCCCCTGGGCGATCATCGCCTCGCGATCCAAGGGAAGGGCCAGTGCGCGGGCCATGTCCTCGGACGACTCCGGGTCGAAGTAGAGCGCCGCAGGGCCACCGACTTCGCGCATCGCGGGACGGTCGCTCGCCAGGACGGGTGCGCCCGCCAGCATCGCCTCCAGCACCGGCATCCCGAATCCTTCGTACAGCGAAGGGAAGACGAACGCCTCGCACCGTGCGAAGAGCCCCGGCAAGACCTCGTCGGGCAAATAGCCGAGGAAGCGCACCCGGTCCTCGATGCCGAGTTCGCCTAGCCGGGCGAAGATCGGCGAATCTCTCCAGCCCTTTCCGCCGGCGACCGCCAGCCGCGCCGAGCCCCCCGCCAGGGCGAGCGCCTCGAAGAGTCGGGTGAGGTTTTTGCGCGGTTCGAGGGTTCCCAGCGTGAAGAAGTACGGCTGTCCATCCAGGCCGAAACATGCCAGATCGGCCTCGCTCACCGAAGCCGGATCGACCCGCTGGATCGGGTTACCCGGGCCGAGCGGGGTCACCGAGATGCGCCCGTCCTCGACCGAGAAAGTGGCATGAATGTCTGCCTTCGTCGCCTCGCTGTTCGTCAGGACGCGGTCCGTCTTCTTGCAGGCGTAGCGGAGCGCGAAGCGCAGATAGGCCGCCTGCCTCCGCCCGAAAAGCTCGGGGTAGCGCAGCGCGATGAGGTCGTGGACGAACGGCACCCGCCGCAGCGAGCGTTGGAAGGGAATCATGTGGCTCGTCGAAAACCACACGTCACAGCCGAGCCGCCGCGCCTGCCCCGCCGCCTTGAAGTGCTCCCAAATCCCGCGCTTCTCGCGGCTTTCGGGCACCACTGCATGGAATCGAACCCCCGGCCGCTCCCACGACGACTCCACTGAGTACCCCTCGTGAACGAAGACCTCGAACTCCACTTCGGGGGCATGGGCGAGGAGGGCATCGAGGATGTTCCGGGAGTAGCGTGAGATGCCGGCGTTCCGAGCGCTCTGCTCGCCGCGCATATACGAGGCGCTGACCCCCACCCGCATGGGGCCCATTGTGGCCGATGCACCCTCCGCCCGACCCGAGCGAGGCGAGCGAGACGGATCGTCGCATTGGGCCCGGCATCGCGTCCCTGCCAATTCTCCTTCACCGACCGTAACGAGGTGCCCGCTGCATATTCGACTGTGGGGAGAACTTGTCCTGGATTTCAGGGACTCGCTGGACACCCTGTGGGGCAGGCTCGAAGCGTAGAAACAGGAGAAAGGCATGCTTGGGCGTGCCCACTTTGGGAGGCTGACTACATGAGATCGAGACTATTGAGACTTTTGATAGGTGGAGTTGCTCTGGGGACTTTGGGGGCGCGGGCAGAGATTCTCTTCGACCAGATGACGAACCCCTCCAACACGATAATTCCATCTTCCTGGGTGACCCCGGATGGATCAGATTCGGACTCCTATGCGTGGGACAACTTCTTGCTCCCGTCCGACTCGACCATCAACGAGGTGTGGTGGGTCGGCGGCGGAGGAACGATCACGGGACTCACGATTCGGTTCTATACAGGCCTGGCCGGATATCCCGACTATCAGCCGACGATTACGGCTCTTCCGGAGAGTGAGCAAAGCACCGATTATCTTAAGGGCTACCGGTTCACGGGCAATGGGAATGAGACGCCGATTCCCGGAACCTCGCTCTACCAATACCATGTGACACTGCCGACCCCGCTCAGCCTGCCTGGAAACACGGTTTTCTGGATCAAGATCGAGGGCGACATGGTGACGTATCCCTCGTGGGGAGTGGCTATGTCGACGCATGGCCGGGACAACCGACACTTCGCGTACTTTACAGGTCTGCATCGGTTCTTCGCGCTGACCGGGTCTGAGGCATTTCAGTTGCGGGGCACGTCGGCGGCGGCCACGGTGACGGGCTCTATCGACTTGCAGGATTACTTCGGCGCCATTGCAGGGATTCCCTGCGAAGTCCTGCTCATCCAAAACGGAGCCACCGTCGATTCTCAAACGGTGACACTGGCGTCGGACGGCTCGTACTCGATTCAAACGTCGGTACGGGGGCTCGTCACGGTGCGGGCCAAGGCTTGGCACTGGCTGCGGGCATCTTCCGCGGAGCTCGACCTCACGAACGCCGGTCTGACCGGTGTGGATTTCTCGCTGCTGAACGGCGACGTCGACACGGATAACGAAGTCGCGATTGGTGATTACTCTCTGCTTTCAGCGGCCTTCAATTCTGCGCCAGGTGATGCAAACTGGGACCCAGCGTCCGATCTGAATGGCGATGACGGCGTCGATATCGGCGACTACGCGATACTGAGCGCCAACTACGGGGTAGTTGGGGACTGAAGACAGTGAGGGATCGAATAGGTGCCTCGCGCGCCGATTCGATCCCTCGCCGGGCCCTATGCACTAATCAGATAGTTCCTCGGATCGGCGAACCGGCCCTCCAGCGCAGTGGCCGCCGCGGTCATCGGGCTGACGAGGTGGGTGCGGGAGCCGGGTCCTTGGCGTCCTTCATAGGGCCGATTGCTCGTACTGGCGCTGCGCTCCATAGGACGCAGAATATCGCCGTTCATGCCGAGGCACATCGAACAGCCTGCGCGGTGCCACTCGAAGCCCGCTTCCTTGTAGACGCGGTCCAGACCTTCCATCTCCGCTAAACGCTTAACGGCTTCGCTCCCGGGCACGACCATGGCGCGGATGCCCTTCGCCACTCGACGACCTTTGATCAGGTGCGCGGCTTCGCGAAGGTCCTCGATTCGGCTGTTCGTGCACGATCCGATGAAGACGGTATCGACTTTCAGGTCCTTCATCGCCGTACCGGGAGTGAGGCCCATGTACTTCTGCGCCCGCTCTTCGCCCGCCTCCTTCGGTTCCGGCACCACGCCGTCGATATCGACGGTCATGGCGGGAGTCGTCCCCCAGGTGACCTGCGGCTGCAGATGATTGGCGTCCAACGCTTCGAGGCGGTCGTACTCGGCGCCGGGGTCGGTCGCCAAGCGGAGAGCGTCCTCGGCCATCCGATCGAAGTCGGCCCCGGTCGGCGCAAAGGGGCGCGGCTCGGCCTTGATGTACTCGAGGGTGGTCGGGTCGGGGGCGACCATCCCGGCGCGGGCTCCCATTTCGATCGACATATTGCAGATCGTCATGCGGCCATTCATGGCCATCGCCCGTATCGTCTGGCCGAAGTATTCGGCCACATGGCCAGTGCCTCCGCTCGCCCCGAGCTTACGGATGATGCCGAGGATCACATCCTTGGGCCCTACACCAGGAGCGAGCAATCCGTCGATGCGTATGCCGAGCGTCTTGGGCTTCTTCGGAGCGCGGAGGGTTTGAGTGGCGAGGACGTGCTCCACCTCGGTGGTGCCGATGCCGAAGGCCAGTGCGCCGAACGCGCCGTGGGTCGAAGTATGGCTATCTCCGCAGACGATGGTGAGCCCGGGCAGCGTAATGCCGAGCTGCGGGCCGATAACATGGACGATCCCTTGCTTTGCGTCGCCGTACCCAAAGAGAGGGATTCCGAACTCCTCGCAATTCCTGCTCAGGGCGGCCAGTTGCTTCCCGCTGAGCGTGGTCTCGTCGATCGGCCGCCCATCGGTGGGGACGTTGTGGTCGACAGTAGCGAACGTGAGTTCGGGCCGCCGGACCGTCCGGCCCATTTCGCGCAGTCCGTCGAATGCTTGAGGGGAAGTCACCTCGTGAATGAGGTGCCGATCGATATAGAGGAGCGAGCCTCCGCCGGGAAGGTCACACACGACGTGCGAATCCCACACTTTGTCGAACAGCGTCGATGCCATGCGGTCATTTTAGCGCCCACCGACCTCGACAAGGTCGAACCTCTCGCCCTCGACCACGACTCGGCCGAGCGGACGGACATCTGCCACCTGCCCCACACCGAACGCCTCGGGCCGTGGCGCAACGACGTAGTTCGCTCCCGATTTCTCGATGATCGCTCGCTGACGGTTCGGTGTCGCAGTGGGGAGGAGGAAGAGATTCTGCATCACCTCGGCTCGGCGGCGGGCGTAGTCCGGGGTCTCGCTCCAGTGCCCGGCGTAGGTGTACGACCCGGTCAGGCCACTGACGATGGGGTTCAGGTCGGGCATGGCGGGCGAAGCGTAGGTATCGTCCGCCTCGGCCTTGGCAGGAATACCCGGCATCGCCAGGACGACCTTCCGGCCAGGGACTTTGTCGAGATATTGGACGATCCGGCGAACGTCGTCGCTCAGGAAGGCGGGATGGACGACCGTGTTCGACACGTCGGCCCGGATCGAGACGAGTTCGCGGGACAGCCACCTGAGCGAACTCGCCGCGAGGACGAGGACTGCCAGGGCGCCCACCATTTGCCGCCTTCCCGTGTCGAGATTGCGAACGAAGCCAAAGAACCCCCACGCAGCGAGAATCGCCCATGGTATCTCGACTCCCATCAGAAGCTTGCGCTGGAAGAGTCCCGGGAAATAGGGGGCGACGAGTCCGATCACCGCCCATGCGAGAAGCAGATTCCACGCCATATCCTCCCGAGCGAGCCCCCACAATGCAACGAGAGCCATGGCGAGGGCGATCCCCCATCCCAAGGGCCCCAGCCAATACGCATCGATCTTGGGCGAGGCGAGGAAGAAGCCGACCGTGATCCCGACGACGAGGACGCAGAACCCTATCCTCGCCCGCAGGGTAGCCCCCCACAGCCCCGCCAGGCCGAGCCCGATCAGCGGAAGCAAGCCGATCACGACCTGGCGGAAGTTCGGGGAGAAAGTCTCAGTGGCGGCTCGTGCCTGGAACACGGGATCGTTGGCGAGAACGTGGGTGAACCAGAGGGCAGGAGGTATTGCGCCCGCACCAATGACGGCGACCCGGCCGATCCAACGCCAACTCGCCTGTTTGGTGGCAAGTGCACAGACGAGAAAGCCGACGAGTACGAGGGCGAGGAGGAGGACATCGTAGCTATGAATGTTCATCAGCAGCGCAAACCCCGCCGCGCCCCCGGCCACGCCGCGCCAGGAATCTCGGCATCCTGCGACCGCCAAGAGGACCCAGAGGATCAGACACAGACTTGCCATGAAGAGCCCGTTCGTGAGCATCGAGGGAAAGGCAAACGCCTCGGGCTGCCATACGTCGATCGGCAGGAGCCCGTGCGTGAGACCGCTTGCGATCGCGCCCTCTTTCATCGCCACGCCGTAGTTTCGCCACCAAAGGAAACCGAACCCGCCCCCCGTCGCGATAAGCGCCAGCGCGATCTTGCCGAGAAACACCGGCGGATCGAGCCGCTCAAGCAGCCTCCCAACCAACACGACGAAAAGGAAGGAGAACCCGACCCGCGCTAAAGTCGACGCGGCGATGATCCCGATCCCTTTAGCTATCAAGCCGAGAGCGAAGAAGTAGAGATGAATCGTGAGCCCGGGCTGCGAATCGGTCGTGAATCGGTTATCGAAGAAGAAACGCCCCTCCATCGCCTGGCGCATCCACGCGGCGTAGACCATGTGGTCGTCGGTGTTGTACTGAACGCCCAGATACAGGCTCCCAGCAGGCGCCGTGAGGAGGGCGACGAACGTCGGGACGAGCGCGACGGCGGCGAGAGCCACCGCAAAAATGAAGGTGAAACGTCGAAAAACCCGCAAGTGCTCGCCAACGAGCCCTTCGGTGGCGGCCATTTAGCCTTTGGGAACGGGCCGACCCATACTCTTGTAGATCTGCTCGATCATGTTCTTGTTTTCAAGGGCGACCTTGTTCTTCGGATCGACCTTGAGCGCCTCCCGGAACAGAGCGAGCGCTTTGGGGTACTTCTCCTTGGGCATCAGGGCGGGCGACGTCATCACGAGGTTTCCGTAGGCGACGGTCGCATCGACGTACGCCTTGAACTTTGGCGTTCCGTACTTCGCCTTCGCGCCTGCTGACTTAGCGGATTGGTAGTGCTTCTCCAGTTTGGCGAGCTTGGCCTGCTCGGCTTTCATGTCCTGTCCGAACACGAAAATGCAAAGGGCGAATGCCAGGATGACGGTAAAGGCGGCTTTCATTGTTTCTTCTTGTGTTCCCGGATAAACGCGGGAATGTCGATGTCCTCGTCGATGACATGCGACGTGTCGATCGTGGGCTGCTCGCGCCGCTCTGCAGCGGCCTTGTCCCAAATGTCCTTTGGTGAGACCCGCTGATAGGCGGGCCCCTCGGTCACGGCTGAGCTCGGCGTATAGGTCGGTCGTTCGGGCGGCGAGGGAGCAGGCGTTTCGCGCAAGGGTTCGAAGATCGGCTCTTCGAGCGGCGCCATCGCCGCCGCACGGCCTTCAGGGCTAAACGGGTTGAATCCGGTGGCAAGGACGGTGATTCGGACCTCGCGATCGAGTTCGTCGTTCTCGACGAGTCCGAAGTAGATGTTCGCATCGTCCTCGTCGCAAAGGCTTTGAATGTACTGCAGGGCTTCTGTGGCTTCCGTAAGCGTCAAGTCGCTGTTGCTCGTGATGTTGACGAGCAGGCCCTTCGCGCCGTGGATAGTCTGTTCGAGGAGCGGGCTAGACGTCGCCGCTTGGGCCGCCTGTATCGCTCGCTGGTCGCCGACACCGTAGCCGATGCCCATCAGCGCCGGACCGGCGTTGCTCATCACGGCCCGCACGTCGGCGAAGTCCACGTTGATCTGACCGGGGATCGTGATGATGTCGCTAATGCCTTGGACCCCCTGGCGAAGAATGTCGTCGGCAACCCGGAAGGCATCCCCGAGAGTGGTCTTTCGCTCGACCACGCTGAGCAGCCGATCGTTGGGGATCGTGATCATCGTGTCGACTCGACCCATGAGAGCGGTGACCCCGTTGTCGGCCAGTTTGCGTCGCCGCGCGCCTTCGAAGCCGAAGGGCCGCGTCACGACTGCAACGGTCAATGCCCCGATCTCGCGTGCCAGATCGGCCACGACCGGAGCGGCGCCGGTGCCGGTCCCTCCCCCCATGCCGGCGGTAACGAAAACCATATCCGCACCCTCGAGCACCTTGCGGATTTCGTTCTTGCTTTCCTCGGCGGCTGCTTTGCCGACCTCCGGATTCCCGCCGGCGCCTAGCCCGCGGGTGAGGTTTTGCCCAAGCTGAACTTTTCGCTGAGCCTGGCTGCGATCCAGAACCTGCACGTCGGTGTTCATCGCGATGAACTCGACGCCCTTGATTCCGGCTTCGATCATGCGATTGACGGCGTTGGACCCACCCCCACCAACTCCGAGAACCTTAATGACTGCCGATGCTTGTGTACTCACTTCATTCCCTCGCCGATATCGCTATGCTTTGCCGCTAAACAGCGACTTCAGCGTCCGAATCGTATCCTTCCAGCCGCCGATCGCCGACGCCGGAGCGATCTCGTCTTCGTCCTCCTGCAGCACATACTTCGCAAGGCCGACCGCAGTCGCCATGCCCGGCTGACTGGCCAAGTCCGCCATCGTCCCGATCGCTTTCGGGGCAACCGCGCGAGTTTTCAGCCCGGTCGTGGCTTCGAAGAGCGCCGCAGATTTCCGAATCGAGCTTCCCCCACCGGTCAGCAGTAAGCCCGCACCCAGTTCCTTCGATTTGCCGCCGCGCTCGATCTGCCGCATCGCATGATTGGCAATCTCCCGCATTCGACTCTCGATTATCTCGCAGAGTACCTTACGCTGCATCGGTCGTGATTCGGTCTGACCCGCCTGATGGACCTCGACGGCTTCATCCTCGCCCACATCGACTGCCATAGCGGAGCCGAAATCGATCTTCAGCCGCTCGGCCTCATCGGCGCTCGTCTTGAGGAGTTGCTGGACGTCGCTTGTCACCAGGTTCGAGGCGATCGGGAAACTGCCCGTGTGGACCAGTCCTCCATTTTCGAAGACCGCCACCGAGGACGTTCCGGCTCCGATGTCGATCACCGCGCACCCCTCATCCAGATCGCGCGGCGATACGACGGCGACCGCCGAAGCGAGCGGAACGGCGACCATCAGTCCGATCTTGTATCCGGCGCCTTGTACGGCTTCTTCGATTTGTCTAAGATATTCGGATAATCCTGTTATGATGTGAGTGTCGACTTCGAGTCGCTCGCCTTGCTGGCCGATCGGCTTCTGGAAGCCGCGCTTGCCGTCGATACGGAATTCACGAGGAACGGCCTGGATCAACGTGTGTCCCGGCGGTGGCACGATCTGTCGCGAGTGGTTGATCACCTGCAGGACGTCGTCCCGTCCGATGGGCCGGCTTCGCGGGAAGATCGGCACCAATCCCTGACCCGTCATGTACTCCAGGTGAGCGCCGCCCACTCCAACGACGAGTTCCAAGTCGACGTCCTCGTCGCCGGTCATCTGAATCGCCTTGCGGACCGCGGACTGAATGGCGCCTACTGTTTCATGCAGGTCTACGACCACTCCCTTATACACACCGCTCGGCGAGACGCTGGCCAGACCGCGAACGTCCACCTCACCGCCCGGCCCAGGACGAGCCGCCAGGCAAACCACTTTCGTCGAGCCGAGATCGAGTGCGTAGACCGAGCGTTCCACCATGGTTACTTAGGCTTGCTGTTGCGCCTGGGTCGTACTCGCCGACTGCGCCTGCTGCTGTTGTTTGCGCGACCGCGCGTCCTGCCATCGAGTGAGGACGAACCTTCTAATAAGACTCAAATTGGTGAAGATTCGACTCCCGAAAATGAGGGCGCAGACGAAAAACAGGTTGATGCCGATCCGGTCGCCGAGCCAAGCGAGGAAAAAGGCGATGACGATGTTCGAGAAGAACCCCGAGACGAAAATGTCACCGTGGAATTTCTGTTCAAGACTGCTTCGAATTCCTCCACAAATCGTATCAATCCCGGCGAGAACGGCGACGGCGACGTAAAGGCCGTACTTCGCATCCAGGGGCTGCGTGATGAGCGTTCCAAGGAGGATCCCGACGATGAGGCACAGGACCGGAATCAGGATCACTTCGCGTCCTTGTCCTTAGGCAAAGTGATGAACTTTCGTGAGGTTGGCCCCGTGTAGGCGGGCAGTTTGATCATCTTGGCCGGCTCCACGCTTACCATCCCGGGCTCGAGGTCGCGCAGGTCCTGCATAACCCCGCCTTTCAGGTTCATGGCGCTGGCGAGAATCTTCTGATCGCCGATCGCCTGAATCACAATTGGAGAACTGACAGGTTGATCGTTCACGTGAATGACCGCGCCGACGCAGCGGATGCTCGTGCGGGAGACGATCCGGTTGCCGCCGACCGCGATCGCTTCGGCCCCCGCGTTCCACATTTCGTTCACGGTGCGCAGGACATCGAAGTCGTGGATGATATCGTCCATCGGTCCGAACCCTCCCGACTCCTTCGGCGTGTCGATCTTCTTCTTCACGTCGCTGATGTCCCGCAGAGTAACGACGACTCCAGGGCCCTCGACTTCGGTCAGGCCGGCGAGAATCTTCGTATCTTGCAGGTTTTCGTTAAGAACCTTGGTCTTACCTCCTTCTTCCGCAATAGCGTTCTCGAGGCGAGTCTTGTTCTTCTGGAGGTCTTCGACCGTCGATTGAAGCTGGACGAGGCGCTCCTGCAACTTTTCGTTCTCCTGCGGCCCAGGCGCAGTGCTGCTGCCGAGACGCTGGCGCTGATCGGGATCGAGCGTCGCCACGCGATCGACGCGGGTCTCCGGTATCCAAGCCACCGAGATCAGCACGCCGAGAATAATCATCATTGCGCTCAGCGGCAAGACAATCGAATTGGTCGAGAGTCGCGTAACGAAGGGGTTCATGATCTGGGCTCGTAAACGGGATTCTTCGGAGACGTGAGATCGATCCTCCGAACTCTATCCATAAGATTGGGCGATTCTTCCATGATTTTTTCGAGACGCTTCAACTTTTCGGCGAGGTCGTCGCTCGACCCGAGCACGACCGTAGCACCCGACCCTCTATATAAGGATAACACGCCGATGTTGTCGACCTCTACCTTCCAACGCGTTTTGGGCCACTTGGCGGTCAGATCGGCGCAAAGACTGGCGACCGAGCCCGATTCCCACGCGCCTGCAATCGAAAGATTCGGACCTTTTGCGAGTCCCCCGATCTTTACTAACGGGTGAACAGATAAGTCCGTTCGCGTAGCGAAGACCACACCGTCCTCCGAGAGCGCAGTGGGACGCTCGACATCGAGCCCTGCCACTGCGCGACGGCTCTTGACCTGAAGAACACCGCGCCCGAAGATGTTCTGTGAGAAATCGGCATGGGCGACCTCATCTCCGGCCTGAATCAAGCTCTCGATCAGCCGCCGGTCGGAGCGGAGGCATGGCACGGCTCGAAGGGCTTGGAGATGCCGCTCGATCCGTTCGTGGTCGTCCGGAGGCGCGCCTACCACCCTGATCCGATACGCGGCCGTGACCGAACTCAAAGCAAGTCCAAGGACAAGGTTGCCACAGCAAAGGAACCACAGGACAGGCCCGGCAGCGAGCGGACGGCGCGGGGCACGAGATTGCGCCGCGGTACGGGTGCTTGCTCTTCGCCGAGTTCCGGCCATCGAACGGATTATGCCGCCCCGATCCTCATGGTCGCGGGTGCGCCGCTCGGTACTTGGCGACGACCTCGTCGAGGTCGAGCTGCGTGTACACCTGCGTCGTCGCGATCGATTCGTGGCCCAGCAGTTCCTGAACGGCTCGAAGATCCGCGCCGCCCTTGAGCAGATGAACCGCGTAGGTATGCCGAAGTGTGTGAGGAGACACCTTGGCAAGACCACTAGCCGACGCATAGCGGGCCAGCTTGTCAAAGGCTACTTGCCGACACATCCCGCATCCCCGGTCGGAGATTAGTACCAATCCGCTGGGCCCTTGCAGAAGGCCGGGCCGGGCATCGGCCAGATAACGTTCCAGCCAGGCGATCGTCTGAGCCGGAAGAGGGATCGCCCGGGTCTTCTCGCGCTTTCCGGTCACTATCACGGTCGCCGTATCCAGGTCCAGCCGTTCCACGCCAAGGCCTACCGCCTCGCTCACGCGTAGGCCGGCACCATAGATCAGCTCCATCAAGGCTCGGTCGCGGATTCCGCTGGGTTTGCTCAGGTCGGGAGCTTCGAGGATGCGCTGCAGTTGATCGATCGTCAGAGCCTTCGGTAAGCGCCGGGGCTTCTTGAATCCACCGGTCGAGGGCAAATCGCCGGCAGGTCCCGCCCCTCGCCGCTTGAGGAACTTCAAGAACGATCGAAGCGCACTCAGCTTCCTTTGGGCTGTAGACGCCGCTATGGGTGGGCCAAGGCTCGCGTGGTAGCGTGAGAGAGCGTCCGGATCCACCTCGGCCCAGACCGAAAGACCGAGCCCGCCAAAGTACTCTGCCGCCCGCTGGAGGTCCCCCGAGTAGGCGGCTATCGTGTGTTCGCTGGCGCCTCGCTCGGTCCGGAGGTGGTCGAGGAACCAGTCGATGTCGTCGGAGTATCGGTCTTGCGCTGCCAAATCCAAATCCTAGGACGAACGTACATGAGGTCATGGATCGTAGGCCCGTCCTCACCGTACACCCGAAGGGGATTGTAGTCCCGACGGAGCCGATCGACGAATGCCTTCGCCCGATCGGCCTGCAATCGCGCCACAGGATCGAGGTTCGCGAGCCCTTGGACCCGCCACGGATCGTCGAACTCGAAGCTGCTGTAAGCCACGAAGTCGGGCCGCTCATCCAACACACGGATGTCCCAATCGAACCGCTCGTCGGGATCGTCCGGCACATACCGCAGCACGCGAGGGCGGGTTGCCGCGAGCCTCGCCGCTTCACGCTGGGCGAAGGGCACCGACCGCGGGAGCGCGGTATCCGGATAGAGAGTCGGAGTTTGGAACCACGGATCGGCCACGAGGGCGACCGTCCCTTGGCCGGCTTTCTCTTTCAGATAGGCGCCGGCTTCGTCCCGCACGTCAGGGCTCGCCATCCACCAGGTATTCGCCGCGGTTTGGCTGGCCGCGCCGCCGAGTCCCACGATACCGCCGAGCGTCAGCCATCGCCAGCGCTTGTTCGGGCTCGACTGCGCCCGACCCACGACCCATCCGAAGCCGACCGCCACCACAGGAATCAGCGGAATGACATAGCGGAAAAACTTCACCTCGGCGCGCCCGATGAGGAGGTAGTAGGCCACGAAGAACGAGCCGAGAACCATCGCCCACGAGCACTTGCGAATCACCCCCGCAGCGAGCCCCGCCAGGCCGATCAGCATCGAGACGGCCCCGATCCCCACAGATAGGTTGGCGATGTGATAGACGTATCCGACGCTCGTCCCCGCGAAGACCAACCCGTGGCCTGTCGCCGTATGCCGCATCTCGTAAGAGAAGTCCTGAATGAACTTGGCCGAATTGAGAAAGGCGCCCGGCGTCGAGAGCGAGAAAGAAATGAGGGCGGCCGCGAGGCCGAGCCCGAAAGTCGCAAGCCGCCGCTCCCTCGGAAGATAGAGGCAGGCCACCGCGAGCGAGATCAAGGCAAGGATGCCCGTGTATTTCACCCCGGCACTCAAGCCGGCGAAGAGCCCGGCGAGCGCCGCGACCCGATAGAAGGGTGGATCTTCGTTATCGCGCGGCAATAGCTTCAACGAATAAGACAGGCTGAGGGTCAGAAACAGCGCCGCCACCACGTCGACCGTCTGAAAGCGCGAGTGCATTACGACGCCCGGTGCAAGAGCCATCGCGGTCCCCCCGAGGGCCGCACCGGTGAGAGACCCCAATCTCAGCAGAATCAGGAACACGGCCCAGGCCATCCCTGCGCCGGCAAGCGCGCTAAGGAGCCGACCCGCCAGGTTGTAGCGGCCAATCGCTTGCCATTCGGCCTCAGGCGAGCGATCGGCAGGCCCTCCGCCGTAGCCCCGCACAACGTCGGTCGCCAGCCGAAGCATCGTCAGGTACAAAGTTCCGTAGTTGTAGAATCCGGGGTCGAACTTGCCCTTCGTCGGCTCGACACGCTGCGAGTACATCCAGATAATCGGCTCGTCGGGATGAAGGCTCTGGTTGCGAACCTCGTTTGGAAGGCCCCAGCCGATGCCGATCAGCCTGATCAGCAAGGCGAAGGCAAAGACTGCCAGCCCCCACACCGCTCCGGAGCTAACGAACGGCGATCGAGTCGGCGGCGTCTCGGGCACGCGAGGATGTTAGCACCCCCAAGAAAGCGTCGACCACCAGGGGGTCGAAGAGAGTCCCCCGGCCCTCACGCAGGGTTTCGCGAGCCAGAAAGTCGCCCTGGTAGCGCTCCTGCCACGTATAGGCCGTCACGACGGATAGGATCCGCGCCTCAAGGGGAAGGCTCCGCCCGAAGACTCTATATCCCGCCGCTTCTTCTAGGTAAGGCAAGTGATGGCAGCGCACGATACGTGCGTACCGTTGGAGCGAGGGAACGGTCTCGAGCATGTTTGCCGAGATATCGCCGTGGCGCTCGTACAGTTCGTAGTCTCTCCCGGACCACTCGCTCGGCGGCACCTCGTTGATCAACCGGTAAGGCACCGCACAGAGACCGATGTCGCGCAGGTGAGCCGCGGTCTCCAGGTCGGCCAAAGCGCGGGGCCGCAGTCCCATGTGACGGCCGAGCGCCGCGCTGAGCGCTATGACCCTCTCGGTGAGGCCCTGATGGCTCGGGAATCGAAGCTCGATTGCCGTGCTGAAGGCCTTGAGCGAACCCCGAATGCGCTCTTCCACGCGTCGCGGCAGGATCACCCGAACATAGATCAGCAGGCCGAGCGTGGACACTGCGGTGCAGGCCACCACGAACCAGCTGAGAACGCTCATGCCGGGGCTCCTCCCAACCGAACGACGAGCGCGAAGGCCTCGACAACCGCGGGGTCGAACTGGGTCCCGGCACACCGCCGCAACTCGGCGACCGCCTCGTCGATGGTCATCGGCGTGCGGTAGGTGCGTTCTTCTTCGCCTCCGCCGACCATCGCGTCGTAGGCGTCGCTCACCGCGATGATCTTGCTCTCGATCGGAATCTCGACGTCCTGAAGGCGGTTCGGATACCCGAGACCGTCTGGACGCTCGTGATGGGCTCGCACCCACGGAACCAGCGTCCGAAACTGGTCACACTGCGAGAGAATCCGCGCCCCATACTCGGAGTGCAGCCGCACGTGAGCCATCTCCTCCTCCGTCAGCTTGGCCGGCTTCTCGAGGATCGTCTCATCGATCGCGATCTTTCCGATGTCGTGCAGTAGTGCAGCGACTCTGACCATTCGTGCGCGCGCCGGCGGGATGCCGAGCCTAATAGCCACATCCTCGGCTAGGTGCGCAACCCGCTCCAGGTGCCGATGCGTGACCGGAGTGGATCGCTGGAGCATCTGGCTGAGTGCGGCCACGGTCTCGAAGTAGTGCTCGTAGATTCGGGCTTTCATCGATAGGCCTGCCCGAAGTGCAAGCACGGGAATCGCCATAACCGGCAGCCAAGCGATCTGTCCCTCCGCGATCAGTACCGCAACCGCGCCGGCGACTAGACAGTAAAGAGCCAGGCCGACCGTCCCTACGCGCAGGCCGTTTAAGACGTTCTCCGAAAACCGCCGAGCCGACACCAGACTGTTGAGGTGCGTTACCAGCAGGAAGTTCACGACGCAGTAGACGAGGACGAACGCGAGGTCCCGGGCCAAGCCGAACGACACGGGGTCGAGCCCAACGAATGCGTACATCGCCAGTCCCGCCGCTCCGGCAGCGCTCGCGGCAACGCCGAGGTTCACGCCGAGCCATTTGAGGGAGACTCGCTCACGCCGCAGGAGGCCCAAACCGATCGCTGCGAGCGCGGTGATGACGAGGTCTGCAGCGAGCGCCACCGCAGGTCCGTTCGAGATCGCGATACCGGCCACGAACGGCAGACTGAGTGTAATGCGCAGACCGTCGCGGTTGAGGCGGACCGGCATCGACTCGGCCAAGAGCGCCATGGGAACCAGAATCGCGAGGGTCGGAACGTCGCCAACGGTCGGCGGATAAAGCAGAACGACCGCGATCAGCAGAACCGCCGCAAGACAGTACAGGGCATGCAGGTGCCTGCTCAGCCGCTCTTCGATACGCGCGCTGCCCAAGACGTGTTAGCCCTCGTCTGATATGGAGCCGAGGCCCTCCACGGACCCCGGCGGGTAAATCGACAACTTGCCGCTGGTTCTGCTCACTTCATCGCCGCCCTAGGAGAAATGTCAGCTAGAGCATTATTACCCAGGTCTTCTGGAAATCATGTGGAAAACCTGGGGTTGTCGGCAAAACGGCAACCTACAATGACCGAACCCGCCTTCCACTCAGCAGGTGGAGGCGGGTTCTCTTTGGGACGAATCGGACTATTCCTTGCCGACCGAGGTCGCGAACGCCTTCCAGTCGTACTGATCGCAGTCGCCGTCTCGGTCGATGTCCAGGATGGTCGCCCAGCCTTCAGGGTAGGTGTTGACCGGTTTCGAACGGTAGTCCTCGGCCAACCGCCAGTCGAGCAGGTCGCGATAGCCGTCGAAGTTGACATCTCCCTTGACGTACAGGGTGAACCAGCCGGGAGCCCATTTGATGGTCTCCGCTCCGCCGTCGGTCGCCCGAGCTTGGAGGTACCAACGCCCGAGCGACATCTCGGCGGTGTTCAGGTTTGCGAAGTAATCGTTGCCCGGGATGCCTTGATATCCGTTAAGCGGGATGTTGGTCGGTCCCGTGGTCGGCGAGCGATCGATCCAAAAACTGACGTACTTCGGATCGCCATCGGGGTCACCCCCATACCAAGTGACGTGAACCGTCTCGTACGCTCTCTCGGTCCACACGCCCGGAGCGGCGGGCGTCACGAAGTTGAAGGTCGGAGGCCGATTGGCCGCCGGGTCGATCGTAAGCGTGTAGTTCGTAATCGTCCCGGACTTCGGAAATGCTCTTGCATAGTAGGTCCCGGCGGGACGGCCGTTGAGCGAAATGGTCTCCGTATTCTGGGTGCTCGTCGAAGAGGCGATGACGGTGCCAGACGAGTTGCAGAGTTGGAGGTCGAGGTCCCCTCCGATCGTCTGGCTGGAGGCCACCTTCACGAAATCGCTGCTCGTACCGGCCTGGTTCAAGCGGAACCGATACCAGTCAGCCGAGTCCTCGATCGAGAGGCCGTTGATGACCTTGACGCTGTTGATCAGGCCCAGATTCGGGCTGAACGCGGCGCCCTCCGTTCGGGCGTCGGTGATCGCTTTGGTGTCGTTGTCCTCATATGGATCGGGCTGAGGCGGAGGAGGCGTCCCGATGCGCACCATGATCCGAGCCGCATTATTCGTTTCATCGACTTCGAGAACGAGATTGTCCGGGTCGACTTCGCCTTCCAGCCAGTAGTCGTCCTCAGGGAGACCCGTGATGTCGATGTACTGGTCGGTCAGGCCGCTGCTGTACACGTCCGCCCGGCCGGGTCGCAGGCCTTGCACGTTTCCGCAGGAGTTGTAGGCCGGGGTCCCGTTGTAGCCTGGGAGCGAACTGTTATAGGTGCGCAGTTCGAGGATGCAGAAGCTCGTCTTCTGGCCCGTCCGCACGACCTCTCCGACCCCGCCTCCTTGAAGCACTCGGCGAAGCCGGAAGACGGTCCAGTCGTCGAAGTGGATATGCGAGTGGCCGGCGTGATAGGTCATCGTTCCCGCCAGCCGTTGCCAGCTGGTACCGTTGCTTCGATAGATCCGCTGGTTGACCGGCTGGCCGCCACCGCTGGGAGATTGCCCGATTAGCTCTAGGTTCCCCAAGCCGATGTTGGCCGTCGCCGTGTTGAAGCGGATGGCGAGTCGCCCGGCAGGCGGCTCGCTGGACGTCGTGGTGCCGATCTCCCAATTGTGCAGTTCCTCATCCCAGATAATGATGTCCGGCAAGAGGTCGGTTTGAAGGCCGGCCAGCGCCATGGTGGCCAAGGTAACGGTTGCTAACAAAGACTCCTCCTCGAAGCTGGGCCAGTGAGCACCAAGCGATCCTTCTCAGTATATAGGAATTCCCGCGCTTCCGCCAGCCAATCTTTCACTCGGCGCTACTTCTTCGCGCAAGAGGCAATGAGGACGATCTCTTCGAGTGCCGCCGCTTCTGGCAGCATCGCCCAGAAGGCCTCGTTGCGAAGCGGATCCAATTCTCCGTTTGTCGATCGGACTTCGAATGGCATCCCTACCGCCACCGAGATGGTAACGAATGCATTCGACTTCTCCGACTTCTGGCTCTCTTCCGCTTTCGCTTTAGGATCGAAGATCGCCTTGGCATTCTCCGAGTCCAAGAGCATGATCACGGCCTTCCGTCGCTCCTCGGAAGTCATCTTGTCGCCGATTCGCTCGCGCAGAAGTTCTATCGCCCCCTTGCCCACCCGCTGGCGAAGCAGACGTTCCGCCAGATCGGGCTGGGTGAGCATTCGCAGGGCGAGGGGATCACCCGGCCCAAAGAGGGAACGCCAAAGCAGCTTCCTCAGGCCGTCGGCGAGAAAGACCTTGTCTTCGGTCGTCGCCGTCGCCGGCAGAGATTTGTCCAGCAAAGAGGTCAATTCCGAGAGAGGCTGGTCGAGTTCTTTGGGTCGTTCACCCTTCCAGCGATAGGTTTCGCGGTATTGAAACTCCTCTTCCGTTTCGCGGACGACGACCTCGTTGACAAGGGTGGCCTTTCCGGCCTGAAGCACGGTCACGTCGCCGGCGATCGTCTCCCCGAGTTTGAGTTCCCGCGCGGCGGTGACGGTCGTTTCCCCATCCTTGGTCGTCCGTTCGACCTTCCATCCGGGTCCCGCAGGCAGGACGAACACGTCCTCGATCTTCATCGCGTTCTCACTTCCAGCCTGCGGGTCGTTGAGCGAGAAGGTCAGGCTCCGCTTCCAAGTGCCGTCCGGCTTGATCGTGGAAACCGCGGTCGAACGGGCGCACCCGGCGATAGCGACGGTCAGAATGACGAACCACACGAGAATTCGCATGGGCAAAGACTAGCACCGATCGACCGATGGCCGGCGATACCGAGCCTTTCGTGCAATCTTGCCTGCATTTGCCCAATGCGAGTCGCAAGACTCGTCGGATTCACGTATCATGGTGTACATGAACCAGCGCTCCCATCGCGCCTTCACGCTGATCGAGCTCCTCGTGGTCATCACGATCATCTCGATTCTGGCCGCGATTCTCTTCCCCGTCTTCGCGCAGGCCAAGGGTGCCGCGAAGAAGATCGTTTCGATCAGCAACCTCAAGCAAATCGGCTTTGCCCTCCAGATGTACCTAAGCGACAACGACGACACCCTGCCGGGGACTCGCGACTCCGCTTGGGGTGGGTTCGGCGTCAATCCTGCCGAGGTCTCGGACGTCAAGACGATCTTGATGCCCTACATCAAGAACAACGAGATTTGGTACTGTTCCGCCGATAGGCTTCCGCGCAAAGGGAGAACAAGTTTCGCCGTCAACGCTTACCTCGAGTATCCCCTGAACCTCAGTTCGGTCGGTCGGACGTCGGACGCGATCTACATGACGGACCGGACGGACATACCTCCCACCGATCCGAACGCCGACCCTTTGGACCACTACTCGTGGTGGGCGTTCACGAGTCCCGTGCTCGCCAATGAACTGCAATTGCCAGGGACTCTCCACTGGCCGTCGGTCATCGTCCAGATTTCGCCCGAGCGCTACACGGGCGCCAACGCGAACTACTTGTTCCTGGACAGCCATGCCAAATCCATGAAGTTTCAGCGAACTTGGGGGGATGCCACGGTCAACATGCACTACCCCTACAAGGACTGATCGCGATCGATGGGGCGCTGGTCGAAGTTCGTTTTGTGGGGGCTGCTGATCCTCGGGGCATCGGGCAGCCTCGGTGGCTGTGGGTGCGGATGCGGATGCGGGTGCGGCGAAGACCCCGTGCAAAAGGGCTATAGCGACGAAGATATCAAGAAGGCCCAAGACCGCGTCAAGCAGTTGGAGGAAAAACGCCCGCCTCCCCCGAAAGCCCCCGAAGAGAACTCTGAACAAGGGCAGACTCCTCAGTAGCCAAGGTTCTCGGATCGAGGAGGACACTGCCGTCCTCGATCCGTCCCACGATCGCCGGCTTGCCCTTGCGAAGCGCCGCCAAAACGGCTTCGGGTTGCTCCGCCTGAATCGAGAGCGCCCAAGTGGGAATGCGAGCTCCAGGCAACGACCCGCCACCGACCTCCGTCACGCTCGCCACGACCGAACAGGGCAGCGGGCACGATTTCTTCAGGAGCAGCGCTTGCCGGCGCACACTCCTTGCGTCTCTTCCGATGGCCGCCCAAACGGGAATCTCGTCCTCCCTCCCGTCGACGTAAAGCTGCAGGGTGGCGCGAAGCCCAGCCAAATCGAGTTTGTCGATTCGCACCGCTCGCGCCAGCGGATGTTCACGCAATCGCTCGATCGCCGAGGTCCTGCCCACGATGAGGCCGGCCTGTGGACCGCCGAGCAGCTTGTCGCCGCTGAAGAGGACGACGTCGGCTCCATTCTCTACTGCGTCGCGGACAGTGGGCTCACGGGAAAGCCCATAGCGACGAGTATCGACGAGGCATCCGCTTCCCGCATCGTCGATCAGCCAGATGCCTGCTCGTCTGGCCAATGAGGCGAGCTCTGCCACTGTCGCTTCGGACGTGAACCCCACGATCTGGAAGTTCGACGGGTGGCATCGAAGGATCGCTGCGGTTTCTTCGGACAGCACGTCTGCGTAGTCAGAGAGCCGTGTCTTGTTCGTGCAGCCCACTTCCATCAGGCGACAGCCGCTTTGCCGCACGATCTCCGGCATTCGGAACGATCCGCCGATCTCCACCATCTGGCCGCGAGACAGGACCACCCCCTGCCCGGCGCAAAGCGCCGCGAGCGTCAACAGCACCGCCGCCGCGCAGTTGTTGACGACCAGGGCGTCTTCCGCTCCGGTGAGCGCTTGCAGCAGCGCTCTCACGTGGTCTTGGCGATCGCCTCGGCGACCAGATTCCATGTCGAATTCGACCGTGCTGTGGCCCCGAGCGACGAGGGCAACCGCCGCCGCTGCGCTGGCTGCGAGTCGAGCCCGGCCCAAGCCTGTGTGCAGAATGACCCCCGACAAGTTGATCGCCGCGGCCGGGCCCGGCCCGGCCAAACGCTCTGCATGCTCGCGGGCCAGCGGCGCCGCGGTGTTCGGATCGCCTCCCTGCTGCCGCAGTTCGGTCACCGCCGCCCGGGCCGCTATCGAGCGCACGCCCGCGCCGAATCCGTCCAGTTCGGGGGAACGCATCACCCTATCGACACTCGGCATACGGCCCTTGTTCGACACCGCGATACGTTACCTTTCGCCGGCACCCTTAGACGCTCGCGGTGACGGCTGGAGCACCGCCGCGCACACCGCAACAAGGAAAGACTCCTCGACGGGATGCTGAGCCATCGTCACCAGTTCGGGGCGCCGACGCCACTCCGCCAAGAGATGGAGTGCCGTCGCCTCGTCGCCCGAAGAGTAGCGATCGAGCGCATTCCGCAGTGCTCGATGACTTCGAATGTGGGCCTTCAGCAGGTCGAGTAGCCCCGCGTCCCGCGACATCCCCTCCTGGAGGAAGAGCCGATACACATCGGTCTCGACGCCCAGCATTCGCGCTGCGCCGAGTAGGCAGCGCCGGCGCGTAATGATCGAGACGCATTTCTGGGCGGTCTCGAGAATCAGCGGCAGATCGTCCACTTCACCGACCGCTCCCAGAGCATAGGCGACCTCGCTCGCCGCTTCGTCGTCGTACCATGTCAGCGACTCCCGCAAGACCGGCCCAGCACCGCGCAAGTCCAACTCCGCGATGGCTTCGGCGGCAGCGATCCGTACGCTCGGGTGGGGGTCGAACAGGGCGTCGGTAATGACGGGCTCCGCCTCGCAAGCCTCTAAAGTGCGTAGCGCCTGCAGGCAGGCATAGCGCAAGTCGGGGTCGTTAGGCTTTTGGCTCGCCCGGACGAGCGGCTCGATCGCGCGGGGGTCGCCGATCTTGGCAAGGGCATGCGCAGCGGCTCGCCGAAGCTGGGAGCGCATGCTGTCGAGGTATCGCTCGAGGTGCGGTATCGCCTCGGGGCTGCCGAGATCGCCCAGCGCTTCGATCGTCTCCTCCTCGACGAGCGCCGGATGGTCGGTGATCTGGTGGATGAGCGCCTCGGTCGCGCGCGGATCGTCCATTTTAGCCAGCGCGGACGCCGCCTGTCGTCGAATGCGCGGGCTGGGGTCGTGGAGCGACTTGAGGATCTCATCAACGGCGATTCCGAAGTTCTGCTGCCCCACGGACGCAATGGCGCTCGCCCTCGTCGCGACGTCCGCACTCTGCGACAGCTGTTTCAGAGCCTTGTATCCTCGAGGCGAAACTTTCGAAAGGTGCTTGAGGGTCGCCCGGATCGAGGTCGAGCCTTGCTCGACCACTGGCACCAGGAACCCGATCGCCACTAGCCGCAGGCCCATCGTGACGCCGAAGACGATCTTGTAGGCCACATCCGGCGTGAAGGAATGCCTGAGCACACCCATAAGGAGTGCGCCCAGCATCGGCGAGAGCGCACCCGTCACTGCCTGAAGGGCCATGCCCACGCCGATGTAGTTCGCCCGGTCCTCGACCTTTGCCGTGGCCAAGAGCAAGTTGAACTGACAGACCGAGATCCCGGCCCAAACCGCGCCGCTGAAGAGGTGCCCGCAGATCAAGATCACTGCGTTCGCGATCGGCGCTCCGGGTTGGCAGAACAGCCACATCCCCGGAGTCAGGAAGAGCCCGAACCCGAGGATCGCCACTAAGGGCTTGTTCCCATACTTGTCCGCGAAGTAGCCCCACATCCGAGCAGTCAGCACGCTGGCGACCGCCACCGAGATGCCCGTTGCCTGGATCACTGCGAAGGGCATCTGAAGGGTTTCCAGGGCGAACGCCGAAAAGAGGTTCCCCGCGAACGCTTGCCCGAGAATGAACACGAAGAAGAAGATCAAGACCGGCCGGAATGCCGGGTCGCGGATCGGGTCGCGAAAGGCGAAGAGGCTCTTTCGCAGGGTCGTGCGGATGGGGTTCGCCCGACCGGTATCGGCCATTCGGAAGAACATCGCCATGCTCACGACCGCACTGAGGACTCCGAAGCCGAAGATGACGGCGAAGCCCACGGCCTCGTCGTTCGATCGGCGAAACGCGTCGAGGGCCAGACCGCCCAAGAAGCCGCCGACCGCTCCCACGACGGTGGCGATCATCATCCGACGGCTGAAGAACCATCCCCTCGAGTTCGAGGGCACGAGTTCGGCGAGCCAGTCGTTGTAGATCGGGTTCACGATCTGAACCGCCGCCGACGCGATCGTGACGCAGGCGAACAGAATCCAAAGCTTGGCCCCGTCCGGGATCGGCAGAAACGGCAGAACGATGAGCGGCACATAGAATGCCCGCCAGGCTAGACCTCCAGGAGCGACGAAACGCTTGTAAAACGGGAAGCCCCGCCCCCAAATCGCGCCCGGAATCTGAAGCAAGCCGAGCAGGCTCGGGACGGCCGTCAGTACGCCGATCCAGACGTCGGAACCCCCCAAGTACCGGATGAACCCGACCAAGAAGGTGCCCGAGACGAGCGTCGCGAAAGCCGTCGCGAACGCCGCGTCGAGATTCGCAAAGCGGAGCGTTCGGATCGCTTCGAGGCGGTTGGTCGCGGGCATGGGGCGGTCCCCATTTTGGAAGGTTTGCCACCCTTCTCGTCGGGACGGACCCGACAAGGCCACCCGGGGGTCCTACCGCCCGATCTCGATCTGAACCGACGTGACAGCAGTTTTGGAGAGGCTGTATCTGACTTTGGATTGCCTCATCCCGTCTTCGATTACGGCGATGAACCGCCGAGCGCCGTCACTGTCGACCGTAAACGAAGACGACACTATTAGAAGGTCTGCTGGGTTCGCCCCGTTCTGCAAGGCTGCCAGGACTGCGAGGGCGGTCAGCCGGTCGCTGACGTCGCCGCGCTCGCCCAGGCCCTGGAATGCCGCATCGCTCACGCTGCCCTTATCCATCGCGTCGAAGACATGATTCTTCGCACCCAAGCGGAGGATCTTCCGCCTTCCACGCTCGAGCGGACCGCAGGCGTAGGCATCGTGCAAGTAATCGACGACTGGCTCTTGTACGACGCGCGTGTAGCCTGCAGGCACGACGAGCTTCACGCCTTTGCCCGGCGTAAAACTCGTGAGTCGCCGCTCCCAGGTACCGCTGGGATACCGGTCGACCGAGCGAACGACCCCGACTCCTTCCGCGATCCAAAGGTCGGTCGAGTTCGTCCCGTTCGCCTTGGATACGCGGTCGATCCGGACATGAGCGGCGCGGAAGGTCCCTGCGGGCACTTCGACGGACTCATCGGTGGCCATCACCTTGGCCGAGCAATCGAAGGCCAGATCTTCCATGTTGGGCTCGCCCCCTTCGCCGACCATGATCTGCCCGCGGAAAGGCTGTCGATATGTCCACGTCACCCCCTTGGTCAGGGGCAGCTTCCAGACGGGTTCCGGCGTCTCGGTCCGGGCGAAGCCCGGACCCTGCATGCGCGCATTGTGATAGGACCAATACCCCTTGGAGTCGGCACTGACGTAGCTATACGAAGTGTGCCGGTCGCTCTTGGACGTGAGTTCTATGACGCTTCTGCCGCTGAAAGGAATAGCCCGCAACGCGACCGTTGTGATGGTCGACTTCTCGCCGTTCTCGGCGGTCGTCTCGTAGGTCCAGGTCGCCCCCGGCACGAGACCATACGCACCGTTCTCGGCGGGTTCGCCGAAGAGGCCAACGCCGGCGATAACTCCGCCGAGAGCGAACAGCGTGACGACGAGAACGGCGAGCGGTTTTTGATGGGTTTTCATCGGACGGTTCTCCAAAAGGTTTCGAATTCGGCGCTCTAGGTGGGCCGGCGAAGAGGCTATACCGGTGCACAGTCGAGGGTTCTCGAGCCGCGCCTCCGAAAGCCGGACCAGAGCGTGCGCTAGGGCGATACGCTTTTCGAAGGTGTGCTGGTCCGCCAAGTCTTCGAGGGCCTCCTCGAGCAAACGGATCGAAAGCCACCCCGTGGGAAGCCACCAAAACCAGCCCGCGACAATTTCGGCGAGGACGCGAATGGCGACGTGCCCCCCCTTTACGTGGGCTCTTTCATGTTGTAGCGCAGCGGCGGCTTCCTCGGGCGCAAAGGGCTTCGGCCAATATTCCGGTACGATCACTTCGGCAATCGGGAATCCGGCGGCGACCGGCGAGGTGACACGCGGGCTCCGCAGAACGCCCTCGCGGCGCTCTGCAGATCGACGGAGGCGGTTCATGAGCACGACGGACCGTAGGAGGCGCGCCCAGGCAAAGGCGGCGCCGATCCACCAGAAGACGAGGAGAACCTCCGCAGCCGGCATCGAGGACCGCTCGAGGTTCGAGTTCCGCGGAGTAATCGGCTGAGCGGCTGATCCCGGGACCACGGGAGCGAGATCTCGGGAAGGAGTTTCCGCCAAGGAAGCCTGGGTGGATGCGTCTATCGCCAAGACCGGTCGGGCCGGCCAGAGGGACCTCGAAAGGGGTGCCAAGACGACGATCGCGGCGACGGCGAGCAGGCCGATTCTCATGCGCGGCGGCGACCAGCGCGTTCGCGCGAGGAGCCAAGCAGAGGTGATCACGACGGCCGCCAGCGCGGCCCAGGTCGCGAAGAAGTCGATCACTTCGTTAGGCAGATTCGGCATTGCTCTCCTCCAGTTCGTCCAGCAGGCGCCTTAACCTCTCGACTTCTTCCCGGTCGAGCTGCCCCCGGCCGGCCAACGCGGACACGAGTCGGGTCGGGGAGCCCCCGAAGAAGGACTCGAGAAAGCGAGCCGCCATCGACACCGTCGCCTCGTTGGGGGCACGGATGGCACGAAAAGCCAGCCCTCGTGGCGTTTCCTCTCGCACGAGCCAGCCGCGTCGCTCCAGACGATTAACCCAGGTTTGGACGGTCGTGCGGGCGATTTTTCGATCCTCACGCAGACGTCCCCAAATCTCGGCGATCGTCATCGGCTGACTCGTGGCCCACAGAAGGGACACGATCTCGTGCTGGGCGTCGGTAAGTTCGGGCGTGTTCATGTGACTACAGGTGTAGTCTAACGAACGACTACGACTGTCGTCAAGTTCCCAGAATGTTTTTGCAGGCATTTGCCCGCTGGCTGCCGCCACATGGCGGGTAGCCCGCCGATGGGTTGTGCGGCGG
>DDTO01000006.1:0-89750 GCA_002344135.1 Chthonomonas sp. UBA2362 | reverse complement strand
CCGCCGATGGGTCGTGCGGCGGGAAGGCGGTCGTTGTCTGGGGGCACGAGCCATCCCCCGGGTACCTTCTCCATTGCGCTACCCCGCCGATGGGGTCGTGCGGCGGGAAGGCGGCCGTGAACCGGGGGCACGAACCATCCCCCGGCTACCTTCTCCATTGCGATACCCCGCCGATGGGTCGTGCGGCGGGAAGGCGGTCGTGGTCTGGGATATGCCCCCGGCATCTTTGTCAGAGGCTGCCTTCGGAACGAACGACGCGGGAGGCGTTGAACACGCGATAGCCGGAGTCGAAGACCCCGGGGAGGCTCGACCCGCGATTCAGTCCGACCCCAAAGGGGTCGCAGAATCCGGAGGCTCGAAGATCGGATGGTGGCACCCCTGCGGGGTGCGCCTGTCCTGGCGCCAGTCCTACGTCACCGATCGCGCACTAGAAATCGGATCGGGCATCACAGCCCAAACTGCACACTTGAGGACCTGGTGCGTCGGGTGGACCAGACCGCGGCGAATTTCCAATTGCCGTTGCGACACGCTCACCCTAAGTACATCTAGCAAGATAGCCTCGAACGAACTGAGCAACGGCTCCACAGAAATGACCGCAGGCTCATGCTCGAAGCAGATAGCACAAAGGAGTCGATGGTCATATTCCGTCACGTCGACTAGTTTGAGGGCATCCCCAATCAAGCTGATGTTGCCCGGGTACGGATGCAGGAGGTTTACACTCCAATTCTCGGCTTCCCTGCCATTGTCCCCGAATGGCCGGACGATCTTGCATTCGATGGCAAAACGCCGCCCGATTTCTAAGTCGGGGGTCCTACGAGTCTTGGCTCCATAGCCGATCGTAGTGAGGCGCGTGGCCAGTACCTTGATCAGCTGAGGCTCACCAAACGGTCCGATGCCTGGTTGAAACGACTTGTGGACCGGAGCCTCCCTATCGAATGCGGCAAGTTGATCTGCGATCGCTCCGGCAAGAGCTATGCAGTCCGCAGGCATCGGGTGCATCATCCCATCTCCTCGATGACCGCCTTTTGCACCTCGGTCGTAGGCACGACTGGGGTAGTTTCCAGCACCATCGACCCATCCGCCCCGCGCCGGACGACGGTGTTGTATCGCGCCGCCTCCGGGTCCTTCTCCGGGAAGTCCTCACGGAAATGGGCGCCTCGGCTCTCCTTGCGGTAGATCGCCGACAGGGCGACCGCCCGCGAAATCGTCAAGAGGTTGCCCAGATCCAGGGCGGTATGCCAGCCCGGATTGTAGTCGCGGTTCCCCTCGACGGGCACCGAACTGGCCCGGACCTCGAGTTCGTCGAGCGCGGGGAGTGCGGCCAGCATCTCTGTCTCCGTGCGAACGATCCCCACATGGGCCTGCATCATTTTCTGCAGATCGCGCTGCACCCGAAACGGATTGTCCCCGTCATCGGGGCGCCCGAACGGAGCAAGCGCCCCAGCTGCCGCTTGCTCGATCTGGTCATCTGCCCCGACGGACGCAATGGCAAGCTCTTGCGCATACTTCGCTGCGTACTCCCCGGCGCGCTTGCCGAAGACCAGGAGATCCGAGAGTGAGTTACCGCCCAAGCGGTTCGCCCCATGAAGCCCCGCCGCGCACTCGCCGGCGGCGAACAGGCCGGGCACCGTCGACATCTGAGTCTCGGCATCCACCCTGATCCCGCCCATAATGTAGTGGCAGGTCGGGCCGACTTCCATCGGCTCCTGAGTGATGTCCACTCCGGCGAGTTCCTTGAACTGATGGTACATGCCAGGCAGCTTCCGTCGAATGTGCTCTTCACCGTTCTGCACGCGCGACTTGATCCAAGCGATGTCGAGGAAAACGCCGCCATGAGGCGAGCCACGGCCCTCTTTCACCTCACGGTTAATGCACCGTGCGACGTGGTCTCGGGTCAGAAGTTCCGGTGGACGATTTGCGTTCTTGTCCCCCTGGACGTATCTCCAGCCTTCCTCTTCGTCCTTGGCCGTTTGGTTACGGTAGTTCTCGGGGATGTCTTCGAACATGAACCGTTTGCCGTCCTTGTTCCGCAGTACACCCCCTTCCCCGCGAACACCTTCCGTCACGAGGATTCCTCGCACGGATGGCGGCCACACCATGCCCGTCGGATGGAACTGGACGAACTCCATATCGATCAGATCGGCACCTGCCTGATAGGCAAGGGCATGGCCGTCGGCGGTGTACTCCCATGAGTTGCTCGTGATCTCGAATGCCTTGCCGATCCCGCCGGTCGCGAGCACGATCGCCTTGGCGCGGAAGACGACGAACTGTCCACGCTCGCGGAAGTACCCGAACGCCCCCACGACTCGTCCTTCGTGGACGAGGAGCCGAGTGATCGTGCATTCCATGTGAAAGTCGATGCCCTGGTGGATCCCATGATCCTGAAGCGTGCGGATCATCTCGAGCCCGGTCCGGTCGCCGACATGGGCGAGCCGCGGGTACTTGTGTCCCCCGAAGTTGCGCTGAAGGATGCGCCCGTCTTTGGTGCGATCGAAAAGGGCTCCCCAGGCCTCCAATTCCAGAACTCGAGCCGGCGCCTCCTTGGCGTGGATCTCTGCCATCGCCGGGTTATTCAGGTACTGGCCACCGCGCATCGTGTCGGTGAAGTGGACCTTCCAGTTATCCCGGTCGTCCACGTTCGCGATCACCGCCGCGACGCCGCCTTCCGCCATGACCGTATGGGCCTTCCCGAGCAGGGACTTGCACACGCAACCGACTTTCACGCCCGCCGCTGAGGCTTCGATCGCCGCGCGCAGCCCAGCCCCGCCGGCGCCGATGACGAGAACGTCGTACTCATGGGTGCGATACTCGGGCATGACGCGGTAGGTTACCGCGAGGAGACTCTGCCGGGCGGCCGGACGGTGACCACACGGCCGCCCTCCGCTAGTCCGATCTCCACTTGCCAGCAGGCCGCTGGGTCGAGCATCCCAGCGAGCCGGTCGGGCCACTCGATGAAGCACAGATGGTCATCGAAGTACTCTTCCAAACCGAGGCCGCTCGGCCCGCTTACCCGGTACAGATCGGCGTGCAACACCGGGGGCTGGGTGGGAAACACCTGTACCAGGGCAAAGGTCGGAGAACGCACCGGAAGGCTCCAGCCTAGGCACTCCAGTACGCCACGCACGAAAGTCGTCTTCCCTGCCCCCAATTCGCCGGACAGGAGGACGACGTCCCCCGCAGCCCACCCGCGGGCAACCTCCGCCGCGAACTTGCGCATCGCCGCCTCGTCGGGGACGATTCTCTCGATCATTCGAGGCGCTCCGAGCGAGGAAGGATCGGCACGAGGCCAATTTACTCGGCTGGGACCCCTCGAGGTTCTGGGGGACGCTGGGGCCACCTAGTTCGTATGACGAAGTAGGACGCTCCGGCCATAATGGTAAGCGCCCTTGAACGCTATGAGAACCGCTGTCGCTCTGCTTCTGTCGATTTGTACGGTCTTCGCGCTGGCCCAAGACACGCCACCGAAGGTTCAGCTTAAGTTGGATAAGGCCACCGCCGCCGCGGGCTCGATGGTCAAGGGCACCGTGATCGTCACCTTCGAAAAGGGGCTTCACGGATATCAGAATCCGCCTTCTGATCCCTCGATGATCCCCGTCTCAGTAGTCGCGGCGGACAAGACGCTGAAAGTGCTCAAGGTCGAGTATCCCAAGGGCGTGAATCTGGCCGGGTCGAGCGAGCCGGTGAAGGTGTACGAAGGGACGATCCAGATACCCGTGCAGCTCAGGGCCCCCGACAAGACCGGCAAGGCGACGCTCAAGCTCAAGGTCAACTATCAGCAGTGCACCGAGTCCAACTGCTTTGCACCGAACAGCGTCACGGCTTCGGCCACGCTCGAGGTCACAAAAAAAAACGGTGAAGAAATCGTCGAAACGGCTTCCGAGCCGGTTGACGACACCTCACAGCCGCAGCTGATTGCGCGCACGACCGACGGGTCGAGCCCCGCGCCCGCCGAGGACGACAGTTTCGTCGCCCGCCTCATCCGCGACGGCTTCGCCAAGAAGAACTATGCCTGGGTCATGCTCGCGTGCCTGTTGACGGGCTTGGCATTGGCACTCACCCCGTGCGTGTACCCGATGATTCCGATCACGGTGTCGTTCTTCAGCGGCCAATCCGCAGGCAGCCGGGCCGGGCGTATCGGCCTGGGCGTCATGTACATGGTCGGAATCGCGATCACCTATGGCGCCGTCGGCGGAGTGGCGGCCTCGCTAGGCGGCGCGGTCGGCGAACTGTTCAAGAAACCTTGGTTTCTCTTCGGTCTGGCGGCGTTCATGGCGTTCCTCGCGCTCTCCATGTTCGACGTCTACCAGATCGGCATTCCCGGTCCGATCGCCCGCCATCTCAAGGGCCGCAGCGGCGCGGTCGGCGCCCTCGTCATGGGCCTTCTCGTCGGATTCGCGGCGGCGCCCTGCGCTGGAGCGCTGGTGGCGGCGTTCGCGGTGGAGGTCGCCAAGATCGGCCAGGTCTCTGCCGGTCTGCTCGTCTTCACGACAATCGGTATCGGACTCGGTCTCCCGTTCGTGGTCATCGGCGCGATGTCGACCGGGGCAAAGGCCTTGCCGAAGTCGGGCGGCTGGCTCAAGGCAGTGAAGGCCGTTCTCGGCATCGTGGTCTTCTGGATCGCCGCCGACTACCTCTTCAAGGGGCTTGGCTTTAAGCCAGAAGAGGGCCGCACGGCGATCGCTTGGGCCGTGTTCTTCGCTCTGTCCGCCGGCTACCTGTTCGTCTTCGAGAATTCGGGCTCGACGAGGCTGATCTTCGGCATCAAGGGGGCCGCCATATTGGTTCTGGGCGTCCTCGCCGGACAGTCGCTCCAGGCCTACGGCCAGATCGAGAAGGAGCAGAAGCTGGCCACACTTATCGCCCAAACCGGAGCCAAGGACGCCGCGATCCCGACCCGGATCAACTGGATCAAGTACACCCCCGAAGCATTCGAGGAGGCGAAAGCGAGCGGCAAGCCGATCCTGATCGACGGCACCGCTGATTGGTGCCTCGTTTGCAAGGAGATCGAGCACGCTGTTTTCGCCAAGCCCGAGGCGATCGTCGCCCTCCGCAACGTGGTCACGATGAAGATCGACCTCAGTACCGGTGTCGACCCCGCCTACGACGAGATGGTCCGTAAGCAGTTCAACATCGTCGGACTACCCCATATCATGCTCATGAAGCCGGGCGGGGAGCAGGCACGCCTATTCCAGGATCTGAAACAGTTGCCGAACCCGAAGGTTCTCATCGACGCGCTGAAAGAGGTCGGCGCCGAACTGTGACCCCGCTGCGGGCCGGAGCCGTCGAAATCGGCGGGGGCCGCCTCGCCATCATCGCGGGACCCTGTCTTGCCGAGAGCCTCGACCTGTGCCGGACCGTGGCGGACCGCATGAAGGCGATTTGCGACGACTTTGGATTCGGCTACGTCTTCAAGGCCTCTTTCGACAAGGCGAACCGAACTTCCGGCGACTCTCCGCGCGGCGCGGGCATCGACGCCGGCCTTGCGATCCTTCGCGAAGTCCGCGAGGAGTTCATGGTTCCGGTAACGACCGACATCCACACTGCCGAGCAAGCCGGGCTCGTCGCGGACTCGATCGACCTGATTCAGATTCCGGCATTTCTGTGCCGACAATCCGACCTTTTGCAGGCTGCGGCTGAGACCGAGTTGCCGGTCAACGTGAAGAAGGGGCAATTCTTGGCGCCCTGGGACACCGGGAACATCGTCGCCAAACTCCGCTCCTACGAAGCCAACGGGATGATGCTCACCGAGCGCGGAACCAGTTTCGGTTACAACACCCTTATCGTCGATATGCCCGGGCTAGAGACGATGCGTGGTTTCGGAGTCCCCGTCTGCTTCGATGCGACCCATAGCGCCCAGCGACCCGGCGGCGGAGGGACCGCGACGGGAGGCGTGCGCGAGTCGATTCCGGCAATGGCTCGCGCGGCCGTCGCGGTGGGAATCGATGCCCTGTTCCTGGAAGTGCACCCAGACCCGGCTCGCGCCTGGTCGGATTCCGCCACACAGTGGCCGCTCGATCGAGCGGAGGATTTGCTCTGTCAAGCAAAGGCGATCTGGGACGCTAAGGCAAGCCTCGGTTAGACCGTGGCTCGGCTTGCCCTCCTACTCGTCGCTCGGCTTGCGCGACTCGTTCGTGTACCACTGAGCGCTCGTCGTGTTGTCGTTCGGTGTCGGCTTGTAGCTCGAAGGCTTGTCCTGGATAACCGTCGGCCGGTCAGGGACCTTGCTTGCAGGCTTCGATTCGCCGCCGCTCTTGCCAACGACGTTGTCGAGTTGACTCTTCATCTTCTCCTTCACGTCGGTTGGCTCAGGCGCCTCGGGCTGAGGCGCATCGTGGCTGTGGCTAGCGTTTGCGCCGCCGGCGAAGACCCCCGAGTTGATCGCCATGACGACCAAAAGCAGGACACCGATGGCGGACAGCAGGAGAACCGGGGCTTTTCGTTTTCGCATAATCTCTAAACTCTATGATGGCGATGTCGGATGAATTCTAGCAGGATCGGCCTCGGAGGCCCGCCGTTCTGACCGTTGCGATCGACGTACGACTCGTCGGCGCCGCCGGTACCGGAGATACCACCTACTGGACCGGCCTGCTCCTCGGGCTCGAACTTCTTGCGCCTGAAGCGCGATTCCTGTTACTCTCCAACGCCGATCGGCCACCCGGAATTCCCGACTCTGACCAATTCCTTTGGGTTCGCGTTCCCGCTCGCTCCAGCCGATGGTGGAGCCTCGTGGCCTTTCCGCTGTTCGCGAGACGGGCCGGAGCCAGCGTCGTCCACACCCAATACAACCTCAGCCCTTTGGCGGGACGGCGCGGCGTCACCACGATCCACGACGTGTCGTTTTTCATCGGGCCCGAGTGGTTTCAGCATCGAGACTTGTTCCTCCTGCGCCGGTTCATGCCTGCTTCGGCCCGCCGCGCGGCAAAGGTCATCACGGTCTCGGAGACCTCCAGAAGGGAGATCGAAGAGTTCATTCCAGCCGCCCGCGGCAAGACCGTGGTGACCCCGTTGGCGGCGACTCCCGGCATCGTGCCGATCCCGCGCTCCGATGCGAAGCAGCGGGTAGAGTCCGAACTCGGTCTCGCAGAACCATTTCTGCTCACGGTTGGAACCCGCTGGCCACGAAAGAACATGGCACTCGCGATCGAGGCGGTCGCTGGGCTGCCTCCGGAGGTTCCTCACGTGCTGGCGGTCTCCGGCAAGCCCGGCTGGGGGGAGGAGCTTGTCCGGGGGCCGAGAGTGAGATTGACCGGGTACGTCACGCAGGAGGTGCTTTCCGCCCTATACTGTGCGGCGAGCCTGTATCTCGCGCCGAGCCGGCACGAGGGGTTCGGCCTCCCGATCCTGGATGCATTTCAATGCGGATGCCCGGTTCTTTGCAGCAGCGGAGGAGCCCTGCCGGAGGTCGCAGGAGATGCGGCCCACGTAATGGCCTCTTGGTCGCCCGCAGACTGGACGTCCGCCATCCGGGAAATCCTCGGCGATTCCGGTAAATTAGACGCGATGCGACTCAAAGGCCTCGAGCGAGCGAGGCAATTCGATTGGCTCGAGACCGCCCGCAAGACGATGATGGTCTACAACGAGGTCGGCTCATGATCGATCCCGGCTTGCTTGAGGTGCTCGCCTGCCCGCGATGCGAGAGCCGTCCACCTCTCCGCGAGGAGGGCGAGGAACTCGTCTGCACGGTCTGCAACTACCGTTACAGGGTCGTCGACGGCATCCCGCATCTCCTCGTAGAAGAAGCGATCCCACCCAAGGAAGGGCAGAGTGGCCAGGGAAGCGATTAAAGTCCTGGTCCTTCATGGGCCAAACCTCAATCTCACGGGCTTTCGCGAGCCCGATCTCTACGGGAAAAAGCCGCTCGAGGACATCGACGCCGACATCAAAGCGGCCGCCGAGCGGCTCGGCGTCGAGGTCCGCATCCTTCAGTCGAATCACGAGGGCGTCCTTATCGATACGATCCAGGAGCA
This sequence comes from Chthonomonas sp. UBA2362, assembly GCA_002344135.1. Classification (GTDB taxonomy): domain Bacteria; phylum Armatimonadota; class Fimbriimonadia; order Fimbriimonadales; family Fimbriimonadaceae; genus UBA6659. The sequence continues at coordinate 81,783 of DDTO01000006.1, read as the reverse complement.
CCGCAAGTGGGCGGACGCGATCGTCATCAACCCCGGTGCGCTCACCCACTACTCGATCGCCCTGCGGGATGCCTGCGTCAGCGTTCGGATGCCTATCGTAGAGGTTCACCTCAGCAACGTTCACGCTCGCGAGGACTTTCGCCGACACTCGGTAATCGCGCCGGTTTCGGTCGGCCAAGTCGTCGGTTTCGGGGGCTACGGCTATGTTCTCGCCTTGGAGGCGATCGTCAATCTGCAGACAGAGGTCCTATGAATCAGCTCGATCGACTCCGCGAACGGATGGCGGCGGCTAACGTCCCCGCCCTGATCGTCAGCGATATCGCCAACGTCCAGTGGCTCACCGGATTCACCGGCTCGTTCGGTCAGGTTCTCGTGACCCCCACCGACGCCGCGTTCCTCACCGACAGCCGCTACACGCTGCAGGCCGGCGAGGAAGTCGCCACGATGCCGGCGTTCAGCTTCGGCAGCCCCAAAAAGCACGAAGAGTTCCTCGGCGAGCAGGTCGCCCGGATGCGCATCACCGACCTGCGATTCGAGCCCACCGTCGCCTATGGAACCGTCGAAAAGTGGCGGGGCGCGCTGAACGGTGTAGGGCTAGAGGCTGCTCCCGAGACACTCGTTCCACCTCTGCGAATGGTGAAGACCGAGGACGAGATCGCAAAGATCGCCGAGGCCTGCAAGCTGGCCGACGCCTGCCTCGAACACGTCACGCGCTTGATTCAGCCCGGCGTCGCGGAGTTCGATATTGGCCTCGAAATCGAGTTCTTTTTCCGTCGGCATAAGGCGGGAATCGCCTTCGCGCCGATCGTTGCGAGCGGCCCAAACAGCGCACGACCTCACGCTCGCGCAGGAGAGCGCAAGCTGGAGGTCGGCGACTTCGTCACCCTCGACCTCGGCGCTACTCTCGACGGCTACAACAGCGACATCACTCGAACCTTCGTGGTCGGACGAGCGTCCGAGCGTCAACGCGAGATCTACGGGTTGGTTCTGAAGGCACAAAGAGCCTCCATCGAGGCGATGGTCGTCGGCGGCAACGGCAAGGACGTCGATGCCCTCGCTCGCCAGATTCTCGACGAGGAAGACCTCGCCCAGTACTTCGGTCATAGCCTCGGCCACGGCCTCGGCCGGAGCGTTCACGATGCCGGCCGCCTCCACTTCTCGGCGGACCAGCCTCTCGAAGCTGGACAGGTCTGGACCATCGAGCCGGGGGTTTACCTGGAGGGATTCGGGGGAGTGCGCATCGAGGATGATGTCGTCGTTACGGATTCTGGTCCCCGGATTCTCACTTCTTTCCCGAAGGAACTGACGATCCTGCCCTAGGTCAGACCACATCGCGCTCGTCGGGGGTGGGCATTGGCGCGCCGATCGGCAGCACTACCGTAAAGGTAGTGCCCTCGCCGGGCGTGCTCTCGACACCCACCTTGCCGCCGTGGCTCTCGACGATGTGTCTAACGATGCTCAGGCCCAAGCCGGTGCCTCCGGTTGCGCGCGAGCGGGCCCGATCGACCCGATAAAAGCGCTCGAAGATCCGGGGCAGATGTTCTGCCTCGATACCGACGCCGCTGTCGATTACACGAATGGCGACCGCCTCATCGTCGGCGCTCAGATGGACCCGAATTCCCCCCTCGACCGTGTAATTGATCGCGTTGTCGATGAGATTGGTGAAGACCTGCGACATCTGAGCAGAGTTCGCCTCGACGAGTAAATGCTTCGGCCCTTCGTAGCGGATGGTGAGGGACTTCTTGGAGGCCTTGTCGCCGAGCAGCGAGACGATGCCACGGACGACGGCCGCCACATCGCAAGCCTGCTTGCGAACGGGGCCGGTCTCCGCCGACGAGAGCACGAGCAGATCCTGCGAAATGAGGGTCAGGCGATCCACTTCCGCGATGATCCGTTCCAAGTAGCGCCGGGTTGGATCGCGATCTCCGCCTTCTTCGTCGAGCAGGGTCTCGGCCATTGCCCGGATCAGAGTCATGGGAGTCCGGACCTCGTGAGAGACGTTGGCGACGAAGTCTTGACGGATTCTTTCAAGCCGCCTCAGTTCCGTCACGTCGTAAATCGACACATACACTCGCTCCCACTCCGGCGGCTCGGCCCACGATTGCACGATGGCGATGCGATCCTCGGGGTAAGTGAAGTGCATCTCCACGCTCGAATGCCGTCGTGACTCGATGGTCTCGGTGACGAGACGCTCGAGTTCGTGGGAGAGAGTGATCGCCAGGATCGATTCACCCTTTGGTTGATCGGCGCGGAACATGGCTTTGACCTTCCGGTTGGCGAACTGCACCAGACCCCGCTCGTCGCAAAGGAAGATCCCCACATCGAGCCCATCGGCAAGCGCGTCGAGCGCGATGTTGAGCCGTTCGATACGGTTTTCGTCGAAATCATGCTGGTTGCGGAGTTCGAAAATCTCACGGTGTCGAGCGGCGACTGCGCGCGTCGATAGCACCGCCGCCGCACCGAGCAACGCCCCGAAAGCAATGCAGGTGAAGGCGACAGAGGCGGGATCGCCACCGACAAGCAGCCACAATCCTGCGGCCAGGGCAAGGACGGCGCTCCACAACAGCAGGTTGTGGGGCTCGAGCAAGCGGGGTGAACCTCTCACCTAGTCTCCAAGATTGACCGAACTCGAGTCGCCGAGCACCAGCCGGAGCGCCCGCGGCACTCCAAGCGAGCGCCCGACCCGAACGTCTCGGCCGATCAGCGAACCGGCAATGCGGGCCGGAGCCCGATCGATTTCACAGTCCGAGAGCACGATCGAATACTCGATCTCGCTCGACCTCACATGAGTTCGCGCGTCGATCGCCGTGAACGGCCCCACGAAGCTATCCACGACCTCGCATCCCGGCCCGATGATCGCCGGTCCCCGAATGAGGCTCCGTTCGATGCGAGCCCCGGCGCCGATCTTGACGCGCCCCTCGATCCGCGACTCGGCATCGACGTCGCCTTCGATAAGAGGTTCGACATCCTCCAAGATGAGGCGGTTTGCCTCCAGCATTGCCTCGACGGTACCCGTGTCCTTCCACCAGCCCTCCACGATATGCGATCGGACGGTAAGGCCGGCGTCGATGAGCCCCTGAATCGCGTCCGTGATCTCGTATTCGCCCCGAGCGCTGGGACTTAACTTCGCGATCGAGTCGTGAATGCGGCGATCGAAGAGGTACACCCCCACCAAGGCGAGGTTCGACCGAGGATGCGCCGGCTTTTCTTCGAGCCGAGTCACGCGCCCGTCCGCCATTTCGGCGACTCCGAACGACTCCGGGTTGGGTACCGGAGTGAGGAGGATCGTCGCCGCGGGCCGATGAGCCTCGAACTCCGCGACCAACCCCGAAACACTCGACTTGATGAGATTGTCGCCGAGGTACATGATGAAGTCGTCCTCGCCGAGAAAGGGGTGCGCCGTTTGCACGGCGTGGGCCAGGCCGAGCGGCGCCGGTTGCGGAATGTAGCTAATGCGGATGTCCCACCGCGACCCATCCCCGACCGCTGCCTGAACGGCCGCGGCTGTGTCGCCGACGATGATGCCGAAATCCTCTATTCCCGCCGCAGCGATCGACTCGATCCCGTACTCGATGACCGGCTTGTTGGCCACAGGAACCAGCTGCTTGGCCATCGAGAACGTGATCGGACGGAGCCGGGAGCCGGTGCCCCCGGCGAGAATCAGCGCTTTCATCGCGCTGGCAGTGTACCGGTGGGCTCACTAGCGGCGGGTGCGCCGTCGCAGACAGGCCGCGAAACCAACGGTTAACGCCAAAAGGCTCGCTGGCTCTGGTACGGCGGCCGCGCACCCCGTACGGACCCAGTCCGAATAGGCATCCACCTGCACGTCCCACCACTCGTCGTGATCGCCGACCCAAGAACGGCCCTCGAAGAGCCTGGACGTAGACGCACTGTGAACCCCCACGATCGACCATCCCGACGACCCGGAAGCCCTCCAACTCGGCCCCCCTGAATCGCCACGCAGCGTGTGGGCCTCGGCATGAATCGCGGGCATAGTGGGATCGGTCGGACCGAACTCGGTCGTGTACCGGATCGACGCGTACTCGTAGAAACTAATCGACTTGACCGTCAGGTCTGCGAAGGTGTTGAAGCTCACAAGGAGGTCCCCCCCGACGCCGGGATCGACGAGGTAGCGGCGATTGGCTCCATCGAAGGTCGCCGTCTGGCCGTAGCCGGCGACCGTATGGGTCGTGCCGGGGCTGGCGATGGTCGGGACCTCGAAGTCGGGGAGAACCGACAGATCGGGCACCCGGATGCCCAATATGGCCATGTCTACCCGCGAGCCATCAGGATTGACCGGACCGCGGACCACATTGATCACGGTCGTAGTGGACTTGAAGCGGAGGCCCGGCGCCGATTCACCCCCGAAACCGATCTCTTGGTAGTCATAAGAACCGAGCGCGAAGGATACGACGTGGTCGGCGGTGAGGACGCAGATCCAGCCACCTGGCCCGGACTCATCGGGACGCCGATCGATGATCGTGCCGGATCCGCGCCCCCAGGAATCCTCGTTAGGACCTGCACGGACCCGGACGATCGCGTTCGTGATCTCGTCTCCCGGGAACAGCTGGTTGAGGGCACTGATAGCCAGCGCGTGGCTCCAGGCAGGAACGACGGCGAGTGCCGTTAAAATTAGGGTTCTGAGTTGCATAGGCATGTCCTTCGTCTCCAGGCGAAGTTCGAACCGCTCGAAGGTATGGAGGCCGCGCTCATGCAAAACGTTGCACGTCCTTTGGTAGACCTGGCACCAGTGAGCAGCCAATTCAAGCACTAATGCTTGGCGCGCTCTGCTTGGGACCAAACCACGCAGAGGCGCAGGTCTCTTGGACTGCGCCTCTGCAGGATAGGCTTCACTTGGATGACTAGTTCAGGATCGCGTAGATCTGATCCTCGTCCAAGATCGTGTACTCCTGACCGTCGACGGTGACGTCGTTGCCGCCGTACTTGCTGAAGATGACCTTGTCACCGACTTTGACGCTCAGCTTGTTTCGGTCACCCGACTCCAGAACGCGGCCGTCCCCGATCGCGACGACCTTGCCCTCCTGAGGCTTCTTTTGTGCGCTGTCGGGCAGGTAAATGCCGGCGGCCGTCTTTTGCTCCTTCTCGGTCGGCTGAACGACGACCTTATCTCCGAGGGGTTTTAGCTTGATTGCCATGTTGATTTCCTCCGTGCTTAGCGAGATAGCGACCGCGATTAGCACTCGCGGCGCGTGACTGCTAGATTATACGCCGCGACTGGGCGGATGTCAACGAGGCGTCGGCATCTGTTTATTGCGCGCCTGCGTTCGATCAGCAGTGGAGCCGCTTTCGAGAGAGCGATCCAGAAGCTTCGACCAGATCGCGAAGAGAGGCCAAGCCCCCGGACTCCTGATCCACGCGGCGAACTTCGCTCGAAGAGGTTTGCCGGTCGCCGAAGCCGCCGTCCAGCCCTGACCAGGCTCGTACCGCACCAGGCCGAGCGGATCGACCGCATCGAGAGTCGCCCCTGGGCCGACAGCGAGACGCTTCCCCGCGGGTAGGCGGACCACCGCTCGGAAACGGGCAAACCGCTCACCCAGCCGCTCGGCCCAAGCCGAAATCTCGCCGCCGTCGTAGAACGCCACGTAGAAGCTGCACATCGCAAACGCGAAGAGCGGGATGTTCATCGCGTACTCGATATACCCGTGCAGGAGCAGCCCGCCGAGAAGAACCCACTTTCGCAGGGGACGATAGAAGACGAGAGTTCCCAAGGCAAGCTCGACGAGGAGCGTGCCGTAGGTCGTGATTGCCAGGAACGGCTGATCCTGGAGGAACTTTGGGACAGGAAAGCGCTCGAACTCGCGCAGATGCTGAGGGAACCAGGTCGCCGTGCCCGCCACCCAGTGAGTACCTCCCCATTTTGCCCACACGGTCGTGATGTAGACGATCGCCATTTGATACTGAAGGAGCCGCTGGGGCCAGAGGCTCACTTCGGCCGGCATGACGGGCACCCGGCCCCGCCAAAGGGCGATGAGCCGATCCATCGAACAAGCGGCGCCGCCGGGTCCGACCGCGAGATACACCGCCGCCGCCCGCATGACGGTGTCGCCTCCGTGAAGGATGATCGGGTTTCGGTGGTGGAGGCTTATCAGTCCGACCGCCAAGACGATCGAGGATACGCGCGTCCACAGTCCGAGCGCGGTGAAGAGTGCGGCCAGCGTCACCAGCGCGTAAAAAGCCGCCACGATGCGCGTGTCGGTCACCCCGGCGATCAGGTCGAGGCGGGGGATGTCGCGCCCGAGCCATCGGTCCGCGTTCGCCCACGGCACGTAGCCTCGTTCGGAGAACCAAGCGTCGAAGTCGATGCCGACCATGACGAGGTTCACGAAAATGACGGAGCCCATCAGCATACGAAAGACCCCGAAGGTGACCGGCGAGCCGGAGCCGAACAGCCAGCGGTTGGCCTGGGCGAGTCCTCTCATCGAGCCTGTTCCTTGAGCTTGGGCTGATCGACGATGTGCGTGTAGTAGGTGTAAACGTTGTAGTCTTCCTGCATCTCCGCTCGCCGGGAAGGATCGGGAATCCGCCGCCAATGTCGGCGCAGTCGAACCTCGCGCGGCACCTTTCCGGTGGCCTCATACGCCTCGAGCGCCATGCGCTGGGCGAAGGACGGCCAGAGCCAGCGATTCTCTTCCAGGTGAGCGCGCTCTAGGAACTTGCGGTACCGCTCCTTGAGGTACTTCTCGGGTATCGACAAGTCGTACATCCTCGGATAGCGCCGGATGCCGCTAGTGCCATCCTCATAATCGATTTCCGCGTCCACCCAGACGTCGATGTTCGACGGGTTGGGGGCGAACATGTCCCAGTACTGCCAAAAGCCGGTCGAGGTCAGGTAGTAGTGGAGATTCGAACGCTTGAACCACTGCCGGTTTTTAACGAGCACCCACTGAGTGCCGCTCGGCGGACGAGCCTTGGCGAGCAAGGAGCTATCCGGATTGTCCGACCAGATCTTGAGGCGATCCGGCGGGTCCGGCAGCGACCAAAAGGTGATGGCGAACATGTGGAAAAGCACGAGGACCTTGATCCACCACTTCACCCCCCCGCCCGCCGATTCCTCCATGTCGCGTCACGGGGATGTTACCGCGAGGGCACAGGAGCAAGGCGTTGACGCCGCGGTGACGAGCCTGCTGCAGACGATGTGGACCGTCACAGTTCGGCAGCGTCCGATCCAACCAACACCATCAAATCGTCCCAATCGATCGGGGTCGAGACCACTTGGAGCGCCTCCCAAGGGTCCACGGCCAAGTCGGTACCAAAGGCCATCTCGACCGAAATCCCAGGACAGATAGCCTCCTGTCCGACGAGATAGAACTGCAACGAAAGGAATAGGGAGCGACCAAACCGATCGGGGTGGTTCGTCAAGATGACTTCCTGGGTTGGGTCGCTTGGTTCTCGACCGAAGTTCCATTCAATTTCCGAGGTCATCACGAACGCCTCGACCTTCCCGCGGGCCTCGTGCAAGTGGTGTGCCGGGCTCAATCCGTAAAGACGGAACGCCGCGCCACCCATCGCTTCGATCGCCTGCACGAGTTCTTCGAGAGGCCCCACAAGACCCTCGAGCGAGTCGACCGGCTGCGCGCGCCGACCGAGAATGAGAACAGCGCTCACGTCGCGAGTATGGCGCGGGGACTGCCGTGCAATGCCTGGTGTCGCGAATCTAGAGTCGCTCCTCCACGACCGCTGCATGGTCCAAATGAAGGTAAACAGCCACGCGACATGGTCGGCGGTGGGCATCGAAACCTCAAGCGCCGGGCGCTCGGCACATTGACGCTGGGGGCGACGGTCTTCTGCTGCGTCAGCGGCGGGCCTTTCGGGCTCGAGGGGTTGGTCGGCGAAGCTGGACCAGGCCTGGCGCTGCTTCTCATCTTGGTCATTCCCATCTGTTGGGCTCTGCCCGACGCCCTCACCACCGCTGAACTGGGTGCGGCCATGCCGCAGGAGGGGGGCTATGTAGTCTGGGTCAAGCGAGCACTCGGGCCGTTCTGGGGATTCGTCAACGCGTGGTGGACATGGATGTACAGCCTCGTCGACGTGGCGATCTACCCGGTACTCTTCACGACCTACCTCGGCGCGATTCTCCGGCTCCACTTCGGATGGAGCGTCCTAGACGCCGAAAATGGCAACGATTGGCTTCGATGGGGGGTTTGCGTCGCGGTGGTCGCGACCTTCACATGGCTCAACATGCGTGGCACTCGCCTCGTCGGCCTCACCGGGCTCGGCTTCGCGGCGCTGATCATCGTTCCCTTCGCCCTGATGGCGATCATCGGAGGGTTCCAGCTTCTCTCCACGCCCAAACAGATCGCGGAGTCGTTGACTCCGGTTGGCAAATCTCTATCCGAGGCTCTAGCCGCCGGGCTGGGCATCGTCATGTGGAACTACCTAGGCTGGGACCAGATGTCGACCGTGGCCGAGGAGGTCGATGATCCCGGAAAGGCTTATCCACGCGCGATGCTGATCGGCGTACCCCTCGTCACGCTGGTCTATCTCGTTCCGACCGTCATCGGACTCGCCTTCGTGCCCGATTCATCGCGATGGGTCGAAGGAGCGTGGCCGTCTATCGCGGATGCCGTCGGCGGACCGGTTCTCTACGGCCTGATCACGGTCGCTGGGCTCGTTTCGCCGATGGCGCTGTTCATGAGTTCGATGCTCGCGACCTCGCGAATTCCGATGGTGCTGGCAGAGGACGGATACTTGCCGGCAAAGCTCATGGAGATCCACCCTGAATGGGGCACGCCATGGCGAGCAGTGCTGCTTCAAGGCGGCATCGACGCCCTCCTCACCTACCGCACTTTCCAAGACCTCGTAGCCGTCAACGTCGTCCTGTATGGCGCTGCCCTCGCGCTGGAACAGTCGTCTCTTTGGATCCTTCGCAAGCGCGAGCCAGACCTGCCCCGTCCGTTCCGTGTCCCCGGGGGTTGGCCGGTGCTGGCATTGATCGTGGTCGTGCCCGTATCCCTGGTTTGCCTGCTGGTCGTGCTTTCGATCCGAGAGGAGGGTTGGCGAGCCCAATGGCTGACCCTCCTCCTCATTCTCAGCGCGCCGGCGATCTATTGGCTTCGACGAAGGTCGGTCCGAAGAAAGGCTATTTGATCACCGTCGCCTTCACGATCTTGTCGCCTCGGCGAAGCGCGTCCACCACGTCGAACCCTGCCGTGACACGGCCGAACACGACATAGGATCCATCCAGATTCGGCAGCGCCTCCAAGCAGATGTAGAACTGGCTCCCTCCCGAGTCGAGTTGGCTCGATCGAGCCATTGCCACCGCATAGTGCTCGTGCAGCAAGCCGGTGGTCTCGAAGGGGATGCTGTAACCCGGGCCACCGGTGCCGATGCTCGGATCGTCGAGGGGCAAGGTCTTTGTCAGGGGATCGCCCCCTTGAATCACGAAGTTCTCCTCGTACCGGTGGAAGATGATGCCGTCGTAAAAGCCCGCATTGACGAGGCTCACCATGTTCGCGGTCGTGTTCGGCGCCGCGTCCGTGTTCATCTGCATGACCACGTTGCCCTTGCCCTGGATTTCGAGGACGACGCTGGCGTTCGCCACGACCTCGACCTGAGTCGATGCCGATCGTTGCGGGTTCTCGACGCTCGTCGCAGTGACCGTGTAGGTACCCGGCTCGTCGGGGGCCTTGAACTTGCCGCCCGAGTCGATCGTTCCCGCGGAAGCAGTCCAGGTGACCTCGGCGTTCGTCGCACCCGTGACCTGGGCCTCGAAATCGAGCGTGCTCCTGCGAGTCATCGGCGGGATCGTCGCCGGGCCGGTGATCTGCACCACGACCCCGGCGGTCACCGTAACGGAGGCGGTCGCCGAGATCGAAGGGTTGTCGGCCACCACGACCCGAACCGTGTACGTGCCAGCGTTCTGAGGCGCGAAGTAGCGGCCAGCCGAAGTGATCGTTCCGGCATCGGGTGCCCCGTCGACCGACCAGGTTAGGTTCGGAAAGGTATTGCCGTTCAGGAATGCCGTGAACTGCTGGCTCGCACCAGGAGCCAGCGTCACGCTCGAAGGCGAGACCCTTGCCGAGGTCGGCGGCTCGACCTTCTGGCCGTTACCGCCACAACCGGAGCTCAGGAGCACGAGTAGTACGGCTGCGGCAAGCAGGAGAGGCTTCATGGGGAAGGTTCTACCCGACCGCTCCCGGCCTCCTCCCAGTCCGGCGGTCCATTGGCTCGTTCTAGTTCGCATGGTCGATTTCGTCCCTGGTCCAGTTACACGCCTGCAAGCGAGCGGGTGGCTCGGTTCGGGCGCGATCCCGGTGAAATTATTGGCTGCCCCACCGCCAAAGTGCAGGACTCCAGCCAAACTAAGAAGCGATGACGCCCAGCCCGGCCTTCTGGCAAGCCTTTCTCGCCGCGGAGATTCCGTCACTTCGAGCCCACAAGATTCTTGGCGAGTTAGAAGGAACCAGGATCGAACCGCTTTCCTGGCTGCAAACGCGCGCACCGCTAACGGGCGCCGAGCGCGAGCGGGTCCTCGCTGTCCGCTACGAGCGTTTAGAGAAGGCGCTAGCCAATGGAGTCTCGGTAGTGGCCGGACCGATGCTCCCTAACCTGGTGGCAGACTCAAAGACGCCTCCTCCGGCTCTCTTCGTATGGGGCCAGGCCGAAGTCCTCCATGAGCCCTGCTTCGCCATCGTCGGAACCCGGTCCGCTACGGCTTATGGCAGAGCTGCCGCCATGAAGTTCGCCGAGCGGCTGGCCAAGCGCGGGATCACGATCGTCAGCGGCGGCGCGTACGGCATCGACGCCGCCGCCCACAAGGGAGTACTCGGCGCGGGCGGGCGAACCGTCGCTGTTCTGGGCACCGGCGTCGACGACGTCTATCCGGCCTCGCATCGATCGCTCTTCCAGCAGATTCGCGAATCGGGATGCCTGGTCAGTCAGTTCGCGGTCGGCGCGAAGATCATGCCCGCTCGGTTCAGCATGCGAAATCATCTGATCGCCGCGCTCTCGCTCGGGGTGCTCGTAGTGGAGGCCCCGGAGAAATCCGGCGCTCTCGGGACGGCTGGGCTCGCCAACGAACTCGGTCGGCCCGTCTTCGTGGTTCCCGCCAACATCGACAACGGCAACTTCCGCGGCTCCCACGCGCTCATTCGGGACGGAGCGATACTCGTCGACCATCCAGACCAGATTCTCGAGGCGCTCGGGTTCCCGATCGATGGTCGAAGCGAGCCCGCCGCGGAGTTGGACGAACGGCAATCCCAGATTGTCGAGACGCTCGCCGAGGGCGCGCTTTCGCCTGAAGCACTCTCGTCCCGAACCGGTCTTTCGCCTGAAGCGATCCTCTCAGAATTGACCGTGCTCGAACTGGAGGGCATCGTCTTCCAGGATGCCGGCCGCTATTTGCTGCGACCTTGATAGAATCGCCCCGGCATCGGCAACCGTCTTTCCCCAAGAGATGGCCGAGAAGAACGACTCTCAGCAAACTCCTCTCGACGTTTACCAGATGATCATGCTCATGACGGAACAGATGGCCGCCATCGCTTGGCAAAAGCTCGGCCTCCAGCCCGACATGATCACCGGCAAGATCGAGAAGGACCTCGATCAAGCCCGGATCGCGATCGATGTCACTACCGGTCTCGCCGGATACCTCGAGCCGCAGCTCGACGAAGATGACAAGCGCCGGATCCACGGCCTAGTTCGCGATCTGAAGATCAACTACGTTCAGCAAACTCAAGGAGGAAGAGACTGAACAAAAGCCGAACCTTCGCCGATGGCGGCCGCCGCACGATGCTGCGACTCGCCGGACGACTGCGGATTCGTTTCCGCGCCCTCGCCGGTCCCGACCTCGCGCGAGTCTCGCCCGATGAGGCGCTTTCCGAGCGCCAGGATCAACTGGCCCTGTTTCGAGTTCGCTTCGACCGGCTGGCGGCGATCCTGAACGAGGCGTCCCACTACGGTCCGAGCCATACCCAGGAGCGACAATACGCTGAACTTCGGGCTTGGATGCTCGGCCACTACGGCGCCCTCCGGCGTCATGTCGCCGCCTATCTTCACTCCGGCCAGGCGGCGCCGATCGGGTACTCGCCGGGAGACGAGGTCGAGAGCCTGTTCTCCGCCCCCACCCTTGGCGAGTTGCTGCGATGCGACGACGGACGGCTGCCGGCGAAGGTGCGCCTCGCTTCCGAAGCCCTCGAACGATACCGAGCCCATCTGTCGACCCTCGCGACCGTATCCTCGTCCGCGGCGTAAAGAGGAGGGAACGCCCTCCACGAGCGAACGAATTCGACCGATAATGGGCGGTGGAAGCAACCGTATGTCCGTTGTCAGCAAGTGGTTCGGTTTTGGACGGGACGACGATTACGATCGCGGGATCGCCGCCTTCGATCGGGGTCAGTACGAAGAAGCGATCGCCGAGTTCGGGGCCTGCATCGAGCGGTCCCGCGATCCGGGGACGATCCGCCTCGCCAAGTTCTACATCTGTCAGAGTTGGTCCCACCTCGGCCAGGCCGCCCTGCTATCGGACAGTTTTGCCCGCGCGTTCGAGTGTTTCGAAGCCGCCCTTGAGATCCAGCCACACTACCCCGACCTCCATCTTCGAGCCTCCTTCGCGTGCGACGGCCTCGGCGATCGTGCTCGGCGGCAGGCGGCGATCGAGCGGGCTCTGAAGATCAACCCGAACTACGCCGAAGCGCTCCTCCAGCGCGGCCTGATGCAGTACGAAGACGGGGAATTCGACGAAGGTCTCGCTTCGATCGAGCAAGCCGTCGAGACAGAGCCCGGATTCGCTGGCGCGCGATACGACTTCGCTCTCGAATGTCATCGGAACGGCGACACCGCCCGAGCCCTCGCCAACTTCGCCGCGATGACCGGGGCCGACGCCCAGGACGCGAACGAGCACGCCAAGATCGGCGACGCCTTCGCCAGGCAGGCGCTGTGGGAAGAGGCGGGCCAGGAGTACGAGAGAGCCCTGCAGATCGCGCCGACCTACGCCGACGTGCGCTGCCGATACGCCCAAGCCCTCCTCGAAGTCAACAACCTCGAAGGCGCAGAGCGGCAGCTGCGGGGCGCCCTCGACGTGAATCCGAAGTACGCCGACGCGTGGGCACATCTCGGGGTCTGCCTTCGCCGCCAGCGCCGCCTTGACGACGCCCGATTCGCCTTCGAGAAAGCCCTCGAGTTCGACCCCCACAACGTGATCGCCCGCGACGAGGCCTCACGACGATAAACCCCCTCGTCGAGACGAGGGGGACCTGGCCGGGCGAAGCCGGTGCCTGAGGGGGAGTAACACGTGCAGCCTCTCCTATTACTCCCCCGTTTCGCACGCGCCAGCGGCGCGGCGAAGCTCCCCCTCGCGCCAGCGAGGGGGAACTGGCCGGGCGAAGCCCGTGCCTGAGGGGGAGTAATACGTGCAGCCTCTCCTGTTACTCTCCCGCTTCGCGCGCGCCTGCGGCGCGCCGAAGGTCCCCCTCGTCGAGACGAGGGGGAGCCTGGTCCAGGACCTCGCGCGCCCAGTCGAGGAACCGCAGCAACTCGTCCGGCGTGAACGTCCCCTTGAAAGCGCAAGCCGCCGACTCCTTCCCGAACAGCCAGCACTCCCCTCGCGGCGAAGCCGCTAGCCGGTCGCGCACCTCGGGGGTGAGAAACGCCAGAGCGACCGCCTCGTGGCCGAAGACCACCCACGGCTTGTCGAGCCGCTCGTCCGCCAGCCGCAGTTCCTCGCCCCTGCGCTCCAGCGAGCGCCGCATCCCCAGCGGCGCCTTCACCATCATCAGCTCGCCCGCCGACCCCAGCCAGGCCCCCCGAGGCGAGGAGGCGTTCGAGGGCCAGGCCACCACCGTATGGTCGTGTTGCTGGGTGCTCCTCCCCGAGCCGGTGACATAAGAGTGCTCGAAGACCAGCGTCTTCCCCTCCGGCGCGTCGCGCAGCGCCCACCAGTTGATCCCCTCCGCGCCGAGCCGCAGCCCCAGCCAGCCCTCCAGGTGCGCCACCGGCACGAAGGCGGCCGCCTTCCCTTCGGGCGAGGGATCGGGCGCGGTCTGGAAGCCCCTCCGCTCCAGCGTCTCGGCGATCCGGTGCCGCAAGCCCTTCATCGCTCGGGTGTAGACGGCCATCAGGAGCAACACCGCCACCAGCCCGCTCCCCCCGGCGATCGCCAGCACCCAGCCCCCCGCCTGCTCGATCCCCCAAGTCACCTCGGTCACCCACACCGCCACCCCTGGCACGGCGAGGACGCACAAAAAGATGCCAAGGATCAGCCCCGGCTCGCGTCGCCTTCGGTAAGGTGGAGCAGCCACGCGCGAGAATCTACCTGCCGTCGCCGCATGGGGCGTGCGCGACCTTTGGAGTGCGCGGGCCTGCCCGCGCTTTCGATCCCCGGCCCCCGGCCAAGCCTCCAAGGTCAAAGCGATCGGGTCCCGAGCGCGCGATACTTACCGCCGCCGAACTTCTCGCGGGCAAAGACCCCGACATTCCCCGATGGGGCCTCGACACGCACCGACGGGCCGGCAAAGAGAAGCCGGATGTGCCCGAGCAATACAGCATCGAGAGCTAGTTGGCCTTCCGGCATGGCTCGACCTCCTCGAGGCCGATCCGGCGGCTCAGCAGGTCAGGTCGAGGAAGCCGCCGAGGGCGTTGCGCGGTTCTTCGCGGCGCTCGGTATCGCTTTCGGAGGCTTCCGCCGCCGACTCCACCCCACGCCCGATCAGGCCGGTTCGAAGGGCTCGCGTCGTGGTGTACTCGCGCGGATCACGGGGCGCGGGCGTCAGACGAAACGCGAGGGAGGTGAGGTCCATGCGGGGTATGCCCCGCATGGATCGTGCCAGACTCGCCCCCTTCCTCTCGCGGGGCGAAAGGAAGGGGGATTGTAGAGTACTCCCCCTCTTCGCGCGCGCCTGCGGCGCGGAGAAGGTCCCCCTCGTCGAGACGAGGGGGAGGCTGGGGAATCCCCCTCGCGCCGGCGAGGGGGAAGCTGGCCGGGCGAAGCCCGTGCCGGCAGGGGGAGTAATGCTCGTGTGGCTCTCCACCCCCCTACCCCTCCTCTGGTGAGGCGAAAGGAAGGGGGATTGTAGAGTACTCCCCCTCTTCGCGCGCGCCTGCGACGCGGCGAAGGTCCCCCACGTCGAGACGAGGGGGAGGCTGGGNNGCCGGCAGGGGGAGTAATGCTCGTCTGGCTCTCCACCCCACGCAGGGCGAAAGGAAGGGAGATGCTACTCGGGCTTTACGGTCCCGTCACCATTGCCGACGAAGAACCACCAGTTGAATTCCTCGACGGTACCGTTGGCCCAGGTGATGGTTCCTTGGCCGAACTCGTTCCAGCGGATGACGGCGGGCAGGCCGGGATCGGGGCCTTCGAGGCGGCCGTCGCCGCTGCCGTCGGCGTTCCAGGTGTAACGCGTCATGTACCCGAGCGAGTTTTCGGAGACCGTCGTTCCTGCGCCGTTAGCGGAGAACGTGCCTCGGTCACTCGACCAAGAGCCGTCGCGATCGTCGGATCGGTTCGTCCAGGAGCTCCCCTCGGCGCTCCAGGAGCTTTCGCCGCGATAGCGGTTCCCGTCCCAGAGGCTATCGTAGGACATCGTGCCTGCGAAGTCGGAGGTCATGGTGCTGACGTAGGTCCCTCGCGATCCGGCGAGCGTGCCGGCGGTGAACTCGTATTCGCTGGCGTAGCTGAGGGGGTACTGGTCCCACCTTTCCGGCCACGTGGAGACGATGAAGCCGGCGGGCTGGGTCTTCTGCTCGTCGACGTAGAAGTCGTTGCGGTAGGAGGTTGAATCGAAGGTGATCTGGACCCAGAGCCCGAGCCACTCGTCGTAGTAGAAGTCGCTCCAATCCGGCGGAGGATCGCCGGGTCCGGGATCGGTGCCTCCGCCGCCGTTCGACGGATCGTCCCCTCGACCGCGCATCCCCGCCATCGGCGGCTTCATGTGCCGGATGAATCCCCCGATCATCGGCGCCGGTCCGCCGTTCGGACCGGGACCTACGCCCGGCATCGGCGCCGGCGGCAGGCCGTTGATATTGTCTGCCTGGTTGGGGGTCTGCATGCCTCCGTGAGACATCCCGCGGGCGATGAAAGTCTGGGTCTTCGCGACGTTATCTCGGGTCTGGCTGGTGGGCGAACGGTCGCTACCCCCCGTGCCGGCTCCGCCGCCGCCGCAGCCAACGAGCACAGTAAGACAAAAGCCGAGCCAAAGGAGTCGTTTCATGCGCGTACCTCTTGGCGTCAGTCTTTCATATCGGACCGGCAAGAGTCAAGGATTTGGCGTGACGCGCCGGACTCGGATCAGGTTGAGACGAACGTCGAATTCGAGGTACGAGCGGGGCTCCGTCAACACGGGCAAGAGCGCACGCGGATTGATCGAGCACAGCCGGATCGCCACCTCCGGCCCGAAATCGTCGGCAAGGTTCCTGAAGGCGTCCAGCATGACGATGGCGCTCCCCGCGAGCGCCCCGGACTCGAGCCTCACGACTCCGTCCTCGACCCGACAGCGCTGCCCCCACATCTCGATCACGCTGCCCGAGGGCATGCCCGCGGCCATGGTTCCGTCGCTGACGGCGACGACGCGGTGCGGCCCCTTGCAGCGGAGAAGGATGTCTGCCGCCCGGCGAGAGACATGATGGCGGTCGTAAATCAGCTCGCACCAAACGCTCGGCTCGGTGAGCGCAAATCCAAGCAGGCCGGGCTCCCGATGGTGGAACGGGCGCATCGCGTTGAAGGTGTGGGTCACGCGGTCTGCTCCTCGTTCGAGAGCAAGAGCCGCATCCTCCGCGGTCGCGCCAGAGTGCCCCATGCTGACCGCGATCCCACGGTCGACTAGATGCGCGATCAGCCTATCCGCTCCCGGCAGTTCGGGAGCGAGCGTAACCAGCCGCACGCGCGGATCGGCGAGAATGTCCTCCCAAGCGTGCCAAGCCGCCGGGTCCACGATCGCGTCTCGGGGCTGGGCGCCGGGGAAGTCGGGAGCGATGAAAGGCCCCTCGAGGTGGACACCGGCCAGGCACCGATGAGCGGGTAGCCTTCGGAGAAAGTCACGGACGGCTTGCGCGGAGGCCGTCACGGTCGTGGCAAGGAGCGCCTCGACACCGTCCTGCTCCATTCGGTCGCAGAAGCACGTAATGGAGTCCGTATCGGCGTCCATCAGGTCGGTCCCGTATCCGCCGTGAATGTGGGTATCCACGAAGCCCGGACACAGCAGGATATCCGAAGGTCGGTTGCTCGGGCGAAACGTCGGTCCGCGATCCGACCACTCGACCTCATAAGAACCGAAGCCGGCAGGTCCGACGGTCTGGACGATGGACGCGGTCACGCCACGATTGTGACGCCTCTTAGAGGTCCAGCTTTTTCCAGCGAACCTTCGGTACCGGCAACAGGGGCTCGTCCTTTCGAATCGGCACGTTGCTGTTGGTCATCAGCTGCTGCATCCGACGCTCGGCTTCGATGCGATATTCTTCGAAGGAGTGCTCCATCTCTAGCCGAGCCTCGTCCATCTGGTCGAGAAGCTTCAAGATGATCTCTACCCCAGCCAAGTTGACGCCTAGCTGCTGGGTGAGCCGCTGGATTCGCTGAACACGATGGATGTCGGCTTCGCTGTAAAGCCTGTTCTTCGCCCCGACCCGCGCCGGCACCACGAGACCCAGCCGTTCGTACTGGCGGAGCGTCTGCGGATGGACACCGCAGAGCCGCGAGGCGACCCCGATCATGTAGAGTGGCTGGCGGTCGCTCCTCATACCTTGGCCTCCTCGAGTTCGGCGAGTTCTTGCAGGAGCTTCCGCTGGGAGTCGGTCAGGCGCTTCGGTACCGTGACCTTGGCGCGTACCAGCAAGTTGCCGCGCTGGCCCCCCATCTTGGCGATCCCCTGGCCGGACAACCGAAAGACCTGCCCGCTCTGGGTGCATTCGGGAATCTTCATAGTCACCGGCGAACGCAGGGTCGGCACCTTGATCTCACCCCCGAGGGCGGCCAGAGTGAAGGGAATCTCCACTTCCGTTTCCAGGTCGTCACCTTTGCGTTTGAAGCGAGCATCTGGCCGCTCATGGACCACGACGTACAGATCCCCGGCCTTGCCGTTCGAACCGACCGAGCCACGTCCAGGCACTCTCAGTTTCTTTCCGTTCGTGATTCCGGCGGGAATCGTCACTTCGACCTTGCGAGTTGCGGCCAGCGATCCTGCCCCGCGACACGTCGGGCACCGTTCGAGGCTCGATTGTCCGGTGCCGCCGCAGGCCTCGCATGCATGGTGCAATCCGAAGAGACCGCGGGTTTCGCCGGAGCCGTCGCAAACCGGACAGCGCGTCGCGGTCTTGAGCCGCACATAGCCCGTGCCATCGCACGATTTGCACGCATCGCTCACTTGATAAGTGAGGGTTCGTTTGGTTCCCGAATCGATCTCCTCCAGAGTAATCTCGACCACCTTTTCGACGTCGGCGGGCTGAACGCCCCGGGGCCGTGCCTGCGACGCGCCTGCGTTGCTGAAAAACTGCTCGAAGATGGTCCCGAAGCCGCCTTCCCCGAAGTTGAGGTCCCCGAAGTCGACCTCGACTCCTCCGGCACCGCCACTGGTCTTCACGTTCTGGGCGGCCTCCCAGTTCGAACCCCACCGATCGTATAGTTTGCGCTTCTCGGTGTCGTGGAGCACCTCGTAGGCCTCGCTGATCTCCTTGAACTTCGCCTCAGCGGCCTTGTCGTTCGGGTTGACATCCGGGTGGTACTTGCGAGCGAGTTTGCGATAGGCCGATTTGATGGTCTTCTCGTCGGCGCTCCGTTCGACACCCAGGGTTGCGTAGTAGTCCTTTGCCATACTGCTTATATGCTCAATCCTATGAGCTTATAACGCTCAAGTAAGGAGGAAGGTTTCGCGGGAGGCTCGGTGACCCTAAGAATCCTCAACGATTGGGCCGATAATCGAACCGTGGACCTTGGAACTTTGCGGATCAAAGTACAACGAAGCGAGAATCTCCCCACGCTTCCCGAAGTCGTGACGAAGGTTCTGAAGCTCGTCGAGAACCCGGACGCGAACCTGAGAGAACTCGAACGCGCCGTCGAGAGCGATTCTGCTCTAACGGCGAAGATCCTCAAGGTCGCCAACTCCCCCTTCTACGGGGGCGCCTCGGTTGCCACCGCCTCGCGCGCCATCAGCGTGATCGGGATGAGCGGAATGAGAACCCTCGTGGTGAGCCTGTCCTACCGACAAATGATCGGAGGCGGCGCCACGACGGGCGCATTCGACAAGCTCGAGTACTGGAAGCACTCCTTGGCCACGGCGACCGCGGCCAAAATCCTCGCGAAGATGCGGATTCCAGCCAAGGCAGAGGAGGTTTACGTCGCGGGCATGATGCACGACGTGGGAATGATCGTCCTCGACAGTTTCATGCCGATGCAATTCGATCAGGTTATCATGAGGGCGCGCGACAACGGTGTGCCGCTTCACGTTGCCGAGCAGGAGGAGTGGGAGTGGGACCACTCGACGGTGGGAGGAATCCTCGCCGAACGCTGGGGCATCAGCAAGATGGTTCGGCATGCGATCGAATACCACCACTGCCCCGAGGACGATGGAGACTATTACGACACGACGGTCCTCGTGTCCGCGGCGGACGTGCTTGCGCACCAAGCCGGGATGACCAATAATCAGCCCGGACTCGAAGCGGAAATGCCACCAGCGATCGCGAGTCATCTGGCTCTTCCGGACGATCAGTACGCAGCGATTCGAGACGTCATCGTCCAGGAAGTGAGCCGGGCTCAGATGCTGTTTGCTATCGATTGAACGCGAACCTGACCCGAAAAATGCGAGTTTCTGCGAGATAGCGTGACGAAACCGTTCCAACTTTCGAATTCCAGAAAAACCTCTGTATACTTCGTATAGGTGCTGACGTCCGCGTCCACCTTGGAGGTTTGTGAATGTCGAACTCGTCGCGATGCGCGATCGCTTGCGGGTTGCTGCTCCCGGCGGCAGCCTACGCCCAGTTTTCCTGGCAGGCCGCAGTTTCCGGCTTTTGGTCCACTCCAGCCAGTTGGCTCGGCAATGTCTCACCCAACAACTCCTCGGGGGGGAGCGATGTGTTCATCGACTTTGCCCCCTTTGCCCTGACGGGAGGCAACGGCAACTTCACGACCACCCTCGACTACAACGTGACGATCCGCAATTTGTATTCACGAGCCAACTTCGTCTTCGCCGGATCGCAGCTCAGTCTAGGCCAAGCGCTGTCTCAGGTCGATGGGTCGTTCACCTTCCAGAGCGGCACGATCCTTGGGGGTGGCATTACCTTCAACGGCGCTTCGTCGTTTCCGGGCGCGGTCGATCGGATCATCAACGCCTCGCAGGTGGCGTTCATGGGTCCTACGACATACGGGGGTGGCGCGCTCTACTGCGTCAACAGCACGCTTACGTATGGCAACACCTTTACGGTGGTGGATGGACGATCGAGAGACGGCGTCCACAACATCACCTCCTCAGGTGCGCTTGTCAAAACGAGTGGCTCTGGCGACTTCTTCATAGCCGAATCATGGAATGGCGGCCCGCGTCAGTTAAACGTCACGGGCAGATTGGAGGCCCAGTCGGGACGGATTATCCCAACCACAGGCGGCACCCACTCTGGACACTTCTACGGGAACGGCGGGACCATTCTGCTTTCGAACGGCACCCACACCATGCTCGCCGGGTCGAAGTTCGAAGACGGCGTTGTGGTGGAGGGAGCGTCGATTTCGCTTCCGGGAGCCGGCGACACGCTGCAAATCCTCGGCGATCCCGAGTACAGGAGCGGCCAATTGGGCGGCGCCGGCAAGTTGATCGGTCCTGGAAGCCTGAATCTAACGACAGCCGGCGCCAAAGGCATCAACGGGTCGGTGAGGAACGAGGTCAACTTCCTCATACTCGGAGGCGAGGTCTATGGGGTGAACTCGACCTTCACCAACGCCAGCTATGTTCAGTTGGACGGCCCGCGTCGCTGGCGCGACGGAATTTTCAATAACGAGGGATTGGTGCAGAAAACTGGCGCGGGGCAGGCCTTTATGGGAGAAGGCTGGAGTGGGGGCCCAACCCAACTCAACAACCACGGCTCGATGGAATCCCTCGGCGGGTCGCTCTCCATCGTCACCAGTGGGACGCATACCGGGTCTTTCAAAGGCTTGGGCGGGACGATCGATTTTTCAACTTCGACTCATCGCTTCGATCCAGGCCACTCCTTGTATTCGGGCGTGAACCTGAACTCGGGCACGTTCCAGGTTCCTTCCGATGAGATGCTCAACTGCATGGGTGCCGTCAAGTTCTTTGGCGGAATCCTCACTAGCGTTGGGGCGAACCCAGCTTTCATCGACGGACCCGGCAGCCTCGACATCGAGGGGTCGGTCAGCATTGGGGGAAGCCATCGTTTGGCGACCGTATTGAATTGGAACGCCGGCACCGTGAGCGCGGTGAACAGCACATTCACGAACGAGGACACGCTGTACGTGAATACTTCTAACGATTGGCGAGACGGCATCTTCAATAACTCGGGCACCCTCACGAAGACCGGCGCTGGGACGACCGTTCTCAGCCAGCCCTGGTCCGGGGGTCCGCGCCAGGTGAACAACAGCGGGACCCTGCTTGCCCAGGCGGGGAATCTCATCGTCAGGGCCGGCGGCACGCACAGCGGACTTTTCCACGGCAACGGCGGAACGATCGAGTTCCCCTCCGAGTCCCAGGTTTTCAACAGCGGCACTGTCTTGCGCGGTAACGTCCTCCTCAACGGCTGTACGGCGAATATCCCCGGGAGCCAATCCGTGGTGCTCGATGGCACCACTTGGAACGCAGGCACTCTACAGGGTACTGGCACCATAACCGGTCCTGCCTTTCTGTGGACAGGAAGTGCGAATCTCGGACAGTCTCTTCTGTCCCTCGCCAACATCGAGGTCAACGCGGCCACGCGATTCAACGTGAACTCGGGTTTCACCAACCAAGCCACTATGCTGTTTTCTGGCACCTGCCTGTGGCGAGACGGCATCCTCGTCAACAACGGAATCATTCGGTCCACGTCCGGCTCGACGAGCCTCAACGAGAACTGGAGCGGGGGTCCCAGGCAGACCCGGAACAACGGCGTCATCGAGGCAGACGCAAGCACGATCAGTCTCATGGCGAATGGAGAGCACACCGGCGCTTTCTTCACGGAGAACGGCGGACAAATTTTCTTCGGGGCGGGCACTCATACGATGCGAAGCGGGTCGAAAATGGGCACGGGCACCATTACGCAGACCCCTATGGTAACCAACGAGCGGACCAGCATCATTGGAGAATCCGAGTGGCGTTCCTCTAGCTGGGGAGGCACCGGAGTCATCGATGGTGACCTCTGGCGTTGGACCACCGGAGCGAGCAAGTTACTGCAAAATCACCTGAAGTGCGAGGCCGACATCTCACACGAAGGTGGGGACGTCTTTGCCGTGAATCAACAATTCACAAACCGCGGCACCGCCACCATCGGGGACGGGCTCAGCTGGCGAGATGGCGTGTGGTTCAACGAAGGCACGCTCCAAAAGACGGCCGGCGCAGGGACCTCTTCCATCGGGTCGTTGTGGAGCGGCGGACCTCGCTCGGTTACCAACACGGGAACGCTCCTGGCGGGTTCGGGGACGCTCCAGATCGGCGCGACGCTCACGAACTACGCGGCCGGTTCACAGCAGATGAACGGCGGGTCCTACGCTGCCAGCGGCGGAGGTCGACTTCTTCTTCCGATTGGCACCGTTACCACGAATGCCGGCCGATTTATCTTGGACGGCCCGACCTCGTCGGTAACCCAAAGTAACGGAACGACGAGTGCACTAGCGACCTTGGCTACGAATCTCGGTGGCCTCGAAGTCCATGGCGGCCACGTCCTCAACCTGCCCGGGCCGCTTGCGAATTCCGGCGATGTGACGATCGGGGTCGGGAGCTCGATCGTCCCCAACGGGAACTACACCCAGACAGCCGGCCTGACGCGAGTGAACGGCACGCTGCCCGTTCCGATCGTCATCCAAGGTGGCGTGCTCGGTGGTACGGGCACTGCGAACGGGGGCTCTACTACCTCGGCAATCGTGGCCCCGGGCAATAGCACGGGCACGCTGAGCATTGCCGGGAACCTCTCCCTCACCAACTCGACCCTCGACATCGAGGTTGCCAGCTCGGCGCCCGGCTTTTTCGATCGACTCGCCGTATCGGGCACCGCGACGATTGTCGGAGGCGCCCTCCAGGCCGACGCTGCCCCGAACTCGACGGTCACGGCGGGAACCACGGTCGACGTCCTGACGGCGGGAAGTCGTTCTGGAACTTTCACCACGCATCCGAATCCGGCCGACTGGAGCGTCACCTATGGAGCGACATTTATCCGGCTTGGCGCCCTGCGCACGATCGTCGGCCCGATCTTGATCGAAGGCGAGGTAGACCTCGATGGATGGCTGGCCAGCTACTCGGCCGTCCCACTCACGTTCGAGCTGAGGCAGGGAGGATCGGTCGTCGAGTCGCACGTCGTTAACCCGAACAACGATCGGACCTATGCGATCTCCACCCGTCGGCGCGGAAACTTCCAGCTCTTCGTCGTCGGTCCGCACTGGCTGGTGCGTCAGCGACCCGGAACGCTCATCCTCACCGACGCGGGCTTAACCGGTATCGATCTCTCGCTCGTCAACGGCGACGTCGATCAGGACAACGAAGTCACGATCGGAGATTACGCGATGCTCTCGTCGGCCTTCGGCAGCGGCCCTGGTGACCCGAACTGGGAGCCCAACGCCGACCTGGATGGCGACGAGGAAATCGCGATCGGAGACTACGCGATCCTCAGCACGAACTTCGGCCTCGCCGGGGACTAAGCGGATCACCCGGGGGCGGTCTACGCCCTCGGGCAACCCGCACCGGCGGTAGCCGGGGGATGGTTCGTGCCCCCGGACCACGGCCGTCTTCCCGCGGCACAAACCATCCCCGGGCTACCCACGCTTCCGGAATCTTCCTAGCGAACCGGGCGAACGGCTCTACGAGTTCTCGACCCCGAAAGGGTCAAAGACCTGATAGCCCCGGGTCGAAGACCCGGAGGGACCGGGCAGCCCAGATGGAAGCACCCCGCAGGGGTGCCGCAACCCGTTTTTCGTCCTCCGGGTTCTGCGACCCCTCCGGGGTCGGACTGGGCCGCGGGTTCACCATCCCGGGGTCTACGACCCCGGGCTACCGCATCTCCGACGCCTCCGGCGTCGCCTCATTCTGATGGCCGCATCTCCGAACGATGCTGGGGCACTTCACGGGATTCGGGCATTGGCCGGAAGAGCCAAGCTTCGGCCCAAGGGCGTAGAATCAGGCCTGGGATGTCTCAACGAAACGTGATCGTCGTTGGAGGTGGCCTCGCCGGGCTGATGACCACCCTCAAACTGGCCGAAGCTGGAGTGCGGGTCCAGCTTTTCAGCCTCGTACCCGTCAAGCGCAGCCACAGCGTCTGCGCCCAGGGAGGCATCAACGGGGCGGTGAATCTGAGGGGCGAAGGAGATTCCCCTTACCTCCACTTCGAAGACACGATCACCGGCGGCGATTTCCTCAACCACCAACCGCCCGTCATGCGGATGGCCGAACGCGCGCCTGCCATGATCTTCCTCCTCGATCGAATGGGAGTCCCATTCAACCGAACCTCGGAAGGGCTTCTCTCCTTCAGGCGTTTCGGCGGCACCCTAAAACACCGCACCGCTCACGCCGGCGCGACAACCGGGCAACAGCTCCTCTACGCTCTCGACGAGCAGGTTCGGCGCTTCGAAGCCGATGGCATCGTCAAGAAGTTCGAGGGCTACGACTTCCTCGGCATCCTCAAGGACTCCGAAGGCCGCTGTCGCGGGGTCAGCGCCCAAGACCTGAGGAGTATGGCCATCGAAGCCTATCCGGCCGACGCCGTCGTCATCGCCACCGGCGGCAACGGCGTCATTTTCGGTCGATCGACGAACTCGATCATCAATACCGGTTCCGCCGTCAGCATCTGCTATCAGCAAGGGGCGGTCTACGGCAACCCGGAGATGGTGCAGATTCACCCGACCGCGATCCCCGGCGAGGACAAGTGCCGGCTCATGAGCGAATCCGTTCGCGGCGAGGGGGGCCGCATCTGGACTCCGCGTGATCCCTTCGACAAGCGCAATCCGGTCGAGATTCCCGATGCCGATCGCTGGTACTTTTGCGAGGAACTCGACCCGGTTTACGGCAACCTCCTGAGCCGAGACCTCGTCAGCTTCGCGATCTATTGCGTCTGCCGCATCGGGCGAGGGATCGAGGGGAAGCAGCAGGTCTACCTCGACATCACCCATCTTCACCGAAGCCGAGGCGGGCCGTACACGCGCGAAGTGATCAACGACAAGCTGGAGGGCGTGCTTGAGATTTACGAGAAGTTCATGCGGGTCGATCCGATCGACAGCCCGATGAAGATCTACCCCGCAGTGCACTACACGATGGGCGGGCTTTGGGTCGATTACGAGAAGGGGCATGAAGGCGCCCTCGATCTCGACAGTCCACGCAACCAGATGTGCAGCATCCCCGGTTTGTACGCGGCGGGTGAGAGCGACTACCAGTATCACGGCGCGAACCGACTCGGGGCGAACGCACTGCTCTCGTGCCTTACCGGCGGCGAACTGACCGCCTCCGGCGTGATGGCCTACCTGAAGTCCATGGATGTCGCGTCGGACTCTGTCTCGGGAGAATTGCTTCGTGACGCGAGGGCGGACCGGCTTGCCCAGTACGAGTCCATCCGCACGAGCCTGGGGACCGAGAATCCGTATCGGGTTCATGCCGACCTGTGCGACTTGATGTGGAACAACTGCGGAATATGGCGGAAGCAGGCCGACCTCCTCGCGGCACGGTCGGCCCTGGACGAGATCGCCCAGCGCGCGCGATCCTGTGCGCCTACCGATGGTTCCGAATGGGCGAACCAGGCCATTCCTTTCACCCGGTCCCTTCAGCACATGATCGAGATGTCGAAGGCCATCGTGGGCGGCGCGATCGTCCGCGACGAATCCCGGGGTGCGCACTTCAAGATGGACACTCCGAGCCGGGACGACGTGAACTGGCTGAAGACGACGAAGGCTCGTTGGACCCCCTCGGGGCCCGAGTTCGATCTCGACGAGGCGATCGACTGTTCCTACATCGCGCCCCGGGCACGGAAGTACCGCATTAACCAGAACAAGATCGTCGAAGAGATCATCGGCCCCGACGCCCTCACGGGCGTCGGGGCGACGACGCTGTAAGTCATACGGGTCACCCATCCCGTCCCCCTCCGAGACTGGCTTCGTGCACCGCCGAGCAAGCCCCACTGCCAGTGAGCCACGTTCACGTATTTATACTAGGTTTTGCTCTCTCTCTCTCTCTCTCTCTCTCTCTCTCTCTCTCTTGACTTCTCGTCTTCTGATCGTCTAGTTTGATTCAACTTAGTTGGAGCAACAAATGATAAGCAGCGCGAAGATCCTTGTACTCTGCCCCTTGTTCCTAGGAACCCTTGCAATGAGCGGTTCGGCGCAAACCTGGACCGAGACCGCCTACGCGGTCACTTCACCTCCACAAGACCATGACGAAGCCCGAACTTCCTTCAATGCAAATGCGAATCAACGCTATCAATGGTGGGTACAGGAGGCGTGCCACTTCATAGTCTCGGGCTCGGCAACTCCGTCGCCCTCTTGGCGTCTGCTCTTTGCATCTCTCTGCAATAACTCTTGGTGGTACTTCGAAAGTTTCGATTTCACACCTACGTCTCACGGAACCGTGACGAATCGCGTGAAGTTCACCACGCGAACTGGCATTAACTCATTCTCGGGTACAAATCCGACAGCGACCGCCTCGCGCGATCTCGACGAGAAGGTCGTCGAGGATCTCTACTTTGTCTTCGACCCGCACCAGGAAGACCCGCCTGGTGGAGGAGGGAACTAATCATGCCGTTGGTGCTTTACGCTTTAGCATTCGCAGTATCACTTGCGGGCCAGCGAACCGATCAAGCGGACTCGGTCCCGCTCCATAACCTCTTGCTCATATCCGCAGACGCACAGATCGTAGAAAGAGTTGAAGATCGGTACCGCTACGGCATGCCATTATCGGAGCTTACGAAAAGCCTTGACGGTGAGCGATTCAGCTTGTCGAAGTGGGGTAGCAGGGGAGTGATCCTCATCGACAGACGTCTCCCTTTGCTAGTGGAGAAAGAGTCCCAGCGCAATCTTGTTCTGTCGCTCTCCGAGAGCGTCGGCCCCGATCTCGTCGTGCGGGTTACGGATGTTCCCGAATCCAAACGCCAACGGATTGTCGAGTCCTTAGAAGAGTTCTTTCCCTGGCACGGCCGATCAGAAGGCTTCGACATGAAGCAAGCAACGGTCGGTGTTGACTTGTCCCTCAATGTAGTGCTGCATGCCGCCGACGGTAATCAAAAGAAGATCGTCTTGCCGATGTTACCGGCGCTTGCGCGGCGCCGTAATGCCGTCTTGGAGGATCACCCGATGCCGCAAAGGAATCGAGAACTATCGCAAGAAGAGCGTGGTCGTCTTGCCAGGGAAACGACCGCACGGACATCGCAGTTGGAGCGAATGACTATTCACACTTTTGGGACGGCTCGAAAATACCTCCCGGAAGGCCTGCGGGCATCGGCTGATACGTTGGAGTTGTTACTCTCGAAGTTGGATGACCGAACGAAGGAGGCTGCGGCAGAGTTAATCGACAAGTTAGGTCATAACCCTTCCCTTAGGGATCTCCCGGCAGGAAAAGTCCGTCTCGACGAACTCCCAGAAGAGTTGAGGGACCGATTGATGAATCAGGTAAAGAGCGATTGGGAGTTCTTAGGCTTCTCCAGCGCACTCGACGCCGAAGGGTTTTTGCTCGATTCCAGTTCGGTAGAGCTATCGATGAATATTGGCCTTCGCCGCACGTTCTCGGCATCCGACAAACAAACAGGCCGCCCGAGTTCAGGGATGGTCTATAACTTCCTTGTGATCCGGTCGTAGGCGTTGTCGGCGGCTTTTTGCCCACAGCCATGTCCTACCCAGCCTCCTCGTTGAGCATCCTGCAGTACGTCTCGTACCTCATCCGACTCAATCGCCCGTCCGCGACCGCCTCACGAACCCCACACACCGGCTCGTGCATATGCCGGCAATCCCGGAACCGGCAATGGGCTATGTACGGCTCGAACTCCGGGAAGTAGCCTGGGATGTCCTCGGGGTCCAGTTTTCCGAGGCCGAAGCTTCGGACGCCAGGCGTGTCGATCACCCGAAGCCCACAGGGGAGTTCGTGAAGGGTGCTCGCCACCGTCGTGTGCCTTCCACGGCCATAGCCGGGGCTCACTGCACGCACCGCCAGGTCGAGCTCGGGCGCTAGGGCATTGACGAGCGAGGACTTGCCCACCCCGCTGTGCCCGACGAAGGCGCACAGTCGGCCGGTGAGCCGCCGACGTAGGTCGTCCAGTCCGAAGCCGGTCTCCGCCGAGCACAGCACGATCGACAGTCCCATCGCATCGTAGGGTTCCAACTTGGCTAGTTCCGACTCTTGCTTGGGCAACGTATCGAGCCGGTCGACCTTGTTGACGCAAAGGAGCACCTCGGCTCCTCCCCGCTCGATCGCGATGACGAATCGGTCGATGAGACGCGGATGCAGCGGAGGTTCGACCACCGAAACGACGACGACCACGACATCGACGTTCGCGGCAACCACACGCTCGAGGTGCCGGTTCGCCGGATCGGGGCGGGCGAGCTTCGTTAGTCGAGGTTCGACGACCACGACCTGAAGGACATCCTCGCGACGGCCGAACCAGACGAAATCGCCTACCGCGAGGTCGCTTTGCTGCCGTCGGACCAGGTCGGGCGCGACGGTGCATTCGACCGAGGCTTCCTGAGCGTCCTTCGCCTTGACCCGGCATCGGCCCGCGCTCAGCCAAACCACTTGACCGCAGCGGAGATCGGTCGCAGCCTGAACATCGGGTTGGGGTTTCTGCTCCTCTTCGAGAAGCTTCAGCACGATCTCTACGAGAGACTCGGCCGAACGCCGCCGGATCGACGCGCCCTCGTCGTCTTCATATCGAGCGCACCGGCTGGACCGCCGGAGCGTCTCCTTGCGCACTTTCTGCGCACGCTTGTAAAGTTTGTTGCGTTCGTTCGCATCGAGTCCGGCGAGCCGGACGTCGAGAATACTCTTAAGTTTTGGATTCAATGGGAAACGACCTCACTGGAATCATGGGCGCACGGCGAGGCCGGCGCAGGCGTCGAGGCGCCTCCGGAGGTCTACGGGATGGAATGCAACGCGCGGGCTAGATCGCCCGGACCGAGGAGGCGGTTTCGGGGGTGTTCACACTTGGTTTCGTCATCATGGTTTCCTGCCTCCTCAAGAGTTCATCGCGACGCTTCGAGCCGCGTGTGTGCACGTTACCCGGTCGGGTTCGTACGATGCGCGGGTCTTGGGACCGAAGCCTCGAAAACCCGCATGAATGGGAGCCCGTGGATGTTTCGTGCCGGGCACTTTGGAGTGCGCGGGCTTGACCGCGCTTTCGCCTCCTTCTCCATCGCAGTAGCCCGCGGGTGGGCTGTGCCGCGGGAAGACGGTCGTGGACCGGGGGGCAAGACCCATCCCCCGGCTACCTCTGTCGTGGGTGACCAAACAACCAGCGATGCCGGCGATCGGACGCGATTAGCGGCAGAACCGACTGATTCTCGTGCAACCCGTTTCAGGACAAGACTAGAACTGGATCTGGAACGTGCCCGAAGAGACTTCCATCGAGCCGGTAGCCGACGTCATCGGTCCGGAAAACGTGCCTGCGAAGTTTCCCGATGCGTTCGAGACCGTAAGTGTAAAGCCGCCGACCGGCGTGTAGGTAGTGCCGTCGATCACGACTCGCATGGTGATCTGATTAGGTTGGAATACAGAAGGAGTGCTCGCCGGGTTCGGCGTTGTCATCGTGATCTGGTCGCCATTCTCGGTCGGCGTGGTCGCGGTAATCGTCGATCCGGCTCGCCGGGCCTTCCAGGTGTTCCCAGCAAAGGAAATGGTGCCCGAATGCCCGGGGCCTTCGCTGTAAGAGACGACGACACTGCTATTGTGTGGAATGTCGCCAGTTCCGCCACCGGCGCAACCCGAGAGCACGATGGCGCCGATACCGGCGCAGAACGAAAGGACTTTTCGCATGATCGAACGGTTTACCCGAACGAGAGTCTCATGTTCCGAGGTGCTCTGCGGCCGGATCGCTCAGGGCGAGCACAAAAAGGCCCCGTCGGACGAGCCGACAGAGCCTGTTGCATTTAAGAACTCCGGACGCGATAACAAATCGACCTGGATATGGTGGACTCCGACTTGCGAAGCCACGTTCTTATCCTTAAAGGAGGTGATCCACCCACACCTTCCGGTACGGGTACCTTGTTACGACTTAGTCCCCCTTACTCCCCTCACCTTCGGCCGCTCCTTCCTTACGGTTAGGCCACGGACTTCGGGTGAAGACAATTCAGGTGACTTGACGGGCGGTGTGTACAAGACCCGGGAACGTATTCAACGCAGTATAGCTGACCTGCGTTTACTAGCGATTCCGCCTTCATGTAGTCGAGTTGCAGACTACAATCTGAACTGAGGGCATATTTTTGGGATTTGCTCTGCCTCGCGGCGTCGCTGCCCTTTGTTTTGCCCATTGTAGCATGTGTGAAGCCCCAGGCGTAACTGCCATGCTGACTTGACGTCATCCCCACCTTCCTCCGATTTACACCGGCGGTCTCTTGTGAGTTCCCGGCTTTACCCGCTGGCAACACAAGACGAGGGTTGCGCTCGTTGCTGGACTTAACCAAACACCTCACGGCACGAGCTGACGACAGCCATGCAACAAGTGTCTTCAGGTCATCCTTGTGGGATGAGGGCCCAATTTCTCGGGATTTCCATCGATGTCAAACCTGGGTAAGGTTCTTCGGTTAGTATCGAATTAATCCACATGCTCCACCGCTTGTGCGGGTCCCCGTCAATTCATTTGAGTTTCAACCTTGCGGCCGTACTCCCCAGGCGGGATACTTAATGCGTTAGCTGCGGCACAAGAGGGGTCGATACCTCTTACGCCTAGTATCCATCGTTTAGGGCGTGGACTACCAGGGTATCTAATCCTGTTTGCTCCCCACGCTTTCGCGCCTCAGCGTCAGATGATGCCCAGTGAACTGCCTTCGCCATGGGTATTCCTCCTGATATCAATGCATGTCACCGCTACACCAGGAATTCTATTCACCTCTGCATCCCTCTAGTCTGCCAGTATGCGAAGCAGTTTCCGGGTTGAGCCCTGGAGATTTCACTTCACACTTAACAGACCGCCTACGCGCTCTTTACGCCCAGTAAATCCGGACAACGCTTGCACCCTACGTCTTACCGCGGCTGCTGGCACGTAGTTAGCCGGTGCTTATTCATCGGGTACCGTCCTAAGTCTTTCCCGATAAAAGGAGTTTACAGACCTAAATCCTTCATCCTCCACGCGGCGTCGCTGCATCAGGGTTTCCCCCATTGTGCAAGATTCCCAACTGCTGCCACCCGTAGGTGTGTGGGCCGTGTCTCAGTCCCACTCGGGGGGATCATCCTCTCAGACCCCCTACCCGTCGTCGCCTTGGTAGGCCATTACCCCACCAACTAGCTGATAGGCCACAAACCGCTCCTGAAGCGAAAAACCATTTAATTCTCAGCACATGAGTTCTGAGAGCCACATCCGGTATTACCCACCGTTTCCAGTAACTATCCCGGTCTTCAGGGCACGTTGTTTATGTATTACTCCGCCGTTCGCCACTATCCTATTGCTAGGACCGTTCGACTTGCATGTTTTAGGCACGCCGCCAGCGTTCGTCCTGAGCCATGATCAAACTCTCCGAAGAAAGTGTTACCTAAACCCGACGAATCGGGCGTTGGTTTCATGGTTGTTTTGAGTCGATGCGCTCCTATCGGGACGAACCCGGAAGAAATCGCATCATTTTCCCCGACCGCAAATCGGGGTTTCGAACGTTTGTTACACGCGTCCTCTATGGAGTTCTCAAAGTGCGACCCCTATTTGGGGCGAGGAGGATTGTAGACGATGCCGCTCAGGCCTGTCAAGGGGGTCCCACAAAGAGACCGCGGCGCGACGGAAGTTTCCGCCGAATCCCAAGCTCAACAACGCCGCCCACGGGCCGGGCGTTCCCGAATGTGCTCACAAATGGGACGGATTTCGTTCTTGGAAGGATTCCGCCAGGATCCGCCACCTGGCTCGAACCTGGCGGGCCCGTGGGTTTCGCTTCGATCCCGCGCCTCCGGCCTGGACCTCGCTTCCGGCCAAAGCCTCTGGGCGCCCGTGCCCGACGGTCCCTGGTCAGTGAAGGCGCCCGGGGCCAATGGCTCAGGCGCCCTCCCAGCGTCGAGCACCGGCAAAGGTGGTACAATCGGACCGTTACGCAACATTCGGCTTCAAGATACGATTTGGCTCCCGCCTCCTTTGGCCGGTTCTCAATACAGTCTCAGCCCTTTGGACCGGAATAACTCTCATATACAAGGAGGCCCAAAATGGCCACAAAAACACTCTACGTCGGTAACCTCTCCTACTCCTCCACCGAGGGAGAGCTGCTTCAGCACTTCGCCGCATATAACGCCAGCAACGCCAGGATCATCGAGGGACGAGGTTTCGGCTTCGTCGACATCGATGCCGACCAGCTCGAAGCTGCGATCGCGGCAAGCGCCAACCAAACCCTCGGCGGTCGAACCCTAACCGTTAATGAGGCGCGACCGAAGTCCGACAGCGGCGGCAATCGCGGCGGCGGCGGTGGCTATGGCCGCTCAGGCGGCGGCGGTGGCGGCCGCTGGTAAGGCTGTCCGGATAGGTATTCAAGGCGCGGTACCGAGCATTCGGTACCGCGCCTTGGCTTTTTGCTAGGGCCTAATCTCCCACCAGGCCATAGTTCGCGCTGAGGATGGCGAAGTCGCCGATATCGACCCCTTCGTCCCCATTCAGATCCGTTTCCGGATTCCAGTGCGGATCTCCGGGATTTGCATTGAAAGCGATTGAAAAGAGGCTGTAGTCGCCGATCGAGACCTCGTTATCGTCGTCCACGTCCCCGTTCGGCAGGGTGGCCGAGACGGAGTTAGGCCCGACTTGCGTGAGTACCACCCCCGGAGTCGCTTTCCTCAGCCAATGAGAGGCTTTTACGCCGACCGTGTAAGTGCCGGGTGGAACCGCCAACGCTACTGTGAAGCTCCCGGCCCCGTCGAGCCTTGCCGTCCTCGTTTCGGACGCACCGCCGCTGGATACATCGACGACGACCAGCCGGCCTAGTGGGCTTCCCTCGAAGTCCGTGAGGTCAACGTGTCCGTTCAACATAGGCCCAAGTCGTTCGACGATGACGTTGTCGAGCCCGATGTAAGCAGGCGCGCTCTGCGTGCCCACCAACTCGATCGTCGTCATGGAATTGGTCGCCACGAACGTCCAAACCTCCGTATCCCACCGCTGCCCAGCGCTCGACAGCTCCGTAAAGATTTGCGAAGAACCGGCCGCAGAAACCCGAATTCCGGCAATCGAAGTGTATTCAGAGTGCGTTCCCAGATCGAAGGACACGCGATAGCCGACGCCTGCTTCGGTGGTGATCGACTGGCTCACGCCCCCATAGGGAGGTGCATCGATGTAGTCTGTCAGATCAAGGCACCGGATGCCGGCCGAGGCCGTCCCCCCGAAGGCGTTGGGAACCGAAACCCAAGCCAGCCCGCTCTGGACGACGGTCCAACCCGTGATCGCCGTGGAACCGGCCCCCAACTGCATGAGGTTGTGGCCGTTCGGCACGAACGCTCCCTCTTCGAAGCTGCCATTGATCACGAGGTTCGGCCAGGCCGCTCCGGCCATCGAGAGTGCGGCAAGCAAAAGCAGTTTTCTCATTTCGTTTGATGGCCGAATCGCAACGACCCTCCTTCATCTTACAGCAGGAAGTGCCCCTAGACCCTTACCGGACTGGACGGTTGGCTCTCGCCCTCGTGCAAGAACTGCTCCCGATAGAGCTGAGCGTAAAGTCCATCGAGAGAGAGCAGGTCGGCATGGCGACCCCGCTCCACGATTCGACCCTTATCGAGGACGAGGATCTGGTCGGCAGCCAGGATCGTCGAGAGCCGGTGGGCGATGGCAAAAGTGGTGCGTCCTTCCATAAGCCGATTCAGCGAGGCCTGGATCAGCCGTTCCGACTGCGTATCGAGGGCGGAGGTGGCTTCGTCGAGAATCAGGATGCGGGGGTTCCGCAAGAGCGCCCGAGCGATCGCCAGCCGCTGCTTCTCGCCGCCCGACAGCTTGTAGCCGCGCTCGCCGACCACCGTCTCATACCCCTCGGGCAGTCCGGCGATGTGATCGTGGATCGCCGCCATCCGGCAGGCGCCTTCGAGCTCCTCGAGCGTGGCATCCGGCTTCGCCACCCGCAGGTTCTCCGCAATGGTGGTGTGCATGAGATAAGTCTCCTGCGTCACCGCTCCGACTAGCTTGGCTAGTGACTCGAGTCTAATGTCCCGGAGGTCACGCCCGTCGAGCAGGACCTGGCCGGCATCCGGATCGTACAGACGGGGGATCAGGTACGTGAGTGTCGTCTTCCCCGCGCCGCTGGGACCTACGAGCGCAACCAATTGGCCCGGCTCGGCCACGAAGGAGACGTGACTGAGCGTCGGAGCCTCAGCATCGAGTTCGTAGCGGAACTCGACGTCTCGGAACTCCACTTTGCCCTGGACCTGGGCCGGCTCGATGGTCTCGGCATCGGGCTTGTCCTGAATGTCGACCGGCAGGTCGAGATATTGGAAGATGCGATCGAACAAGGCAAACGAGCTCAGAATCTCGATCTGGGCTCCCATGAGGGCGGTCAACGGGAAGAACAGGCGAACCTGCAAACCCGTAAAAGCGACCAGCATGCCGATGGTGACGGACGTATCTCCACGGGCGATGAGCAGCCAGCCGGCCAACCAGTATACGAGGGCCGGCGACAACTGGGTGATCAGGCGGATCATCCCAAAGAACAGGTATTGCAGAACCGCTGCCTTGATCTGCCACTTGGCAAGCTTGCGGTTCTCGACGTCGAACCGGTCGATGAGCAGGTCTTGGTTGCCGGCGGTCTTCGACAGGAGGATCCCGCTCACCGACAAGGTCTCCTGCATCATCGAGTTCAGCTCCGAGGTCTGCTCCTGGGTTCCCTGGCGAACGTTGCGGGCAAAATCTCCGACCTTGTTTCCGATCGCCATGAAGAAGGGAACCATGCCCACGGAAAGCAGGGTGAGACGCCAATCCATGAGCGCCATCGCGATGAGGGTGGAGACGACGATCGCAACGTTCGAAACTTGATCTGTGATGGTCGTGCTCACGACCGTTTGCACTCCGGCCACGTCGCTGATCAGCCGGGTTTGGATGTCGCCGGTGCGGGTGCCGGTGAAGAATCGCAGCGACATCTTCTGAAGATGGGTGTAAAGCTGATTCCGAAGATCACACATGATCTTCTGCCCAACGATCACGCTCGTATACCCATACAGCAGCGTCATTCCTGCGCCGGCAAGAACGACCAAGACGGTCAGCACCGAGAATTCGGCGACGATGCCGAGATCACGATGCTGAATACCACGGTCGATGATGACTCTGACAAGATACGGTGGCCCCAATCCCAGTACGACGCCGATAAGCACGAACACGGAGGTGAGGATCACCTCGCGCCGGTACGGAGCGAAAAGCGAGACGACGCGGCGCAAAATCCGCTTGTTATCCTGTCGTCGAGACTCTCTTTCTGCCTTGGCCATGACTGCCGATCGAATCCGCCGGTTCTACACGCTCGGCCGCAGCGAAGTGCCAACCAAGGCATGCCGCGCACCCCATAGTGTAACCTCACAGGCACACTCGAAACACGAACGATTGCGGGCATCGCGACGTCCTTATCGATGGGGCGCGGAGACCTTGCAGTTGCTTCGCGTGATGATACGGAGAGACAAACTATGTGGCATCATTCCTGTTGCACGCCCATGCGCGTCGGCGTTCTCGCCTTGGCCTTCGGGGCAGTCGCCATCTCGGTTGCTCAGACCCGGCGAACTTTCACGACGGGGCCGGCCGCGGTGGACTCCACCTACGCCGTCTTCCCGCAGATCAACGAAACATACTCGACACGCCCCATGCGCCCGTCCAACCCGCGGATAGAACTCAAGGTGGGCGCGCCGAACAATCTCACGGTCAATGGCGGCGCCTTGCCTGGTGTCGAGCGCGTTCTGCCCGGCACCAGATTCCCCGGCATCACCTCGACCGGCTGGGATCCACCCGACCCCACCCTCGCGACCGGCCCCTCTCACATCGTGGTGACCGTTAACAGCTCGATCGCGTTCTTCACGAAGACCGGGACGCGCCAGTTCCAGCAGGACCTGGGCCCGAGCGGGTTCTTCGCCAGCGTGAATCCGACCAGCTTCGTCTTCGACCCGAAGGTCTACTTCGATCAGGTGGCTCGCCGATTCGTCGTGGTTGCACCGGAACTCGACCAAGGGGGCTCGCAAAGTAAGTGCCTAGTCGCCGTCTCCGACGACGCCGACCCGAACGGCACCTGGTTCAAGTACCGAATCGAGGCCAAGACGAGCAACGGCGGAAACGAGTTCTGGCTCGACTATCCTGGCTGGGGCTACAACAAGGACGTGTTCGTCATCACCGGAAACATGTTCCCGCTCGGTGGGGGCGGCTTCGGGGGCGTTCAGTTCATCGTCCTGCAAAAAGCGCCGATGCTGACCGGCGGCTCGGCCCAGGTCACGAGCATCGTCGACCAGAACGCGTTCACCGCCCAGGTCTGCCACACGATGGACGCCAGTACCGACCGTGTCTATTGCGTGGGCGTCGGGAACAACACCTCGATGGATCTCTTCGCTCTCACGAACCTAACGAGTTCGCCGACCCTCCGCAAGACGAGCGTCTCGGTGCCGCGATTCAATGGCAACTCGGTCGCGCTCTCGAGGAACAACGCGCGTCTCGATACTGTCGGTTCGCGTCTGATCAGCTCCTACTACCGATCGAGCCGCGTCGTGGCCGCCCACACCGTGGGAGCGAGCGATAACGACAACCGCGCAGCCGTCCGATGGTACGAGATCGACGTCCGCACGTGGCCCACCTCGGGGACACCGGTCCTCGTCCAGTCGGGACAGGTCGTTCCTCCTGCCGGTCAGCACTACTGGATGCCTGGGATCTGCTCGAACCGCAACGGTGACATCACGATCGTCTTCAACCGGTGCAGCAGCACCATCTCCGCCGACATGATGTCGGTCGCCCGCAAGCGCACCGATCCCGCCGGAACGATGGGTGCGCCGAAACTCATGTGGACCAGTCCGGGTGCCTACCCTGGCGGCAGCCATCGCTGGGGCGACTACGCCGAAGTGTGCACCGACCCCAACGACGACAGCACTTTCTGGGGGATCGTCGAGACGATCGGAGGCAATAGCAACTGGAGTACCGAAATCCAGAAGTGGACCGTCACCGCCGGGGGCAACCCGCTCGACCTCGTCGTGCCCCTCGCCGTCAGTACCTTCCAGGGCAGTTACGTCCGTGGAACCGTCGCCGACGTCCAGCGAAACGACGAAAGCTACTACGTGGTCGGCTCAGTCCCGGTCATCCGCCTCGGGAGCGTGGCCGCCGCCCAGATGAACTTCCGAATCCAACGGCCTCGCTCGGAAGTGGTAGGGATCGACATGGTGATCGAGGCACTCTCCGATGCCGAGGTCGCTGCAACCGGCATGATCTGGCTCTACAACTGGAACACCGGCCAGTGGGACCACAAGAAATCGTTCCCGCTCAAGAGCACCGGGCAAGGCTCCGTTACCTTCTCGCTGGCCAGTGGAATCAGCACCTACGTCAATGCCAACGGCGATTTCCAAGTAATCGTTCGCGGACTGACGCCCATGTCGACAGGCGCGAAGCCCTTTAGCCTAAAGGTGGACCTGGCCAACCTCGCTCTCAGCTCGCTGGGCTGAGCCTCGCTAGGCTCCACGACGCGTGGGCGGCGATGGCCGCCCCCGCTCTCTTGCAAGCGGAAGGATGCCGTTACGCCGCAGCCGTCTCGAGTAGGGTCGCCAGTCCTTCCTCGAGGTCCACTTGCGCCTGGAATCCCAGTATCGCGGCTGCCTTGCTCACGTCCGCTGCAGAGTGCCGAATCTCCCCCTCGCGTGCGGGCCGATGCTCGACCGGCACTCTCTGACCGACCGCGCCCTGGACCATTTCGGCCAATTGGAGGATCGTCGACGACTTCCCCGCCCCGACGTTAAAAGGCTCGTGCCGCTCCGCGCAGGATGCGAGCCGTAGCGCGCGAACAACGTCCCGCACATGGACGAAGTCTCGACTTTGAAGGCCGTCGCCGAAGATCGTCAGCGGTCGGCCGGACCGGGCCATGTCCACGAAACGAGGAATGACCGCCGCATACTCGGATTTGGGGTTCTGGCGCGGCCCATAGACGTTGAAGAACCGAAGCGGCACCCCCCCTTTCGCCAACTGCTCACCGGCGAGCTTGTGTTCACCATACGGTGAACACGGCAAACATGGATCGGTCTCTTTGCGAGGTCGCTCGTCACTCTCGCCATAGACCGCCGACGACGAAGCAAACACCATCGATGCGTTTTGTGCTCGTGCCGCACCGAAGACGTTGGCCGCACCCTCGATATTCACCATACGGGCAAACTCGGGCTCCTCGAGGCACTTCTGAATGCTGACGACCGCCGCCAAATGAAACACGGCTTGGCACCCCTCGACGGCTTCCCGTACCGCTCGCGAGTTGGTGACGCTCTCCACGATGAAGGTGACTTGGCCTGCGACGTGCGCCAAGTTATCCGCTCGACCCGTACTCAGGTCATCGAACACGACCACATCGTCCCCGCTGCCGACGAGCGCTTCGACGAGGTGGCTGCCAATGAATCCGGCACCGCCGGTTACGAGCACTCGGGCCATACCATTCGGATTATGGCCAACCGGGCGTGCTTCACCCCAGTCAAAAATGCTTGGAGGCGTGCTTCACCGGGAAAGCGTACCGCGAGTTCCTCGAGGACCAGGGCTTCGAACGGACGCCAAGGCATCGGCGGCGCGAGCGGCGCGCTCCGAGCTCGAGCGATCTCGGCCGCAGCCTCGGTCTCCATACGAGACCGCCGCAAGTAAGCCCAAGCAAGCAGGTAGTGGAGCATCGGATGATCTCGGTGCCGCAGGGATTCGTCGATCCACCGATGGGCGTCTTCGAAGAGTCGTGCTTCCAGGTAAAGGCAAGCGACCTCGATCAGGTGCTCGGGGCTCTCGGCCATCGAGGCCAGGAGCGGATTCGGGCCCCGACCTTCCGGCGGCTCCTGCGCAAGCAGGCTCTCCGCGCGCAGTGCAGGGTCGAGAGGGGCCAGAAAGTGGGCATTCAGCAGCGGCGTTTGGTCCTGGCCACCGGCTCGACGTTCGACGGCGGCTTTGAACCACCAGGTCAGAGGGTCGTCGGCTTGATGACTCAGAGCCTCGTCGAGTTCTTGGCTCGCGAGAACCCAATCCTGTCTGTCGACGGCCCAAACGGCGGCGGCAATGAAGGGGAGCCCGGACTTGCCGCCTTGGCGCACGCCGAGAATCAGTTTCTCGGCATCGGGCGGACTCTCTCGAAAGGCTGAGGCCAGCGTGGCCTCCGGTTCGAACGGAGGCGGTGATTCCGACCGAAGCCAATCCGTTGGCAAAGGTTCGGTCTCTTCCTTCGACCATTCCGCGAGCGTTCGACCGGTGGGACCGCGGAGCAACAGGGCATCGGGCACAGATGGCGCATCGAGCCGAGCAACATCGCTTTGCCCGAAGTCGACGGTTGACTCCAGGGTCTGGCCCCCCGCCGTGCGAAGGAACAGAGTGCATTTACCGCTCTCGCCAGCGAGAGCCACCGTGACCGCAGAGCCGTCCAATGCCATCGCGGCCTCGGACGTGAAGGCACGTACGGCCTCAAGTCCGATGGGAGAGAGCCGAATCGTCGACCGCATCGCTCGCCGCGGCGTCAACGGCCCGTCATGGAGACAGAGGGCAACCTCCTCCGATTTCTCGTCGAGCCAGGCCTCTCGACGATCGAAAGCGATTCCGAGCGCTCCACCGTGTGGAGAGGAGAGGATCACCCGTTCCTCGAACGGCGGGGTCTGGCTACGCGAGGCCACTCGCCATCCCTCGAATTGATAGCTCAGCTTAGCCGCGGTGTAGTCGAAGGTCCGGTTCACGCACCTCAGTTCGATCTCGAAGTCAGCGGTATCCCGCGGCAAGGTGATCCGCTGATGCCAACTCATGCCGTACCCCGCGACAATCTCGAACATCCACAGTTCGGCAGCATCGTCTTCCTCGTCCGGAGGGCGGACAGAAAACTCGACCGAGCCCAGCGCGTTGGGTCGATCGCCGCCGAATACGGTCAGCGGCACGCCCTGCGCCGAACGAATGCCTCGAAGACCCGCCGGAGCGAGATCGAGGCGGGCGGGAGCCGGCAGGACCGCCACTCCGGTTCGCTTATCGGCAATCTCCAAGAGCCGGCCGCCCAGGTCCAGCCCGACCATGACGCGGATCTTCGGGTTCTCGAGGATTGCCACCCGCGACTCCACGGTCGTGCGTTCTTTGGTGCCTCGAAGCGGATTCTGAGGGTAACAGGCAGGCGGATTCGCCAGATCGATGGGAATCGCTTCGAGTTTCTCGACGTCGATACGTAGCGTGTCGAGAGTGATTTCGGCGGCCATCGAGTCGTTCGAGATTACCTGTCTGCTACAATGCTGTGGAAAACTTCATGAAGGTGCTCGGAAAGGTAGGCCTCGTTCTGCTGGTCTGGATCTTGATCCCGACCGCTTTCGGTCTCGTGGGTTACTACTATGTCGGCCCCAGCGTGGGCAAGGATGGTTGGCTCGGTAACTTGGCCAAGTCCATCGCTTCTTCGACCGAATCTGCGGCGACCCCCAAGGCCTCTACCGCCGCTAAGAGCAAGGTGGAAGTGCCCGAACCCGAACCGGCGCCGGCCCCCGACACTTCGACCCGATCGCGATCGAAATTCGAGGAACCCGAGATCGAGGTCACCGTCACGAAGGCGAATCCGCGCAAGACGAAACGAACATCCGAGGATGAGCCGGTTCGCCGGAAGAAGGCGACCAAACTCGCTCCAGCACCCGAAAAGGCGGTGCCTGCCGAGGGCGATCCCGCTTCGGCGGCGCCATCCCGTCGGCCGCCGACAGGAGGCGGGAGCGGCGGAGACGACGATGGCGGTAGCGGCGGGGTCACCCGGGGCGACGGCGAGTAGCCTTCGTCAAATGGAGCGACTCCATAAGTTCATCGCGTCCGCCGGCGTCTGCTCGCGCCGCGCGGCAGAAGACTTGATTCGCACGGGGCGAGTCGAGGTCAACGGAGAAATGGTCTCCGAATTGGGTGTAAAGGTCGGTGAAGAAGACGAAGTTCGCGTCGACGGCGAGATCGTCAGGCCCCAGCGGAAGCACTACATCCTGCTCAACAAGCCGAAGGGCGTAGTGACCACTATGCGCGATCCCCAGAATCGCCCTACCATTTTGCGCTACGTACCCGAACTCGGGGTGACCCTCAAGCCTGTCGGGCGCCTCGATATGGATTCCGAGGGGCTTCTCCTTCTCACGAACGACGGTGAACTGGCGGCTCGGCTGACTCACCCCAGGTACGGGGTGGAGAAGGAGTACGTCGCCGTTGTGCGAGGCGAGGTCGGCGACAAGGCCCTCGCTCGACTCCAAAAGGGGGTCTTTGTCGACGGAAGCAAGACCGCTCCGGCCAAGGTCGAGGCAGGCCGCTACGACCCGAAGCGAGGCACTTCTCGACTCACGCTCGTCCTCCACGAAGGCCGAAACCGCCAGGTCCGCCTCATGGGGGAAGCCGTCGGCCATCCCGTCGTGGATCTGCGACGCACCCGAATCGCCTTCCTGCGACTCCGGGATCTGCCACCAGGTGGCTGCAGAGCCCTTTCGAAGACGGAGATCGCCTCCCTGCGTCGGCTCGTCGGGCTAGAAAGCTAAGTTCAAGTGGTCTAGCGAAGCGAGATCGAGGTGAAGTAGACGGTCCCCGAACCGAGGGCCGTCTGCTTCCCCGTCTTCTGGCTGCCGATAAACGCTTGGCTCGTCCAGACCTCGCCCTTCCCGAGCGGACTCAGGTCGCGAGTGCTCACCGATGCCCAAAGGTCGCGGCCGAGTCGAAAGTCCAGGTCGGTGCCGGAAGCGACCTGCTGAAGCTTGCCGCTGGTCCAGTCGTACCGGTTAACGATCCACGCGCCTCCGTTCGTGCTGTTCCCGATAAACGCAACTACCCATACCGATCCGTCCGGCTGTTGCGGGTAGGCGCGTTGGAAGGTGAAGTTGTCGTCGTTGTGCTCTTCCACGATCGGACTGCCTCCGGATCGAGTCTGCGTGAGGCTCCATTCATACGCTGCCTTGGTGCAGTCGATCACGAGTTTGGCGTCGTGCGGCCCACTAAACTCGAACGTCTTGGGCTGCGGCTTCGACGCTGCCAGCGGCTTAAGGGTCGAACCCGAAAGGCTGTACTCCTTGCCGTCGATGCTGTACGCTGCCCCCGGCAAGTCGCGCAGGACCGGTTCTAACGCATAAATCGATGCTCCTGATTTAAGCCGGCTCGGCTTGCCCCCCACCTTCGTCGTCCAAAGTTCTCTCTTGGCGCCCCGAGCCACCACCCAGGCCAGGCTGTTCGCGCTGGTCCAGCGAACCGCCGCGCACTCCACGGTTCCCGCCGTGATCGCTCGTCGATTCTTGCCCTCCAAGTCGCAGAGATACACCTGCGCGACGCTCGTCCGCCTATCGCCGGCTGGGTAGTAATAACGCGCGGTGTAGGCAATGCGAAGATCGGGGGCAGCCAAAGCAACTGCGAAAAGGGCAGCGATCATGCGGCGAATTCTACCGAGCTACCAAGCACCATTAGTTCGAGAGGTAGATCACCGCGCCGATGATTCCCGCGATCGGGACGATGACCGCGAGAATTGTGCCGATTGTAGCCAAGGTGCTCGCCTCCCGATACTCCCGGTAGTCGATGCTCGCGCCCATCGCCTTCAACAGCCCGATACGCTTGTTCACCGAGGGGAAGAATGTCGAAGCCATGGTCATCGCCTCGCCGAACTTCGTGTCGCTCGTGACCCGGTCAGGGCCGGCAACCGCGGCGAGCTCCAGCCAAGGATCGTCGCCAATGGGCGCCCAACCCGATGAGAACTCGATCAGCGCTTGCCCCAACCCGGTCGGGTTCCGCGTGAGCTGAACCGCGGTCGCGTCGGCTCGATACCGCCGGGTCTTCCACGTTGCCGAAAGAAGCGGGCCGATGACGAACAGCTTCGTAAGGCTGAAAATGAGGTAGGAGGCGACCCGGGCGATCAGCACCGGCAGTACCACGAAGGCGGCGAGGCTCTTGAGCCAGACCTGGGTTTCCGAGCCCGAAAAGAAGTGCTCCATCTCGCCCAGGAGTTCTGGCGACGTGCTGGCCAAGAGCCCTCGCTCCGTCTCCAGCACCTCGGCCGCGGCGCGTTTGGAAGGAAGAGTAAACGCCAGCTTGACGAATCGCCAAAGAGTCTGCCGCTGGCTCTTGATGAAGGGAATGTCGAGGCAAGCGGTGAGCAGCCCCAGGGAAAAGAGGATCGACTGTATCGCCCGCAATACGGCCAGGTCGCCATTGGCGACGCCGGCGATCGCGCCGGCTAGTGCTCCCTGGGTGGTCTCCCTGTTCATTTGGGACAGCAGCGAGCGTGAAACCAGGACCGCGTAATCTCCCGATCGGCCGCCGATGACCGACACATTCGGAGACTGCGTGTCGACGAGCAGAACGGCCGGAACCCGCGTGCCCGAGGCGATCGCCATTTCTTCGACGACGTTCACGAGGCGACGCTGAACGAAATCGGAAAGATCGGCCTCTACGGCTCCATGGGCCAACGCCAAGTCGCGTGCGCTGGGACCGCGCAAGCCCGCTTTGAGAGCGAGGGACGCAAGGAAGAAGGCGGCAAAGCCCGGCAGGACGAGGACGGCGAAGAAGCCCGCCAACTGCGGAAGGCTCGCCTGACCCCTGGACACGATGTCCAAAGTGTGCTGATACCAATGCTCGAACGGATCGAAGAACGGCACCGGCACGAACTTCTGCAAGAACCCTCCGAACAGGAAGAACACGATCAGCAGCAGCGGCGTAACGGCAACGCTCATCGCCAGGCAGCACACCACGAAGACGAATCCACAGGAGAGCACCGCGCCCACGGACCTTCGGTGCTGTTTGGTCTGCTCCGCGGCAAAGGTCGTTCTCTCGATCATGGGGTGGCTCGCCATAGAGATCAGTTTAGGGCCTCGCAGCGCGGGCCCCGACCCAAACGGGCCGAAGGTCGCATCCAATCTCGCAGGTACTCTCGGGCCCCAACCATGCCCCAGATCGACCTCCGCCAACTGATCGAAACGTTCGTCGCTGATCGAGGCGCCCTCGACCGACTCTACTCGATCGAAGCGTCTCCCTCGCGGCGGGAACGGCTCGATCGCTTGTTCGCCGATTGGCAGGGCGTCCTCGCTGACATCTCCTTCGAGAGCCTCGACTACGACGACCAAGTCGATCTAATACTCCTTGAGGAGCACCTCGCCCGCGAACGGAGACGTCTCGACATCGAAGCGGAGTGGCATCGCGAAGCGTTGCGCTTGCTCCCCT
The DNA here is from genome assembly GCA_002344135.1 of Chthonomonas sp. UBA2362. Taxonomy (GTDB): domain Bacteria; phylum Armatimonadota; class Fimbriimonadia; order Fimbriimonadales; family Fimbriimonadaceae; genus UBA6659. Next base: position 37,233 of record DDTO01000006.1, on the reverse strand, counting down.
TCGCAGAAGCGATCATCGGACTCGAGGAAACTCGACGTCGGTTCGAGCCCTCCTTGCCGGCTCAAGCTGCCGATGCCCTGGACACCATCTCTCGCGTGGCGAACTCAGAGCGAGAGCGGATCGAGATCGGCGCGATCGTCGCTGAGCCGCACGTCGGGCACCGAGCCGCGCAGATTCTGGAATCGTTGCGAGATGCGCTGAAGCGATGGCACTCTTTCTACGACGAGTTCGACCCGCTCTTCACCTGGTGGTGCGACACCCCCTATTCCGCCGCTGATCAGGCGCTCGACGAGTACTCGAAGGTCCTGAAGCGCCACGTCGTCGGCATCGATCCGGAAGATCGCGACGCCGTGATCGGAAGCCCGATCGGGCGCGAGGCCCTGCTTGCCGAACTCGCCTTCGAGCGAATCCCTTACTCCCCTGAAGAACTGATCACGATCGCCGAACGCGAATTCGCCTGGTGCGACCGGGAGATGGTCCGAGCTGCCGGTGAGCTGGGGTACGGCGACGATTCAGGTTCCGCCCTCAAACACGTGAAAGACCTCCATGAGGACCCCGGCGGCCAGCCCGAACTCGTCCGTCGACTCGCCGTGGAGGCCGTCGAGTTCCTGCGCGCCCACGACCTCGTGACCGTGCCCCCCCTTTGCGAGGAGACTTGGCGGATGGAGATGATGCCGCCCGAGCGCCAGAAGGTCGCCCCCTTCTTCCTCGGCGGCGAGACGATCATGGTCAGCTTCCCTACCACCGGGATGACCCACGCCGAGAAACGCATGAGCCTTCGCGGCAACAATCGCTACTTCTCTCGAGCAACCGTCCAGCACGAACTGATCCCCGGCCACCACCTCCAGCAGTTCATGCTGGCCCGTCATAAGCCACACCGCGCCCTTTTCGGCACTCCCTTCTGGATCGAGGGCTGGGCCCTGCATTGGGAGATGCTGCTCTGGGACCTCGGATTCCCTCGAAGCCCCGAAGAGCGCATCGGCATGCTGTTCTGGCGCCGGCACCGCTGCGGCCGCATCGTCTTCTCGCTCCGTTTCCACTTGGGAGAGATGAGCGCCGACGAGTGCGTCGACTACTTGGTCGAGCGGGTCGGCCACGAGCGCGCCAACGCCGCAGGCGAGGTCCGCCGCTCCTTTGGTGGAGACTATCCGCCCCTCTACCAGTTGGCGTATATGATCGGCGGGCTCCAGATGCGCGCGCTTCATCGCGAACTTGTCGGCTCGGCCCGTATGACCAACCGCGACTTCCACGACGCCATCCTAGAGGAAAACCAAATGCCGATCGAGGTACTGCGGCACCTCCTGACGCGCACCCCGCTTACCCGCCCCCTGCCCTGCACTTGGCGGTTCGCCGACTAAGCTAGTCGCTGCAGGCACGCGTCTCGGTACGGATCGCGATGAGTTCCTTCATCACCGATGCGATCTCGTTCGTCGCCCCTTGGCCAAAGGCATCGTGCAGCCGCAGATAGATCGCATAGAGCCTTCGGTAGGTGCTCGCGGCGGCGGGCCGCGGTCGATACGTGTGGCTGGGTGGCGGCACCATCGCAGCCTGGGCTTCCTGGACCGAGGCGTAGACGCCTCCCACCACCGACCCGAAGATCGCTGCACCCAAGGCGCAAGTATGGGGGGAGCCGGCAACCGCGATCGGGCGATCGAAGACGTCGGCGTAGATCTGCATCGTAAGCGGACTCTTCTCCGCGATGCCGCCACAGCACACGACCTGCTCGATCTCTACCTCGTACTCCTCGAGGCGGCGCATGATGGATAGGGCCCCGAACGCCGTGGCCTCGATGAGCGCCCGGTACACCTCTCCGGCGGTCGTATGGAGCGACTGCCCGACAAGCAGGCCGCTGAGATTGGGATCAGCGAGCACACAGCGGTTGCCGTTGTTCCAATCGAGCGCGAGCAGGCCGCTTTGGCCGGACTGTAAGCGCTCGGCTTCCCCGCTAAGGTCCTCATGCGAGCGACCGGTGAGGCGAACCCACCAGTCGAAGAGGTCGCCCACAGCACTCTGCCCTGCCTCGATGCCGATGAGGCTGGGAATCACCGACCCCGGCACGACGCCGCTCACGCCGGGGATGTCGCGGTCCGCGCCCGGGGTCGCCAAAATGTCGCAGGCGCTTGTGCCCATGATCTTAACGAGCACTCCGGGCCGCACCCCGCTGCCCACCGCCCCGAGATGGGCGTCGATCGCCCCGACTGCGACGGGGATCCCCGTTGGCAGGCCGCATTCGCCGGCCGGTCCGGGCATGAGAAGTCCTGCGATCCGATCGGCGGGCAACGCCTCCTCGTAGAGACGACCGCGGAGGGTCGCCAGCCGGGGGTCCAGCGCCGCGAGGAAGTCTGCGCTCGGCAAACCGCCCCAGCCGTCGCCGTACATCGCCTTGTGCCCTGCCGCGCAGATGCCGCGGACCGGGCTCGCCAGCGTCCCTGTTGCCCAGGCCGGCACGAAGTCCGCGCACTCGATCCATGAATGCGCCGCCTCGAAGACCTCCGGCGCAACCCGCGCGCAGCGAAGAATCTTCGCCCAGAACCACTCGCTCGAATACGCCCCTCCGCACTTGGCCAGGTAGGGCCGGCCCTGTCGCCGGGCGAGGTCGGTGATCTCCCCCGCCTCTGCATGCGCGGTGTGGTCCTTCCAGAGCCACGCCAAGGCGTTGGTGTTCTCCGCGAATCGGGGGTCGAGGGCCAGCGGCAACCCGTTTGCATCGACCGGCAAAGGGGTCGAGGCGGTCGTGTCTATGCCGATCCCAACGACCGCCCCGGGATCGATCCTAGAATCGGAAACCGCGCCTCGGACCGCAGCGGCAAACCCCTCGGAGTACTCGCGTGGGTCCTGACGCGCGAGGTTCGGGTCGCGAGCATCGAGGATCACACCATTCTCGCCGTAACGGTAGCCGTAGACCCACTGCCCGACCGCCAAGCCATCGGCGCAATCCACGACCACCGCACGCACTGAATTCGTGCCGAAATCGACTCCGATCGCGAACCTGCCCACATCCGTAGGTTATCCCATTCACCTGCGGCCCTTACAGCGCTCGGTCCCGCGGTATGATTTGCCCAAAGGAGAAGAACGATGGCACTGCAACTCGGCGATATCGCCCCAGATTTCACCCAAGAGTCGACGGAAGGATCGATTCACTTTCACGAGTTCATCGATGGAAACTGGACGATCCTGTTTTCGCACCCGAAGGACTTCACACCGATTTGCACGACGGAACTGGGCCAGGTTGCCCGGCTGAAGGCGGAGTTCGATCGTCGGGGGGTCAAGGTTATCGGCCTCAGCGTCGACCCGCTCGCCGATCACGAAAAGTGGGTGGGCGATATCGAGGAGACGCAGGGTGTCAAGCTGAACTTTCCGCTGATCGCCGATGCCGACCGGTCCGTCTCCAACCTCTACGGCATGATTCATCCCAACGCCGACGACACCTTCACCGTACGCTCGGTCTTCGTCATCGACCCGAACAAGAAGGTCCGGCTGACGATCACCTACCCCGCGCCGACGGGCCGAAACTTCGACGAAATTCTTCGCGTCGTGGACGCCCTCCAGCTTACGGACAAGCACAAAGTCGGCACTCCGGCCAACTGGAAGAATGGGCAAGACGTGATTATCCTGCCTTCCGTCACGAACGAGGAAGCCCGAGAGCGATTCCCGGAGGGGTGGAGGGAGCTCAAGCCCTACCTCCGCGTGACCGCCCAGCCTAAGTCCTAGGTATCGGTTCGGAGGTCGCCTGCTCATCGGGAATCGAGCGGATCAACTCGGGCGGCAGGTGACCCGCGATCATGGTCGCATCCGCGATGTCGTCCGGCCAGTACGCCTCTAGGCATCCCGGGGAGCCAGGGATATCGACGAGGTAATAGCCCGCAGGAACGAGCGCGCGCACACCAGCGAGAGTCGCGGCCGAACCGACCACGACGGGTGGCGTCCCCGGGGTCCTGAGGATGAATCCATCTCCCTGCCGATGCGCCTCGTAGAACGGACGAAACTCCATACTCCCTCGAGATTACATCCGGGCCGGAGATGCACGCAGGGGGTCCGTTAGACCCACTCTCCACCTCGCATGAGTGGGATGGTCGACCCGCCGCGAGCAATCCCGTCGACGTCTACCTGTGCCGATCCGATCATCCAGTCCACGTGCACCAGGCTGGAGTTCGCTCCCCGATCGAGTCGGGCTGCTTCGTTCATCGCCTCACTCCCCGCCAAGTTCTCGGCATACGATTCGCCCAGAGCGATGTGCGAGGCGGCGTTTTCGTCGAACAGCGAGTCGAAGAAGAGAAGGCCCGTCCGGGCAACCGCGCTCGAGGCGGGGACCAGGGCGACTTCGCCGAGTCGTCTGGCCCCGTCGTCGGTGGAGATCAGTTCCCGAAGGACATCTTCGCCGACGGCGGCGTGGGCATCGACGACTTCGCCGTTCTTGAACACGACCTCGATCCCATCGACCAGTTGCCCGCGGAGGCTCAGCGGCTTGGTACTCACGACGCGGCCTTCCACGCGCGAGCGGTGTGGCATGGTGAACACCTCTTCCGTCGGAATGTTCCCCGAACATCGGATGCCGTTCCTGGCAAGAGCCCGCCCTCCCGCCCAAAGGTGATCCTCGACGAGGCCGACGCGAAGGTCCGTCCCCGGCCCCCGGAAGTGTAAGGCGTCCAGCCTCAGGTCGTCGAGCCACCTGACGCGGCCCTCGAGGGTCTCGCTGTGGGAACGCCATGCTGCGAGTGGATCGCTCTCGAAAACTCTCGAGACCGAAAACACCGCATCCCAAAGCCGGGCCAGACCCTCATCCTGCGGTAGTCCGGGGAACACTTTGCGCGCCCACGCGGCCGTTGGGACGGCGATGAGGCACCAGTTGATCTCCATGTCCGCAACGAGCTTCATGACCTCTCTCGCCGCCTTGGCATGAGCTCGCGCCGAGGCCGCGACGCGTTCGGCGGGAAAGCCAGCCAACAGTTCAGGATCGCCCCCTGCCAAGCCGAGTCGAGCCGCGCCCTCGCGATGCGCGCGGGCTACTCCGTCGAGGAGCCAGGCGGGGGCGTAGCCGATCGCCGCTTCGCTCCCCTCGCGCATACGAATCCGCGCGAGGTCGGGATCACGCATGAAGACCTCCACGTGCCGCGCCCCGATCCGGTACGCCTCCTCGGCGAGGAAGTGGACGAACTCCAATTGTTCCGGCTCGGCCCACACGAGCAACTCCTGACCCTCCACGAGCGCCAGGCCCTCGCCGACCGTGAGGCGTGCATAGAGTCTCAGATTCTCTGGGAAGGAGCGCATGGGGCTAGAAGAACATGGTGGAGATTAGTGGACGCACTTAGAACCGGATAAGTGCTTGACCTTGCAGACACGCTTCCCTTGGCGGATGGAATCCATAATCAGTATCATGATCGTCGCAACGCTCCTCTTGCTGCAGGCTTCCGGCTCCGTTCAAGTATCTCCTGTCAGCTACACAATGGCGCGAGAGCCCCAAGTTGCGATCGATGTGGGCGAGCAAGTCTACATTGCTTACGGGATGGGAAACGCTGTTTATGTTTCGGTGTCCAGTGATAGAGGCGCGAGCTACGGCGACCCGATCAAGGTCGCTGAGCAGGGCAAGCTCTCTCTGGGAATGCGACGTGGGCCCCGGATTTGTGTCCGCAAGGGTGTGTTGACGATCACTGCTGTCTATGGAAGTCAGGGCAATGGGCGAGACGGCGATATCGTTGCGTTCCGATCTGCAGACAAAGGCAAGACTTGGAGTGGTCCCGTCCGTGTGAACGACGTCGAGGGATCAGGACGCGAAGGGCTCCACGCGATGGCAGTCGCCCCAGATGGCACGCTCGCCTGTGCCTGGCTCGATTTGCGAGATCAGGGCACAAAGCTGTTCACTTCGACTTCAAAAGATGGCGGCGGGAGGTGGTCAGACAATCGGCTCGTTTACACGTCGCCAGGCGGAACCATCTGCGAATGCTGCCACCCGTCACTCGCGTTCGATGCAAAAGGCAGGTTGCACGTCATGTTTCGCAATTCAATCGAAGGCGCTCGGGACATGTACACCACCTCGTCGGGCGACCTGCGAACATTTAGCCCTGCGACCAAGCTTGGACTTGGGACTTGGATGATCAACGCATGCCCGATGGATGGAGGGATGCTTGCGGTCAGCCAAACGGGTTCCGTCGAGACCATTTGGCGTCGGGAAGGCACGGTCTTTCAATCAAGACTATCGGGAGAAGAGCGCATTGGCGAAGGCCGAAATCCCTGGATCGCGCATGGCGCAGCGGGCACTTACCTTGCTTGGCAAAGCGGAAAGGATGTCATCTTCGTAGCACCGGGATCGAATCCTAACCGGGTGTCCGAGCAAGGAAACGACCCCGTGATTGCGGCCTCGCCAGATGGCAAGCTGGTGATTGGAGCATGGAATCAGAATGGAATTCGAGCGATCAGGCTCTAGTGCCTCATTTTTGCGTGCTTGAGCAATGCCGCCCGCTCCTGCTTTTGCATGGCAATCATTTTCTTCGCCATCGCCCTTAACTCGGCGCTCTTGCCGTACTTGACCTCGATTTCAGCCATCTCGATCGCGCCCTGGTGATGTTCGGCCATCATGACGGCAAAGTCTTTGTCGGTGTCGCCAGTCATTTTCATCTTCGCCATGTTCTTGCTCATCTTGGACATCGCCGTGTGCATCAGGTGGGAAGGCGTCGACTTGGCGGGAGCCTTCACCACGTGACCCGTCTTCTGGTCGTGGTGCTGGGCGAGGGCCGGACTGAGAAAAGTGCCGCCGACGACTGCTCCGGCGGCGAGTAGGGCGAGTGAAGTGAATTTGTTCATAAGTGAGTCTCTAAGAAGTAATACGCCTACCGCTTTCTCCCAAGCCCATCTCCGCAACGAGCGGCTGGATCACAAGTTGGCGCTCCGCAGCCTCAGCGCATTGGCGATCACCGAAACTGAACTCAAGCTCATGGCCAGAGCCGCGATCATTGGACTCAGGAGAAGACCGGTGAAGGGGTACAGCACGCCAGCGGCGATCGGCACCCCAGCCATGTTGTAGATAAAAGCAAAGAAGAGGTTCTGGCGGATGTTGCTCATCGTTGCGCGGCTCAGCCGTCTGGCTCGCACCAGCCCCGTCAGATCTCCTTTGAGGAGCGTGATTCCCGCGCTCTCCATAGCGACGTCTGTCCCAGTTCCCATCGCGATCCCAACCTGCGCTTGCGCCAAGGCAGGCGCATCGTTTATCCCGTCACCTGCCATCGCAACGAAGCGTCCTTCTGATTGCAACCGCTTGATGATGTCGATCTTGCCTTCGGGCAACACATCGGCGTGAACCACGTCGATGCCCAGTTTCGAGGCGACCGACTGGGCTGTAGTCTTGCTGTCGCCTGTGACCATAACGACCTGAATCTTCTCCTCATGAAGCGATTTGAGCGCGTCCGATGCTGACGTCTTGATCGGGTCGGCGACGCCGATCAGACCGACGATGGTCCTCCCAACAGCTACGAACATGACGGTCTGGCCCTCGGATCGCATGGCCTCTGCCTTTGCCGCCGCATCTCCAACCTCTGCCCCAACAGTCTCCATCAGTGCGAGATTCCCAAGGGCGACGTCGTGTAAGCCCGATTTGCCTCGCACACCTTTGCCGGTTACGGACATGAAGTCTGTCACGGCGCTTGGCTCGATGTCGCGTTCCTTGAGCCTAGCAAGGATTGCGGCCGCCAGCGGATGTTCGCTACCTTGCTCTAGACCGCCCGCGATCTGGAGAAGTTGTTCCTCGGACGTATCGCCGAAAGTCTGGACCGCGACGAGTTTGGGCTTACCCTCGGTGAGTGTGCCCGTCTTGTCCACCACCAGCGTATCCACTTTCTCGAACGCTTCCAGAGACTCCGCACTCTTGATGAGAACACCGGCCTGTGCACCGCGCCCGGTTCCGACCATGATCGACATCGGAGTCGCTAAACCCAGTGCGCAAGGGCAGGCGATGATCAACACCGCGACCGCATTGATGACCGCATACGCCATTGCAGGCGCTGGCCCGAACATGGCCCAAACGACAAAGGAAATGATCGCGACCAACACCACAATCGGCACGAATATGCCAGAAACCGTGTCGGCCAACTTTTGAATGGGAGCCCGCGAGCGCTGTGCCTCGCTCACCATTTTCACGATCTGGGCAAGCAGGGTTTCACTTCCCACGCGCTCAGCCCGCATTAGGAAGCTCCCCGTTCCGTTAACCGTCGCCCCCGTCACTCTGTCGCCTTCGGCCTTCTGAACGGGCATAGGCTCGCCGGTGATCATGGACTCATTTACCGAGCTTCGGCCGTCGATCACGATGCCATCCACAGGAATCTTCTCCCCAGGGCGCACACGTAACGAATCACCCATATGGACATGTTCCAGCGGGATGTCCTCTTCCTTTCCGTCTCGAACCAGCCGAGCCTGCTTGGGTGAAAGGTCGAGTAGAGCCCGAATGGCGCTGCTCGTCGCGCTCCGTGCTCGAAGTTCTAGGACCTGACCCAGCAAGACGAGCGTCGTGATAACGGCTGCTGCCTCGAAATACAGGTCCACACCACCCATCTTGTTGCGGAACGAAGGCGGAAACACGTGGGGGGCGATGACGCCGACCACGCTGTACAGCCAAGCCACTCCGGTCCCCAGCGCGATCAACGTGAACATGTTGGGGCTGCGATGGACAACCGAAGCCCAACCGCGCTGGAAGAATGGCCACCCTCCCCAAAGCACCACCGGCGTAGCGAGCGCAAACTGTGCCCAGCCCAGAACTCCATGCGGTATCCAGTTCGCGATGTCGAATCCGAACAGATGGGGCATCACTGCCAATAGAAGCGGTATCGAGAGGACGGTCGAAACCCAGAACCGGCGGGTCATGTCCACAAGCTCGGGATTCTCGTCGTCGGGGCTCACCTCCATCGGTTCAAGCGCCATCCCGCAGATGGGGCAACTGCCCGGTTTGTCCTGCACGATCTGCGGATGCATCGGACAAGTCCATTGCGTCTTCTTGACCGTCGCGGCCGGATGGAGCGGCTCCAACGCCATGCCGCACTTCGGGCAACTGCCCGGACCCTTCTGCACGATCTCGGGATGCATGGGGCAGGTGTACTCAAGCCGCACATCTTGAGGCTCTGCTGCCTCGATTGGCTCAGGGGCCAGATGTTTCTCGGGGTTCGACTTGAATCGCTCCAGACAACTCTTGCCGCAGAAATAGTAAGTTGTGCCCGCGTGTTCAAACGACCCCGCCGCATCGGCGGGGTCAACCATCATCCCGCAAACGGGGTCAAGTGCCATGCTCTATTCTACGCTGGCAGGAACTTGTGCTATCATATCCTCGTATCCTGGTATGAAGCCATGAACGATGTCGTCCTGTTTGGCAAAGCTCTCGCCGATCCCACTCGTGTGCGAATCCTTGCGGCACTGCTCAAGAACGGGCTTTGCGTCTGTGAGCTTGCCGATGCCCTGGAGATGAGTCAATCAACGCTCTCCAACCATTTGCAAACCCTCCGTCAGGCGGGAGTCCTCTCCACCACACAGAGGCACAAGTGGATCAACTACAGCATCGAGCCGAGCGCAAAGCCCGCACTTGAAGCCGTTTTGAACCACTACGCGGAAGCGCTCAAAGCGGACCAACGCGGCCAGCGCGACGCGGAAAGGATCAGAAGGAGGCTCGCCATCAGAGTAGACGGCTATTGCGTTCTCGGCCCAAACCAACTCGATCAAGGAGAAAAACATGAACTGTAACTGTAATTGCGACTGCTGCGCCTCTGGGCAATGCCCCGGCTCGACCTGCACCTGTGGATGTCCATGCGGAAAATAGCTGTTCTGTTCGCCGCTCTGCCCGTCCTGGCATATTGTCAGACGAGCGTCCCAACGTGAACTGGGTGACCCGGCGAAGGCCAGCTTCTCGGTTCGGGAAGCCTCAACAAGAGATGGGTAATCGCCTATCGATTCGCCGACACGCCTCAACTGCGACCACGGCACCGATTGACGATCGACTACAACGCTACGCCCAACTTCCAGATCGGAACGGAGTACAACTTCGCCGTCCAAGAACTAGGGTTGAGGGCGACGTGGGTCGTTCAGAGCGAGAACGAGAAGAGACCGATGATCTTCTTCAACACAAGTTCGGACCGCATCGGGACGCCCGAGGGCTATCAACTCGCCAGCGCCAACTTCGGCAAGACGATTCCCGGTACCCAGCTATCGCCATATCTCTCGATCACCTACTCGGGCTTCGAGAAAAAGCTCGTCTATCCGTTCGGCGCGAGTTACCGTTTCTCACCCGAGTGGACTGCCATCGCCATGAACGACGGCAGGAAATCGCACCTGCTCGTCACCTATTCGCAATCCAACTATTTCATTCAAGCCGGGTGGATCTGGTTCAAGCATCCAGCGATCACCATCGGCTGGGGATTCTAATCACGTGAAAACAATCGCTACTCTACTCCTGGCCTTTGCATCGCTTGTCTCGATGGGCCAAGACACGCCGACCGACATCGCCAAGAAAGACCTTCCCAAAGAGGCCAAGTGCCTCCTCTGCCCCAACGATGGCCCCGAAAAACCAGCCGGGGGTCTGATGTACAAAGGCAACGCGTACTACTTCTGCAACACGAAGGAAATCGCCGCGTTCAAGAAGGACCCGGATGCATACGTACCGCCTGTATTGCCCCGGCCCGTGCCTGAATTCGCTCTAGTCGACACCACAGGCAAGACCTGGGATGCCGAATCGATGAAAGGCAAGCTCGTGCTCGTGGATTTCTGGGCCACCTGGTGCGCCCCCTGCAAAGCCATGATGCCCATGCTGGACAAGCTCCACGCCCGCTACAAGGAGAAGGGTTTCGAGATTCTCAGCGTCAGCATCGACGAAAAGCAGCCCAACCTTGACAAGTTCCTCAAAGGCCACAAGTTCCCCAACCCCGTCCTCCACGACGATCAGAGAACCTGGCAGAAATGGGGCGTCAAGAACATTCCCGCCATGTTCTTAGTAAGGGACGGCCAGATCATCGCGCAATGGACGGGAAAGCAGACTGAAAAGACCCTCGAAGCTGGCATCTCTGCCAACTTGCCCAAGTAGCTTCCTAACTGCTTGGTACGAATAGCGCGGATGCGAAAGACGACTTCCCTCGAATCTAAGATGGAGATGGGCACAAAAAGTGCCCACCCCGTTGACTAAAAACTAACCGAGTAGCCGATGGCAAAGCGGACTGGGCTTCGCTCTGCCCCCTTCGTCGAGAAGATGTCGGAGGTAATCCCGATGTCGAACACGGTTCGGGGACTAACTTGACGACGCAATCCGAGGCCGACCGACCCTACGAAGCCATCACCTTCATTCTTGCTTTGCTGGATGGCGAAATCGGCTACCAGGGTCTGATCGAAACGGCGCGGGTAGCCCAATGGCTTGGAATAGCCCAGAACTGCGCCTACGGTGTGACGACGCTCGCCCGGGCCCGGGTTGGTGTTCATGTTCAGATCGAGATTGAGGTGAACCTTGTCGTACTGACCCAGCGCTTTCGTCGCGATTCCACGGAACCGAAGATCGAGCCCCTTCGCGCCGCGCCCGGTCGGAAGGCCGACGTCCACTCGGTAAGCAAGTGCGGGCGAGTTGTCGATCTCGCGGCGAAGTCCGTTGAAGTAGCCGATTTCGACGTTTCCGATATCGCCCCTTCGCTCAGAGCTTGAATACGTGGGCTCGAATGCGACGGAAATGTCTTGGTTCTTGGCCAAGCCGTATTTGAACTCGGTCTTGTTTCCGTAGGTGGGTCCGCGCCGCCGAAACGTATCCAGCGACAAGCCAAACTCGAATGCGCGCTCGCGAAAGGCGATGGAGTAAGCGTCGTCGAAGCGGAGCGGGCGTCCTGCTTCAATGTTGTTGTGGTCGCTGGCGAACGCGAGCGAACTGAGAAGGAGCCCTGAGATGAGCAGAAGTCGTCTCATCGACCTCCTCCTTTCGCGGGCGGAGGTCCGGGCTTGTAAGGGTTGGGCTTGTCGATCTTGCGATATGTATCGGGGGTGCCGTGATTGAGTGCAGCCCATTCCGCGAGGTTCAGCGGTTTCGTATCCTTGTACTCCGGGTTTTCCGAAACATACTTCTCAAGCGCGGCAAGCGTAGTGAACGCGCGAGACCAGCCAGAGCATTCGGGATGCTCGCCGTACTTCTCCAAGAACACGATGCCGTCGATGTTCGAGGTCCAATTGCCCTCTTCATCGGAGATGAGCACGAGCAAACGGTTCGGGTCGTTGGTTGCGGCTCGAATGATGGCGCGGCCCGGCGTCTCCCCCGCCATGTCTCGGGCGCACATGAGGCATCGCACCATCATCGTCCATCCTTCGGCGGAAACGGTCGCGCCCCAAGGGTTGCCTTCGGGCATCGGAATCGAGCAGTGGGAACATGCGCTCATGTCCATCCAGCCCATTCCCGACATCCACATGATGTCGTCCTCGCTGCCCTTCATCCAGCCCATTCCTGGCATGCTCGGCGGGTGGCGATGGTCGTGGAGTGAGTTCTCTTTGCCTTCGCTTTCACCCGGCGTTTCGCTGATATGAGTGGTGGCGAGGACGCGGTAGATCGCGATCTTTACCTGCTCCTGCTTCTGAGCTTCGGTGAGTTGCGGCTGGGCAAGGATATCGTTCACGTTGTCGTGAAGCATGTGGAGGTTATCGAAAGCGTTCGCGATCTGGGGAAATCGCTTTGCGAATCGAGGGCTCATTTCGGCCGTCATCGGCATGAAATCGCGGTCCGTCTTGTACAGTTCAGTCTCGTGATATCTCGCGCCAAGCACTTCGTATTGAGGAGCCTGATCCTTGACCGGAACGCGGTAGAGCATGTCGTAGTTCACGGTCTGCAACCAGTGATAGCCCCAGAAGAGGCCGTTCACCTTTGGGTAGTCGGTGCGGAACTTCATCGAATACGAAAAGCTGTCGAGGTAATCCATGTTCATGGGCAACCCCGTGATCGCGTACGGCTGAGCTTCGTAGAACGCCCAGAGCCGCTCGATCTCCTTCTCCTTCTGCTCGTCGGTCCACCCTGGATGGGCGAAAACGTCGATCGTTTGGAAGTGGAGCGTATGCGCCCAGTCGAAAACCTTCTCCAGATAGCCGTACTTGCGCAGGAAAGTTGGCGAGATCGCGCCTTCGTCCACCGGCATAGCTGGCTGGTTCTTCAGTACCCAGTTGATCGTGTCGAAGGTCTTCGTTTCGAGCGTAGAAGCCTCACCTCGCACGAGAGCCTCATAGGCCATGGCGTGACCAACTCCTGTTGCGTACATGTCCTTCGCGAACTTGGGAATTCGATTGATCGCCCAGTTGTAGGGCGCTGCTTTGTAGAAGAGGTGGTCTGCGCCGGGTGCAGCAAGCCATGCGGGCATGTCTCTCGGCATGGCTGGAAGCTCAGTCTGCTTTTTCATTCCGGCCATTTGATGACCGGAATGATCTTGCGCCAAGCCGAGCGAGGCTATGGCTGTGATGCCAAGTAGGGTGATGGCTTTCATAGTTTTCACTTGGCTGGCTTGGTTACCGCTTCTGCGAACTCGGCAAACGTAAGCGCCTTTGCGCCTTCGACTTTATGCTTCGCAACATAGGCATCAAAGGCGGCCTTGCTCGAAAACGCTCGGGACAACGCGGCGCAATCGGCGTGCTTCTTGAAGGTGTTGAGGAAGACCGCGCCTTCGGGAGCGGCCCACTTGCCGCCCGTGCGCTTGAGGACGACCGGCTCGCCTACCTTCTCGCTCGGAGCGTAAACGACGAGATCGCCCTTGTATCGGCCCTGGTCCTTGATGACGCAGTACATGCACCGATACTCGATGCGCTTGTTGCCCGTTTTCAGAACGACTTCGTTGTCCTGTTCTTTGGTGTTTTGGACCAGCTTCATCTTGCAGTAAGGGCAGTCGCCTTCGTGCGCCGAAGCGATCGGAGCGAGGCCGAGTGTGCCGATGACGGCGAACAGGGCGAGGGACTTCGAGATTGTGTTGATGATGTTCATAGTTCTGTTTCCTTGAGGATTCACTTGACGACGACCTTGCCGTCGTACATGTCCATGCCGCAGGTGAACGGGATCTCACCGGCCTTGTCGGGCGTAAAGGTGAAAGTCACGGACTTGCCGGATTCGACCTCCTTCGATTGGTTGAGGGATTTGAAGACAACCGTGCCTCCGCAGCCAAGCTCTTGGCCGCCCTTGAATGTCAGTGCCACGGGCTTGCCACGCTGGACCGTGATGAGGTTCGGTGTGTACTTGCCTCCATCGATCGTGATGGTTGCGCGTTGGACGCCTTCGGTTGTTGATGCCGCAACTGGTTCGGACTTGCAACCGGCCGCGACAGCGGTGGCGAAGGCTGCAAGCAGAAAGGCTTGAGGGGCTCTCATGATTGCACCTTGCCTTTGCAAGCTTTCCCGGAGCCGCAACCACAGTCTGGCTTGCTGTCCGGATGGCCTACGCCTAGGCGGCGAAGAACCAACCAGGCGTAAACGCCGACGCCGGCCGCGATGAGTGCGATTGATCCGAGGGTCTGCATCACTTCACCTCGATAGCGAAGCCGAGCGTTCGAACCGCGCCGCGCCAATCGAACTGGGCATAGACCTTGTAGAGTCCAGGCTTGGGGAATCGACCCGTGAAGTGGATCATGCCTTGCTTCACCTGAGCTTCACTCTCCTCGTCTTCGGCAGGGTGGCTGTGCACGACCGTCTGACCGTCCTGGTGGAAAATCATCATGTGGCCTGCTGCGCCAAGCCACTTGACGGTATCCCCAGCAGCCTGGCCGGTCTTCTCGTCGGTGAGCTTAACCATCAAGGTGGTCTTGCGACCGACCTGGATGTCGCGAGCCATAAGCTCGCCCTTAAGGCCCCCGTCGGCTGCAGTGGTCGTGAGATTTAGTTTGGTATCCCACGTCGGCTTGTCGCCGTGAACGCTGACCTTCGCAATGAGCACCCGCGATCCTTTCCCGCTCGGAGCCACATCGCCGTAAACCCAGTAATCCCCTCCAGCGGGAAACGTGATCGGAATCGACCACGTGCCGTCCTTTGCCATTTCAGGGTGTTCGTGAAGGAACCAGTTAAGGTCCTTGCTGGCAAGTAGCAGGTGGAACTGCTTCTCATGAGCGACGTCGAATGCGCTCTGAACCTTTCCGGTCTTCGTGTCGACGACCTGCAACTTTAGGTTGCTCGGTTGGCCAGCCATTGCATGAACGGGCCAATCGACAACTTTGAGTTGAAATGGCTGTGGCTTGGCGACGTTTGCTGGGCGCTCGTCTTTCACGTCCACTAGAAACGCGATGTCATGCTTGCCTTGGCCCGGAATGTTCAGCGTCAGGGCGATCTTGTAGTCTCCGCCGTGGGGAAAGAACAACACGACGCCGTAGTCGCCGGGTACTCCTTCACGGTGCACTTCGGGCTTGGCTTCGGGCATCCCCGCCATGCTCGGCATCGTCATGACGGCGCTCGCTTCGATCGCCCCAACTCCCTTGAACCCTTCTTCCACCGGGTCCTTGGCGGTCGTGTCGACAACGCGGAACTCAACGTCGACTTCTTCCTGAGCGTACAGACCTTCCTCGGGAACGCGAAGTACGGCTTCGTATATGCCGAATTTCACTTTGGTGACGACCTTGACGTCAGAGGTCACAGGATGATGCGAAGCGTCGTGCTTGATCGCTTTGGCGACTTGAATGTTCTTCTCGATTCCCGCGAAGAGATACTTCTTTGGGTCCTTCTCGAAAGGTCCGCCGCATCCGGCGCAACACATGTACCAGCGCACCCCGTCGTGGTCAACGTAATCGCTTGCCTTGGAATAGGAAGGGACGGCCTCCTTGCCAACCGGGCAGTAGAGAGCCTCCTTGGCGGGCACGGCAGCGAACTTCTTGGGGTTTGCCAAGAATGCCGCCTTGTTCTCTTCCGACTGGAAAGGATAGCGGACCGAATCAAAGTCGGCTGTTGCCTTGGCTTTGTCCGCATCCAGCCGCAATCGGCTGACCGGATCGAACAGAAAGACTCCAACCGTGTTCTTTGCAGATCGCTGAGTCTTCAGAAACGCTTCCGGAGACTTGGCGAAGTTGGCGTCACAGCCTGCGCAGCAAAACTGATAGCGTGAGCCGTTGTATTCGACAATGGGCGAGTTGGCCGCGACGGCACTGCCCATGACCGGGCATTTGAGTGCCGAGCCTTGACCGAGTGCCACCGCCACGAGGGCGATGATGGTGTTTAACATTGATTTTCCTGTGCTGTGAATTGGGGACTTGCGTCAATGACGAACCCTGCATGCCGATCGGGCAGGCAGGCTGTTACGCAAGGAGCACAGGAGGAGCGCGGCCAAGGGAGACGTAGTTGGGCCTGGAAGTTGGCGGACCGGAATCCGTGCCGAAGATTCCCGGCTCTGATTCTGGTTCGGAAGCAACGACAATGACTTGCTTCTCAGCAGGTATGTCCGCAATCACCTGATGAATCTGCAAGCCAGAACTTGCGGGTGCCGCCACGTCAGGTCGCGGCGTGGTCGGAGCCGAACTGATGCTGCATTTGCAGTCCTCGGACTGCCGTTCTTGAACTGAAGCTGCCGGTTTTGATTTGTGTCCTTTCTCCGCCTCGCATCCTTTGAGGCAGACAGGATCGGTCATTTTATGCGTCGGTTTCCCGACGCAGCAGGTCATTTTGCAACTAGAGGCGAACAGCGAAGCGACCGCGCTCGTTGGGACAAAGCCCATCAAGAGCGCGAGCATGGCGACCATGTTTATCCAGGTCCTATGCGTTCGCATCACGATTATTATAACGTCGG
Source organism: Chthonomonas sp. UBA2362 (assembly GCA_002344135.1). Classification (GTDB taxonomy): domain Bacteria; phylum Armatimonadota; class Fimbriimonadia; order Fimbriimonadales; family Fimbriimonadaceae; genus UBA6659. Next base: position 20,507 of record DDTO01000006.1, on the reverse strand, counting down.
ACGGGGCTCGCGCGTTCCGAGATGCTCCCCGGTCCGCTTTGTCAGCTTGGCGCACGGTCAGCGTAACTGCGGCCACCATCCTTGGTTGGACATACGTCCCAAGCCATCTTCTAGGACTGCTTGAGGTATTTGATGCCCGCCAAGATGAGAATGACGACGAGTGCGGGCACCGCCAGGGGCCAGACGATCGGCAAGAGCACCAGCGCGATAATGCCACCAATGATGTATGGAAAGATGGTCGGTCCCACGGCGGTCTCCTTTTGGTGGAGTTTTGCGCACTTCTGACACACGGTCCAGTATTCTCCCGTGGCCGGAAGCTGCTGGACCTCATAGGTCTGACCAGTGTCTGGGCTGAAGAACTTGGACTGTCTGTCTGCGTCGGTGGGTTGAATCTCAGACATCATCATGGGCCACTTAGCCGTGCATTCCTTACAGTAAATTCGTCTGCCCGTGCCAATTGGCAGCGGTGTCAGCGAAGTCAGCGGGTCCGCTGAATTGCTAAGACGGGTAGGGGCGAGCGAGCGGAACCCAGCGGCATAACGCCCGCATGGGCAATACCATTCAAACCAAGATTGGCTAGGTGAGGCGTAGGACATGGGCTGGTCCAGTACCCCATCTCTCGACGGTAGCCGGTCCTTCGGAATAACGAGAACGTGACCGCATGGGCTCTCGATTGAATAGGACCCGTCTGTGTGTCTGAACAGGGACTCTAGTGACACGTGCTCCGGTCCGAATAACGGGCTTAAGCTCTGTGGTCGGATTGAACCGAACTGCTCGCTCGTCTTGACGCGGAACCTACAACCGCAGGAAGGACAGACTCCCAGTCCCTGGATGTTTCTCTGAAATACGAGGGGGTGAAAGCACGCGCAGCAAGCGAGGACGACGAGGCCGCGGTTAGGCAAGTTCGCGTATTCACGTTCACCCTGCTTTTCGGCGTCAATCGGAACCCCATGCGGTATCTGCCTCTGCCCTGCGCTCGTCATTCCGCCCTCGCTCTCCTATGGAGTCGCTGCTCCAAAGTGTAGTTATGATACCTTCACCATTGAGTGCAACTCTGTTTCCCTCTTGGCGAAACGCACTCGGCAGTCCTCTATCTCAGTCGAAACCGATGTCCTTTTACGGACTATTCGCGAGGCACGCGAGGCTGCGGGTCTATCACAGCGAGAGGTAGGGAAGCGCATCGGTTTCCACCCTACGATGTATCACAAGATTGAGATTGGCGCGAGGGTCTTGGATACAGTTGAGTTCGTAATCCTTGCGCGTGCCCTTGGGGTCGATCCGCTCGAACTATTTGGGCGCTTCCTGATCAACCTTCAGAAGAACCGCGTCGATCTGGAACCGTAGATTGCGTGCACTGAACGCAGCCTAGTTCCCGCCGTAGCCGTTGCGCCGAGCGTTGGCCACGCATTCGGACCGGTTGCGGTACGACTCGGAAGAGGCCCCGACGATCCGGCCGTTAGCCGCAACGCGTCGCCATCGCCAGTTACCCTGAGCGTCCTCGTAGATGTCCCACTTATCGTTCATCTTCTGCATTACCTCCTCCCAGAGCCGTATACTTACGCTTGACGAGCCCCCGACTCCGGGAAGGGACACTCGTTGCCTTTGGGCCGGAAGCATCCCGTCAAGATTCATTCCGGCTCATGTAACGTGTTCAGTGCACGCTGTACAATCATACCAGACGCGTCGCTCGTGCCAAGGGTTGCCGGAATATTAATTTGACTTGAAGTTCTCCAGTCGAATCCGGGCTGATTGGAGACTGACATTGGCTACGTTGGCAAGAGTCCTGGATGCTTCCTCGATTGATGTCCAGCCACTGGTGAACAGTTGGGATATGTGCGCGCTCGGCATCAGGATGTAGCTCGCAAACATGTTCGCTTGCGACTCCAGCCTGTTTCGGGTACTACCCTCCCCTCGATGCAGCTGTACGACCGGGTTGGACGACTCATTGAAGAAGTCGAAAACACCTTGCAGGAAGTGGGGCTTATGAAGGACGAAGTGGCCATACTCGTGCGCCCACGTGAATCTGCGCCGCCCATCGTGAGGGATTGACTCGCGCACAAACAGCTTGTCGGCCGAAAAATCGTAGGCACCGAGGACGTCGGAGTCGAACTCAGGGTGGCAGTCATCGAAGTACTCGACCTCGATCTTCTCCATGATTTCAACGAGGGATTCGATGTCGATCGGGAAGGAGGGTCGTGTGCCAGTTTCGCGCTCGAAGCGCGCCAGCTTATCTCTCACGATCCGTTCAAGTCGAGCAGGAGCGAGGAAAGGCACGCCACAGAAGCATGCCGGAACGGGATCAAACTCCGTCGCCATCCTCAGAAAGCTCCTCCGCCCGCTTGGACAGTTCGTCGACCTGATCAGGAGAGAGGTCCTTCACGGCCCTAAAGAGCCGGACGAACTCGGGTCGATCCTCAACAGCTTGCTTTGCAACATCATCCCAGCGTCCCGCAAGTCCGATGAGATCGTCAAGGGATGTGTCCAGTAGTTCGGCGATCTTAGTGAGACGCTCCGCTGTGGGAGGTGGCAGGGTTCCGTTCTCTACTCCACTGACGTAGGTGGGGCTAACGCCAAGAGCCTCTGCAAACTTTCGGAGAGTCAGGCCCTTCGCCACCCGGAGATCCCGCTGTTTGGCTCCGTAGCGATTGGATGGACCTACTTCTTCCGCCATTGTCAACTGCACACTTTACACGATGGCCGCGAATATGTCAAGCTTTCGGTGCCTGTGCGCAACGAAAACGACACTTGCCGTGAACTCGTCGAACCAAAACTTCGTGAGTCGGGCTGGGAGTCGAGTCCTCACTCGATGACCGAGCAATACAGGATCACGAAAGGAAGAATCGTGGTCGCGGGCCAAGTTGCGCGTCGTCGGGAGGCGCTGAAGGCTGATTACCTCCTGAAATACACCGGTGACTTCAACATCGCGGTTGTCGAAGCAAAGGCCGAGTCGGAGCTTGCGGCGAACGGCGTCCAACAGGCGATCCAGTATGCGCAGATGCTTGGTCTCAGCTACGCCTACTCCACGAATGGGCACGAGATCATCGAGATCGACTTGACGTCTGGCGTTGAGTCGAACCTTAGTCAGTTTCCAACTCCGGAGCACCTTTGGCATCGATTGAACGGCAAGGAGCCATTGGACCCCGACCAAACCAGCCATGTCCTTGCGCCGATTTATTCCGCCGGATCTCATGAGGAAAGGTACTACCAGCAGATCGCCATAAACCGAACCGTTGAAGCCATCGTTCGCGGGCAGAAGCGTGTGCTGCTCGTTATGGCGACCGGCACGGGCAAGACTCCGACAGCCTTCCAGATCTGTTGGAAGCTCTGGTCCACGAAGTGGAACGCAAGGAATGACCCAACACGCAAGCCTCGCATCCTCTATTTGGCCGATCGAACCGTGTTGGTCGACGACCCAAAAGACAAGACGTTCGCTCCATTCGGCGATGCGAGAGGAAAGATTGAGCGCGGGAATGCGATCAAGTCTCGGGAACTCTACTTCGCGACATACCAAGCCATCGCCGAGGACGAATCCCGTCCGGGGCTCTATAGAGAATATGCGCCTGACTTCTTCGACCTGATCATCGTCGATGAGTGTCATCGAGGTAGCGCCCGAGAGGATTCTGTCTGGCGAGACATTCTGGAATACTTCGAGCCCGCATACCAACTCGGCCTCACCGCCACACCGGTAAGGCGGCACGATGGCGACAGCTACGACTATTTCGGCGATCCGATCTACACGTACTCGCTCAAGCAAGGAATCGAAGACGGCTTCCTTGCTCCTTACCGGGTCCATCGCATCGTCACGCACTACGACGCTGTTGGTTACCGGCCCAGTCAGGGCGAGTTGGATCGGCTCGGTCAGGCGATCCCCGATGGCGAGTACAGCACAAAGGACTTCGAGCGCACTATTGCCCTCCGGGCGAGAACAAAAGCGATCGCGAAGCACTTGACCGACTTCCTTAAGGGCCACGATCGATTCGCCAAGACCATCGTGTTCTGCGTCGATCAGGAGCACGCCGCCGAAATGCGGCAGGAGTTGATCAACCTGAATTCTGATCTGGTTAAGCAGCATCCAAATTACGTCTGCCGAGTTACTGCAGACGAGGGGGATCTGGGCAAAGGGCATCTTTCCGACTTCCAAGACTTGGAAAAAGCGACGCCCGTCATCCTGACAACCAGCCAGCTTCTGACGACTGGGGTTGATGCGCCCACAGTGAAGAACGTCGTCCTCGCTCGCATCATCGGGTCGATAGTCGAGTTCAAACAGATCATCGGCCGCGGCACACGTGTTCGCGAAGACTACGGCAAGCTGTTTTTCAATATCCTGGACTACACCGGCACTGCGGTAACGATGTTCGCCGATCCAGATTTCGATGGTGAGCCATTGCCACCTGACGAGCCAGGAGGCGGGGGAGATGGCGAGCCGTCGCAGGTTCGGGAGGAGCGTCGCAAGTATTACGTCGACGATGGTGTGGTCCAGGTGGTTGCCCACGTCGTCTACGAACTCGATGCCGACGGGAATCAGCTTCGGGTCATACAATACACGGACTTCACGAAGGAGCAAGTGCGCAGGCTCTATCCGAGCGCGGAAGATTTGCTGGCCGATTGGTCGAAGCCAGACAAGCGAACCCAGATCATCGAAGCCTTGCGGGATCGAGGAATCGAGTTCGATGAGCTTGCCAAAGTTGCTGGCAAACCTGACGCTGATCCGTTCGATCTCATGTGCCACCTCGCTTACGGCGCTCCCTTGCGATCCAGGCTCGAACGCGCTCAGAACCTGAAGAAGCGTCAAGCCGAGTTCTTCAACCAATATGGCCCTACGGCTCGGATGATCCTGGAAGAGCTACTCGCCAAATACGAGGAAGTGGGTGCAAGTCAGTTCGTCATCCCGGACGTTCTCCAAGTACCGCCCATATCGGAGCACGGCTCCATTCAGGAGATCGCCTCAGAGTTCGGAGGGCCGGTTCAACTGCGCGAAGCGGTTGCCAAATTGCAGGAAATGCTTTATGTCACGGAGGTCGGATGAGTCAGGCACTCGCTCAATTCGAGGTCAACAAGCAAGACGTGGAGGACTTGCTTGGGTTCCACTCAAAGCTGAGCGGTGCGAAGCGGGGAAGGCGTCCCCCAGAGCACCAGATCTTAAACAAGTCTGCGATTCTCTTCTGCGCAGCCATTTGGGAAGCGTACATCGAAGATCTTGTGGAGGAGTCTCTTAACCACCTCGCGACCCACTGCAGCAACCGTTCAAAGTTGCCACCTTATCTTGTTGGCGAGATCGAAAAGCACTCCCAGGGAGTCATCAAGGGTGACGCTTCCAAGCTGTGGGACTTCGCTTCGAAATCCCTAGGCGACCTACTCCGAGACAATGCCAAGCGCGTTGCCAACACCCTTCCAAAGACGGGAAGTGAATTCAATACCGCGAAGACTGCCCAAGTCTCCTCGTTGATCAGCAGTACGCTGGGCCTTGAGAAGATCGAAGACCAGTGGTTATGGTCAAAGATGACTGCATCCAGCGCCCAGACCAAGCTCGATGAATCCATTTCGCTTCGAGGCGACCTTGCTCACGGGAATAAGGACTTGGGTGCCGTTCGAAAAGATGCGGCCAAGCGCATGAAGAATCATATTGAGAGGCTTGTCAAGAAGACCGACAAACTTGTTTCAACTCACCTGAAAACGATCACGGGAGTGGACCTCTAATGCCCCGAGGAAAGAAGAACACCGATGCAGCCGCGCCGCTCTCCACGAGAGAGTCCCTAAGCTCAACCATCAAGACCATCCGCAACATCATGCGGAAGGACAAGGGACTCAACGGCGACCTCGATCGTCTGCCCATGCTCACATGGCTGATGTTCCTCAAGTTCCTCGACGATTCGGACGAGATGCACAAGGTCAGCGACGAACTTGCTGGGCGACCCCACAAGGAATTGATCGAGCCACCCTACAGATGGCGAGATTGGGCCGGACCCGTGGATGGACTGACCGGCGACGAACTCAAAGCCTTCATCAACCAAGACGAAGCCATGCGGCCAGACGGGACGCGCGGCCCCGGTTTGTTCGCCTATTTGAAGACCCGCTCCGGGGGACGTGGCGACGTCCTTGCGTATGTCTTCCGAGAACTTCAGAATCGGATGGCAAACGGTTACCTCCTGCGCGATGTCGTAAACAAGATCGATGAGGTCAAGTTCACGTCGAGCGAGAACATCCACACCCTTAGCCACCTCTACGAGTCGATGCTGCGGGAGATGCGCGACGCGGCGGGCGACTCAGGGGAGTTCTACACACCACGCCCAGTGGTCAAGTTCATGATCCAGATGCTCGATCCCAAGCTCGGCGAGACTGTGCTCGATCCGGCTTGCGGGACGGGTGGGTTCTTGGTGGAAGCCTACGAGCACATCAAGCAGCAAGCTCGACTAGCCGAGCACTATCGTGTGCTTCAGGAACACACGCTCTTCGGCAACGAAGCCAAGTCCTTGCCCTATCTTCTCGCTCAGATGAATCTCGTGCTCCACGGAGTGGAGTCGCCGAACATCACCATCGGCAACTCGCTTGCCGTCAAGCTCACCGAGATCGGCGACGCCGAGCGCGTGGACGTCATCGCCACCAATCCGCCTTTCGGCGGCGAAGAAGAGCGCTCGATTCAGAACGGCTTTCCCGCCGACAAGCGCACGAGCGAAACCGCGCTCCTATTCCTGCAACTCATCATGCGCAGGCTTCGGCGACAGCCCAAACCGGGCCGCGCGGCGGTCGTCGTTCCGAACGGCGTGCTCTTCGGCGATGGCATCTGTGCCCGGATCAAGGAGGAGTTGCTCAAGGAATTCAACCTGCATACCATTGTGCGGCTCGGCTCCGGGGCGTTCGCGCCGTACACCGACATCCCCACGAACCTCCTGTTCTTCGATCGGGGTGGTCCCACGCGAGAGGTTTGGTACTGCGAAGTCGGGCTGCCCGAAGGGAAGAAGAAGTACAGCAAGACCGCGCCCATGCTGGAGGAGGAGTTCCAGCCCGCCGTCGACTGGTGGAACGACCGGAAGGAGTCGGACCGGGCGTGGCGCGTGCCGATCGCGGCCATCGAAGCCGCCGACCTGAACCTCGACATCAAAAATCCGCGTGGTGCGAGTCAGATCGACGACTTGCCGCCCGAGCAGATCATCGAGCGGATGATGCAGAGCACGAAGGAACTTGAAGACATCCTGCAAGGAGTGAAGGCGCTGATTTGAGCACGGTGAAGTTAAAGGAAATACTGACGCCTGCCTCACGCTGGGAAGCCCCCGTGGCCGGAACCCGCTATCGCCAGCTTGGTGTTCGCCTCTGGGGCGCGGGGGCCTATGAGCGCGAGCCGCTCGACGGCGCTGGGACGAAGTACGCCCAACTCAACCGAGTGAAAGCAAACGACGTGGTTGTCAACAAGATTTGGGCACGGAACGGAAGCGTCGCTATCGTCCCTCCTGTTCTCGACGGTGCCGTGGTCTCGAATGAGTTTCCCTTGTTCGAGGCGGGGCCACGTCTGTTGCCCGAGTGGTTCGAACTCTTTACGAAGACGGCTGACTGCTGGGACCAATGCGACAAGAAGGCGCGAGGCACGAGCGGCCAAAACCGAATTCGTCCGGAGAAATTCTTAGAGGTCGAGATTCCCCTCCCCTCGCTCGACGAACAGAAGCGCATCGCCGCAAAGGTCCAAGAGGCGATGGGGGCGCTGGATCGCGCAGCCGCGCTCCATGCCCAAACCGTCGCCGATTTTGACCGTCTCCTCATCGCCCTCGCCCACCGGGATGACCTGACCGACGAGCAAAAGCGCGAAAGGGGCTGGCGCAAACTCCGCCTCGGAGATGTTATGCATCTCGACCTCGATCCCGTCAAAGTCGACCCCAGCCAGGACTATCCAAACCTCGGCATCTACAGCTTCGCGAATGGGCTGTTCGAGAAACCGCCGATCTCGGGTTTGGCGACAAGCGCGGCGGTTCTCAACCGAGTGAAGTCGGGACAGTTCATTTTCAGCCGTCTCTTTGCATTCGAGGGTTCGTATGGCTACGTTTCGGCCGACTTCGACGGATTCTATGTCTCAGGCGAATACCCAACCTTCACCTGCGTTTCAGGTGAGTGCCGGGCTGAGTTCGTATATGCCCACTTCAAACCTGAGAGGGTGTGGCAATCCCTCTCTGCGAAGAGCAAGGGGTTGGGCCTGCGACGCCAACGCGTTCAGCCTCCCGCGATCCTCGCACACGAAGCCTGGGTGCCACCAATGCCAGAGCAGGATCGCATCGCGGAAGTCCTTACCGCCCAGCGGAACTTCGCGGCGAGCGACACCTTCAAAAAGGACGCCGAAGCGCTTCGTCGCTCGATTCTCTCCAAGGCTTTTCGAGGTGAGCTTTAAGCGTGCACGAGCACTATGTTCTGCATTACCCGTTCAAATGGCTGAGCGGCTTTGAGCATGACAACTTCATTGGCGAATGGCCAAGCGAGCCCGAGTTTAAGTTCGAGTTGAAGAAGACCGTGCACGGAGACTCCGAGATCGTGCTGGGTGGTCTGCCAAACAGACCGTTCGCGGAAGGGTGTGTCTTCCGATGCTGGTTCGCACTGATGTGCTTCTCATTCTTGCATCACCGACCGTGCAAAGCGGAGCTTGCTTTGTCAGAACCTGAGTATGTTGACCCAAGGTTGAAAGGTGTTCTTGGCCAACTCTTCAACTCCGACTTCTCTGAAGTTGACAGCAAGGTGCTCGGAATGGTGCCTTACGTCCGTGGCTCCGGAGAGCGCGTGAAGAGACTCAAGATAACCATCAGTGGCACTGTCAAGCGAGATGCTGTTGATGTCGCACAAGAAATACAAAGGTGGATGTGGCACCCTCAGTTCTTTGAATTGATCAACGACTCGAAACTGCGCCTAGCCCTTGACCTCGCTAATCTCATTGGATTCGAAGCACCAAAGCAGGCGAAGTTCATCCTGATCATCTCAGCCGTCGAGGCACTTCTGCCCGAATCTGAGTTCTCCCCAGAGGTTCAGATCGTGATCAAGGATTGGCAGACCACTCTTAGGTCCAAGATCAAGCGGACTCCTATCCCCGAAGAAGCGAAAGAACTCCAACTCCTTTTGGATAAGACTGCGTTCCTTCAATCACCTTCGATTTCAGCCCGATTCAAGTCATTCGCCTCCGCCCACTCACCGACCGAACCGAATCCAGACTATTTGAAATTGGTATCAAGAGCCTACACGTTGCGGAGCGATCTGGTTCACAAGGGCTGGTGCGATGAGGATCAGATGCACCAGGTCTATCCAGTCGTTTATGACCTTTTGCGGCGGGCTGTCAAAGCACGACTTGGAGCTGAATCTGCTGGCGCAACTGAGAAGGCGACCGAAGCATAAGGCAGGTCTTGACCAGTAAACGCAACCAGAACAGATTTCTTGACGTACTCGCAGAAGATGGCTCCCGCCTCGTTAGGGGTTGGGATGCCACGGTTGAACAACTCCGCGAAATCTAAAGCGGGAGTCCGAAAGGAGAATAAAAAATGAGAATCTTCTCACGAATATTCGTCACCCGTGCGTATGGGAGCCTTCGGCAAGTCATTGTGACTTACCAAGTCTCGTACTTAGGTCAAGTCCGGATCCTGCGTTGGCAGGTTCTATGAGGAGCGGGTGCCAGCGAACGCTGGCACCTTCCCTAATGATGGACATTCACTGGAGTGCGCTTACGCCGTCTCACGAGAGTCAGGATTCGGTCCCTTCACCTTTCCGTCGTCCTGATTTGGCATCCCGTGAAGAAGCAACCAGATCGTCAGGGGAACGAGAATGACGTTACTATGAGAGTAGAAACTCCCTGCCGAAACGAGCCCATGGGAGACGTTGTTTCGAAGGTTCGCACCGGCTCGTTCCGCAAGCAAGCCGCGTAGTTCGAAAGCAAGATCCTCACCGAATATTTGCGAGAACGCCTCCGTTTCCACGACCTTGTTGAGCGGGAACTCATCTTGGGTTCCATCCTGTCGCAGGAAGGTGGTCAAAATCCCATGTTGGTTCAGCACATGCCGGAATGAGTTCTCCAACTGAGGGATGAGCAGGTGCGTCGCGACGATGTAATCCTCTTCGATTCCGGCTTGAAGACCGCGTGCGAAGATCGGTTCCCGTCCCTTAGGGACGAAGAGATTGTCGTTCAATAGCCAGTCCAGACAACCTTTCTCCCACGGGTGCTCGCCAGCGATCATGTGTCGGATCTGCTCGGCCATCCATGCTGTCACCGGTCTGGTCATCTCCGCCATCCGCCACATGTGCAGGAGGAGCAACTCCTCGCTCGGCTCCTCATTGAGAGGCATTGCAGGGATCACGAAGTCGACCTTTCCATCCTCGCGCAGAATCGAGTTCGAAAAGATGCTCGAAAGCGGACTCTTCGTGACGTGCTCCCTTACCATCTCACGAAGGCGTTCCTTGCCGATTGGTCGCACCTGGATTGCCCAGAACGTCAGGGCCTCCCGAAGACTCATGCCCTTGACCTTCTCGATGTGCTCGATCAATTCGGGATCGATCGGGACACTCGTTTCGATCTTGCCAAGGTGCTCCAATCTGTCCTTCTGAAGCTCATGAAGGCGCTTCATGAGTTCTTCTTGCCGTTCCTTGGGAGCACCCGCCTGCCTCAGCGTGAGCAATCCCTGTTCAAACCAATGCTCGGCGGCAAGGCCAGGGATTCCAGCCATCGCCTCTCCGACTGAAATCTGAGCTTCTCCCTGACGAAGCGAAGCGCGTATCGCGCCGGCCTCGTCCCCCGCCTTTCGTCGGCACGTTGAAACGAGCGCCCAGTAGTCGGCAGCGGTAATCCAGTCTTGGCGAGATTCAGCGCCGTCTGCGGACTTTTCCGCGTAACCCGCGAGCAAGGCAGGATCGCCAATCTTGTACGTCAGAGCGAGTTCTATGATCGATCTGGTCAGGTACAGAGGGTCGCTCCCGTCCAGCTTGGCAAGGAGTTTGAGAGCATAGTCCGCGACCGCATTGCGTTCTGCGCTCTGCTTGCCCAAAGCACCAGCGATTTGCATCGCTCGCTGAAGTCGGTGAAACCCAAGCACCCACTCAGCCGGGTCCATCAAAGCTTTGGCACCTTCGAGGTATGCGGCTGCTGCAACTCGGGCCGCTTGATGGTCCTTTCGCCGAATCCAGAGGATGTCGGCGAGCCGCGCTCTCATCTCTCGGTCAGCGATCTCGGCGAACACGGAGGCAATCGGGTCGAGGTGTTGATCCTCGAAATCACTTAGCGCTGCGGATCGTGAGTTCGCCATGACCACCATCGGCTTGAGCGGCTCGGCTGCGTCGTTTGAGTCATAGAACATGGATGCCGCTGATCCGAGCAATACGAAGACCTGCTCAACGCGCCGATCTCCATTCTCCGCAGCGATCTTGGCCGCCGCGAACAGTTGAGTCGAGTAGTTGTCGATCTCGTCTCGTTTGCTCTCCTCAACTGCATCCAACCAGGGGACCTCGCGCAGATCATCGGCGGTAACGTGCAGGTCCGTGAACATCAACGTCGGGGGTTTAGGTGTGTGTTCGTCCAATTTGGTGCTCCAGATAGGGGTCTTGCGCGCCCGCAGTGTTCAGTGTATACTGGACACTCATTCAAAGTCAAGGTCACGATCTGATGGAAATTTCGCTCACCGAATTTGTCGACTTCATTGTCAAGACGGGCACCTCCCGCATGACACACGTGAACTCCCTGAGGAAGCGCGGTCCATATAGCCCTGTCACCGACTACTACAAGGGGTTGAGGGAGGCCGTCGTTGATTTCCACGCTGCGGGTTCATCTGATGGCACAATCCTGGAGAAAGCGGTCTCGGCACACGTCAGCACTCACAAGGGGAGCAAGTGTCCGGCGCGGCTTGAAGCCTATCGGCGCTTTCTGGGGCGGAAGCGGATCGAGTGGTTCGCGCCACCGAAGAGCGAGTGGCGATTCGATGAACTCGTTGTTCGACTCAATCCTGAACTGGGCTTGAAGTGGAACGGCACGAGTACTGTTGTCAAGCTTTATTGGAAGGAGGCTCAGCTTACGAAGAGGCAGGTTGAGATGATCCTCTATATGATGCACGCCGTTCTCGGGCCTTTGGTCGAAGACGGAACGCAGATGGCGATCCTCGACATTCCCAGCGCCAACTTGATTACGTCGCCGTTTCCATCGGCCAACCTCATGCCGTTGCTCCGGTCCGAAGCAAGAGCGTTCGTTGAGCTATGGCGAGGCTTGGAGGAAGAATCCCGATGAGTGGGGAGGTTAGGAACATCTCCATCCAACACTCAATGAGCGCAATTGTTGAGCCTGGTTGGACCGAGATGGTTCGAAAGTTCCGCCCGGTCGTCCAAGCGACCGCAATGGCCACCGAGATCAACGTCCTTTTCGCCCTCGCGTTGAGGCTAACGCGACTGGCAATTGCCAGTGACCTGCTTGCAAGGAAAGGGCTGGACGAGGAAGGTCACATCCCTCAACGATCGGCTGTCGAGGTATATGTCAATCTCTGCTACATTTTCTATAGTGGCCCGCGACGCCAGGATAGTCGAGGCAGACCGAAAGAAAAGACCACGCGAGATCTCTGTCTTCAATTCTGCGCGTATGCCGACATTGCATATTACAAGCTCGTCAAAGCCGATACGGATCGAGTTAGATCTATTTTCAAGAAGCGCCAGGGCGTGACCGACCTTGAGTTCGATGCGATGCTTTTGGAGTGGGCTCGCCTCGATAATGTCGCTCGAACAATTCATGGGTGCCCTGATTCAAGGTGGCATACAATGAACATCCAGGACATGTCCAAGAAAGTGCTCGCCGCTCCACCGCCATTCATGGACCACCAGTTCTGTGAGATGTTGCTGAGCAACTTTGTCAACCCAAATAGCGCAGTCCACGCGGACAGCCTTTCGCTCCGCTCTCAATACAAGGATCATGGCACTGACCTTCTTGAGCTTGTCTACAAGCCGGATGCAGTTCGCGGGGACGCAGTAGCGAGCCTCGCAATTAGTAGTTGGAAAGCTGCCGGGTGGTATTTGAGCGAGGCCGCCTGGGTCGAACAGATGATCGGAAACAAACTCCGGGAGGTTCTGAGAGAACGATGGGATCAAGCACCTGAACAAACCACCAGGACGATTCTCCTCCCAGATTGGTTAGCTTAGCGCTTCGATTCTCAATTGTTGCATCACTTGTAAACTCCCAGGCTAGAGAACCACATGCCGCTCGTAATTCCAACCGCCAGATCTACCTACGGTGATTCAACTACCGTTCCCGGTAGCGGACACCTCAGCACCTATATCCTCGCTCAGCTTCCTGACGATGCGAATCTCTCATGGGTCTCCGAGGTTCGTGCTCTGTGCACGGTAGACGAACTTAAATGGAAGGCTTTTCAAGAGCGCCGGGAGAGGTTACAAGCCAAGAATCAGATTTGGAATCGGATCTTGGGTTCGATGCGGAGCGCGACGATCGTCGTTATCAAGCCCAGCGACGTCGAAGCGGCAATACGCGAAGACTGGACGACTCAAGGAGCAGAAGATGGGGTCGACTTCAACCAGAGGATGCTGGTTGATGCGTGCGCCACAGCGCTGATTAGAGACACGCCAGTTGCCTACCTGCCGAATCGATTGTCGGAAGCGATGAATCTCTATCCAGGTTCGCTATTCCTGGAGTTCGACAGATTTGCTCCGGAGCAGATTAAACAGCGGATTGGCGGGAAACTGCGGGACGCGAAGGTTTTCGCTGCGAGAGCACACGCAACTTTCGATGTGGTGGAACAGAGCACAACCACCCGATCGCGATACATTGGATCGTCAAGCCCTGCCGCCTCCTTAGTCTTCAGAGAACTGCTGAGCACCCAGCGAGGCTTCGATGAGGAGCATCTACCTTCGGTAACCGTTCTGAATGAAGCCGCTGAGGTCATGGCGACAGCGCTCTCAGATGTCCTACTGCTTCCAGGAGAGATATCTTCGCAACCGCTGGTCCGCGAGTTTAGTTCCCGAGACATCGATGCGATTCAAGCGGCGGACATTGCGGCTGGTTGGGCTCATGAAGTGGTCGCCCTTGGCAACGAGCGAGCCCTTGGGGCTACGTTTGGCAAGGTGCTTGTCAATGGACGTCTTATGGACTAAGCGTCCACGGCAGTATTTGGTTCGAAAACGCCTATCTCTACAATCTCCATCTCGTTCTTGGCGTCGGACCAGACCATGAGGGTGCATCCGGCTGGATTGAGGTTTCGAATGTGTTGGGTCTGGATGGGCGAGAGCATGCCCCGCCAGGGAGTGATGACGAAGACAAGGGGTTTGCCCTGGATGGTCTCGATCCAAAGCAATCCGGACGTGGGGTTCTCCTGGAGCGCATTAGCGATACCAAGGAGGTCCAGTGATTCGAATATGGTTTCGTTGTCTAACATGTGGGTTCCTCAGCGAGATATCGCCGAAGAGCCCAGAAATGAGGAAAACCCGGTTAGGCCGCTTTGGAACCAAGCGCATGGAGCACTTCGGGGTCCGAGAGGTTTCGCGTTCGCGCGGGCTGATACTCCCTTTGCCCGCGAACAAACTCGTCCGGATTCACAAACCAACTGGCGCACCCTAGTGAAGCGACGGGGCAAACAGCGGCGATCCGCCGCTTCGAATCTCGCGTGCGATATCCCTTTGGCACTTCGATGAACCGTGCTGCGCAATAAGTGCCCCAAGTCGTCATCGCCACGACACCCTCGTGGGTGACCGCCAGCCAAAGTAGTGAGCGACGGACGAGTTCTTTCGCCTTCGCGATCGGAAGATCGCGAAGGTCAAGCAGTTCATCCGCCAGCGGCTGGTTTGGAACATTGATTTGCGCCGACACGTCAGCCAGAGCCGCCTCAAGGGACATCCGCTCTTCACGGAGTTTTGTAGCGAATCCAGAGAGTTGCACGGAATCTAAGAATGCGGAAACGCGCACGAGTTCAGAGGACTCGCGCTCGCGATGTTCGGCGACGCGCCGTTCGAGAGCGGCCTTCTTGTCCAAGAGTGCATCACGTCCAGATGAAGACTCTAACTGCTTTAGTTCCGTAAGGAGTAGCGGCGACAATTGTTCGAAGAGCCATCGGTCGAGTTCATCCACCTGGATAAGCCGAGTTCCATCCCGGCTGCATGGACGGTCGCCTCGTACCTGAGGGCACTTGAAGTGGAGCCGCCTTGTGCCATCGCTCCGCGTACGATGCTGGGTAGTGAGCGGTCGCCCGCACTGGCCGCAGACTGCAATCGAGGTGAGCAGATGTGCTGGCCCCAATCCTTTCTTTCCGGGCACGTAGCTGCGCTCCAGCTTCCGCTGAGCGGCTTCATATAGTGCCAGAGGAACGACCGTCTCCGGCTGTCCTGCGACTCCAGGCACGAGAAGTCGCTCCGTTTCAAACTCCCTGCCCCGATGTCTCCACCTGCCGACATACATGCAGTTGGTCAGAATCGTCCGAATCTGAGAGGTGTGCACTTTGTCCGGGTGCTTGACCTTGTGATTCTTTGCCGAGACGGCGATGCGAACACCCTCGTCCATGAAGCGATTGGCGATTGCTGTAATGCCGAGCGGGCCATCGCCGTTTTCCCCGTGGACGAAGAGCGCGAAAACTCTACGCACGATTTCCAATTCGTCTGGAATTGGATCGACAGCCTGGGTGCCGCGACCCTTAGACCGAAACCCCAGGCAACTGGGATTCCTGGAGAACATCCCGCGCTCAGCCTTGTGTTGGTGGTCGCGCCGGATGTCTTCAGAAATCAGGTCCCGATACTGACGCGCCGATGCGCCATCGATGGCTGTGCGATAAAGGCCACTCGCGGAATGAACTTCCAAATCTTGCCCTTGAGCGATGAACCGCACGCCCAGTTCTCGAAATCGCTTCACGATAGCGTCGGTCACACCGTTGTCCCGGTAGAGGCGGTCAGGCTTGTAAACCATCACCACATCGATGTCTCCGGCCTCCAAGCGCCACATCATTTTTGTCAGTTCGGGCCGAAACGGGCCATCAAACCTTCCCTTGCCGTCGTCCCAGTACCAATCGCCCTTCTGGCCTTCGGGCTCCTCGTAAATGGCGATGTTCGCTTCAGCAAACCCCAGCGCTTTGGCGTCATGAAGGCACCGCTCGATTTGCTCCTCACGGCTGTGAGACTTGCCCTCCGTCGCGGTTGACTTCCTTGCATAAATGGCGACCCGCAAGGTTGCGTTCATCGGATCGCCCCTTTGCAGCGGCACTGGTTCTCGTTCCTTTCTCATAACAATCCTCTACCAGCGCTCGATCCGATTTTGAGGATATTCATTGATGGCGTTAACAGTTATCAACGCCGCACAATGACAC
This sequence comes from Chthonomonas sp. UBA2362, assembly GCA_002344135.1. Lineage (GTDB taxonomy): Bacteria > Armatimonadota > Fimbriimonadia > Fimbriimonadales > Fimbriimonadaceae > UBA6659. The sequence goes on along the minus strand of DDTO01000006.1, from coordinate 4,221 downwards.
CATCCTTGTTTGAATCTGATCGCGCGCATCTGTGGCTATTCTTCTAAGCGCATCCGACAACCACCTACATCAAATTCAATAATTCTTTACCGGACCCTTGAATTAAGAATCTGGTGGCCCGCACAATGGCCCTCCATTATGAGGAAGGCAAATGCAATGGACCTTTGGAAGTATCACCACGAATTCAACGCGATGCCGCTGGGCATAGCTGACTCGGTTCGCGTCAGCGGCGTCATCAGCATTGGAGATGATTGCGTTCCCATTTCGACGAACCCTGCAAACCTGTATCTCTCTGCGTACTACCTCGCGCGCGCGGAGAAAGCAAGGATGCTGTGCGACCTTGGGAAATCCCTGCTTGAGCGAAAGCGAACTCAGATTGAGTGGATCGGTACGCGAATCTCCAGACTGGACAAGTTCATCGAGAGAGGAATCGCGCTTTCACTGCCGTGCCTGGAGACGAATGCTCTGGCGATCCGGACGAGACGCAAACCGCTTCGAGTCACACAAAAGAATCTACGCGACTATTTGCTGAATCTGCGCGAAACATCTATGCCTCATGAGGTCGGCGCTCAGTTCCAGTTCTTTGTTGGCGATTTCGGAGACCATCTTGTTCTTTACGTGACGGAGAACCTCCACTACTTGAAACTATCGATTTGCAGTGGAATCTTGTTTGAGTCGATGCCTTATCCGTATCTGGACTACTTGTGCCAGGACGCGCTCGGCAACAATCAGATTTTCCTCAAAACCGCAGAGTAGCCCAGTAGTCGCTTGTTGCGCAATGGCGCAGAAGGAAAGAAAAATGGAAAAACTGAAAATTGAAACAGTTAGCTGGCGTGAAAGCGCCTCTCGACGTATCATCGCTGCCCTGTGCTCGTCCTATTCGAGCATCAGCCATGCGGTCTGTGAACTGGTGGACAACGCGGTTGACGCAATGGGCGACCAAGAATGCACCATCAACATCCTGCTCGACAAACCGGGCAACCGCATCGTCGTGGAAAGCGTCGGCGGCATGGGCATGGGCGCGGCCGAAATCGCAACCTGGCTCAACTGGGGCGAAGGAGACCACCACACCGCCAACGACATCGGGCATTACGGCCAAGGCGGCAAATCCGCCTGTGGTTACCTGGGCGATTCACTTCGCCTGTGGTCGAAGAAGGCGGGAGAGTCTGAACTTTGGATGTTCGAGGACCTCAACTGGCGGAATCGCACAGATTTCGCAGACTTCGGTGTTCCCACACCGTATGACCCAGCGAGCGCTCCTGCGACTCTCCAACGCTGTCCCCTGAACTCGGGGTGCGTTCGCATAGAAGTCGAGGACGTCATCAACGGCCGTCAGTGGAGGCTTGACTCCCTGATGCGCGACCTCGGCATCGTTTACGACCGACTCCTCCGATTCGGGCAGCTTCAGATAGTCGTCAACGGTTCGCTGGTCAAGCCGGTAGATTTGCCGCTAGATGCGTCGATCGGGAAAATCCCGATTGACGTCAAGGTAGGCGACGTCACCGCCAAAGGCTGGGCAGGGCGTTTGGAACGCGGCAAGCTCAAGGACGGATACGTCAAGGCTGGCTTTCGCCTCTACGCCAAGGGCAGGATGATGGTTGAGAATGAGTCGTTCGGATTCAACTTTGCCGCCAAGGGCTCGCTCAACCAGTTCATCGCAGAACTTGAGATTGATGGATTGACTCCGAATCTCAACAAGTCCGGATTCGTTGAGCGCGACGATCAGGTCTTCAAAGACCTAGGTCGCGAAGTGCTCAAGGAGTGTGGGGCCCTCATCAAGCAACTTCGGGAAGGTCACGACGAGAAGATTCTCGGCCGTGAAAAGAAGACGGCGAAACGGGTCAGAGGACAACTTAAGACGATGTTCAAGCACCTTTCCGAAGGCATCGGAGACGAGCCGGTCGAAGAGCAGGCATCGCCGAGCGGCGAGGGAAACGAGGGCCGAAAGCCACGAGAACCTCGGGAAAGGGACGAACAGGACTCGGACAAATCCAAAAGCGAGAAGACCGGGCGCGAGAACAAGCCGAAGACTACGGCACCTGATGGCGCAGTTGGAACCCTTCGAAGATTGATGCGTCGGCTCAAAAACGGCAAGGACTGCCCGGAAATCGAGATTGTCGCCGGAACCCCAGACATTCGCTCGGCGCTTGTTGAAGAGGATGGTAAAGTCGTCATCCAAATCAACAAGAACTTTCCCGGTTATGCAAAAGTTGACGGTGCGGACTCGTACGTCGCGGAGTCGGTGCTCATCGAACTCCTAATGCGCGACGAGGAGTGCCAAATGGCACCTGCTCTTGTTGAGCGCGTTAACTACTTGCTCGTTCGTTGGTCGGGTGTCGCGTCGAACGAAGTCCACGACGAGCAAGACGCGGCTTAAGGAAGAGCCAGAAGGTGGGCACGATCAATTTCGTGCCCACTCTCATTTTGTCGACCGATTTTGATCCAAAAAGAACGACCATATACATATATGACCGCATGCCTTCGATTCCGACCTGCACCCTATTGGCCCAGACCACGTAGGTTTCGCCGCGATCCGATTCGCGACGAGCTTTCCAATTGTCACGACGATTTCCGTTCAAACCTCTCAAGAGCTTACGGTCGCCACGTGACTCTCGAAGAAGCCGATAGTGCAAAGCGACGGCTGCGCGATTTCCTTACAGGACTCCGAAGATGCAAAGCAACCTCAAATCAAAACTATCTGCTGGACGACGAGTCTTAACACCATCTGGTCCCGACCTTAAGGAGTGCGTGCTCTATCGGCGCGTGTCGACGAAGGAGCAGGAAGACGAGGGCTGGAGCCTTGATTCCCAAATGCGTGAGGCAAGGCAATGGGCTGAGCGAAATGGGTACAGGATCCTTGACGATTTCGTTGAGAGCCACTCAGCCAAGCGAGAAGGCAGGCCAGCATTTGCACGAATGTTGAGAGTGCTCGCTGAGTTTCCTGGAGCATGTATCGTCACCGAAAAGACTGACCGACTTATCAGAAACCGGAAGGATGCATTGGCCTTGGAGGCTATGGGTGTCTCGGCATACTTTCTACGAGAAAATCGGTGGTGGTTGCCTGACGCCAGAGCCCACGAACGACTAGTTCAAAATTTCAAGGTCTTGATGTCCGAACACTATTCAGACAACCTTTCGGAAGAGATCCGTAAGGGACTCGATGAGAAGGTTAAGCAGGGTATCTACCCCACCCACGCGCCACTTGGATATCTCAATGTTCCGGAGCTTGGAACCAAGCGAAAGATGATTGCGATCGATCCGGTTCGCGGTCCAATCGTTAGACAGTTGCTGCTCGAATATGCAAGCGGCAGCCATTCGATCAAGACCTTGGCAGTCCGGGCGGAAGAACTTGGGCTCAGAACCAAGAAGGGCAATCGGCTCCACAAGAGCGGGATGGAGGACATCCTTCGTAATCCCGCTTACTGCGGGATCATCCGCTGGAACGGTGTGGACCATGATGGAGTTCATGAGCCGCTGATTTCCGAGGCCACATGGCAGACGATTCAGGATGTGATGTCGGGACGTGGCACCAGCCGTGTCCGCTACGGAGCAAAAAACCTCGCCTATCGCGGAATGCTCCGCTGCGCTTGCGGTCACCAAATGTCGGGCGAAGTCAAGAAGGGCAAGTACACGTATTATCACTGCACGGGCATGCACGAGTGCGAGCGGCCATTTGTCCGCGAAGAGGTCTTTGACGATTACTTCGTTTCACTCTTGGAGGGACTCGTCCTCCCTGATTTCATTCTCGAAGAACTATGCAGGGACGTGCGGGCCCAATACGAGGAGGAGCGCACCGTCGATGCGGCCCGGATGTCGGCACTGGAGGGGCAACTAAGACGGGCGAAATCCAGGCGAGAGCGACTCTACGACGACTACGCGGATGAAGTCCTTAGCCGTGAAGAACACGACGAAAGGAAGCGGGCGCTTGTGGCAGAGATACGGGAAATCAAGGCTTCGATGGCGTCCCTGTCCGGTCAAGAATCGCGTTCGTACGACGAGGCAGTCGAGATTCTAGAACTCGCCAAGACCGCCCATCTTAGGTTCAAATCAGCCGGTCCGGACGAAAAACGCAAAATCGTCTCTGCAATGCTCTCGAACTGCAAATTCGACGGTGAAAAGGTGGTCGCAGACCTCAATATGCCGTTCGATTTGATGCTAAACGTTGCGAACGAGGGGGCCGGGGCAGACCCGGGAAACGAGAAATCTGTAGATTGGTGGAGG
>DDTO01000002.1:50793-800477 GCA_002344135.1 Chthonomonas sp. UBA2362 | reverse complement strand
GACATCCTGCTTGCAAAGCAGGCGCTCTCCCACTGAGCTAAGCCCCCACGTACCGACGAGGAGTATACCAAGGCGTCTTCCTGGGTCCCGGTCCTGCAACGTTCGGGAGCCTTCGCAGCACCTGAACAATCGGTGCGTCCGAGAAAAAACACTAAAGTTCACGGGCAAACCTGCAAACAATCCCTCTTGTGTGACCGTTTGCCGGGCTGAGGCGCCCAGGCCATGAGCGTGACGCTCCGACAATCGATCGGCACTGCTATCGCCGTATGGGAGCGCATCATGGAAAGAAAGAGCAAGGCATTCACGCTGGTCGAACTGCTGGTGGTGCTCGCGATCATCACGATCCTGGCCTCCATCCTGTTCCCGGCCCTCGCGCAGGCGAGGCGAGCCGCACATAAGACGGTCTGCCTCTCCAATCAGCGCCAACTCACCTTTGCCGTCCTCATGTACACGGAAGACGAGCACGGCACCTTCCCTGGCTACGTGCAGGACACCTGGTACCGGCAGGGGGACACCACCCCGATCTGGACCGGCATGGTCTCGCCCTACCTCAAGTCGGAGGGGGTGCACGTCTGCCCCTCTGCGTCTCAAGAGACGAAGTTCGGCGCCCTCTGGGGGCAACGCGGCTGGCCCTCGCTCGGCCTGAACACGAACTTCGGCCTCTGGATTTGGGGCGGAGAGCCGATCCGGATCAACGAGAGCGAGATCGAGAAGCCCGCCAAAAACGTCCTCCTCGCCGACAGCATGCCCGGAGACCATCGCCTCGGCTATCGCGGCTACATCACGAACGCGTGGAACCCTCGCGAAGGGCAATGCGGAGTCCCGATCGTGATCAACGGTGTCGGCGCCGTGCTCTCGGATCGCCACAATCGCGGCACGAACGTCGCCTTGGTCGATGGGCATGCCCGCTGGTATCCCATCGAGCAGCTCGTCCCCAACCGCGCGCCGAGCATCATGGACTGGTGCCACTGTGTGGTCGACGCCAACGCAGCCGGCCTGAAGTGGCTGGTTCACTATCGCTGCAGCACTGACTGAAGCGCCTGATTACACCTTGCGGAGAGAAACGGAGTTCTCGAAGATGAAGAAGAAACTGATCCTCGGCGCCATTGCCTTGGCGCTCCTTACTGGCGGCTTCGCCTCGTGGTCCGGAATCCGGACCCTCGACGTCGGCGGCACGACACCCTACAGCATCGGTGGGAAGTTCGAAGCCCTGGAGACCCACGCCAACACACCGGATGGGATGTCCATCGGTGGCGAACAAATGCCGGCTGTCGCCCGAAAGTAGCTCGATAAAGTGCGCGAGCGATGCCATCCTGGGCTAAAGTAGCCCAGGATGGTCGAGAAGATCTTAGAAGTCGCCGGCCCCATCGGGGGTTTCGCCGCCCTGGCATTTCTCGTAATGGCAGGCCTGGGTCATCTGCTGGCCCGGCAAGTGGCCATGAGCCGCGAGACCGTTCGCACCCTGCGGGTGGCCCTCGAGCACGATCCATCGCCCGGTCAACTCGGTCACGCGCTCTCCCTTTGGCCGGAGGCCGCCAAGTATCCTCCCACTCCCCAGCGCCAAGAACTGGTCAAGCAAGCGACCCTCGAAGAGCGCCGCCGCGCAGACCGGACCGAGCTCATCAAGGGCTGGGTGCGCGTCTTTCTCGGCCTCGCCTTCCTAGGTGTGGCACTCTACGTGGCCAGCCTGTTCATCAAGGCCCCGCCCGCCGGTTCGTAGCGGACCTTCGGGTAAAATCCGTTCGTGCCCCAGGCCTTCAAACTGTCCGTCGTCGCCCCCGACCGCACTGTGGTCGAGGATCAGGTCACGTCCCTGATCGCCCCGGGCGTGGCGGGATACTTCGGCATCCTCCATGGGCACGAACCGATGATCGCCGCGCTGAAGACGGGCTTGATCGAGTACATGGACTCGACCAATCAGCGGAACTTCGTCGCGATTGGCGGAGGGTTCCTCGAAGTGAGCGAGGGCGCCGCGATCGTCCTGGCCGACACCGCCGAGCGAGCCACCGAGATCGACATCGCCGAAGCCGAGCAGATGGTCGAACAGGCGCGAAAGGCCCTCCGAGGAGAGGACTCCACCCTCACGCAAGCCGAAGCCGTCGAGGAACTCGACCGCGCGATGAACCGACTCAAAGCCGCCAAGCGGTAACCCACACCGCCTCTGGGACGTCTACGCGGTATGAAGCGCGTTCTCGTCCTGTTGCTCATCCTTGCCGCCGTCCTCGCCGGCGCTGCCCAGCAGACGAAGAAGCCCATTCGGATCGCTGTCCGGCATGCCGACCCCTGGGCGGTAGTCGCCCTGCTGGAGGGCCGATCGCTCCTCTCGCCCGAGATCAGCACCGTCATGGAGTTCGTCGGCTTCCCGCCTCCTCCGGTGCAGGGCTTCGGCCGGCTCTTGCCGCCGGGGCGGCTGTTCGTGAATCCGGGCGACAACAGCATTTGGTTCGTCCCCGACGAGTAGGCCATCGTTCAAAATAGGGGTATGTCTACACTGACCAAAGAGTTCCCCGCCCCTGCTGAACTGGCAACGCCTTCCAACTTCGACAAGAACGAAGCCCACCAAGTCACGACTGCCTTGGCCGGACTCACGGCCGACGTCTTCGCTTTGTATGTTAAGACGAAGAACTTCCATTGGCACCTCAGCGGCCCCAGATTCCGTGACCTCCATCTACTGTTCGACGAACAAGCCGACCAGCTCTTTGCGATGATCGACGTCCTCGCCGAGCGAGCGCGCAAGGTCGGGGGAACCACCATCCGCAGTATCGGTCACATTGGAGCCCTCACCCGCATCGAGGACGATAACGACGCGTTCGTCGCTGCCGAGGACATGCTCGCTCGCCTGGAAGCCGATAACCTGACCCTTGAGCGTCACTTGCGAGAAGTACACGAGGCCGCCGAAAAGGCCGGCGACAAGGCCACCACCAGCATCCTCGAGGTTTACCTGGATGAAACCCAGCGTCGAATCTGGTTCCTCTACGAGGCACGGCAGCAGTAGGGCGCAGTTTCGCCGTCCCGGTGACCGCATCGAGGCTGCTCCCCTCTTGCCCCTCCCGGTTCGCTTCGTTCACCGACCTCCCCGCTTCGTGGAGAGGTGTTCTTCCGGTTCCCTCTCCCGCCGCGCGGGGGAGGGTTAGGGAGGGGGTCCGGTGGCCGCATCAAGGACGCGGATTGCGGGGTTCGCTTTTCGTAACTATGCGTCCACCCGCGCCATCCGCCGGTCCGGCACGAGCCACATCAGCCCGACACCGGCATAGATGGCGCAGGACACGACCGGTTCCCAAAACGCCGCCGCGATGGCCAGCGCGTAGAGGCCAATGACGCCTTGCCCTTGACATCGCGTCCCACCGCCTTGGCGACGGCAGACTCGGGGCCGTCTGCGCTGATGATCGCCTGGGTGAGGATGAAGTACGCGACCCCGGCAAAGAGCAAGATTCCCCCGTACAACGCCACGGGCGCGCTCGACAAGCCGTTTTCCCCCATCCATGCCGTGGTAAACGGTACTAGGGAGAGCCAGAACAACAGGTGCATGTTCGCCCAAAGAACGTTTCCGTTCACGTGATGCGTGCGCTGAAGGAGGTGGTGGTGGTTGTTCCAGTAGATCGCGAGGTACACGAAACTGAGGAGGTAGCTCAGAGCGACTGGCCAAAGTGGCTTCAGCGCTTCGAGTTCCGCGCTGTGGGGCACCTTGAGCTCCAGCACCATAATCGTGATCACGATCGCCAGAACCCCGTCGCTGAAGGCTTCGAGCCTGCCCTTGGTCATAGAGGGTCCATTTTGACCGCGCCGTAGCAGTCCCCGCTAGGTAAAGTGCCCACGAGGTGAAATCATGATTTCCTTTGATGGACTGCCCGAAGGGGCACAGGCCCTGACCCCGTACCTAACCGTCAAAGACGGCAACAAGATGGTCGATTTCTACCAAAAGGCCTTCGGCGCCGAGGTGATCGGCATCCACCACGTGCCGGATACCGACCTTATCATGCATGGCGCGCTGAAGATCGGCGGGTCTCAGTTCTTCGTCAACGACGAGTTCCCCCAGTTCGGCAAGTTCGCGCCGGCCACCACCGGTCAGACGTCGACCACCATCCACATCCAATTGGCCCAAGGGCTCGATGAATTCTATGCTCGAGCCGTGGCCTCGGGGGCAACGGGACTGATGGAGCCCGCCGACCAGTTCTGGGGAGATCGCTTCGCCGTGATCGTAGACCCCAGCGGCCACCACTGGTCGATCGGCATGGTAATCGCCAACCCGCCCGAGATGAATCCGGAAGAAATCAAGCAGATGCTGAGCTAGTCGTCATCGACCCACTGGTTGTCGCCTTTCCCCTCGCTGAAGAGCCAGGTCTTGTCGAAGGCGATCTTCTCCGCCGCCGCCTCTCGGGTCGTGTGGATGCCCGCCAGAAACACCTTGTTCTTGCCGAACTTCTGGTTCACGGCATCCACGGCGCGGTTGAGGAGGCTCCGGTCGAGCGTCGGATCGAAAAGGCTCGGGGTGACTTCCTCGGGCTGGGCTAAGTCGGTGAAGGTCATTCCGACCGTCTTGGGCATATCGAAGTCGCGCTTCTCCCACAGCTCGAGCAACCGCTGGGTCACCGTGATAGTGTCCTGAGTCGGCGGTAGGCGCGAATGCGCCTGCCAATCCCGCTTGTGACCGCTGACGTAGACCGTCATCGCGCAGGCCCAGAGGTCGTTCGCTCGCAGCCTCGCGGTGGCCTTCACCGCCAGCCGCAAGAGCACGTCCCGTGCCCCGGTGTCGGTTCGCAGGTTCGGCGGGAGCACGTGGGAATGGCCGAGCGACTTGCGCTCGTTCTCGGGTGCCTGGACGTCGTGGCCGCGCAGCCAGTACCACCACCGCTGGCCGACGATCGAGCCGAACGCCCGGACCAGCTCGCTCGGCGAGGCGTCGACCAGGTCGTCAGAACTGAAGATACCTGCCGCTTCGAGCCGTACCTTCATTCGGCGGTTGATCCCGCAAAACTCGGTCAGGGGGAGCCCCCGGAGGCGGTCCGGCAGTTCGTGCCCCTGGATCACCACGAGGCCGTCGGGTTTCTGCAAATCGGTGGCGAGTTTGGCCAGAAAGGCGTTCGGGGCGATCCCGACGCTGCACGTCATCCGCTCGCCGACCCCATCGCGCAGGGCCTGCTTCATGCGCAGTGCCAGCGCCGTGGCCTTCTCCGGCTCCCGCTCCTCCCCGATCAACCGGAAGCGCATTTCGTCCACGCTGCACACTTTCTCGATCGGCAGCACCGTCTCCGCCACCTCGAGGATGCGCTGATGGAAGTGCACATACAGCGGCGGCCGAGCCTGCACGAGCACCAGATCGGGGCAAAGGACCTTTGCATCCGAGACCCGTGTACCGGTCTTGATGCCGAACGCCTTCGCTTCGTACGACGCGGCGATGACGAACGTGGTGTCGGCCATCATCGGCACGACCGCAATCGGCCGGTCGCGCAGATCCGGCTCCTGCTGCTGTTCGCACGAGGCGAAGTAAGCGTTCAGGTCCAAGAAGAGGATCCGAAGGGGCTGCGCCTTGCTTGGTAGAGTCGCGTCTACCACGCCTGCATTATAGCGAACCGTTTCGATGCTGTGCGAGGCTCACCCCGTCATCTCCAACCCCCCGATCCGCAGGTACTCCGTCGCCCGCCCAAGCGCCGTGGAGTGAGAAGGCCGTCGTGGCCCGGGGGCAGGAGCCAACGCGCGGCTCCCTTCTCCAATTCGAATCAAGAGACACCCTGCGAATAGACCGCGCGATAATGCGGCCATGAGGTTAACTTTTCTTGCCCTAACCGCCATCGGCATCATCGGTTGCGGCAGCGGACCCAAGGCCGAGCCGGTGACCACGGTGGACGCGCTCGCTCCGCTCGTCCCCAAGGAACTCGCCCTCGACCCCACGCCGATTCCGGACTCCGAGAACGGCTACCTCGCCATGATCGAGGCGACCGATGCCCTCCAAGGCAGCCTGTCCGTCGAGGAACTGCAGAACTTCCAAAAAGGGTCGCTCCCGCCCGCCACCCGCAAGCGGGCCGAGGCGCTCGTCGAGAAGAACGAGAAGGCCCTCGCGCTGCTCGAAAAGGCGATCGCCCTGCCGACTTGGCGTGGACCCCAGGGAATCGGGGCCGCCTCCACCTTCGAAGAACTTCCCAAAGCGAGGACCCTGCTTCGCCTCCTCCTCTTGCGGGCGACTCTCGCCCAAGCCAAGGGCGACTCCGCTGGCGCGGAGAAAAACCTCGCCACCGCCTTTCGATTCTCCCAGCGCCTCCTCGAGAGCAAGCACTGTTTCATCACATACCTCGTCGGCGTGGCCGCCCAGGCACAGACCACCCAGGCGATCCGAACCGCAGTGTGGCGCCCGGGGATGTCCGCGCGCGCAGTCCGCAGCCTTGCCAAGGCCCTCGAAGGAGAGGCTAAGGATGCCTTCGCAGGGCACGTTCGGGGCGAGTTCGCCAACTACTTCCTCCCCGAACTGGCCAAGAACATCGGTCCCCAAAGCCGCACGCTGGAGGACATCGGCGGCTCGACAGGCCTCGCCGATGACTTGCGCGAAGCCCTGAAAGGACATCCGCAGCCGTTCGACCGCGAGACGACCCTTCGCGAAGGCGCGAAGCTGTACCTCGAACTGATCGCCAATCTCGATCGACCCCGCGCCGATCGGGTGAACGTCGTGACGATGGCGGGCAATCAGGCCGCCGTGTGGGGCGAGATCGTGACGTCTAACGCCGAGCGCATTCCCTCCGCGAGCATGGCCGCCCTCAAGGCCCGACTCGCAAAGGAGAAAAATCCCTACGGACGCCTGATGCTCTACATCGGATTGCCGGCCACCGTCGGTGACGACGACTCCCGGAAGGCCAACCTGGACCTGACGCGGATCGTGGTGGCGAACCGCCTGTATGCCCTAGGCCACGGCGGACGGACCGCCCCGAAACTCGCCGACCTCGGCCTGAACCTCACCGACCCCTGCTCGGGCAAGCCATACGGCTACGACGCCCGCCGAGAGATCGCATGGTCGGTCGCCCGAAACGGAAAGGACGATGGTGGGAAGAGCCCGGTCGGACGGCTCCGACAAAACGACCCGGACTGGGTGGTGTCACTCATCGGAAAGTAGCCGCCGACTCGGCGTCCCCCATCGTGCCCGTGTCGCCATGATGCCGGGCGCCCGCGAGCCGCGATTCGCCCCCTCGCGGGCTCCGCCGAGCGCTCGACAGGACCGCGTACAGGGACGCTAGTCCTCGCCCGCCTCGCCGAACCTCGAAGACATGATGGAGATGTCGCCGATCGTCACCTCCTCGTCTCCGTCGAGATCCGCCTGGGGGCTCCAGAACGGACTGGAGGAGTCTAGGCCGAAGTAGAGAGAGATCAAGGCATAGTCGCCCACGGTCACCTCGTTGTCGTTGCCGGCGTCGCCATTGACGTAGGTGTGCGCGGAGAAAGTGGCGCCGTTCGTGATGAGCATGGCGGGATAGACGCGCCGGAGGCCCTGGCGCGGCTTGATGGCGACCTGATACCTTCCGTAGAGCGTGCTGGCAAAGGAGATGACGCCGTTGCGCGGGTGGACGAGGTGACTCTCGGCGACCGCTTGGGTGTTCGGATGGCGCAATTCGATCTCGTAAAAGAGATTGTAGTCGGGACCAATCCATCCTTCGAGGGTTCCGCTGCCGCACGGCTTCAGCGAGGAACCGGAGGGGTCAACATGCCGACCTCCACGAAATCGAGCCCCGAGGCCCCCACGGCGACGGTCCGGCCGAGCGCGTTCGCGGCGATCGCCGGCACCCGCGCCCACGGGCCTCGGTCATACTAATGCAGCCTAGGACCGGACGCGCGACCGAACAGGCCCGGGAACGTCTTAGGAAACATCGACATGCGTCGCCTCCTCGGCCTGATCGGCGTGATCGGCCTGCTCTTCCCGCAGGTCCACCTGGTCGTGCCGCACCATCACCACGTCGTCCAGGACGGCGAGGCGGTGCGAACGGAGACGCATTACTTTCGGCACGGCATCGGCCACAAGAGAGAGGCGGGCGAAGCCCCCGAGACCCCCGAGGCTCGCCCTACCGGGTGCGAAGAAACGCCCCACCCCGAGGCGGTCAAGGAAGAGCCGAAGGCCAAATCGAAGGTGTTCCTCTCCGCGATCCTCCAGGACCGCCGCCTCGATCTGCCCCATTGGGTAAAGGCCGTCCGGCGTGTGCCGATTCCGACGTCCGATCACGCGCCGCGGTCGACCCGGCCGCGAGACTGCCTCGGACGCGCTCCTCCTTCCGCCTGACACGAACTGCGATCCGTCGATCCGCCGGCTCCGAACGAGCCGGCTCGTGTCAGACAGAAGGAGTGAACCTTTGATCCGTCGAACCCTGCCGCTGCTCGCGGCATTCCTCGGGACGGGCCTTGCCCTCGCGCAGGCGCCCGACCCGCTCGAAAACTTCATCGCCCGGGCCCTCGAACGAAGCCCGAAGGTCCGGGCGGCTCGCGAGGTCGTCGAGGCGATGCGCCTCGGCCACGCGTCGGTCCGCTCCGGGGCGAACCCGCGAGTGGAGCTCGCGCCAGGCCTCGGATTCACCAACGGCAGCCTGGCCCTGAGCCAAGAGCTCGACCTCTTCGGCAGCCGCGCGGCCCGCTCGCGGGTCGCCGAGGCGGAGGCCCGGCTCGCCGAGACCCGGTGGCTCGCCGCCGGTCTTGACCAGGCGGGTCGGGTCCTCGCCGACCTCGTCGCCCTCGAGGCCGCTAGCGAGCTCGCGCAGGCGGCGCGGGATTCCGCCGACCTCGCCCGGGAACTTCTGGCGATCGTCGAGAAGCGGACGGAGATCGGCGAGGTGCCGCGAATCCAGGTCACCCGCGCCGAGCTCGAAGTGCTCCGGGCCGAGCAAGCGGCCCGACGTCATGTTGCCGAGCGAGAGCGCAGCGAAGCCGCCCTTCGATCGCTGGTCGGGCCCGACGCGGTGGTGTCGATCCCGCCGCTGGACCTCGGTGATCGCGTCGCCCGGTCTAAGGCGATGCCCGCCCGATCCCCGGAGACGCTCACCCGCGCGGTGGCCGTGGAAGTCGCGATGGCCCAGGCGCGGGCGGTCGCGGCTTCCGGCCGCCCCAGCCTCACTGCGGGGATGGCGAGCGACGTATGGAGCCTCGATCGCCGGGCCATGACGAGCTCGAACCTCGGTTTCCAGGTCTTCTTGTCCGCTCCGCTCGTCGATCGGGGCGAGAACCGGAACGCGGTCGCCGCCGCCCGGGCGGAAGCGAAGGCCGCCGAAAGCGAGCTCGCGGAAGCGCAGCGGATTGCCGACCTCTCCAAGCAAAGCGCCTTGACGATGCTGCAAGCCGCGGAGTCCATCTTCGCCGCGTACCGAGCGGACGCCCTCCCCAAGGCGGAGGCCCTCCTGAGCGCGATGCGCGAGGGCTACAAGGCAGGCCTCGTCACCTTGGTGGAGGTCATCGAAGCCCAGCAGACGCTCGCCGATTTGCGAAGGGAGCGGGCGGAAGCGCTCCTCGCCTTGCGGGAGGCCGAACTCGCCCTGCTCGCGGCAACCCTCGCGCTCCCGGGCGTGGAGGTGCCCCGATGAAACGCGCCAGCCTGCTCCTCGTCGTCGGATCCCTGGCCGCGTTCGCTGTCGCCGGAGGTCCGGACGACGGCCATTCGCACGGCCCCGGTCCCGGTGGACCCGCGTCCTCGACCGGCTCGCCGTCCCGCCGAACCGTCGTGGTGAGCCACCATGACCTGCGCATCGAAGGAGCCGACGGCAAGCCCGTCGGCGGCGCGAAGGTGACGTCGACGATCACCCCGAAGGGCAAGCCGACCGAGATCATCCACACCGAGAAGAACGCGTACGAACCGGAGAACCAGGTGTACAGCTCGCACATGACCTATACCGCGGCGGGGGAATACGTCCTGACCGAAGACATCGAGATGCCGGACGGCCGCCGGACCCGGGTCGAGTTCCCGATCACCGTCGTCCAGGCCGCCGCCCAGCCGGGCGAGGCCGGGGCCGAGCACGAGGCGCATGGCCCGAACTGGCTCCTCATCGGAGTCGGCATCGTCGGCGGTGCCGTTGCTTTGGCCGTCGCCTATCGGCTCGGCAAGCGAAGCGGCGCCGGCGGCATGCCGACCGCTGTGGTCTTCCTGGGGCTCGTCGCGACCGGCCTCGCCGCCGGATCATGCGCCAAGCAGGAGGGCGAGGCCCACGTCCATGGCCCCGACGGGCGGCACATCATGCCCGAGTCGAGCCCCGACGCCGGAGCGACGGTCCTCTATGAGGCCTACGCCACCCCCGGGAAGGGCCGTTCGGCGACGAAGGTCGTGGAGGGGATCACGTTCACGTTGACCATCGAGAACGAGGTGGTCGAAGCCGACCCCGACCTCGTCGCCATCGACAAGGCGCAAGCCGAGACGATCGGCTTGAAGACGGCGAAGGCCGAGCTGTCGTCCAGCGCGTCGTGGCTGGAAACGACGGGGCGCGTGAGTGCGAACCCGAACGGGGTGGTCAAGGTCAATGCCCGATCGAGCGGTCGGGTGGTGCGGCTCGGCGCGTTGCCCGGCACGACGGTGCATCGAGGGCAAGTCCTCGCCGAGATCGAGAGCCCGGACCTCGCCGATGCTCAGGCCGCCTACCGAACGGCGAGCGCGGAGCGGGCCCAGGTCGAAGCCGCGATCCGCATCGCGCAGAGCGGGGTGGAGAGCGCGGAAACCGAACTCGGTATCGCCGAGCGGAACCTGGCGAGACAGAAACAGCTGGCCCAGGCGGGCGCGTTCACCGCCCCGGCGGTCGAGACTGCGCGAGCCAATGCCTCGCAAGCAGAAGCCGAGGTCGCCGCGGCGCGAATCGAGGTGGAGAGGCTGACCTCCCTGCTGGGGCGACAAAAGCAGGGTCTGGCAAACGGGGTCGTCGCGCCCCGGGACGTTGAGGAAACCGAAGCCCGGCTCGAAACGGCCCGCTCGACCCTCGCCGACGCCACCACCAAACAGCGCCTCGCCCAGGCGGCGCTCGAACGCGAGGAGTCGATCGCGGATCGGGGGCTTCGCGATGCGCGCGAGGTCGAAGCCGCACGAGCGCAAGCCGATCTCGCCCGTGCCGCCCTTCGCTCGGCAAAGAACCGGCTCGCCCAGGCCCGCGCCGATACCGCCCGGATCGAGAGCGCGATTCGGGTGGCCGCCGACCAAATCCGGCTGCTGGGCGGCACCCCCGGGGGAGGACACCGCATCGTCATCGCCTCGCCGATCGATGCGGAGGTCGAAGAACGGCTGGTGACGTCGGGGCAGACCGTCGCGGTGGGCGAGTTGCTCTTCGAACTGCTCAACGCGGCGATCGTCTGGGTCGTCGCCGACGTGTACGAGAAGGACATCCCGAAGGTGGCGGTGGGCCAGCGCATCGAGGTGATCGCCGACGCGTACCCGGACAAGGTGTACGTGGGCGAGGTCGCCTTCGTCCACAACGAGGTCGACCCCCAAACGCGAACGACGCCGGTGCGCATCGTCATCGACAACCCCGGCGAGCGCCTCAAACAGGACATGTTCGTCCGCGTGCTCCTCGGGACGGACGACGAGCAGCTCGTCCTCGTGCCCACTGCGGCCGTTCAGAAGGATAAGGGGCTGGACGTCGCGTTCGTGCGCGTCCGGGAAGGCGTGTTCCGGCGAACCCTGGTGCAAGTGCAGCGGGTGGTCGGCAACCGCACGGTCGTCAAGGGCGTGGAGCCGGGCAGCGTCGTGGCAACCGCGGGTTCCTATCAGCTGATGAGCCTGGGAGGCGCGCGATGATCGGCGCTCGCCCGCTCATGCGCGGGGGCCGGGCATGCTGAACCGCCTCATTCAGCTCAGCCTCCGGCACCGGTGGCTCGTCGTCGTCGTGACGGCGATGCTCGTACTCTACGGCGCGATCACAATCCCGAAGATGGCGGTCGACGTTCTTCCCGACCTGAACCGCCCCGTCGTGACCGTCATGACGGAGGCCCACGGGATGGCTCCGGAAGAGGTCGAGGCCCTGGTCTCGTTCCCGATCGAAACGATGATGAACGGCGCCACGGGCGTCCAGCGCGTCCGATCCGCTTCCAGCGCGGGCTTTAGCATCGTCTTCGTGGAGTTCGATTGGGACACCGACATCTACCGTGCGCGGCAGATCGTCTCGGAGAAGCTCCAACTCGCGCAAGCCCGGATGCCCGAAGGGTCGGTGCCCTCGCTGGCGCCCATCAGTTCGATCATGGGGGAGATCATGGTCGTCGGGGTCAGCAGCAAGACGGGGAAGACCGAGCCGATCGAGGTGCGGTCCATCGCCGATTTCTCGATTCGGCCTCGCCTGCTCGCCGTACCGGGCGTGGCCCAGGTCGTGCCGATCGGGGGCGGCATCAAGCAGTACCAGGTCCTCACCAACCCGAAACGCCTCGCGAAGTTCGGGGTGACCCTCGACGAGCTCGTCGAAGCGGCCAGGCAAAGCAACGTCAACGCGGGGGGCGGGTTCCTCTTGGAGCCCAGCCGCGAGTCGGTAATCCGCATTCTGGGCAGGGTGAAGAACCTGGAGGACATCGCGAAGACGCCCATCAAGGCGGTCGACGGCGTGCCGGTCACGATCGGCCAAGTCGCCGACGTGACCTTCGCGAAGGGCTTTCCACGGGGCGATGCCAGCGTCGACGGCCAGCCGGCGGTGCTGCTTTCGGTTCAGAAACAGCCGGACGCCAACACGCTGGCGCTGACGAAACAGATCGACAAGGCCCTCGACGAGATCGAGACGACTTTGCCGGAAGACATTGCCATCAACCGCGATCTCTTTCGTCAGGAGCACTTCATCGAGAACTCGATCCGGAACGTGGAACGCGCTCTGCTCGAAGCGGGCGTGATCGTGATGTTTGTGATCCTCGCCTTCTTGATGAACGTGCGGGCGACCGCGATCTCGTTGATCTCGATCCCGGTTTCGTTCATCCTCGCCTTGCTCCTGCTGAACCGCTTCGGCATCTACGTGAACACCATGACGCTGGGCGGCCTCGCAATCGCGATCGGCCTCGTCGTGGACGACAGCATCGTGGACGTGGAGAACGTCTACCGGCGATTGCGGCTCAATGCGGCTTTGCCCGAGCCGGAGCCCATCTTGCGGGTGGTCTTCCGCGCGAGCGCGGAGATCCGCAACAGCATCGTCTACGCGACCCTGATCATCGTGCTCGTGTTCGTGCCCCTGCTCTCGCTGGAGGGCATGGAGGGTCGGGTGTTCCTCCCCCTCGGGCTCGCGTTCATCTTCTCGATGGCGGCGTCCTTGCTCGTCTCGCTCACCCTGACCCCGGCGTTGTGCTCTCTGATGCTCGGGCGGATGTCGCCCGAGCACCGCGGGGATTCCAAGCTCGTGACGGTCTTGAAGCGGTGGAATGCCCCGGCGGTGGAAGCCTCGATGCGGAATCCGGGCCTCGTGCTGATGGCGACCTTGGCCCTGACGGCGGGCGCTGTTTGGGTGCTCGCCTCCCTGGGGCGCGAGTTCCTGCCGAAGTTCAACGAGGGATCGCTCTCGCTGAGCGCCACCTTGCCGCCGGGCACGAGCCTGGAAGAGAGCAACCGGATCGGCAAGATCATCGAGGAGCGGACTCTCACCGTGCCCGAAGTGACCCACATCGGACGCCGGACCGGGCGCGCGGAGATGGACGAGCATGCCGAAGGCGTGAATCACTCGGAATTCGACGTCGGGCTCAAACCGAGCCGACGGGGCATGGATGGGGCCGTCGAGGAGCTTCGGCAGAAGATCGGCTCGATCCCGGGCGTGTTCGTCACGTTCGGGCAGCCGATCTCGCATCGGCTCGATCATCTTTCCTCGGGGGTCCGGGCGGCCCTCGCGGTCAAGATCTTCGGGCCGGACCTGAACACCCTTCGACGCCTGGCGGGCGAAATCGAGACGCAAATGGCGACCGTCCGCGGCGTGGTGGATCTCCAAGTGGAGCCCCAAGTCGAGGTTCCGCAGGTGAGCATCGAGATCAACCGGGCGACGGCAGCACGATACGGCGTGACTCCGCTGCAGCTCGCGGAAAGCCTGGAGGTGGGCCTCGGCGGGCACGCGGTATCGCAGGTGCTTCAGGGGCAGCAGACCTTCGACCTCGTCATCTGGTTCACGCCGGAGGCCCGGAACGACCTCGGCGTG
This sequence comes from Chthonomonas sp. UBA2362, assembly GCA_002344135.1. Lineage (GTDB taxonomy): Bacteria > Armatimonadota > Fimbriimonadia > Fimbriimonadales > Fimbriimonadaceae > UBA6659. The sequence goes on along the minus strand of DDTO01000002.1, from coordinate 786,393 downwards.
ATCGGGCGCACGCTCATCTCCACGCCAACGGGGCAGCGCATTCCGCTCGCGCAGTTGGCCACGGTGAAGCCCGATACGGGGCCGAACACGATCAATCGCGAGAACGTCTCGCGCCGGATCGTGGTGCAAGCCAACGTGCAGGGGCGAGACCTGAACAGCGTGGTGAACGAGCTTCAGGAAAGGCTGGCGGTGATCCAGCGCACCTGGCCGAGCGGGTACTTCGTGGAGTACGGCGGCCAGTTTCAGAGCCAGCAGAGCGCGACGGCCCGGCTCCTCGCGATCGGGGTGTTCACGGTGGTCGGCATGTTCCTGGTGCTGCACGTGGCCTTGCGCTCGTGGCGCATGGCGTTGCAGGTGATGGTGAACCTCCCGCTGGCGCTGGTCGGCGGCGTGTTGGCGGTGTTCCTCACCGGCGGCGTGCTCTCGATCGCCTCGATGGTGGGCTTCATCACGCTGTTCGGGATCGCCGCCCGCAACGGCATCATGATGCTCTCCCACTATGCCCACCTGATGACGGAGGAGGGGATGCCCTTCGGCAAGGAGATGATCGTGCGGGGCACGCTGGAGCGGCTGTCACCGGTTTTGATGACGGCGCTCGCGGCAGCGTTCGGGCTCTTGCCCCTTGCACTCTCGCAAGGCGACCCGGGGAAAGAGCTGCTTCAGCCGCTGGCAGTCGTGATTCTCGGAGGCCTGGTCACGAGCACGCTTCTGAGCCAGATCGTGACGCCGGCCCTGTTCTGGGTGTTCGGGAGGAAGGAGTGGAGTGGCCTTGATCCAACGGCTGCCGCCGAGAGTTCGGGGCTTAGCGAGTAGCGCCTGATGATGGACGATCCCTACAGCCTCCGTTGCGAACCCAACCGAGTCGAATCCTCGTCCTTCCTGCGACGGAGGCCCACCCATGAAGTCAGTCATCTCGCTGCTCACCGCGCTCCTGGCGTCCATCGCGCTCGGTGACGGAATGATGCTGAAGGTCGGGCCGATGCCTGGCGTGCCCGACCTTCCGTACCAGCGAGCGGTCGTCTCGTATCGGGACGGTGTGGAGACCCTCATCGTCGACTCGCGGCTCGGCGGCACCGAGAAGGGGGATCATGTTTGGGTACTGCCTCTCCCCTCTGCACCGAAGAAGATCGAGAAGGTCGATCTTTCTTACCTTGATCGTCTGCTCAGGGCGGGATCACCGATCGTCGAAAGGTCGCCCAAGAACCTTCAGGAGTTCGAAGTCTTCTTTGTGGTCTTGCTGATCGTCTCGGTTGTCCATCTCCTCTGCGTCCGCGATCCGCTGCTTTGGCGGCGAATTGCCACGTATCTGCTCCTCCTCATCGCCGTCTTCTTCCCGGTCTTGTGGTTCATGCCGGTCTATGCCGGATCGGGCACGAAAGGAGTGGGAAGTTCGGTCGGCGCGTACGATGTTGCTTCTCTCGACCCGAAGCAGCCGAATGAACCTCTTACATGGTTGCGTGAGCAGGGAGCCGCGGTTCCCGATGAAGCCCGCTCGGTCATCGAAGACTATCGAAGGCAGGGTTGGTCGATCCTCGTCATGAAGTTCGTGAGGCGGACCGGGAACGAGCAGCCGCATCCTCTGCGCTTCGTGTTTCCCACACGACGGCCCGTCTACCCGATGCGGCTCACTGGAACTGCGGCGCAGCGACTGGTCCTCGACCTGATCGTCATCGGAGACCGGCGTGCGGCAGTCGAGGGAATGGCCCTTTGGGCCGGGGTTCAGGCGAAGGGAGGCAGTGAAGGCCGAAACTTCGTGTTTTGGCCGTCCATGCTCGTCCAATTGGAAACCTCCACCCACGATCTTTGGCTGGACTGCTGGCTCTCTTCGTATCGCGGAGAATTCTCGCGCCGATCGATGGACAAGGACATCGAAATCGGATGGTCGAGGCCCGAACGGTATCGAGCCCGATACTACGACCGAGTGGGGCGACGCAACTACGCCGTCGTCCTCTTCGCGCCTTGGGGCGGTGGTGCGCTGTTCATCGGGTCGTTGGCGGCCCTCTTCACCGCGCGGCCCCGCCGTTGGCTCCCCTGGGTCCTCCTCGCGACGCTGGTGGCCGGCGGCGCAGCGGCCGCTTATGTGCTTTGGACGGTACCGGTGTTCGACGTCGAGACCGGGCGCCTCTTAGGTCAGGAATAGCCCAGTTCGGACTCGGCACGGCACAATAGAGCAATGCCGAGCCTGCCGGTCGCCCACGACTTCACCTGTGTGTGGTGCTGGATCGGCCTTTCGCAGGCCAAGCGGCTGCGACAGGAATTCGGAGTCGAGATCGAGTGGCTCGCCTACGAGGCCTATCCTGAAGGGTATCCGGTCCGAGAGCATGCCGAGGAGAATCGCCCCAGTCGCCTCGCGCTGGCCTTTGCCGCCGAGGGACTGGACGCGCCGGACACTTCGCTTCCCGTAGGGGTGACCACCTTCACCGCTCATACAGCGGTCGAACTGGCCAAAACGTCTGGCTGTGCCGATGCGCTCGTCGAACGGATCTACCGCGCCTATTGGATGCACGGACTCGACATCGGCTCGCGAGACGTCCTGGAGTTCCTTTGCCGCGGCCTGCCGATCGACTCCGCTGCGTTCAAGGCTGCTCTCAAGGGTCGGCGCTACGCCGACCGCATCGTGCAATTCGACGAACCTGCTTGGTCGACCGGGGTCCGCTACTTGCCCACATTCTTCCTCGGTGACGCACGCCTGGCCGAGGAGCCGTACCCGGTGTTGCGCCGGGCTGTGGCCGAGTACCTCGTCGCCGAGCCCCCAACCGCGACCGGCCCCTACGGTTCGCTCGTGTTCGGCTCTGCTCCGACGAATCGGCCTTACGTGGCGGTGAACATGGTCACCACGATCGATGGCAAGTCGGTGTCGGGCGGGCGAGACGAAGGAGTGATGGACCTGGGCTCGAAGGTCGATCACGACGCGCTGCGCCAGATCGAGCACGCGGCACAGGCGGTTCTCATCGGCGCCGCTACCCTCCGTTCTACCCCCAAGATTCGGTATCCCGAGCATCTGTACCGCTTCGTGGTCAGCCGCTCCGGCGACGTGGACCCTCTATCGGGGTTCTTTGTCGCCCAGCCGGCGAAGGCGTTCCTCGTGCTTCCCGACGATGTCCCGTCCCCCCTCGAAGCGAGGCAGACGCTTCGTTTCGGGTCGGATGCCGTGGAGCTTGGGGCTTTGCTCCTCCACTTGCGGGTGCAGTTCGGCATCGAGACCCTCGTGGTCGAGGGTGGCAGCGAACTGAACGCCCAACTGCTCGCCGCGGACCTCGTCGACGAGTTGTTCCTCACGCTCGCGCCGAAGGTCAAGCTCGGCCGCGACCTCCCCACCTACGCAGGAGGCGAGCCGTTGCCCAAAGGTGGGCTTCTCGCCTTCCGTCTGCAGGAGCAGCACCGAATCGGCGACGAAGTGTTCCTCCGGTACCGACGCGAAAGGTCGCCCGACGAACCGGCGTCGGGGCACGTATAGACTAGGAGTGGCGACGAGGGAATCCCGACGGCGGCTGGCGACGAGCAAGCAGACTCGTTCGCTCGCCCGTCCACTGGTGGCCTCGACCTTCCTCTTCCGCAACGCCGGCAAAACGATCCCCCTCGTGGCGGTCATCGTCCTCGCGGTAATGCTCATCAGCGGCATCGTGGCGATGATCGACTCGATTCCGCTGTCGATCCGCACGATCTACCGTTACTCCCAACAAATGGTCGGCATCACCCCACGGGGCGACCCAGCCCAGACCCCGATCATCCGGGACAGGATCGAGAAGGAGGCTCCGGTCCCACTCGAACGGGTCATGGTGTGCCGCGCAACCGGGGCCCAAGTGCGCAGCATCGTCGGCAAGTGGCCGTTCGTGGTTCTCGGGCTTGCCCGGGAAGACATGACTTACTACCTCGATCGTATGGGTTCGCGCGGCATCAATGGTCGCCTGCCGGAGACAGGCAAGGCCGAGGCCCTGATCAGCGAGCCGGTCGCCCGCAACCTCGGCCTTCGCAAGGGCAGCCTCCTTCTGGGACCGGTCCAGGATGGCGCCTACTCGCCCGAGGAGGTCCGCGTCGTCGGAATCGCGGATACCGACGAGTGGCTCATGTTCACGCCTATCGAATACCAACGGGCACACCACTTCCCGCCCATAGATGTGCTGCTGGTCTTTGCGGAAAACCTCCCGGACCAGGCCAAACTCGACAACTGGGCGGTGAAGGCGTTCAAGGGCGAGAGAGCACAGGTGTTCGTCTACCAAGAACTGGAACGGGACACCCAGGACATGTTCAAGATCCTGTACAAGATTCTCAACGTGGTGATCGCCACGCTGGTTCTGGTCATCACCCTTATGATGGCGATGCTCATGAACATCTACCAGAGCCAGCGCCTTCCTGAATACGGGCTGCTCCAGGCCCTGGGCTATACGCGACGGCAACTTCTTTCGCGGGCTTTCGGTGAGACCTTGGTGGTGGTCGTCGGCGGCTGGGTGCTCGGTCTGCTGGTGGCCTATTCGCTACTGCTCGTGGTCCGTGCGCAGCTCATGACTCCCCAAGCGTTCGCCCTCGACCCCCTCGATCGGATGGCGTTCATCTACACCATCCCGATCCCTGTGGCGATCCTCGCTGCCGGAGCTCTGACCGTTTGGTCAAGGTTCCGTCGCTTCGATCCGGTGAGTGTCGTGGAGCGGAGGCTGGTGTGATCGAGGCCCGGGGCGCCGCGCTTCTCTATCACGATCATGGCCGGGAGGTCTATGCCTGCCGCGACATCGGCCTGCGCGTGTCGGAGGGTGAATTCCTCGGGATCCTGGGCCCCTCGGGGTCCGGCAAGTCGAGCCTGCTCTACATGCTCAGTGGCCTCAAGACGCCGACTTCTGGACAGGTTCTGGTCGACGGGATCGACCTCGCCTCCCTGGGTGACGAAGCAAGAAGCCGCCTGCGGCTGGAGCGATTCGGCTTCGTTTTCCAGCACCCTCACTTGCTCGGCTATCTCACGGCGCTGGAGAACGTGGTGCTCGGCGCAAGTGGCTCGGGGGACCGCTTAGTAGAGGCCGAGAACCGACTCTCTCGCCTGGGGCTCGGCGACAAGATGCACCGCCTCCCCCACGAACTGAGCGGCGGAGAAAGGCAGCGGGTATGCGTGGCGCGGGCACTCATGGGATCGCCGGAAGCGATCTTCGCCGACGAACCGACCGCGGCGCTCGATCACGCGAACGGCCACGCCGTCGTCGATATGCTGCGGCAAGAGCGAGGTGGTGGCGCGCTCGTAATGGTCACGCACGACCCTTCGATGCTCGACGGAGCGGATCGAATCGTGACCCTCGTGGACGGGTGCCTGGGAGAAGCAGCGGTGGCTGCCCGACCAGGGATCGAACCTGGAACCTGCTGATCCAGAGTCAGCCGCTCTGCCAATTGAGCTATCGGGCAATCCGACCCATGATACCAGGCGACTTCCCCGCGGTACGGGCCAGGCACTAGTCGCCCTTGGCGCGGGGCACCGAGACCGTGACGATCGTCCCCTTACCCGAGCTCCCTTGGATTCGAACGGAGCCACCCAGTTCGTAGACTCTCCGGCGAATACCGCTCAGCCCAAGGCCGGTCCCTCTGCCCGCCGATCCTTCCCGCGACTGGGCGAGACCGACCCCGTCGTCGCGAATCGTCAGGCGAACCGTCGACCCGCTGCACTCCAGCCGAATGACGATCTCGCCTGCCTGGGCGTGCTTGATCGCGTTGGTAACGGCTTCCTGGGTGATGCGCAGAAGCGCGTGCTCGACGGCGGAGGGCTGCGGCTCATAGGTCTCCGCGCAAAACGTGAGTGGTGGCGCGGTCGTGCGGATGGACTCCAAGTGTTCCTCGATCGCCAGAGGCAGTGGTCGCGAGGCGGGCTTCATCTCCGGCTCGCGGCCACTCCGCGGAGAAAGCTCGAGCAGGAGTGCGCGCATCTCGGAGAGCGCCCGTTGGCTCAAGTTCGCCAGTTGATCGATCCGGGCGAGGCCTTCTTGATGGTCCTTTGCCAAGGCCCCGGGAGTGGCCTGAGCAATGAAGTTAATGCTCGTGAGCACTTGGGTCACCGAATCGTGCAACTCGTGGGCAAGTCGCTGGCGGTCCTCGAGCACGGCGACCTGCCGTTCGGCCTCTTGGAGGTCGAGTTGCTCTCTTCGCTGCTGGAGAGCAATGGCGAGATAACCTGCGGTCGCCTGATAGGGCCTCAGCTCGGCGGGATCCCATTCGAGGGGTATCGGAGAGGTGAGCACGACGAGCCCGATCCGTCTGCCGCCCGCGATCAGAGGGATCAGCGCGAGGCCGGGATGCCCGTCTTGACGCTGCATTTCGCGGAGGTCCTTCGACACACGAAGGTCGGTCTCCACGTTTCCGATCATCACGGTCTGACCCGAGTCGAGGATGGGGTCGAGGTCGTCGCGCGAGTAGGGGACGCGCGTGTTGCCGACCTCCGCGCCTCCAGCACGACTCCAGCGGCCCTTGATGAGGACCCCGACTCGCTGGTCGCCGGCATCATAAACGTACTCGGTGACCGTGCAGGCATACTTGCCCGTCGAGGCGACTTGGTCGAGGTAGGCAGCCACGATCTCGTCCGGATGGGCCGCGAGGCCGAGGCGAGCGGTCGTTTCGTACAGGAGTTGAACCTCGTCGAGGCTCGACTGGACACGATCGAAAAGGCGGGCGTTCTCGATGGCGATCGCGGCATGCTCGGCGAAACGGCTGAGGACGGCGGCATCTTCCTGATCGAAAGTCCTCGGCGGCGGGCTGCCGAGACCGAAGGTACCGATCAACCGGTCGCGCCAGAAGATCGGCACGCCGATGACCGCGTGATCCGAGAAGTCGCTCCGTGTCGGGTCGTTTACGTCGCCGTATCGGTTGTAGATCACGGGCTGCCTCGTCTCCATCACCTGACCGCTCAGGCCCTGTCCGCACCGGACTTCGCTGCCGATCTCGTCCTCGGGCATTCGCCAGGTTGCGGCCATGCGCACGACGCCGGCCTCCTCGTCCACGAGCCCAATGGCGCCGTTGTCGGCTTCGAGCAAACGGCAGGCAATCTCGGCGATCCGCGAGAGCAGGCTTCGAAGGTCGAGGCCGCTGCCGATGGCTTCGATCACGTCGCGGAGGCTCGCTTCTCTACGAAGCAGGCGTTGGAGGCGCTCGGCGTCGGTTCGCATCGCTCGCTAAGTCTTCGCTGTTGCGAGATCGCCCTTCAAAGAGCCAACGAGGGCGAATGTGCGCTCCACCATCACATCGAACTCGATAGTCGTTCCCTCGTTCCAGGATTCGTCGAAAGCGTCGTCGCCCATTACGGTACGGGTCTCGCCCATCACTCGGTCTCGCTGCTCTTTGTCGAATCGCCTGAGGTGGAGGCCCATCGATCCTTGGTGGCGTCCGGCTGCGGCGATCATCGCGACGGCCTCGCGGCGCGTTCGGGCGTCTTGCGCGGTGAGGCCTATCGCCAAGCATAGGCCCCGGACGCCTTCGCAAGTTCCCATTGTACCGCCGTACTTGACGAGGCGATCCAGACCCTCGCGATACCAATCCACCGCTTCCGCGGGGTTCCCTTCCGCTATGAGCGCGTCGCCCATGTTCGAGCAGTTCCAGCCCTTCATGCTTTCGCCGCCGGTACTCTCGCAGAGGCGAATCGCTTCCGCGAAGAGGCGTTTCGCCTCGTGCGTTTGGCCTGCGTCGAGGTTGACCAGTCCGCTCGCGGTGAGCGAGCGCAGGATGCCCTCGTTAGCGCCTAGCTCCCGGTCGAGTTCCAAGGCTTGCCCCACCCAGTCGAGGGCCTCCTCGTGGCGCTGCAGCTCCGAGTAGACGCCGGCCATGTTCCGCATGATCTCCGCGAGCGCGCGCTTATCTCCGATCTCCTGGGCGATGAGGACCCCCGTCTCGACGTACTGCCTCGCGCGTTCCATATCACCGCTCAGCGTCGCATAGTGAGAGGCCACCTGGAGCACACCGACGCGCTGGACCGTCTTCTCGTCGTCGCAGTCGAGGGAGCGCTGAATCCAAGTCCGGGCTTCGTTGATCCGGTCTCGCGAACTCCAAAAGACGCGAAGCATCTCGACGAGCGTGAGTGCGATCGACCCACGACGAGTTTCCGTGGACCAGTGAAGCGCGGCGCGGATGTTGTCAAAGGAGCGATCGAGCATCTCTAGCGCTTCGAACTCCTCTGGCCCGTACATCTGTGCCCGGGCTCGGCGAGCGAGGTCCAGATAATAAGCGGCATGGCGTCCGGCAATCTCGTCGTGTTCGCCGCTTTGGATGAGCAGTTCGCGGGCGAACTCTCGGGTGCTCTCGAGAACGCTATATCGAACCTTCCCGTCGGGACCGGTTTCGGCGCGAACCAGTGACTTGTCTACCAGCCTGGAGACCAAGTCGAGCGATTCTCCCTCCCCGATGCCGCCTCCTTCCGTTACCTGTTCGGCGGCAGCCAGCGTGAACGGCCCGCCGAAGATGCTCACCCTTCGGAGCATCAGCTTCTCTGGGTCGGAGAGCAGATCGTAGCTCCAATCGAGGGCGGCCCTTAGCGTTGTCTGCCGGGTCGGTGCGCCGCGCGAGCCGCCGGTCAGAAGCTTGAAGCGATCGTTCAGCCGCTCGGCGATCTCCTGCACCGAAAGTGCCTTCAGGCGAGCAGCGGCCAGTTCGAGGGCGAGCGCGATGCCGTCCAATCGGCGGCAGATATCGATGATCGCCGTCGCATTGTCCATCGTGAGTTCGAAGCCGGGAAGAGCAGCCTGCGCCCGCGCCATGAAGAGGCGGACGGCATCGTACTGTAGGAGTCCGGCCGTAAACTGATCGACAAGCTGGCGTACCCGCTTGGGCTCGGGCACCGATAGGCTAGGCACGCGCCACGCGACCTCACCGACAAGGCCTAGCGGCTCCCGGCTGGTGGCGAGGATCCTCAAATCGGCGCAAGACTTCAGGAGCCGATCCGCAAGATCGGCACAAGCGTCGATGAGGTGTTCGCAGTTGTCGAAGACGACCAAAACCGGCTCACCGCTGAGGGCCGCCACCAGGTCTTCAGAAGCAGTAAATCCCGGTCGCTCGTGAATCTGAAGCTCGTGTTCCACATGCTGGGGAACCAGATCGGGGTCTTCGAGGGGCGTGAAGTCGACGAACCAAGCCCCTCCCGCGAACTCGGATGAAAGGTTATGGGCAAGCTCGATAGACAGTCTGGTTTTCCCGATGCCACCAGGGCCGAGAAGCGTGACCAGCCGTGAGGACATGAGGTGGGCCTCGATCTCCTGCAGGTCCTGTTCCCTTCCCACGATCTCGGTCAAGGGTTCGGGAACGTTGCCCCTGCTCGCCGGCTCCGGCGGGGGAGGCATCGCCGCGACCGGGCGAGGGGCGGCGGGGGCTTCGATCGGAGCCGAGGTCCGGTGAGCGATGATTCTCGCGTCCTTGCGGATTCTCTCGAGCAGGGCTACCGTCTCCGCCGAGGGGTCGCCGTTCAGTTCGTAGAGAAGCCGCTCACGGAGTTGGCGGAACGCGACCACTGCCGCCGCGTGATCCCCGTTCGCCGCGCAAGCTTCCATAAGGTTCCGCGTCGCGGATTCGCGGAACGGGTCGACGGCGATCGCGCGCTTCAAGAACCCGATGGCTCGCGAATACTCGACCCGCTCCATGGCGAGCCGCGCGGCGAGTTCAGAGGCCTGTAGAAAGGTTTCCTCACGGCTCTGACGGTCGCCAAGCACCCACTCCTCCGCGCACCCTTCCAAGAGAGGACCCCGGTAAAGGGCAAGCGCCGACTCGACCTCACCGAGGTCGGTCGATGCAGCCAGGCGATCGAACTCAGCCACATCGACCCAGACGCCACTCTCGACGAGGAGGAGGGTTTTTGGAGTCGGAGTTACGACTTTGGCATCGAAGGGGCCCAATGCGGCGCGAACGTCGGTCAGGGTTCGACGCAAGCTGGCTAGCGCCTGGGTATCCGGACTCTCCGGCCAAAGGGTCCCGGCGAGCCATGCGCGATCCACTTCGCGACCCTGGCGCAGGGCGAGTTGGGCGAGTAGCCACAGCCCTTTTCGCGAGCGGACCGGGGGTAGCGGATGGCCGTCCAACCGAACGTCGAACGGTCCCAGAAGCTTGACTTGCATCGTCGCGTCGTGCGAATCCGACATAGGCTGCCAAGTTCATCATACACGACAACCCGCGGGCGCTATTAGAACGGTATTCTCGGTTCCATGCCCGAGGCACCGGAAGTCGAGACCGCGCGACGAACGATGGAGCGCGTGCTCCTGGGCCACCGCATCGTAGAGGTCGAGATTCCCGAGGACGACATCGTCCTTTGCGGCTTGCCCGCGACCTTGATCGAAGAAGCTCTTTTGGGGTCGACCGTCACCGAAGTAGGCCGGATCGGCAAGTACTGGTGGCTGGGGTTGGATCGAGAACCCTGGCTGATGGGCCACCTCGGTATGGCGGGCTGGATCCGTGAGTTGGGCGCGCCGACGATACGACTCCGCGAGCACGGCCAAGCGCCGATGGACGACGAGACGGGTCGACCCCGGTTCCTCAAAATGCTCCTGGGCACCGAGGAGGGGCAACGGATCGCGTTTACCGACGGGCGCAGGCTGGGTCGGCTCTGGCTCGGCGATCCGGCTGGCGATCCTCGATTCAGGGCGCTGGGGCCCGACGTCTATCGTGCTCTTCCGTCCACGAAGGAGATCGCCTCGATGCTCGCCAAACGCAAAGCGCCCATCAAGGCCCTTCTTCTGGACCAGGCGCTGTTCGCGGGTGTTGGCAACTGGATCGCCGACGAGGCGCTCTACCACGCGCGGATTTCGCCGAAACGACTTGGGGCAGACCTCACGAAAGCTGAGCTCGAGCGCCTTCGCAAGGCACTTGCCAACGTGGTCGAGATCGCGGTGGCGGTCGGTGCGGATTCCGGGAGATATCCTCCGGATTGGCTCTTCCACCACCGCTGGGGCGGAGGGAAGGGCGTCGAACTCGTTCAGGGCAGGCGGATCGTCCGCGAACCGGTGGGCGGGCGTACCACGGCCTGGGTGCCGGAAGTGCAGAGGTGACCGAGCGGACGCAGGTTCACGGCTACGCGTCGATCGTCCGCGAGGGCCGTATCCTCCTCTGTCGGATATCGGAGCAGATTCCGAACGATGCCGGCAAGTGGACATTGCCCGGCGGCGGCATCGACTTCGACGAATCGATCCCCGACGGCGTCGCACGTGAACTGTCGGAAGAGACTGGCTATGAAATCGAACTTGGGCCCGTCGCCTGGGTCGAGTCCGAAGTATTCGATGGGCCGAGCGAGCGGGTGCGGGTCGTTCGAATCATCTATGAGGCTCGGGTCATCGGCGGACAATTGCGTCCTGAGGCGGACGGTTCAACCGATCTATGCGACTGGATCGAGCTAGCAACTGCCCCAACCATGCCGCTCGTTCCGGTGGCGCGCTTGGTAGTGGATTATTGCATCGGCGTGGCTTCGCTTCTCGAAGACGATGGGTACTAATCGACTCGGTTCAATCCACCTCGCGCCCGGGCTTCCGACTTTTTGGTCAGGCTTGGCTCGGACGACCCGATCCAAGTTGCAGGGTACTTCGTGGTGAAGAACCGCACGATCCCGAAGGCGAAGAACACCGCGACTAGTGCCGTGAGCGTGCGGCTAGCCAGCGGCCCATCCGTGTTGAACCGCCTGCACTTCCAATATCCGTACAGGCAGGCCCAAGCGGAAGCAGCCCAGAGGACATAGAAGATCGGACCGAACGGATTCGCCTTCCAGGAAGCCGCGAAGTCCCCGTGGAGGAGAGCCGTGAAGCTCGTCGTCAGCCCACATCCCGGGCACGGCCGGTTGAATGCCAGCACGCTCGGGCACGGCGGCAACCCCAATTGCTGATGAGTGCCGTGCCCCTGAGCCGAAGGTGTGAGGAAAATCGCGAAGACGGTGACGCCCAGCCACCCCAGAAACCACAGCAAGTGCCCGGCTAGGCGCCTGCGACTCCAATCCCGGTCAAACCAAACCACTTCGCATGGCCTCAGATGGAATGACGCACTGCGGATGAAGTCGGTTGCCTTCGACCCGGGCCACGCTGAACACTTGGCCGTCCGGTTCGGCCAACGCGACGAGCGGAGCGAGCGCGGCACGCTCGATCGTCCGGCCCTCGCGAATCGCGCCGACCCCGACCGCATCGAGCCGGACGATCGGCATCGGCTCCAGCGCCTCGCCGAGGCTCAAGAGCCGGACCGCTTCCACCTCATCGAGTGGAATCGCCCGATCCAGGCCGAACTTGCCCGCTCGGGTTCTCCGCAGCGCGCTCAGGTGTGCCCCACAGCCGAGCTTCTGGCCGAGGTCGTGGGCCAGGGTGCGAACGTACGTCCCGCCCGAGCAGACGATCCGAAATCGGCGCTCGTCGATGAGTTCGAACGCGTCCACATAGACTGTCCTCGGGGTCCGTTCGACCTCTTCACCCTTGCGAGCATAGGCGTAGAGGGGCTTGCCGGCTCTTTTCACCGCGCTGTACATAGGGGGCAGCTGCTCGATCGGGCCGAGCAACCGCGGGAGCAAATCGTCGATCCGTTTGTCCAGATCGGGCGACGGATCGGTTCGCCTGACGACTTCGCCCTCGGCGTCTTGGGTGTCCGTTTCCACCCCGAATGCGATCTCGGCTTCGTACTCCTTAGGTTCTAGCGGGAGGTACTGCAAGAACCGGGTTGCCGGACCGACGGCAACCACCAGGACGCCGGTCGCCATGGGATCAAGGGAGCCCGCGTGACCGACCCGGCGAGTCCCCAGCCGGCGACGGACATGGTCGACGACATCGTGCGACGTCATGCCGGGCGGCTTGTCGACTACGAGGATGCCAAGCATGACTCGAGCGCGGATACCAACGCCCGCTCCGCCTCCTCCAAGCTTGTATCGAAGGTACAGCCGGCCGCGTTCTTGTGACCTCCCCCGCCGAACTGCCTGGCGACGGAGGCCACATCGAAATCCCCACGTGAGCGGAGGCTCGCCCGAACCTTGCCGGGCAGCGGTTCGCGGATCAAAGCGGCCACCTGGACCGTATCGACGCTGAGAAGTTCGTTTGCAAGCCCCTCCGTATGTTCTTCGGTAGCGCCGGACTCCTCGAAATCTCGGTGCGAGAGAGCCGACCAAGCCAAGCGGTCGCCGAGGGCGAGCTTCATCTTGGCAATGCACCGACCTAGGAGCCGAACCGCCGGCAGTTGCTTCTTCTGGAACACTTCTTCGCCGATACGAACGATGTTCCCGCCTCTTGCAAGCAGGTCGGCGGAAATCGTCAGGGAGTGCGGCGTGGTGTTCGAGAATCGGAAACTGCCGGTATCCGTGATGATCCCGGCAAGGAGGCAGGTCGCGATATCGGGCGTAATCTCGGCCAAGCTCGCCTTGAACAGATCGTAAAGGATCGCGGCGGTCGCCGGCGAAGCCGTATCGACGATCCGGAGATCACCGGGAGCTTCGTGTGGCACGTGGTGGTCGATCACGATCATCCGCGGGCACGTCTCGACGAACGGCCGGATCTTGCCCAACCGGCTGGAGGAGTCGAGATCGACCAAGATGGCCAAACTCGCCGGACCCTCGGGCGCGAGTCGTACACGATCGACCGAAGGCAGAAACCTGAGGTTGTAGGGCGGCAAGTCGTTGCAAAGAACCTCGTTCGGCCTGCCCAGAGCGTCGAGGAACAAAGCGACTGCCAAGGCGCTGCCGATGGCGTCGCCGTCCGGATTGAGATGCGTCCCGATGTAAATTCGGTCGGCGGCTTCGACCTCGCGCAAGAAGTCCTTGGCGATCCCCGGCGTCACACTCATCCAAGAGTGAGAGTACCCCGCGGTCCGCAGGTTGATCGGTCTGCCAAACTCGGCGCGATGAGAGTCGCGTGCGTCCAGTCCGACGTGGTCTTCAACGACCCTGGCGCCAACGCCGCCAACGCCGTTCAGGCGATCGAACGGCTGGCGGATCAGGGCGTCCAGGTTGCGGTGTTTCCGGAGGCTTTCCTCACCGGATACTGCGTCTCGACCTTGGAAGACGCCCGTCGAATCGCCATCCCGGCCGACCACGAGAGTTTGGATCGGCTCGCGGTGGCTTGCGAGCGCCTCGGGATGATCCTCGTCGTCGGATTCGCTGAGTCGACCTCGGGCGCCCTCTACAACTCGGCCGCTATCTTCTACGACGGCAAGCGCGGTCTGTATCGGAAGGCGCATTTGCCCTGGCTCGGACTCGACCGCTTCGTCGCGGGTGGTGACGCCTTCACGGTCTTCGACACCAGCGTCGGCCGCATCGGAGTTTTGATCTGCTTCGATCTCAGGCAGCCAGAACCCAGCCGGATCCTCGCCCTCGACGGCGCCGATCTGATCGCCCTGCCGACGAACTGGCCCCGCAAGGCGAGCATCGCCCCGTCCTTGGTTGCTCCGGTACGGGCCGCCGAGAACCGAGTCTTCCTCGCCGCGTGCAACCGGATCGGTGAAGAAAACGGCTTCGGCTTCATCGGCTCGAGCGGCATCTTCGCCCCCTCGGGCGAGGCTCTGTTCCGAGCGGGGGATGCCGAGGAGGTGCTCGTTGCCGATCTCGATCTCGCCGAGGCTAGATTCAAGCGTACTGTCGTCATTCCTGGGCAATACGAGATGGCGACGTTCGATTCTCGCCGCCCCGAACTGTATGGTCGCCTTACCGAACCGAAACGATGAGCCCACCCAAGGTCCTCGCCTGGTACCGAGCCTACTGCGTCTTCCTAGCCCTTGCCAACGTCGGGCTCGCGTTGCTGGGCTGGTGGCTCTATCGAGACCGTGAGGCTCTTCGATCCGACGTGTTCGAGCCCGAGGTCATCGGTCAGGTCGGCGTGCTGACGATCGTCACCGGGGTATTGTTCGTCATCCTCAATCTGGTCATGATCGCGCTGCCGCGTCGCTCCTGGGCTTGGGTCGCCCACCTGATCAACATCCTCGTTCCGATCGGCCTGTGTTGCCCGATCGTGGTTTGCCTCCCCTTGCTGATCTGCTGGCTCAAGCCAGAAGTGAAGGCCTACTACGGGATGGCCGGGTTCTAACCGGAAGCTTCGGTTCCTGCGACCTTGCGCAGTCGTCGAGCGACTTCGGCCAAACCCTCGTCGTCGAGTTGGGTGTCGCGGTGCATTTCGCGAATGGACCGCTTCTCGAGTTCCAGCCGGAGCCGTGAAACCGCCCCCGATAGCTCGTCGCCGTCGATTTTGACCGTTTGGTCAAGTCCGAGATCACCGAGCCGTTGACGTGCCCACTCCGGCTCGAGATGGCTTAGCCAATTCGCCGGCGGCCCGAGCGGAGGCCGCTCGGGGAACGCTTCGCAAAAGGCGCGCGACAGTTCCAGTCCGGTTTGCGTGAGGAACAAGCGCTCGTCCTGGATGGCTAGATGGGCGCGCTCGCGAAGGTCTTCCTCGAGGAGCGCACGAAAAAGCGTCTGCTCGAAGGGATGGAGGGAGCGATCCACTACGACTTCGGCGGGCTTCGTAGCGTTCTCGGCAAATCGACGAGACTGTCGAAGCCGCCTCCCCGCCGCCGCGACCTGCCTTCGGAGATTCCGGAGCGCCCGTTCGGGATCGCGCTCAGCGGGATGCCGGTTCGAGAGCGCTATCATGTGCTTCGACCGTTCGACCGCGCTGGGCTCCTTCGCGATCGCGTGAACGACTTCTTGCCAATACTCGTCGGTGGAAGGATCGAGCCGCTCACCCAATTGCTTGAGGCGATAGTCGAGAGGTGTCACTCCGCCTTCGGTCACGCGAAGAACGGCGGCCGGTCCGACCGATCGCAGTAGCGTGTCGGGATCCTCGCCGGACGGCAGGAGAGCGATACGGGGGGAGAGGCCCTCCGCCTGAAGAACGTCCGCCGCCCTCTCGGCGGCATTCTGCCCGGCAGGGTCGGCGTCGTAGAGGATGACGACCTCCTTGCACCACCGCTTGAGGAGTTTGGCGTGGTCCTCGCTCAACGCGGTTCCGAGGGAAGCCAAAGCGGTACGGACACCTGCGCGGTGGCAGGCGATGACGTCGAGGTAGCCCTCGACGAGGACCGCCTGACCCTTTGCGGCGATCGCCTCCTTCGCCTTATGCATGCCGTAGAGCACGCGGCGCTTCGAATACAGTGGGGTATCGCCGCTATTGATGTACTTCGGTATGCCATCGCCCAACAAACGGCCTCCGAAGGCGACCAGCGCGCCGCGTTCGTCGTGGATGGGGAAGATGAGGCGACCCCGAAATCGATCGTAGAACCCGCCGCCGGCATCGGAGTCGACCAAGAAGAGTTCCTGTGCATCGGCAAGCGGGATTCCGTCGCGCTTGATACGGGAGGCCAAGGCGTCGCCGATGTCCGGTGCGTAACCGATCTGCCACTCGAGGATCGTCGCTTCGTCGAGGCCGCGAGATTCGCAGTATTCGCGAGCATGGCTGGCTTTGGGAAGTTCGTCCCTGAAGAAGCGCAGGGCGATGGCCATCGCTTGGGTGTAGGTTTCGCGCTTCGACTTGGTCTCACCGCTCGGGCGATGCGAAAGGGTGACGCCGGCATCGCGGGCGAGCATTTCGAGGGCTTCGCGGAAATCCACGCGCTGGGTCTCCATGACCCACTTGAAGATGTCGCCGGAAGCACCGCACGCCCAACACTTGTATCGGCCGAGGGTCTCAGAGACGCGAAAGGACGGGTTCTTGTCGTCGTGAAACGGACAAAGACCCGTCCATTCTTTGCCGGCCCTCTTAAGGAGGACCCGCTGCCCAACGAGATCGACGATGTTGATCCGCGCGCGGACGAGGTCGATCTCGTTGGGCACTCTACAGTCTTAGCTCTTTCCGGCGGCCACTACCACGCCAGTGACCACTTGCGGGCCGTTCGGCCGGACGCGAGTCAGCTTGAAGGCGACCTTGTTCTTCACCAGGTATCGCACCATGATGTTGTCGCCGTTGATCTCGTATCCGTCTGGCGGACCGTACTTCAGAATGAGGTCCTTGAAAGTGGCTCCGAAGCCGATGCCTTTCGAAGTGCGGACCTTCTTATCCTCGAGGCCGATGGCTTCGATTTGGACGACGCGATTCTGCTTGTCCATGATGAAGCCGTACTTCCCCGCGCCACGGTTGTACACCCAGCGAGTGAACACCACCTTGTCACCCGAGCCGCCGCCGGTCGCTCCGCCACCACCGGCAGCAGGACCCGCGCCGGGCATCGGGCCGCCTCGGCCGCCCGGACCCATCATCGGCCCGCCTCGTGTTCCGCCGCCACCGGCTGCGCCGGGTTCGGGGGCTACGCCGAGTTGGTTCCAGCCGCGGGTTCCCTCCTGGAAGGGGTCGCCGATGAGGCCGCGATCTCCGGGGATGATCCAGTCGACGCTGGTCGGAGCCGCGCCACCGGCGCCACCGCCGGACGATCGTCCCCCACCGCCTCCGGGGCCGATGGCTCCCGGTGCGCCCCCTCGACCGGCCGCGCCACCGCCGCCACCCGCTCCGCCGCCACCGATTCCGATGGCTTCGATCGAATGGGGCGTGCCGTAGACCTTCACGAGCCGGGTACCAGTGTCGTACAGGTTGATCCCGACGAGCGAACGCTCGGCCGGATTCGGCTTATAAGACGAGGTCGGCGCCGGGCGAGGCGCGGGCCGCCGCGTCTGCGCGGTCACGGCCATGGCGAGCGAAAGAACGCTTACCGCGATGCAAATCGATTTCACGCTGTTGTTCAAGGTTAGACTGCCTCCGAAACCTACTTTCTGTTCCGTTCGAGCATTATGACGGCCCATCTCCGGGGATTGGTTACAAATTCAGTGGGCCCGGTGGGGATCGAACCCACGACCAAGCGGTTATGAGCCGCCCGCTCTAACCCCTGAGCTACAGGCCCGCGGAAAGGCGAGGTTACCCGAGCCGGGTGGCTCCGCCGGGACGGAGGAACCACCTTGCCGAGATTCATGCCAACCTTGCACGAAGGAGACACCCATTGCGAATCGACTTCGTCACGCTGTTCCCGGAAATGGTGCTGCCGGCGCTGCGGCACAGCATCCTCGCTCGCGCTGAGCAGACGGGAATCGTAAGCTTCGCAGCAACCAACCCGCGGGACTTTGCCACCGACGCTCACCGGACCGTCGACGGACGACCCTGTGGCGGCGGACCGGGGATGGTGATGCGGCCCGACGTAGTCGGGCGGGCACTCGAGAGTCTCGACCTCATGCCTGGCCACCGAATCGTCCTCACCGACCCGAATGGCGAGCGCTTCGAGCAGCGCCACGCACGCGATATCGCCTCCGTCGATCACCTCGTGATCCTCTGCGGCCATTACGAGGGGATCGACGACCGGATCCGGCAGCGCTACGCGAGCGATGTGTTCAGCATCGGCGACTTTGTCCTAACCGGAGGCGAGTTCCCTGCGCTCCTTATTGCCGATGCGGTGGTGCGGCTCCTGCCGGGCGTGCTCGGCGACCCTGACAGCCTCGGGGCCGACAGTCACTCCGATGGCTTGCTCAGTTACCCTCAGTTCACCCTTCCCCGTGAATGGGAGGGGTTCCAGGTGCCTGCGGTGCTGCTCTCTGGCGACCACGGCGCTATTGCCCGATGGCGCCGCCGCCACGCGCTGATCTCGACTCGGCGGCAAAGACCGGATCTCTTTTGCCGCGCTCGGCTCTCCAAGTCCGATGTCGATCTGCTACAATAGGCGGCTCGCCGGGAGAAATCCGGGCGTATTCTTGTGTGCCTGAGCGCGGAACCGTCTCGGGCCGGAGTCGAACCATGTCCAAGCAAGCGATCCTCGAAAGCGTCGTCAAGGAAAACCTCAAAACGGACCTGCCGGTGATCCGTCCCGGCGACACCGTGAAAGCCCACGTCAAAGTCCGCGAGGCGGGCAAAGAACGCATACAGGTGTTCGAAGGCGTCGTCCTCGCTTGCCGACACGGAGGCGTAGCCGAGAACGTCACCCTCCGCAAGATCAGCAACGGCGTGGGGGTCGAGCGAACCTTCCCGCTTCATTCGCCTCTGGTGGCTAAGTTCGAGGTCGTTCGCCGCGGTCGAGTCCGCCGCGCGAAGCTGTATTACCTGCGCGACAAGGTCGGCAAAGACGCCCGGATCAAAGAGCGACGCTAGGCTTGTTCACTTCCACGCTCCTGGCGCAAACGGCGGAGCCCCAAGGCTTCTTGGGGTGGGTCGACAGGTTGGCCCGAACGCCGCTTAGTCAGGTCGTGATCTTCGTGGCGATCTGCACGGTCATCCGTTTCGCACTGTGGCCCTACCTGGCAAGAACCGCGCCTCATCAGCGCTACGGTGGCTACACGGCCGCCAAGCTGTTCAACGAATTCCTCGACGCCGTGATCTATGCCGGCGTCTTCGTGTTCCTGATCATCCGCCCGTTCCTCGTCCAGACGTTCTACATCCCGTCTGGATCGATGATTCAGACCTTGCAGATCAAGGACTACATCATCGCCAATAAGCTCGTTTATCGCTACTCCGACCCGCAAAACGGCGACATCGTGGTCTTTAAGCCGCCGAAGCGCGCCCTTTTCGCGCATCAGGGCGAGACCGACTTCATCAAGCGACTGCAGGGCAAACCCGGCGACGTAGTGGAGTGGACGAACAACGTCCTTTACCGCAATGGAAAGGCGGTCGACGAGCCATACAAGTGCTTCACCGTCAACGATCCGCCCGGTAGCACCCGGTTCCGAAACCTCACTCCCGAGGAAATCGAGGCCCAAGTTCCCCGTGCCGACTTCCGCCTGGTCAAGTACAAAGGCAAGCTAATCCCGATCAACATCGTCGACGGCATCGTCAACCCCGGCCCCCCCTATAACGCTGTGGAGTTCGCGATACCGCCAGAGGATCAGGAGATCGTCAAGGGGCTGCCGGCGGAGCCCGTCCCTCCTGGCCACTACCTCTTCATGGGCGACAATCGCAACAACTCGTTCGACGGACGTGGTTGGGGGCTCGTGACGCGGGATGCCATCATCGGGCGCTCGGAGTGCATCTGGCTGCCGTTCTCTCGATGGCGCATCACCCGCTAGTGCTATAGTCTTCGGCGATGACTTGCGCGATCGCTAGCCTGCTCCTACAGACGTCGACCCCCACGCTCACCGGGTTCTATACTGGCCTGCCGGGCCTCGCCGCCGCCGGAGGGCTGTCCCTGGCGATCGACAGCCATAGCGCGATCGTCACGCTCTACCACCGGACCGCATCCACCCAGAGTCTGACGGTCGTCAAGAACCGCTCGTCGAAAGGGGCCACGGTCACGCTGGCGATCCCGAACCTCGTCCGGAGAGCCGGGACGATGGGTGCGGCGCAGGGAGCGGACATCGTGGCGACCTGGGACAAGAAGCCCATCGACGTGTCGACGGTTCGTTGGACGAATCGATCGACCCAGGATGCGCTCGTGAGTGCCGACGGCTACTTCACCGTGGCGGTCAAGGTCAACCCAAGTGCGACCCATGCGCTCCGAATGAACTGGCAGGGCGACCTGATGACCTCGGGCATGGCCGGCAAGAGCCGAACCCTCGCCTACGATTTGTCACGGGCGGGAGACTGGGCGTCCATCGGCCAGTTCAAATACTCCATCCAGTACTCCCAACTCGACGGCCCAGGCGGGCAGGATCGACAAACTTCGCCGGTCTTTTCGGTGGACTCCACGACCCCGAAGTCGGGCTGGCAAATCGGCTCTCGAGGGGCTTACCTCGGCAGCCTGCCCGAAGTGCAGACGATCTGGTTCACCTACCACCCGAACGGGTACGGCTCGTAAAGGGCTAACGGGCGAGCACCGGAACGCCGCCGACGGCGCCTACGGCAAAGAAGTGGTCGTCCTTGTTGATGCCCGCGACCGTGAACTCTGCTACCGGCCCGACCTCGATGCTCTTCTCCCAAACCGGCGAAGCCGTGTCGCGGTGGTAGACCACGTACCTAACGCCGGGTGTCGCCCGCCAAGTCAGCTTCGTGTCGTGCCCCTGGTCTCGAGCTATTCGTACATTGGTGGGACGAGGTCCGGCGTCAGCCAAAGCCGTGAGGGCGGCGAGGTTGGTTCGAGTCACATTCGCCAGGTAGTTCCAGTCCATGTGTTCGGGGAGATCGTCGGCGGTGTGCTGGCGGGAGTATTCCTCGTGCACTTCGATGAACCGGATGGCGTCGAAGCCGTTCTGCGCGAAAGGCGTGTGATCTCCGCCCCGCCCGAATCGGTCCGCGCGGAGGACCAGTTTGATGCCAAACCCCGGGACCTTGCCCCGACTCACGAACTCGACGAACCGAGCTAGTTCGCGGCTGCTATGGGCGGGTCGAGCGTCGCTCGCTGGGGTCGGATCGAACTCGTCGCTGAACACCCGTACGCGCTTCTCGTCCTTTTGTCCGGCCTTGTTGCCGCTGGAGCCGACGGTGTCGTTGCTGAGGACGGCTTCGATGTTCCAGCCTTCCTTGCGCGCCCTTTCGGCAAGGGCGCGAGAGCCGATCAGCCCTTGCTCTTCGCCAGTAAAGCCGACGAAGACGAGAGTGTTCTCCCACTGGCGTCCCGCCATCGCTCTGGCGCACTCCAGCGCCAGAGCGACGCCGCTCGCATCGTCGTTCGCCCCCGGCGCTCGGCCGGTAGCAGGGTCTACTCCGATGTTGAGTGAGTCGAGATGACCGCCAACCACGATGCGGCGATCCGTCTTGCCGGGAAGAGTAGCGACGACCTGGAGTACCTCGCGCTCCTCGGGAATCCGCTGTCCCTTCGGTGCGACGTACTTCATCAGTTCGACTTGCATGCCCGGGATCTTGCGAAACTCTGCCGCCAGCCACTCCGCCGCCTCGACGAGCGTCGGGCTCAAAGTGTTTCGAGTTTGAAACGAAGCCAGCTTCTCGACGGTCGCACGAAGGGCCTCGGGTGGGACAGTTTCCATGAGGTTGGTCTGCGGCAAAGTCGCCAGCACGAGGAGCGCGGCAAGCATGGTGCATTATGAACAGTTGGTACGGCGTCTCGGCGCTGTTAGGGCGCCTGGAGCGGAACGGCAAAACCACGAGGGCTGGACCTGAAGAATCCTGGGCAAGCCTCCGACAAGAGTAACGGGCCTCACGGCCGACACTCTGTGGAGGACAAACATGTTCAACTTCTGGAATCCCTTCAACTGCACCTCGCCGAACACCGGCATCCCGACCAGTAACGGCTTCGGGCCCTGGAATACGTGGAATGCGAATCCGTACTCCGGCTGGAACACCAACCCGTACACCAACTGGTGGAGCGGCACGACCAACTACGGCAGCCCGATCGGCAACCCGTGGCACGGTTTCTTCCAGGCCTTTTTCATCAACTTCTTCGAAGCGTTCACCGCTTGGCAGATTCAGATGATCTCTCTGCAGAACTCGGCGAACTACACGGGTCAGCAGGGCGTCCCCGGTGTCCCCGGCTTCCCGCACTTCGGACCGAACTTCCGCAACGGATGGACCGGGCCGAGCCAGGACTTCGCCGGAGCGGGTTACACCCAGCGCAACGCTTAGTCAGCTCGGAGCCTCCTCCCACGGGGGAGGCTCCTCTTCTCAAAACGTATCAAAACAAGGTTGCCCCATGAAGCAAGCAATGACCACACGGCAAACGCGCACTGCGCGTCCGACCCCTAACCAATCCAACTCGGAGACCTCGCCTAGAACCAGCGGCGAGGAGACGAGCCGATCCCAGCCGATCCACGAGGTGGAGCCGTCCACGGATCACGGATTCAGGGGCTATCCTCCCCCGCTCTATGCGGGAACCCGTTTCGCCCTCGACCCCAGGGTCATCTTGGACGAGATCGTCCGGTGCGGTCGTGGCCTGCAGATCGTGGCCGACGAAATCGGCTCGCCGGACAAGGCCCGACGCGAGAAGGCGGTCATCGCAGGAACGCGGTACTTCTTCTATGCCCTCGGCCTGTTCCATAGTGCGGGAGTCGTCCTCTCGCCCCTCATGACCCTCGTCGAACCGACGACGTCGGGTTCACGCTCGGAGACTTGTCGTAGCGCCGGCATCGCGATCGAGCGCTACATTATCGACCAGTTCGGAGGCCGCTCGCCGTACGGCGGTGACACTCGCGACCTGGTCGAGAGCCTCGGGCGATGTTTCTCTATGCTAACTGCAGGCACCCACCTGTAGGAATCCTCCTGATCCATTGAAACCGGGATGCGCGAGGTGAGTTACCACCTCGCGCATCCCGACTTTGGCCGCGCTTAGCGCCGTCGGGACCGAACGCCTCGGGCGATGACTCCGGCCGCGCCTACCGCGAGGACGAGGACGCTCGCCGGCTCGGGCACCGGGGGCGGAGAATTGCGCCGAGGTCGGATCGTGCCCGCCAGGATAGGCGGAATCAGGACCAAAATCTTAGGAAACCGCGGCGCGGAGGAAAACACGTTCGGCGCCTCGCCGGTCGTCGTGACGATCGGGGGCGGCTCGGCGACGACGGGGGTGTCCGGCAGCAGCATGGGGATATCGGGTTCGAGCAACGTGTTCTTCACGAAGACTTGGTCCTCCTCGGCGACCGAGGGCCGAATCGGTCGGTCCGCATCGTGGAGAGTCACCTCTTCGTCATGCCGACGATTGGGTCCCTTGGTCATCGGGTTGCCGCACGACTCTTTGAGCACCGGCTCGCCCTTGAGATCCACCCAGACCTTCGTCCCCTTGCGCAGGCGGAAGTATCGAGCCCGGAGTTCGCCGCTCTTGGGAACGTTGTAAACGCTGTAAACGCCTTCCGCCGGCAGACTGCCTAGACGCAGGGTAGAGAAGTAATTGGCAACCTCGGTCTCGGTCATCGAGAAGTGCCGCATATAGCGATCCATCACGACTTTGTCGGTCGCGACTTGCTTCATCAGGGCGGAACTGTTCGGAGCGGGCTTCCGCAGAAACGAGTTGGGTTCCATCCTGCCTTGGGCTCCCGCAATGGCGCCGAGGGCGACCAGAGCGACGAGCAGTGTTCTTAAATCCATTCGCATTTTCAACGATTCTCTTTTAACTGACCTGGGGGCCGAAGCCGGAGTTCGCAAAGGTCTGGGCTGTACCCCAAAGGACCTAGGACTATTCGGCTGCAAAAACCGTGCCATGGTTTCCAGGCTGATGCGTAAGACCTAAGGATTCAGGCTCGACTCACCGACACCTATGGTGAGGAAATGGCACTTGCGATCGAATGTCGGGATCTGACGATCCGCTACCGTCAGAAGAGTGGAGCGTTCGTCGAGGCGGTCCGTGATCTTTCGTTTTCCGTCAAGCCCGGCGAAGTGGTTGGCTTTCTGGGTCCTAACGGGGCGGGAAAGAGCTCGACCCTGAAGGCTTTGATGGGCTTCGTCCAGCCCATCGCCGGCCTCTGCCGGGTGTTCGGCGAACCTGCAGGCGGCGTGTCGGCGAAGCGGCGCATCGGATACCTGCCCGAGGTGGCCCTGTACTATCCCTTCCTTACTCCGCTCGAAACACTGACACTCTACGGACAGTTGCAGGGCCTTCGGGGCCGTCAGCTTCGATCCGAGGCCCACGACCTCCTCGACCTCCTGGGAATCTCTCACGTTGCTGGCAAGCAAAACCGGACGCTCTCGAAAGGGATGCTTCAGCGGGTCGGCATCGCGCAATCTCTACTTGGCTCGCCTGACCTCCTCGTTCTCGACGAAATCACCAGCGGGCTCGACCCGGTCGGTCGACGCGAACTCCGAACCTTGCTCAAGTCCCGCCGGGACGAAGGCACGACCCTGTTCTTCTCGAGCCACGAACTCGCCGAGGTCGAGATGCTCTGCGATCGCATCCTGGTGATTCATCGGGGCCGCCTGGTGGAAGAGCGACTCGTCTCGACCCTCAAGGACCAGCTTCGTAGGCACAGCATCACTTACTCAGGCCGCGTATCCATGGTCGGCCTGACCGACGAACTCACCGAGATCGCCCCGGGGACGGTTACGGCTGTCTTCGAGACGAAGGAGGCCCTCCTGGTGGCCATCGAGCGCGTCCAAGGCAGTGGCCAGATTCTCGATATCGTGAGCCGCGAGGGCTCGCTCGAGGACTACTTCGTCGACACGATTCAGGGGGCAGCATGAGGAAGTCCATCGCGAGCAAAGATCTATCATCGCTGCGCAGGCTTTGCCTGACCTCGTTGGCGGCTTCGATCGTCACTTTGCGACCGCCGAGGCGTCTTCGCTGGGTGCCGCCGAGGCTCCTTCGCCGGGGCCAGTTTCAGGGAGGGTCGCGATGAAGCTTGCCGTTTGGGGCGCGCTCGCCCGGGGCGTCGTTCTCGAGTCGATCCGCCGGAAGGACTTGTGGGTGGTCGCGATCTTGGGATTCGTGATCATGCTCAGCGCGGGAGCGCTCGGGTTCTTCGGGGCGCAAGGGCTGCAGGTATTCGTCAAGGATCTCGCCGTCACCGTGCTCGGTCTTTTCTCGACGATCGTCGCGATTCTCACCACTTGCCGGCTCATGCCGGAAGAGGTGAAAAACCGAACGCTTTACCCTCTCCTGTCGCGCCCGATCGATCGCTTCGACTTGCTTTTCGGCAAACTGATCGGAGCGGTCCTCGTTAGTTGGATCGCTTTCCTCGCGCTGGCGGCGCTGACATCGATCGCGCTTCTCAACTTCGGCGTGCGATTCGATCTCCTCATGGCACAGTACGTCCTCGGCAAGATGATGGGATTGGTCGTGGTCTGTGCGGTCAGCTTCACGCTGAGCCTATTCATGACGCCCTCGGCCGCGGCCACCCTGAGCGTGATTCTCGCCTTCGGCTCGACGATGATCGTCCGGGGTTTGGTGATGGGGTACGAGCAGGCTTCGCCAGCGATCCAGCCGCTTTTCAAGTTCCTCAATGCGATCTTGCCGCAATACGGTCTCTTCGATTTAGGAGGCCGAACGGCGAACATCGATTGGGGTCCGGTCCCCGCTTGGGTACTCGGGGCGCTCCTCGCTTACATGGTCACGTACTCCGGCGCGATGCTCGCCATCGGTTGGGCCAAGTTTAGGAAACAGGCAATCTGAGGCGAACCATGAAGCAAGTCGGGCTCATCGTTTCGGGCACATGCGGCCTCGCCATTGCGACAGGCTGGACGGCCACCGGCTGGCAAACAACCCTCGCGACGACCGGGCAGCCCGCCGGACTCGACGCACACGAATCACACGCAAGCGCCTCGCTGCTGGGTCAGTTCCGAACCACGTTCTCGGGCTGGCTCTGGCTTCGCACCGATCTGTATCTTCACAACGGGGTTGAAATGCGCCGGCTGACCGAGCAAGAGGTCGCCGGCGATCACCGAGGATCGAGTTCGATCGACAATCACGACCACGCTTTGCACGACGACTCACTAATCACGACCGTCATTCCTTCCGCCGAGCAGGACTTCCGAGGGATCTTTGGAGACATCGAGCGGGCTACCTCGGCCTATAAGGATATGACGCAGCACACTCACAACGATCCGGTCAGCGCTTTGCCGCTCTTTCGGCTGATGACCTGGGTCGATCCGTCCTTCCTACCGGGGTGGACGACGGGAGCCGCGATCATCGCTCGCGACCGCAGTGATCGCTCACTCGAGAAGGCCCTCGGCCTCCTGCGCGAGGGGCTGGCAAAGAATCCACGGTCGATCGCTCTCGATGGGGAGATCGGCTATCTCCTGGCCGCTCGTCGCCGCGATTTTCGGCAAGCGGTCCACCACCTCGACCGAGCCCGAATCCAGTCGCTTGAGCGCGCAGCGCTCTCGGACGACGAGTTCGAGGCCCTACCGCAGATCTACCGTTGGCTCTCCCTGTCTTATCGAGAACGGGGGATGCTTGCGGAAATGTATGCCGTCCTACGGGAAGGCGTTGAGCGCTTCCCCGAGGACGCCGTCCTGCAACGGTTGCTGGAATCGCCGCCGACCCCCCTGCTCGATTCTGCGGGCGTCGACCCGCCCGCTAGGCGTTAGAAACTCCGCAATTTCAAACCTAGAGCGCTTTGTCAGGTTCTGCCGATCATATCGGTAGAGCCTATGGAAAACGTGAGCGGCAGAGCGGGAATGCGGCGTGGACGGCGGGCGACATCTGGACGGATGTGGCCTACGCTGGTGCTATCCTCGATTGGATTTCTGGCTCTTGTGCTGCTCGACACGGCGAGCGGGTTTCTGCTCGCGCTGAGGTTCCTCTATTTGCTGCCCATTTGGTTGGCAACGCGATTAGGGGGTCGTCGATGCGGTCTGGTCCTGGTCGGAGTGACTTCGATCTGGCTGGCGTATCAAGACGTCGCGACGGACTCGTTGCGGTCGGCGGGTCCCTTGAATCTTGCGTTGCGAACCTCGACCCTTGTTATCCTCACCTTCATCATCGCGGAGGTAGAGACGGCGCTGCGCCGATCTCAGATCCTGGCTACTCGTGACCCCCTCACGGGGCTAAGCAATCGTCTCGCGCTTGCAGAACTCGCCCGCCGAGCGATCGAGCGGACAAGGCGTTCGCGCCGGCCGCTGTCGGTCGTGCTCTTCGACTGCGACCGCTTCAAAGCGATCAACGATGTCCACGGACATGCGACCGGTGACCACGTCCTATGCCTGGTCGCTCATGCGCTGAGGGCAACTGCCCGATCGACCGACGTCATAGCCCGACTCGGTGGGGACGAGTTCGTCGCGGTGCTTCCCAATACATCGAGGATCGGCGCAAAGGTCTTTGCCGAACGGACCGGCTCGGCCCTGTCGGAGCTCGCCTCCCGAGCCGGCTACGAGGTGTCGATCTCGGCTGGAGTCGGCGAGTGGTCTAGGGACGGGAGGACGCTCGATGACCTCCTTGCGGCGGCGGATCGAGAGATGTACCGGCGGAAAACAAGGGCGCAGGTCGTTGCCGATTTTCATTCCCGATAGCAATTTTTGATTTTTACTGGCACCATCCGAACCTTTAGCAGGTCTTTCCCCCTCATAGGCGATAAGGAAACTCGATTTCCAAACACGCTCCCCTCCATGTTTAGGCGTGGAGTAAACGAAAGAGCGGTTCAAGGCTGAGTTAGCGCTCAAGTCCTCTCCTGGCCCGGCGAGATCCTCGCCGGGCGATTTTCTTTGCGAACCTACTTGGCCAAAGCAAGCCGCCCGACTCGCAAGCGAGCCGGGCGGAGGATCGCGAGGCCAAAGCCTCTTCGAGTGCCTATCGCAGGAGCGACAGAACCGATTGCGGCGCGCTGTTCGCCTGGGCGAGCATCGCCATACCGCTCTGCTGCAGGATCTGCAGCTTGGTGAAGTCCGTCATTTCCTGCGCGATGTCGACGTCGCGGATCGAGGATTCGGACGCCGAGAGGTTCTCTCGGGCAATGCCGAGAGAGCGAGTATTCGACTCGATGACGTTGCGCTGGAAGTTGCCGATGACGCCGCGGACCTGGGTGACGTCGGCGATCGCGCGGTCGATGACCTTGAGGGCATCGTCGGCACCGGACTGCGACATCAAGCTCAGGTTGCCCAGGTTCAGACCCGAGACTGCCCCGACACCGAGGTTGCTCGAGCCGAAGTTGCCCAGCGAGAGACTGGTCGTCTGGCCCGGGTTGGCGCCGATTTGGAAGATCGACTGTCCAGCCACGACCTGACCCCAAGCTCCGCCCGCGGCCGTCGCGTTGCCGGTCTCGGTCAGCGAGATAGAGTTGCCGTAGTTGTCCCTCAGAATGAGACCCTGGCCCTGATCGAACGTGACGGTAGCCAGAGTGCCCGCCCCGTCGATGTCGATGGTCACGTCCGCAGATGCGTTCGTGCCTGCGGCGGACTGGGTACCCGCCGCCGAGCGAAGAATCGCGTTCGAGTCGATCAGATCGACACGCTGGCTCGAACCGAACTTGCTGGTCGTCAGGGTGACACCCGCGCTGGCGCTCCAGCTGGCGACAACGCCGGTTTGACTGGACGAATTGTTGATTCGGGCGACCACGTCGTTGACGGTGTCGGTGGTCGAGACGTTGAAACTCACGCCGTTGATCGTAAACGAGCCGGCGTTCGACATCGTGGTGGTGCCGGCGGCGAAGGTTCGCGTGCCGGTGACCGAAGCCTTGGTCGCTGCCGAAACCGCTGAGAGGGTCACCGTCGAGTTGGTCGTGATCGCGTTGCCGTTGAAGACGCCGCTGAACGACATGTTCGACACATTCGTGCCGCTCGTGCTCACCGCGTAGGTACCCGCGCTGCCGTCGAGCAACTTTCGCGAGCCGTACTGAGTCGTCTGAGCGATGCGCGTGATCGACGAGACGATCGAGTTCAGCTGCTGCTGGTTCGCCTGCTTCTGCTCGTCGGAGAGCGTCGCTTGGTTCCCGGACGATAGCGCCAAAGAGCGGGCATCGCGAAGCAGCCGGTTCACTTCCTCGAGGGCGCCTTCCGCGGTTTTCGAGTAGTTCACCGCGTCCTGGTTGTTCTTCATCGCCTGGTCGAGGCCGGCGATCTGGGCGCGGAAATTCTCAGAAACGATGAGACCGGCGGGGTCGTCGCCCGCGCCGTTGATGCGAAGACCGGTCGAGAGCCGCATCATCGACTTAGCGGCATCGGTACCGGTTCGCTGCAGGTTCCGCAGCGAGTTCATCGCCTGGATGTTGGTATTGATTCGAAACGACATGATTCTCCTCCGTGAAGGTCCACCTGTCGGTGGCCGTTCGACGGACCCGCCGAAGGCGAGCGTGGGGTCGTCCTGACCCGCTCCGTCTGAAGGATTCATGCCGTGTCTCGAAGGGAAATCCAAGCGGGTTCCATGCCCCGCCGCCGAATTCAGGATTTAATGCGAGCGGTAGGATTGCGAGCCGGGCAATTTGCCGGATGGCATCTTTGCGAGGGCAACGATCGGGCCATCGAGCCGGTCAAAAAAAAGGGTGGTAATCACCACCCCTACAGGAAATCCAATCAAGGGAATCTCCTTTTCGATCGCAATACGCAACCAGTTTGACCTCATAAGCTTGGCGAATGTTCGTTCGAACCCGGCCCCCTACGACGAATTCATATTGATTGCGGGGACTAAACCCGTATATCTACCAGAGCCAAAGCCGCTTCGAGCTTGTAGGTCGCTTGGGAGTTGGTGAGAACCTGGTCGCAGAGCGCCGCCGCGGGTGACTCGTGGACCTCCCGCTCCTTGTGCCCGGCGTGACCGATCACGTGGATACCTCGCTCTCGCAGAGCCGTCACGACGACGTCCAGATTTGGGGCCGCCGCCGACAGGTTTACGATCGCGGCGTCCGCTTGCGGAATCTCTGCGGCGAGGGGCGAAGCGACGAGCGCCCGATGGCCCAATCCTTCGATCGTCCGCTTGAGCCTAGCCGACCAAAGGAGGTTATCCTCCAAGATCAGGACCGTCATCAGGCGAGCCCCTTCGACCGGAAGAACTCCACCGAAGTCCTGACACATTCGATCGGGTCGCCAGGTGGGTTGTCCATCTCGATGATTCCGTAGCGGGTGCCGGCCTTCTCGCAGGCAGCGAGGATAGCGTCCCAGTCCAATACTCCGCGGCCGCCTTCGACGTCGGCCCGATCGGGCCCTGCCGACATGTCCTTGAGGTGGACGTACGGAACCCGGCCCGAGTACATCGCAATGTACTCGGCCGGATCGAGCCCCGCATACTGGACCCAGTAGGTATCGATCTCTGCCTCTACCAACGCAGGATCGGCGGTCTCGAAGAAGACGTCGAGCCCGATCCGTCCATCGGCCGAGCGCTCGAATTCGAAGTCGTGATTGTGGTAGGCGAAGCGAAGGCCGGCGTCTCGCAGCTTCCGCGCAATCGGCTCGATCCTTTGGGCAAACGAGTCCCATCCATTGGCGTACTCTTCCTTGCCCACCCAAGGCAGGATAAGGGTCTCGTACCCCAGCACGCTTGCTTCCTCGATGAGCGGGGAGACGTTGCCGGTCTCGAAGTCGATCCCGACGTGCGCAGCGGGCGCCGAAAGCCCGAGATCGTCGAGCCAACCCTTGACTTTGGTCGGCTCATGGCCGTGGAGTCCAGCTGTTTCGACGACGCGCAGGCCCATCGCGGACACTTCTCGAAGGGTCGCAAAAAAGTCGACGGCACAGGGCTCGCGGAGCGTGTAAAGTTGGACGCCCAATCGCATCGGCATCGCCGGATTGTAGACCGGGAGTAGAATCGCTGGCATGCGCGTGGTGGTGCTCGGCGCCGGCAGTTGGGGAACGGCTCTGGCCATCCTCCTAGCACGAAACGGCGCAGAAGTCCACTTAGCAGGACGCGATCTCGACGAGATCGACACCATGCGTCTCCGGCGCGAGAATGCGCGCTACCTGCCCGGCTTCGCACTGCCTCAGGAGGTGACTGTCGTCCCCTTGGCGGAAGTCCCCTCCGATGCCGGCCTCTCCGTGATCGCAGTGCCCGCAAAAGCAGTTCGGGAGGTTTGCGAGTTTGTTTCGGCCGACGCGCCGATCCTGGTTTCGAGCAAGGGTCTCGAGGCAGGTTCCGGTGCGATTCTCACCGAAGTGGTTGCCGAAGCCGCTCCCCACGCCGAAATCGGGGTGATCAGCGGTCCCAACCTCGCCGTGGAACTCGTCCGCGGCATCCCGACGGTCGCGGTCGTCGCGTTTCCCACCGAGGCGACTGCCGAGCGCGTGCGCGATGCGTTCATGAGCCGTACCTATCGCGTCTATATCGGCTCGGACATCGTCGGAGTCGAACTCGCAGGAGCCCTCAAGAACGTCCTCGCGATCGCCGCCGGCATGATCGATGGGCTCGGCTATGGCGACAACACCAAAGGAGCCATGCTCGCGCGCGGCCTCCACGAAATGGCTTGCCTCGGCACTCGCATGGGGGCCCGGCTCGAGACCTTCTTCGGCATCGCGGGGGTTGGCGACCTCTTTGCCACCGCCAACAGCCGCTTGAGTCGGAACTATCGGGTCGGCCTCGGGCTCGGCGAGGGCCGGTCCCTCGCCGACGTGCTGGAAGCGATCGGCCAAGTCGCCGAGGGAGTTCCCACCAGTGAGGCGGCCGTGCTCTTGGCACGTCGCCACGGAGTCGAGACCCCGATCTTCGAAGCTGTCCACGGAGTCCTGCGTGACCGGTTGCGGCCTCTCGAGGCGGTGGATCGTCTCATGGAGCGGATGCCCAAGCACGAAAACTTCGCGACGGAGTGCCCGAGATGAGCCTGAGAAAGCTCTACGGAACGGCGGGTATCGACGAGGCAGGGCGAGGGCCCTTGGCCGGTCCTGTCGTCGCTGCCGCGGTAGTCCTGCCCCGTGGCTTCCCAGTGCATGGAATAGACGACTCTAAGCGCCTGGCCCCTTCCGAGCGAGAAGAATTGGCCGAGCGGATCCGAGACGGCGCCACTTGGTCCGTTGCGGTGGTCGATGTCGAGGAAATCGACCGCCTCAACATCCTCTGGGCGAGCATGAGGGCGATGGAGATCGCCTTCTCCGGCCTCGTGATCGAAGCTGGCCGCGTCGTCATCGACGGCGACCGGATTCCGCCCGGCCTGGCACACCTGGATGGCTGCCGCGCGATTGTCGACGGCGATGCTAAGATCGCCTGCATCGCCGCGGCTTCGATCCTGGCCAAGACGGCCCGCGACGCTCTCATGCGGGGTCTTGCCGAAGAGCATCCAGGGTACGGATTCGAGCGCCACTTCGGCTACGCGACCCCTGAGCATCTGCGGGCGCTGCGGGAACTCGGTCCCTGCCCGATCCACCGCAGGACCTTCTCACCGGTCAAGGAGATGGTTCTTCAACCGTGTCTAATCTTCGACGCGTAGGCCGGGAGGCGGAAGACCGGGCCGCTGGGCATCTGCTTGATCTCGGCTACACGATCGTGACGCGGCGGTTCAAGGGCGCCGGAGGCGAGATCGACCTCGTCGCGCTCGACGGCGACACGCTCGTGATCGTGGAAGTCAAGTCGACACGAACAGCGTTTCGCCGAGCCGAGGCCGGCCTCGACGATCGAAAGGCACGACGCTTGGCGGCCGTCGCCGACGAGTACCTCCACAAGTTTGCGTTGCACGACCGCCACCTCCGCTACGACCTCATCGCTATCGATCGAGACGGACTGCGTCACCACATCGACGCGTTTCGACCCGAAGCCCGATAGAATAGAGGCAATGGTGACCCCCGAGCAGCGGCACGAATTCGAAACCGACGGCTTTGCGATCGTTCCGCTCTTCTCGAACGAAGAGTGCGACCGATTGACAGAACACTACATGAGGCTCCGCGAGAAGGAGTGGCCGGGTGACTTCGCAGGCGTCGATCCGACCAGCGAGGACCCCCTAAGACGCTATCCGCGCATGATCCACATGCATCGTTGGGACGAAGTCAGCCTGCGATGGGCCACCGACCCCCGCATCAACGTCGTGATGATCGACCTCCTCGGCCAGGAACCGTTCATGGTTCAAACGATGCTGTACTTCAAGCCGCCCGGCGCGCGCGGACAAGCCCTTCACCAGGACCAGTCCTACCTTCGCGCCCAACCTGGGACCTGCATGGCGGCGTGGCTCGCCCTCGACGATGCCGACGAAGAAAACGGCTGCATGCAAATGGTGCGCGGAACCAAGGACCTCGAAATTCTCTGCCCAGAGAAGGCCGACGTCTCTTGGAGCTTCACCGACGTGCAAGCCCCGGTTCCCGAAGGAATGAAACCAGAACCGGCACTCATGAAGCGCGGCGAAGTCCTCTTTTTCAACGGGCAGGTCATTCATGGCAGCTTTCCGAACCAGAGCCCGACACGCTTCCGCCGAGCCTTGATCGGTCACTACGTAACGGGCGATGCGCAGCAGGTCTACCACTGGTACCACCCCGTATACCGGATGGACGGAACGATCGTGAAGTTCGGCCAGTCGCCGGAAGGCGGCCCCTGTGGAGTCTGGGTCGATCGAGACGGCCGGCAGGTGGTCGAGATGATCGAGCCGAACGATCGAGTGGAAGTCCCCGCCGAGTGACACTCGACGAAGAAATTGTCGCCTGCCGAAAGTGCCCGCGCCTCGTAGAATGGCGCGAGCGAGTCGCCCTTGACAAGCGGCGGGCTTTCATGGACGAGGAGTATTGGGGCAAACCCGTGCCGAACTTCGGCGACCCCGAGGCGAAGCGGCTGATCGTCGGCCTCGCGCCGGCCGCCCATGGCGCGAATCGAACGGGGCGGATCTTCACCGGTGATAGGAGCGGAGATTGGCTTTACAGGGCCCTGTTCCGGGCAGGTCTGGCCAACCAAGCGGAGTCGGTCCATGCCGGCGACGGCCTGGTCCTCAAAGGCGTGCTCATCACCGCCGTCGTTCACTGCGCGCCACCAGATAACAAGCCCAAGCCCGACGAAATATCGGCCTGCTGCGCCTACCTGACACGGCTGCTGGAAGATCGGTCCTTCAAGGTGATTCTCTGCCTCGGCGGACTTGCCTGGCGACAGGTTCACCGTTTGCTCAACCGATCGATGCCGCGATTCGGGCATGGTGCCGAGGCTCCTGGGGAACCACGAGTCCTCGCCAGTTACCATCCGAGCCAGCAAAACACTTTCACCGGAAGGTTAACCGAGCAAATGCTGGATGAAGTAGTCTCCCGTTTCGCCAGACACTAGCTCGAATGGAACCCGCGGCTCTGCCCAGCCGTTCAGACTCTCGGTGGACGACGAATCCGGTGCCACATCGATCTCGCGACGGCGGCTGCTCAAGCAGGCGCTCTTCGGCTTGACCGGCCTGGCGCTAATCGACGCTTTGGTGCTCGAGCCGGAGGCTCTGGAGTTCGTCGAGATCGAGATTCCAGTACCACGCCTCGACCCGGTGTTCGACGGCTATCGGATTGCGCACCTCTCGGATATCCACTTCT
Source organism: Chthonomonas sp. UBA2362 (assembly GCA_002344135.1). Classification (GTDB taxonomy): domain Bacteria; phylum Armatimonadota; class Fimbriimonadia; order Fimbriimonadales; family Fimbriimonadaceae; genus UBA6659. Next base: position 751,837 of record DDTO01000002.1, on the reverse strand, counting down.
TGCGTGGGGTGACGCCGGACTTCCTGAGTCGCGCGATCGACATGGCCAATGCGTTTCGACCGGACTTGTTCGTTTTCACGGGAGATTTTTGCGATCACAGAGCCACGTCGAAGGTTCCCAGCCTCAGGGGACTCTTCGATCGGTGTCTGGCCAGGGATGGGATCTTCGGCGTTCTGGGTAATCACGACCATTGGCTGGACGCCCAGGGAGTAAGAAGGGAGCTCGACCGAAACACTCCCGTGCGGATCATCGAGAACGAGTCAGTTCTCATCGAACGGGCGTCCGGCGCGATCTGCCTTGCGGGAATCGGCGACTTGTGGGAGGGTCCCATGGATCCGCAGCGAGCGTTCTGGGGTCGTGATCCGGCAATACCTCGGATCATGCTTGAGCACAACCCGGACTTCGCGGAGGAAATGCACGCGAATCACCCGGGCGACTGGTGCGATCTTCAACTCTCCGGGCATACCCACGGAGGGCAAGTCAAGATTCCATTCGGCCCAGCACCCTCGGTCCCGAGTCGATATGGTCAGAAGTTCCGCTGTGGCCTCGTCCGCGGAAAGAGCCATTGGGTGTATGTGAATCGAGGGCTCACGAGTCTGAACCGACCCCGATTCCTCTGCCGGCCCGAAGTGACCGGCATCATCCTCAGACCGACTGCGCCTGAGTCTGGAACGACCAAAGCCGCCGCAAGTCAGTCATCAGTTCCGTGAACTGGTCGGGGGTGAGGGCTTGCGAGCCGTCGCTGAGGGCGGTCTTGGGGTCCGGGTGCATCTCGATCATCACGCCGTCGGCGCCAGCGACCATCGCAGCGAGCGACATCGGGCCGACGTAACGCGCGACCCCGGTCCCGTGCGAGGGGTCGACGATAATCGGCAGGTGGCTGAACTCCTTGAGCACGGGGACGGCGGAGAGATCGAGGGTGTTGCGGGTGTAGGACTTGTCGATCGGGAGCACGCCTCGTTCGCAGAGGATCACGTTGGGGTTGCCCTGGCTCAGCAGATACTCGGCCGCCAACAGGAACTCGTCGATGCTGGCCGAAGGCCCCCGCTTGAGGAATACCGGCTTGCCGCTACGCCCGGCCTCGATGAGAAGGGGAAAATTCTGCATCGATCTTGCGCCGATCTGAAGGATGTCGACATATTCGGCGACCATCGGGACCATATCGCCGCTCATGACTTCGCTGATGGTCACGAGCCCGGTCTCTTGACCAACCTTGCGGATTATCTCAAGACCCTCTTGGGCGAGGCCCTGGAATGCGTACGGCGACGTCCGTGGCTTGAACGCCCCTCCTCGAAGGACCGTCGCACCGGCTTCCTTGACGATCCTCGCCGACGTCGAGAACTGCTCGTAGGATTCGACCGAGCAAGGGCCTCCCATGACGGTGAAACTCCCGGGACCGATACCGACGCCGCGCACCTCGACCACCGATCGCGAGGAATGGAACTCGAGCGAAGCGAGCTTGTAAGGTCGGCTCGTGTGAGTGACCTTGCTCACGCCTTCCATCGCGCTCAGCGCGGCGTCGAGATTCACCCGCTCGTCTTGACTGAGGGAGGCCGGGATGCCGATCGCAACTCGATCCTCGCCCGGCAGCACCAAAGGCTCGTGCCCGGCCTCGCGGATGACGTCGCAGACGGCCTGGATTTGGGCCTCTTCGGCGCCGAACCTCATCAAAATGATCATGCAAAGCAGGATACCGGTACGGCGATGGCGAACCTAAGCAGAGGACGCCGAATTGGGAACGGATTCCCTCACGCGAACGTCTTCGTTCATAGGAATTCTGACCCTCGGCACTTCAGTTTTGGGTGCCGCCGGCCAAGAGGTAAAGTGGAACTATGAAGGCGAAGTGGTTTTGGGTCTTGCTCGTGATGGTGGCATTCCCTGTCGGCGCGTGGCTTGCCTCGACGACTTTGGAGAAGCGCTACACCGCTTCGATGAGACTGCTCGTAGACACGAACATCCGAACTTCGGACTTCCCGACGATCTTCTCGTCAGTCGATGACACGATGAACTACGGCCGTGGTAGGTCGGCGCAGTCGCAACTCGACATTCTTACGGGAAGCAACGTCCTCATCGACGCCATTCAGCGGACTGCTCGCCAGCACCCGAAGGCCTTCTCCTCGACGCAGAACCTCGGCCAGCAGTACTCCGATCTCGTCAAGCGTATTTCGTTCGACACGTCGCAGTTCTCGGACGTTATCACCCTTCGCGTGACGATGAGCGATCCTAACATCGCGGCCGATACCGCCAACAACATCGGATTCGCCTACATCGACTTCAACAAGAAGATGGCGGAAGAGAGCGGCACCGCCGCCGAGAACCAATTGATGGCTCTGATCGACCCCATCAAGAAGAACCTCACTGAGCTCGACGCCAAGATTTCGAAGCTGCGGAGCGACGCCGGGGTAGCCGATGCGACGGCCCAGGTCTCTGGAGATGTGAACCTCGCCTCTAACCTGGAGCAAGGATTGGCGAGCACCGAAGCGGCGTTGGCCGGAGCAAAGGCCGAGCTCCAGTCCGCTGAGTCGGCGCTGTCGAAGATGGACAAGCGGATCACGGCCTCCCAGTCGCAGGTGGCGAACCCGATCGTACAGCAGATCGACTCCCAGTTGTCTAACGCGAGGTCTGACCTCAAGGCGCTCTTGGACCGATACCTCGACGATGCCCCGATCGTTAGGGAGGCCAAAGCAAGAATCGCTCAACTCGAGGCCGAGCGGGCGAAAGAGGTTGCCCAAATCGACGCTGGACACACGTCGACTCCAAATCCGAATCGAACGCAGCAAGAATTGATCGTGGCAGGCCTCCGTGCTCGAGCCAATGCACTCGAGGATCAGGTTGCGAAGCTACGTGAAGAGGTCGCAAACAAGAGACAGCGGATCGAGAAGTACCCGGAACTGGACCGGCAGATCCGCGAACTCGAGCGTGACCGCCTCCAGAAGGAGGCTACCTTCCAGCAACTTCAGCAGCGGCTCGACATGATCCAGTCCACAGGTCGAGGTCGGCAGGCCTTCGCCCGAATCGTTTCGACCGCCATCCCGCCGACCAACGCGCCTTCGTTCCCCGACACGCGCCTTTTCATCTTTTTCGGGATCGGCCTCGGCGTCGTAGTCTCGGCGTTCATCCTGATGCCGAAGGGCGAAGTCGACGTCTACGGAGCCGAACGTCCGAAGGCTCGCCCGGTAGGTTCGCGCCGTGGCCAGGCCGTAGCTGGGCGCAACCTGCCCGCCAAGCCACGAAACGGCGGCGGCGAAAACGGCGATCAGGCGACCCGTCCGGAGGCACCGCCTCCCCCCAACGCGTAACGATCGACAAGCTATGAGCGCAGCCCCCGCGGCCGATCGAACCGGATTCCTGAGCAAGATCGCTTTCCCGACCCGGGAGGCGATCTACCGCTATCTCATCATTTTCACGATTCCGTTCATGATCGTGATCACGCTCTTCCCGTCGCATCTGACATCCCGTATCCCATGGGCGCCGCCGCCTGCGTTCTTGCTGAGTATCGGAGTGGTCTATGTCGCCTACCTCTTCGCTGGACCACGAGTTCTGGGCAGGACCGCGCTCGACTGGGTCTTTCTGCTCTGGTTCCTGTTGTCGCTCACGAGCTACTTCAGCATGGCCTACGACCTGAACCGGATCATCCGCGAGAACGACTTTATCAACTTCAGCCTTTTCCTGTTCCCTGCCTGGGCGGTGTATCGCGCACTGTATGCGATGACGATCATGCATCCCAAAGTCGCGATCAACACCCTACTCGTCTCGTTGGGCGCCATTCTGCTGGGGACGGCAGTCCTCGGCATCCTTCAGAGCCAAGGCCCTCTACGCGTCTGGGCGACCGAGTTCGCCTACAACTACGGAATGGGCTCCACGAACATCCTGGAGGGTGCGTCCGACATCGTCGATCGCCCGACCGCCGTCTTCGGTGGCCCCAATATCTTCGGCTTCGTCAATACGATTGGAGCGGCAGTTTGCTGTGGCACCGCCCTCGCAATGGGGAAGCGGCTCAAGGAATGGCAAGCCCTCGTTTCCCTCGCCGCGCTAGCCGTGTTTGCCTACGCGAACGTGAACTCGCAGACCCGCAGTGCCGTCTTCCTCATCTCACTCCTGGGCCTCGCCGTCATGACGCTGATCGTGAGGACTGGCAAGGTCCGCGTAATGGTCATCGCCGGTTTGGCCTTCGTTCTCGTCGTACTGGGAATGGTCGCCACCGCCCGCACTGGCAACTACGGCTACCTCACGAGCATCTTCGAGACCGGACTGGCCAACGACGAGTCGTACCGTATCCGGGCGGCCTCGGCGGAGAGGGTCGCTATCCTCGCGCCGGACATCGCCAAGATCGGTGCTGGGCAAGACCAATGGGCACAGTCCCTCAACACGAACTACGACTACTTCGCGCAAGGCAACAACGCTGCTGACAACGCCTTCGTGTTCGCCTTCTTCGTACTCGGGGTGCCTGGCGTGATCCACATGATTCTGCTACACGCGGTCGCTCTCTGGATGGTTTTGCGCCTGAAAGTAGACGAGCAAGGCTTTCTCGCCAGGCTAAAGTACTGCGCGGTCCTCATCATTTCGCTGTTCGTCATCGTCACGCCAGTCGCGATACGCCACGCCAAGCTAGAGACGTTCATCTTCTTCGTCATGATCTTGGGGCCGGTTGGCGCAATCCTCAACGTACAGCGGCAAATGGAGAGGCGCAAGGCCCTCGAAGCGGCCGAAGCGGCCTGACCCGCTCTGGCGCAGTTCTTGCAAGGGCCTAAGACGATGTCCAACGAGCGAGCGGAAATCGCCGGAAGCCGAACTGAACGCGACAAGCACGCCTACGACGAGCAGGGCGTCTGGGAAGTCTCCAATAAGTGGCACATGCGGTTTCCGCACGTGTTCTTCGGGCCCAACACCCGCCGGCACGACGAGATGTTCGATCGCGTCATGCGTGAGAGCGCAAAGGGCAAGCGAGTGCTCGATATCGGGTGTGGAATGGGTGACCTATCCGAGCAGTTGGTCGAGAACGGCGCCGCTTACGTGCTCGGCATCGACATCTCGGAAAGCTTGCTCGAACACGCCCACCGGCGCGAGCGGCCCGGAGTCATGGAGTTCCGGCTGCAATCGGTGGAGGAACCGATCGCCGAGCGGTTCGACCTGATCGCCGGCTCGTCGATCCTCCACCATATCGAGTACCGCGACATCCTCCCGCGGTTCTACAAGGAGAACCTCTTGCCGGGAGGGCTCATGATGTTCCAGGAGCCGATCGGCGGCGGCGTCATGATCCGGCTGTTCACGTGGCTGGTCCCGCGGGCGCACACCCCGGACGAGCGCTCCTTCATGAAGAGCGACCTCGAGTGGCTCATGGCCAACTTCACCGACATAGAGATCGTGCCATTCAACTACTTCTCGCTCGGGTTAGCCATCGTGAGCTCGAAGGTCAGCAAGAACCCGCACAACTGGCTGATGCGCCTTGCCGATCGGTGGGACGTCGCGCTCGCCAAGCGGGCGAAGTTCCTCTGGCCGTACTTTCGGCGGTGCCTCATCTTCATCCGAAAGCCCGACAGGTAAGGCCATTTGGAGTGCGCGGGCTCGACCGCGCTTTGTGTGGAAGTGCTCGGGCTCTAACCGAGTCTTTCGGTCGTAAGCAAGCGGATCGTCGCCGTATTCACTCATCGGGGACTGGAGTATCCTCGGCGGGATGCCACGCCTACTCGCCGAGTCGGTCATTCGCGACGTTCCGGACTTTCCCAAGCCGGGCATCCTCTTCAAAGACATCGCTCCCGTGCTCCAGCATCCGGCAGCCATGGCTGAAGTGGTCGACCTATTGGCGGGTGACGCCCGGGCCAAGGGGGCCGAGGTCATCGTGGGAATCGAAAGCCGTGGCTTCATCTTCGGCGCTCCCGTGGCCCTCGCCCTCGGCCTTTCCTTCGCGATGGCCCGCAAACTGGGCAAGCTGCCCCACCATCGAGTCTCCGAGGAGTATGCGCTCGAGTACGGGACGAACACCGTCGAGATGCATACGGACGCCATCGACCCCGGCCAACGGGCCTACATCGTGGACGACCTGCTCGCGACAGGCGGCACCGCCGCCGCCGCCGCGCGGCTCGTAGAGCGGCTCAACGGCAACGTCTGCGGAATGGGCTTCCTCGTCGAGCTCACTTTTCTCTCCGGCCGCCAAAACCTTCTCGGCTACCCGATTCGGTCGCTGATCGAGTATTAGAAGCGACCACGCAACATCCACGATAGATCGCGGCGAAGTAAGTAACCCAGTAATAATACGGGTATCCTGCCCCCCCCGTGATATGATACTGATATGGCAATTCGAAAGGAACGGCTTGCCCTTGTAGCGAGAGCATTGGCGATTCTCGCGCTGGCATGCTGGTCCTTCGGCCAAGTATCCGCGTACCGGTATTCCTTCTATCGGGACGTCGAATACTTCGCGAGGAGGAAAGCCGAATGGAACGGGTCTCGATCCAACGAATGCGGTTGTTCGATCAAGAGCGGGGATTTACATTCGTCGAAGTGATCGTGGTGATCGCCATCCTCGCGGTCCTGGCTGCCCTCGCCCTACCAGTCTATTCATCGGCGAAAGAGAGTGCGCGTGAACGCACCTGCACGGCGAGACTCCAGCAACTCCATCAAGCCCTGGAACTCTACGAATCGGACAATCCGGGTGGTGAGGCCCTACACCGAAACGTTGGACTCCCCGCGATGGCGATCCGACGGCCTGCAGTCCTGGAACCCTACCTCGGCTCGCTGGATATGCTCCATTGCCCCGAGACTCCTCCGTGCGCGCGCGATCGATTGGCCTCGTCCTATATCTGGACCTCACCGCCGACTCCGGGTCTGCCGGGATACGAAAGCTATGCCTATCAGTTCGATCGATGGTTCGACGAGCCCGATAAGGGCTTTCCCGTCATTCATTGTCTCGTCCACGACGAATTGCACTACTTCCCCCGCGAACGACATCTTGCAGAGGAACTGAATCCCCCCTTCGTGATTCGGCTCCTGCCGTCCGGCGCCGTCAAGGCGGGCAGGTTTTCGATTCATCGCGGCCACGACATCGCGCGAGAGTGCGCGAAACGCTAGGAGAAGTCAGGCACATGTTTCGGCACCCCTGGCTCAAGCCAGCATCCTTGGCCGTCTTAGCGGTGGCAGTCGTCGCGCTATTGTGGCTGGCTTTGATTCCAAGCGGCCCCACAGGGGCCGAACATAAACTCGTGCGGTTACTTGCTGAAAAACGCTGGGGCCATGTTTACGATATGGCGCCTCCGGAGGAATTCGAAGGTGCCACAGTCTCGCGCGAACAGTTCGTCGGGTGCCGGGCGAGGTGAGCACTACGTCCTCCTGAGTTTTGGACATGCACCAACTCGAGATGGCCGGCCGAGCCAACTGCTCGTGCGGGCACTGCAAGGACGTGAGGGCTGGACCATTCCTTGCCAGGAGCTGCCGATCGTGGTTGCGAAATGGCACCGCGGCAGCCCGAATGCGCATTGGCACCGGCTCTTCCGAGCGATGCGTGCGGCCGATCTGAAGGAATACCCCGTCAATATGTCCGGACTGAGACTCCATGCGGATCGCCTTGCGGAATTCCTGGAAGGCCGGGCCGACTATGCTTCGGTTTACTCCAAGTAGAGGACCAGGATTTGCCTCGGCTCACAATGGCACGTGAGAAGGTAATCTTGCGCCCGATGAGGGTGGTGGCTTAGGGATGGGCTACGGTGCGATCTGGCTGGTCATCGGGCTGCCCTTGCTGGGCTTCCTCGTTCAAGCCCTTCTGGGCAAGTTCGTGATCGACCGGCTCGGCGCGAAGCGCGGGAAGTGGACGATGGGCCTCCTGGCCGTCGCTCCTATCGCGATCGCGTTCGCGATCGGCGCGATGCTCACCGCGAACCTGGCTTCGCTGCCGGCGGACCAGCGGCACTTCGTCCTCACGCTGTACATTTGGATCACCCTCCAGAGCCTGAGCATTCCCTTCGAGGTCGTCATCGACCCGCTCAGCCTCACGATGGTGCTCATCATCACCGGGATCGGGGCGCTCATCCACCTCTACGCCACCGGGTACATGGCCGAGGACAAGGACTATCCTCGGTTCTTCTGCTATCTGAACCTGTTCATCGCCTGCATGCTCGTGCTGGTGCTGGGCAACAACCTCGCTCTTCTGTTCATCGGATGGGAAGGGGTCGGGCTGTGCAGCTACCTGCTGATCGGCTTTTGGTACAAGGACCTCGCCAACGCTAAAGCCGCAAACAAGGCTTTTATCGTCAACCGAATCGGAGACTGGGGTCTCACCCTGGGCATGTTCATGCTGGTATGCGTGCTCGCCGGTGCATCGGGAAGCCTGACCAACGGCGGCGACAATCGCTGGCTCAGCTACGACGTCATCCTGCCCAACGCGATCGCCCTCCTGAAGGATAATCCGGGCATCGCCACCGCGATCGCGCTCCTGATCTTCGTCGGCGCCTGCGGCAAGTCGGCTCAGTTTCCGCTCTATCTCTGGCTGCCCGACGCGATGGCCGGCCCGACGCCGGTTTCCGCCCTTATCCATGCGGCCACGATGGTCACCGCCGGTGTGTTCCTGCTGAACCGGCTCCACGTGCTGTTCGAGCTTTCGCCGGTGGCGAGTGCCATCGTCGCCTGTGTCGGGGCCTTTACCGCCCTCTTTGCGGCCCTCGTCGCCTTCGGGCAAACCGACATCAAGAAGGTGCTCGCCTATTCGACGGTCAGCCAACTGGGCTTCATGTTCATCGCCTGCGGCGCTGGCGGCTACTGGGCAGGGATGTTCCACGTCACTACACATGCATTCTTCAAGGCGCTGCTCTTCCTCGGCTCGGGCGCGGTCATCTACGCGATGGCCCACAACCAGGATTTGCGCAACTACGGGAACCTCAAGAAATACCTCCCGATCACCTGCTGGACGATGTTCATCGGCTTCTTAGCGATCGCCGGCATACCGGGACTCTCGGGCTTCTTCTCGAAGGAGGCGATCCTCGGGCACGCGTTGGCCGGGACGTTCGCCGAATGGGACGGCATCCGGCTCGGCTACGTCGCTGGCTGGGTGGGTCTCTTCGTCGCCGCCCTAACCGCCATGTATATGACGCGCATGACCTGGCTGACTTTCTTCGGGGGCAAGGAGCAGTGGCGATCCATCCCGGCCGCCGCCCACGATCACCACGACGACCATTCTCATCATGCGCAGCACGCCGAACACGAAGGGCATGGCCCCGACGTCCACGGGTTTTTCTACACCGAAGAAGAGATCACCCGGAACCGTGACATGGAGGACCATGGGCACCACCACGAGCTCGACGCCTCGCATACACCGAAGGAAGTCCCGCCCAGCATGTGGATTCCGCTCGTCGCCCTCGCGGTGCTCTCCCTCGGAGGCGGGTTCCTGCTCTATAACGGCGGCCTCTTCGAGAAGTGGCTCTACCCGACCGGCCTGGCTCTGCTGCCGCCGGGGCAGGTCCAGGCGCATCCGCACGACATCCCCCTCGTCGGGCTGTCCATCGGTGCGGCGCTTCTCGGCCTTCTGGCCGGCTACGCCGTATACCGCAAAGGACTACCTGGCAAGGAGGGCTGGGATATGGCGAAGTGGAACCCATTCCGGCGCGAGGCGCTCGTCCAGTTCGGTTACGACCACGCGATGGTCGAGGCAGCCGACGAGGGCGGCGGCGCGCTGGCCCGGGGGCTTTGGAGGTTCGATTCTGGCGTCATCGACGGCATCGTCAACGCGGTGGGTGGCCTGACAAAGGGCCTAGGGGATCTGTTCCGCATGCTGCAGACAGGCTACGTTCGGGCATACGCTCTATTGATGCTCCTGGGCGGGATCGGGCTTCTTGGCTGGTTCCTCTACGCGATGAACCGCGTCGGCGCCGGCGGCCACGGCTAGCGGCCCGTGCTCGGCCTGCTTCTCACGCTTCTCTTCTGCGCAGCCATCGCGCTCGTGGGGCAGCGGGCTTTCGCGCGTTTCTTTCCGACCGATGCCGACCCTGCCGAGCGATTCGGCCTGGGCGGTCTGCTAGGCCTGGGGGCGATCGGCTGGCTCACTTTCTTCGTCATTCTCCTGCCGGGTGCGATCCGGCTTTGGCAGATGGCGCTTGCCGTCGTGCTCGCAGCCGGATCATGGGCAGCTTGGCGAGGGTCTTCATCGAGCACGAACGCCAACCCGACGGTAGCCACCGCGAACAGGCTCGTACCGCTCGCCCTCGCGGCGATGCTCTTGGTGCCGCTCGTGAACGCTCTGGCGCCCAGCGACACTATGGACTGGGACTCGCTGGCCTATCACTTCGCGGTGCCGAAGCTGTGGGTCGAGGCGGGCCGGATGGAATACATCCCTTTCATCCACCACAGCAACTTCCCGTTCGTGGTGGAAAATCTCTTTGCTTGGGGTCTCCAGTGGGGAGGCGAGCAGGGGGCGAAGGGGTTTACCCTGGCGTACTTCGTTTTCGGGCTCTTCACGGTCTACGGGCTCTCGCGTCGCTTGTTCGGGCCGTCCGCGGCGGGTTGGGCCGCCGTCGCGCTGGCCGGGGTGCCGGTCGTCTTGTGGGAGACCGGCTCGGGCTACATCGACGTCGCCCAAGGTCTGTTCGCCGGGCTCGGCATGGTCTATCTGGCGCAGTCTGCACTCGGTCGCTCTCCCTGGTTACTCGGCGGCCTGCTCCTTGGACTTGCGGCGGCCAGTAAGTACACGGGGCTCCAGAGCATGATCGCCGCCGGCCTCGTCGCGGCGGTCGTCCTGGTGGTTCAGAAGCAAGGCGCCGGCTGGCGCGGCTGGAGCGTGGCGGCCATCGTCGCGATTGCCGTCGCCTCGCCATGGTATGTCCGCAACGTGGTCGGGACCGGCAACCCGGTGTACCCCTTCTTTTACGAGCGGTTCGGCGGCGTAGACTGGGATACCTGGCGGGCCGAGATCTACCGAAACGAGCAGCAGACCTTCGGCGTGGGCCGAACAGAGCGCGGCCGCGACCCGACGCAGTTCGCGGCCGCGGTGCTGGGACTGGCTTACCAACCGGGGCGATTCATCAACCCGGGTCAAACCGAAGGGCGTGGTTTTCCGATGGGGGCCATCGGGGCGGGGATCGTTTTCGTCGGTTTGCTCGGCCTCGCCCGCATCTTCCGAATCGCACCCGATGCTGCCGAGGGTCCGATCCTTGCGATGATCGGTCTTTCGGTCGTCATGTGGTTTTTCCTCAGCCAGCAGAGTCGGTACGTGACCTCCTTGGTAGTACCGCTCTCGGTTCTCGCCGCCGGCTGGCTCGCCCGGGCCGGACCCACGATGAAGTGGTTCGCGGCTAGCGCTCTCGCCTTGCAGGCCGGCTACACGTTCCTTCTCTTGGGCCATGTTCAGACCCAGGCCCAATTGGAAGTGGTCCTCGGTCGCACCTCGCACGACGAGTACCTGAGTGCACGAGTCGGCTTCTACAAGCCGAGCCTTGTGCTAAACGAAAAGGTCCGGGGCGGAAAGGTCGCCCTCTACGACGAGGTGTTCGGCTACCTGCTCGATGTGCCTTACGTCTGGGCGAACCCAGGTCACTCGACGCGCATCCCCTACGATCGTCTCGACGGCGGCGAGGCCTTCGCCGATGAGATGGCCAAGCAGGGCTTCACCCACGTGTACGTCAATCTGCAGCATACGGACCGGAGCCAGGCGCGCCGGTTCTTAGAGGCTGCCGGCGCGGTCGGACCTCCGATTCCGTATTCCGAGGAAGAAAGGAATGCATTGGCCGGCGATTTGCAGGCAAAATGGCGGGTGTTGGTCGCCGAGGCCGCCGCTTCGGGCAGACTGACGCTGGTGCAGGGGTTCTCAGACTCGGCCCTCTGGGAACTTCGCCCCAAGTGAGCGCCCTTTGGGACGCCGGTTTCGTCCATTAGGCTGACATCGGAGGAAGAAGAAGATATGCAAGTTGGTGGACCCTCGGGCATCGTCCCGACTCAAGAAGAGAAAACTCAAGGCATGCTAGTATGGGCGCTCGGCATCCTGACGTGGATCGTACCGCTCGTTTTCCTACTGATTTCGAAGGACAAGCCGTTCGTTTACAAGAACGCCGCTCAGTGCCTCGTGATGCAGGGCGCCATTTTCGTCTTGATGATGATCTTGATCGTGACGGTGGTCGGGATTCTCCTGGCTCCCCTCATCTTTGTGGTCGCCCTCGTATTCGGAATCATGGGTGCAATGGCCGCCAATCGAGGCGAGGTTTATGAACCCCCGGTTACCGGCGCCCTTGCCAAGAACTGGTTCAAGGTGTAAAGCCGGCCATCGGCGGACATCTCGACTCTGTCCCCTCTGCCGTTTTTGGTGTCGGCGGAGGGGATTTGCCTGATGTCGACCCTGCTCGTTAGCGTTCGGGGCTCGTCGTGGCGTGAGTGGCTCAAGAAGCACCGTCGGAGCCGCGACCTTCTGATTCTCGACCCGGCCGACCCGGAGCACGGTACGCCCGGCAGGCTTGTGCTCCAGCGCGGCGACAAGGCGCTTCTGTGGCGCTTCGCGGGGACGCTAGAGCCCACACGGAACCCGCTGGCTTTTCTATCGGCTGCCGCCAACCTCGCCCCTCTTGCTTCGGAGGACGCGATCGTCCTTTTCTTCGAGGTTCGGTTTACGCCGGTCCTTCGACAACTCGCCTTGGCGGTCGCCCAGCTCCTCAGGTCCGACGAGATTCTGATCCCCGACGGGTGCGGATTCGAGGGCTTTGGCTGGCCCGTCGGTCCTCAGCGAGTCGGCTTGGAACCGGCCTTCCCCGAAGTCGTCGCGGCAGCCCAGCGCCGCTCGCGCTGGATCGAAATGCTCGAACGCTGCGAGGCTCATGAGGTTCCACTGGATCGGGTAAGCATCGAGGGCCTTCGTCTGGGTGGAGGTTTGCCGATACCGATCGGTTCCCTCCATTTGGCTGGCGTGCAGAACGCGCTCCATGCCGAGGTATTCGGTTCGACGCTGTTCCTGGTTGCTCGGGACGGGCTCGACCAGGATCACATCGGGCGCGCCCTCGACCTGACCCACGCGAGCGCTGCGATGGTCGTCGAACCAAGCAGCTACTCCGGACTGCTCTGCAGTTTCGCAGACCAACTCGGCGACGACTTCGGGATGGGCATGGTCGAAGAAATCGATTTCGAGCGACGCCTCGTCCGTGCCAAGTGTACGGCGGTAGCCCCCGCGCCCGTGCGGATTCTCAAGATCGGCTCCCTGCGGATCGACGCCGGGGGAAAGGAACTCGGCGAGACCAAACCCTGGTCGGCCTGACGTGTCACACTTTGGGCCGCCTCGCCGAGCGCGAGAGACCCCCAAGGAAGCAAGCACTCGAGGATGTTTCAGCAAAGCACCGGCATGTTCGTCGCGGAGACCCACACCGAAGCGGTCACCTGGTTCTTCACGATCGAGAAGTTCATCGTCGAAGGGAAGACCCAGTACCAGGAGTATCAGATCGCCGAGGTACCGCGTTTCGGCAAGACCCTCTTCCTCGATTACAACATACAGACCTCGCTTCTCGACGAGCACGTCTTCCACGAGTGCATGAGCCAGCCAGCGATGGTGCTCCACCCGAACCCGAAGAAGATGGCGGTCTGCGGCGGTGGTGAGGGAGCGACCCTCCGCGAAGCGCTTCGCCACAACACCGTGACCGAAGCGGTGATGATCGACATCGACGAAGAGCTCATCGACATGGCCAAGGTCCACATGCCCGAGTGGCACCAGGGCGCGTTCGACGACCCACGGACGACCCTGATCTTCGCCGATGCGCGCAAGACCTTGGAAGGCATGAAGGGGCACGGTTTCGACGTCATCCTCAGCGACCTGACCAATCCTCACGAAGCAGGGCCGGCCCTCTACCTGTTCACGAAGGAGTACTACCAGATCTGCGCCGATGCGCTCTCCGACGACGGCATCTTCGCCATGCAGGCGGGTTGCGCGAACGCCAACTATCCGGAGCTTTTTGCCTGCAACATCGCGACCCTCGAGGCAATGAAGGACGTTTTCCCCTACGTTCGCGGCTATACGGGAATGGTCACCACGTTCATGATGCCGTGGGGTTTCGTCTTGGCGAGCAAGAAGTACGACCCCCTCGCCCTCGCCGAAGAAGAGATCGCCCGCCGGTTCGCCCAGCGTGGCGTCGCGACGCGCTATTACACTCCGAGGTATCACCAGGCAGTCTTCACCTTGCCGGACTACCTCCTCGAAGCAGTCCAGGCTCATGGCCGAGTTTTGACCGACGAGCACCCCTACGTCTGGACCGCCTGATTTGGGGTAGGAAGAGGCATGAAACTCGCACTCCTCTTCCTTACCGCCCTTGTCGGCTGCGGCAACCCCGCCGGAAGCAGCGCAACACCCCACACGAAGACCGATCCATCGCTGGAGCATGCCTCGCATGGCCCCGAAACCGGGCAGGACTGGGCCAAAAAACGGCTCGCCGAATCGAACCGGCACCAGGAATGGGTGGAATTGCAGAGCGGCTCGCGCAAGGTGAAGGCTTTCGTCGTCTACCCCGAACGAAAGGACAAGGCGACGGTGGTCGTTCTGATCCACGAAATCATGGGGCTGACCGACTGGGTGATGGGTGTCGCCGACCAGCTCGCCGAGAAGGGCTACATCGCCATCGCCCCCGACTTCCTCTCCGGCATGGCTCCGGGCGGGGGCCGGACCATCGACTTCGCGGACGTCGGCAAAGCTCGCGAAGCGATCAGCGCCCTCCCGCCCGCCCAGGTCACCAGCGACTTGAACGCCGCGTGCGACTACGCCAAGAAGATCCCCAGCGCGAATGGGGTCGTTACGGTCGGAGGATTTTGCTGGGGCGGCACCCAGACCTTCCGCTTCGCCACCGAGCGCAAGGACCTGGCGGCAGGCTTCGTGTTCTATGGCACCGGACCCACCGACGCCGCCGCGATCGGCAAGATTCAATGCCCGATCTATGGCTTCTACGGCGCCAACGACAACCGCGTGAACGCCACGATTCCGGATAGCGAAAAGCTCATGAAGGAGGCCGGCAAGATCTTCGAGCCGGTGATCTACACCGGTGCCGGCCACGGGTTCATGCGCTCGGGCGAGCAGCCGGACGCCGAGGAGCCGAACAAGAAGGCCCGAACCGAAGGTTGGACACGATGGCTGGCCATCCTCGGAAAGTTCGAAAAGAAGTAAGCGATGAACCAGAACCTCCAGTCGTGGCTCGGCCGCCAGATCGAAGACCTCAAGGCGCAGAACCTCCACAAGGTCCCGCGCATCCTCGAATCGCCAGCGGGGGGCCGGGTGCGGATGAACGGCAAGGAAGTCGTCAACCTCTCCAGCAACAACTACCTAGGACTCGCCAATCATCCGAAAGTACGTCAGGCCGCGCTCGACGCGATCGAAAGGTGGGGAGTCGGCGCAGGGGCCGTTCGCTGGATCGGCGGCACCATGAGCGTCCATGACGAACTCGAGCAGCGGCTGGCCAAGTTCAAGAAGGTGGAAGCCGTGCTCGTCTTCACCAGCGGCTTTACCGCCAACAGCGGCTGCATCCCCGCTGTGCTCACCGACAAAGACGTCGTCATCAGCGACGAACTCAACCATGCTTCGATCATCGACGGCGTGCGCCTCTCGCCGGCCCGGTACAAGAAGTCCGAGGGGTTCGTGTACGGACACAAGGACATGGGGCACCTCGAGGAGATCCTCGCCCGCACTCAGGACTTCGAGAAGAGGATGATAATCACCGACGGCGTCTTCAGCATGGACGGCGACATCGCTCCCTTGCCGCGCATCGTCGAGCTCGCCGAAAAGTACGACGCTTTCGTCATGGTGGACGACGCCCACGCCAGCGGAGTGCTCGGCAAGAACGGGGCCGGAACGGCCTCGCATTTCGATCTCTACGGGCGGGTAGACATCCAGTTGGGCACCCTCAGCAAGGCGCTCGGCGTCGTCGGCGGCTACATCGCCGGTTCGGCCCTGCTCAAGGATTGGCTGATCAACCGCGGCCGACCCTACCTCTTCTCCACCGCTCACCCGCCCATGGTCGCAGCTGCGCTGATCGCCGCTCTCGACGTGATGGAGAACGACTCCGAGCCGATGCGTCGTCTTTGGGAGAACGCCGATTGGTGGAAGCGGTCGCTCCAAGAGGCCGGATTCGACACGATGGGCAGCGAGACGCCGATTACGCCGGTGTTTGTCGGTGACGAGGGAGCTGCGCAGGAGATGGAGCGCCGCCTCTGGGACGAAGGCGTCTACGCCCTATCGATCGCCTACCCGACGGTGGCGCGGGGCAAGGCACGCATCCGCACCATGCCTTCCGCCGGTCATAGCCGAGAAGACCTCGAGTTCGCTCTAGGAGCCTTTCGACGCGTGCGGGACGCCATGGCGACCGGCGCACGCTAGCCTGGTCCGAGCAATCGATCCAAGAGATCGAGCGCCCCTCGCTTGTCGAGGTACTGGTTCCCGGACTCGCATCGCGCGCTCAACAGGCACGCCGGGCATCCGTTGGCACATGGGCAGGACGCCAGCAGTGTTCGCGCCGCGGTCAGCCAGCGGGAGAAATCCTCGAACAGCCGATCCGCGAGCCCGATGCCGCCGGGAGCGCGGTCGAACACGAACAGGGCGGGGGCCAGGGTCTCGGCATACACGACATACCAAGCCGACCCTAAGTCGGCGCTCTCGCATCCCGCCAGCAGCGGCGCCACGGCCATGAGCGCATGCTCGAGAGCATGGACCGGGGCTACCTCGTGGCCAAGCGAGGCATCGTCGAGCGGCGGCAGGTCGATGCGCACGGCGACCGTGCTGAACGTCAGCGCCTCCGCCTGTGCCGCCTCGTGAGCGATGGGCTCGTCTCCGGAAAGCGAGAGCTCGCGAAACCCGGTGAGGTGAACCGAGGCCTCGACCTGGACCAGGCTTGCCCGGAACTCGCCTCGATTCTGCGAGGCGAGTTCGCGTCGCGGATGCACCGACGATTGCAGTATGGGCTGGGTGTAGTAGTCGACGTCTCGTTCCTCGAGAACCGCCTCGCCATGGTCGAGATCGAGATCGGTGACGACGAAACTACGGTCTCGGTGCAGATAGACCGCCCCCGAGTGAGCTTCGGTCGCCGCTCGCCACCGTTCCATCTGGCCGATCTCCTCACCGAGGCTCACCAGACGGACGGAGTCGGACGAGAGACCTCGAAGGGCGAATTGCGGAGCGGGAGGCGACGGATCGGTCCAGAAGAAACGGCCCCCCGAAAATGCGAGTCTTCCTTCCTCTTCGAGCTGCTCGGCGACGCCGATCGCAGAGTCTCCGAAGAGCTCGAGTTCGCTCGGGGCTATCGGACGCTCATAAGCCGCGCAGCACAGTTGGGGGCCGAGGATGTTCGGATTGACGGGATTGGTGGTCGCCGCCTCCATCGGGGCGCCCAGCAGGGTCTCTGGAAAGCGAACGAGATACTGCTCGAGGGGGTCGTCGTGGGCCACGAAGATCGCGAGCGCGTCCCGAGTTCCTCGACCCGCCCGCCCGACCTGCTGCCAGAAGCTGGCGATGGAGCCGGGATAGCCATTGAGAATCACGGCGTCGAGATGGCCGATGTCGACACCGAGTTCCATCGCGCTCGTGCTCACCAGCGAGTGAACCTTGCCCGAGCGCAGGCGATTCTCGATGTCTCGCCGCTCTCGAGGGGTGTAGCCTCCGCGATATCCCTCGATCGAAGCGGGCTTGCCTCCCATCGCTTCGAGCTTGCCCCGGGCGGTGCGAAGGACGATCTCGGTCGTCGTGCGAGATCGGGTGAAGGCCAGGACACGCGCTCCGGCCGTTGTCAGTCGGGCGACGAGATGTGCGACGACGGCGTTCGGTCGGGGCTTGGGAAGCGGCTCCTCTTCCGGAGGCGCGTCGAGGGAGAAATCGCGCCCGGACGGACTTACCAGAAGCAAGGTGCGCCTACCAGTAGGAGCGCCATCCTCGTCGATCACCACGGGACTTCGAGAAGTGAGTCGGGTAAAGAGGTCGGTCGGATTGGCGAGGGTCGCGCTCGAAGCGATGATTTGGGGCCGCACCCCATACCAATCGCAAAGGCGAAGCAAACGGCGTAGGATGCCACCGAAGTGCGAGCCGTAGATGCCGCGGTAAACGTGCATTTCGTCAATCACGACGAACCGCAGCCGACGCAGGAACTTCGACCACGTTTCATGCTGGGGCAGGATCCCGATATGGAGCATGTCGGGGTTCGTCAAGACGATCTGCGCGTTGCGCCGAATGAACGAGCGGGTGGCCGCCGCGGTGTCGCCGTCGTAGACGCCGGCGCGGAGGTCTTCGCCGGGGAGGACCTGCTCGAGCTTCAGCAGCTGATCGTGGGCAAGGGCTTTGGTGGGATAGAGGTACATAGCGTGAACGGCAGGCTCTGAAAGGCAGGTCTGGATGACGGGCAGGTTGTAGCCGAGGGTCTTCCCGCTGCTCGTCGAAGTAACGAGGACGACGTCCTTTCCCGAGAGAGCGGCATCGAGGGCGAGAGCCTGGTGCCGATAGAGCCGCGAGAGGCCGATTTGAAGAAGCTTGGTTCGTAATCGGGGATGCAATTGCTCCTTTGGTTGGCCGAAGACCGCTTGGCGGGGAGGAATGGCGTGGCGGTGGATGTCGCCTTGAACGGCCGGGTCGATGAGCACCTGCTCGACGAGATCGTCGAGGCTGGGATGAGGCTTGCGATCCTTCTTCTTGGCGTTGCTCCGCTTGGACTGACCGGGGAGCGCACCGGTAACGACGGTTTGCTTTCTGCCGAGCCGCGACCTCGAGGAGGCTTTCGGCGGCTGGTCGGGCGGTTCCGCCATGGACCGATTTTGTCACACCAGGACTTGCGAAAGGCGGGGTTCTCGCCTATAATAGTAGACGTATGAATGCTATTTTGTACGTTGTCACGGACTCCTTCTATGTGCGCGCGCTGGGTGGGGTGGACACGGATCGCGTTGCGATACACCGCGACAAGGTCGTGCTCGACGCGACGAAGGCTGCCCAACGGGCGGGGGTTCGGATCGGAATGTCGCTCGCCGAGGCGCGCGCGACCTCGAGCGCAGTGCGCTTCGTGACCTACCGTCGAGAAGACTATTCGGCGGCGCGTGAGGCTTGGCTCGACGTCTGCGTGGAGTTTGCCAATCGGATCGAACCTGCTGAAGATCATGCTGCATTTCTCGATCTGTCGGAACATCCGGATCCGCAAGAAGTGGCATCGATCCTGATCCACAGGCTGGGCAGTTCCTCCAGAGCCGCGATCGCGAAGAACAAGTGGCTCGCGCGACTCGCAGTGGAGACCCATGGAACACCCTGCGGACGAATTCCTTTCATCGAGGATTCGCGCGGGTTTCTCGCTTCGCTCCCCATCGCGCACTTGAGGCCGGTCGATTCGAAGACTCGTGAGCGGCTGGAGTTCCTCGGCTACCGGACGATCGGGGCGGTAGCAGAAGCCCCACCCACTGCCCTAAAGGGACACTTCGGGCTCGAAGCGAACCGAATCTGTGAAGCTGCTCGCGGTGGAGTGAGCGAGCCTGTCCAGGCGACATATCCTCCCGATTCGCTCTCGGTGCGGCGCCACTTCACTGGCGGGTGCGCAGATCGGGAGGTTTTGTTCCGGGGCATAGCGATGCTCGCCCGGCAGGCAGCAGCCGAACTCGTCGCTCGGGACCGCGTGGGGCAGTCTTTGAGGCTGATCGTCGTCCTCGAGGAGGGCGATCCGATCGTCGTTGCGCGTCGATGGTCCAAACCGCTCCAGAGCGCACAGGGGATCATCGCAGCGCTCAACTCCATGTGGGCGGAGTTCGAGCAAAGCGCAGTCGAGCCCGCGTACAGCGAAAACCATGTCCAATGTGTTCGGCTCTGGCTCACCCAGCTCGAGCGAGCTCCGGTGCGCCAGCGATCTCTCGGGGTGTACGGCCTGAAGGAAATCGACGACTCCGTTCACGCGGTGAGCCAGATCGGCCAGGCGCTGCCTCCCGGAGCGATCGTCCGGGCGAGCGAGGTGCCAGAAAGCCGACGTCGTCGCGTTTTGAGGGTTTGGCGAGATGCGACTGGATGGCATTGACCGCATCGCGCACTGGCGCGAAGCGGGAGAATGGTGGGCGGACGAACCCCCTCGGGAGATCGTTCAGTATCGCGACGAAAAGGGGATTCGGCGCGAGATTGTTACCGAACTGCCGCTCTTGATCGATGAATCGAGGTCACGACCCTATCAAGAGAACCACACCGAAGAGATTGCCCTTCGACCACGCAAGCTTCGTGACGAAAAGGTCACACGCGCCTGCGGCTATGAGGATCGAATCCCCGAGATCGTTCGTTCGAGTCAGCCCATCCCCTTTGCTCCGCTTCATGCGCTTTCTGGCTATTCGTTCGGGCGCAGCGTCCTCTTCGCCGAGGAGATCGCTCGCCACGCCGCCCGTATCGACGCTCCCTCGGCAGCGCTCGTCGATTCGTTTTCTCTCGCCGGCTGTGTCGAATTCGTCCACGAGGCGCAGCGAATCGGCGTACAGCCGATCGTCGGGGCGTCTTTCGAACTCGAAGAGGGTGGAGAAATCGTCCTCCTCGCTCGCGACAAGATCGGGTACGTCAACCTCTCGACCCTCGTCACTCGCTGTCATCTCGAAGAGCCGCGTTTGATGGCCCTTTGCCGGTGGCATCGGCTCGCGGACCACGTTTCAGGGCTTCTCTGCCTGACTGGTGGTTCGCTCGGTCCGATCGATCGCATGCTCATGTCGCGCAACGAAGATCGCGCAAAGCAGACTCTCCAGCTGCTCGTCGATCTGTTCGGTCGGAGCGCCGTCTTCGTCGAGATCGAGCGCTCGTACTTGCCGTGGCAGATCATGGTCGAGAAGAAGCTTCTCGCTCTGGCGGAGCATTTCGATTTGACCGCCTTTGCCGGTGGAGCGATCACTCATGTCGATGCGCGGCAGTTCCCTGCTCAGGACGTCCTCGTCTGCTGCGAGACGCTCTGTACGGTCGACGAGGTGATCGGACGAAAGCCGCAGCGCAATCCGAGCCAGCCTCAGGCTCAGGAAGTCCCGCTCCGCTCCCTGAATGCCGAGCGCTGCTTCAAGGATCCCGTGGAGATGACAGCCCTCTTCGCCGACCGACCGGACCTTCTTCGCAATACGCTGACCATTGCATCTAGGTGCGACCCCGAAGTGCTGCCGAGTCGGACTCGTCTTCCTCGTCTGTTCGAAGACGAAGCCGAGGCACTTCGCGCGGCGATATGGCAAGGAGCGAGAGAGCGCCATCGAAAGATTCCGAAAGCCCTCGAAAAGCGCCTTGAGATGGAGACCGAACGGATCATCCGACTCAACTTTGCCGGCCACTTCCTCACTATCGCGGACGCGTGCGATTGGGCGCGGAGCCAAGGCATTCTGTTCAGCGGACGGGGATCGGTGGTCGATTCCGCGGTGGCGTACTGTCTCGGACTGAGCCGGATCGACGCCTATCGTCATCGGTTGCATTTCGATCGCTTCCTCCCCGACGACGGCAGCAAGCGGCCTGATATCGACATCGACTTCGAAGCCAAGCGGCGCGACGACATCCGCAACTATCTCTCGGAAAAGTACGGCAAGGAACGGGTGGCGACCGTCGCCGCATTCGGGGCGTTTTGCGTGAGGGGGATCGTCCGGGAAGTTGGCAAGGCCCTCGGTATCCCGAGCGAAGTGATCGGCTTCCTTGCCAAACGAATCCATGGTGGGGTTTCTCCCGAGCATCTGCAGGAGGCCATTCGCCAGAAGCCGGAACTGCGAGACAGCCACATCCCCATCGAGCGATTCCGATGGGTCTTCCGCCTCGCCGACATGCTTGCGGACGTTCCACGCAACGTGCGCGCCCACTCCTCGGGGGTCGTCATCTCCGATCGACCGCTCTGCGAGACCGTCCCCGTGATGTGGTCCGCCTCCGAAGCCGGCGAGGAGCATCTGCGGATTATCCAATGGGATAAACGCTCGGCCAAGCATTACTTCGACAAGTTCGACATCCTCTGCCTGCGAGGGCAGGACGTCCTCTCCGGCACCCAAGAACGGATCCGGCTTTCCCAGGAGCCCGAACGAACGGACTTCCGCGTGGAAAACATTCCGCTCGACGACGAGGAAACTTACCGGGCGATGCGCTCGGGAGAATTGATCGGGATCCCCCAGTCCGCATCGCCTGCGATGCGACAAGCGCACATGCGGCTCCGAACCGAGAACCTGCACGATGCCAGTCTCGTACAGGCAGGAATCCGTCCAGGAGTCGGAGGAGCGGTGAAAATCAACCTGCTCATACGAAGGCGTCGAGGACTCGAACCGTATTCGTTCGAGCATCCGGAACTGGAACGCATTCTCGGGTGCACCTATGGGATCGTCGTCTTCCAGGAGCAGATCGACCAGCTCCTCCAGGCGTTCTGCGGATATGGTTCCGGCGAGGCGGAAGACATCCGGGACAAGATTCACAAGCGCCGGCGCGAAGACTACGGGTACGTCATCCGCGACGAACTTCTGGCGCGGATGCGATCGCGGGGATTCGAAGTAAGGGTCTCCGAGCATGTGTTCGAGTTGATCGCCGGATTCAAGGGGTATGGATTCGCGCAGGGGCACGCCCTTGCGTTTGCCGAGATTTCGCTTCGCTCGATCCACTGCCAGCAGAACTATCCCGCCGAGTATTTCGCCTCGCTGCTGAGCGCGCAACCCGCGGGCTACTACGGCCCATGCACAATCGCCAACGAGGCCAGGCAGCGCGGGGTAGTCATCCTTCCGCCCGACGTCAATCACAGCGAGGATGCCTTCACCGTGGAAGCCGTCGAGAGCCGGGACGAGCCTCGACTGGTCGTACCCTCGGGCGGCATCCGGGTGGGGCTGATGCAGATCGGCGGCCTTTCGTCGGGAACGAAAGAACGGCTTTTGCGCGAGCGAGCCGACTGTGTACGTTTCGGTTCGTTCTTCGAGTTTGTCCGCCGCGTCCGCCCCGATCGCGACGAGTTGGAGAAGTTGATCCTCTCCGGAGCACTCGACGGACTGGGGGCGAATCGCCGCGCGATGCTGTGGGCAATTCCTTCGGCTCTCGCGATCGCCGCCGCCCCGCCGACGCTCCCAGGATTCCCCGAAGAGACTCTCGACCTGACGATCCCCGACTTCAGCGCCGAGGAAAGAGCCATTCGAGAGCGCACGGCGATGGGACTCGACGTCCACAGCCACCTCATGGCCTTCGAAAGAATGCGAGTGGAATCCCGGGGCGGCGTCACTACCCGTGATGCGAAGTCGATCTCACCCGGACGCAAGGCGATCCTCGTCGGCAACCCGATCCGGCTCCGTTTCCCGCCTACTCCGAGCGGGAAGCGGGTAGTGTTTTTCGATCTCGAGGACGAGACCGGCCTCTTGAACGTCACCTGCTTCGATGCCGTCTACCGCCGGGACGGACACGCGATCGTCTGCTCGCCGTATGTGACCGTGGTCGGAGAAATCCAAGACCGCGACGGGCATCCAGCATTCCTCGCCCGGCGGGTGTTTCCGTATTGCCCGGTGATCGAGAAGGCTCTCGATGGTCCGGTTGCCCTTCCGATCGCCACGAGCGACTTCCTCGTCGGCTAGCCCTCGGCGTCGCGCCGTAACTTTCTGCAGACACCTCTCCGCGCAGCGGGGAGATCGGTGAGCGAAGCGAACCGGGAGGGGTCCCGGAGTGCCGCCGTTTCTCCCAGCCTCGGCCACCCCCAGCCGAAACGACGATGTGCTCAGGTAGATTCCGCCCATGATCTTGGTCATCGGAGGCGCCGGTTACATCGGCTCCCACATGCTGGCTCTCCTCCGCGACCGTGGCGAGCCTCACCTTGTCTTCGACAATCTCGAAACCGGCCACCGACAGGCCCTTCAGGGCTCGCGGCTGTTCGAGGGAGACCTCCGTCGCCGCGAGGACATTGTTCGCGCCCTGAAGGAGAACTCTATCGACACCGTGATGCATTTCGGCGCCTACATCATGGTCGGCCAGAGCGTCGCCCAGCCGTCCGAGTACTACTGGAACAACCTCGTCGGCGTCCTCAACCTGCTCGACGCCATGCGCGAATGCGCAGTCCTCCGCCTCGTCTTCAGCTCGACCGCGGCCATCTTCGGAGAGCCGGAATACGTCCCCATCGACGAGGAACACCCCAAGAACCCGACCAGCCCCTATGGCGACACCAAGCTGGCAGTCGAGCGGATGCTCGCCTCCTACGATCGCGCTTATGGCATCCGGAGCGTCTGTCTGCGCTACTTCAATGCCGCCGGATCGGACCCTGCCGGTGTCCTCGGCGAGGATCACGACCCGGAGACACACCTCATTCCCGCGACGATTCTCGCTGCGCTCGGCCAAACTCCCGGTCTCAAGATCTTCGGCACCGATTACGACACCCCCGACGGGACCTGCGTCCGTGACTACGTCCACGTGTGCGATCTCGCCCTGGCGCATCTCCTCGCGATCCGCCACCTGCGTGACGGGGGCGAGAGCCGTCAATACAACCTCGGCAACGGCAGGGGCTTCTCGGTTCGCGAAGTCATCGACACCGTCGAGCGGGTCGTGGGCCAGCCGATACCCCAGGAGGTCGTCGGGCGCCGCGAGGGCGACCCCGCGGTGCTGATCGCCTCCAGCGACCGGATTAGACGAGATTGGGGCTGGGCTCCCGAGTTTGCCGACCTCGAAACCATCGTCGATCACGCCTGGAAGTGGCGTCAGAGCCACCCCGACGGCTATCGCCCCTCGACCTGAATCCCAAGAATTGTCGAAACTGTATAACATAGCGTAGCCATGGAACCTTTGCGACTCTTGGCCCAGCCCGACCCGATCACGCTGCCGATGTGGATTTGGCCCGTGATTTACGGGATCATCGGCGTCTTTGTCATTCTGATCCTCATCGCCATCGTCAGGCGTTTCCTCTTCATCTGCCCACCGAATGAAGTGCTCATCTTCTCGGGCCGCACCTACCGGATGCCGGACGGCACTCGCCGCGGCTTCAACGTGGTCTTCGGCGGCACCGGCTGGCGGACCCCGATTATCGGCAAGGTCGACCGGATGAGCCTGAACACGATGGAGGTGCCGATCACTGTCAGGAACGTTTATTCGAAGGGTGGCATTCCCCTCCACGTCGATGCGATCGCCAACATCAAGATCAGCAGTGATTCCCGGGTCGTCGGGAATGCCATCGAGCGATTCCTCGGGCGCGATCCGAACGAAATCCGGCGCGTAGCCAAGGAAACCCTCGAAGGCCACCTGCGCGGCACCCTCGCCACTCTGACCCCCGAAGAAGTCAACGAGGACCGCCTCATGTTCGCCGAGGCCCTTAGCCGGGAATCGGAAGAAGACCTCAGCAAGCTCGGCCTCCACGTCGATACGCTCAAGATCCAGCACGTGGCCGACGACATGGGCTATCTCGACGCCACCGGGCGCCGGGCGATCGCCAACGTCATCCGGGAAGCCGAGATCGCCGAGAGCAACTCTAAGAGGGCCGCCGAGCAGGCTGAGGCCGAGAACCAAGGTCGGGCCAACGTCATTAAGGCCAATGTCGAAGCCAACATCGCCCGGATGACCAACGACCTCCGGCGCATCCAAGCGGAGCTCGAATCCGAGGTGCGCTCTCAGGAGGAGCGCACCGCCGCCGCTGCCCGTGAGGCGAGAGCGACCGCTGAACAGGAACTGCAGAAAGTCCGCGCAGAACTCGCGACGATCCAGTTGCAATCCGATACCATCCTCCCTGCCGAAGCCGAGCGCCAAGCCCGAGAATTCCGAGCCCGAGGCGATGCAGCCGTTATTCGGGAACGGGGCAAGGCGGTCGCCGAAGCCCTGGAACTGCTGAATCATGCCTGGCGCGAGGCCGGGCCGACCGCCCTCCAGATCGCGCTCATCGAGGACATCGAAAAGATCCTGGCCTCCGCCGCCGCGGGCGTGACGAAGGTCAAGATCGACGGCATCCAAATCGTCGACTCGGGCGACGGGGCGACCCTCGCGAACTACGTCGGCAACTATCCTGCCATGCTCGATACCGTCTTCGCGGCGATCGAAAAGACGACGGGCATCGACATCCCCGGAACCATCTCCGGACAGGAGAAGCAGAAGTGATTCCTCTACTTATCGTCTTCGGCGTCATCCTGACCCTCCTCCTACTGCTTGCGGCGGGGGTGAAGAACCTCATCTACACGTGCGCTCCGAACGAAGTCCTCGTGTTCTACGGCGGACGACGACGCAGGATGGGTGAGCGCTCCTTCGGGTACAGCCTCGTCAAAGGCGGTACTGCGATCCGCAACCCGATTTTTCAGCAGGTTGCGCGGATGGACCTCACGAACATGGTCATCGACCTGACCGCCACCAACGCCTACGCAAAGGGCGGCATTCCGCTCAACGTTCAGGGCGTCGCAAACGTGAAGATCGCTGGTCACGAGCCGCTGCTTAATAACGCGATCGAAAGGTTTCTGGGCAAGGGACGCAACGAGATCGTCGGCATCGCCAAAGCGACGCTGGAAGGCTCGCTCCGCGGCGTAATCGCCACACTTACACCCGAGCAAATCAACGAAGACCGCGCCCTGTTCTCCGAGAGGCTGGTCCAAGAAGTCGAGCAGGACATGACCGCGCTCGGACTGGTCGTGGACACGCTCAAGATCCAGAACGTTCAAGACGACGTCCACTATCTCGACTCGATCGGACGCAAGAAGAACGCGGAAACCGTCAGTGGCGCCCGCATCGCCGAGGCGGTCGCCCGAGCCGACTCGATCGTCGCCTCTTCCGAGAACCTCGAACGCGAGGTGCAGGCCCAAATCACCGCCAAGATCGAAGTCGCCAAGGCCGATGCGCAAAAGCGCTTGACCGACGCAACCACGCGGCGCGAGGCGCTGGTAGCCGAAGAGAACGCGACCGTCGCCGCCGCAGTCGCTCAGGCAAACGCGGAAGTTCTCGTCCAGCGGGCCCGAATCGAGCAAGTGCGCTCCCGACTCGAAGCCGATGTGATTCGTCCCGCAAAGGCCGCATGCGAAGCCGCCGAGGCCACCGCGCGGGCGTCCGTCGCCCCGATCATCGAAGAAGGGAAAGCCCGCGCGGAAGCCCTGCGGACTCTCGCCGAAAGCTGGGCTCATGCCGGAGACAGTGCCCGCGAGATCTTTCTCCTTCAAAAGATCGAACCGATCATCCGCCAGTTGACGGCGACGATCAGCGACACCCCGATCGACAAGATCACCGTCATCGACAACCGCCTGAACAGTGAAGGCTCGATCAACCCGGGCCGCCTGATGGTCCTCGCCGAGCAACTGAAGCAGGTCTTTGGTTTCGACGTCGTGGAGAAACTCAAGGGCCTCGGGGAAGGACCCAAGTCGATCCCCGCGCCCTCGGCCGCGCCGATCATGCATCCGGCTCCGATCGAGCCCGAGCTTGCCGAGCCCAAGGCCGCGCCTCCGCCGAAGGTCAAGGACCGGTAGCGGCAGCTGTTTGGAGTGCGCGGGCTCGACCGCGCTTTTGGATCGCGGTGAGGTCCTCGGTATCGGGCTCCTCGAAAGCGCGGTCGAGCCCGCGCACTCCAAATGGTCACTTCGGGGCTTGCAAGTACTTGTCCAGCCACTCCACCCATCGCGCCCAAAGGTCCAGGAGCGACTCGCGGGCGACCGGGCTGTGCCCTTCGTACGGATACATATAGAGGGCCGCGGTTTTGCCCAACGCTTCGAGGGCGAGGAACATGTTGACCGAGTTGACCGGGTCGGTTCCGATATTCTGATCGTCCATCCCGTGATACAGGAGAACCGCGCCGGTCAGCCGTTCGGCATAGAAGAGCGGCGACATCTCCTGGTAGGTGAAACGAGCCTCCCAAAACCGCCGGCTCTCGTTTTGAAACGCGAAGGGCGTCAGCGTGCGATTGTAGTTGCCGTCGCCCGCAATCCCCACCTTGAAGAATGGCGTGTGGACCATCGCGTTGAGCGTGCTGAACGCCCCGTAGCTATGGCCCCCGATGGCGAGACGCTGGCGATCGATGTAGCCGCGACGGTCGAGTTCGTCGATGGTAGCGGAGAGGTTGTTGCGCAGGTCGTTCACGTAGAGGTCGTTCGTGGTCGGCGTCGGCCCGACGATCGGGCAGTCGGGCTTCACGACCGCATAGCCTCGGGTGACCATGTAGTCGATCGACATCGGGCCGAGGTTCGGGAAATCGTTCTTGTTGTAGTTCCGCTGGCGGTCGTCATAGGCGCGCTGATTGGCGAACTCGGCCGGATAGAACCAGAAGATGGCAGGAAGCCGCATTCCCTTGAAGGCCCATTTCGGGAGAATCACTTCCACCCAGAACTTGAAACCATCCGGGCGAGTGACTTGAAACCGCTCCCGCGTGGCTTCGGTGACTTTCGGGGCGAAGTTCTGGTTCGCGGTGATCTTGGTCTCGCCCTTGTTTACCAGGTCGAGCACGTAGGTGTCGGGCACCACGGTCGCCGATTCACGCCGGATCATAATCCGCTGACCCTCGTCGTCGAGGATTGCCTGGAACTGCTCGTAGAAGTCGGCCGAGCTTTGCCAAAGGCGTTCCTTCTTCCCTGTCGCTATCTCAATTGATTCGAGGTAGGGGCGAGGTGCCTCCTGGGTCGGATCCTGCGGCGTTTGCACGCCGCTCATGAAGATGAGGCCGCCCGCCGAAATGCGAACCGCGTCGATTCCAGCGGGCCCGGCGACGTTGACGAGGGTCCCGACCCGGGTCGCGGTATCACCGAGGTTTGCGATCGAACGTGAGTATATCGTGTACTTCTTGGTTGGCTCGGATAGCTTGACGGCGAACATCGTCTCCGTCGGCGCACGGGTCTCGGTGATGAAGAGTGTCTGGCAGTCGGGGGAATAGCGGACGCTGGCGATGGTCGAATCGCTTTCATACACGACTTTAGCGTCGTTGGGCCCGTAAGGCGGGAGCCACTGCATGACGCGGTCTTTGCGCCGTGGCGGCTGCGCGACAGGCTGCGGCTGCTCCCCTTCTGCACCTTCTGGGCGCGGGGGCATGGGCTCCATCTGGAGGTACGAAAGCCCCTTCCCATCGGGCCGCCACGACAGAAGGCGTTTGTCGTCGGGTCGGGTTGGCGCCCCTCCTCGTCCACCCCGGGGCTGACCGGGCGTTATCGGCCCGGGAGCCGGGGGATCGGGAGGAGTCGGATCGTCGAAAGTCAGTTCTCGCTTGCTCAATTCGGCGATGACCTTGCCGTCGAGTCCCCAAAGCTCTTCCTTTTGTCCGAACTGGCTCGCCGGCACGATGTAAGAGAATGGCTTGAGGGTCGTGGTAACGCGGAAGGCGCTGCCGTCGGGAGCCGCGCTAAACTGGCGGATCATCGCGGGCGCACCAACGCTGCGGACCTTGCCTCCCAAATCGACGACGGCAAGCTGACCGGTCGTGTAGTGCTCGAACAGAACCTGGTCCGACGCGGTTTCGAGTAGGCTTCGGTAGGTCCGGAGCGAGTTGCGGCGCGGATCGGTCAGCCGGACGATCGGCTGCTCGGGGATTGGAGGAGGCTCCGGGGCTGCGGTCCCGGACTCAGGCACCAAGATGGCTGCAATTGCCCTGCCTGTGTCCGTCCATTGGAGTCGGGAAGAGAGCGTCGTCAAGGCCCGGCGGGCGGAAACCTGGCGAGCCTTGCCGGTGGTGGCGTCGGCGACCCAGACTCGGCTGCCGTCGTCGAAGTGGGCGAGGAAAGCGATCTGAGATCCGTCCGGTGACCATTCGGCCGAGCCCAGGCTCGCGTTGGGTACCCCGATGCGGACCTTCGCGCCCGAACCGAGGTCCCAGATCTCGTAGGCTCCCGTCCGGCGCACGTTGATGGACCTCTCTCGATAGGCCATCGGATCGACCACCACACCGCCCAGGTTATAGAACCGCCGCGCAAGCAGGGCGATCGTCGGCTGGCCATCCGAAATCGCCACCAGAGCCCTCGGCCTACCGGGTCCGAAGTTGCTCGGGTTGAGATTCGACCACCAAGGCGCGGTCACGAGATCGGCTATTTCTCGGGGTGGCGAGATGAACTTCTCCTCACCGAGTTGGGCGAGGAGGCCTGACGAGGCGAGCGCACCGAGCGAACAGAACAAGGTTCGAACCATCACGCCCGAACAATACCCAGGCTCACCTGGCCGACTCGACCGCACGCAGCAAGTCGTCGTGCCCGAAGTAGAGATGCTGCGAGAACTCGCCGGGCTTGAGCCACGTAAGACCGGCCGGCAGATCGGGCATTAGAAAATGGGCAACGCCAAGCCCCGACTCGGGCGAGCATACGCCTCCGTCGTCTCGCTCGATGCTCAGGTGGAGCAGGTCCTCTTCGCCTTCGAACCGGTAACGAAACTCCCCGACCGACCCAGCGAAACGGCTTACTTCGCCAGGGCTCGGCAGGCGGATCACCTCGCCGGCCCGGATCGCCGCGAGGACGGCGCTCATCACCGCATCGCGCACGGCGATGTCTTCGGGGCTGGCCTGAACGCGCATGACGGACAATCTGGCGGAGCGGGTGGGATTCGAACCCACGATACGTTGCCGTATACGCGATTTCCAATCGCGCTCCTTCGACCACTCGGACACCACTCCGCGCCGCCCAGAATTATAGCCGAGGGAGCAGGATGGATCACGCGCCCCCTTCCCCGTCATCCGAACGGACCGAAGCGGAGCCGAGGGATCGTCGGGCTGCGATGCGTACAGGACGATCCTTCGACTGCGCTCGAGATGACGCACGGGCGAACCCGGTAATCCTCCGGTCGGCAAAATCAGCGTAATCACCGGCCCCGCGTGGTAAGTTAGAGGGGACCGGAGGTTTTCATGAAACGCTGTTTACTCATGATTCTGGCTCTCGCCGTAGGCGTTACCGCGGCGTTCGCCCAGAGCGTCGACCCCGAACAGGTGGTCAAAGACGTTGCCGCGCATCGAGCGGCCAAGATCAAGGAAGCGCGCGACGCCCAGAAGCCGATCGACACGGCCGCCATCAACAAAGAGTGCATCGCGATTGCCGAGAAGGCCCTGAAGGAAATCGATCTTGCCAAGATCGAGCCCTCGAAGGCTCTTGCCTGGGCCCGCGTCACCCAGCTCGCAGAGCGCGATCAGGACACCTGCGACCTCGCCAAGAAGTACCTGACTACGAATCCCGACCCGAAGTCGCGGTATGCCGCGGAAAACTTGATGCTGTCGGCCTGTAATCGCCTCGGAGAGGGCGACATGCTCGCGATGATGCTGCCCACGGTCTCTCCGGATACCAAGCAGGCCGCAATCTCGCTCGCGATCGTTACCGCCGGCGCCTATGCCGATACGATTCAGTCGAAGAAGGGCGCAGAGGCCGCGCTCAAGGCTCTCGACGACGTCGAGAAGAAGGTGCCGTTCGCAGAATTCACCACCGACCAAGAGAAAGGCATGGCCGACAATGCCCGGGCCTCTCTCGCCAATGCTCGAGCCGAAATCCTGATGGGCCTCGACCGCAAGGACGATGCCATGAAGGCGCTCGACGACGCCATTAAGGTCATGAACGACCCCAACGGCGCGATGGCCAAGCGGCTGACCTCGTCGAAAACTCAATACACGATGATCGGCGTGATGAGCCCTCCAATGCCGAGCGAGCGAGGCTACGGCGAGTACAAAGGCCTCGAAACGCTCAAGGGTAAGGTCGTCATCCTCGACTTCTTCGCCCACTGGTGCGGCCCCTGCATCCGCTCGTTCCCTGATATGAAGGCGATGTACGATGCCAACAAGTCCAAGGGCCTCGAGATGATCGGCGTAACGACGTACTACGGCTACTACCAGCGCGAGAACGTCGAAAAGCGCGACATGCCGAAGGACACCGAGTTTGCCAAGATGGCCGACTTCATGAAGGAGCACCAAATGGACTGGCCGGTCATCTATACCGATCGGGCCAGCTACACTCCCTTCGGCGTTTCCGGCATCCCCCATGTGGTCCTCATCGACCGCGATGGCAAGGTCGTCAAGGTGAAGGTCGGTTACTCGCCGGAGTCGTTCAAGGAGTTCCGGGCAACCGTCGAGAAGCTACTCGCGAAGTGAGGGCACTGCCTCCGATCGACCTCCCGGCACGCGTAACCGCAGGGCCGGGAGGTAACCCTGTGCGGGAGATGAGGAATTGAGAATCGCCATCGTCGGCGCCGGAGTCGCCGGACTTGCTGCCGCACGCGACCTTCATCGCCAAGGGCACTCCGTCGTTATCTACGAAAAGTCGAAGGGCTTCGGCGGGAGGGTCGCCACCCGACGAGTCGGGCCATATACGTTCGACACCGGCGCAACCAGCATCGCGCCTCGCGGCAAGAGCATCGAGCAGGTGATGCTCCATGAACTCGATACGTCCGAACTCGTCCTGGTCGAGAAGCCGATCTATGCGCATCAGTACGGCCGCATCTTTCCGGGCGACATGGCCCGCAGCCAGGTGCCGCGCTACACCTATCTCGGCGGCAACACGAAGTTCCCCAAGCTGCTCGCCGAGGGGCTGGAAGTCCGTCTGGAATCGACGGTGGACCGCCTCCGAGCGACGAACAGCGGAGTCGAAGTGTTCGGCGAATCCTTCGACGCAGTCATCCTCACGCCTCCGATCCCTCAATCCGAAGAGCTGCTCGCCACGATCGGCGAGACGCGCCGATTCGCTAACGTGCGGTACCGGCCCTGTCTCAGCGTCCTCCTCGGCTTTGCCGCGGAGATGCCCGAGGTCCGATACCACGCGATCATCGACACCGAGCAGCGCCACCCTCTCACCTGGCTGAGTCTCGAATCGGTCAAGTGTCCTTTCCGCGCGCCCGCCGGGCACACGGCGATGGTCGCCCAACTCGGGCCTGCTTACAGTCGCCAGTTCTTCGACAGCCCCGACTTAGCGATTATCGAAGACACCGTCTCTCAGATCGAACGACTCTATGGACCGAACTTCGGAACGCCGGACGCTGCCGAAGTCAAGCGTTGGCGGTATAGCCAGCCAGAGACGACTACGACCTTCGAATCGGTCAACCGCCCCGGAAGCCGGGTGCTCGTCGCCAGCGACGGCGTGACCGGAGGACGTGTCGAACTGGCCTACGAGGCTGGAGTCATGGCGGCTAAACTGCTATCGGAGTCGGTAACCGTATGAACGTAATCGCGCTGTTCGCGCTCGGATGGGGCCTCGCCGACGACCCCAAGCCGATCGCGCTTCGGATGCTCGTCGATGGAAAGCCCTCCGGCGAAGGATCGTACTTCCACAAGGTTCTCCCCGACGGCGGCAAGCAAATACTCATCGACCTGAAGTTCGCTCTGGAAGGAGCAAAGTCGGTTCGCGTTCGGTCGGAATCTGTTTACGACTGGATCGGCAACCCGGTGCGGAAGATCCAAGAGACCCTGGACACTGAGGGACGCCGGCTCGAAATCCGGATGGCGACATTCGACGAAATCGGCGCGGACCTCACGATCGAGAAGGAAGGCAAGTCCACCACCAAATCGGTCGAACTCACGCGCTCGGCCCCGCGGGTCGTCAAGAGCGAGTTCTGGTTCGTGCGCGAGACACCGAAGAAGGGCGACAAGTCGACCTTCTATCAGTTCGACCTCAACGAGGCACGCTGGAAGCTGATGGAGTCCGTCTACGAGGGGCCGACGTCGGTCGAAATCGGTGGCGCGAAAGTCGACGGTCATCGGGTCGCCGGCGACGGTACCCTGGCGATCCTCGATAGCAGGGGCTGGCCGATCGTCATCGAAATCGGCAAGGTGCGCTTGGAGCGAACAAGTCTGCAAAACCCCACGGCGCCCCGGCCGTCAGCACCAGAGAGAGGTCGATAATGAAATCCCTTGCATGGCTTCCCGTATTGGCCGCGGCCGCGGCCCATGCCCAGGTGGACCGGGTCGGGCTCCCCGACGACTACTACAGCTACGGCGGCAAGTTTACGATCTCGACGGCAAAGGCCTTCATGACGGTCCCGGTCGAGGAGAAGAACAAGGAGACCGCGATGCTGGTCCAGTTCATCGAAACCCGCCGGCCTACCGCGATCATCAAGGCCTTCATCTCGGTCTATCGCAACACCAAAGGCGACAGCCTCAAGGAGTGGTCGGATGCTGGCCGCAGAAGCTGGGTGACCGCGACGGGCTACAAGGAAGAGAAGTACGAGGAAGTCGACTGGATGGGCGGCAAGGCATGGGTGCACACCTTCACCTTCCATAACCAAGACGAGCACGGCAAGATTCGCGAGAAGTTCCGGATGAAGTCGATCCGCTACATGCGGGGCACCACCGGCTACTGGTTCACCTTCTACGCGATGCCCCAGTTTTTCGACGACTACGTTCGCACCTGGGACGCGATGCTCAAGTCGATCAAGTGGGACGACGAGAAGAAGGGCGGAGGCGGCACCGTATTCGAGTAACGGTAGAGGGATGGCTTATACCGCCGGTCGGTCGCCTTCCCGCGGGCCGAAAGCTAGGTCGCCTTCCGCAGCTCCAGGGCGTCGTCTTCCGTTTCGAACGTGCCGTAGAAGTAAGGCGTTTGCGATTCGAACTCGCCGGCACACGTATCCACCATCTTGAACACGGGCATGATCTTCTGCCGCTCGATCTCTGCCTTCGCAACCTGACCGAATGGTGAGTCGTCGGATTCGACACCGAGAAGGCGTCGGATCGAAGCGGAGGGGTACCCGATGAGAAAAGCCTCGGCGATCAGGCTCGAGAGGTCTTCGCCTTCCCCGCGGAGCTTGCCCGCTTCGACCAGCCTGCGCTCGATTCCCACGAGATGGGAAATCTTCTGAAGGAACCACTTATCGACCTTGCTGAGCCGGTTGACCTCCTCCACCCCCCATCCGCGCCGGAGCCCCTCGGCGACTGCCCAGAGGCGCTCGTCGGTCGGCTTGGCGATCGCGCGCCGAAGACCGTCGTCGTCCATGGATTCGTACTTGGGATGCTTGAGGTCCTTTTGGCGGATTTCGAGGCCGCGCACCGCCTTCATGAGGGCCGCTTCGAAGGACCGGTCGATCGCCATGACCTCGCCCGTCGCCTTCATCTGGGTGAAGAGGCTGCGATCTGCGTTCGGGAATTTGTCGAACGGCCAGCGCGGGATCTTCACCACGCAGTAGTCCAGCGCGGGTTCGAAGCAGGCCTTCGTGGTTCCGGTCACCTGATTTTCGATCTCGTCGAGGGTCCGCCCGACGGCAATCTTGGCCGACACTCTCGCGATCGGATAGCCGGTGGCCTTCGAAGCCAATGCCGACGAGCGCGAAACTCGCGGGTTGACTTCGATCACGTAGTAGTCAAAGCCATTGGGATTGACCGCCAGTTGCACGTTGCAGCCGCCCTCGATACCCAGCGCACGAATGATCTTGAGCGACGCCGTCCGGAGCATGTGGTACTCGATGTCGGAAAGGGTCTGCGACGGGGCGACCACGATCGAGTCGCCGGTGTGGACGCCCATCGGGTCGAAGTTCTCCATGTTGCAGATCGTGATGCAGTTCCCTTTGGAGTCCCGCATGACCTCGTACTCGACTTCTTTCCAGCCGAGCAGGCTGCGCTCGATCATGATCTGGCTGCGCATGCTGAGTTGGAGTCCCTTGAGGCCGGTCTCCCAAAGGGTCTCACGGTCCTCGGCGATGCCTCCTCCGGTTCCCCCGAGCGTGTATGCGGGCCGGATGATGCAGGGATAAGGGACCGTATCCAAGATCGCTTCGAGCTGATCGGGCGACTCGATGATCCAGGATTCCGGTACCGGCTCCTTGATCTCGCGCATGAGACGCCGAAACTGCTCACGGTCCTCCGCCTGCTGGATCGCGCTGAGTGGAGTCCCGAGCAGCCGAACACCGTATTTATCCAACACCCCGCCATTCGCGAGCTGCGTCGCCAAGTTCAGTCCTGTCTGGCCGCCCAGCGTCGGCAAGAGCCCGTCGGGTCGCTCTCGGGCGATCACCCTCTCGCAAAAGTCGACGTTCAGCGGCTCGATGTACACGACGTCGGCGGTCTCTCTGTCGGTCATGATCGTCGCCGGGTTCGAGTTGATCAGCGCAACGCGATAACCTTCCTCGCGCAACGCCTTGCAGGCTTGCGTGCCGGCATAGTCGAACTCGGCGGCCTGCCCAATCACGATCGGGCCGGACCCGATCACGAGGATAGTCTCCATCGAAGGTCTATTGTGGCGTTCAGGCGCATCGCGCGCTGGTGGGGCCATAATCGGCGACGATGCGAGCCTTCTGGACCATTCTGGCCCTCTCAGCCGGCGTGGCCTCCGTCGCACAAGAGCAGCCGCCGCCCCAATCGGGCCAGGCCCGCTGTCCGTTGTGAGTCGCCGGTGGTTATGCGGCCGGTTCGGCCGTACCCGGAAAGTGGCTCATCAACACGGTCTATGCGCCGACGACGGTGACAACCGCCGAAACCTTCCTCTGGTACTCGGTCACCCCGAGCATCTCGCTGGGTCTGGCGCATCTCTGGAAGCAAAATGCCCTCCGCTACCTCGCCTCGGTTCGCTTAGCCGCCGAGACCGAACGGTGGCCCGGATTCTACGCCAGCGCCGGAGTACAGGGGATCGGCACCGGCAACCCGGGCTTCTCGGCCACCGCGGAGAAGAATTTCCAACTTGGCGCACTCCAGGTCAACGCCTTCATCGGTCTAGGCTATCGCACGAACGAAAGCCATACGCACCCGGTGGGAGGCTTCAAGCTCGAGTTCGCAGACCGGATCACGATCGGGCTTCAGTGGGAGGGCCACAACACGCATCCCTTCATCACGAAAGGATTCGGGCACTACATCGCCGGCGTCTATCTCATCGAAGGGAAATCGCCCGGACTCATGTTCGGCGCCCGCTTCTGAGTGCAAACTAGCCCTATGAGCCACGATCCGAATCGTTCCATCACCCGACGGGATGTCCTCAAGGGAGCCGCGGTTGCCGGCGCGGCCCTCGTCGCGGGGCCCGTCCTCGGCATGCCGTCCGGTCGGGAGCCCGCCAAACGGCTGCGGTTCGGCATCATCGGCGTCGGCGGTAAAGGCTGGAGCGGCATGGAAGAGGCCGCTCGCTTCGGCGACATCGTGGCCCTTTGCGATACCGACGCCCGCGAACTCGCTCGGGGCATCCTTCAGCACCCCCGCGCAACCGCCTTCGTCGATTACCGGGTCATGCTGGAAGCCATGAAGGACGGCCTCGATGCCGTCGTGATTAGCACACCCGACCACCATCACGGCCCGGCGGCGGTTCGTTCGATGAAACTCGGCCTGCACTGCTACTGCGAGAAGCCGCTCACCCACTCGATTTCCGAAGCCCGCCTCCTCGCCAAGATCGCCCGAGAGAAGAAGCTCGCCACCCAAATGGGTAATCAGAGCACCTCTCATTCGCCGATGCGTAAAGCCGCCGCCGCCATCTCCCTCGGCGAGTTCGGTCACGTGAAGGAAATCCACCTCTGGACCGATCGCGCCGGCAACTGGTGGAAGCAAGGCCACAAGCGGCCGCCGAAGGCGAATCCTCCCAAAGAGGTCGCCTTCGACTTATGGCTCGGCCCAAGCCCCGAGCGCGACTACGGCGAGGGCTACCATCCCTTCCACTGGCGCGGCTGGTGGGATTTCGGCACCGGAGCGCTGGGCGACATGGGATGCCACATCTTCAACATGCCCTTCATGGCCCTCGGCTGCGCCGATCCCGTTGCCGTTCAGGCCCAGACCAGCGGGCACGACCGCGACGTCTTCCCTGAATGGGCGATCGTCCAGTACGAGTTCCCCGCCAAAGACGGGCGCCCCGCCTACACCCTGCACTGGTACGACGGCGGCAAGCGGCCCGACCCCGCGCTCGCCCGGGAGTTCACCTACGGCGAAAACGGCGTGATCGTCGTCTGCGAGAAAGCGACGATCTTCAGCCCCGATAGCAACAACATGGAATTCCGCGTCAGCGGAGGAGGATCGATTCCCGAGGTGGCCTTCGAAGAATCGCCCGGGCACATGGCCGAGTTTGCGCGCGCCGCCCTCGGCGGCCAGCCGGCCCGCAGCAACTTCCCGGATTACGCCGGCAAGCTGACCGAGACCGTCCTCCTGGGCAATCTCGCCATCTGGGCCGATGGCCCCCGAGTCGAGTGGGACGCCCGCCGGATGCGCGTACCCGGCAAGCCTGAGTTCGATGCGCTGCTTCGCCCCAAGTTCCGCCCCGGCTGGATGTAGCCGAAGGTCCTAGGTCCGGCTCGGATCGGAAACCTGGGCCGCCCCCCACCGGGTACTCAAGTCTGTTCGGAGAGATAACGTGAGAAAA
Organism: Chthonomonas sp. UBA2362; assembly: GCA_002344135.1. Lineage (GTDB taxonomy): Bacteria > Armatimonadota > Fimbriimonadia > Fimbriimonadales > Fimbriimonadaceae > UBA6659. Next base: position 713,797 of record DDTO01000002.1, on the reverse strand, counting down.
CTCTTGCTTTCGATCATGCCGCTCATCGCGGCCGTCCCGGCGTTCGCCCAAGACCTCGACAAGCGGGTGAGCCTCAGTTTCCCCGCAGAGAACGCCAAGTCCGCCCTCGCCCGCCTCTCGGAGGCGTCGGGCGTCACTTTCGAGGCCGGAGCGAAACTCGGTGCGGAGCCCCTCCTGCTCTCGGTGACCGACGTGACGGTTCGCGACCTGATGCCCCGCATCTCCCAAGCGATGGATGCCGAATGGGAGAAGACCGAAGCCGGCTATCGCTTGATCCGATCCCCGGGACTGGTCCGCCGGCAGGAGAACGCCGAACTCGAGGCCAGAATCGCCGGTGTCAAGCAGTCGCTCGCGGGCTTTCTGCAGAAGCACGCCTCACGACGTAAGTGGGACCGGGCAGTTGTCGAGAAGCTGATCGCCGACGAACGAAAGCGTCGGCAGGAGATGGCCCGCTCCGTGTCCGGCCACGACGGCGGCGATGAGATGGTGATGACCACGATGTCCTCGACGCCGAGCGCAACCCCGGCGATGCTCGCCCTCTTCGAGGTCCTCTCGTCGATCTCGCCGCGCGACCTCGCATCGATCGCCCCGAACTCACGGGTCGTCTTCAGTTCCCAGCCGACGCCGATGCAGAAGGCCGCCACTTTCGAAGCCCGAAAGGCGGCAAACGTCTTCCTCGACGCCCACAACCTCCTGGCCCGAACGCTCTCAGCCGACGCAGTCACGACGCGGCCGAATCTTCACTTTATGGGCGGCCTCGACCTTGAAGCGAAGCCGATCACGACTCCCCTGGGCAAGTTGCTCCTCATCGTCTCGCGCCGAGGGCCCGATTCTCCCCTGACACTGCGTCTGAAGATCGCCGACGACAAGGGCAAAATCGTGGGCTCGGCAGACGCCGGGCTCTCGGTCGCCCTGCCGACCAAGCCGACATCACTCGAAATGAAGGAGGCCGACGCGACCCTTTCCCCGGAATCCCTTGAGCTCCTCAGCCTGATCGGCGCGGCTCAAGCGGCGTCTCGCAGCAGCAGCGTCAACGTCATGGAGATCAACGGCGACCGGGTCACCTTCAGTTCTGAAGGCCCGCGGGCCGGGCGACCGATCAGCGCCGCTCTCCTCGATCGCCTGAGCCGCCCCGAGCAGATCGATCCCCTTAGCTTCTTCGTCTCGGAAGCGCTGATCGCCGCCGCCGGCGCCCGTGGCGAAAACCTGGTGGCCTCGCCTCCGGACGACGCATTCCTCGGCATGGCGGGCCGCTTGGCCGACAAAGCGCCGCTCACCAAGGCCTTCTCCGACCTCGACCAGATCGGCCTCGACGCCGTGGCGGAGCAGAGCTGGCTCGTCGTCGGCGCGGTCCGGCCCGCCGAGGCTCGCGTTTCGCGGATCGATCGCTCGGCACTCGGCGCCCTGCTCCGCACCGTTCGCAACGCGGGATATGCCCGACTCGACGACCTCGGCGCCTTTGCGGCTTCCCTGCCCCGCTCTCGCTCCCGCCGTGGCATCGACCGAAGCTATCTCGGCATCGTGACACCCGAAGTCGAACAAGGCTTGTACGGCGCCATGGAGAGCGAGCGCGGCATGCTCGAACTCTACGGCCTGCTCGCGAGCGATCAGCGAGCCATGCTCAAGGGCGGTCGAACTCTCGTCGCGTCCGGCCTGACTCCGGCCCAGAAGACGCAAGTTCACCATATGGTGTATGACGTCATTTCGGAACCTTCCTTCGAGGGTGAAGGCTCGAGCAGTATGTCCATGGCCATCGTATCGTCCTCCGGCGACAGCCCCCTCGGGATGCGCGAGGACACGTTAGCGAAGGAACCGACGGAGGCGTATCCGAACGGCGTCCCGCCGACCGCCACCCTCGGCTTCACCGCAGAGTCGGTGCCCGCCGCCTTCTCCCGGCTCCCCGGCGCGATCGACGGCCGATTTTTCAGCGCCGGCGAGCTCGGCATGACGCTGGCGATGGCCGAGCGCCCGAACTCGGACGGCCTCGTGATCCCCACCTACACCCGCTTCAAGTCCGCCTCGATGTCCCGCTATTCCTGGCAGTTGCGCCTGGGCGAAGGGGGCGCGGGCGGCGTGCTGAGCGATGCATGGGTGGAGGCGAATACGCCGGAGGCCGGCATCGACGGTCTGCCCGCCGAATTCCAGAAACTGATGCGCGAGGCGATGGAGCGCATGCGCAACATGCGCGTCTTCGGCCCCGACGGTCCCCCGCCGGTGTAGCCGGCGCTCCCGCAAGGCGTGCTGCACCTTGCGTCCGTGCTTGGTGCGCCTTTCGTTTGCCGTCGAGCCTAAGCCCGTCCCAAGCCGATCCCCAGATTTGCCGAAGATCGGAATCATCGGCAAATCAAAGGCAAATCTTCGGTCGATCTTTGGAAAGACGGCAGACCAAGGGTGAAGAGACGGGGCTGCCCTGCCGATAACCAGGGCATGGCAAGAGTGCGAATGAGCGGCGCGTTCGACGCGCCGAACGGAAGGATCGGAAACCTGGTGTTCGTTAGGCTGCCCAGCGGCGGAGCTTCGATGCGGGATTTGACGGTCGGCCGGGACCCGCGCACCGCCTCGCAGCAGGCTTGGCGGCAGGCCGTCGGACGGGCAACGCGGCTCTACCAGACCCTCGACGAGGATGAGCATGCGGCGTGGAGGGCCTTCGTGATGGAAACGCACGAGGCGGGTGGAACCCCATCGCTGACGCCTCCGCCGCGGGTTTACAATGTCTTCGTGGCCCTCACGGCGAAGTTCCTGTCGCTGAGCCCGACGCTGGAGCCTCCTCGCTTGCCTCCGGCAAGCCTCTTCACCGGCGACGGCATCATCGTCTCGGCGCTGGGCGAACCGGGAGCGGTCCGCTTCACTGCGTCGGGACCGAATGCGGGCCAGGTGACGACCGAGCTGCTGCTCCAGTGGGTCCCGTCCCCGGGACGGCGCCCGAGCCCGGGCAAGTACCGCATCGCAGGCGCCCATGCCTTCGCCTCGGCGGGAGAATCCGTTGCCGTCCCCGCGCGACCGGGCGTGGTGTACGCGGCGATCCGGTTCGCATCGCTCGCCAACGGCCAGTCCTCGAATTTGGTTCCCATGGGACGCGTAACGGTGGGGTAATCGCGCCTCCCTTGCTGTTCGGCGAAGGCGAGGGTCGGGTAAGCAAACCGCGCCGCCGGAACACCTCTCCACGAAGTGGGGAGGTCGCTGAGCGAAGCGAAGCGGGAGGGGTATCCCCCTCGTCTCGACGAGGGGCACCTTCGCCGCGCAGCGCGCGAAGTGGGGGAGTAATCCCTGACCGTGCCTCGCAGCGGCGAGAGTGAACGGCCTTCCCGGGCGGTGGGGCGTAGCAGATTACTCCCCCTCAGGCACGGGCTCCGCCCGGCCAGTTCCCCCTCGACTCGACGAGGGAGACCTTCGCCGCGAAGCGCGCGAAGAGGGAGAGAAACACCCGCTGCTGGTTGCAAGGGAACAGAGGTGAGATCCCCACGCTACCTAGGTTTCGCAATGAGCGGTGTCCTCAGACCTAGGAAGAATGCGGGGAGCGTTCCGATCTCTTGCGCTTTAAATAGCGACAAGACCGCAAGCGGTTCGAAGGAGGTTCGTTATGGTACGCGTTTTGTCACTGGCTGTTTTGGCCGTCGCTCTTGTTGCTTTGTCGGTCTTCTTGTCTAAATCAGCTGATTCACAGCCCACGCCGAAGGCGTTGGTACAACTCCAGCCGACTACCCCTGGAACTCAGCAGGTTGGCCACGCCAACCTCAGCGGCAGCATGATCGCTGGGCAGTTTCTAGGTGGAGGAGTGGGCCTGACCGGCGTCAACGCCGACCTGCTCGACGGGCTGGATTCGACAGCATTTCTGCAGTCGGTCCCCTTACCCCTTACGCTGAGCGGCACGAATGGCACGCACATAATTCGGGGTGAGAATGCCTCGACTACCAACAATTCATCGGGTGTATTCGGTTATGCTTCCGCCGCAACCGGCACCACTTACGGCGTGTACGGCCGGACGAACTCTCCCGATGGTTTTGCCGGCTATTTCGAGGGCACAGGCTACTTTTCGACCAGAGTCGGGATCGGTACAACGACGCCAACCGCGAAACTGCATCTTGCCGGCACACCCGGCGTCGATGGGCTCCGCTTTCCCGACGGCACGCTCCAGACCACGGCCGCGGCCGGCGGCGGCAGCGGAACGGTCACCTCGATCAACCAGGCGCTGGGCATCACCTTGACGCCCAACCCCCTCACGACGACAGGCACCATAGCGATTGACCCGGCGGTCGTGCCACAGCTCGCGGCCGGGAACACGTTCACGGGCGCCAACACCCTATCCAACGCAGCCAACTCATTCACAGGCAATGGCGCGGGGCTGACAGCACTGAATGCGACGAACATCACTTCGGGCACTCTAAACGTGGCCAGGCTACCCGTGCCGCTCGACTTGAGCGGCACGAACAGCTCGCACATCATTCAAGGTGTGAACGCATTCGCGACCAACGGCCCCGCCGGCGTCTACGGCTTGGCCACCGCCGGCGGCAGCGGCATCACCTACGGCGTGAGGGGCAGGAGCAGCAGCACGAACGGGCGCGGCGTCTTCGGCGAGGCCACCGCATCAACCGGCGAAACAAATGGCGTGCGAGGCGAGAGCGATAGCACGAACGGGAGCGGCGTCCTCGGCGTTGCGACCTCAGGCACCGGCTTCAACAAAGGCGTTTACGGGTTGAGCAGCAGCACGAACGGGGTTGGCGTGCACGGAAGGTCCGAGGCCTACGGCGTGCAGGGCACGAGCAATGGCGGGTCCGGGCGCGGCGTCTACGGCGAGGCCACGGCCACTCTCGGCGCCAACTACGGCGTGTACGGGTCGAGTAGCTCCAACACCGGATTCGGCGTGTTCGGCATCGCTACGGCCACGACCGGATCCAACTACGGCACGTGAGGCGAGACCGATAGTACGGGCGGCTACGGCGTCCTCGGTATTGCCAATGCGACCAGCGGAACCAACTACGGGGTGCACGGCCATTCTCGGAGCACAAGTGGCTATGGTGTGCATGGTCTCACCTCGGCCACAACCGGCACCACCTACGGCGTGTACGGCCAGAGCGACAGCACGTCAGGGCGGGGCGTCAGCGGCTGGGCCACGGCCGCCAGCGGCGACGCCCAGGGTGGTGCGTTCCGGAGCAACAGCACGTCCGGTAGCGGCGTCAGCGGCTATGCCTCCGCCGCCACCGGCACCACCTATGGCGTGGTAGGAACGAGCAACTCTACTGGAGGCATCGGCGTCGGCGGCTTTGCCGGAGCCAACACCGGCAACACTTCTGGCGTGTACGGTGCAAGTTCCAGCACGTCCGGGCGCGGCGTATTCGGCATGGCCACCAACACCACCGGCACTACGTACGGCGTGTACGGCCAGAGCGACAGCCAGTCCGGGCGCGGCGTCTACGGCTCGACCACCTTCTCCTCCGGCACCAGCTACGGCGTGTACGGTCAGACGGCCAGCTCGTCAGGGAGCGGCGTCTACGGCTGGGCCACCAACACCAGCGGCAATGCCAATGGCGGTTACTTTCTGAGCGACAGCCCCTCCGGAGCCGGCGTCCGCGGCTCGGCCTTGGCCGCCACCGGCACCACCTACGGCGTGAGAGGGGGGGTCAACTCCAGCAGCGGATTCGGCGTCTACTCCTTTGGCGACATGGGCGCAAGCGGCACCAAGCCGTTCCGAATCGACCACCCGTTCGACCCGACGGGCAAGTATCTGCTGCACTACGCCGCCGAAAGCCCAATGCCGCAGAACTTTTATGTCGGCAACGTGGTTACGGACGCCAAGGGCTATGCTTGGGTCGAGCTTCCGGACTACTTATCAGAGATCAACACGAACTTCAAGTATCAGTTGACGGTCGTGGACGATGAGGACTCGGATGGGTTCGTCATGGCGAAGATCAGCAAGAAGATTCTCGCAAACAGATTCCAAATCCGAACGAGCAAAGGGAACGTTGAGGTTTCGTGGCGCGTGGACGCCGACCGTAACGATCTCTACGTTCGAGCGAAGAAGCCGAAAGACGTCGTCGAGAAGCAAGACCTCGAACGAGGCATGTACCAGCATCCCGAACTCTACGGTGAGCCCGCGGAGAAGGGAGTGAACTATCGCCCGGCTGATCCCGGAAATCACTGACGAAGAGAAGGGGGGCGATGGTGGGGTGCCCTGACACAGGAAGTCAGGGCAGCCTACTCTCTTGCAATCGCCTCGGTCGTGGGGAAGACCGGTGACTTACTTGCATGCCTCCGCCCCCGTGGGGTCGAGGCTGACGGGCGCCCATACTTGGATGCATAGCACTACGACTCGCCGACATTCCGACTGCAGCGAAGCGGAGTGGAGCGATCGTCGTGCTTCGATGCGTGTAAGGAGCAGGACGATCCCTCGGCAAGCTCGGGATGAGGGTGCCGCGGCGAAAAAGCGCGGGCAGGCCCGCGCACTCCAAAACGACAAGACGCCGGGCGCTCGACCTCTCCCCCCGACCCCTCTCCTCCGACTGACGTGCCTCGGCGAGCCGGCATCGGGGAGGCGCAGGAGAGGAATCGTCGTGCTTCGATGCGTGACAGAGCAAGACGATCCCTCGGCAGGCTCGGGATGACGAGTGCGATGGCATCGAAAAGCGCGGGCTGGCCCACGCACTCCGAAACTGGAGCCGATGACCGGATTCGAACCGGTGACCTGCTGTTTACGAAACAGCTGCTCTACCACTGAGCTACATCGGCGCTTTTCGCTCCCAATTATAGGCGCGAGAGGCGTGGAACCGCAATCGGTCCCGCCCTTAGGAAAGGAGGCGGGTCGGGTGCTCGAGGTACTCGCGGACGACGTTCATGAAGCGGGCGCCGACGGCGCCGTCAAGCACGCGGTGGTCGAAGGAGCCGGTCATCTTCATGCGCGTGCGGATTTCGACTTCGTCGTCGTCGCCGACCACGACCTGCTTGCGCGCCGTACCGACGGCGAGGATCGCTGCGTTGGGTTGATTGATGATCGCGGCGAAGTTCTCGACGTCGAGCATGCCCATGTTGGAGATGCTGAAGGTCGAACCCGTCATTTCGTCGGGCAGCAGTTTGCCATCGCGGGCCTTGATGACGAGTTCTCGCGCGCGGACGGAAAGCTCTCGAAGCGAATGGCGCTGGGCGTCCTTGACCACGGGCACGAGGAGGCCTTCGTCGACGGCGGCGGCAATGCCGATGTGAACGGCTCCATACTGAGTCACCGTGCCGTCACCGTTGAAGGTGGCGTTGGCAATCGGCATGTCGAGCAAGGCGAGCGCGCATGCCTTGATGACGAAGTCGTTGATGGAGACCTTGCCGCTGCCATCGGCCTCGAACATCTCGCGAAGCGCGATCATCGCCTCGCAGTCGACCTCGACGGTGACGTAGAAATGTGGAATCTCCTGCTTGGACTGGGCGGTTCGCTGGGCAATGATCTGGCGCAGGCGCGAAAGCGGAACGACCTGGTCGGCGACGGTTCGAAGAGGAGTGGAACTTGGCGCCCGGCCCGGTTCAGCGGCCAAGACGTCCCGCTCGACGATCCGGCCGCCTGGGCCGGTGCCGGCGATTGCGGCCAGATCGAGGCCCTTTTCCTCGGCGATCCGCCGGGCGAGGGGGCTTGCCTTGATTCGATCGGAAGTCGACGCCGACTTAGAACTGGAGGAAGCCGTCGTGGCGGCGGCGACGACCTCGCGCGACGGTTCCTTCGACTCGGTGGCGACGCCGTTCGCGCTCATAGCCGATCCCCAAGTTCCTGGCAGAGACTCGCCGGGTTTTAGAATCGCGGCGATCGCGCGTCCGACGGGGACGGTCTCGCCGGCTGAGATGAGGAAGCCCGTCAGGGTTCCACTGCCGGGCGATTCGAGTTCGAGGGTGGCCTTGTCGGTCTGGATTGTGCCGATGACCTCGCCGCTCTTCACGGCTTCGCCGTCTTTCTTCAGCCACTCGAGGAGAGTGCCTTCCTCCATGCCGTCGCCCATTTTGGGCATGATCACTTCCGTCATGCGCCCGTCAGGATACCTTTTGGCTCACTCGCCGGGTCGTTCCCGACTCACCGCGACGCCAGCGCACTCGGCGATGAGGTTCGCCGGAGGCAGCCGCTTGACGACGGTCGCCTGGACGCGCCGAACCAGGGGGAAGTCGGCCAGGATGGCTTCGCAGATCGCGGCGGCGAGCCGCTCCACCGTGCGGTAGACCGCCGCGCTGGCGACCTCGATGGCCAGTTCACCCAAACGAGCGTAGTCCACGGTGTCATCGATCGCGTCGGTCTCGATCGCTCGCCCGGCCAGGGTCACCTCGAGGTCGACGGAGTACCGATGTCCGACGGCCCGTTCCGCCTCGGGAACCCCGTGGTAGGCGTAGAATTCGAGCCCGCGAAGAAAGACCCTGTACACGGGGCTTAGCATACGCGATGCACCATACTAGCCGCGAATGAGCCAGAGCATCACGATCCTCGGCGCCGCCCAGACGGTCACCGGTTCAAAGCACCTCTTGCAGTTGGGCAAACGCCGAGTCCTCATCGACTGCGGCCTCTTCCAAGGCAGGCGTGAACTACGGGAGCGAAACTGGCTCCCCTTCGCTATCGAGCCGGACTCTATCGACGAGATCATCGTCACCCATGCGCATATGGATCACATCGGATACCTACCTCGATTGGCCCATGACGGGTATGGGGGACCGATCTACGCTACTGCGGCGACGATCGCCCTCAGCCGTATCAGCCTTCCCGACAGCGGCCGCATTCAGGAGGAAGACGCCCGCTACCTAAACCGCAAGGGGTTGAGCCGGCATCAGCCTGCGCTTCCCCTCTACACGGAGAAGGACGCCTATGCCGTCCTCAAGCAGATGGAGCCGGTCGGTTATCACCAGTGGCAGGAGATTAGCGGCGGCTATCGCTGGCGATTCCTTCCCGCAGGGCATATTCTCGGGTCGGCGTTCGTCGAGATGTACTTTCCGAATGGTGAGCGAATCCTGATGTCGGGCGATCTGGGTCGTTTCGGAACTCCCATCATCGTAGACCCGACGATCGTGGATTTCGCGGAGTACCTCGTCATCGAGAGCACCTATGGCGATCGGCTGCACCCGGTCGACAGCCCTGCGGCGATTTTGGAGCGTATTCTTCATCGCGCTTGGGAAGAAGGCGAAGTCGTGCTCGTTCCGAGTTTCTCGATCGGTCGGACCCAAGAACTCCTCTACACGATCTCGCAGCTGCAGAACGAAGGGCGCTTACCGCGAATCCCGATCTTCATCGACAGCCCGATGGCGGTGAGCACGACCGAAGTTTATCGCGCGATGAAGCAGGAACAGGACTCGGACATGAAGCTGAGAATCGCCGAAGGCGAAGACCCCCTCTGCCCGGATCATCTCGAGTTTATTCGCGACTCGAATCAGTCCAAGGCGCTGAACAGCCGAAAAGGGCCGATGGTGATCATCGCGGGCAGCGGCATGGCGACGGGTGGAAGGATCGTTCACCATTTGAAGAATCGGATAGATAATCCGGCAACGGTTGTGCTCTTCACTGGGTTTCAAGCGGAAGGCACTCTTGGCCGAGAAATCGTCAATGGTTCGGAAGAGGTCGAGATCCACGGCCAGAGTCTTCCGGTTCGGGCTCGCATCGAGAAGATTCAGTCACTATCAGCCCACGCCGATTACTCCGAGATGCTCGACTGGCTGAGCCACTTCACCCAGCCTCCTCGGAAGACCTTTCTGGTGCATGGGGAACCGCCCGCACAGGAGTCGCTCCGACAGAAGATCGTCGAGCGGTTCGGCTGGGAGTGCGTGATCCCGGCTCAGGGGGACTCATTCGATCTATAGGGGGTGCACCTCGTCGGACCAGGCGAGTTCGATTCCCTGGTCGGCAAGGACGCTCTGGAGGTCCTGCAACAGTGGACCGAGCAGGAAGTCCCTTGGCTCGCGCCCACTTGCAAGGCTGAGGGCGGCGAGAACTCCCGCGGACTCTCCGACGTTCCACTCCACCGGGTGCAGGCGGGTACATCCGTTCGCGATATGGGAAACGCTCAGGCACTTCCCGGCAGCGATCAAGTTCGGGCACGAGGGCGAAAGAAGGCAGCTGACGGGGATTTGATACGGAAGCGCAGAGATGTCCAAGGTGGGGGCGACCGGGCTCTGGTGGAGATCGATCCGGTACGCGCCGATTCCAACGGAGTCTGCGCGCTCGGCAGACTTCGATCTGCCCGGGTTCATATCGGCGCCGACCTCGCATTCGGTCAGAGTCTCGAACCCGACCATACGGCGGGGCTCGCGTATGTAGGGCGCGGCGGCAAGCCCGAGGCTTTCACCCGTAACGTCGGGGCGTGGGCGCAGGCCGGTCAGGCCCAGCTCGGTCTGCATCCAATAGAGGAGGCTCAGGGTGAGCGATTGCCCCTCCCTCTGGGCTGCCGGCCCCAGGTCGCCCCGATCGAGGAGAACGCGCTCAAAGTAGTCGTTCTGAGGCCAGTTCACCAGAGTGACCGGCTCGACTTCTTCCGATTTCGCGAAGTGAGCCGCGTCGAGCACTCGACGATAGGCGAAGAGCCCACCTTCGCCCATGACCTCTAGGCGGGTCGGCTCGCCGGTGCGGACATGCGGGTAAACGAGGCTAAGCTGGGGACCCGGCCATCCGGACGGTGAGTGCTTGCGCCAGTAGTCGTAGCGATCCGGCTTCTCGATTGTGTGATCTCCCTCAGGATCCCACCCGAGGGCTTGGACCCAGGTGAACCCCTGCTGATCTTCGCGATTCGCGTTCTCGGGGGCGTGAGCCTCGCCGAATTCGGCACGCGCATCCGATCCGAGCCGACAGGGGACTTGGGCAAGAACGAGAAGCTCACCGGTTTCCGTCGCGTCGAGCACGATTCGCGCTTGAACTCGGATTGGTTCGAGAAGCTGAGCGTTCTCGAGCCATACCTCCTCGATCCGCCCAAGTGCGCTCACCTCAGCGCGGATCGGACGCCAGGGTTTGCCGATGCGCAACAATCCCTCGCCGGGCGGATTCTTGAGCATCTGGTTTAGGGCCTGTAGCCAGAGGTTCGGCTCGGCGCACAGCCGAGAAACCCATCCGTTCCCGGGGTTCAGCAGCGGGTCCTGCCGTGCTGCTCCGCTCAGGCCGTGTCGATGGCGAAAGCCCTCCCGAACGAGGTTCCGGAGCAGTCTATATCGCCGGGTGCAGCCAAATCGCTCGATCCAAGGATGCTCGTCCGGCGGTACGGCTTGGGTCACCAGTTGGCCGCCGATTTCGGGCCACTGCTCAGTCATGACGACGCGCTGCCCCATCTCGGCCGCCGCAAGGGCAGCGGCACAGCCGCCGAGACCGCCGCCGACGATCAGGATATCGGTTTCAAGGTTGGTCACCGCGGAGATTCTTGCCCTTGAAGAGGCGCTCGACGAAGGCGAGGAGGTACCCGACCTCTTCGGTCTGCTTCACCTCGCGGCGAACGATTTGGATGGCGTGGCTTAGGCCGAGACTGGAGTTGAAGAGCAGCTTTCCCGCCTTGTGCAGCGCGGTGCGCGATTCTTGGGTGACCCCGATTCTCCGCAAGCCGACGGCGTTGATGTCGTGAACCTTCTGATCTTCTCCCGAGACGATCATGTAGGGTGGCACATCGCGCACGATGCGGCTCATCCCACCCACCATCGCGACCTTTCCGATCCTCACCCATTGGTGAATTCCGGTCATCCCACTGATGTTGGCGCGTTCCTCGATCGTCACGTGACCGGACACGCCCACACCGTTGGCGATCGTCACGTCGTCGTGGACGGTGACGTTGTGCCCGAGATGAACGAAGGCCATGAAGTAGCAGCGGTTCCCGACCGACGTCACCTTCTCGGCGCCTGTTGCCCGGTGGATGGTCACGTACTCGCGGATCACGTTGTCGTCGCCAATAACGAGGTAGGTGGGCTCGTTCCCGTATTTTCGGTCCTGGGGGTCGCCGCCAAGCACCGCGCCCTGAGCGACAACGTTCCTTGCGCCGATAGTGGTGTTGCTCTTTACGGTGACGTGGGAATCGAGGACGGTGCCCGGGCCGATGCGAACGCCGGCCTCAACATAGCAGAACGGACCGACGACCACGTCTTCGGCCAGTTCGGCCGCAGGATCGACGATCGCGCTCGAGTGGATTCGCGCCAAGGCTAGTCTGCCCTTGGGATCATTTTGAAAGTGAGCTCCATGCTCGCCGCCACTTGGCCCTCGACGGTAGCGACGGCTTTGATTCGGCCTACGCCGGATCGTATCCATAAGAGTTCGACGTCTGAGATGAGCGTATCGCCAGGGACGATGGGTCTCTTGAACTTGACATCGTCGATCGCGCCGATGACGGGCACACTGCCAGCGTACTCGGGACTGGTCAGCAGAATGACGGCGCCTGCCTGCGCCATCGCCTCGACGATGAGCACTCCCGGCATGATCGGCATTCCCGGGTAGTGGCCATCGAAGAATGCCTCGTTCATCGTGACGCACTTGAGCCCGCGACAGCGGACTCCCGGCACGACCTCTATGATGCGGTCGACAAGGAGCATGGGAAACCGATGCGGTAGGTACCGCATGATCTCCCGAATGTCCATCGACTGAGCGGCGGGTGTATCGGTGGCCACGGGCCGTGTATACCCGCAGGACCGATCTCGTGCTCTAGGCGGCCATCGGTCGGTTGGATGCGAGGGTCATCGCGGTCGGCGTGTACTGCGGGCCGAGGTCTTCGCGGCAGTGCCTTCGAATTTGCCCTTCGGAAAGGGCACCGTCCTCGACTTCGACGTAGGCGTGCAGTTCGCCGTCGGTGAGCCACACTGAAGCGTCGCGCACTCCCGCCAGGCTCAAAAGATATCCCTCGGTGCGTTTGAGATCGATTCGTCGTTGAAGCGTCGTCGGCTGGGGCATGTCCTACTATCGGTAACGTTACGGGGATTCCTCAGGGTTCCCGAGGAATCGACCGGTACTGTTCCAGATTGTCGATGTCGGCGCCGATTTCGGGAAATGGGGTCGGAATCGCGCGGACCGGGTACCCCAAACACCGACCGACCGCTCGTTCGAGGCGGGCCAAGGTCAGAAGCCGCGGCACGACCTGGCCGATGGCGACCCCAAAGAGGGTGCCGATACCCACGATCGCGGCGAGCCGAAGGGGCTTCTTGCGATTCGCATAGGCTCGCTCCATGACCGGGAGGGCTGCCCGCATTTGCTCGGTCTGGATTAGGGCGATGTTGCCGCCGGTGAAACGTCCCTCACGGGTTTTGACCGACGTGCGCTTCATCCCCGGAAAGGCGCGTTCAGACTCCCGGACGTCGATCACCGGGAAACTGAGCATCGCTGCAGGATCACAGCGCAAGATGAAGTCATCGACCGCGGCTCGCGTCAGGAATGGCAGGTCGCCTGTGACGAGGAGGAACGAGTCGCTGGTCACCGCCTGGATACCTCGGCCGAGGCTCTCGATGAAGGTGGCCCCCGCCTCGAGTTGGTGCGGCGAAAGTCCGGGCGGTGCGCCCACTACGATCACCTTGCCGAGATGGGAGACGGCTTCGATCACCCAGGCAACCATCGGTCGCCCGCGGACCGGGAGTCCGGCCCGAAACTCGACGCCGGTCGCTTCGAGAAGGTCTTCTGGACAGCGACCGCCTGCCAGAACAACGACGTCCAAGGCTACGCCTCGACCCATACGGCAAGGCTCGATGATCTGGCGAGGCTGGGAGCTACCGCGGTCCAGGGTGTTCCCGCTTCGGCCAGTGCTCGAGCGGCCCGCTCGGCATCTTCGCGACGGTCGAATCTCCCGAACACCGCCGAACCCGATCCCGACAGCATCGCCGGATTTGCGCCCAAGGACCTGAGTCTACCGATCAAATCGAGCGATTCGGGCGGCGAAACCCTCTCGAAATCGTTGTGTCCGGTTGGGTATCCAACGGCTCGCTCGAAGTCGACTTCGTCGAGGCGCGCGTAGGCAGCCGCCGATGAGACCGACGCCCGCGGCATGGCGAGGGCGAACCACTTCTCTTGTGGATCGTCGAGACCGCGAAGCCGCTCGCCGTAGCCTTCGGCATGAGCATGGCCGCCGGTCATGAAAAACGGCACATCCCAACCCACCGAGGCCGCGAGGTCTACCCGCTGATCCGGCGTGAGGGGCACCGCCAGAAAGCGGCCGAGCACGCGAAGGAGACCAGCCGCGTTCGAAGAGCCACCGCCGAGTCCCGATTCGGTCGGAATTCGCTTGACGAGTTCTATCCGCAGCGGAGGGATGGCGAGCATCTCGGCAACCAAGCGTAGCGTCTTGGCAAGGGTGTTGTCCTCTGGCCAGTCGAAGTGGGGGATGCCGTCGAACTGAACATGGATCGACGACCGTGCGAGCGGGTCTTCGAGGCGAGTCACCGCAAGCTCGTCGCACAAGCCGATCGTTAGGAAGGTCGTCCGCAGTGGGTGGAGGCCCGTCGCATCGGGAGGCAGAACCACCAAAGAGAGGTTGATCTTAGCCGGGCAAACGGTGCGAACGGTCACGAGCGATATTCTCCCACGCCTGCAGGTAGGCGTGCCTGCAATTGCGTTGATTGCTTGACTTCGGCCCGAACTTTGCCGCCTCCCGCAGAATCCGTACTATACTGAAAGTGGCTCTTTGTCATTTGGCGGAGCCAAGGTGCCTTATGGTGAATCCTTCTCTTACTCGAAAGATTGTCTCCCTCTTGGCCGGAATCGCTCTGCTCGGTATGGCCGAAGTCTCGTCCGCACAGCAGTGCCAGCCCGACGCTCCCACGATCGGCCAGCCTTGGGTTGGCGAGAGGGGGATCACCGAGACGGTCGAGCAGATAATGGACCGTGAATTGGCGAATCCGAATCCGTTCCTCGGCCGATTCCGCTACATGGGACCAGAGCACGAGATCGATCGCAAGTGGGTCAGACCCAACCCGGAGGCCCTTCCTGGCGGTCAATGGCCGCCCGCCGCGGGTGCCCTTCGGGGCCGCGGCGACTACGGCGTCCTCAACCCGCAGCCCATCGGCGCCAACTTCGCGGGTCCTGGAATCGGCGACACCCCAGGATTTGTCCCACCCGATTCCATGGGCGACGTGGGCCCGACACAGATCGTCGTGATCGTCAACGGGCGCATTCGCGTGTACGACAAGAGCGGCGTCATCGGTCCACTCAACGTGACCACCGACTCGTTCTTCGCAAGCGTCCGCTCGTCGACCACCACCGATCCCTTCGTCCGCTACGACCGGACGAGCGGCCGCTGGTTCGTCGCGATGATCGACGTGTCCACGCCGAACCGTGTGCTTCTCGCCGTTAGTAGCGGATCGACCATCACCGGCGCCGCGAGTTTCACTTTCTTCCAGTTCCGCCATGACCTTGTGGGCACGACGCCGAACTCGGATACCGGGGGCTTTTGCGACTACATCTCGATGGGTGTCGACGCGAACGCGGTCTACCTCGGCGGAAACATCTTCAACGCCGCAGGCACCGCCTTCATCGGGACGACCGGGTTCGTCGTGCGCAAGAGCTCAGTCACTGGCGGCGGACCCATCGTAGTCACCGCTTTCCGTCAAATGGCTGCCGGCGGCGGAGCCGGCCCGTTTGCGCCTCGCGGCGTCGATCAGACCGATCCGGCGGCAACCGAGGGATACTTCATCGGCGTCGACAACAGCGTTTTCAGCCGCCTCACCATCCGAAGAATCTCGACACCCGGCGGAACCCCCACGATTTCGGCGAACATCAACGTCAACGTCCCGACCACGGTCTTTCCCCAAAACACCCCTTGCCTGGGTAGCACTTCGCCCTTGGCCGGACTCGATGACAGGCTTTTCCAAGCCAGGATCTTCAGGAACCGGCTGACTGGCGTGGCTACCCTCTGGACGGCCCATAACATCGAGGTCGATAGCGCGGGCAACGGCAATGCGAGCGGCAACCGAAACGGCTCTCGCTGGTATCAGCTTCAGAACATGACGGGCACGCCTTCGCTGCTCCAGTCGGGCACGCTGTTCGACTCGGCGGCAACCAACCCGAATAACTTCTGGATCCCTTCGGTTGCCATGAACGGTCAGGGGCATATGGCCCTCTCCAGCAGCGTCGCCGGAGCGGCTCGGCGCGCCGAGATCGCCACGGCCGGGCGGCTGAGTTCCGATACGCTCGGCACGATCCAGGCGCCGACCACGGTCCAGACCAGCGCAACGAACTACAACATCGGCCTGCAAAACGGGTCGTATCGTTGGGGAGACTATTCGGGATCGGGTGTCGATCCAATGGACGATATGACCATTTGGTCGTTCCAGGAGTACTGCGACGCCGCGAACTCCTGGCGGGTGCGTGTCTTCTCATTGCGCGCTCCACCACCTGCCACGGTCTCGACCCTAAACCCCAACAGCTTGGCTCAGGGCGCGACGAGCAACATCATCGTCACTGGCACTTCGGTCAGTGGTTCGGGTTGGTTCGACACAGAGCCGGGCCTGAACCGCCTCACTGCTGCCTTTAGCGGTTCAGGCGTGACCGTCAACAGCGTCACCTTCACGAACCCTACGAGTATCACACTGAACGTGACCATTGCCGGTGGCGCTACGACTGGCACTCGAAACTTGACGATCACCAATCCCGATGGGCAAAACCTTACCGCCAACAACGTCCTTACGATCACGGCTGGGGGCTCGAATCCGCTGCCGACCCTCACGTCGATCAGCCCCACCTCGGCAATCGCCGGTGGATCGGCATTCACGCTTAACTTGACCGGAACCAACTTCATCAGTGGTTCGATCGTCCGATGGAATGGCTCGGATCGCACGACGACCTTCCTGTCGTCGACCTCGCTGCAGGCCAGCATCACCGCGGCCGACATCGCGAACGCGGGAAGCGCCAGCGTGACGGTCTTCAACCCGGCGCCGGGTGGCGGCACTTCGGGCGGACAGACGTTCACGATCAACAACCCGGTGCCAACGACCACCTCGATCAGCCCGAACCCGGTGACCGCGGGAGGCAGCGCCTTTACCCTGACCGTGAACGGCACGAACTTCAACACACAATCGGTGGTGCGGTTCAACGGCTCCAACCGAACGACGACGTTCGTGAGCGCGACGCAACTCCAGGCGGCGATCACCGCTGCTGACATTGCGACCGCTGGAACGGCCTCGATCACCGTGTTCAACCCGACACCGGGCGGCGGTACTTCTGGCGGGCAGACGCTGACGATCAATAACCCGTCGCCGACGACGACGTCGATCAGTCCGACGTCGGCGACAGCGGGTGGCAGCGCCTTCACCCTGACCGTCAACGGGACCAACTTCAACTCGCAGTCGGTGGTTCGCTGGAACGGATCGAACCGAACGACGACCTTCCTCAGCGTGACCCAACTGCAGGCGAGCATCACCGCAGCCGACATCGCCAGTGCCGGGACTGCCTCCGTAACGGTGTTCAACCCGACGCCCGGCGGCGGAACGTCGAACGGGCAGACGTTCACGATCAATAACCCAGCGCCCAACCCCACCACGCTCGTGCCGAGCTCGGCCATTTCGGCGGGTCCCGGCTTTACGCTGACGGTGAATGGGACAGGCTTCGTGGCGACCTCTCAGGTCACTTGGAACGGCTCGAATCGGACCACGACCTTCATCTCCGCGACCCAGCTTCAGGCGACTATTCCGGCGTCCGATATCGCAGTGGCCGGTTCGGCTCTCGTTCGAGTAGTCAATCCGTCGCCCGGCGGCGGCACGTCTGGTCCGCTGACCTTCACCATCAACCCGACGGTCGTTAGCGGCAGCGTCGTACTTGGCGATTGGGTGGCGTCACCGACGATCGTGCCGGTGACGATCGAGATTCGCAACGTGGGGAGCACCACGCCGATCATCAGCCAGACCGTTTCGCTCAACGGTGCCGGCAACTTCTCCTTCAACGTGAACCTCGCGCCCGGGACCTACGACGTAACGGCCAAGGCCTCGCACTGGCTGCGGAAGAAGCGTGGTAGCCAATCAAGCGTAGGCGGCGCGCTCTCGGGCCAGAACTTCACGTTATCCAACGGCGACTGCGATAACGACAACGAGGTCGCGGTCGGCGACTTCGCGATCTTGTCGGCGGCCTTCGGAACCTCGGTCGGCGACCCGGGCTACAGCGCGGCCGCCGATCTCAATGGCGATGGCGACGTCGACATCGGCGACTTCGCCATCCTGTCGGCGAACTTCGGCCTCATCGGCGACGACTAAGGGGCTCGACCCCACAGCCCTCTCCACGAAGTGGGGAGGGCTGTTTGTCCGTGCCGAACGGACGCAACTCGGTTCTCGGTACGGGGATGGGACGAATCTCCAGGAAATCTCCAGAATTGCGTCAAGCATCGCCGTACTCGCCGAGTCGACAATCTCTCCGACGGCGCGCAGCCCGCGCCCAAGGAGAAGAACATGAACAACTCTCAAACGATCGAAAGCCGGACGACCCTGAACGGTGTCGACGTCACCGCCCTCGGCGAGGCCTGCAAGGCCATCGACCAGGACCCGGCCCTTGCGACCTTCATCTTCAGATCGAAAAACCAGTGGCTCGATGGCGGACACAACCGTTCGACCATCGAAGGTTACTACGGCGTCGGTTTGGATCAACCTCGCAAGGCGACCTTCGTCATGGACGCCGACGAGCCGGAGATCCTGCTCGGTTGTGATCGTGGTGCCAACCCGGTCGAGTACGTCCTCCACGCCCTCGCCGCCTGCGTGACGACGACCATGGTCTACCATGCCGCCGCGCGGGGGATGCGGGTGGACCGGGTCGAGTCGCGGCTGGAAGGTGACCTTGACCTTCGCGGACTG
This sequence comes from Chthonomonas sp. UBA2362, assembly GCA_002344135.1. Lineage (GTDB taxonomy): Bacteria > Armatimonadota > Fimbriimonadia > Fimbriimonadales > Fimbriimonadaceae > UBA6659. Next base: position 695,074 of record DDTO01000002.1, on the reverse strand, counting down.
CTCGCCATGCCCGGCGCCAAGCGAAACGGCTACGAGAAGATCGTCATGAAGATGAAGGTCGACGGGGACGGAACTCCGGAGGAATGGGCCGAAATGGTGAAGTTCGGCCAAGCGCATTCGCCGGTCTTCGATATCGTTTCGAACGGCACCGAGATCGACGTCCAGTTCGAAGGCGCCTAGGCGGCTTCTGTGCACCCGATCAGTGGCCGGCATGAGAGTGCTGGCCACTGATCTGTTCACTTGGCTGCGCGACACCGTTGGAGCAGGGCGACCGAGCCCTGTGTTTCCGCCACTTCGATGGCCCGTTTGAGGAACGCGGTGGCTTCCGATCCTGAGGCCCCGGCTGCTCGGAGGCGGAGGATTTCTGGGGTGAAGAAGAACCCCCGCTCGATTACGGGATCGGCGAGGATGGCATCGAGACGGCGGGCTGCCGAAGCTATGGCTCCCGTGATGAGCTCGACTTCCGCGATGAGCGCTTGGAAGTAGCATGCCTCCATGTTCGCCCCGACCCCGAGAATGGTTTGGGCAGAGCGATCCATCTGGGCCACCTCGCCCTCGCCTGCCCCACGCATGGCACGGCTCCAGCCGAGAAGGATCTGACCCGTCGCCTGGCGATAGGCGAGCCCTTGGCGCTGGCCAATGGTCGCAGTCGCTTCGGCCCAGTGCTCGCAGAGGTCGAAGTCGCGTTGAAGCTGGTAGAGAACCGCTGCCTGCTGGCGGGAATGCGCCAAACATTGCACACGTCCAGGCTGCTCGCCTAGTCGGAGGGCCCTCCCGACCTGTGCCAGCGCCTGCTCCTGCTCGCCGAGGAACCACAGCGATAAGGCGAGCCAGTGATGACAAGAGACGAGGGGATCCTCGCCGTAATAGGCACTCAGCCTCCAGCAGTCAGAGCCGTCGGAAGTCTCGATGCCCTCTTCCGCATGGACCTTGGCTTCGGCAAACCGGCCTTGGTGGAATAGGGAACAGGTCAGGAGTTCGCGTGCTTCGGCATCGGCATTGAGATCGCCGCAGACCGCCGCCCGCATGAGGGTCTCAGATTTCGAGAAGTCGGCTCGAAGTTCGAAGAGGGTCGCGAGGTGGTAACGGGCAGAGCGAAACGCTTCGACTGCGCCGACCCCTTCGGCAAGGTGGATGGCCTGTTGGTAGTGTTCTCGCGCGTTTTCGCTGCCCCAGCCGGACCGGACGACCTCGCGCTGAGCGCAGAGGATGTGCCATTCCGCCCGCTCACGGTCGCAGTCCTCCCGGCTGGCCTCGAGTGCGTGCTTCGCGGCGTCGATGTGCCGGGCGGCCACGTCGGACACTCCCTGGTCAAGCGCTCTTCGTGCTTCCGCTATCGAGCGGCGAGCAGCATCCAGTGGCCCCGAATCCCCTCCGGCGACCGCCTGCACCCGACCCACGAACCGAAAACCCCTTCCATGCACCGTCTTGATAAGCCGCTGTGCCGCTCCCGAGTCACCCACGGCCTTCCGAGCCGCCATGATGCGGCTGCTCAGCGTCGCCTCGCTCACGAATGCATCCCCCCACACCTGCTCGAGCAGTTCGTCCTTGCTAACGACCCGGTCCGCGTGCGCGACAAGGTAGGCGAGCACACCGAAGACCTGCGGCTCGACCCGTACCAGGGTGCCAAGGGTCCGCAGCACGTGCGCGCCCGGGTCAAGTTCGAAGTCGTCGAACCGGTAGACCATTAGGCGCTATTTTGACGGCCGAGTAGCCCAGTGGGCACTCCACGGGAGGAGTTAGTGCTCGTCGGGTCGTCCCACCGGCGTGATCAAGCGTGCGCCTCGCTCCCAGACCAGGTATGCCCACATCCATTCGACGAACACACTCACCCGGTTGCGATGCCCGACCAACTGCATGAGGTGGACGAACAGCCAGCCGAGCCAGGCCAGGAACCCGCTCATCATGAGCCGGCCGCGCTGGAAGATCGCCGCCGAACGCCCGATGGTGGCCATGTTGCCCAGGTCCCGATAGGCGAACGGCGGCGGTGCGGGTTTTCTCCTAAGCCGCGCTTCGATCACCCGAGCCACATAGCGGCCTTGCTGCATCGCGACCTGCGCCACTCCGGGTAGTCCCTCTCCGATCGTCATAGCATCGCCGATCACGAAGACCTCCGGATGTCCGGGCACCGAACAATCGGCCCCCACTCGAACTCGGCCGGCGCCGTCCGACTTCGCTCCGAGCCAACCTGCAACGGGCGAAGCCTGGACACCCGCACCCCAGAGCACCGTCTGCGCCAGCAGACGCTGGGGTCCCTTCGGACCATCCACGTCCACCTCGTCGGCTGCGATATTCACGACCTTGGTACCGAGCCACACCTCGACTCCGAGCCGATGCAAGGAAATCACTGCCTTCTCACCGAGCGATTCCGCAAACGAGGGTAAGACGCGAGGACCGGCTTCGATCAGAACCACCCGGGCCGACTCGGGACGCACGCGGTCGAAATCATGCACGAGGGTGCGCCGCGCCAGTTCCGCGATCGATCCTGCGAGTTCGACTCCGGTGGCCCCGCCTCCGACGACGACGAAGGTCATTGCCGCCTTCCGCTCCTCGTCGCTCGCCGCCCGTTCCGCGTCTTCGAATGCGACGAGGATCTTTCGTCGGATGCGGATGGCGTCGTCCAGGTTCTTCAAGCCCGGCGCTCGAGTCTCCCAGTCGGGGTGACCGAAGTAGCTATGCCGGGCACCGGTGGCGAGAATCAGATAGTCGAACGCCTCCCTCCCTTCTGCGCAGATCACCTCTCTCTTGTCGAGATCGATCCCGACCACCTCGGCGAGCAAGACCCGTACGTTGGACTGTCTCCTTAAGATGCGCCGGATAGGCGTCGCGATCTGAGCCGGTGACAAGCCCGCCGTCGCGACTTGATAGAGAAGGGGTTGGAAGAGGAAGTGATTGGAGCGATCGACGACGAGGACCTCCGCATCGGTGCGGCGCAAGGCCTTCGCCGCCTCGATGCCCCCGAAACCGCCCCCGACGATCACGATGCGGGGCCGCGCGGCGCAGCCGGCATGGGCCTCCATGCCCCGATTATGCCGCTCCTGCGTGCTTCGATTCGCTCACCGACGCTCTCGTCCGGAGGCCGCTTTAAGGGGCCAAACGGCGGATGACCCAAGCTCCACTCTCCAAGCGGTACTCGAAGCGATCGTGGAGACGCGCGGGTCGTCCCTGCCAGAATTCGAAAACCTCGGGCATCAATCTGTAGCCACCCCAATCCGAAGGGCGAGGCGGGCCCTCCGGGTGCTGCCGACGGAGGTGCTCGACCGCCGCTTCCAGCTGTTCGCGGGTCGCAATACGTGCGCTTTGCGGGCTGGCCGCGGAGGCGTAGCGGCTCTCGAGGGGACGCGAAGCAAAGTAGGCATCGGACTCTTCGGGAGCGACTCGCTCGACACGGCCTTCGACCCGCACTTGCCGCTGCAGGCGGCCCCACCAGAAGCAGGCAGCTGCCAATCCGCTCTCTTCCAAGTCGCGCCCCTTTCGGCTCAAGTAGTTGGTGAAGAATACGAGGCCCCGATTATCGAGGCTGCGCAGGAGGACGATACGCCCGCTGGGAGCCCCTCGGCGATCGGTGGTGGCCAAGCACATGGCGTTCGGTTCCATTGCCCCGGCCGTCTCCGCGTCGTCGAGCCAGGCGCGGAGCTGAGATATCGGGTTAAGATCGAGTGAGGTTTCGTCGATTCCGGAGAGCGTGTATTCCTCACGGGATCCGATGAAGGCGTCGCTCATCAGCAGTCGCAGGCTTCGCTGCCGAGCACGTAGGAACCTTCGCCGAGTATCTGCTCGGCGGCTTCGGCCAGTTCCGGAGCGACGACGATCGCGCCCGGCGAAGCTCCCTTCTGCATCGAAGCGGCGCGATCGATCACCGGACTCTGCAGGAGCCCGATCGGCGTGGCAGGATCCCAAGCGACCTCACCGCGGCTCAGGCCGACCTTCAGGCGGAATGGCACCGGAAGGCGATTCCGCTCGGCATTAAAGGTGGAAAGCTCAGTCTGAATCGCCTTTGCGGCGCCCAGCGCTGCTGCCTCGTCGGAAAAGGCGCACATCACTCCGTCGCCAGCGGTCGACTGCACTTGCCCACCGAATCGAAGGGCGATCTCGCCGATCCAAGTCGTGTAGCGCGTGAACGAGTGCTCGACCACGAGTTCCTCCTGCCCGCGCTTCATCCCGGTCGAGTCGCTGACGTCGACGCTCAGGAAGGTCAGCGGGCGCCTTTGGCCGTGGAGCTTCTCTTGGATCGCCACGTACTGTTCGAGCAGCTTCTGGCGATCCTCGCTCAGCTGGTTCGGTGGGTGGGGCCTGTCGAACGGGAAGTGCCGCTGGCGGATACCGCCTCCGATCGCACCCAGGATGCCCGCGAGGAGCGAGCCGAAGACCAGGTACTTGGGCAGATCGCTCGAGGACTCCCGACGAACGACTTGCACGTTGGTGCTCCCCGGCGTGACCGGTAGGGGTGGCGTGGGAGCGACGGTTGCCGCCTCGGATTTTGCTTCGGCTTTCGCGGTGGCTTCATCCAATCGCTTTCGAGCACCTGCCACCTTGGCTTCTCGCCGTAGCCTCTCGACCTCGAGGCGCGACCAGTCCTCCTGCTTAAGCCCGGATTTTGCCAGTTCGGTCTCCACTTCGCGTAGCGAGGCTTCGGCTTCTTGGAGGTCCTCCATCAGTTGCGCATGGCGCGCGAGCCCCTCCAGCCCAGCCAGGTTGGGTATCTCGGGAATGGACGGTATCTCGCCGAGGACTACGTTCGTCCCAGTGTTGCGGAAGATCGCTTGCGTCTCCCGGGTCAAGACTCGATCCAGGGCAGGCCAGAGCGCCAAAACGAGCACCAACGAGGCCACGAAACCCACCTTTCTGTTACCCGCGATAAAGCCGATGATCAGGGCCAAGGGCAGTGGCGCCATGAGGGTAAAGAACTTGCCCGTGGTCAGATCGCCATTGCTGACAAAGAAGGCGATGCTCGCCCAGACCAGAGGGATAAGGAAGGCGCCGAAAGTCGACCAAAACGCGGCATGGGACTGGCTGGCGGGTTTGTCTTCCTTGACCCGCTCGAGGCGCTTGCCGACCTTGTCGCGCACCACTTGCTGAAGCGCCTCGCGAACGAAGGCGGCCTCGATGCCGATTTCCTTGGCGATGCCTTCGATCTCTTCCGCCGAGAGCCGTTCACGGTTCTCGGCGTCAAGCCGGGAAGCGAGGCGAATGATCTTATCGGTCGTCGCAGAGTCGAAGCGACCCTCACTCGAGTCACCATGCTTCAGCATCCGCGACCCCTCCACCCTAAGACGCGCTTGAACGACACCCACTTCATAAGACCCAGATTCAAGTGTAGCCGTTCCCACGTCGGCTCGCAAGTCAATACGTCCGGCGGGCGTCCCGCGGTACCGGGGCCTAGGACTCGGCCAAGCACGGCTCGGCGATCTCGATCAAGCAGTGGAGGGCGAGCATGTGGAGTTCTTGGATTCGATCGGGAGTCTTGCCAGGCATAACCACCAAACGGTCGCAGATCGGCAGAAGGTCACCGCCGTCTCTACCCAGAAAGCCGATGACCTTCAATTCAGCCGCCCGCGCAGCCAGCGCGGCGCGAACGAGGTTGGCAGAGCGGCCGCTGGTCGAGAGCAGAATCAAGACATCGCCTGGTCGGCCGAGTGCCTGCACCATGCGCGCGAACACCTCTTCGAAACCATAGTCGTTGGCAACGCAGGTGATGTGAGCGGGGTCGGAAAGCGCAATCACCGCAAGCGGACGACGGTCTGCGCGGAAGCGTCCGGTCCATTCCTCGGCAAAGTGCATTGCGTCCGCCATGCTGCCTCCATTCCCGCAAACGATCACCTTTCTGCCCGCGCGCAGGGTCTCTACGAGGAGTTCGGCGATCCCCGTCAGAGCTTCGAGGCGTTCCTGGTCTTGGCGAAACGACCGCAGGGCCTCGGCGGCCTCATCGAGGGACGCCAGCAATCGTTCGGTCAAGGTCAGCCCCCTCCCCGGACCCGGACTGGATCGGGTGGCGGCGACGGGCGGACAACGGGGTTGCGCTTCAAAGTCTCGAGCAGATGCTCGACCGCTCGCTCGATCTGAGGATCGCGCCCCTCCGCGAAGGCGTTCGGGTCGGAAGGCACGTCGATGTCCGGGGGGACGCCGTCCTTCTCGATGATCCAGCCCTCCTTTGGGCGCCATGCGCCGTAGTTCGGCACACTCACGCTTCCACCGTCGGCGAGAGGCCAGCCGGGATCGGAGCCGACCTCTGCGCCGCTCGTCTTGCGTCCGATCAGGGGTCCGAGGCGAAGTTGCCGGAATTCGTCGGGGAACAGCTCTCCGTCCGAGAAGCAGTACTCGTTGATCAGGCACGCCATCGGACCGGCGAAAGAGTCGCCCTGCCTTGTCCACACCGGGGACGCCCGCTGATTCCACACAGCGACGACCTTTCGCTGCAGAATGCGCGAGATGTGGTCGCTCACGAAGCCGCCGCTGTTGAACCGCACGTCGACGATCAGGGCCTCCTTGTCCCGCTGGGGCAAGTACTGCTGGAGGAACGAGCCGAACGCCTGGCTCGACATGTTGGCCAGGTGGAGGTACCCGATCCGACCTCCTGACGCCTTTGCCACGGTCTCTCGGTTCCTTCTTAGCCACTCCTTGTAGCGTAAGTCTCGCTCGCTGGCGATCGGCCGGACGAAGAGGGTCCTCGCGCCCACGGCAGTCGGGTTCGAATTCACCTTGACCGAGACGGTCTGACCGGTCCTGCCGACGAGTCCGGCGAGGAAGTCGGTCCCCGGCTTGGCCGGCACGCCAGCAACCTCGATCAGATAGTCTCCCACCGACACGTTCATTCCGGGTTGGGCGAGGGGCGATCGATCCGGATCGAAGCCGTCGGCTTCGAAGATCGTCGTGATCTTGAAAAACCCGCTCGGGTCGAGCTCGACGTCGATGCCGAGAAAGGAGGGCGGGTTAGCCCGGAAGAGACTCTGGGTATCGCCGGTGTTCAGATAAGCGTGCGAGCAGGCGAGTTCGGCCTGCATCCATCGAATCAGCTGATCCAGTTCGTCGCGCGAGCGCACCGAGGGAAGCATCGCCGCGTATCTTCGCCCGATTTCCGGCCAATTCGCTCCATGGAGGTTCCGGACGTAGAAGTAATCCCGGTGAAGTCTCCAGGCGTCCCAGAACATCTGTCGCCACTCGGCGACCGGGTCGATCACCAGCTGAAGGCCCCCGAACGCCACGTTCCCGCCGGCAGGAATGTTCGTCGCGTTCGCGTCCACGACCCGGATCGTGGTAGGCGCAAAGAGGAGCAGCCGCTTGCCGTTCGGGGCTACTTCGAACGAGACGAAACCGTCGGCCACCGCGCCTTGTGATTTGTCTGACAAGTCGTAGTAGGCGAGCCGCTGGCGGCCGTCCTCTGCGTACTGCAACAAGAGGCGCCCCCCTGCGAAGGAGAGGCGAGAGTAGTTCCGCGGAGGGGCCGGCAGCTGGATGAGTCTGCGATACAGGCCATCGGAGTCGATCCTGAACGGCGTCGGTTTGGGCGGCTCGACGGAAATCGGTGGAAGGTCCTCTTCGCTCTTCGGCGCGAGTGGAGACGGCAACTCCTTTCGCAAGGTGAGCAGAAACACTTCGACCGTGTTTTGCAGGCCCAGACCGCTCGCGGCTTCATCGGAGACGGGTGCGAAGTTCCGCCGTGAGAGAAAAGCAAGGTACTTGCCTTCCGGGCTGAATGCTGCCGAGAAATCGCTCGTCAAGCGGTCTCCGAGCAGATGGAGCTTCTTTGCCTCGATATCGTACAAGGCGATCGTGTAGGCCCACGTGATCGGGTTCTGAACGTCGAAGACGAGCCACTTTTCATCGGGCGAGAAGGCGACTCTGCTCGGAGTCCAAGGATCGGCCCCGTCGGTGAGCAATTGCTCGCCGCCCGAACTCGCGTCGATGAGGCGAAGTCTGCCTTCGCTGTCGCCGACCACCAACCAGGTGCCTTTCGTCGACCAGGTGAGGCTGCGAAGTTGGCGTCGTTCGTCTTTGGTGAGTTGCTTGGGGTTCGACGCATCGGACTCCGCCACGAAGACCTGTTCTTCGCCGCGCGAGTCGTCGACGTAGGCCACTCTCTTGCCGTCCGGCGAAAGAGCGGCCATTCGGTAGCGGACTCCCGGTTTGGCCAAGAGGACCCTTGCCTCGCCCTCGCCGGCCGGAATCGACGCAACCTGCCCACGGGCCTCCACCAGCACCCGCTTGCCGGTTGGCCCGATCGTCGCTCCCTGGACGGTACGCTCGACGGGAACGCGGTAGGTTCGGGCGTGGATCAGGTCCGACCCCATTTCGAATGCGATCGGCTTTGCTACTCCCGATTTGGGATCAAAGACTTCCAATCGATCGCCGCGTTCGTAGACCAGCCTACGCCCATCCGATGTGAGATTGCGGATTTCGCCTAGAGATGGCTTGAGGCCGGCCGTGACACCTGGGCCGCCCGCGCCCGCGGACCGAACAAGACGGTACTGGCCGCCGCTGTCTCCCGCATACCAAAGCGACCCCTCGGCGAAGGCCGGATACTCGCACGAGCCATTCCGTTCGGCGGCGTGAACACGGAATCTAGGCGCCTCCATTACTGGGTCGGCGATCCAGATCTGATTCACCCTCCCGCCATCGTAGGCAAACCACGCCATCTCCGAGCGCTGAAATCGCGTAAAGGCGACCTTGCCTGGACCGGCGAAACACGCGTGGGAGGCGAACTCGATGGGGAGCCTCTGCGGGAAACCGCCTTCGAAGGGAACGCTGAGCAGTCGCCATGACACCGGGTATCCACGAGCGCGAAAGAGGATCTCCTTCCCGTCTGGCGACCAATCGAGTGGCTCGGCGTTGTCCGCCATGTAGGTGAGCCGCCGCGGAGCCCCTCCTGTGACAGGCATGACGTAAACTTCGCGTGTCCCGTCGTACTCGCCGCTGAAGGCGATGGTCTTGCCGTCGGGAGAAAACCGCGGCATCGTCTCACGGCCCTCGTGGCGGGTCAGTCGTTCTGCACGACCGCTCCGCATGTCGCCAAGCCAAAGGTCGCCCTCGCGCATGAAGGCGATCTTGTCTCCCGAAATCGCCGGAAAGCGCATGAAGGCGTCCGACTGAGCGAGAGCCGTTACGAGTACCGCGGTCAGCATTTACTTGATCTTGTCGAGCAGCACTTCGATCGCCTTGTCGAGTTGCGGATCCTTGCCAGCCAGGTAGTCCTCCGCCGGCCAGTCGATCTTGATGTCAGGCTGCTGGCCCAGATTCTCCAGGGGCGAACCATCCAATCGGAAGACTCCTGCGCCCGGCATCCTACAGACCGTCCCGTCGACGAGCACGAACCCCGTCGTCCAGATGACGTAGCCGGGAGTGGGCATGCCGACGAGGGTGGCGAGCCGTCGCTGCTTCATCGCATAGGGAAACATCTCCGCGTTGCTAAAGCTCGATTCGGCGAGCATGACGACGGTCGGTAGGCTCCAAGTTTGACCAGGAGCCATGAGGGGCTCGCGATCTCGATCCTGATAGTAGCTATGCGGCATGCGCTCGACGATGTCGATAAGGCGGTCGCTGATGTTCCCTCCGCCGTTGTCACGCACGTCGATGATCGCTCCCTTCTTTCCCTGAACGAACTGCCAGAACTGGCGCATAAAGGTCTCGAAATTGCCACCACCCATGCCGGCAATGTGCACATAAGTCAGGCGACCGCCGGACTTCTCTTCGACATACTTGCGCCGCGCGTCGATCCGGTTCAGGTAGATGATCTGCGACCACTCGCCCGAGCTGAGTGCGCGGTACTTGACCTCGCGAGCCCCATCCTTGGTCGGCGTCTTGTTAACCAAGAGGGTAAGGTCGCGTCCAACCTGATCGTTCAGCACGTCTTTCCAGAGCCCTTCATCGAGCGACACTGGCTTGCCGTTGATCGCCATCACGTACTCACCGGCGGTCAGGCGCGTCTTAGGGTAGCTGCCCGGCGCCCGGCGAGGTACTTCCTTGATGCGGACTCCCGGACCGGCGTAGCCGTAGTCGAACGAAAACCCGGGATGCGCGCTCGTCGCGCTGCTCGGGTTTCCGGAACCGGGGCCAACCTCGCTGTGCGAGGACTCGAGCTCGCCAACCATTTGGTTTAGAACGATCGCCATCTCGTTTCGATGGCCGATCGACGAGAGCAGCGGCTCGTAGCGCGCCTTGGTCTTTACCCAGTCTCGCCCATGCATATTCGGGTCGTAGAAGCTGGTCGCATAAGCCCGCCAAAACTGATTGAATGCAGCCTTGCGCACGAGTCGAAGATCGGAAACCCACTCCGCCCGGAAGGTGGTCGTCGCGATCGGGAAGTTCGGGGCGCGCAGGTTGAGCACGTTCAGACTTCCATTGCGGACGAAAGCCAAAGAGTTGCCGTCCTGGCTGAACTCGAATCCGGGGATGCCACCGCCGCTCGTGATTCGGCGAAGGTTCTCGCCGTTATAGTCGGCTTTCCAGATGTCTCCCTCGCTCTGGAAGTAGATCTCGCCGTTGCTGGGGTCGATCCTCAGGGAGCCTGCGGGCGACTGCGTAATGATTCGGCGCGCGCGCAGGTCGATATCTTCGAAGTCGATCTCGACCTTCGGCGTCTCCTTCGGCTTCTCGTACTTGAGTTCCAGTTCGGTCTCGCGAGCGTCCTCTTGGCTCAGAGGAAGTGCCCAAAGCCCAGCACCGTCACGCCGGAAGAAGAGGTAGCGGCCGTCGGGACTAAATCGGGGCTGATCGTGGCCCGTGTTGATGTTGGTGACGTTGGTGTGCTTCTTGCTTTGGGTGTCGTAAACCCAGATGTTCGTCCCCGACTCCCACGGGTAGTACCCACTTCGACCAAGGACTTCCGGGTAGGCGACATATCGCATGTCGGGGGACCATGAGTAGTCGACGTCGGCGCCCGTCTGATTCTCGCCGGGTCGATCGAACACCTTGGTCGGCTGGCCACCCGAAAGCGGGACCGTATAAAGACCGCCCGCAAGTCCCGATCGCCAGAACGAGAGAGACTTGCCGTCGACGGTGATGCGAACTCCGAACACATCCTCCGCAAAGTCGGTCATTCGCTTGGTCTCGAGAGTCTCGATGTTCATCGAGTACAGTCGCTGGTTCCCTTCGCGATCGGAGAGGAAGTAGACCGTCTTGCCGTCCGGATTCCAAAGCGGCGCGCCATCGAGCCCCTCCCAGGTCGTCAGCCGCCGCGCGTCATCCGCGTTCGGGCCCTTGCCTTTCTTCACCGGCACCGACCAGAGGTCGTTGGAGATGCTGAAGACGATCGAATCTCCCTTCGGTGCCAGCGCGACCTCTGCCGCGCCACTCGTGACGACCTCCCGCTGCTCGAAGGTCGTCTTGTCGTCCAAGCTGGCGATGAGGTCGATCTTCTTCGGCTTCTCGCCAGTCGCCATCGTGTAGACCGCGCCGTCGTGCTCGAAGGCGAGGAGTCCGCCTTTCTGCGCGACCGTAAGGTAACGAACGCTGCCTCCGACGAAGTCGGTTATCCGCCTCGCTCGACCGTCCATGCCCATTTCGTACACGTTCGGCGTTCGGGCTGGGCTGTCCACATACTTCTCCATCGGCTTGTTCAGCCACCGGCTGCTCGGTGTCATTTCGGTCGCCGTCACGGTGTAGATCTTGCCGCCCGGGCCGAGTCGGGTCCATAGGTGTTGCATCCCGTTCTTGGCGATCAGAGTCCGCTTGTTGCTGCTCGAATCGAAAAGCCAGATTTGTGAAGCCGCTGACCCGGTGTATCGGGGCCGATACGGATTGAAATCGAACCGCTGGTACAGGAAGTTCTTGCCATCGGGTGCGGCCTGAGGTCTCCGCAGAGCGACTTTGTCCACGAGGATCAAGCGAGTCTTCGTCGTCTGGGCGTCGACAGCGAAGATGCCGTTATCGACGCCATCTCGGAGCGCATTGAAGAGGATTGCCTTGCCGTCGGCGGTCCAGTCGCCCGGAGTTTCGCTGCCCGAGTGCCAAGTGAGCCGCTGCGTCGGCCCGCCGTCGGCGGGAACGACATAGATGTCGTTGTTGCCATTCCGGTTCGAGCTAAAGGCGATCCAGAGGCCGTCGGGCGACCAGACGGGATTGTCGTCCATCTCCACGTGGTTCGTCACTGGGACGGCGCGGCCCCCCTGGCTCGGGGCGACCCAAACGTCGCCCTGGTATGAGAAGGCGAGTCGCTTGCCGTCGGGACTCAAGGCGAGAGAGCGGGCGCCGACGAGAGGCGTCGCTTGGATGGCGGGTTGAGCGAGCGTGGCGAGGGCTACCACGCAGAGTGTGGTCAGGGGCATGCCCTAAGTTACCCCTGCGGCGAGGCGGTTGTTCGGAGTTGTCGGGAGCGGGCTAAACTGCCGGCCGTGAAGGGCAAGGAAACGACGAGGGCGGGCCTGGGATGGCTCTGGGCATGCATGGCCTGGTTCATGGCCTTCGCTGCCGCGTATGCCTTCACCAATCCGCCGGGCGAGGCGCCCGACGAGCACTGGCACCTCGCCTATGCCAATTACCTCGCCGAACACCGGGAACTGCCCGTACAGACCGACCCCGCTCGGCATGTCGATCAGGGACACCACTTTCCGCTCTACTACCTGACGGCTGCCGCCTTGATCCGCCTCGTCGATGGCGATGGTCGGGTCGATCCGGGGTTCGAGCCGAATTCCGCTTTCATCGCCTATGGAGGAGGTCGCGGCGACGTCCCGCGGTTCCAATCGCGGCCTGCGAACGGGGATCTCGGCTCGTTTCGCGTTCTGCGGTTGCTCGGCGTCTTCTTCGGCGCACTGACAGTGCTCTTTGTCGGCCTCGCTGCGCGGCAGGTGTTGCCGGAGGGCCCTTGGATGCTCGCGCCAGCCTTCGTGGCGGGTATTCCCCAGTTCCAGTTCGTGTCTGCGGCGGTCTCGAACGATTCCCTTATGACGGCGACGGCCGCACTCGTCACCTGGATGCTCATACGGGCAATCGAGAAACCGGAACCCAAGCGGTGGATCGCCCTCGGCTTCGCGACGGGTCTCGCGATCTGGGCCAAGAAATCTAATCTCGTTCTCGTCCCGGTGGGACTTCTTGCCGCGTTGGCGTCACCCGGCCAGGGCGGGTATTGGAAGAGCGTGGTGTTGCGGTGGTCGGCGGTCCTGTTGCCCGTTCTCATCGTCGCAGGCCCGCTGTTTCTGCGCCAGCAGATCGTATACGGTGACGCTCTCGGCAACGGGATGGAGCGCGCGACGCTGCCCCAACTCGTGGACCCGAAGCCGATCACCGACCGATACTTCGTCAGGACTTTCCCCAGCATCACCGCACGCAGTTTCGTTGCTCACTTCGGCTGGATGAACGTGGCAGTACCCACGGTTTCGATCGCGGCCCACTGGTTCCTGTCGATTCTGCTCGGCCTCTTGGCCTTGACCGGCCTGTTCGATCGGGGGCGCCGGATCATCACCCTCGTCTTGCTCTCGGCGGTCGCGTTCGCCGCTGCGGGACTGACTTGGTACAACCTCACCTACACCCAGGCGCAAGGGCGGCTACTGTATCCCGCCTTGGCCGCGATGGCCCTCCTGCTCGCTCTCGGCGCCGACCGGCTGAAAAATTGGCGGCCCGTGATTTGGATCGCGATGGCGATCTGGCTCGCTGTCGATGTGGTGGGGCTCGTCACGAACCTCAGGTTCTACGGCCGTTAGAACGGATCTGTCGGAGGGGTCGGGTCGGTCGGATCGAGCATCGGCTCCCCAAAGGCGCGCCTGGCCAGGAAAGGCGTCGGCGGTAAGGTCTGAGATGGCGCGGCCGAGAGGACTCGAACCTCCGACTTCTTCCTCCGGAGGGAAGCGCTCTATCCACTGAGCTACGGCCGCTCTGGGTCCGACATTACCCGATCGTCGGAAAGACGGACACCATGAGGTAGCTCGCCGATGGTTCCTGCGGCGGGAAGACGGCCCGCCTCCGTGGGTAGGGGCGCGGCGTACAGGGCGAAGCAGTGCTCGTCGCCCACGAAAACACAATGACCCTATCGTTGCGTCTCCCACTTGCGCGTCAGGATGATCGGCGCCGGGTCGAATCCGGTCGGATCGATGAGCGTGATCGTGCCGTCGTCTTTGGCTTCCAAGACGACAGGCTTGTTCATCTCCTCCGCCCCACTGCCGAGGCGAGCGATCGGCCGATCCATATACGTCTCGATTCGGAGTTCAGCCCGCCGTCCACGGAAAGTCGCGATGCCTGTCTTGGGCACTCCCCCCTCGATGAGGGTGAAGCGGCCGCTCGGCTGGATCGTGAGGTCAACCTTACCGATCGTGTAGGCGATGGCCGGGTTGTCACCGGGCTTCGTCTGTAGGTTGCGGTTGCCGACCCACTGACCCGTCCAGTCGTAGCTAGGCCCGCACCCGGCGAGGGCGAACAACAGGGCGATCGGAGGCAGGAGTCGTCGATCCACCGCTGATCAGTATGACGCCGCTATCGGAGTTCATAATTCCCTTATGAACGTGCTCGCCCCCGAGGTCTACCGGTCGATGGGTCTCGAAGACTCGGAATACGCGCGCATCTGTGAACTGATGGGGCGGACCCCGAATCTCACCGAGCTCGGGATGTTCGCCGTTATGTGGAGCGAGCACTGCGGCTACAAGTATTCGCGCCCCGTGCTCTCGTACTTCAAGCGGTACCGCGAAGCCCTCGAAGGCCAAGGACTCGAGAACGCCGGCCTGGTGGACCTCGGGTACGGACTCGCCGTGGCAATGAAGATCGAATCGCACAACCACCCCAGCGCAGTCGAGCCGTATCAGGGAGCCGCCACCGGGGTCGGCGGCATCATTCGGGACATCTTCACGATGGGGGCTCGTCCGATCGCCTGCCTCAATTCCCTGCGCTTCGGGCCGATCGACGAACCTTCCGCGGAGCGGAGCCGCTATCTGTTCGAGCACGTCGTGGCGGGCATCGGGGGCTATGGCAACTGTGTCGGTGTGCCGACGGTTGCCGGAGAGGTCGCCTTTCATCGACGGTACGAGGGCAACCCGCTGGTAAACGCGATGTGCGTCGGAATCGTGCGCTCCCATAGAGTCGCCACGGCCGCCGCCGAGGGTGTAGGGAACCCGGTGCTCTATCTCGGCTCGGCGACTGGCAAGGACGGCATCCACGGCGCCACCTTTGCCAGCGACGTCCTCGACGAGGAGAGCGAGGCCAAGCGGCCCAACGTGCAGATCGGCGATCCCTTCGCCGAGAAGCTCCTCATCGAAGCCACCTTGGAAGCTCTGGAGACCGGCGCGATCGTCGCGATTCAAGACATGGGTGCGGCCGGGCTCACTTGCAGCACGATCGAGATGTCGGCCAAGGGCGGCGTCGGGATGGACATCGATCTCGATCGCGTCCCCACACGCGAGCCGGGGATGAGCGCGCACGACATGATGCTCAGCGAGAGTCAAGAGCGGATGCTTTGCGTGGCCCAACGCGGCCGCGAGCGGGATGTCGTCGAGGTCTTCGAGAAGTGGGGCCTGCACGCCGTCGTAATCGGTCGGGTAAC
Organism: Chthonomonas sp. UBA2362; assembly: GCA_002344135.1. GTDB lineage: Bacteria > Armatimonadota > Fimbriimonadia > Fimbriimonadales > Fimbriimonadaceae > UBA6659. The sequence goes on along the minus strand of DDTO01000002.1, from coordinate 679,617 downwards.
GGAGGGACCGTCGGTTCGCGTGTTTCGAGAAGGTCGCCTCGAAGCCGAAGTCGTCGCCGGGCACCTCGCCGACGAGTGCCCGACCTATACGACCCAGCCTGCCGTCCCCGCGTATCACGAGCGAGCCCGCCGGTTCGATCCGAGCAGCCTGCCCGAGGTCGATCCGGCCGAGGCTCTGCTCGCTCTATTGGCCTCCCCGACGATTGCCTCGAAGCGGTGGGTCTATGAGCAGTACGACCAATCGGTGCAGACTCAAACGACCCTCCTCCCTGGTTATGGAGACGCTGCGGTTCTCGCCCCGAGGGGGACGACCAAGGGGATTGCGTTGAAAGTGGATGGCAACGCCCGAGCGGTTTACTTCGACCCGGTCGCCGGCGGCCAGTTGGCGGTCGCGGAAGCTGCCCGAAACGTGGCCTGCACCGGAGCGATGCCGACGGCCGTCACCGACGGGCTGAACTTCGGCAGCCCACGCGACCCCGAAGTCTATTGGCAATTCGAGGGTTGCGTGCGTGGGATAGCAGAAGCCTGCGAAGCGCTCGGCACGCCGGTCGTAAGCGGCAACGTCTCGTTCTACAACGAAAGCGACAACGGCGCGATCTTGCCCACGCCGTTGATCGGAATGCTTGGGATTCTCGAGCATGCCGACCGGCGAGTCGGCATGGCGCCCCCGCCAGGCGCCCAGCTCGGGCTGATCTGGATCGACCTGCCCAGCGTCCCCGCGGGTGGCCTCGGGGCGAGCGAATATCTGTCACGAGTTCACGGCATCGAAGACGGGCTACCCGTTCCTCCGGACCTCTCGGGCGAGCGAGCGCTCTGCCGAGTGCTCGTGGAACTGGCGGCAGAGGGCGCGATTCTCGCAGCGCACGATTCCAGTGAGGGCGGCTTGGCGGTCGCTCTTGCGGAAATGGCAATGGCTGGAGGGGTCGGATTAAGCGTGACCCTTCCCCTCTGCCTGGGCACGAACCGTGTCGACGCTTTGCTCTTCGGCGAGCGACCCGGCGAGGTCGTCGTGGCGTTTGCCGAGGCAGCGCTTTCACGAGTGCAGTCCGCCGCCGAGGGCGCCGGACTGCGCTTCGCCGCGATTGGCCATTCCCTACAGGGCGAGGATGCCCTCTTGATCGGGTTCGGAGATGAGAAGCCGATCGGTGTTACCCTCGCTCAGGCACGGGCTACCTACGAACGGGCCATCCCATCGGCGATGGCCTAGATTGACCAGCACGGACCTCAGTACATGATCCGAAGCGTGCCGTTGTTGTTCCTCCGGATCGAGCAGTTCGCGCGGTTGTTTTGGAATGGGACAAAAGCAGTCGCCCGCTGGTTGCCGACCCTTGCCTCGACATAGACCGTCGAGGCATTCGTTCGCAGGCGGATCCAACCTGTGTATCCGGGGAGGATGTCCCAAGGTTGGGAGCCGGCCACTCTGACTTCGACTCGCTGGTGGGTGGCGTTATAGATGTTGACCCTTCTTTCAGGCGCGAGAACGTTGTAATCGGATTGGACAGGCGAGATCGTCGCGGACGTTGTCGCAATCGCGAGCAGGAGGGATAGGGCGTTCATTCGTTGTTACTCCTTGGGGCGGGTGGCCCGGTTCAAGGGTCCAGCGAATCGGCCGGGATGTCGGTGACCGGCAACACGTCGCTTCTGTGATCTCGGTCAAGCATCCAAAACAAATCGGCCCGCCTCGCACTCGCGAGGCGGGCCTGGATTGGGAAGCGTACTCAGCGAGTAATCTCGTCGGTGCCGATCGTGATCTTGGTCGGCTCCGCGACGGTTCGCGGCGCTGCGCTCGCGGGATCCTCGGCCGTGTCGGGCTCGGGATCGCCGTGCGGCACGGCTTTCGGCGTGACTTTGGCTGCCGTCAGCTTTCCGGTCACCCTTCTGGCTCCTGCGAGTCGTCGCGAGTAGTAGCCGGTGAGCGAGTCGGTCTGGACCTTCCCGCCGCTGCTGCTGGCGTGGATGAACTTCCCTCCGCCGATGTAGAGTCCCACGTGATTGATGCGGGTTCCGCGCTGAGTCTTGAAGAACAGCAGGTCGCCCTCTCTTAGTTCACTCTGGGATACCGGCGTCCCGACCTGGGACATCTGAATCGATGTTCGCGGGAGGCTGACGCCGTGCTGGCGATAAACGAATCCGACGAAGCCGGAGCAATCGAATCCACCGCGGGACGATGTGCCGCCCCACCGATAACGAACACCTTGGTAGGAATACGCTGTTCGCAGAAGCGCGGTCGTTGCGACCGGGCCGCCTACGACGATGCCGTTGCTCGACTTGCTTCTGGTGTTTCGGGCGACGCGCCCAGATGAATTCGGATTTGACTTGGCGGCGACCTGCGAAGCCTTGACGGGTTGGAGCATGTCTCCGCGAACCCAACCCACCGTGCCGCCGGAAAAACGCAGCTTGTACCAGCCGCTCTCTCGATCGACGACGCTCGCCACTTGGCCTCTATCGACCTGTCCGACGAGTCGGGAATTCGTGGTGGCCTTGGACCGAACGTTGACGTCGTCCTTCAAAATCGACACACGTTTCGTGCTGATGGCGGCTGTGGTGACCACGGCCTCCTTGGGCGCGCCCGGAGCCACGATCGCCTGGCCGATCTGAAGCCGATCCCAGCGGACGCTTGGATTGAGCTTGTGAAGGTTGGCGACCGTCACGCCGAGCTTTCGAGCGATGATCCAGTCGTTGTCGCCCTGAGCGATCTTATAACTTCCCCGAGCCGGAACGGTCTTCGAAACGGCAACCGCCTTAGGGGTTTCGGCCTTGCTCGAGCCGGGAACGCGGAGTTTGACGCCAATCTGAAGCGGCGAGAAATCCACGCCGGGATTCATGGAGTGCAATTCGCGCACCGTCAGCCCGAACTTCCGCGCAATCGTCCACTCGTTCTCTCCATTGCGCACGGCGTAGGAACCCCCGCCTGCACGTGGAGAACTGGTGGAATTCTTTCCTGGAGCGACTTTTGTGCCGCTGGAGGGGATGGCCAGCTTCTGGCCGATTTGGAGACGGGTCTCCTTCACGCCGGGATTGGCTTTTAACAGTGCCTGCTTCGAGATCCCGTGCCTTGCCGCGATGGCTTCCGGCGTATCACCCTTTTTAACTTTGTAGGTCATTCCTGCGAATGACGCGCTTGCTAGTAGCAAGCAGGCCCATAAGGCGCTTGTCCGTAGAATCAAGACGTACCTCCCTCTGGTGCCCGGAGCTATGGTCGCCCAACCGCGACAACCCCTGACAACGACCGGAACTGTACCCCAACGCCCGCCCCCGACGCAACCCGGGCCGCCATCTGACCGTCCGCGGAAGAGGTGTTTTCGCGGCTGAAGGTACACTGATCGGATTCCCGCCCCCCGGTCGATTGCGGGCCATCGTCCGCCTCGCGGGAGCGAACCCAAGGAGGCCGATGATGCAGACTTTCGACGCGAAGACCACACTTTCGATTGGGGCTAACAACTACGAGATTTTTGGCCTTGCCGCTCTCGAATCACAGGGCTACTCGATCTCGAACCTGCCCTATTCGCTGCGAATTCTCCTCGAGAACCTTCTTCGGCGCGAGGATGGAGTCGAGGTGACCCGGTCCGATATCGAGGCGCTCGCCGGCTGGCGCGCCCAGGATGAGCCGAGCAAGGAAATCGCCTTCATGCCCGCTCGGGTCCTGCTCCAAGACTTCACGGGCGTTCCCTGCGTCGTCGATCTGGCCTCCATGCGGGATGCGATGGCGCGCCTCGGCGGCGATGCCGGGAAGATCAACCCACTTCAGCCCGTGGAACTTGTCATCGACCACTCCGTCCAAGTCGACGCGTACGGCAGCGACGCGGCCATGCAGATCAACCTCGACATGGAGTTCCAGCGCAACACCGAGCGCTATCAGTTTCTCAAGTGGGGACAGCAGGCCCTCCGCAACTTCAAAGTGGTACCGCCGAACACCGGCATCTGCCATCAAGTGAACCTCGAGTATCTTGCCCGCGTCGTGTTCGTCGACGACGAAGGACGCGCCTACCCCGACACTCTCGTGGGGACCGATTCCCATACCACGATGATCAACGGTCTGGGCGTCTTGGGTTGGGGAGTCGGCGGGATCGAGGCCGAGGCGGCGATGCTCGGCCAGCCGGTCAGCATGCTCATCCCGCAGGTCGTCGGTTTCCGGCTCAGCGGACGCCTCCGCGAGGGTTCGACATCCACCGACCTCGTTCTCACCGTCACCGAAATGCTGCGCAAGCATGGTGTCGTGGGCAAGTTCGTCGAGTTTTTCGGACCGGGCCTGGCCCACCTTCCCCTCGCCGATCGCGCGACGATCGGCAACATGGCCCCCGAATACGGCGCGACCTGCGGCATTTTCCCGGTCGACGCCGAAACGCTGCGCTATTTGCGCTTCACCGGCCGCTCGGAAGAACAGGTCGCCCTCGTCGAGGCCTACATGCGCGCTCAAGGACTGTTCCACGAGCCCGGAGCGCCAGAAGCGACGTACTCCAGCATGCTCGAACTGGACCTCTCCACCGTCGAACCGAGCGTGGCGGGCCCCAAGCGGCCACAAGACCGGGTGCCGCTCTCGGAAGCAGGGCGATCGTTCCGCTCCAGCTTCGAGTCCGTCATCGGCCCAGCCTCACCCGATGCAGGGGGGGGCGCGGCGCTCATGGAACGGACCAAGATCGACGAACTGACGCATGGATCGATCGTCATCGCGGCGATCACCTCGTGCACGAACACCTCGAATCCGTCGGTCATGGTCGCCGCCGGCCTCGTCGCTCGCAAGGCGAACGAGCGGGGTCTTCGGCCGAAATCTTGGGTCAAGACTTCGCTCGCCCCCGGTTCTCAGGTGGTAAGCCGATATCTCGATCGCAGCGGGCTCCAGCACGATCTCGACGCTCTGGGCTTCAACGTCGTGGGCTACGGCTGTACGACTTGCATCGGCAACTCTGGCCCCCTTCCGGAGGAGATCAGCCGGGCGATCCTCGATCGCGACCTCGTCGTGGCGTCGGTCCTCTCCGGCAACCGCAATTTCGAGGGACGCATCAACCAGGAAGTTAAGGCGAATTACCTCATGTCGCCGCCGTTGGTAGTCGCCTACGCCTTGGCGGGGACGATCGAGATCGACCTGGCACGCGATCCCTTGGGGACCGATCGCGATGGCAACCCTGTCTTCCTGCGCGACCTATGGCCGACCCAGCAGGAGGTCGCCTCCACCATCGAAGGCTCACTCGACCGCGAGATGTTCGTGCAAGCCTACGCCGATGTCTACAAGGGCGACGAGAAGTGGGCGGCCATCCAAGTCGGCGAGTCCGAGCGGTTCGATTGGCAGAACGAGTCTACCTATGTGCGCGAAGCCCCCTTCTTCCTCGGTATGGCTCCGACGGCGCCCGAGGAAGTGTCCGATCCCGCGGGGCTGAAGGTGCTGGCAATCCTCGGCGATAGCGTCACGACCGATCACATTTCCCCCGCCGGCAGCATCAAGCTGAACTCTCCCGCCGGCGAGTATCTGGCCGCGCATGGCGTGCCGCCCCATCTCTTCAACAGTTACGGCTCCCGGCGAGGGAACCACGAGGTCATGATGCGAGGAACGTTCGCCAACGTCCGCCTTCGCAACCTGCTCGCGCCGGGATCCGAGGGCGGCGTTACGAAGTTTCTCCCGACCGGCGAGACGATGTCGATCTACGACGCCGCGATGCTTTACCAGCAGACCGGGACGGGTCTCCTCCTTCTCGCCGGCAAAGAATACGGAACCGGTTCGAGCCGCGACTGGGCCGCCAAGGGCCCGGCTCTCCTCGGCGTAAAGGTCGTCATCGCCGAAAGCTTCGAGCGCATCCACCGATCGAACCTGGTCGGCATGGGTGTGCTGCCACTCCAGTTCATGGCAGGCGAAACGGTGGCGAGCCTAGGGCTGACCGGGGAAGAGGAATTCGCGGTGTGGGGAATCGCCGAAGGCATCGCCACCGGATTTGCCGAAGGAAAGGTCATGCGCGTTCGCGCGACGACCGAAGATGGGCGCGTCACCGCGTTCCATGCCATCGCCCGCATCGACACGCCCCAAGAGGCCCACTACTACCGAAACGGGGGCATTCTCCAGTACGTCCTCCGGCAGCTGCTCTCGGCCTAGGGTCCTAGGCCGGGAAACTTTGCGGCGCCTGAGGGCAGTATCCGGTTTCCCATGAGCGTTCTCGGCTATCTCGCCCTTGGTTGGGCTCTCTTGACGCAACCCACCGAACCGCTGCCCCGCAAGGCGCTGTTCGGGGCCCAGCTTCGAGCACCGAGTGTCGAAGAGCGCACCAAGGCCGGCCTCAAGGAAGGTGAAGGAGTGGCGCTGGGCAGCGTTCTGCCGAATCTCTCGGCGGAAGGCGCGGGTCTGAAGACGGGTGACATCGTCGTCCGCTTGGCCGGCAGGCCCGTCGCCACGCCACAGGAGTGCATCGCTATCTTCCGGCTGGCGAATGGCGGCGATACCGTCGACGTCGAGTTCGTGCGCGAGGGCAAGCGCGAGTCACGCAAGGTCCGCATGGTCGAGCGTCCCAAGCAGAAGCCAGACGGTTTTGATGTCGTCTACGATCAAGTCGTCTCCCAGGGCAAGCGCATCCGGCTCATCCTGACGAAGCCTCACACGCCGGGCAAGCACCCGGTCGTCATGCTCATCGGGGGCATCGGCGCCTACAGCGTCGACGGCGACTTCGGGTCGATCCCCTACGGCAACATCTTCGGCCCCATCGCGAAGGCCGGCTACGCGACGGCGCGGATCGACAAACCGGGCCAGGGCGACAGCGAGGGGCCGATCTATCCCGAGCTCGGATTCGGCACCGAACTGGAAGCCTACCGGGCCGCGATTCGGTACCTAAAGACGAGCCCGTCCATCGACCCGAACAAGGTCTTCATCTTCGGCCACAGCATGGGTGGAACCTTCGGCCCCATCCTTGCCGCCGAGGAGCCGCTGGCCGGCCTGATCGTCGGAGGCACCCTCGTCAAGAGCTGGTCCGAGTACATGCTCGAAAACACACGTCGCCAGTCGCTTCTGTCCGGCGCCGGCGTGGAAGCCCTGGGAGAAGGACAGCGACGCCTCGCCGCGGTCAGCCACTACCTCTTCTACGAGGGCAAGACGCCCGACCAGATCGCCAAAGAGCACCCCGAACTCGCAGACCAAGTTCGCGGGATGTCGCCGGACGGCAAGACCTATTCGGGCGTCGGCCTTCAGTTCTTTAAGGAGCTTGCCGGCTACAACCTCGAGGGACTGTGGACCAAGGTCAAGTGCCCTGCGATGGTCTTCTGGGGCGAGAACGACTTTATCTCGGGAGAAGACGACCACAAGCGGATCGTCGAGATATTGGGTGGGAAAGGCGAGTACGTCCGTCTCTCTGCCAGCGATCACGGGTTCTTCAAGACGACCTCCTTCCGCGACTCCCAGCAGAAATGGGGCCGCCCCGGAAGCGAGTTCAATCCGGTAATCGTGGAGAAGACCCTTGCCTGGCTCGGGTCTCGCACGAAGGCGCCCGGGTAGGAGTCATCGGACGACGATCTGCCGCACGCCCCTTCGTCGTAACAGCCGGTCACCCCGGCACCGCCGCCCCGGCAGATCGGCGTAGCGAGATTTGGAGTGCGAGGGCCTGCCCGCGCTTTTCGATGCCGTCGCACTCGTCATCCCGAGCTTGCCGAGGGATCGTCCTGCAACCTCCCGCCTCGAAGCAAGACGATTCCTCCACTCCGCTTCGCTTCGGTCGGAATGACGACGACTCATAGGCGGACGCGTAGTTTCGTCGTCACGCCCGAGTAGGTCGCCCAGGAGCGACTCTCCCCTCTCCTACGCCTCTCCGATGCCGGCTCGCCGAGGCACGTCAGGCGGAGGAGAGGGTCGGGGGGAGAGGTCGAACGCCGGTGTCTTGTCGCTTTGGAGTGCGCGGGCCTGCCCGCGCTTTTTCGCCGCGGCACCCTCATCCCGACCTTGCCGAGGGATCGTCCTGCTCCTTCCCACATCGCAGCACGACGATTCCTCCACTCCGCTTCGCTCCGGTCGGAATGACGGCGAATCATTGGTCTATGCATCTAAGGCTTGATGCGCATCAGCCTCCACCCCACCGGGGCGGAGGCATCAAAATCCATGATTCCCCCACTTCGCGCGCTGCGCAGCGAAGGTCCCCCTCGCCTTCGCGAGGGGGATGGGGAATCCCCCTCGTCTCAACGAGGGGGAACTGGCCGGGCGGAGCCCGTGCCTGAGGGGGAGTAATCAGCTACGCCCCGTCGCCCGGGAGGGCCGTTCACTCTGGCGGGTGCGAGGCGCGGTACGGGATTACTCCTCCACTTCGCGCGCTTCGCGGCGAAGGTCCCTCTCGCTCTCGCGAGGGGGAGCGCATCCGGTCACCTCTCCCGCCCGGCGGGGGAGGTCGGCCCGCAGGGCCGGGAGAGGGCTTGGGGCACCCCGCTGGGGTCCTCCACTGCCCCTCCCGCTTCGCTTCACTCACCGACCTCCCCACTGCGTGGAGAAGTGTTCCGGGCGTCGTCCCGAGGCTGCCGAGGAATGTCGGGTGCGGCAGTATCGAAAAGCGCGGTCGAGCCCGCGCACTCCATAGGTCTGCCACTCGGCCGAACCGAAGCTCCTCGATTGCTTCGCTTCGGACCGAATGGCGCCTTGCGCTGCCTGGACCCCCCCGGTTCGCTCCGCTCACCGACCTCCCACTTCGTGGAGAGGTGTTCCGGGCGTCATCCCGAGGCTGGCAATGGATGTCGGAGTGCGGCAGTATCGATAAGCGCGGTCAAGCCCGCGCACTCCATAGGTCTGCCGGCGGGTCCTAGCGCGAACGTCGGCCCCGGGGTATCCTCCTGCTTCACCTGTGCCCTGGTGGCGAAATTGGTAGACGCGCTAGTTTCAGGTACTAGTCCTCGCAAGGGGGTGCTGGTTCGAGTCCAGTCTAGGGCACCATTTCTACTTACGGCGAAGGTGCCACAATGCCCGGGTGAGTTTGATCCAGGTCATCCCCCTCGGTGGCGCCGGCGAGATCGGTAAGAACTGCACCGCGATCGTGCATGGGGACGACATGATTGTCGTCGACGTCGGTCTCTCGTTTCCCAACGAGGAGATGTTCGGCGTCGATATCGTTATTCCGGACTTCACCTTTCTGGTCGAGAACCGCGCGAAACTGCGCGGAATCTTCCTCACCCACGCTCACGAAGACCACGTAGGCGCGCTGCCCTACCTTCTCCAAATGGTGAACTGCCCGGTCTACGCCACGGAGTTCACCCATGCGATGATCCGGAACAAGCTCGACGAGAAGCTCGGCACCAAAGGGCTCGACTTGCGCACCATGGCCCCCGGCGACATCGTCGAAGTCGGAAGCCTCTCGGTGGAGCCGATCCGCATCACCCACTCGATCCCCGAGAACTGCGCGATGGCGATCCGAACACCCCACGGCATCGTGCTCATGACCGGCGACTTCAAGTTCGACTTTACTCCCGTCGACGGCAAGCTCACCAACATCAACCGGCTTGCGGAGATCGGCAAAGAGGGCGTGCTCTGCCTCCTGAGCGACAGCACTAACGTCGAGCGGCCCGGTTGGGGCCCCAGCGAGCGAGCCGTGCGCGACGGACTCTATAAGGCGTTCATTTCCTCGCCAGGCCGGGTGCTGATCACATCGTTCGCCAGCAACATCCACCGTATGCAGCAGGCTTTCGATGTCGCACACGAGACCGGGCGCAAGGTCGCGGTTGCGGGCCGACGCATGGAGACGACTGTCGAACTCTGCAGCAGGCTCGGGTATATGCAGATTCCTCGCAATACCCAGATTCTGCTCAAGGACGTCGGCGCCCATGACCTCGACAAGGTGGTGATCCTCACGACCGGTAGCCAAGGCGAGCCGATGTCGGCATTGGTTCAGATGTCGAAGGAGGAGTACTCGCGGCTGCGCATTCTGCCCGGCGACACCCTCATCTACTCGGCCCGCCCAATCCCCGGGAACGAGGCCGCGATCTGGCGCACGATCAACCGACTCTTCCGGATGGGGGCAAACGTTGTTTATGAGAGCGTCGATCCTGTCCATGTGAGCGGCCACGCCTACCGCGAAGAGCTCAAGATGATGATCAACCTCACGCGGCCCTATTACCTCGCGCCCGTCCATGGAGAGCCCCGCCATCAACACCTCTATCTGGAGATGGCCCGCGAGATGGGCTATCCGGAAAACCGCATCTTCATGCTTCAAGATGGGTTGCCGCTCTGCATGGACGACACCACGGCTTGGATCGCCGAACCGGTACCCAGCGGACGGGTGCTCGTCGACAACAGCGGCACCGCGGGAATCTCCGACGAGATACTGAGAGACCGCTCCAACCTCGCTAACGACGGCATCGTCGTCGTCACCATCGCTCTCGATATGGAACGGGGCGAGATCGTCGGCGACCCGGTTATTCAGGCCAAGGGCTTCAGCGGGAGTTCGGACCTGCTCGACGAAGCCTCGGGAGCTCTCCTCGAAGCCCTCGCGAAACTGACGGAGAGCGACATCAAGGACATTGATGCGGTGCGGCATACGGCGTCCGATGTCTTGCGGAGGCAGATCCAGCGACGCGCTCAACTGCGCCCGCTCGTGGTTCCCACCGTCATCGAAATCTAGCGCTTTCTCGGAGCGCGACGTTTCAATGGGTGCGCACCCTTGGCTGCTTACTCGATGAAAGCCTTCATGTCGGCGATGAGCTTGGCCTTGACATCCGCTGGTATCGGCTTAGCGTTCTTGGGAGGCATTTTGCCGCCCTCGACCTCGAGAAGCATCTTGTGGAGCGTGGCCACATTGGCGGCGGCCTGTGCGTTCGTCTGGAAGTCGTCGAGCGTGATGTTGTCCTTGCCAGCGCCAAGGTGGCACGGGACGCAGTACGTGTGCATCACGGGCTTCACTTCCTTCTCGAAGTCGATCGCTGCCGTCGTTCCGGCGTCGGTCTTCTTGGGTTCCTCGCTGGCAGAGGGCTTGGCAGACTCGGTGGTGGTCGAGGAATCGCCTCGTCCGGACGAGCATCCGATGCCCAGAGCGAGCAAGGCGAGCGAAGCGACAAGCGGGAGGAGGCGTGTTCGAGTCATTGGCCGATTATGGTGAACACCGGCAGCAGACTGCATGAAAGCTGAACCACGCAGCCTTCCCCGACTACTTGCCCGACCACCTCTTCAACTCGGAAAGCAGAAAGTCCACGTCGGCGAACGGTTCGCCGCCGGTCCGCTTCCAGCGAACGCGCCCCTGGCGGTCGATTAGGATCGTCGAGTGGAGTTCCATGTCCTCGAAGTCATCGAAGGAGGCAAAGCGGCGTGCGTTCGAGTGGTCGGGGTCGGAGAGGAGGGCGATCTTGAAGGCAGCCAAGAGACCGGACGCTTTGTTCACTTCCGGTTTGGCCGCGCTAACGGCAAGGACGACGGTGTCCATCGCGTCGAACTCCGCGATCTTTGACGTAACCTTGGTGAGTTGCTCAATGCAATGGACGCACTGATCCGATAAGTAATAGATGAGCAAGACGTTCTTTCCGCGATACTGCTCAAGTGTCACGACCTTTCCCTCGACGTCCAGACAGTGGAGCGCGGGTGCTGCGAAGGGTTGCCAATTGCTGGGTCCGATTCTGTCGAGCGCCTTCGGGTCGTAGCGGCGTTCGGGCTTATAGGTTTCTGCGAAGGGCTTTGCCTTCAAGTCGAGGGCTTGGACTTCCTTCATCCAGCGCAGGCCCGGGTCGGCCCCATCCCAAACGGCGAAGAACCGGGCAGCATAAGGGCGAGCCTTGTCCTTATCGCCTAAAGCCGCATGGCTCTTCGCAAGTCCCGCAATGCACCAAGCATCGTTGATCTCCTGCGAGAGCCCGCGCTCGTAGGCCTCGATGGCGTTGCCGTACTCACCAGCGCCGAAGTAGGCGTCTCCAACGAGCCGAGCCACCGGCCACGGGTCGCCGGGCGGGTCGCCCCCGTAGGGATGGCCGCTTTCGCTCTCGGCGAGTTGGGTGAGGATCTTCATTCCCTCATCGCGCTTGCCTTCGGCGAGAAGGAGCTGGGCACCGGCGACTTTCACCAGCTTGGGCGCGTTCTTCTCAGCTTCGTTCCGAATCGCCTCGGCCCGGTCAGGAGCCTTGGCGATTTCAGACTCGAGCTTCTTGGCTCCTTCTGCCTTGAACTCGTCCATCTTCTTGCGCGCTTCAGAAGTCTTGCCGGTGCCCACCAGCGCCATCACTTCTGCGGCGACTTTGTACTGAGCGAGGTACTCGTCGCCCGGGTCGAACAGCGTCTTTCCGTCGAGGATCCGGTCCCAGCGTTCGAACTTGACCAGGGCGCGAAGGAGCGGAATGATGGCCGGGTAGCCGCGCCCTCCCGCTGATGGGTCGCGAGGCGCGTTATGCATATCGAGCGCCCCTTGGATGCTCGCCTCGGCCCGCCCGAGCTGCTCCTGAATGTAGCAAAGATAATCGCGGTTGTGCGCGTAATTCCAGGTTTCGAACGGGAGCGCGAGGCGATTGTTCATGTAGGACAGTTCGACCCGTGTCGCGCTATCCATCGCGATCGCGGCCTCGTGCCACATGCCGATCTTGGTGTAGATATGACCAGGCATGTGGAGCGAATGCCCGATTCCCGGAGCCGCCTTTCCATACCGCTCGCAACTGGCGACGGCCTGAGCGCCGCTAACGCCGTCCCAATTGTGAATTCGGGCGTGGTGGGCACCGGGGTGCATCGGGTTCACCGCGAGCACCTTCTGGATCAGAAACTCGTTTGCTAACGCGCTGCCCTGGCCGATATTGAAGAACGCCAATTGAGTCTTCGCTTCGATATCGTCGGGGTACTTGACGCAAAGCTGCTCAAGGTGCCCGATGATCGCCCGCCGAGCCTCGTCCCCCTGTTTGGCCCATGCTGCATCCCAGGCTTCGATATACAGCCTTTCGCGCTCGCTAACCCTGGATTTCCGCCGAACCGCCTCCTTCAGGAAGTCGCGATAGCGTTGCAACTCGGGGCTCTCGCCTGCTCCAGTCGAAAACCAGTTGAGTCCGCATCGGGCGAGTCCGAAGTAGACCATCGCGTTGCCAGCCTCCAGCTTGAGGCACCATCGAAACGAGCGTTCGGCTTCTTCGAACCAGAAGCTGTGGAGCAGGGCGTTCCCTTGGTCGTACCATTCCTGCACTTCTGGATTCCTTGTCGAGATCGGGAACGGCGAAGTCCCGATGCCGTCCATCTTCCACGGCTTGGTGCGCATGCCCGAGTCGAACGCGGTTCCGTGCTTGGAGTGGCCGAACTTGTCGTCGTCGGCCCTTACCGCGGCGCAGAGACAGAGGAGACAGAGGAAGATCGAGGTTCGTGCCAGCATGTCTCTTGGATCATACGCTATTGGCCCGTCCCAGGAACCCCAGCCCACCCCCTATCCCGTCTGCCAGCTCTTCCAGTAGTTCGGGTCTTCGATCGCCAGCGCCTGCTCGGTTAGGTAAAGCGGGTGGAATGTGTCGAGCATCACCGCCAGTTCCTCTGTCTTCGTTGCACCGAGCGAGGCCTCAACCGCGCCGGGCTGCGGACCGTGGGGGATGCCGAGCGGGTGCAACGTGATGCTTCCTACCTCGATTCCTTTGCGCGATCCGAACTTGTCGTTGCAGTAGTACAGCACCTCGTCCGAGTCGACGTTGGAGTGGTTATACGGGATCGGCACCGCGTTGGGATGGAAGTCTAGTACGCGCGGGCAGAACGAGCAGATCACGAAGTTCTGGCCCTCGAACGTCTGGTGGATCGGCGGCGGCATGTGCAGCTTGCCCACGATCGGGGCGAAGTCGTGGATGCTGAAGGCATACGGATACACGTACCCGTCCCATCCGACCACGTCGAGCGGGTTGAACCGGTAGGTGTAGCGCGTCATGCGCCCCCGCGCCCTCACATCGACGAAGAATTCGCCCTGCTCGTCGTGCGTGGTCAGGCTCGCCGGCGGCCGGAAGTCGCGCTCGTGATAGGGCGCATGCTCGAGGAACTGCCCGTACCAGTTGCGGTACCGCTTTGGCGTCGTGACGTGCCCGTGGCTCTCGATGGCGATCATTCGCACCGGCAGGCTGTCGAACACGATCCGCCAGATCGTTCCGCGCGGGATGACCAGGTAATCCCCCGGCTTGAACACGACCTCGCCGAACATCGACTCGAGGGTTCCCGAGCCGTCGTGGATGAACAGGATCTCGTCGCCTTCCGCGTTCTTGTAGTAGTGCGGCATCTGCTCGGCGACCAGCGCCTGGTACCAGACGACGTCGTTGTTCCCCATCAAGGGCACGCGCCCGGTGATTGCGTTGCCCATCGGCTGCATCCGCGCGGTCTTCAGATGCCGATGCCGCAGCGGCTCGGCTTCGAGGAAGGTCGGGCGCACATCACCGAGGTCTTCCCAGTCCTTTACCTCGGTCGGCAAGTTCAGGTGGTACAGCAGCGCCATCGGACCGGAGAAGCCAACCGTCGAGAACAGCTGCTCCGGATACAGCGTGCCATCGGGCTTGCGGAACTGGGTGTGACGATAGCGTGGAACCTCGCCGAGGCAGACGTAGCGCATGGATCGAGTTTACTTGAGCGGGCTCAGCCGCAGCGGCGTCGGCAGAACCTAGGCTCGGGCTTCCACAAAGTAGTAGAGTGCAAGCGGCGCCGTCCAACCCCTTGCCCGATATTCGACTCGCTCGAACTGCTCCGCGACGGCCTTGAAGGCTTCTCGAAAAACCTCGGTGGCGACGAGGCGGCTCGTGACCTTCGACCCAGGCACGAGGTCCTTGCCTGCCTGTTCGCACCGCGAGGCCAGATTCACGGCAGGGCCGTAGAGTGTCATCTGCTTGCGGTCCTGCGACCCGACCAAGGCAAGGGTCACTTCACCATAGGCGAGCCCGATACGCACGTCCCATGGCTCCTGCCCGAAAGCGTGACTCGCGTTGAGCCGATCGACTTCTCGGAGAATCTGAAGGCTCGTTTGCAGGGCCGTTGTGAGCGTCGTCTCTCTCGGTGCACCCGCGCCGACCTCCCACATGGCCGCGAGGCCGTCGCCCATGAAGTTAAGCACCTCTCCACCCGCGCTCCGCACTCGTCCGATGATCATGGGAAACAGCAGGTTCAGCTTCTCGACGACGAGTTCCTGTTCAGGGATGTTGCTGTGACTTGAAAAGTCGGCAATGTCGAGAAAGAGCAGGCAGGCTTCGATCCGCTCCCAAGAACCGAGTCCCCTCTTTCGGCTTTCCTCCACTCGCTTGACGAACGCCTCCGAGACCATCTGGCCCCACTGTGCCCTGGCAAACAAGCGACCGCGGCTTTCTTCGACGGCACGAACGGTATAGACGGTTGCAGGTACGAGCAGCAGTGCCATCAGGCCGATCGGGATCACTGGAACGACCACGTAGAACTTGCTGAACGCCACGAGCGAGAGACCCGACCACAGCAGCATGAAGGACAGCGAAATAAGCCCGTAAAGAAACGGCCAAACTCTTAGCGCAAGCAGCGCAGTTAAGACAGCGACAAGCGCGGTGAGTCCGACCCCCCAAACGTTGCCGAGAACCGTCAACTCCGTCCCATCGAGCAGCGTACGCACGGCCTCAGCCTGGATGAGAACCCCGGGTACCTGGGCCTGCAAAGGGGTGTCGTGTTGGTCGGGGCTCGACTGGTACGTCTCGCCGACCAGCACGTAGGCTCCATCGAAGGTGGCCGGCGGCACTTTGCCGGCGGCCACATCCATCGCCGAGACGATGCGCGGCTCCGTACCCGTGTAGTTGATATCTACCGGGTCGGTCCGGCCAGGTTGAGCTCCTGCAATGGAGTACGCAAGCCCCGGTATTCCGTCCTCTATCCAGTTATCGACTCGGGGTAGTCGCCGAGCAGTACGAGAATCACCATCGACGCGATTCACCGACGCGACAGTCGGACTTGCAGCGCTCAGCTGCGCAGCCATACCGTCAGGATTTGCGCTTCCGATAATGCATTGCTCATTGAAACCGCCGACGGTATCGACGAAAGTGAAGAAGGGGGTTTCATCAACGCCCTTCATCGAGAGGAAGTCGTCGATATCGAAAGCGAACTCGAAGTCGAAGGCGACTTTCTTCGCGCCTCCTTTCATGGCCGTTTCGAGGATGCCGGCGAACTCGCCGGGCCAAGCGACTTTCGGAAGCTTCTTCGCTTCCCGCCAGTGTCGCTCTGTCTCGTCGTCGACGGCGACGACGACCACCGGCGCACGCGAATTCCGCGGACCTCGAAGCGCAAAACGCGCATCGATCGACTTCTCCTCCATCTCCCGAACGAACGGCACGAAGGGCAGCAGCGCTCCGACGATGGCCAGAACCAGAACGGTCCAGAGGCGAGCCCCCACGCCCTACCGCTCACCCATGAGCACGAAGCCGGCCCAGTGACGGGGGTGGCGGGTGGCGGGGTTCTTGAGCATCGACAGTTGCGTTTCACGTAGGGCCTTCAGCTTGGAGCCCTCGGGCGCGCCGGGCTTCCATTTCCCATAGAAGGAAGTCATCAAGGCGCGGGTGGAGTCGTCGGGGACTTTGAAGAGGCTCATGATCAGGCTCTGCGCTCCCGCGAAGCGAAACGCCCGCTGGAGGCCGAAGACGCCTTCGGCGCCCTTGACATCTCCCCGCGCCGTCTCGCAGGCAGAGAGAACGACGAGTTCGGTGCCCCGCAAGTCCATTTGCGAAAGCTCCAGCGCCGTCGCCCAGCCGTCGGCCAGCCCCGCCTTGCGCAGTTCCTCGTCGTTGTTCGCGCCGGAGAGAACGAGGCCGGAGCGGATCATGGGGGAATCGGCCACGCGAACTCCGCGCCCGGTCATGTCGGCCATGAGCATCTCGTCGCGCTCCTTGCGCTCGATGATCGGAGGGAAGAAGAAGCCGTGGGTGGCGATATGGAGCACGACGGGCCGCTCCACGCTCATCAGCCGGGCTTCGGTGGCCTGTGCGCCGAGGATCGGTTCGACGCCGAGGAGTTTCGCCACGGCTTTCCCCTCGTCGGAAGCGGCGGCCAGGGGCTCCCACTCGCCCTTGGCGTTGAGGCTTCGCGTGCCGCTCGGAGCAGGTGAGAGGCCTTTGTCCAAGTCCCGGACCGATGCGGCGCCCAGGTCGAACTCCGGCCCCGCCATCACCACCGCGTCCTTGGTCTCGCCGATCGGCGGCTTCTCGACGAGATCGCGCCCGGAGCCGACGATGCTCAGCGAGTGAGTCTCCACGAAGTACTTCTTGCCGTCGAAGAGCGCGGCGAAGGGCAGGGCGTGAAGCCTGTCGTCGGGGGCGACGAGGAGGCTGCCCGGCAGCTTGCCCAGAGGTCTTATCAGTTTGTCGTAAAGCGTGCGTCCGATCTCCCTAAGCTTGACTTGGGTTTGCTTGAGATCTTCGTGTGTAGCGCCCCGGTCATTGGCTCTGGACAGTTCGTCTTGCCAATCTTCGACGAGTCTGTCGATCTCCTCGGCCGGCGCAAGCTTCACATAGCGCACTTCGCCCTCGTGAGGCACGATGAAGGCGGCGTAGGCGTCGGGACCCTGCTCCTTGGCCCTGTCGTCCCAGGTTCCGGCGCGGATGTACTCGATCAGGGCTTGGTTCCGCGCGATGCCGGACTGTACTTGCTCCTGGGTCACCTCGAGGGTTTGGATCAGGCGGGGGTCGCGTTCCCCGAGCATTTGGGCGAGCCGGGTACTGGCCGACTGGCGTTCTCGCCGCAGGTCGCTCAGGCGGCTAGACCACGCTTCCTCAGAAACTTCACTTGGACGTGAGGAGAACACACTGTCCCTCTCGGCTTTCTCCGCCTGCTGTAAATCGCCAAGCGCCCTAGAGACCTCGGGATCGACCTCGGCTTGCCTGCGCGCCATACTCAGGCGCGTCTCCAGAGCAAGGCCGGCCCCGCGCAGGGTTGGGATCCAACGGTAGAGGGATAGCGGATCGGCAATGATTCCTAAGGTGCCGAGCCTTGGACTCAGGAGCGATGCTACTTGGCCAGAGTCGCCCGTTTTGCCCGACCACTGGTCGACCAAAATCCGAGTCTCCATTGCAAGTCCCTCCTCAAGTAGTGCTTTGGACTCGCCGTGGCGGCCGAGAATGGCGAGGCAGAGCGCCGTTGCGTTAAGGCTGACCCCCAGGTCGCGATGGTCTCCCTCAATCAAGCGGCGTCGCATCGCCAAGCTCTGCTCGAAAAAGGGCATGGCCTCATCTGAGCGTCCGAGCAAAGTGAGGCAGTAGCCCACGTTGTTAAGGCAAAGGGCAATGTGCGGATGGTCGCCCCGGTATATCCGGCGGACCATCTCGAGACTACCCTTGAACGAGGACAGGGCCTGGGAGTTTAGCCCGAGCCGGTGCAGGCAAAGCGCCCGGTTGCCCAGGCTGGTTGCCACGTCCGGGTGATCACCCTCATACAGGCGACTCCACATCTCAAGACTTTCCTCGAAAATGGAGAGAGCATCGGAGGACCGACCCAGTTCATCCAAACAAGACGCAACATTGTTCAGGGTTCGCGCAATGCTTGGGTGGTCCCCCTCCGTCAAGCGGCGTAGCATCGTCAAGCCTCGCTGATGTAGCGGGAGGGCGTCGCCTGAGCGGCCCAGTGCGGTGAGGCAAAGCGCTAGGTTGTTCAGTCCGTTGGCCACGTCGGGGTGGGCGCCTCCAAACAGCCTGCGCCGCATCTCAAGGCTCTCCTCAAACAGGGGAAGGGCCTGGGCAGATTGACCGAGAAAGTCTAGACATGACGCGACATTGTTTAGGCTGGTAGCCACCTCTGCGCTATCGCCAGTGCGCAGGCGGCGGCGCATTTCGAGGCTTGCCTCGAACATTGAAAGCGCTTCAAGGGATCGGCCGAGCAAATCCAAGCATGACGCCATGTTGTTCATGCTCGTCGCCAAGTCTAGGTGATCGCCTGTAAACAGTCGACGGTGCATCTCCAGGCTCTCTTTGTGTAGCGGCAGTGCCTCGAGAGGGCGCCCAAGTGCGTCTAGGCACGAAGCCACATTGTTCAGGCTCGCTGCTACCATTGGGTGATCGCCCTCTGTGAGGCGACGCCGCAGGGCGAGACACTCCTGGGCCAAGGGTAACGCCTCGGTGTGGTGCCCAGCCATCAACAGGCCGGTAGACAGGTCGCTAAGAACAGTCGCTTTTAGGCTCACATCCCCTGGCCATATGCGTCGGACCATAGCGAGAGAGAAACGCAGGTTTTCTAAGGCCTCAGCAGACCTGCCCAGACCGAACAGAGCTCTCATCTTCAGTTGGGCTATACTTAATCTCAAGATAGAATCCCCTGGCGGCAAGAGGGCGAGAGCTTTGTCCGCCGCTGACAGTGCCTCCGCAAACTTATGCACGCTCAATAGCCCAGCGGCTTCCCTGAGGTCGTTCGCAAACTGAAGGGGATCAACCAGCACTACCGGCCTTTCGGTCGGTAGTGCTGGTTGATTCGTTATCGGCTCTACTGGTCGATCGGACCGGGGCTTGCCACCCAGCCGCTCGATCGCCGCCTTCAGTTCCGGCTCGCGCCCTCCTTTCTCCCAAGCCCTCTCGTAGGCCGCCCGAGCCTCGGCGGCGAAGCCGGCTTTCTCCAGCCACTGCCCGTGCTGCCACTTCGAAGCCGCGATGACCTCTGCCGAAGGCATGGGCGCGGCGATGAGGGCGGGGTAGGCCATCTGGAGCGCATCGATCAGCCGGGAGCCCATCCGCGCCTCTGCCCAGAGCCCGCGCAGCGCAAAGCCCAGCGCCACCTGGTCGTCCGCGAGCGCCACGCGCAACGCCTTCTCCTCTGCCTCGACCGCCCCGCGCTGCTCGGGCGTCATCACGCAGACCCACGCGCTGGCCGAGACGGAGGAGGGGCCGCTTTGCAGAACCTGTACCTTGACCCAGGACCCGGGCTTGGTCAGCTTCGCCGGAAGAACCAGCGCCGTCCCCGAAGCGACCTTCTGGGTCCAGAGGCGCTTGCCCTTGGCATCGAGCACCTCCACCGTCGTCTTCGTCGCCCCCGGAGCCCTCACCCAAGTCACTTCTATTGGAGCCCGCATCACCGCGCCGAAGGGCAGGATCTGCGGATCGCCGCCCCGAATAACTCCCCCCAGCGGCGCCGGCGGCTTGCCCAGCCCACCCTTAGGCGCCGCGATGCGCCGCACCAAGACCGGCTTTGCCTCACCCAGGCGCTTCAGGGCGGCGAGTTCGACCACGAACGCTCCCGCATCGGGCAAGGCCCACACCTCTCGCGCCGCATCGAGCACCACCGTCGCCCGCCCCGATTCGACCACCGTCAGCCGGTCCCCGACCCGCAGCCGCGCCGCGCGCGGAGCGAGCATGGGGTCCTTGCCGGGCCGCTCGAAGCGGACCACGCCGGACTGCACGCTCAGCGTGCCGACCAGGGGAGGAAGCGCCGCCGGCTGGGCGGCGAGGAAGAGGCAAGCAAAGAGTTGAACCATAGGTCACCAACGAACTCAAGTATAACTCTGAGTTGCGAGGTGCCCGGCATGTGTGAGCGCCCGGCGCCCAGTTTCGCCGTCCCGGCGATGCCAGCCCGCGTCGATGAAGACGAAAGCGCGATCAAGCCCGCGCACTCCACACCGACGCGACGCCAGACTTTACGGGTTGACGGTGACTTTGATCGTCGTTTGGAAGGGCTGCTTGAGCCCGAAGGCGTCCGAGATCGTGAGGGTGATGGTGTACTCGCCCGGAACGCGGAACTTGCGTTTGACGATCTGGCCCTCGGCGTCCACCTGGATACCGTCCTTCGAGTCGAAGTCCCACTGATAGACCAGGACGCTCGCGCCGCCGTTGCCGTTGGCCCAGAACTCACGCTCGTCGCCGAGTGCGAGGTTCAGTTCGCGGATGTTGGGCTCGCCTTGGATGGGAGTCGTGTCGTTGACGACGTTGATCTCGCCGATGTAAAAGGTCCCGGTCGCATCGCCGGAGAAAGCGATCTCTTGGATCTGCTTATTCGTTCGATCGAGCCCGGCGACCGCCTGGAGGGGAATGCCGACACGCCGCCAGCCCCGCGCTCCGGCGCTGCCGGTGAGGGGCACGAAACCCTCGCTCTTTTTGCCATCGGTCGTCGTGATCACGAAGCGGAGATTGCGCAAGGGTGCGGCGAGCGCGGCCGCTCCGCCTCCCCCACCCGTGGCGCCACCACGGCCGCCCGCGCCAGGTTCGCCACCGGCAACGCCGCCGCCGCGACCCGGAGGTCCGCCTGCCGCTCCACCGGCCGAGGCTCCGCCCGCGGCCGCGCCACCCGCCCCTGCCAAGCCACCGCCGGCTCCCCCGCCACCGAGGGTCAAACTCGTATCGGCGACCTTGATCGTAAAGAGCAGGAGGCTGTTCTTATCCGCGTAAGCAGAGGCGATGTCGATGGGCTTCGAAAGCATGAGCCGTCCGCCCTGGAAGTAGTTGCGGGTCGAGACGCGAACCGAGTGGTTCCCTTCGAGGGCCACTTCGTCGGTTTCGGCGACGGTTCCGCTGCCCCAAGACTTCACGCTGATCCCCTGCGAGGCAATGTCCCTCCCCGGAAGGTAGATCCCGATGGTGCCTTGGCCCACCGCCGCGCCCCCGAGGGCGATCGCTAACAACGAAAGCATTGTCCTTCTCATTCTTACTCCTGATCTGACTTCTACCCGACTTACGGCCCGAACGTGACGCGCTCGATCGATTCGGCGCGCCCGTCCTGCTTTTTGACGTTCACGACCACGCCGGAGATTACACCCGGTGCATCTGCCACCTCGAATTTCGTTGGCAGGGTGGTGAGGAAACGGTGGAGAATCAGGTCCCGGTCCATCCCAATCACGCTGCCCACCGGCCCGCACATGCCGACGTCGGTGATATACGCGGTGCCTCCGGGCAACACCCGCTCGTCCGCGGTCTGCACATGCGTATGGGTGCCGACTACCGCGGTGGCACGCCCATCGACGTAGTACCCGAAGGCGATCTTCTCGCTCGTGGCCTCGGCATGAAAGTCGATCCAAACGTGGGGAGTGTCGAGTCCCTCGAGAATGCTGTCGATCGCCCGAAAGGGGTCGTCGTAGGTATCGAGGAAAACTCGTCCGCACAGATTGACGACGGCGAGCCGAACGTCGTCGGTCTCGACGATGCAGCAGCCGCGGCCGGGCGCCGAGGGAGGGAGGTTGGCGGGACGCACGATCGGACGATCTCCGCCCAGATAGTCGTAGATCTCCTTCTTGTTGAAGGCATGGTTCCCGAGGGTGATGGCATCCACTCCGGTTCGGAAAATCTCCTCCGCGATCGAAGGAGTAATGCCCACGCCGCCCGCAGAATTCTCGCCGTTGGCGATGACGAAGAGCGGCCGGTAGGTTTCGACGAGGCTGGCCAGGCTCTCCTTGACGACGTTCCGGCCCGGCTTACCGACGATGTCCCCGAGGAAGAGGATCGTGTAGTTAGACAACCTCGACCTCGCGGTCGAGGGCTTTCTCTGCGGCTTCGAAAACCCGCTTCGGACTGAGGTTCCTCATGCACTCGCCTGGGCAAGTCTTCGGCGAACGCTCTGCGCAGCGGCAGGGTTCCTGGAGGAGGACGTGCCCATTGCCGTATGGCCCGGTGTGCTCGGGGTAGGCGGGGCCGTAAAGGGCGACCACCGGCGTGCCCATCGTCGCCGCGAGATGCATCGGACCCGTGTCGCCGCAGATCAAGAGGTCGAGCATCGAGCAAAGGGCGGCGAATTGGAGAATGCTGAGCGACCGGCTCAGCGTTCGCGGCGGCTCATGGCACCTCGCTTTCAAGTCCTCGACCGCGACTCGGTCCGAATCTCCGCCCAGGAGCAGAAGGTCGGCCCGGTCGCGAAGCAAGTCGATCAGAGAGGCGAAGTGTTCGAGGGGCCACCGGCGTCGTGGCTCGCTGCCGCCCGGATGCAGTCCGATCAGCGGTCGATCAGCAGGTAACCCGAGTTCCTCGAGGGCCTCCAGGACGATTTGGCGGTCGGCTTCGGAAGGATAGAGCCGAGGTCGGTAGTCGCTCGTGTCGACACCCAGCATGGCGAGCAGACAGCGGCAGTGATCGCGGATTTCGTGCATGTCGCGGCGGTACGGGACGTAGGCGCAGTAGAGATGTTCGTGCTTCAATCCGCGCCAAACGCCCAGCCGCATCGGGATGCCACCGAGCTTGGCAAAGAGCACGTGAGAGTTGCTGTCGTCGAAGATTACGGCCAAGTCGAAACTTTGCCGACGCAACCAGCGAACATGTCGAATCTTGCCCAGCAGTCCCTGGTGAGTGGGCCGCGGCCGCACCTCGTCGAGGCCGGGAAAGTTTTCGAGGACCGGTACGGCCCGCTCGCCGACCTCGACGACCAGGCGCGCATTCGGAAAGTGAGCCCGGAGGCATGCGATACCGGCGGTAGTGTTGACAATGTCGCCGATATGCTCGCGACAGGGAACAAAGATTCTTCGCGGGGGGGCGACTTTGAGCATTCGCTGGACCCGCTCGGCGGCCTCGTCACCGGTTCGCACCAAGGTCATTCCGGTTCGGCGATCGGGCATTAGTTCCGCTCAAAGAAAAAACATGGGGCGGAAGATGGGTCTTGAACCCACGACCTCCTCAGCCACAGTGAGGCGCTCTAACCCCTGAGCTACATCCGCCGCGTATCCCTATTATAGTCCCGGAATGGGCCTGACATCAGGACCCGAGTTGCGGGCCTTTCCAAACAGGGTCCCAATTTGAGCAACTATGGATAGGAATTTACACCGGGCTCGCGCTACTATAGGTTTGGGTGGTCCCGTCTGGTGGTGGCGGACGCCCAGAGAGGACGGAGCAACGACGTACGTTGTCAGGTGACTCGAAATGAAGAAGAGCATTGCGGTTTGGGCGGGGGTCGGCATCGCGGCGGTTTCGCAGGCGGCGTTCATCGTGCACCCGAGCGAAACTGCGGACTGGATGGGGCTGTCGAACTTGTGGTCCCAGGCCGGTGCCGTGAGCGTTTCCGCGACCGCTGTCGTCCCCGTGATCGCCAAGATCGAATTCGACGTCGATGATCTGGTTCGTCAACTTCGCGACCATGTCGCGACTCTCCAGTGCATCGAGTTCGGCGTCGATCAACCGGCCGAGATCACTGTCGAGGTGCGCGGAGAGCGCATGGTTGAAGTCGACATCCTCCGCCACAGGGAGCAGGTCTTCGTTTACGCGGGCAAACTCTGCCCAGATAAGCCCGAGATTCCCTCATGGGCCTGGGCCTGGGAACTCTCGACTCCCGAAGGCTGGTAACCGCTCCCAGAACGTGCGGATCGGCACGTCGGCCCAGTTCTCAAGGGGATTCATGCTCGGACGTTTGTCGCCGAGGATAACGCCCCCCGATAGCCGGCACCGGTTCCTGCAGCGGGAGAGAGCATGCGAGAGATCGGGGCCTATCGATGAGAATCCAGACGCGCCATCTGCGCCTGGCCAGCGTACACCGCATCGTGCAGCATGCCCTTCTCGCCGAGGATCGAACCATGCGCATGGGTGACCTCGCCGCGGTAGCCGGACTCTCACGCTTCCATCTCACCCGCGTCTTCCATGCCGTCACCGGCGAGGGCGTGGCCGAATTCGTTCGGCGCATCAACCTCGAAAGGGCAGCGCTGCGACTTCGCGACACCACCGCGCCGATCATCGACCTGGCCTGCGACGCCGGCTACTCGAACGGCGAGGCCTTCGCGAGAGCATTTCGCGGCTGTTACGGCGTCTCGCCCAGCGAGTTCCGCCGCCGACAAGATCTGGACTGGCGCCTGGGAGATTCCAGGAACGTACACTGGACTCCGTCGCCAAACGGCTTCCGTCCGCTCGCGCTCGAAGGCGCGCCCGTGCCTGTGGAACTGGTGTTTCGACCTTCCGAGCGTTTAGCCGCCTTCCGAAGAGTGGGCAGCTACTCCGACCTCGCCTGTGAGTGGAGGCGATTCCAACTATTGCGGCTCGGAGACGACTCTGCTGGCGAACGCCGGTACTTCGCGGTTTTCCACGACAAGTACGACAAGCAGCGCGACGACCTCCGCTACGACCTCTGCATCACCTGGCCCGGCGACCGACCGTTGCCCATCGGTGCTAGACCGCTGGTCCTTCCCAGCGGAAGCTACCTTGCCACTTGTGAGCCGGTCTCCCGGAAGGCCTATGGGCAAACGTGGGCCCTGCTGAACCGCGAATGGCTGCCTCAAAACGGGCAGCGCCCAGTCAATGTCCCCTGCCTCGACGAGTACGAGGGCTCGCCCGATCCGTGGGAGTCGATGAGGGCACGATTGCTGATCGGCCTGGAGATGGACTTGGGCGCGCCGTGATGTGAGGCGCGGCTCGAGATGACGAGACAAGTTGTCTTGGATGCCCCTCCGAACGACGTAAGGCGGTAGCATCGGTGCATGATCGTCTTGTGTGCTGCCCTAGCGCTTGCCTTTTCTTCGCCCCCGCCGTCGACCGCCCTGGTCCCTTGGCCGGCGTCGATCGAGTTCCAAGAAGGATCCTTCACCGTGGGCAAGGGGGTTGCCCTGACTTTCGACAGCGCCGGCGACGCCACTGGATCGACGGCCGCGTATCTGAACGGCTGCCTCGCCAAGGATGCTAAGGTCGTTTTGCCGGCACGCGCCGCCGCAGACTGGAAAGGACCGGCTATCCGGTTCACGACGTCTGGTGCCGATCCGGCCTTGGGAGACGAAGGCTACTCGCTGGTAGTGGGAAGAGCCGGCATCGTCGTGAGGGCGCCAAAGCCGGCCGGCCTCTTCTACGGCGCCCAGACCGTCCGGCAGCTCATCGGACGCCAGTACCCGGCCAAGGTGCCGTATCTGAAGATCATCGACAAACCCCGATTCGGATGGCGCGGACTCCTCCTCGACGTGAGCCGACACTTCCGCGATGTCGACTTCGTCAAGCGACAGATCGACCTCCTCGCACTCCACAAAATGAACGTGTTCCATTGGCACCTTGTCGACGATCAGGGGTGGCGACTGGAGATCAAGCGTTATCCCAAGCTTACGGAGGTCGGCGCCTGGAGGCAGGAGGCAAGCGGGCGCTACGGCGGCTACTACACGCAAGCCCAAGTCCGAGAGATCGTGGACTATGCCGCCAAACGGTTTATCACGGTCGTTCCCGAGATCGAGATGCCGGGGCACTGCAATGCCGCTCTAGCCGCCTACCCAGAGTTTTCCTGTACCGGAGGACCCTTCACGACACCCACCCTATGGGGAGTCTTCTCGGACGTGTACTGTGCCGGAAACGAGGGAACTTACGCCTTCAACGAGGGCATCCTCGAAGAGACCTTGGCCCTCTTCCCGTCGAAGTTCATCCACATCGGGGGTGACGAGGTGCCCAAAACGCGCTGGCAGGCCTGCGCCAAATGCCAGGCAAAGATCAAGGCCGAGGGGCTGAAGGACGAGCACGAACTCCAAAGCTACTTCATCCGCCGCATCGACAAATGGCTGACCGCGCGCGGCAGACGCCTTGTGGGCTGGGACGAGATACTGGAGGGCGGCCTTGCTCCAGGGGCGACCGTGCAGTCTTGGCGAGGCATGGAGGGCGCGATCGACGCGGCGAAAATGGGTCACGACGTGATCGTCTCGCCCACGTCTCACTGCTATCTCGATTACCCCTACACGACGACGAGCGTCGAGAAGTCCTATTCGTTCGAGCCCGTTCCCGCCGAGTTGACCGCCGAACAAGCCAAGCACGTGCTGGGTGGTGAAGGCAACATGTGGGCCGAGCGCACGCCGCTTCCCGCCGATACCGACCGGATGGTCTTCCCGCGACTCTCCGCGCTCGCCGAGGTCTACTGGTCGCCGAAGGCGGCGAGAAGCTGGGCCGCGTTCAAGCCCCGACTCGACCGGCACCTCGATACCTTGGCGGCGATGGGGGTCAAGTTCTTCGTGCCGCCGCCGAGTTTCTCGAACGACGAGACAGTGTTCCTCGACAAGGTAACCGTGCGCCTGAGCCCGGGACCCGGGGCGATCGTGTATACGCTCGATGGCTCCGACCCCGGCCCACGCTCGCCGCGGTACGCCAAGCCGATCGTTCTTACCAGCACCACAACGGTCAAGGCCGCCACCCTGCGTGGAAACGCGGTCGGCACCCCGGTCTCGCGCACCTTCAAGAAGGTCACGCTCCGCGAGCCGATCGTCTTTGTCCGGGCTCCCGACCCGGGACTGCGGTGGCAACGGTATGAGGGGCGCTGGTCGACCCTGCCCGATTTCGACAAGCTCACCGCGACCGCCTCGGGAACGTCCGAGACTCCCGGGACGAGCGTCGCGGAGCGAGAGGACGACTACGCCCTCGTCTTCGAGGGGGTCTTCATGGCGCCCAAAGATGGCATCTACACCTTCTTCACGTCCTCGGACGACGGCAGCGCCCTCTGGATCGGTGACGAGAAGGTCCTGGACAACGACGGCCTGCATGCGGTCGAGGAACGAGCGGGGCAGGTCGCGCTGAAAGCGGGGTGGCACCCGATCCGCATCGCAATGTTCGAAGCGGGCGGAAGCCAGGCTCTCTCCGTAAGCGTGAGGCCGCCCGGTGGCCAGAAGCGCCCGGTCGCCCTCGCCGACTTCGGACGCTAGGCCAAGGGGGGCGGCGGTAAACTAGAGGTCTTATGACGATTGCCGCTCTTCCGTTCAATTCCGGGCCCAACGCCAGGCCCGCCATCGCTCGGCAGTTCATCAACTTCGCCGCCGAGATGGTGCGCACCCACACGGAAGCGGAAGTCAACTCGGTCAACTACATGATCCGGCTGGACGACAGTCCCAACCCGCGCTTCGCCAACGTCAACCCCTCCGAGACACTCAACGAGGCCGAGATGGTCCAGCAGTTTTTCGAGCAGGCAAGCGCCGACTACGTGGTGGATGGGCTGCTGGAAAGCGTCGACGGCAAGAACCGGCTGACGTGGCGTGTCTTCCGCAAAGACGAAGCCGATCCGTTCATCAACGAAGTTCGAGATTTCGACGACGCCGACACGCTCAAGGTCCTGCGCGAGATGATTCTGCAGTTGACCGACCTTGCTGGGGGCTCGCTGCCCGAAGACACCAAGGACGACAAGGTCCTCTTCGGCACCTCCGACTCGGTGGCCTTTCTCAAGTTCCTCGAGGGCTTCGATGCTCTGCAGTACATCGACAAGACTCAGGGGGCGGTCGCGACGGAGTTTAGCCCGGAAGGAGCGTTCGAGTGCCTCTTCGATGCGCTGTCTTCCGATCCGGAATGGGAGGGACCCTTCGTCGCCACCGTCCAGCTCGGCCGGGCCTGCACGAACTACAAGATCGGCAACTACGAGATGATCGACAAGGCGCTCCGGAAGCTGATCGACGTGGTGCCGGAGGACGGACGCGTGTATTTCGCCTTGGGCGAACTCAATCAGGCGGTAAGCAACCTGCCCTCCGCGGCCGACCTCTTCGAGAAGGCCGCCCAGCTCGAACCGAACGAACCGGCCATCCTCACCCGACTTGGACTCGTACAGTCGGCGATGAACATGCCCGCCAACGCAGAGCGCAATTTCCGAAAGGCCATCGAGATGGAGGGTGACGACAAGCCGAGCCTCGACTTCCTGGCCAGCGTGCTCACCCAAAGCGGACGGGCTCACGAGGTCCCCGGGCTCTGGCGCGACCTCGTCGAGAAGGCTCCGCAGAATCCTGCCGCCCACGCCAAACTCGGCATCGCTCTGATCCAGTCGGGCAACATCGAAGAAGGCGAACGCACCTTCGACGTCGCCCTCGAAACGCTCGAAGATAACCTTTTGGTGAAGCGGTACTACGCTCCCTACCTCGCCCAGCAGAAGAAGGACTACGATCGGGCGATGGATTACTACGAGGACTGCTTGGACGCAGACCCGACCGATGTGACGGTCCTCGCCGAGTACGCCCAAACCCTTCAGGCGGCCGGACGCACCTTCGAAGTGCCGAAGGTTCTCAAGGATATTCTCGCCACCAACCCGGACCCGAACACCAAAGCCCAGGTCCAAGCATGGCTCCTCGAACTCGACCAGCCCAAGCGAGTGGAAACGGTCGCCAACGCTGAGCAAAAGATTTCGCAAGGCGACTTCGAAGGTGCGGTACGCGACCTGAGGCCTATGAAGAACTGGTTGAGCGAGTACTGGAAGATGTGGCTGCTGCTTGCCGTTTCCCTGAACCAGACCCAGGAGTTCAAGGAGGCTGAAGAGGCAGCCAACCGCCTCATCATGCTCTATCCGGGCAACGCCGACGCCTACAGCCAGCTCGCGCAGGCGCTTGGGGGTCAGGACCGACACGAGGAGGCCTACAACGTCATGCGCCACGCCGCGAGCAGCATTCCGAACTCGCTGCCGGTCGCCCTGAATCTGGCTCTTGCGGCCAAGCGTACCGGACGGGAAGACGAGGCGCGCGGGCTCGCCAAGCAAATCAGAGAGGCCGTCGGCTCGAACCCCGACATCGAACCGATGCTCGCCGAAATCGAACGCTAGCTTTGGATGCCCCGAACCCCGACTTCATGCGGGAGGCGATCCGGCTCGGCCTGAACGGCATGCGAGCCGGGATGGGTGGCCCATTCGGATGCGTGATCGTCAGGGAAGGCGCGGTCCTCGCTCGAGGCTTCAACCAGGTCCTGCATCTCAAGGATCCGACCGCACATGCCGAGATGGTCGCCATCCGGATCGCCTGCCGAGCCCTCGACTCGTTTCAACTGACCGGATGCGATCTTTACACCAGTTGCGAGCCGTGCCCGATGTGTCTGGGCGCGATCTATTGGTCGCGGCCGTCCCGGGTCTTCTTTGCAAACACCCGGGACGATGCCGCCGCGATCGACTTCGACGACGAATTCATCTATGAGGAACTCGATCGACCGATTTCCGAGCGTTCGATTCCGATGATCCAACTCCTCCGCGACGAAGCACAGCCAGCCTTCCAGGAATGGCTGACCAAGCTAGATCGGCAAAACTACTGAGCCGAAGGTCCCGCCTCACGATCCCGGGCCCGAATACGTCGTCCAAGTGAACATACCGGTGTGATCCGGACTTGAAGCAAAAGGAACCATAGCCGGACGCCCTCCGGCATTTCGATCGAGCCCGCTCCTCCACTCTCTCGGGGGCGGGTTCGGTCGTTTAATCGCGAGGAGGCAGGCCTTCGAACTGAAACCCCCGCGCCAATGCCGCCACGTCGCGGGTCAGCCCATCCACCGCCGCATCGAAGATGGCTTTGCCCTTCTCCGCCGAGGCGAGGGTGGCGTAACCGAACGAGCCCTCCTCTGTCACTTCGTCGAAAGTCGCCACGAGTCCGGCGATCGGCGGATTCGCAGTAAGCCCATCATCGCGAAGCAGGTCCCGACGAACCAGGTCGGGGAACAAGTGAAGCGCCAGGCTGGTCTCTGCTTCGCAGGCGTGCCTGATCTCCCGAATCGGCCCCTCCATGACCTCCGCTGCGACCGCCCGGGAGTAGTCGAAGTAGCCCACGTGACCGACTGTCAGGTTCGGAAATCGCGTCTTGATCTCCCTCAGGGCAAGGCCGTTCGGTTCCGTATTGCCGCCATGGCCGTTCACGACGAAGAACTTCTCGAAGCCATGGGGTTCGAGCGACTCGATCACGCTCTGGAGCGACCGGATAAAAGCCTCGAACGAAGCCGAAAGTGTCCCAGCGAATGCCAAGTGATGCGCCGAAGCGCCCAGCCAGAGGGTCGGGGTTAAGAGGACCTCGGCAGGCAGGTAGTGCTCCACCGCTTCGGCGACCGCCCCGGCGATAAGGCTGTCGGTGAAAAGCGGCAGGTGCGGGCCGTGCTGTTCGAGCGCCCCGGTGGGGATCAACACCACACACGCCCGGTCGAGATCTTCGACCTCGCGCCAGGTCATTCGCGAGAGGATCATGCCCCTCGAAGACTACTTCTTCAGCACGAACTTCCGCTTGGACTTATCGAAGCCCTGGTCGACCTTCTTATTGTCGAAGTGCCAGACCGGAGAACCGGAACGCTGATAGAAGCAGGCGTAGCTCGACAGGAGCGAGGCGACCAACCGACGCGGAACCCTTCGGACGACGTTCACTTCCCAAAGGATCGTCAAGAAATCGGCGCCCTTCGGCCAGTGACCCATGACCTCCATGAGCACTTCGAGCGTGCTCATCTCGGCCGCGTTCTCCTGGATGGCGCGCAATTGCTCCATCCGCTGCGTCGTGATGAACACGACGGGGTCGGGCTGTTCGCGCCATTCGAATTCGAATACGTTGGGCTTCGCGGTCCGCGTCAAGGCGAACGCGGCGCCCGACTCGATCGGCTGCTCGAAGAACCAGTCGATCAGGTTAAAGAGAAGCCGGGCTTCCATGTTCGCCCACACCTGCAACTCTCGCCCATCGCCATCGACGAAGAGCAGCTCTTGAATCTTCGGCTCGGGATCCAGCCAGCCGTTGGGGATTTGGCACATCGGGAACGTGCCCAGTTCGCGGTGTATGGTCTTGAGCACCAACGGAATCTGCTCCGGCATCGTCTTCGGCGCCGGGAGGATGTCCTCATCGAGGACGTCCATCGCCTGCGGGTGGATCAGCAGCTTGCGGAGCGTGCTGCTGAGCCCTTCGTCGTTGAGTTCGACGTCGACTTGCTCGCCCTCGTCGTCCAGGAAGTCTGTCTGGACGAATTGGAACAGTTCGGGCACGCTTTCGACGAAGTCCGGCGCAGTCCCGGGCTTGCGGAAGCGATCACCACCGACCCACCACACATCGGTCCGGTCCTTGAGGGCGGCCATGAGGTTGGCCATGTCGTCGGGGAAGGTCTTGACGCTCGGAGTGATCTCGTAAAACTCCTCGAGGAGCTGAGTCGCGGTGACGCTGGCGTCGGACGCGATGATCTTCTTGACCATCTTGTCGACGTCGGAGTCCTTCACCTCGATCGGCTGGGCATCCTCGATTTCGATCGTTGGCGCTAACTTCTCGGCAAGCTTCACCGCAGCGCTTACCCACTTCTTAGTATCAGCTTCGGGATAGACCACTCCGTCGGAAGCAAGCACGTATCCGGGGATACTGAGCAACTTCGCGGCGAAGTCGCGCCAATTCCAGTGTAGGAGCGTCTTCGGATCGTCCGGGGTCGCGGAACGCCAAGCCACCGCGCCGATCGTCTTGGCGCGGATCGGTGCCGCATGACTCAGGGCATTTGCGATAGCATCTGGCTGGCTCCAGTCGATTTTGGCCAGATTCTGTTGGGCATCTTCGAACTCCTCGACGGGCACCTGGTTCAAGTCCAATGCGCGATCGAGCGGTTCGTCGGTGGCGACGAAGACCCAGTCCGACAGGGCGAGTTCGCGGTTTTCGGTGAGAAAAAGGTCGGGGTCCCTGACGCAAACGCGCTCCAGCGCGGTCTCGAGGCTCTCGAGGGTGCCCTCGCGGGTTTGCCGCAGCTCATGGACGACAAGCTCGATCGGCATCGGCCCGCCGAAGCGGTCCACGATGAGGCGCACTGCCTGTTGGAACGGGCGCCCCGCGCCCTGCACTCGGGCCGCCGGAATCCAGCGCCGTTCGGCGTAGGCGAATTTGGACGGGTTGCTCGCCAGCAGTGACCGGACGGCGGCGAGGCCGATTCCGGTTCCTTGCAGCTTCTCGGCCAGTTCGGAAAGCTTCATCGCCGACTGCAGTTCGGTCAGCTTTTCGAGTATGAGACGGTCCGCATAGGCACGAGCGAACTCTTCTTCGGGTTTGATCTGGACGGTTTTCGCCAACGTGAGGTCCTCGCATGCGCGCCCAAAGGTCGGGAGAGGCGCGCGAACGATAATTCTAGCAGATTCGGACCCCTGAATGCCAGATCAGCGAACTCGTCGACGGCGCTTCAATAGTCCGAGCAAGCCGCCGCCGAGCACGAGCAGGCTCGCCGGCTCCGGCACCACATCCAAATGGGCCCAAGCATCCCAGGCGTCCCCGTTGTTCGTGGGGTCCGGCACCTGGAACGGCAACTGTGGATAGCTGGACTGATTGAACCGAATCTTCATGACCCGGGTGATATCAAAAGCCGGGTCCTGTAGGAACTGGTCGAACGGTGGCTGCAGGACCGGAGCCGAGACGTCGAGGATGTAGCTCGGGTCCCACACCGGAGGCATCGGACCCCTTCGGTACCATCCGCGGGCGAAGCCGTCTTCGTCGATGAGCTCGATACCGAGGGCAAACACGCCTATCGGCGCGAGCGCTTCGGTGGTGAGCACCAACCCGGTCAGATCGGGGTCGGCATGGTATCCCCACTCCCACGATGCCACCCCCAGGGCATTGGGGTCTGCGGGTTGATCCCACGAAACAACTAGACCGTCGCGGGTGACGATCCCGGTAGTGATGGGGACATCGGGGGTGAGGATGGGCACCTTCTGCTCGAAGGAACTCGGGCCTCCACCGCCTAGGAGACTGGTGTAATACGCACTAGTCGGCCCCGTAAGCGGACCCGAGACCGGGTTCACGTTGCCGTCGGTCATGCCTTGGGACCAGTTCGTTGGCCGGCTATCGCCGACGCGAACGATCGGACTGGCCCATACGGTGCCAGTGGCGAAGAGCCCTCCTACGATCAAAGCATGAGCAAGAAATCGCACGAACCTACTTTACACGAACGACGAGCGCCGCGGTCCTGGTAAGCGACTAACCCAGCAATTTCCACAGCGCCCAGTAGTGAGGATCGGCGAAGGGGCCTCGAATGGCTTCGAGACAGGCTTGCCGGTGGGCTGCCGGAGCGGATGCTCCCCCAGCGAGTTCTCGGTAAAAGGAGTCCATCCACCGCAACGTGGCCTCGTCATGGGCTTGCCAGCCGCTGGCGAGCACCGACTTCGCTCCGGCGGTGAGGAAGGCTTGCGCAAGCGATTCCGGCTGGCGGTCGGTACCGCAGGCAGAAAGCACCACGAGGCGGCTTGTCGCCCTCGTCGCCGCGATTTCGCGGCCATACAGAAGGCCCGACGGGTACGCAGCATCGGGCTCCAGTACGAGGGCCGCCGCGGCCGGGTTCGACGGAGCGTCGAGAGCATGAGTCGCGATGTGAAGGAGATTCGTGTCTGCCAGCCCCTCCCGTACCCGAGTCGCCGTAGCCTGGCCCTGGTGCAAATGCCGCGTACCGGGAAGTCGATCGACCAGGATCCGCCCCTCCGACTCTGTCGACGGAAGATCGATCAGACCGTTTGCGAAGGAGCTTCTCGTTGCCGCTAATCCCAGTCCCCAATCTCCCTGCAACGGGTCGCCTCGAGGTTGATCGGAGACGACGATCGCCAGCGAGTCGATGAGGCGTCCACCGTCGATGGGCAGCGCCGAAAACGGGATCTGGTTGCAATGCGCCCCTGGCAGGACGCGAAGTTGCCGTGCCTGCTTGAGAACTCCCCATAGGGGCAAGAGAAGGCGGGCGCTCAAGTCCGCGAGTCGACTCAGTTCGCCATTCGGCCTTCTAATCTCGCCGCTGCAAGTCCGAATGACTTCCGGCGTGGCCTCACTTCCTGCTTCGATGCGCTCTGCGGTCAAAACTCCCCCATGGGCGGCCACGAGTACGATGGCGTCTTCCAGCAAGTGAATCTGCAGGACCGCCTCGTTCCTGTCTGGCTCTGACGAAACTCGGCGCAAACTAGCCCGCAGACCGATTTGCCAAGCGGCATCGAGGTCGTGCGCATTAAGGTGCCGATCGACAAGCAAAGGCACGAGATCGGCAAACCGTCGAACTGCGAGGAACCGGAACGAATAGTCAGGATTCGCAGCGACCGCCGCTTCGACCGACTCTAAGGCCTCTTCCAACAATTCCGCTGGATTGCCTGCGAAGGCGGCCTTGCGTTGGAGGGCGGCCGCGATTTGCAGCCGGTCGCCCAATTCAAGAAACATCCGGTGCGCTCGCTCGGCCCGTTCGGGTGACTGCTCCAACCTAGAGAGCGCGAGCTCGCACTCCCCAGCTCCGGGTTTGTCCTCGATGCGGGAAAAAATCTCCAGGGCTTCGCCATAGAGGGCGGCGGCGCCTTCCGGCTCCAACTCGGCCTCGTTGAGCAGGCAAGCCGCCACCATCCGATCATCGCCCAAACGCTGAAAGACCTCCCGCGCCTCGGCGAACATCCGCCGAGCACCCGGCTTCTTGCCGGCGGCAGCCAGCGCATTGCCCGCGTTGAGCTGGCAACGAGCGGACCGGTTGTCGTCCCCGACCCGGCCGAAAACCGCCTGAGCAGTTTTGAAATTCTCGAGAGCATCTTGGTGTCTGCCCATGAGGTCGAGGGCGTTGCCGATGTTCATCGTGCAAATCGCCCCGTCGGCCTCGCGGCTGAGCGACTCGAAGGCGTCCTTTGCCGACTCGTACGCCCGGAGGGCCTCGAAGAACTCCGACCGCCGAAAGTGAATAAGCCCCCGGTTGTACGTGCAGGCAGCGATCCCCCGAGAGTCGCCTCCACGAAGGAAGCGCTTCTCTGCTGCGCGGTACGCCCGGGCTGCGTGATCCAGGTCGCCAACCTCGGCAGCGATCGCTCCGGACAGCAGGTCGCAATTGGCAAGTCCGCTGTCGTCCTTCGCCGCGCGATAGAGACGCCTCGCCAGAGCGTTTAGGCGCCCAGCGAGGCGGAAGTCGGCCCTGAATCGAGCCGCACGCGCGCCGAGCCATGCCCCCCATGCACGCTCTCGGTCATCGGTCGCCAATTCGACGACCAACTCGGCCAGGTCGCCGGCGATCGTCGACTCCGAGGGCCCCCACGCAAGTGGCTCGACCTCGGCCCGGCACGACCGAAGGTCACCCGCGGAAACCGCGGGTGACCGAAGGCGGGAGACCCACCGCTGGAGGACTTCAGAAGAGCTCTCGGGCATCCATCCGTCTCGCCTCACAGGATAGCCGGATCAGGCTTGCCCAGGCGGCGAGATCGGGATCGTTCGGCCAGCGGGAGATGAGTCGCTCCGCGTCAGCGAACCGACCGAGGCTGAACAGAGTGAGGGCTGCGGCGACGGGAGCAGCCTGCGCGTTAGACTCCGCCCATCGAACTCGGTCGGCATCGGCCGAGTCCAGAACCCTGAACCGGAAGACTTGATCGCCATCGAGGGACCAGGCGTCTTCGCCGTCGACGACGACGGTTACCGTGCCGGGGGCAAGGGGATCGGCGGTCGCCAGGGACTTCCCAGCCTGTTCGATCGCCACGTCGCTCTCTTCCGCCTCGAACTTCCAATCCTGGATGCCCGGCAGAACGGACTGATTGCCGGGATCGGGAGCGAGCAGGCGAGGGGTAGCCTGCGAAGAACCCGATCGGTAGGCCGGGGCCGGAGCACGCTGCACCGAAGCGATCACGTCTTCGAACCACTTCGGCAATTGCAGAAGGTTCTCGTACCATGCTTCGGCCTTCAACTGGAGTGCCGGCTTCGGCCGCGTGGTGCGAGTCGCCCGATAGAGAGCCAGGGCGCTGGGGTTGGCCGCGATTCGGGCGAGCATCGAGTCGAACTGTGGGTGCTTGCGACCGCGATTGGCGACCTCGATGATCTCTTCGGGCGAGATCGGATCGGTCTCGGGGCTGCGAGCCAGGGCATCGCGGAGGGCGACTTCGGTGGTGGTGAGGGTTTCGCGTTCCATGGTGGTCTCTCTTAGATCGGGCTGGCGAGGTGGCGAGCGATCTTCACGCACGCCGAACGATGAAGTTTGGAGGGGTATGAGCCGTTGGCGAAGGCCTGGAACTCTTCTTCGTCGAGGCCATCTTCGACGCCGCGGAGCCGCTTGGCGACCGACGCGACGTGCTCGATGCCTCCGACGAGGTCTGGCTGGAACCGAATGAGATAGGCGAGGAGTGAGGACCGACCGCGCAGGAATCGACTCCGGACCGTGGCCGGGTTTTCGTCGGCGAGTTCTGCGACCTCGTCGAAGGAACCGGTTTGGTAGTAGAGCAACATCACGGTCAGCTCGGCCTGGGTGCAGGCTTCCTTCGCCGCCGCGAGCATTGCCTTGAGCCACTCGGCAGTCATCACCGAAGGTTCTTGCGTTTCGTCGGCAAAGTCTTGATCGGGTTCGAGTTCGGTCGTTCGATCCTTCCGGCGATACTGCCGAATCAGCAAGTTCGCGGCGATGCGCCACACCCATCGGTCGAAGGGGCACTCCCCGCGGAATGCGGGCAGTTGCCGAAGGACCTCGAAAAAGACTTGCTGGGTTGTGCTTTCGGCCTCGTCTCGATCACGCATTCTTCCGGCGAAGAACCGATCGAGTGCGGGGCGTAGGGGCTCCAGGAGCCGCTCCTGAGCATCGCGATCGCCACCCGCCGCCTTCTGGATCAGCGAGGCTCGGGGATCGTCGATCGTTGGTCTGGATTCGTCGCTGGACATCCGTCGGGGCCCTCGGACGGGGAGATTACCGATATGCCGTCGTCTCGTATCGTATTGTTGGCAAGGGGCGGTCATGTTCTTCTCCTGCCCCTTCGGTGCCTCTCGCCGGACAGCGTGTTGCACGATCGAACAAAAACGCTTCATAAAGGTGATCCGTGGCCGCGTTCGACCTCGACCCCCGGCACCGCTGGCTGATCTGCGCGACGCATCCCGACGACGAGCTCGCGATCGTCGCCTGGATGCGTCGCCTCGTCGTTGCGGGAGCCGACGTGTTCGTCTCCTACACACACCACACGCCGGTCCGGGAGCGAGAAGGCAGGGCCAACATGGCGCGGGTAGGGATTACCGACGAGCGCCAGTTCTACCTGGGCGGGTCCGACGGCCGTATCGCGGAGGAGATCGGGATCTTGTTGCCCGAGTTCGAGCGATTGGCCAAGGAGATTGCCCCTACCAGAGTGGTTTGCGGCGCCTTCGAGCAGGGACACATCGACCATGATGCCACTAACCTTTTGGTCAATCGGGCATTCGATCACGCCGAGGTCTACGAGATGCCTCTCTACCATACGTACTTAAGGCGCCTGCAAACTCTCAACCGCTTCGCGGACCCGTTCGGCGAGGACGTCATTTCGCTTACTCCTGACGAGCGGCGATTCAAGGTCGAATGCGCTCGCGGCTTTCCGAGCCAGCGAATTTGGCCGATTTTGGTGGGCTACGAAGCCTTGGGTCGACTCACTTTCAGGCCCCCCCACCTTGCCGAGACCGAACGCATGCGACGGCAAACTCACCTCGACTACTCCAGCCCGAACCTGCCGATTTCACTTGCGGAAAGGGTGAAGCGATCGGCGACTTGGCGCCGCTGGATCGACGCGGTGGGCCCGTGGCTCTAATGGCTGCCTTCGTCGGGGTAAGCGCTTTGATGCTCCCGCTCCCATTCGGCAAGCCATTCTTCGGTTCGCTCGAGCATCCTCAGGCGGGTCCGGCTCTCGAATGCGGAGCGACCGGCGACGAAACCTGCACTGATCGGGAGGACGGTCACAAGGGTGACGAACGCCGCAAGGGTGACCCGGTCGAGGTACCGGTCGGGAACGAGTCCGGCCAGAATGCCGAATGACAGGAAGAGCAGGCTGATTCCGGCAAGCCTCAGTCGGTGAGTCCGACGGCCGGCTGGCCGTGCACCGAGCCACCGACCTAAGAGGAACAGGCAGTGACTGATTGCCGCCACGCATACCAAGCCGCCCGCCAAAACGGCGATCGCGATCGGGGCGTTGACGTTCAAATTCATGCCGGACCTACTACTCAATAGTACGGCAAAACGAGGCCCGCATGAAGGTCGGTCCCGACGATTTGCGCTGCATTTCGCGAGGTCAGACCGAGAAGCCCCAACGGTAGGGGTCGCTCGGATCGAAGCGCAAGTTCGAGTGAGCCGTGATGTGCGCTGATCCACGGAGGTACGGGATCAGGAGGCCGCCCTCTTCTTCGAGTCTTCCCGAGAAGAGGCTCCCGGTGATGCTCTCCTGCCGGTACTGCTCGCCCGGCTCGAGGAGGCCCTTGGCGTGGAGAAGACCGAGCTTCGCGGAAGTTCCCGTTCCGCAGGGCGATCGGTCGTATGCCCTGCCGGGGCACAGCACGAAATTCTTCGAATCGGCGTCGGGACGCGTGGGTGGTCCGGAGAACTCGACGTGGTCGATGATCGCGCCCTCGACACCCGTCACCCCGCCTTCAGCCAAAGCGTTTCGAATCAGTAGGGCGAGCTCCAGCAGGCGATCGCGGCGAGCGTAGACGAGCGGTTCATTCGGAATCTGGGTGAGGAAGAACCAGTTTCCGCCATACACGACGTCACCGACCACGCTGCCGAGACTGGGTACCTCTATGACCAGGTCCCTTCGATGAACGAGCGGCGGCACGTTTCGAATCTCGACTTCGGCTTCGCCGAGGAGCCGCGCGTGGACCGTGCCCGCCGGTGTGTCGATCGTGAGATGGTCGGATGGCCCCATTCCCATCGACGCCATCGTTCGCGCGACCCCCATCAACCCGTGGCCGCACATCCCCAGGTAGCCCACGTCATTGAAGAACACGACCCCCGCGTGGCTCCCTGGTTCGACTGGCGGCAGGAGCAGGGCGCCCACGATCGCATCGTGCCCACGGGGTTCGGTGACGACGCTGCGGCGAAGGTGGTCGTGATGCCGAGCCAAAAACTCCCGGCGATCGATCATCGTCTCGC
This sequence comes from Chthonomonas sp. UBA2362, assembly GCA_002344135.1. Lineage (GTDB taxonomy): Bacteria > Armatimonadota > Fimbriimonadia > Fimbriimonadales > Fimbriimonadaceae > UBA6659. Next base: position 640,338 of record DDTO01000002.1, on the reverse strand, counting down.
CTTCCACTTTCGGCCAGCCGGCCACGACCACTCGGGTCGGTTCACCTTCCGTGTGCGAATCGACGACCTCGATTGCGCGGGGATCGGCCAAACTCATGGCGATGAGCACTGTACCTGCCCTCGCCGCCTTCGTCGGGGGCTCGTTCCGCGCCACCTCGGGTGACGAACTGACGTCCATCAACCCCAGCGACCCGTCAGACGTGGTCCTGCGATTCGGGTCCGGTGAGCCTGGCATGATCGATTCGGCGGTCGATTCCGCTGCATCTGCCCTGCCGGGTTGGCGAGCAAAGACCGGCCCCGCGCGGGCCGAGTTGCTATACAAATGGGCGGCTCAGATGGCCGCGCGGAGCGAAGAACTCGCCCAAGCGGTGTGCCGCGAGGTCGGCAAGCCAATCGCCGAGGCACGAGCCGAGGCTGGCCGATGCGAGATGATCCTGAGGTACTTCGCCGGAGCAGCGGTCCACGCGTGTGGCGAGCTGATTCCGCCCCAGGTGGCCGGCTCGCTCCAATTCTCTTTGCGCCAGCCGGTGGGGGTGGTCGGCCTGATCACGCCATGGAACTTCCCCCTCGCTATCCCGATCTGGAAGGCCGCACCCGCGCTCGCCTTCGGGAACACGGTTATCCTCAAACCGGCCGAAGCATCGACTCGGGTCGCAGCGCTCCTGGCCGAGACGGCCGCCGCGGCTTCCATTCCCGATGGGGTCTTCAACGTCGTGCCAGGCTCCGGTGGAGTGGTGGGTCGGGCTTTGGCCGAACATCATGGGGTGGCCGCGGTTAGTTTCACCGGGTCTGTCGGAGTGGGACGCAGGATCGCCCTTGCCGCTGCTGAGAGGAACGCACGGTTCCAGACCGAGATGGGAGGGAAGAACGTCGCCATCGTGCTCGAGGACGCCGATCTCGCTCTTGCCGCCGATCTGGTGGCGAACGGCGCGATGCGATACGCGGGGCAGAAGTGCACGGCCACCAGCCGCGCCGTCGTCCAGCGGGCGTGCCTGGAACCCTTCCTCGAAAGGCTGGAAGCGCGAATCGAGGCGCTCCGGTTAGGCCCGGTGACCGATCCGTCTTGCGCCGTCGGCCCCGTCATCAGCCGCGAGGCGCAGGAACGCATACGAGCAACAGTCGCCGATGCCGGCCAGCCGACGATCTCGATCCCGATTCCCGACGATCTGGCGAAGGGGTTCTTCGTTTCACCCACCGTCTTCCGGGACGTCGATCCTCGCTCGCAGCTGGCGCGCGAGGAAGTATTCGGCCCGGTACTCGCGATCATCGTCGTCGACGACTTCGACGAGGCCATCGCTGTGGCGAACGAAGTGGAGTACGGTCTGAGCGCGTCGCTTTTCACAAGCGACGTTGCGTCTGCGCTCCGGTACATCGACCGGATCGAGGCCGGCATGGTCCGCGTCAACGGTGACACTACCGGCGTCGACCCCCACGCCCCCTTCGGAGGAATGAAGGCATCCAGTTCGGGTTCGCGCGAACAAGGACCCGCCGCAATGGAGTTCTACACCGAGATCAAGACCGTCCAAATCAATCCGGGGAAGGTTTAATAACGGCTCCATGCTACTGTTCGCCATCGTGCTGGGTCAGTCGTCAGCAGCGAAAACGCCACCGATCGCGCTGCAGGACATGTTCGGCAGGGACCTCGCCCAGGTCGGCGTCACATTGGTCGACTGGGAGGGCCGCATCGCGAACCCGGCGATTCGCATGCGGATCGTTCCCGGCCCTAAGCTCTACCTCCCTGCGCGCATCAAGTTGACCGCCACCGGCGAACGCCTGATGTTCGATCTGTGGTCGGAGGTCGGCCCGCAGGGGCCCTCGAAGACGCTGTTTCTCGACTCGGACCGCCGCCCAGCCTCGTTCTGGATGTCGACCTTCCCCGACACAGACGGCGAAAGCGAGCGGCATACGCTTCGGATCGAGATCACCGACTCGAACGAGTCGACGACCGTTATGGAGATCCCGATCAAGGTTCTTGACCAGGATCGGCCCGACCGCGGCGCCGAGTTCGACTTGGAACTCGACTTCGGTAGCGACAAGAGCGGTTTCTTCTCCGATGCCAAGTTCCGCGACCTCGCCAAGACCGCGGCTGCGGATTGGGCGTACTTCCTCGCCTCGCCGAGCTTCGATCCGGTCCCCTCCGAGACGGAAAAGACCTTCGTCTTCGACGCAGGGGGGTTTGCCACGGGGCGGGAAGTTCGCAACTCACGAGCCTATAGCGGGACGCTCCTTTACTTCGTCGGAATCACCGGCCCCGAGAAACGCTCTGGCGCGGCGGCATCCGATCGAGGCGGGCTGCATACCGTCGGAGGACGACGAACGGGGCTTCGTCGGAGCGGAACCGTCGCGATGGAAACCAGCGGCAACTACAACGGCATGGGCTGGCTCACCCTCGAACCCGATCGTGAATGGTGGAAGGCAGGGAACATGTCGACGATGACGAACGACTTCTACTCGATCGTCCGTCACGAGCTTGGCCACGCGCTGGCTTACCACCGCGTCCATCCTGCATTCGACAATCGAATCGAGAACGGGGCTTTCTCGGAGCAGACCCTACGGCGATACCTAGGCCACGATCCGAAGATCGGCGAGGTCGAGCACTTCTCCCAAACGATCGACCCCGTGAGTAAGGTGGGCGTTTTCGGGAACGAATACGGCGGCGATATGCCGCGCAAGCGCTGGCTCATCACGAAGGCCGACCTTCTCGTCTTTCAGGCCATCGGCTACCGGCTCCGGGACACCACTCCCTTCGATCGCCTCAACTTCGAGGCACCGAACGCGCCCGTCAAGGGGACGGTCGGTCGGCCCTTCGTGCTGGATCTCGCGCCGAGCGGCGGGATTCCCATGTACGAGTTTCGCGTGTTCGAGGGAAACCTTCCTCCTGGCCTGACGATCGACTCCTGGACGGGCAAGATCAGCGGGACACCCAAGCAGTTCTGGGACAAGCCGGTGACCATCCAGCTTCGCGACAACGACCCGACGCGGTCGCCGATCCTCAAGACGGTCAAGTTCGCGATCGGTCCCGGCGAGCATGAGCAAAGCAAGCGACCCTAGAAGGCCCTCCGCCCTGCCGGTACAATCTCGCTCCTATGGCCGATCGCTACGAACCTGTGCAATTCGAGGCGAGGTGGCGAAAGCGATGGGCCGAAGCCGACCTCTTTCGCACTCGCGAAGAACCCGGGCGGCCCAAGTTTTATGGCCTCGACTTCTTCCCATATCCCAGCGGGGCGGGCCTGAGCGTGGGCCACTGCCGAAACTACATTCCGACGGACGTCCTCTGCCGCATGAAGACCATGCAGGGCTTCAACGTGCTCCATCCTATGGGGTTCGACGCATTCGGACTCCCCGCCGAAAACGAGGCGATCGCCAAGAAGACGACTCCCGCGCCAATGATCGACCGCTACGCCGAAACCTACCGTCGGCAGATGGACCTCGTCGGCATTTCCTACGACTGGTCCCGCTCGTTCAAGAGCAGCGATCCGAGCTACTACAAGTGGACCCAGTGGATCTTTAAGGTCCTGTATCAGCGAGGGCTGGCCTATCGCAAGCCAGCGAGCGTGAACTGGTGCCCGGTCGATAATACGGTTCTTGCCGACGAAGAAGTCCAAGGCGGCCTCTGCTGGCGATGCGGCACGCCCGTCGAGAAGAAGTGGATCCCGCAGTGGTTCTTCAAGATCACCGCTTATGCTCAGCGACTTCTCGACGATCTCGACAAGATCGATTGGCCCGAAGGCATCAAGCAAATGCAGCGGAACTGGATCGGCCGGAGCGAGGGCGTCGAGTTTTCGATGCGGGTCGTCTTCGGCGGGCCGGCGGCATCTCGGGCCGATTCCGGTCCGCTCCCCATGCCCGGTGACCCCGACCTGGAAGCGCTTCGCACCGAAGTCGCCATTGAAGTACAGCCTTCTCCCGAAGTCGAACAAGCTCGACGTTTGGCCGCGTCCATCGAGGACGCCGCACGATCCATCGAAGGGCCGACGGCCTTCGAAAAGGCCATGGACGACTTCGAACGGCACGCAGAGAAGATTCAGGTCAAAGTCCAGGACAAAGTCCCCTATCTGCGCGTCTTCACGACCCGAATCGACACGATCTTCGGCGTCACGTTTTGCGTGATCGCGCCCGAGCACCCGCTCGTCGAGACTCTGATCGCCCAGGCAGACTCGGAAACCGCCGAGGCGATCCGAAACTATCGAACCGAAGCCGCCTCGATGGGCGAGCAGGATCGGCTCGCCGCCGAGCGCGAGAAGACCGGCGTGTTCAGCGGCGCGTACGCGATCAACCCCGCCAACGGCGCCCGGGTCCCGATCTGGATCGCCGACTACGTCTTGATGAACTACGGAACCGGTGCGATCATGGGGGTGCCCGGGCACGACGAGCGAGACTTCGAATTCGCCGGCAAGTTCGGCCTAGAAGTGGTTCGTGTGATCGACTCGGCAGTCGGCGCGAACGAGCCACTGCCCTTCCCCGCCAAGGACGGGGTCATGGTCAACAGCGGCGAGTACGAGGGCCTCACTGTCGCCGAAGGCCAGCGCAGGCTCGGCGAATGGATCGAAGGCCTCGGCATCGGCGAGCGCAAGGTCAACTTTAAGCTGCGTGACTGGCTCATCTCCCGTCAGCGCTACTGGGGTTGCCCGATCCCCGTCATCCACACCAAGGACGGCGAAGAACAACTCGTGCCGGACGATCAACTGCCCGTGTACCTGCCCGAGGTCGAGAACTATGAACCCAGCGGCGACGGATCGTCACCCTTAACCCGCATTCCCGAGTTCGTGAACGTTACCGACCTCGACGGACGTCTCGGGCGGCGAGAAACCGACACCATGGGAGGGTTCGCCTGTTCGAGCTGGTACTTCCTGCGTTTCTGCGACCCCCACAACGAAGATCGCGCCTGGGACAAAGACAAAGTCGACTACTGGATGCCGGTGGACGCTTACGTCGGGGGGGCCGAGCATGCGGTGATGCACCTGCTGTACGCGCGGTTCTGGACGAAGGTTCTCTTCGATGCCGGCTACGTGCCCGTCGACGAACCATTTCAAAGGCTACAGAACCAAGGCATGCTGCTCGCCCCCACGCCCTTTCGAAAACCGCGTCCCGGGGAGAAGCTCAGCGTTGGCCAGGAGGGCATCCAGATCACCTTCGACGAGGCACGGGCCTTGCCGCCCGAAGAAGTCTTCTTCCGCATGGAGAAGATGAGCAAGTCCAAGGGGAATGTCGTGACACCCGAAGAAGCCGTCGAGAAGTATGGGGCCGACGGCGTTCGGATCTTCGAGTTGTTCGTCGCGCCCTTCGAGCAGAGCGTGCCTTGGTCGGAGGAAGGAGCGACGGGCGCCGTTCGGTTTCTCTCCCGCGTGTTCAAGCTCGTGGCCGAACTCGCGCCGCACTACGACCGGCAGTGGAAGACATCGATCGACGCTATTGATATGGAAGGCGTGGCCAGAGACGTGCGGCGAGCCACCCACAAGGCGATCCTCAAATCGACGCACGACATCGAGCGGTTCGCTTTCAACACCTACATATCGTGCCTGATGACCTTCGTCAACGAGGTCAACGAGGCGATTCGCAAGAGCCCCGATCCCGATCCCGCCCTGAGGCTGGCCCTCAGCGAAGCGCTCGAAAGCCTGATCTTGATCCTCTCTCCGGCCGCCCCGCATTCGGCAGACGAATTGTGGGAGTCCATCGGGAACGCGGGATTTACTTTCCTGCACGACTGGCCGACGGGCGATCCCGCCCTGGCGGCCGACGACGAAGTCCAGATCGCGATCCAGGTGAACGGCAAGCTCCGTGACACCCTGACGATGCCGGCCGGGGCCTCGCAGATCGAAATGGAGTCCGCGGCAAGGGCTTCGGCCAAGGTACAGACCCACCTCGAGGGAAAGACCGTTCGGAAGGTCGTCGTCGTTCCCGGGCGGCTCGTGAACATCGTCGCGAATTGATGTGACATTTATGCCGAGTCGGAGCGTCATGCTAGAATAGCCATGCGAGTTCGGAGAACGTTGTGAAGAGCCAAAACGATATGATCATCTCGGCCGTCGCGGTCGTCCTCGCCATCATCTTCCTCTGCGTGTTCATCTTCACGCAGAAAGAACCGGTGAGGCCGCCGATTCCCGAGCAGGTCCTCCTGACCGAGCCCAGCTTCCAGCCGGGCGCGGTCGTCATGGCGGACAAGCTTCCGGGCGGGGCCGCCAACCAAGGCCAGCAAGCAGGTGGCAGCAGGGCCCCCAGTGGTGGCGGCGGCGGTAGAGGAGCCGCAGCAGGCGGCGCCCCGCCTCCCGGCGGCAGCCAGTTCACGGTCGGCGTCTCGGGCGCTGCCGGCGGAAACTAGATCGGCTCACGTCGCGAACCGTTCGCCGGGACCGACTCACGGCCCGGCGACGGTTCGTGCGTGTGCCGGACCATCGGATTCGAACGAGCAATAAGATCGAATGGCCACTCCGCCCGTCCTCAACGTCGGCTTCTACAACTATGTGCTCACGGACAAAATCGTGGCACTGGTCAGCAGCGAGTCCGCCCCGATGCGCCGACTTGTCCAGAATCTGCGCAAGACCGGCCATCTGATCGACGCTACCCAAGGGCGGCGAACCAAGGCGGTCATCTTCACGACCGGCGAGGCGGTGATCCTGTCCGCGATCTCTCAGGAAACCCTCGCCAAACGGCTCAGTACGGGAGAACTCGTCGGTGATGAGGAGTAACGGCCGCGCGCATTTCTCCTGGCGGTCCCTCACCGGTCGGTTCACTCGGAACATCGGCATCGATCTCGGCACCGCGAACACGCTAGTCCACGTGGCGGGAAGAGGCATCATTCTGCGTGAACCGAGCGTCGTAGCCGTCAACAAGGACACCGGGGCCGTCCTCGCCGCCGGAGAAGAGGCCAAGCGCATGCTCGGGCGCACGCCCGCTAACATCGTCGCCGTTCGTCCGTTGCGGGACGGCGTGATTGCCGACTACGAGCACACGGAGCGGATGCTCAAGCACTTCATCCGCAAGTCGGCTCGACGCACGTCCTTGTTCCAGACCGTCGTCGTCGGCATCCCTAGCGGCGTGACCGAAGTCGAGCGGCTCGCCGTCGTCGAAGCGGCCCGAAAAGCCGGGGCGACCAAGGCCTATGTCATCGAAGAGCCGATGGCGGCAGCGATCGGCGCCGGGTTACCCATCGACGAGCCGATCGGCTCGATGATCGTCGATATCGGAGGCGGCACGACCGAGGTCGCAGTGATCTCCTTGGCCGGCATCGTCCACTCCCGATCGATTCGGATTGCGGGAGACGAAATCGACGAGGCGATCATGGCCTTCGTTCGACGCGCCTACAACCTACAGATCGGAGAGCGCACGGCCGAACAAATCAAGATCGACATCGGCAGCGCGTTCCCGCTGGAACGCGAACTGTCGATGACCATCCGCGGGATCGACTCCGTGGCGGGTCTGCCCCGTAGCGCAGAGATTACGAGCGAGGAGATACGCCTCGCCATCGCCGAGCCGCTCGGGGCGATCGTCGAGGCCGTCAAGCTGACGCTCGAGGCGACCCCGCCCGAACTCGCCGCCGATGCGATGCACAACGGCATCATGCTCGCCGGAGGCGGGGCGCTTCTGCCCGGCCTCGACCGGCTCATTTCCGAGGAAACCGGCATGCCGGTCCACGTCGCCCACGACCCCCTCTCGTGCGTGGTGATCGGCACCGGTCGCATGCTCGAAGCCATGGACGAAAACCCTGCGATTCGTCAGATGCTCGAACGCGGCTCGCGACGATAGAGGCTCCGAAAGCCTCGATGCCCCTCGCCGGACCCTTCCAATTGCCGAAGCAGGAGCCGATCTAAGACAGGTCTGGGTCGCCACTTTTCGGCTTGCGTAGGACGTGTCACGAAAAACTGCAGTATGATGTACTTGGGCTCGTCCACGTTACGGGTCCTGGAGGCTTCGTATGAACCTGTTTTTCTTGCTCGGCAAGGTGAGGTTGAAGTGGTTGCTGTCGGCCTTCCTTCCCTTTGCTTTTCTCTCGGCGCGTGCCGCTGACCAGCAGATCGTCCAAGTAACGAACACGACGGGTCTAGTCGCGTCGGATCTTCATGTCACCTTCACCGGCACGGGAGGCACCGTCTTCGTGGCTCCGGCGTCGGTGATTGCCCCGCCATGTCCGATTCCAGCAGTGCCTTCGAACGGGCAGGTAACGAACACCGTGACCATCGACTGGGGCATGCCGTGCGTTGCGCCCGGGGCGACGGTCACCTTCTGGGTCTCCACCCCGAACGGCCCTCTAGGCTTTGCCGGCGCAAACTGGACCTTCGCGGGCGTGAACATCGGCCCGGCTTGGCGATGGCGTCTCTTCCCGCCTCCTCCTCCTCCGCCCCCTCCCGGCGGCAGGCCCTTCTGGGGCATCGTGCGCCAGACTCGCTGCTTTGCCACCCGACCGGCGATCTACACGGCTTGGCGGCGCCCTCCGGGCGGAGGGTGCTGGCGGCGCTGGTGCTGTCGGCCACGCATTTGGTACTTCACGCGATTGGCGATGTGCTTTTTCGTCAATCGACGCGGAAGACTGGTGAACTCGGGCATTTGTATTCCAATCAGCAACTGGACGTACTCGTTCCGCACGCGCGAGAAATATCGCTGGCGCTTCCGAACGATCCGTCCGCCAGATCTTGGGCCGCAGATCATCCCGATCAACGGTGTGATTCACAATGGACCCCCGATTCGGCGAGCGAACCTGAACAGCCTTCACATGAATGGCTGGGGCATGTCCGCTTCCAACGACAACGGACTCGACTGGCAGCCCACCATGGACTTCCGGTCGGGCTTTATGAACGTGGCGATGGCGCTCGATCCTGATCAGGACGTGAATCCCGATCTGGACACGACGGTCCAGAAGCTGATGTTCTACGCTCCGAACTTCCAGAGCGCCGCCCAAGAGATCGAGAGACTTCGTCAAGCCGTACTGCAAGTCAATGCAGCGGAGCCGGGTGGCGACCTTGCCGCGGCAAACAATGCCCTGCTTACTCTTCGCGGGTGCTTCAACGGCATCGCGACGCAGTTCGCGAGCGGGATTCTGCCCACCGATGCAAGTCTTTGGGAGCAGTGCCGACAGGCGACGACCAACCTCGGCCCGATCTTGTCGGGACTGATGCCGGCTCGCGGCCCGAACATTCAGCACGAGCTAAACAGCTTGGCGGAGGGCTTCCGTAAGGCACGAGACATGGTGGCGTCGGGATTCCCGACGATGGCCGAGGAAGACCAGTTCCTCTATGCCGTGTTCGACCGCATCCTTCCGGGCTTCGAAAGCGCTGCGATGACCATGGGACCGCATATCGCGATCCAACTGGCCCCGATGCAACTCGGGTGGTATCCGCACCTCTTCGATTCCGGCGCTGTCGTTCACATCACCGGTCCGGGAGGCCAGGAAATCGATCAGACCGTAATCGCGCCATCAGAGACGAACCGGATCTACATCCCGATCGAGATGATCCCGATGGAATTGACGAGTGTGCGGATCGGTTTGAAGTTCGATACCCACCTCAGCTCGTTCTTCGACATCTTTGTCGATGACGGCTTCCTGTTCTCGGCGCCTTCGATGGTCAACGGCGATGCGAACGGCGACGATCGCATCGATGCCGCAGATCAGACGATGGTGCAGTCCGCTATCGGTCAAGGCGGTCCCGATGCGGAATCGCTAAGTTCCGCCGACGTGAACGCCGACGGCATCGTCGATCTCGCCGATCTGTCGATCGTCCAAGCTGGTCTAGGCCAGGTCGGGAACGCCTTTCGCCTCGTCAACGGTCGAGTCGAGTTCCAAGACTACGGCCCCGACCCGCAGAAACTATGGCATGAGAACTTCGACTCCTACTTGACGGGCAGCCAGATTATTGGCCAAGGCGGCTGGCAAGGCTGGGACAACAGTCCTTCGGCCAACGCGCAAGTCGTGGCCGGCGGCCTCACGCCCCCTAACCGGATCCAAGTCACCGGGACAACCGACATCGTTCAGACGTTCACCGGCCTGACCTCCGGAAGGTACGTCATGAGAGCGATGCAGTTCGTCCCACCGTCTTCGGTCGGGGATACCTACTTCATCATCCAGAACCGGTATCAGCACTTCGGTCCGTACGCTTGGAGCGTGCAACTGCGCTGCAACGCGTCGCAGGGGATCATCGAAGAGAACCGAAGCGGGCCTGGTCCCACTTTGCCTCTCGTGACCGGTCAGTGGAAGGAGGTTCGATGCGAAATCGACCTCGACTTCGATACGGTGAGGATCTACTACGACAACCAACTCCTGACGACGCAGCCGTGGAAGGTTCCGGGCGATGCGAACGCGCTGACGAACATCGGCGCGCTCGACCTGTACTCGGCCGCCCCGAACTCGCTGGCGTTCTACGACGACATCAGCCTGGCGAAACTGGATCGAGAGGATATCGACCAGATCGTCCAGTTCGAGGTTCGCACTCCCTCGGGCGGCGTTCTGGAAACGAGAGAGATCGCCACGAGCGGTGAGGAGTATTCGTTCCTTACTTCTCGGGCGGCCGGTGAAGTGGTCCAAATCACGGCAAAGGGCAGCCACTGGCTGAAGCACGCCGTGACGACCACGCTCGGTCAGACCGTGACCACGGTGCACCTTTCGATGAAGAATGGCGACGTGGACGGGGACAACGAAGTCACCATCGGTGACTTCGCACGTCTCTCCGCGTCCTTCGGGGCGGTCCCGGGAGACCTGAACTACGACGAGGAAGCCGACCTGAACGGTGACGAAGAGGTCACCATCGGCGACTACGCGATCATGAGTTCCAACTTCGGAGAAGTGGGCGACTAGATCGAGCAAGCCGATCCCTCATCCCCAAATGAGGGATCGGCCTTTCTTGCCGCTTGACCGAGATTTCTCGCCACGGTCGAGAGGGTGGCCGTGCGGGTCACTCCGCGGTCTATCCCGCGCACGGCATCAGGCCGATCGCGGAGGACATCGCGAGCCTAGGCGCCTCGATCCCGTGCCACCACTCGAACGACCGCACGCCCTGAGCCAGAAGCAGGGGACGGCCGTCGATAGCCATGAGACCACGCTGCCGAGCCTCGCGTACGAAGGGGGTCGGCTCGTCGGCGTACCCTGCGTCGATTACCACCGTTCCCTTCGACGAACCGCTCCAGTCGATCGGCGGCGACTCTCCGGCCAGCCCGGCGGCGGTGGCGTTGACGATCGCCGCGAAGCCGGCAGCGGTGGCTTCCCGCACCGTCACGGCCCCTACCGACGCGGCCAAGACCAAGGCCTTTGAGGCGGTCCGGTTCCAGATCGACACTTGATGCCCCGCCTCGACTAGCACCTTCGCGAGGGCCCTCGCCGTTCCTCCGGCCCCGAGCAGCAGGATCGACGATCCCGGGCCCAAACCCGCGCCCAAAAGCACGTCCATGAAGCCGGGCGCATCGGTGTTCGTCCCGCGCCCCGTCAACAAGCAGAGGGTGTTCGCTACCCCAAGGCGGTGAGTCGGTTCGTCGAGGGTGTCGGCCCATCGGAAGGCCTGCTCCTTCAGTGGAAGGGTGACGTTCAGCCCCCGAAAGCCGAGTCTCGTTAGCCAATCGATCGCGAGGCCGAACTCCGATTCGGGCACCCGGATCGCCCGATAGTGGTAGGTCCAACCCAGAGACCGGATGGCGGCCCGGTGCATTCGAGGCGAGAGCGAGTGTGCAACGGGGTCGCCGATCACCGCAAACTCGGCCGGCGGCGTCTCTCGCCAGTCGGTCCAGCCGTTCAACTCGTCCTCTTGCGAAATGCCCAGAGTCTCTGCCCGCTGAAGTTCCAAATCGCCACGACTGCCGCGGCGACCACCGTACCAATGATCCAGCTGCGGCTCTCGTCTCCCTTGATCGCGGCGTTGAGACCGGAGGAAATGACCGTGTTCAGACCGAGCCCGATGAGGCTGACGACGACGAACTTCGACAGCTGGGCGCCGTACTCCTCCTTCCCGCGGATGGAGAATGTCCACAGACGGTTCCATACGAAGCTGTTGAAGATCGCGAGGCTCGCCGTAACCACTTTGAACAGAGCGAAAGCGGCGTCGTGGGCGGAAGTCGCGCTCACCGGTCCGCTCGAGAAGTGATCGAGAAGCCAGCGCCCGACGATCTGGCTGAGGGGCTGTCCGTCGACGAAGATGTTGAACATCAAGATTCGGTGTAAGCCGGCGTCGATCAGAAACGAGGAACCCCCCACGATGCAGAACTTGGCGAACTGGCGGACGATCCGCCGTTGAAAGATGCCCTTCTTGGGCACGATCGGCAGGTCGTCTTCTTCCGCGAGTAGCGTCCGGTACAGGCGCGAGGCAACGAGGCGCTCGGCGATACGATTCACTCGCGTTCCGACGAACTCTCGGCTCGTCATCGGTTTCACCCAGATCGCCTCGATGCCCGCCCGGTTCGCGCCGAGCACGTCGGTGAACAGCTGATCGCCGACCATGACCGACTGCTCCGGGGTGACGCCGAATCGCTCGAGAGCGGCACGATACATCATCCGGCTGGGCTTGAACTTGCCCTGCATGAAAGGCACCCCCATCCGCTCGGAGAGCCGCTGGAGCCGCTCGGCGTTGCGCGTGTTGCTCAGGATGCAGAACTCGAGCCCGAGAGACCGGCCGCGCTCGAGCCATTCGAGACTTTCGGGGGGGAACTCCTCGCTGCGCCAGGGGAGCAGCGTGTTGTCGATGTCGATGAGGACCAGCCTTTTGCCGGCCTGGACCAACTTGTCGAGCTCGATCTCCCAAAGGGTGTGGTAGGCCTCGACCGGGCAAAGCTGGCGGAGCGGCGAAAGCACCGCCTCGCGCGAAAACCGGCCGGCGCGGAACGATCTCACTTCTGCGCCTTGAGCGCCGCCTGCCGCTTGCGGATGTTGGCCAAATGGGTCGGATAGTCCTTGGCGAAGAGGTGGGACCGGTTCGGGAGGGCCACGTAAAAGAGGTACTCCGTCGCTCGGGGTTTCGCCGCGGCTTCGATGCTCGCAAGGCCGGGGCTCCCGATCGGCCCGGGCGGGAGGCCCTGGATGCGGTACGTGTTGTAGGGCGAGTCGATCGTGTTGACGACGCCCGGTTCGAGTTGCTTCCACTCCTGGAGGGAATAGAGGACGGTCGCGTCGATTTGAAGCTTCATCTTCTTGGCGAGGCGGCTTTCGATGATTCCCGCGACGATGGGCCTCTCGGCGTCGAGCGCGACCTCGGCCTCGACGAGCGAACCGATGATGACCAGGCGATGCAGGTCCTTGGGGTTCTCGAGCGGCTTCACGACTTTGGCTTCGAAGGTCTTCAGTTGGCGTCTGATCGTGGCCTCCGCGCCGAGGAGGGGCGGGAGGTCGTAGGTGTCGGGGAAAAGATACCCTTCGAGGCTGTCTTTCGGGAGTGGAAACTCGACGTCGGCGTTGAACCGCTCGGGTTGTTTGGCCAGCGAGATGTAATCCTCGGCCGGGCAGACCCCCGCTTCTTCGAGCCGCTTCGCCACGCGGGCGATCCACCACCCCTCGGGGATGCGAACCATTTGGCGGATGGGCTTTCGGAGGGACGCGAGGAGCTCGTCCGCCTTCGCTCCAGGGGTGATCTCGTAGGTTCCCGTCTCGACGGTTCCGGGGCGCTTGCGCCATCGGGCATAGCGGGAGAGGATGTCGGCGTTGCGGACCGCTCCTTTGTCTTGGAGCCGCTGCAAGGCACCCTCTAGGGGAGTTCTCTGGTCGAAGCGGACGTAGAACGCGGCTCCCGAGCCGATGGGTTCGAGTTGTCCTAATGCCCATCGCCAAAGGCCGAAGCCAGCTAGCCCGAGCAGCAAGAGGACGGCCAAGCCCCACCGAACTATCTTACGAGCCATGCTGTTATTGAACGCCAGTTACCTAGGCGAGCTCCCGGTTCCAGCGCCGCAGGGTCGGTTGCCGACCGGCAACGAACACGAGAGGCATGCGGCGATTGGGCGCTCGAGCGAAGACATGGTGAATTATGGCCGTCCATGGCCATGTGGTTTGCGTTGGGTCAAGGGGGTACTACCAGTAAGAATGCCAGTGTCGCCACGGTGTCATCGACCGCCGGGCAGATCTGCCGTATACTGTTGAACAATAGTTAATATCATGAACAATCTTCGTCGCACTTGCGCGGGGACAGCGATAATCTTGATCCTTGTCTCCGGGGCCGCAGCTCAATGGAGTTACGTTGTCCTCAGTTCCTCCCCGGCGTTCGGCTATGGCGTGGCGGGCGGCCAGCAGGTTGGCAATGCCGGAACGCTGCTCCGGGCTTCCCTTTGGTATGGCAACTCGCCGCGAGTCGATTTGATGCCGTCCGGATCAACCGAAGGCCGAGTCTACGGAACAAATGGTACGCAGCAAGTCGGCACCGTCCAAATCGATCCTCTCGGAGATCGAGCGAGCCTGTGGAGCGGCACGGCGGCCTCTTGGGTGGATCTGTCTCCCGCGGGATCGACAGCCTCGGAAGCCCGCGGGATCGACGCCCACCAGCAAGTAGGCTACGCGCGTTTTGGCGGTGACCTCCAAGCAGGGTATTGGACTGGATCGCCGGCTTCCTGGGTATCGCTCCATCCATCGGGCTCCTACACGTCATCGATGGCCTTTGCGGTCGACCAGGGCAAGCAAGTCGGTAGAGTAAGCCTCAGTACCGGCCCCGGCCATGCATGTCTTTGGACGGGTACGCCCGGATCGATGGTCGACCTTCATCCGATCGGCTCTACGAGCAACCTCTCTACGGCCTTTGCGATCCAAGGAAACCGACAAGTGGGCTCGATTTTCATCGGTAGCCAATTCAACGCCTGCATGTGGAACGGCACTCCGGCGTCTTACGTCAGTCTCCACCCTCCGGGAGCGCTCCGATCGGAAGCCTTGGGAGTCTCGGGAGACATGCAGGTCGGCTACGTTACGACTGACCGCCGAAGGGCAGTCCTATGGAAAGGCAGCCCGACCGGTTACACCAGCCTCGCGGCGGTGCTGTCCTCGGACTATACGAGTTCGATTGCCCGCGGGATCTGGCAAGATTCTGTTCACACGTACGTCGTGGGTGAGGCCGTCAACGCGGTTCTCGGAACGACACATGCGATCTTATGGATCGGGCCGCCGGGCGCCTCCATTTCAGGAGTCGTCAACTTCGGCGACTTGAGCGACCGGATGTTCCAGCCGAACCCCGTTACTTTGGAGTTTTATGAGGTCGGGACCGGCGTCTTGGTCGAAACCCGATCGGTGCCCCTCGGAACGAACGGTGAGTACAGCGCAATACCGCCGCGGAGCGGCCCTCTCCTCGTGTCCTTGTTCGAACAGACGTGGCTCCGTCGCACGATGCTCGCGGACACAACCTCCGGTTCCGTGACCGTCGATTTCGACCTCGTGAACGGCGACTGTGACCACGATAACGAAGTTGCTATCGGGGACTACGCCCTCCTGTCGACGGCCTTCAATTCCTCACCCGGAAACGAGAACTGGAATCCGAACGCCGATCTCAACCGCGATGATGGGGTGGACATCGGTGATTTCGCGATCCTGTCTGCGAACTACGGGGAAGTGGGCGACTAGCTGCTTGTCGAGTGACTAGCGGGCGGCCGATCGGCTTGAGGCCTGCCTAGCCACGAACGAAAGATCGTCCAGAATCGGTAGAAGATTCATGGGTCCCTTGCGACTGGCCGTCCTCGGCATCGGCAGCGTGCGTTGCGCTCCCCCCATCATTGGCTCGCTGGCCGGGTACTTCGGAGAGCGTGAGCTGGAGGTGCGCTTTTACGATGAGGATGCCGAGCGGCTGGATCTCTTCGACCGCCTCGCGCGTCGCTGCTTCGAGGCGGAGGATTGCGGGCATCTGGTTATCGCGACGACTGATCCGGAAGAGGCCCTCGAAGGCGCGGACCTCGTGATCATGGCTATCGGCGAGAACTCGGCCCGGAAGTTCCTGAAGCGCAGCCCTTCGCCCCGGCTCCGCCCCGGAGCCCCGATCGACCGCGGCACCGCGGTGATGGCGGCCGTCGATTCGATCCTCTACTTCGTCCCCGAAGACGCGCCAATGCTCTCGCTGCTGAGGGATGTCGTACTCGTCGACGACCACATCCACGTTCCGATTCCGGATTGGCCCGAGGCCCTGGCCGAAGCGGATCGCCTGGCTATCCCGTTCCAGGTTTTGCGCTGGATTCGCCACGAGGAGCCGGTGGCTCCCCTCATCGACTTGCACCGGCATTCGCTGATAAAGTCTTGGCTCGACGCACAGGGGCCCCACGCCTCTCGCCGCGGGTCGCACGATCGATGAGGCGTTCCAGCTATGGAGTGCGCGAGCCTGCTCGCGCTTTCGAGAGCCGGTGTGCTCGAAATCCTCGCAAGCATTCGAATCACGCCTCATTGGCTCCCTGATTCGCATATCCTATGAGAGGAGAGACGCTTCCGAGAACACCGATGAAAGGGAACTTTTACCGAAACATGCTCGCCGTTGCACTCGCCTCGGCTGCGATCGCGGCATCCGCTCAGGATGCCAGCACGACGCTGCTCCTGCGCTGTAACAACTCGATGAACGGCGCCCAAGGCGAGGTGCCGCTCCAGGCTACCGGCATCTCCTATGAGGCCGGCGTCCAGGCAAATGGTGCCTTCTTCAGCCCATCGAACATCGTTCGCTACGCCCGGTCGGGCAACATCGCATCCCGTGAGGGCACCCTCTCGTTCTGGATCAAGCCTCGCTGGACGGGCAGTGACGGACAGACCTACTCGTTCGCTTCCCTGGGCTCGGGAGGTGGGATGGTCTTCGCCAAGGACGGAGCTAACAACCTTCGATCCATCTTCAACCGCTACGGTGTCGGCGCCCCCGAAGAAGGCGTAGCGATCAATGTGTCTTCTTGGGCTGCGAACCAGTGGCACTTCGTGGCCTACACTTGGTCCGATTCCGCTCGGCGGCTAAAGCTTTACGTCGACGGAACACTCGCAGCAGAGCGAGTCCTCTCTAGTACCCTCAATCAGGTCACTGCGAGCGACCTCTACGTTGGTTCCGATGCAGGCTCGTCACGAGCCAATGCCGTACTGGACGAGATCGAAATCAGTGACCGAGCGCGAACCGAGACCGAGATCTATCAACGATTCTTGAGCGGGCTGTCGATAAGCTCGATCGACGTGACCGTTCCTTCAACCCAGATGTACCCTACGTGGCGGAAATGGCCGACCGTCAACGCGATAACGAATCTCGGCCCGATGACCATTCCTGCGACAGCGCTTTCGTGGCAGACGAACGCGCCTGCGGTAGCCGCATTCGATCCCCGAGGCTTCATCCTCGCCATTGCCCCAGGTGTCGCCCAAGTGACGGCGACGGCCCCCGGTGGCGCCTCGGATGCGGTGGTGATGAACGTCGCCACGCCGGTGCAGCCCATGTCGGCAGGCTCGTGGGACCCCTATCTTCTTCAATTGCCCTACGCTTACAACTACCAGATGCCGGTCCTCTGCATACGCTATCTGCCGACCGTCGATGGCATCAATATCCACGCCCCGACCGCTGATTTCTATGGCACGATCGCCCAGCTCGAGACGAACATCATAAGGTACGAAGTCGAAACCAAGTTCATGCTACAGGAGGGTAGCCGTTATCGGGGCTACGCCAATGCGACACCCTATCCGGCGCTGGGCTACCGCATCGTCGGAGTGATCAACATCTACGAACCCATGCCACCCGACGATAAGCCGGGTCATGAACTGGGAGGAGGCACTTACTTTCCCGACTACAACGCGATTCTCGAGAGAGTCGGCGCCCAGCACTACATTCAGAACTTGGGTGTGAAAGAGGTATGGCTCTGGGGCTATCACCACGGCAACATCGTTCCCGTCGAATCGAATATGTCGAGCCCATTGACCGGTGATGTGTCGAACAGCTTTCGCTGGAATGACGACCTGCCAGTCTACGACCGCACTTACGTCCTGTATAACTACAACTTCACTCGGAGTTCGAACGAAGCCGTCCATAACCACGGGCACCAATTGGAGGCCATCCTGGGTCATGTCGCGTGGACTCAGGACGGCAACGACAGGCTGTTCTGGCGTGACTTCGTAGGACAAGACTCGAATGGTCAGTTCATCACAGGGCGGTGCGGCTGGACCCACATGCCGCCGAATACGACGAGCCACTACGACTATTGGAACAACACGCTCGTCGCGAGCACGATCGAGGATTGGCGACCCGATCATAGCGGTTCGACGACCATGGTGAATGCCCAAAGGTGGGGGACTATTCCTTACGCTTGGCCTTACGGACGCATCCCGGAGGATGTGATTCAGCACCAGTGGTACATCTATTGGATGCAGAGCATGCCAGGCCCGTCCAATGCGATTCCGAAAGGTGCCGGTTACATGACCGACTGGTGGTGCTTCACCGGAGATTGGGACCTCGCCTATGCGCGTGTGGCGCCGGACTTCGGGCTCTATTCGACTACTCGAACGATCCGCTTGGGATGGGATCAGGGAGGCGCAACTGCCCAAGTGCGGATTCGTTCCAATGCTTCGGGCCAGATATTGATCGACCAAGGGGTTACCAAGGGTCCGAATGGCCTCGCCGAGAT
Organism: Chthonomonas sp. UBA2362; assembly: GCA_002344135.1. Classification (GTDB taxonomy): domain Bacteria; phylum Armatimonadota; class Fimbriimonadia; order Fimbriimonadales; family Fimbriimonadaceae; genus UBA6659. The sequence goes on along the minus strand of DDTO01000002.1, from coordinate 621,840 downwards.
CGCCATGCCGGCAGGGATGTCGGCTGGCCTGTACGAAGTTTCGGTGAAGCCGCAAAAGGCCTTACGCCGCACTCTCGGCGACCGCACGATATCCGCCTCTGGGTTTGGCCCTTATCGATTCGAAGTAGTGCTCGGCGACGTCGATGGCGACAACGAGGTATCGATCGGCGACTACGCCCTGCTTTCCTCCGCGTTCGGTTCCGGGCCGGGTGATCCGAACTGGATAGAAGCGGCCGACCTCAATGGCGACCTGGAAGTGGATATTCTCGACTTCGCGATACTCTCTGGAGCTTGGGGGCGAGTCGGTGATCCTTAGGCACGGCGCAAGCAAAGGAGTCGAGGGACGCCGAACCGTCCCATCGGGCCGCACGTTTGCAACTCTCAGAGAATGTTATGAGTCAATCCAGTTGTTCATCGTGCGGCGGCAGTGGCTGGGTCAACCACGCTCGTTGCGGCGGCTCCGGCCGCGTGACTTGCTCGTCCTGCAACGGCAGCCGCACTTCCTATCATGCGAGTTCGACCGCGGGGAGTGGTTCGGTCGCTTGCAGCGGCTGTGGTGGTTCGGGCACTCAAGGCTGCACATGCTCGGGCGGCAAAGACCGTTGCGGGTCTTGCGGAGGAACCGGAAAGGTCCGGTACTGAGGGCTTGGCTCGCAATGGTCTCGCAGCACAGGTGTTGCGGACATACTTTAGTGGTCGCGAGTGAAAGGCTTGGTCGCAGATAAAAGGTTGCAATCAGAAGGGGCTCCCATCCCCCAAGAGCCAGGCAGACTGTCGACAAGGCAGGGAGCTGCTGCAGTGGCCTTCGCGCAGGGATCACGGTGAGCCTGGCCGAAAACTGATACTGTTGGCGTTTGTGCTTCACTGCGACGTTCGCCTTTGCCTCTATAGTAGAGGGCGTGACCATCAGCCGTCTTTTCCTCGCCGCCACTTCAGTCGGGGTCGTGGCCTCGATCATCGCGATCTCGACTCGACCTGCCGACTCGCAACCACAGGCCAAGGCCCTCGTCCACCTTCAGCCCACGTCTCCCGGAACATCCCAAGGGGGCAATTTACATGTCAGCGGGACCGGGCTCTTCGGCACCCGGGTCGGCATCGGGACGACTTCCCCCAGTGACCTGCTGACCGTCTTCGGCCAAGGCTACGGGCTCGTGCACACGAACGGCGCCACCCAACTCGGCACCTACGTCGATGGACTGGCCGGGTGGATCGGAACAAAGTCGAACCACCCCCTCTACCTCTTCACCGGCAACGGACCGACACGCCTCACCATCCTGCCCGGGGGCAACGTCGGCATCGGGACGAATTCACCGAACTATCTTCTCGACGTCGCCGGCACGCTCTCGACGACTGGCCTGCGCCTGCCAACCGGAGCCGGAGCGGGCAGAGTGCTGACGAGCGATGCGAGCGGCAACGCTAGCTGGCAAAACTCCTCGGGCTTCACGTTGCCGTACAGCGGAACAGGATCGCTGGCCAGCTACGCAGCGTTCGAAGTAACGAACACGAATACAGCAATCGACTCAACCGGCATTCGCGGCATCTCGACATCGCCGTCGAATTACACCATGGGCGTCTGGGGCCAGTCGGATTCAGTGACCGGCATCGGAGTCTTTGGCTGGACCACGAACTCCGGAGACCAGACGAATATGGGAGTGTACGGGCGGTCGAATAGCACCAGTGGCATCGGCGTCTACGGCATTGCCCAAGCATCCAGCGGCACGAGCAAAGCCGGCGTCTATGGTTTTAGTCCGAATTCTGGATCTGGCGTCTATGGAATCGGCCCTACCGGCGTCTATGCCCACGGCAACGGAACTGGCGTAGCCTTGCGCGCGTACGGAGGCAACAACAGCTACCGCGGTGTGGACGCTGTCGTTTATCGAGCCGACGGGATGGCCGTTTATGGTGAAGCAGGGTCTAGTGGAGGAATCAACTTCGGCGTTTATGGGCATACGTCTTCTCAATCCGATGGCTATGGCGTTTACTCCAGCGGCCGATTTGTAGCCTCGGGAACGAAATCGTTCCAGATCGATCATCCGCTCGACCCCGAACACAAACTCCTGAATCATTACTGCACCGAAAGTTCGGAGCCGATCAATGCCTACTCGGGCGTGGTCCGCACCGACGCGGGCGGTTACGCATGGGTGGAGCTGCCGGAGTACGTCGAGGCGATCAACAAGGACTTCCGCTATCAGCTCACCGTGCTCGACGACACCGACAACGATGGGTTCGTGCTCGCGAAGGTCAGCAAGAAGCTGAGGGACGGGAGCTTCCAGATCCGCACGAGCGTGCCGCGAGTCGAAGTCAGCTGGGAGATCAAGGGCACCCGCAACGATCGCTTCGTGCAGGCGTACGGCGCCCCAATCGAACTGGAAAAGCCGAAGCACTGGCAGGGGCTGTATCTCATGCCCCAACTGTACGGCCAGCCTGCCGAGCGGGCCATCCACCGCCGGAGCCCCGAGTCCGAGTCGCAGCCGATTCCACCTCCGACGCCGTCGACGAAGACTCCATAGGGGAGCTCGGACTTCAGAACACGAAAGGGGACCTGCAAGCCGGCTTTGCCGGTACGGTCGTAGTACAGTTATGGGTAAAGAATGGAGCTTTGAAAACGCAAACGACCTGATCGCCATAGGCGAGTGCATCGGGGCCTGGGATTGCGTGATGATGAAGGTTCTGGAGCTTCAGGAAGACGGCCTTCAGGTGTCCTTCGAGAAGCTGATTACCGCGTCTAATCTTCCTGAAGACGCCGACGACGTGGGTGAAGTGCAAGAGAAGGAGTGCTTCCTCACGTGGGACGAGCTCAATAGGAAGGGCTTTCGGAAGGTCGATCCGGAGACCTACTGGCCGGCACGACTGGTGGTGTCGTCCTTTAGCATTCCCGCCCCGGAACAGGATTAGCTACGATCGCAGGCAACCTACCGTTCAACAACGACGATTGCAACCGTGGAGGGATCGATGCCGGCCGCAGTGAGGATCCGAATCGAAGCAGCGATCTGATTGATAGCGCTGAAATGGGTCTCCACTCTCCAATCACCATGTGGATTGGGCAGGGTAACGGCCTCTCGCATCGGGCCGAGTCTGCCATTCACTCCGCGAGAGCAAGGGGCACTTCGCCCTTGCGCTCGAGTAGAGCGTTGCTTCCGGCTCCATCCCGAGGACAGCGCGATGATTGCCGACTGCACTGTCACCTGGTACCACTTTGTAATCGCAATGGATTCCCCATTAGCGAGTACGATGCCCGCTACTTTCTTTCCTGTCACCTCAGTTGCGGCAAGCGACACGAGGGGAGTGGCGACCGGCGAATCCAAGGCGAGGCCGGGCACTGCGTTAGAGCCCTGACCCTCGGTCCCGAGTCCCTGATCCTCGCAAGGCTGGATGGACGGAGACAGAGTGGGAACGCCCGCCGACGGTGTCGCGTAGTCCCGCCAGAACCCGACCACATCTTCCGCCGTAACCTTCGACATCCCATGCATGGACTTCAGCGCCTTAAGGACGGCCTTTGTGACTGAACTATCCGTTTTCACAATTGCGAAAAGAGACAGTTGTAGAGACGCGTGTTTCGAGCGAAGTCCTCGAGCCTGCCCCGTTCGATAGAAGATCTTGAGAGTGCTTCGAGCAAACCTAATATGTCTTCGTCTTCAAGCCGCGCGACGCATGCCAGCTTGACGCTAATCTCGCCAAACGCCTGGTTGTCATAAAGCCTCCATTCCCGCCCGTTCGTCAGAACGACCCAACGCTTGCCTTGCGTGTTGGCATAGTTGACGGCTTGCTGTGTGTGATGGTCTTGGAGACTGACGCTCCACGCCTTCGCTTCCATGAACCAAGTCGCGTCACCGCCGTCGGGCAGAATCGTGTAATCGGGCTTCTGGCCGGCATTGTCCTTGTCCTGGATCCTCACATCCAACACGCCGTAACCCATGGCCTTCAGGAGCGGATCGATGATGCGATAACAGGTCTCCTGCTCGTTAGATGGCGCAGGCGTACCGGCTTGTCGCGCCGTCTGGACTGCCTCGATCAACTGGTCGCGCATACCGCAGGTATACCTGCAACCAGACGTGCGGAAAAAGCCAGCCCACACGACATCGGAACCACCGTGCCCAAAGGCCTGGGTACCCGAATCCGGGCATTCGCCATGAACGCGGTCGCATCAGCACGATGGCTTTCCGTGCCAGTCAGATCGAGCCTGACCTGCACGGAAAGCGACCATCGACTTCCAATGGGCTGGAGCAGGTGCCCGTTGCCCCTGGCTTTGCGCGAGCGAGTGCTACCTCACTGACGCCGAGTTCGACGTCTGGAAACGAGCACCCCCAATGCCGTGCCGAGCGCGATTAGGGTCCCCGGTTCGGGCACAATGGTCACACTGTAGTTATCAATACCGCTCAGCCGAGTGCTAATCCCTCCGACTGGGTTCGAATTAGCACTTATGTAGCCGAAAGTCAAGATGCCTCCAGAGGCGGAGAAGTCCGGGCTGGCCGTGCCAAGTGTCCCATTCGAAAGCAGTTCCTTGAACGAAGCGCTCGTCTGATTCACGCGCCCGTAGGAGGTCCAGCTTTCGGTGAAGATCTGGTCAATGCCAGAGACATAGTCCACACCGCTTTGCCTGACGAGCAATCGATAAGCAACAGCCTGGCCTAGGGGCGGGTTCTTATGAATCAGATCGAACGAATAGTCGAGACTCGTGATCGACCCATCTACGGCGGGATCCCAAACGAAAGCCGACTTCCAGTGACCGACGAGGATTGCGCCAAAATCGTAGGAGTGGCTGACTTCCCGGTGGTGGGTCGGGTTGCCTCCGGCCGCTAGATAGTTCGTCGCGTATGTTGCGAGCCCTCCGGCCGTGGTATCTACGAGTTTGGCGTCGGACCAGCCGTGAGAGAAGACGCCGTCGAAGAAAGTCGGAGTGGCTTGGCTGGCACCCGCCGAAGCGGTGAGCACGGCCAGGACGACCAAGCGGTGAAAGAAGTGATTCAATTTGTTTTCTCCTTGCTTAGGGTTTGGGCCCTGTCGCAATTGCCATAGTACAGCGCATCTCGTGACGAATCCGTGACGAACTGACGTGGGTCCCAGTTCCTGGAATCAGGATAGTAGATCACTATCGATCAACTTGACGCAAGCCTCGTGAGGCCTTCGATCTACAAACTGGACATCGTCAGGTTCCGGGCAGGCGGTAACGCTATGGCGTCTGACGTCATACTGGCATCGCGCGTCATCTCCGCCACCCATGAGCCCCGCCCCCATCCCTTCGGTCCGCCAGATCGTCGCGCCCGGCCTTGCCGCGGTGCGGGCGCATTGGGCGCCGTTCCTGCTGATCCAAGCGATGGCGGCCGCGCTCGTCATCGCCTACTACCAAAGCCCGGCATTGCGGGCGATCTCGGAGACGCCGGCGGCTTGGAAGGCACATTACGGCTTCTTCTTTTCCTTCGTCGGCGGTTTTGCGGCGGGTGGGCTGATGGCCGAGCTCGCCAAGGCCGTAACCGGACGCATCCGTCGCTTCGATCGGGCCTGGTTGGGCTTGATGCTCTTCACCGGCACCGCCTATGGGCTGACCGGCATCCAGGTCGATATCCTCTATTGGGGCCAGGCCCAAATCTTCGGCCACGGTACGGATTGGAAGACGCTTCTCTATAAGACGGTCGCTGATATGAGCCTTTTCGCGCCGTTCATCTCCATGCCCTTCATGATCAGTCTCTACGAGTGGCGTGAAGGGCGTTATTCGCTAAACAACCTGTGCAAGGTGTGGAAGTCTGCGTTCTATCGGACGAAGGTCCTGCCGACCCTCATTCCCTGCTGGAGTTTCTGGATTCCGATGGTGCTCTGCACGTATTCCCTGCCCCTCAAGCTCCAACTCCCCTTCGCCCTGCTCGGCGAGGCGGCCTGGAGTGTGCTCTTCGTCTTTATCGCGTTGGATGTGGTCGAGGAGGGCCGCACTCAGTCGTCCGACATCTCGATTCCGGTCAGTTGACCGGCCGCGTTCCAATACGCGGTCACGAAGCCCTTCGTCCCGGTCGAGCCCAGCCGATACGCCGTAATTGCTCGTACAACTTCACCAATACGGAGCACCGTTCCCGGGGCCTGTGCCCCCTGGCGAAATCGAACAGCGTAAGGCCCATGAACGCCGTTCGATCCGCCGCGGGCAAGGAACGCAGTCCTTGAGCCAGTGTCGACGTGGCCGGCTCGCCGAACGGCTCCCCCTCGGCCAGCCTCGCCAATCCAGCCTCAATCACCTTCTTGCGCCCGGGCGCGGGATCCTTCTCGGGCTTCCACGTGTTCAATCCAAGTCCGGCAGCCAGCATGCCGCGAGGCGCTGGGCCAGCAAGCCTGCATTCGCCGAGCTGGAGTTGGCGAGGACGATCACGGTGAGTCCGTCGTCGAGCAAGCGCAAGTAGTGGCTCCGGAACCCGAGCAGCGCGCCGCCATGGCCCATAGCCCTCCGGCCGCGGTACTCCTCGAGGTTCCACCCCAGCCCATAGGGATGCGACCCACCGCCGGCGAGCCGAGTGGCGGCCCCCATCTGCCGCAGACTCGCGGCGGTCAGGACCCGGTTGGTGACGAGCGCGGCTTCCCACCGGGCCAGGTCGGTCACGCTGCTCAAGAACGCGCCGCTGGTACGCACCGAGAGCAGGGCCCGGTCGTTCGTCCATCCCGAGCCGCTCCAATCGTAGCCGGAGGCGCGGTTGGGCACGAGGTCTCGCCAAGTCGTGGCGCGGGTCGCGTTCATCCCCAGCGGCTCGAAGACCCTCTTGCGCATGAAGTCCGCCCAAGGCTTGCCGGAGACCTTGCTCACGACAAGGCCGAGTAGGAAGTAGGCTGTGTTGGAGTACTGGTACCGCTCCCGCGGAGCGAACTCGATCTTCCCCTGTCGCGCCATCGCCTCGATTTCGGCTTCGGAGTATGTCTTCAGGTAATCCCACCCCGGCAGTTCCCGTTCGAAGCCGGAGGTGTGCGAGAGCAGATGCCGTAGCGTGATACGCCTCCACCCATTCGGCGCATCCTCGAAGAACCCGGCCAAGGGGTCGTCGAGCCCCAGCTTGCCGTCTTGGACCAGCAGCATGACCGCGGCCGCGATGAACTGCTTGCTGACCGAGGCGATCTTGAAAACGGTTTCGGGCGTCACCTTTGCCCCGAGTTCTAAGTTCGCGAAACCGTAGCCCTTCGCCATCACGACCTCGCCGTTGCGGACCACTCCGACCGCCACGCCTGGGATGTGCTGCCGCGCCATCTCCTCGTGGATCAGGGCGTCGACCCGCGGTGCCGGGCTCGATTGAGCGAGGCCGGACGAGGCGAGGACGAGGGAAAGTGACAGGATGCAGACCCGCAGGCTAGACATCTCGACAATCTTATCAGGATAGGCGATGATCCAGAGCGCGGGCAGGCGCGCGCATTCACCCACTCGGCTAGCCGAGCCGGGAACCGCTCGGGTATAATCCGCGTTACTTGATGATAAAGGGCTCAAGTCGCTTGAGCGAATAGTCTAAAATTAGGAGTGAAAATGGGAAGAACAGTAGGAATCGACCTCGGGACGACCAATTCGGTCGTCGCCGTGATGGAAGGGGGAGAGCCGGTCGTTATCGCGACGGCGGAGGGCACGCGCACGCTGCCTAGCGTCGTCGGATTCAAGAACAACGGCGAGCGGCTCGTCGGCGTCACCGCCAAGCGACAGGCTGTCGTCAACCCCGAGAACACCGTCAGCAGCATCAAGCGATTCATGGGCCACAAGCTCAGCGAAGTCACCAACGAGGCGGGGCGCGTCGCTTACAAGGTCAAGGCCGACAAGAAGGGCAACGCCGTCGTCCACATCCCCGCCGTCGACAAGGACTTCACGCCCGAAGAGATCAGCGCGATGATCCTGCAGAAGCTCAAGGCGGACGCCGAGGCGTACCTGGGCGAGACCGTCGATCAGGCCGTCATCACCGTCCCCGCCTACTTCAACGACAGCCAGCGCAAGGCCACCAAGGACGCCGGCGAGATCGCGGGCCTCAAGGTCCTGCGCATCATCAACGAGCCGACCGCGGCCTCACTGGCCTACGGGCTCGACAAGAAGGCCAACGAGACGATCCTTGTCTTCGACCTCGGCGGCGGCACGTTCGACGTGTCGATCCTCGATGTCGGTGAGGGCGTCTTCGAGGTCAAGGCAACCGCCGGCGACAGCCATCTGGGCGGCGACGACTTCGACCAGAAGATCGTGGATTGGCTAGCCGCCGAGTTCAAGAAGGATCAGGGCATCGATCTGCTCCAGCAAAAGGACGCCCTCCAGCGCCTTCGCGAGGCCGCCGAGCGCGCGAAGATCGAGCTCAGCAGCCAGGTCAGCACGCAAATCAACTTGCCCTACATCACCGCGGTGGACAACCAGCCCAAGCACCTCGACATGACCCTCACGCGGGCGAAGTTCGAGGAGCTGTGCGCGGACCTGATGGCGCGGATCAAGAAGCCGTTCGAGACCGCGCTCGAGGACGCGAAGTTGAAGCCGAATCAGCTCGACGAGGTCATCCTCGTCGGCGGCAGCACGCGCATCCCCATGGTGCAGGAACTGGTCAAGAAGCTGACCGACAAGGAGCCGAACCGAAGCGTGAACCCCGACGAGGTCGTGGCTGTCGGCGCCGCGATCCAGGCGGGAGTGCTCGGCGGCGAGGTCAAGAACATCGTCCTCCTCGACGTCACCCCGCTCAGCCTGGGCGTGGAGACGCAGGGCGGCATTTTCGACAAGATCATCGAGCGCAACACGACGATCCCCACCAAGAAGAGCCGCATCTATACGACGGCGTCGGACAATCAGCCCGAAGTGGAAATCCATATCCTCCAGGGCGAGCGGCCCCTCGCGCGCGACAACAAGAGCATCGGCAAGTTCCACCTCGCGGGCATTCCGCCCGCCCCAGCCCGCGTGCCGCAGATCGAGGTCACGTTCGACATCGACGCCAACGGCATCTTGCAGGTCAGCGCCCAGGACAAGGCCACCGGCAACCAGCAGAAGATCACGATCACCGGCTCGGGCAGCTTGAGCAAGGACGAGATCGAGCGTATGGTGAAGGAAGCCGAAGCCAACGCCGAATCCGACCGCCAGGCCCAGGAGCTTCAAGAACTCAAGAACAAGTCGGAGACCCTGTGCTACAGCGTCGAGAAGACCGTTCGCGAGCTCGGTGACAAGATCAGCGAGGCCGACAAGAGCCGGATCGAAGACAAGGTCCGGGCGTTGCGCCAGCACCTCGGAACCGAGGACCAAGGCGCGATCCAGACGGCCTTCAACGAACTGGAGAGCGAGAGCCACCAGCTCGCCGAGCAGCTGTATAAGTCATCGGGTGAGCAAGGCGGCACCGTGGATGAAGCGGGAGACAAGGTCGGAGCCGGAGTCTCGAACAATGGCTCGGGCGGCGACGACGTGATCGACGCGGAGTTCAAGGAAGAGAAGTAGGCCTCTTTGGAGTGCGCGGGCTCGACCGCGCGTGTTCGGGCCAGCCCAAGTCTTTAGGCTGGCCCGAACTAGTTTGAAACGAGATCTCTTTGGAGTGCGCGGGCTCGACCGCGCTTTCTTCGGCGAGCCAAGAATGCTCCGCAGCCGTCCCGACGATTGGAGGACGGGGGTTAGGTCTTGCCGCGCTTCAGCGTCATCGGTGCGGCCACGACGGATGCGGCTCCCTGTTGCGTGACGACGACCGTGTCGGCATCTTTCCACTCGAGCGCGAACGTTACGGTCTGGGGATTGGCAGCGATCATCGCATTCATCTGATCGACGGTCGCCTTCGGGATGTGCGCGCCCTCGATCGACTTCGGCGTGAACGTAAACGACCTCTCTAGTTCCTTGTATGAACCGGCCTGGACGGAAGTCTGTCCGGCCGCGGTTTGGGTGAGGGCGAGCGTGCCATCGCTTCCGAAGCGAAACGTCATCAAGACTTCGATTCCCTGAACGGGCAGCGACCCGGTCCAAGTCCCGACCAAGGTCGGCTTCGACTTACAGCTCACGAGGAGCGTGAGAAACCCCAAGGCCAGGAGAAGGTGACGTGTCGTCATGGACGGATTATGCGTTCCTCGTCCATAAGCCAGTTGATTTGCACTCGGGCTCGTACGCGGTAGCGTGCAAAGGGGCTCACCAAGGTTAGTCCTGTGCCCGGTCGGCCACGTCGAGCATCGCCTCTTCCATTCTGCCAGGGGACCAGGAGTACCCCTGTGCATGGGCACAATCCGGGATAATCTGCAGTTCGATCCCTGCCGCCCTCGCGAGTTCCTCGCCGTGAAATCGCGCGATCACCCCGTCATTCTCGGCGTGCAGGATCGCGGATGGGCCGGGGAAAGAGCGGGCACCCTCGACGGGATTCACTTTGGCGGGATCGACGTCCACCATCCTCCTGGCCATCCATCGAGTCGGTGCGAAGAGGACCTGGCCGAGCGAGCCCATACGCGAAAACCAGCCATCGACCGCTGGCTCGAGTCGAGCGAAGGCACTCTCCGTCACCACTCCGTTCGCGCAAGTCGGGTCGTGCTGCACCGCGAGCCAGCAAGCCGAACCACCCAAGCTCACCCCGACGAGAACTACCTTGGCGTCGGGCCATCTCCTGCGGGCGGCTTGGGCGGCCTGAAGCACCACCTTCGACTCCAGGGGACCGAAGCCCACCCTGCCGTAGGGGCTATCATCGTGTCCGGGCATGGCGATAGTCAGAGACGCGTAGCCCTTGTCAGCCAAGCTCGACATGGCCCCCACCCAGTGCTGCATGTCGCCACCCAGGCCATGGACGAAGACAAAGGCAGCTTTCGGCTTCGCGCCCGCTTCCCGGATCCAGATTGTCGAGCCATCCTGCAAGGCATCGGCCACCAGCTCGGCCGGACGCGCTGGCATTCCTGGTCTTGGACTGACGATCCGGCTTGCCGACCACCAGCTACCCCCTAGGTAAAGCCCGGAAAGGACGGCGATCGTCCCGAGCAGTACTCTCCTACGTCGCCAGCGGGCCATATTCCGGTAAACGGCGCGGGCGGCGGCGTGGTTTCGCCGCAGGATCGACAGGACTCCGAAACCACGATGGACGGCAATGCCAGTGGTAAGATGCCGCCGTACGAGGACTTCGGACGTTGAAGCTCGGCATCGCATCGAAAACGGTTAGGATTCTTCGGCAGCTGACCCTGCTTGCCGCCTCGCTATGGCTTGCCGCCAGCGTAGCGGAAGGCAGCCACCGGCACACCGGCGAAAACCGTTGCTTGCAGTGTCTTTGCCTGCCACCGGGTCGGCGAAAGTCCGACTTCACTCCGATCGGGCTGGACTTCTTCGTCCTGCGCTCGGCCGACGCCAGACGCGCTCGGGTCCTCGAGCGAGCCGCTTCGCCAATCCAGGTCGAGCAGGTCGCCGTGCTCGCGTCTGTCCACGATGCGCGACCTATCGGAGCCCCGGTACTCGCGGCGCGGCGTTTCGCTTGCCCCAGAGCCCGGCTCCCCTCCTTCGTCCTCAAGACCGGCCCCCCGCGGGCTCCTCCCAAGGGTCGTTCCTCGTCGTAGGGCCGCTGCGCGTCGCGCGGCGACCCCTGCCAGCCGCTTCGTCGCAGCGGCACACGGAGGAACCCATCCTTGACTTGTATTATCGGAACCGCTTTCGCGTCGGCCGTCGCGCCGATGCTCTGCATCGCTACGTCTTGCCCGGACCCCGATCCTCTTCCAACGATCGCCAGAGCACAAGATTCCAGCACGCAGCCCGCGCCGGACCCGACACCCCGAAACAAGAGCACATTTGATCCCGAAATCTCGCTTGTCACCGACTTTCGCTGGAACGCGATCGACTCCGACCGCGCCGGGCGCAAGCGGGTCTTCCTTAGGGAAGCCGAACTCGGATTAGCCGCCGACGTGGACCCTTTCCTTCGAGCCGAGGCCACCATCGCGTTTGCGGACGAGGACGGGGAGACCCATGCCGAGGTGGAGGAAGCATTCGGGCGCTACAACAATCTCGGTCGCGGCCTCTCGGCTAGATTCGGCAAGTTCGCCGCTGCCATTGGACGTGTACAGAGAAACCATGCCGATCAGCTGAACTGGCTCGACTATCCTCTCATGGTACAGGACGTGCTCGGTGACGAGGGGCTTCGAGCGGGGGGCGTTTCGTTCAGCTACCTCTTTCCCGGGGACCGGTTCAACGAGATCACCCTCGAAGCCTTCGACTCTCATGACCTCGGCATCTTCGCCGGCGCGAACGCGGGCGCGCCCACTTTCGTCGGCGCCTACCGCACGTTCTTCGACTTCGGAGCGGACGCCTCTGCCCAAGTGGGCTTCAGCTACGCCAACGGCCCGTCCTCGAGCGAAGAAGAGCGCAAGCGCTCGCAGCTCTTCGCCGCCGAGGTGACTTACAAATTGCGGCCCGGAGGCCAAGGAAGCTCGCTCGACTTCGAAGGTGAAGCATTCTGGGCTCGGCCCGGCGGAATCCACGAGACCAGCTTCGGGGCTTTCGCGGCGGTTACCATCGAATTGCGCCCGCGCTTGCACGCCTACGTCAAATACGACTACAGCGAAGTTCCCGGAACCGACGACATCCGTCGAGCCTGGTCCCTGGGGGCCACGCTGAAGGTAACGGAGTTTCACCATTGGCGAGCCGAGTTCCAGCGCATCGAGAGCAACTTCGCTCCCGCTCGAAACCTGCTGAACCTTCAGTTCCAATGGGCGATCGGGGCTCACCCGGCGCACCGCTATTGAGGAGACGACGATGACACGACTACTACTTGGTTCCCTTCTCGCGTCCCTTTCGACTGCCTGTTTCGCGGTAACGAAGGTGGTGACTACCACTCCCGACTTGGCCTCGATCGTCGCCGCCGTCGGCGGCAAGTACGTCTCCGTCTCCGCGATCGTCGTCGGGGCTCGGGACCCCCACCGCATCGAAGCCAAGCCGAGCTACATGAGCAAGGTGTCCGGCGCCGATCTCTTCATCGCCATCGGCCTCGATCTCGAGGTGGGTTACGAGCGCCCGATTCTCGCAGGAAGCCGCAACTCGAAGGTCGCCATCGGCGCGTCCGGACACGTCTACGCCTCCGACTGGGTGCAAGTCCTGGAGAAGCCGACCGGACAGGTCAGCCGTGCGATGGGCGACATTCACCCGGGGGGCAATCCGCACATCTGGCTCGACCCCTACAACGGCCGGATCATCGCCACTAAGATCGCTTCGGTCCTCACCAAGATCGACCGTGCCCACTCCAAGGAGTACCAAGCCAACTTGGCGGAGTTCTTGCGCCGGCTCGACGTGGCGATGTTCGGTGCCCAGGCCGAAGAGCGCTTCGGCGCCCAGAAACTGTGGGAGTGGCAGCGCAGCGGAACCCTTCTAGCCAAACTGGATGAGAACCGCGCCAGAAACAGCCTCGGCGGCTGGGCGGCGAAGATGGCACCCCACGAGGGCAAGCCGATCGTCACCTACCACAGGTCGTTCTCCTACTTCGCCAATCGCTTCAGGCTTCGCGTGGTGGGCGAACTCGAGCCGAAACCGGGACTCGAGCCGACGCCGGGCCACCTCGCCTCGGTCATCAAGACCGTCCAGCAAAGCGGGGTGAAGGCGATCGTTCTGGAGACCTTCTACTCACCCAAACACGCCCAGCTCGTCGCGTCTCGGACCGGAGCGAAAGTCGTCCAGGTACCGCAAAACGTCGGCCACGTGTCTGAGGCAAGGGACTACATCGCTCTGTTCGACGTGATCGTCAATCGCATCGCCGAGGGGCTGAAGTAGGTGGGCGAGTTCTGGGCTTTGATGCAGTGGCCGTTGCTGGCGGCGATGGTGATGTCGCCGGTCCACTGCCTCTTCGGTCTGCACATCGTGCGCCGCGGCGTGATCTTCATCGATCTCGCTGTGGCGCAGATGGCGGCCCTTGGAATGGCAGTCGCGGTGGCCCGCGGCCATGACGTCCATTCGGCAGCGGCCTATTGGATAGCGCTTGCCTTCGCGCTAGGTTCGGCCCTCGCCATCGCGCTGAGCCGCCACAAGCTGGGCCGCGTTCCCCACGAGGCGATCATCGGGATCATCTTCGTGCTCGCCTCCGCGCTTGGGATCGTGGTGCTTGAGCAGTCGCCTCATGGGCTGGAAGAACTGCGCGACCTTCTCAGCGGGAGCATCCTCCTCGTGATGCCGAAGGACGTGCAGTCGACTGCGATCGCGTACGGCCTGATCCTGCTGACGACCTTGCTCTTGTGGAAACGCACGACCGCCATCTCGGAGGAGAATCCGGATGCCCCGGAGGGGATTCGGCGAACCGCGCTGGACTTCCTGTTTTACGGCCTTCTCGCGTTCGTGGTGGCCTCGTCGGTGAAGATCGCGGGCGTGCTGGTCGTGTTCACTTGGCTGGTCATGCCCCCGGTGCTAGCGTTCTTCTGGGTCGATCGGGTGTCCCGCGGCCTGGTCCTTTCGATCCCCCTTGCCCTTCTCGGCTCGGCGATCGGGCTATGGCTCTCGTTTCAGTACGACTGGCCCACCGGCCCTGCGATCGTGATGGTCTTCGGCATCGGGGTGGTTCTCACCTACCTGGTGCGGCTCGTGGTTCCCATGCGAGAGGTTGCTGTCCGAATCGAATCATAATCGGCGCGTGAAACTCCGGCTCGGATTCTTCGGCATCGCCCACATGCACGCCTACGGCTACGCCCATGCGGCTTCCCGCCGCAGCGATGTCGACGTCGTCGGAGTCTGGGATCCCGAGCCAGAACGGGGCATCGCGTTTGCCGACAAAACCGGCATGCCGTGGATCGAATCCGCCGATGCCCTCCTCGAAGCCAGCCAGGCCGTCGTCGTCTGCTGCGAGAACACGCTCCATGCCGAGTTCGGAGAGCGCGTGGCCAGGGCCGGGCGCCATCTGATGGTGGAGAAGCCCCTCGTGACGAACGAAGCGGACGGCGAGCGCTTCCTCTCCGCTGTGAGCCAGGCTGGCGTGAAGCTGATGACCGCCTTTCCTTGCCGGTATGCGCCTGCCTTCGACAGGCTTCGCACGGCGGTCAAAGAAGGTTCCTTCGGTCGACTCGTGGCAGTTTGTTCCACGAATCGCGGGAGTTGTCCATTTGGTTGGTTTACCGAGCCCGGCAAGTCGGGGGGCGGTGCGATGATCGACCATGTGGTGCATGTCGCCGACCTGCTTCGAGCCGCCCTCGGTCGCGATCCCTCGCGGGTCTATGCGCGCACCGGCAACGGCATGTATGCCCGAGCCTGGGAAGACGTCGCGATGCTCACCCTCGAATACGACGATGGGTTCTTTGCCACCCTCGATTCTTCTTGGTCGCGACCCAAGTCCTACAAGACCTGGGGTGATGTCACGATGAACGCCGTCTTCGAAAATGCCGTGATCGAACTCGATCTGTTCAATCCGCACATCGACGTTTTCCGAGACGAGACGATGCGGCACACGCTGGCCGGCTACGGCTCCGACCTCGACCGCCTGTTGGTGGCCGATTTTGTTCGATGCGTGGTCGAGGACCTGCCGCCACCGGTGACCGGTGAGGATGGGCTCGCGGCGGCGCGGGTCGCGTTCGCCGGTTACCGGAGCGCGGAGCGCGGCGAGCCGGTTTCGTTGAAAGCCTAATCTCCCTCGTCGGTTACCAGCCTCGTATAGCCAAGAGCTCTTCTTCCCGCAGCGAGGCGGCGGCGATGCCGACCATCGGCTCACCCAAGTTGCGGCTGATTTCGGCCAGTTTCTTCGGGTCGTCGTGGAACAGCACCGCTTCGACGATCGCCCGAGCGCGACGCGCCGGATCGCCCGACTTGAAGATGCCCGACCCAACGAAGACGGTCTCCGCGCCAAGTTTCATCATCAGGGCGGCATCGGCAGGGGTGGCAATGCCGCCGGCAGAGAAGTTCGGGACCGGCAGACGACCGAGGCGCTTCACCTCGGTGAGAAGTTCGAGGGGAGCCTGCATATCTTTGGCCAGGACGTAGAGCGAGTCCTCCCGCGAGGCCGTAACGGCGGCGATATCGCGCATGATGGTCCGCATATGGCGGACGGCTTCGACGACGTCGCCGGTGCCGGCCTCACCTTTGGTCCGGATCATCGCGGCGCCTTCGGCGCAGCGGCGAAGGGCCTCGCCGAGGTTCCTCGCTCCGCAGACGAAGGGGACGGTGAAGGCGTGCTTAGCGACGTGATTTTCCTCGTCGGCAGGGGTGAGGACTTCGCTCTCGTCGATGAAATCGACTTCCAGTGCCTGGAGGATTTCCGCTTCGACGAAGTGGCCGATCCGGCATTTGGCCATCACGGGGATGGTCACCGCCGCTTTGATCCCGAGGATCAGTTCGGGGTCACTCATCCTGGCGACGCCGCCGTCCCTTCGGATATCGGCCGGCACCCGCTCGAGAGCCATGACGGCGACCGCACCGGCTTCCTGGGCGATCTTGGCCTGGTCGGCATCGACGACGTCCATAATGACGCCGCCCTTTAACATTTCAGCGAGTCCTACTTTCTCGCGCCAGGTCTTTTTCTCGTTTCCGCTGTTCATTTGTCTCCGCCGAACACCTATTATGAAGTACGGCCATTGGAGCAGACCGGTTGGTCCCGGCCCCCAAGGGGCCGGGCGCCGCGTCTCCCCATCGAGACGCGCGGGTTATGCCGTCTTCTTGCGTCGTCGCCTAGCGATCCACAGCACGCCTAAGCCGAATGCGGCCATCGTGGTCGGCTCGGGGACTCCGTAAATGAACTGGATGCCTTCGATATCGTCGGCACTCAGGGTTCGATTACCGCCTCCATAGGTCGGATACATGACCGAGCCTTCGACATCGGAGTGACCGAGCCCCAGGGCGTGACCGACTTCGTGAAGGAGGACCGTGTGGAGGTCGTAGTCGCCGTCACCCGTTGGGTCGAAGGGGTCGTCGATCCAGGTCTTGTCGATGTTCAAGTGGACGTCGCCGGTGAGAGTGCCGCCAGGGCCATAGAGAAACTCGGTTCCCGGCAGGTAGGCGTGACCGAGGGTGGACGACGAAGGGAAGCCGCCGATGACGCCGATTCGTATGTCTCCCGTCCCGCCGCCGATCGCGTGGGGTGCGCCGCCTGGCACCATGCCGTCCATGACCGGACCCAGGACGAAGAGGCCGCAAACCGCGGCCCATGTATCAAACACCGAGGTGATGATCGCTAATTCTTCGGTCTCCATTGGTGTGCCGAGCAGCATGCCGAAGTCACCGGTGAGCGTTCCGCTATGAGTTTCGTAACCGGTGATCGGGAGCCCACCCGGCATGACCGACCAGGTGGCCATTCCGGGGGTGCCTTCGTGGCCGGCGAGATGGGTGGCCACGTGCACCCCCATTCCCCATTTCGTGCCGAGGGTGGACCAAGCTTGGCTCGCGACCGAACACGAGACGAGTCCGAGGATGAAGAGCGGTTGCAGTCGTTTCATGGTTCTCCTTTCTTGTTGCCAAGCAAAACGAATTCGTGTTAGTGTATAGCCAGTGCCTCTGACAGGTCGGCGTGTTGCGCGACGCATGAAAGCCCTGCAGAACTATGGGGAGCCAGGTTCCTGAGGAAGCCAAGACGAGGTGATCTCAGCCCGACTCCGGCTGAGAGCACCTCGATAAAAAACCGGCGATTCTGCTAGCGCTCGAACAGATCGGAACCGATCAGCGGGCGCAAGGGCTCGGGAACCACGACGGTCCCGTCAGGCTGCTGGTAGGTCTCGAGGACGGCAGCGAAGAGGCGCGGGGTCGCCAGCCCGCTTCCGTTGAGGATGTGGACGAACTCCGGCTTCTCTCCCTGCGCACGACGGAAGCGGATGTTTGCCCGCCGGGCCTGGAACGCCTCGAAGTTGCTGCACGAAGAGATCTCCAGGTACCGCCCGACGCCGGGAGACCAAACTTCTAGGTCGTAGCACTTCGCATTCGAGAAGCTCATCTCGCCGGCGCAGAGAAGGGTCACGCGATAGTGCAGTCCCAGGAGGCGCAAGATGCTCTCGGCGTCGGACAGCAAGGTCTCCAGTTCGTCGTAACTGTTTTCGGGCAGGGTGTACTTCACCAGTTCGACCTTATCGAACTGGTGCATTCGGAGCAGGCCGCGAGTGTCTTTGCCCGCCGCGCCCGCCTCCTTACGGAAGCAGCCGCTGTATGCTGCGAAGCGCATCGGAAGCTGATACACCTCCAGAATTTCGTCGCGATGGAGGTTCGTGACGGGGACCTCGGCCGTGGGAATGAGATACAAGTCTTCGTCGGCCTTATAGAGGTCCTCCTCGAACTTAGGAAGTTGCCCGGTCCCGACCAGGCTGGCCGCGTTCACCAGATAGGGCGGATACACCTCGGCGTAGCCGTTCTGCATCGTCTGATGGTCGATCATGAAGGTGATCAGGGCACGCTGTAGCCTCGCCCCCCAGCCGGTATAGACGGCAAAGCCGCTGCCGCTGATCTTGCTGGCGCGAGGAAAGTCGACGAGGCCGAGGTTTTCGGCCAGGTCCCAGTGTGGCTTTGGCTCGAAGTCGAACTGAGGGATGTCCCCCCAATCCCGGATGATCTGGTTCTTCTCCTCGCTGAAGCCGTCGGGAACGCTTTCGTGGGGGAGGTTCGGAAACTGAAGCTCCATCGCTTGAAGCTTTGCTTCGAGTTCGCGCTGCCGCTCCTCGCCGGTGGCGATCGCGGCCTTGAGGTCCTTCATCGACGCCTTGGCGGCTTCCGCGGCCACCGCATTCCCGGCGGCCATCAGTTGCCCGATCGCCTTGGAGTCCTGATTCGACTGGGCCTGCTTGGCCTGAAGATCGGTCAGAAGGGCTCGGTACTCCTCGTCCAGGCGGAGATAGGACTCGACGTCGACTTCGATGCCCTTGCGAGAGGCGCCAGAGCGCACCAGGTCCGGGTCGGTGCGGAGGAGTTGACGATCGAGCATGGGGTTGTTGTACCCCCCGGGCTCATCAGGCGCTTAGCCGGTGCGCGGAATGAAGTTGCCCACCCAACTGCCGAAGCCCATCGGCGTCCTGGTCTGTATGTAGACAAGGCCGGGTCCGGTCATTTCGCAGACGTAGCCCTCGCCGGAGGTCAGGCTCCCGAGGAGGGATCGGGCCGCGCGCCTCACCTGGAATCCCATGCCGTCTGAGAACGCGACGAGGTGACCGGTATCCACTACATAAGGTTGGCCCGGCGCCAGTTGAAGGGCGTGGATCGCGCCGAAGCTGCTCACGAGGAGGAGCCCTTGCCCGAAGAGTCGCATCATGAAGAGCCCTTCGCCGCCGAAGAGTCCCTTGAAGCTGGCTTGAGTTTCCATCTGCAGCCCTACGTCGCCTGCGAGATAGCAGCCGCTCGTCACCATCATCGCGTTTCCTCCGAGCGGCAAGGCGAAGATGTCGCCGGGTGCGCTCGGGGCAAGCATCAATTCTCCGGGACCGTGGCTCGCGGTGAAGGTCGTCTGAAACGCGCTCTCGCCGCCCAAAAGGCGGCCGAACATCTTGCCGATCCCGCCATGAATCTTGGATTCTAGGGTTATCGTCGGCGACATGCTGACCATCGCCCCGCTCTCGGCTTGGATACTCTCACCGTGTTCGAGAAGCAGCCTGGCGATCGCGTAGGACGGCTGGTAGAGAATCTCGTGGCGCATCACCGAACGGTACCCGAAGGTCCCGGGACTGCTCGGGGAGAGTGTCATGATTCGCGGTTCCGATCGAACCCACCCGACAATGTCGGTGGGGCCGAGGGCGGGAGATCGCCGGGATGGCGAACCAACCGATGAGTTTCACGAACATCAAGACATTCGGGCCAGTCGACGAGAAGGCGCTCGCTCAGCTCGAGCGATGCGCCGAGCAGGCGCCGCACGCCGTGCTGTGCGCCGACCACCATGTCGGCTATTCCCAGCCGATCGGCGGCGCGGTGGCATACGAGCAGTACGTCTCGCCCAGCGGGGTCGGCTACGACATCGGGTGTGGCAACAAGGCGGTCAAGACGAACCTTCTCGCCTCGCACATCGACCTCGCCAAGGTCATGGACGAGATCGTCCGTCAGATTGGGTTCGGGGTCGGACGCCCGAACCCCGAGCCGGTCGATCACCCGGTTCTCGACCAGATCGCCAAGGCGGAGTTCAGGCCGCAGCGCAAGCTGATCCAACTGGCGGCGAGCCAGCTCGGCACCGTTGGATCGGGAAACCACTACGTGGACCTCTTCCGGGACGAAGACGGAGTGCTATGGGTGGGCGTCCACTTCGGCTCGCGCGGGTTTGGGCACAAGACCGCGAGCGGTTTTCTCTCCCTGGCGGCGGGCGGAGCGTTCGACGAGCCGGCCCCTCCCTCGGAAATGGATGCCCCACCCACCCTGCTGCACGTGCGTTCCCGGCTCGGTGAGGAGTATATCGAGGCGATGATGCTGGCGGGCGACTACGCCTACGCGGGACGCGACCTCGTCGTTGCCAAGGTCCTCGAGATCCTGGGAGCGCGGGCGGTCGAGGAAGTACACAACCACCATAACTTCGCCTGGGAAGAGGAGCACTTCGGGACCAAGCTATGGGTCGTCCGCAAGGGCTGCACGCCGGCGTACCCGGGTCAGCGAGGCTTCGTTGGTGCGGATATGGGTGGTGAGTCGGTCATCCTCGAAGGTGTCGATTCCGACGATGCGGCACAGGCCCTTTACAGCACGGTGCATGGGGCCGGCCGGGTGATGAGCCGGACCGAAGCCGCCGGCAAGAGCCGATGGCGCAAGGGCAAGAAGGAGTCCATTAGCAAAGGACGCGTCGATTGGGACGATGTCAGGGCCAGACTTCGCGAACGCGGACTCGAACTCCGCGGTGGCGGAGCGGACGAAGCCCCGGAGGTCTACAAGCGCCTCGACGAAGTGCTCGAGCACCATGCCGGCACGATCCGCATCGTCCATCGACTCACGCCAATCGGCGTCGCGATGGCGGGAGACGACGTCTACGATCCGTACAAGGACTGACCCGGGCCGGGACGGCGCTTTCCCCGCCAACGTATAATCGACCTGTGAGCGCAATCTGGCTCAATCGCATCCTGATCCTGCTCGCCTGGGGCGGCATTTTCGTTGCCGGCTTCCTCACCTTGGCGCACTATATGAACTTCGTCGTGCCGTGCAAGATTGGAGCCGGCGGTTGCGCCAAGCTTGCCGAGGATCCGCGCTCCTTCTGGTTCAACATCCCGGTAGCCGTCTACGGGCTTGGCGGCTACCTCGGATTCGTGGTGCTGGCGGCGCTCCGTACTTGGGGTGCCGTGGACCAAATGCGACGAGTGATCCAAGCCGGCCTCCTCATGGCCGGGATCGGCACCCTGGTCAGCCTGTACCTTCAATATGTCGCGCTCGTGCAGATCGGCGCCCGCTGCGACTGGTGTATCGCCAGCGCCGCAATCATGCTGCTCAGCCTGGTTTTCATGGGGCTTCTGAGCCAGCGGGACCTAGATTCCCTGCCCAATGACCGAATCAACCCGATGGTCTTTGTCGGATCGGCAATCCTCGCCATCGGGGGCCTCGGCGTAATGGTCAAGAACCAGGTGGACGGCGGGGGAGGCCCGAAGGTCGTCGACGTTCGTCTCGACTTTCTCGCACCGAAGGCAGCCTATTTCCTCGGTCCCGAAGACGCCCCGGTCACCATCGTCGAATTCGCCGACTTCTACTGCCCCTCGTGCCGAATTCGCTCTCCGGAACTCATCAAGTACCAGCGCGCTCATCCCAAGACGGTTCGCATCGCCTACAGGAGTTTCCCGCTCTTCGAGAAGGAGGGGCACGAGCTGAGCCTCGCCGCCTCGATGGTCGCCGAATACGCCGCCGAGAAGGGGAAGTACTGGGAGTTCGTGGAGGGTCTCTACAGCGTTGATAAGGACGAGGTAGGGACTTTCGATCGTGTCCTCGAAGTGGCTCAACTGGTAGGTCTGAACAAGGATGAGGCGAGGCAGCGAATCGCGGCCAAGGACGAGAAGCTCCTCGATCCAATCTACGAAGCCCGCAAGCGAGGCGAACAGAGCGGAGTGAGCGAGACCCCTTCGTTCATCATCTTCGTCCGTGGGATGGAAAACCCGCTCCTCGCGCAAGGCGATAACCTCGCAAGGACGCTCGCGATGCCGCAGGTCGCCGACGCCATCGGTCCGGCCACCCCATGAGCCGCCGACCCACCGTCCTCGTCGCCATGTCGGGCGGCGTCGATAGCAGCGTCGTCGCCGGCCTCATGAAGCGCAGAGGCTACGAAGTCGTGGGCATCACGATGCAGATTTGGCAGGAGAGCCAGCGCGATCCCCGCCATGCCGGCTGTTGCTCGCTCGGCGCGGTGGAAGACGCTCGCCGCGTGGCGCGTATCCTCGGCATTCCCCACTACGTTGTCAATTTCAAGGACGCCTTCCGCCAGTCCGTCATCGATGGCTTCATCGAAGAGTATGCGGCCGGGCGCACGCCGAACCCGTGCGTCGAGTGCAACCGGTCGGTCAAGTTCGAGGCGCTCATCGCCAAGATGTACGAGCTGGGCTGCGATCGGCTCGCCACAGGCCACTACGCCCGGATTCGCCGCGACCGGGAGGGCTGCTACCGCCTTCTGCGTGCCCGAGGCGGCACGAAGGACCAGAGTTACGTCCTCTACATGCTGGATCAAGAACAGCTGGCCCGATCGATGTTTCCCCTCGGTGAGTTGGGCTCGAAGGCCGAGACGCGCCGTATGGCACAGGAGATGGGGCTGCCGGTCGCCCTCAAGTCGGATTCGCAGGAGATCTGCTTCGTCAGCGAGGCCGGCGGTTACGCCGAGTTCCTCCGCAAGGAGCGTCCCGAACTTTTCGCTCCTGGTGAGATCGTAGACGAGGAAGGCGCGGTCGTCGGCACCCACGCTGGGGTCGCCGGATTCACTGTCGGACAGCGACGTGGCATCGGCATCACCGCCCGGCATGGCAGACCGCTCTACGTGCTGCGGCTCGAACCCGCCGCCAACCGCGTCGTGGTCGGAAGGGACGAGGGATTGCTGCGTGCTGACGCCGTACTGGAGAGAGTATCTTGGAACCCCGCCTTTCAGGATCGGCTCCCGCTCCGGGGCACCGCCAAGGTTCGCTACAACATGGTGTCGCAAGCCGCCCGGCTCTACCCGGGTGATTCGCCGAACAGCGCACGGCTCGTCTTCGATGAGCCCGTGCGAGCGGTCACTCCGGGGCAGATTGGAGTGGCCTATGCGGGCCAGACCGTAGTCGCTGGTGGCTTTATAGCCTCGACCTAGAGGCCTTGCTGCTGCTGGTTCAACTCTTCTTCGGCGAGACGCACCTGCTGCATCTCCATAAGCACGACATCCAAAGACGTTGTGGAGGCACCGATCGCCCCGGTCGCCGGCGTTCGCACGTAGAACTCATGGGTCATCCTCTCGACCTCGCCCGCCGTCAGCTTGAGTTTCTCAGCGATGTCTCGGAGCGGGACAAAGACGATGCGCGCGTGGGGGCTGCGGTGAACCCGTCCACCCTTGTCATCGAACTTCATTCCGGTCAGCGACTGGAGAACGTCCACCAAATCGAGGTCGAGAGCGTCCTCGACGACTTCCTTCCAGCTATCCTTGCCCGGCTTCCCGAGACAGTCTCGAGCCAGCAGCACGGCCTCGTCCATGGCGCTGTCGGCGGCGGTAGAGATCTGGTTGCGCAGGGCACTGCGCTGAGCACCGACTTCCTCGGACGTCCAGACACTGTTCTCCAGGGCGACCTTGATTCGCTGATGGTGGATCGAGCAGGCCTCGAGAAGCTGCCCGACTACCGGATCGAGCTCCCTGCCCAGCCTCCGACGATCGATCGCCGACTTGAAGTTCTTCATCACCCCGACCGCTTCGGCTCTGCGCTTGCCTTCGGCGGTCTTGGGAGACGTCAGCTTCTTGTCGATGAACATTAAGGTGGCGATCAAGACGGGAAGGCCGATCGTGCTCGTCGCGGCCCAAGCAATAAAGGGCGAAACGACGGTGGACAAGAAGATGCCACAGGCGATGAGCGCGCCGAGGCCGAGGCCGCAGCCCATGCACGTAACGGCGTGCATATCGCTCTGCTTAGCGGCTTCTAGCGACTTTCGAACGTGGTCCGAAAAGGCAGGGTATTGATCGTTTCTGGCCATCCTCCGAGTAACCGGGCAGGTCTATTTCTGGTACGTCTCGCGATCCATCTCGCGCAGTTCGAGAGTGAGTCCGGCTTGTTTGAGATCGGTAGCCCTGCGGAAGGCAATCCGAAGAACCCCCATCATGCCTTCGGCGATGGCCTGCCTGAGTTCGGGTGGGCGACCGCTCATGAGCGCCACCGTGCAGTGCACGAATCCGCGTGCCGCCCCCTCACCCATCACGTAGATCGGCCTCTCCGTATAGTAGGCCTTGACCGATGCCGGATCGATATCCTCGTAGGACGCGAGCTTTTTCACGAGTTCGCGAAGGACGATTATGAGGTCCATGTTCGCAACGGCGTTCGGCGTCGCCTCCAAGTGGATGTGCGGCATGGGTCGAATGATACTACGGTCTGAGGCCATTGCGGGATGCGGCCGACGGGCAACCGTTCACCTGCGCTATAACCCATCCTATAGAACGAGGTCGGTTCTGGATTCTGCTCGGAATGATGGGCGCGGGAAAGTCGACGGTCGGTCGCGAGGTTGCGCGATTGGCCGGCCGGCCGTTTTTCGACACCGACCAGTTGCTCTCCTATCGCCTCGGCCGGCCCATCCCGCAACTGTTCTCGATCTACGGCGAGGCCGCGTTTCGCTACCATGAAACCGCGATCCTACGCGGACTGGAGCCCCAGCCCGGCGTGCTCGCCACCGGAGGCGGCATCGTCGTTCGCGAGGCGAACTGGGTGGAGATGAAGCGACTCGGCACGACCGTCTTCCTCGACGTCGATCGCGCCGCACTGACCGGTCGCCTGGCGCGCAGCAAGAAGAAACGCCCCCTTCTCGCTCACGAGAACTGGGAAGAGCGCTTCGACCAGATTCTCGCAGCACGCCGCGTACTTTACGAACAGGCCGATCGGCGCGTCCTGATCGGAGGCGAGTCGCTCGAGGAGGCGGCCCGGAAGGTGCTCGATTCCCTGGAGGACGCCGAATGACCGTTCGCTCATCCACTGGCTCGTACGAGATCGTCTTCGACACACCCGACAGTGCTTTGCGCGAGATCCCGCAAGGCGCGTATGTGATCACCGACGAGAACGTCTGGGCCGCCGTCGAGCCCTGGCGAGATCGGATCGAGCGAGCAAACTGCCTCGTCCTGCCACCCGGCGAGCAGTCGAAGTCGATCGAGACCTACGAACGGTGTGTCCGCTGGCTCGCGGAGCATCGAGCCAGCCGCCGTTCGCCGGTAGTCGCCCTCGGGGGCGGGGTGATCGGAGACCTCGCAGGGTTCGCAGCCGCGACGTATATGCGGGGCGTGCCCCTGCTCCAGATTCCCACGACGCTGCTGGCCCAGGTGGACTCGTCCGTGGGCGGAAAGGTCGGGATCGATCTACCCGACGGAAAGAACTTGGTCGGCGCGTTCTACCCGCCGACCAAGGTCCTCGTGGCAAGCGGGTTCCTCGCCACACTGCCGCGCCGCGAACTGATCAACGGTGCTGCCGAAGTGTGGAAGTACGGCTTTATCATGGACAACGCCCTGGTGGAAGCCCTCGAAGCCGAACCCATCGAATCAGCGGATGTCGAGCCGATTATCCGGCGTTGCATCGAGCTGAAAGCCCGGGTCGTGGAAGAGGACGAGCACGAAACGACCGGTCTTCGCGCGATCCTCAACTTTGGACACACCGTCGGCCACGCTATCGAGAAAGTTCAGGGCTATGTCGGCCTTAAGCACGGGGAGGCGATCGCCATCGGAATGGTCGCCGAGGCCTGGCTCAGTCGGCGGCTGGGGCTTTGCGAGGAGTCGGTCGCCGAACGGGTCGCTGGCGGACTCGCCAAGCAGGGGCTCCCGACGGCCAAACCGGAAAGGGTGACGATCGACGCCCTCGTCGAGGCGATGCGGCGCGACAAGAAGGCGGATCGAGAAGGCCTGGCCTTCAGCCTCTTAACAGGGCCCGGGGCGTGTAAACTCGTGCAGAACGTGCCCGAACGGGACGTCATCGAGGTTTTGAGTCGTTGTTGGGCCTGATTCGCATCGTATTCGTGATCACCGCCGCCGCACTTCTGGTGGGCGGCTATGCCGCAAGTCAGTGGGCCTTCTTTGCCGGACAGGCGAGCGACTATGCCTCGAGGGTCGATTCGCGCCCTGTCAGCCTGCTGGCGACGCTCCTTCTCGTAGGCGCTCTCGCGCTGCGGTTATTGGGTCGCGAGCCGAAGGAGCCGGCATGATCGGCACGATCTTCCGAATTCGCTACGAGCTCATCGAGCAAATCGACGACGGGCCCCTGTTCTCCGGCTACAAGGCCAGGGACCGGGTCGCCGGACGAGAGGTCTGCGTGCGGGTGCTCAAGCGTCCATTCGCCGATGAACCGGGGTTCGTCGAGCGGCTACGAGACGTGGTAAAGCGGTCCTCGGTGATCCAGCATCCCGGCCTAGAGCGACTGATCGACCTCGACGACCATGAAGGCACACCCTTCCTGGTGAGCGAGTTACCCGCGGGACTTCCCCTCGAAGAGCGGATTCGCAAGCTGGCGCCCTTTTCACCGGCGGTGGCGGTCGGGCTGGCGATGACGATCGGCCAAGCCCTGGACGCGGTCCATGGCGCGGGAATGGTCCACGGCGACCTCAGTGGGCGCAACATCAACCTCACTCCCGACGGAAAAACCAAACTCGCCCTCACAGGGCTTTGGGAGACGTACTCGGCGAGCCGAACCGCCGGCGCGGCAGTCCTTCCGGGCATGGCCCCTTATCTCGCGCCCGAGATCACCGGAGGCGAGATGCCGACGCCGGCCTCCGACGTGTATGCCCTCGGGGTGATCCTGTTCGAACTGCTCGCGGGGCGACGGCCCTATTCGGGCGACACCTCGGTTTCTGTCGCCCTCAAGCATGCGACGGCCCCCGTCCCCAGCGTTCGAGCCTTCAACCCGGGGGTCCCCGCGGTCCTCGACGAAATCGTGCGAAAAGCGCTCGCCAAGAACCCGGCCGATCGCTATCCCAACGCCAAGGCGCTGATGGCTGATCTTCGGGCGGTTCAGGATGCTCTGCGGTTCGGCAAATCGCTCGCCTGGCCGATCAAAGACTCCGGCGAAGAGCCTTCCCCGGTCGCGCCAAGCGTCATCCAGACCGCTGACCCCGAAGTGAAACCCGCACCCCTACGCAACCCCAAGACCCGCGATCGTGAAGTCAACGACTCGGTCCCCAAGTGGCTGCTTGCTCTGGTCTACATTGCCGTCTGCGCGCTCGTGATCCTCGTTTCTGGCTGGGTTTACTGGAACTTTACCAAGCCCAAGTTGGTTCGCGTACCCAATATCGTCGGGCTGAGCTTGACCGATGCCCAGAAGCAGCTGGAGTCCGCCGGTCTGCGCCTCAAAGTGGGCCGGCGGCTTTCGAGCGAGAAGCAGCCCGCCGACGAAGTGCTCGCCACCCAACCCCCCTCGGGTGCGGAGAAACGTGTCGGCGGCGACGTGCTGGTCGATGTCAGCACCGGCAGTCGCTTCGTCGATGTGCCTGACCTGCGTGGCCGGACACTCGACGAGGCCAAAGCCATGCTCGCAAACGTGAACCTCCAGATGGACGAGAACGTTCGCAAGGCGCGCAACCGGAATATCCAGGAGGGCCGGATCATCACACAAGTCCCCGACCCGCGCAGCAAGGTGGAGCGTTCGACCCGCATCCGGGTCACCATCAGCGGGCGCGAGGAAGACCGGGCCGAGCGACCGCCGACAGAAGGAGACCTCGGCACGTATTCGTTCCACCTTCGATTCACCGTTCCCGATGCCGAGGAACCCATCAGGATCAAGATCATCATGACGGACGGCAAGGGCTCCAAGACCATCTTCGACGAGGATCGGTCCGCGGGCGAGCAGGTGGAGATCGAAGAGGAGGGCGCCGGTCCCGAGGCCACCTTCCGCATCTTCTTCGATGGCGAACTGGTGAACCAGGTCACGAAGCGCGCGGACGAGGAGTAGCATGCGCGTCCAAATCGCTCCTTCGATCCTTTCCTTCGACATGGGCGACATTCGGCGCAGTGTCGTCGAACTGGTTTCCGCCGGGGCCGACCTGATCCACTTCGACGTGATGGATGGCCAGTTCGTGCCGCCGATCACTTTCGGCTGCGGCCTGGTCAAGGACCTCCGTGCGGTCGGTGACACGCCATTCGAGGCCCATCTCATGACCTCGACCCCGGATCGCCATTTCGAAGCCTTCGCCAGGGCCGGATGCTCGAGAGTCATCTTCCATGCTGAGGCGACGGCTCATGCTCACCGCCTCGTCGGCGATCTCCACGAGCGGGGCTTGGAAGCCGGGCTCGCCATCAATCCGGGCACTCCCGTGGAGGCTGCTGTGCCCCTCCTCGACGTCCTCGATCTCGTCTTGGTGATGACCGTCAACCCCGGTTGGGGCGGGCAGTCCTTCATTCCCTCCTGTCTCGAAAAGGTCCGCCGTCTTCGAGAGGCCGCTCCCGATCTGGCGATCGAAGTCGATGGGGGCATCGATCCTGATACGATCCGAGCGGCCCGTGACGCCGGGGCGACGGTTTTCGTGGTCGGAAGCTACTTGGCTCGCGCCGAATCGATCCCCTGCGCGATGGAGGAACTTCGGCGGCGATGCATCTGAAACTCGCTACGACGGTTCTCTTCGTCATCGGCCTGGCAATGCTGATGGCGTGGCCCTTGGTGTGGCGGGGTCGCCCGGCGCCAGAGGCCCCGCCAAAGGAACTCGCGGAGTTCAGTCTTCGGTTCTTGATCTACTTCGCCTTGACCGCCCTCGTATTTCTTTCCTCGGCCATTTGCGCCCTGCTCCTGGTCCGCCGAGCACGCGAGGAGTTCGCCGAACAGGCCGGCAAGAACCTCCGAGGCCTCATCGAGGGCACCCTGCGCGATCATGGACGCAAGCGCGACTGAAGCCTTCATGCGCCGCGCGATCCGGCTCTCCCGGCGCGGCTTCCCGATGCCGAACCCGCATGTTGGCTGCGTGCTGGTTCAGGGCGAGGAAGTGGTCGGGGAGGGATTTCACGACCACGCCGGAGGACCTCATGCCGAGGTCGTGGCGCTGGCGAAGGCCGGTTCCCGGGCGAGGGGGGCGACCGCTTACGTCACCCTCGAGCCCTGCAACCATCGGGGACGCACCGGGCCCTGCACGTCGGCCCTCATCGACGCCGGAGTCGGTCGCGTGGTGGTGGCGAGCCGAGACCCGAATCCGGCTGCATCCGGCGGGGTGGAGGCCCTCGCGGAGGCTGGCATCCCTACCCAGGTCGGGCTTTGCGAAGACGAGGCGCGACTGGCCAACGAGGCGTGGCTGACCGCTATGGAACGAGGCAGGCCGTTCGTCGTCTTGAAGGCCGCGATCACCCTCGACGGGTTCCTCGCGCGGCACGACGGCACGAGCCGTTGGATCACCGGGGAGCGGGCGCGACGCGAAGCGCACCGCTTGCGAGCTGAGATGGGTGCCGTCCTCGTCGGTGCCGGGACCGTCCTCCAGGACGACCCGTTGCTCACGGCCCGAATCCCGGGAGTCGAAAACCAGCCTGTCCGCGTCGCCCTCGACTTCGAGTCGCGTCTGACTGGGAAGGAGAAGATGTTCCGGTCGGAGGGCGGCCCGGCGCTTCTCGTTCGTCCTCCACATGGCGGCGAGTTCGAGTGCCCTTTGGCAGAGGGGGGTTTCGATTTGGGCGCGCTGTGGGATCTTCTCTGGCGGCGCGGAATCCGAGGGATTCTCGTCGAGGGCGGAGCCCATACACTCCGTTCCTTCGCCGCTTCCGGCCTCGCCGACCGTCTAGAATTGTTCGTCGCGCCTGTCCTGTTCGGGTCGGGCTTGCCTTGGATCGGCGATCGCGGGAGGCCACCCTTCGCCTCGGACCTGGGGCTGACCCTGGATTATTCGAGGCGCCTCGGTCCCGACTTGCACCTCTCTTTCCGCTTTTCGCATGCGAGTCGGGAACACGCCCCGGTAATTGTGCGTCCTAAGAAGTGAGGTCATTTCCTCCTTCCTAGAAGGCCCCATCTCAACGCCCTCAGAGTGGGGCTTTCGCCTTGTCTGGAGGTAGGTTCCGCGCTCTTCCGCGGCGATCCTCGGTCCGGGCGCACGGGAGATCACCCTTTCCCGCCAAGCCAATTGTCCTCTCCAAAGACCCCTGCCGTTCGATATGCGGCCAAGGGCTCCTCGCGTGGATCAGACCGACGGGGGCCCGGTCGAACACCCATCGCCAAGAGCGAATTCAACCGCAGGAGATTACGAATGAAAATGACACTTAAACTCGCCCTGGTTCTGGCCGCCGCTATGGCAGCATTCTCTGCCCATGCCGGAAATGGCTTCCTCTTCAACATGAAGGTGGACAAAGGGAGACCCACCGGAGGGCTCGCCGAGCTTCGCGCTGCCGACGGCCGATTCTTCCGCATCCAGGGTGTGCCGATTAGCTCGCCGGCAATCGATTGGAATTGCTCGGTGCTCGGCTTGGGCAGCCCCATCAACCTCAGCCACATCGACGTCCGCATCAGTGGTTCACGGACGTTCGCCTTTCCGATCACGATGATGCTCTTCGATCACATCGCTCAGCGGTGGGTCGAAGTGGGAGACGTGACCTTGCCGACCTCTGGCCTCGGGGAGTTCTTCTTCCGTGACCGGCGCGCGCCCGAGCGCTTCGTCTCTTCGAACGGCGTCGCGAAGCTCCGCTTCGTGTCACGGCTCAATCTAACGATGGTCGTGGACCGGATCACCGTGAAAACCGTACACAACTAGACTCGTGGTTCGCTTCCTCCGAGCATCCGCCGACCTCGGGTTCGGCGGATGCTTCGATTCGTCGCCATCGTGGCCGATGCAGACGCAGTCGCCCATCAAAGCGGACAAGCCCGCTGATCGCGAAATCGAATATAAACAGGCAATGCTCACGCCCTATGACTGGCAGGAAGGCATCGGTCACCGCGCCCAGTACGTCGAGTCGCGCCTGGCATCCGGGACGCCAGTCCTTGCCGTCTCACTCGAGGCCGGCATCCTGGCGATGACCGTTCGCCGCCAGGCTCACAAGCTCTACGAAGTATACGACCGCCTCCTCTTCAGCGCGATCGGGCAGCAGTCCGACGTCGAGTCTCTGCGGGTCGCCGCGATCGACTTCGCCAGTCAAGAGGGCTACCAGCGGAGCGAGCAAGACGTAACCGTCCAGAGGGTGGTCGCTGCCCTGAGCCCGCAACTCAAGCGAGCGTTCGCCGACTTCAACACCGTGCCCTTCGTCGTCAAGTCCCTGTTCGCCGAGGTCGAAGAGTCGCCCGATCTCGACACCTACTACATCCTCGACTATGACGGCGACTTCAGCGTACGCCAAGGCGTTGCGTACCTGGCGGGATCGGAAGAAGGCTCTCTCGAGATCAAGAAGGCCTTCGCGGAACTCGACCGAACCAAGCTTTCCGTGGAGGATGCCCTAGCGCGGCTCCAGCCGATCTGGGCCCAGGCGATGGATCCCTCCGGCGAGAAGGACTTCGCCGCCCTCACGGAAAACCTCGTTCCCGAGGCCGTTCTCTTGGAGCGCCGCCCGAAGGGGGAAAACCGGTTCCGTGTTCTGCTTGGATAGAATGCGACAATGAGGCAGATGCTCCGCACGGCCGTCTTTGCTTGGGCGGCCCTCTCCAGCGCCGTCGTTTGGGCCGAAATCGGTTACGTGGTCAAGGCCATGCCCGACGATCGCAAACTGGCGATCACTATCACGATCCCCAACGTCCAGGGTTCGGTCGACCTCCAAATGCCCAACTGGGCTCCCGGCGCGTACATCCTCACGGACAACTGGCGCCGGGTTCAAGACTTCAAAGCCGGCGACGGAGGCGGCAAGGATGCGGAGGTCGAGAAGGTCAACGACTACACCTGGCGGCTCAAGGGAGCCCCGGGCTCGTTTTCGGTCAGTTACTCGATCGCCCTCGACCCGGTCGACGGAGTGATGCACTACTCCGGACCCTCGACCTACCTCTACGTGGTGGATCGCAAGACGGAGGCCTGTCGCCTCAAGATCGAGACCCCGGAAGCCAAGTGGCCAATCGCCGTGGGGCTCAACGAAGCCGGGGGCAAGAAGGACGAGTTCGTCGCTCCCGACTACGACGTGCTGGCCGACAATCCGGTCACGATGGGGGCCTTCCTGCTCGACACCTACACCTTCGGGGGAAAGACGCACTACATCGCTTATCGAGGCGCCGCGAAGAGCCAAGTCGACCGTGAGCGAGTCAAGAAGGCGTGCCTCGACATCACGAAGACCCAAACCGAATTCTGGAAGTCGCAACCGTACGACAAATACGTCTGGCACTTTGCCGTTCGCGAAGGAGCCGACGGCGCGGGAGGCCTCGAACACCTCAGCAGCACGGCGATCTCGATGGCCGCGGGCGCCGGGCCGGGCGTGATCAGCGTCTTCTCTCACGAGTTCTTCCATCTCTGGAACGTTAAGCGAGTCCGAAGCAAGCCGCTCGGCCCGTTCGACTACACCAAGTTGCCCAAGACCGGGGCGCTTTGGTGGTTGGAGGGCGTCACCGATTACTACGCGGCCCTGCTCCTGCAAAGAAGCGCTTGGGATCCCGTCGATCTCTTCTACCGCGAACTCGTGCAACAGGTGGCCACCACTCGCGCCAACCCGCGACGGCTGGAGGTCAGCCCTTACGACGCGAGCTTCCGCGTCGGCGAAGCCGCGAACGGCCGTGGCAACAGCAGCGGCTTCGGCGTGAACTACTACAACACCGGGTGGGTCTGCGGCTTGCTGCTCGACCTAGAGATCCGCGCGCAAACCGACGGCAAGGCGTCGCTCGACGACGTGTGCCGGGCGCTCTGGGAGATCTGCAAAGACAACCAGCCCGGCTTCGAGGAGGACGCGATTCGCCAGTCCTGCGTGAAGATCGGAGGAGAGAAACTCGGCGACTTCTACGACCGGATCATCATGAAGCCGGGTGAGCTTCCAATCGAAGAGACCCTCGCCAAGGTCGGGCTCCAAATGGCGGAGGTCGACGAACCGACCGTCGAGGTGGGGTTTGCCTGGGTCGCCGATCGGGAACAGAACCGGATCCGCGTACGACGGGTCGACGACTCGGCCAAGGAGGTCCTCAAGGAGGGAGACCTGATCCTCGCGGTCGACGGGAAGGGGCTGGAGGGAACCGGCTTCCGACTCAACGGAGCCATGACCAACGCGCTCCGGGGCGCGAAGGCAGGAACCGGGATCAAGCTGAAGATCGACCGTGGAGGTCAGACATCCGAGGTCACGGTGACTCCGTCAGCGGGAACGCGGAAGGCCAGGCGAGTGGTGCCCCTCAGCGGGGCTTCAGCCGACCAAGTCCGCCTCCGCGAAGGCTGGCTGAAGGGCAAGTAGCCGATGAATCCGCTCGTCGGCATCGTGATGGGCAGCGACAACGACCTCGAGACGCTGCGGCCGGCCGCCGATGCGTTGCGCGAGTTCGAAGTGCCGTTCGAAATGCGCGTCCTTTCGGCCCATCGAACGCCCGACGCGATGTTCGAGTACGCCAAATCGGCTCGGGCCCGCGGGCTGAAGGTGATCGTCGCCGGAGCCGGAGGCGCAGCCCACTTGCCTGGGATGGTCGCCAGCCTAACTCCATTGCCGGTCATCGGGGTCCCCGTGCCTACAAGAGCGCTCTCCGGCCTCGATTCGCTCTACTCGATTGTCCAGATGCCTGCGGGAGTGCCGGTGGCGACCGTCGCCATCGGGGGAGGAAGAAATGCCGGCTTGCTCGCCGTGCAGATCCTGGCGACCTCCGACCCCGGCCTCGCCGAGCGTTTCGAGCTCTTCCGCGATGCCCAATCGGAAGAAGTCCGGCGCCGCGACCGGGACCTGGATCGAGGCGTCTGAGGCCGATCGGAAAGAACCGTCTCGCACGCAAGTCTCGTGGAGGATGCCGGAAGGCAGGAGCGGGGCAGCCGGCGCCGCGCAAGTCCCAGACCTACACCTACCCGGAAAGCCCTTGAGGGTGATCGCTAGCCCGGCCCGACGGTTCCCCGCCGGGATAGCGCGCGTCCTCGCTCGGCGTGCGCGACGGCGCGTGCGGGCTTGGCTCGCCTTTGGTCTTCCGTCCAACCCAAGCCCATCCCAAGGCGATCCGCCGCTTTGCCTAAGATCGAAATCATCGGCAAATCATAGGCAAATCTTCGGTCGATCATTGGAAAGACGGCAGAGCAAGGGTGAAGTGACGGGCCCGCCGTGCCGATAACCAGGGCCTGGCAAGCAGCTTCGCCGTCTTCGGCGACCCTCTCGGGCGTGACGACTTCGAGAGTAGTCGGCGCCGAACCGAAGCGAAGCAGGGCGGAGGAATCGCTCTGCTGCGGTTCGACCGGGCGGCAGCCCTTTGGAGTGCGCGGGCTCGACCGCGCTTTTCGACGCTGCTGCACTCGACATCCCTCGGCAGGTTCGGCATGACGCCGGCGCGAGAACACCTCTCCACGCAGTGGGGAGGTCGCTGAGCGAAGCGAAGCGGGAGGGGTATCCCCCTCGTCTCGACGAGGGGGACCTTCGCCGCGAAGCACACGAAGAGGGGGAGTGATATGAACTTCTACACCCTCGAGGGTGCTCTCACGATTACTCCCCCTCAGGCACGCTCCTCCGTCGCGGCCCGATCCCCCTCATTGCATGAGGGGGTGCGCCCGCCCCTGTTGCGCCCTTGGCACGAGCGACAGACTGCTGTAAATGATAGCGAGGCGCCGCGTGAGCAAGACAGATTCTGCCGGGACGACGGCATGGCGTTGCGCATTGATTTATTCCGACCGCAGCGAAGCGGAGCGGAGGAATCGTCGCGCTACGATGCGGGAAGCAGCAGGACGATCCCTCGGCAGGCTCGGGATGGCGGATGCCACGTCATGCATTCCCAATGATTGGTGCGGCGGAGGCGAGGCTGCAATTGGTTTGGAGGGATGCGGTGTCCAATTCGTCGCCGCGCACTGGAGCGGGTAGATTCCACGAGTGGGCTTCGGGAGGATCTGCGTGTTTTGCGGCTCGAG
Source organism: Chthonomonas sp. UBA2362 (assembly GCA_002344135.1). Lineage (GTDB taxonomy): Bacteria > Armatimonadota > Fimbriimonadia > Fimbriimonadales > Fimbriimonadaceae > UBA6659. The sequence continues at coordinate 586,970 of DDTO01000002.1, read as the reverse complement.
GGTCGGGGAGAGGGCGGGCTACGCGGAAGCCGCCCGGAGCGTTGGGCGGCGGCTTGCCGAGCGCGGGATCGCATTGGTCTATGGCGGTGGCGGCATCGGGCTAATGGGTGAGGCGGCGAAGGCCGCGGAGGAGGCTGGAGGCGAGGTGATCGGCGTGATTCCCCAAGCCCTCGTCGAGAGAGAGGTCGCCCGAAACGAATTGCAGGACCTGCGAATCGTCGCCAATATGCATGAGCGCAAAGCCCTCATGTCAGACCTCTCCGATGCCTTCATCGCACTTCCCGGCGGCCTAGGGACCTTCGAAGAGCTCTTCGAGGTTCTCACGTGGTCGCAATTGGGAATCCACTCCAAGCCGACGGGCGTGCTCGATGTCGAGGAATACTTCGGACCCCTCCGGGCAATGCTCGATCACGCGGTCTCCGAGGGCTTCCTTCGAGACGAACACCGGTCTTCGGTGATGATCGATGCCGATTTCGATGCCCTGCTGGCCCGAATGGAAGCCTGGCGCCCGCCCGCGAAACAGGACTGGGTTTCTTCGGAAGTCCGCTAAATGTCGAGGCTCTCCGATCGCCTGCCCGCGCTCCGAAGCCCCGGGTTTCGCAACTACGTGCTCGGAAGTTTCGTCTCGAACACCGGCAACACGATTCAGGCGTGGGCGATCGCTTGGCACGTCTACCACTTGACGGGCAGTTCGCTCATGGTGGGGCTCCTGGGCTTGGTTCGGGTGGGCCCGCTGCTGGTCTTTACGCTCTTTGGAGGGGTGCTGGCGGATCATGCGGATCGGCGCAAGATCATGATCGCGATGCAGAGTGCGATGGCGGTCGTTGCGCTGGCACTCTTCTGGACGACCTCGGCGGGCCTCATCACGGTGGGCCTGCTCTACCTCTTCGTGGGCTGCAACGCGGTGGCTCGCGCATTCGACGGTCCGGCGAGGCAATCAATGGTCGTCGGCCTCGTGCCAATCGAGCACTTCCCGAACGCGGCCAGTCTCAACGGGATGAGCTGGAGGCTGAGCGACGTGATCGGTCCGATCATTGCGGGGTTCTTGCTGGCCTCGCCGGGGCTCTTCGGGCTCGAGGGTTTGGCGCTGTGTTATGGGCTGAACTTCTTTTCGTTCATCGCCGTGCTCGTGGCGGTTTGGCGTCTCAACCCGAGGCAGACGATGAATCCGGATCGGCCGCAGAACATCCGTGAGGTGCTCGCCCGGATCGGCGAGGGACTGCGGTTCGTGAACCGAACTCCGGTCGTTCGAAGCGCGATGTGGATCGATTTTTGGGCTACGCTTTTCTCGGGAGCCGAGGCCTTGTTGCCGGCGTTCGCGGGGGCGATCTTGAAGCTGGGCCCCCAGGGCTACGGCATCCTGGCGGCCTCGACCGGCGTCGGCGCGCTCTTAGCGGCCACGGGGATGGCCTGGTTCCCTACGGCCCGCCGCCAGGGCCGGGTCGTGGTCGGGATGATCGGTCTCTACGGCCTGGCGACGATTTCCTTCGGTCTCTCACAGACGCTCATGACCGCCGCCATTAGCCTCGCCGCGGTCGGGGCGGCCGACATGATAAGCACCGTGCTGCGGCAGACCATCCGGCAGTTGGCAACGCCCGATGAACTTCGAGGCCGCATGAGCGCCACGAGCAGCCTGTTCCACATCTCGGGTCCGCAGCTCGGCGACTTCGAGGCGGGAGCTGTGGCCGGGCTTTGGGGTGAGCGCGCCTCCATCATCATCGGAGGCGGCCTCTGCGTGCTGGTCGCCGCCCATTGGTCGCGGGCGCGGGCACTGGTGGAGTACGAGCATGGGCAGTCTTGAGGAGCCTGGCTCGGGACTGTCCGCTCCGCAGGCCTCCCGCCCAGATCAGGGCAGGGTGGGCTGACCGCTCGCGCCGTTCGCGGATCGTCGACGCGGGAGGTCGCCCCGGCAAGCCGGGGCGACCGTGGGTGGGCGGGAAGGCGGCGACGATCCGCTAGTCTTGCTATCCGGAGGAGTTGCCCCCAGAGTCATGACCGCTCGAAACAAGGTCTTGTCTCTCCCACTGCGTGGCTGGGACTCAGGGGTTCAGCTTGCTAGTCGTTGCCGACCGAGCCGAAGTTCGTGCTGAGGATGGCGAAGTCACCGATGTCGACCGTGCCGTCGCCGTCGAGGTCGGCCTCGTAGTCGTACAGCGCGTCGCCGAGGCTAGTGCCGAACGCCGCGGACAGTCGGCCGTAGTCGCCGATGGAGACTTCGTTGTCGCCGTCCACGTCGCCGTTGATCAGCGAGCAGTTTGCGCCGGCGCTGGTTCCGGTGAACGTCACGTTGCTTTCGGTGTGGCGGAGCCAATGCGAGCCCTTGATCGACACGTCGTACTCGCCGATCGGCATCTGCGTCTCGACCGAGTAGCGGCCCACGGCATCGAGGTACGCGAAGTAGGTCGTAATCGGCTCGGTCGATCCGACCTCGCGGATCTGGATGAGGATCATCTGGCCGGCCATATTGCTGAAGTCTTGGAGGAAACACTGCCCCGAAAGCATTTGGCGAGTGACGGGGAAGGTGGCGTAGAAAGCCTCGTCTTGGGCTTGGGGATTCACGCCATTGCCGCAGACTCTCACCTCGTCGCCAACGACGGTGATTCCGGTGATCTTCGTGAGCTCCCATCCGCCGAATCCGTTCGCCCTGTGGAATTCGAGAATCGAACGGAGCGAGCGGGGCCCGTGAACGACATCCCACACGCAGGCTCCGTCCGGGAGAGACTCACCGCCGATGTAATCGCCGTACGGCGAGACGGCGTGAGCGGCGCCACTGTCGTTCGCGTTCAGGCCTGGCAGCCAGGCAACGTTGTTGCCGGTCTTGACGTAGGCATGCACCCAGCCGGTGCCGCGGACGCCCCAGCCAACGACGGTCTCGCCGTCGTCGGTCGTTCCCAATCCGTAGATGGCGCGGTCGTTACCTTGGTGGTAGAGGGGCGCCAGGCCGGCTTGTGAGGTCCACAACGGTCGCGTAGCTCGTGTTGCCGATGCCACTGAATCCATAGATCGTGGAGCCGTCGTAAGAGGAGCAAGTTGCGCCCTGGGCCCAGTTCGAGGTGTAGTCGAGATTGCCCAGCGAGAACACCTGGCCATTGACCCAGCGAGTCATCTCCGAACCGTCTTGACCGGTGCCGTAACCAAAGACGACGTTGCCATCGCCCGAGACGCCGTAGGCTCCCCCGCTGACGAAGCCACCGTCCAGGTCAGGAAGGCTGACCATCCCCGTTCCGACCGTCCAGCGATAGGCGTGAGACCCGCCGCCGTTTGCGGTACCGACGATCACCGAGCCGTTCCAGTTGAGGCCGCTCGCCCGAGACCAGGACCCGCCCGGAAGCAGACCGAGGCTGAGCATTCCCGTCTGTGGGCTCCAGCGATAGGCCATGTTTCCGGTCGCCGCGGTCCCCTGTCCGACGATCCACATTCCATTGCGGGAAATGGCATTTGCGAAACTCTGGTTTCCTCCGCCCGGCACGTCGCCGAGGCCGACGAAAGTGGCAGAGGCGACGGCGCCCACCGTGGTGGCGCCGATGACGATGGTGGTTACGATAGTCTTCATAGTTGTTCTCCTGGCCCGTTTCATGGGCTACGAGGCCATGATCTAGCGCAACCGTGAAACCAGCGCAAAACACGCGTGACCGTAGAAAATTGTCGAGAAAACTTTGCGCCAGCCCGCGGCGTATCATTGCAGGCGATGAAGAGACTTTTCATCCTACCGGCGATCCTCGCCTCGGCCTGGGCCACCGCCCAGGCAATGGACCCGTTCGACTACGCGGTTTCGAACATCGCCATCCTCCAAGCCAAGCCTTTGCAAAAGGAGCTCGGATTGAGCGAAATGCAGCGCGCGGCCATGAACAAGTTCGCCGACCAATTCAATTCGAGCATGGGCTCGCTGCTCGATAAAGCGAAGAAGGACAAGTCGGGCAAACCGCCCTCCGATGCCGACCCGAAAGTGAAAGCCGCCTACGAGAGCCTCAAGAAGGGCGTCCTGAAGCAGTTGACTCCATCGCAGCTTAAGCGGCTGAGAGAGGTGACCCTGCAGCAATCGGGCCTACCCGCCCTTGCCGATCCCGTCGTGGCCAAGCGAGTGGGGCTAACCCCGGCTCAGCTAAAAACGATCCAGACCACTTTCGAGACAGCGATCCGCAAAGCCGCCGAACTCCAGGACAAGGCGATCGAAGCGGCCGTCAAGGACTTGAAATCCAAGAAACCCAAGACCGAGAAGGAAGCCAAGGACTTGATGGACGAGGCCAACCGCAGAGCCGAGGCCGTCCACAAGAAGATCGAACCCCAGATTACGAAACTGCGCAAGGACGCCGAAGCGAAGGTGACCGCCTCCCTCACCGCCCAACAGAAATCAGCCTGGGAAGCACTGAAAGGCAAGAAGCTTACGCTGCCTGCCGGCTAGCCGAAATCATCGCGGAACTGATAGTCGCGTAGAGTTCGGCCCAAGCCGTGGCAAGGTCGGAAGACCATTCTTCACCGAGGGCATTCTCGAGCGTTTCCAGCAGCACGACACCCACGACGTCATAGTCTTCGGGCTGAACTCCGTAGCCGGCATGGTTGCGGCCGAGCACCCTGCAGGACTCGTTGACGGAGTCCAGGTGATCGATCATGCCGATCAGTTGGCTGAAGAACTGGATGAACTTGACGTGCTGGGTGGCCATGTCATCCGGGAAGAGGGTGCGATAATCCGGGCGCCTCGTGAAGAGCCGATCGTAGAAGTCGGCCATCATGTGCTTCATGCGAGGCCGCACGATCGCGAAGGAGCTCTTGATAATCTTGCGCTGCCGATAGTCCATGGCGTATCTAGCAATTATCGGTGGATCGGCTTGAGATGTGGAGTCGACCTCACCGACGAGATCGCCAAGCCTTGACGAGGTTCTCGATTAGGGAGAGGATCCAGAATCCGATCACGAAGAGGCAGATCGATGTGATTCCCTTCTCGAGCCACGCGACCCTGTAGAGCATCGCGATTCCGAACAGAATCAGCAGGACGACGTTGAACGCCAGAACGAACATCAGGCATCCGATCGCCATGCCCATTTGCGGGTCGCGTTGCTTCGGCGGCGTCCAGATGACGTAGGACAGGATCGCGGCGAACCCGATCAGAAGCGCGAGGGTCACCCACCAAGGGATCGCGTCGATCACGATTGGATTATAGGTTCTCGCGGTCCCGGCGGTCCAAGTCCGGGACCGCCGGGACGACGCAGCGCCCTCTACTCGTTGTTCGTGTAGTTGCCGTGAACCAGTTGTCGCTCGCTGGGCGACGAGGCCGCGCTATCGGCGGGGGCGGCCGTCACCTCCTGGCCACGGATCCCGTCATGGGCGATGCCGAGAAGGGAGGAATCGACCCGTCGCCGGGCGGCCTCTCCGCCGTTGGTGGCGGCCAGCGAGCGCGGGGCGTTGACCGCCTTCGCTAGAAACCGCTTGGCATCTTCGAGGTCGGGCGCCTTCTCAGCGCCGCCGGCGACCGCCGCATCGGCAAGCATCCCCTTGAGGAGGCCATCGCGTGAGCCTGCGAATAGCTTCGGCGAGCCAAAAAGTTCCATGCTCGTTACTTTGCCGTCCACGCAGTAGATCAGGCCGACCACTCGCTCGTCCTTCAAGCCCGCGGCAAGGAGGGCCAAGCCCTCATCGACGGCCTTGCGCACTTCGTCCGAATCGAGTCCAGCCTGAATGGTGGACACGCCGGGTGTCGCGGCGGCGTTCTTGTTGTATTCGCTCACGCGCGACCAAACTTCCTCCTGGTGTCCGTACATCGCGGACTCCTTCACCTTGGCCGGTACCTGCATGTCGCGATACTCGAACTTCATGCTCGATCCGCTCCAGCGCCCGTGTTCGACGCAGTAGACCGGAACCAACACCGTTTCGCCCGGCGGCACGACAGTGTCTTTGCCGACGATTCGGTCCTGTTTGCCGCCGATCAGCAGCTGGCCGGCCAGCAGAAGCAACGGACGCGGGCCTTTGTTGCGAACCTGGAGTTCGTTCACTTCCTCGTCGCCGGGCTTTTCGACGATCTCGACCCAGTCGTTCTTCTTGGCTTCCTCGAGGCTGACGTAGTCTTGCTCGTTGGGATCGGGTTTCTTCGTGGTGAGGACAGGGATGACGCTGACGTTGCGGTACGAGACCGGCTGGGCAAGCACGTAGTCCTTCACGCCTTCTACCTGGATCATGGCGTCGGGCTTGGTCTCGCCTTTGGCTAGGGATTTTGATCCCGGGCCGCAACCGGCGACCACACTGGCGAGCGCGAATACGAATAGGAATATCTTCATTGCGTTGTCTCCACCGGTGGGTGTCCGACCAGGGGCGAAGGGTTCAACGGATACAATCCGCATAATGAACTCTCGACGAGAATTCCTGCGAAACGGTCTGACCGGCCTCTTCGGGCTAGGCCTGACGGGCCGAATCCTCGCCCTCACCCAGGACGATCCGTACAGGCCCTTCAAGATGGGGATCCAAAGTTACTCCCTGCGCGGATTCTCGTTCCACGAGGCGATCGACAGGACCAAGAGCCTCGGCCTCCAATTCATCCAGGCCTACCCCGGCCACTTCCCGATGGATGCCGCGGCCTCGGAGCAGACGGAAACCCTGGCTAGGCTGAAGGCGGCGAAGATCGATCTGCAGGCTTGGGGAGTTCAAGGGTTCGACGGAGACGAGGTCGCGGCGCGGCGGGTATTCGAGTTCGCCAGGACAAATGGCATCAGAGTCATCACCGCCGATCCGAGCAAGGAGGCGCTCCCCATCCTCGATCGGCTCGTCGCCGAGTTCGGCATCGCGATTGCGATTCACAACCACGGCCCAGGCTCGCGCTACGATAAGCTGGCGAGCGTGCTGGAAGCCGTCGAAGGCAGACACCAACTGCTAGGCGCGTGCATCGACACCGGCCATGCCCTTCGCTCGGGAGAGAACCCGATGGCTTGGGCAAAGCGCCTCGGGAAGCGCGTCCACGACGTCCACCTGAAGGACGTGAAGGACGCCAAGACTTGGAAGGTCCTCGGGGAAGGAGATCTGGACACAGCGGGATTCCTTCATCAGTTGGTGAAGGACGGTTATCGGGGTGTTGTAGCCCTCGAGTACGAGGAAAACGCGCAGGACCCGATACCAGACATCGAGAAGTGTCTCGCCAGCGCCCGATCGGCGATCGAAAAGGTCCGGACTGAAGAATAAGTCGTCACTCTGGGTTGGGTTGCTCTCGGCGCCGAGCCTCCTCGGCCAGCCGCGATCGCGTGACTGTTTAGCATCAGATCCCGCCGGGCCGTACCACCATCACCTTCCATTCCGTCATCTCCGCCATCGCGAAGCGAACGCCCTCGCGGCCGAAGCCGCTCCGTTTCACCCCCCCGTAGGGTAGCGAGTCGAAACGGAGGGTGGGAAAATCGCCGATCACGACGCCACCGACATCGAGGGTTCGGAAGGCTTGTTCGGCTCGCTGAAGGTCACGGGTGAAGACCCCTGCCTGGATGCCGTATTCGGAAGCATTAACGCGAGCCAATGCCTCGTCGAAACTCCCGAATCGGCTCAGGGTGAGGACAGGGCCGAAGACCTCCTCGCGGGCCAAGCGGGGAGCCGTGCCTGACCAGCGATCCGGGAACTCCACAAGGGTCGGCTCCACCGCGTTCCCGATTCGCTTGCCGCCGGCAAGAACTTCTGCGCCCGCTTCGACCGCCTCGGCGATCCACTCGGCCACCTTGATCGCGGCCTCCGGGGAGATCATGGGCCCGCAAACGCACTTTGCCTCCCGAGGATCGCCATGAGGCGTGTGCTTGGTCTGAGCCACGAGCCTGGATCGCAGCCCGTCGCACACGCGCTGGTCCGCCAGAACGTGCTGGACCGAGATGCAGACCTGGCCCGCGTAACCGTAACCACCCAAGGCGCAGCGCTGGGCCGCCCAGTCGAGGTCGGCATCGTCGCAGACGATCGCGGTGGAGTCACCTCCGAGTTCGAGCGCAACCCGCTTCTCCGCGCACAGGCGCTTCAGAGGCCACCCGACCGAAGGCGATCCAGTGAAACTGATCATGGCGACGCGAGGATCGGTGGCGATCGACTCGGCGAGTTCGGGCTCGCAGTTCACGGCATTGAGCACTCCCGGAGGGCACCCGGCCTCGTGGATCAGACGCGCCAAGGTGAGGGTGCAAAGAGACGCCGCGCCGGAGCCCTTGAGGATCACCGTGTTGCCAGCCGCGAGGGCAGGGGCAATCTTATGCGCGGCCAAGTTGAACGGCCAATTGTAGGGAGTGATGCACAGGATCGGGCCGATCGGGAAGCGCTCCGCCACCGCCGTGTGCCCGGCGCCCCGCGGGTCATAGTCGACCGGCATCGAAACACGGCCGAAATCGTCGAGAAGGTCAGCGGCAAGTTCGAAAGTCAAAGCGCTCCGATCCAGTTCTGCCCCGGCCCACGTGATCGGCTTGCCGATCTCTTCGGCGGCAAGCATCGCGAGTTCGGAGCGTCGTTCCCGCAGCGCATTCGCGATCCGGCGAAGCAGCCCTTGCCGTTCGTACCGAGCGCTGCGCCTCCATGTCGCGTAGGCCCGCGTCGCCGCTTCGATCGCGGCTTCGACCGCGGCCGGGCCAGCCTCGGCCGCAGAGCCGACGATCGTCATGTTGTGCGGCGAGCGGACCACCTGCTTAGGCGTCTGGGTGTCGCATTCGCCGCCGAGGAAGATGCCGTCGATAAGGAGTTCTCGATGGATCATGCCGGAAGTGTGCCCCATCGCTTGGACCAGTACACTAGCGGCGATGGGCAATTCCTTCGGCCGTCTCTTCCGAATCACGACGTGGGGCGAGTCCCACGGGGGCGGTGTGGGGGTCGTCATCGATGGCTGCCCGCCCCGTCTTCCCATCACAGAGACCGACATCCAACTCGAGCTCGATCGGCGCAAGCCAGGCCAAAGCACGATCGTCTCCCAGCGCAAAGAATCCGACACCGTGAAGATTCTCAGCGGGGTTCAGAACGGCCTCAGCCTGGGCACTCCGATCTCGATGCTCGTCCTCAACGAGGACGCTCGGGGACGCGACTACGACGAAATGCGCGAGAAGTACCGGCCGAGCCATGCGGACTACACGTACGAGGTCAAGTACGGCCTCCGGGCGTGGGAAGGCGGAGGGCGAGCATCCGCCCGCGAGACCATCGGCCGGGTGGCGGCCGGCGCGGTGGCGCGGAAGCTGCTCCAAGAATGGTACGGAGTGGAGATCGTTGGCTGGGTAGAGCAAGTTAAGGACCTGGCCGCCGAGGTCGAACCGACGCACGTAAATCGCGAGGATGTCGAGGCGACGATGGTCCGCTGTCCCGATCCTGAAACCGCCGAACGAATGATCGCCCTCATCGAGGACACCCGCAAGAACGGCGACTCGGTGGGTGGTATCGTCGGCTGCGTTGCTCGTGAGGTGCCGGCCGGTTGGGGTGAGCCGGTCTTCGACAAGCTGGAGGCCGATCTAGCGAAGGCGCTGCTCAGCCTGCCCGCTTGCAAGGGTTTCGAGTCGGGTTCCGGGTTCGGCGGCACGCTGCTCACAGGTACCGAGCACAACGACGAGTTCTGGGCCGACGACGAAAAGCAAGTGTTCACCCCGACCAACCGGAGCGGCGGCATCCAGGGCGGCATTTCGAATGGAATGCCGATCGTGGTTCGCGCCGCCTTCAAGCCGACGGCGACCGTCATGCGCGAGCAGCACACGGTCACCACCAAAAGAGAGAACACGACCCTCCAGGGTCGGGGAAGGCACGACCCGTGCGTGTTGCCACGGGCCGTGCCGATGGTAGAGGCGATGGTCGCCCTCGTTTTGGCCGATCACGCGCTGAGACAGCGAGCGATCGACCCACCGGCCTAGTGCTTGCCGGCGTCCGGGAGGCAGAGGCAGGAGGAAGTGATCGACACGTCCGCTCCCTCCCAAGCAACCTCGAACTTCTCTTGGTAGCGCTTGGCTTCGCTCGCCTTGCCCATCTTCGTCAGGGCCGTCGAGAGGCCGTAGAGCGCCCAGCCGTTGTTGGGATGCTTCACAAGGTCGGCCCGGTACACCCTGGCGGCTTCCGAGGGCTTTCCGGCCTTGAGGAGGGCGGCGCCCAGGGTATGCCGGGTCGGCTGAATCCAGTCGGGCGGCTCGTTGTATCGGAGTCGGTCCTCACAACGAACCGCGTCACGGAGCGTGACCAGCGCCCGATCGATCCGGCCTTCGGCGAGCAGGATCTCGCCGTTCATCAAGTGGGTCGCCACAGGCAAAATGTCGGCGGCACTGTTGTTGCCGAAGGTGGCGTCCTTGCCCACATTCCTTTTCTGTTCGTAGAAGAAGGACTGTTCCGCACGCGCCTTTTCGGGCTCACCGAGAGCGGCGTAGGCTACTGCGCGCGCGGCAAAACGAAGCGATCGCCCGAGCGGAAAGTGGCCCGGCAGGTCGGGCATGTCGAGCACTTCTTGCCACATCCCGAAGCGGATTCTCACCTCGATGGGCATCGCGGTGTATCCATCGACGAGGGGCGCCACCGCTTCGAGGAACTCGGGCGGAAACACCGCGAGCATCTGGTCTATCGCATCGATTGCCTTGGCGCGCTCTCCTTTCATCATCGCGGCCAAGGCGAGCATGTGGTGGTTGTGGGCCATGTAGACGCGGTAAAAGCCCGGCTCGGCGTTTCGCTCTCGATATCGCTGGTCAGCGACGATCGCCTTCTCGTTGGCGATGATGGCTTTGCGCCAGTCGCCCGTTCTCACGTCGATATGTGAGGGCATGTGCACCATATGGCCAAGGCCGGGTTGCAGATCGCGCAATCGATCGGCCGCCGTAACCGCCCGTTCCGGGCTAGGCGAAGCCTCCACCGCATGGATGTATAGATGGAGTCCGAGGGGATGCAGTGGATCGATCTTCAGCACGCGCTCGAGCGTGGAGACGATCTCGCGCGTCCCAGGCTGAGGCTTACCGTCGGTCTTCCAGAGGTCCCACGGCCGGAGGTCCATCATCGACTCGGCGAACAAGGCGCCGACGTCGGCATCGCGCGGATGGGCCCTCCATACCCGTCGCATCGCCTGGGCATAGGCGCGATCGAGCGGCCCACGATCGGCGTTGGGGTTGCTCGTGTAACGAGCGAAAGCGGCCCGAATCAGGTCCCTTTCCGCCAGAGTGCAGCGGCCGGATCCTTGGCGGGCCCGATTCGCGGCGTCCCAGGCAGCCTTTGCTTTGTCGGGCTCGACGACTGGGTTATTGATGTGTGGGCCGTTCGCGATCGCGATGCCCCACCATGCCATTGCGCAGTCTGGGTCATGTTCGGTCGCCTTCGTAAACGACCGAATCGCCTCATCGTGGTTGAAGGCAAAAAGGAACGCAAGCCCTTGATCGAAGAACCTCTGCGCTGTCGGCGAGTTCGTCGTGATCTTGCGGTGGTGGCTTCCGAGTCCTTCGTAGAAGTCGTCTTGTGTTGGGGGCGCTGCTGCCGCGACTTGAACCGCTAGAAGCATGCCCAGTAGCAATCGTATCATCGTGAAAGAGTGATACCCGCGCTTCGGCCGGGTTCTGCCAAATCCCATACCAAAGACAGCACAGGGTCTGACGAAGGATAGGTCCGGTATCCTCGGCGTTCCACGAACATGGACTATAAAATCAAAGTTCGCCGATTTGGCGAGTACGGCATGCCGGAGGGCACCAAACTCGCCCACGGAATCGAGCAAGCCGGGGTGGATATCAGCCATCGATGCGGAGGGAACGCACGGTGCACGACCTGCCGTGTGAAATTCCACAGTGAGGAACCCCCGATGGGGGACAAGGAACACGACTGCCTGGAGGAAGACGGCGTCCTCGGTCAGTTCCGGCTCTCGTGCCAAATCCGCGTTGACCGCGACATGGAAGTCGAGGTGCTGATGCTGGCAAGCGAGCAGGGCTGGGACCCCGGAATCGACCTCGAACCGTAGTTTCGTTTGCGGAAGCGCGCGTTCGGACGTATACTAGCGTCAGACAATTTTGCGCATGATCCGATCCGCCTTTTCCCTGGCCGGGTGTGCGCTCGTCGGTCTAGCCAGCGCCCAATTGCCGACGGGTCCGCCATACGCCCAGAACATCTCGTTTCGCCACGCTGCCGCGCCGGTGGCGAGGTTGGTCGACGCCTTGGCGACGCGATTCCAGCTGCCCATCGATACGTCTCCTTCGATGTCGAGCGAGTACCTACTCGTCGACGTGAACGATGTGAAGGTCGGCGACCTCCTCGATCGGATCGCGACCGTTTCGAGCGGTCGCTGGAGTCTTTCGGAGGGCAAGTACGTCCTGACACGAGACGCCAAGGCCGCCGGCGCGGATGAGAGAGCCGACCGAGCCTATCGCAAGAAGGTGGTCGAAGAGTCGATCAGCGAGGGCCTAAAGCAGGCAAACGAAAAGGAACCCGTCGATGCCCTGGTCAAACGAGCCACCGAGATCGCCCGCGACCTCTCCAAGCCATCACCCAACGAAGACGCCTTCCGCAAGATGAGAAGCCTCGAAGGAGCGAGACCCGGACAGCGCCTCGCCTTTCGGCTCCTTGCGGGAATCGAAGCCGCCGAGATCGCAACGATCCGGCCCGGACAGCGGCTGGTCTTCAGCGACTCGCCGAACCGGATGCAAAGACCGGTGAAGAACGCCTCTGCCGCCATCCGATCGTGGATGGCAGATCGCGGCGTTTGGGAAGAGGCTCGAAAGGTCCTCGAAGATAACCCCGAAACGAAGGAGTGGGCTTCGGTCCTCGAAATGCAGTCGGAACCGATCGAATTGCCCGTTCGCGTCCTCGTTGCGGTTTCGAGGGGTCTCGAATGGTTCGGATTGAGCTATGGAGTCGACGTGATGCTCGTGGGCCCCAAGGGAGGCATGGCCCGGGTTTACTCCACTTTCGGCCGCGGTCAGGACTCCCCGAGCCCGGTGACGGGGGTCGGCGTCGGAAAGGACGACACGGTAATCGAGTACAGCGACGCATCCAAGCGGCTTATGTCTGAGAGTCGAGCCCTCTGGATGAACGACGATGGCGTGACGAAGAAGCCGGGCGCCGAGTTTCTCGAGATCGTGACCCAGCCCGAAAAGTTTGAGCCCCTTAGCTTCGTGCCGTCCGACGCCGTCTTCGCGGTGCGCAAGAAGATGGGCGGCCAACTCGTCGCCTCGCTGCCCGACGACCTGCTCTCCGTTCTTATGTTCGCCGAGCAGGCGCAACTGCCGACAGTCGAGGGATTCCTTCGAGTCTGCGATTCGTTCGATTTGCTGATCTTGAAAAGGGAGGGCGAATGGCTGATCGGAAGGCCCAGGCTGATCACCGAGAGCCGGTTCGCCCGAAGCGACAGAGGGGCGATCGGCGAATTCGTGCGGCTCGCACGCAAGAAGGAGTTTCTCAGCCTGGCCGAGCTATCCGCTTTCGCGATGCGTCAACCGATTCCACCGATGATGGGAGCAGCCGGTTACTCGTTGCTCCTCGGGCTCGGGGGCCGAATGGACCTCCTCTACTTCGGGGATTGGCAGCTGCTCTCCCTGTACGGTCACCTCAGCGAAGATCAGCGCCGCAATCTCGTCACGGGAGGGAGACTGCCGTTGGGGTCGCTGACTAAAGGGCAGCTGGCGATTGTCAACGATCTGGTTTTCGGCGCCGATCACCGGCTCGATATGGAAGATACGGCACCAGCCAACGAGGCCAGGGGCGCCGAAGAGGACGAGGCCGACGACGACACGGTCGCTCGGGAGCCTACGGAAGCCTTGCCGAGTGGGCTGCCGTCCGGCGGGTATATCACCGCCTCTTCGTCGGAGGCTCTGCTCTTTCAGACGCGGATGCAAAACGACGATGGACAAGTTATAGCGAACCTCGAGAATGTAGACTCGGTCGCATGGCGGGCTTACGCCCGCCAGCAACCCGAACTTTACTCGTGGGCCGCCAACCTGCCAAAAGACGAGACTTGGCGTATCGGGACGGCCCGCGACGTCAGTCTCACGATTCGGTTGAGTCCCCGACACTTCGTGCGCGGCGCGATTCGCGACAACTCGATCCCCGCCGATGCACCCTGGATAACGCCCGCCAACGCTCCGGCGTCCGTAAAGAAGAAGATCGACGAGTTGATCGAGCGGTATCGAAAGGCCGGCGACGGTGACGACGGAACCCACGGGCGGTAACCTCAAAACCGTCAGATCGCGTCGAAAGAGTGAATGGTGTCGGTGTACTACCCTTCTGCAGGAGCGAGCGTTTTCGACGAGGATTCTCTCCTCGCCGATCGCTTCTTGGCTGGCGATCAAAGCGCGTTCACGCGGCTCTACGAAAAGTACTACGACAAGGTGTACGCGATCGCCCGTGGAGTCCTGTTGGACGCCGACGAGTCCGCCGACGCGGTGCAGGAGATCTTCACGCTCGTGTATCGACACCTGAAACGCTTCGATCGACGCTCGCGGTTCAGCACGTGGCTCTTTCGCATCGCCGTGAACCGAAGCATCCAGCAGGCCCGAGGCTTGAAGCATCGCTCCAAGCAAGTCGAGCTCACCGAGGTCGCCGACCGGTTCGCTGAGGAGCCGACATGGACCGAGACCGATCCGCGAATCGCGGACGCGATGGGCCGACTCTCGCCCGCCGATCGAGCGATTCTCGTGCTGTTCTACTGGGACGACATGAGCCTTCAGGACGTTGCCGAGAGCCTTGGATGCAATGTAAACGCCGCGAAGACCCGGCTCTTTCGAGCCCGAGAGCGGTTTAGAGTCCTTTACGAGGAGAGTACGAATTGAGTCGAATCCCAGCACCCGTGGACGAATTGATGTGGCTCGTGGCCGAGCAGAACGACCCCTCCGCCATCGACGCCTTCGGTCGCCGGTACCCCGAGCTGAGAGGAGAGATGGTGCGCCGTCTCGAAATGGTGCGAGGACTCAAGCAAGCCCGACCCGAGCGCTCGGATGAGCGGGTACCGATCTTCCAGCCGCGGCTGGCCTCGACTCGGCGACCCTGGCTGATGCCTCGCTGGGCCACCGCTGCCAGCGCATGCCTCCTGCTCGTCGCCGTCGGCTATGCCTCGTTCCGGGTCGTGAGCGGCCTTTCGCAACCGGCCGTTCCTCCCGTGACCGAGATTTCGACGCCGGAAGTCGTCCATTCGAACGCCTTCGATCCGCCTGCCGCCGCCAAGGGTGGTGGACTCGACATGGCCAGCGAGCCGAGCCGATCGACGACCGAGCCCCGGTCCGAGTCTGACTCCCTGCGATTCCACGACCCGATCGAGCCAAGCGGTCCCGCTGAGGCCGAAGTCGCCGTCAAGTCGGCCAAGATTGGCCTTGTCGATGCGCTGAGAGAGGTCGAGCGCCAGAGCGGTCTCGTGCTCGTCATCGGCCCCGGTCTGCCCGACGACCTTATCTCGATCAACTTGACAGGCCCGGCGCTCGGTGTCCTCAAGGAGATGGGCACCACGTACGGATTCACCGTATTCGACCAAGGTGACGGCACGATCAACGTCATCCCCGCTGTCGATGAACGCGGAACCGGGACTCGGGACGAAGCCCTCCGGCCGGAAGCTGAACTCGGCAGTCGATAACGCCTGACCGGGGTACGATCCGCCCTTGCATGGGTACGGGTAAGCCGCTTGCCATCGGTTCCTTGGAGGCCGTCTTTCGGACGGTTCGGTTGCCCGTCGGCCTGGTCATCGACGAGCTGCGGATCGAGGGCGACGATCCGGAGTGCACGTTCGACCCATTTCGTCTCCACCTCGATCGCCCCGGCAAGCTTCAAGTGACCTTGGGAGAGGCGGCGGTCGGTCAGTTTCTCAACGAACAGGCACCCGGCGGCCTGCGCGATTTCATCGTCACGATGAAGACCGGCCAGATCACGGTTCAAGCCACCGCGCGCGTGCTGATCGACATCCGGGCAACGGCAACCTGCACGCTGCGAATCGTCGAGGGCAAGTGCATTTACGTCGATCTGGAGTCCCTCGACTCCGTCGGCGGCAGCGCGGCGCGAGGGCTCGTCGAAGGGCAGTTGGCCAAGATCAATCCGATCGTGGACGCACGGCACTACCCACTGGACATCGTCTTGACGCGAATCGAAATCGCCGACGGGAGGGTCGACGCGTTCGGCACCATCGCCCCGATCGAGGGCCCCAGCCCAGGGCCCTAGAACGGGACGCCGTGCTTGGTGTGCTCTCGGAAGAGCGCCATAATCTTCCTCGTGTGCTCTCCCGGCGTGCCGCAGCCGATCGGATGCCCATCCAGCGAGACCATCGGGATCACCTCGGCAGCCGTCCCGGTGAGGAACGCCTCGTCCGCCGAATAGAGGTCGAACGCGGTCAATTGTTCTTCGGTCACGGCGTAGCCTTCCTTCCTCGCCAATTCGATCACGGTATCACGGGTTATCCCTTGAAGGATGCCGCTGGACGGATGCGGCGTGCGAATCACCCCTTTCTGAATCAGAAAGAGGTTGTCGCCTGTGCATTCCGCGACGTAGCCCTGCTGGTTAAGAAGAAGCCCTTCTCCGGCGCCGGCGCGGTTCGCCTGCATTTTTGCCATGATGTTCGCCGCGTACCGGCCGATGCATTTGAGGCGCGCATCCAGGCTATCGGGCGGCATCACGCGCATCGAGCAGGTGATCACATTGAGGCCGACTTCGTATTGCTCGGGAGTGTAAAGCGCGAGCGTGTTGACCATGATCATCACGTTCGGAATCCGTTTGATGTTCTTCGGATCGAGCCCGAGTCCGGTTCCGCGGGTCACGTTCAGGCGAATGTAGCCGTCGTCGAGGTCGGCTTGGCGGCACACTTCGAGGACGGTTTCGCGAAGCTCGGCTTTAGGCATGCACTTTTCGAACTGCATGAAGGCCATGCCGTGATACAGCCGGTCCAGGTGCTGATCGAACTGGTAGATTTTCCGGTTGTAGAAGCGGATACCTTCGAAGAGGCCGTCTCCGTACAAGTGCGCATGGTCCGCCGCGGGCACCGTTGCCGTCTCCAGCGGACTGATCGTTCCGTTAAACCAGACGAGTTTCGGCATACCTCTATTGTACCGGCGGGTCTTGCGGCAGTTTCGATCGTTCGGGACGGTGAAGGCGGCTTCTCGCTTCGGCCAAGATAGGCGAATGTACCGACTTCTCCGCGTCGTACACCGTTGGGTAGGCCTCATCGCCTCGCTCTTCCTCCTCACCGTCGGCATCACCGGTTTCCTGCTCGCCACCAAGGGAACCTTCGGGTGGATCAGACCGCCCGAGCAGGACGGTCAGCCGGTCGACTCGCCGAGCGAGATCGTCACTGTCGATCGGGCGATGACCGCCGCTTTCGGTGTCGGGCTCGCCAAGCTAGCAACCCCCAAAGACATCGATCGGGTCGACTTTCGACCCAAGCGAAACGTCTTCAAGATCCTCAGCAAGGAGGGTTATCACGAAGTTCAGGTCTGCGGGAAGACGGGCGAAGTGCTCCAAGTCGCCAGCAGGAATGACCAGTTGGCCGAGGACATCCACGACCTCAGTTTCTTCCGCGAGGCGATGCATACCTACCTCTTGCCTTTGGTCGCGCTAAGCCTGGTCTACCTAGCGGCCAGCGGAATCGCGATGTTCTTCACCCCTATCGTGAGGCGCATGAAGTTCAACCGCAAGCGCGCCGACAGCGCCTAGCGGCGCGACTGCCGCAGTGCCGAAGGCGCGACCGAGAACCGTTTCTGAAACGCTCGGCTGAAATGGGCCGCGCTCACGAAACCCACGAGGCGGGCAACCTCGGAGACCGGAACATCCTGCTCTAACAGCGTCTGCCTGGCCTTTTCCAGGCGGAGCGAAATGAGGTAGCGATGAAAGGGTTGCCCGGTCGCCTGCTTGAATAAGTGCCGAAAGTGCGAAGTGCTGAGCCCGAGTTGGTCCGCCACTTGCGTGTCTTGCAGGTTCTTTCCGAAGTTGCGCTCCACGATCGCGAGGGCGCGGTCGATCAGCGCGTCGCCGGTTGCGCTGGGGCGACTGAGGACCGGCGAAACGATCTCGGCGACCAGCGTGCGGCTCGTCTCGGCGATCTCGCCCGTGCTTCGAAGTCGGTCCAACCTCCGGGCGGCCTCGAGTTGGAACCGGTGCATTTCGCGCGGGGCTCCCATCTCGAGAAGCGCCGCTGCGACCACCGCCATGAAGGTTAGGGCGATCGAGCGAGCCTCGTCGAGGTCATCGCAGGCGCGCACGCCCTCCTCCAACTGGCGCAAAGCGTGGCCAAAGCGCACTCGATCCGCCACCCGCACCACGGACCCCAGTTCGGCGAGCGAGACTCCGCCTCCCCGCCCACGGAAAGGACACGTCGGCGCCGGCTCGTACTCGAAAAGGACGTCAAAGATCACGAAGCTGGCCTCGGTTTCGGCAGCGACGAAGCGGAGGCGCCCATCACCCGCGAGCCCATCCACATCGAGTGTGAGGAGGTCGACGCGGCGGGGCCCCTGCTCGGTGGGCGCCCTGCCTACCGTCTCCAGACTCGTTCCGTCCCCGTTCAGGCGACAAAGCGGCTCGAGTTCGCGGGCATCGGAGTAATGCCGGCCGCAGACCAGGCCCTGACGGACAGCGACCTGACGCCCATCGAGCACTTGGACTTGAGCCCCCGTCCTCCCCGCGGACTCTCCTCGCTCGATCGGGATCAGCGCGAATATGCCCACCAGGTGAATCCGCACGAGTCGGCCACCCATGGCGGGAATAGAAACCTCCAGCGACCGGGGCAAGCTTCGGAACGGGTGCCCAGGCGGGCCCCCCGCCGATTGCCAGCCCGGCTCCCCCGCAAGGGGCAACTTCCGATTCGGGTCGAAGTCCGAAGTGGCCTCTGCTGCTGCCGCGAAGCGCAGGCCCGTGTGAGGCCGAGTGAAGACTCCCGGTTCGACGATCGAACGCATATTGCACTATACGGCAGACACACCCCCGTTCATCGTCCCGTTTCGCGGCCCTTTCCCCAGCACTCGCCTACAGAGCGGGAGAGGGGACCGGGAGCAGCGGACTCACTCCGCGCCCAAATGCTCGCGAACTTGCTCCGCCAAGCGTCGGGTCATCGTCGGCACGGCGGCAATCTCCTCGACGGTCGCTCTCCGTATCCCATCGATCGAGCCGAACGTCCGGAGGAGGACCCGGCGGCGCCGGGGCCCGATTCCGGGAATCTCCTCGATCGCCGAGCCGATCATACGCTTATCTCTGATCTTCCGATGAAACGAAAGAGCAAAGCGATGAGCCTCGTCACGCAGGCGCCGCAACAGGAGGAGGCCAGGCGCGTTCACGGGCAACTCGACCGCTTCGACCTCGTATCCACCCTCGGCATCGCGGCCGGTCGGACGAAAGATCAGTTCCAAGCGCTTGGCCAAGCCAACCATGGGAACCGTGAGGCCCAGTTCGTCCCGCGCCTTGAGGGCAGCTCCGAGTTGGCCCTTCCCGCCGTCGACCATGATCAGGTCGGGCAGCTTGGCGAACTTCGGATCGCCGTCGGCATACGCCTTCAGCCGCCGTAGCAGGACCTCGTGCATCATCGCGAAGTCGTCCGGACTCTCCGGGTGGTAGCGGATTTTGAAGCGCCGATACTCGCTCTTGGCGGGCTGACCGTTCTCCACGACGACCATCGACCCCACCGGCGCGGTACCTTGGATGTTCGAGATGTCGTAGCCTTCTATACGGATCGGCGGCGTCGGAAGATCGAGAGCCTCCGCCAACTCCGCCATCGCCGCCTCCCCCCAAGCCTCCTTCGCGTGGAGTTCGAGGCGCATCGTTTCGAGGGCCTGCTCGGCGTTGGTCGCGGCCATTTCGATGAGGCGCAGTTTGTCGCCCCCCTTGGGCACGTCGAGGCTCACCGCGCCCCCCCGCCGGTTCCGCAGCCACTGCTGCACGATCACCCGCTCCGCGATCTCCACCGGAAGCAGCACCTCGCGCGGGACCTCTGGCGCCTCCGAGTAATACTGCTTGACGAACTCCTGGACCGCCTCGCCGGGAGCGGTCTCGGCCGAACCGTCCAGATAGAACTGGCGCTGCCCGATCAGCTTCCCGCCTCGCACGTAGAGCATCTGGATCGCCGCGCCCCGCTCGTCTTTCACCACCGCGATCACATCGCGGTCCCCCTGATCGGTGGAGAGCACCTTTTGCCGCTGGAGGATCGCTTCGAGGGCCTGGATCTGATCTCGAAGGACGGCCGCGCGCTCGAATTCCAGATTCTCGGCGGCTTGGTTCATCATCCCTCGCACTTCGTCGAGCAGTCCTTCTTGCTTGCCGGCGAGAAAGCGCTCCACCTTGCCGACGATCTCCTTATACGCCTCCCGATCCGCCAGGCCCGCGCAGGGCGCCAGGCACTGGCCGATGTGATAGTAGAGGCACGGCCGCTGTTCGTCTCTCCCCGTCCAGCTCTTGCCGCACGGAATAAGCGGAAAGATGCGGTGCAGCAGCCCCAGGGTGTCCCGCACCGCCCACGCGCTCGTGTATGGACCGAAGTACTTCGCGCCGTCCCGCCGCACCTTCCGCGTGAAGAGCACCCGCGGGAACTTCTCGCTCGTGATCGTGATGTAAGGATAACTCTTGTCGTCGCGGAGCCGAACGTTGAAGGGCGGGCGGTAGCGCTTGATGAGGTTGCACTCGAGCACCAGCGCCTCCAACTCGGAATCCACCACGATCCACTCGATGTCGCGGACCCGTCGCACCATCCGCTCGATGCGGTCGCTATGCCGCGTGGAGCCCTGGAAGTAGCTCCGCACTCGGCTGCGCAAGACGAGCGCCTTGCCGACGTACAGCACCTCTCCGCTCTGGTCGCGATAGAGGTAGCAACCCGGGGCGGCAGGCACCGCCTTCAGGCGTTCGGCGACCGATTCAGGAAGAGAGCGCGGGGGCATGATTCTCTACTCTCTACGCTGGAACCGGCGAACATACGGTTGCATCTGCTCTCATTACTCTCCCTGCCGGCACGGGCTTCGCCAGGCCAGCTTCCATTTCGCCCAAGCGAGGGGACGAACGCAAGTTACTGTGCGGCGACGAACTCCTTCCACAACTCATCCGGCGACTTGCCGGTCAACTCGGCGAAGCGAGGAAGCGGATCCTTGCCCTCGCGCAGTGCCTTGTCGAGCGCGGGAACGAGGCGCATGTCGTATTTCCGGGAGCACCAGGCGAGCCACATGGCGGTCGTTCTGTAGGAGTCGGTGTACTTCGCCTTTTCCTTGTCGATCGTCGTGCGGCCGGTGCCGGCATGCAGTTCGGGTTCGTACCTCCACCACCGTATGTAGTCGGCGATGCCTTCGACCAGCCAGCCCGGCTTCGTACGGCTGTTGGGGTACTGCTGGATCACATGAACGAGTTCGTGAACGACCATTCCGAGGTCGTCCGGACGCCTCGCGATCCAAGAACCGTTGATCGTGATCGTTCCCCCGCTTGCGTAGGCGGGCACGTCGGCTGTCTTCCTGAAGACGAGCCGAATCTCCTTCGGCGCGGAGAACGCCTTGCCCGAAGTCTTACCGGTGACAGGGTCCTTGTCGCTCGTCGCCAGAAGCTCGGTCACCTTGCCGTACCAAGACTCGACGAGCGCCTTGGCTTGGTCCCCCCACGTCTTCGATTCCGGCGAATCCGACACGTCGACGACGACCGGTGGGCACGCCAAGGCCGGAGCAAGGGGATAGACGTGTCGATCGAGGTCGGCTGACGCGACCACGAGGAAGAGCACGGGAAGGATGTTCATCCGGCGAGGTTACACCCTCAGAGCCGGACGTAGGGTCGCATGCTGTCGAGCTTCTTCGGGCCAATGCCCTTGACCCTTTCCAATTCGTCGATCGACTTGAATCCGCCGTTCGCCTGTCGATACTCGACGATTCGTGCGGCGATCGCCGGACCTACGCCTGGAAGTTCCTCCAGTTGGATGGCGGAAGCTCCGTTGATCGATATCTGCCCACCTGGAGCGGCCTCCGGGGCGGCCGCGCCCGTCTTCGTCGATACATCGGGCATCGAGACGGAACTCGCGACTTCGTCCCCGTGACGAGCAACGACGATTTGCATCCCGTCGATCACCTTGGCGGCGAGGTTCACGGCACCCAGGTCGGCATCCTTTGTCGGGCCACCCGCCTTCTCGATGGCGTCGTTGATACGAGCACTGCCCGAGAGCGTCACCAGCCCCGGCTTGGCCACCGCGCCGGTGACATGCACGACGACGTCTCCCGCTTGAGTCGGCAAGGCCTTCCCTTGGGCGATCCCTACCGCGTCCGGCTGCCGGAAGTAGCCGCTTCCGATGTATCCCACTCCAATCGCTCCGACGAGACCGACCAGGCCGAGGCCGAGGGATTGACGGTTGTTCCATGCCCCGCTCATGCGGCGAAGTCTACAAAGTCGGGCCCACGATAGCAAGTGGAAAAGCTGTGGAAAACTGAAGAACTCATTGGTGCTGAGCCCTCGGTAGCCGGGGGATCGCTCCTGCCGCCTTCCCGCGGCACAAACCATCCGCGTGCTACCCGCAATGGAGGTGGCCGGGAATGCTTCGGGCCCGCGGATCACGACCGTCTTTCCGCGCGCGACCCCTCGACCTTCGTCAATCCCCTTCGACTTCGAGGCTCTGACTCCACATCATACGCTCGGCGAGCTTGGTGAGAAAATCGTGCTCGTCGATGCTGACGAGGCGGGTCGAGCGGGTGGATTTCGTGACCCGTACTTCATCGCCACTGAAGAGGTGGAGACGGCTTTGACCGTCGCAGGAAAGCACCGCATCTCCGCGCGTTTCCATCGAGAGGCGCACGACCGAGTCGGGGCGCAGGATGAGCGGCCGTGTCGACAGGGTGTGGGGCGTGATAGCCGTCAGGATCAAGGCCTGCATGCGAGGATCGACGATCGGCCCCCCCGCGGAGAGATTGTAGGCCGTGGAACCCGTGGGCGTCGCGACCATGACGCCGTCGGCCGGATATCTGGCAAGGCGGTTCCCGTCCACGCTGATGTGGAAGGTGAGCATGCGGGTGGTCGCGGCGCGCTGAAGGGCCGCCTCGTTGAGCGAGTGCATCGTGGCCACGACCTGTCCGGCCCTAATGAGTTCGGTCTGGACCATCATCCGGTCTTCGATGCGCGCCTTACCGTCGAAGAAGAGGCTGAGGGCGGCTCCGATTTCGTTCGGCCGACATTGCGTGACGAATCCGAACCGTCCGTAATAGACTCCAAGAATCGGCGTCGCGAGCGCGGAGCAGACGTGAGCGGCTCGGATGAGCGTGCCGTCACCCCCGAAGGTGATGACGAGGTTAGCGTTCGCAATCTCCTCCATCGGGAGGGCCGGGCTCTCGATCGCCTCGGCGGACTCACGATCGGAAGCGAACTCGATGCCCCGTTCGGCGAGGAACGCACACGTTTGCCGGGCCGCCTCGATGGCGTCCGGTCGATGCGTATTGACGAGCATGTTGATTCGCACGGTCCGGGTCGTCTCGTCATATTGGCAGGCCGACCGCCTTCCGTGGCGGGCCTACGAGCGTCGGCGCACTGCAGGGAAAGCGACTAGCTGGTCGAGAAGCGGCATTCCCTTCCGGACCTTGATGGCTTTGCCCTTGGGTTGAACCACGATCTTGCCGTTGGCCAACGACGTTGATTGAACCTTGATTTCGTGGTGAGCGTACGGGAGACCTTCGGAGGCGAGGAAGTCGGGCCGGTTCATGACCTGGAAGTGAAGGTGAGGCTCAGAGGAATTGCCGGTGTTGCCGAGCTTTGCTAGAACCTGACCGGCTCGAACCAGATCCCCGACCTTGACCAGGATCGAACCAGGGATGAGGTGCGCATAGGCGGCGAATAGCCCGCTGCCGAGGTCGAGGATCACGTGGTTCCCCGCGATAGTTTCCCTCGTGATCTCGACCGCGAACGAGCCAGGGGTATTGAGTGGAAGCCCGTCGGTAACGCCCACGACCTTGGCGTCCTTCACGGCCAGTACATCGTAGCCGTAGCAATGGTAGCTTTCGTTCTTGAACCGATCACCGGCAAAGCTCTCGCCGTCTGGTCCGATCTGAACATAATCGATGGC
The DNA here is from genome assembly GCA_002344135.1 of Chthonomonas sp. UBA2362. Classification (GTDB taxonomy): domain Bacteria; phylum Armatimonadota; class Fimbriimonadia; order Fimbriimonadales; family Fimbriimonadaceae; genus UBA6659. The sequence goes on along the minus strand of DDTO01000002.1, from coordinate 563,080 downwards.
AAAACGTTGACCAATGGTGGCCTGGCCGTCTAAGCAGAGCCGAGTCCGGCGGTGATTGGCGTCGTTCGAGGGCCCATTTCCAGCAAGCCAGCGATCACCGCGAAGGGGCGGGCCAAGCACGATGGGTTTTGTAAGGTCTACCGGCACGGGAACTCCCTCGATCGCCATTTGAACGCCATCCCGAACGAACAGAAGGCGGTGTGTCAGCTTCGCGGGCAGCTCCTTGGGCGCGAGATCGAGCCAGACGAACAGCACGCTCATTCGGCCCGGGTCGATCCGTTGTGGGTCGACCCCACCGGAACCGGCCTGGACGATGGCCTTGGTCAAATCGCTTCCCTGAAGAGCACCGAGCACGGCGCCTTTCGGCCCGAGAGCGACGGCTTTCGTCAGGCTGACCGGCTTGTTACCTAGGTTGGTGATCTGCAACTCGTAGACGAGATGCGCGAGAGCCGCTGACTGCATCGGCTGAACCGGAGTCTGGCAAACGACCTGCACCTGAAGCGGCGCCCTCGTCGACTGAGAGAGGCTCAGCAGGATGAAAAAGCAGGCCGCAGGCGAAACCATCGCGCGATCTTACCGATACAGCGGGCAATAATGAGGGCACTCGGCCAGAAGGCCGGGAGGAGCGATCATGTCGAACATCCTCACTGCACTCATAGTCTCGAGCATGGCGATCACCACCGCCGCTCCCGTCATTCCGGATCGATCCGACCAGGGTCTGACCAACGAAAAGCTGCGCGAAACATTCGTTGGTTTCGGCTACGAAGTCACCGACCTCAAGGCTGCAGATGGCCGCCCCATCTACGAAGTCGTTTGGAAAACCGACGACGAATGGACTTTCGCGATGGACGCCTCGCTCACCGCGAGCAAGGCGACGGTTTGGCTCGTGATGCGGCTCAAGAAGATCGACGACCCGAAAAAGGTCCCGGTCGAGGCCCTGCTCAAGCTGATGGCCGAGAACGACTCGATCGCGCCGATGAGCTACTCCTTCGACGAGAAGACGCCGCAGTTCTATCTCAATCAGGCGGTCGATGCTCGGGATTTCAACGCAGCCAACCTTCGCAAGGCCCTCGACGCCATGACGGCGTCAGCGCGCCGCACGGCGAACTACTGGAATCCGGATCGCTGGCAAAAATAACAGGTTTTCTTAACATTCGGTTAACGCCATCGAGCTAGGCTTTGGGCACGATGAGGACACTTGGAGCGTTTTTGGCGGCCGCGCTTATGGCCGCAGTAGTGGGCTGTGGTAAGGGTGAGGACGCCAAGGCGAATGCCGAAACCGGCGAACCGAAAAAGACCCTTTCGAGCACAGAGATCAAGATCGACGGCTCGAGCACGGTCTACCCGATCCTCGAGCGGATGTCCGAGCTTTTCAATGAGAAGTTTCCCGAAGCCCGACCGACGGTCGGCACATCTGGCACCGGTGGCGGATTCAAAAAGTTCGTGAACGGTGAGATCGACATCGCCAACGCTTCTCGCCCGATCGAGGAAGAAGAGGCGGACAAAGCGAAGGCCAACGGAATCGAATTCGTCGAAATCCCGATCGCGTTCGACGGCCTGTCTGTCGTCATCAATCCGAAGAACACGTTCGCCGAAACTCTCACCGTCGCCGAGCTCAAGAAGATTTGGGAGCCGGGTTCGACGGTCAAGAACTGGAGCGACGTGCGACCAGGGTTTCCCGCCAAGCCGATTCAGCTTTTCGGTGCCGGCACCGACTCGGGCACGTTCGACTACTTCACGAAGGCGATCAACGGCAAGGAGAAAGCCTGCCGGCCGGACTACCAGGCGAGCGAAGACGACAACACGCTGGTCCAAGGAGTCGCGGGTGACGAGTACGCGCTGGGGTTCTTCGGGTATGCCTACTTCGAAAAGAACACGGACAAGCTGAAGGCCGTCAAGGTCGATCCCGGCACCGGGCCGGTAGGTCCCGCACCCGAGACGATCGCCAATGGCACCTATACCCCCCTTTCTAGGCCCCTGTTGCTCTACGTCAACAAGAAGGCGCTGGATCGACCCGAAGTCATGGAGTTCCTCAAGTTCATTCTCACAGAGGGGAAGAACTCGATCGGCGACGTCGGCTACGTCCCGCTGCCCGAAGAGGTCTACTCCCTCGTCATGGCTCGGCTCGAGGCGAAGAAAACTGGCACGCTGTTCCAGGGCGCCGAAGTCGGAGTCGGCATCGACGACATCCTCAAGCGGGAGTCCGGCAACTAAGGCAGGTCGATGGCGAAGCCCGCGGCCCTGATCGGCGTATCCGGCAATCCAGCCCGCTTTCGGCTGCTCCTCAAAGAGCGGTCCGTGTGGCTGATCTGCCTACTGTGCGCGCTGATTTCAATCGCGACTACCTTCGGCATCCTGGCGGTGCTCGGGGTCGAGGCGGCACATTTCTTCGAGAAAGTGCCGGCCTCGGACTTCTTTTTCGGCAAGACGTGGCAACCGCTGTTCGAGCCGGGAAAGTTCGGGGTCCTGCCGCTGGTCTGCGGAACATTCCTCATCACGGTCGGAGCGGCTCTTATCGCGGTGCCGCTCGGCATGATGTCGGCGATCTACCTCAGCGAATATGCGAGTCCGAACGCAAGGCGTCGGATTAAACCCGTCATGGAGCTTCTGGCGGGCATTCCGACCGTCGTATACGGGTTCTTCGCGCTCATGTTCGTCACCCCGGCACTCAGGGTCTTCTTCCCGAGCGTTCAGATCTTCAACGCCGCTTCCGGTGCGATCGTCGTCGGGATCATGATCCTGCCGCTGGTCTCGTCGCTATGCGAGGATGCCCTGAGCGCGGTGCCTCGCTCCTTGCGCGAGGGCGCCTATGCGCTAGGAGCCACCAAGATGGAGGTCAGTCTCAAGATCGTGGTACCGGCAGCCCTCTCCGGCATCATGGCTGCGATCATCCTCGCGCTCTCCCGCGCGATCGGCGAAACCATGGCCGTTACCCTTGCTTCGGGCCAAACACCGCGGCTGACACTGAACCCCGCCGAGAGCATACAAACGATGACTGCCTACATCGTTCAAGTCAGCAAGGGCGATACGCCGGCAGGGTCGATCGGCTACCTGACCATCTTCGCCGTCGGCGCGACGCTGTTCGCCATCACCATGGTCCTCAACGTCATCGCCAATAAGCTGGTCAAACGATACCGGACGGTGTATCAGTGACGTCGATCCTGGCTCCCTCGGCGAACTTGAAAGGGCGCAAGCGGAAGGCCGCCATTTTTGGGTGGATCTGCCTCGCTTCGGTTTTGCTAGCGGGCGCCCTTCTCGTCGTGCTGCTCGTCAGCCTCTTCAAGGATGGTCTCGGGAGGATCGATCTTAAGTTTCTGACCTCCTTTCCGTCCAGCATGGCCGAGAAAGCTGGCATCAAGGCCGGCCTCATGGGGACCCTCTGGGTGATCGGTCTCACGGCGCTCATCGCCGTTCCCGTCGGCATCGCGGCGGCGATTTTCCTCGAGGAATTCAGTCGGCGGAAGAACCGATTGACCGAGTTCATCCAAATCAACATCGCGAACCTGGCCGGAGTGCCGTCGATCGTCTATGGGCTGCTTGGCCTCGCAATCTTCGTGCGAACTTTCGGGATGGGCCGGAGCGTTTTGGCCGGCGCCCTAACGATGGCGCTCCTCATCTTGCCGATGATCATCATCGTTTCGCAGGAGGCTCTTCGCGCGGTGCCCAGTTCCTACCGCGAAGGATCGGTCGCCCTCGGCGCGACCACTTGGCAAACCATTCGGAGACAGGTGTTGCCCGCGGCTCTGCCAGGCATTCTGACGGGAGTTATCCTTTCGGTCAGCCGCGCGATCGGTGAGACCGCCCCGCTCATCATGATCGGTGCAGTCACGTATCTGAACTTCACTCCGACCGGCCTAGGCGACACCTTCACGGTCCTGCCGATCCAGATCTTCAACTGGTCGAGCCGCCCGGACAAGGCCTTTGCGACCAACGCCGCAGCTGCCATTGTCGTGTTGATGGCGGTCCTGATCGTGATCAACTCGGTCGCGATGGTGATCCGGTATCGAACGCAAAGGCAGCGCTAGCCAGTCCTCGCCGCATACTGCTCTACGTGCTTTAGGCAGCACGCCCTGATTCGAGCGCGGATGCGGTTGATGTACGCCGCGCGCTCGGTCACCCCGATCGCCCCACGCGCATCGAGCAGGTTGAAGACGTGCGAGCACTTGAGAGCGAGGTCCAGGGATGGATAGACCAGCGCGAGCGGCCCACTCGCGCCCGGATCGGGGTGGCTATCAACCGGAGGCGTCGCCGTGGTCAGGATGCCCAATTGGCCATCCCAGTGAACGGGAGTCTCGATGACACGCTTGCTTTCTGCCTCGTAGAGGTCGAACATCTGGAAGAGCATCTCGGTCGAAGCGACCTCGAAGTTGTACACGTTGTTCTGCATCTCGAGCTGCCACTCGCAGTCGCGATAGGAGAGCCTTTCGTTCCATAGCAGGTCGGTCCAGAACGAGGAGGCCTTGTCGAGCATGAGGCAGAGGCGCTCAGGCCCATAGGTGATTTCCGCGCATACGGGGTTGCACTCGATGCCGCCCATCTGCTGGAAGAAAGTGAACTGGCTGATTTCGGTGCCGTCGAGCCAGACTTCCCAACCAACGCCGCTAGCACCCGCGGAAGGCGACTCCCAGTCGTCTTCGACGAAGCGGACGTCGTTCTTCTTCGTGTCGAAGCCGAGGGCGTGTAGCGAGCCGATGTAGAGATCGACCACATCGTCGGGGCTTGGTTTGAGGATGACCTGGTACTGGTAGTACCGCTGGCTACGCATGGGATTGCGCGTATAGCGACCGTCCGCCGGCCTCCGGCTAGGCTGGACAAACGCGACCTTCCAAGAGTCGGGACCGAGCACGCGGAGCACCGTCGCCGGGTGCATAGTCCCCGCACCGACTTCGATATCGTAGGGCTGCAAGATCGCGCATCCCTGGCTCGCCCAGTAGTCGTTCAGGCGAAAGACGAGCTCCTGGAAGGTCATGCGGGCGATTGTGACAGGAGAACGACCCCGAAGGCGGACCCTCGGGGCCGAACAGCGTGATCAGCCCGACGGCTATCGCTTCATGTTGATGAGGTCTTGGAGCATTTCGTCGACCGTGCTCACGACTCGAGTGTTGGCCTGAAAGCCGCGCTGAGTCACGATCAGGTCGGTGAACTCCGCTCCGATGTCGACGTTCGACTGCTCGAGGTATCCACTGTTGATGGCGCCTCGTCCGCCGGTCTTGGCGCCTCCAACAACACCGACACCCGAGTTGTCGGTCGCCCTCCAGAGGTTATTGCCCATCCGCTCCAAACCGCCCGGGTTGGGGAAGATCGAGAGCGCGATTTGGCCCAGTTCCTGGGTGAGCCCATTGGTGAAGAGGCCGACAATCAAGCCGTCCTGGCTGATCGAGAAGCCCTGGAGTTCGCCCGGCGGAAAACCGTCCTGGTTGCTCGCGCTTACCTGACTGTCCGTCTTGAGTTGACGGATGCGGTCGAAGTTGAGCGTAACGTCGAAGTCGAGCGCGCCGCCGGTTCCGGCAGGAACTTGCACGGTGACGACTCGTTGGGTCGTGGGATCGGTGGGATCGCCAGGGTTGGTCATGCGTCCGTTGCTGTCGAACTCGAGGGGCGGGCCGCTGGTCGTCAGCACGTTGCCCAGGTCATCGAGCACACGGAACTCGTAGGAAGAGATTGGCGCTGGAGCCGGCCCCGGGAGATCGGTTCGGTTGAAGAACTCGACGGTGACGTTATGAGAGCCACCGAGTGAATCGAAGACCCGCATCGTGGTCGTCCAGTTCTGGGGATCGCCAGCGGGCAGCCCCGCGGGGGCATCGCCGGACAAGTTGCCCTGGTACTCGACGAACGACGTAACGCGAGAGGCGTTCAGTCTGCCGAGCGGAACGTTCACGCTCGACTGCGGAGTGACCACCGCACCCGTCGAGCTGTTGCCTTGGGTGATGAAGTTCCATCCGAGGACCCGCTCACCGGTCGCCCGATGGACCAGGTCGCCGTTGGCGTCGAGGTCGAAGCCACCGTCTCGGGTGAAGGCTGCCCGATCGCCGTTGCTGACGAGGAAGTAGCCGTTCCCTTGAATGGCGAGGTCGGTCGGTCGGTTCGTTGCGTTGAGTGAACCCTGCTCGTTGTTCACGTCGGTGCCCGCGATCAGCACACCGAGGCCGTACTGGATGGCGTTCGTTCCACCGTTCTTATCGGTGGGGCGAGAGGCGCCGCGAATCGTCTGCGCCAGCATGTCCTGGAAGGTCACGCGGCCGCCCTTGTACGCCGCCGTGTTGACATTGGCCAGGTTGTTGCCGATGACGTTCATGCGGGTTTGCTGAGCCTTGATGCTCGCGACTCCGGCAAGAAGTGCCTGTAGCATAGTCTGTTGCTCCTTTCGGTCGGAGAGGGCGCCACTCTCCTTTCAATAGCACGGGCGCCCTCGTGAGACGTTCGCTAGGCGACGACGCCCGCTCGATCAGCAGCCTCGTTCTGGCGGCCGAACAGGGCGTTCATCTTGCGCATCTCCATCTGGAGCGTGAAGGCGTTGTCTCGCTGCTCCAGGGTGGCCTTTGAGCTGGTGAACGCGATCGACATCAGGTCCTTCCAGCCGAATGCGAAAGGCGCGTCGTCGACCGCGAGCGCAGGCGCCGGGGTCGGCGTCGCGGTCTTCGGAGTAGGCTCGGTGGCCGTGTTCGACGCCGTCACCTTGCCGCCATCCCAAGTCATGAAGATGCCCGGCGCACCGTTGCCAGGCGGAGTCGGAGGCGGCGTTGGGGTGGGCGTGGGTGTAGGCGTCGGAGTCGGAGCAGGAGTTGGCGCCGGGGTCGGCGTAACCGGCAGATCCATCGACATATCGCCGAAAAACCAGTTCATCAGGTCCTTGAGATTGGCGAACGAAGTGGCGGGCCCAGGTTTGATCACCGGAGCAGGCGCAGGAGAAGTGGACTGTCCGGTACCGAAGGTCGCGGTCAGCGAACGCTTCTCGAGCGTGATCGTCTTGAGACCGGGCATGCCGAGCCAAGAGAGCACGTCGTCGTTCTGTGGCGGAGCCGGAGCGATGAGTGACGACGCCTGGCCGGTGGTCGAGAGATCCTTCGCCACGACGTCATCGGGCTTCGCTTCGCTATCGATCTTTAGAGCGGGAAGGGGGGTCGGCGAGGCGTTCTTTGCCGGGTCCGGAGCGGGGGCGACGATCGGAGCCTTGTCCGCCGTTTCCTGAGTCGTCACGTCGCGGTCGCGCGTCTTGGCGACGACGTTGGCGAACTCGTTCTTGTTAGTCTTGGTTGCCTTGCCGAGCAAGTCGTTCTGGGCCGGCAATCGTTGAGCGATGCTAGTAATGGTATTCGACACGATGTCTCCTCCAATAGGTTCTGTTTTGTCCAGGGGAGAGCGACGGTTCCGTTCGGGAACCACCGGTCGAACCTCTCGCTCATCGCGAGTCCAGCTCGAAGGGAGCCTCGCCCTGGGGGTCGGGGCCGTCTAGACGATGACGGCGCTGTCGATGTTCGTGAACACGTTCTCCTTCAAATGGGCCTTGTCGACGGCCGTAATGACCGTTCGGTTCTTCACGCTGACCAGCAGCGCGACGTCGTCGACGAGGACGAGCGACTCCTTGGCGCCCTTCTGAGCCGCCCTTTCCACGCCTTCCAGCACGCGGTCCCATTCCGCTTGGCCGAACTCGATGTTTCGGCTCGCGAACCGAGTCTGCGCGTGGCCGCTCACTTTCAGCCGGTTCTCGAGAATCTGCGAGAACTCGGCCTTCGCGGCGGGGTTCGATGGAGCGGGGGTCGGCGCCTGAAGTCCGGTCCGCCCAACGAGCAATTCGTTGATTCGGTTGTTTTGAATCGGAGTGCTCATGGGGTTACTGGGTGACCTCCCGAAGATGGGCCATCTTGACCTCGACGGTGCCGCCATTCGGCTCCTCGATGCCGAGGATGTGTTCGCCATTGCGGATCGTCATGCGCCGCACGATGCCGGTCACGGTGGAGTTCTCTCCGTGCTCGTTCTCGGTCATCGGGCGCAGCGCGGTCACGGTTTTGCCCATCAGGTTAGTGGCTTGCGACACGTCGAGCGCGTCGCGTAACTTGTCGATGCCCTGGACGGTCCCGAGCTGGGCCATCTGAGCAAAAAAGTCTCGGTCGTTCATCGGCTCGAGCGGGTTTTGATTCGAAAGTTGAACCGTGAGCAGCCGCATGAAGGCATCCATGTCCATTTCCTTCTTGGCGGGCTGCGGTTGAACTCCGAAGTAGTTCAGGCCGACAGGATCGATATCCGGCATAGGGTTCTCCTAGATGCGGTAATCCACCGACTGGTCGTTCGCGACCGACCACGATGTGGCGTCGCTACGGGCTGGGTTAGGGTCGTCGGCGAGCCTGACATTCGCATAGCGCTGCAAGTCCTCGCGGGCGTCCGAACGATTCCAGGGCGTTCCCTGGGAAAACTCTCCGTGATCCGATAGGCTGAGTTGACCGAGCGACAGCCCACGGCTCTCGATCGACTGACTGAGCTGCTGGCGGTTTTCGGCGAGGGCCGCGCGCACTCCCTCGTGGCTCGCACCGATCTCGGCGTCGACCCGGTTGCCGAAGGAGCGCACAGTGAGCGTGATCGAGCCCAAGTCCTTTGGATCGAGTTGGATGGTGACGGTGCCGCTGCGGCGCGTGGAAAACAGTTCCTCGATTCGGTCCGCGATGCGGCGCGAGATCGCCTCGGGCTCGATGACCGGCTTGGGCCGGTGGGCCCCGGTAGGCTGGCTAGTCGGGGCGACGGGGTGGCTGGTCGGGTCGCTCGCGTGAGACTTCTCGACCCGCACGGGCTGGTCTGACGTGTCCGACTCGTGCGGCACGTCGGACTGATCCGATTGGTCGGGTTGGTCCGACAGTATCGGGACCGGAGCGCCGCTACTCGGCTCTGCGGATCCCATTTTCGGGACTGCCGTCGCGATCAGCGCCGGTGCGGCCTCGGGTGTCTCGACAGAAACGGGCCCCACCGCTTCCTGCGGGGGCCTTGCTGAGACCAAAAGTTCTGCTGTCTGCGTGGGGGCGACCGGATTTCCTTGCGGCGTCAGGGTTGCAATCACGGGAGTGGCACCTTCGGCTGCCTGGCGGGGCCCGCTCGGCAGCGGTCCGTTCGGCGCCGGCGTCGCGGCTTCGGGGTCGGCCTGAGCCATTGCTACAGCAGCGGCGCCTTCGCGAACGCGAATCTCGATCGGATTGAGCAGCTGGAGCACCCCCGATCCGGCGATCGGCATGCTCGGAGCTTGCGGAACCGGAGTCGATGGGGGTGAAGAAGTGACCTCGGGGGTGCGTGGCGGCGAAAGGCGTTCGGTTTCCGACATCGCTTTCGGCGTCGCAACACTATTCGGGATCGGTGCAGGCACATTGGAGACGCGATCAGTCCCTGACTCCTGCGCTATTGGGGCGGTCGGCGAAGTCTTGTTCCGGGACGCTAACGCTTCGCCCGGCTTCAGCTCGATGGTCGCGCGTTCCACGCCAGTCGCAGGGGCGGACGGGCGGACTGCGGGCGGCTCAACTTCGTTCGATAACTGCAAACCCAAGGAGGACAACTCCACGCCCCGATCGGTCTCATCGACTGGCTGACCCATCGCCGGAAGCACGCTTCGTACGACTTCGGACGGCTGGGTGGCAAGTGTCTCCACCGTTTCCGTGAGCGGGTGTGCCGCGGGAATGGCGTATGCCGGTGTAAACGGGAGCAGTCCCAGCAAGTTTGCCAGCACAATCGCCGGCGTCGATTCCGGTGGCTTGCGGAGCGGCTCTTCCTCCTCGGGCGCCGCGTGGTGCTCGACCGGCGACTCATGGGTCAAAGGGACGCTTTCGGTGGGAAGGAAGAAGTCCGGCTGAGTTCCTCGAGCATTCGGCTCAACGAGGTTCGCCTCTTCGCTCCCCGTCGGCAGAGCCGGCGGAGGCGGTGGTACCAAGGGAGGCGGAGTCTCCGGGGTCGGAATCTCGCCTTCTACCTGACCCAGCATGAGCGCAAAATCCGGGTTCGCGATCTCAAGCCGAAGGTCCCCCGTTAGAGGGACCTCGACATTCGCAGAAGGATGACCTATGGCTGGTTGGATGATGTACGTCATCGCTTTACCAACGACATTCTCGGCCTGCCCCCGGAAAACTTTAGGGCATTCTGGAAAAAGGTAGCCTCGAATCATGCTCGGGGCGCACATGGAGCGGGAGATCGAGGAACAGGGCGTAATCTTGCACGAGCGTGCGGCCTCCTATCTCGAGACGCTGCGTCGCGCTTTCCGTGGGCGATCGTTCAGCATGGTGCTCCTCGTCGCTCGGGGGTCATCGGACAACGCCGCCCTGTATCTACGCTACCTGATCGAGATCCAACTCGGCATTCCCGTGTCCCTCGCCGCTCCGAGCGTGCTAACGAGGTTCGGAACCCGCGTCCGCTACATCGGTTGCCTCGCCATCGGCATCTCGCAGAGCGGCGAGGCGCCGGATGTCAGCGAAGTGCTCTCATCGGCTCGGGAAGGCGGTCACACGACGCTCGCGATCACCAATCACCCCGATTCGCGAGTGGCGCTATCCGCCGACCATGTGCTCCCTCTCGAGGTCGGGGAAGAAGTCGCAGTCGCCGCGACGAAGACCTACACGGCCTCGCTCCTCGCGGGATACCAACTCGTGCGTGCCCTGGGCGCCGATTTGGCAGACCCCGGCGACGCGCTTCCCGATCCGGACTGGATCGAGAAGTGCCGAGAGGCCGCGAGTGTGGGACTCGGCCCGATCCTCCGCTTCCCGACCCTCTTCTCTCTCGGGCGCGGCTACTCGTTTGCGAGCGCGCAAGAGACGGCTCTGAAACTTATGGAGTGCGCCTTGCTCCCCTCCAAGAGCTACTCGACCGCCGATTTCGAGCATGGGCCTAAGGCGCTTGCCACCGCGGGAACCGCCGCCATTGTCTACGGAGAAGCGCCGGCAAGCCTCACCGGTTCACAAATGGTGATCGTTCGCCCACCCGAAGGGATTTCGGGCGCGCTCGGACCCATCAGGGAAATCGTATTCGGCCAGTACATCGCGCTGATGGCCGCACGAGCGCGAGGGCTCGATCCGGACCGTCCGGAAAACTTGACGAAGGTCACGCGCACACTGTAGCGCGTTCGAGAGAAGGGAAGGGTGGTGGGAGCGTCCGTGCTCCGTCCTCCGTTACCACCAGCCGTGGTGACTCCACCACCGCAGATTAAACCCTATCTCGCGCGCCGTGTCAACCGGGGGGTAAAAGGGCGCGATGGAAAAAGTGAGGATAACTGCCATCGGATGCGGCGGTTTCATGCGTTATCGACTGAAGAACCTGCTGCAGATTCCCGAGGTCGAAGTCGTCGCGCTCGTGGACCCCGACCCGGTTCAGATCGACCGCACGCAGCAGGCGTATCCAGAACTAAGGGACACGCCGACCTTCGCCGACCTCAGAGAGTCGCTGAAAGTCGCTTCGGACGCCGCGACCATCGCTACTCCGCATACCCAGCACGCCCAGCAAGTGATCGCCTGCCTCGAATCCGGTCGACACGTCATCGTCGAGAAGCCGATGGTGACCAGCACCGAAGACGCCCATCGCGTCTTGGAAGCACGCGACCGAAGCGGCAAGCAGGCGATGATCTCCTACCAGCGTCACCTTCAACCCGAATACCGCTTCATCCGAGACCGACTCCGCGAGAAAGCCTATGGGGAGGTGCGATTCGTTCAGGCCCTCCTCTCCCAGGAGTGGAAGCGCTTCACCATGGGCACCTGGCGCCAGGACCCTGCTCTCTCGGGAGGCGGCATGCTCAACGACAGCGGCAGCCACATGCTCGACGTCTTGCTCTGGATGACCGACCTCCGCCCCGAATCGGTGGTGGCATTCTGCGATAACCGGGGCACCGAGGTGGACATCGACACCGCGATGAGCGTTCGCTTCGTGGGCGGCGCGCTGGCCTCGATCACGATCGCGGGCGACGCCCATTGCTGGCACGAGGACACGACGATCTGGTGCGAACGAGGATCGTTCTTCTTGCGTGGCGGCAAACTGACGACCGTCGACGAGGCGGGCAACAAGTTCACCGCCGATCACCTCGTCGGTGGCGGATCCACCGACCAGAACTTCATCGATGCCATTCTGGGGCGCGCGGAGGTCGTATCACCCTTCGAGTGCGGGCTGCGAGTGATCGAACTGACCGAAGCGGCCTGGAAGTCGTCCGCACAGGGCGGCGCGGCGATCCGAGTCGGCTAGCTTTCGATCTCCTCGGCATCGACCTGGTCGGCAAGCGCCTTATCGACCGGGACGTGGACCGTCGGCACGCTCACGTGGGTCGGACGGGTGGGGCGGCTGCTAAACGCGCCGGTAAGGGCCTTTTCACGGACTCCGCTGCGCGCTGCGCGTTCCTCGGCGCCCGGCGTGACAGGCCAGAGCGTGTTGTCGGCCCAGTACGACTCCATGAACTCCTTCCAGACCCGTTCGTAAACCGCGATGGTCTGGGTAGCGAGTCCACTCCAGTCGAAATCGGAGACTAGACGGGCCTCAGCCGCTTTCTTGAGGCGTCCGGCTCGGGTGGGGTCGCGCAGGACGTTGAGCATCGCCCAGGCCAGGCTCTCGGCGTTTCCCGCAAAGGCGAGCGTCCCGGTCTTGTCGTGGAGAACCACTTCCTTGAGGCCGCCTGCGTCGCTCGTCACCACCGGAGCTCCCGCGGCCATCGCTTCCAGAGCCACGATGCCGAACGGCTCGTACAGCGAGGGGAACACCGCCACGTCGGCGATGCGGAAAACCTGATACAGCGACCGATTCGCCATGAAGCCGGTAAAGAGGACCTTTTCCTGAAGGCCGTACCAGCGCACGAACTTCTCGAGGTGCTCGCGGTAGCCACCGCCGACGATAACGAATTTCGTACGCGGTTCCTGGGCCAAGACCACGCTCGCCGCGTTCAGCAGGACGTGAATTCCCTTCTCTCGAACGAAGCGACCGACGTACATGACGATCTTCTCTTCCGGTAGCGCGAAGCGGGCCCGCCAGTCGCGCCGCTCGGTCTCCGTCCAATCGAACTTGAACTTGCCGGCGTCGACCCCGTTGTAGATCACGTCGATCTTATCGATCGGGCAGCTGAACGAGCGATGCACCTGCTCCCGCATGAATTGGCTGCACACGATCACCCGCCAGGCCTCGTAACTCAGCCAATACTCCTGCTCGTGGATGTACCGCTGCATCTCGTTGTGAAGCCCGTTGTTTCGTCCTTCTTCGGTCGCGTGAATCGTGGCGACCATCGGAAGTTGATACTCGTACTTCAGCTCCCGAGCCGAGTCCAATGAGAGCCAATCGTGCGCGTGAAAGAGGGTCGGCTGTCCACCGGGACGCCAATCCTCGAGGAGCTGACGGCACCGCAGGTCGGTTGCCTTGTTCAACAACTGGATCTCGTGAATGAAGTTGTCCGGCTCTTCTTCGAGGTGGACGCGGTGCACGTGCACGCCGCCGGCATCGACCTCCTCGTCCGGCGCGAGGGGCGTGGCCTTGGTGATGACGTGGATTTCGACCCCCTGTCGCACCAGTTGGTGAGACAGTTCGTGTACGTGTGGGCTGATGCCTCCGACAATACGGGGCGGGTATTCCCAAGACAGCATCATCACCCGGAGCACGAGGCATTGTGGCACGGCTTCGGAATCCGCGCGAACGTGGAATAGAACCCCGTATGGGGTGGCTGGGCATCCGAGATCGCAGCGAGGCGGCTCTCGAGCCAGCGGTCGCTCGATCGCGCCCCCGGTTCAAGGTCCCCACCATCGTCGCGCTGGGACTCGTCTTTGGCACCCTTGCTTGGGCCGCGGTGGTTCTGTGCGTCGGCCCCTTAACGACAGGTTGGCGCTGGACGCTCTTCGGCCTCGGTTGGCCCCTGCTGCCAACGGTGGTCCTGTTTGCCTCGGCGGGAGCGGTCCTTCGCGGCGCAACCGGCCTCGAAGCACGATGGTCGCGCGGGGAACTGGCGCGCTACCTTGCTGGAAGCGCGCTCGCGGCGACGCTCGTTCCCGGGCTCAGCTTGGCCCTGCTCGGCTTCGCCTACGAGGAGAGTCGCCGAGGGGGCTCGATCAGCTTGGTGATTCTGGCGGCTCTCGGGTGGCTGGCCGCGGTGCTGGCCTCGTGGGGAGCGGTTCGGGAGATGCGAGTTCCCGGCGTGATCGTACCGTTCCCCGAGGGACCGTGCCGCGACGAGGCGTTTCGTCTGGCCCGTCGGATCGGAGTGCCGCTTCGCCTTCTATTCCTCGCCCAGACCCGCAGGGCACGGATCGCGGGGGCGTACGCTCTCGGAAGGACCCGCGTGGCGGTGTCGGACGCGCTCGTGGCCGCACTCAGTCCTGTGGAACTACAAGCAGTGCTCTCCCACGAGTTTCAGCACCTCGCCCAGCAGAGTGAGACCGCTCGACTCGTCTTGATCGGCAGCGCATCCACCTTGGTTACGGCGCTTTCGGCCGAAGTCGCCGGCCGCGGCTTGCCGGGCGAACTGCGTCACGCAGCCTCCGGAGCCGCCGCCTTGCTGGTGTTCGCGATGTTCCTTCGGGTCCTCGTTCGGCTGAAGCGTCGCCAGGAAGACGAGGCGGACGAGGCGGCGGTCGCCCACGTCGGCGCCGCTCCCCTGATCTCCGCTATCGCGAAGGTCGCCGCGCTGAACGGGAGCAAGGTCGATCGTGCAACAACGCGTTACCGCTCGCTCGCCGATCGCGCGACCCGAATAGGGCGCCTGGGCGGCCTCGCACCTGCCCAAGTCGAGCGCATCCTCCTACGCATCCGTATGAGTACGGACTTCAGTACGCCTGCGGGCGGCGGGCTTCAGACCTGCGAAACGACACCAAGCCTGCATGGGTCGATGCGGTGCAAGCCGGACTAAGTCCGCGCTCCGTCGGTAGACTCCCCGCATGGCCGAGCGGAGGGAGCGGGTGTGGGACGCTTGGGCTCTGCTGCTCGCGGTCCTGCCGCTTCTCGGGTTCTGGACCTATGGGCTCTTCGACCTCGACGAAGGGTTTTATGCGGCGGCCGCCGGCGAGATGCTCCGCAGGGGAGAGTGGGTAACCCCGCTTTATAACGGACAGCCCTGGTTCGAGAAGCCGATCCTCCTCTATTGGCTCGCCATTCCCTCGATCGCTGCCTTCGGCGAAGCAGTAGGACCCAGACTACCGTCGGTGCTCTGTACTGTCGGCACACTTCTTTTGATGTTCGGGGCTGCCCGTCGATGGCTCGGGGCAGACGCTGCCCGGTCGGCGGTTCTCGTCTACGGGTCCTCGCTGCTCGCCGTCGGGGTCGGACGGATGATGCTCGCCGATCCACCGCTCATCCTATTCCTTTCCGGCGCCCTGCTGCTCTTCTGGGGCTCCCTCGTCGGCCAGAGCCGACGCGTAACGCTGCGAGTCACTTCGGCGGCGTTCCTCGGCCTGGCTGTTCTCGCCAAAGGGCCGGTCGCGGGTCTGCTTCTGTTGGCGATCTTGGGCATTACCTACTGGCGCGAACCGGGCCTACGGGCGGCGTATCGCGGGGGGTGGCCGACGAGCGTCGCCGTCTTCGCAGGAGTCGTCTCGGCCTGGTACGTTCCCGCCTATCTCGCCAACGGGCCGGTCTTCGTCGAGAAATTCCTTATCGAGCAGAACGTCGGCCGCTTCACCGGGGGAGACGTTGCCCACACCATAGGGGGCCCCCTCAATTGGCTGCTCTACGTCGCGGTCCTGCTCGTCGGGATGCTGCCCTGGTCGCTGTGGCTGCCGGCAGCATGGCCCCGCCGAGGAGGGGAGGGTCAATCCGAAGCGTTCCGGCGATACCTCGGCACTTGGGCGCTCGTAGTTTTCGTGTTCTTCTCCCTGAGCGGCGCCAAGCTGCCGCATTACATCGCCCCCGCGCTACCGCCGCTGGCGCTGCTGGTCGGATCGTGGCTCGCTAACCGGCGGCACGGGCGGTTCCCCCTCGGCCCGGCGATCGCTTGCATCGTGGTCGCTCTTATCGCGCATTCGGCGTTCCTGCTGTACTACGGTGGCGGCCGGGTCGGCTCGCTGGACGTTCCCGGCTTCCATCGAGAGCTGCACGACTTGACACGATGGGTACGGGCAAGGGGCGGGGCGGTTGCGGTCTATCAGATGAGCCGCCGCGAGGCCGATCGCGGCACCGGCAGTACCGAGTTGCGAGAGACTGCCCATCCTTCCGTGTTCTTCTACCTGGATCGCACCGCGCTCGACACCGACGACCTCGAACGACTCGCCACCGCGCCCAGGCCGCTTTGGGTGCTGACGCGGGTCGGGCGCATCTCGGACGAGGACCGCCGACGCCTGGAGGCGGTCTGCCGGTTCGAGGACGTCACACCCTTCCCCACGCGGTTCTACCGGGTCTATCGGCTAACGGACTAGGGGATCGCCGGTGCTCGGACCTCTCGCAAGAACGCGGGGTTTCTGCTCCGCTGTGGTATCTGTAAAATGTGGTCATGCGTGCTGCATTCGCCTGCCTTGTTGCCGCGCTTCCCGTGTTCGGGTTCTCCGCCGACGAGGTCTTCGTCGGAGACTCGGGAACCCGTCGGATCCACGTCTTTCGCTCCGACGATGGCACAGTGCTGGGCTCGTTCACGCACCCGAACCTCGTCACGCCATGGGCGATCGCGGTTGGGTCGAGCCGAGTGTACGTGCTCGACCAACTGGGGAGCACGCTGTACGTTTTCGACCGCTTCTCCTGGCTGCCGATGGGGACATTCGCCCACGGCCTGACATTCGCTCTTCATTTGGGTCTGGCTTCGAATGGCGACGTTTTGCTGGGAACGACCGGTGGCAGGGCAGTACGGTTCTCGGCGGCGGGCGCCTTGGTGGCTGAGTATGTGCAGCCCATGTTCACGACCGCCAACAAGGGCGTGGCGGAAGGTCCCGATGGCGAGATCTATTCGGCAAACTTCGGAGCCAGCCGTTTCCAGCGCTTTACTGCCTCCGGGCTCGCGCAGGGCGCTTCGGCAGATTCGGCGCAAAGTTTCGTGGACGCCGAGGGCCTGCAGATCGAACATGGGATCGGATACGTGGCCCATTCCGGGGCGTTCAAGGTCAGTCGCTTTGCGGTCGGCGATCCGCCGCTGCTCCTTTCTCCCCTCGATCTCTTGGCGACATTCAACCACTTCCTCTTCGATGTCGCCCCGGGCAGGATTCCCGGCGAACTCTTTGCCTGCGGCATCGACTGGCACGGTGCATCGCCGGTGGCTCAAGTTGCCAAAGTCGACGCCTCGAACGGGGTAGTCCTTGGGACGTTCGGCCATGGCGTCCTCTCCACGCCGAGGAGTATCGCCATGGCCTCTCCTCTGAGCGCGGCACTGGTCTCCGGCTCGCTCGAACTGCAGGACTGGCAACCCGACGAAGAAGGCCAGATCGTGCAGATCGAAATTCGACAAGGCGGGTCGGTCGTCCACGCGCAGCCCGTGGTGCTCGGTGCCGGGGGCGTCTTCTCGGTAACGACGCCGGTCACCGGATCAATCGAGATCGCGGCCAAGGCGGCGCATTGGCTTCGCCAAAGCGTGGCGGTCCTCGTTCCACCGGAGGGGCTGTGGGGAGTCCAGCTTTCGCTCATCGACGGCGATGTGGATGGTGACAACGAGATTGCGATCGGAGACTACGCGGGATTGTCCTCCGCCTTCGGTTCCGCTCCCGGCGATCCGAATTGGAACCCGGCGGCTGATCTCGATGGGGACGAAAGTGTCGATATCGGCGACTTTGCGATCCTCTCGCAGAACTTCGGTCAAGTCGGGGACGACTGAGCCCTGCGGCATAACGAAACGTCGAAGGTGGACCAGGGGCTACCGGCCCATGGCGCTTCCAGCACTTCTCTTCGCCGTTGCCGAAGGGCTTCTGCCACAATGGAGGCATGGACCTCCCCCTGCGCCCCCACGTGCGGCGCATGCAGCCTTATGCACCGGGCAAGCCGATCGACGAGCTGGCTCGCGAGCAAGGTCTGCTGGAGATCGTCAAGCTGGCGAGCAACGAGAACCCCCTCGGGCCTTCGCCGCGCGCCGTCGATGCGATCATCGGCGCCGCCCGCGATCTCCATTACTATCCCGATGCCTCGGGCTTTTCGGTCCGCAGCCACCTGGCGGAGCGGTTGGGGCTGAGCCTCGATCAGGTCGCGCTCGGCAACGGCAGCGACGATCTGATCGCAAACCTCGCGCATGCCGTGGTCGGCGATGAGCGAGACGACGAGATCGTCGTCGGGCAGCCGTCTTTCGTCCGCTACGCCGCCGCAGCGCAATTGGCGAATTGTCGGCTGATCGAAGTACCGATGGACGGGGAGATGCGCTACGACTTGGGCGCAATGGCCGGCGCCGTGACCGACCGGACGCGGTTGGTGGTCCTCGCCAACCCGAACAACCCGACGGGGACGATCGCCCGATGCGAGGAATTCTCTAGGTTCCTCGATACCCTTCCCACCGGCGTGCTCGTCGTGATAGATGAAGCCTACTACGAGTATGCGGCGCCCGATCCCGAATACCCGCGCACCCTCGAATTCGTCACCGACGGCCGCCCGGTGTTCGTGCTGCGGACTCTAAGCAAGGCCTACGGCTTGGCCGGCCTCCGCCTCGGGTACGGCTTCGGCCCGGCCGCCTTGGTGGACGCCATCGACCGCGTTCGGCAGCCCTTCGCGGTCAACGCGCTCGCTCAAGCAGGGGCGATCGCCGCGCTCGACGATCACGAACACCTGGACCGGACGCTGGAGGCGAACCGGCGGGGAATGGCTGCAATGTCCGAACTCCTCGCCGAGCTTGGCCTGAAGGCTCCCCAGAGCCACGCGAACTTTCTCCTCGTCGATTTCGGCCGCCCAGCCCGACCGATCTACGAAGCCCTCCTCGCGCAAGGCGTGATCGTTCGGCCGGGGGACGCCCTCGGGGCGCCAAATCACCTTCGAATCAGCATCGGTATCGAGTCGCAGATCGAGCGGCTGGGCCGCGCACTTCGCTCGGTAGTGGCACAGGGAGTGGCGGTTTGATCGTCGTTCTCCGAGCCACCGCAGGCCCGAATGAAGCGCTGCGGCTTCGCGACTGGCTGTCTTGCGCCGGCTTCGAGGTAGCAACCACGCACGACGCCGGGCGTGAAGTCCTCGTCGCTTCTGCGATCGGCGAACCGCAGCCCGACACCGTTTCCCGTCTCAGAGCCGATCCTGCCGTCGAGCGTGTCGTCCCGTTGGAGCGCCCCTATCGCCTTGTGGCCAGGATGGCGCGGGACACCAGGACGGTCCTCGTCGGCGACGTCGTGTTCGGGGGCGGGGAGATCGTCGTCATGGCAGGCCCCTGCTCGGTGGAGAGCGAAGACCAGATCACGGCGGCGGCGCGGCACGTTGCCCGCTCAGGTGCAAAAGTGCTTCGCGGCGGAGCGTTTAAGCCGAGCACGTCTCCTTACGGGTTCCAGGGGCTCGGTGTCACTGGCCTGGTCCTTTTGCGCGACGCCGCCCTCGAGAGCGGCCTCCTCACCGTGTCGGAGGTCATGGACCCGCGTGAAGTGGACATAGTCGCCAGGCACGTCGACATCCTGCAGATCGGGGCGCGAAGCATGCAGAACTTCGACCTCCTCAAGGAGGCCGGGGCGAGCGGTATGCCGGTTCTGCTCAAGCGCGGGATGAGCGCCCGCTACGAGGAGTGGCTCCTCGCCGCCGAGTACGTCGCCTTGGCAGGAAGCGAGAGAATCGTCCTTTGCGAAAGGGGCATCCGCACGTTCGAGCCAACCGCCCGCAACACCCTCGACGTGACGGCGGTGCCTGCAGTCAAGTCTCTCTCTTGGCTGCCCGTGGCGGTCGATCCCTCGCATGCCGCGGGGCGGAGCGACTGGGTTCCTGCTTTGGCCCTTGCCGCGGTTGCTGCCGGCGCCGATGCGTTGCTCGTGGAAGTTCATCCTCGGCCCTCCGAATCGGTCAAGGACGGGGTGCAGGCCCTCGATCCGGCAGCCTTCGACGACCTCATGGCAAACCTGCGCCTCATCTCGCGGGCGGTCGGCCGATCCGTTTCCACTGTTCCGGAAACGGTCTCTTAACAATTGAGCCGTATCCTCACCTTCGTCGAGCCGTCGAGCGGCTTCCGCAGGTTGAAAATCCGTTCCGAAGCCCTATGCTACAATCTTCGCTCGCGCGAAGGAGGAAGTCTTTTTGGGCAATGCGTATACCCCCGGCTTGACGGTGAGCGGCGACATGGTCGTTCGCCGAACGCGGCGACTGCCGATCAAGGGCGAAGTTCTCGTCCGGGTCGGTGACACCGTCGGACCCGACGACGTGGTCGCCCAAGCCCTGCTGCCGGGCATCCTGCAGACGATCAAGCTGGCCGAAAAGCTGGGTGTCGAACCTCGCGAAGTCGAGAGTTTCTTCCAACTGAAGGTCGGCGACCCGATCGAAAAGGGAGTGATCATCGCCCAAACGAAGGGATTCCTCGGCTTAGGCAAGCAGACGATCTTGTCGGACTACACGGGCACTGTCGAGTCGATCTCTACCGTCTCGGGCCAAATCCTGGTTCGCGAAGCGCCGATCCCGGTCAGCGTAAGCGCCTACATCAAGGGCACGATCGCCGAAGTCATCCCGGAAGAAGGGGTCGTCGTGGAAACCCGCGGCGGTATGGTCCAGGGCATCTTCGGTGTCGGCGGCGAGCGACACGGGGCGATCCGAGTTGCGGTCTCCGGCCCGAAAGAGCCACTCGACGCATCGAAGATCCAACCCGATGACCAAGGAAAAATCCTGGTGGGCGGGAGTGGGGTGACCTACGACGCGCTCGAAAGGGCAGCGAAGACCGGTGTGGTCGGGATCGTCGCCGGCGGCATCAAGGACAGCGACCTGATCCAATACCTCGGGTACGACATCGGGGTCGCGATCACAGGGCAGGAGGCGGTCGAAACCACCGTGATGGTCACGGAAGGGTTCGGGCACCTCGCAATGGCGGAACGGACGTTCGACTTGCTGAAGACGCTCGAAGGTTCGACGGCAAGCATCAATGGAGCGACTCAGATTCGCGCCGGAGTCATCCGGCCGGAAGTGATCGTTCCACTGGACAAGGTCGGGGACGCCCCCTCCTCATCCGCCAAGGGCTTGATCTTGGGAATCGGAACGCCGATTCGCGTGATTCGTGAGCCGTTCTTCGGACGGCTGGGAACGGTGACCGAACTGCCCGCGCAGCTGATGGTCGTCGAATCCGGCACCGAGGTGCGCGTGCTTAGGGCCAAATTGGAGGATGGCGATGAGGTCTTCGTTCCCCGCGCGAACGTAGAAATCATCGCATCATGAAGGTCCTACTGGTCGACGACGAACCGACGATTCTCGAAACGGTCGAGACGAAGCTGCGCCGAGAAGGTTACAGCGTCTTCACCGCCGCCACCGCCGAAGACGGAATGCGCCTCTACAAGCAGGCCAGGCCCGACCTCCTGATCCTGGACGTCATGCTGCCCGAGCGTTCGGGTTTCGACCTCTGCAAGGCCGTTCGCAAGGAGAGCAAGGTCCCGATCCTGTTCCTCACTGCCCGCGCTGGTGAAAACGATCGCATCGCCGGCTTCGAACTAGGCGCCGACGACTACGTCGTCAAGCCGTTCAACCTCGCCGAACTCGCGGCCAGAGTTCGAGCCTTGCTCAGGCGGTCGAGTGGGGGAACGGAACCCATGAGGGTCGTCGAATCAGGCAACTTGAAGATCGACCCCAAGACTCACGAAGTCACGCTCGGCGGCAACGCGCTGTCCCTCTCGCCCAAGGAGTTCGCCCTGCTGCACTTCCTCGCCCAGAATCCGGGCCAAGTGTTCTCGCGCGACACCCTGCTCGACCGGGTGTGGGGGCTGGACGCGTTCGTAAACTCGCGCACGGTGGACGTGCATATCCACTGGCTGCGAGAGCGGATCGAGCCCGATCCCGCCAAGCCGACGCGGCTGATCACCCTGCGCGGGATCGGCTACAAGTTCGCTGGCTGAGGAGCCGTCGCGCTGGTTCCCTAAGCCGGAAGCACCAGAAGCCGAATTGATCTTCGGTTGGTAGCTGCGGCGACTTCCGGTGCGCCGTTCGCGCGGTCAAGCCCGCGCCATTCAAAGCGTCGTCAAGCCGGCGCACTCCACAGATAATCGCTTCAGGTTCGCGGGAAGATCTGGGTGCCCATCCAGTCGAGAAGGAGCATCAGCACGATGAATCCCGCACCCAGCCAGAGCGTCAGGTTCGAAACCGCATCGTCGAAGGTCGCCCTCCCTTTGAACGTGGTTCGTATCGAGCCGCTACCGCCCGACATGGCATCGCCCTTGCCGGTCACGAAGATCAAGAGCGCGAACACGATGGCGACGAGCACCGCGAGCCCCAAAACGATGTAGTAAATGGTCTTCGAGTCCAACTGAATCTCCGAA
Organism: Chthonomonas sp. UBA2362; assembly: GCA_002344135.1. Lineage (GTDB taxonomy): Bacteria > Armatimonadota > Fimbriimonadia > Fimbriimonadales > Fimbriimonadaceae > UBA6659. The sequence continues at coordinate 540,788 of DDTO01000002.1, read as the reverse complement.
AGCCCTTGCGGGCGAGCCTAGAAGTATACCCGCGTCAGTGCTTCGAAGCCGGTCCATGCCGCGAGGCCGTAGACGAGGAGGCTTGCCGCAGATGAGCCGAGGATGATTTGGGGAAGACCGCTGTTCCATAGGCGGGCGCCGATTCCGGGCACGCCGGTCGGGCCGCGCTGGTAGCGATCGAGCAGTTCCCGTCCCGCCGCGATCCCCATCTCGATTTGGGCGCGAGTGGGAGGTTTGGTTGTTACAAAGTACTGAAGCATCGAGCCGAGCGGACGCCAGAAAACGAGCGTAACGAGGACGGCAGCGAGGAGGCGCAAGTCGGGGTCGGGCGACCAATTACCACTCGACACGCCGATGAAGAGCATCGCTCCCGCCGCCAAATTGGTCCCACATCGAGGATGGACCCTCGGCATCCGTGAGACGACTTCCACGTTCAGTGGCTCGCCTCTCTCGATCGCATGGACCACCATATGCTCGGCAGCGTGGATCCCCGCGATCGGCGACAGACGAAGCCCGGCGAAGAAGAGCACGGCGGCCAGCCCACCCGCGAGCCCGACCCGGAGATCCGGACTCATGGCGATCGAGCGACTCCAGTCGTGAACCTGGCCGGACACCACGTTCGCGATGACGAACAGCAAAAAGAGAAGCGCGCCTGTCAGCACCAAAGCCCACTTCGGCGCGCCCCCGGCCACGACGCCGTTGGTAAGGTAGACACCCAAAGGAGTCGCCATCCCACCGACGAGCCGAGGTCTGATCGGATCTGGGGGCGGAGCCACCAGGTTCGCGCCGGAGAAGAGCCCTGCGACCGAGCCGGCGCCGTCGAGCACGACGACGACGGGGACCCGCAAGTCCTCGAGCAACCGCAAAGCCTCGACTGCGAGCGCGTAGCCCGGCATCGCGGGCCAGTATGGGTCGACATGATCTCCCACCGCTTCGAGCGGCGAGTGCCCCGCACCGACGGCACGGACCAGCGAAGCCGGAGTGATCGCCCCCACGTAAGCGTCGCCCCGAGCAACGGGAACGATCTCGATGCCCTCTTCACGCATCCGTTCGGCTGCGACCTGGAGGCTGTCCTCGACCTGCAGCGGTTCGAGCGGGCGCATAAGCGCGCCGATCGGCTGATGCAGGGGATAGGAGGCTGACATCGAGGTCTGCATTCTGATTGGTCTCAAGACTTCTACACCGGGCGGAAGGCGGACGTTCCGATCGTGGCCTGCCACAATCGTGCCATGCCCCGACCGATCGTGCTCGGCAACGGAAGCCTGCTGCTGAACCTCGACGATCGGGGAGCGATCCGCGATCTCTTCTATCCTCTTGTCGGCAAATTCAATCACTTGGCCGGCTACTCCATTCGGATGGGCGTGTACGCAGGTGGATCGTTTTCCTGGTGTGACGGCTCCGAATGGATCTGCGAACAGTCGTACGTGCCGGGTTCGCTGGTGGCCGTTTCCCGCCTTCGGCGGCCCGGGCTTGTCCTTGAGTTGCGGGAATCGGTCCTCGTTGAGTCGAACGTCTTCTTGCGCCAGATTCAGATCGCCTCCGAACGAGAGGGTCCGATCCGCATCTTCTTCTCACAGGACCTCCGCCTGGCCGAAACCGACATCGGTGATACGGCTTTCTACAACCCGTTCCTCGATGCGGTAATCCACTACAAAGGGCCCCACTGGATCCTTTGCGCCGGATGGACCGACGAGGGCGGCCTCGTCGAGTATGCGACCGGAATCAAGGCTTTCGACGGCAAAGAAGGGACCTGGCGCGATGCCGAAGACGGCCACCTGAGCATGAACCCGATCGCGCAGGGCAGCGTCGACTCGACCTTCTGCATCCAGGCGAGCACGGTAGCAGACCGCCCAACTCACGCCAGCTACGCACTCGTGGCAGGCGCTGACCTCGATGAGGTGTCGGGGCTGTTGGCGACCGTACGAGGGCGTCCGGTCGAAGATGTCCTGGACGAAGAGACTCGGCGATGGTCCGCCTGGCTGCCCACCGAACTCGATCGGCGACTGGAAGGACTGTCGAGCGGGGTCCAGGCTTTGGTCCGACAGAGCCTGGCCATCATGACCAGCCACGTCGATCGGGGCGGGGCCGTCATCGCGGCGACCGACAGCGACATCATGGCGACCAATCGAGCCACCTATGCCTACATGTGGCCCCGGGACGGCGCATTCGTGAGCACGATCTTCGACGAGGTCGGCCTCGTGGACATCAGCAGGCGGTTCTTCGAATTTTGCTTGCGGATCCTTCCTCGTGATCGACCGGCCTTCCTCCAAAAGTACGGCCCCGACGGCACTGTCGGCGCGAGTTGGCATCCCTGGGTGGTCGACGGGCATGCTGAAGTGCCCTTTCAAGAAGACGAAACGGCGCTCGTGGTCCTCGCCGCATGCCGCCACATGGCTCGCGGATTCCATCCGGACTTGTACCGCGACCTGGTGCGACCCGCTGCGAGGTACTTGATGGAGTACCGCGACCCACAAACGGGCCTGCCGTTGCCTAGTTGGGATCTCTGGGAAGAGCGCCGCGGTATCCACACCTTCACGGTTGCCTCGGTTGCCGCCGCCCTGCGAGCGGCGGCGCAAAGCGCCGGCGAAGCCGGCGACGACCTCGCCCACAGTCTAGAGGAAGCTGCCGGGGAAGTTCGGGACGCGCTCTTCGAGCACCTCTTCGATGCGAACCGGGGGGTCTTCTTCCGACGCCTTTTCCAATCTCCGACCGGGAGACTCGAACCCGATCGGACGGTCGACGCCTCGGTGCTCGGCGTCGCTCGGTTCGGACTATTCGATCCGGGTGATCCCCGACTCGAAACGACTCTCAGCGTCGTGGTCGATCGGCTCTCGGTGCGAACTCCGGTCGGCGGGCTCGCCCGTTACGAAGGGGATTACTACTTCCGGCGCACCGATGCCTACCCGGGCAATCCGTGGCCAATCTGCACGTTGTGGCGGGCTCAGAACCTCTTGGTCTCGTCCAAGACGTCCTCCGATCTCGAAGAACCTCGACGGATCTTGGACTGGGTCGTGCGGCGAGCCACCTCCACCGGAGTCCTTCCCGAGCAGTTCCACCCCGAGACCGGCGAACCGCTCTCCGTGTCGCCCCTCACCTGGTCGCACGCCGAGTTCGTCCATACGGCGATCGCCTTCGCCGACAAGGCACGCGAATTGGCCCCTGAAACAAGAAAAAATCCGGACCGATAGGAGAGGACAAAATCGGCCCGGAGACTCTTTGCTTCGTTTCTTGCGCTAGGACGGAACCTTGCGGTTCGTCTGGGACGTCGGCCGGAATCGCTTCCTGGCCACAACCTTAGTTTTCAATTCGGTCGCTTGAGCGGAGTTCTTTAGGTCGACCGGTATTTAGAGCAATCTTTTTATCGGGCCGATGGTTCCCGTAGCCCAAAAAGCCGGTAATCCGGCGCCTTCGGCTACACTGAATCCATGGATTCGCCCGAGCGAGAAATCCTCCGCCGCATTACGCGCCGAACCTTCTTCAAGGAGGTCGGCTATGGCATCGGTGGCCTTGCCCTGACCTCGATGCTCTCGGAGCCGGTCTTGGCAGCGCTCCAAGAGCAAGCCCGGACGGACCCCTTTGCCCCGAAGCCGCCCCATTTCAAAGCCCGAGCCAAAGCCGTCATCTACTTGTTTATGGCCGGCGCGCCCTCGCAGCTCGATATGTTCGATGGCAAACCGACTCTCGTGAAGTACGACGGTCAGGACTGCCCTGAGGAGCTACTCAAGGGCGAGCGCTTCGCCTTTATTCGGGGCAAACCTCGCCTCCTCGGCTCCCCTTATAAGTTCGATAAGGTCGGACAATCGGGCCACCAAATCAGCGAACTGCTGCCGCATCTCAAGGAAGTCGCCGACGATATTGCGATCGTGCGCTCGATGCACACGGAGCAGTTCAATCACGCGCCTGCCCAGATCTTCATGAACACTGGCTTCCAACTTCCCGGGCGGCCCAGCATGGGCTCCTGGTTAACCTATGGGTTAGGATCGGATAACGCTGACTTGCCCGGTTTCGTCGTGCTGCTCTCGGGTATTAACAATCCGGATGGCGGGAAGTCGTGCTGGGGCAGCGGCTTCCTTCCCACGGTCTACCAAGGTGTCGAGTTCCGGTCGAAAGGCGATGCCGTGCTCTTCGTGTCGGACCCCGACGGAGTGAGCCGCGAAATCCGGCGAGACACTCTCGATGCCATCCGCGATCTGAATCGGCTCCGGCTCGATTCGGTCGGCGATCCCGAGATCGAGACCCGCATCGCCCAGTACGAAATGGCGTACCGGATGCAAACGAGCGTGCCCGAACTCATGGACATCGCGAAGGAGCCCGCCGAGGTCCACGAACTGTACGGGACTGAGCCCGGCAAAGCCTCATTTGCCAACAATTGCCTGCTCGCACGGCGGCTGGTTCAGCGGGGAGTCCGATTCGTCCAGCTCTACCATCGCGGGTGGGATCATCACGGAACGAGCGCGGATAGCGACATTCGCGAGGGTCTCTCGACGATGTGCCGCCAGACCGACCGCGCGGCGGCGGCGCTGGTCAAGGACCTCAAGAGGCTCGGGCTGCTCGACGACGTCATCGTGGTCTGGTCCGGCGAGTTCGGTCGGACTCCGATCAACGAGGGGCGTGGCGGCTCGCCCTATCCTGGCCGAGACCACCACCCCAAGGCATTCACCTTGTGGATGGCCGGCGGCGGCATCAAGCCTGGCGTCGCAATCGGCGCAACCGACGAATTGGGTTACTCGATCGTCGAAGATCCGGTCAGCGTGAACGACTTGCACGCGACGATACTGCACTTGATGGGACTCGATCACACGCGCCTGACGTACAAACACATGGGCCGGAACTTCCGCTTAACGGACGTCTCCGGATCCGTCGTGGAGAAGCTTCTTGCCTGATGCGTCCCATCCTCGCCCTTCTCGCCCTGCCCGTCCTCGCCTACGGCCTGAGCCGCCAGCAGCACACCCCTCCCGATCGACCGGCGCCTGTCAAGCGAACGGGTGATCCCACTTTCTCGGCCGATATCGCGCCGATGTTCCGCCAGAAGTGCCTCTCTTGCCATGTCGAAAGCGGCCACGCGCCCTTCCCTCTCGTCACCTACACCGACGTGATGAAACGGGCCTCCCTCGTCCGGACCATCGCGATGATCAGGAGCATGCCGCCGACCCACATGCACTCCGACTTCGGGACCATCGCCTTGCAAGAAGCGCTCACAGATGAGGAGGTTGTCACGATTCAGGAGTGGGTTCGCCTCGGCACGCCCGAGGGGCCCAAGATCGAGCTACCGCCGCCCGCCCCTGTCTGGAGCCTCGGTGAGCCCGATCTCGTGCTGAAGCTTCCCAAGCCCAAACCGGTCAAGGCGGAAGGGCTGGCGTACTGGCGCGCTTACACGCTGCCATCCGGGGCGGCGCTGGGGCGACGAATCCGGGCCGTCGACGTGCGCCCACTGGCCCCGAAGGCCGTACGCCACGTCCTGGTCGCACAAGACGCGGTCGGACAGCTGGCGCGAAGAGATCGATCGGGTGCGGGGATCGACACCTATGGTTCGCTCCGGCCCTACCTCGGGGACCCGACGAACTTGAACATCCTGGCCACGTGGGCCCCAGGATATCCCCCATGGTTCCCACGAATGGCCTCTGCGGAGGTCACGGCCAAGGACTTGGCGGTCCAGGTTCTGTATCAGCCGACCGGCAAGCCCGAGGACGCAGGAATCGAGATCGCCCTCTATTTCACGACCGAACCCCCGTCGAAAGCACGGTGGGTGAGTCGCACTCGCACCGACTTCCTGATCCCTCCCGAAGGCACGCCGACCTTGACCGAAACGGTCGAGATCGAAGAGGACAGCCTCCTCTTTGGGCTTTATCCCGAAGCTCGACTCTTCTGCAGCCAGATCGTCGTCGACCTGATCCTCCCCGAGGGCGGCCGGAAGATCGCCTTGGGCATCTACAAATGGAATCCGATCTGGATAGGCAGCTATCTTTTCCCGACTCCGATCGGCCTGCCGAAGGGCTCGCGACTCCGAGCGGAGTTCACCTACGATAATGGGAAGCATAGTGGCCGCAACGAGGGAAGGACTCCGGTTCCAGTCAAGTTCGGCAACGGGGCCGACCGCGAGATGATGGGCATCGCCTACCTGATCGGCACAGTCGGCTAGCCGTTCGTGTATCTTGGAATCCGATGGCGCAAGCTGGTTCCTCCCGAGAGGATGAAATCGCGCGTTGGATCGCCCTTGCCGAGGACGAGGCCGACCCCACCGCGCGCGTCGCCGTCTACGACCAGGCGATCGGCTCCGTTCGTCCGGGCGAGGTCCGTTTGGCCTCGTTGCACCTCAACCGATCACTCGCGCTTTGTGAACTCTCACGGTACGAGGCCGCGCTGGAGGACCTTCGTAAAGCCGGGTCGCTCGATATGTCCACTCCGCTGGTTCCCCTGGCGCGCGGGGCCATACTGGCAAAGATGGGTCGCCTCGAGGAGGCGCTGCCCTACTTCGACCGCGCGATCGAGCGAGATCCAAATCTGATCGAGGCCCACCACAACCGGGGACTCGCGCTCATGGAACTCGGTCGGACGACCGAAGCCGTAAGAGCACTCGAGCGCGGCCTCGAGTTGGAGCCGACCTCACGCGAGCTTCGGTTCGCACATGGTTTGGTCCTGGCTCGAAGCGGCTGGTTCGCAGAAGCGCTGACGACTTTCGAGGGTCTTCTGGCGAGCGATGACCGGCTCACGTACTATCTCACCGGGCTCTCGCAACTCGCGCTGGGCCACTTCAACGATGCGGCCGAGTCTCTGAGTCGCGCGGAACAGACCACCGAAAGTCCCCATTTCTTCCGCTCTCTGGGCCACGCGCTCCGGGGCGGACGCGATCCGGAAGCCGCCGACGTGTATAGCCGTGCTCTGCAACTGGACCCCCATGATGCCGACTCCGTGACCGGTTTAGCGGCTTGCAGTTTTATCGGCGGAGACTTCGAGGAGGCACTGTCGATCCTCCAGAAGTCTGATTCCGGCCGGGAAATGCTCATACTCGAGAGCGCGGCCTATCTCGCCCTCGGTCTAGACGAGGCAGCCCTCGAATCGGCCACGAGCGCAGCCACCTTCGATGAGAACTTCGCCCACCCTTTTGGCTGGCGGGCTCGCGTGCTGTGGACTTTCGATCGCACGGACGATGCCTTGCAGGACTGCGAGACGGCCCTCCGCCTTGACCCTGACTGCGCCCTGGCGCTCGGCTGTCGCGCGGACATCCACCGCTTTGCCGGCCGTCTCGACGAAGCGCTCGTCGACGCCGACCGACTAGTAAGCCTGCGCCCAGGAGACCCCGAGGCACACCTTCGCAGAGCGAGGATTTTACAGAAGGCGAAGCGCTACGACGAAGCGCTGAAAGCGATTAACCAAACGGTCAATCTCGACGCCATGAACGCCAGGGCGCACAACCTCCACGGGAATGTCCTGGCGAACATGAGCAAGACCGACGACGCGATAAAGGCTTACGAAAGGGCCATACGATGTGATAGCCAGTACGCCGCCCCGCATATCGGCCGCGGGGCGATGCTCGCCCGCAAAGGGCGGAAGAAGCAGTCCTGCGAGGAGTTTCAGCGGGCCGCCGAACTCGATCCGAACGATCCGTACGCTCCTTTCCAGCTAGGCAGAACCCTCCATCAGCTCGATCGCCATGCCGAAGCCGAGCCCCATCTCCGGCGGTCCCTCGAATTGGACCCGGAGAATGCGAAAGCCCGCCTCGCCCTCGCCGAGGTGCTTCAGGCTCTCGGCCGGTCGGACGATGCCGTGGTGGAGGCCCAGCAAGCCTACGCCCTGGACCCCGAACTCATGAGCGAGGGCACCCCGATCGTGCCGAAACCACCCGATTCGGAGGACTACTTCCACAGAGCTGAGGAGGCCGCCAAGACTGGCCAGTCCAACGAGGCCCTTCACCTCTTGGGCATTGCCATCCAGCTTGCAACGGATAACGCGGAGTACCCGATCGCGAAGGCCGAACTTCTCAACCGTGTAGGCCGCTGGAAGGAGGCGCTCGAAGAGGCCCGCCGAGCCCTTTCCCTGGACTCCAGCGGGGGGCGCGTGAGAGAGCGCTATTCGACCCTCATGAAGACGATCGAGATGGATCGGATTCGCTGCGTGAACGAGGCCCCCGCCTCCATCCCGGCTCTGCTGGATCTGGTCGCCGTCCAGGTAGAAAGAGGCCGGTTCTCCGCCGCCGAAGACGCGTGCCTGAAGGCGCTCGAGAACGACCCGATGTCGATCCCTGCCCTGCACGCGCTCGCCGAAGTCCTGGAGCGCGCCGGCGATCCGGAAGGCGCCCTGGAGGCCTACGAGCGTGCTGAAGCGATCGACCCCGTGAGGGGTGAGATCACTCGTACCGGCGAACTTCGCGCGAAGGTCGCCAGCGCGACCGACCTCATCTACCTTGCCGAACGCCTGTTCGAGTCCCGCGAGCCCAAGCGCGCCCTGACGGCGGTCCGGCAGGCTCTCGACGTGCTTCCCCGAAGCGCCGAAGCACACCTACTTCGAGCGAACATCCACTACGCGCTCGGACATCTCGATGAGGCGATGAACGCTTTCGACACAGTGGTGCGGCTCGAGCCGGGATGGGCCGAGGCCCATTTGCTGAGGGGGAACATGCTCTATCAGCTGGAGCGGTATGACGAAGCGCTCGATGCTTACGAGCGAGCAATCCGGCTCGATCCTTCGCTCCAGATGGCGCGGAAGAACCGAGATGCTCTGGTCATGGCGCTGTCGCAGCGATGACCTTCGCAGGGGACAGACTCTAGGGCGTAAACTGATCGAATGGATGAAGCCCCCAACGAAGCACCGGTCGGGCCTGCCGAGAAACCGAAGGGGCTCTCGACGCCTGCGAAGATCGCCATCGCCGGTGCGGTGGTGCTCCTCGCCTTCCTCATTCAAAGTTGGCTTGGCGGGCTTCGAACGGAGGCAGCCCGTCGCGAAATGCTCGGCAGGACGGCCGACGCCCTTGCCGCAGCCAGCGAGCCGCTCCTGCTCGACTTAGATGCGCCGCGGCGGGCTTCGGCCTATGCGACCCGCATCGCCCAGGCCGGACGATTCGACCAGGTCACCATCGCCGATCGTGACGGCCGGATCATCGGCTCGACGAACCGAACCCTCGAAGGCCGCACCGAGACGGACCTGCAGAACCCACCGAAGGAGGCCAAGGTCGTCGCCGAGGGGAATCGCCTCCGCGCAACCCGGGCCATTCTGTTGGGCAGCAACAACGTGATCGGCGGCATCCGCATCGAAGTCGCCCGCTGAACCATCCGCAACCCCTGGTCGCGTCTGGCCGTCCCTAAGTGTAACCATGGGCGCCGTTTTCTTTGGCATCGTCATCATCGTCGTTTCGTTCCTGTTCCGGGGCCTCCACCAGCAGACGAGCGAGAAGGTCAACCTCAAGCCGCTCGAGTGGACCGCCCGAATGGTTGGCATCCTCCTGGTGGTGGGCGGCATTATCTGGGCGGGTGTCGTGCAGGTCCCGGCGGGATACAGCGCGGTCCGGCTCAGGTTCGGTGCCGTGGAAGGCGTGCTCGGACCGGGCATCCACATGATCGTCCCTGGTGTGAACAGCATCGAACTGATGGAAACCCGGACCCAGAAGGAGGAATCGCAAGCGAGCGCGGCGAGCCGAGACCTCCAGGTGGTCACGACCACCTTGGCACTGAACTTCCGCATCGACCCCGCCAAAGTGGGCCAAGTCTACAGCCGGGTTGGCCTGATGTATAAGCAGCGGGTCATCGACCCGACCGTTCAAGAAAGCCTCAAGGTCGTCACGTCGCGCTACACCGCCGAGGAACTCATCCGCAAACGGGCCGAGGTGAAGGCCGAAGTCGAAACCGAGATCATCAAACGGCTCGACGACTATAACATCATCGTCGACCCCCAGGGACTCTCGATCGTCAACTTCGACTTTTCTCCCGAATTCAACAAAGCCATAGAATCGAAGCAGGTTGCCCAGCAAGAGGCCGAGAAGCAGAAGTACGTTCTTCAGCAGGCCGAACTCCAGAAACAGACCGAGATTGCTCGCGCTCAAGGAACCGCCGAGGCCGCGAAACTGAACGCCGAGGCCCTCAAGGTGAGCGGCGGCGGCCTCGTCATCGCCCGGGAATGGATCGAGAAATGGGATGGACGTCTTCCGAACGTCTCCGCCGGGGGCGGAGGGGGACAATTCATCATCGATATCGGCTCGCTGACACGCGACGCGGCTTCGGCAAGACCTTAGAGACGGCTGCGTCGATCCGCCGACAATTCCATTTAGTGAAGGAAAGTTCGATCAAGCAGGGCCATAATGCGCGTCCAATGACGGTTGTGGTGAAGATTTCTTGAAGGTCCTGTTCGTCGCCGCTGAGGTGGCACCCTTTGCCAAGGTCGGTGGGCTGGCCGACGTCGCCGGGTCACTGCCCAAAGCGCTTGCCGGCCTCGGCCACGATGTCCGCGTTCTCATGCCTGCTTACCGTATGGTGATCGAGGACCCCCAGTGGACTGTCGAGCCCGCTGGGGAGTTCGAGGTCGAGGGTTGGCGGGCGACGCTTTGGCATAGCGAAGCCCAGGGCCTCGACCTATGGCTCATCGGTGGGATAGAAGCGTTCGACCTCGTAGAGGACAGCCGCTCCGTGTACTCCCCGGGCCGCAACGCCTATCTGGACTTTTCTCAGGCAGCGCTGCGGATGCAGACGGCAACCGGATGGCTACCGGACGTCGTCCACGCGCACGACTGGCATACCGGCTTCATCCCGGTGCTGATGAGGGAAGCCCCCGGCCCGGATTGGGATCGCGTGGCCTCCGTCTTCACCGTCCACAACCTCGCCTACCAGGGCGAGTTCGGAGCCGATACCCTCGACCGGGTGGGCCTGCCGCGGAGCCTTTACAACATGCACCAGCTCGAAACTTTCGGCTCGGTGAACTTCCTCAAAGCAGGGTGCGTGTTTGCCGATCAAGTGAACACCGTGAGCCCGACCTACGCCCGCGAGATTCAGACCCCCGAGTACGGCTGCAGGCTCGAGGGACTCATGGCCTGGCTGGCCGAGCAGGGCCGGCTGAGAGGGATCCTGAACGGGATCGACACCGAAGTCTTCGACCCCGCGACCGATCCCGACATCACAGCGCGCTACTCGAGCGACGACCGAGGCGGCAAGGCGGTGTGCCGACAAGCACTCCTTGAGGAGTTCGGCCTCGAAGGAGGCGGCCCGTTGCTCGGTGTGGTCAGCAGGCTCAGCGAGCAAAAGGGCTTCGATCTCATCCTGGGCGGCATGGAGAGGCTCCTCGACCTCGGCTGCTCGCTCGTCGTGCTCGGCACCGGCGATCCGTGGGCCGCGAGGAGTCTCAACCAATGGCACTCGCGACGACCCGAACGGGTGGTCCTCGCAGAGCGCTTCGACGTCCAACTCGCTCAGCGAATCTATTCGGGGGTCGACGCCTTCCTCATGCCGAGCGCGTTCGAGCCGTGCGGGCTCGGCCAGATGATCGCGATGCGCTACGGTTCGGTGCCCATCGTCCGAAGGACCGGCGGTCTCGCCGACAGCGTCTTCGAGGGCAGGAATGGCTTCGTCTTCGAGGCCAAGACCTCCGAAGCGCTGGTGGAAGCCGTCGAGCGAGCATGCCGAACCTATGCAGACCCGTCCAAGTGGGCGAGCGTCGTCGAAGCAGGCATGCGCGAAGACTTCGGTTGGAGCCGCAGCGCGGCCGACTATGTCCGGATGTATGAGGACGCTCTGCGGGGAAAGTCGGCGCAGGTCGATAGGCGAGACGCCGTCGCCGATCCGGTGTAGACTCGGGGCATGGCGAACCCAGGATGGGACGACGTCGTCGCCGCTCTTCGCGAGCGTATGGATGCGATGCACCAGACTCGTGAGCGTGCGCTCGCCTCGACGCGGCTGCTCATCCAGACCTGCTCGAAGTGCATTCGCCACGTCCACCGGCACCAGTTCGACGAAGCGGCACGGCTCATGGGAGAAGCCCGAACAATCGCCACGAAGGCGCGCGAGGACCTTCGACCGCATCCCGAACTCTTTTATGCCGGCTACCTCCAGGACGCCGAGAAGGAGATGGTGGAAGCCGCCGCGCTGCTGGCGATGGTCCACGCGGCGCCGTTGCCGACCCTCGATTCGCTCGGAGTCGGCCCGGCGGCTTACCTGAACGGGATGGGCGAGGCCGCCAGCGAGGCACGCCGCTACGTTCTGGACGAGATGCGAAAGGGCCGCTACGAAAGCGCCGAGCGCCTTCTCGGCGCGATGGAAACCATCTACGACGACCTCATCACTTTCGACTACCCCGATTCGCTCACTGGCGGCCTGCGACGCACCTGCGACGCTCTCCGTGCAGTGATCGAACGGACCCGCGGCGATCTGACCCTCACCCAGAGCCAGCAGGAACTGTTGGAGGCCCTTCGCTCTGCGAAGGAGTAGGGGTCGGTCCGAGCGGTAGACTCGGTCCGCATGGTCACCGAACGCCTCTCGCTCGAAGGCCACCTCCTCGACGAAAACACTCTCGCCAAGGTCCTGGCCATTTTCGATCGGCACGGCGTGACCTTTCAGCTCAAGCGATTCCGCGTCGGCGAAGCCGCCCACGAGACCTCGCTCGTCGAGCTGATCCTCCAGGCCGAGGCGCAGTCCGCGCTCGACAGCGCCCTCGACGAGGCCGCGGTCCTCGGCGCGCGCTTCGCCGATGAAGATGCCCGACTCGCGCTCGCGGACGTCGACGGCGTACTGCCGGAAGACTTCTACAGCACCACGAACTTTTCCACCGACGTGCGGGTGGAAGGGGATTGGGTGCCGGTGGAGAACCTCGAGATGGACTGCGGCATCCGCGTTTTCCGCGACGGCGACCGCTGGCGTGCGGAGACCTGCCCGATGCACCGCGTCCGGGCGGGCGATCGCTTGGTCGTTGGCTTCGAAGGGGTGCGGGTGCTGCCGCTGGAAGAAGAGGAGATGGACGAGGACGAGTTCCGGTTCATGTCCAGCGAGATCAGCAGCGAGCGACCAAAAGGACGCATGATCGCCCATTGCGCTCAGACTATCCGCCACGCGAAGGAGGCGGGGAAGAAGGTGCTGCTCGTCGGGGGTCCGGCGATAATCCACAGCGGTTGCGGTCCACAGCTTTCAGAACTGATCGAACGAGGCTGGATCGACGTCCTCTTCGCCGGAAACGCGCTCGCCGCCCACGACATCGAGGCCGACATGCTCGGGACGAGCCTCGGCATCGACCTAACGAAAGGGCAGGGTGTGCCTCATGGTCACACACACCACCTGCGGGCGATCAACCGGGTTCGAAGAGCGGGTTCCATCCGGGCGGCCGTAGAGCAGGGCCTCGTTCGAAGGGGCGTTATGGCGACCTGCGTGCGTAAGGGAATCCCCTTCGTGCTGTGCGGCTCGATCCGAGACGACGGCCCCCTGCCCGACACCATCACCGACAACGTCGCCGGCCAAGACGCCATGCGCGCCCATATCGGCGGCCTCGGGGTCGCCCTGATGGTCGCCACGACGCTCCACAGCGTCGCCACCGGCAACATCCTTCCCGCCAGCGTGAAGACCTACTGTGTGGACAGCGACGCCGACACCGTCATCAAACTCACCGACCGGGGAACCCACCAAGCGGTAGGGATCGTGACCGACTGCGAGTTCTTCATCAAGGAGCTGTTGGCGCGACTGAGCGAGTAAGTGCCCGATCGGAAGGGAAGGCCATGCGGCGATGCGTGCCCGCCCTGCATGATCTCTTCCACGCTTGGGCGGTAGCCAGGGGATGGTTCTTGCCCCGGATGACGACCGCCCTTCCCGCGGCACGAACCATCCACGGGCTACCCGAAGCGAGGTCCGGCGTACCGACAGAGCGAAGCGGAAGCAAGGGCCTCCACGACATGGGTGTAGCTCGACGATCCCTCAGCTTCGCTCGGGATGACTGCAGCCGGGAACCGCAACGCGCGAAAACCGGATAGCATCTAGGCATGGTTCGTCTGCCCGGTCTTTCTTCGCTCGTCTTCTCACTGGTCCTCGCTGCGTCGGCGGTTGCCCAGCCGCCCGATCCGCCCGATCCGCCGGCAGCCGGCGGCCGTCAGCCCAGACCCGGCCAATCCCAGCAAACCAAGCCACGCCCGTTCGAAGAGGTGGTCACCAAGGACTTCACCACGCAAGAGGGCGTGTTCCGCGTCCACCGGAAGGCCGAGAAGCTGCTCTTCGAAATCCCCTCTGCAATGCTGGGCCGGGAGTTCCTGTGGATCACCACCTTGCGAGGCACTCCTGCCGGCGGCTACGCCGGCTCTGCGGTGGGCGACCTCGTCCTCAGGTGGGAGCGTAAGGGCGATAAGGTGCTCTTGCGCCAGATGCGCTACGGCATCCGGGCCGAGCAGGACGGCGCGATCCGGGTCGCGGTCGAGGCGTCTAACATCGCCCCGATCGTGCAGACCTTCGACATTGAGGCCTTCGGAGAGAAGGAAGCACCGGTCATCGACGTCTCGCGCTTCTACGTGAGCGATCCGGCCGAGTTTTCTGTCGCCAGCAGTCTGGGGGGCGGTCAGGTAGACGCCGCGCGAACGTTCCTCGAAGACGTCTGGGCCTTCCCCGACAATATCAACGTCACGACGCTCATGACGGTCCGTGGCGGGGGCGGAGCGGGAGGGGTCATCCTGAGCCCGTTCGGCGGCGGGGCGCAGCGGGGTCCGAGCAACACCGGTCTGGTCCACTACAGCATGTGCCTTCTCCCCGAGAAACCGATGATGGGGCGGCTCTTCGACTCGCGCGTGGGTTACTTCAGCGAGCAGTTCCAAGACTACGGCACCGACGAGCATCGAGTCGCCACGCGGGCCTTTATCAACCGGCACCGACTCGAGAAGAAGAACCCTGGCGCGGCAGTTTCCGATCCGGTCAAGCCGATCGTCTACTACGTGAGCCGGGAGGTCCCCGAGAAGTGGCGCCCGTACATCAAGAAGGGTATCGAGGATTGGAAGCCGGCCTTCGAGCAGGCCGGCTTCTCGAACGCGATACTCGCGATGGATCCGCCCGACGACCCGAAGTGGAGCCCCGAGGATTCCCGCTATAGCGTCATCCGATGGGCGCCCAGTCCAACCGAGAACGCGATGGGCCCGAACGTCAACGACCCACGCAGCGGCGAGGTCATTTCCGCCCACATCATCATGTGGCACAACATCATGAACCTGTGCACGAAGTGGTACTTCACGCAGGCCTCTCCGAACGATCCGCGCTCGCAGCGTCTGCCGCTACCGGACGACTTGATGGGCGAGCTGGTGCGCTACGTCACCGCCCACGAGGTCGGCCACACGCTCGGCCTCCAGCACAACTTCAAGGGATCCGCCGCCTACACGATTGCCCAATTGCGAAGTCCGAACTTCACGAAGCAGTACGGCAACGAGTCGAGCATCATGGACTATGGGCGGTTCAATTACGTCGCTCAGCCGGGCGACGGCGCCCACTTGATCCCGATGGTCGGTCCTTACGACAAGTTCGCAATCCAATGGGGCTACATGCCGATCGCGGGCGCCCGGAACCCCGCCGACGAGAAGCGCGAGCTCGACGCCCTTGCGGCGAAAAGCGCGACCGATCCCCAACTGCGCTTCGGCGCGAATCCCAACGGGGGCACCGACCCCACCGAGCAAAGCGAAGACCTCGGCGAAGACGGCGTCGAGGCGACTCGTCTCGGCTTCAAGAACCTAGAGCGGGTCATGGGCTATCTGCTGCCCGCCACAACGAAGTTCGGGGAGGACTACACCGACCTCGCCGAGATGTACGGAATGGTGTGGAGCCAGTACTCGACGGAACTTGGGCACCTGCTCCCCATCGTCGGCGGCTCGATCATGACGAACACCCATGCGGGGCGCGGCGGTGCGATTTACAGGCCGGTACCGAAGGACCGCCAGCGCCGAGCCGTGACCCTTATCGGTGACATCTGCTTCAGGACGCCGAAGAGCCTCCTCAGCGAAGGCGTCCTCAACAAACTCGGTCCGTCCTTCGGCGCGAGCCGTCTCCAGGGCGCGCAGGTCCGCATGATCAACGGTCTGCTCTCGGAAGCCCGGCTCGCGCGGATGCTGGAGTTCGAGGCGAAGACGGGCGCCCAGGCCTACACCGCCCACGAGATGCTCGCCGACCTTCGCGGCTCGATCTTCACCGAGTTCGGCTCGCGAACGGTGGCCGTCGATCCGTACCGAAGGACCCTTCAGCGCTCCTACGTTCAGGCCCTCGGCGCGAAGATGGCGGGAGACGGCCAAGCGAGCCGCGACCTCGCGATGGCCGAGCTGCGGAGCCTGCGCGAGGCCGTCCGTAAGGCGATGCGCGCCGCCGCCGACCGCACCACCCGCGAGCACCTCGCCGGCCTCGATCGCTCGATCACCGACGCCCTGACCCCGAAGCCGGTGATAACCGTCGAATCCGCCCCGGCCGTCGCGCCGAGAGGCCGCGGCGGCCTCGACGACGCCTGCATGCGCACCGGCCGCGGGAACTGCTGGGGGCACGGGGAGGAGTAGGGGCGAGTCGCCCTACCGGTAAGAACCTCGCCATCCCGATTGCAGCGGAGAAATGGAGGGATCTTGTTGACACGGGTTAGCCCCATGGTTGTGCCGCGGGAAGAAGACCGTGGCCCTGGGGGCGCGAGCCATCCCCGGGCTACCTCTCCCAACCCGGTAGCCCGCGGATGGTTTGTGCCGCGAGAAGACGGCGCCGGCCCGACGTCGGAGCCACTTATCACGGGTTTTCAAGCACTCTTGCCCCTAAGTCGCGCTCGATGGCCTGCACGCGAGCGAGAATTCTACCGAAGCCTCACCCCTCGGCAGCGCCTGGACCTCATGCTGGAACTCTGCGCCCGACACTAGCATGCCGATTGTGCCGCAGGACTGGCTCGAGTTTATCGATTTATTGAACGCGAAGGGCGTTGAGTGCGTGCTCGTCGGGGGGCACGCAGTCGCGTACTACGGGCGGTCTCGCCTCACCCAGGACATCGACCAGTTAGACTCCTGCGAGGATTGAAGGGCCCAGTACCCGCCTTCCCCGCCAAAGTGCGGGCGGACGCGAAGCGCGGATGCGGAACGAATGCGAAGAGATGTCCGCCTTTCCGATCGATGTCCGCTCGAACGCGCTCTCCGAAGTGGTCGAACGAACCAGCGAGATAGCCGCGCTGCCCCAGGTCGTTTTCAAAGTCGTCGAGATGACCGATGGCTCGGACAACTCTGCCCAGATGATCGAGCGTGCGATCGTCGTCGATCCCGGGTTCTCGGCCAAAATCCTTACCCGAGCGAATTCGGCGGCCTACGGCCTTTCGCGGCGGGTGACGTCGATCCGCGAGGCGGTCATGTTCCTCGGCTTCCGGGAGATTCGCCGCATCGCGCTGACCGTCGGCATGTTCGATCTCTTCGTCGGAAAGACGGACGAGGAGTCGCTTCGCCGCCGAGCCTGGTGGCGGCAGTCGGTCGACACGGCAGTCTGCTGCAAGCTGATCGCCGAGAAGCACAACGCGGCCGGACCGGACGAAGCCTACACCTGCGGGCTCCTCCATTTGACTGGCAAAACGCTTCTCGATCGGCACGCTCCGGAACTGTATCCCGAGGTCGCCAAGCGGATCGAAGCCGGCTTTCGAGACATCGATGCGGAGAGCGAGGTGTACGGCTGCCATCACGTGCAAGTCGGCGTCGCGGTCGCTGAGCGCTGGGGCTTTCCCGAGGTGCTCATCGCTGGCCTCGAGTACGCCTACGAGCCCAGCGTAAACGACCCCTTTGGCGATCTCATGGCGTGCGTCGGCCTCGCCGACACCGTCGCGACGCTCGCGGTCGAGGGAGCTTACAAGCAGGATATCGAGGCTGCATTGGCAAAATTACCACTCTGGGCCGTTGAGCGCCTGGGACTCTCCCTCGAGCACCTCGACGAACTCGTCGTGCAAGGCACGGCGGCGATCGCCAAAGCGTCCAGCGCCGGATTTTAGGCTGCAAGACTAGACCCGGGAACCCCTCCATCAGGTAGCGTGAGAGCATCCTTAGTTAAGGAGCGATGCTCTTATGAACCGATTTCTCTTGATTGCTTTGCTCGCCACCGGCGCGGTTGGCGGGCTGGTCCTGACATCCAGCCTGTCTGCACAGGGTGGTAGTACTCCCCGTTATGCTCGCCTGCAGTCTGCCTCTCCAGGGATTCGCGAGGTGGGCAACATCAACGTTACTGGCACGATGTCGGCCGGCCGGTTCGTCGGCGATGGCCGCTTGCTGACGAACGTCACGGCAGTCATCGCGCCGGGAACTTACGGCGGCGTCTTCAACTTCTCGAATCCGGGCAACATCTTCTGCGGCGACGGCAGTTGCCTCACCGGGGTAATCGCCCAGGGTCTCGCCTCCGGCACCTACTCTGGCCTTTACACGTTCGACAATCCGGGCAATGTTTACTTCGGCAATGGAGCGAACCTGACCGGCGTCGTTGCCTCCGGACTTGCAGCAGGCGTTTACGCCAATGCCTACAACTTCTCGAACGCAGGAAACAGTTTTACCGGTAATGGCGCCGGCTTGACGAACGTGGTCGCGTCCGATTTGGCCGCTGGAACCTACGGCAACGCGTACGACTTTTCGAACGTAGGAAACAGTTTTACCGGTAATGGCTCGGGCTTGACGAACCTCAATGCGTCCAACATCTCCTCGGGAACGCTCGCTGATGCCCGGATCCCCGCCAACATCTGCCGTTTGACGACCAACAACCTCATCTTCGGCGTGAATGACGGCATCATCCTGACCCACGGCGGCACTGGCCAGGGAATCCAGGTCGGTATGGCGAACGTCATCAGCGGATCGACGGCGATCGACATCGTCCACAACGGTACTGGGAGAGGCGTCAACTCGACAACCACAGGCGGAACCGCCCTGTGGGGTACGACGAGCAGCATTTCTGCCGCAGGCGCGATCGGCGATAACCGGCCCGGCAATGGCGAGGGCGTGGTCGGCTTTTCCGACGGCCCCAACGGCGTAGGCTCGGTCGTTGGCAGGGCCGATGGCGCAGGCTACGGTGTCCGTGGGTTCAACACTTCCAACGGCATCGGCGTGATGGGGCAAGCCGGGATCAGTGCCGGCACCGGCAACGCCGGTTGGTTCGAGAACGTCAATGCGGCGAACACGTCCACCGTGCTCAGGGTCGTTCAGCACGGTTCCTCCACCGGACGCGCCGGCGAGTTTGTCGGCGACGTCGATATCACGGGCACGCTCTCGAAGGGAGCCGGCGCCTTCAAGATCGATCATCCGCTCGATCCGGAAAACAAGTTCCTCTACCACTCCTTCGTGGAGAGCCCGGACATGAAGAACATCTACGACGGCGTGATCGAGTGCGACGCTCGGGGCGAAGCGGTCGTCCAACTGCCCAGGTACTTCGAGGCGCTCAACCGCGACTTCCGGTACCAGCTGACCTGCGTCGGCGGCTTCAGCAACGTCTACATCAAGGACGAGGTCGCCGACAACCGGTTCGTCATTGCCGGCGGAAGACCCGGCCTCAAGGTGAGCTGGCAGGTGACCGGCATCCGTCAGGACGCCTACGCCAACGCCCACCGGATCCCCAACGAGGTCATGAAGACCCCGGCCGAGCGCGGCTACTACCTGCATCCGCAGGCTCACGGCCGCCCAGGCAACATGCGGATCGTGCCAGATCCGGTGGTGCCGAACGTCGGCAACCTGGCATCTTCGCGCTAGGAAGGAATCGTGCGGGTTGGACGGGGAAGCCTGTCCGACCCGTACGACCCGACCTCACCGCGTGGTTCACTCAGTGCTCGGTGCCACCGTGAGGTTGATGCGCATACCGTCGGGACTGAGTACGAACGTCTCACCCACCCTCTCGGTCGTTTCACGATCGAGCGTGAAGCCGCGAGCGAGGATTTCGGCGAGCGCCGAATCGTGGTCGGCCACGTCGACCGAGAAGGCAATATCGCGGTTGCCCTCCTCGACGAAGTAGAACAGAAAGGGCCCTGCCGTCACCTCGACCCAGTCGTCGCGACGATCGGTCACCGACGCACTGAAAAGTGCGCAGAAATCCTCGGCGGCTCGCTCCTTATCGGAGACGCCGATAGCGATGAAGCGATTGAACTTCGCAACCATGCCGCGAGGCTACCAGCGGAGCGGCTTGTTCGGAACTACCAAACAAAGCGTCGCGCTGTAGTTGATCGCCTCGTAGCCCTCGCCTTTGCCTTGCGGATCGACCTGCCGAGCGCAGATCAGGTAGATGTCGCCGCGCGAAAGCGAGGCTTTGGCGATTCCTGCGTCGTCGGTCTTGCTCTCGAACTCCGGATCGTCGCCTTCCTTCGGCGTCGCTCCCATCGGCACGTAGGTCACCTTGGTTCCGGACAGCGGCTTGCCCTTGTAGAGGACCTTGACCGCCAACGTGCCGCCGGCGGCCAAGATGGGATTTTCGAGCGGGACGATTTCGATGTCATGACCGAACACCCGGTCGAAACCGCTGGGCGCGACCGAACCGACGGCGAAGTAGGTCTTCGCGCTCTTCACGTCTCGGATCGGGCCGTAGGTCATCACCTGGTCGAAGGTGCTGACGGCGGTGTAGAGGCCCTGTGTTTGCGGGACGTAGCGCGCCGACCAGAAACCTTCCTTCTCGCCATAGCCTTGATCGGTGAGCGAACCGGTGAGGTCGACCTTCGCGCCGTCTGGACCGTAGAGGACGAGGTTCTTGGCGTTCCCCGCCACCTTCGATGCGAGGCGGAAATCCTTATGGCCGCTCCCGTGGTTGCCGAGGCGTAGATCCAGACGGATCCACGCGTCCGGATCCACGCGGCAAGCCGACGGCTGAATCCAGATGTCGTGCGCCAAAGCGATGGCACTCGCCGCTACGGCGGCGAATGCTATCGAGAACCGGCTAACGGCCTTCGTTCCTCGGATCAAAGAATCCTGCATAAATTCCCCTCGGAATGTCGCGCCACCACAGGGCGTTCCACTTGCCGAACTTCGCGTGGCCATCGACGTAAGTTAAGTTCGTCCCTTTGGCGAAGGCCCGTAGTTTGATCTCCTTGGTCTCGCCGACGGCGGCATCCCAGGTCAGATTCTGCATGAATCCGCTCGTCTGCTCACTAGGATTGCCCCAGTAGAACGGATGAAAGTGATCGCGCGGGGCAACGTCGTCACGCGCGAGAGCGACATACGCGGTGGACGACGGACCCGCGATTTGCCCGGTCGTGCCGAACTCTCCGCCGTTGTAGCCGCCTCCCATGTAGGCGTTCAATAGGTAGCTGGTCGCCCGGTACTGCTGCCAGCGAGGATCACTCCCTGGCGCATTGGGGTCGGGCCAGTTCATGCTGGCGGGAGCCCAAAACGTGCTCAGGTCGCCCGGCGACTTGAAGAGCGCCCAGCTTTTCATATACGGCTGACACTGAATCGCCCACGAGGCGCCCCGATCGGGGAAACTCGTGAGCGGGAACCGGTCGTCGTTGTCCGAGGCGTAGCCGAGGAAGGCCAGGCCGATCTGCCGCATGTTCGACATGTCTTGGGTCTTCCGGGCGGCCTCCTTGGCCTGCATGAAGACAGGGAATAGAATCGCCGCGAGGATCGCGATGATCGCGATCACCACGAGCAATTCGATGAGGGTGAAGGCCTGCTTCATTGTCTCCATTATATTGAATCTCCACGCCGACGTAAGGATTCCTTTCTGAAACCTGGGTAACTTGCTCGCCGAGGAAAGTTTGTGCTTGGCGTGGACAGAATGCGTGAGAAGATGCACTACCTGCTGCTGTACGATCTCGCGCCCGACTATCTGGAACGAAGACCCGAGTTCCGGGACGATCACCTTCGTCTCGCTCGAGAGGCCCATGTTCGTGGCGAGCTCGTGCTTGGCGGCGCACTCGGCGAGCCCGTGGACCAGGCGGTCCTGTTCTTCGCCGGCACTGGCCCTGAAGCCGCCGAACGATTCGCCTGCTGCGATCCCTACGTGTTGAATGGACTGGTCGCCTCCTGGCGAGTGCGGCCGTGGATGACGGTGGTCGGCGACGACCCGGCGATCGAACTTTGAATCTATGGAACCGAGCGACCTCAACCGAACTCTGCACGAGTTTGCCCAGACCGACCCGCGCGCCGCCGCGAATGCGGAGCACGCCTCCGTGCTTGCCGCGAGCCTCGCAGACGAAGTCGGCATCGATCCGCTTCGATCGAGGCAAGCCGCACTTGCAGCGTTTGGCGTCGTGGCTCCGCCGACGGACGAGGAAGCACTTCGCGTGGCGCGCCTCGCCTGTGATGCGGTCCTTGGGCGCGAGATAGAGAACCAATGGCGCTCGATCGTAGAGCGAGTCCGCCAGCGGATCACTCCGGTCGGCGAGTAGGGTGCATCGGACGGCCCGGCACGCCCGCCGGTACAATCGAACCCATGGATTTCTCCCTCTCCCCCGAGCATGACCTCGTGCGTGAAATGGCCTACAAGTTCGGTCAAACGCAGATTCTCCCCGGCTTGGCTGAGCGGGATCGAGAGGCGAAATCGGACCGGGCCTCGCTTGAGAAGATGGCCGAGGCCGGCGTGCTCGGTGTCTCCATCCCCGCCAAGTACGGCGGCCAAGATACCGACTACATCTCGCTCGGCATCGTCTGCGAGGAGCTCGAGCGGGCCGACACGAGTGCCCGGGTCGTCATGAGCGTCCATAGCGGCCTCCATTGCCTCACCCTCATGCAGTGGGGGACCGAGGAACAGAAGCAGCGCTGGCTGCCTGACCTCGCGAAGGGCACCAAGGTGGGCGCCTTCGGTCTCACAGAACCCAACGCCGGCTCAGATGCCGTCAACATCCGAACCCGCGCCCTAAAGGACGGCGACTCCTACGTCCTCAACGGTGAGAAAACCTGGATCAGCCTCTCCGACTTTGCCGACCAGTTCCTGGTCGTCGCCGTTACCGACCCGGATGCGCCACAGAAGGCCAAAGGGATGAGCGCATTCATCGTCGATCGCAACGCCCCGGGCTTCCACAGCAAGGCGATCCACGGCAAACTCGGAGTCCGAGCCGGCAACACTGGACAGATCTTCTTCGAGGACCTTCGCGTTCCCGCCGACTGCCGCATCGGAGCGGAGGGGGACGGTTTCAAGGTCGCGATGTCGGCACTCGATCACGGTCGCTACACGGTGGCGGCTGGGGCAGTCGGCATCATCACGGCCTGCCTCGATGCATGCGTGAAGTACTCACACGAGCGCACAGTCGGCGGCGAGCCCATCGGCAAGAAGCAGTTGGTCCAGCAGATGATCGCCAACATGGTCGCCGGTCGCGAGATCGGGAGGCTGCTGTACTACAAGGTCGGCTGGATGAAGAATGTCGGTCTGCGCCACACCCGCGAATGCGGCCTGGCCAAGTGGCAGAACTGCAACGCGGCCTTCCAAGCCGCCCACGACGCGGTAGAGATCCACGGGGCCTACGGCTACTGCGACGAGTTCCCGGTCGAGCGCTACTTCCGCAACTCGCGAGGCGCGATGATCTACGAGGGCACCCGCGAGATTCACACACTCATGCAGGCCGAGTACGAACTGGGCTACCGAAGCGATCGGCCACTCGATCGGATGCTGCCGACCTGGCCGTTCGAAGCCTAGCCCCTAACGAGGATGACTTTAGCCACCGTGGACCTGGCAAGCAGCAAACACTGTCGCCAGGCCGACGGAACTCTCCGTTTTCATACTGCATCCCCGTCCTGGATGCCGGACCGGGGAAATGCTCCCCTATAGCAGGATGGAACCAGGCCAGGAGGAAGTCAAGTCGGCAGTATCGTGTCCACCGTACGCAGGACTCGCTTCGGCCTGAAGCGAATCCACTGAATGCCATCCGTTGCCCGCTAGTGCTTGTCTTCTGGCGTGTAGCCCAGCACGAGGTCGCAGCGCGCCGCGAGTTCGCCGAGCCGCGATTCCTTCACCGGCTCGAAGGCCATGATCACCGACTCACGCTGCTTCTTGTCTCGGATGCCGTTGAGGACGCCGTCGCTGGCGTTGCCGGGCTCGCCCTTCACATAGAGCTGGGTCGTGAGGATTTCGCGACCGCCTTTCTTGACCTTCACGTGGATGTGCGGCGTTCGTCCGGGATAGGACACCGGCTTGACCGTACGGAACCGGAACGCGCCATCCGAGGCGGTTTCGAACCGTCCGAATCCCTGGAAATTCTTGTCGCGCGAGCCCGCGTTGTCACTGCCTTGGTGAAGATAGACACCGTTGCCGTCGACCTGCCAAATCTCCACGACGATGCCCTTCAGCGGCTCACCCTTGAGGTCGAGGACCCTGCCGGAAAGATGGGTGATCTTCCCGATCGCGGGCGTCGTGCTCGGCTTGATGAGGATGAGGCCGTTGTCGATATCGAGCGGCAGCTTCGTCGGATAGAAGGGACCTTCGATTTGGCGTGGCGTCTGGACGAGTTCCTCCAGAAAGCCGCCTTCCTCCATGAACCGGAATGCCTCCTCGCTGAAGGCCTTGACGGCGGTCAGGGAGGCCGCCCCGATCATGAGATTGCGCAAGAAAGTCCTGCGGGTGAATTCAGGTGTGTAGTGTTCCATGTTGTGCCTCGGTTCGCTGGACGGCGACAATGAGGATCAAGACTACCGGAGCGCTCCGCACAGAGTTCCCGGCGCCGACGGTGGGTACCATTCTCCGATCGAAGCGGCCACCAGTACCGAGCCACTCCCAGCTCGAGCCCCGGACTTGACCTCCGGGCGCATCCTTCGGCTCTACACACCGCTGGCACTCTCATGGCTGATGATGGCGGTCGAGAGCCCGATCTCGGTAGCGATCATCTCACGACTGCCGAATGCCCGCATCGACACTGCCGCCTTTCTCGTGCTCATGAGCGTTTCGCTTTGGATCGAGAGCCCGGTGATCGATTTGCTCGCGACCTCCACGACGCTCGCCCTCGATCCCACCCGCATCTTGCTTTTGCGTCGCTTCACGCTCTGGCTCATGCTCCTCTCCTGCGCGGTACACGCCCTCGTGGCGCTGACGCCTCTCTTCGATTGGCTCGCCTATCGTGTGCTCGGTCTCGACGCTGTGGTCGGCGAGGCACTGCGAGTGCCCTTAGCAATCATGATCCCCTGGAGCGCATGCATCGGCTGGAGGAGGTTCCTTCAAGGCGTGCTCATCCGCCACCATCGAACGCGGCTGATCTCGGTCGGCACCGCCCTTAGGGTCGCGACGATCGCCATCGTGGGGTTCTCGCTGGCCGCCGCAGGCTCTCTCCCTGGAGTTCAGATCGTCGCCCTGGGACTGGTGGCGTCGGTTTTCGTGGAGGCGGTTTTTGTCCATTGGGTGAGCCGCGAAACGCTGAGGTCCGTCGGTTCCTTCACCGAAGTTGGGGGGAAAGAAGAAAGTTCACCTCGTCTCTCCCTGCGGCGCCTGATCGCTTTTCACGCACCGCTCACCGCGACGACGCTCGTCCTGCTCAGCGCGAGCCCGATCGTCAGCGCGGCTCTGGCAAGAGCCCCGGACGCGATCCTCGCCATGGCCGGCTTTCAGGTGTCGCTGACGCTCCTCTGGATGCTCCGTACGATCGTCTTTGCCCTGCCAGAGGTCGTCATCACGCTCTACCGGGACGCCGAATCGGCGAGGGTGTTGCGGAGATTCTGCATCGTGATCGGAGCGTGGTGCACGGTGGCGATGCTCGTGGTCACTCTCTCGGGCTTCGATCGGTGGTTCTTCATCCATGTGCTGGCCACCGACGAACCGACGGCGGCCACCGCCCACGTCGCCCTGCTCGCGAGCGCTCTGCTGCCCCTCATCGGGGCGCTGCAATCGTATGTCCGAGGTGTGCTAACGGTCCACCACATGACCGTGGCGCGACTCTCGGCGGTTGCGGTCGGACTCGTCACGCTGGGCCTCGCGCTGTGGATCGGGGTCACGGCGGAGTGGCCAGGGGTGATCTCGTCGGCGATCGCGGTGACGGTCTCGCTTGCCGCGGAACTCTGGGTTCTGGTCGAGGCGTGGAGGCGGCGGCCGAAGCTGCAGCCAGCCTAGTCGAGCCAATCCCGCGCCAGATCGACCTCGTCTTCGGTGAGCCGATGGCCGGAGTCCGCCCAGGCGTGATCCACCTCGGCGCCGCACTGGCGGAGGATCGCCGCGAGTTCGCTCGCCTCGTGGGTCGGGATGAGAGTGTCCGCGCGGCCCGAAGCCAAGAGCACCCGTTTGCCGGTCAAGTCGGGCAAGGGGTCGGGGACGAAGGTCACTTGGGCGCGAAAGAGGACCGCTTCCGCGATGGCGTGTGGCCGCACGAAGAGGGTCGCCGCGGCGATGTTCGCACCGTTCGAGAAGCCTACCGCCACCACCCGGTGAGGGTCGAAAGCATACTGGTGGGCACAGTCGGCCACGAAGTCACCCAACCGCTCGGCACGGAAGGCGACGTCGCCCAGATCGAAGACGCCCTCGGCGAAGCGCCGAAAGAAGCGGTTCGACCCTCCTTCGTCCACGTCTCCCCGGGGGCTCAGGATGCCTGCTCCGGGCAGGAGGGCGCGGCCCAGCGGCAGGAGGTCGTGCTCATCGGCACCGGTGCCGTGAAGCAACAGAAGAGTACGTCCATCCTCACCCGTCGGCGGCTCCCACACGTGAACGTAGCTCATGGCCGCCTCAGAGCGGGCAGCACCGCCTCGATCTTCTCGCGGAGCGGCTCGTACTGCTCGGGCAGCCGCAGGGAAGAGCCGAGTAGTTCCGGCGTTTCGTCGATCGTCATGCCAGGCCCGTCGGTCGCCACCTCGAAGAGCACGCCGCCGGGTTCCCTGAAGTAGATAGATTTGAAATAGTTACGGTTCATCACCGGGCTGACGTTGATTCCTCGTGCGCGGATATCGGCGTGGATGTGGGCTTGACTTTCTTCTTGCGGAGTCCGGAAAGCCACGTGATGGACGCTACCCTGTCCACCCCGCCCGTGGGGAGCGTCCGGACGGCAGACGACGTCGACCAGCGTGCCGGAACCGCCGACTCCCGATTCGAAGCGCCGCTGCTCCTCAGCGAAACCTTCCGCCTCGCGAAAGCCGAGCGCATCCACGAGGAAGTCGATGGTGAACTCGCTCGCCTCCTCGCAGAGCGTGACCCCATGGATGCAGCCGATCGCATTTTCGGCGGGCACCGGCATCTTCGTCCAGGGCTCGGGTCGCGGGCAAGTCGGGGAAGCGACGATCTCGATGTCGATTCCATCGGGATCGCGCAGCGTAACGAACTCTTCGTCACCGCGGCGATGAGGGCCGTCGAAGTGCACGGCCATTTCGGCCAGTCGATCGATCCACCAGCGCAAGCTCCCTGGCGGTACCGCATAGCCGGTAGCGATCACCGAGCCGCTCCCCGCCCGCCCCTTGTAGGAATCGGGGTACGGGAAGAAGGTGATCAGTGTGCCCGGCCGTCCGAGGCCGTCACCGAAATAGGTGTGGTAGGTGGTGGGATCGTCGAAGTTCACCGCGACCTTCACCAGTCGCAGGCCGAGCACGCCGGTGTAGAAATCGAGGTTCGCTTGAACGTCGCCGCAGATCGCGGTCACGTGGTGAATACCGGTCACGGGGGGCATGGCTACTTCTACGCGGCCACGCGGTGCATGGCGGCAGGCTCTCTTGGAATCGTGGCGAACGGGCCCCAGGTTTCGCTATCGAGGCGAATCGAAAAGCGCGGTCGAGCCCGCGCACTCCAAAAGTGCTAGCCGGTCGTCCGCTGCGAATTCTCGATCGCGTCGAGGCGGCGCTCGATGGCGTCGAGCCGGCGCCCGAGCATCTCGTGGTTGGCCTCGAGGCTGAGGTCGAACTCGGTGCTCGTCTGCCTCCACGACTCGATCTGGGCGCGGAGATCGCCGCTCTCCTGGGCGAGGACCGGCGGCTTGCCGGCACGGATCTTCTCCATGTCTCGGCGATGACGCAACACCTTATCAACGATCGAGGCGATCGTGATGCAGCCGACGACAAAGAGGACGATTTCCATCTAGCCGTTCTTGGCGGCGAACTCCCTCATGAATGCGGCGAGCGCCTGGCAACCCTCCAGCGGAAAGGCGTTGTAAATGCTGGCGCGAACGCCGCCGACAGAACGATGCCCCTTGAGGCCGTCGAGCCCCTGAGTCTTGGCCTCCGACACGAAGCGATCGGTCAGGTCGGGATCGGCCAAAGTGAAGGTGATGTTCATGATCGACCGGCTACCGAGCTGAGCATGGCCCTTGTAGTAGCCACCCGACCCGTCGATAGCAGCGTAGATGGCGTCCGCCTTTTCGCGATTGATTCGGTTCATTCCCTCGAGCCCGCCCAGATCGAGAAGCCATTGGAAGACGAGCCCGCAGATGTAGATCGAGTAGCAGGGCGGCGTGTTGTAGAGAGACTTGTGCTCCGCCTGCAGGCGGTAGTCGAGCATTGGCGGGCGGTTGGGGCGCTGGCGGCCGAGCATCTCGTCGGCGACGATCACGACGACCACGCCGGCTGGCCCCATGTTCTTCTGCGCGCCGGCATAGATGAGGGAGTACTTAGAGACATCGCAAGGACGGGAGAGGATGTCGGACGACATGTCGCACACGACCGGGACTCCAAGACCGCCGGGGTCGCCCGCGAACTCGACACCCTGGATCGTCTCGTTGCTGGTGAAGTGCAAGTACTCCGCCCCAGGACTCCTCGAAAGCCCGCCGAGGTCGGGGACCCTGTCGTAGTTCGTGGCCTTTCCGGAGAAGATGGTTTGGACGTTCCCTTCGAGGCACGCGGCCTCGACGGCCTTCTCCCCCCACGAGCCGGTGACGACGTAGTCGGCGGACCTGCCCTCGCCGAGGAAGGCCATGGGAAGCATGGTGAACTGGAGCGAGGCCCCGCCCTGGAGGAACAGGACCCGATAACCCTCGGGGATGCCGAGGAGTGCTCGCAGGTCTGCTTCTGCCCGCTCGATAATGCTCTCGTAGGCCTTCGATCGGTGGCTCATCTCCATGACGCTCATGCCGGCTCCGCGGCAGTTGAGCATCTCGTCCCGCGCTTGCTCGAGGACCCCAACCGGGAGGGTGCAGGGCCCGGCGGAAAAGTTGAAGACGCGATCGTAGGGCTGGCTCATGTTTCGGTTGTACCCGGGCGGTAATCTCGGCGCATGGCCAGCCGACGCACCTTGGCCCTTGCGATGGCGCTCACCCCCGGCATAGGGGCGAAAACGATCTGCCGCGTCCTCGGGCGCAACGATCTTCTCGGTCGAAGTCCCGAAGAGTTCCTTCGGTTCGGCAAGGCGGTTCTGACCGAGGAGTATCGCCTCGCCGCCGCCACCGCCACCGCCTGGGTCGACCACCGCAAGCGTCTCCTCGCCGAGGCCGAAGACACCGAGCGTCGTCTCGATCGTTTCGGAGTCAGCCTCGTCACCGCCGTCGATCCCCACTATCCGCATGCTCTTGAGGCCTTCGATCCCGATCCCCCCGGCGTGCTGTTTCTCTACGGCAATGCACGCTTACTCGAATCACGAACTTTCGCTGTGCTGAGCTCACGCAAATCTCCACCGGCCGCCCTCGACCTGATCGAGCGCCTCGCCGAGGAAGGAGTCCTCTCCGGGGAGACCCTGGTGGCCGGCCACGACACGGCGGAGTACCAGCGCGCAGCGGTCGTGCCCCTGCGATGGGGCGCGCCCAGAATTCTCGTGCTCGATCGTGGCCTCTACGCTGCCCTCGGGGAGGACCTCAGCGATGAGCCTTTCCGCACCGCGCGCCTGTGGCGTTACCGCTTCGACCCGGCAACCGATCTTGCGGTATCGGTCTGTGCGCCGGACCTCCGTTACCACGCCGCCGGCAACAAGACGCGGGACCGGGTCATCGCAGGCCTCGCGCGGCGGCTCGATATCGTCATCGCGCAAGAAGGGGGGAACATGGAGAGACTGGGGCGGCTGGCCCTCAAGGCGGGGCGGCCAGTCAGAGTGAGCGACCTGTCGCTGAACTACCGCGCGTTCCGCGAGGCCGGCGCAGAGATTATTCCGGCGTCTCCGCCGGCTCAGGCGTCTCGCGATGGCTCTTAACGAGCCTTCCCCGCTTTCGCAGAGCCTCGCGGAGGAGGAACTCGATCTGCGCGTTTACGCTTCGTAGTTCCTCCCCCGCCAGCCGCTGGACTTCGTCCCAAAGCTCGGGACTCATCCGCAATACGAAGGACTTTCTTTCCGCCATGGGAAGGTCTAAGGGTAAAGCGTCCCCGTGTTGAGCACCGGCTGGGCGGCGTTCTCGCTGCACAGCACGACCATGAGGTTGGTGACCATCGCGGCTTTCCGCTCTTCGTCGAGTTGGAGCACGTTCTGCGACTCCAGCCGCTCCAGCGCCATTTCGACCATGCCGACGGCGCCATCCACGATCTTCTGCCGAGCCGAGATGATCGCCGCGGCCTGCTGGCGCCGCAGCATGACGCCCGCGATCTCCGGCGCATAGGCCAGGTGAGACAGTCTCGCTTCGAGGACCTTCACGCCTGCCCTTCCGAGACGATCGTTCAGTTCGACCAAGAGGTGATCCTGAATGTCGCTCGTGTTGTGCCGTAAGGACGGTGTGTCGTCGTCGCCGTCGTATGGATACGCGGAAGCCGAATGCCGGAGCGAAGTCTCGCTCTGCAGGTTGACGTACTGCTCGTAGTCGTCCACGTCGAAACTGGCCTGGTAGGTATCCACGACCTGCCAAACGATGATCGCCGCGATCTCGACCGGGTTGCCGGTCAAGTCGTTCACCTTCAGCCGCTCGCCATTGAGCGTCCGGATTCTCAGCGAAACCGGCCTGCGGGTCGAGAATGGGTTGACCCACCAGAAGCCGCTCGATCGGATCGTGCCGACGTAGCGCCCGAACAGCAGGACAACCTTGCTGCCATTGGGTTCGACCACGGTAAAGCCGGAACACATCAGACCGGCGACAAGCCAAAGCCCGAGGTCGAGGAAGATGAAGGGGCCGGGATTGTCCTTGTTCTGGACGATCATGTAAATCCCGTAGCCGGCCCCGACGTAGAGGGCTAGCGTCACCAACAGCATCAGGTAGCCGGAGGCGGGTCGCATCGAGTTTTCACGTGTCATTGCCATTGTCTCCTTGACACCATTATGATATCACAATGATTGCTGACTCGCTGGGACTTATGCCGCTGTTCCCCTAGGTGCGTCTCGGCGAGAAGACAGCCCACCGGTGGCACGAACCATCGCCCGGCCCCCTCTTTCATGTTATCATCCGGCCCTATGCGCGCCGAGTCCCTCGAGTTCTTCAAAGCCATCGTCAACGCTCCTTCGCCCAGCGGTTACGAGGAACCCGCCGCGGAGGTCTACCGGGCGTACACCACCCAGTTCGCGGACCAAATCCATACCGATGTCCACGGAAACGTGTGGGCAATCGCCAACCCCGATGCAAAAGAGAAGGTCATGCTCGCAGGCCACATGGACGAGATCGGGTTCATAGTCCACTACATTAGCGACGAGGGGCTCCTCTATTTCAGCGGAATTGGAGGTCACGACAGTGTCATCCCCGTCGGCCAGCGCGTATGGGTGCATGGCAAGGAGCGCGTCGCCGGGGTGATCGGCCGGAAGGCGATTCACCTTCTGGAAGAGGACGAACGCAAGAAGAAGCCCGAGCTCAAGGACCTGTGGATCGACGTCGGAGCGTCGAGCAAGGCCGAACTCGACGGCCTCATCTCGCTCGGGGACGTCGTGACCTTCCAATACGAATTCCAGATGCTCCTGGGCGATCGCGCCACGGCGCGTGGATTCGATAATAAGATGGGCTCGTTCATCGTTGCCGAAGCGCTTCGGCTCCTGAAGCAAGACGGAGGGCTCGATCCAGGAGTCGGAGTCTACGCTGTAGCAACCGTTCAGGAAGAGATCGGCTTGCGCGGGGCGCGAACGGCCAGCTTCGGCATCGGCCCGCAGTCGGGACTCGCCGTCGACGTGAACCACGCGATCGACTACCCAGGCGTCGCTAAGACCCGCTACGGCGCCCTCGACGTCGGCAAGGGCCCGAGCGTGATGCGCGGGGCAAACGCCAATCATGCGGTGTTTCGGATGGTCACGACCGCCGGCGACGAGGACGGCATTCCTTATCAGGTCGACGTCGCGCCCGGCGGCACCGGCACCGACGGAAACGCCATGCAGATCAACCAATGCGGTATGGCAGTAGGGATTCTCGGCGTCGCGCTGCGCTACATGCACACTCCCTGCGAAGTGCTCAGCCTGACCGACGTCGAGAACTGCTCCCGGCTGATGGCCGCCTACTGCCGCAGAGTGAAGCCGGGGACCGACTTCACTCCCCGCCTTCCCCGCTGAGTTGCCGCAAGATCGCTTCCTTCGCCTGGGCCAACACCCGGTCGGGGGCGGCCGATGCGTCGATGAGGATCCAGCGGTCCGGATCGAGTTTCGTCTCCGCCAAAAAGCCTGCCCGGATGCGGCGGTGGAACTCGATGGGTTCCCGATCGAGGCGGTCTTTGGAGTCGAGCCGAGCAAGGCCTGCCTCCGGATCGAGGTCGAGAAGCAGGGTCAGATCGGGTCGCAGACCGCCAGTGGCGAATTCGTTGGCCCGGCGCAGGAACGCGAGGTCGAGCCCGCGGCCGTAACCCTGGTACACCAAAGTCGAGTCGGCGTAGCGATCGCAAAGCACCACGGCTCCCTCGCGGAGCGCTGGCAACAACGTGCGCTGGACGTGGTTCGCGCGGTCGGCCAGAAAGAGAAAGAGCTCGGTCTCTGCCGAGAGATTGTCCCCTTCCAACAGCAGGCGTCGGACTTCGGTCCCGAAAGAGGTCGCCCCCGGCTCGCGAGTCCGAACCACTCGACGGCCGTGCTGTTCGAATTCGACCGCCAATGCCGCGATGAGCGTCGATTTGCCGGCGCCTTCCGGTCCTTCGAAGGTGACGAACACGACGGCACGTTACCCGCCGATTCGATCGGGATTCGAACCCCGTATTGGTGCCGGGTTACGTTCGGATGCCGAAAAACCCGCACTTCGGAGTGCCTGAATGGGCCAACTCTTGCTATAATGAGACGTGTTCATCTGGATGTCGCCCGCGACGGGGGCTTCCGGCTTGAATAGTTTGGAGGGATTTTTTACATGAAAAGACTCTTGCTACTCGCTTTGTCTCTGTCGACGACGGCCGCTTTCGCCCAGGTTTGGAACGAAGTTGGCGACGCGCCCGAGCTTCTGCCCGGCCAGATGACCGTCGGCGTTGGACCGCTGACCAACATCGTCGGTGCGATCACCGCCTCGGACGACCGCGATCTGTATTGTATCGACATCTATGATTTCCAGGCCTTCCGCGCCACCACGGTCGGACAGCCCGGCACGCTCGCCGACACCCAGTTGTTCCTGTTCAACGCGAACGGCTTTGGCGTTACCCACAACGACGACTCCGGCGGCGGCGCTCGCTCGACGCTGACGGCCATGTTCGTCCCGGGCAATGGCCGGTACTACATCGGTATCTCCGGATACAACGGTGACCCGTCGAGCGCAGGCGGCCTGATCTGGAACAACACGCCGTTCGGTACCGAGCGAGCTCCGGATGGACCGGGTGCGGGCGGCGCCCTCAGCGCTTGGGGCGGCGCCAGCGCCACCGGCACGTACGACATCCTGCTCAACGGCGCGACCTTCTGTGCCGTTCCCGAGCCCGGCACGATGGCCGCTCTCGGCCTGGGCGCCCTCGCCTTGCTCCGACGCCGCCGCAAGGCCTAAGACCAGTCCTGTTGCGGACCAGGTTAGAGCTCCCGTGCTTTTTGGCACGGGGGCTCTTTGTTTTGCATACCTATTCACCCTGTTCGATAAGTGCCGCCCCCCGGCACAAGGTGTGAGCCGAGGCTGGGAAGACTGTGAGCTCATTCCTACAAGCAACATCGGCATGATTTGGCGACTAGGCCGAAGGAGTTACGGCGACGGCTAGGGACCGCCACCGAGCCCGAGCCGCCCCAGGGCAGCGTCTTGGGGCGGCTTCGTGTCGGGTGGGCATCGAAAGTCGCTTCACCTACCTCGTATAAATACGGGTTTCTCGTCTGAGCCTGTCACGCTTCCGTACTTCTTGCATACAAGGAAGCATGCTTCGGCTAACTGACAGCCGATCGCATCACCGAATGGAGGGTGAATCCATGAAGAGACTCTTGCTTCTTTGTTTAGCCTGTACGTCCACGGCCGCGTTCTCGCAAGTTTGGAACGAAGTGGGCGATGCCATCGAGCTTCCGCCCGGCCAACTCACTGTCGGCGTGGGACCGCTAACGAACATCGTCGGCGAGATCGCCGCCACGAACGATCGCGACCTGTATTGCATCTACATCGACGACTACCTGAACTTCCGCGCCACCACGGTCAACCAGCCCGGAACGCTCGCGGACACCCAGTTGTTCCTGTTCGACGCCAACGCCATGGGGGTCACCTACAACGACGACGACCCTGGCGGCGGAACGCTTCGCTCGACTCTTACCAGTGTTTTCGTGCCAGGTAACGGCTTCTATATGATTGCCATCTCCGGCTACAACGGCGATCCCGTCGGCCCCACTGGTGCTCTCATCTGGAACAACACGCCTTTCAACACGGAGCGTGCTCCGGATGGCCCTGGCGCCCCTGGCCCCCTCTCCGGATGGACCGGCACGAGCGGAACGGGTACTTACGACATCTGGCTCCGCGGTGCAACCTTCTGCGCGGTTCCCGAGCCCGGCACGCTGGCCGCTCTCGGCCTCGGCGCCCTCGCCCTGCTCCGACGCCGCCGCAAGGCCTGAGCGCATCGCTCCTGCGTATCGCAAGCCCTCACCTCGTGAGGGCTTGATTGTTCTGGGGCGGTAATCTCGCGCCATGGGAAAGCCTACCGGGATCATCCGGGTCTGCCTCGTGGGCGCCGCCGGCAAGATGGGCCAGGAGACCGCGCGGGCCCTCGGGCAGGCCACCGGCATAGAAGTCGTATCGGCGGTGGATCGGGCCCATCCCGGCGAGTCCCTCCGGGCGATCGCTGGCCCGAGAGCACCGGACCTCGTCATCCAGGACAAGGTCGGCGCCGCCCTCGACGCCGACGAAGCGAACGTCCTCGTCGACTTCACCCAACCCGGAGCCGCGGCGAACCACGCCGAGTCCGCCCTGAAACGCGGCGTCGCCCCGGTCATCGGTACCAGCGGCCTTTCAGCACAGGACCTGCGGGACATCGCCCAGGTTTGCGCCGAGTTCGATACA
Organism: Chthonomonas sp. UBA2362; assembly: GCA_002344135.1. GTDB lineage: Bacteria > Armatimonadota > Fimbriimonadia > Fimbriimonadales > Fimbriimonadaceae > UBA6659. The sequence continues at coordinate 505,760 of DDTO01000002.1, read as the reverse complement.
CCGGCGATGGTCGTGCCGAACTTCGCCATCGGCGGAGTCCTCATGATGCGGTTCGCGCAACAGGCCGCCAAGTGGCTTCCCGACGTCGAGGTCGTCGAGATGCACCACGATCAGAAAGTCGATGCCCCCTCCGGAACCGCGACCCGAACCGCCGAGCTTATTGCCGGCGCCCGGCAAGGGCAGCCCAAGCGCGGCGAAGAACTGATCAAGGCCGAAGGGGTGCGAGGAGGCACGATCGCTGGCGTACCTGTCCATTCGGTGAGACTCAAGGGTCTGGTCGCTCACCAGATGGTCATGTTCGGCGGCCTGGGCGAGACCTTGACCATTCGCCACGATTCGCTCGATCGCACGTCTTTCATGCCCGGCGTGATCCTGGCGGTCCGGGAGGTTTGGAGCCGGACCGGCCTGACAATCGGGCTCGACGAGCTGTTGGTCTAAGCCCGGAATGCTATACTCCCCTCGAACGTGCCCACGGACGGGCAGGAGAAAGAACTAGGATGCGAACGACCGGCACCCGGCCGCTCTCCACGCACAGGCGAGCCAATCCGGATCTATCCCATCGGGCGACCGACACGCTCGGTATCGCGGCTTTTGCCGCCGCCGTGGTCATGGTGGTGGCCCTTGCCCTCGGCAATGCCGGGGTTCTCGGTACCGCTTTGGGCGGCTTCTTCTCGCTTCTTTTCGGGCGCGGCGCGTGGGCGGTCCCCGTCGTGCTCGCGCTTTTCGGTGTCGCACTTTTCGCGGGTCGGCATCGTTTGGAGTTGAGCCGCCTCACGTGGGGTGTGCTCCTCATCTTCATGGCGGTGGTCGGTGCCTTCGCCCGAGACCTTCGTGGCGATTACTTCGACCCGGAGATCGCCGCGGCCTCCGGCGGCTATCTCGGCGCCATCGTGGCTTGGGCGCTCGATACGCTCCTCGGGTCGGCCAAGTTCGTCGGAATCGGCGCGCTCGGCATGGTGGGAGTGGTTCTGTGCGCCGACGCGCCCTTGCGGGCGTTCTGGCAGTCGCTCAGGGAGCGACGGCACCACCCGCGCCTTGCCAAGCCGACGCCGGCTCGAACGAGCAGGCCAGAACGTGCCGCCGTGCGCATGCCCGATGAATCCGAGGAAGCCACGACCCAGCGAAAGAAGCCCAAGCTGATCCCGAGCGCCGGAGACACCAAGCGGACTCTGGGCGTTACCCAACAGCCGACACCGAAGGAGGGCTACGATCTCCCACCGATCGCTCTCTTGGCCGAGCCCAAGCCCCGTCCGAAGCGCACCGCGCAAGAAATGCAGGCGAACATCGAGACGCTCGAAGGCACGCTCGAGGAGTTTCGGATCGAGGCCAACGTCGTCGAAATCGCCACCGGACCGACGATCACGCGCTACGAAATCCAACTCGGACCCGGCATCCGCGTTGGAAGAATCACCGCCCTCGCCGACAACATCGCGATGAACCTCGCCGCCAGCCATGTGCGAGTCGAGGCGCCCATCCCGGGCAAGGCGGCCATCGGCGTCGAGGTCCCCAACTCTCAGCCGAGCACCGTGACCCTGCGGGAGCTGTGCGACTTCAAGGAGTTCCGAGACCATCCCAGCCGGCTCTGTGTCGCGCTCGGGCAGGACGTGAGCGGCGAAAACCGCTACACCGATCTCGCCAAGATGCCGCACCTCCTCATCGGCGGAGCCACCAACAGCGGCAAGAGCATCGGCCTGGCAACGATCATCATGTCGCTCCTAGTGCGAAATACGCCCAAGGACGTTCGCTTCGTGATGATCGACCCCAAGCGCGTGGAGCTGAGCCTCTTCGACGGCATCCCCCACCTGCTCTGCCCGGTCGTCAAGGACGTCAAGGAGGCGCCCGGCGTGCTCCGAGCGGTTTGGCGAGAGATGGATCGCCGGTACGACCTCTTCAGCGAAGCCGGGGTCCGCAACATCGATGGCTGGAACGAGCGAGCCTCGTTCCAGGACCGGCTTTCCTACATCGTCGTCGTCATCGACGAACTCGCCGATATGATGATCCAGGCCGCGGCGGAGGTCGAGACGAGCATCTGCCGACTCGCCCAACTCGCCCGCGCCACCGGCATCCACCTCGTCATCGCCACCCAGCGCCCGAGCGTGGACGTCATCACGGGCACGATCAAGGCCAACATCGCCTCGCGCATCGCCTTTTCGGTCTCGAGCGGCATCGACTCGCGGACGATCCTCGACCAAGTGGGCGCCGAGCGCCTGGTCGGCAAAGGCGACATGCTCTTCCTACCGATCGACGCCAGCAAGCCGACGCGCATCCAGGGCTGCTACGTCGGCGAGCGCGAGATCGAGGCCGTGTGCGCGCACTGGAAGGCTCAGGAGTCGCCCAGCTACGTCCTGACCCCGGTCGACCCGCCCAGCGAACGCGGCGGCGACGGACATACCAGCGACGAATCGCTCGATCCCGTGTGGGAGGAGGCGGTTCGCTGGGTCGCCGATCGGGGCCAGGCTTCGACGTCTATGCTCCAGCGGCGCTTCTCGATCGGGTTCCAGCGGGCTTCCCGCCTGCTCGATACCATGGAGGAGCGCGGCATCGTCGGCCCCCGCGACGGCCCCCGCCCCCGCGAGGTGCTCGTCAGTCCGATGGAGGTCGAGGACCTTTTCGGGGCGCGGACGTTCGCCGGACCGCGTATCGAGACCGATCCGTTGGACTGAGACTCTGGAGATTGGCACCGGTGAGTTCCGGGATTCCCCTCTCCTGCGCCCCCCGATCTGTCAACCGCGGAGGGCTCTGTGGCGGAGGAGAGGGGTTAGGGGAGAGGTCAAAGCGCAACACTTCGCAAAGGCAGCCCCTCCGGTCCCCCTCTCCTGCGCCCCCCGATCTGTCAACTACCGAGGGCTCTGTGGCGGAGGAGAGGGGTTAGGGGAGAGGTAAAGTCGCGGGCGTGTGAAGCTTCCCAATCAAACCCGTCCCCACCTTCGTCCCCGAACGGTCCGAGCCCAACAACTGCGGAAGGACATGACTCAGGGCGAGCGCATCCTCTGGAACGAGTTGCGCCACGACAAGCTGGGATTCAGGTTCAAGCGTCAAGTGCCGATGCTCGACTACACCCTCGACTTCTATTGCCCTGCCGCGCTTCTGTGCATCGAGGTCGATGGTGACGCGCATGATCCGGAGGCGGACGCGATACGCGACGCGAAACTTGCCGAGCGCGGAGTAAAGACGATGCGAATTCCGAGCCTTGCCCTCTTCGAGCGCGATTCGCGGCAAGGATGGCTCGCGGTAATCTATCGAGCGTGCGTTGAGCGTTCCGGAGTCGACCCGTTCCCCGCCCCGCCCTGTCCGCCACCAATCTCGCAGACACGGTGAGCTTGTGGCGGAGGAGAGGGGAGCCCGGAGCCTTCCGCAAGATCGCCCCTTGACCTCTCCCCCAACCCCTCTCCTCCGCCACCGATGTTTCAGTAATCGATGGGTCGAGAGGCGCAGGAGAGGGGAGCCGCGGCGGAATCCCATCCAGTCACGACGGAATGCCGTTCAGGACGGCTGAATCCCGCGCCGTCACGACGGAATTCCGTCCAGTCACGACAGAATTGCATCCAGTCACGACAGAATTGCATCCAGTCACGACAGAATTCCGTCCAGTCGCGACGGAATTGCATCCAGTCACGACTGGATGCCGTTCAGGACGGCTGAATCCCGCGCCGTCACGACGGAATTCCATCCCGTCTCGACGGGATGCCGGAGGTCAGCCAGTCCTTCCTTTCGCTTTGCGGAGTCTCATCGAGGGGCCTCCCCCTCGTCGAGACGAGGGGGACCTTCGCCGCGAAGCGCGCGAAGAGGGGGAGTAATAGGAACTTCTGCATCTGCGAGGGTGCTTTTGGGATTACTCCCCCTCAGGCACGCGACTCCGTCGCGGCCAGATCCCCCTCATTTGCATGAGGGGGAATCTCCCGCCCCTGATGCGAGACGGGGCCTAGCCGTCGCCGACCTCGCCGTAATTGGCGGAGAGAATGGCGTAGTCTCCGATGTCGACCGAGAGGTCGCCGTTCAGATCTGCGCTCGGGTTCCAGTTACCATCGCTCGGGACGCTGTTGAAGGCCCAAGATAGAAGGCTGTAATCGCCGACGCTGACCTCGTTATCCTCGTCGACGTCGCCGTTGATCAAGTGAAGAGCGACTCCTTGCACGCTACTACTCGTATCGATGGGTCCGACGGTCCGCCGCAACCAAGAGCCCACTTTTACCGAGACATAGTAGCTTCCGGCGGCCGCAGGGGTCGGCACCGTAAAGAAGCCATCGGGGTCGAGGGAGGCGTTCTCCGAGTGGACAACGTTGAAGGAAAGGTCCTTGTATTCAATCAGCGCCGTCGCGATCGGTGGCCCAAAATAATCACCGAACACGACTTGCCCGCTCACCGCCGGTTGCGAGTAGATCCAGAGCAGAGCCTCGTTCGTTGATCGAGCCGAGTTCCTACCATAACCTGCAACGAAGGTCTGCGTTCCCTGATGATAGACGCCATGAGCGTAGGAATCGGAAAACTCAGCGGGCAAGAAGGCGTGCAGATCGACCCAAGATGCCGGCGTGCCGGTCCAGATGCTGGCGTGGTTGTACCCATCTATCTGAGCAAATCCGACCTGACGAGTTTCCGTCAATGCGTAGGCACTTGAAATCGTAGCGGCGGACGGATTCAAGTTGACCCAAGAGGCGGCAGTTCCACTCCAAAGGCTCGCTTGCCATCGGCCGCTGACTATTGTGCGGCCGACTTGGTAGTTACCCTTTACGGCGTATGCGTGGGAGCCGCTGGCTCCTGCCGGCTCTAGGTTTACCCAGGAGGCCGCAGTGCCGCTCCACAAGCTTGCGCGCTCGAGTCCAGTGACATTCACCCATCCAACCTGATGGGTACCGTCCGTGCCAAAAGCAGCTGATCCGCTCGTGCCGGGGGGTTGAAGGTCGACATACGATACGGCGGTTCCCTGCCACATTCCGGCACGGCCTGTCGTAGTGAAGGCTGCGCCGCCGACCTGTTGGCCGCCTGCCGCGCCGTAGGCGAACGAAGTAAACGCCCCGGGCGGGTTCAAATTCACCCACGAAGCCGCCGACCCGGACCACATGCTGGCGTACCACCAAGCTCCGATGGCAACTCCACCGACTTGCTGGCCTGGGATTACGCACCTGACTTCAGATCGGATGGTTCCCGGGGGATGCAGGCTCACCATCGAGGCGGCAGACCCGCTCCAAATGCACGCTCCCTCAATACCGCCCAGCGTGGCATAACCTCCCTGCTGACCAGCACCCGCACAGTATGCATCGGACCGAGTGGCACCAAGGGGATCCAATCGAACCACCTGCCATTCCGCCTCGGCGAAGCTCGCGATCCCAAAAATCGCCGCGAAAACGAGCCCCTTGCGGAACCCGACAGCAGCAGGCTGTAAGGGCGTCAGCTGGAAGCTCGCTCGGCGGTAGCAAGGTGCCACGAATTCAGTGTACAACACCCTTCACCTGCGGTCAGACTCGCGAGGAGGTCTCGTGCTCCCTTTCGCCGATCTTTGGAGTGCGCGGGCTCGACCGCGCCTTTCGATCAGACGATTCATGCCGCGCGGCTGTGGTCCTGGCGAACCAGGCTGCCCTACAGCCGCAGGCTCTCGATCCAAACGTTACGGAAAGAGACCGGGCCGTGGTCGCCTTGCAGCATCAGCGGTCCCTCGGCCACTTCCTCTTCGGACAACGGCGCTCGAGTGGGACCCGAAAGCGCCACGTCGTGCTGGACGACGATGCCGTTTAGGCGAACCTCGACGACCCGCGCGTCTTCGGTCTTCTTCCCGGCCCGAAAACGTGGGGCGCGGAAAAGAATGTCGAACGTATTCCACTCGCCGGGGGGTCGAAGCGCGTTGACCTTTGGCGCGCTGCCCTCGAAGCCGGTGCCTTCCTTCTCGCGCCATCGCTGGTAGATGCCGCCCGCGTCGCTGAAGGCGAGTTGGTCGGCCGGCTTGCCGAAGGAGTCGAAGATCTGCACTTCATAGCGGCCTTGGAGGTAGACCCCCGAGTTCGAGCCCTTGGGCAGGAGAAACTCGAGGTGCAAGAGAGCGTCGCCGAAGGGGGCCTTCGAGACCAGGTGCCGGGCGTTTCCGTTGTTGAAGAGTACATCGTTCTCGTTGGACCAGCCCTCCACGGAGGTCCAGTCGATCGAGCGAGCCCGGGCCGGGCGGCGGGCCTGGGCAGTCCAAAGGATGCCCTCGGCGAGCGAGTCGAGGAACGGCTTCTCCGCGTAGGTCTCCTTCGTGTGCCCCATCGCGTTGTACCAGGACCGGCCTCCCTCGAACTCCTGGCTCCAGAGGATCGGATGGTCGCCCATCGTGCCGCCGGCATAGGAGCTCTCGTCGATCGAGGCAAGCACGCGAACGTGGGGGCGCGGATTGGCGGTGAAGTCGTACCACTCGTCGGTCCGGCTCCAATCGGACGGGAGAAGGAGGCTCGACGGGTGGGCTCTATCTTCGACGACGACCTTGGCCTTGGCGATGGCCGGATGCGACTTGAATTCGGCCCCGATCACTTGGCGGAACCAGTCCCAGCCGTGGAAGGTGTCCGACGCGGAGTGGATACCGACCACCCCGCCACCCCCTCGAACGAACTTTTGAAGGGCAGCGCGACCCGCTTCGTCGAAGATGTCGCCCGTCGTCAGAAGGAAGACGACGACGTCCGCGTTTCCCGCCTCCTTTGCAAAATCGGCGCCGGCGATGAGCTTAGTCGTCCATTGCCGCTCTTTGGCGAGCTTTTCGAGGGCGGCCGTCGCCTCGGGAATGGCGTCGTGACGGAACGCTTTCGTTTCAGTCAGAACGAGGAGACGCGGGCGTTCGACGACGAGGGCGGCGGTGCGCGACGCCGGCTGAGCCAAGGCGGCTCCGACGAGTGAGGCGAGAAGGATCGCGGCCATAGACTCATGTTACACTGCTCGGTGGGGTACGGTAACCGCACCATGAGGGTGGAGGAAGCGGCTCACGCGGTAAGGACGGAAGTCGGCAAGGCCATCGTCGGCCAGGGTGAGGCGATCGACCAAGCTCTGGTGGCGATGCTCGCCAATGGGCATATTCTCCTCGAAGGCGTGCCCGGCATTGCGAAGACGCTGCTCGTTCGGACCCTTGCCCGAGCCCTCGACCTCCAGTTCACCCGTATTCAGTTCACGCCGGACCTGATGCCGAGCGACGTGATCGGCACGAACATCTTCGATCCGAAGACGGTGGACTTCCGGCTGCGCCATGGTCCGATCTTCACGCAGATTCTTCTGGCCGACGAAATCAACCGGACTCCCCCCAAAACACAGGCCGCCTTGCTGGAGGCGATGGAGGAACGGCAGGCCACGATCGACGGGATCAGGCACGCCTTGCCAAGGCCCTTCCTCGTTTTCGCTACCCAGAATCCGATCGAGTTCGAAGGCACTTACCCGCTTCCCGAGGCGCAGCAAGACCGGTTTCTGCTCAAGGTGGTGCTCGGTTACCCGCCCCCCGAGGTCGAGATCGAAGTGCTCAAGCGGCATCACTCGGGCTTCCGGAGCCAGAACCTGGAGGCAGCAGGCATCCACCCCGTGCTCGATCTCTCCGGGCTCGATGCGCTTCGGGTCGAGGTCGATGCGGTCACCGTCGAAGACAAGATATTCGGCTACATCTACGAGATCGTGGCGGCGACCCGGCGATCGAACGACATCCTGGTGGGGGCATCACCCCGAGCCGGGCTCGCACTCGTCGGGTGTTCGAAGGCGGTGGCCGCGATCCGGGGCCGAAGTTTCGTCATCCCGGACGACGTCAAGCTGCTCGCGATGCCCGTCCTCCGCCACCGCGTCCTGCTTCGGCCTGAAGCCGAAATCGAGGGCCTGACCGTGGACCGCGTGCTCCACAGCGTCATCGAGACACAGGTGGTTCCTCGCTAGCGCCGAGCGGCGACGAGGTTGTTCCGGTAGTAGCCGCTGACGAGCGAGTCGGTCCCGACCGACCCCCTCGAAGTGCTGCTGTGGCAGAAGTAGCCGCCGCCGAGATAGATGCCGGTGTGTCCGATCTTGTTGCGCTTGCTGGACCAGAAGTAGAGCCGATCACCCGGCCGCAGGTCTTCCAAGCGGTAAATCGGCTGGCCGACGAGAGCCTGCTCGGCTGCCGTACGCGGAAGGTTGATGCCGATTTTGCCGTACAGCGCTTTCACGAATCCAGAACAGTCGACACCGTTCTGGATGTCGTTGCCACCCCACACGTACGGCGTGCCCACGAAGTTGAGGGAATAGCCCGCGATAGACTCGCGGCTTCCGCTTCCCCCGCGCGACCGCGAAGTCGGCTGAGAGGGCTTGCGCGCCTGATCCTGGGTCACATCGTAAGGCAGGCGGGCGACCTTATCGGCGGGAATGTAGCCAAATCGACCGTTCTCGAGAAGGACCCGGAGCCATGCCTCTTGTTTTGCGCTCTGGATGATCAGGTACTCGTAGGCGCGAACCTTGTAGTACACGCGCGCGCTCTTGCTCGGGCTGGCATGGATGCTCGACGGTTCGATCGCCTGGCCGAGCTTGCCGAGGGTGATCTTTTTCTGGCCCCATGCGAGCGCAGCGGCAAGTACCAAGGTCGAAATCGCAATGAATTTGACGAACCGCATCGTTCTGAGTAGTTTGGCACACCGGGGCGCCAAGTCAATTATCGGAACGTTCTCGACCGGCATAGAGTTTCCTGGCCGGCGTAATTGCTCGAATAATGTGCGATCCCCTGTTTCGCTCGAGATGACGCCTCCCGGCGACACCGACCGGAGCGAGGCGAGGCGGAGGATCACCGTTCTGCAGAGTCGGGATGGGGGCAAAGCGTATACTCGGAGGCGCTTGAGGAACCCGCTCGTCCACCCCGTGCCGATCACCCTCGGCCTGCTCACGCTCGGCGTGCTGGCGCTGCCGATCCCCGGCAAGCTGCCGCTTCTGCTGTTGGGGGCAATCGCGTGGCTAGGGAGCATCGCCATCCTGTCGATGCGGGGAGGACCGGAGACTCACGCGAGCGAGGCTGACCCGGAAGAGCGCATGCTGCTCAAGCCGATCGAGCGGCTGCACGGCGACCTGACTCAGATCGTCCAGCAAAACCTGGATTTGCCCGCCGTTAAGGTGATCGGGGAAGAAGCCATCGCCGAAGCCGGCGCCGTACTCGACCATGCGAGAAAGCTGGTCTCGTTCCGGTCCGACCTCTTGCGGACTCTGCGACGCCGATCCGAGGCCGAAATCGAGATTGGCAAACTAAGGGAAAGGGCAAGCAGGGCTGGTGGCGAGGGCGAGCGTCGAGCCTATGAGACGGCGATCGAGGCACACGAGACGGAGCTCGGCCACTATTCGAGCGTGGAGCGCGCGATCACGCAGATCGACGGTAAATTGTCGGAGGCCCAGGCGGCCCTCTCCGAGCTCAAGGCCCGCCTCGCCGTCGGAGCGGCGGGCGCACGGACCGAGGGCATCGATCCCGAAGAACTCACGACGATGGTTGGACGCTTGAAATCGCTCACCCGCAGCTTCGACGAAGCAGAATCCGCGTTCGAGGTGCATCGAACATGAGCGTGGGTCGTCGCGCCTACGATCTCCTTCGCGGCTACGTGAACCGGGAATGGGACCGGATTCGCGGAGTGGAGGAGTCCGACGCCTACAGGGAACTCGAGGAGGCCACCAAGACCCCGCATGGCGGCGACATTCCGAGCGCTTCGAGTGACTCGATGCCTGCCCACGACCCCAAGGGATTCGCTCGGAGCGTCCTCGGCGTCGGCGAGAAGGCGACTTTCGCAGAAGTCCGGCGCGCCTTCGAGCGCCTGAGCCGCCGCAGCGACCCCGCCAACTTCCCTGCGGGATCGAACGAGCAACGTCAGGCCGCCGAAATCCTCAAGCGCGTCGACTGGGCCTACCGCATCTTGACCGAGGATGCCAACGAGGTAGAAAAACGCTTCGGGTCGCTCGAGATCGAGGAGTAGAAGCGAGGGTCACCGGAGAGAAAGAAGGTCCTCTCGGGTGGGGCAAGCGACCCCGACGTGCCGGACGACCTTCGCACCGGTCTCTGCTGCGAGTTCGAACACCTGGAGATCGAACCCGACGGCGGCGTGGCCGAGCGCGACCGTAGCAACCACCGTATCCCCAGCGCCGGCAGTATCGTAAACCTCGACGCGGGGAGCGGGCACTTGTACGCAAGCACCATCCCGCGCGGCGACCATCCCCGCCTCTCCGAGGGTCACCAGGACTCCCTCGACGTCCAACCGGTAGCGCAGTTCCTGGGCGGCGTCGGGCGCTTCCTCGATCGACAGGGGCCGCCGGAGACCGAGCAGGTCGGTTGCCTCGTAGCGGTTTAGACTGACCAGTGTCGCCCGGTTGTAGAGTGGCGCGCTCCGGGGCTTAGGGTTGGCGACGACGGTGATCTGGCGGCAATGGCAGAGGTTGATCGTCTCATGGACCACGCGCTCTGTGAGGGTCCCCTTCAGGTAGTCGCTCAGCAGGACGACGTCGCAACCCGGAAGAGCGGCCTCGACCCGCTCGAGCAGTTCGCCTTCGATTTCCGGCGAGAGCGGGGCGTCGTCCTCGTCGTCGATTCGCAAGACTTGGTGGGCATGGTCGGCCAGAACGCGCGTCTTTCGGGTGGTGACACGGTTCGGGTCTCGGACGAGGTCGCTCGGAGCGGCGCCTCGATCGGTGAGGGAGGCCTCGAGCGCCTGACCAGCAATATCCGCGCCGACCACGCCCGCGACCCGCACTTGTGCGCCGAGTGCGGCGAGGTTGAGGGCCACGTTGGCCGCCCCACCGGGGACCGCCTTCGCACCGGTTTGCCTGACCACCATGACCGGCGCCTCCGGGCTAATCCGGGTCGCCCGTCCGAAGATGTACTCGTCGAGCATCAAATCGCCCACGACGAGGGCCTTCATGGAACCGAAGCGATCGAGGAGATCGGCAAAGCCGTTCATGCGGGCGCCTCGTGAGGGCTCGGGCGTCCGCGCCGCCCGAGCACGAAGTAGAGCGTGAGGCCGACCAAGGCGAGCAGACCAGCCACTGCCTGGGCCTGCGTGATAGGCAGAGATCCCCAGTAGGTCGAGCTTTGCCCGGCCCGCCAGAACTCGTAGATGAAGCGACTGATCCCGTACGCCAAAAACATCAGGCTCATCGACCGCCCCGGAACCAGCGAGGCCCCCGAAGCGAGACGTCGCCTCTCGGTCCATGCGATCAGGCCGGCTCCGGCGAGGCACATGAGCGAGTCGTAGATCTGGGCCGGATGATGCACGCCAGGAACATCCACGAAGTGGACTCCCCAAGGCAGATCTGTCGGTCCTCCGAAGCAGCAGCCGTTCATCAGGCAGCCGAACCGCCCGATCGCTGACGCCACTAAGAACGGCACCGCGAAAACGTCCATGGCGCTCAAGAACGAGGTCTTCGTTCGACGCGTCCAAATCACCATCACGATCAGCCCGAGGATGATGCCCCCGAAGCTAGTCAAACCGTCGAACTGGAGGGAGTAGATCTCCTTGGTGTTGCGCGAGAAGTGGTCCCACTCTTGGACGATGAAGGCCAGCCGCGAGCCGAGCACGCCGAACACGATGAGCAGGATCGCCAGGTCCCACAGCTTGTCGCCATCCAGCCCGAACCGGCTCGCCCGCCTGCGCGCCATCCAGATGCCGACCAGGAACCCGACGATCAGCACGAGCCCGAAGCTGCGGACGGGGAAACTGCCGATGTGGAAGAGGACCGGGCACATTTACCTAAGAGTATACGGGAGGCGGCCTACTTGCGGTAGACGAGCACGTATCCACTCGCCCTCGTCGTGGCGTCTACGATGCTTCCGTCCGTTCTCGTTTCAAGCGACTTCTCGACTTGAAGGCTCGGGAAGCACGTCCACGCCGGATGCCCGGATGGATCGGAGGATGAGACGGTCGCCATCGGATCGCCAGCTGCCCTCCCAGATGATCTTGCCGCCGTGCATGGTCGAGAAGGTCCCATCTGCTCGAACCGTAAGGGCCTCGGGCTCATTCGCCAGACGAGTTCGAGCGGCTTCGATCGCGGCGGCATCGGTTCCTGCGACGGGCTCGACCGAGGCATTGAAGATACCGACCGGCCGCGAACTGCCACATCCAAAGACAGCCAGCTCTACGCACAATAGAGAAAGCCAGCGAGTCATGCCTTGTATCATTCGTGCCACCGGGCTGAGGATACGCCGGGCGAGCCGAGCGCCGCATCGAGCCCCCTCGAAGAGGCGCCGCGAACCTCCAGAGACAGCAAAACCCCACCCTCCTCGCCAAGCACCCGAACGGCGCCGACCTTCATGCCGGCGTTCTCGAGGGCTTGCAACAACGCCGTCAGACGGTCCTTCCGGTCGATTCCGACGTGCAGTTCCCGGGGATGGGTGTCCGGCGCGAAGCGCCGTTCCAGTTTCTCGACGTACGTCAGAGTCGCCAGCGTGAGAAGAGTGCCGAGGATGGCCACGATGAAGAAGGGGCCGCCGGTGCTGACCGCCATTCCGATACCCGAAACGGCCCAGATGGAAGCGGCGGTGGTCAGGCCTCGGACTTCCGGGCCGGTGCGCAAGATGGTGCCTGCACCGAGGAAGCCGATGCCGGTGACGATGCTCGCGGCGATGCGGCTCGGCGTGACCGGGTCGAAGATTCGGCTCACCTCACAGATGATGACGACGCCAAGCACGATGAGCATGTGGGTGCGTACACCCGCGGGGCGGCCGTGAAGTTCGCGCTCCCAGCCGACCATGCCCCCCAAAACGACGCCGAGCCCCATCTTGAGCAAGACGAGGCTCGCGGTTGTCAGGCTCTCGGACGAGAACACCTCGCGCAGGGTTTCCATCGGAGGTTAGGACGTCCGTGGGGCCGCTTTAGAAGAACCCGTCGCTGACCTTGTTCGCTTCGTCGAGCCACTGCCCGGTGAACTTGAGGAGGTCCTCCGTAGTACAGTCGCGGCTCAAAGCGATCACTCGGTAGAACGTGCCCTCCTGGTCGCGCAGCGTCATAAACTGATGCTTGAGCATCTGAATCTTCAGGCCGGCCGTCGTCGGAGTGAAGCCATCGGGACCCTTGTAAAAGAACACGGCCGGGTGTTTCCCGAGCTTGGCATGGGACATCTCGGCGAGAGTGACCTTCACTTCACCACGAGTTTCGGTCTGGACGGTCGCGCTGGTCTCTTTATCGATGTTCCAGCCTTGGGCCGTGAAGCACACGCGGGGGTCGTGGAAACTGTCCTTGGTGCTGCTGGCAATCACGTTTACGTCGTATACCTGGTTGCCCTTCTCCTGCTGGAATACCCGAGCCACGATCCCATACGGGACTAGAGTATCGTAGACCATCTTGTCCGATTGGTAACTGATATCCGGATTTTGGGCGCTCTTTTCCATTCGGTAGCCTGGGATTTCCTTCGGCGTGACCGTTTGCATCCACTTCTCGGTGCGCTTGATATGAGAGGCTTGGGCAAATGCCCGAAAGCCGAGGCCGACGGCGATGAAGCCGACGGCGAGGAATATCGTTCGTTTTCTCAGTCCTTCCATCCTAAACCTCGTGCGATCTTAAAGAGAATGAAGAAACACAGGACTAGCGTGATGTAGCCGCTGTAATCGTGAAAAGCGTGGCCGGCCTCGGCGCCATAGGCGTTGCCGACGATTCCGATGAGGGCGATGCGCAAACCGTTGATAAGCAGGGCCAGCGGCAGCATCATGGCCAGCATGAAGACGTTGGCGAACCACCTCAGTCGGGCGATGAGCACGAAGAAGATCGTGAAGGCCGACAAGGCCAGGATCAGCTTGAGGCCGCTGCAAGGCACCCCGATATCGAGGGTGAAGTTGTTCAGGACGATCGTGTTCGCGTTCAAGTCGATGGGCTGGAGACCACCGATCTCCAGGATTTTGAATGCGACCTTCGTCGAGAGCACTTGCATCGGATTCGTGTAGGTGTCGATCACCATCGACCACACGGGCAATCCGAACAGCAGGTAGCAGATCGGCAATGTGAGGGCGCGCAGCCACTCCCAGCCCGCCACGAAGAGCACGCTGCAAAGCAACGTGAGGATCAGCGTGAACGAGGCGATGTTCTGCATGCCGGTGACGTTGGCGACCAGCGCGCAGTAAGACAGGCCCAACAGCGGAATGATCGCCCAATAAACTGGCTGTACCTTGCGGTCCTTGATTCGTGGCCAAGCTTTGTAGATAACGAACCCGCTGATGAGCGGCACGAGGAACCCGTGCGAGTAGTATCCGTCATCGCTCAGCCAAAGGGTGGGCAAGAACTGGATCATCCGCCAGAACATCAAAAGTATGCCTGCGAAGACGAGGATGCCCGGTACGAAGGCCGGTGAGGCGACGACCGCCTTGGCGGCGGCCCGAAAGTCGAAGCGTTCGGCAGGCGGGCTGGCCTGCTCTTCAGGTTGTGCTGGCGGACTCTTCGTGATGGGCAGCTTGGCCCTCAGCTCTCCCGCTTTTGATCCTTTCATGCTCATAGGTTAGTTCTCGACTCCGTCGCTGATCGTACTATTGTAGCCGTGTTTCGACTGCACGTCCGAATCATTCGTAGGAGTCTGCAGCCGATAGGTTGTATGAATCAGATCGACTTGAGCAACTCGCGCGGCCCTCGTCGATGTAGATACGCTCTCCAATTCCCTTCAAACAGCGTGCCAATGAGCGCGAAATGCAAAATCGGCGCCGTGACGAGCGTGATGCCGAGCCTCACATACATCCCTACCGGTAGTTGCTGAATCAAGAAAACAAACGTTCCCGTCGCGAGCGTCGTTCCCACCGCACGCCACATTCTCGACATTTCCCGAGGTTTGGGCCTCAGAAAGTGGAATGCCGCCCAGCAAGTCGGGATGTAGACGCTCAAAGCGCCGGCCGTGAAGCACCACACGATGGTTTCGAGCGAATAGTGGGGCCAGGTAGGGCGGTAGAACAGGTATAGCAGACCGGTCGTCAGCGAAAGCGCCAATATCCAAGGGTATAGCGTCCACGCATGCTTACCTGCGGGGACCAAGGCGTGACCGGCGACGTTCCCCAGCGTCCTCGCTCCGAGGTAGAGGGACAGGATCGACATCGTGGGGATCGCACCGACGAACTTTTCGGCATAGAGGAGCCAGATGATCGCCTCCGAGCAGAAGCCGATCACGATGTAGATCGGCGTGACAAGGAGAATGACCGCAGTCAGCGCCCTCGTAAAGTTACGGGCCAGTTTCTCCATATCGTTCGACGTTTGGCCGAAGGCGACCATCAGCACCTTGGCAAGCGGGAAGCTAATCAGGTCCGCGGGTTTGTAGGCGATGTTCTGGGCCGTGTTGTAGAGGCCGGTGGCCGTGTTGTTGATGTAGCGCGCGATGACGAAGAGGTCTGCCTGGAGGAAGAGATTGTTCAGCCCGTTCGCGAGCAGCAGAGCGCCCGACTTGCGAAAGGTGGCTTTCATCGACGGCCAACTCCAAAAAAGTGTCGTCACGGGGCTTCGCAGGAAGATCCACGTGTTCGAGATGACAGGTGCGATCACGATCTGAGCCAGGATCGCGTTGAAGCCATAGCCGAGCCTCACCATCACGATGCATGTCGCCAGCGCGATACCACCAGCGATGACGCCGATCATCCCTACTTCCTTGAGGCGGCCCTCCTTGAGCATCTTTGCTCCCGGAATCGTGCAGACCGCGCTCATCATCACGATCCCCGCAACGATCGGGAGGGCGTAGCCGAGTTCCGGAGCGCGGAAGAAGCCAGCCAACTGGGGCGCGAACACGACGAGGGCGAGGGAGGGGATCAGCCCTGTGACCAGTGCCATCGCCATGAACGAACCCAGCTTCTTTCGATCGACCTGATGGTCGACCATGTACGTTTGGGTGAGTCCGGCATCACGGAGTACCTCCGAGATCGCAATGATCTGGATGAGCATCCCCGCAATGCCGAGCGGGCCAGGGCCGAGCGTCCGGCTGACGTAGAGACCAGCAAGGGGGAACAGGACCTTCGAGAAGATAGAGAAGAACGAGGTCCAGGCAAAGCCGCGCAGTACGTCGCCTCGGCCCATCCGCGCGATGTTTTCGCTTTCTGTCGCCGGGCTCGGCGCCCCGGCGTTGACGTCGGCGGCAGGGGTCTCCAGCAGGAGGCCCTCGGTGGCCGGAGTCATTTCCTCCGGCTCTATCGGACCTGGAGGTCGCTCCGAATCGCCTCCAGGGTCAGTTGTGCCGTTCTCTCCCATGTAAACCGCTCGGCGCGCTGGAAGCCCGCCTCGACTGCCTCCCTGCGGTCGGTCGCCAATCGTCTCTCGATGCCCTCGGCGATTCTCTGCGGGCTCGCCGGGTCGAAGTATACGGCAATCTCGCCGCCAACCTCGGCCAAGGCGCCGATGTCGCTGCACGCTACCGGGGCGCCGTAGTGCATGGCCTCCAACACCGGAATGCCGAATCCTTCCGCCAAGGACGGCATGACGAAGCACTCGGCATCGGCGAACAGGCGTGGAAGATCCGCATCGTCGACATATCCGGCGAACTCCACCGCATCTTCCAGTCCCAGTTCGCGGACACGGTCGAAGATCGGCCCCTCGCGCCAGCCCTTGCCACCACCGACCACCAACCGAAGCTCGGGGTGGGTCGCGCGGAGAAGAGCGAACCCCTCGATGAGAGCGGGAATGTTCTTTCGGGGCTCCAGCGTCCCCAACGTCAGCACATAAGGTCTTTCCACGGGCGCCCGATCGGTCCGGGGGCGGAGGTTGCCTGGACCAAGGGGTGTGATTCGAATGGGGGATTTCAGCGCCGGATACCGGGCGCGAATGCGCTGGGCAGTGTCCTCGCTGTTGGCGAGGAGCAGGTTAGCCTTCCGACAGGACCGATCGATCGCCTCCCGCGCCCGACTGAGGTCGGGCTCGCTGAACCACTCCGGATTCGTCAGCGGGAAAAGGTCGTGAATCATGGCCACCTGGGGCAGCCACGGGCCTCGGGCGATCTCGTAGGTTGGCGCGAACCACGCTTGGCAGCCGAGGCTTCGGGCTTTCCAACCGGACAGCGCCCAATGGAGTCGGTACTTGGTCACCGGCTGCAGCACGATGTTGTCGGCCCGCCACTCTTCAGGGCGGCCGAAATCGTGGGCGACGAACACGTTGAACTCCGATTCGGGCTCCAGCCGGGCCATGTGCTCGACAACCTGCAGGGCGTACCGAGCGGTACCTGCTTTGCGAAAGTCGGCTTGCGAGGGCAAGCCGACCGCTCCGATTCCGAGTTTCATGCTCCCCGGCTCCTCAATGCGTCGAGGGTCGCCCGCGCGGTCTTGTCCCACGAGAAGTGGCGAGCCCGTTCGAGGGATCGCCGGCTTAGGATCTCGCGGTCTGCCTCCAGTGCCAGCCGCAGTCCCTCGGCAATCGCATCCGGGTCTTCGGGATCGAAGTACAGCGCCGCGTCTGCTCCGACCTCCGGTAGCGCGCCACCATTCGAGGTAACGATCGGCGCCCCGGCGATCATCGCCTCGAGGACCGGCATCCCGAAGCCCTCCGTCACGGAGGCGCAGACATAAGCCTCACAGCGACCGAACAGCGCAGGCAGATCCTCGCTCTTGACGTAGCCCAGGAAGGCGACGGCGTCTGCCAGACCGAGACGATCGACCTCGGCGAACACCTCCTCATACAGCCAGCCCTTGCCTCCACCGACGACCAGGCCAACATCGGCGAACTCGGCGTTTTCGCGCAGCCGAGCAAGTCCCTGGATGAGCCGAGGGAGGTTCTTCCGCGGCTCGATCGTGCTCAAAGTGAAGAAGTACCGGTTGAAAGGGACGCCGATCCGTATGAGTTCCTCGCCAGTCACGGAACCGTAGGAGACCGGCTCGATCACGTTGCCAGGCCCTAGCGGCGTCACCACGATCCGTCCAGGATCGCCTCCGAAAAGGCGCAATATCTCGGACTTCGTCGATTCGCTGTTCGCAAAGAGCAGTTCCGCCCGATGGCAGGCAAAGGGCAAGACGCTTTCGAAGTAGCCGCGCGTTCGAGCGTCGAAGTACTGCGGGTGAGTGAGCGGGAAGAGGTCGTGGATCATCACGCTCCGGCGCACGAGCGGCAGCGACGGGATGAACTGGCAGGGCGGCCTAAAGGATGGCGAAAACGACCACCTTTGCCCGCCCAGTCGCATTTGCAGCGCCGCCGGCCCCTGCATCCACTTGTTGTAGCGCCGCCAGATCCGATGGATGCGAAAGTGAGCCGCGTCGCGCCACTTGTCCGGAATCGGTGCGTCCGGCATCATGTAGAGGTGAAACTCGTCTTTGCCCGGCATGTCGGCGAAGGCGTCGATGATGGCCGTCGTATAGCGCGCGATCCCGGCCTTCCGATAATCGTCGGCAGTCTCGATGCTGTGGGCGATGACGGCCAGTTTCATTCGCTCAGAAGAATCGGACGGCGGTGAATTTCCCGCAAGTCACGGCCCCTTGCCACTTCGCGGCCTCGGTTACGGCAAGCAGCGCATCGGGATACTTTCGAAGTTTGAGCTCCATGCATCGCCCTGCCAGTTCGCGCTCGCCGGCGCGCTGGTAGTCGTCGACGATCACGAGGCCGTCTTCCGAGCTGCACCGCTCGATGTAGGGGAGCGTGCTCAGCCTCGAGAACCGTGAGACGTATGTCGCGGCGAATGGCCCGTCGACGAGCACGAGGTCGAATGTGCCTTCGATGGCCGGATCGTCTCTGTAGCCGTACACCCGACGACCGCCGACCTGGGATTCGGCCAGTGCGACGTGGTGAACAGGGTGCCGCACCTTCTGGCCCATCATCTGTGCCCATTGAACGTCGTGTTCTACGCTGAGGAGGGTCAGGTCGAAGCGGTCGGATAGACGATCGAGGAGGAGGCTCGTCTGCCCGCAACCGAATTCCAAAACGGAGCGAACACCGGCATCCGTGATCGAGCGAAGTAGGAGATAGAGCAGGCTGAAGTTCGCCGCCCCGTTGATCGGATAGAAATCGTTCGCGAGATCGAGCCTGGCGAGCGTGTTCGAGAACAGCCGTTCGTATATCAGTTCCTTCTGCCAGTTGGATTTCCAATCTGGTTCCCCGACTCGAAGCCATCGGACCGCATTCTTAATCACTCGCACCCGCCTCCTTGCCGGCAAAGCTCATCCGTTCCCCATCATATCCCCGTAGATCGCTTCCAGCCGATCGATGTGCCGCTCGATCGTCAGCGGGTTTGCCCAGTACCTATCATACGCCGCACGCCCCATGCGCTCCGCGACGGGGTCCCCTGAGAGTTCTCGGAGTTTCGTGGCCAAATCCTCCGAGTCTCCGGCCCGGAAAATGCGGCCGTCGATCCCGTCGGCCACCATTTCGCGTGCCGCGCTCGCGTCAGAGACGATGCAGGGCAAACCGGTCGCGAGGGCTTCCAATACGGAAAGGGGTTGGGCCTCGTACCATCGGGAAGGAAAGACGAGGGCGCGAGCTTCGGCCAGCCGACCTCTGACCTGCATGGGATCGACCCACCCGGTGAGTTCGGAATCCGGGTTCGCTTCGGCGATACGAGCTTCCAGGGGCCCGCTGCCGACGAAGACCGGCGTGACCCCGACCTGCTTTGCAGCAACGGCGAAGGTAAGGGGGTCCTTCTCGTCGGTCAATCGCCCGAGGAAAGTGAATCGGGAGCCCGACGGGAATTCCCTGAGGGGCGCGCGTTCGATTTCGATGGGGTTGTCGAGTACTTCCTGTGGTGTCGCGCTGGGGAGATAATCGACCAGGTGTCGCCGCGCGAACTCCGAAACGAACAGATAGCGATCGACCCGGTCCGGAACGCGCGCCCGCTTCACCAGCAAGCGGTGCTTCCAGAAGTACCACCACTTGAACTCGGGCCGCGCCAGGATGCAGTTGCGACACAGGCAGGCCAAGCTGCCGCCACGGAGAGGACAGATCGCTTGACGCCGAAAGTCGTAGAAGCCGGAGATCGGGCAAGCGAGGCCATAGTCGTGGACGGTCAGGACTACCCGGTGCCGGGTTCCGCGCAGGGGCGCGAAGACGCTCGAGGTCAGCTGATCGCGAAACGAGTGGAAGTGGACGATGGTTCGCTCGGGATCGGTAGCGCCTAGCAATCGGTCGAAGGCGGCCTCGCTGTCCTTGTTCCAGGCCCCCTGGGTTCGCCGCGCGAGTCGAGGCAGGTCGTGATAGGAGTATCGCTCGTACACCGTCACCACGTTCACTTCGGGCTTTCTGAGCAGGTTGGGATCGATCGGCCCCGCCGCTGCGAACACGGTGACCGGGTAGCCACGATCCGCGAGCGCGCGTGCCGACACGAGCGCCACCTTCTCGGCGCCCCCGCTGATGTGGGCATAGTCCACCACGACGACGATCGCCGGTCTCACCCTGCGACCGCCCGCTCGATGCCTTCGAGGGTCAGTTCGGCGCAGCGACGCCAAGTGAACTGGCGTGCTCGCTCCAGGCCTCGTTCGACTCGTTCAGCGCGATCCGTGGAGGCCAGTTCCTCGCTTATCGCCCGCGCCATGTCGGGTGGCGACAGGGGATCGAAGTAGCGGGCGAGATCGCCCGCCACCTCCGGGATCGCGCCGCCGTTCGAGGCAACGACCGGGGCTCCAGCGAGCATCGCTTCGAGCACAGGCATCCCGAATCCCTCGGTGATGGACGGGCAGACGTAGGCTGCGCACCGGGCGAATAGGACCGGTAGAGCCGCGTCCGGGACGTACCCGAGAAAGCGAACCGCCTGCGTCATCCCGAGGTCCTCCACGAGGTCGAAGACCTCTTGGTACTTCCACCCCTTGCCGCCGGCCACCATGAGCCTCACGTCGGCAAACTCGGGATCGGCCCGCAGAATGTCGAGAGCGCGGACCAGGCCGGCGAGGTTCTTGCGCGGCTCCAGCGTGCTCAGAGTCAACAGGTATCGACCCGGTGGATCGACACCGGCGGCTTCGAGCTCGGCATCCGTGACCGTTCGCGGGTCCCGTCGCTCGATCACGTTGCCAGGGCCGAGCGGGGTGACGACGATCTTGGAAGGGTCGATTCCGAACATGGTCACGATATCCCGCTTGGTGTCTTCGCTGTTGGCGAAGAGCGCATCGCTCACCCGGCAGGATCGCGGGATCATCGTACGATAGAATCCCAACTGATCCTCGGGAAACATCTCCGGGTAGCGAAGGGGGAAGAGGTCGTGGATCATCAGTCCCTTCTTGACCGCAGAGAAGTAGGGCACCGTGTGAGCGGTCGAGAACCAGAAGTCGATTCCCCATCGCCGGGCCGCGAGGCCTCCCATGGCCAAGTTCCACTTGTTGTAGCGCTTCCACGTGCGGTGAATCCGGACGTGAGGAGCCGTCCGCCAGTACTCCGGTACTTCGAGGGTCGGGAGGAGGAATAAGTGGAATTCGTGGCGAGAATCGGCCAGACCCACGAACGCCTCGACGATCGATGCCGTGTAGCGGGCAACGCCGGCCTTCGTGAAGTCCTGCGCGGTTTGCAGGGTCATGGCGGCGACGGCGATTCTCATCTTCTATGGGACGACTCAGCGGGTGGGGAAGGGGTTGCCGCCGGCCAAGTATGATACTTGAAGTATCGGATGCCTACCGCCAGCCCTTCACCGAGCGTCGTCGTCGTGTCCGACCACGCTTCGGTCACCGGGGGGGCCGAGATGGTGGCGATCACGAGCGCTGTGGGCTTGGTCGAGGCCGGGTATGACGTCACTTTCATCGCCGGCGCCGAGCCGCGAGATCCGAGACTCATCGAACACCCCTTTCATAGGGTCGAAGTCCTCGGAGCCACCGGCTTCCACCAAAGCACCCGAAGGGCCTCCGCGTTCCGCGACGCTCTGTGGAATCGCTCCGCCGAAGCGATGATGAACCGCGCGCTGGAGGGCTTGGACCCAGGCAAGACGGTCGTCCACTTCCACAGCCATCTCTCGATTCTCTCCCCTAGTGTGCTCGGTGCCGCTCTGGATGCCGGCTTCGCCTGCGTTTCGACACTCCACGACTACGGGATCGTGTGCCCCAACTCTGGGCTTTACATCCATCCCAAGCGGGTGGTATGCCCCTACCGGCCGCTGTCGCTCCAGTGCGTTCTGACGCAATGCAGCAAACGGAACTACCTTTCCAAGGCGGCCCTCGTGATGCGATCGGAAATTCTCTTGCGTCGGGTCCGCGGCGCGAGCCGGATAAAGGCCTTCATCGCAGTGTCTCGTCGCAACGGAGAGATCGTCCGGCCATTCCTTCCCAAGGGTGCGGTCATCCAGCACCTCCGCAACCCGTACCAAAGCCCGCGCGAAGCGCGAGTTGATGCGGAGGATAACGCCCCGCTCGTCTTCGTCGGCCGCTTGACGAGCGAAAAGGATCCGGTCCGACTTGCCGAAGCTGGAAAGCGAGTCGGCATGCCGGTCGTGTTCATCGGCACGGGGCCGCTGGAAGATCAGGTCCGTGCGGCGAACCCGGAAGCCGAGATCACCGGATGGGTTAGCCAGCAGGACGTCGCCGCGTGGTTTCGTCGAGCCCGCGCGAATGTGATGACGTCGCGCTGGCATGAGGGTTCGCCGCTCTCCCTCACCGATGCCGCCGCTCGGGGCGTGCCATCGGTCGTCCCGTCGACGATGGCAGGGGCCGAGAACGTCGAACCCGGTGAAACCGGCTTTCACTTCGACCTCGCTTCCGACGACTCGCTCGATCGGGCCCTCGATGCGCTGAAGGACGCCGGGACGGTTAGACGATTGAGCGAATCGGCATACGAACGTTTCTGGGCCGATCCCCCCACCCTCGAAGCCCATGTTCGCGGGCTCGGAGCAATCTACGAGAGCGTACTCAGCGGCTGATCGAAACCTTGCCCGGCTCGCCGTCGCGTCCGAAAACCGTGATGTGGATCGGCAGGAACTGCTTGATCACCCAGGCCATGGTGATCAGCCGCTGGGTGACCCTCGACGTCGTGTAGGTCGTGGCGCCCTCGGCCAGGGCCGCCGGGAGCAGCAGCTGGTCGGCGAGGAACGGATCGACGGTCGCTTCCGACTTGAACCACGGTAGGAACCCGTCGAGGGCGTTCTCGACCACGGTTTCGATCTTCACGCCCCGGGCCCCCATCGCCGTCCCGTGCCCGATGCTCTGCTCGAATTCAGCCCAGATCGTGACAAAGGCCCCGGGCCCCCGCGATCGCACTTCGACGGCTTCGGCCTCTACATCGAGTTTCGGAAGGACTTCGCGCCGACCTTGGCGGGATTCGAATGGCTCGCCCGCGAACAGCCGTTCCAAGTGGGCCACGCCGCGCTGGCCGACCGAATCTTGAAGATCGGCGGTCGCGACGACCGCGCCGATCCGCCGCAGCGCGCCCCGCGTCGACCAGTCGAAGCCACTCAAGGCGCTCGGCTCGACTTCGAAGCCGATTTCACCGCGCGCCCCATAGCCGAATCCCGCCATGACGTGGTTGGCGTATGCGTAGAGTCCCTGACGTCGATGGGCCGCAAGTGTGACCCGTTCGAAGGCGTCGAAGCTCAGGGTGTTGGGGTTGTAGGTCTCGCCATGCACGATGAGCCGTGAATAGGCTCCGGCCCGGGCGAGGACGGGGAGCAGCGCATGGGCGACGATGAGGGCGTTGCCGGGCACGGTTCCCTTCTCGAACTCCGTGATGTCGAGTCGATGATTGAGGCTCCGAGGCGCCCGGCCGGGAACGAAGGTGAGGTCATTGCTGCCGAGGTCGTCACCCTGCATCGAGGCAAGGCACGAAAGGCCTAGTGCGCGGATGAAGCAAAGGTCCTCGGAGTTGATGCCCGGAGTCCGCATGCCGCCGCGAACGTTGTGAACGCGAACTGGCTGCTGCGTGAGAGCGGCCACCGACAGCGCGGTGCGGAGCAGAGCGCCGCCGCCCTCGCCGTGCGATCCATTGAGGACCATCGGCGGATTGGTGGAAACCAACGGCCCATGCTTGGAATCGGAGGTTCGGCGGCCCGTCTCGTCCCCCTTAGATCTTGGCCTTGAAGAACAGGAACTCGACCATCTTCATCAGGTAGGCCGCGATGACGAGCATGAGGCAGAAAAGGAGCAGTTCCTTGAAAACGGTGAGCCCGATCGTGTCGGAGAGAGAGGCGTTCTCGCGGTAGGTGAGATTGCCGACCATCCGGTTCGCATTCGTGATCGTGGTGCCGAGCCAGGCCTTCAGCGGCTCGCGACCCACGAAGTAAGCGATACCGACCCCGACGAAAATCAACGGCATCGAGAGTTTGTACTTGTGCTTCTGGTGCTCGTTGTAGATCACGCAATGGCGGCAGCGCTCGGCCTTCTGGTCTGCGCTCAAGCGAGTGTTGCGGGGTATGTAGTTGGCGGCGGCGACGGCGTCTTTGGGAATGATCTTCCCTTCCATCGCGTTGCGGATGACTTCTTCCTCGCACATGCAGCCGACGCGCTCCTTCCAGCAGGTTCGTCGAGCATGGTAGATCGGGCACTTCTCACGAACGAACTTGCGGCAGAACGGCAATTGCCAGCACTTGCCCATAAAGACGTTCTGGATGTCCTTCTCTTCCTTGACGCCCTTGCCGTATTTCAGCTGATCGGCTCGGGCCCCTTCTCGCATCCGCACTCGGATGCGAGAGGCGACGTCGCCCGCAGTGCAGAGGATCGCGATCATGCCGAAGACGGTGCCGCCCAACTGGATCGTCCCGAGCGCTGCCGTGCTGACCCGGTTCGAGGTGGTGCCGGCCATCAGCGGCAGGTAGAACGGCGCGAAGAAGAGTGCCGCCGCCCCGATCAACTGCAGCGGCGCCAGCACTTCCTCGCCCCAGAAGAGGAAGCTGGTCGACACGCCGAGCGCGACGAGACCGGCGAGAAGGATCTTCATAAAGAGATCGACGTTGGCCAAGGCTTGGGGCACGCTCGCCGAAGTGCCGCCGGCAAAGACGAGATATGTGTAGATCAGGAAGGCCAACCCTCCGGCGGTAGCAAGGATCCCGCCCCAAAAAAGGAACCGTGACGCGCCATCCAGGAAACCCATCAAGGCGTCGGAAGTGTCGCTGCCGTATCTCTGGTGCTGCTTGGCCATCTCACGCGCCGCGCATTGCGGCTATTTCTTGCTGACGCGTTCCAAGTAGGTATCGGTTCGCGTGTCGACCTTCACAATGTCCCCCTCGCCGATGTGGAAGGGCACCTGCACGGTCGCCCCCGTTTCGAGTTTGGCGGGCTTCGTGCTGCCACCGCTGACCGTATCGCCCTTAAACGCGGGATCGGTCTCGGAAACCTCGAGTTCGACGAAGCTCGGCACTTCGTAGCCGATCGGCACGTCGTCCACGACCATTGCGGAAAGCTCCATCTCTTCCTTTAGGTACTTCGCTCCGTCGCCGAGCGTTGCCGCGGGGACATGAACTTGCTCGTAGGTATCCAAGTCCATCAAGACGACCTCGTCGGCCTGCCGGTACACGAATTGGTACATCTTCTTCTCGACGTAGGCGGGCTCGACCCGTTCGCCGGAACGGAAGGTCTTCTCCAAGATCTTCCCGTCCCTGAGCTTCTTCAGCCTCGTTCGAACGAACGCGCCGCCCTTTCCCGGCTTGACGTGCTGGAACTCGACGATCTGCCAGACGTCGCCGTCCAGATACATCGCCATGCCGTTTCGAAAATCGCTGGTGTCAACCGCCAAATCTCAACTCTCCGCGCTAGATTTCGACTCCGATTGTGGCACAAGGCCAACGTCGACCGACCCAGGGCACGATCCAGTCCCCGGCGACCTTCCGTGTCGGAGGCCTCATCCCTGCTCCGGTCTGAACATCGGGCTGACGTGAGGGGGCGGCCTCGGGCGTTGAGGTTTCCGAGCCCACAGCCGGGCTGTGTGACGATCGTCGGACCTCCAGCCTTCGTCGAAGTCGACGACCTCCAAGCCGCTGACCAGGGTAGGGAGTTCACCGAGTTCGAGCACGAGGCGTTCGCGATTCGGCCGACCATGCTTTTCGCGATGCCACACGGTGAAGGTCTCCAAGAGGACCGAGCCTCCTGGTCGAAGCAGGTTCCCGATCGTCGCGAACAGTTCTCGATCGAGGAAGAAGAAGCTCGTCACGAGGTCGAATACTCCGGCGATTCGATGGTCCTTCTCCACGTCTTGAAGCAACCAGTGAATCCGGCGCTCGGGGGCATATCGCTGCCGCAGGGCCTCGGCTCGCTGAAGAGCGTCCGGTAGCCAATCGATGCCGACAACCTCCCAACCCAGGGACGCCAGAAAGACGGCATCTCTTCCGCCGCCACAAGCGATATCGAGCGCGCGACCGGTCTCACCGGCCGCGGCGAAGGTCTCGGTGAGCGGATTCGGTCGCCAGAGGCGGCCCCGATCCGCGTCTTGGGCAAACTCGACCAACTCCACGAGTCGTGGCTCGCGACCGAGCCGGACGAGGATTTCGATCGCCGATGACGCGCCTTCGGCCTGCGCCACGCCAACCGACTCACCTGGTTTGGGGAGTTCCTGAATTCGGGTCTCGATCTCGGTTGCCGGAATCCAGACCGCGCCGCGAAATGGAGGCTCGGGTCTGGGTCGTGGATCGAGCAAGTCGCGGAGCGGGATCATGCCTCCCGCAGCCGCTTCGCGGAATCCTCGGGGAGCGTATCGTTGATGAAGGTTCCCATCGCCGATTCGACTCCGGCCAGGTACTTGAGTTTGTCGGCGGTCCTAAAGGGCGGATAGAACTCGACCCGAAACCGCGTGTAGGGATGGTCCCCGGCCACAGGCGATTGGAACATCGCCATGATGTACGGCATCGAGAATCCGAAAAGCCGATCGTAGCGCCTCACCGTGTCCAGTAGCATTTCGGCCAAGTCGTCGAGTTCAGATGGTTCCATTTCGCCCAGGGAACGCCGTCCCATTCGACCCACGATGTGGACCTCGAAGGGGTACCTCGCGAAGAAGGGCACGACTGCCGCAAAGGTCTCCCCCGCGACGACGACCCGAGATCCGGACACCAGTTCCTGATTCAGCCAGTCGTCCGTCATTGCGCGGCCCGTCGCCTCGAAGTGACGGCGCTCCTGATCGAGCATGCGAGCGGGAACGGGAGGCACAAAGGGGAAGGCGTAGATCTGGCCGTGCGGGTGGCTCAGCGTAACCCCGATCTCGCGGCCCTTGTTCTCGAACACGAAGACGTACTCGATGCCTGGGCGCACGCTCAGATCGATGAAACGTTCGCGCCAGACACGGGTCAGTTTCCGAACTTGAGATAGGGACAGGTCCGCGAAGGTCGCCCGGTGATCCGAGGTGTAGCAGATCACCTCGCAGACTCCTTGGCTCGACAGAACCGGACAGAGCGGCAGCCCCTCGATCGCGGGTTCTGCGGAAGGGGTCGTGAGCGAGGGGAAGCGGTTCTCGAAGACTGCGATGTCGTAATCCGGTTCCGGGATTTCGGTGGGGAAGCCGAACGGACGCGTTGGGCAAAGCGGGCAAAAGTCGTCCGGCGGGTGAAAGGTTCTCTCTTGGCGATGGGTCGCGGTGATGACCCAGGTACCGAGAAACGGGTGGTAACGCAGTTCAGACATCGGCAAAAGTGTAGGGCGGGTGATGAACCTCGGTCTCCGTCACGATCGCCGTGATGAGCGAGCCGGGCGTGACGTCGAAAGCGGGGTTATAGGCGGGACATCCGGACGGCGCGACGGAAACTCCTTCGATCTCGGTGATCTCCCGCGGGTCTCGCTCCTCGATCGGGATACCGCTCCCATCGGGCATCGACGGGTCGAGGGTCGAGGATGGAGCGGCGACCACGAAGGGGATCCCGTGGTGCCGAGCGAGGACGGCCAGCGAGTAGGTGCCTAGCTTGTTCGCGGTATCACCATTGGCCGCGATCCGGTCTGCGCCGACGACGACGAAGTCGATATTCCGGGCCATGAGGCTTCCCGCCGCGCCGTCGGCGATCAACGAGAAGGGGATGCCGTCCTGCATCAGCTCCCAGGCCGTCAGACGCGCGCCCTGGAGCCGCGGCCGGGTCTCACACGCATACACCTTGCGAACCTTGCCCTGCTCGTAGGCGGATCGGATGATGCCGAGGGCCGTCCCGTGCCCGCCGGTGGCGAGGCTGCCGGTGTTGCAGATCGTGAGGATGCGGGCGCCATGGGGCACGAGTTCGGCCCCATGGCGACCGATCGCGCGATTCGCCTCGCGATCCTCGTCCTCGATCTGCTTCGCGGCAGCAAGGACGGCCTCGAATCCCTCGGACAGGGCTTGTGAAACAACTCGGTCCAGCGCCCATTTGAGATTCACGGCGGTCGGCCGAGTCGCAGCAAGCCGGTCGGCCGCATCGGAGAGCGAATCGCCGCGAAGTGCGGCGAGCGCGAGTCCATAAGCGGCCGCGAGCCCTATGGCGGGAGCCCCGCGAACCGCCATATCGGAGATCGCAGCGGCGACGTCCTCGACCGATCTAGCATTCAGCCAGACGACCGATCCGGGAAGTCGGCGCTGATCGAGGATGGCGAGGTGGTCGGACCGCCACTCCAGAGCCACGACGGACATGAGGCGAAGGTACCTCGGCTACCCCATCGGGTGCCGATGAACGGCGCTGTATCGCCCGGTCGCGTACTGTTCGAGCTGTCGCTCTATGTCGGTGAGGAGGGTGCTCGCACCGAGCCGGAAGAGGTCGGGCTGGAGCCAGGTGTCACCGAGTTCTTCCTTCATCAAGATCAGCCAGTGCAGCGCCTGGACGGCAGTTCGGATTCCGCCCGCGGGCTTGAATCCTACGCGGAATCCGGTTCGATCGCGATACTCGCGGATGGCACGGACCATCACGAGGCCGACGGGCAGACTCGCGTTGGCGGCTTCCTTGCCGGTGCTTGTCTTGATGAAGTCGGCCCCCGCCATCATACAAACCATCGATGCCCGGCCGACGTTGCGCAAAGTGCCGAGCTCGCCGGTGGCAAGAATCGTCTTGAGGTGGGCAGGCCCACACGCTTCGCGGAATGCGGCGACTTCCTCGTAGACGGCGCGCCACTCGCCCCGCAGAACATGACTGCGGTCGATCACGATGTCGATTTCTTGGGCGCCGGCATCGACGCTGGCCCGAATCTCGGCAATCCGCGCCGGCAGAGGGCTGAGCCCGTGTGGGAACCCGGCCGCCACCGCCGCAACCGGGATGCCAGAGCCGGCTAGGGCGCGCACCGCCGTCGGTACCATCGAATGATACACGCACACCGCGGCGACCCGGAGGCCAAGGCTCTCGACGCCCAGATCGGACAGGATGTCGGAGCGAACCGGTCGCCGCGCCTTGGCGCACAGCCGTTCGACTGTGCCGGGGGTGTCGTCGCCACCCAGCGTCGTAAGGTCCATGCAAGCAATGGCCTTGAGCAGCCAGGCCGCCTGCCATTGCTTCTTCACCGTTCGGCGACTGACCAACGTGGCCGCGCGTCGCTCGATCGCACTCCGATTCGCCCGCACCTCCTCCACCCAATCGAGATCGAGGGGCATACCCGTGTTCCGCCCCAAATCGGGGGTCTCCACTTGGCCGAGCTTCATCACTCCATCGCGGTGCGGATTGCCGCCACGACCTCTTCGACGTCCGGCAGAGCGGCGTATTCGTAGATCGGGTTGTAGCCGATGTGGACGTCGGGGCGGCTCACCAGTTGTGGCGAAGCGAGGAAAAGGTTGAACCTCTCCGGTGCCGACACCATCTCCGAAACGATCGCCTGCCCGAAGCCGCAGGTCCGAGTGTCCTCTTGGACGACCACGAGCCGTCCGGTCTTCTCGACCGACTTAGTGATCGTCTCGTAGTCGCAGGGAACGATCGAGCGGAGGTCGATGATCTCGACCGAGCACTCCACTTCCAGCCGCCCCGCGGCTTCATCGGCGAGTTCGAGAGTGTTCCCCCACGTTACGAGTGTCACGTCGGAGCCAGGACGCACGATCTTGGCCTTGCCGAACGGCACCGCCTCGACCGTTGTGACCTCGACGCGTTTGCGGAAAATGTGCTTAGGTACCAGGACGAAGCAGGGATCCTCGCTGTGGATCGCCGTCCAGAACAGGCCCGCCGCATCTTCGGGCGTCGACGGGATCGCGACCTTGATTCCCGGGACGTGAGCCAGGGCGCCTTCGTTCGACTGGCTGTGCCAGAGCGAACCGCCGGGCAGATAGGCGCCGTACGGGGCATAGACCACGCAGGGGCACTTCCATTCGCCGAAGCTGCGCCAGCGAACCGTGCTCATGTTCGTGACGATTTGGTTCCAGCCGGGGGCGACGAAGTCGATGAACTGCAGTTCAAAGACCGGCCTCATGCCGTAGGCGGCCATACCGACGGCGACACCCAAGATGGTCGCTTCTGCAAGCGGCGCGTTGAACACCTGCTTGGGGAAAGCGTCGGTTAACCCTTTGGTGAGACCGAACACGCCACCTTTGGGGTCCTCGATGTCTTCACCGAAGAAGATCACCCCGGGATCGTTCTCGAGGGCCTTTCGGAAAGTCTTGTTGATGGCCTCGACCATCGTCTGCGGCCCGGCCTCGACGGGCGGTATCTGCGCCGGCGCATCCTTGCCCCAACTGTGGTCCATCAGTTCTTCGGCCTTAGGGTCGGCGGCCTTTTCCGCTCGAAGATAATCGGCATCGACGGCGGCGACGACTTCCTCCTGGATCTTCACAAACTCTTCTTCGGTCAGCTCGCCCTTGGCAATCAATTCGTCCTTGAGCAGCTTGATCGGATCGCGATCGTTCATCGCCTCGATGTCGGCAAGATCGCGGTAAACGCGGTGGTCATCGCTGCTCGTGTGGCTTGAAAGGCGGTCGATATCGGCCCAGAGAATGGTCGGCCCGTCGCCGCGTCGAGCTTTGGAAACGGCCGCCTGCATCGCAGTGTCTACCTCGTCGAGAATCCGACCGTTGACCTTCACGAGGTGCTCGTCGCTGAGAATTCCCCCGATCAGGTAAGGGAAGAACTTGTCGGTCGGGGTCGAGATGCCGTACTTGTTGTCTTCGATCACGAAGATGACCGGCAGCTTCTCTTGGATCGCGAAGGCGATCGCCTCATAGAACTCGCCCTGCCGGCTGGCCGCATCGCCGACGCTGGCCACGCAAACAGAGTCCTTGCCGCTCAGCTTCATGGCCCAAGCGGTCCCGCAGGCCGGGATGAGGGTGCCGCCGGTGGGTGTGCATCCGGTGTAGACATTCTTGGCACGGTCGCTCGCGAAGCCGGGCATTTGGCGGCCTCCGCTGCTCGATTCTCGCTTGGCAAAGTAGACGAGGGCCAGTTCGTAGTTCGTGATCCCCCGTGCGAGCATCAAGGCTCGCTGTCGGTAGTAGGGGAAGATCCAGTCGTCCTCGCGGAGACTGGTCTGCATTACCGCCAAGGCCTCGTGGCCCATGCCGCTGACTTGGAACCATCCCTTGCTCTGTCGCAGAAGGATGCCCTCGCGACGATCGCCCTCGCGGCTGGTCATCATCAAGCGCAGATAGTCGAGCTTCGTCCTCGGCGGGTGGGCTGAGATTGCAGACATGGAATTCCTCCGTTTCTTCGTCGAATTGGAACTAGGCCGTCTATTATGGCAGTCGTGGAGGGGGAAGGGGGTAGAAGTGGCTCGCCGCCCCGACGCTGTCCCAAGCTCAGGCGGTGGGTGGAGCGATCTCCACGTGTCTCGTCCTCCAGTTGCGCTCGGGATAACGAGCCGGGAATCTCGGTAGACTTTAGGAAAGATGCCCAAGAAGATCGAGACCGTGGTTCTGCACGACAGCTCCACTCCCGTTTTCGGAGATATTCAAAAGGGGGGGAGCGTGGTTTTGGCGTCGTCCCAAACCCTGCTCGATATCGCCATCAACCAGGCGCGTGCGAACGCGCTTTGGCCGTTGACCTTCGGTCTCGCCTGCTGTGCGATCGAGATGATGTCGACGGTGGCCAGCCGCTTCGATCTCGCCCGGTTCGGTTCGGAAGCCTTTCGCGCAACGCCCCGCCAAGCCGATGTGATGATCATCGCCGGCCGGCTGAGCAAGAAGATGGCGCCAGTCTTGCGGCAAATCTACGACCAGATGCCCGAGCCGAAATGGGTTATCAGCATGGGAGCGTGCGCGTCCTCTGGCGGGGTCTACAACAACTACGCGATTGTGCAGGGTGCCGACCAGGTAGTGCCTGTGGATGTTTACGTGCCAGGTTGCCCCCCCTCGCCCGACGCGCTGATTTACGGCATTATCAAGCTTCAGCAGAAGATCAAGCGAGGCAAGTTCGGTCGGCTCATCGAGCTACAGCCGCGCACGCTCGAGAGCGAGGTAAGGGTATGAGCGACGTTTACAAGAGTGTCGTTAAGCCGATCTTGGCCGGATTCGGCATCACCCGTCGCCGGCTCATGCAACGCCGAAAGAAGTATGCAGATGTCACCGTCCAGTACCCGGACGAACTGCGCGAGCAGTACCCGCGAACACGCTGGCGCCATTTCCTGACCCGGTATGACAACGGGCTGGAGAAGTGCATCGGCTGCTCGCTCTGCGCCGGCGCCTGCCCCGCTCGGTGCATTTTCGTCGAGGCGGCCGAGAACACCGACGAGGCCCGCTTCTCGCCGGGAGAGCGGTACGCCGTCCGATACGAGATCAACATGATCCGGTGCATCTTCTGCGGATACTGCCAGGATGCCTGTCCGACGGGCGCGATCATCCTTCGCAAGGATTTCGAACTGGCGGACTACCGGCGCGAGGATTTCATCTACACGAAGGAGATGCTTCTCGAGGAATACCCCGGCCAGTCCGAAGAGCCCTTCGAGAGCAAGGTCGGCGGAGTTTACGTCAACGGCTAGCCCGGTGTTCGCGCCAGAGGGTCTCGAACTGCGCGATCATGGCTTCGATCGCATCGAATCCTCCTTGCCAGAACTCGCGTGACCGGAGGTCGACCCCAACCGTCTCCATCAGTTCGAAGGGCGTCCTCGAACCACCTAGTCGGAGCAGTTCGACGTACTTGCCTGCGAAGGACTCTCCTTCCGCCTTGGCTTTCGAGTACAGCGAAAGGGTGAGCAGTTCACCAAACGCATAGGCATAGACGTAGAACGGCGAGCCGAAGAAGTGGCTTACGTAGGTCCACCATTTGCCGTGCTGGTCCCCGAGGCGCAGGCTGTCGCCGAACATGCCTTGCATTTCTTCTTGCCAGAGCGCGTCGAACTCCTCGATCGTGAGTTCTCCTTCGTCGCGACGCTTGGCGTGAACCTTCTGTTCGAAGCGAAACATCGTGGCTTGTCTGAACGTGCTGGCGAAAGTGCCCTCGATCTTGTCGGCCAGGAGCGCGAGCCGGTCCTGCGGGGTCGCGTCCGCAACCAACCGCTCGAAGACCAACTGCTCGCCGAAGATCGATGCCAGCTCGGCCAGCGGGAGCGTGCCGTGAAAGTTTACGTAGGTCTGGGCCCGGCTCAAGGAGGCGTGAACCCCGTGGCCCAGTTCGTGAGCTAGGGTCGAGACATCCTTGAGCTTGCCCAGATAAGAGAGCAGGATGACCGGGTGTGTATCCGGCGTGCAATAGGCGCAGAAAGCACCGCCGGTCTTGCCCGTTCTCGGCTCCGCATCGATCCAGTTCTTCTCGAAGAATTCCACAGCGCGATCTTTCACCTCTTGGTTAAAGTCGCCGAACGCATCGAGTATCAGGGTACGCGCACTGTCGTAATCAATTTCGGACTCGGAATCGAAGAGCGGCGCATAACGGTCGATATGGGTTAGTTCGGGCAGGCCGAGGACCTCTCGCTTGACGTGGTAGTAACGCGCCACGAGATCGTGCCGTTCCGCGCACATGCTGGTCACGAGGTCGACGGTCACCTTGTCGAGTTCGTTCGACAAATGGCGCGAGTGCTCGGGGTAGGGATGTTTCCTGAGGCGATCCTCGACGCGCTTGTCCTGGACCAGGTTGTTGTAGATGAAGGCGATCACCTTCTGAATTTCGCCGAGGCCCGCGGTCAGGGCATCGGCTGCGGCCTGCCGAACGGCTCGATCCGGATCGCGGAGAAGCGTCAGAACTTCTTCCTGGGTAAGTACTTCAGGCTCCGAGGCGCCTGGCCGCCGAAGGGTGAAGTCCTGGTTCGCCGTAACTTCATCGAATAAACGGTTCCAAGCGCGCACCCCGGTATTGGCGATTTCTTCGAGCAGCACTTCCTCGACCTCGCTCAGCTTGTGCGGGCTGAAGGCCCGGGATGTCCGGACGAAGTGGCGGTAGCTTTCCAACCGGGCGTCGGTCAATGCTCGATCGATCGCAGCGTCGGACGCGCTTTGCAGTTCGAGCTCGAAGAAAATCAGCTTGACCCGCACTTCCGACGCCTTCTCCATCTGACTCTGCATGAAGGCCCCGATTTTCGGATCTGCGCAATCGGCCTGGAAGAGCAGCTGGGCGTAGTAAAGAGGCTTGTCCAGGTCTTGGGCCAGACGCTCCATGTCGCCAATCGCAGCCAGCAGGGTATCCGAGTCGAGGTCCTCTCGATCGATCCGACCGCGATACTTGGTCTGGAAATCGTCGGCGCCCCGATGCAGGTTCCGCCAGGCGGCTTCGATGCCCGGATCGTCCATGGAAGCGAACAGCGCCGAGAGATCCCAGCGCGCGTTGGGCATCGCCGTTTCGGGCATGGTGGCACTCATGGAGTTAGTTGTTTCGCGTGGCCGACGGAGGCGCGATTTCCTTGCCATCCATCGTGGTGGTTTCTTTGACGGTTACGATCGACTGCAGCTTCCAGCCGCTCTTGCCCTTGATCCACGTATCTTTGGTTTCGCTGATCGACTTGACCACCACGTCCTTCTTGGTCTGCGGGTTGGCGATCTTGGCCTCGAAGACCCCGGTCGAGACGACGGTGGCCTTGTTGCCTGCCACGTTGGCGGACTTGACGGTCATGGTAGAGGTCGTCACCGATTTGAGCATAGAGAACTGGGCCTTCATCTGGGCCTCGACCTCTTTGCGCTTCATCGTCGCGCCGTCCTTCGACTTGTAGGTGAAATCGGGGGTGGTCATCCCGAACAAGACCGCGACGTTCTTGCTCTTCATGGCATTGGCGGCCTTGGTGTAAAGCTTCTGAAAATCGGACTTTGCGTCGAGGGCGAAAGTTGCGATGGAGCCGGCGAGACCGGCGGCGACGAGTAGCGCTCGGAGGGCTTTCATAGTCACTTCAGAGTACCCGTCCGGAAGGTATGGTCGTTCCATGGAGGGCCAAGTCAGCCGATGTCCTTGGGCAACTCACCCCATGGAGATCGTCTACCACGACGAAGAATGGGGCTTCCCAATTCACGACGACACCCACTTCTTCGAGAAACTACTCCTCGACTGCGCTCAGGCCGGGCTCTCATGGCGGACGATCCTGCTTCGGCGCGAGGGGTATAGGGCTGCGTACGAGGGGTTCGATCCCGCAAAGGTGGCAGCGTTCGGCGAAGCCAAGTGCCAGGAGCTGCTGGCCGACACCCGGATCATTCGCAACCGGGCCAAGATCTATTCCTCCGTGCGCAATGCCCAAGCCTTCCTCGAAGTACAGCGCGAATTCGGCTCCTTCGACGAATATGTGTGGCGGTTCGTCGGTGGCAAGCCGATCGTCAACCGCTGGCAAAGCTTGGACCAGATTCCGGCGACCTCCCCGGAGTCCGACGCGCTCAGCAAGGACCTCAAGGGGCGGGGCTTCTCGTTCGTAGGCTCGACGATCGTGTATGCCTTCATGCAGGCCGCCGGACTGGTCGACGACCACCTGGAAACCTGCTTCCGCCGAACGGGCCGGACCTAGCGATCCGAAACGCGGCGTCGGCGCTTGTCGCCATACATGGCGCGGTCAGCACTCTCGTAGATCGTCGCTCCGATCTCGGCGGAATGGGCGGAACCCATAGAAGCGACGACATGAACGGACTCGTCGTGGAGGCGCTCGTCGAAGGGCAGGCACTCGCGAAGCCGCTGCTCGATCTCGGACAAGCCCTGCTGGCTGACTTCAGGAACGAGAACCGCGAATTCGTCGCCGCCGATGCGGTAGACCAAGTCCGACTCCCGGACGCTTGCCAGCAAGCGCTCCGCGAACTGAACGATCGCTCGGTCACCGGCCTCGTGGCCGAGACGATCGTTGATCGCCTTCAGCCCATCGAGGTCGAAGAGGATGAGCCCGAAGGGTCGCCGCTCCGCCTCTTCGGCCCAGTCGCCGAGGGCAAGCTCGAACGCGCGCCGATTGAATACGTTGGTCAATGGGTCACGGCTGGCCAAGTGAGCCATGCGCTGAACCTCCTGCACCAGACGCGACTGAACGGCGTGCTCGGCCGTGATGTCGGTAACGACTTCCACGCGGCCCACCGAGCCATCGGCACCAGTGAGCGGTGAGGAAACGACGATCGAGCGCCGAAGGAGTCCAGTCTCCGTCACGAATTCGCATTCGAAGCGGTCCGAATCGGCCTCGCGCTCGTGACCCAGTTCGCCGCCAGGGAGGAACTCGCGAACGTTTCTGCCTACCATCCGCTCGGGAGTAGACTCGAGCCAGCCTGCGAGGAACGGGTTGACGAACACGATCGTTCCGTCGGCATCCAGTCTCCAGATGCCTTGGCGGATATTCCGGACGACGAATTCGTACTCTGCGAGCCGATCGCCGATCTCGTGCGCGTCCTTACCGACCATACGTTGCTTTAGACGCACCGGGGCCGGGCGCCGTTAGAGAAGGCCTAGGACGCGGTTACTTCTTGGCGTACTTGGCGGGATCGGCCTTGAACTTGTCCGGGCAGCCGCCGCAGCAGAAGTAGTATCGCGTGCCCTCGAAGTCCTGGAATCCGACCGCGTCGGATTCGGACTTGACGGGAGCGTTCATCACCGGGCAGAGAAGGTCGCCCTTCGCGTTGCGGTAAGCGGTCGGCGAGCCGTCGGGGGTCGATGCAGTAGATTCGTTATTCGAGATCTTCGTATCGCTAGTCGGTTCGGCGGCTGCCTGTTCCTGCTTGGCACATCCGGCAAGGAGGAAGGCGAGAACGGCCATTGGGAGAAGGACTCGCATCATGTCCCTATCGTACCTGGATAGGCTGAGAGAAACGAGGCGACCCGAAGGCCCGCGAGAGCATAGCGAAGGGCGCCTGGTCTTCTTGGTAGGCTAAAAGTCCCGGCGCATTGCGTTCGATCGAGAACCCGGGCTATCATTCACTTCCTGCCCGGGACGCAGATTCGAGGGTTACCTTTAGATCAAAGACACCCTGCCCTTGTTTCACCCTTTGTCTGAGCAGGTACTTCGCTCCAGTGGAGCCATGACCAGTACGAGTCGCTGAGACCGAAGGCCTATCTCGATCGAGCCGTCGACATCGGGCGACACCTTTTCCTCTCTAAACGTCCGTTACCGTTTTGCACGGGCCGATACCGCGTGGGTTATCGGTCCCGGGGTAGTTGCGGGATCGAATCCCGCCGGTCGCCGGGTTCCGGCGCGCCCTGGGTTTCCCATCGGTGACAACTTGCCCGTGCACCCCTCTCGACAGGAGGAACCCGGATCATGAAGTACGCCAAGCTGTTCAATGTCAAGCAGACGCCACAGAGCGAGCCGATCCCGAATTCCGGGCAAATGCCCAATTCGGCGGGCGGTTACGTCTGGACGATCGACCCCTGGAAACAGCTGGACCGCTTCCTGATTCTCGGGACCGAAGGGGGCACCTACTACGTCGACGAGCGCAAGCTCACCGTCGACGGCGCGACGAACGTTCTCGCCTGCATCGGCCGGGATGGGCCCCGGGTCGTCAGCCGGATCGCCGAGATTAGCGAGGCGGGACGGGCTCCAAAGAACGACCCGGCGATCTTCGCGCTCGCCCTCTGCACGGCCTCGCCGAACGAGGCGACGCGAAAGGCGGCCTTCGAGGCACTCCCGTCGGTCTGCCGAACCGGGACTCACCTGTTCCAGTTCGCTGCCGTCGTCAAGGAACTCCGCGGCTGGGGTCGTGGCATTCGTTCGGCGGTCGGAGGTTGGTACAACGGAAAGGAGCCGAACGACCTGGCCTACCAGGCGATCAAGTATCGCCAGCGGGAGGGTTGGTCGCACCGAGACCTCCTCCGGTTGACCCACCCGAAGCCGCGGACCGAACACCATCGAGTGCTGTTCAAGTGGATCGTCGACAACGAATTGACCGGGAACAGCTCGAGGCTCGCGGCGATCGAGGAGTTGGCGGCGACGACCGATGCGCGCCGAGCAATCGAACTGATCCGCGAATTCGACTTGCCGCGCGAGGCGATCCCGACCAAGCTGCTCCGGTCGACAGAGGTCTGGGCGGCGCTCTTCGAGCGTATGCCGATGACGGCGCTCATTCGGAACCTCGCTACCTTGACCAAGCGCCGCGTGCTCACGCCCTACGGCGAGGCGACGAGGCGGACCATCGAGGCACTGTCCGATGGCGACCGCATTCGACGCGCCCGGGTCCATCCGATCGCGATCGCCATCGCCCGCGCGCAGTACAGCGCGGGCAGAGGACTTCTCGGAAAGGCGAAGTGGAGGCCGGTGCCCCGGATCACGGATGCCCTCGACGAGGCATTCGGGCTCGCCTTCGCGAATGTCGAACCGACCGGCAAGCGGTTCCTGCTCGCGATCGACGTATCGGGGTCGATGTCGGGCAGCCCGGCCGGTGCGTCGGGGCTCATGGCGAGTTCGGCGGCGGCGGCGATGTCCCTCGTCACGCTTCGGACCGAGCACACGGTGACCCCGATGGCGTTCGCCGACAGTTTTCGGGCTCTCGACCTGACTCCGAAGACGTCCCTGGCCGAGGCCATCGCTCGGACGGAGGGGCTCAGCTTCGGCGCCACCGACTGTGCGCTTCCGATGCTCTGGGCAACCGAAATGGCGATCCCGGTCGACGTCTTCGTAATCTATACGGACAACGAGACGTGGTTCGGTGAGATCCACCCGGCGCAGGCCCTGGCGCGCTATCGCGAGAAGATGGGCATCGCCGCGAAGCTGGTCGTGATGGCGATGACCCCGACGGAGTTCACCATCGCCGATCCGAGCGATCCGGGGATGCTCGACGTGGTCGGATTCGATGCCTCAAGCCCCCAGGCGCTGTCCGAGTTCGCGCTCATGTAGATCGGGTGGTGGGCGATGAGGGACTCGAACCCCCGACATCCTCGGTGTAAACGAGGCGCTCTACCAACTGAGCTAATCGCCCGCGACGACCAGTGTACCGAAACACCAAAGCGGCCCCCGACCTTTGTCGGGGGCCGCCAGAGGGCAAAATCCGAGGCTACTTCGCGGCGAGCGCCTTATTGGCGGCTCTCATCGCTCTGGACTTGCGCCGAGCGGCCTGATTCTTGTGGATGATGCCGCGCTGGGCGGCTTTGTCGATCATCTTGACCGCGATCGTGACCGCGGACGTCGAGGCGGCGGCGTCGCCGGTGGCCGCTGCCTGACGGACCTTCTTCATATAGGTCTTCAGGGCGCTCTTGCACGACTGATTCCTGACGCGGGCCTTTGCGTTCCGCTTCAGGTCTTTCTTCATGGATCGAATATTGGCCATATCGCTTTCGGGTGTCCGAGACCGAAGATTATAGCACGTTTGCCAAGCATCTAGGCGACCGTCTGCGGACCGAACCAGCGCCGAATCAAGGCGTAGATGGGCATTGCGAGAAGAGCGTCGTACACGGAAGTGCCGAAGGAAGTGAGGAGGTAGGAGACGATGCTGCCGCCGGGAGGTGGCGCGAGGAACATGAAGAGCACTTGCGCCACGAGCGTGCATGCGGCGCAGACCAAGCCGGCCACCCCGATCGCCAGGCGAATGTCGAGCAAGCTGCCCAGCGAAGTCAGAAACCCGGCGACCGTCCGTGAGATGACGTAGTGAGTCAGGTTGGCGCCGGCGAGGGCCCCTTGAGTCAAACCGGCCGCGAACCCAATCCAGCCCCCTACCGCTGGGCGGGAGACGAGCGCCATTGGAGCCATGACCGCCAACAAGAAGTTGGGCTCGCAGCCGAAGACGGCCAGGCGCTGGGCCATGGACTGCTGGAGAACCGCCGCAAGCCAGACGAGGGCCAAGGTCACCAGAAGGCCGGGCAGTCCCCTCATAAAACGACGTAGACCTCGGTGACCTCGCCCACCTTGACGTTCGGGAACACTTGCGCTCGGCGGCTGCCGAAGTCGGCGTCGTGCTCGATCTTGATGATGCGGCCGATCGGAATCCCGCCCGGGATCGTCTCGCTCTTGCCGGAGGTCACGACCTTGTCGCCGACCTCCAAGGGGGACTGCGTATCGACGAATTCGAGGAGAAGGCGGGTCGGAGTCTGGCCCTTGAGGAGCCCCGGCTGGGGTGGATCGCGCAAGGCGACCGCGCCGACCGTCTGACTCGGCGAGGTTACCAGCAACACCTGACAGCGATCCTCTTCGACCGTCTGGACGACCCCGACGAGGCCATCTTGGTTGACGACCGCCAGATTCGTAATCACCCCTTGCCGACGCCCGACCGACACCGTCAGTCGGTTCTCGTGGGGCCAGTAGGCGGTGACTCGACCGATGACGCGCTTTCGACCGGCCGTCTCGGGCAAGTCCAGCATACGGTAGAGCCGACTGATCTTTCCCTGCAGGGCGTCGAGGTTCTCTTGGTAAAGTTTGGCGGCGGCGAGCTTGGCGCGCAGTTCGCGATTCTCCCTGGTCAGCGACGGCGCACGGATGAGGCCCAGCCAAAAGTCGTCGATGCCTTGGGCTGCGCCCCGCACAGTGGCAGCCGGCGCATCGACGAGCGTCTGGACCAGGGACGTCAGCGCATCGGCTTCTCCCCGGCCGCGTGCGACGTTTTGGACCCGACCCAAGGCGACGCCGACCACCATCAGGACCACCAAGAGCAGCCAATCCCGCGGCGTAATCCTCGTCGGTTCCTTCATGCGCCGCTCAAATTGTGAAGCCTCAGCGGAGGGAAAGGTTGTGGCGGAAAGAAGGGATCCCCGTCACTCGCACTACAGCACGCGCTCGGGATGACGCGTACCGCGTCTCACCGGTTAGGAGTCCGGGTTCGGACCGTCGGAGTCGTCCTCGTGGATTCCCTCGACAAGGCGCTCCATCAGTTCGCCGAACTCTTCGTCGCTCAGCTCCTGCTCGGAAGAACGGAGTTCGATGGCGGTAATGGCCTCCTCCGGAGACACGTCTTGGTACAGCACCGCAAGGAGCGATGGCAGATAGCGATCGAAGGTTTGGCAGCTCGCCCCGATGAGCGGGGGCAACATCGATTCGACGAACCGGCCCGAGCCGAGGTAGAAGCCAGTGCGGAAGCAGACATCGCCCTCGTTCATGTCGACGTCGAATCGGCCCGCATAGAGCCGCCAGTTAGCCCTCGCTGCCCATTCGGCGACTTCGGCCATCTTGTTCTTTGGCGCGCGAAGACCCTGCCTGACCTCGAAACTGACGTAGTTGTACTCTTCGTCGGCAAAGAGCGTGCAGACGAAGAGGCCGTTGCTCTCGCGAATCTGAAACTGGATCGCCGGCATATCGTCGCTCAAGTAGTAGCGAAGATCGTGCTTGCGCAGGTGTTCGATCGCGACATCGAGGATTTTGCGGCGCTTCATGCGAATTGGCTTCCCTCTATATGAGACGTTCCGCATCCGGGGCTCTGTTTCGAAGGGCCCGGGACCAAAACTGACCTTGCGAACGATTTGAACCGAGAATGAAGTAGAATACGCGCACGGTTGGGTAAGTGTCCGATTTCCGATTCCGCATTGGCTTCTGCCTCTGAGTAACGTAAGTCCCCGAAACCCGGCCGATTTGGAGGCAGAATGGCTACAAAATCTCTCTACGTGGGCAACTTGCCCTATTCGACCACCGAGTCTCAGCTCGAGGCTCTCTTCAACGAGTTCGGCGGCACCAATGCGCGCATCATCGAAGGCCGAGGCTTTGGCTTCGTCGACGTCGATGCGGACAAGATGGAAGACGCTGTTACCGCGAAGCACAACGCAGAAGTCGACGGACGCCGGCTGACCGTGAACGAAGCTCGCCCTCGCGAGTCCCGACCCCGCTATGAAGGCGGTGGCGGCGGCGGCGGTGGTTATGGCGGTGGCGGCGGCTACGGCGGCGGCGGCGGCGGTGGCCGCGGCGGCGGAGGTGGCGGTCGCGATCGCGGTCGCGGCGGTCGCTGGTAAGGCTCCGACCGACCTGAACAGATAGAAGTGGTAGCACGCCCCCAGGGGCGCGCTACCACTTCTCTTTGCGTCGCACCGTATCGCCGTTGTTGCGATTCGATCGCAAGATCGACCGAAAGTCGAACACCCGCAACTATTCGAGGCGTATCTGCTATATCCTATAGGAGGAGAGTTCCAGAAACTCTTGGGAGTTGATCATGAAACGACGCGGATTCACGCTCATTGAGCTGCTGGTGGTGATCGCTATTATCGCTATCCTCGCCGCGATCCTCTTCCCCGTGTTCGCCCAGGCCAAGGCTGCCGCCAAAAAGACGGCTTGCATTTCGAATGCTCGTCAGCTCGGATATGGCCTCATGCTTTATGCGGGCGACAATGACGACCGGGTGGTCAATCGACCCGACAACAACTGGCCGTGGGCCCCTCCGGGCGACGGAGGCTGGCTCTGTTGGTACGACTTCATCAAACCCTACACGACGACCGACGGGATTCAGAAGTGCCCCAACTACAACGGACCATTCCCGGTCCCGGACTATTGGGGCGTCGACCGTCGAATGAATTCCAGTTACGCGATCAGCTACGACATCGTCGGTGACTATCTCGACGGCCTGAACGGCCAGCTGAGCGCGATCACGCATCCCGCAAGCACCATCATGGTCGCCGAAACACCGTCCGGCTTCACCTGGTTCTCCGGTGACGAGGACTGGAACAACTGGACCTGCGCCGACATGATCATGCACCGCGGCCAGAACCACAACGTCGAGAAACTGTCCGTCATGCGCAACCTGACGGGCTCGACCGTCGAAGCAAGGCGACCCGCGATCATGGCGCAAGTCACCTTCATCGGGGCCGACATGCACGCCAAGTCGACCAAGATGGAGAACTCCCGTCGCCGACGCGTGGTGAGCGGCAAGATCGTCGAGCCTTACTGGGGCGGCATGAACTGCGACCCCGACCAGGACAACCTGCCCCAATGACGGGAAACGACCAAGGGAGCAAGTTTCCGATCCGGCTGGTTGCCGTGATCGCAGCGGCCGCCGCTCTCGTCGTCGCCATCGCATGGATCTTCGGCGGGATGGGGGCTGGGGGCGATAGTTTCTACGACAAGTCCGCTGAGAACCCCCTTCTGCCTCCCGGAGTTCGTCCTGGGGAGCAGCCGCCGAATGCGATCAACCCGAGTACGGGTGCGCCGAGTTCTTCCGAGACTGGGGGCCGCTAGCCTCCGGCGATTGCTGACA
Organism: Chthonomonas sp. UBA2362; assembly: GCA_002344135.1. Classification (GTDB taxonomy): domain Bacteria; phylum Armatimonadota; class Fimbriimonadia; order Fimbriimonadales; family Fimbriimonadaceae; genus UBA6659. The sequence goes on along the minus strand of DDTO01000002.1, from coordinate 462,684 downwards.
TCTGGCCGAGCCATCGTTCGGCCCCTGTTTGAATGAGGAGATGGTAATGAAACTCAATATCCTTGCGTGTTTTAGTGTGTTGGCCCTTTCGGGCGCTTCGCACGCCCAGTTCTCGTACGACTTCGAGAGCCTGAATCTGGGCGACCTCGTCGGCCAGGATGGCTGGACCAACGTCGTCGATCCGGTTCCGGAGCCCGGTGCGGTTACCGTCCAGAATGGGCGAGTCAGCCCGGTCGGCGGGAGCACCAAAGCGCTGCAGTTCCAACGGGTTGAGGGGCAGGCCGCCGGCGTGAGTCGACGCGTTCAGCGCTCGCTGCCGACGATCATCAACTCGGGATTCCACCGAGTTCGATGGGACCTGTATATGAGCCCGCGCAGCAACCCCAGCGCTTCTAACCTGTTCCTGGGTGCGCTGCTCTACGGCGGCGCCGGTGCTGGCGCGATCGACCAGATCATTCAGCCCTATGGCCAGAACGGAGGCGGACCCGGCGGCGCGATGAACGGCTTCAGCGACATCGACGGCCTGGACATCTCCGGCTATGTCGGCTACAACCTCGTTTCCGGATTCCTCTTCCCGGACACGTGGTACCGGTTCGAGATGGACATGGACTGGGTGAAGCACACGATCACCAATTTCCGCATCACCGACATCAACGGCGGTACCGTCGGGTTGCCGACGGAGATGGGAACCTTCCTGCCACAGTTCGGACGGCCGCGGCTGCGCTGGTACTTCAACAACGACGGCGTCAACTGGACCGACCAGTTCCAGCGAATCGCCTTCCGCGGCTCGGGAATGCAGGGTGACCCCGGCACCGAGTACCTCGTGGTCGACAACTTCGCCATCACACAGACCAGCCGGATGGTCGCCCAGGTGGACCTTCAGGGCCTCGTGCCCGGCGTGCTCACGGGTCAGCGGGTGGTCGTCGAAGTCAGAGACACCAACAACAACATCCTCGACCGAATGGCGGTCGCGCCGGAGGCCGATGGAAGAATCTACTTCTATACGACCGCTACCGGAACGATCAACGTGGCGGTCAAGGGCTCGCACTGGCTTCGGAAGGTTCGGACGAACATATCCGTGGCGGGTGGCGACGCTGGCACGTTCGATCAAATGAACGGTGACTGCGACGGCGATAACGAGGTCGCGATCGGCGATTTCGCGCTCCTCTCCGCGGCCTTCGGCACCTATGGTGGCGATCCCGGCCTGACGCCTCCCGATGGAGGTTGGAACTTCGAGGCCGACCTCAACGGCGACAACGAAATCGACATCGGCGACTTCGCGCAGCTGAGCGCGAACTTTGGCCAAATCGGCGACGACTAGTCCCGTTCGATTCCTCCACGTCCCGAGTCCGCCGCCTCGCTTGCGAGGCGGCGGACTTGCTTCGTGGGGGGTCGCTGAGGTATCCTGCGCGCTCGACAATCCATTCCCTTGGTCAGGGAGGGCACCACGCTATGAGCACGATTCCTTACGAACAGAGCCACCTTTATCGCCTGCGGCATTCCGCCGCCCACTTGATGGCTCAGGCACTCACCGAACTCTATCCCGGCGTCAAGCTGGCGATCGGTCCGCCCATCGAGAACGGGTTTTACTACGACGTCGATCTCGACGAGCCCATTCGCGAGGACGATCTCCCGAAGATCGAAGAGCGCATGCGCGAACTCGCCCGCCTCGATCAGCCGATCGTGAAGCGAGTCGCGCGAGACCGGGATGAAGCCCAGCGCATCATCCTCGAGGAGTGCACGCTCGGCCAGGGCGAAGAGACCGCGCTCTACAAGCTCCAACTGCTCGAAGCCGTCCCCGACGGCGAGGAAGTGAGCTTTTTCGAGCAGCAGTCCTCGGCGAACGGCAAGCTCCACCGGTTCATCGACCTCTGCCGCGGGCCCCATATCGAGCGCACCGGTGAGATCGAGCATTTCAAGCTGATGTCCCTGGCCGGCGCCTATTGGCGCGGCGACGTCAAGAATAAGCAGCTTCAGCGAATCTATGGGACCGCCTTCGAAACCGCGGAAGAACTCGAACAGTATCTGAACTTCCTCGAAGAGGCCAAGAGGCGCGATCACCGTGTCCTCGGCAGGGAACTCGGGCTCTTCATGTCCTCGCCGAAGGTCGGAATCGGCCTACCGCTGTGGCTTCCGAAGGGCGCGATCCTGCGCGAGACCATGATCGACTTCTTGCGATCCGAGCAGGTGAAGCGAGGCTATCAGCCAGTGGTCACTCCGCACATCGCGAGCATCCGGCTCTTCGAGAAGTCCGGCCACATCATCACGTTCAAGGAAAAGCTATTCCCGTTCATGGAAGAGGGTGAGCACGACACCTACATCCTTAAGCCGATGAACTGCCCGTTCCATATCGAGATTTACTCCTCTCAGCTTCGGTCGTACCGTGATCTGCCGATTCGCTTGGCCGAGTTCGGGAACGTCCATCGGCTCGAACAGACCGGCGAAGTTCATGGAATCATGCGGGATCGCGGCTTCACCCAGGACGACGCCCATCTTTTCGTCAGACCCGATCAGCTTTTGGCGGAGTTCATCGGGGTCGTCGAACTCATGCAGGTGGTTTTGAACAAGCTCGGCCTCACCGACTTCCGCGCCCGACTCGGCACTAAGGACCCGTCGAGCGACAAGTACGTGGGCGACGACGAGAACTGGGCGCTCGCGACCGCGGCGATCGAGCAGGCATGCAAGCAGATGGGCCTCGATTACGAGGTCTCACCCGGCGATGCCGCGTTCTACGGTCCGAAGCTGGATCTGATGATCCGCGACGCTATCGGAAGGGACTGGCAGATGGGCACGGTGCAGGTCGACTACAACCTCCCCGAGCGGTTCGATCTCGAATACATCGGCGAGGACGGCAAGCCTCACCGCCCGATCATGATCCACCGGGCGCCCTTCGGGTCCCTCGATCGGATGATCGGTCTTCTGACCGAGCAGTACGCCGGCGCGTTCCCCTACTGGCTCGCTCCGGTGCAGGTGGCCATCCTGCCCATTTCGGATCGGCACGTCGGATACGCGGAGGCGATCGCCCGGCGGCTGCAGGGATTCTCGACTCCCGACCTCCAACTCGCGCAGTTCGAGGGGGCGGGCGATCCGGACGTCTACGGCCTCGGTTTGCTGCCGCCGGGCGAGGACCGCCGCCGTATCGAGATCGACCATCGACGCGAAACGCTGGGCAAGAAGATCCGGGAGAACCAGCGCATGAAGGTGCCGTTCATGCTCATCGTCGGCGATCGGGACATGGAAGCGGGGACGGTGGGCGTTCGTTCGCGCGAGGACGGCGACCTCGGCCCGATGAGCCTCGCAGGTTTCCTGGATCGTGTCGAGCAAGCCGGATAAAGGAAGAAGTACACACAGCCCGAATCCGCGCTGGCGCTGACCCCATCCGCGCTAGCGCTGGGCATGCCTCAACCCTCGCAGGGCTAAGGCTTGCTCGCCCCCGATGCCTCCAGCCAGTGCCATGGACATCCGAGACCAGTGGGCTGTTCTTTCGGAGTTGAGCTCAGCCAATGGCCCTGCGAGCCTCCACCCCACGGGGGCGGAGGCATGGTAGCCGGGAGATGGTTCGTGCATCCGATGCCTCGATGCCTCAACCCTCGCAGGGTTGAGGCTACTCCAACCGAAGTACTATGAATCGTGCGACAGCGGCACTTCAAGAATCACGGCGCGGCAGGCCAGGCCGTCTTCATCACCACGACGTGCTTGGACTTCGTTCCGCTGTTCGCGAGTGAGCTGCGGAAACTAATGATGGCGCAATCCCTCGTCGATGACCTCAGGCACTACGGCTCGAAGCTTCACGCGTTCGTCGTCATGCCCGAGCATTTGCACTGCGTCTGCACGGTCCCCGACGAGCGAGACGTGTCATGGCTCGTCAACCGCATCAAGTCGAACTCCGGCAAGCTGCTGAGCCAGGACTTGAAGCCGAGCGAGCGAGTGGCACTCTCGCAGCAGATCGGTCTGAATGGGCGGAGCGTTTGGCAACGGAGCTTCCGTTCCTTCGCTCTTGCTGACGAGGACCAGTTGAGGCAAAAGAGCGCGTACATCCACCAGAATCCCGTCAGGCGTGGGCTCTCGCCCTGCTCGTTTTCCTATTATGTCAGCAGCGCTCGCTACCACGAATTCGGATCTTGGGAGGACGAGTTCGGCTTGCCATGCGATCTGCGTGCCGTTCTCAATTGCCGTTGGCCCTGGTCACGGGGCTGAGAACTTCGACCTCCGCCGGACACCGTGACCCTTCCTTCCGATTCCGATTCCATCCGATGCCTCAACCCTCGTAGGGTTGAGGCTCGCCCGCCTCTGATGCCTCCGGCCAGGGCCATCGGACGACCGAGAAAGGTGGGTTGTTCGTCCGGAGTTGAGCTCAGCCAATGGCCTAGCGAGCCTCAACCCTCCGAGGGTTGAGGCATGGAATGGAACAGACTTACTCAGCCTCGATGAGCACTGCTCTTGGCCGTTGGCGCGGCGAGCCTCAACCCTGCGAGGGTTGAGGCATGAATGAAAAATGAAATGAAATGAATGAAATGAAAATGAAATGAAATGAAAAAGGCATGAATGAATGAAATGAAAAAGCACGGCTCTTGACCGTTGGCGGGACCTAGCCGGGGGGATTCCGATGCCTCAACCCTACGAGGGTTGAGGCATAGAACGGCCGAGACCGGTGGGCTGTTCTTTCGGAGTTGAGCTCAGCCAATGGCCCATCGAGCCTCCACCCACGGGGGCGGAGGCATGGAAATCCGCGCGGGCGCTGATCCCATCCGCGCTGGCGCTGACCCCATCCGCGCGGGCGCTAATCCGTCTTCCCGCGGCACGACCCATCCACGGGCTACGCGCGATGGAGGAGGTAGCCGGGGGATGGTTCGTGCCCCCGGTTCACGATCTTCTTCACGCTGGCCTGACAATCGAGGGTCGAACCAAAAGGTTCGACCCTCCTACTAGTTTCCTGGCCCTTCTCCGGGAGGAGGCGGATTCTTCTTCAAGTATTCGTCCTCGTAGGCCTTCCGTGACTGGTCGTCCTTCTTGACATCGGATGCCGAGACGTCGCTTGAGCCACATCCTACCAAGCCAATCAGCAAGGCGGCGAGGAAGACTCCGAGGAGGGTCCTCATCGTTCCAGTGCCCACATGGGCCACGACTTGTTCCAAGTAGGGGCTGCGCCGATCGTCCACGAACCGCCCGTCGGTCCGCACGGCCACATCCCGCTGACCGGGTACTCGGCTGCGGACGGCGTGTTCGCCAGGAACTGCTTGATGGGCATTGCCTTGGTGCTTGTGTCGGTTCGCGACACGATGATGTTGCCGCCGAACGGGTAGTTGGTCGTATCGACCTCGCTCGAGTAGTTGCAGCCACTCGTTCCGATGCGCTTCATGAACATCGGGATCCACAGTTCGCGCACGGCAGGCGGATAGGCCGTCTGCCTATTGGCGTTTGGCGTCGTGAAGATGGGCATGAAGTTAATGAGCGTACTCCGCAACTCGGTGAACAGCATCGCCTGCGAGGGATCAGGAATCGCACTCTGGGTTCCGCCAAGGAAGCTGTCGCGGAATGCACCGTTCCGGTTAACATCGCCATAGGTGTTGAGGGCGCCGGTGATCGAAAGATTGAGTGCGTAGCCGTTCATGATCTCGCCAGCGTCGTCCCAGTTCGACTTCACCTTCTGCATGGCCGGGTGGAAGAACACCTCGACGCTCTTGGTGTAGGGCATCAGCCACTTCTGCCACCCATAGTGATTGACCCGGTAGTAGAATGGGCCGGAAGAGCACCCGACGCCCGTTGGATTGAACGGCCGCGTGTTCAGAGCGGGGTTTAGCGAGGACTTGTCCACGCAGTCGTCGTTGCGGGGATAGGTGTCGTCGTTGTCGCCCATATACAGGATCACGGCCGACCCGAACTGCTTCATATTCGAGATCGACGTCGCCTTCTTTGCCGCCGACTTGGCTTGGGCAAATACCGGGAACAGAATTGCGGCGAGGATCGCGATGATCGCGATCACCACCAAAAGCTCGATGAGCGTAAAGGCCTTCTTCAAGTTGTTTCCTCCACCAAAGGGACCGCGGCATCGCCGGGACCATTCACTTTCGATGCGACCATTGTCGCAGGCAGATTTTATCCCATCGTTAAGAGCGGAAACTACGATGAGAATGCCGGGGCTCCGCAATTCTGCGGAGCCCCGGCAAGGGTCGAGACTTGCGGCGAGGAGCGACTAGTCGTCGCCGACCATGCCGAAGTTGCCGGAGAGGATCGCGAAGTCTCCGATGTCGACCTCGTTGTCGCCGTTCACGTCGCCAACAGGACCGACTCCACCGAAGTTGCCCGAAAGGATCGAGTAGTCTCCGATGGTGATCTCGTTGTCGTCATCGAGGTCGGCGTTGAGGAGGCTGAAGTCCATCACGTGGCTGCTGGCGGCGAAGTTGACGCCCTGAAGCGTGCGTCGGAGCCAGTTCGTGTAGACCACGTCCGGCGCGATGCCGAGCGGATCGACGTAAAGCTGGGTCTTCTGCAGGCTAACGTCGAACGTCGTGCCGTCCCGGGTCGGGATGTTGAGCTCGTACTCGCCGTTCGAACCGAGGCCCATCGATTGATAGCTGAGGACCGTCGAGGTACCCGCGGCGCGAACTTCGAAAGTCACGAAGTTCGGCTTCTGGCCATCGTAATCGTTGAACAGGACGCGTCCCGAAAGCTTGCGCAGTCCGGGGCCAGTCCCCTTCAGCCGGAACGTCGGGTTCCAGCAGTCGTCCGCATCCTGGCCGGTCTGCGGCGCGACGTTAGACGGCGCATAGAACAGGAAGCCCGGACTCGGGAAGTTCGTCGAGCGCCAGCCGTGAGTTTGCTCCTGAGACTCGAGTTGCCCTTGGGCGCCCGTGAACCAGGCGAGGTACGGTGCAGTGCTCTCGGGAATGCTGCCCGAACTCATCGTTCCGTCACCGTACACGGTGAAATAGTAGTCACCGGCGGCCAGAGCAATGCTTTGGCCAGGGAAGTCGAAGTACCAGTCTTCGGCAAAGGGGGTGCGGGGGTCATTGCCGCCCGGGCCCGGATCAGGACCGGTGCCGTCATCTGCGCCGAAACTCGTGTTCGGGCCGAGGGTCCCCGAGGCGACCTGGTCGCCATCGACCGGCGCCGCGAATCCGGTGCGGCGCCAAATGATGTACTTGACGACCGCCGGCTGACGGCCGCGGGTGATGAAGTAGTTCAGGTCGACTCCGGTGATGGTGCAACCGCCGGCAGGAATGCTGATAGGCTCGGCCCACCAGCGCTGCTCCTGGTCGACCGGAACCGCAACGCCGGAGATGTAGCCGAGGTTCGACAGCGCGCCATTGAACATGACCGGCCAGTTGAATCCGGAATCCCAGATGACTTCCTCGACGCCGGCCGATGCGACCGTGGGCGCCATGCAAAGGGCGCCTAGAGCATAGACAATTGATCTCTTCAAGTTAGATCCTCCACAAACGAAAGTTTATGCCGGACGTCGACCGAGGGCCAAGCGCAGCGAAACGGCTCGATCGAACCGGATCAAAGGTGGGACGGGGCGCCAGTGGCTCCCGGGAGACTGCCCTTCGAACACCTCAAGTCAACACAAAGCATCCCTACCATCATACAAGCAAAATTTCAGATTCCGCAAGAAGCACGGGGAATCTGTCGGAATTCGAGCATCCGAAGCAGAGGCGGTGACAGGCTGTATAATTCGAGAGACCTCTGGATGGGGTCGCGGAGGGGCGGGTTGGCGACCAAATTCATCTTCGTAACCGGCGGCGTAGTGAGCTCGATCGGCAAGGGCATCACGACGGCCAGCCTGGGGCGGCTGCTCAGAAGCAGGGGCTTCGTCGTCGCTCCGATGAAGTTAGACCCCTACATCAACGTCGACGCCGGCACCATGAGCCCGCACCAACACGGTGAAGTGTTCGTCACCGAAGACGGCGCGGAAACCGATCTCGACCTCGGCCACTACGAGCGTTTCATGGACGTCGCCTGTTCGGCTGGCAGCAGCCTCACCGCCGGAAAGGTCTACCTCAACGTCATTCAGGCCGAGCGCCGGGGCGACTACCTGGGAGCGACCGTGCAGGTCATCCCCCACGTCACCAACGAAATCAAACGCCAGATTCTCCAGGTTGCCCGCGAGCAGGAGGCCGACGTGGTCCTCGCCGAGATCGGCGGCACCGTCGGCGACATCGAGAGCCTTCCCTTCCTCGAAGCGATCCGCCAGCTTCGAAAGGACCTCGGCTTCGAGAACACGATGTTCTTCCACGTCACCCTCGTGCCGAGCGTCGGACCTTGGCACGAGATCAAGACTAAGCCGACCCAGCACAGCGTCATCAAGCTTCGCGAGATCGGTATCTCACCCGATGTTCTCGTCTGCCGGACCGAGGTGCCGATGCCGGACGACGTCAAAGACAAAATCAGCCTCTTTTGCGACGTGCCCTCCAGGGCAGTCATCGAGTCGGTCAACGTCGAGACGATTTACGAGGTACCCCTCAAGTACGAGGAGGCCGGCCTCGGCGATTTAGTCGTCGAGCGACTCGGCCTGGACAGCGCCGGCGGCAAAGGCGCTGAGCCGCTCTCGGAGTGGGCGAAGCTCGTGGAGACGATCAAGCACCCCGCCCATACTTGCCGGGTGGGCGTGGTCGGAAAGTACACGAGCAACGGTGACGCCTACAAGTCGATCGGCGAGGCCCTCGTCCATGCTGGGATCGCCAACGACTGCCGGGTGGAGATCGAGTGGATCGACAGCGAGCGCCTCGAAGGCGGCCTCACGCCCGAGGCGGCCCTGCGCGGCATAGACGGCCTCGTCTGCGGCCCCGGTTTCGGTGAGCGTGGCATCGAAGGGAAGGTCGAGGCGATCCGCCTGGCTCGTGAGCGCGGTCTCCCGTTCCTGGGCATTTGCCTGGGCCTGCAGATGGCGGTCATCGAGTTCGCTCGCAACGTTTGCGGCCTCGAGGGCGCCAACTCGGAGGAGATGATCGACAACCCGCCCTACCCGATCATCCACCTCCTGCCCGAGCAGAAAGACGTGAGCGCTAAGGGAGCCACCATGAGACTTGGCGCTTGGCCCTGCAACGTCACCCACGGTAGTCTGGCTCATCGGCTGTACGGATCGACGAAGATCAGCGAGCGCCACAGGCATCGCTACGAAGTGAACAACGATTTCCGCGAGAAGCTCGTCGAGCACGGGCTCGTCATTTCGGGAGTCTCCCCCGATTACCGGCTGGTGGAAATGATCGAACTTCCCGCGCACCCGTTCTTCATCGGGACCCAAGCCCACCCCGAGTTCAAGAGCCGCCCGAACCGACCGCATCCCCTCTTTCAGGGCCTCGTTACCGCCGCCCTGAAGTTCCCTCATTCCGAGCGCGCCGCCGTCGCTGTTGTCTAAACACTTCAGCTGGGGTAGCGGAGGGTTAGTGAGCGGTAGGCAGGATTTCGTAACGCGTATTGCGGCGTCGAGGGGTATAGCCGGCGGCGCGGATGAGGCGTTCGAATTCTTCAGCGCTTAGGATGAACTTGTTTCCAGCGGCGCTCACCACGTTCTCCTCAATCATCACGCTCCCGAAGTCGTTCGCCCCGTATCCGAGCGCCAGCTGCGCGATTTTTGGACCCTGGGTGAGGATGGAGACCTGGAAGTTGTCGACGTTGTCGAGGAAGATTCGCGAGACGGCGAGCGTGCGAAGGTAGTCGAAGCCGCTGGCTTTGTGCGGAATCGGGAGGTTCGTCTCTTCGGGCTGAAAGCTCCAGGTGATGAACGCCCGGAAGGGGGCGCATTCGTCCTGGAGGTCGCGGATGCGCCCGAGGTGCTCGACCCGGTCGTCGGCGGTCTCGACGTGTCCGAACATCATGGAGGCGGTGCTGCGGATGCCGAGGGCGGAGGCGGTGCGCATGCAGGCGAGCCACTCGTCGGTGGTGTCTTTGTAGGGCGCGATGATCTTGCGGACTCGATCGACGAGGATTTCGCCGCCCGCGCCGGGGATGGAGTGGAGGCCGGTCTTTTGGAGCCTGCGGAGGCAGTCGTCGAGCCGCAGTTTGCTGATGTGGGCGATGTAGATGATCTCGGCGGGGCTGAGGGCGTGGAGGATGACGCCGGGATACCGCTCGAGGATTCGGGAGAAGATACCCTCGTAGTAGTCGATCTTCAGCTTGGGGTTGAGCCCGCCCTGGAAGAGGATTTCCACGCCTCCGCGATCGACGGTGTCGCCGACCTTGGCGAGGATCTCCTCGTCTGAGAGGAGGTATCCCTCGGCGTGGTTGGGCACGCGGTAGAAGGCGCAGAACTTGCACCGCACCCAGCAGACGTTGGTGTAGTTGAGGATGCGCCCGATGACGTAGGTGACGGTGTCGGGATCAGTCTTCGCGACCCGCCTGGCATTGGCGAGGGTGGCGAGATCGGCGAGGTTCGGGTGATCGAAGAGAAAGCGGGCGTCCGCGAGGTCGATGCGCTCGCCGGCAAAAACCTTGTCGGCGATGCTGTCGATGGAGACCTGGGGCGCGAGAACGGCCATCTCGCCTGAATTCTACTCGGGGAGGTGTCAGCGAGTGCCCCGAGCGGCGGAGCGCGTAGAATGAAGGCGATGAGCGTAGCCTCGGGAAAGGGACGATTCGGCGCATACGGCGGTCGGTACGTGCCGGAAACTTTGGTGCCCGCCCTGGACCAGCTCGAACGGGAGTTCGACGCCGCCTGGGCGAGCGCGGAGTTCCATGCCGAGTTCGAGGCGATCCTCTCCGAGTTCGTCGGGCGTCCGACACCGCTCACCGAAGCCCGACGCCTCTCCGCCGAGACCGGCCTGCACGTGGTGATCAAGCGGGAGGACCTCAACCACACCGGCGCCCATAAGATCAACAACGCGGTCGGCCAATGCCTCCTCGCGCGGAGGATGGGCAAACGCCGGATCATCGCGGAGACCGGCGCCGGCCAGCACGGGGTGGCGACGGCGACGGTCTGCGCCCTCTTCGGTCTGCGCTGCGAAGTCTACATGGGGGAGGAGGACTGCGCCCGCCAGCAACTCAACGTCTTTCGGATGAAGTTGCTCGGCGCGAAGGTGATCCCCGTCTCGAGCGGCACCCGCACCCTCAAGGACGCCCTGAACGAGGCCATGCGCGACTGGGTGACCAACGTTGCCGACACCCACTACGTGATCGGCACCGCCGCCGGCCCCCATCCGTATCCGGCGATGGTCCGCGAGTTCCAGAGCGTGATCGGGAAAGAGGCCCGAGCCCAATATGTGCAGCGGTACGGCCGACTTCCCGAGATCGGGCTCGCCTGCGTAGGGGGCGGCTCCAACGCGATCGGCTTCTACGCCGGCTTCCTCGCCGACCCCGAGGTGCGCCTGATCGGCATCGAGGCAGGCGGCCACGGCCTCTCCAGCGGGCAGCATGCCGCGCCCCTCACCGCCGGCTCTCCCGGCGTCCTCCACGGCTCTTACAGCTACCTCATGCAGGACGAGCACGGACAGGTCTTGCCGACGCACTCCGTCTCCGCCGGCTTGGACTACCCCGGAGTCGGGGCCGAACACTCGTATTTGAAGGACACCGGACGGGTGGAGTACCGGGCGGTGGACGATTCCGATGCGCTCGCCGCCTTCCGGCGACTCGCCGAACTCGAAGGCATCATCCCCGCCTTCGAGTCCGCCCATGCCTTCGCTCCTCTGTTCGAAGCCGCCTACCTTCCTCTTGGGTCCCGCGTCCTGGTGAACCTGAGCGGCCGCGGCGACAAGGACATGGAGTCCGCAGTCCAGCTGCTCGAGCTCTAATCGCGCTCCACGTGCAGCGTCTTCTCGTGAGAATAGGTGACGGTCCCGGGCGGTGCGCCTTTCGGCCGGCGGACGTACTTCTTCAGGCAGTAGTCCACCGGGACGTAGCCGCTGTGCTTGCTCGGTGAATTCCGCACGGCGACCTTTGCGGCGAAGAGCAGGGCTTCCTTCGGCACTCGCTCCGGCTGATTCTGGGTCTGGATGATGACGTGGGCGCTCACCCCTCCCCGTACGTGCAGCCACCAGTCATTGGGCCGGCCGACGCGAAGGGTGAGGTAATCGTTGGCGGTCGCGCTCTCGCCGTAAAGCACCTTCCATCCGCCCGGGGCGAGCAGTTCGCGGATCGCATGGCCCTGATAGGGCCGCTCCTCCTTCGTCCTCGACGGCGAGGGCTGGTGATGAAGCCAGCGATGGCGGTCTGCCTCCGACCGAACATCCTCGATCTCGGCGACAGATTGGGCATCTTCCGCCCGTCGGATGGCGGCCTCGAGGGCGGCAAGATCGTCGCCGAGGCGCTGGAGTTGGGCGGCGACGGTCGGGGCGGCGTTCTTGGCCCGCTTGGCCTTGTCGAAGAGGCGGTTCGCATTCTCGAGGGGCGTCAGATCGGGATCGAGCGGAATCGTCACTGCTTTGCCCTCGAAGTCGTAGGCTTCGAGCGACTTCGCGCCCGGCGTGGCGGAGGCAGCGTAGGCGAGAATGATTTGGGCCCTTTCTTGGATGACTCCGGCTCGCGTTGCGGTGTCGGCGGCCTGCCGGAGATCGGCAAGCGCGACCTCACGGGCGAGTGCGACCCGCCGGAGCTGCCCGAGCAGAGAGCCCCGGACCTGCTCAAGTCCTTTGGTGGCAGCGAGCGCGGCAAAGTGTTGCTCCAAGGCTTGCGAGAGTGACTCGCGCGGGACCTCCTTCAGCCCGAGCGCCGAGACGGAGACCGGGTATGAGCCGTGTCCGTCGACGTAGACCGGTGAGAAGTCCTGCTCCCTCCATGCTCGCTGGAGCAGCTCGAGCCCCACCGCTTCGGCCAGCCGGGCGAAGAATGGCGACGCGCCTTCGTACTCCAGCAGATCGTCGCCCTGTCGAGCCTTTAGGACGGGTGCACGCGGCTCGAATGGAGGCGGCTCGTAGGCGTGGTTGGGGAGGATCGGCCGGCGACTCTTCGACGGACCCACCCACTTCAGCGCGGCCACCACTCGCCGCTCGGGGTCGAGGAGCATCAGGTTGGAGTGCTTGCCCATCAGCTCGGCCACCAACCGGTACTCCCCCTCGGCAGCAGAGAAAGCGAAGTCGACGATCCGGTCGCATCCGCGCTGCTCGATCGCCGCGAGTCGCGCCCCATCGAGCCGCCGCCGGACGGCGTCGGCGAAGGCGGGAATCTCCTCCATCCGCGGAGGCTTTCGCGATGCGAGGTGCATGCGGGCGAGTTCAGGATCGGCGCTGAGGAGCAGCCAGTGCTCCGCCTTCTGGGCGTCGGCCGAATCGACGGAGCCATACAGGGTGAGGACCAGGGTATGGGGATCGGTCTGCCGCGCCCCCTGCATCCGCGCGCCGAGCAGCGGACGGATCTCGGCTATGACTCCAGCCAGGCACAGGCTATCGAAGGGGATGCGCAAGCCTAGCGCCCTCCGAAGCCGGAGAGCGTCACGCCTTCGATGAAGTACTTCTGCGCGAAGAAGAAGAGCACGAGGACCGGCAGCATCGCCATCGTCGCGAAGGCCATCATCAGGTGCTGCTCACCGCCTCGCTGGCCCTGGAAAAGCTGGACGGCATAGGCGATGGGCATATTCTCCGGGGAATTGACGTAGATGAGCGGCCCCATGAAGTTGTTCCAAGCGCCCATAAAGGTCCAGATGGCGATGACAGCAAGCGCCGGCTTGATCTGAGGCACCATGACTTGCCAGAACGTGCGGAGGAACGAGCAGCCATCGATCTTGGCGGCGTCTTCGAGTTCCATCGGGATGCTCATGAAGAACTGGCGCAAGAGGAAGACGTTGAAGGCGCCCGCGAAGAAGGTCGGCACCCAGAGGGGATAGAGCGTGTCGATCCATCCGAGCTGGCGGAAGATGAGGAACGTGGGCAACAGGGTCACCGCGCCGGGCAGCATCATCGTGCTGAGGAGCACCGCGAACATGACGCCCTTGCCTGGAAACCGCATGCGCGAGAAGGCGTAGGCAACGATCGAACAGGAGAGTAGTGTGCCGAACACGCTGAAGAACACGAGGATCAGAGTGTTCTTCAGATATACGAGGCCCATCTGGGTCTCGGGCGGCAGGTAGAGCAGGGCGTCGGGATAGTTCTTAAAGTTGAGGCCGACGTGACGGACCGCGTCCACGTCTTCGCTATTGGCGACGAACTCGACGCCCTTGACCTCGGGCGGCGACTGGATCTGCACTCGCCGGTCTCCGCCATCGAGTTCCTCCACGACCATGCCTCGGATGCTCTTTCCCTCGAAGGTCCCGGTCACGACCGGCACCATCTTGGGCACCACCTTGAGGGATTGCGGGTCGGCCTCGAAGGTCGCGCCCACCCGATTGAGGGGACTCTGGATCTCCATGAGCCACTTCCCGCCGGGGAGTTCGGTGAGCTTCTCTGCTTCGACCGAAGTGTCCTTGTCCAAGGCGGCGTAACGAGGCCGCTCGGGGTTCAGGTACGGCACTCGCTCGGAAACCCGGGGAACCCAGACGATACCGTCGATGGCGGCGAGGTCGCGGTCTTCTTTGAAGCTGGTCACCAGCAGCCACGCGAACGGGATGCCGAAAACGAGGCACCCCACGAGCAAGGCCATGTGGGTCACGATGGCAATAGAGATGCCACGAGCGCGCACGGCGCCCGCGGCGATGCCCATTGCGAAGATCGCTCCTAGCGCCAAGAGTACGAGGGCGACAGCGGTGGTTGCTGAGAGCGGTATCTGACCTCGCAGGATCGTGACCGGCTCGGCGGAGTTCACCTGAAGGCCAAGGAAGACGACCCCTGCAGCGCCCCAAATGGTTGCGGCGGAAAGGCGAGCCTTCGTCTCGTCCCGCGTGAGGGCCAGCCAGGCTTGCCCCGCCCGGATCAACGCCATAACGACGGAGAGCGCCCCCAGCCAGGCATACGCCCCCATCGCGAACCAAACGACCGGCCAGTGAAAGGCCGCAGGAGTCTGGGGTCGTCCGAGATCCATCGGGAGCGTTCCACCGAGCAAGAGCGCGATCCCAGCGACTAGTGCCGAAAAGGCAAGGCCGCGGCGGGTTCCCTCGACCGACATCCCAGGGGATTTCGTCAGGAGTCGGCAAGCGAGATAGGCCGCCCGCAGCAAGGCGATCCAGCCAGTCCAAGTGGCGGCCGTGCCGATGGCGTACAGGAGTTCCGGACTCAACGCTCGACCTCGTAGTGAACCCACCGAGGCGCAAGGCGGAACTGAATGAGGGTCAGGATCAGGATGATCACGAAGAGCAGCCAGGCGATCGCGCTGGCATAGCCCATCTTGAAATAGGTGAAGGCGTTGGTGAAGAGGTGATACACCGGCACGAGCAGGGAGTCGTTCGTTCCCGCTCCTTCGCCCTTCGTGATGACGTAGATGCTGTCGAACTGCTGGATCGCGCCGATAAACCCCATAACGGTCGAGAAGAAGACGATCGGACTCAATTGGGGCATCGTTACCGCCCAGAACTGCTGCCAGGGTGACGCGCCGTCGATGCTCGCGGCTTCGTAGAGAGTGGTCGGCACCCCTTTGAGGCCGGCCAGCCAAAGCACCATCCCGCTCCCTGCACCCCAAAGACCCATGACGATCAAAGACGGCTTGGCCCATTGCTCGACCGAAAGCCACCCGGGCGGAGCCAATCCGAACCAAGGAGTCAAGGTCGAGTTCCACGCGGCGTTGACTAGCCCGCGCTGGGGGTCAGCATTGAGAATCCACATCCAGAGCACGGTGCTCGCCACCGCGGGCACGATCGCCGGCAGATAGAAAGTCGTCCGATAGAACCGCATTCCCCTGACCGCTTGGTTAAGAAGCAGCGCGACGGCGAGGCCCGAGAACAACCCCAGCGGTACTCCGATACCACCCAGGTAGAGGATGTTCATGAACGCCTTCGCCATGTTCTGTTTGTCGTAGGCGAAGAAGTCCTGATAGTTCTTTGCGCCGACCCACCGGGCGTCGCTCAGAACATTGTATTGCGTAAAGCTGAAGAACAGCGAAGCGATCATCGGGCCCAGCGTAAAGACGAGGAAGCCGAACAGCCAGGGCAGAACGAAGAGGTACGCCCAACGCGCCTCGTGGCGCGCCAGAGGTCCGAGCCGATGGCGGCGGTAGTTGGAAAGCAACAGCGCAATGCCGACGATCATGCCGGCCAAGCCGAGCCAGGCAGGAACCCGCATGTCGATGACGGGTCGCTTCTCCTTCTCGAAATACTCGTCCATGTCCCGCTGGACGGTGTCCTGTCCCTTTGCCAGGGCTTCCGCCGGCGTCATCTTCTTGAGGGCAGCCTGCTCGACGGCCCGCACGTGCTCGTCCCAGAGCTTCTGACCGACGAATGTCGCCGGCCGGATTCGGGAGTGCCGCATCATATCGATGTGAAGCTGTACGGCTGCGGCTATGTTCGGCTGGCTCGGCTTGAATTCCTCGGAGATGATCGCGTTCGTCGCGATGTGAGCCTGCACGCGGGTGACGAACTGGCGCCCCCTTAGCTTGTCCCAGGCGTTCTGGGCTCGCATATTGGAGAGCCGACCTTGTTGGCTCGTCATGTACTTGATGAACCGCCAGGCCCCCTCGGCGTGCTTGGCGCCGGCGGGAATCGCATAGCAGAATCCGCCGATCCAGGTGATGAACTGGTCCTTCTCTCCGGCAAACCGGCCGCGAAGGTAGTAGCGATCATCGGGAACCGGGGCCGGGGCGACTCCGAAATCGAGCCGCGGCACCCAGCGAGCGATCCCGTACGGAATCCAGTCCCCGTCGATTTTCATCGCGACCTTGCCACGAAAGAACGGATCGTTCTCGTTCCCTTGAAAGGTCCCCTGGAACTGTTGGGTCATCGCGTAGCCGCCAATCACGTCGTAACCGTCGATCATGAATTGGAGGGCTTCCTGGGCTTCCGGCGAGTTTAGGGTGCAGCGCCGTCCGTCGGGCGAGATGAAGGACGCGTTGTTCTGGAACGCATACATGTACAGCCACGAATTGCCGTAGTTAGGAATGAATCCCGCCCGCTCCAGCATGCCGTTTTTGTCGAACTTGGTGAGCACTTTGCTGTAGGCGAGAATCTCGCTCCAGGTTCGGGGTGGTCGGTCTGGATCGAGTCCGGCCTTACGGAGGTTCTCGGCCTCCTCACGAAAGACCTTGCGGTTCCAGTAGAGGATCCGGTCGTCGGTCCCCGTGGGGATGCCGTACACCCTGCCTTCGTAGGAGGCTTCGTTCCAGGCTGCCGGGTAGTACTCTTCCGGCTTCGGGCTTAGCGGATCGTCGCGATCGCGCGCGACAAGGTCGTCCAACGGTCGGAAGGCGTTGCGGCTTGCCCAGTCCGACACCGAGAATCGGTCCTGAAGAATGACGTCGGGCGGCACTTTGCCCACGATCGCGGTCATCAGTTTCTGAGGGTTCATGCCGCCGGCGCCCATGCTGAGGACACGTACTTCGAGATCGGGATTCAATCGCTCGAACTCGCGGATGTTCGCCTCGTCGCCCTTCGAATCCGGGCCCAAGGCGAGGCCCCAGACGATGATCCGGGTCCGCTTTGCCGTGTCCGACGGCGCCCCAACGACAGGGCAGGCAAGCCCCAACGCCAGCAGCGCCGCTAGCACGAGCACGATCGGTCGGCATCGACTACGCATGACTATCCTGCGATGCTACCGCCAATGGCGTTCGGCTTTGAACTGTGAATTCGTATTCTGGATTCTTGGGACCTTCCTGCGGGATCAAATCGGCGCTCCCACCGCGTCCAACTTTGTAAGGAAAGCTTCTTGGTCCCGGCCGGGACCTGTGACGATCTGGGAACCGGGACGTCCAACGACTTGTTACAGCAATTGTCGACAGAACACGAGAATCAGCGTCGACTTGCTCTCCCCTCGACTATCAAACATGGAAGCCATCGCCCTCGACGTCAGAGATCAGGCCCGTTTTCGGAACTTGATGGAGCAGACCTACAAGAAGGTCTTCAACCTGGCCTATCGCCTTGCCGGAAACCGCGCGGATGCGGAAGACCTCACTCAAGAGGCCTTTTTCCGCGCTTACCGTGCTTTTGGTGACTTCGAAGGCGATAGGCCTTTCGAGAACTGGATCTTCCGGATCGTGAACCGCCTGTTCCTCGACTTGATGCGAACCCGGGGCCGACGCGTACAGACGGTCTCCTACGACGCGCCGGTCCGAACCGACCGAGGCGAGGACGTCTTTACGGTGGAGGCCGCCGACCAGGGCCCTACACCCGAGCAGGCGATGCTCCACGATACGATGTCCGAGGAACTCGAGGCGGCCCTTCTTCGATTGAAGCCCGAACAGCGGCTTCTGGTCCTGCTGGCCGACGTCGAAGGGATGCCCTACAACGAGATCGCCCTCGTGGTCGGAGTGCCGGTAGGAACGGTCCGATCGAGGCTTCACCGGGCTCACAAGGCTCTGAGGCAGCAACTGAACGCAGGCAAGGCGAACCCGGGTCAGACCACTTTCTGTCCGGCTTAGAAGACGTCGATCGTCTGGAACTTCTGACCGAGAACTTGGGCAGAGTCGCCACCCATCCAGTTTTCCACCGTCGTGGCATAAACCTGGCGGAAGTCGATCGCGAATTTCAGGTCGCCGTCGATCAGGTTGTCTAGATCGGGGATCGGCCCGTGAATGCCTCCCTTTACATTGCCCCCGACGAGCATCATGGGTGCGGCTGCGCCGTGGTCGGTTCCTGCCGAGGCATTTTCGTAGGATCGCCGTCCGAACTCGGAGAACACGAGGGTCGTGACCTTCTTGTCCTTGCCCAGGGCCTCCATCTCTCGCTGGAAGGCGAGCATTGCGTCCGAGAAACCCTGCAGGAGATTCTTGTGAGAGTCGGCCTGGCGGGCGTGGGTGTCGAAGCCGCCCGCGCTGAAGTAAATCACGCGAGTTTGTGGCGAAGTCGCCACAAGTTGAGCGATTTGCTTGAAGCCTTGGCCGAACCGATCGTTCCCGTAGGTCTGCTTGGCCGTAAAGGCGCCCAGCTTATCGCGTAGGCTGGCCATTGCGTCGAGGGCGGTCTTGTTGGCCATCTGGACGACGCGGGTGTCGGTGTTCTGGCCCGCTTCCATCCCCTGGATCTGGCGCAGCATCCGCTCAGCATCGGGGTCGCCGACCATCGACTGGATGTCGGTGAGGCTCGCGAAGCAGGGGATGCTGGCGACGTCCGCGTTGAGGGCCCGGGGCTTCTCGGTGGAGAGGCCGATCGCGACCACTGGATTGAGCGGATTACGAGCCGCCGCGCCGTCGAAATAACGACCGATCCAGCCGTAGCGCAGCTTGCCGTCCGGGCTCGCCGACTGCCAAATCTCCATGCTCTTGAAGTGCGATCGGTTGGGCTGTGGGTAGCCGACGCCTTGGACGATCGCAACCTTCTTCTCGCGGTACAGGTCGTGGAGGCCCTTCATCGCCGGGTGGAGGCCGAGTTGCTCGTTGATTTTCAGGACTTGCGCTTCCGGGATGCCGAGCGTCGGTCGAAGTTGGTAGTACTTCTTGTTCGCGTAGGGCACGACTGTATTGAGGCCGTCGTTTCCGCCGCTGAGCTGGCAAACGACGAGGACGTTGTCCGGATCGACCTTGCCTCCGGCGGCGACCTTGAGCACATCGGCTTTCGCGATCGCGGCGAGCCATGGGGGGGCGACAAGGCCGAGGGCGATCACGCCACCCTGCTTGAGGACGTCACGTCGAGAAAAGTCGAAGTCGTTCATCGTGCACCTTCCGGCGATGGTTTCACAGAGTAAGACGGCCCCGCGCCCGTCCCGTTCACCCGCCGGTAGAATCGCGTCGGTGAAAGCGAATCGCCGCCGCGCCTCCTCTATATTAGCGTCGGTCCTTCTCGGATCGATCACGGTCGCGGTGTTTGCTACGAACCGCGAGGGGCCTGCGAGCCTCGTCGAGCGGTACCACCGTGCGATCATGCAGCGGAATGGAAGGCTCGCGCAGGACTGCGTCCTCCAGCGGCTCGACGACTACTCGGCGATGCAAATGACCAATCTCGTCACGAGCGTCCTCCTCACGACCAGAAACTACGCAGTCGTCAAGACGGGGCCTGGTCCCCAGGGCTCGGTTCTCGTCGACGTGACCTACGAGCCTGGCCGGGCAAACCCGCGCCTAAGCATCTCCTGGGTGGTCGTCTCCACACCGCGGGGCCTCAAGATCGACACGAACGCGACCCTGTTCCTGATGAGAAGCGCCCTCGAGGGTGGCTGATAAGTTCGGGGGAGATCCCGCTCTTCACCTTCGAACCCCCAAGCATTCCGACCGGTTCGGATAGAAAACCCGCAAATGCACGGAAAGACTCGTAATGTTACGAGGTACCCGGCAATCGCGACAGGGAATAGACCCCTCGTACCGTCACGAATACCGGCTCACGGAGCGAGCAGGGACACGACGGCCACGGAGGAACCATGTCTATTTTTCGCGTAAACACCAACGTTTCGGCGATGAACGCCCTGCGCAATCTGGGCAATACGAACAACACGTTCGCTCAATCGATCAACAAGCTGTCGACCGGTCTGCGGATCAATGCCGCGGCCGACGACCCCGCCGGCCTGATCGTCTCGGAGACCTTCCGGGCACAGATTTCGGGCATCGACTCGGCCATGCGGAACAACCAGGACGCGATCAACTATGCCAAGACGGCGGAGGGCGCACTCGAAGAAGTGAACCGCCTCCTTCGAGATGCCCGGGCTCTCGCGGTGGCTTCCGCCAACTCGGCCACCTTGACGGACGAGCAAAAGCAGGCCAACCAGGCTCAGCTCAGCTCGATTGCCACGTCGATCTCTCGCATCTCGGGACAGACTCAGTTCGGCTCGAAGAAGCTTCTCGACGGTTCATCGGGTACCTATGCCGCCAGCACGAGCGGCACCAACGTTTCGAGCATGTCGTTCACCGGTGTGTTCAACGGGAACGCGGTCACGGTTAACTCGGTTGTGACGCTTTCCAACGTCGTCGCGGCGACTCGGGCGAGTCTGACGGGCACCCGCACCTTCGCCGCGGGGACGACGACGATGTCGAACGGCGGCGCCTTCACGATCAACGGCATCACGTTCAGCGTGACGGCCACCGATACCCTCAGCGACGTGCTCGCCCGGATCAACAACGCCTCCGAGCAGACCGGGGTAGTGGCGACATGGAGCGCCGGCGCTGGCGTGACCCTGACTTCCTCGCAGTTCGGCTCCCTCCAAAAGGTGGACCTGATCGACTCGAACGCGATCTTGCGAACGGCGGCGGGCAGCCAAAGCAGCATCGGCTCCGATGCGAGCGCGGACGTCACGATCGACATCGACGGTGCCGGCACCCTCGCGACGGTTACCTTCGACCGGGGCAGCGGACTGACTCTTCGCGATCGTGACGGTAACGTCATCAAGCTGACGGAACTCGGAAACGCGACGGCGGCGGGTGGCGCTTGGGGCCAGGTGAACGTCGGCCAATCGATCTTCCAGATCGGCGCCAACGCGGGTCAGACGACCAGCCTTTCCTTGGCCAACTATTCGGCGTCCAATCTCGGGATAGGCGCAGTCTCCGGCAAGACCGTGGCGAACATCGACCTCCTCAGCCAGGCTTCGGCCACCGATGCCATCAAGGTCATCGACAAGGCGATCGTGGACACCTCGGAGGCCCGAGGGCGGATCGGCAACTTCCAACGCAACGTGCTCGAATCGAACAACCGTTCGCTCGGAGTGGCCCGCGAGAACCTCTCCGCCACCGAATCCTCGATCCGCGACGTGGACATCGCCAACGAGATGACGATGTACACCAAGCTTCAGATTCTGCAGCAGAGCGGCCTCGCCGTTCTCGCGCAGGCCAACAGCGGTCCTCAAGCGGTGCTCGCGTTGCTCCGAGGGTAGTCAAATCTTCTAACCGCGCGAAAAAAGACGGCCCGGGCTTAGTCCCGGGTCGGCTTTGTTTGTCCGCGCTCCCTGGGGCCGCAGGCGGGAAGGATGAGGCGTCGCATCCTCCCGCTGCGAGTGGAGAGGTGTTAGGGTTCACCGTCAAGCTGGCTGACCGGCGACTTGGCTCTCGACGAGCGCGGGGGCGGCGGCGAGAGCCGTGTCCACCTTTGCCAGGTCCTTGCCTCCGGCGGTTGCGAAGTCGGGGCGCCCGCCTCCTCCCCCGCCGGCGATCTTGGCCACATCGCGAACGAGGTTCCCCGCATGGACGCCCCGGGCAAGGGCGTCGGTTCCCACCTTTGCCACGAAGGTCACCTTCCCATCCGCGGCCAGTCCCACTAGCACGACCCGGTTCGGCTTGCTATCGGCGAGCCGGTCGGCGACCAGAGAAGCTTCCTTTGCGTCCCCTTCTTCGAGCTTCGCCACCGCGAGTTCGATGCCGTCGAGTTCGATCGTCTGGGTCGGCCCAGAGCCGGCAGTCTGCGTCCGCATGCGCTCAAGCTTGCGAGAGAGGTCGCGAGCCTGTTCGATGGCCCTTTCCACCGCTGGAACCAGCTCGGCGGGCGGAACCTTGAGGAGGGCCGCCGCCGATCGAAGGCGGCGTTCCTGTTCGATGAGCCATTGGTAGGCACCACGGCCCGTGAGCGCCTCGATACGACGGATGCCGCCTGCCGCGCTCCCCTCGTGGACGATTTTGAAGAGGCCGATCTCGCCCGTGCTCCGTACGTGGCAGCCGCCACAAAGCTCGAGGCTGAAATCAGCCACCTGAACCATTCGAACCGAGTCCCCGTACTTCTCGCCGAAGAGGGCCATCGCGCCGCGCCGCCTGGCCTCGTCGAGCGGTACTCCTTCGTAGATCACGACGATCTCGTTGCTGAGAGCGTGCTCGTTGACCAGCCGCTCCACCTCGGCAATCTCGTCCGGCGTCATCGCTTTGCCGTGAGTAAAGTCGAAGCGAAGGTGCTCCGGCGCGACGAGCGAGCCCGCTTGGGTGACGTGCTTGCCGAGGACTTTGCGAAGGGCGGCGTGGAGGAGATGGGTGGCCGTATGGTTGCGCGTGATGTCCCGACGCCGCTCGGCGTCGACCTCGGCAACGACGGGCATGAAAAAGAGGCCCGAATCGAGAACAGGGAGAATCTCTTCCTCCCTGAGCCCTCTGAGCAGGCCGCTGTCGA
This sequence comes from Chthonomonas sp. UBA2362, assembly GCA_002344135.1. Classification (GTDB taxonomy): domain Bacteria; phylum Armatimonadota; class Fimbriimonadia; order Fimbriimonadales; family Fimbriimonadaceae; genus UBA6659. The sequence goes on along the minus strand of DDTO01000002.1, from coordinate 439,733 downwards.
GCTTTGGATCCCGCTCGAAGTCGCCTTGCGGGCCAAAGAGGCCGCGGCGGAACTTTTCGTCGAGCCGCGTCAACCGAGCGTCGTGCCAAATGAGGCCCATTTCCTTCCACGTATTGACCACCTCGAACTCGAACGAGTCGCCTCGGACGATGCCGGTGTCACCGACTTGGCCACCGGATTGGGCATAGAAGGGCGTCGTGGCGAGGCAGAACTGGAACTCGCCGGTGGTCAGGCCGTCGGGTCCGAAGACCGGGCTGATCTGGCCGATCTCGGTCCTAGCGCTCGTGTCCTGGTAGCCGACGAACTCGGAGACCGGCCGGGCGTTCGACGAAACCGAGAGAACGATCTTCTCCTCTTCGCCATAGACGGCTTCCATGCCAGAGGCGCCTCGCGAGCGCTCTTGGGCTTCGGCAAGGGCCTGCTCATAGCCGGACACATCGACGGTAACCCCTCTTTCGTGGCAGATCTCGATCGTGAGTTCGAGCGGGAATCCGTAGGTGTCGTAGAGCCGGAATGCGCTGTGGCCGTCGAGGATTCGATATCCTTCCTGCCCCTTCTCGTCACTTCGAGCAAGAACCTCGTCGATGGCCTCGTCGAGTAGCCCTGCCCCGGCAGCGACCGTGCGCCGAAACATCGCTTCTTCGCTGCGCAAGGTCTCCAAAATGACGTCGCGCCGCTCGGCGAGCTCGACGTAATGGTCGCCCATCGCCTCAACGACCCCGGCATAGACTTCGTGGAAGAAGGGCTGCTCGAATCCCAGAACCCGCTGGCCCTTCAGCACGGCGCGGCGAATGAGCCGGCGGAGCACGTAGCCGCGGCCCGCATTTCCCGGCAGGATGCCGTCGGCGATGCAGAAGCAGGCCGTGCGAATGTGGTCGGCGATGATCCGAATCGCGGTATCGGCATCGGGATCGCTCCCATACCGAAGCCGATTGCCAAGGTTTTCGATGACGCTGATGATAGGCGTGAACGAATCGGTATCGTACACGCTCGTCTTTCCGCCCAGCACCGCGGCCGATCGTTCGAGCCCCATACCGGTGTCCACGCTCTGGAACGGGAGCGGTGGCAGCCCCGTCTTCTCGTAGCCCAGCCCGGGCCGCTCGGGATCGCGCAGGACGCCCTGCCAGTCGTACTGGATGAAGACGTCGTTCCAGAACTCGAGCCACTTGCCTTCGCCTTCGTCGCGAATCCAGTCCTCTCGCGAGTAGGGGCCGCTCGGCGGTGGCTCGGTCGAGGTCCAGTAGAACATCTCGGTGTTCGGCCCGCAGGGCCCTGGCGGTCCGTTCGTATAGGCTCCGGCCGGCCAATAGTTGGTCTCTTCGCCGAGGCGGAAAATACGGGAAGCTGGGTCGAGGCCCACCGATTCGAGGTGGGAAGCCCACTCCGCATAGGCCTCGTCGTCCTCTTCGAACACGGTGAAAGAACATCGCTTGGGATCGAGGCCTAGCCACTCCGGCGAGGTGATGAACTCCCACGAGAAGGCGATCGCTTCTCGCTTGAAGTAGTCCCCGAACGAAAAATTGCCGAGCATCTCGAAGAACGTCAGGTGGGTCAGGTCGCCGACGCTCTCGATATCGCCGGTACGCACGCACTTCTGCACGTTGGTCAAGCGTTTGCTCGGCGGCTGGGCCGATCCGCGAAAGAAGGGCTTGAACTGCACCATGCCCGCGCCATTGAAGAGCAGGGACTCGTCGAGCTTGCCGGTGACGTCGTACGGGATCAGCGAGCCCGAGGGGAACAAGACGTGCCCCTTGGACTGGAAAAACTCGAGATATCTTCGGCGAAGCTCACGTACGGTCATGCGGGAAGTGAGGGTACCCGCCAGACCGCCGCTCGACAAAAAAAGGGGCACAGTCCAGAGGAGCGGACCGTGCCCTATCGTCAAGGGATTCCTTTGCCTTGTTCGGCTTTCTTTGCTCGTCGGGCGGATCGATCCGCCCTGCTGTCTTCGTCCAGTTCAACACGCCCCTTCCGCGCCGGGTTCCCGGCGACGTTCGAGTCACCCTTGGAGTGCGCGGGCTAGACCGCGCTTTGGGAGCACGCCATTGGTAAACCATCGGATGACGGGGCGTGCGCTGCCGAGCGAGTCGGTGGCATCGCTCGGACGGGAAAGCGCGCTTGAGCCCGCGCACTCCAGATGCGCCGCTCGGCCGATAGGGTCCCGGGCCTTTCTGCAGGAACGATTTGTGGAATCGTCGTATCATAGGTGAGACGCAAATCAAACCTTAACCAGGGATCGGAGTCGTCCAAGCGGCGTGCCGCGTCCCTTGAGTTAATGGCTGCGTTGGAATCCGCCGACGTCATGTCTATCTTCACCGACGGACTGCCCCAATTCCTCGACATCCTCCCCCCGGTAGTGCGCGAGCGCCTGCAGGGAGGCCCCGATCTCGATGGGCTCATCGAGGTCGTGCTCGACTACGGCAGGCCTGCGGAGGTCCGCTACCGCGAGCGGGTCGACCGCATGCCGAACGTCGTCGTTTCGGAGCACGACATCGACTACGTGGTCAAGTCCATCGGCGATTTCGGCGAGGACAACCGCGCGGGCATCGAGCGGACGCTCCACCGCATCTCCTGTATCCGCAACCGCCAGGGCCGGATCATCGGCCTCACCTGCCGGGTCGGCCGAGCCCTCGAAGGGACGATCGACATCATAGACGACCTGGTTCGCTCGGGCCAGTCCATTCTGCTTCTGGGGCGACCGGGCGTCGGGAAGACCACCAAGCTGCGCGAGGTCGCGCGAGTCCTCGCCGACGAGGTCGAGAAGCGGGTCGTGATCGTCGATACGTCGAACGAGATCGCCGGCGATGGCGACGTCCCGCATCCGGGGATCGGCCACGCGCGGCGGATGCAGGTCAAGAATCCGGCACTGCAGCACCAGGTGATGATCGAGGCTGTGGAAAACCACATGCCCGAAGTGATCGTCATCGACGAAATCGGAACCGAGGCCGAGGCACAGGCAGCCAGAACGATCGCTGAGCGCGGAGTGCAGCTGATCGGCACCGCTCACGGACAAACGCTCGAGAACCTGATGCTGAACCCGACGCTCTGCGACCTCATCGGAGGCATCCAAGCGGTCACGCTCTCCGACGACGAGGCCCGCCGACGGGGCACCCAGAAGACGGTCCTCGAACGGAAGGCGCCCCCGACCTTCGATGTGGTCATCGAACTAATCGATTACGATCGCTTGGCCGTTCACAGCAACGTCCAGAAGACCGTCGACCTGATTCTCCGCGGGGTTCCGCCGCGGCCGGAGGTGCGGGTGCGGACCGGCGTCGGAGACGTACAGGTCGTACAAACCGAAAGCGCTCCCGACATGGACGAGCCGGGGTTCAACGCCCGGTTCCCTGCCCTCGCCCGCAATCCCGAGGTCGAACCGGCGCTCGAGCCACTCGTCTCCGAACGCCGCCCAAGGGTGCCCAAGGAACCCACGCCCCGACCGCCCCGAGAGCCGAAGGATATTCGCCGTTCTTCGGTCGTGCGCATCTATCCCTATGGGATCGCGAGAACCCGACTCGAACGGGCGATCCGCGAGCGAGGCGCCTCGGCCGTGATCTGCAACGACATCCAGCAGGCAGACGCCATCATCGCGATCCGTTCCACCTATCAGAGTCGGCCCGCCAAGCTGCGCGACATCGGGCGGCCAATCCAAACGGTGGTGGTCAAATCGAACACCTTCAGCCAGATCGCCGGCGCGCTCGACGAGGTGCTTAAGGACACGAGCGGCAGCGACCGCGAAGCCGAGGCCCTCGACGAAGCGATGCAGGCTATCGAGACAGTCCTTCACACCGGACGGCCCGTGGATCTCGCGCCCCGCGACGCCCGCCTTCGTAAGATGCAGCACCACTTGGCAGAGTCGAAGCGCCTGGCCAGCGAGAGCGTGGGAGAAGAGCCTCAGCGGCGGCTACGGATCTTGCCGACTCGGCTTGCCTGAAGCGACGATCGGGCCGGGGCGGGTACACCCCTTCCATGCCCGATCGCGACGCCTTGCTCACTTCCCTGATTCCAGACCTCGATCGCCATCGAGGCGACGACCTCGTCGTTCGCTCGCCGATCGACGGAAAAGAACTTGCTCGGCTGCGCGCGGATCGACCGAGTGAAGTCGACGAAAAGATCGGGCGGGCGGTTTTCGCTTTTCGCACCTGGCGGGATGTTCCTGCCCCACGACGGGGCGAACTGGTCCGCCGTTTCGGCGAGCAGTTGAGGAAACACAAGGAGTCCCTTGCCACGCTGGTCACCCTCGAATGCGGGAAGATCATCGAGGAAGGCCGAGGCGAAGTCCAAGAGATGATCGACATCTGCGACTTCGCAGTGGGCCTCAGCCGGCAATTGTACGGGCTTACGATCGCGAGCGAGCGGCCGAATCATGTGATGCAGGAGAACTGGCTGCCGCTCGGCCCGGTCGCGATCATCAGCGCCTTCAACTTCCCCGTCGCCGTCTGGTCTTGGAACTCGGCACTCGCGCTGGTTTGCGGTGATCCGTGCCTCTGGAAGCCCAGCGAGAAGACGCCGCTCACCGCTCTGGCCTGTCAGCGCCTCTTCGAGGACACGGCTTCTGAGTTCGGTGTCGATGGAAACGGACTGAGCCAGGTCGTGCTCGGCACCGGCGAACAAGGGGCGATGCTGGTTCAGGACCCACGCATACCCCTGGTCAGCGCAACCGGTTCGTGCCGCATGGGACAGGCGATCGCGCCGATCGTGGCGGCTCGATTCGGCCGCGCGCTGCTCGAACTGGGGGGCAACAACGCCATCATCGTCACGCCGAGCGCGGACCTCGACGTCGCCGTACCCTCGATCCTGTTCGGATCGGTCGGGACGGCTGGCCAGCGCTGCACCTCGACGCGGCGAGTCATTGCCCACCGAAGCATCGTCGATCGTCTCTTCGCGACTCTGTCCGGCGCCTATCGTCAGATCGGGGCGAGCAAGGTCGGCGATCCTCTCTCACCTTCCACTTTGGTAGGGCCACTCATCGACCAAGCGGCCTACGAGATGATGCAGACGGCCATCGAGCGCATTCGGCCCGAGGCCCTGGAGATCGTCGGAGGAGACCGGGCTTTGGCGGATACTTATCCCGATGCGGCCTATGTCCATCCCTGCCTGGTGCGGCTCGGAGCGAATTCGAAGACGCTCGATGACGAGACCTTCGCACCGCTCACCTACGTCATCCCGTACGACACGCTCGAGGAGGCCATCGAGATCCACAACTCGGTGCCGCAGGGCCTCAGCAGCGCAATCATGACGACCGACCTGCGAGAGGCGGAAGCCTTCAAACGCTATAGCGACTGCGGGATCGCCAACGTGAACATCGGCACGAGCGGAGCGGAGATCGGCGGCGCGTTCGGGGGTGAGAAGGAGACCGGCGGCGGGCGCGAATCGGGCTCCGACTCGTGGAAAGCCTACATGAGGCGCCAAACGAGCACGACGTTCTTCGGACGAGAGAAGCCGGCCCTCGCCCAAGGCATCACGTTCGACGTCTAGCGAGCACCGCGCCCGACGAGCATCGACCACGTCGTCTTAAAGAGGGTCGCGACGTCGTAGCGCAACCCGGCCTTCATGTAGTACTGCCGGTCGAACTCGACCCGCTCAGCGTAGGTGGTATCGCTGCGGCCGCTCGCCTGCCAAACGCCAGCGCATCCGGGCTTCATGGCGAGGTAGATGTCCTGGTGCTCGCCGTACTTTTCCAGTTCGGGCTCGACGATCGGACGCGGACCGACGAGGCTCATGTCGCCCTTGAGCACGTTGAACAGCTGCGGGAGCTCGTCGAGGCTCGACTTGCGCAGGAAGTGGCCGATCTTCATGATCCGGGGATCGCGCTCGATCTTGTAGTTCTCTTGAAACTGCTTCCAAAGCTCAGGATCCTTCTTGAGAACCTCTTCGGCGTTCCGGACCATCGTCCGAAACTTGTAGATGTCGAAGAGCCTCCCGTTGAGACCGACGCGCTTGTGCTTGAAGAGGACGGGGAAGCCGTCGCTGAGGGCGATGGCGATCGCAATGGCGATGAACACGGGCGAGAGCAGGAGGATGGCCACGAGGCTCACCACGATGTCGAAGGCCCGCTTGGCGATCTGGTACGGCAATCGCGGGTACCGCGCTCCCGCGTAGCGATCGTCTGGGGTCATGACCGGTCTTCCGATTCTGCTCCGAACTATCCGCTGCTCATCATAAACGATCATTCTTGGTTCCTTTCCTCATCCATGGGCCAGAGCCCAAAAGCACGGGGAGCAAGAAGCATGCCGCCAAGCCTCGATTCCCCTCGATTCCCTATTATAACGCGGATTCCCTCAGGTTCATGGCGATCCGAAAGAAGCCGCCGCTGGCCGAAGCACGGTCGAGCCCGCGCACTCCAGAGGGGTTTTGCCTCGTCTTTTTTCTATTGCCGCGCCTCGTGCCCGTCATAGGGCTATACTTAGCGCTAACAGGATGTTCCGACAGGAGTCAATTAAGTGATGAAGGATTCGTTGAAGTGGGTGTATGGCGTTGTCGGCGCGATCGCGCTCGTTGGCTGCGGTGGTGGAGGGAGTGGTCGGACGCCGTTACCGCCTCCCGGGCCGGACCGCTCGATCCCGACGGTCGTCCTCGGTGAGCCCGCCGCGATTTCGCTTTCGTTTATCACTGGGCAAGGTCGACGCGCCCCAGGGTCGCTGACCGCCGTCATCGGCAGCCAGCAGTTCGCCAACAGCGTAAGCGACGTATCCCCCACCTTGGATCAGAGCACCTTCCCCCAGATGTTCCTCGGCCTTGATCGATACTCGATCAACACCCGAACTTGGGCGGCGACGATCCCCGCGGATCAAGGCTCCAAGCTGTTCACGCAGTTCCCGCTCGAGATCTTCAGCCTGGAGCAAGAAGACGATTTCGGCAATCTGCAGCCGCTGACGACACAAGAGCCGGCGCTCCTCGTCGAGCCGCCCCTCAATCTCGACCTGCGCATCTTCAGAGGTCGATACTCTACCGTCCAGGTCGCGCTCGACGACGCCATTTTGAACTTCGATTTCGGCAGTGGCCAGTTGATCTTCGATCAGGCGCTCTTCGAGTTTCGAAACTACGATCCGCGTTTCAACGCAGTACGCAGCTTCATTTCCGACTACGTAGCCTTCGACTTGTCGTTGGCCGACCCGGCACTACGACCGACGATGACGAACGGCTTGCCGGCGGACATGGTCCTTTTTAGCGGCGACGGCATCGCGATGAGCCAGGGCTTCGGCTTCGATGGCTCGTTCGAACTCCTCAGCCCGATCCGAATCGAGCAGGGCATCATCCGACTCGGCGCGGTCATCGGTGGGGTCAAGACGAACGGCACCTACAGCCTGCTCGAACTCGATCCGCGTGACCTCGAGGGGCTCGCCAAGATCACTTCCCTGGCCGGTCCGTGGAGAACCCACCGCGACGTCTTCAAAGCGGTTCCGCCCTACGCGATGGTGGCATTCCCGTCGAGCGACGATAACTTCACTCAGTGGCTGGTCATCTGGAAGCAGAACGCCGACGGCGACGTCACCGACATGTGGCAGGGCGTCATGCGATATGAGGACGCCGGTAACCTCCCGCCGAGCCAGGGAACCTTCCAACTCTGGCCCATCAGCCAGATCGACGACGCCGATGCCGCGAACGAAGTGACCGGCACGGTAAGCAACCTCGTTTCGACTCCGAACTACGAAACCGTGAACGGCCAGCGCGTACTGACCGGTTACACGGTCCGTCGTGGCGAGTTCAACGTCACGAACGCGAACGACCTCTACAGTTTCCCACTCCAGGGAGGCTTCGTCGTCTTCCGTCGCTAGGATGGACCTCGACTGGCTCCTCGCCGGCATCGAGACCGAGTACGGTCTCCTAGTCGAAGGGCGAGGAGCCAACACCCAAATCGACGACTCGATGGCGCTCGTCCGGGGCTACCCGGGCGAGTGCTTCGTGGGATGGGACTACCGATTCGAGAGCCCGCGCAACGACCTGCGCGGTTTCCGCTTGGACCGACTAGAGGTCGACCCAGAAGACGCCAAGTTCGATACCGACCGGCTCTCGAGACCGGATTCCGACGTGCGGTCGGACCGGGTTCTTCCCAGCGGCGCGCGGCTCTACAACGACCACGGCCACCCCGAGTACGCGACTCCTGAAAGCCACAGCCTGGGTCGACTGGCTCGGCTCGACCTCGAAGGAGAACAGATCGTCCACCGCGCCGGCCAGGCTTATGCCGAAGCGATGGGAGCCGAGGTGCGGCTGTTCAAGAACAACACCGACTTCCACGGCGCATCGTACGGGACCCACGAGTCGTATCTCGCGCCGCGCTCGCTGGGCTTCGACGGACTGTACGAATCCGTGCTTCCGATGCTCGTGGCGAGGCAGATTCTGTGTGGGGCGGGCAAGGCAGGCGAGTTTGCCGGTCCGGTTTCGAGGGCGCTCGGTGCCGTAGGGATCGGCTCGGGTGGGAGGAACATTCCGTTCCAGATCTCCCAGCGAGCCGACTTCTTCGTCGAGCCCTTCAACGCGGAGACCTTGTTTCGAAGACCGGTTTTCAACACGCGCGACGAGCCGCATGCCGACCCGCGCCAGTGGATTCGGCTCCACGTGATCTGCGGCGATGCGAACCGTATTCCCTCGGCGACGCGCCGAAAAGTGGGCCTCGTCCAACTGGCCATCGCCCTGGCCGTTGTCGGTGAGGCGCCGGTGTGGCGCCTGCGTGACCCCGTCGATGCCTTCAAGCGAATCAGCCGCGCGGGGGCCGCTTGGATCGCCTCCGGAGAAGAAGAGTGGCAGCGAACATCGGCCGGACGCGACTCACCCTTGGCGATCGAACTGAAAGGAGGTTCCTGGACTACAGCCGAGCAGATGCTGGAGTCGTACTTCGCCGCCGCAGAGCGCATTCTCGGCCTCGATCCCGCTTCGGGCGGGATTCGTGGCGAGCTTCGCCAGGTCGTGGCGGAGTGCCGGACCTTGTTGGAGAACCTACGTGACTGTCGCGATCGTTTTCGCCGCCACGTCGATTGGGCGGCAAAGGCCAACCTCTTGGCCCAGTACGTCGAGTCCGAGGGGGTCGCGTGGAACGATCCCGTCCTCCAGGCACTCGACCTCGAATATTGCGACATCGACCCCGAGAACGGCCTGTTCGCGAGCCTCGTCCAACTGGGTGAAGTGGACGCCGAACTCCCTTCCGACGCGCCGGAATACAACCGGGCCTTTGCGCGTGGACTGGCGACGACGAAGTTCGCCGCTCACCTCTGCGGCGTCACCTGGGCGGCGCTGACGTTCGAGATCGAGGGTCGTCGGAGGGAGGTTCATTTGGACCCGACCAAGAGGTATGGACCGGAACTCGCCGAGATTGAAGACGTAACTAGCTTTGTATCCCGACTCCAGGAGATTGCCGAATGATCCAAGCCGATCGAACCACTCGACCGAACGCCCCCGAGCCCGAGCGCAAGCTGGGTGACGATGGTGGCCCGAACAAGCCCGACCTCAAGAAGCCGACGGGACCCAACGAGCTGTTGAAGCGGCTCAAGAAAGTCGACCCGGATCAGGCCAAGAAGTATCGCCAGCGGTCGGGACAATGATTGAGGTCAAACCCCGCTCGTTTTTCGACCTCGTCGGATTCCCGACCAGCGTGGCTTCTTCGGGGCATGCGGATGCCATGGAGACCCACGGCACGACAGTCCTCGCCCTTCGTTACGATGGCGGCGTCCTCGTCCTGGCCGACCGCAGAGCGACGATGGGCAACCTGGTGATGTACGACCAGGCCGAGAAGATCATCGCGATCGACGACTCGACGGTCGTGGCGATCAGCGGCTCGTTCGCGCGGTCGGTCGAAGTGTGTCGCCTGCTGAAGCACAGTCTCAAGTACTACAAGCGGATGCACCTTAACGAAATGTCGCTCGAGGGCAAGCTGCAGGAGATATCGCGGGCTCTGGCGTCCAACCTCGCCATGGCGCTCCAAGGCATCGGGGTCTTTCTGCCGATCGTCGCAGCGAAAAACCCCAAGAACGGCCAATTCGACGTCTACTTTTTCGACGGCGCCGGGGCTCGATTCGAGAACGCCGATTACGCTTGCGCCGGATCGGGGTCAGAGCGGATTCGGGGAATCTTCGAGTACCTCACACGCACTCAGGGACCCTGGGGGCTCCGCAAACTGGACTCCGTCCTACTCGACGGTCTGAGGATGCTCGATATCGCTGCGGACCTCGATTCGGCGACCGGCGGTTTCGGCAAGATCCTCCCGGCGGCCAAGGTCTTGAGTTCCGACGGCGTCAGCGACGTCCCGGCCGAAGAACTAGAGCGGGCCCGGGGGCAAGTCCTGACCGCAGGTGCCTAAAGGCGGCTACATTCGTCACAATTGAATCGTACAAACGGTACGTAGGAGGTTTCCGATGCATTCAATCATTCGAGTCGCGGCAATGACCGCGCTATTCGTTACGGCCGGCTTATCGGCATACGGCCAGGCGACTGCCCAGCCGGTTACCCTGAAGGTGGGTGACACCGCGCCGCCGCTTCGCGTCGATCAGTGGATCAAGGGAAAGCCGATCGCCGACTTGAGTAAAGGAGTCTACGTCGTCGAGTTTTGGGCCACTTGGTGTGGTCCGTGCCGAACTTCGATTCCGCACATCACGGAACTTGCCAAAAAGTATCAGGGCAAGGTTGCCGTGGCCGGCATCAGCGTTTGGGAGCAGGACCCGTCCAACGTCAAGCACGTGAAGGACTTCGTCGACGAGATGGGCGACAAGATGGACTACAGCGTGGCCCTCGATGGCACTGCAGCGGCGATGGCCGAGACCTGGATGAAGGCGGCGGGCCAAAACGGCATTCCGGCGGCGTTTATCGTCAAGGACGGGAAGATCCAGTGGATCGGTCATCCGATGGGGATGGACAAGCCGCTCGAGCAGATCGTGGCGGGCTCCTACGATCTTAAGAAGCAGGCTGCTGAGGACGCCGCGCGCAACGCGATGCAGTCGGAACTGGCCGTGGCAGTGCAGGCGATGCAAAAGGGCGATCACAAGAAGGCCCTCGAAATCGTCGACAAGGTCCTCGCCAAGAATCCGGCGATGGAGCCTCAGCTCGGCGCGTTCAAGTTCGACATCATGGCGAGCATGGGCGACCCCGCGGCGGCTCAATACGGCCTTAAGCTGTCTGAGAAGCGCTACTGGGACCAGCCGATGCAGCTCAACCAGATCGCCTGGGGCCTCGTCGACGACGAGAACAAATTCAAGACGAAGCCCGACTACAAGATCGCGATCAAGATCGCCAAGCGGGCCTGCGACCTGACGAAGGACCAGGACCCGATGATCCTCGACACCTTGGCCTATGCCCACTTCAAGAACGGCGAGGTCAGCAAGGCGATCGAGGTTCAGGAGCGGGCGGTTGCTCTTCTCGTCTCGGGTGGTGAGATCGACGAAGAGACCAAGAAGGAGATTCGCGACCGACTGGAGATGTTCAAGAAGGCTGCGAAGAAGGGCTAAAGCGAAGCCTTGTGCTTAGACGGGGGGCGCGGGCAAAGCCCGCGCCCCCCGTGTGTTGTCACCTGACAAGGGGACGGTGGGGACCCCGGGGGACCGATTGTCTCCGTCGCCCATGTCCCCATCGGTCCCCTCCTTCCCCCAAAACGGTTCGGCCCACGGCGAAAGCCGTGGGCCGAACGATCGCTTCCAGCGAAGCCGGACTTAGAAGTAGTTGAACTCGCTGTCCGGTCGGAAGAAGCAGGAGTAGTACGGGGCGCCGCCGCCGATGGTGCACACCCACTGAGAAATGGGAAGACCGCTCTTCGGATAGGTCGTACCGTTAGAGGCTGCAACACCTGCGCGGGTGTATTCGGCCCACGGGTCGTTGACGCTTCGGTTGAGAGTCGTCGGGCCGAGGCTGCCGCCGAGTTTCAGGAACTTAGCGGAGGTGTCGGTCGCGATGAAGTGCATGCCCTGGCCATAGATCCACGCGGTGTCGTTCAGACCGAACCAAGCGGAACCGCTGGCGCCGCCCGGCTGAGTCGGACCGCCCGGGTTGAACGCACACGGCTGGTTGGCCGTCGGGCAGTTCAGCGCCGGATTGGAGAGAGCGAACCCTTCGATGATGGCCTTGCCGCGACCCTGATAGAACATGGTCAGTCGGCTCGGCAGTGCGATCGCGGACGTGCTCTGAGCGTGGAGGAGACCGTTGTAGGTCACCGACGCGCTCTTCCAAGGTCGGACAGGGGTGGCGTAGTCCGTGATGGCGAGGCGAACGCGCGGCATTCCGGCGGCCTCGTACACTTCGTAGGATTTCGCATACGGCTGGAGCGAGTTGCCCCAATGAACCGCATCCTCGGAAAGTCGCGGCTCGGCAGAGAATGCGTTGGGGCGCCAGCCCGCCGGGATGGAAGTGTTGAAGTTCCATCGCCACGCGCCAGTCGCGCTGTCGATGTTCGCGAACTGCGGGAACAGGTCGTCGTTGTCGCCAGCATACATGATGGCGGCGGTGGCGTCCTGCTTGAAGTTGTTGAGAGTCTGGGTCTTCTTGGCCGCTTCTTTGGCCTGGGCGAAGACGGGGAACAGAATGGCTGCGAGGATCGCGATGATCGCGATGACAACGAGCAGCTCGATGAGCGTAAACGCGCGCTTAGATAATCGCATGGTCAGACAAAGACCTCCAGTTATGAGTACCGTTAGGTTGCCGGATACACCGATCCGGGAAGCAACCTTCGTGCCAACACTCGTCTGACTCGAACGATGGGCGGAGTGTTCCGCTGAATTCGACCAACCAAGCACCGGACGCGACTTTGCTACCGGACTACAACCTACGCTCAATTATACGGCGTTTTTGCCCTTGCGTCAATGGAATTTTATGAAGAAGGACCCGGCAAATTCCACGGACCGACGCGCGATGTCGCGCGAAAGCTGGGTTTCGACAGAAGTCGGTCCGGGCCGAAGTCGGCCCGGACCGTCACCGGGCTTAGAAGTAGTTGAACTCCGAGTCCGGGCGGAAGAAGCACGAGTACGCCGGGGCGCTGCCGAGCGCGCAGTTCCAGATCGAGATCGGGTTGCCCTGCGTGTTGTAGACGGCGAACGGATCGTTCACGCTTCGGTTCTGGGTGGTGCCGTTGGCGGTGCCACCCATCTTGACGAACTTCGCCGAAGTGTCGGTCGCCACGAAGTGCATGCCCTTTCCATAGACCCAAGCCGAGCTATAGAGCCCGAACCAGGCGCTACCGGAGGAGCCACCGCTTTGCGTGGGACCGCCAGGGTTAAAGGAGCACGGCGAGTTGGCCGTCGGGCACTGAAGGGTCGGATTCGAGATCGCGAAGCCCTCGTAGTTGCCCTTCCCCTGGCCCTGCCAGACCAAGGAAAGCCGGCTCGGAAGAGCGATGGCGGAAGTGCCCTGCGCTTCGAGAAGGCCATTGAAGGTCACCGCCGAGTTCGCCCATTTGCGAACTGGAGTGCCGTAGTCCGCGATCGCGGCTCGGAACTTGGGCATTCCGGCGCCTTCGTAGATCTCGTAGCTCTTCGAGTAGGCCTGGATGGAGTTCGACCAGTGGGTCGCATCTTGGCTCAGGCGCGGCTCAGTCGAGAACGTGCCCGGACGCCAGCCCTGAGGGATCGAGATCGCGCTGTTCCAGAGGATCGCGCCACCGGCGGCGGTGACGTTCGCTAGAGGAAACAGATCGTCGTTGTCGCCAGCGTACATGATCATGGACGTGGCGACCTGCTTGTAGTTGTTCAACGTCTGGGTCTTCTTCGCGGCCTCTTTGGCTTGCGCGAAAACAGGGAAAAGGATGGCCGCAAGAATCGCGATGATGGCGATGACGACCAAAAGTTCGATGAGCGTAAACGCTCGGCGTGTGCGGTTGATGTTGGGAACCTCCTGCATTGGGTTCGCGCGCGTGAGCGCGCATGAAATAATCTGGAATCGACTCGTTGACGTACGCTGGTTCGAGGAAAGTTCGTTCCAGGGGCCCAATTGTGCACTAATCGTCGGTCCCAGGTCCTTGCACCGGTACACTGAACCGATCGGGCACGCCGTGCGTCTATGCGCCTCAGCATGATCGGCGCGAGCGGGGTACATCGTTTGGCATCAAATCTGCGCATCGATTCGGCGGCAGAACAGGCACTCGTCGAGCAGTGCCGCCGTCAGGACTACGACGCGTTCGGCCGCGTCGTCGACGCTTACCAATCCCGGGTCCTGGGCTTCGTTCGGCGCATGTGCAAGAACAGCGAGGAAGCTCTCGACATCACCCAGGAAGTCTTCATCCGCGCTTACCAAAGCTTCGCTCGCTTCGACGGCCGCTGCTCCCTCCGCTCCTGGCTGTTCAAGATCGCCTACAACTTATGTATCGACCGGACGCGCCGGTCGGACCGAGCCCCCGCGGAGACCCGCATCGAGCAGGCAGCCGAGGAAGGGGAAAGCCTCGAGATCGCCGATGGTCGCTGGAATCCCGAGAACATCGCGCTCGACCAAGAACTCTACCGAGTCGTCGAGGAGGCCATCGCGAGCATGAGCGATAAACTGCGAACCGTGCTGCTGCTCCACGACAAAGAGGACCTCGGATACGAAGAGATCGCCCTCGCCGTGGGCATCCCGGTGGGCACCGTCAAGAGCCGGCTCTTCCTCGCACGAGCTCACCTACAGACCCAAATCCGGCGCTATTGGGATGGAACTTGAAATGTTGGACCTGATCCGAAGAATTCAAAACGAAGAGCCGCTGAGCCCGACCGATGAGGCTCGGCTGGACTCGTTGCTCCTGGCTCAGCACGACGCCATGCGAGCCTGTCTGGCCCACCTCGAATCGGTCGAGCCCTCCCCGGAATGGCGACTCGGACTCGACGCTCGGTTGCGCGACTCCGTCGTTCCGGCTCTCGTCCGCGGGCTCGAGGACGACGTCCCCTCGATGGCATGGCGCAGTGCGCTGAACGATCGGCTCCAAGCGATTCGACCGAAGCGACGTTGGACTTTGGGCTGGAACCTAGCTGCCATCGGCGGCTGCGCAGCCGCCATCGCGGCGGTCTGGGTCTATCAAACACGAACGCCCTTGCCTTCGCCGAAGCCGGTGGACTCCATCGAGGCGCAACTGATCGCCGCACATCAAGACACCGCTCGAGCCATCGATCTCGGCGTAGCGAGCTTGGCCCCGGATGCCGCCGGAGCCGGCACACCTGCGTCGCCACGCTGGACCGAGTTCGACCTGGAGGCTTTGTGATGAGGTTCGCGCTCGCTGTCTTGCTCATCCTCGCGCTCGTCCTTTCCGGGGCCGCCCAGCCGCGCCGACCGGCTGGCGGCGGGCCACAAATGCCCCAGATACTCGAGCGCTATCCGGTCCTTCGGAAGATGATCGAAGCGCAAAACCGCCTGCGCTTCAGCGGATTGCGGGTCGTCGAGATTCGCCTCGGCCCTGACCGTGAGCGCAATACCGAGATCGTCCTCCGGGACGGTCCATTGCAGCGCACCGAGTTCACCCAGGATAGCCCGAATGCGGGTCAGATCATCGTCGAGAATGCCCAGCGACGTCGCCACTTCTTCCCGGCCACCAACGAGATTCAGGTCTTGCCGGCCCGTCGCGACGAGGTTCAATCCCGGATGCGGGTGCTCCTGCGCCAGATCGTGGACGGAACCCTCCGGCTGCGAGTCGAGCCAGGTGGAGAAGTCGCCGCTCGCCGAACTCAGTTGGCCCACTTCGAGGACCCAAAGGGCAACCCCGTGCAACGGCTTTGGATCGACGCCGAGACCGGCATGCTCCTCAAGCGTGAACTCTTCGATCCTGTCGGCTCTCGCATGGGCTACTTCGAGTTTAAGCGCATCAACTACCGGCCAACATTCACGCCGGACGACTTCGAAATCGTCCGCAAGGGAGCTCGACTGGTCACGCTCGACGACCAGATCCGGATCATGTCGCGCCGCCTCGGCATTCCGCCCGTTCGCATCCCGGATTCGGACGACCTGCACCTTGAGTCGGTGCGACCGCTGGAGTTGGGCTCGACCCGAGCGATGATGCAGACTTACACCGGCGAACGGGGGCGAGTGACGCTGTACCATGTAGCCGGCTCGATCGATCCCCAGCGGCTTCGACGGTTGGCCGGCGATTCCAACCTACAGGTTTATTCTTGGGAAGACAACGGGCGGACCCTCGCTCTCGTCGGTGACATCCCTGCGAGCGAACTGGAACGCCTCTCCCGCACCATTCGCTAGAATGCTCGCATGAGCGAACTCGGCGACGTTTGGCGATTCACGCGAAAGCGCCTCGACGAGGCAATCCACGACCTCTCGCCGAGCCAGCTGTCTTGGAAGGCCCATAAAGGCGCCCATTCGATCGCTGAGATCGTCTATCACGTGGCCGCTTGCGAGCACTATTGGGCTGCGCGGATCACCAATGCGGAGCCGAACGGAGACTCCTTCGAGGGGCGCCTCGAGCAGGCCGTCCACGACGGCTTCCTTCGCGATGGCGATTCTCCTTTCGGTCAAGAAGACGCCACTCCCGAGGGCATTCGACGAGCGCTCGATCGGACCGCCGCCGAGATCGGCCCGATCTACGACCTGCCGACACCAGACCAACTCGCGATGCCCCTCACCAGCCCGATCGGTGACATGGTTTCGGGCCGGGAGGGACTGACCCGCCTGGCCCAGCACGCCGGCTATCACACAGGTCAGATTTGGATGCTCCGGCTGGATCCTCGATTTCCCGAATAGGGGTTGTATTATCCACTTGGTTAAGGCCAGAATCGGCCATGGAACGACGCGAGGAAATCCTCAAGGCCGCCTATGAGATTCTCGGCCAAGATGGGCTGGAAGCCCTTCATGCGCGCTCGGTGGCGGCGCGGGTCGGCGTCAATCACGCCCTCGTGCACTACTATTACCGCCGACGCGACGACCTCCTGCTGGCGGTCGCCGACTACTTAAAGGCCCGCTTCGAAGCCGATGTCGCTCACTTTCAAAAGGATGCCGCCGACGCTTCCGACCGGGTCGAAGCGAACCTGATCCAGTGCGAGGCGTACTGCAAGCCGACGAGCCGTCTCTACCGTGCGTGGGCGTCGCTTTTCGTTGCCGCTCAGACGTCGCGGACCTTGCGGAAATCGCTTCTCGATTTCTGGTCGTCTTGGGTTGGGCGGATCGAAACCGAGATCGATGCGGGAAGCAAGGAGAAGTCGCTGAATGCCGGCTCTCCCTTCGCCGATCCACGGCTCCTGCTGGCGACGCTACTCGGCGTGGGGTTGATCGCGCATCTTGCCGGAGAATCAGGGGATGCCAGTCGGCATTTGGATTCGATCGAAGGCTCGCTCTTGGTCTAGCGTCCGTTTCGCCTCGTCACTCAAGCGACGAAGGCCGGATGCGACCTCCGGGCACGGCCAGCCGTGCCGCCGGAGGGATCGGCCTCGTCCTGAGTGACGGAATCGTCGGCGATCCGGTCGAGGTAGTCGAAGAAACTTCGAGCCTCATCCGGAGTCCAGGCGATTACCGATTCGATCGATATGTGTTCGTTTCGAGAGCGCATCATACGTCTCCTTTCGAAAGAGACTTATGAGTCCGAACGGGCCATTGGTTCCAGGGACGCGCGAATCGGGACCAAAGGCCCTCGACCGAGATGGGACGGCGAACGTGGTTTCACCCTACAATAGGACCGATGGCCGACGCGCTCGACCCCTACCGCGCCAAACGCGACGCCCGAGCCACTCCAGAACCGGAAGCCACTCGCGCGCCCGAGCGATCCGGTCCGCTGCTGTTTTGCGTTCAGAAGCACGCGGCGACGCAACTGCACTACGACCTGAGGCTCGAGCTGGACGGCGTCCTCAAGTCTTGGGCGATTCCCAAGGGACCCTCGTACTCCGTCGCAGACAAGCGCTACGCCGCGCACGTCGAAGACCACCCGCTGGAGTACGTCGCCTTCGAGGGGAACATCCCCAAGCAGGAGTACGGCGGGGGAGAGATGCTGTTGTGGGACACCGGTTTCTACACTCCCGATGAAGGAGGGGTTTATGCGTTCGACGACCGTGCCGTCGCGCAGAACCGACTTCGCGCCGAAATGGAGGCCGGGAAGATCGCGTTCTCCCTGCTCGGGACCAAGCTCAAGGGCTCATGGACCCTCGTTCGGACGAAGGACGGCTGGCTGCTCATCAAGCACACGGACCGGTTCGCGGGCGACCGTGACGTGCTCTTGGAGCATTGCAGCGTCGTCACGGGGCGAACGATCGAGGAAATCGGCCAAGAGAAGGCGGCTCACCGCACGCCCTGGCCTCCTCGTGGCGACCGGGCAACGTACCCGGCGCCGTTTCGACCGATGCTGTGCAGCTCGGTCCAGCATGCCTTCGACGATCCCGACTGGCTCTTCGAACCCAAACTCGACGGCGTTCGGGTACTGGCGTTCGTTCAGAACGGTAAGGCTCGGCTCTACACCAGGAACCTCAATGAGGTGACGGTCTCTTTCCCAGAAGTCGTGTCGCGATTGGAATCGCAGATTCCGCGCAATGCCGTCTTCGACGGCGAAATCGTCGGGTTCGATGCCGAAGGCCGGCCCGGATTCCACATGATCCAGCAGCGCATCCACCTCCGCAACGAACTCGAAGTTCAGGGGATCACCGGCCGCGTGCCGGTCGTGTTCTTCGCCTTCGACGTCCTCCACCTCGAGGGCCTGGACCTGCGAGGGGCTCCCTTGGACCAACGCCGCCTAATCCTGAGCCAAGTCCTCGTTCCCGATCCCGGCCTGCAGATCGTGCATCAGGTTGCGTCGGCGGGCAAGGCTCTTTACGAGGTGGCGGTGAAGACCGGGTTCGAGGGCGTCGTGGGCAAGCAGCGCGATTCGACCTATGAGGCGGGTCGCCGCTCAAAGGCGTGGCGAAAGGTCCGTTCCTTCACGGCCGACGAGTTCGTGGTGTGCGGCTACACGATTTCCGGATCGGACCGACGTGACTTCGGCGCTCTGATCCTCGGCAAGCCCAACGAGGGCGGCTACCGCTACGTCGGCAACGTCGGCAGCGGCTTCGACGACGCCACGCTGCGCGACTTCCGAACGAGGCTCGATGAGATGGTGCAGCCCGAGTGCCCGTTCCCGAAGGTTCCCGATACGATCGATCCGCCGGTTTGGGTTCGGCCCGAATGGGTCGTGGAGGTGAAGTATGCCGAAATCACGCCGACGGGGCTGCTTCGGAGCCCAGTCTTCCTTCGGCTCAGGGAAGACGAGGGCCCCCAGGACCTGGTGTCCATCAAAGAAGCCGACACTCTGCCGATTCTTGAATCAGACCTGTTGCCGGACATCCTCGATCAGCTCGAGAACCGCAAGAGCAATCTGACACTGACGATCCAAGGGGACAAGGTCGACCTCACCAACCTCGACAAGATCTATTGGCCGGTAAGCGAAGAAGGCCCGGCGATCACCAAGCGCGACTTGATCCGCTACTACGCCAGGATCGGGCATGCGATGATCCCCCACCTTGCCGACCGGCCCTTTACGATGATCCGCTTCCCCGAGGGCATCCGCGGAGAGAAGTTTTTCCAGAAGCACTGGGCGCAGCCCAAGCCGGACTACGCGGATGTCGTCTGGCTGTTCTCAGAGAGCAACCGGGAGAACCAGCGATACATCGTCTGCAACAACCTGCCGACGCTCTGTTGGCTGGGCCAGTTGGCGACTCTGGAGTGCCATGTCTGGCACAGCCGTACCAACCCCGAGCCCGACCACCCCGACCATCCGCTGATGTTTGCCGACTCGGAGGCGAACATCGATGCCTCACTGCTGAACTTTCCCGACTACCTCACCTTCGACATGGATCCCTATACCTATGCCGGACACGAGAAGGCAGGCGATGAGCCGGAACTCAACCAGAAGGCATTCCAGCAGGCCCGAATGGTTGCCGGCGGGCTCCGCGAACTGCTCGAAAGCCTGGGGCTGCGGCCGTTCGTGAAGACTTCCGGCAAGACCGGGCTTCACGTTTTCGTGCCGATCATCCGCAATATCGACTTCGACGCGGTTCGCCGACTCAGCGGCGCGATCTGTACGTTCCTCGTTCAGCGGTACCCGGAAGACGCCACCACCGAGTGGCAGATCGAACGGCGGACCGGCAAGGTGTTTCTCGATTACACGATGAACGTGCGCGGAAAGACCTTGGCTGCCGCCTTTTCCCCACGGGCACACCCGGGCGGACCCATCTCGATGCCGATCCGTTGGGAAGAACTCGACCGCATCTACCCCACCGACTTCACGATCTGGACCGGTCCGGATCGGATCTCGGCGATCGGCGACGCATGGGCCGACATTGATCGGCACAAGGCCGACCTCCGGGGAGCAATCGAGCGTATGTCGTGAGCGGTTTGAGCGTCAACCCCTTGACAAAGACGCCCCTCGAACCGATAACGTAGTAACAGCCATGACGCAGACGCTCGACATGCCCCTGCTGGGCATTACCGATACGTTTCCGGACACGCTCTACCTACTCAGCCATCCGGCTAGCGGGAAATACGGCTGCTATTGCCATGAGGGGGTTCACGGCTTGGCTTGCTTCAGCACTGAGGCGGGAGCCTTTCGCTTTGCCGAGTTCATCGACCTGAGCGGAATGGCGACTTTGGAAGTCAGCTTCGATCGTGCCCGCGAGATCGCCAAGGAGCGACCGTTGCCAGTTGTTTCGCTGATCCTGCTCGACAAGCTCGAAGAGCCGGTCATCCACTACGTTCGCTAATCTCAGATAGCGAGAGCCCCGCTTCGTACGAAGCGGGGCTCTCTGCGTTCGTTCGACCGACTTACTGGCGGCGGATCGCGTAGATCGAGGAGCCGATCTCGCGGAAGGCGGAGACGACTTCCGCCTTTGGCTGGTCGGTGATATCGAGGACGCCGAACCCGACATTCCAATAGTGGCCTGCATGGCCGGTCACTGGCATGTCGTGGAGTTCGTACCAGTGCAGACCGATGATGTTCGGATTTCGAAGAGCGCTGGACAGTTGGGCGAGAATCTCGGTCCGGTTCGTCTCGATGGTCGACTGTCGCCAACCAACCGAGCCGCGGGCATTGATCGGGTTGCTCCATTCGGAGATGATCACGGGCTTGGGCAGACTCGCCAGATAGGACCACGGGAAGTCCGCGTTCGGAGCATAGTTGTTGAAGCTAAAGGCGTCGACGCTCTGGGCTGCACCGGCGATCACTTCGGGTGTGTAGTGCCAGAATCGGCATCCCAAGTAGAGCCCGGTGTTCCCCGCGGCGTTCAGGGCTCGACGCACTTTGGAGAAGTAGGTCTGCGCGAACCGTTGGGTGAAGGTTCGCAGGTCATTGGTCATCGCGTTGTTAAACGTGTTCGGGCTGAACTGGAGGTTCGATCGAACCGCGTTCCAGGACGTGAATCGGGTGCCCCAAGCCGAGTTCAGTCGGCTCACGCTCGAGTACTTCGTGCTGAGCATCTGAACGAAAGCGGCCTTTGCCGGCTGGCTGCTCGGGGCGCGCATAGCGCCGATCGCCACTGCATACCGACTTTGGGGAGTCCCGTCCATGATGTGCCCCCAGGACTGCTCGTTATCGACGAACACGCCCATGTAGTTCGTTCGCCCGTTGTGGTTGCGCAGCCGATCGCGGAAGTTGGCGGTCATCCAACTCTCGAAGTTCGAGGCATACGGATCGGGCAAGGTCGTCCAGTGGATGACCGGAGTATTGAGTCGAGTCGGAAAATCCCGAGTCTCGAGGAAGGTCGTATACGGCATGTTGTTGTCGTAGAAGTCGTCGCTGCACCACGGGCCGACGGTGTTCATGCCCCAGGAGCGCAGGCGGTTCTTGGTCAGGGCAACCCAGCCGTTCCAGAAGTTCTGTCCGTACTTCCGGCGCATGTTGTAGCGCACGGGCTTGAAGCTGGTGACCGTTCCGCCGCCCTGACCGATGCTTCGGTTCACCGTCCCGTAAAGGTCGCCATCGGGACCGTTCGGATCGGGAAGGAACTGGAACATATTCTCGCGGCCGTCTGTCCAGGTCGTCATGATGTCGTGGATGCCCTGGAGGCCGAAACTCCAGAAGGGGCGGCCATTGGGGTGCACTAGGTATTTCTTGCCGTTGATCGTGCGAATGGACCAACGAGACGAGGCGCCCTGGTTCGGCAAGGTCGTCGTGCCCTCGATGTCTCCCGGACCCGGGTTCATCGCTAGGTCGATCTGTTCGGCATCGCGGTCGGCGATCATGTCGGCCACGCTATGGACCTTCTCGGGCCAGTCGCGATAGGCATACTGGAAGAACTCGTCCGAGATGGCGTTCATGTCTCGGCGCTGGGTCAGCAGACTGAAGTCGCACAGATCGACGTTGGCTCGCTGGGTGTCGAGTAGCAAAATGCGCCACGAGTAGATCGAGTTTCGCTGGAAGCTCGAGTTGATGTTGATGCGGACGAACTCGGTGTCGAAAACCGGCGGGTAGCACTTGACGCCGAACGGAGCCGGATTCGTCTCGCGAAACACCATCAGGTAGCGAACTCGCTTCCCGGCGGGGACGACCATCTGGTAGGCGAGGTGGCCGGTGTAGTCGTTCTGATCGGCGCGAACCTGGAACAGAATGACCAGGTTCACCACCCGGTTCTCCCGGTTGTTGATGCACCAAGTCAGCATGTCCTGGTCGCTCCAGTCGAGCGGCGTCGTGAAGACCTGTCGGATGCGCGATCGCTCCACGTTGAAGCTCACGTTGAATTGGGGTCCGTCGGGACCCTGGACGACCGGCCCGACAGTGGCGTTCTCCGTCCCGAGGTAGTTCGGGTTGGCGATCTGGCTCAGATCGAGCACGTCGGTGCGGGTCGCAATCGATCCGTGAGCCAGCCCGTGACTCAAGGTGGCGAATGCCCAGAGGGTTACAGCAAACCGTCTCATGGTTACTCCTTTCCGCAGGGCAATGAGGCGCAGTCCCCGCATTGCCGCGAGAATGGGTGCCATGACCCTCGCCCGAGTACTTGCCCTCGAAAGGAATTGTCGGACCAAGATGTATCCGGCTATAGGGAAAAAGAATGCCACCCCCGCGCGAGGCGAAGGTGGCCAAGAGAAGAGAAGAAACCTAACCGCGGATTTGGTACATCGTTCGCCCTATCTGCCGCAGGGCGTCGACGACCTCAGGCTTCGGGGTGTCGCAGACATCGAGGACTCCAAACCCGATGTTCCAATTGCTGCCCGCGATACCGCTCACCGGCGAGTCGTGGATTTCGTACCAATGGACCCCGATGAAGTTCGGGTGGCTCAGGGCGGCAGAAAGGAACTCGACAATCGCGGCTCGGTTCTGCTCCAGCGTGTGCTGGCTCCATCCGAGCGAGCCTCGGGCGTTTATTGGGTTGCTCCATTCAGAGATCAGAACCGGCTTGCGAAGCGAGCCTAAGAATGTCCACGGGTAACCCGAAGTAAGCGCATAGTTGTTGAAACTGTACGCATCGACGTGAGAAGCCGCTGCTTCCACCACCTCGGGTGTGTAGTACCAGAACCGGCAACCCAAGTAGAGTCCGGTGCATCCGACATTCTGGAGCGCGCGCTTGACCTTGAGGAAGTAGGTCCCCGCGAACCGGCGCGTGTACTCCTTGATGTCCGCGAGCATCGGCTTGTTCATCGCGTTGGCGTTGTACGTGACCGGACTTCGAACCTGGCTCCAACTCGTGAACGACGTTCCCCAGGCCAGATTCAGTGATCCGACGCTCTGGTACTTCTGGACCAGATAGGCGATGAGGGCTCTCTTGGCCGGCTGAGTATAAGGCGCAGCCAGGGCTCCCATCGCAATCGAGTACCGGTTGTTCAGGTTGGAGTCCTGGACATGTCCCCAGGAGAGTTCGTTGTCGACAAAGACTCCCATGAAGTTCATTCGGCCGTTGTGGTTGACCAGCTTCGGCCCGAACTGCAGCGTCATCCAGAGTTCGAAGTCTTCGAAGTAGGGATCTGGCATCGGTCGCCAATGAGTGTTTGGCGTCGGGAGGGTGTTCTGATAGTCGAAGGTGTTGAGGGCGATCGTGTACGGAAGGAAGCCATCGTAATACTCGTCTTGTCCGAACGGCGCGACCGTATTAAAGCCCCAAGACTTGATCCGCTGGCGGTTGAGGTCACGCCACTCGGTCTCGTAGTTGGGCCCATACTTCTTCTTCAAGTTGTAGCGGACCACTTTGAAAGTCGTCACCGTTTGGCCGCCGAAGTTCGGAGGGCGCACGGCTTGCCCGAAACAGTCGGCGTCAGGGCCGGTCTGGCTAGGAATCTGCTGGAAGAGAAACTCACGGCCATCCAGCCAAGTCGACGTCTGGTCGTGCAGGCTCTGAAGCCCGAGGCTCCAAAACGGTCGACCACTGGGATGAATGAAGTAGTACTTCCCGTTTACTTGGCCGATCCGCCAGCGGTCGGAGGGGCCTTGGTTCGGAAGCGAGTTGGTCCCCTCGTATTCTCCCTGACCCGGATTGAGACCCAGGTCCGCCTGCTCGGTGAGTCGATGCTCGAGGAAATCGGCGACGCCGTGGATCTTCCCTGGCCAGTCGCGATAAGAGTACTGGAAGAACTCGTCAGCGATACCGTTCACGTCCCGCCGCAAGACAATCGTAGAAAAGTCGGCGATCGTGACCGAAGCGGGCAAAGCGTCGATCAACGAAAAGCGCCAGTGGTAGATGGAGCCCCGATCGAACGAGGGCGACACGTTGATCTGCGTGTAGGCCGTGTCGAAGGGCCTCGGGAAGTGCCTGAGATTCCACTGGGCCGGATCGGGCTGGCTGAAAACCATCAGGTAGCGGATCGTTTGCCCGGCCGGGATGACCATCTGGTAGGCAAGGCTCCCGGCAAAGCTGTTCGGATCGGCCTGGACCTGAAACAGGAGGACCAGATTGACGGTGTGGTCGGAGTGGTTGGTAGCGACCCAAGTCAGCATGTCCTGAGTCGAGAGGTTCCGAGGATTCGGCGTAAACGACTGCTTGAATCGAGAGGGCGTCGGGTTGAAGTTGACTTGGAACTGCGGTCCGTAAGGTCCAACGCCGATGCCGGTAAGGGTGCAGTTCTCGAGCGTAACGTATCCGGGAAGGAGCAGTTTCGAGATGTCGATGAAGTCGGTGCGCGAGGTCACGATCTGGGCCTGGGCCGTGCTTGCGGCGGCAAGCCCGATCAGCATTCCCAGACGGACTATCCTGGCGCGGGCGGACAATAGGGCGGCCAGGGTTCCTCCCCTGGCCGCGCACAACGATCGTTGATTGCGGTGGCGCTCAAGCCCCCCCGTTTTGGGTCGGTTCAAGTTTCTCTCCAAAAGAGCCCCGCATTCCGCAGGCCCAAGAATGTCCTTCCGCGAAAAGTGATCCGACCGATATGTCTAGATCACCGTCCTCAAGACTGCTGTCATCAAAAACACCGACATTATATGCGCCAGTCCGTCGACTCGATCAAGTCAAACCTCGCGCATTTGCGCACAACCGGCAGAACACCGCAAGAATACTGGCATCGCGAATTGCGCTCGGCCGCCTACAACGGAACAGTGCATGGCCGCACGCCGGGGGGACTGAAGGCGTAAAATCCAGCGATGCTCGAGGCGCTTCCCTTAATGATGCTGCGGTACGCTCAACCCTTGACGGATACCTTCGGTCAGGACGTTGGCGTCAAGGTCGTTCGGCAAAACGGCGAGCTGGTCGAGGAGCTCTACGCTCGAGACGGAACCGGCGCGATGAGGCTCGTCTTTGTCTCTCCGACCCATCGGATGGTGAGTTCGGAGGGGCGGAGCGGCCGCCTGAGCATGCTTTCGACGGGATCGGAGGCCCTGTTCTCCGAGCCACCTTCTTTTCGGTTCTCAGAGGGGAAAGTGTCTCGCGTGGAAGGAGGATGGATCGTCGAATTGCTGGCCGACCGTCCTGAGGCCAAGGTTCGCAAGCGCATCTACGTTCCCGAGAAAGGGAATCGGCTCCAGGTTCGCCTGGATGTCGATTTGCCTGGTGAGAACCCTCGAATCCACTACTTATTGAATTCGTACGCCTTCGCTCCGGACGGCAAGAGCCTCAGCAAGGGAGGCCTCCCGGACAGCACCTATTGTCCTGCGATCCGACCCGAGCGCTCGAACGTCGTCGGAGACCATTACTTTCGGGCGCCGGCTGTGGTCGCCCAAAGGGGGACGCTGGCCGGAATGCTATTGCCCGATCTCGACATCCTCTCGGAGAACCGACCGATCCCTACCATCGTCGATCTGGACGCAGAAAGCGGCGTCGTCGACGCCGCTTTGCTCAGTTACGGCTTCTGCGATCACCGGGTGAGCGGGCACGTCTACTATGTCACCGATCCCGGCTTGGTGCGCGCCGTGCCGAACAGGCTGACGCTGGGCATGGACCTGCTGCTGACCGCGCGTGCCGAGCCCTTCGGCGCGTATCGCGAGGCGAACGACTTTCTGTGGGAGCGGTACGGCAGGCGCTACTTCGACGCCGCAAAACCCCAGGCGCTGCCCTTTGCCGAGTACCCACGGTTTTGCTACAAGGCCGCATTCGAGGAGAAGGAAGGAGAGAATCAGATCGGTTGGTTCGAGGTGGAGATCGACGGGCGCACTTGCGGCGGCGTGATGGCCGGCTGGGGCTACCAGCAGGGCTGGGTGAGTTGGCAAGGCTGGTTCAACAACCTGCGATCCGCCTGGGGTATGCGGTGGTGGGGCAAGAAGTTGCCCGGCGCCAAGGACTGGGTCGAGCGCGCGGACAAGATGCTCAACCTCGCACTCGCCGCGCCAATGGACCGCGGGGCGTGCCCGACCACCTACATGTCGAGGCAGAAAGAGTGGAAGGGCTCCCTGATCACGCCAACACAAGACTGCTGGTACGACCTGAGCAACATGGCATGGAAGGGAATCTGGCTCCTGCGGTGGGCGGCCGACTTCGAAGACTGCCCTCGACGTGAGGAGATCATGCGGCAGTGCCGCGAAATGGCCGAATGCATGATGCGCAATCAGAATGCCGACGGGAGCTTCCCGGTTTGGCTGAGCAAGGATCATCGGCCAATCGATGTCCTGAACCACACGGCACAGTCCGCCCTGTCCGCTTGGTTTCTCTTCGACCTCGCCAATCTGGTCGACGGGTCGCTGCGGGATCAGGCCCGGGCTTCCGCGGTTCGCTGCGCCGACTTTCTGGCGAAGGAGGTCGTCGACCAGCAGCGGTACTACGACTTCGAGACCTTCTTCTCGTGCTCGCGCAAACCCTATCGCATGCTGCCCTCCGGTGGTTCGCTGCCCGACCATGAGGCCATGCGCGATCCGCATACGCTGCAGCCGCCGCAGAATACGCTCTGTATGCAGTGGTCGGCAGAGGCTCTGCGCTCGGCCCACGCCGCCACCGGCAAGGAGCAGTACCTAGATAGCGCTCTGAAAGCCCTCGATATGATGGCGCTCTACCAGAACGTATGGCCGATCCCGTACCGTGCGGCTGCATACACCTACGGCGGGTTCGGAGTACAGAACTCGGACGGCGAGTACCACGATGCACGGCAAGCCCAGTTCGGCGCAACGCTCTGCGACTTCGGCGCCCAACTGGGGAGACGTGATCTCTTCGAAAGGGGTGTTGCGGCAGTTCGGGCTTCGATGGCGCTGGTTAACCACCCGCTTCATGATCAGAACGGCATCTATCCTAACCCGAACTATCCGCTCGGGCTGATGCCCGAGAACTGCGGTCACGGCGGGACCGATCAGCAGAACGGCCGCACCGGATTCGACTGGGGAGAGGGTTCGGGAATCGCGTCGATGGCCTACCTGCTCCACAAGTACGGCGGGGTCTATGTCGACGAAGCGAACGGCTGGGCGGTCGGCGTCGACGGCGTGGCTTCGGTCGACGCCAAGGGCGAACGCATAGTCGCGCCGCTCGCCGCGATGGCCCACCCTTGGACTGGTCGCCAAGTGGTCGAGGTGAGGACGTCGAAAGGCGGGACCCGCCAAGTAGTGGCCGAACCGCCAGTGGCGGTTCGGCGGATCGATCTTCGATTCCCGGACGGCAAGCCTCATCTCGTGGCGATTCCCGCATGGCGAAGCGCGGGGCGCAGTCCGAAAATCGAGGCCAGGTTCGTCGTTGCCGAACAGCGCCCTCGACCGGCCACTCCCTTCGAGCCGGCCTTCAACCCGGACGGGGCGAGGATCGCGGCATCGGTCGAGCCGGAAGGCTTTGGCGCTGACCTCGTCGCCGCAGCCGGCGCTCGGTGGGTCTGGCTGGAAGGCACCTTCGACGGCAAGCCGATCGCGTGCGAACCGGTACGGATTTGGATCGATCCGACCTTCGACTTCCGCGAACCCGGGCTTCCGGGCTGGAAGATCGAAGGGGACTTCGCCGAAGTTCCAAGTCGCTCGCGGCGATACAACTTCAACGCCGGAGGCCTCCCCTTCATCGGCACCTGCGAAGACGGACGGGGCGGTTTCAACGACGCCTACTTGGGAACGATAACGTCACCGCAGTTCACCGTGACCGGCGACCGAATCCGGCTGCTCGTTGGCGGCGGCGGGGGGCCCGGCGTATTCGTCGAACTGGTCGACGTCGAGAGCGGCAAGCAGATCTACGTCGAGCGAGGCCGAAATCGGGAGATCATGGACGAGCGAGTCTGGGATGTCTCGAAGCACAAAGACCGCCCGCTCCAAATCCGGATCGTGGATCGGGAGCAAGGCGGCTGGGGGCACATCAACGTCGGGCGAATCGTCTGCGGGGGCTCCTAGTCGACCAAGACCTGGAGGCGATCGAGTTCGAAGCGATGCGGTCGGCCAGCGGTACGAGACTCAAGTCGAACACGGATGCCGCCGACCTCGTTGATGAACCGACGCACATTGGTTCCGATGGCAAGGGTTCGGGTGCGGTCGATTCCGTCGAATAGCATCGGGCCGAGTCCGACGTACGAGTCGTTCGCCCAATTGTAGAGGAACACGTTGACGTTGCCGGTGGGCCGCAACCGCGCCTCGGTTCGGATCGTGATTCGACCTGGTCGCACGGACCTGAGGATCGGATTCACGGCGTCGAACTCGACGATCACGCCGCTCCGCCCGCCACCGATCGGGGCGCCGTTGACCGCATAGCGAATGTTGTCGCTCGCTGAAGCGGCGAGAACATTGTCGGTAAAGAGGTCGGGGAAGCCGTGGACGGTCGCGCTGAGCACGAGGGGAACGTTGATGGCGGCCGAGGCCATTTGAGAGGCTCCGAACGCCAAGACTCCGAAGACGATGGGGAACGCGAGTTTGCTGAGTTTCATGTTTGTGTTTATCCTTTTGGTGATTGGGGTTTCACGCCTGAGCGCTGCCCGGTTAGACATTGCTTCACCGCAGAGCCGGGCGCCGACGCAGGATCGAAGTCTCATGCCGTTAGACAGGTGCCGTTGGTCGGGACCGACTGAACCGCAAGGAATCTCGGGCGTCATGGCGTGCGATGCTGTCCCTCCTCCTCACCGTGCTCTTAGGGCCTCGCACGATCGAAATCGACGTCGACGGACTGACCCGCCAACTGATCGTCTATCCGGGCAATTCCGGCAAGAACATGCCTCTCGTCTTCGGGTTCCACGGGCATGGCGGCAACATGCGGCAGGCCGCTCGCTCATTCGGCATTCACGAAGCCTGGCCTGGAGCCACCGTCGCCTACCTCCAAGGTGTGCCGACCCCCGGCAAGACCGATCCGGAGGGAAAGAAGAACGGCTGGCAGCAGCAACCGGGCGAGCATAAGGATCGGGACTTGGCCTTCTTCGACGCCGCCTTCGATCGACTGAAGAAGGACTACTCGATCGACCTCGACCGCGTGTATGCGATGGGCCACTCGAATGGCGGCCGGTTCACTTGGATCCTTTGGGCCAAGCGCGGGGACCGTTTTGCCGCCTTCGGCCCCTCGGCTTCGCCCGCCGGACTGTGGTCGAGGAACGCTCCGCCGAGGTCGGCCTTCATCATCGCCGGAGAGAAAGATCAACTCGTGTCGATCGTCGGCATGCAGGCCTCGATTCAGAGCGTTCGCCGGCTCCTAGGGGTCGGGGCCGAGCCCAAGAAGGACGGCTACCTAACCCTGGAAAAGGGCAAGGACGGCCTCGAGTTGGCCTCATACGTCCACCCCGGAGGCCACGAATTCGCGCGAGCGGCTATCCCCATGATGGTCGACTTCTTCAAGCGGCATCGCCGCTAGGGCCCTTCCAGGTTCAAAATGCTATACTCTTTCCGATGACGCAGCGCCTCCCCGAGTGGCTGACGATCCGTCTTCCGCGCCCCGAAGCGATCAAGAACGTGGAGCGGATGATGCGGGACAAGAACCTCCACACCGTCTGCGAGAGCGCTCGCTGCCCCAATTTGCCCGAGTGCTGGAGCAAGCAAACCGCCACTTTCATGATCCTCGGAGACACCTGCACCCGAAGCTGCGGCTTCTGCGCGATCAAAGTGGGCAAGGGTCTCGAAATCGATGCGTTCGAGCCCGTCAACGTGGCGATGACGGCCAAGAAGATGGGCATGCGGCACGTCGTCGTCACGAGTGTGGCTCGCGATGATCTGAAGGACGAGGGCGCCACCCAGTTCGCCCGAACGATCGAGATGCTGCACAAGCACATCCCGGAGATCATCGTCGAGGTCCTGACGCCCGATTTCAAGGCCAAGCGCGAGTGCGTCCAAACCGTCACCGACGCACACCCGGAAATCTACAACCATAACATCGAGACCATCGAGCGGCTGCACACGGTCGTTCGGCCGCAGGCAAAGTATTCGAGAACCTTGCGGGTCTTGGAGATGGTTAAGGAATTGGACTCTTCGATTTACACCAAGTCGGGACTCATGCTGGGCTTGGGCGAGACCCGCGACGAGGTTCTAACGACTTTACGCGACCTTCGAAAGGTCGGCGTCGATGCGGTTACCATCGGGCAGTATCTTCGCCCGACGATGCATCACCTCCCCGTCGTCTCGTTCATCCACCCTGAGGAGTTTGCCGAGTACGAGCGAATCGGCGAGGAGATGGGATTCGTCTTCGTCGCGAGCGGCCCCTTCATTCGCAGCTCGTACAACGCGATCGCCTTTAGCGAAAAAGTGATGGCCGGGCGCCTCGCCCGGGTGCAGACCGTCGCCTAATGGGCGGCTAGAAATCTGGGACGACGCAAGTCTAAACTGTCGAATGCGTCGAATTCAGTTTCTTGCATTTGTCGTCGTCGGTACGGCCGTTCTCGGTTGCGCCGGCACGAGTCCAGCCCCCGTTGTACCCGTGGCCCGGTTCCCGCAGGGGACGACACTTGAGAAGAGCATCGGCCTCGTTGGGGCGCCGAATCAAGGCCTGAAGGGGTCTTACTCCCGACTCGGGCACCTTCCTGGGTGGCCTCTGATCGTCCGCGAGGAGCTCGAGCAGGCTAGACCGGGACGCGAAGTCAGGCGAAAGACTCTGGCTGCTTTCGTTCACCTCACCGACATTCACATCATCGATGGGCAAAGCCCAGCGCGAGCTCCCTATCTGAGGAAGTTCAATGGAATGGGAGGACTGGACTTGGTCGATGCGTTCCGCTGCCAGGAGCAGCTGAGCACGTACGTGGCTGAGTCGATGGTGCAGCGCGTGAATTCTCTGCAGGCTGCGCCGATAACCGGCGCCCCGCTCACCTTCGCGGTTTCGACGGGGGACAACGGGGACGGTAACCAACTGAACGAGCTCCAGAACTACCTAAACGTTCTCGACGGCCTCCTCGTGACCGCCAACTCCTCCGGGCAAGGCTACGTCGGCTGCCAAGACGATGCCGTCTTTGCGCCCGGCGACCCCAATGTAAGCGACTCAGAACGCAACGCGATCTACGGGCAGTACTGGCATCCGAATCCCGTCCCCGCTGCGTGGACCGGACGCATCGAACCGGACATGTTCAAGATGGACTACGGCTATCCCCAGTATCCTGGGTTGCTCGATGCCGGATCGGTGAACTTCGTCGCTACGGGCTTGCGGATGCCTTGGTACTCCGGAAACGGGAATCACGACGTCTTGATCCAAGGGAACTTCGACCTTGAAGGCGGCACGCTCGAGTTCATGGACCTGCTGGCCGAAGGCCCGATGATGATCATGGACCTTCCGCCGAGTGTCTCACCGGCCGAGTTCTATCAGTGCGTCGAAACGACCGACGTCCAGTGCATCGAGAAGATCGTGACCGAGTCGCCTAAGCGCGAGGTCCCGGCCGCAGCCGCTCGGAAGATCCACAGCAGGCAGGATTTCGTCCAGATGCACCTCGCTTCGCCGCCGTTCCCCGGTCCGGTCGGCCACGGATTCTCGCGTGACAATCTGCTGAGCGGGAAGCTCTACTACACGTTCCCGATCGCGCAGGGCGTGCTCGGCATCATGCTGGACACCTGCAACCAGGCAGGCGGGGCCGATGGCTCGCTCGGAATGATACAGGCCGAATGGCTCGAACAGCGGCTTCGAGAGAACAGCTCGAGGTACCTGGATGGCGCTGGCAGATGGGTCCGAACCGGCAAACCCGACCAACTTATCGTTCTCTTCAGCCACCACAACCTGCTGACCATGGAGAACCTCGCCCCCGACCCCCTAGATCCGGTTCGCCTGAATCCGAGCGAAGTGAAAGACCTGCTACACCGCTACCCGAACATGATCCTCTGGGTGAACGGTCACAGCCATGTCAACCGCGTTTGGTCCCATAGCGACCCCAGGGGACGGACCGCCGGGTTCTGGGAAGTCAACACTGCTTCCCACATCGACTTCCCGCAGCAGTCCCGAACCGTCGAGATCGTCGACAACATGGACGGCACTTTGTCGGTGTTCGGCATTCTCATCGACCACATGGCGCCGCCTGCGACCGAAGCAAATCCCAGGTCGCCGCTGGCCCTGGCCTCTGTGAGCCGCGAACTTTCGGCAAACGACCCCCTGTTCTCGATCCCGTTTCAGATCGGGCAGCCCAGCGACCGCAACGTGGAACTGCTGGTCAAGAAGCCCTTCTAGGCTGAGTCTAGAACCTCGGAGTTCGAGATCGGCGCGGCCGGCGATTCATCGCCGGCCGCGCCGGCAAGAGCCACTCGTCGAAGACGCCTCCGAACACCCAAGCGGTATCGTCCGGTCATGAGCGAAGACTTGGACGAACCTCGAACGATCGACCCCGGCGTTAGTGTCGGCCACGTCCACTTGAAGGCCGCCGATCTGGCCCGAATCGAGGACTTCTATGTCGGCCTCCTCGGCTTCCAGATCAAGGCTCGCCTTCCTGGCGCCCTGTTTCTGGCCGCCGGAGACTATCATCATCACCTGGCCTTCAACACATGGCAAACAAAAGGGGGCCAGCCTGCACCCGAGGGAACGACGGGGCTCTATCACATCGCTCTGCTGTATCCGAGCCGAGCGTCCCTGGCCGAAGCCCTGCGCCGCCTCGTCCGCGCGGGCTGGCCGCTCGACGGCACGGCCGATCATGGCACCCATCTGGCCATCTATCTTCGCGATCCCGAGGGCAACGGCCTCGAACTCGCCTGGGACCGTCCACGGGAGCAGTGGCCTCGCGACCCCGAGGGCAACATCCGATTCGTGACCGAACCGGCGCCCCTGATGTCGTTCTTCGAGGAGGATTAGTTCGGTATCCCGACGATGAGGCGATAAACGACATAGATCCAGTTCAAAACGCCGTGCCAGATCGCCCACCCCACCGATTGATTGATCGATCACGATATCTGCACGGCAAGCCACACGCCCACCGCAGTGACCAGCGAGATTCCGGTACTCGCCACTCCGTGAAAGTTCTTTCGTTCGCTCACTGGAGACAAGACGGTTGGACCCGGAGATCAGTCCCAAGAAGGCAGGTTCTCGCGGTGGACCTCGACGATCAAGGCGGCCAGGCCCGCGTCGAGCGAAACTGAGACCACGGGATCGACGGCCCGGTTCGAAATACTCACCAGCCCGTCCCAGGAGAGTCGATCCCCTTCGAGCGGCCATTCCACGCCTCGTAGGACGACGCCCTCGCTCGGGCTAAGCGGGATGAGCGAGACCGTGGAGCCCGGCTCGACGGCGACAGCCCGGGGAGCCCCTTCGCGAACCGGCCACCCTAGACCCTGGCGCAAGGCGATTCGAACCGAGAGCGGGGATCGGGCTGCGCTTAACCAAGTGGATAAGGCGTGGTCCATCCGGTCGCCTTCGATGGCGCAGAGGGTGAGGGCGCCGTACCCGAGTTCGGAGGCTAAGTCGAGAAGCTTGTCACAATCCGTCGAGTCTTGATCCCTCCGCTCGTGAACGGCCACACCCACCAGTTCTTCGTGTCGACGAACGGAATCGAGATCGCCCACCAAGTGATGCGGAAGGGCGCCTGCTTCCAGCAGACGATCGGCCCCAGCATCGGCCGCCAGAACGACTTCTGCCGACCGCGCCCAAGCCAACAGGAGATCGCGAGGCATATCCTCACCGGCGAGCACTCCCAGGACCTTTTTGGGCACGTCGGATTGTAGACCGCCTTAACCTCTGCTATCCTAGAAGTGCACATGGGCAACCGAATCTCCCGCCGAACGGTATTGCGCGGGCTGGGCACCACCATTTCCCTGCCGCTTCTGGAGGGCATGCTGCCGCTGTCGGCATTGGCCCAAACCGCCAAGGTGAGGCCGAGTCGAATGGCGTTCGTGTTCGTTCCGAACGGGATCGACATGGCGAATTGGACTCCCCAGGGGATGGGAACGGCGCTTGAGCTTTCTCCTATCCTGCAGCCGCTCGAGAAGGTCCGGGGCTCGCTCAACGTTCTCACCGGGCTTGCCCAGCACAATGCCTTCGCCCTCGGGGACGGACCGGGCGACCATGCCCGCTCGACCGCGGCGTGGCTGACCGGAGTGCATCCCAAGAAGACCGCCGGTTCCGATATCCGCGTCGGGATCTCCGCCGACCAAGTGGCGGCTCGCGAGATCGGTCACAAAACGCGCTTCCCGAGCCTCGAAATCGGATGCGAACGCGGAGCGATGGCTGGGGACTGCGACTCTGGCTATAGCTGCGCCTATTCCAGCAGCATCTCCTGGAAGTCCGAGACCACGCCGGTCGCCAAGGAGGTCAATCCCCGCCTCGTTTTCGAACGCCTCTTCGGCAGCGGCGACGCGGAAGAGACCGAAGCCAAGACCCGCCGGGATTTCTTCAACAAGAGCATTCTCGACTTCGTTTTCGAGGACGCGATGAGCCTGCGCGGACGACTGGGAGCCCGCGATCAGCGCAAGCTGGACGAGTACCTTAACGGGGTTCGCGAGATCGAGCAGCGACTGATCGCCGCCGAGAAGCAGGCCCTCGATATCGACCCCGGTAAGAAACCCACCGGCGTTCCCCGCGACTACGGCGAGCACATCCGTTTGATGAGCGACATGATGGTCCTTGCTTTTCAGGCCGACCTGACCAGGATCGCGACCTTCATGTATGCCAACGACGGCAGCAACCGCAGCTACCCCATGATCGGGGTATCGGACGGGCATCACGACGTATCCCACCACGGCAAGAATGCCGACAAACTGGAGAAGAAACAGCGGATCGACCTCTTTCACACCCAGCAACTTGCCTATATGCTGGAGAAGATGGCGTCGATCGACGAAGTCGACGGCACGCTGCTCGATAACTCGATGATCGTCTACGGTGCGGGTATCAGCGATGGCGATCGCCACAACCACGACGATCTTCCGATCCTCCTGGCCGGCGGCGGCGCCGGAACCTTGAAGGGCGGACGCCACTTGCGCTTCGACCGTAACACGCCGATGAACAACCTGTTCCTGAGCATGCTCGACCGCGTGGGCGTGAGAGTCGAGAAACTAGGAGATTCGACGGGCAAGCTGCAAGGGCTCTTCTAGCTCGGAAAGAGGCCGAGCCGGTCCCGCAAGACGCCGATGGCGCCAGCCAAGGCGTCATCGGTCAGCGCCGACAGAGGCAAGCGGGGTTCCCGGCTGTCGAGGACTCCGAGCCGATGAAGCAGAGCCTTGTTTCCCACCGGTTGGGGCAGCCCGCGGATGACTTCGATCGCCGGGAGGACCAAGTGGAATTTTGCTTCGGAGCCCTCGGAGTCGGCGGCCAGCCACAATCGGACGACCTCGGCCAGCCAGTTGGGAACGACGTTGGCCGCGCCGCTGATCGTTCCCGTCCAGCCCGCCTTCAAGGCTTCGAAGAGGAGGCGTTCGTCGCCGACGAACAACACCTTCCCTTGCGGAACTGCCTTTCGGTAGGCGTCGAGGTTGACCCGGTCGCCCGAACTGTCCTTTACTCCGGCAAAGCGCTGGTGAGGAACGAGCGATGCCAGCA
Organism: Chthonomonas sp. UBA2362; assembly: GCA_002344135.1. Taxonomy (GTDB): domain Bacteria; phylum Armatimonadota; class Fimbriimonadia; order Fimbriimonadales; family Fimbriimonadaceae; genus UBA6659. The sequence goes on along the minus strand of DDTO01000002.1, from coordinate 403,689 downwards.
GGTCGGCGTCCAAAGTAATCCCGGTCATCTTCGGAAAGTTGTAAACGATGACCGGCAGCGGCGAGGAGTCCATCAGCCGGAGGAACCAGGCTCTGATCCCCTCCATTTCGACAGTGCGGAAGTACCCTGGCGGCATGACGAGCACCGCAATCGCACCGAATTCCGCCGCCCGCTTGGAGAGCCATACCGCCTCGTCGAGGCTGGACGTCGCGATGCCGAGGATAAGGTCAAGTCCGCCACGAACGGCTTGGGCTTCTCGGACGAGGTCGCGCTTCTCGACCGCGCTCAGCGAGGGACCTTCCCCGTTCGTGCCCGCCAGAACCACGCCGCTGCAGCCGGCTGCCTCGAAATGGGCCAGGAGGCGCGCGACTCCCGCTGTGTCGATCCGTCCAGAACTGTCGAAGGGGGTGACCGAAGCGGGATACACGCCCGGTTCGATCAAGCGAGCATCTCCTCGGCCTCGAATCCGGTCGAGACGAGCGAGGCTCGGCGGATCAACTCGATTTCGCAATGGGCCACCGCCCGCCGCGCCTGCTCGAAGAACTTTTCGTCGGCTCCGACATGGTGGAGCAGCCGGAGCGGCGGCGCGTCGAAGCCACCACCCAGTTGAACGACCACTCCATATTCGCCGGGCGTGTCCTCGATCAGGCGACGCAGCGCCAACAGCTGGTCCCGGGTCGCCCGGCCCACACGGATCACGACCGTCCCCTCCGTGTTTTCGTCGTCCTGAAGCTCGGCGGTGGGCATCGCATCGACGACCGACAGATCCTCGACCCGAACCTCGACTTGCCGCTCGCCGCCATTGACGGTGCGCTCACGATGGGTGACCACCCCGGAAAGACGAACAACGCGGTCTTTCTCGAGCACGTCCTTCAGTTTCGCATAGGTCGCCGCAAACACGGTGCAGGCGGCCTGGCCACTCAGGTCCTCGAGGACGAGGCTCGCCATCCGGTCGCCACGCTTGGTCGTGATCGCTCGCAGGTTGGCGATCAGCCCTGCCAGCTTCACGGGAGTTCCCTCTTCGAGCTCGGCGATCTGCCCACAGCGATGTGTCGCGACGGATCGAATGGAATGCTCGTACCCGCGCAGGGGATGGTCCGAAACGAAGATGCCGAGGACCTCCTTTTCCATCGCGAGGGCTTGACTTCGACTCAACGGCTCTCGATCGGGCAATGTGGGGTAGTGGGCCGAAGTCGTTTGTTCGCCGCCTCCGAAAAGCGATTCCTGGCCCGCCTCGCGATTTCGCAGAGCCACATCGGCGAAAGCCATCCCGGCTTCCGAGAACTCAAGCAGCCGGGCTCGATTCCTATCGATGCAGTCCAGCGCGCCTGCCTTTATCATGGCATCGAGCGCGGTTCGATTCATGCCGTAGGGCTTCATGCGCTCGCAGAATTCGTAGAGGTGCGTGAACGGACCTGTCGTCCGCTCATGAAGCAGATTCGACACGATCCCCTCTCCGACTCCTTTGATCGCCGCCAAACCGAACCGAATCGAGCGCGATTCCGACGACTTCTTGGCTTTCTTTCCGTTCGTCGAGGGAGTAGCCGCGCTTTCGATAGTAAAGTCCGCTCCCGAGAGACCGATGTCGGGCGGAAGGACCGCGATCCCCTTGCGGCGGCACTCCTCGATAAAGGCGGTGACGCGGTCTTCCTTCGAGCGGTATACCGCCAAGAGGGCCGCCATGTACTCCACGGGGTAGTTGGCCTTTAGGTAGGCGGTCTGGTATGCGAGGATCGCATAGCAGACGGCGTGGGCTTTGTTGAAGGCGTAGCCTGCGAAAGGCAAGAGCAGTTCCCACACCTTCTCGGCGGCCTCGCCGGTGACCCCACGCTCCTGGCACCCGTTCATAAACTCGACCTTCATCGAGTCCATCGCGGCCTTGTCCTTCTTGCCCATCGCCCGCCTCAGGATGTCTGCCCGGCCCAGGCTGAAGCCCGCTAGCGCTTGCACGAGCTTCAGGACTTGGTCCTGATAGACGATCACGCCATTCGTTTCCTCGAGGATCGGCCGCATCCGTTCGTCGGCGTAGTCCGGCTGACTGCGTCCATGCTTGTTGCCGATATAGGTCGGAATGTGGTCCATCGGTCCGGGCCGGTAGAGGGCGACGAGGGCCGCGAGTTCTTTCACCGACTTCGGCTTCAGTTCGACGATCGCACGGCGCATCCCCGCAGATTCCAACTGGAAGACGCCGATCGTGTCGCCTCCGCCCAACATTTCGAAGGTCGCTTCGTCGTCGAAAGGGATGTCGGCGGTGCCCAGCGGTCGAGCCGCCTCACCTCGATAACGGTTAACGTTCTCGATCGTCTTGGCTAGCACGGTCAGGTTGCTCAGGCCGAGGAAGTCCATTTTCAGGAGACCGATCTTTTCGAGGATCCCCATTTCGAAGGCGGTGATTGGCTGGCCATCGTTTCCGCGATAGAGCGGGATATGCTCCTGAAGCGGGTCGCGCGAGATGACGATGCCCGCGGCGTGCACTCCGCAGTGACGGCTCAGCCCCTCGATGGACCTCGCCACGTCCACCAGGCTGGACACTCGCTCTTCGCTTTCCACCATTTGGCGAAACTCGTTGCCCTCTTCGAGCGCCTTGGCGAGCGTCATGCCTGGCACGTTGGCGATCGTCTTGCAGATGCGGTCGGTGTCTTGTGGTGAATACCCCATCACCCGTCCCGCGTCCTTGATCGCGGCTTTGGCTCCGAGCGTCCCGAAAGTCACGATCTGGGCCACGCGCTCGCTTCCGTAGCGCTCGGTCACCCAGCGGATCACCTCGTCGCGACGGGTGTCCTCGAAATCCATGTCGATGTCCGGCATGCTGATCCGTTCGGGGTTCAGAAACCGTTCGAAGGTCAAGTCGTATTGGAGTGGATCGACGTCGGTGATGCCCAGCGTGTACGAGACCAGCGAACCTGCAGCGGAGCCTCGCACTCCGTAATAGATGCCCTGAGCGCGGGTGAAATCGGCGAACTCTCGCACGAGGAGGAAGTAATCCTCGAAGCCGGTTTTCTCGATTACTCCGAGTTCGTACTCCAGCCGCCGGTGCGCTTCATCGTCCGCCTTCGGCAGCCGTGAGCGTAGGCCTTCTTCGGCAAGCTTGCGGAGGTAGGTCCGTGGCGTCTCTCCTACGGGCATCTCCGGGGTCGGCATCAAGGCCCGCTGCTGCCCCAACTCCAATTCGCACATCTCCGCGATCCGAAGAGTGTTCTCCAACGCCTCCGGATGGTCGGCGAACAACTCGGCCATCTCCGTGGGCGACTTCAGATAGAACTCCTCTGTGTCGAACCGAAGGCGCTTCTCGTCGGCCTTCAGCCGTCCCGTGCCCACGCACAGCAGCACGTCGTGGGCTTCGTGGTCGCCTCGGCAGAGGTAGTGGGCGTCGTTGGTCGCCACCAGCGGTAGATTGAGGTCGCGAGCGATGCGCAGGAGGCCGTCCTTGATTTTTGCCTGGTCAGGCAGCCGGTGATCCTGCAATTCGATGAAGAAACAGCCCTCGTCGAAGATCTCCTTGTATTCGCCGGCCAGCCACTGTGCCCGATCGAAGGTGCCTTCGAGGAGTTCCTGGCAGATCTCGCTTCCTAGGCACGCGCTCGTACCGATAAGCCCCGCCGAATGCTCCCGGAGCAGGTTTCGATCGATCCGCGGTTTGTAGTAGAAGCCCTCCAGCGCCGCCACCGAGTGCAGCTTGCAAAGATTCCGGTAGCCCTCCAGGTTCCGCGCCAGAAGCACGAGGTGCCGGTTCTGATTCTCCTCCCGGCCAGCTTTGACGTGCCGTCCCTCCGGGGCTACGTAAGCCTCCATTCCGAGCAGTGGTTTGATGCCCTGCTTCTTGCACTCGAAGTAGAACTCCATCACTCCGAACATCACGCCGTGATCGGTGATGGCAAGCGAATCCATCCCCAGTTCCCTCGCGCGAGAGACCATCTGAGGAATCCGATTCGCCCCGTCGAGGAGGCTGTACTCGGTGTGATTGTGGATGTGAACGAACGACATCGAAAAGGCGAACGGCCCAACGCGGCCGCCCTATGATTCTGACGGAATCAAGTCCCCGATCGTAGCCGAGAGAACGAGGGAATCCCACGGCCTTTCCACGTCCGGTGGGGAATTGGTGGGCCCAGCTAGATTCGAACTAGCGACCTCACCCTTATCAGGGGTGCGCTCTAACCAACTGAGCTATGAGCCCGAGAGATGCAGAATATACCCTAAGTCGGATCGTGGTCCCGGCGAATCGAGAGCGCGGTCTGGCCCGCGCACTCCAAGAGCCTAGACCGCCATGGCTGTGACCAGATGGAGTTTCTCAGGATCGACGGTCCGCTCGGTGCTCAAGACGTAGCTGAGCGGGTGCGTCACCAGCTTCGTCCCGTCTACCCCCACCATTTCGCCGGTGAAGCCGGAAAGAAGGCGGTGAGCCGCATGGCTGCCCAGCCGGATCCCGAGCACTCGGTCGAAGGCCGTCGGCGAGCCGCCCCGCTGCATGTGCCCCAGCACCAGGTAGCGCGCCTCGAAGCCGGTGGTCTTCTGGACGAAGTCCTTGATGTCCGCGGCCCTCGCCGCTCCTTCTGCGACCACGATGATCGAACTACGTTTGCCTTTCTGGCGCATCTTTCGCAGGTTGTCGCAGATCTCCAGAAGCGAATAGGGCACCTCGGGAATGATCACCGCCTCCGCGCCACCGGCCAATCCGACTTCGAGCGCGATGAAGCCGTTGCGGCGTCCCATCACTTCGATGACGAAAACTCGCTCGTGGCTATAGGCGGTGTCACGCACGCGGTCGATCGCCGACAGCGCCGTGTTGACAGCGGTGTCGAACCCAACCGAGTAGTCGGTTCCGGCGATATCGTTGTCGATCGAACCCGGGATACCGACTACCGGGAAGCCGAACTCTTCGAAGAGAGTCCGTGCGCCCGTGAGCGAGCCGTCGCCGCCGATGACGACGAGGCCCTCGATGTCGTTCTCCTTGAGCACTTCGAGGGCCTGCATCCGCCCCTCCGCGGTTTGAAACTCCTTGCTTCTGGCAGTGCGGAGAACGGTTCCGCCGAAGGTGATGATTCCGCCCACCGCCTTGGAGTCCAGGGGGATCGCTTCGTTCGCGATGATTCCCCGATAGCCATGAAGGAAGCCGAGGATTTCGGCTCCCCGAGCAATCGCGGCACGAACGACCCCGCGAATCGCCGCGTTCATCCCCGGCGCATCCCCCCCGCTCGTAATGACGGCGATCCTTCTCATCGGTCGTCCCCGATTATGCCCGCTCGCGGCGAGGGCGCCTCCCCACTCTCAGCTGGCATTGATCCAAGTTCGCCGCTCCTTCAGGCGAACCTGTGGTGCGCATCCGCAGCGACCGAAAACACGCTTGGCAAGTCCTTGGCCCAGTCCACACCTGGTGTATCATCGATTGCGGATCGGAGGTAAAGAAGATTGGCGCGTTCCATTGTTAGAAGGCTCTTAAGCCCCCTTTATCGAAAGGCGCTGCGGGATATTCGCATCGAGATCCCGAACAACCCGTCCCTTACCGGTAAGTTCATCGCATACGACGAGGAGGCCAACTCCTTCATTATCGAGCGGAACAATTCGGGCCAAGCTGAGATTGCCGAACCAGGCTTGCCCGCGCCGATCCTCTTGAAGAACCTTCGGCATACACCGAACGGACTCCAGGCCTACCTCGACGGTGGAAAACGCGACCACGAGATGATGATGAAGATTCTCGGGGAGGTGGGCTTCCGAGTCCAGCCGGGTCAACTGATCTTGGACTTTGGCTGCTCCACCGCTCGCATACTCCGCTGGTTCAAGGATGACGCCGAGAAAGCCGAATTCTGGGGGGTAGACATCCATGCCGGCGATATCTCGTGGTGCAAGATGAACCTGAGCCCCCCGTTCAAGTTTGCCACCACCACGACGCAGCCCCACTTGCCATTCGAGGACAACACGTTCGACCTCATCTATGCCGGATCGCTGTTCACGCACATCGATGACCAGGCCGACAGCTGGTTCTTGGAACTACGCCGAGTCCTCAAGCCGGGCGGGCTCGCCTACGTCACGATCCATGACGAACACACGATCGAGATCTTCGAGGGCAGGCTCAAAGAATCTCCCACGGGCAAGTTCTTAGCGGTGGACGAGAACTACCAAAGCTACATCAAGAAGCCCTACGCCGTGTTCACGGTGGGCCGCTCGATCGGCTCTCAGGTCTTCTACGACCGCGCCTGGCTCTTGGGGCAACTGGACGGCATTTTCGAGGTCGTGTCCGTTACGGAAGAAGCCTACGGCACGTTCCAAACGGCCCTCGTGCTCAGAAAGAGATGACCCTCGATCTGGGGACGGCCTGCAAAACCCCGGGCGGAACTTTCGCTACTCTTCCGGCGCGATGACGACGCGGCGGTTCGGCTCCTCACCCTCACTGTAGGTCGACACGCCGTCGAACTCCGAAAGGGCTTTGTGAACGATTCGACGCTCGAAAGCGGGCAGCGCGTCGAGCACTGCCTCCTCTCCGCGAGAGCGGACTTGCTCGGCGATTTGTACGGCGAGGTTGCACAGAGCCTCTTCACGGCGGCGACGGTAGTTGTTGCCGTCCAATGTCACGCGAACGCCGTTTTCGAGCTGACGGGCAGCGATAACGTTGACCAGATACTGGAAGGCGTTGAGCACCTCGCCGTGCTTGCCGACGATATAGGCCACGTCTTTGCCGTCGAGTTCGAGATTGACGTAGCGACCATTGAGCCCCGTGGGTTTGACGGTCGCCTTCAGGTCTGAGAGCTCGAGGATTTCGTTCACGATCTCGGCTAGATCCCCGGCGTCCTCGTCGGTCGCCACGACCTCCTCTCGCTCGACCTCGTCGTCCTCGCCGTCCTCGCTGGGGACTACGGTGGGCTCGGGGGCCTTCTTGACCGCCCGGGCCGGTTTGGCAGGTTCGGGTTTGGGCTTGGCAACTCGCTTTGGCTTGGGTTCGGGTTCAGACGCGGGCTCCGGCGACTTCTCCGCCTTGGGGGCGCGGCCTTTGGGCTTTGCAACAATCTCTTGGACGCTGGCCCGGATTCTTACGACAGCCTTTCCGAAGAGGCCCTTGCTCTCCTCCAGAACTTCGGCGGCGATCCTGTCGATTTCGACACCGAGCTTTTCGGCGGCGGTCCGTTTGGCTTCGTCGAGGCTTTTTCCTTGAACTTCGATGGTTTCCATAAATCTCGTTAGGGGGGCGGGGCTTACTTCTTCTTCTTGGGCTTTTGGATTTTTGGCGCGCCGGTACTCTTAAAGACCCCATTCGTATGACCCGCCGAATCGCCCTTTCCGTTCTTGGCGGGGAAGGGGAAGACGGCGCCGTTGGGCGCGTTCTTCTTGACGAGAGGCTCGACGGGCATGCGGTAAGCGCGCAGGGACTGGAACGTCGAAAGCAGGTTGGTGCAGATCCAGTACAGAACGAAGGCCGACGGGAGCGGCCAGAAGAACATGAGAACGGTGAAGAGGAGCGAGATGCTGATCCCCATCACGCGCTGCTGGCGGGCGTTGGCGGGGTCGCTCACGGGGCTGAGCAAGGTGGTGGCCATCATCGTGATTCCGTAGATCACGAGGAGGGGGTAGTCCATTTCGCCCAGGTTCGGCGCAGTCCATCCGCCGGTGACGGAAGCCGTGTTTGGGTTGATCCAGAGGAAGGTGCCCTGCCGAAACTCGAAGCGGTAGTGGACCATGCACTGGTACACGAAGAGGAACAAGGGCATCTGGAGCAAGGCGGGCCAGCAGCCGGCAGCAGGGTTGATGCCGTACGTGCGGTAAAGCTCCATCGTCTTAACGTTGAGCTCGGCCGGGTTGCCCTTGTACTTTTCCTTCAGCTCGTTGACCAGCGGGATCAGCTGCTGCATCTGGCGCGAGAAGACGAGTTGCCGTTGCGTGAGGGGCCAGATGGTGGCGCGAACCATGATCGCCAAGAGCAGGGCAGCGAAGGCGTAGCTGAATCCCGGCATTCGTCCGGTGAGACCGACCAGGAAGTCGATGATCGCGTAGCCACGAGCCAAGCCGAAGACGAGGTCTCGACGATTCCTTCCATCGAGGTCTTCAATAACGGTGGCGTACAGTTTCTCGGGTGTCGTGACCTTGTCAGGGAACTGGGCATGAGGAACGAGGGCGACCTCACGCTTCCAGATCGGCTTGAACTCGTTCGCGCGAGACTTCTGGTGAAGAGTCATGAAAGCCGCGTTGGCTCGGTTGATGTCGTTGCGTTGGACGGCGGCGCGGAACTGGGTGGCAGCGACAAGGACGGTGGCATCCATCAATCGGGCCTCGACGTCGGCATCCGGAGTCTTCTTCGTTTTCGCTTCTTCGCGGAGCTTTTGCTCGAACTTGGGGAGTTCGATCGCGATCGACTGGTCCTTGATCTCCCGGTGTAGCGTCTGCATCGCCGCGTAGATCTTTTCGCTGCTGCGAGGCTCGGGCGGGCGGCTGCCGAACAGGGCCTGGTAGCCCAGGAACAGCACGGCGACGATGAGCATCGTCTGGACGAAATTGCTTCTCGGCGCGGGTTGACTCATGTTATGGTACGGGGTCGTGTCCGCCCGGCCGGAAGGGATGGCACCTGGCGATGCGCCTCAGGCCCATCCAGGAGCCCTTGAGCAGGCCATACCGCTCGATGGCGATCTTCGTGTACTCCGAACAGGTTGGGGTGTAACGGCAGCTTGGCGGCATCCATCGCGTGGTCTTCTGATAGGCGAGAATCATGAGCACGCCGAATCGTCTTCCCAACGTTCTCCGAGCTCCCGCGCTAGACTCCGAACCTCCTCCAGTATCTCTACGAACTTCGCCTTCGTGGCGTTGGACCGAATCTGCACTACCCAATCGAACCTCTCCAGTCCCTCGAGGCTCCTCATCGCTTCGCGGAAGCGTCGCTTCTGGCGGTTTCTCCATGCGTGGCAACCGATCGATCTCGACGTTGCGAAACCTACTAGGCCGATTCCGGGAAGAAGCGATAGCGAGCAATACTTGCCACTCGAGCGGAGGCCGGTTCGAAAAATCTGGTCGAAGCGAGCCTTCTTGGGTCCTCTTACGGAGTCAACCTCGCCCGGCCCTTCAGCCGCCGACGCCGGAGCACGTTTTGGCCGTCCTGGTTCCGCATTCGCACGCGGAATCCATGGGTCGTCTTCTTATGTCGGTTATTGGGCTGGTAGGTTCGCTTCATTCGGCACCGATCCAAATAGCAGGATTCGAAGCGGGCAGTATACCCCGGCTCCGGCAGTGTAACCTAACCCGATGCGAAGGGGAATCGGCGTCATCGGGTGCGGAAACATCGCTCCCATCTACCTGTCGAATCTTGCCCGGTTCCCTGTGACCCCCGTCGTCGCCCTGGCCGACCTCGACGAAGAGAAGGCGAAGCACCGCGCCGCCGAGTTCGGCATCGGTCGGGTGCTGTCTGTCGAGGGGCTGCTCGCCGAACCTGAAGTCGACCTCGTTTTGAACCTTACGGTTCCGCACTCCCACGCCGAGATCGCGCTGGCCGCGCTCCGAGCCGGGAAGCACGTTTACAGCGAGAAGCCGCTCGCTGTCGAGCGTGAGCAGGGCGAGCGAATCATTCAGGAGGCAAGAGATCGGGGCCTCACCGTGGGATGCGCGCCGGATACGTTCCTCGGCGGCAGCCACCAACTGTGCCGGCGGCTCATCGATCAAGGGCGGATCGGACGTCCGATCGCCGCTCAGGCCTTTATGATGTGCCATGGCCACGAGGGCTGGCATCCCTCTCCGGCGTTCTATTACGAGGTGGGAGGCGGCCCGCTCTTCGACATGGGCCCCTACTATCTGACGGCGCTCGTGAACCTGCTCGGGCCGGTCGCTTCGGTCAGCGGCTCCGCGGGCATCTCGTTTCCCGAGCGAACGATCACGAGCGAACCGAAGCTTGGCAAGGTGATCCCCGTAGAGACGCCGACCCACATCTCGGCGGTGCTCGAATTCGAGTCGGGCGCGATCGTCGGACTGACCACCAGCTTCGATGTCTGGCATCACGGCATGCCGCACATCGAGGTTTATGGCTCCGAGGGAAGCCTGCGCGTACCCGACCCGAACGGATTCGGCGGCGACGTGTGGCTGCGACGCCACGACGACCCCGAGTGGTGTCTCGTCACGCCGGCCGAACCTCGGTTCATGGAGAACGCGCGCGGCGTTGGCGTGCTCGACCAAGTGGAGGCGATCGCAGAGGGTCGGGAGCCACGAGCATCCGGGGCGCTCGGCATGCACGTCCTCGATGCGATGAGCGCCATTCTCGAGTCCGCGGATGCGGGGCACAAGCTTGCCCTCACCCATCGCACCAATCGACCGAGTCCGCTCTAGGCGTATCCGATGTTCGGCGTCGAGAGAGGAAGGGTATCGCGAACTAGGCGAAGCACGTACGAGTACTCCTCGAAGCGCACGCTCAGCTTGCGGAAGGTGTTGGCTTCGCGATCGTACGGAGCGTGATCGAAGGTGCTCACCAAGTGGTACGACTCCCGACCTTGGCGAACGTAGTCGCAGATCAAGTCCTGACCGAAGCGGAGTCTCAGCTGCCGCAAGAACTCGGGATAGACGCCCGACCAGAAGAGGATGAAGTCGCCGATGTGCTTGTGCACTTCCCGCTCACGCTCGAAGGAGTCTGCATTGACCCGCACGTCGCCCTCGGCCACCATCTCGGCGACCGAGACCAGGCGCCGGCCGTTCTTGTCGCGAATGGAGAAGATGCGGTCGGTGTGGAGGAAGGTGAGGAGTAGATCGGTCATGTACGCCTCGACGTCCGGCTCGCGCAGCAGGCCGTCGGTACGGTCGAGCGATAGGGCGACGTGCTCCTGGAAGAGGTCGTAGAGCGGATGGCGATCACGGTTCGGTTTCATTTCCGGTTCCTCGGTGGGTTTCTAGTCCTCCTGTATCGGTTATAGGGGCCTTCGTTGCACGATCGTTCGGCAACTGTGCCGGTTTCACCTTTCGGACGCCCAAAAACCCGTCGAGTTCTCGGGTCTGGGTCAAAGGACCGAGCAAGCGATTCGCGCCGCCGAAGATAGCCGGGGGAGGGATCGTGCCCCCGGCTCAGGGCTGTCTTCCCGCTGAACGACCTTCGGCAACAGAACTACGCGACTCGGTCGAGGATGACGGTTTCCGTGCCGCCTGGGCCGAAGGCGCCCTGACGCTCGGTGGCAGCCCGGGCAATAAGGGCGAGGGTGCCGTTGATGTAGGTCAACTCGCTCTCGATGAGGGCGCGGTTCCGGTCGAGCGCCTCCTCGACGTTTCGTGCGACCGTCCGCACGCGATTGGCGATCGCCTGAACTTGCTGCGCTTCGGCTCCATCGAGCGCGCCCATGAGACCTCGAAGCGTGGGCTCCGTGCCCAGAGCTTCGGCCAGCCTCGCCGCGGACGCCGCCGCCTGATCGTCGATTGTTCGCATGCGGGCGAGCATCGTCTCCAGTTCCGGCTGGATGCTCTCCACTGCGGTCACGTCGCGAGCCACGAGGGCTCGGGTCTGGTCACCTAGCGACCGAAGCAGGCGCTCGGAGGTCCCGAGCCAGTCCCACCATAGACGCTGGAGGTCTTTCGTCTTCTGTGCCATTGCTTCCTCTTTGTTATCGGGTTTCGTCGGTTTTCCCCGTCGGCTCGCCCTGGTTGCGCAGGTAAGCCTCGGAGAGGTTCTTGTAAAGCAGCGTGCCGATGCCGAGGGCGCCGGTGCGGCCGAACTCGTCGGCGAAGGCCTGATCCATCATGTCGCGAGCGAGGTCGGCCATCGGGTCCTTCTTGGTCTCTGAGCCAAGGCCCTTTCGCATGCGACCGAGGAGGTCCTTGACGAAGATCGCCTCGATCTGCTCGGTGGCCTTCTTCAGACGGCCGAGTTCGGGGTTCTCGGCGGCCGGCCGCGACGAACTCTCCCGGTGCGACTCGGGCCGGGGGTCGGGGGCGACCTCTCGGAGGGGCCTGGCCTGACGCTCGAGTCGAATCTTCGCGTCCGCAGGATTCTCTCGCACGACCCTTTCGGCCAGAGCCTTCGCGGCCAACTTGCCAATGGGGTCCTGGGGCGGTCGGATCGTCATCATTGCACCTCGATTCGCGCCTTCAAAGAGCCTTGCTGTCGCAGCGCCTGTAGAATCGCGATAATGTCGCGCGGGCTTACCCGCAGGGTCTGGAAGATTCGAGCCAAGTCCGCCACGGTGGCGTTCGGCGTGATGAGGGCGATCTGAGCCTGAGTCTCCTCAGCGCTGATCGAAGTCTCCGGCACGACCACCGTCTTGCCGTCCGAGAGCGGATTGGGCTGGCTTACGAAATACTGGGTGTCGATCATCACCTGCAGGCTGCCCTGCGCGATGACCGCGGGAGCGAGGCGGACGTTGCCTCCCATGACGATCGTGCCGGTGCGCTCGTTGATGACCACCACTGCCGGAGTGTCGGAGAGCACCGTGCATTGCTCGATCTGACTCATGAGATTCATCGGGTTTTCGTTTCCGACCGTGATCTGCACCGTGCCGCCGTCGAGGGCGGTGGGCAGACACTGTGGGAACTTCGCGCTCAGCACGCCGGCAATGCGCTGCGCCGTCGTGATGTCGGCCTCCTGCAGTTCGAGGAACATCTTGCCGTCGTACACCACCTGGTAGGGAACGCTCGCCTCGACGATCGCCCCGGAAGGAATTCGCCCGACATTAACGTGGTTCTTCTGAATGCTGCTCCCGCCGCTGCTGACGTTGAAACCGCCGATGCTCACCGCGCCTTGGGCTACGGCGATTGCGCGCTCCTTGTCGGATGCGCCGTAGAGTGGCGCCTGCAGCAGGAATCCACCTTGGAGGCTCTTGGCGTCGCCGATAGACTGTACGGTGACGTCGATCTGGTTGCCAGGTGTCGCATAGGGGGGCAGGTCGGCGGTGATGGCGACCGCAGCGATGTTCTTGGCGTTGAACTGGGCCGGATCGACCATCGTACCGAATTCCTTGAGAGCATTGGCCATTAAGGTGGCGGTGAAGGGCGTCTTCTTGCTGTCGCCGGTGCCCTCAAGCCCGATCACGAGCCCGAATCCGCGAAGCTGGTTGCTACGGACGCCGCGGAAGCGGGCGATATCCTTGATGCGGACGAGCACGCCGCTGCGCTCGGCGTCGATGGCGGCCTGCATGCTGCGCTGACGCTCGAGCCGCTCGAGCCGCTGAAGCTCCTTCTGCGCTCGCTCGTCGGCGGCGTTCGCCTTGTCTTTGGTTTGGGCTGCCGAAAGCACAGCGAGGAAGAGGACGAGGGTGAGGGATGCGAGTTTATGCATGAGTTTCACCTAGAAAAGCCAATCGAGGAGGCGAGTGAGGAGGCCGCGGCGCTGGCGATCCGCGATGAGGCCCTTGCCTTCCATGCGGATTTCGGCTTCGGCGATGTTCTCGCTCTTGACGGTGTTGTCGGGGCGGATGTCGTCTCGCCGAATGACGCCGCTCAGCTTGATCGTCTGCGTCTCCTTGTTAGTGACGATGTTTCGGGTGCCTTCGATGATCATCGTGCCGTTGGGGAAGACCTGGGTGACGACTGCGCTCATCCGGGCCGACATCTTGCCGGTCTGATTTGTGTCTCCCTCGCCCTTGTTGTTGCTCGCGGCGGTGGTCGAGAACGGCTTGAAGATACGGTCGAGGAACCCGATGAACAGCTTTTGGGCGACGTTGTTGGCATCGCTCTTCGAGGCCGTAGTGCCCGCCTTGAAAGTCGAAACCGAGTTCTCGCTGATCACGATGGTGACAAGGTCGCCGATCTTGCGGGCCGTTCGGTCCACCAGGGGATTAGGCGCCGCGTCCGACCACAGCGAGCCGATTCCAGACCCATCGGACTTGTCGATGGTCTGACCTAGGGCGAAGGACGCCGCGAAGGCCAAGAGGAAAAGGGACAGTCGTTTCATAATCGCACCTCCACGAGGGATTCGGACACGAGCTTGCCGCTGAGGGTCGTGCTCGGCATTTGGGGTGAGGCGTTGGTGACCACTTCGACGGACGCACCGACGGAAGCGGGGCCTTTCGTCCGCCCGGCCACCTCGACCACGGCTCCGTTGCTGATAACGCGAACACGGACCGCAGCTCCCGAACGGACGGCCTTCGTTCCCGGACCTGCGGTGAGGGTCAGTGTTCGGGAGTTGAACCGCTTCCCGTCCACGACGACGCCGACCGTGATGCTCACCTGCGCGCCCTTGCGGGTAGACCGCTCCGCTGTCAGCTCGACCTCTCCCTCGGGCACCGTCATCGCGCCCTGATTGGAGGTCGAGACCCAGTCGCCCGAATCAGGCACTAAGGCCTTGGCGGCTTCCGTTGCAGTCTGTAGGAACCGTTCGTGCTCGATCTTCTGGCCCTTGCGAACGACCTTGGCGTTCGAGGGAACCCGAATATCCAGCTTCGCGGTGTCCACGCCAGCCATTTTCAAGCGCGAGACGATGCGGGTCTTGTCGATACCGCGCTCGATTCCGAGGGCCGGGCTCTCGCCCATGACGATGGCGGCAAGGGCCTCGTTCCCTTGGATTTCGGCGATCTCGCCCAACGTGAACTGGCGACCAGAGACCTCCGACACCGCGCGAACGTCGATCCGGGCGGCGTCGGACTTCGGAGCGTCAACGGGCTTTGTGGTCGTCTTGGGCGTACCGAGTGACTTGGACGGGGTGGCAGGCCCCGACATCCGGATGACGCCCGTCGCCCCTTCACCCGGATTTACCAGCGTCGGCTTCTCGGAGGACACGAGGAATCCGCCCGACCCGGCTGCCGGCGCCGTACCCTTGAACAGGGCTAGTACGAGGCGCCCGACCTCTTTGGGTCCGGCTGAGTATGCAGCTCGGACACGACCCTCGAGGTCGATCTCGAGCTTCGTCGGCTGACCGGAAACCATGATGGTCGGGGCGACGGGATGTCCCGCCTCCGAGACGAGAACTCCCTCGGAAAGGGTTAAGGTCGCGGACTTGGCGTAAACGATGCGCCCGTCTCGGACGAAACGTAGGTAGCCGTCGCCTTCGACGTCGATCTTCAGGCTGGGTAGCGCCAGCGAGCATGCAAGGAGAACACCGATCATCGTCGATTACCTCTTGAGGTTGCTGAGAATCCCCAGCATGTCATCGGCGGTCTGGACCGCCTTGGAGTTGATCTCGTAGGCACGCTGAGCAAGGATCATGCGGACCATCTCCTCCACGATCTGCACGTTGGAGCCCTCGATGAAACCGGCCCGAAGCTGGCCTGCACCTTCCGCACCGCCGGGCGAGACCACGGTGGCAGTCCCGCTCGCCGCGTTCGCTGTGAAGAGATTTTGGCCTATGCGAGTCAGGCCACCGGGATTGGGGAACAGGGCCAACTGAACGGTTTCGATCTCCGTGGCGTCGTCGCTCCCGGGAAGAACCGCCGTCACCACGCCATTGGGCGAAATCGTGACCGCCTTCGCGCCGGTGGGAATCGTGATGTTCGGGATCAGCGGGTAGCCATCCTGGGTGACGAGGAGGCCGTTGGCATCCTGCTTGAACCCTCCGTCCCGCGTGTAGGCGATCGTGCCGTCGGGACGCTCTACTTGGAAGAAGCCCTCGCCGATGATGGCGACGTCGAAGGGGTTGTTCGTGGCCTGGAGCGCACCACCCGCCATCGAGGTGGCGTTACCGGTGAACTCCACGCCGAGGCCGACCTGTTCGGCCTGCGGCAACCTAGACGACCCGCCAGTACTGGCGCCGGCCGCGCGGTACGTCTGGTACATCAGGTCCTGAAACTCGGCCCGCTGCCCTTTGTAAGCGGTCGTGTTGACGTTGGCCAGGTTATTGGCAATCACGTCGAGATTGATTTGTTGGGCCACCATTCCGGTGCCCGCGGTCATCAAAGAACGCATCATGTCGGCGATCCCTCTTGTTTTTCGGTCTCGTCGCCATCCTTAGCCGGAGTTTGCGTTCGGCAATCTCCTCGTCCTCATCCTCACCACATGGTCAGGCTGTCCGGATCGCTACTGGCTTTGGAGGCTCTGGATTAGTCGTTGTGTCAATTCGTCTTGCTGAATGATCGAACGTTGCGCCATCTCGAACGAGCGGCTGACTTCGATCATCGCGACCATCGACTGGATCGTGTTGACGTTCGATCCTTCGATGGACTTGGGGTTTAGGTCGGGCGTGGCGATGGCCTGGGCTGCCGGTGCAGTGAATAGGCTGTCTCCTTCACGCTGGAACGTGCCCTGGAAAACTCCCAGGCGGGCGATTTCCTTCCCGTCGGAGGTGATCAGGCCGTCGTTTCCGATTTCGACGGGTCCCTCCGGTAGCTGGATCCGTTGGTTGTCGGAATCCAGCACCGGATGGCCAGATCGGGTGACGAGCAGCCCATCCGCATTGCGGGTGAAGGCGCCATCACGAGTGAAGCGCATGCCGCGATCGGTCTCGACGGCGAAGGCTCCTTCGCTCGACCGGATCGCGATGTCGAGGTCATTGCCGGTCTCCTGAATAGGACCCGGCTCGAATACGGTGAAGCGGGATTGGAGCGAAGGACCCCCGCCGAGCGAGCCCAGAACGGGACCTCGCCCTCCGTTACCGCGCAGCTCCCGGACGAGTGCGTCGTTGAAAGCGACGGCCTCTCGCTTGTAGCCGGTGGTGCTCGCATTCGCCAGGTTCTGGCTGATCACGTCCAGCGCATACTGGGAAGCGATCATTCCGGTGGCGGTCGCATAAATTCCGCGGTTCATCCCACCATCTGTATCGGCGGGTAGGAATGCGGGAGTTAGAGGAAAACCTCGGAATCGACTCTAGGTTTAGCCCGGATCGATGCCCTGAATCTTTTTGGATTCGACTCGGTTCTGCTCGATGTAGTCACGCCACTGTGTCGGCACGTCGGTGTCGACGAAGATCGCGGTGACCGGGCATTCGGGCTCGCATAAGCCGCAGTCGATGCAGAGGTCGGGGTCGATATAGACCATCTCATCGCCCTCGAATATACAATCGACGGGGCAGACGTTCATGCAGGACTTGTCCTTGACTCCGATGCAGGGCTCGGCGACGATGTAGGGCATCGGCAAGAGATTACCGCGAGGCGGCTTTACTCGGCACCCGGCGGGGCGGGCACCTCGTCCGAGCGGGCGGGACTCCCGAGATCCCTTACTGGGTTCCCCGGCGCCTGCTCCGCCGGCGGCGCGGGAGGAGTGGACGGCGGTCGATCTTCGGCGGCGCGCGACCGGACAGGCTGTTCTTCCGGCATCGGCGCCACGGGGTCCGGCTCCGCCGACGAGTCGATCCTAGGCGTCCCCGCATCGAGCGGATAGTCCTGGAACGGTGTCGGCTCTTCGATCGGGCCTGGACTCTGGTTCAGCCAAAGGGCAATCACGAGTACGACGAGCGCAGCGAGTGGCAAGAGCAGCGCGCCGATGCCGTGCTGCCGCTGAAGCCACTGATGGAATGAGCTAGAAGAGGCCACCTGAGTAGATTTTATACGTTTCCAGGGCGCCTCAACCCGCGGAATAGCCGCGCATCGAGTTACGCATCAGCCGGAACTGGAGCCACGCCGCGAGCAAAATGACCAGCAGCAGCACGAACGACTTCGTCGCGGCAATTCCGATAAGGAACTTCTTCCAGGCCTCGACATAGATGTGGAAGCCCACCACGTCGGTGGCATCTCCGGGGCCACCCTGCGTCATCACGTAGATCGGGGTGAAGATCTGCAAGGCGCCGATCGTCGACGTGACGAGCACGAACAGCGTCGTCGGAGCGAGCATCGGCAGCGTCACCGACCAGAACGTCCGCCAAGAACCCGCGCCGTCCAATTCGGCCGCTTCGTAGAGCGATGCCGGGATGCCCATGAGCCCGGCGACGAATAGGACCATTTTGGGTCCGAGGCCGATCCAGATCGACATGAACACGAGCGCCCACATCGCCCAAGCCGGGTCCTTGAGGAAGTCCGTCTTGTTCGTGATCCCCACCATGCCGAAGAGGGTGTTGAGTAGGCCGGTTTCGGGGAGGTAGATGTAAATCCAGAGCATCGAGATCGCCACTCCCGAAGCGATCGCGGGGATGTAGTAGATCGTCCGGAACCAGGACATCCCCCAAAGCTTGCGGCTCACGAGCAGGGCGACTGCGAGCGCCAATGCCATCCCCGCGGGCACGCTGAAGAGCGCATAGCGCAGTGAATTCGCCATCGCGTTCCAAAAGAGGCCGTCGCTAAAGGTGTAAGCGTAGTTCTGGCCACCTACGAACGTCCGCTCGCCCTGCAGCAGGTTTACCTTGAAGAAGGACAGATACAGCGTGTAGGCAAGCGGGAAGAGCGCGAACACGAAAAGGTGCAGCGTCGCCGGTGCGATGAAGAGGTAGCCCAGACGCTTCTGGCGCATGACGTGCCCGAATTATGGCCGTAAGAGCCATCTCCCTCGTGCCCGAAGCGGAGTAAGCAGGTGCGCGGCCCCGAGGCGACAATCGAACGAAACCGGCACTCTTGCCGGTCGTTAGCCCGTAGAGATCGGGAACGAATGATGCGCCGCACGAACGTGCGTCAGGCGGCGATCGTATCTACTTGGGATATAATGCGCGATTCCCCCGAAAGGACGACCACGATGGACGAACTCGACATGACCGCGACAACCCCGCAAACGTTGCTCCTCACGCCCGAGGGCTATACGAGACTCCACCGTGAGCTGGAGAACCTTACCGTGGTTAAACGGGCCGAGATCGCTGAGCGCTTGCGCGACAGCAAGCAGCACGGCGAGTTCAGCGAGGACAACAGTGAGCTCGACGAAGTCAAGTTCGAGCAGGCGATGGTGGAGAACCGGATCGGCGAACTCAAGGCCATCTTCGCCGGCGCCCAGCAGCTGGAGACGAAGGCGATCCCCACGGATCATGTGGGCTTCGGCTCATATGTCACCGTCCGCGACGAAGACAGAAAAATCGAGTTCGAAGTTCGCATGGTCGCCAGCATCGAGGCCGACCCCGATAATGACCTGATCAGTGTCGAATCGCCGATGGGGCTGGCACTCTATGGCCGGAAACTCGACGAGACCGTCGAATTCGAGGCGCCCGCTGGGAACATTCGCTACAAGATCGTCAAGATCCGGCGCTAGCCGAGGAGTCGGATAAGCGAGGCAAACTCGCTATGACCGCGCTCCGCCTCGCGCCGGTTCGAATACCGAGCAATGACGCGCTCCGTGCCGTCCGCGCCGTAGAGCACGGTATCGAACAGCACCGGACGCTTGGCGAAGGGCGCGTGATCGAACACGAGAAACGCGGTTGCGATCATCCGTCCGTCGGGGAGGCGCGTTCGCCCTACCAAGCGACCCTCTGCCATCGCGAGAAGGCGCGTGCCTTCGAGGAAGTCGCACGGAATCGCCTCGCCAAACTCGTCGAGTCGGTAGTAGATCGGCCTCACGATGCCGACGCTCCTCGTTAGTTCATCTTGAAGGTCGGTGGCGTCACGACGTATTGCGAGACACCCGCGGCATAACCTGCCGGATTGTCCAAGAAGGTGCCCTGAGAACTCACGGAACCGAAAAAGTACCGCACGCCCATGTGGTCGGCATACGAGACCGCGGCGTCGTAGTATGGGAGCCGCTGGCCCGTAACGGGGTCGGTGAGGCAGACTTTGGTGGGGACGCCGGGATACTGTCGCGGGTTCGCGTCGAACACGATCTTGTTTTCACGCGAGTCGAAGAAGAAGCGAACTGAACCGAAGTCGCTCTCCGAAACCATGTTGCGGTTGGTATCGGCTCGCCAGTGGCTGACGGGGTCGAACAGCGACGTGCCGACCGTGTTTTTCGCCATGCCGAAGTATCGCTTCGGAGCCTCTTCGAACCTCGCGCGACAGCCCGTCGAGCAATACTTGAACCGTATGCCGGCATAGTCCAGCATCGGCGCGTTCTGTCGTGGCGGCAACCCGCTGACCGGGCACACGACGGGATTATCGGCAACGAGCGCCGCCGGGGCGAACGTCAGGGCGCAAACGATCGTGTTCAGCATGAAACTCAGTCTCCTCGAAGCGGCGCGACGAGGCGCCTTCAAAGGCCTATGATACATCAACCTCCATGCCGGTCGGCGCCTTGGCTTGCTCGATATTGGCATTGCGGGCTAGACTCTGCACGTGATTGAGGCCGTTCTCGTCTCGTTACTCGGCTCCGACCGGACATTCGGCCCGGTCGAAGAAGCCTGCCGGGTCCTGGACGAGCGTGTAACTGAAAGCTCGGGACTCGCCGCGAGTCGGCTCCGACCGGGCACGTTCCTCACGCACAACGACAGCGGAAACCCCGCCCGGCTGTACCGATTCGACCTAAAGGGCAAGGTCCTGGCCGAGTACCTGATCGAAGGTGCGGCCAACATCGACTGGGAGGGCATGGCCACGCGCCGCGAGAAGCAGACCGATTGGGTCTACCTGGGCGACATCGGCGACAACCTCCAAATCCGGACGGAGGTCCAGGTCTACCGGTTCCCCGAGCCGGTCGCGGGAGGGCAGACCCGGGTGGACCGCCTGGAGCGCTATACCCTCCAGTACCCGAACGGGCCCCGAAACGCCGAAGCCCTTTCGGTGGACCCGAAGACCGGTGCGATCTGGATCGTTACTAAGACGAGCCAAGGGCCGGCGGAAGTGTACAACGGCACTTTGGGCAAGGCGGGAGGAAAGGTACGCCTAAAAAAGGCGGGCGAACTGAAGGTGGACACCGGCGGCACCGATCGCCAGGGCGGCCTCCTCGTCACCGACGGGGCGTTCTCGCCCGACGGCCGTTATGTCGTCCTACGCACCTACACGGGCGCCCTCGAGTTCGATGTGCCCAAGGATCGCACCGCATGGTGGCGTTCCAAACCTCGCCCGGCGCCGGTCGCCGACCACCGAGGAGGGGAGGCGATCTGTTATTCGCACGATGGCGCCTCCCTGATGATGACCACCGAAGGCAGCCCCTTCCCAGTGTTCCGGGTGCCCATCCGGGCTGACCGTGCACCCGCGAAGACGTCTTAGACGTAGGAGTAAGTTATGAAATCGATTCGATTCGCCGCCGCCATCACCGCCCTTGGCCTCGCCTCGCTCGCGATCTCGCAGGTCGCCAAGTCGGGCGATGCATACACATTCCGAGTTAAGTACACGAAGGGCCAGAAGATCTCGTACGAGACCACGACCGCCGTGGACATGGCCGGAATGCAGCCGATGAAGGCGCCCCTCACGATGACGGTCACGGACGTCAAGAACGGGATCTACACGCTCAAGTACACGGTCGGGGCGATCATGGGCGGCAAGCCGCAAGACGTCACCATCAAGATGAACTCCCAGGGCAAGATCGTCGAAGGCAGCGCGGCGGGACAGACCATGGCGGGCGTCGGCAACGCCCAATTGCCAACCAAGGCTATGAAAGTCGGCGAAAGCTGGACGCAATCGACGGACGCGCCGGTGATGGGCTCCAAGATGAAGGTGAACTCGACCTACACGTTCAAGGGCATTAAAACCCTGAACGGCCAACAAGTGGCGGAAATCGCCGTTAAGATGAACAGCACCGGCGGCAGTGGCGTGGGCGTCACGGGAACCGGGACGATGACCCTCATGGTCGCCGACGGGACTCTGCACGGCTCGACGATGAATATCAAGACCTCCATGAAGCAGGGCAGCGCCCCGTCCGCCACCTATGGGATGAAGATGACCGTCGTCCGAAAGTGATCCAAGTCGCTAGACCCGCCGATCGCGCATTGCTTCGACTCTTGGAATCCCATCCGGAAGTCGAAGTGACGCTCCAGAACGGGCCTTCGAAGGGCTTGGCCTACTGGCAAGACGGGCGACGGCGCGAAGTCCGGGTCGGGGATCGGGATTGTCCCGTTCGAGGACTCGTCGAACTAATGGACAACAACCCGATGGTGTGCGCCGACGCGGTCTCGGTGCCGTCACCGGCCTCGACGCTCGCCCTCATTGCGCTCGGCCCGGTCGCCAAAGCTGGCCTGATCGCAGAGCCCCCCAGCATCGTCACCGATTTCGAAGCCGACCCCGACGAAGTCGGCGAGTGGCTTTCCATGGAAGGCTGGACGAGCGGCGCCCATCTCCAAGTCGGCCCCTTAGCCTCAGGCGCTGTCCTCGCGGTGACCGCGATGATGGCGGTCCTGCCACCGGCCGACTCGGGATCGATCGAAGACCTCTACGACGAGTGCTTCGGACGATCCTTCTTCGTTCGGCGATGGAGTGGACCGGGATGGGAGCCCAATCGAGCAGACGCCACACCCTACGCGTACTTCCGACTCGACTTTTCGCCCGAACAGGGCTCGGCGAGTCTGGCCGGGCTGCTTAGCGTGCGCGTGGCGGCCGACCGCGACGGCAAATGCGGCGCGGCACAAATCGTCCACGCGATGAACGTCATGGCCGGCTTCGAAGAGAGCCTCGGAATCGCCGAGCCGCAGCTCGCCTAGACCCAGGCGGCTTTACAAACCGGCGAGAATCGGCCATAATAGGGGCTAGAGTCGCGGGGTGGAGCAGCCTGGTAGCTCGTCGGGCTCATAACCCGGAGGTCGCGAGTTCAAATCTCGCCCCCGCACCCAGATTGCGTTAGGCGCCCTTCGGAACCCCGGAGGGCGCCTTGCTTTGCCTATATGGAGACCCTCGAAGAAAAGTTCGCACGCGTGCTTGCCGAAGACGTCGAGGTCGTCGACTACGATCCCCGATGGCCCGCGATGTTCGAGGAGGAACGGCTCAGGCTGCTCGCAAGCCTTCCCAACGACGCTCTAGGCCGGATCGAGCATTTCGGGAGCACCGCGGTTCCGGGGCTCGCGGCAAAGCCGATCGTCGACTTGCTCGTGGAGGTTTGGGACCTCGAAGACGTGAGGCGACGCATCGTGCCGATCTTGGAATCGGAGGGGTGTGATTACTTCTGGCGGCCCTCCTTCGGGGATGACGTTCCGCCTTTCTATGCGTGGTTCATTCGCAGGGACGACGAGGGCCGCCGGACCCATCACATTCACATGGTGGAACCACACTTCGAGCATTGGGACCGGCTTCTCTTCCGCGACTTCCTCATCGCGAATCCCGACGTCGCCGCAGAATACGTCGCCTTGAAGGTTCGGCTCTGCGCGGAGCACCGCGGCGACCGAATCGCCTACACCCTGGCGAAGACCGACTTCATCCAGCGAGTGACCGCGGCCGCCAAGACGGCCACCCAGCCTTGACCTCTACTTCTTCCGAACGAATGTCCCCAGCGACTCGATGAACACCGACTCGGCAACGTCCTTCGCGCCGAGCGTGAAGAACACGTCCGCTTCCATCATCGTCGCGCCGGGCCATTTGAGGCCGAAGAGGCCGCCGTCCAGGTGGCGAAGTTTGCCGGGGTGCTTGGCCGGGCCACCGAGAACCATGAGGTCCGAGCCCTGCCGAACAATCTCCATCCGCCCATACAGGTCGTTCTCGTAGACCCCGAGAATCCCTTCGATCGTGCCGCCGAACGGCTTGGGGTTGGCCGGTGCAGGCGGCACGTCCATCATGGTCATCATGGCCGCGCTCGTCTTGGTGATCGCCTCGATGCCTTGGTCCAGGTTGCGATTCATGAGTTTGGCGAGCCAGAACGCTCGAACGGCCTCGGGAAAGGCCGTCAGGTTCATGTTCGAAAGAACCGCGATGGCCGCCTTCTTCTCCGGCACGACGATGATGATCGTGCGGACTCCGGCGAGTGCGCCACCCTTTTCGATCACTCTCACGTCCGCCCAATCGAATGATCCCACTCCCATTCCGTAGTAGAAGCCGGTCGTATCGCTGATCGGTGGCTGTTCGGTGAACGAGGGCTTCGCCGAAATTGCCCGTTCGAAAACGTCTTCGATCGTTTCCGGCTTGAGAATCGAGTCGCCGTTGACGTACATGAGCAGAAGCTTTGCGAGGTCGGCTGCGGTCGATGTCACGCCGCCGGCCGCGCCCATGGTGTCTTGATCCGAAGGCTCGATGAGAGCGATCTTCCCGTCGACGAGACCGTGGTTGGCCGAACTGTTCGGGCGCTCGATCGCCTTCATGCTCGCGAACGTTCGCGTCATGCCGAGGGGCTTGAGGACCCGATTCTCAAGTGCGGTGTTCCAGGTTCCGCCATCTGCGCGCGCGCACACCTCACCGGCGACGAAGAAGCCGGGGTTGGAATAGTTGGGCCGTTCTCGCAGGCTGCACGAGGGTTCCAGATAGCGGAGCCGGCGGAGGATTTCCGGGCGATCGTAGCCGAGGTTATCCAGCATATCGCCCGTGAACTGCGGCCATCCGGTGCGGTGGGCGAGCAGATCGCGCATGGTGATCCAGCGAGTCCCGTAGTCAGTTGGAAACCGGAACTCGGGGAGCACGTTGAAAATCGGCGTATCCCAGCCGAACTTGCCAGATTGAACCAAGGTGGCCGCCAACGTGGCGGTAAAGGTCTTGGATACCGAAGCCATCTGGAAGATCGTGTTCTCGTCGACCGGCTCATTGGTGACGATGCTGCGCACGCCGTAGCCCTTGAGGTGCACGACCTTGCCGTTTTCGATAATGGCTACCGCAGCGCCGGGAACCTTGAAGACGGGCATGGAGCGAGTGACGAAGGCATCGAGATCGCGGATGTGGTCTTGAGGAGTGGAACAAGCGGCAAGCAGAAGGGCGGCCGAAAAGAACATGCCGCGGGTTTTACCCCTCTGGCCAATGCGGCGGCCGCTCCCTGGACAACCCGTCGAGCCAGTCTCCACAGGCTTCGTCGTCTCGTGGAACCGACACTCCTGGAACGAGAAACCAGGTCTCCGAGTGCACGACCGACTCGCCGCCTCCCAGAGTCACGAGTGGGCCGAGCGACTCGACCTCGAGCATGTCTTGGCGTGTAAACGTCTCGAAATTGCAGCCATAGTCCGGATAGCCGGCACCAGGCAGGTAAGGAAAACGCTTGAGGAAGAGATTGCCGTGGTTCGCATACGCCGCGTAGCCGGCTCGCACGGCGGCGCCGACCTTTTGGGGACCGAGGGCGGGGTCGTGGGCGAGTCGGACGACCCGGCTCCCCCACGACCAGCGGGGATCAGCCATCCGAGTGTAGTGCCAAAGGACGAGCGGCGCGGCAGGCAAGAGGGCTTCGGAATGCCGACGGAATTCCGGCTGGGGAAACAGGCACACACCTCCTGGAGCCATGACGGTCAGGCACCAAGGCGCGAGCGTCCTCGGCGATTCGGAGAAGTTCGTCACCCGGTGCTCGAGCAAGACCCTGCCCTCCTCGATCCGGACCCCGATCGCCCGCTCGATTCCGAGGGCGCCGGCCCGCTTCGTGAAGGTCACTCCGATTGCAGTTTCGTCGGTTGCCACCGGATCGTTATCCGGCTCGTAGGTGAGGATCGGATCTTCCGGGGCGACCCACAGCCGATGCCCGCCGTAACTGCGGTACTCGGATCCGCCGGTCGAGCCCATGTCCTTGGCGTACTCGACGAGTTCGTTCGGCCCACCGATTCGACCGAACCGGATAATGCGAGGACCGACCTCGAGGGTCACGATCAACTCCAACTCGCCCGCGACGAACCGCGCGCAGCGGTCCCACCCTCCGTAGGCCACGATCTCCATCACCGACGAGTTTACATGCTTACCCGTCGGGCAGAAAAAATGCCGGCGCACCGCGCGCCGGCCAATCGGTCTTGTGCTTGTCGTTTTCTCGTCTGAAAGACTGTTTGCTTCTACGGCGGTTTCCCAGAAACGTCGGCAGGGGCGCGAACGTAGGGTGCTTTCGAAGTGGGTTACATCCTCGCCGGGATCAAGATCGTGTTCGGAGACCGCCGGCTTTGGCCATACCTTTGGCGACCGTGGGTGCTATCGGGCCTCCTCTTCACGGGCGTACTGATCGGCGGCTACGTCTTCTGGCTGCCCTACGCGGGGGACCTCGCGGCGCGTCTCGGCTTGCCGGAGTGGGTTGGAGCCTCTCTCGGCACCTTGCTGTATGCGCTCGTGTGGTGGTTCGCCTCTGGAGTCGTGTTCTTGTTCATTGCCGGAATCCTCAGTTCCCTACTGTGGGATGAGGTGAGCCGTCAAGTCGAACTGCGCTTGACGGGACGCTACGCGGACCGGTCGCCGGGATGCGCAGGTCAAGGCTGGGACACGCTGATCCGCCTTCCGTTCACCGCTTCGATCGCCGTGGCGACCCTCGTTCTCGGATGGACCTGTCTCGGGGTCACCGGCGTGGTACTCGCCGGCTGGCTCGGCCTATACGACTACACTGCCTGTGCCTACGTTCGGCGGTCGGTGCTCTTTCCTTCGCAGTTCATTCGCGCGTTCAGGAGCCCGTCCTGGGTCGGCTTCGCCTTGGGATCGGGGTTCATCACCCTGCTTCCGTTTTTGAACGTTCTTCTCTTCCCGGCGCTCGTGGCGGGGGGCACGATCTTGTGTATGGAAGGCGAGGACGGCTGAAATGCGAAACCGTCTTCCCCTCTTGGCTCGTAATTAAATTGCTCGCCTCACGGCCGGCCCGCCTTAGGCGGTACCTTGTGCACCGATGAAGGGACTCTGGATGCCGCTTGCAGGGATGATCGCGGGAATGGCCTTAGCGCCTTTCGCCGCGTGCCAAGATTCCTTTACCCTCGACCATGCCCTGGCGATGGCGCGCGCCAGAAACGGCGCCATCCGGGTGGCGCTGCTCACGTACGAATCCGCTCGCCGTAGCGTCGTTCTAGCCGAAGGCGCCTACCTCCCCACGCTCGGCGCAGACTTCCGCTATGACGTCGACCGGCGGAACTTCCAAACCGGCGCTCCAGGAACCAGCCAGTCCAGCACCGGAGCGACGCTGAGCGTCGACGCCGGCTGGACTCTCTTCGACACCGGCGAGCGGCAGTGGAACCTTGCCGGCGCGAAGCGCGACGCAGAGGCCGCTGAGGCGACGGCGCTCCAGACCTTACGCCAAACCCTCTTCCTCGTCCATCAGGACTTCTTCGACGCCATCCGTACACAGGAACTGATGGCTGTGCAAAGCGCACAGCTAAAGCGGTCCGAGGTCATTCTCGATCAGACGAAAACGCGCGTCGAAACCGGGGACGCCCCTCGAAAGGACATCCTTCAAGCCGAAGCAGACTTTCTGAACGCTAAGGCCTCGTTCCTGCAAAGCCGGAATCGAGTCACGACCGCGTTGGCCACGTTGAAGGCTAGCGTCGGCTGGGATGGCCCCGGCGAACTGCCGCCTCTCGAAGCGCTCGGCACCCCCGACTTGCCGCCACCTTCGTTCACGCTGGATGAGGCGATGGTCGAAGGGCTTTCATCTCGGGCGGACCTTCGCTCACGGCGCAAGCGGGTCGAAAGCCGCCGCGTCGACCTGCGGCTCGCGAAAATCGCTGCCGGTGTGACGTGGACGCTCGATGGCGTCGCGTCGAAGTCGTTCGCTCCCGATGTGTCCGATCGAATCGGCCTCATCTTCCGGGCCACGCTCCCCATCCTCGACGGCTATGCGTCCCGAGAAAACATTCGGCTTCGACAAATCTCTCTCGAATCGGAAGAGCAAAGCCTCCTCCAGGCCGAGCGGGATGCGAAAGCAGAGATCGAATCGGCGTATAAGGAGTTTGAACAGAACCGGGAAATCCTTGCCGCCGCAAAGGCTGCGCTGGAAGCCGCTCGGCTGAACTTCCGAGCCGCGGAAGAATCGCAACGGCTCGGCGCAGGCGATCTCATCGAGGTGTTGACCGCCCAAGTGAGCCTCGCGACCGCCGAGTCGAACCATGTGCAGGCGGTTTACGACATGCTCTCGGCGGATATCAGACTCCGGCTTGCAATGGGCCAACCGGTTCCGGGCGAAACACGATGAAGAAGAATTGGGTTGTGATCGTGGTACTCGCCGCGGTACTGGTCGTGGGATGGTTCATCCTTCGGCGGGGAGCTGCGGATGCCGCTGAGATCGAGTATCGTTACGCGCCAATCGAGAAAACCGAACTAACCCGATCGATCAGCGCGAACGGCCAACTTGTCGCTTTGACGACCGTCGACATCAAGTCGAAAGCCGGCGGCAAGATCGTGCGACTCGCAGTCCAAGAGGGAGACGAGGTGAAGAACGGCGACCTGATCGCCGAGATCGACCCCAGCGACACCCAGGCGACCTACGACCAAGCCAAAGCCGACCTCGACGCGGCCCAAGCGCGCGCCCGGCAAGCGGAGACAAACTACGAGCTGCAGACCACGGGCAGCGCACGGGCCGTCGAGGACGCCGAAGCCCAACTCGACCTCGCCAAGAGCCGCCTTCGAAGAGCCGAGCTGGAGGCCGAGCGGCAGCCGACGCTGACGAAATCTGCCCTCGCGACCGCCGAGGCCAACCAGAAGGCCGCTCAACAAGCATTCGATCGACTAAAGCAAGCGACGATCCCGCAGCGGCGGCGCGATACGGAAGGAGCGTTCAATCGGGCCCGTGCCGCTTTCGAAGCCGCCAAGGCCGAGTACGAACGGCAGGAGAACCTGCTGCAAAAGGGCTACGTGGCGATCGGCGCGGTGGAGAGGGCAAAGTCGGCGCTGGAGTCGGCTCGCGCCGATTACGAGAATGCGCGGCTGCGACTCGACACGCTCGATCGTGATCTCGCCGCCGAAGAAGTCGCGATGCGCGAAGCGTTGAACCGAGCCAATGCCGACCTGGACGAAGCGAAGGCAAATCAATCCCAGGTGCAAACCTCCAAGCAGAATCTGATCGAGGCTCAAAAGTCCCTGCGCAGCGCCGAGATCGCCCTCCAGAAGGCCAAGGACGACCGGAAGAACATCGACGTCCGACGCCAAGACATGATCTCTTCGAAGGCGAGCACCGTACGCAACGAAGTTACGCTGCGAAATGCGAAGGTCCAACTCGACAGCACGACGGTCGTCGCGCCACGCGACGGCGTGGTCACGATCAAGTACCTCGAGGAAGGCACGATCATCCCGCCCGGAACGAGCACCTTCGCCCAGGGAACCAGCATCGTCCAACTGAGCGACACGACACAGATGTTCGTCGAATGTGCGGTGGACGAGGCCGACATCGGACAAGTCAAGATCGACCAAAAGGTGAAAATCATCGTAGAAGCCTTCCCGGGCGCACCCGTTGAAGGAGTCGTAGAGCGAGTCAACCCATCGGCGACCACCAACCAGAACGTGACCGCGGTGAAGGTACGAGTCAAGATCAAGCCCGGCTATAAAGTGAAACTACTGCCAGGAATGAACGCCACCTGCGAATTCCTGACCCTCGAGAAGAAAGGCGTCGTCGTGGCTCCCGCGCAAGCGATCCAGCGAGAGAAGGACAAAGTCTACGTCAAGATCAAGGGCAAGGATGGAATGCCGGTGCGGCGTGAAGTCGAAGTGGGCGAAACCGGCAACGACGGCGTGGAGATTCTCTCCGGCGTCCAGCCGGGTGAAGAGGTCGTGGTAGCCGAAATCGACCTTAAACAGATGCGAGAGACCCAACAGAAGATGCTGGAAGCTCAGCAGGGAGGCGGGCTTGCCGGCGGGGCGCCGGGAAGAGGTGGGCCGCGACCCGCTACGGGTGGTGGCGGCGCTAGGCCAGGGGGCGGCGGCGGGCGCTAAACCAAGAGCCGTCCTGACCGATCGGTCAGGACGGCTTGGCCTTCCCATTAGGTAAGCGTCAGGCGACCTGCCGACGGTTCCCGAAGAGTGCGCAGGTCACGACTCGATCGAGACGAATCTCGCCGATGTCGGTGATCAAGCACGGGCCGTAGAGCGGGACGAAGTTGACGTCGAAGACCTCGGCCGTATCGACGATCTGCGCCCCCGTGCGGTCACGATAAACGATCTCGACCGTTTGGCCGACAAACCCCTTCGCATCTGAAATGAGCATCTTTCCTAACCCCTCGTTGCCACGATGAGGGCGCCCTTTCGGTCGCCTGCCAGTGCTATTCCGTTCGAAACGGATGGCCTTCCACGCATTCCTTCGTGACGCGCCGCGAATCGCGCAAATGTGCGGAAGGGGGGCGGTGTAAACTCGAACGGCCGTAAATGAAGATCGTCGTCGAGGCCCGGCAGTGCAAGAACTTCGAAGTTTCGTCGCGGCGAGAGTGGCTCCTCGCCAACGGAATCGGAGGATTCGCCATGGGGACGGTCTCCGGCGCGAACACCCGACGCTATCATGGCCACCTCGTAGCCGCGACAGTGCCTCCGAACACGCGAGTCAACCTCTTGGGCAACGTCGAGGCTTTCATCCAAGGCGAGGGCAACCCTATCGGCCTCTCCTGCAACCAGTACCAGGGCGCGGTCTATCCGGAGGGGTACCAGTACCTCGAACGGTTCGTCGCGACGAGCCAGTCGGTCGCTTGGATCTACCGCGCGCAGGGTATGGATTTGGAGAAGCGCCTCGTCGTTCACCCGGGACACAACGCGGTCACGATCCGCTATACGAACACCGGAAAACGCCAGGTGGGGCTGACTCTTCGCCCCCTCGTGCTTCACCGTTCGTACCACGCGAACTTCCGGAGCCGCGAAGGCTATCCGCAAGGGCTCGTCTTTCCAAAGAACCGAACCGTTATCGACGACGGCGGGGTGTCGCTCATCCTCCGGCACGAGGGGGCTCAGCGCGTTCCCGCGCTCGGCTGGTACTACCGGTTCGACTACCCTCGGGAGTTGGAGCGTGGGCTCGACTCGAAGGAAGATCTCTTCTGTCCTTGCGAACTCCGCTACGAGTTGCTGCCGGGGGAATCGGCGGTGCTCGTCGCCTCCACCGAGGAGCGAGTCGCGCCTTTCGAGCCGATGAACGAACAAGAAATGCCGACCGGCCTCGCCGATCGACTTCGCGAAGCGGCGAGCCCGTTCTTCGTCAAGACCAAAAAGCGCACGACGATCATCGCCGGCTATCCCTGGTTCACAGATTGGGGCCGAGACACTATGATCTCGATTCCCGGGCTTTGTCTTCATACCGGGCGGGTCGCCGATGCTCGACGCATCATCGTCGATTACGCTGCCCAGATGAAGCAAGGCCTCATTCCCAACCGCTTCGTGGAAGAGGGCGTGGAGCCCGAGTACAACAACGTCGACGGGACCTTGTGGTTTGCCAACGCGATCTACCGCACGCTGGAGGCCGAGTGGGAGGAGGCGTTCGCACGCCGAGCATTTCGCGCGCTCGAAGAGATGTTCCAGTGGCATGTGAAGGGCACGCTTTTCGGCATCGGCGTCGACGAGGCGGACGGCTTGCTCCGTCAGGGCGCGCCGGGAATTCAGCTCACCTGGATGGACGCCAAAGTCGATGATTGGGTCGTCACGCCCCGTCACGGCAAGCCGGTGGAAATCAATGGCCTCTGGATCAACGCGGTCCGCATCCTCGAATGGCTGGCCGGCAAACTCGGAAAGCCGGCCACCAGATACACGGCCGCCGCCGACAAGGCCGAGGCCCACTTCGAGGACAAGTTCTGGCGAGAACCCCTAGGGTACTACCTCGACACCGCCGAGCCGGACGACGCCTCGCTCCGGCCGAACCAGGTGATCGCGATGAGCCTGCCGTTCACGCCGATGTCCGAGGGTCGGGCGCGCCAAGCTCTCGCAATCGTCGGTCGAGAACTGCTGACTCCGGTCGGGCTCAGGACTCTCGCGCCGGACGCCCCGGGTTACCGCGGTCGATTCAAGGGGCCGCTCGCCGAACTGGACGCCGCCTATCACCAAGGATCGGTGTGGCCGTGGCTGCTCGGGCCGTATGCGACGGCGCTCGTTCGATTCACGGGCGACCGAGCCGGGGCCAAGCGCATCCTAAAGCCCATTCGCGAGATGCTCGATGAGTTCGGCCTCGGCGGCATCGCCGAAGTTTACGACGGCGACGAACCCCGGTCGGCGGGTGGCTGCCCATGGCAGGCTTGGAGCGTCGCCGAGACGCTGCGCGCCTGGATCGAAGACGCGGGCGGCAAGTAGCGCCGCGGATTCCGGACTGAGGTCCGCGCTCCGAAGTCAGTGCCCCACGCGGCGCTCGGCTTCGGCCTCGAGGCGGTGCATTTCGCGCTCGAACTCGAGGCGAATACGCTCGACCTCATCGGGTGAAGCATCTGCCGGAACGGTTAAGGGCTCGCCGAAGATCATGATGCAGCGCGAGAAGAAGCCTGGCACCATGTAACGATCCCATGTCTTGACCAAGCGCCGCCGGCTCGACGACACTCCGACCGGGAAAATCGCGGCGCCCGACTTCTGTGCCATCGCCATGATGCCCTCCTGCACGACACCCGAAGGGCCTCGCGGCCCGTCGGGCGTGAAGGCAAGCATCGCCCCGGCGCGCAGTACCTTGATCGCCTCGACCGCCGCACGGACACCTCCTCGGCCCGTGCTGCCGCGTATGGTTTTGAATCCGAAGCGAGTGAATATCCGGTTCTGCATCTCGCCATCGCGAGACTGGCTGATGATCGTCCAGACCCCCATGCCCCTGAACCGAATGGCGGCGACGAAGGTGCGGCCATGCCACCCCGCGAGGATCTTTCCTCCAGGCGTGGCCTCCACTCGGTCCCACCCTTCCATCGTAATGCGCAGGGTTGCGCCGATCAGGCGAACGACCCAGTAGATGGGCTGGCTGAGAACCGAAGGACGGACCCGTCGCCACCAAGCCTTCACGGCAGAAGGCCCTTGGCGCGAGCGAGGTCCGCGGCGGCATGGAGCGGATAGTCCTCGTCGAGTCGGAGCAAGAGGGTTCGCGAGCGCTCCGGATCGGAATCGCGCACCAGGATGGCAAGTGCGAGCAGCGCATCGGGCTGAAGCGGGTCGTCCACCCGTCCATCGACGACGCTTTCGAGAAGCCTTTGCGCGGCCTCCGGGTGCCGGACCTGGAGGGACTCGGCTTCACGCACGCGTCGCAAGGTCCCCAGAGCCGAAAGGCGGCGTGGGTCGACAGCGGCTATCGCGACGACGGTCTCTGCGAACAGGTCCCCCTTGGCGAGTTCGAGGATTCTCGCCCGGACCTCCAGTTCCTGCCCCTGCTCGCCGAGATCGGCCAGGGCGCTCGCCTTCTCGCTCAAGGCTCGCAGGTCGGCTGGTTTGCCGCGCAAGATACGATCCGCCGCGGCGAGCACCGCGGCAGGACTCCTCTCACTCATCTCCGAAAGTGCCCGATGATCGACTTCTTCAGCGACGCTCGCCGGGGCCCGAAAGACTACGCTCAACGCAACGCCAGCCACAAAACCGCCGACGTGGCTCCAGAAGGCCACGCCGCCAGCCGGATCGCCGAGCCGGTAGAAGGCACCCACGATCTGAAGTGCCGCCCAAAGCGCCGCCATCGACCAAATCGGAATCCGCACGCGGGGGGTCAGAGGCACCTTCACTCCGAAATAGCGAACGCTCGCGTAGCCGACGCAGGCCGCTACCGCGCCGCTTGCGCCGATGAGAAGGCTCGGATTCTCGGTGCTCCGGGTCATCAGCCAGTGACCGAAAGTTCCGGCCAGGCCACCGACGAGGTACACCACGAGGAAGCGCCACGCCCCGGCCGAGAATTCCACCGACGGTCCTACCGCTGCGAGGAAGACCATGTTGCCCATCAAATGCACCACGTTGAGGTGGAGAAAGAGGCTCGCTAGCGCGCCGAAGAACGAAGGCGCGTCGGCGCGGAAGCCGATGGAGTCTGCGATCTGAGGATCGAAGAGCAGGCCGAACGCCGGGATGATGTTCGCGGCGATCAAGAGCAAGGTGACCCAGGGAATCCGGGCCTTCACGCCTCCTGGAGCATCTCCTCCGGAATCTCGACGTTCACGAAGGTCTCCTTGACGTCGTCGAGTTCCTCGAGCATATCGATCAGCCGCAGAATCCGGCGCAGATCGTCCTCTCCCGGGTTCGCCATGTTGGTGGGGATGCGGGTCAAGGCCACTTCCTCGGCGCGGATGCCCGCCTTCTCGAGTGCGTCGTTGGTTTTGTGAAGGTCCTCGATCGCGGTGTACACGTAGTAGTAGTCCTCGTCGCTGACCACATCCTCGGCTCCGGCGTCGAGGGCCTCGAGCGTGAGCGTGTCCTCGTCCAGCGAGCCCCTCGGGATGCTGATCTGGCCTACGTGCTTGAATTGCCAGCTCACCGAGCCATTCTCACCCAGGTTGCCGCCGCATTTGGTGAAAGCGTGCCGCAGGTCGGCCACTGTGCGGTTGCGATTCTCGGTGAAGACTT
The DNA here is from genome assembly GCA_002344135.1 of Chthonomonas sp. UBA2362. GTDB lineage: Bacteria > Armatimonadota > Fimbriimonadia > Fimbriimonadales > Fimbriimonadaceae > UBA6659. The sequence continues at coordinate 369,784 of DDTO01000002.1, read as the reverse complement.
CCACCATGACTGCCGCGCCGCCCGCACCGTAGCCTTCGTACACGACCTCGTCGTAGGCCGCACCTTCGATTTCGCCGGTTCCGCGCTGGATCGCCCGCTTGATGTTGTCGGCGGGCAACGAGTTTTCACGAGCCTTGTCGATCGCCACGCGCAGGCGGGAATTCGTCGCCGGGTCACCGCCGGACTTGGCCGCGATGATGATCTCGCGGCTCAGCTTGGTGAACAGCTTGCCCCGGATGGCATCCTGCTTGCCTTTGCGAATGCGGATGTTCTTCCACTTGGAATGACCAGCCATTCCTTCATTTTGGCATGAGCGCCAATTCGACCCCCTGCAGGGCAGAGTTGAAGGTTCGGGCGTCCCGGGCCCCGGTGCAGACTGTGGTTTGTTTGCCCGTTAGCCCGAACCTTCACTCGATTGCCAGACGAAGAGGGACCGGGGCGACCTCGCCCCGGCATCCACAACTTCAGCCCAGCAGGACCGACACTGCCATCTCCAGCAGTGCGCGTATCGTCTCGTACGGAATCATCGTCTACACCTCGGAACCGCTTTGGGTTCGATGACGATTATCCGGCGGGTGAGTGGACGGCACCGTGGACGAGGTCCTGCTTTCGACGTGGACGCACCAAAAAGCCCGCCGTCGCTCTCGGCGAACAGCGGGCGTTGGACGAGCCTACTTTGAAGCAGTCAAGCGTTCGATCTTGAAGGTCGCCTGCATTTCGCCAACGTCGGCGCTGCCCGTCGCTGAACTCAACAGCCCGCTCGCGACGTCGACCTTGGACTTGATCGCGAGTTTCACGGTCGTCGTCGGCCCATCTTCGAGCACGGCGGTGTGCTCGAGGTCGGCCACCGCCTTCTCGCCTGTCTTGAGAGCCGTGAAAGCGCTCTTGCCGGTGATCGTGGCGCCGCCGCTGGCTGCCTTCCAGTCGATTTTGAATTCCTTACCGACCTCAAGTTCGCCTCCGGGCAGGCAACTCGCCAGGGAGAAGATTGCCAGAATCGGACCGACGCCTTCGCTCTCGATGTCTTTCGGAAGGCCCATCTTGTCGAACCGGCCGGTTAGGGTCGTTTGCTCGGCATCGCCCATCCCCTCGAGCTTTTCGATCTTGAACTCGTACTCGGCCTCTCCCGAATCGGTGACGCGGAGGATGGTCACTTGGAACTCGACCTTGACCTCGGTCTCCTGGCCCCCTTGATCGAGCTTGGCGGTGATTCGATACGAGTCTTTGGCGCCCTTGGCGTACTTGTGAACGAGGGAAGCCTTCTCCTGAGCGGCGCTCGGCAGGGCGGGAGCACAGGCAGCGAGAATGGCGACGCTGGCGATTAACTTCGAAATCATGAGAACCTCCTCGACATCGATGCCAGTGTTACCGATCGCCGGACCGATCGGTTGCGAGGTCCCGATCAGCGACGCTTGAGAACGTTGAGAATCAGAAGCAGAACGCCGAAGCCGGCGACCGAGTAGCCGAGCCACTGTGGCCCACCGTAAGCGGGGAACTGCAGCCCGCCGATGATGCAGATGCACGCGAGGAGAGTCACGAGCAACCGCATGAGGCGGTCGACGAACTCTCCCCAGACGGCGAAGAACCGGGCTAAGCGACTGTCACTTCGTCGCAAAGATACACGTCCTGAATGGCGTTCAGGATCTCGATTCCCTGATCCATGGGCTTTTGGAAGGCCTTTCGCCCGCTGATGAGGCCCATGCCGCCGGCTCGTTTGTTGATGACCGCGGTGCGCACTGCGTCGGCGAGGTCGTTCTCCCCGCTCGCGCCTCCGCTGTTGATGAGTCCCGCGCGGCCCATGAAGCAGTTTGCTACTTGGTATCGGGTGAGGTCGATCGGGTTATCGGTCGTGAGTTCGGAGTAAATGCGCTTGTCCAGCTTGCCGTAGCTGCTACCGCCGGTGTTGAGTTCGAGGTACCCCCCGTTCGTCTCGGGCAGTTTCTGCTTGATGATGTCGGCTTCTATCGTCACGCCCAGATGGTTGGCCTGGCCGGTGAGATCAGCGGCCACGTGAAAGTCCTTATCGCGCTTGAATTCCGGGTTGCGTAGATAGCACCAGAGGATGGTCGCCATTCCCAGTTCGTGAGCATGGGCGAACGCTTGGCTCACTTCGACGATCTGGCGGCCCGATTCCTCGCTTCCAAAGTAGATCGTGGCGCCGACCGCCACTGCCCCCAGGTTCCATGCCTGCTCGACGCCAGCGAACATGATCTGGTCGGCCTTGTTTGGATAGGTCAGAAGCTCGTTGTGGTTGATCTTCACCACGAACGGAATCTTGTGCGCGTACTTGCGACTACAGGCGCCGAGCACGCCGAGCGTGGAGGCCACGCCGTTGCAGCCGCCCTCGATGGCCAGCCGAATGATGTTCTCGGGGTCGAAATAGATCGGGTTCTTTGCGAAGCTAGCGCCAGCGCTGTGCTCTATGCCCTGATCGACGGGGAAAAGGCTCAGAAAACCCGTGCCCCCCAGCCGGCCGTGGTCGAAGAGCGATTGCAGGCTCCTCAGGACCTGGGGATTTCGGTCGGACTGCGCAAAGATGCGGTCGACGAAGTCCGGGCCGGGCAAGTGGAGGGCCGACTTGTCGATCGTCTTCGATCTGTATTCCAGCAAAGCGCGTGCGTCCTCGCCCAGCAGATCGGCGATTCGAGATGCATCGGTCTTCATGAGAGTAGCCATCTTTCGTCTTTCTCCTTTATCCTCTATTGTGGCTGAGTAGGATGCAAGCATAATCTGGGAGCGCATGAATCTCGCGGCGTACCGTAAGACGGCCCCGTACAAAGTGGGGGAGTTGCTCCACGCCTTGGACACCCTGCTGGGCAGAGGTGTCGTTACCATCCGAACCCTACGTTTCTACGGCTCCCGCGGGATCGTTCCGCGGCCGCTGGGGGCACCGAAGTATGCTCGCTATGGCTATGAGCACCTTCTCTCCATTCTCGCGGCAAAGATGCTGCAGGATCGAGGACAGAAGCTCGACCTCATCGCGACCGATCTTGCACCGATTCGTGAGGGTAGGTTCGACTCTTTCGAGGGAGAGGTCGAGGCTTGGCTGACGGGAAACACCGCCCGCGAGATCCCAAAGAGGTACCGCCATTCGGATCGATCTGCTCGGCGAATCGCTCTCACGCCGCATTGTACGGTCGAGGTCGAAAGCAGCGCAGACCTGCGGAAAGCCCTCGAAGAGGCGAGACCTGCACTGGACATGCTCATTGAAGCACTTCGCTAAACGGTGAGTTCGGCCAGGACTTCTTCGAGCGCCTCCAAGGGAAGGCCCACCACGTTCGTGTAAGAGCCCTCGATACCCACGACGAAGCCTTCCGCTCCTCCCTGAATCGCGTAGGCTCCGGCCTTGTCCATCGGCTCGCCGGTGGCGACATAGTCGGCGATTTCCATCTCATCGAGGCGTCGAAACTGGACCGTCGTCGAAACAACCTTGCAGATCGTGCGGCCAGGGGGGCCGACGGCGAGGCCAGTAATCACGCGATGGGCGCGTCCCGAAAGGGCCCGAAGCATCGTACCGGCTTCCTCCTCGTCGCGCGGCTTGGCGAGTTGACGCTCTCCGATGGCCACGACGGTATCACCGGCGATCACGAGAGCCCCGGGGTAAGTCGCCGAAACCTTGTGCCACTTCTGGTGGGCGAGCCGCTGCGCCGTCGTCTCCGGGCTCTCGCCGGGAAGCGGGTCTTCATCGACGTCAGCGGGGACGACCTGGAAGTCGACAATCAAGCGACCAAGCAGCTCGCGCCGTCGTGGGGACGCGCTCGCGAGAATCACACGGGGCCGGCTCACCGCTCCATAATGGGCCATGACCCCCCTGAAGTGGTTGATGGTTCTCTATGGTGTGTTCAACATCGTCCTCGGGGTCGAGGCGTTTGTCGCTAAGGGAAGCCTCGTCTCGTTGATCGCAGCGGGGGCCGCCGGGGTACTTGTCCTGGTCGCGGTCGCTCTCACCAAGAACTACCCGCGCGTCGGGTACATCCTCGCTTCTGTGGTATGCCTCGGGCTGATCGGACGGTTCCTGCCCGCATTCCTGAAGGACACGAGCAACGTTTACCCAGCGCTCACGGTGACGATCGCATCGGTGATCCTCCTGATCGCATTGGTGGGCAGTCACTTCTCGGCGATGAGCCGACGAAGCTCGAACGCTGGCAACCCTGATCGTCCCCACGGTCCGGTGTCTTGACATCGCAACCGCGAGTGACCAAACTGCCTCCATGACCCCTCGACTTCTCGCCCTCGCCGGCAGCATGCGGCGTGACTCGTACAACGATCGGCTCGTCCGCATCGCCGTTCGCGGGGCGCGCGAGGCGGGCGCGGAAGTGACTCACGTTCGCATGGGAGACCTTCCGGTGCCCGTTTACGATGCGGACCTCGAAGAAGCCGAAGGGATGCCTGCGAATGTGCTCGAATGGAAACGACTGTTCAAGAGCCACGAAGGGATGCTCATCTCGACTCCGGAGTACAACAGCATGATCCCGGGGGCTTTCAAGAACCTCCTCGACTGGATTTCGCGGCCGGTTCCCGACGAGCGTCCGTTCGAGCCGTTTCGCGGAAAGGTGGTGTCCCTGATGAGCGCGTCCGACGGCTCGCTTGCCGCGATCCGAGGACTCACCGTCGTCCGTGCGCTCCTTTGTCACCTGCAGATGATCGTTCTTCCGGACATACTCGGCATCAAGTTCGCGGGCGAAGCCTTCGACGAGAATGGGAACCTTGCCGACCCCAAGATGCAGGAAATCGCGCTCAGACTTGGCAAGAACGCCGCTGATATGGTGCGGCAAATGCAAGCGCCTGTTCCCTAGTCGTGCCTCACGGCGCTATACTGGACGCTATGTTGACGCTCGGGATCGCGCTGGGCATAACCCTCCAGAAGGCCGATATCGGCTTGGCCTTCAGGGACGGCGCTTTCGTCATGAACGATGGTCAAGGCGAACGCAAGATCGTCATCGATCCACCACGTGCTCCCGCTCCGGACGTCTACTCCACCAAAGTCAAGAACACTTGGATGGTATGGGATTCTCGCGGGCTGACGGTTCGTACGGGCGACAAGGTCGCGAGCACCAGGTTTCCCTACATACCGACTTCCCCGAAGGTGCTGAGCCGTGAGCAAATCCTCGAATCGATCGAGAAGATCGACCAGGGCAAACGCCAGCGCGAAGCCTCCGGCATGGCCGGGCACGCCCTCGTCGGCGACTCCATGTTTTTCTTGGTTCGATGGGAAGAAGCCGACGGCCGTCCCTGGCTGGAAGTGCTCGTCAAGGTCGATGCCACTGCCGAAGAGCCCAAGCCGGAGTTCGTCGGCAAGATGCCGTCTTCGAGTTTCGCGCAAGGCATGATCGACAACCAGCTTTTCTATCGCGCGACCCGCATCGCGTCGGTCGGTCGCCTTGGCGACGACTGGGGAATGTCGGCCTACAACCTCGAAGATGGCTCGGTTTCCTTCACCAAGTTCGGCCAAGGGCTCCTGAGGGCTTCGGTCCAGCCCGGGCACCAGACGGTCCTGTTCGTCGAGCGGACGGGCTACGGAACCCAGATTGCTGGCAGCGTCGACTTGACGACGATGGCACGGACCGACTACGCCGAATCGCGAGATAGCCTCAGCTTCTTTTCGGCTAAGCCCCTCCTGATCCGCTCGGACGATGCCAAGGGCGTCACCCTGCGTTACGTCGAGACCGGCGCCGAGGTGCGGGTTCCGATCGGCACCGAGGCCCGCATGACCGGCGTCGGCGTGCTCGCCTGGGCGCCGGCCGCGGCACCGAGGAAGGCGTTCTTGTACGATCCCGCCCGGTGGATCACGGTCGCAACTTGGGTCGCGAAGCCTGGGGAGTCGACCACCGCACTGAATGCGAGTCCTCCGCCGGCTCCCACCCCACCGGCAAAGGCGGTACCCCCCAAACCGAAGGAACCGGCGAGCTCGACCAAGAGTGCGTCGTCGATGGCGCTCGCCGCCGCCCGGGGAGAGACCGGATCCAAGAAGTCTGAGCCCACCCCCAAGGCTGAACCGCCCAAGAAGCCGGCAGCCACGCCAACCAAGGCGCCCGAGCCCAAAGCGACTCCCAAAAAGAAGATCGCCAAGCCGAAGATCGACATCTCGGTCAAGAAGAAGGGCTAGCCGGCCTCGGTGGATTGAACCAGCGGCGAAGGAACGGGGCCACGATCGTCAGTCCCAGGAAGACGTAAAGCGCTTCTGCGGGGATGAAGATCGCCAGCGCGAAGCATATCAGGGCAATCGTGGGAAGGGCGAGCCGGACGAACGTCCAAGTGCGAACATCATCCTCGCAAAGCTTGTCCGCCATGAGGTGACCTCGGTCGAGCGCGTACTCCCAACCCCAGAAATCGATGACGCCGATCAGGAAGAAAAGCCCGCAATAGGACATACCCGCCAGCGGCTCGTGCGGATAGTCTCCTACGAGGTTCGTCAGCGCCGGCACCAGAGCAATGAGCGCCAACGAAGCCAGACTCAAGCCAACGAAAACGCGGTCCACTTGGGCGATCGCATTGAACCTACAGTGATGGCCGATCCAGATCTTGCTGAGGATCAAGAAACTAAGCAAGTAGTAGAGAACGTTACGCCAGATCTCCCTCAGCGAATGGAGGAACTGCTGGTGGTCCAGGCCCTCCTGAATGCGGATATCGAGCACCATCAGGGTCATCACGATCGCGAAGACCCCGTCGGTCAGTGTCAGAAGACGGCCGGCTTCCCACCTCTCGTTGCTCGACGACAAGCGCATGCCGTTAGCCCCGATCGAGCGGGAACAGCGTGGCGTCGAAGACGTTTTCGTTCATCTTGATCTTCATGAGGCCCGCGTCGGTCGGGGCCTTGTCGAGCGCGATTTGGGCGATGGCCGCCTGGGCGCCGCCCAGCACGATGTTCTCCATCTCCTGCACGCTCACGCCCTCGTCCTTCAGCACTCCCAAGACGTGGGCGAGCACCCCCACACGATCGAGGTGCCTCACTACCATGAGGTGGGTCGCGATCTCGGTCTTTCGGACGTTGACCACGTTCGGCACCATCCCCGAATGGAGGTACTCGCGGACGATGCGGACGGTCTCTTGAGCGACGGCTTCTTGGGCCTGATCGGTGCTGGCCCCGATGTGGTGGGTGCAGTACACATTCTTAGCGCTCTGGAGCGGGCCCTCGTAGGTGCCCTCGCCGCCGCTCGGCTCACCCTCGAAGACGTCGATGCCCGCGATGAGCGGCTTACCCTCCACGGCAGCGAGCAGGGCCGCCTGATCGACGACCTCGGCGCGGCTCGTATTGACGAAGATCGCCCCCGGCCGCATCGCCTCGAAGAACTCCCGCCCGAGCAGGCCGCGGGTCTGCTCGGTCAGTGAAACGTGCACCGAGATCGCGTCGCTCTGGGCCGCCACTTCCGTCGTCGTCGCCGCTCGGCCGATGCCGAGCGCGGCGGCAATGTCGGGTGTCATCCACCGGCTATAGGCGACCACGTTCATGCCAAACGCCTGGGCTCGGCCGACCATTTCCTGACCGATCTTGCCCATGCCGATCAGGCCGAGCGTTCGCCCGTAGAGACCTCGTCCTTTGCCAAAGCCCTTCTTGTTCCATCGACCTTCGCGGAGTTGGGAGACGTTGTCCGGAATGCGCCGATCGCAGGCGAGGATGAGCCCGAACGCCAGCTCCGCAACGGCCTGTGAGTTCTTGCCCGGGCAGTTCGAAACGTAGATGCCGCGTCGGCTCGCGCCGTCGACATCGATCGTGTTGTAGCCGGCGCCGGCCCGAATGATGAGGGACAATCGCCCACCCTCGAGCATCGGGTCGGTGACCTTGGTCGATCGCACGACGAGCACGTCGGCGCCGGAAAACCGGAGTCGCTCCCCGAGCGAATCGCCCTCGAGCGCAGGGTCGTAATCGACCTCGACACCCAACTCCCTAAGGCCCGCGAGGCCCACCTCTTCGAACTTGTCGGCAACCAGGACGCGCATCGGCGGTAGTTTACTGGAGATGCCCCGCGAGGAACCGATCGAAGATTTCCGTGTGGAGTGCGCCGGCTTGACGGCGCTTTGCTGGGCACGCCTATCACACATGGATGCAACGCAGGGGAGATCTTGGGGAGATGCCTACTCGCGGGGCCTGCCGCTAGCAAGTGGGAGCAAACGCACCCGCATTAGGTATTCGATATGCCGCGGGCCTGCCTCTAGTGCGTGGTAGCAACGCTGAATGGCACTCCGAAAGCGCGGTCGAGCCCGCGCACTCCAGAGGGCGGGTTCGGCAGAGCCGCGAGCGAGTATTCTCCCGCCGATGGATCGGCGAGCGCTTGTGGTGTGGGGTGGCTGGGACGGGCACGAGCCGGACCGCGTCGCTGATCTTTTCGCTTCGATGCTGCGCGGCGAGGGGTTCGAGGTGGATGTTTCGGACTCGCTCGATGCGTTTGCCGATCCCGGCCGGATGCGCGGGCTGTCTCTCATCGTCCCAGTCGTCACGATGAGCGAGATCACGGCGGAGCAGCTGGGGCCCGTCCTACGCGCTGTCGCCGACGAAGGCGTGGGGATGGCAGGCTGCCACGGCGGCATGTGCGACGCCTTCCGGGCCTCCACCGAGTGGCAGTTTCTGACCGGGGGCCAGTGGGTGGCCCATCCCGGCAACGACGGCGTGCGATACCGGGTCGTGGTCGACCGCAGCGTCCCGAGCCCGATCACGGAGGGCCTCGACGACTTCGAGGTGGTCAGCGAGCAGTACTACCTCCACACGGACCCGGGCAACCGAGTGCTGGCCTATACCGAGTTTCCCCACCCCGACCACGACGGACCCCACGCCGGGAATGCCTGCCGGATGCCTCAGGTCTGGACCAAATCGTACGGCCGCGGGCGAGTGTTCTACAACGCCCTCGGGCACCAGCGCTCGGTGCTGGAGGAGCCGGTTCCACGCGAGCTGATGCGGCGCGGGTTCCGGTGGGCAGCGGGAGAGATGCCTTGAATCTCAATGCCTGGGTGGCCAGTTTGCGACGCCGTGTTCTCGACGATCTCGTCGCGGGGCGGCCGCCTTCCGAGGGCGATTACGACGAGGAGGTCTTGAAGGAGGGCCGGGCCAAGGGCTCGCCGCTCATGGGGGCCGTGACCTTCGAACCCACCCTCGTCCGTATGGAGTTCATCTTCTCGGATGCCCTCTCCTCGGCGACCGTCCTCACCGTCGCCTCGGTCCCGCCGGAACGGATCGTGTTCCTGCCCGTTCCGGAGTGGGTCATCGAGACGATCTGGCAGGGCGAAGTGAGTGGCAGCCACCACTTCGAGTCCGACGCGCGGCGCTTGCTGGAAGCCTTCGCCGCCGAGATCGAACCCGGAGCGAACGCCAAGTGGTTCGAGCCCCAGCCGGCCCGCCGACGAGAATGAGCCTCGCTCCGCCCTGCCAGGATCTCCATGCGCTCGCCGAGGGACTCGTCGAGGAGATGAGCAGGCGATTCGGTCTGCGGAGACCTTCGCTGGAGTGGCGGCGGTACCGGACGACCGCCGGCATGGCTCACTACGATCGATGGGCGATCTCGCTAAGCGCTCACGTCTTGACCGACGGAGAGCGTCTTCGGGAAACTCTGATCCACGAGTTCGCTCATTTGCTGGCATTCAGTCGCCACGGCGACGAGGGTCGTGGACACGGGGCCGCGTGGCGCCAGGCGATGATCGAACTCGGCTCCGCACCGGACACGAAGCATCGATACCCCTGCCGCCGAAACCGCATCCGCCAGGTTGTGGTCTACCGATGCCTGGTCTGCTCGGTGCTCATTCGACGAGCAAGGCGTCTGCCGCGGCGACGACGCTTCGTACACGCCGGATGCGGAGGGGAGATCGAGTTTCACGCGATCGAGATCGTGTGACGGGCGGCGTACCCGGTTCTCTCCCAAGCGTCACGCTTTGCGAGTCGTGGGCGTCCAATCGAGTAGGCAGAGCCTGCATACTGAAGCTATGAAATCTCTCGTTCTCACCCTCACCGCCGCCATCCTCGTGCTCACGATCCTCGCCACTCGCAGTCCGGTTTCTGCGCGCCAGTCGACCCTCGAAGAGCGGGTCCGATCGCTCGAGTTGCAGGTCGCCTCGCTGAACCAGCGAGTCGGCGTGCTCGAGGGCCGAATCGGCTCGGGCGGCGTGCGAGACAACATTCCCAGGACCTATACCGGCATCGGCGAGACTTGGATCCTGAAGGACAAGCCGAATCGCGGCTACGTCATCACGCTGGGCAACAACACGCGGTGGCAGGTCGCCCCGAAGGACGGCACGATCATGACGGGATGGAAGACCGGCGAAGTCATCCTGATCGGAACCAACGACGATCCCCAGTTCCCCTATTCGCTCACCAACCAGACTCGGAAGCAGCGAATCGTCGCGCAGTACGCCGGCCAGGGCTGAGCCAAACGTCTCCCGGGTTCGGACCTCTCCCCGGTTCGCTGCGCTCACCGGCCCTCTCCTCCGGGGCAGGAGAGGGCGTTCGTCGCCTACCTGATTTCCTACAAACCTGGTATTCGGACCCTTGCCCTGAGCGCCAGCCGATGGGCCAAGATGGGGGCGTCACTTCTGACCGAAGTGCAATGCCCGGCGGCGAACTGAACCCTCGTCGTCGTAGCACCCACCCATCTGGCCTCGTCCGCACCCCGGGCGGGGCCTCCGTTTTCTCTTTCCGTTCGCTCGCGAGAGGAAGAGATCGGAGTGGGAGAGCCCACGGCACCGCGCTGGGCCACGAATTGCCGCTCGGGAAGGCTTCACAATAGGCCCATGAAGAAGGCACTCATCGTCTACTCCGGTGGGCTCGACACCACGGTTTGCATCCCCCTCATGCGCGAGCAGGGGTTCGAAGAGATCGTCACCCTGACCGTCGATGTGGGGCAGCCCGAAGCCGATGTGCGCCAGGCTGCTGATCGCGCGAGAGAAATGGGGTGCGAGCACCATGTCGCCGACGTCAAGGAGGAGTTCGCCGCCGAGTACTGCGCGCCCGCCATCGCGGCGAACGCCGACTACTTCGGGTACCCCCTCAGCACCGCCATCGCCCGGCCCCTCATCGCCAAGAAGGCGGCCGAGGTCGCGCACGCGGTCGGCGGGGTCGATGCCTTCGTCCACGGGTGCACGGGCAAGGGGAACGACCAGTTCCGGATCGAGTTCGGCCTGCGCCTCTTCGCCCCCGATATCCCCATCCTCGCGCCGATCCGCGAGATGAACCTCACCCGCACCTGGGAGATCGACTACGCCGAGCGGGTGGGCGCGCCCATCGGGCAGAGCAAGGAGAAGATCTGGTCCATCGACGAGAACCTCTGGGGGCGCTCGATCGAGGGCGGACGCCTCGAGGACCCCAACTACGAGCCGCCGGAAGAGATCTTCCAATGGACCGCCTCCCTCGCCGCAGCGCCAGGCGAGCCGGAGACGGTCGAAGTGGAGTTCCGGGCGGGCGTCCCGGTGCGCATCGGCAGCGTCTCGGGCACGCCGCTCCAGGTCATCGCCGAAGCGAACAGCCTAGCAGGAAAGCACGGGGTCGGACGGATCGACATCATGGAGGATCGCCTCATCGGGCTGAAGGTGCGAGAGAACTATGAGTGCCCCGGCGCAGTACTCCTCATTGCGGCGCATCGGGCGCTCGAGGCCCTCGTCACCACTCACGCCGAGCGCGCGTTCAAGGCCCAAGTCGACGCGCAATGGGCCGAACTCGCCTACCAGGGCCTCTGGTGGGACCCGTTCATGGAGGACCTGAACGCCTTCATCGGCCAGGTTCAGCGGCGCGTTTCGGGCACGGTGCGGATGCGGCTCTTCAAGGGAGGCATGACGGTGCTGGGCCGCGACTCCGATTGGGCCCTCTACAGCGAAGCCGCTGCGTCGTTCGACGACACGACCTCGCTGGAACAGAGCCAGATGACGGGCATGGTCCGCACCCACGGGTTGGAGAGCCTGCTCTACGCGCGGCTGGTACGCCGGGGCTAGACTCGGCAACGGTGCAACTCGTATCGCGCGAGTACGCGAGGCACTAGCCAGGCGGAACGGGTCGCTCCTTTCGGGGCATGCCGTAAAACTCGGGATGCTGAAGCTCACCCCTTTCGCTCTCGCTCTTTTCTCGCACGTCGGACGGTCGAGAGGCTTTGATGCGAAGGTCGTCCCGGTCGGCGTCGACCCGCCATGACACTTTAACGTTGCCTTTGCTGGTGCGGATTTGAAAACGGTTGCCCTCGATCTCTCTAGACACTTTGGCCACGATGAAGTCGTCACTCGAATCGATTACCGTCAGTTGGTACTTGAAGTTCGTGTTGATGTCCGCAAAGTAGTCCGGCAAATCCACCCACGCACGACCACCAGCGTCGGTTACGACATTGCCGACGTAGAAGTTCTGTGGGAACGGAGATTCTGTCGAATAGTGGAGAAGGTACTTGTTCAGGGGATCGGTGGGGTGGTCGATCCGGAATGTCTTTACACCGCTCGCCCCAAAATCGCCCACCGCATACACGCCGAATGCCAATTGGGACACGTCGCATGTACCGACGACTCCATAGCCCGTGGGACTGTTTGAGACGAAGGAACCTCCTATGGCGTTACCCGAGTTGGCGATATTCCTCGCATAGATGCCCGCCCGATCCGGATCGGACGTCGTCGCAAAGATTCCATAGTTGCCCGTGCTCACGGCGTTGAGACCAACTCCGGGCCCGCCCGTAAAGTGGCCGGCAACTCCATCGGGACTATTGGTAGCGAAGTACCCGCCGAACGTCGTATCTGAAGTCGCAGTGTTGGAACCGAAAACGCCCGCTCGCCCCGTAGCGGACGTCGTCGCGCTGACAGCGTCGTGCCCCGTGCTCGTTACTCGAATCCCGACACCCGGTCCCGTAAAGTAGCCGGCATAGCCGTCTGGGCTCGAGCCTTGGAAGTAGCCCCCATAAGCGAGCCCGGTAGTCAGCGTCGACTGACCAAAAATCCCGTAGGATCCTGCGCAGGTAGCGAATACCCCGTATCCGGAACTACTATCGCTATCGAAGAACCCTGCGTACGTGGTGCCGGAATCGGCGTTCGCAAAGCCGTAAATGCCGCGACCCGATGTGCTCTCGGTCTGGCCGATAACGCCATAGGTGACGCCGGAACTGGCTGTCGCGTGACCGTTGACGCCCCTTCCGGAGGTGCTGTTCGCTTGGCCGAAGACACCGTTGACTACACCCGAAGCAGCCGTCGCCGTCCCCTGGACGCCGATCCCGGAACTGCCCGAGGCAATCCCTCGGACTCCGATACCCGGGCTTTCACCGAGCACGCCCATCGCACTCGCACCGGCGTCGGTGTTGACGCCTCGAATCACGAAGCTTCCTGGCTGGGCACCCGACAGAAAGAGAGGGTTCGGAACGCTCTGCAGGAAGGCTGTGCTGTCGAGTCCATCGAGCAAATTGGCGTTCACGTTCGCTAGACCGGTGCCGTCGCCGACAAAGATGTTGCTCGGATGCGAGAAGTTGTTTCGCCCTATCCATCCCTGTGTGTTGTTGAGAAGTCCCACGTTGGAACTGAGGCGGGCATCACTAAGCGTGCCGGTCCCAATACTCGATGCGTTCAGACCTGTCAGGTTGGCGCCGCTCCCAAAGTAATTGCCCGCGCGTATGGTCCCGCTGACATTGACATGGCCTGTTTGTGCAGTACCCGGCGTCGTCGCCTGCAGCACGACCAAGGCTCTTGCCGTAGGCTGTGATTCGGCCACGCGATGCGAGATAGCGAGGACCGCCAAGATCAAGGTGAGCAAGGATGCTCCAATAGTTAGCCGAGTTTTCAAAGTGAGGCTCCTCGCAGCGGATTGATGCCGGAAGCGCATCGGCAGTGCTGCTGCATTCATCATAGCAAGAATAGGCCCATTCCGCACGCGTAAATTTGCGCGGAGAATGCCGACACGCGGTCCGTTCATCCGTCATCGGCCTTTAATGGCGACGTTGCGGCAACCTGGCGGCGCTGCTTTGCTGAGAAGCTGGCGGCCCCAAAGCGAGGCCACAGGACCAACGCTCATTCCACCCGGTACGCGCCCAGAATGCCAAGAGGTGACTGTTCGCCGGTGGGGCGGAAGGCAGTGCGGTAGGCCAAAGCGTACGAGCCCGGAGGGAAGGGTACATCCACCCAGAGGGAGCCGGGCTCGAACTCGACGAAGGCGAGCGTAACGTACTGGTTACCGGGCCGTCGATGGGGTCCGGGAAGGCGCTGGTAGAGGAGTTCTATGACCTGCCCTTCGGGCAAGGCGTAGTCTGCGCCGACACGAAGACCGCCCGGGATGGGTTGAACGGTTAGAGCCACCGAAGAGAGATTGGCGTGGGTCAGGGGCGGCGTCCGCGGCGGTCCCTCGGTTTCGGGCCAGTCGGGATGCATTTGCATCCACTTGGTGGTTAATCGGGTGAAGGCGTTGTAAGCGATCGGGTGGTAGCGTTTGCCGTTCGTGTCGCTCGTCAGGGTGATCGAGTCGGCGTAGGCTTGCCATTGGGCGACTTCGGCGCGTGTCAGGTCGTGCCACAGTTCCGCGCTCGCCTTGAGCCGAACCGTGGTCTCGTGCTGAGCGGGCGTGAGGACCTTCCTGAACTTCGGTGCGCGACGTATCGCCAGCCCCGTGCGGGTGCGCACGACGCTGACGGCATCGAGGCGGCCGGCGATTTGGTCGAACAATGCGGATGCGGAAACCTTGGCCATACCCCTATTGTCGGTCGACCGCGGAGGTTCTTCCAGGACTCTTCGAACACCGTCTAAGGACTGTGAAAGGACTCTTCCGCGGCTTAAGAGTCCACGAAGGGTCCTGCCAGAGTCCATGAAGAGTCCATCGGGTAGGCCAACGCCAGGCCTCCGGCAATCGCGAGGGACGCAGACCCCCTCCCTTTCGCTGCGAGAGCGAAAGGGCAGGCGGAGGGAGAGCATTGCCGCCGGGCTAGAGTGGCACCTTTCCCCGGTTCGCCGCGCTCTCCGACGGTGTCCTACGCCGAAGACGAGGGTTGGCCCCTACCGTTACGCCGCGCGCACCCGCCTCCCCACCTTGGGGGGAGGCGTTTCTCGGGCGGTAGATGTTGCCGATCCTAGCGGACGTAATCCGGACGCCGCCTCAGCTTCGGCAGCAGCGGTCGAATCTGGAGTTTATAGAGCAGTTGGGGGATGCGGTCGCTGTAGGCGATGACGACTCGGGGCAGGAGGAGGCGATCATCGCTGGGCGTGGCCGACCGGCGAGAGAGAGCCAAGCCGACGCGGTAACCCGCGGCGCGAATGGCCGCCGGGGTCGCGTCGTTGCGACTGCCGTAGGGCAGGCAGAAAGAGGAACTCTCGATGCCCTGACGGGCGAGGGCCTCATGGGCTCCTTCGATCTCGGCCGCCTGGCGGGATTCGTCCAAGTCGCCGAGCCGGGCATGCGACTTGGTGTGGTTGCCGATCTCGAATCCCGCCGTTTGCGCCTCCAGCAAACGGGACCAATCGGCCAGAGGACGTTCGTTGCCGGCGTCCCATGAGGAATCCTTCCCCACCGCGTCGGTCACGACGTAGATCGAGCCGACCGCCCCTGCCCGCCGAAGCGCATCGAGGCCGTGCGTGAGCGTAGACTCGTAGCCGTCGTCGAAGGTGAAGCAGACGGCCCGTTCGGGCCAGTCCTCCGCGAGGTCTCGGGCAAGGAGCGTCTGGTACCCACGCCGCAGAAAGAAGGCGGCGTGATAGGTGAGAGCCGTGGGCTCGATATTGAGCCGGCGGCCTTCCTCGGCCTGAGGTCCGACCTTGTGGTAGCACAAGATCGGCAGTTTCACTTACCCAAGTCGGGGATCGCCTTGGCGAGCCGCAGTTCGAGCACCTTGACCAGCGACTTCGACTCCGCGTCCCCATCGAGGGCGAGAATCTCGCTCGAGAGGTAGGCCTCGAAGAGGCCCTGGGCCTGGATGAGGCGCAGGATTCGGGTCCCGTTGCCGGACTGCTTGTTCATGTACTCGGTGACCTGAGGCTGCATGCGCCGGCACTCACCGAGCGTCTTCCCGAAACGTTCGACCGCGACCTTGACCTCGATCTTCTTGGCGTCCAGCTTCCGAATCGTCTCGCGAATCAGGGTGAATCGCTGCTCGAGGAATCCGGCGTGCCGCCCCGGGTCGTAGGGCGCCGCTTGGCCGATGACCATCGCGCCGTAGCATAGGATCGCAGAGACCATGCCCCGATTGTGCCACGCATGGACTGGTGTAGGATCAGGACATGCCCAGCATTTCTTGGGAGGACTTCGAACGCGTCGATCTTCGGGTGGGGCGGATCGTTGCCGTGGAGCCGTTTGCCGAGGCTCGCAAGCCGGCCTATCGGTTACGGATCGACTTCGGTGAGCTCGGAACGAGGACTTCGAGCGCGCAAATCACCGACCTCTATGCGCCACAGACCCTTCAGGGCCGTCTCGTCGTCGCCGCGGTCAACTTGGCGCCGAAGCGGATCGCCGGCTTTGTATCCGAAGTGCTCGTGTGCGGATTTGTGGACGAGGCCGGACGCGTGGTTCTCGCTGTACCGGAGCGGGATGTTCCTCTGGGTGCGCGCCTCCAATAGCCCGCCAGGTAAAACCCCGGTCCTGGGAGCGAATGGGTGCTGGTGTGCCTCCTGGTCTTCAAAACCAGTGTGACCTCGAAAGGGGTCGGGTGGGTTCGATTCCTACACGCTCCCGCCAAGTCTCATCTCGGTCGCCTACGGTGTCCTTCTTCGGGTTCTGCGAAGTACTCCGGATGCTGATGGACGCCTCTCTCATGGCCAGTCTTGTCAACTACATCCGAAGGTCGGTCGAAACGTACTCTTTGGTCGTCTCTGTCGGCCTCGACACGCCACGACACCTTGATGTGCCCCTTGCTCGTCCGGATCTGGAAGCGGTTTCCCTGGATTTCTCGGGAGACCTTGGCCAGGATGAAGTCATCGCTCTCGTCGACCACCGTGAGTTGGTACTTGTAATTGGTGTTGATATCCCCGAAGTACTCGGGTAGATCGACCCAAGCGCGGCCGCCTCCGTCCGTTACGACGTTGCCGCTATAGAAGTTCTGTGGAAAAGGTGACTCGGTCGAATAGTGCAGCAGGTACTTGTTCAACGGGTCCCGAGGGTGGTCGATGCGAAATGGCTTTACGCCGCTGGCGCCCATGTCTCCGAGCGCGTAAACCCCAAAGCCCAGGGTCGCGACCGATGCAGTTCCGAGCACGCCGTACGGTGTATTCGTCGGGCTCGTGGTCGTTGCGACTCCATGCACCCCTCGGCCTGAAACGCTGTCGGTTTGGCCCAACACCCCGTAAGTGACGCCGGACGTGGAACTGGCTCGCCCGTAGACCCCGTTTCCGATCGGAGCGTTGGTCTCGAACCACCCGCCGCTACCGGAGTTCGTATCCGTCGAGATACCCACCACACCGTACGGGCCTGCGCTAATCGCGTACACGCCGTAGCCGCTCGAGCTCAGATTCTGGAACTGGCCAGCATAGGTCACCCCTGTGGCCGAGTGGGCAGCCCCAAACACGCCAGTACCTGAACTGCTGATCGACTGGAAGTAACCTCCCCTGGTTTCCCCGGTCGTCTTGGTGGTCCTTCCATACACCGCAAAAGTGCCGGCGGTCGATGCATACACTCCGTATCCTGACGGGCTGTTGCATTCGAAGAACCCGCCATAGGTAGTTCCGGATGACGCATCGGCGGACCCATACACTCCTCGACCGTCGGTGCTGGACGATATCCCCCAAACCCCATTGGTGGCGCCCGTACCGGCCGTCGCCCATGCAAATGCGCCGGTACCAGATGTGCTCCAAGATTCGAATACCCCACCAAATGACAGCCCCGACGACGCGCTGGAGCGCCCAAGAACTCCCGTGGTCCCGATAGACTCGGCATGGACTCCCGTGCCTAGCGGGCTGTCGCTCTTGAAGTGGCCCCCAAATGAGTTTGCGGCAGTACCGGTTGACCGCCCGCGAACCCCGATCGCTGGGCTCTCGCCTTGCACCCCCGCCGAATTCGAGGCCGTTGCAGTGTTGATTCCTCTGACCACATGCGAGCCGGCTTGCAGGCTAGATAGGCTTAAGGGGTTTGGCACGCTCTGCAGGAAGGCGGTGCTGTTCAGTCCGTCAAGCAAGTCGGCGTCTACTCCGGTGAGCCCCGCTCCACTCCCGGTGAAGCTGTTTGCTGCGTTCGAGAACGTCATCGTGCCCGAGTAAGTGCCCGAAAGCCGTTCGTTGGGGAGGATGCCGCTGGTCAGGTTCGAGGCGTTGAGGTTGGTCAGTCCTGCCCCATCTCCGGAGAAGATATTCATTGGGTGCGAAAAGTTGTTTCTTCCGGCCCAGCCCTGGGTGTTGTTCAGGAGGCCGACATTAGAACTGAGCCTCGCGTCTGCGATTGTCCCACTAATGATCTGTGCGCCCGAATGATTGTGGCTGGAAAGGGCGAAACCGGTGGAGTTGATGCCGTCCAACAGGTCGGCGTTCACTCCTGAAAGACCGCTGCCGCCACCCTGGAACTGGCCCGCTATTGCCGTTCCATTGATATGGGTGTGCCCGACTTGAGTAGTACCGGGCGACGCGGACTGCAAATGCACGAGTGCCTTCGTCTGAGGCTGTGACTCTGCGGACCGGTGCGTGAGTGCGAGAATCGTCAAAACGACGAGTAACAGAGAAACTCCAATCGATAGCCGGGCTTTCATTTCCCCCTCCAAAGTGCGGCCCGAAACCTCGGCACCGCAGAAGTGCCTTTCATTACAGTCTGCCCCTACTCTATCACAACTTTGCGGAGCTATTATCAACCCTCACACCCAATTCTCACCAGTCTTGTACTTCGATCGGCGTTGGTCGAAGCACCCTGAACTAATGTCTTCGACGCAGAAAAGCCCCCGATCCCTATAAGGAGCGGGGGCTTTGCGGGCCGCCTGGCCTAGTCGTCGCCGAGCATGCCGAAGTTCGCCGACATGATCGCGAAGTCGGCGATGTCGACCTCGCCGTCCCCGTTGATGTCGCCCACCGGGCCGGCTGAACCGAAGTTTGCCGAGAGCAGCGAGTAGTCGCCGATCGCGATCTCGTTATCGCCATCTTCGTCGCCGTTGGGCAGGCTCAGGTTCACGCCGGTCATTCCGCCGCCGCTAAGGGTGCGGTTGCCCGCGACCTTGCGGAGCCAGCGCGGCGCCTTGACCGCCACGTCGTAGTTGCCGGGCGCGAGCGCGGTCTGAACCGTAAAGGTCCCGCCCGCGCCCAGCGTCGTGGGCAACGTTTCGAGAGGCGTGGTGCTTCCGACCGCGCGCACCTCCACGACGATCGGAACTCCGGGAACCGCCCCGAGCCAGTCTTGCAGCGTGATCGTGCCGCTGATCGGCCTCGTCGAGACGATCGCCTCGCAGGGCTCGCCAGCGAAGGTGATGTCGTCGATGTGGACGCCGTCGTAGTCGTTCACGCTGTAGTCGGTGGTCATCCGGAAGCGGACGCGAGCGGTGCCGCCGGAACCGAGTGGCGCGGTATAGGTCGACCAGGTCATGTTGGTGCCGGTAAAGGCCGAGGACGCCTGATAGGTCGCCCCGTTGTCACTGGAGGAATAAACGGTCAGGTAGTCGTAGCTGGGCTCGAGGTCGTAGATCATCCGGAAGAAAACCAACGGATTCTCGACCGCCGGTATCGCGACCGATGCGTTCTGGGTCAGGGAGATATCGAGGTTGTCGACTCCGTAGTCGCCGCCTGGGCTATCGGTCCAGGATCGGGTCGGGCTACTGAACGCCTCGGTGGTGATCGCCCAAGGGAACTGCCCCGTGAACGTCGGGCCACTCTCGACGTTGTCGGAGAAGAAGGTCGTCATCATCGTGAACACGAGATCATCGATGTAGACGCCATCGTAGACCACGCTGCCGTCGGTCGTCAGCCGGAACCGGATCTGGACGTTCTGGCCGATGTAGTCGTTCAAGCCCACGCTAACGGGCGCCCAGTCGAAGCTCGCGTCGGTGCGCAAGAGTTGGTTCCAGGTGGTGCCGTTCGTCGAGGCCTCGACATAGAGGTAGTCGTAGTTCCGCTCCAGGCTCGACTTGCACATGAATCTCATGATGGTCGGGCCAGTAATCGCAACCGGATTCGTAAGCCGCAGGAATGCGTTTACGTTGTTGCCGTAGTTGTCGCCGGGGCTGTCGGTCCAGCTTTGTGTCGGGCTCGAGCTTTGAGCGTTCGTGAGTGCCCACAGCGATCCGCCTTGGGGAGTGAAGTTGGACGCGCCCTCCATATTGTCGGCCCAGAGGGCCGCCATCGTCGTGTAGGGGCCGGCAGTGACGATTCCCGACGAGTTGCCGACGTTATCGAATGCCTTCAGCGCGAAGTAGTAGCTCGTGTTCGGGAAGAGACCATTGGCCGCGCCATTCTGGAGCGTGCCAGCGACCTCGGGAGCCGGAACCGAAGTGACCCGCCGCGCCGCGTTGAAGTTCCCGGCGTTGATCGGTGAGGAGCTCACTCGCATGTCATATTGGCTTGCGGTCCCCGTCCCGCCATCGTCTCCGGAGGAGACCCACTGCAGCCGAATCGTTCCGGCAGATCGCTTGATGCCGACGAAGCCGCTCGGCGTGCCGGGGGGCGTTGAGTCGTTGTCCATCGAGTTGTAGGCGTTGAGTCGTCCAGAGAGCGAGAGCCCCGCCAGAGCGGGAACCGCCTCCGCGCTATTCATAAGGCGAGCCTTGATCTGGGCCATCGAATCACCCGGGAAGTGTGCTTTCAGGAGGGCCGCCGCACCAGAAACGTGGGGCGTCGCCATCGAAGTACCGCTGAAGACATCGTATCCCGATGCATTGAGGGCGAATGGGACGGAACTCAGCACGTTCTCACCTGGAGCAAAGATGTGTACGGTAGTCGCGCCGTAACTGGAGAACCCTGCCCGGGTGTCGCTGTGAGTGCTGGCGCCGACCGCCATGCCCGTGCTCAGATTAGTGAGGTAGCTGGCCGGGTAGAAAGCCGAACTGTCGAGGTTGCTGCCGCTATTGCCCGCAGCCGCAGTAAAGAGGATGCCGGCCGACTCGGCGCGCAGAATGGCGTCCAGAAGGAGTTGGCTAAAGCCGCCGCCGCCCCAACTGTTGCTCATGACGTTTGCGCCCACGATGCGCGCGTAGTCGACCGAGAGAATGGCGTCGCTGGTCGAGCCGCCACCGCCAGCACTCAGGAACTTCACGCCGATCAGGCTCACGTTCCAGCAGACTCCCACGACACCGATGCCGTTGTTTCCCTTCGCGCCGATCGTTCCCGCGCAGTGGGTGCCGTGGGAATGATCGTCCATAGGGTCTCCATCACCGTTGACGAAGTCGTAGCCTCGGACGTCGTCGATGTAGCCGTTCCCGTCGTCGTCGATACCGTTGCCGGAAATCTCACCGGGGTTGACCCAGCAGTTTGCCGCGAGGTCGGGGTGGGTGTAGTCGATCCCCGTGTCGATGACGGCGACCTTCACCGAACTCGAGCCCGTCTGATTGGCCCAAGCAAGAGGAGCATCGATGTCGGCGTCCACCGATCCGCCCGTCTGCCCCGTGTTGTGCATGCCCCAAAGCTCGCTGAAGCGCGCATCGTTCGGATAAGTTTGCTGGATGCTGACCTTCCAATCGCGCTCGGCGACCCGAACACGGTCATCGACGAGCAAAGATTTGAGTGTCGATTCTACGGTCGCCCCGCGACCTAAAGCCTCCTTGGAGAGGTGAAGTCGAAAGAAGTAGGGATTAAGGGCCTTCTTGTCGACCTTGAGCCCAAGCTGCTCGAAGAGCCGGTACCGGTCCTTTCGAGAGACGGCAGGTTGGAACGCGACGAGGACCGTGTTTGGTGCGTGGGCGGGTAGACCTAGGGAGTTCTTGGGAAGGGGCTCGCGAGGGAAGAACTTGGTCTGCGCCTCGTCTGGGCCGGCGGCCGTCGCGGAGAGCGAGGCGGCGAGGAATAAACTGGCAAGCCCGGCCCATGCCGGACCACGATTCGATCGGGACATACGATTGCTCCTATTAGGGATGCGACAAAGGATGCCTTCATAGTATCACAGCACCTCCCTCGTGCGAACGCAGATTCTTGCCGAACCTAACGCTCCCAGCGCCGCAGGGCACGGAGAACGAATCATGCTAAAATCGTATAGATTCACGCGCAACGCGCCGCCGACGACGGCGCCAGCGACGTAGAAGGCGACGACCACCCATGCTGACAGTCACCAATCTCCACGCTTGCGTCGAGGACAAAGAGATCCTCAAGGGCATCGACCTGCGGGTCGGAGCCGGCGAAGTTCATGCCGTGATGGGGCCGAACGGCTCCGGTAAGAGCACCCTCGCCAACGTCCTCGCTGGACGGGACCCGTATGAAGTCACCGAAGGTTCCGTCGAGTTTTTGGGTGAAGACCTGCTCGATATGGATCCTGAAGGGCGTGCCGCGGCAGGCCTCTTCATGGCGTTCCAATATCCGGTCGAGATTCCGGGGGTCAGCAACACCTACTTCCTTCGCGCCGCCGTCAACGCGATCCGCAAAGCCCGTGGCGAAGCCGAAATCGACGCATTGAGCTTCATGAGTTTCATCAAAGAGAAGATCGCCCTGCTCGATCTCGACACGTCCCTCATGCAGCGGTCGGTGAACGAGGGCTTCAGCGGAGGCGAAAAAAAGCGAAACGAAATCTTTCAGATGGCGGTGCTCGAGCCGAAGTTCTGCGTCCTCGACGAAACCGATTCAGGCCTCGACATCGATGCTCTCAAGACGGTCGCCAACGGTGTGAATACGCTCCGCACACCTGAGCGCGGGTTCCTCATCGTCACCCACTACCAACGGCTGCTCAACTACATCGTGCCCGACTTCGTGCATATCGTGATGGATGGCCGGATCGTCCGCTCGGGTGGCAAGGAACTTGCCTTCGAGCTCGAGGAGAAGGGCTATGGCTGGCTCGAGGAGGAAGTCGCCGCTGCGCGGTGACCCGGCGATGAGCACCGACCTCCAGGAGCGCACCGTGTCGACCTTCGCCGACTGGCTGGCTCGCCGTCATTCCGGGTTCGAGGCCCTTCGCGAGCGCGGCCGGGCAGTTTTTTCGTCCCGGGGCATCCCAACAACGAAGGACGAGGAATGGAAGTACACCAGCCTCCGCGAACTGACGGAGGCGACCTTCCACCCCTCCGAAACCAGAGACGGAAAGGATGACGCCTACCGGTTCGCCAGCGACGCAGTTCGGATCACACTCGTTAATGGCGTCTGGATTCCGTCCGGCGCGCCATTGCCCTCCGGCCTCGAGGTGCGGCGGGTCGAGAATGGTGATGCCCAGTTCGGCGCCCTCGCCAACCTCGAGGCGCACCCGTTCGCCGCGCTAAACACTGCCGTCTTCGAGTCCGCCGTCCTCATCCGTATCGCCCGAAACGCCCTCATCGAGGCCCCGATCGAGATCGTGCACTTGACCGGCTCTCGGGCCGCCGCCGCGCCCCGGCTCCTCGTGGTCGCGGAAGAAGGAAGCAAGGCGACCCTCATCGAGACCTACGCCTCGATCGGCGAAGATGCCGGCTTCTCCAACGCAGTCGTCGAGGTGTTCGTCGCCGCCAATGCTCAGCTCGAACATGTTAAGGTTCAGCGCGAAAACCTGAACTCTTTTCACATCGCCCTGACCAAGGCACGGCAGGAGCGGGACAGCACCTATCGTCATTTTAGCGTGACCTACGGCGGGCGGCTCACCAGGAACGACCTCGAGGTTTTTCTCGATGGATCGAACCTTCACTGCCGACTCGACGGCATCTATGTCTTGGACGGCGAGCAGATCGCCGACAACCACACCCGGCTCGACCATGCCTACCCGCAGTGCGATAGCTTCGAGGTCTACAAGGGCGTGCTCGACGGCCGCTCTCGAGGAGTGTTCAACGGCAAGATCTACGTCCACCAAGACGCACAGAAGACCGATGCCAAGCAGACGAACCAGGCGATCCTTCTCTCCCCCGAAGCGACCATCGACACCAAGCCGCAGCTGGAAATCTACGCCGACGACGTGAAGTGCACGCACGGCGCGACGGTCGGCCAAATGCGCGAGGATGCGCTCTTCTATCTGCGCTCGCGCGGAATTCCCGGCGACCAGGCGCGCGCCCTTCTCGTCTACGCCTTCGCGGCGGAAGTTCTGGAGAAGATCGAGTGCCAGCCGGTTCGGGTCGCACTGGAACGGCTGCTCTTCGAAAAGCTCGCCTAGAGCTCGGTCCGTTCCCGGTACTGCACCGCCTCCGCAAGGTGCGTCTTCTCGACCTGCTCGCACCCGGCGAGGTCGGCGATGGTCCTCGCGACCTTGAGGACCCTATCGAAGACTCGGGCGGAGAGGTTGAGCTTGGCGGCGATGGTCTTCATAAATGTGCGGCATTCGTCGCTCAACCCGATCATCTCGCGGATTTCTCGCGGAGTCATTCGGGCATTCACCCTTGCGTTTCCCAGGCGAGCGGCCTGGAGGGCCCTGGCCCGGCACACCCGTTCTCGGATCGGCGCGCTCGACTCGCCTTCCTGCATCGAGAGGAGTTCCTCCGGTTTGAGCCGCGGAACGTGGATGTGTAAGTCGATCCGGTCGAGCAACGGGCCGCTGATGCGCATGGCGTAGCGTCCGCAGGTCGCGGGCGAGCCGACGCAGTTCGCCTCGGGATAACCCTTGAAGCCGCACGGGCAAGGATTCATGGCTCCGATGAGAATGCACTCGGCGGGGAATTCGAGCGTCGCCTGAACACGAGCCACGGTGACCACTCCATCCTCGAGCGGCTGTCGAAGCGCCTCGAGCACCTGTCGATCGAACTCGGGCATCTCGTCCATGAAGAGGACCCCGTAGTGGGCAAGCGTCACTTCGCCCGGCTTCGGGTTCTTGCCGCCTCCAACGACGGCCGCGTAGCTGGTCGTGTGGTGGGGCGAGCGAAAGGGTCGCTCCCAGATGAGCCCCTCGCGGCCTCCCTTGTTTCCACTCGCGCTGTAGATGCGCGTCACTTCGATCGACTCTTCGACGGTGAGCGGCGGCAGGATCGTCGGCATTCGGCGGGCCAGCATCGTCTTGCCCGAGCCCGGGGGGCCGACCATGAGCACGTTGTGGCCGCCCGCAGCGGCGATTTCGAGAGCACGGACGGCATGCCGCTGGCCTTTCACGTCGCTGAAGTCCACCCCATAGTCGGGCAGACGATCCTCGTCACGGATTTCGAGCCGATACGGGGAAACGACGCCGGCGCCGTTGAGCAGGTGAGCCAATTCGAGCAGGGTGGTCAAGCCATAGACTTCAAGACCCGGAGCGACCGCCGCCTCCGGCGCGTTCTGCAGGGGCAAGATCAGACGCTTGAAGCCCTTTTCCACGCACATCAGGGCGACGCTGACCGCGCCGTCGATGGTCCGCAAGTTGCCGTCGAGGCTCAGTTCGCCGAGCATCACGGTGTCCCGGAGCTCATCGAGCGGCACGACTCCGTTCGCGGCGAGGATCGCCGCGGCGATGGGCAAGTCGAGCGCAGGGCCCTCCTTGCGAATGTCGCCCGGCGCGAGGTTGCAGACGATCTTGGAATAGGGAAAGTCCAATTCGCTGTTCCGCATTGCCGTGCGAACCCGCTCTTTGCTTTCCTCGACGGCCTTATCCGGCAGGCCGACCATGATGAACATCGGCTGGCCACCCTGGAGATCGACTTCGACGTCGATCGGCACCGCGTCGATGCCGACCAGGGTGGCGCTGTGGGCCTGGGCGATCAAGGGAGGCCACCCGAACGATCGGGCTTTTCGGAGGGAGGCTTCTCGCGCTCGAGAATGACGTGGAGATCGCAGCGCTGGCCCTCGCTGCCGGGGATGATGGCGGACTTCAGGCGAAGATCGAGCCGCTGGGGGCGTCCCTTGGCGTCGAGTTCGGCGGTGCCGGCGCCTGTCATCGGATAGGCGCGTCCGAGTTCACGGACGCTGATCGAGAGCCGGGTGCGATCTTCCTCCCGTATCGCTCGATACTCGACCGAGAGGCCGGGAATCTTGGCGTCGGCGATGTCTGGATACTCGTAGGTCCACGTCGTGTCCTTTGCGCTGGCGGGGAGAATGACCGTGAGAATCCGAGCGAGGCGCGTTTCGATCCCAGGGTCGACCTCACCCGCTTGAAACTGCTTGAGCGCCCCGCGGCTGGAGAGGGTGAGGCTGATGGTCTGCTCGTCGCCGCCTGGAATCGGCTGTCCGTCCATCCTCGTTTCTAGGTTCTTTCGGCGACGCTTCAACCAGGCGTTCCCATCCGAATCGACGCTCCCCACCGTCCACTCCCAACGATCGACGTAGGTCATCGTGAAGCCGTCCGCCTTGTCGGTGTAGGTGAGGGTGATTCGGTCGGCCCAAGTTTCGTCCGCCTTTAGGTCGAGGGCGGCCGGCAATTGAAACGCAAGCAGGGCGACGAGCATTTAGCGAGCCTCTTCGAGGGGGCGTTCGTTGGGGCGGCGGTATCCCCGCTCCCTGGCGAGTTCTTCGCGGCCGATCGGGCTTTCGTAGCGGTTACGGGTGCGAATGAGGTCGGCTCGAGCGCGCTCCGCTTCCTTCATTTGAACGGCGGCATCTTCTGCCTTGGCGCGCTGTTCACGATAGAGTTGCCACGGGCCGTAGCTAAGGGTGGTCCCGACCGCGATCGCGGCCAGAACGAAAAGCGCATGCCAGGCCAGCTTCCGTGCCATCTCTTTTAGCGAGCGCCTCTAGGCGTTGAGCGGTTACCCCTCCGGGTGTCTTCCGTGCTCCTCGACGAACTTCACGACTCCGCTCAGGCGGAAGCGTCGCTGCCCCCCTATGGTTCGGTGGTGGACCATCCAGCCCCGGTTCGTATATCGCCGCACCGTCGCTGGGCATACCCCCAGGAGCCGAGAGACCTCTTCCAGCGTCAACTCGGGATCGAGCAGCCGGCGGATCAGTTCGGTTCGCGACTCCTTGAATTCCCCTCGATAATAGTTGGCGGTCACCGAATCGTCGAAGAAACTGCTCAGAAAGTGGATGTTCCGGGGCAGTGCCGACCAAATCTCCCGCAATTCGGGATCGATCGTCGCGCCGTCGGCCACCGGATTCTTCGTCCGCCGCGGACGCGGCGAACTGAGCTGTCGCTTGCGAAACCGAGTCTTTTCGCCATCGACGGGTTCGAGCACCGCCGCCCTTGCGCCGCTCTCCTCCGTTCCCTTGATGTACTCGGATATCGAGGGGACCTTCACCCCGACATCCAGCGCTCCGTTCGTCGCTTTTCTTTCCTTCCGGGTGTCTAGAAAAGCGCTTTCGATGTACGCAACCGGATCGAACTCGTCCTGAGCCATATCTTAATCGACCTCCCTCCTGCATCTAAGGATACTGCAAAAACCGGCACACTGGCCCATCATTTCGTGTTAATGGCGCGACCCTCAAGCGCGGCCAGCGACACGGTCCAGGCCCCACACGATCTCCCACTCGGCGTCGCCGTCGAAGAGCGCCTCGCCACCGATCAGCATCTGGCGAAGGTCGCCGTCGGCGTCGACTTTCGAGCCGGGCAGGACCACCACGTCGGCCATCGACCGGCAGGTCACTTTCGCCCCTTCGCCGATCACGCAGCGCTCAGTCTTTCCGACGACCTCGGCGCCGGCCCCCACGAGGTCCAGCCCGTCGGTCAGGAACCGGCTCGTCTCCAGGAACGACGGCAGGGTACCGGTGTCGAACCAAGTCCCCTTGTAGACCCCGGCCAGGACCGACTCGCCTCGGTCGACGAGCATCTGGATCGCGTCGGTGATCTCGTATTCGCCTCGCGCGCTGGGCTGCAGATCGGGGAGCACGTCCCAAATCTGGGGGCCGAAGAAGTAGAGGCCGGCCATCGCGAGGTTCGATTCAGGCTCCTTGGGCTTCTCAACGAGCTTCACGATGCGCTCGCCTTCGACGTTGGCGACACCGAAGCGGCTCGGATCGGGCACCGGCTTGACGATGTTCAGGTTCGCGCAGCCGGAGTCGCGGAACCGGGCCGCATAGGCCTCGAAGCCCGAGCCGTAGATGGCGTCGCCCAGATAGAGCACGAAGTCGTCGCCGTCGACGAAATCCCGGGTGAAGCCGACGGCGTGGGCCAGTCCTTGGGGTTCGGACTGCCGGACGTAGTCGAGACGGATCCCGAAGGCCGAGCCGTCGCCGAGGGCCGCCTTCATCTGCGCTTCCGCCTCGCCGACCACCACACACACGTCGCGCACGCCCATCTCCTTGAGCCGGTCGAAGGCATATTCGAGCGTGGGCCGGTTCGCCAGCGGCAAGAGCGGCTTCGGAACGTGGTGGGTGACCGGATAAAGCCGCGATCCCTTTCCGGCGGCGAGGACGACTCCCTTCATCGAGCCAGATTGTGGCCGCTCGCCGCGCTACTTCGCGTAGGGGCTGCAGAGCGGGTCGCCGATCACGAGGTCCTTCCACGACGCCATCATCGAAGCCGCGTAGAAGCTCTCCGCCAGGTTGAAGCCCGCCGTATATCGGTCGAAGATGATATCGGGATAGGCCAGCGCAAACGAGTACGGCTCGCTCACGTAGCCTTTCACGCCCGTAACCCCTTGCGCGATCAGGTCGGCGATCAGCGATTGCCCGCCCGTCGTGGGCCGGAACGTCCGCGCGCTCGTCGAGACGTAGGTTTCCACCAGGGCGCCCGGCTTGAACTTCAGGCGGCGGTACGTGGCGAGGTCGAAGGTGCCGTCGTTGCTCCCCCAGCTGGCGTACCCGGCCAGCGCGTCCTCGGGGGCGACGAACTTCTTGCGGTCGTAGGTGGTCTCGAACCCGCGCGAGCGCAGCAGCGAGTCCGCCCGCACCAGCGACTGCTGCATCTCGCCATAGCCCGACTCGTCCCGCCCCGCCGCCCCGTTGAAGAAGAAGGGCCCCTTCTCCGCCTTCGCCGCGAGCGAGCGGTCCACTAGGCGCTTGCAGTCCTCGACCGTGTAGCCGTCGAGCCGCGTCACGAGGTACATCCCACCGAACTTCTTGCTCGTAAACCGCTCCGTGCTCCGGAAGTAGGGGTTCAGGGACTTCGAGATCTGCTCGTCGGCGTTGGCGTCGTTCAGCCCGGCCATCGGGCGCAGGCCGAGGTTCATCGCGGCCAGGTGCCCGTCCAGCGACCAGCCCGCGTCGTCCCGCAGCCGGATCGGCACCCCCTTGGTGGTCACGATGAAGTCGATCGACGCCCCGGCCTTCGCCAGCCCCTTTTTCACCTCGGGCAGGACCTTCTGGCTGTATTCGTCGACGGTGATGGTGTCGGTCGTGGCGCATTCGATCATCACGACGTTGCCCTTGGGGATCTGCCGCTTCGACACGTAGTAGGCGCCCACCGCGATGCTGTCTTGGCTGGCCTTGTTGATCACCACCAGCACCCGGCCAGCCTGGCTCGGGGGAGTCTGGACCGCCGGCGGAGGACCCTCCTCGGCGCGGACGACCGGCGGCGCCTCGCCGCACGAGCCGGCGGGGACCACCGCCAAGAGAAGAACCATTCGAGCAAGCAGCGGGAGCACGAGAAGATTCTACGCCGAACGCGGCCTCGTTTCAGCGGGCCCGGGGGAGATTCCCCTAGGGCTCCGGAAAGCTTTCAGCGGGCTCCGGAAAGCTTCCAGCGGGCTCGGGAGAGGTTCCGGCGCAGCCTCCCTTCGAGACGAAGACGAAGAGAGCCGCCCTCGGAACAGTATTCTATAGGCGTGAACGCCACGATTCTTCTCCTCGCCTGCGCGCTCTTGCCCGCCCAGGACCGCCTGCCGACGATGCCCGGCTACGAGCGGTACCGGGCGATGCGGACGAAGATTGCCGGCTCCGTGGCGCGGGGCAGCCTGCGCGTCGAATGGATCGAGGGCGGGGCGGCGTTCACCTACGACAAGGGCGGCCAGACCCTGCGCTACGACATCGGCGCCCGCAAGGCCGGACCCTACGCGCCGCCGAAGGCCGAGGCAGGGGGCCGAACCACCGCCCGTGACCCCAATGCCGCCCGGCCGAGGCCCGCCCGGGGGCGGCAGTTCACGAGCGCCTTCAGCCCGGACGGCGCCCTCAAGGCGTTCACCAAGGACCGCAACCTCTGGATCTCCGAGGCCGATGGCCAAAACGCCGTCGCCATCACCGCCGACGGCAGCGCCGAGAAGCGGACCAAGTACGGCGCCGGCACCTGGGTCTACGGCGAGGAACTCGATCAAAACGAAGCGATGGGCTTCTCGGGCGACGGCAAGCGGCTCTGGTACTACTTCTTCGACGAGAGCAAGGTGCCGGACTACTTCCTGCCGCTGAACGTGACGAAGGTCCAGAACAGCCTGGACGTCGAGGCCTACCCGAAGGCGGGCGCGCCCAACCCCGAGGTCGATCTCTACGTGTACGACGTCGCCGGGAAGAAGTCGACGAAGATCGCGGTCCGGCCGGGCGCGTTCGAGGAAGGCGTCGGGCATTACGTCTACGGCATCCGCTGGTCACTGGATAACCGCGAGCTTTGGTTCCACCGCACGAACCGCAAGCAGGACGTGATGGAGTGGTGCGGCGCGGACCCCGAGACCGGCGCGGTCCGCGTAATCTTGCGCGAGGAGTGGCCGAAAAGCTGGACGGAGAACTCGCCTCGGCGGGTGTTTCTCGACGCCGACCCGAACATCGAGAAGGCGCCCGCCTTCAAGGGCAAGGCGATCTGGTTCAGCGAGCGAAGCGGCTTCAAGAACCTGTATCTGCTGGACCTCGCGAGCGGCAGCCTGCGCCCGATCACCCAGCAGCCGTTCGAGGTGGCCAGCATCGTGCGGGTCGATCTGCCTGGCGGAAGGCTTTGGTACATGGGGAGGGACGGAGAGAACCCGAACAAGCTCCAGCTTCACCGGGT
Source organism: Chthonomonas sp. UBA2362 (assembly GCA_002344135.1). GTDB lineage: Bacteria > Armatimonadota > Fimbriimonadia > Fimbriimonadales > Fimbriimonadaceae > UBA6659. The sequence continues at coordinate 339,123 of DDTO01000002.1, read as the reverse complement.
GGGCCTCGACGGCAAGGGCGACGCGCGGCTCACCGACCCGCGGTTCAACCACGCGGTCAGCCTCTCGCCGGACGGCAAGCACTTTATCGACGTCGCCGAGGCGATCGACTCGCCGCCCGTGACCCGGCTCCTCGATGCGTCCGGAAAGGTTCTCGAAACCCTCGCCGAAAGCGACACGACGAAATTCAAAGAGCTGGGCCTCCGTCCGGTGGAGCGCATCACCTTCACCGCCGCCGACGGGAAGACCACCTGCTACGGGACCCTGCATACGCCCTCACAGCTGAAGGAGGGCGAGAAAGTTCCCCTCATCGTGCAGGTCTATGCCGGGCCGGAGTCGGGAACCGACCAGGAGCGATACCAGACCCCCAACCCGCTGACCGAGATGGGCTACTGCGTCGCCTCCTTCGACGGACGCGGAACGAGCGGGCGCGGCAAGGCCCACAAGGATGCACTGTACGGCAAGCTCGGGATCGTCGAGATCGACGACCAAGCCGCCGGCGTGCGCCACCTCATCCAGACGAAGCCGTTCATCGACGGCAAGCGCGTGGGGATCGAGGGAACCTCCTATGGGGGCTACGCGAGCGTCATGGCGCTGCTGCGGTATCCCGATCTTTTCGCCGCCGCCTGCGCGAGCTCGTCGGTGACCGACTGGCGCAACTACGATACGATCTACACGGAGCGGTATATGAACACGCCTCAGGCCAACCCCGAAGGCTACGAAGCCGGATCGGCCATGAAGTACGCGGCGAACGCCAAGGGGCGGATGATGCTCTTCTACGGTACCGCCGACGACAACGTCCACCCCTCGAACACTTACCAACTCGTTCGCGCGCTCCAGGCCGCCCGGAAGGGTTACGACCTGCAAGTCGGCCCGGATGCCGGGCACTCGGGGATCGGCCAGGAGCGGATGCTGGAGTTCTTCAACGATTGGCTGAAGCGCTAGGCTCGCGGACGAAGAAGTTGCCGATTTTCCACTTGCCTTCCTGCCGGACCAGCTTCATCTCGACGACGGCCTGCCCTTTCTCGAACGTGGCGTTCGCGACGAACGGCGCGACCATGTAGGGCCCGCTCTTGCTCTGGCCGGGCATCTCGAAGTCGCCCATCTGCGCCTTCTCGACGGACTTGAAGGCGCCGAGGCGAGCCTTCAAGTCGCCGATTATGCGGCGGGTTTCCTCGGCGGGGACGTTCTTCTTGAGTTCGAAGGCCGAGCGCGCTATGAGTTCGTCGGCGTTCCAGCCCGCCAAGATCGCGGGCAGGGCTTCGTCGGCATAGCCCTGCGCACTCTCCCGGACTCGGCCCACAGAGGTCAGTCCGTTGCCGATCGACCAGATCGTGGCCAAGAAGATGACTCCGATGATCACGCCGAGGACGACCCACTTGCTCTTCACCATCTACGATGTTATCTGGCCGGCGTCGGCTGGCGCACGGTTGCTCTCTTGCAGCATCTCGGCGAGGTCGACCAAACGAACTTCTTCCTCCGTAACTTGCTTGAGGCTCGCGTCGAGCATGATGCGGCAGAAGGGGCAGCCGACCGCGATCGTCCGGGCGCCGGTATCGAGCAGTTCGCGCGCGCGCCTGTTCCCAGGCCGCTGCTCGATGGGCTCCTCCATGAACATGCGCCCGCCACCGGCCCCGCAGCAGAGGGTCTTGCGCCCGAAATGGGCGGGCTCGGCGAGTCGGCCGTCGGGGTCGGTCGGGACGATCGCCTTGTCCATGTCGGAAGACTCGCCCAGGGCCCGGCGAGGGGCATCGGACTGGTTGTTGATCCTCGCCAGGTAACAGGGATCGTGAAACGTCACCGCTCCTTGGAGCAGATCGGGCGCCCTGAGCCTTCCCTCCGCGACGAGATCGGCCAAGAGACGGCTGTGATGCAGCACCTGATACTCTCCCCCGAACTGGCCGTATTCGTTGGCGAAGGTGTTGAAGCAGTGCGGGCAAGGCGTGACGATCCGCTTGAACTCGTACTTGCCGAAGGTCCCGACGTTCCTTTGGGCTTGCTCTTGGAAGAGGAACTCGTCCCCCACGCGGCGGGCCACGTCCCCGGTGCACGATTCCTCATTGCCGAGGCAAGCAAAGTCGATTCCCGCGCTCGTGAGCAGTTCGGCGACTGCGCGCGTCGTCTTGATAGCGCCGGGGTCGGTTGCTCCCGCGCATCCGACCCAGAGAAGCACATCGAACGACTTCTTGTCGCGTGCGAGGGGGACGTCGAGGCCTTTCATCCAGTCCTCCCGGTCGGACGCCGGGGTGCCCCAGGCGCTGCCCGTCGAGGCGGCTTGCCGCAGCATGACGGCCGCGGTGCCGCTCAGGCGCCCCTCGGCGACCAGGTTTCGGCGGACATCGACGATGAGGTCCACATGGCGGATGAGGACCGGACAAGCCTCGACGCAGGCGTTGCAAGTCGTGCAAGCCCACAGCGCTTCCTCGCTGACCGCTTCGGCGACGGTTGGGCCGTCTTCCCTGGGGATGCCGCGGATGTCTTGGACGACCTGCTTCGGGTTGAGTACCTTGCCGACCCCGTGTGCGGGGCAGACCTCGGTACAACGGCCGCACTCCATGCAGGCGTCGAGCGACATGAGGTGCCAACGAGAGTAGTCCTTCGCATGGGCGACCCCGATCTGGCCCGTCTGCTCTACCTCCTCCATCGTAATGGGTTCCAGCCGTCCCCAAGGCCGCCCGGTCGGGGCGTTGGCCGCGCCGAAGCAAGCAATGACGATGTGCCGTAGCCGGAACCGCGGGATGACCGCGAAGAATACGAACACCCACGCCATGTGGAACCACCAGATCGCGACGTAGGCGCCGTTCGAGACCGGCGGCAGGATCAAGGCCATCGAGTAGCCGACGACGGACGCCCCGTCGAAGGGCTGAGGATCGTTCGCGATTCGCGCAGCCTCGAGCACGTAGCCGGTCACGCCGACCACGATGAGCAGGACCAGCATCCAGACGTCGCTCGAATTCGAAGTAACCGCTGCGGGCCGATAGGCGAGCCGCCGAACGAGCGCCCAGATCAGACCGAACACGAACAGCAACCCGAGGAGGTCGAAGGTCGCTTCGTAGATCAGATAGTACGTGCCGCGGTGGAAGTTCGGGATCCCGATCAGCGGCGCATAGGTGGCGATCGCGAGGAGGGTGGTGGCCAGGAACAAGGAGACGAAGCCGTAGAAGATGAGCAGATGCATCGGTGCGCCGCTACGGCGACGACTGCTCCGAACCTTGCGCTGGGCCAGGACGTACGTGAGAAAGTTCTTGAGCCGAGGTGGCTTCCAATCGATCGGCTTGCCTTTTCGCCACTCTCGATAGCGGAGCCAGATCTGCCATGCGCCGATGGCGAGGCTTGCGAAGACCAGCACGTAGAAGAGGGTCTTCTGCCACTCCGGCAAGTGCAGGAACTCGGTTCGGGTGGGCTCCACGCGCAGATTGTAGCCCTCGGGGGGAAGGCATGAAGTGGGGTGCCGGGCCGGCGCCCTCCGGCCCTAGGCACCAAGGGAGAGAAGTCCGAGCCGGGCTCGCTAGCGCGAGCCCGGCTGATCAGGGCGATTTAGTCGTCGCCGACTTCGCCGAAGTTCTGCGAGAGCAGGGCGTAGTCGCCGATGGTGATCTCGTCGTCGCATTCGAAGTCGCACATCGGATCCCAGTTCGGCATACCCGGCGAAGAGCCGAAGGCCGCGCTGAGGAGTGCGAAGTCGCCGATCGTCACCTCGTTATCTCCGTCCGCGTCACCGGCCATCAGGAAGACATCGAAGAAGTTGAGGTTTTCCAGCACTCGGGGATCGGTGTTCTTCTGCAGATACCGGCCGAACTCGAGGTGGATGATGCATTGGCCCTTGTACCAGACCTCGACGATGATCTTGCCGTCCGCTCCTACCGGTGCGTCGCCCTCTTGGACGACCTCTCCCGTGTCGGCATCGCGCACTTGATAGTGCGCCATCTCGCCGGCCGGATCGGGGCAGCCTTCAAGCGTCGGCGTGATCTCCACGCGCTTGTACTCGAGGGCCTGGAAGTCGGTGAAGGTGACTTCCGGAATATCCCGAGTCTTGAACCGTAAGACGTCGAGATTATCCAGTTGCGTCCCAGGCGGGCCGTCGGCCAGCATCAGCAACTCATCGATGATGTACACGCTGCCCAGGTGCAGGAACGGGAAGTCGCTCCCCCACCACCAGCGGAAACAGGGCGTCGGACGGCCGAGCTTGCCGCCGCATCGCGGCCAGCGATCACCGCTGCCGATGAGGCCGTTGGGGACGTTGTCGCTCTGGAAGACAACGCTACCGGCGCGGCGACCGATGACCTTCATCGAGCCGGCGCCAATGTCGCTGAAGTCACAGAAAACGTCGAAGAACGCGGGGCGGAAGCGGCACTGGGTCTGGCCAAGCCGACTATGCGACCCGTTGAGGATTCCCATCGCCTCCATCTGGAGGAAAGCGCCGTCGACTGGAGGCGAGGTAATCGGGTCCCACACCGCATCCATGCCGTTGCTGGGGCAGGTGAGGAACTCGACGCCGTCCTCGCCCGAGTGGCCGAGGTTGCGAACGGGCAGGCGGCGGGCCGCCGAGGCCATGTCGCTTTCGACGATGACATCGTCGCCGAGGCTCTTGACCGCGTAGCCGAAGGCATACCGCATTTCGCCGGCGATGGTGAAGGAGGCACACCTCTTGTTTGCCTTGATGTTGTATCCGGCGCCCTTGTGTCGCGCTAGGCTGGGCTGGGGCGCGGGAACGAGACGAATGAGGTTGCAGAGCACGCCGGTGCCGTCGGGCAGAGTGACGAGCTGAACGCCGTGGCCGGGCTCATCCATTCGGCCGAGTCCGATCCAAACGTCGCCTTGGTCCCCAGGTCCTCCCGGCGGAACGAAGATCGCGTGGTGATGGAACGGGCGGCACTCCTTCTTTTCGCGTCGCTCCATCCAGTAAGGCCACTGCAGGAGTTCCGGACCGGCCCCGCCAGGACCGTTCGGCGAGGTACCGACGAGTTGGTTCTCGAGATAGCACTCGATCGTGTATTCCTGATAGGAACGACCTCCGACGCACGTCATCAGGATCTTTGGAGTCGCCTTCCCGAAGACGATCTTGCAGATATCGATCACAGGCTCGCCTGGTGGCAGCCCGTTGAGGGTGACCTCCAGTTGCGCTCCATCTTCGGCTGCACTGAAATCGGTCGGATCGAACATGATGCAGGAGCCGTCGGTCGTTCCCTCGTCCACCGCGATCCCGCTGATCAGGGCGTCCTCGAGCGAGACCAACCCGCGGACACGGCGCCCGTCCGGAGTGTTCTGCACTTCCATAACCGCACCGCCGATTCTGGAGTGCATATTGCCGAAGGCCAGCGCCGGTCCGCCCGGATCGATGCGGATGTCGTCGTAGAAGGCCAACGACGAGGCGTTGGCCGAGTAGAGGTCGATGCAGGCGAGGGCATCTTGAGCGGTCGGATCGGTGCCGATCTTCCAGGTCTGCGTCGTGAGCAGTTGGTTATCGTAATAGATGCTCACCGAATTCGCCGTGATATCGATTTCGCAGCGGATCTCCTTCCATTGGTTCGTCACGAGGGGCATGCTCGGGCCAGTTGCGCCCGTCCGGTCCTCTTGGATGACGCCCTGAGCGGCGTTGCAGCGCAGCTGAACGCTCCAGTTGTAGGGACCGCCGTGGTTATAACGGTTGAGCAGAATAAAGTAGGAATCGCCGACCGAAGACGACGAGACGAATTGTTTGGCGCGGACCACCCACTTACCGGAGGTGTATCCGCTGAACTGATGAACGGTGTCGCTGCCTCCGGTGATGCGAATGCGGTTGGGAGTGCTGAAACCGCCGTCGACGACCATCGAGTTCCAGGCATTGTTGTTATCCCAGCTCTCCCAGCCGTTCTGGCCGGCGATCATGCTCCCCGTAACAAGGTTATCGAAGTTCTCCGCGAAGGTCGCGGCCGCACGTTCGGGCAGGGCGCATAAGCCCGCGGCGGCCAAGACCAAGACCGAGAAGCGCTGAAGCAAAGTTCTCATTTACAATCATCTCCTCAGGCGCAAGAATGGGCGTTTTGCGCCTGCATCTTCATCTTAACCGAAGTTCCTATCGAGCCCGGTCTATTTTCCGGGGCGTGAGCCATTTTGCGCGGCGAGTGAACGTAACCCCCTGCAGGCGACACGCATCTGATATGCAGACCAGGACAGGAGTTGGAATCATGATCGCATTCGCTGTGGCTGCCTTGACGCTCTGGAGCAACCCCTTCGCCGGACCGAGCTCCGCTCAAGCCCGCTCGCCGGAAGAGAACGCTGCTCCCGGGCAATTGACCATCCTCGACAAGCAGGGCCGTCCGACCCTGCTTTGCCCCCTTGAGGGAACCAAGGTCGATGCCGAGATCGACGGATTCGGCGCCAGAGTGACCGTCGTCCAGACGTTCACCAACCCCTCGAAGACCCCTATCGAGGCGATATACACTTTCCCGCTGCCAGCCGACGCCGCGGTCGACCGCATGCGCATGCAGGTCGGATCGCGGATCGTCGAGGGCGAGATCAAGAAGCGGGAGGAAGCCCGGGCGATCTACGACGCTGCCAAGGCCGCCGGACAGGTGGCAAGCCTGCTCGATCAGGAGCGACCCAACATCTTCACCCAGTCCGTCGCCAACATTCTACCGGGGGCGAAGGTTCGCATCGAAATCAGCTACGTTCAGCTGTTGAAGTTCGAGGAGGGACAGTTCGAGTTTTCGTACCCCATGGTCGTCGGGCCGCGCTTCATCCCCGAATCGACGCCCGATCCGAACAAAGTCACGCCCCCTTACGTGCCGAAGGGAATGCGAAGCGGCACGACCATCGAACTGAACGTTCGCCTGCAAGCCGGCGCACCGATCCGTTCGCTGGATAGCGTTCTTCACGAGATCGAGCGATCGAACACCGGTCCGTCGTCCGCCACGATCTCACTTGCGAAGAAGGACGAGATCCCGAACAAGGACTTCATCCTGCGATACGGGGTCTCGACCGACTCGATCCAAGACGCGCTCCTCACTCACTGGGATCCCAAGCGCGGAGGCACCTTCACCTTGGTGCTCATGCCACCGAAGAACCCTCAACCGGAACAGATCGCCCCCAAAGAAGTGATCTTCGTCGTCGACCAAAGCGGGAGCCAGAACGGATTCCCGATCGAGAAGTCACGCGAACTGACCCTCAAGCTCATCGACAAGCTCAATCCAGGAGACACCTTCAACGTCCTCGGCTTTGCGAACAAAGTGAACCCGCTCTGGCCGGAGCCCCGGCCATTCACTCCAGAGAATCGAAAGGAAGCAGAAAGCTTCGTAATGGGCCTCCTCGCCAACGGCGGTACCCAACTGCTCGATGCGGTGAACGGCGCCCTCGGTATCCCCGAAGATCGGCAGCGCATGCGCATCGTCGTTTTCAACACCGACGGCTTCGTCGGCAACGACTTCGAGATTCTCGACGCCATTCAAAAACACCGAGGCTTCGCCCGGATGTTCACCTTCGGTATCGGCAACGGGGTCAACCGTTTCCTCATCGACGCGATGAGCGCCGAGGGCAAGGGCGATTCCGAAATCGTCACCCTCGCCGAAGCCGCCGACCCCGCAGTCGAGCGATTTATCCGCCGGACCCGAAACCCGATTCTCACCGGCGTGCAAGTCGAGTTCGAAGGAGTGGTGGTCGACGACGTCCTCCCCGCAGCGATCCCCGATGTGTTCAGCGAGAAGCCGGTCATCCTCAAGGGTCGCTACACCAAACCCGGCAAGGGCACGATCCTTCTCAGTGGCAAGCTCGGCGCCGAGCAGTGGTCGAAGCAGATCGAGCTCACCTTGCCCGACCAGGGCAACGCTGGTTCCGCGATTGCGACGCTATGGGCGCGAGCGAAGGTCGACGACCTCATGCGGCAAAACTGGCGAGCCGTCGCCGAGCGCCGGCCCGATTGGAACCCGGAGAAGGAGATCGTCTCGATCGCCCTCGACTACGGCCTCATGACGCAGTACACCTCCTTCGTTGCGGTGGAGAAGAAGATCGTGAACGTCGGCGGCAAACAGCGGACGGTCGCGGTGCCGGTCGACATGACCGACGGCGTCAATCTAACTCCTGAGACGAAGGACGCCAACCTGCGGTTCCGGGCCGCAGCGCCAGCGGCTAGTGCGCTCCGCGGTGGTGGTTTCGGTGGGGGTAGCGCCGGCCAAGGTCGCGGGTCGGCCGGCAAGGCGGCGGGAGCCGCCCCCCCCGCGACGATGGGCGTCCCCGCGCGCCGATTGGAAGACAAGTCCGGAGAGGCCGGCGGACGACCGAGTCTGACTCCTGCCGAGAAGCGAAAGACCAACTACGAATCGAAGGTCGATCGCGTGCTTCGCGAGAGCAAGGCGACCAAGGTCGAAGTGCAAATCTGGCTCAAAGACATGGACGCCAAGACTCTCAAGCGACTCAAAGACCTCGGCCTCAAGATCGACGACCAGGATAAGGGCCTGAAGATCGTATTCGGGTCTTGCGACACCAAGAAGCTGATCGAACTCGCCCAAGTCGAGGCCGTCCTTCGGATTGCGCGGCTCGACGGATGACACGACGGAGAACAACGATGAAACGAAGCACGACACTCGTAGCACTCGGGATCGCAGCGGTCCTCGGCATAGGGTTCGCCTTTGCAAGCGGAGGCCCGAAGCGAACGACCGTTCACGGGATCGGCTGGCACGACTCCCTCGCGGAGGCCAAGGCCGAGGCAAAACGCACCGGCAAGCCGATCCTCTTCCTCAGCATGTTCGGTCGCCTCGACGAAGAGATGGCCTGCGCCAACGCGAGGACCCTGCGAGCAACCCTCTTTAAGAACCCGGAGTTCGCCAAACTCGTCTCGACAGAGGCGATTCCCGCGTGGGAGATGGTACGTGAGGTTCCCAAGATCGAGATCGATCTCGGCGACGGCAAGAAGGTCCGCCGAACCGTTCGCGGCAACGCCGTTTTTTATCTGCTCGATCCGAACGGAAGAGTTGTCGACGCCTACCCCGGTGTCTACACCGCGGACGACTTCCTGCCGATGGTACGGGAGTCCATTCGCACTCTGGTCGGGAAGAGTACCGCCGACGTCCTCGCCTATCACCGGGAGCGTGGCGCGATCCCGCCGCCGACCCGAGTGACGACCGGCAAGATGATGATGGAGTCGCCCGTGCTGGACCTCATCGGGGCGGAGGCGATCTCAGGCGCAACGACCCCTGGTGAGCCCGGCATGGATCCCGAACGGCGGAAGTTCCTCGCCGCGGCTGCCCGCGTAACCGATGCCAGCCTGACTCCGATGCCCTCTCGCCTCGCGGTCCGCTCAGCGCTCGGTTCCGATCCTGGCTCTCTCGACTCCGCAAGCGTGGCCCAGGAGATCATGAAGCGCGACTCGCAGACCAACATCAGGCGGGTTCGACCGGTGGTCCACCTGTTTTTCGCTAGTCTGAAAGAACTTCCCACGACCCTCGAAGCCCGAGACGCCATCCTCGAAACGATCCTGAAGATCCCGTACAAGGATCCTTACTTCGGGTTGCGTGACGTCATGCTGCCCGGCACGCCCGGCGAGTAGGACGGTTTGTCGGTAGCCGGGGGATGGCTCGTGCCCCCGGTCGGCCGTCTTCCCGCGGCACGAACCATCGACGGGCTACCGTGGTGTCGTTGGTAGGCTACTTCAGACTCGGATCGGCTTCGAGGAAGCTTTTGAGGTCGGCGTCGCTGATATCTGGTTCACCAGGCGACACGTTATCCAGCTTTCCCTCTTTCATCCAAGTTTCGAGATCGCCGACGAGGGAGAAGAGGTGATCGAACGAGTCGACGATGAACAATAGAGGCTGATAGTGGTCGATCTCGAAGTACTGGTTGATCACCCATTCCAATTGAATCGGAAAGCGCTGTACCTCGGGCGATTCGATGCAGTATTCGAGCTCGCCGAACGAGCTGAGCAATCCGCTGCCGTAGACCTTGAGTTCCTTTCCGTCGGCGCTTCGCATGAGCCCGAACTCGATCGTGAACCAAAAGAAGCGGGCCATGGCCTTGATAATGCTCTTAAGCCGGCGGACTTTCTCCTCCTCGTCTCCGATCCGAGAGACGATCTCAGCGGCGGTATGGGCACAGTCGCCGAACCGAACGAGCGTGTCGGCAAAGGCGGGGTCCGTATGCATCGGCACATGACCGGCGATGTCGTGGAAGATGTCGGGTTCGGGGAGATAGTCCAGTTTGTCGGAGCGGCGAATCGTAATCGTGGTGGGGAACTCCCGATTGCGCAGGCAGTCGAAGAAGAGGAACGCGGGGACGTAGCCACTGACCGCCTTCGCGCTGAAACCCGTGAGGGGACAAAGAAACTGGTTGACCTCTTCGAGCTTCGGCACGCGCTCCGGGTCGAGGCAGAGGTTCGCGATGCCGCGCATGAAGTGCTCGTTGGCGTACTTATGCCAGCGCGGGGTTATGCGCTCATAAAGGCGCCGCCATGCCTCGTGGTTCTCTTCGCTGTACAGATCGTACGGCTGCTCGATGTAGAGCCGACCGTGGGCGACGGCGTCTTCGATAAATGGGGCCTCCGTCGTCGTAAGGCCCACGGGGATTTGTGGATGTAGCTGAGCCACTTCGGTCCTCCGCTCGGGTCGTAGTTGCTTCATTCTACTCCGGGACCCACGTTTGCAGAACAAAGCGCGACGGGAACAGGCCGAATCGGATATATAGGACTGATGCCTCTGATCGCCCTCGCCGCCCTCGTCGTGACGCCGCAATCGAATGGTGATCTAGCGGATCTCCTTTCCCGGACGCCAGCGGCACGTTCCGACCTGAAGTTCGACGACATCTGGCCGCGCAAACCGTATACCGGAAAGACTGCGAGCCAAATGAAGTGGTCGCAGGAAGGCCGTTATCTTGCCTACCTCTGGAACCCTTATGACGACCCCGGGAGCGATCTTTGGCTCTACGATACGCGCGAGGGCAAGTCGATCCGGGTGACCGACATCGACAAAATGGCGGAATTCGACCCTGAACCGCGCAAGGCCAAGGAACGATACAAGAAAGATAAAGAAATCGACGAAAAGCTGGACAAGATGACCGACACGGAACGCCGGAAGTACGACCTCGAGGAGAAGGAAAAGGTCGACAAAGCACGGGACACGCAATCCAGTTACAGCGGCATCAGCGAATTCGCCTGGGCCAAGGATCGCCAGGAGATTCTCTTCGTCTTCAAAGGGGATGTCTACCGATGGAAGGTCGGCGATCCGAAGTTCACGCGCCTCACCAAAACCCGGGAGCCCGAGGGTCAGATCCGGTGGACGAAGGATAACGACGGGTACTTTTTCCGACGCGGAGACGGCGTCTTTCGGGTTCGCTTCGACTCAGGCATGATCGAGCAGCTGAATCCGGACATGCCGAGCGGTACGCCGCTCTGGGGTTACAGCATCTCGCCCGACGAGACGAAACTGATGGTCTCGACCGGCAAGACCTCGGCTGCCTACCGTCAGGTCGACTACATCACTTATCGCGGCCGGTTCGCCGAGGCACGCAAAACGAGCCAGTACTGGGGCTTTGCCGACAACCCCGTCCAGGAAGAGCAATACCTTTACCTCTATGACCTGACCACGCCCGCAAGCCGTGATCCCCGACCCTGGGAGGTCTGGAGTTACAGAGGCGGAGAAGACGTCTGGGCGACGAGTCTCGACGACGAACCGTGGTCGCCGGACTCCAAGAAACTCGTCTTCGCCAAGAGTCAGCGCAACGACGGATTGGTCGAGATCATAGTGGCCGACCTCGCCCTGCGCAAAGTGGACACCGTGTACAAGGCGACGATCCTCGGCGAGCCGAGCAGTAACTTCATGGTGCAGCCGTTCTACACGCCGTCCGGAGACCGGGTCGTGGCAATGCTCGAAGCGAGCGGCTGGCGTCATCCGTGGGTGATCGATCCCCTAAGGCAGACGGTGACCCAGCTGACCAAGGGCGCTTTCGAGGTGTATCCCATTTCGGCGTCGAAGGATGGCAAGTGGCTCTACGTGCGTTCGAGCAAGGAGAGCCTGGCTCGTCTCGACATCTACCGGGTCCCTCTGGGAGGAGGCGAGATGCAGCGATTGACGAGTCGCGCAGGCACGTATGGCCAGCCGGAGGTCTCCGCCGACGATTCGCGACTTGCGCTCACCTTCACTTCATGGGAAACCGGACTGCCGGAACTCTATGTCCTCCCGACGGCCGGCGGGCGCGAGGTCGCAGTAACGAGTTCTCACCGAGAGGGTTTCTGGAACATGATCAAGCTCAAGCCGAACCTCTTCACCTACAAGAATCGGCACGGTCAGACCATCCACGGATACATGTTCCTTCCTCCTGGCTGGAAGAAGACCGACCGGCGACCCCTGATGATCTACGTCTACGGGGGCCCCCTCGGGTCTGGCCATTCGGTTTGGGACGGGACGTTCGGTGGGACCGACTACCGCTTCAACATGTACCTCTCCTATGCCCTCGGATTCGTGACGGTGACGATCGATCCGCGAGGGCAATCGAACTACGGAGCCGAGTTCGGACGAGCCAATTTCGAGCAAGCGGGCAAGCCGCAAACCGAGGACTTGGCGGACGGCGCGAAGTTTCTGATCGAGAACTATGGAGTGGACCCGAAGCGGGTCGCCATCAACGGCTGGTCGTTCGGCGGATTTCAGACCCAAATGTGCATGTTTACTGCACCAGACGTATTCACACTCGGGATCGCCGGGGCGGGACCGACCGAGTGGCAGAACTACAACAACGGCTACACCGAGAACGTCATCGGTCGGGCAAGACCGGGACATCCCGAAGACCTGGATAAGTACTCCTTGACGCACTTCGCGAAGAACTTACGTGCCCCGCTCTTGCTCCTTCACGGCGTGGAGGACACCAACGTCCTCTTTCAGCACACGATCGCCGTATATCGCAAGCTGCTGCAGTACGGCAAGGGCGACCTCGTCGAGCTAGCGATCGATCCGACCGGGGGTCATGGTATGGGCGGAGACATGTCTGCGCGTGATCGGCATGCCATCTACCTGGCGTTCATCCTCAAGCACTGGGGCCACACTTTGAACGATCCTACTTCGGGCCAACGAGGATAAGGAGACCCAGGACAGACAGGACGGCCACTCCTGTGCCGATGACGGCTCCGATCAGAGCGGTGGCGCGCTGGCCGTAGACTCGCTTCTTCGGCGGACCCTCGCATTTGCGGCGGGCGCAGATGTAGGGCATGATAATCGGGTTTGTAAAGGAGCGACCCTCCTCGGCGATCTGTTTGGTTTCCTCTGTGTAGCGCATGTTTCTTCCTTCGTTACTGCTCGGCCCGTTATGGCCGTCACCCCATTAGAGCAGATTGAACGATGAAGGTTTGCCGGATCTGACGGGATTAAGTCCATCGACCCATCCCGGAAGTACCGGGATGGGTCGATGGTCGCACGCGAGACTTAACTCAGGCGGCTTGGTCGGTCGAGATAGTCGCCGAGCAGGGGACCTCTCGGGGAGTTGCCTTCTCGAGAAGTTCGGCTGCCGAGAGTGCATCGTCGGGGTACACGGCATGTCCGAGGCGTGCTTTGACCGAGCCGGTCGGCCCCTGCTTGCCCTGAACCCAAGACTCCAGCCGCTGAGTCAGACGCTGGCGAACGATGGTCGCGCTCGGCCCGGTGCTGGGAAGGATCAGCGCATAACCGGATTCTCCGAACCGGCAGACGACGTCGAGCCGCCGAGTCAGTTCCTTGAGGAACTCGCCGGCATCGATCAGGAAGTCCCGCACGGACGCGTCCCCATAGAAACCGGCCATCTCTTCGAGGCCGAGAAACTCGAGCAGGACGATCGAGAGCACTCCCTCCGACGATGCGGCGCGATGCACTTCCTCTTCGAGCCTTGCCCGGAAGTATTCCTCGGAGTAAGAGCCCGTCGAGGCATCGAGAACGGAATCGTCCGTGAGGTTGCTCTGTCGCTGAAGCACTCTCTCCTGCTCCTCCTCGTTGGCGAGGATGCGCCGTAGCTTTGAGAGCGATTGCCGCAGGATGTGGGAAACATAGTTGCACGAAATCCCGAGTCGATCGGCGATTTCGGACTGGTTCAGGGCGTCGAAGTGGAACATCACCAGTACGTCCCGCTCCAGATCGCGAAGCTGCCGCATCGCGGACTCGAGGAGCACCCGGTCCTCGACCGAGAGCTGCTCGGGGCAGAACGCCGCCGCGTCGAGCTGCTCGCCTTCGCCACCGCCCTCGTCGTCGGGCGCCGGCGCATCGAGAGAGGCCACCTTGAGCATTTCCTGCGTCTGGACGACCTCCCGAACCGCCTGCTCGCTGACGTCGAGTTCGTAGGCGATTTCGGACTCCGTGGGGACTCGCCCGAGGCGCGATTGCAGCAGGTTCGCCGTCTTGTTGACCTTGTGGCGCAGCTCCTGAAGCCAGGCCGGGTGGCGAATCGTCTGGGACCGATCCCTCAGATAGTGCTTGATCTCACCCGCGACAAGGTGCGACGCGTAGGTATTGAATCGCACGCCGGCGTTCGGGTCGAACTTGCTCAGGGCGTTCAACAGCCCGATGAAGCCGACTTGCACGAGGTCTTCGTGGGTCTCCAGTCCGCTGAACCGGCGCGCGGTGCGTTCGACCAGCGATGCGTATTGGATCATGATCATGTCTTTGAGGTCCGGGCGCGGATGCTCCACATACCTCGCGACAAGCTCGTCCGGGTCGTTTTGAAAGGCAAATGCCTCGGCCATTTCTCACTCCATTGAAGCTAGATTTCACTGGCCGACGTTCCGTGTCGGCCCGGGCTCTTTCACCGTCCATGGCATGGAGCCCTCTCGATTGGTCGCGGCGGCCCTGGTTGCGGGCCGCGAACATCGTTGGGGTCAACTGACGCTGTTGACGAGTTTGAAGATCGGGGTCATGACCGAGATCGCAATGAACCCGACGATCACGCCCATGAAGATGATGAGCATCGGCTCGATCATGGAGGTCAGCCCTTTGACGGTGGACTCGACCTCGCTGTCGTAGAAATCTCCCACCTTCACCAGCATTTCCGAGAGGCGTCCCGATTCCTCGCCGATGTCGATCATGTGGGTGACCATCGCGGGAAAGAGTCCGCTGGCCGCCAAAGGGGTGCTCAGTTTGTTGCCTTCCCGGATACTCACCCGGGTGTCGTCGATCGCTTCGGTCAGGACCTGGTTGTTGAGGGTCTCACCGACGATCTCGAGGCTTCGCAGCATCGGGACGCCGCTGTCGATGAGCGTACCGAAGGTGCGGCAGAAGCGCGCGACGCTCATTTTGAGCGACAGCTCGCCGATGATCGGCATCTTCAGCTTGAGGAAGTCCAACTGATAGCGGCCACGCGGGCTTTTGGCCCACATCTTCATTCCGATGAAGCCGCCTACGCCGAGGAGGAGGATCACAAGCCACCACTTCTGCATGAAGTCGCCCATACCGAACAGAGCGGCGGTAATGGGTGGCAGTTCCACGTTCATACCGGTGAAGATCTCCTTGAACTTCGGCAGCACGAAGCTGAACAGGACGAAAAGCATGATAAACGAGAAGATCAGAACGAGGACGGGATACATCATCGCACCCTTGATCTTGGAGCGGATCTCCGCCTCGTACTCGAGGAACCCAGAGAGGCGCTCGAGAATCTTGTCGAGGATGCCGCCGATCTCGGCCGCTCGGATCATGTTGACGTACAGCTTGCTGAACACGTCCGGATGCTTGGCGAGCGCTTCATTCAGGGCAACGCCTCCCTTCACGTCGGCGGTGACTGCCTCGACGGCGGCCTTGAGGGCCGGGTCCTTCGTTTGACTGCCGAGAATGTCGAGGCACCGGAGAATCGGGATTCCGGCGTCGATCATCGTGGCGAACTGGCGCGAGAAGACGACGAGCGCTTTGGGCTTCATCTTCTTCTTGCCGAGAGACCATTGCCTGGCCTTCTTGGCCTGCGAGATGTCCAAACAGTGGAGGGATTGGTCACGAAGCTTGGCGAGAACGATAGATTCGCTCTCGGCCTCGACCGTCGCCTTGACCGTCCTTCCGCTCGTATCGAGTGCGGTGTATGTGAAGAGGGGCATCCTGCCTTCCTTTCTCGAAGAATCGAACTCAGTGGCGAGGCATCCAAGCCGCCGCCAAGGAAAATTGTCGGCACCGCACGAGGCGATCCGAACGGTGCCGAGGCAAAAGCCGGTAATTCTGGTAGGCGAGAATGAAAGAACTCCCCGGGGCTTGCCCCAGGGAGTTCTTCGCGTTGGCCGTTAAGCGGGGCTTAGCGGACGACGTAGAGTTGGCCGACCTGGCGGGTGCCACGGAAGTCGGCGTAGATCTCGACCTTCTGTCGGGCGTTCGGGAAGAGCGCACTGTTGAAGGCTCGGGCGATCTGGAGACCGACGTTGGCCTGCAGCTGTCCGGCGCGAACGACGACCGAAGTCACCGTCGGTCGAACCAAGCCGTTGTTGGACGACGAGATTCGGACCGTCTGGTTGGTCGTGTAAGCGCGGTCGAGGACCACGCGACCGGTGATGGTCGTGCCGAGTCGAGCGGTTGCCACCGACTGGGTCGGGAGCAGGATTCGATCGACGTAGGCGACGGTTCGGCCAGCGTTGATGCGACCCGTGTTGACGGCCGAAGTTCGGCCGGCCGGGGTCGGCTGGATCATGTCGGTGTTCCGGCTAACACGGCCTCGAACGTAGTTCGCGACGTTGAACGGATTGAGGTTCAGCGAAGGAACGTCGAACGGATTGGTCGCGTAGGCCCAGAGCAGAGCGGCGCAGCCAGAGACCTGTGGCGCCGCGAACGAGGTTCCCTGGAAGGCATCCGGGTTCAGGAAGAACGGATCGGGGAAACCAGGACCAGCAACCGGAGTGTAGCCGCTCAGGTCGCCGACATAGAAGCCGGGGAAGAAGAACACGCTGATCAGGTTGCCGTTCTCCGTCGAATAGAGACCAGCGCCAGCAGCAGAGGCTTCAACCTTTGCACCAAGTCGGCTGTTCGGAAGGAATCCTTCCATCAGTTCGCCGTTGACGAACTTGCCAGCGACGTTGTTGGTACCACCGACAGCCATGACCTGTGGGCGGTTGGCCGGCCAGCGAAGAACGTTAGCGGTGGCCGCACCATCGGCGGTGATGCCTGCGGAAGCAACCACGAGGCTCGGCGGAAGACCGGAGCCACCCGGCAGATTGCCGCGCGTCACCCAGTTCAGCACGAAGTCACCGACGAACTGGAAGATCGGCGGGACCGTGTAGCTGGACGACACGTTGATGATGTTGCAGCCGAACCAGGTGTGAGCCCAGAAGATGCCGAGGAACGCGCTGAAGAAGCCGAAGGCTCCGGTCGTTCCTGCCGCATTGCTGAAGTGGCCGATCTTGATGATCGCAAGGCTAGAGTCGTAGCCCGAACCCGCCATGCCGATTCCGTTGTTGGTAGCGGCACCGGCAAGACCGGCAACACGAGTACCGTGAGACAGCGGATCGATGTCAGCAGCGTTGAAGATTCCAGGGAAGCCGGCAAAGTTGAGTTCGCCGATGACCTTCGGGTTCAGGTCAGGGTGTGCTCCAAGGAAACTGAAGACCGTGCCGTTCTCCCAACCCGTGTCGACGATTCCGATCGAGACGTTCGGAGTGCCGGTTGCGTTGCCAGCCCACGCGGCGCCGAAGTTCGCGTTCTGCAGATTTCGCTGCCGACCGGTCACATAGAGCGGGTCGTTGACCGGGAACTGCTCAGCCTGGCCATAGTCGTTGCTATACCAGTTGTTGACGTTCTGGTTAAAGTAGCACTCGAAGATCGCATCGACAACCCAGCTGTCGAACGGATCGAGCACGATCTCTTCGTTGGTCTGCAGATCATAGAACCGCAGTCGAATGAGCCTGAACCCCCAGATCTCGTCGAAGTACGGATCGGATTCCGCCTCGACGCGATAAGGAAGCGGGCCGACGCAGTCGGTAATGCCGCCACCCTCCGAATAGGGTCCGGAATCGTTCAGCCAGTCGTTCAGATCCTGCATGGTCTCCGAAAGGGGACCTGCGCCTTCGATAAAAGTGACGATAACAGTAGCGTTGTCGTAGGAACGCTCACTCTGAGCCAAGACCCCCGTAGCGAGCCCCAGCAGTGTCAGTGCCATTAAAAGCGTACGCTTCAATTTACAACCTCCTCAACTCCCCTTCCGGGGCCGTAGATGTCAGCCGAGCGTGCGCCAGGAGCCTCGCCGGGCCTTCCAAGTTTCGCCCGCCAAGGGTCACAGCGCGACCGCTTGACCCGCCTTCCTCGCCAGAGATCCCTCTCTATCCGGTAGGCTCTGCCGCAAATCATACTACTTACGAGCGAAACAATCAAGACCTTATGGGGGCATTCCACCTTAAATTCTCGAAAAATCCGCCGTCCGTGGTCGCCTTCGCGGACCTTGGTGTCCGCTCCGAGAACGATTTCCGGCCATCTTGTCCCGGCGCAAGGACCGCGAGGAGGCTCGTCGAAGAACCGGCCCGCAGGCTCACGCCTTTGGTAATCATACTCGGAAGCCTCCGCCCGAATGCTTAGGGGAAGAGACGAAAAACCTGCAGAATTTAGGCTTCGCCAATTAAACGGCGGTACGCGCCGATGACTTTTTTGACGTAGTTCTGGGTCTCCTTGTAGGGAGGAACGCCGCCATGCCGCTTCACCGCGCCACCGCCGGCGTTATACGCCGCCAGTGTCAGCACGAGGGAGCGATACTGATCTCCGCCGGTTTGCTTCGTGTACTTGTCCAGGTGTCCTCGAACGAGCCGAACCGTGCCGTAGAGGTTGTCGATCGAGTCGTAAGGTCGCGCTACTCCCATACCTCGGGCAGTGCCCGGCATCAGCTGACCCAGACCCATGGCACCCGCGTGGCTCGTGCAGTTCGGGTCGAATCCGGACTCGACGAGCACCATCGCCATGATCAGGCGAGCATCGACATTGTGCTGGATGCTAAAGCCGATGACTCCCTGCGCGATGCGAGTCGCCTCTTCGTCGCTCAGCCTCTTGTTCTGCTTCTTGACGTAAGCCGCGTAGAACGGCAGCGCGTCGCTGGCAGGAAGCTCCCAGTTGCGACCGGACCCAATGTTGCCCTTAAGGGCAGGCGGACGTCCCGACGAACGAGAGACCGCCGAAGACGGACGCGCCGAGCGAGAAACCGAATTCGTTGCCGCGGCCTTCTTTTCGATTGCCGCCACTTGGCCGTCGGCCGCCGCGCCGAGGAAGCCCGCCCGTAGCGTCGCTCCCGACATCGATCGCTCGATTCGAACCAGGACCCGCGCAGGCACTTCGTTTCCCGTCAGCCAGGAGGGAAAAGTCTCCGCATCGATGGGAAGATCGCCCTTGTCGGAGTGGAGCATCAGGAGTGCGCCGTCCTCAGTTTGGACCGCGCCTTTGACGACGCCGCGCACTTCGATGACCTTCGAGCCCACGAACCGACCGAGGTGCTCGATGACGGTGGGCTTCACAATTCCATGCTGCTTGCGCAACTTCAGGTATTCATCGAGGGTTTGCCCGATCGTCGCGCTCGTCGAAACGATCGCGACCACCCCTATGAGAAGAGTCCGTATCATGAGGCTCCTTCCTTGTCTGGCGGAGAGATCGGGATTCGAACCCGAGAAGGGGTTTCCCCCTTACCCACTTAGCAGGCGGGCGCTTTCGACCACTCAGCCATCTCTCCGCGCCGAGTGCCCATTATACAGCCCCCTCCCTATGATCGGCAATCTTTGGCCCTATTTGAAGGTGGAGTCGGCCTGTAAGCCGGATTCTGTCTTTGTATGGCGATTTATCTCTGCGGCCAACCCGGAGGGTCGGCGGGCCACGTCATCCCCTCCCTATTCGGCCTTGCTTCCGGCGGGGTTTGCCCGGCCGCCCGGTTACCCGGAACGCCGGTGCGCTCTTACCGCACCATTTCACCCTTACCCTTGCGGGCGGTATGTTTCTGTGGCACTTTCCGTCGGGTCGCCCCGCCCCGGCTTGCGCCGGGCGCCGTGCCCTTCGAAGTCCGGACTTTCCTCCCCGGCATGCCGGGGCCGCCATCCGGCCGACTCCGGTCCAGCTTAGCACGCCGGTTAATCTTCGGAAACCAGGAACTCGACCGCGAGCGCACGAACGGCACGGCGAGGCGAATGCTGGAGTGCCAGCAGAACGCCTTTGGAAGCGCGGACATCTTCGAACACTTGTCGAAGGTCGGCATCCGGAACACGTCTCAGATAGAAGGCAAAGTCGGGAGCGGCCCTGTCACCGAGCAGGCTCGACAAACTCCCCATGGCAGCCAAAGCGACGCCGACTTTCGGACCGCCGAGAAGCCTCCTCAGGTCCGGTATCGATGCCTGATCGCCCAATTGGCCCAGGGCCTGCGCCGCCGTTGCCTGCAGGTTCGAATCGCGGCTGGACAGCATCCTCCGAAGCCTCGGCGCCCAGCTAAGATCGTCGCTCTCGCCCAGAGCCGCGACGAGGGCGGTCGGCGGTGTTCCATCGAGAGCTTTCTCGATGACCGTTCGGAATCTCGCAGAGAAGGCGACGAGGGCCCCTATCACGTTCGTAGGCCACCATGGCTCGCCGAACGCACATCGCCCTTTCGGAAGCTCGTCGCCGCCTACTCCTTTCGGTCCTCGGAGGCACAGGTACTTGAGCACGCGGTCGAGAAGCGGCGCATCGGTTGGATCCATTGCGACGACGGTTCCGTCGAGATCGAACGCGATCCACTGGTCCAGGTCATGTCTGATTTCGGCAAGCGCACGACGAACATCCTCCCTTTGGATGTCCGTAACGGCCTCTTCGGCCAGCCTTTGGAGCGACTCCACTCTACCATCGAACGCCCGATTGGGACCGTTGAGGGTCGTCTCGAGAGCTTTTTCGAGGCGTCCGCCATTCCGCAACGCCAAGACGACCTCCATCCGAACCCGGGCATCGTTGTCTCGCCGCAGGTCCCAGAGGACATTGAGGTCCTTCGGATCGTCGATCATGCCGAGTGCCATCACCGCGCGAGCCCGTATCAAGGGCCACGCGTCGCCGAGCCTCGCTCGCAACTGATCATGGACGGTACCGCGCCTCTCATGATGTCTCCCGGCTGCGAGCGGGTAGGCGATGTCGACGGGTATGCCGGTGCTCGAAAACCGAAGAGCCGTCATTAGGAGACCTACTCCCAGCATCGGTACCATTGCCGAAACTTACCGTAAATCGGCCTCCCCGAGCGGCGCGGCAGGCTAAATTGCCTTGATCGCTCGGCCAATCTCAGTCCTCGGGACGACGAAACGAGCGAAGCACTTCCATGAACGACTCGTCGCTTCTGAAGACCTGCTCAGCTACCGCATCGATCAGCGCGAACACCTCGAGAAGACTCTCCATACGCTGCCGGGCAAGGCGGGCTTCGTCGCGAGCATCGTCGGGGGGCAGCATCGCGACGCAATCGCGGATTGCGCCGATGGTCGGGTCGATCTCTCTTCTCTTCCGTTCACGGACGACCCTCCCGAACATTTGCCAGACGTCTCCTTCGCTGACATAAATGTCCTTCCGATCGCCCGGTCGACGGAAGCGGTGAACGATGCCCCAGTCCATGAGGTCCCGGAGATTCATGCTCGCGTTGCCGCGGCTGATGTGCAGCCGTTCGATAATCTCGTCGACGCTCAGAGCCCGACCCGTCACCAACAGTAGCGCGTGAATCTGGGCCATCGTTCGGTTGATGCCCCAACTCGAGCTCATCCGCCCCCATTCGAGGATGAACTGGTCCTGGGCCGCGGTCAGCGGGTCCTTGGTGAGTTCGACGTCGCGCTCCGCCACGGCTTCGAGTATGGCGAAACGGTATCCTATCGAGCCTATAGTGAGCGACGTTCTCATCCGTCCCGCCGAACTCGCCGCCCTCCGATCCTCGACCGTCCGCGGCACCTTCTTCGTGCAAACCTGGGGGTGCCAAATGAACGAGGAGGATAGTGAGCAGATGGGTCTCTACATGCGGCAGATCGGCTTCGAGCCGGCGGCCTCCCTCCGCGAGGCTCACGTCGTCTTGCTCAACACCTGCAGCGTCCGAAAGAAGCCCGAGGACAAGGCCTTCTCCCTGCTCGGCGAGCTTGCCCCGATCAAGGCAGGCCGTCCAGACATGGTCCTCGGCGTTTGCGGGTGCATGGCGCAGCTTCGCGCCGACGAGATTCGGCGTCGCGCGCCTCATGTAGACTTCGTGGTCGGCACGGCCCAGATCGCCCAGATTCCGGGATTGGTGGAGGAGGCTCTTCAGCGCCGGCGGTTCGCCAAACGGCTCCATCTCCCCGAACGAAAGGGGGCGGTCGTGACCGACCTTCCCGTCCGTCACGTGGGACGAAAGACCAAGCTCAAGGCATTCGTTCCGATCCAATACGGCTGCGACAAGTTCTGCACGTTCTGCATCGTCCCCACCACCCGCGGTCGTGAGCGCAGCCGCCCCACCGAGGACATTGTCGAAGAGGTCGCCAAGCTCGCCGCGCAAGGCACTCGCGAAGTGACCCTTCTCGGGCAGACCGTCAATTCCTACGGGAAGAATCTTGCCGAGGGTCGGGTCCCCTTCAGCCGGCTCCTCTGGCGGCTCGCCGAGGTCGAGGGCCTCGAACGCATCCGCTACACCAGCCCCTACCCCCGCGATTTCCGCGCCGACCTGATAGAGGCCATCCGGGACTGCCCGAAAGTCATGGAGCACGTGCACCTGCCGCTCCAGTCGGGCGACGACGACATGCTGCGCTCGATGAGGCGCCTCTACACTCGAGAGGGATTTCTCTCCATCGTCGATGAACTCAGGCGAACCGTCCCCGGCATCGGAATCACGACCGACATCATCGTCGGCTTCCCCGGCGAGACCCAAGAGCAGTTCGAGGCGACCCTCGAGGTGGTGGAGCGAGTCCGCTTCGACGGCGCGTTCATGTTTATCTACAGTCCCCGGCCAGGAACGCCGGCCGCCGAACTTCCGCAGTTGACCTACGAGGTCAAGAACGCCCGCCTGCAACAGCTCGCAGAGCTTCAGAACCGCGTTTCTGTCGAGATCAACCAAACCTATGTCGATCGCGAGATGGAAGTGCTGGTCGAAGGGCCCTCACCCAAGAACCCGACGATGCTCCAGGGATTCAGCCGTGAGTTCAAGATGGTCCACTTCCCGGGAGACGCCTCCTTGGTCGGCATGACCGTCATCGTCCGAGCGATCGAGGCCCGCCTCTGGGGACTGATCGCGCAACCGGTGGTTTCTCCGACCCGGCGATCTCTCTAACCCTTCACCGTCGAGACGGCGGAATCACTTCCGACCAAGGTTCGCTGGAAAAACTCGATCAGCCACACCGCCTGCTCCTTCGGCAGCCCGTGTCCCATCTTTGGAAGCAGGCGAAGCTGGCTCTTGACGCCCGCCCTGCGCAAAGCCTCGTGCAGGAGAACGCTCTGGTCGGCAAAGACGAGCGTGTCGTCCTCGCCATGAATGAAAAGGAAGGGCGGATCGTCTGCCGAAGCATAGGTCGCCGGATTCGCTTGCCGCGCGAGGTCGGCCTTTTGTATCACGGTCCCGCCGAGCAAGCGTTCCTCCGGCTGGGGGCCCGAGCGGTAGGCTTCGGTCACCTTCAGGCGGGCCGCGCGGCGTTCCGTGCGCAGGTCCACGAGTCGAACGAGGTCCGTCGGGCCCGAGCAACTCACGACCGCTTGGACGCTCGAAGACGGCGCTCGCGCCCCGGCAGGCAGACCCTCGAGCGCATCGACGCCGCCACTTGTCCCGGCGAGCGCGGCCAAGTGGCCGCCTCCGGCAACCCCCCACACTCCAATCCGATCCGGCTCGATTCCGTACTCCGAGGCGTGCACGCGCAGCCAGCGAATCGCGGCTTTGACATCGTGAATCTGCGCGGGAAACCTGGCCTCAGAAGTCGGACGGTAGGCCGCGCTGACGGAGACGAAGCCGTTCTTTGCGAGGTCGATGACGGCTTGCGGAGGACGATCCTTGCCGCCCTTGTCCCACATTCCCCCACCGAAGAAAACGACTGCCGGCCGTCGTGCGACCGTGGACTTGGCTCGGTAGACGTCCATCAGAAGCGGCCGCTCGCCGTAGCGGGCGAACTCCACGTTGCGGACGACGTCGACGTCCATCGACGGCTGGGCCAGGGCGAGGATGAGCAGGGTCGCCGCGATCATGCAGGATTATGGGCGCATCGTCAGAAACGAATGCCGTACTCGAACGTGATCTTCCAGGGTCGGTCTTGGTCGATGCCGATTCCGAATCGAGATCGCCCGATGATCCAATTGCGGAAGGGCGGGCGGTACATCAGCTTCAGCTCGTAGCGCGGCTTTTCGCCGGGCAGGGCGTTGACTTGTCGTCGGGCAACGATGGTCAAACCCTTGGCGATGGTCTTGGCCGCCGTAATGACCGTCTGGTCGAACGGATTGTATTCGATGCTGAGGTAGTCGAGGTTCAAGCCAGCGGCGAGCCCCTCGGTGAGCGGTGATACGAGGTTGGGCAGGAAGTAGCCGAGCACCAACTCTTGTGCCGCTGCTCCCGTAGGCCTCAGGGTCGCCCGGGCGAAGGATTCGATCAGGTCCTTTTGACCGAGAATACTGAGGATCTGCTCCTGGCTGAGGTCTGGTGGGTCGCTGGAGGCCGTGATGTTGACGCCCCCGGTCTGAAGCAGGTCGCCGCGCAAGTTGAGGGTGACGTCATATCGCTCGATCGTATCGCCGAAACGTCGCGCGCTGATGCTGGTCCGACCTTCCAGGCGAACGTCCAAAGTGGCATTGGGCTCGATGTAAGGCCCCGTGCGATAAGCAAAGTCCAGCCTGCCGCCCGGCTCGAGTTCGACGCGGTTCGTCGGTAGGCGGAAGACACCCTTCTCGACCGTGAGCCCGGCCGTAAGGCCCGGATACTGAAGCGAACCGTTAATCGCACCGGACCCGCCCAGTTGCAGATTCGCGGTCGATGTCCTGATGTAGGCGGGACCCTCCAAAACCATCGCGATTTGGTCGAAGCGGGGATTGATGAACGGCGCTTCGCCGCCCGGCGAAGCACCGAACTCGGAGGGCACCGTTACGTCGACCCCGGAGATACGGATCGGCTCGTTCGCCAGGCCCTGAAGGCGTGGCTCGAACAGGTTGCCCCCGATGCCGATCGAGCCTTCCACGGTGGCCATCATTCGCGATCGAGACTTCGGATCTTGGGCGACGGTGACGCTGTCGATCTTGATCGTGCCGAGAAGCGGACTTTGGGCAAGCCATTCGCGAAGGTCGAATTCTCCACCGGGCCACTCGGCAAGGTGGGAGAGACCCTCGACTTCCAAGGTCCCTCCATCCGAGCTCTTCGTCACCGCGCCGAACTGCAACTGCCCCTGACGGTAGTCGGCAACCACTTGCAGTCCCTGGAGAGTCGTGTCCACCCCCTTTGCAGCGATCGTTCCGTCGGTAATCAAATCGGCCGTGACGCGGTAGTCTCCTGGCACACCGTCGAAGACGACGCTCGCTCCGATGTTGCCCGTGGACCGCTTATCATCCAAGAAAGAGAAGGTCTCTTCGAGGTCCACCAGGCTCCGGGGATTGGCGGTCAGCGTAACCTTGGCTCGCTCTGCAGCCTCACCCTTGGCGAACGCGCCGACCGGCGCCCGAGCTTCGATCTTTCCGCTGAAGTCGAGGTAGGAGGCGAAACCATTCGCCAGCAGGAGACCGTTGATAATCGTCAGGTCGCTAATCAAGAGGTTTAGCGGCAAAACCTGCCGTTTTCCGTCGGAATCGACGTACCCGAGGCCCTCTGTCGAAAGCGCGCTCTCGACCAGGTCGGGCGATTTTGTCTCTCCGCCGAGAACGAACGCGAAGCCGGCTGAACCGATCAGCGGAGGCAGGGTTGGAACCAGGGTGTGGAGCCAAGAGATGTCGAAGTTTTGAAGGTCACCTCGGACGGCAATGGGGCCGCTCTCATCGACAGTTCCCGACGCCCGCAGGACGGCCTTGGTCTCGCCCTCCAAACCCTCGTTCCAGTCGGCCCGCTCGACCTCCCAGGAACCGTTCTTGCGATTGGCGTCGACGGTCACGCTTCCGGCGCTTCTCCCTGCAATCGTAAGTTGACCGGCAGAGACATCGTTCAAGCGAACGTCGGGATTTGACGCTTCCCCCTCGACCTCGATGACTCCGCTCACCCGGCCATTGACGGAATCGAGAAGCCGCTGGGTTTCCTCTGGGAATCTGGCGAGTTCTCGTTCGAAGATGTTGGTAACTGTATCGATAGGAAAGTTATACGCTTCGAGCTTCGCGGCGACTCGCTTCGTTGAGGCATCATACGTTGCGGGAGCAAGCATGAAGTAGCGCTCCATCTCTCCGATCTGGGCATCTGCCGCCCACAGCCCTTCCTTCATTGAAACCTTAGCTTCGCCCGCACCGAGGGAAACGCGGTTCACCTGAACATCGGCGACAGTGGCCTTAGCGGCGGCCGAGGTCACGCCCGATTCATCGGCATCGAAGGAGAAGGTGCCCTGTGCCGCGCCATCGAGCGCGACCTGCTCGTTCTCGAAGGGAATCCGGTCCAAGGGCAGCCCCGCAAAGGTCCCCTGCGCCCGACCCCTCTTCGCGTCCAGGTCGTAGTCGCCCGAGAATGCGATCGACTGGTCGGGCCCGAATTCGATTCCCGCGGCAGTCACGTTGACCGATTTCGAATCCGCCACGATGTGGGCAAACGCGCGTTCCGCATCGACCTCGTGGACGCGAAGTCCGCCGACCTCGACCTTAGCGGCGACCGTGGGCTTATCGAGTGACCCTGTGATGACGCCCTCGTGCACATCGGCCACGCCGGCGACGTCCTCTCCAAACCAGTCCTCGAGCTGGACTCGACGGGCCTCGAAGCGACCCTCTACCTTCTTCGATTCGAAGACGAGGGTTGCTTCTCCCGTGGCGTCGGAGGCCCCGACCGCTGCGGCGAATCGGGGAACCGTAATCCCCTTTCGATCGAGCACGAAGTCGGCATTGGCGACCGGGATCTCGACTCCCCGAGTGGCGAGCCCATACGCTTCGGCGCGCCCGGTCAGGAACGTATCGGAAACCGTTCCGGTAATTGCGGCTTCGAAGAAGCCCGTGCCCGCCAGGTCTGGGTGAATTTCTCTAAGATCGATGCCGCCACCATATATTTTTCCGGTCAGTCCCTTGCCGTCCAACGCCACCGAGCCGTAGCCGTTGAGTGCTCCCGACGCTCCAGTGAGAGCGAATCGGTTCAGGCTCACTCGGGCCTGGTCGAGTCGTCCTCGGGCGTCGAAGAGACCGAGATAGCGGGGCTTTTCGTCCGGCGCACGATAAACGGCCTGACCCTGCGCAGCAAGGTCGACGATCGGCTTTGCGGGAGTTCCAGTAAGCACGGCCTGGATACTTACCGAGCCCGCCAGCCCCTCGGCCTCGAATCGGCGGGCCAGCGCTCCTAGGTCGGTTCGGTCGGCTTTCGCCCAACCGCTCAGCTGTTCTCGTTCGAGATCGTAACGAATCCCGGCGCTGAACTCGATCCCTTCCCAGCGGACGGATCGAGTCGTCGCCGTCAACCTCGCCCCATCGAAGCCTAGTTTCCATGTCGAGTTCTGGATAGTCTCGCCCTGCCAGGTCGCTGATCGGCTCGCGAGAGTTCCTGATGCCTCGAAGCGATCGTCCGTCCAAGCGATCTTGCCGTCCCAGTCGGCAGCGGCGAAGCGGAGGTCCGGCGGAAGGAGCTTGCCCAGCGGCGTCCATAGTCGAGTTGCTGATTCCGCTCGGGCCTTCGCGACTCCGACCACCGACCAGCGCTCGCCAAAGGCCACCGCACCGTCGAATCGGAGGCTGCGACCGGGCTCCTCGACTTGCCCAACGATGTCGGCACCATCGGCATTGAAGCGAGCCGCCAGGTTTGCTCTTCCGTCACGGAGCAGGTCGGTCAGGACGAGGCCCTCGGCTCGCAAGTCGAGGTCCCCACTGAGCAGCAAGTCGCCCTTGCGAGGCACGGCAATCTCGATCGGACCGGTCGCGAGCAGAACTCGAGCGTCGGCCGGAGACCAATCGCGCAAGATTTGGCGATCGAGCCAGCGGCGGGCGTGGGAGAGCAGTGGGGCCAGGTCGGTACTTGCTAGATCAGCCTGCCCGTTTACACCGCTCGGGTCGACGCCGAGCCTGACGGGAAAGGTCCCGACCCCGCCGATGGTCAGCGTGCAAGAGCCGACCAACCTCGATCCGACCCCTTCGATCTTGAGGCGCGGCGTCGAAACTTCGAGCGGCAACCGTGGGTTCTCGGTGGCATCCACATAAACGAGCCGAACGTCTCGAGCATAAGCACGAAACGGGGTTTCGCCTTCCGTCTCCCGGCGCTTGGGCAAGAACTCCTCGAATGAATACTTCCCGTCGGGCAGACGTTCGATCCGACCACGAACCCCTGATAGGTATAGGTCAATTCCAGGATTCCTGTAAACAAACCGGACGGACTCGGCCCGCACCATCGCTTCGCCCGCTGCATCGTCCAACCTCGCTCGATAGATGCGAATCGTTCGAGACTCGACGTCGATGGCATAGGATTCGGCTCGCACTACGACGAGGCGACCCTCCGCCGATTCGTAGGTGAACTTGACCGGCTCACCCGGCGCGCGCAGCCTTTCGAAGCACGCGAAAGCGTAGGCGGCGCAAAAAACGAGCATGCATACGGGCAGGAGCCAGGTCGCCAGTCCTAGCGAACAAATCGCGCCTCGCCAAATCGCGCCAGCCCAGCGCATGCCGGTGATTGTGACGAATGAGCGGGCTCTTCGCTTTGCCTGGCCTTAACGATCGATGTCGAAGGTTAGGGGCGCGGCGCGGATTTCGGCAATGCGGGCTGGGCCGGATTCTTCGCGAACGACGAGCCGAATGAAGCGTGCGCGCGTCAGCGGGCCGCGGTAGGCCACGGAAGGCAGCCCCTTGTCGACACCCTCGAAGTCCCTCCGGTTGGCGATCGTCCAAGCACTGTCCCGCTCTTGGGTCCAAAGTCGAGCCTCGCTGGCTCTTTGGCCGGTCGCGTAAACGTAGATGTCGAACTTTGGCCAAGGCGCAGCGCCTTGCGGGAGAACGAGCCGCACTTCGCCGAGCGGACGATCACGGCCCAGATCGATTTCGAGCCATTCGTCCTTGGCGAGGCCGATCTCGGCGACCGTGTCGATCGCTCCATCGACAAGCGGAGCAAGCTTGGCAGGGAGTGAACCCGGCATGTCGGTGACGATCTTGTTCAGCGTCAGATTGGTTGCCGGTTCGATCGGGCTCGCCGGAAGAGCGAAGCGCAGATTCAGCAGAGCCGATCCCCGAGCGGTCTCCTGCACCACCTGCCAGGCCTTGAGCCAGCCCCATTCGGTCACCCCATGGGCGCTGGTCCGCACTAGGTACAGACCTCCGCTCCAATTGGCATCGAGGGCAGCAAAGGGCGACCCCCCGTTCATGCTGAGGCCAGCTACCCCTTGATTATTTGTCTTAGCCGTAAACGCAACAGGTTGCACTTTTCCCTGGGAAACGGGGAAGAAGTCGAGGGTCATTCCCACCAGCGGACGCCCGCCGGCATCCTGTACGCGGACCAGCGGCGTTCGCGGGAACAGGACGGCGAAGTCCCGTCGCGCTTCGCCTAGCCTGCCGATCAGCGCATTCAGAATCGCCACGTCGGCCCCGGAGTAGAGGTCGGTACTCAGCATCGGCTGGGCATCGACCAAGGAATCGACCCACGGCTCGTACAGCATGCTTAGTGTGGGCAGGAAGGTGCCTTCGTCCCGAGTGTCGCCGCCCCCGAGCAGCCCAGGAAAGAGATCCGAGGTGCCTCGCCAGACTTGGGCGCCATCGACCACGAGGGGCTCGCTGGCGGCGGGGTGAGTCAGTGCCGCCCAATCCGGTAGCCCGGCGGCACGAGAGAAGCGGACCATGGCCTTGCGCAGGTCGGCCGTCGCTGCGGAGTCGAGCGAGGTTTCGATCTGTCCACCGCTCCCGATCGCCTGCAGGCGAAATCGCTGCTTTGCCCCTTCGGGAGCGAATGAGAATCGGCTCTGCGGCAGGAGGGTTTCGTTCCAAAATCGGAATCGATCTTGCACATAATCCTCGACGCAGGCGAATCCCTGCTTCCGAGCTTCCTCCAAGGCCCCCGGCGGCACGGCAAGAGAAACACTCAAGCCGAGGGTGTCGACGGACAGGCCATCGTTGTGAGGATCGGCGTCGGTCGACGGCGTATCGAGCCTCATCGCCAGCGGCGCGGTTCGCGGGTCGGCGTTCGACCGCCAAGGAATTTTCGCTTCGATGCGGACCGACTCGCCGGGCGCCAGGGCCTTGGCAATCATCTGGTCGGAGTACGGCCGCTCGCGCACCGCCCAACGCGCGTTAAAGCCCTCGCTCGGCGAGTCCCCGACATTGGTCACGGTTGCCGTCCAGACCACCTCGTGCCCGTTGGGAGGCCACTGGCCAAGGTCGGTCCAGTTCCAGCCAATGCTGGTCACACTGAGGTCTGGACCGGTCTTTATCGTGCTGTCCTCAAGTTCGAGCTCGAGTCGTGGCCGTCCCTGGAGAGCGTCGCTGCTCGCCAGGTCGAGGCTGCTGTCGAATCGAATGCCGAACCCGAAGTTATCGTAAGGGCGATCGACCATCGCCTGGACGGCCGTGGCTAGCCCGTCGATCACGATCCAGTCCCCTTCGACCGACATCGTCGCTCCTGCGATCGTGGCCTGATCCGAAGCGCCGGTTCCCCCGGGCTGCTGCCAGCCGATCGCGCCCTCTCCGGCTCGCCGGTGCTTCCACGTGGCCGACCAAGTCGGACCGATCGGCTTCGCTTTCGGGTCGACGGGTCGCCGCATGAAGCCTCGCTTGCCGGGGCCCTCACCCCATGGGACCAGCATTCGACCGATCCCGGCGAAGGCGGGAGTCTTGCCGATCTCGATCCGGAGGAAGAGTCGAGCGTTCTTGACCCGCTTGCCGGCGGGCACCATGCGGTTCAAGTCGCCGAATCGAACGAGGGCGGTCTTCCCCAGCCCCACCGAAAGCAGCGAATCGCGTCCGTAGTTCTCGTCGGGCGTATCGCGATCGATGAAGGTATCGTCGACGGCCCAGTATCGGAAGGAGGCATCGCCGACGCCGCCACGCTCGAGGGTCACCGATTCGAGGCCGGTGTAGCCGGAGGGAATCACCAGGAAAGCGATGAAGGTGGCGATCATGGTCGGAGTTTACCGACGTGCCGCCGGGCGAACAGTTTCCCCGGTGCCATACTCGTCCCGTGGCGACCATTCCAGGTGTTTCGGGCCGAGTCGACCGGCTTTCACGCGAACTCGCCGAGGACGGAGTCGACGCGTTCTTCGTGTCGTCCGCGGTGTCCCTCGGCTATTTAACTGGCATGCACGAGGCCGGTGGAGAACGCCTGTTGATCTTCGCCGTCGGCCGCGACGGCCGAACTCGGATGATCGCGCCCGCGCTCTCGGCGACCCAAGCCGGCCGCATGGGGATCGCCGATGTTCGACCTTGGCGAGACGGCGAGAATCCGATGGTTCATGTCGATGACCTCGGTCGAGACTGGAACCTCCGGTCGGCGGTGATCGCAGTTGACGACGATATGCCGGCCTCCTATCTCCTGGCGCTTCAAGAAGCGCTTCCAGCCGCCCTCTTCCGCACGGGCCAGCCGGTTCTCTCGCGGCTGATGCGTATCAAGGACCAGTCCGAACTCGACCTCATGCGCAGGGCCGGTAGGATCGCCGACGAGGCCCTCCCGGCGGCACTCGCTGCTTGCACGCAGGGCGTCACCGAACGCGAACTTGCTTCGATCCTCACCGCCGAGATGCTTCGCCTGGGAGGCACACCCACCTTCGCCATCGTGGCTGCCGGAGCCAACGGCGCCGAGCCACACCACCATTCGGATGACACTCCCATACGGGAGGGTGACGTCGTCGTGCTGGATTTCGGATGCCAGGTGGAAGGCTATAACAGCGACATCACTCGGACCATCGCTTGCGGCCACGCCACGGAGGAGGCGCGCGAGGTCTACCGGCTCGTTTTTACCGCTCATCAGGCGGCAAGAGCGGCCATCCGCCCCGGTGTTCCAGCCGAAGCCATCGACCGGGCAGCTCGGGAGGTCATCGCGCGAGCCGGTCACGGAGAGCGCTTCATGCATCGCACGGGACACGGCATCGGCCTGCGTATCCATGAAGAGCCATACATCATCGAAGGGAACGCCTCGCCCCTGGAAGTCGGGAACTGCTTCAGCGTCGAGCCCGGAGTCTATCTGCCGGGACAGTTCGGCGTTCGCATCGAGAACATCGTGGCAGTAACTTCCGACGGCCACGAGAGCCTCAATGCCGAACCCTCGCCGGAGTTGATCGTCGCCTCTTGATCTGGCAGCAGGCCGCCCTGTCGTTTCTCGTTTGGCTGCTGTACGGCACCCTGATGCGTCGCCGGTCGGGCGATCTCCGAATCCGCCTCCGGGAAACCCGACGCAAGACAAAAGTGCTGCTCGGGTCGGTCGGGCTCATCGGGGGCGCGATCTTGCTTTTGGGGGGCCTTTGGCAGATTGCGGCCCTCGGTGGTATCGGGCCGTCTGGATTGACGATCTGGGCTTGGGTGGGGGTGACGTTGCTGGGGCTCGTTTTCGTTCATCTGCAGGTGCTCGGCGCAGCGGCGATGATCACCCTCATTCAAGAGTCGGAAACCGCTCACCTCAACGGCGCGTCCGATACACGGAGGTCCTCCGACGAGTCGTCGGAGCGGCCAGAATAGCGGCGGAGCCGGACATATGAACTTTCGCAACTCGATCGCAATCGTCTTCGCACTCTTTGCCGTGCTGGCCGCTTGGCCAGTTCAGGGGCAGGTGACCGCCGAGGAGCGGGCCCGCAAGAGCGAGGAAATCCTCAAAAAAGTCCAGCAGCTCGAACTCATGAATCAGTTGTTGCCGCTCGTCCTGACCAAGGACCAGCTCCGGCAGCTCCTGCCTTTGGTGGAAAAAGCGCGTCAGGCCGTGCGGGATCAGGAGAAGGTCGAGTACGACTTCCTCGCCAAGCTGGGGCCGAAGATCGATACCGCCTTAAAGGAAGCTATCGAAAAGGGCAAGGTCCCGGGTAAGGACACCGTCAACGAAACCTGGGCGACGTTCCAGATGTTCGCCTTCAAACGCAAGGCGATCGCCGACGATAACGTGCAGACGGTCGCAAAGCTCCTCGACTCGATACTCAACGACGGCCAAAAGAAGACCGCGGCGAATGCGCTGGACCCGAAACGGTACGATCCCTCGCTCGATCCGAAGACGATGTCCGACCAGAAGAAGATCGAACTTTTCGTGCGCGTGATCGTTCTCGACCCGCTCGCCTACGATCTGTTGGTGGGCATGCTAAAGGCCGCCTAAGCGTCGGCGGGTAAAACCATCCCATGAAGGCATGGGGCTGGCTTGCTCTGGCCGGTCTGGCCGTCGGTTGCGGCGAGCGACCAGCGACGGCTGAATCTGCGGCGGTCTCTCGACCGAATCAGCCGGTGGCCAATGGATCGAACCCCGGCTCCACGACAGAAGTGGAACCACCGAATCCCGAGCAGGCCCTCTACGAGCTTTGCCGTGCGGGAACCGTTCAAATGAACGGGGCCGCTGACTCCATCGAAGAGACGCTTCAGACCGCTAAGAGCGTGCTGCCGATCGCGACCGGAGATGCCGTCCAGGGAATCAAGGAAGCGATCGAGCTGATCGACGGCGCGGGTGCCGGAATCGCCGACTACACCGCGCCCATCCCCGGGATGGACCGCTTCCCTGAAGTGGCCGCAGAGCAGGACGAGCGGCGACTGAAGGCGATCCAAGCCGGCAACGACGCGATCCGTGACCTCAAGGAAGCGGCGGGAATCCTCGAAAGCCTAGTCCAGTCGACGGCCGCCACCCTGCGCAAGGGCATAGGAGAAGTGATCGAACTCGTCGACGTCTGTGTGCGCGACCTCTATGATGCCGTCGAAGCGTTGGGCGGGCGCGTGGAGGAATAGTGCCCAACCCTCGACTGCGCGACATCTGGCCGTTCTCCAAGCCCAAGACACCAGGGTTCGGGATCAGCGAGGGCTTCTATCTCTCGGTGCTGGCAGGGACCGCGCGGCTGCCCGCGATCGTGGAAGTGGTTGAGCCCAAAGGGCAAGCCGGAACCGTCAGGGGCTTCGGCGCGCCACTGAGCGGTGGCGCGGACAAGTCGAAGCTGGTTTCGCCCATTGAACGCGGGGCTTACGCCATCGCCTCACCGGACCAGAAGACGGTGCTGCAGATGCTCGTACTGCCAAAGGAAGAGGCCGGATTCGATCCCGAAGCCTTCCTGCGCAGTTCCCTCTCCCTCGGCATGCCCGACGAGATGCGGAATCGAATCAGGGCGGTCTGGACGCTTTGCCAACTCACCTTCAGGGCCCATGATCCCGCCGTCTATCCCAGCCTCGACTTCCTCTTGGCGATCGCCTGCCGCCTCGGAGTCTTGACCGAGGGGGTCGTCGCCGATCCGCTCGGGCAAACTTATCGACTCCCGGAACGAGTGCCCCTCCCCGATTCTCGGCAGCCGGTCGATGCACGTAACTTCGTCACGATCGGAACCGAAGAGGGTTACGCGTGGACGATGGGTATGCAGAAGTTCGCCCTTCCCGAATTCGAGATTGAGGTGGCGCCGGGCGATGAGCCGCTGGGCGGTGAGTTCCTGCTCGGCCTGTGCCAGGGCGTTCTCGTCAACGGGCCCTTGGAACCGGGCGTCAAGGTCGGCAGTCGACAGACACCGCTCCAAGTTGCCGACGGTGGCCTCACGCCGAAATGGGAGGGCATCGCCTGCTATGAAATCATCCCGTCCGGCGGAGATGTTCATGAAGCACTCAAAGCCTGGGCAGACGAACGCTGACGGCTACTCGCCGGCTTCCTTGGCGAACTTAACTTCGGCCACCGTCCAGCCAAAGACATCGCCGATCTTGAAGGTACCGCCCAAGCCGCGAGTGAGGTTTTCTACGATCTGAAGGCCGAGATGGCCGGCAACCGCCGGATCGAAGTTTGGGGGGAGGGCGTCGCCGTTGTTCGAGACCCACACGCCGACCTCACCGTCGCGATCCTCCACGGTGATGTGAATCTCGCCTTCATCGGTGCGCTCGAAGCCGTGCTCCACTGCGTTCTGAATGAGTTCGTTGAGTACGAGGACGATCTGCGTGGCCTGGGTCATGTTCAGCCGAATCTCGTCACCCCGGACGAGGAAGAAGATTCGCTTACCGGGCATGAGGAACGACTGCTGTTGGTGCTGGACGAGCGACTCGGCGATAGTTCGAATCCCGACGTGATCGAGGTCTTCGCGGCTGAGGAGGTCGTGCACGCTGGAGATCGCCAGAATCCGAAAAAGCGAATCGTTGAGGGCTTCCTCGAGGGTCTTGTAGTGGCTCTGGCGAAGCTGGAGCCGGAGCAGCGAGACCACTTGCTGAAGGTTGTTCTTGACGCGGTGGTGCATCTCCTGCATCAGCGTGTGGCGAACTTGGAGTTTTGCGTGCTCGATGCTGATCGCGGCCTGTTTGGCGATCGTTTCGAGGGCCTCGACTTCGTCGGGTGGGAAGTCGCGGACTTCGCCCGAGTAGCAGCTCATCACGCCCACCGGACGGTCCCGGATGGCGAGGGGCACACAGATCATCGAATGAAGGCCTTGCTCCACGGCAAGATCGTGCCCGATATACTCCTCTTCTTCCTGAACGTCCCGCACGACGATCGCGCGATTCGCCGAGATTGCGCGACCGGCGATCGACTCTCCCAACTTGATCGCTCTCTTTCGCTGATAGGCTTTGGCTGTGGATTGGGTGGCCCGCAGGACGAGTTCGCCGTGCTCCTCGTCGAGGAGGCGAACCGTGCAGACCAAGTACCCGAATTGCTGGGCCGTGATGTTCACGAGCAGTTGCAGAATCTCCTCGAGGTAGGGGCTGCCGGTGATGATTTTCGTGACCTCGCTGAGCGCGCCGAGCCGACTGGACTGCGATCCCGTGACGTAGCCCGCCCGATAGGCGAGCCAAATGCTCGAGCCGGCGGCAACGAGTCGCTCTATCCGACGAACCTCCGCTGGAGACGGCGACCACGGGCCGGTTCGCCGGATTACGGCCACCCCTTCGGTTCTGGCCCCACCACGCATCGGGACGAAGAGAGCCGACTCGAAGGAGGTCTCATCCAGGCCGGGATACTCGGCAAAAAGCCGATGGCCGACGAGATTGCGTCGAACGATGATGTTCCGACCGGTGGTGAGAACGGTCCCCGCCAGACCCATTCCCTTGCCCAGACGAATACGACCCACCATTTCCGGCGCGGTGGTGCAGGCGCGAAGCACGAGGCCATCTCCCACCGACCGAACGAGGATATCGGCGTCGTCGGCACTCGTCCACTGGAGAATCCGCTGGGCGAACTCGCTCAGCAGCGCATCCTCGGTCGCTGCTTCGGAAAGAGGAGCAACGAGGTCGAGAACTTCGTGACCATCTTTCATGGGGTCTCTCCCTTGCCTCTGAGGAGCAGAAGGAGCGTCGGCGCCCCGAGGACCGCGGTTACGGCCCCTACCGGCAGTTCGGTACCTGGCACCGCGCGCTGGGCAAGAAGATCAGCCAGCAAGAGCAAGATCGAGCCCAGCAAACCTGCGCCGATCAGGCTATGTCGCAGGTCGATACCCAGCAAGCGGCGGGCGATATGGGGCGCTACCAGTCCCAGAAAACCGACGATGCCGACCGAACCGACGGCCACGGCCGCCATCGCGGTACCAGTGACCAGCACGCGCTTCTTGAGCCGAGAGGTGTCGACGCCCAGGCGCTGAGCCGAATCCTCGCCGACGGCGAAGGCGTTCAGGCGACGAGTTTCGCGGGCCAGGATCGTGACGCCGGCGAGAAGCGTGACGCAAAGAATCGAGAGGCGGGGCCAGAACATCGGCGTCATGCTCCCTAGCAGCCATCGTAGGACCTGATTCGTGTCGCCCCCTGCGGCGAGGAGGATGAGCGACAAGAGGGCGGCGAGCAGCGAGCCGACGACGACTCCGGCCAGCAGCAGCGTCGGCACGTTGATGACCCCCCTCCGTTTGGCCAGAGCGACGACGAGTCCCAGCGACCCCAAACCCCCGGCGAACGCCGTCCCGAGGCCCGCAAGGCCAAAGAACGCCTCCGAAAATCGCAGGATGAGCGCCAGACTCCCTCCGACCGCTGCCCCGCTTGAAACGCCGACGACATAAGGCTCGGCCAGCGGATTCCGGAAGAGCGCCTGGAACGCCGCTCCGACAAGTCCTAGTAAGGCCCCGACGAGCAGACATCCGGCGGCCCGAGGCAGGCGTATCTCCCACACCACCGTATTGATGGGGTCGGCACCGCCGCGATTGCCGCCGAGGACCTCGGCGATCACACGAGCGGGCGAAATCCAGAGCGAACTTCCGACTCCGATGTGGAGGACGAGGGCGACGAACACGAGGAGGCCGAGGCCCCCATAAATCGCCCTGACGGCCCGGCCGGCCGGCAGGGCCACCGGGTCGACAGTAGGAAACGCGGTCACGGAACTAGCCGCCCAGTTGGGGCGGTGGCCCGGCCTGCGGGGGAATCTGTGGCGGCTGTCCGGCCGGAGGTAGCGGAGATCCGCCCTTGCGCCCCATGACAAAGGCGAGACCGATGACCACGAGCAAGAGAACGCCACCACCGATCGCAATCGGAATGATTGGCAGACCGGGTGTCTGGTCCTTGCCATCCATGATCGCCTTTTCGGTCGTTCGCCGGGCAGTCTCGGCCCACGGCTGGCCCGGCTTGAGGGCCTCGATCTGGGCAAACTTCTCCTTGGCCGCCTTATAGTGGTGCTGGTCCATGAGGCCCAGCGCGTCGCGGTACAGCTGGGTGATCTTGCTTTCGGCGGGCTTGACGTTGGCCCTCGTCAGAAACTCGTTGACGATGGTCATCGGTACGACGAAGTTGGCCCCAACGGCATCGCCGCCGGTCTTTCGATCGACGAGGCCGAACGTTGCCAGTCCGATAACGTTGCCTTTGGCATCCAAGACCGGGCCGCCGCTGTTGCCACCGCGAATGGCGGCATCGGTCTGAATGACCTCCCAACCTTCCTTCATCTGCTTTCGAGCGCTCACCAAACCCGCGGTCAGGGACGACTCGTTGATGCTGGCGGGATCGAATGCGGGGAAGAACGTCGCATCGGCGGGGAAGCCCAGCGGGAAAATCTTGTCGCCGACGCTGAGGGCCTTGTCATCTCCAATGCGCAGGGTCGGAAAGTCGGTGCCTTGAATCTTGAGAATGGCGACGTCCTTTCCGGGTATGGGAGTACCCATCGCGCCGGGAATGACTTCGGCCCGCATCCCCTTTTGAGTGTTCGCGACTCCGGGGACGCCGACCCCGAGCTGAACATCGACCGTCCGCTCCACGTTGCCGAGCCGCATGGTCGAGACGTAGAACTCCACACAGGCCTTTCGAAGGAGCTGAAGGGTCTGTTCGTCCGGGTTGCCGAGCTCGCTGGCGAAATCACGCACATCTTGATCGATCAGCTGGGTCAGCGCGTTCTCGACGAGACCCTGTTTGAGTTCGTCGCCTTCCGTCGCCACGACGTGTGCGTTTGTGACGAGGTAGCCGTCCGGGGTGACAAAGAACCCCGATCCGACCGCGGTGACGTTCGCATTGACGGTGCGGTAAACGCCAGTCGAGACGAAGTATTGCGGCCAGTTGACTAGTAACTCCTGTACCGCTGCATTCACGAGGGCCTGCTGGTCGCTCGAGTTCAACTCGCCGTTGTAGATTTTCTGCCGCAGTTTCTCCTGAAGGAGCTGCTGTCGGTCGGCCGGTATCGTGACGTTCGGGACTTGCACCTGAGCGTCGTAACTGCTGACGATGAGAACGGTCGCCGGCTTGGCCAGTTCAGCCAGGCGGGTCGTCTTCAGTTCGGCGTCGGCGGTTTCGGTCTTCGGTTGGCATCCTGCCAGCCCGATCGCCGCAAACACGAGTCCGGCGGCGAGACGGACGGTGAAATCGTACTTGCGCATCGTCATCTCCAGTTAACGCTAACGATAGCACGCGCGAGGCGCGCCAACATAGGTGAATGACGGGCCCGCGGCCCCGGATGAAGCGAAATGGTCCCGATTCCGAGTCGGGACCGACGTCTCCAAGCAACCTTTCGGGGTCTCTGGCACGTAGGACTCGCTTGAACGAGTCGAAGGGGGCCGAATCGGCCGAAACGATTCGAGACGTTAAAAGTCCTAGCATTGGTGCAGCCAACCTTGCTTTTTTTCGAGGTTCGCGGCATAATCTAGGAAGGCGTGGTGTAAAATCCACTCCGACAGACGCAGGATGCGGGTGGCGTTTCCATCGTGGGCAGTGCGCTCATAGGAAACTCAAGGAAAGTTGTGAGGGTTCGGTTCGCTACGGAGCGACGCTCGTTCATCCAGTCGGACAAACACTGTAAGGAGAACTGAGCGGATATGAAGCGAACGCTAATTCACGCGTTTACCGCGGTCCTGGGCGCCGCGCTGGTCGTACCGGCGATGGCGCAGGACAATTTCCCGGACGTGCCGGACAATCACTGGGCGTATCAGGCTCTCGAGAACATGAAGAAGGAGGGCATCCTCGTTGGATACCCTGACGGTCTGTTCCGAGGTCCCCGCCCCGCGAGCCGTTATGAGATGGCCGTGGCGATCAACGCCGCGTACCAGAGGCTGAAGAGCATGTATAACGGTCTGGATGATCAGATCAAGGCTTTGACCGACAAGGTCGATGGCTTGAGCGGTCTTCCCGGCGAAGTCAAAGAACTGCGCGATCAACTCGCGGCGCTGAAGGCAACCGTCGACGGCATGCAGAGTTGGAAGGATGACATCGAGGCCCTCAAGAAGCTCGCCGAGAAGTTCGAGAAGGAACTCGCTTCTCTCGGCGTAGACGTCGAGGCCCTCAAGAAAGACCTGAGCGACCTCGAAGCGCGGGTGACCGCCCTCGAGAAGCGCAAGCCGGCCGTCGACATTCATGGCGACGTCAACTTGCTCGCCCTCTCCGGTCACGGCAATGACGATCAAGAATTCGGTCTGACCACCTCCGGACGCCTCACCGGCGTCGGCCGAGGCGGATATGCCGGGCAGGTCGTCGGCATGACGCGAGACCTCAGCGTCCTCCACGAGGGCGCGTTCACGTTCATGGGCACCAACGACGAAGGCCCCAAGTGGAAGGCCACCCTCGTCGTGGGCAACATGCTCAGCGACATCGCTGGTGGGTCGGCCGCTTTGGGCAACCAGAGCCAATTGCCGATGTTCGCCGGTTTCCGCGAGCCCTCGACGGACGTGTACTTCCAGGACTTCATGGTGTCCTTCGACACCTCGGTCGGAGGCCTGAACTTCAGCGCGGACATCGGCCGGCTGGGCTACCAGGTGAACTCCTACATGTTCCAGCGCCCGGACTACACCCCGTACTTCGATAACGACCGATGGGACAACGGAGATTACTACTTCGACGGCGCCCTTCTGAAGTTCAAGTTCGGTGCGGCGAACCTTCACCTCTGGGGCGGACGCAACAGCGATCGTCGCTCGGTGAACGGCGTCGAGATCAACCCGCTGACCTCGGGCGTCGCTCGATTCAGCAGTGACCCCGATTCGATCGGCATCGGAATCGACCAGAGCTTCGGCGCACGGCTGAACTTCCCGATCGGAGACATGGGCTCGATCAATCTGGCTTACCTCTGGCTCGACACCAACAACCCGAACACCGTGTTCGTGGACGGGGTCAACCAGGAGTGGAACCGCAGCAACGTTTACGGTGGCGACATCAACCTCAAGTGGGACAACCTGATGGTCAACGCCGGCTACGCCCGCAGCGACTACACGTACAACACCAGCAAGGTTCTCGACAGCGATAACGATGCCTGGTGGGCCAAGCTCGGCTACAACGCCTCCAACTGGGGCATCGAAGGCGGCTATCGAAACATCAAGCCGAACTTCGGCGCTCCGGGCAACTGGGGTCGACTCGGCGTGGCATGGAACCCGACCAACATCGAGGGCTTCCATGTCGGCGCTCACATCAACATCACGCCGGAGTTCCGAATCTCCGCGACGGGCGAGTTCTACAAGGGCTCGACGAGCAACGTGGTCGACTGGATCGGTGAGGACGACAACCTGAACTCCTTCATCGCCCAAATCGATTACAAGCTCAACCAGAACTGGAGCCTGATGGCCTCTTACGAGGACGTCACGCTTGACTGGGACCTCATCGGAGTGCCCGACGTCACCCAGCGCTGGTTTACCTTCGGACTGGGCTACAACATGGGCGCCAACGCTAAGTGGAGCATCATGTATCAGACCAGCGACGTGAAGAACCTGAGCCTCGTGGTCGGAAACCAGGATCGCTTCCGCGGCGGCCTGCTCTCCACGCAGTTCAGCATCCGGTTCTAGTCCTCGCGGCTAGCGCCGAATCAGAATCCGCCCTCGGCTTGCCGAGGGCGGATTTCTTTTGAACCGGGCTTCTGGCAAACTCCGGCCCAACATAGGTAAAGAAAGGGCCGATCGCCGTAGGAACAACGAAACCATGACTCTTCGCCCCATTCTCTTCGTCGCACTCGCCCTCGCCGCCGTCACCGCCAGCGCGCAGGCCCCGATCAAACGCGGCAAGCACCCTGCCCTCTCGCCGGACGGCAAGACGTTGGTCTTCAGCTGGCAGGGCGATCTCTGGAGCGTCCCGAGCGCGGGGGGAACCGCACGTCGGCTGACCGTGCACTCAGCTGACGACGTCATGCCCAAGTTCACGCCCTCTGGCGACCGCATCGTCTTCGCGTCCAATCGCTACGGCAACTACGACCTCTTTTCGATCGCTCCGGACGGCAGCGACCTTCGGCGACTCACTTTCGAGAGCGGCACCGAATATCCGAACTCTGTCTCCCCGGACGGACGTTGGATCTACGGCTATTGCACCAACTTCGGGCGCGTCGATCTCTTCAAGGTCTCGGCGATGGGCGGCGAACTGATCCGCCTCACGCAACACCCGTTCGAACTCGAATACTACGCGAGCGTCTCGCCGGACGGACGCCGGGTGGCCTACGTTCGGAGCGGCGGGCCCGGATCGTGGCGAAATCCCCTCGATCGCGGCGCCAACAGCGGTGAAATTTACGTCGCCGACAACTCGGTGCCTCTGGCAAACAATCGGGCTCTAACGAGTAACGACCGGAGCGACATGTGGCCGATGTTCGCCCCGGATGGATCGATCTTCTTCATGTCCAACCGTTCGGGCTGGCCGAATCTGTGGCGAATGAACGGCGACGGAAGCGGTGCAAAGCAGCTGACGCGCCACGAAAACGGAACCCTTCGAATGCCGTCGATCAGCGCTGATGGCAAGTCGATCGCCTACGAATTCGAATCCGAGATTTACGTTTTCGACGTCCCCTCCGGATCGGGCAAGAGACCGGCGATCGAAGTCCCCCGAGACGAGCGCATCAACCCGGTCGTCGACCTCTCGCTGACTTCTGGCGTGACCGACTACGCGGTTTCGCCCGACGGCAAGCGAACCGTCCTCGTCGTCCGAGGCGATCTGTTCCTGATCCCGGAGCGAGGAGGAACGACCCGTCGCCTCACCAAGTCGCCATCGCTCGATTACCAACCCGTCTGGCTCGATCCGAAGACGATTCTGTTCGTGACAGGGCGAAATGGGAAGCGTGAGTTCATGACCGTGACGATCGAGGGAGATGAGAAGGTCTTCCTTTCAGAACCTACCGATATCGTGCAACCTCACCTCTCGCCGGATGGCAAGTGGCTCGCCTTCAACCGCGGCCAAACCGAAATCGTGGTTATGCCCGCCAAGGGTGGCGAGCGCAAGGTCGTTGCGACGGGTGGCTTCGGCGACAGCCTTCGAGGAGGGCTCAGCTTCAACTGGTCACCGGATAGCCTCTGGCTGGTCGTCGACCAGCAAAACAGCCATGGTTCGGATGTGTTTCTTAAACA
Source organism: Chthonomonas sp. UBA2362 (assembly GCA_002344135.1). Taxonomy (GTDB): domain Bacteria; phylum Armatimonadota; class Fimbriimonadia; order Fimbriimonadales; family Fimbriimonadaceae; genus UBA6659. The sequence goes on along the minus strand of DDTO01000002.1, from coordinate 296,371 downwards.
CATAGAGAACGGGAAGTCGATCCGGATCGCCCGTACCGCTCGCGGCGCGACGTCACCACCACGGTTCCTGCCCAATGGCAAGGGCATTTACTTCAACTCCGAGGAGTATCCCGACGAGAACGACCTTTACGTCGTCGACCTGGTTCCCCAGCCGACCACGTTCAGCGAGGACGACCTCGACGGCATCGATGCGCCGAAGCCGGCTCCTTCAAAGGCGGTGACGGTCGAAGTGTACGAGCCGGGCCTGGAGAACCGGATTCGCCGCCTGACGCGCACAGGCAACCTGACCGGCGCGCCGCTGGCGTCGACGGATAGCCGATCGATCTGGGTCATGATCGAGGGCCAACTCAACGCCGTGAGCGTCGCATCCGGCGCCGCGAGCCCGGTCACCGCCGTCACGGGGCTCGCCGCCGGATTCGAATTGGGCGTCGTCGGCGCGAAGCTGTACTTTGTGTCCGCCGGGCGGCTTAACGCTTTGACCCTCGCGCAAGGCACGGTCGCACCAGTCGCGTTCACCGCCCAAGCCACCGTGAACCTTCGCGACGAAGAGCGAGCGCTTTTCGACGAGATTTGGTGGGCGTTCGATCGAATGTACTACCGCGAGGATAAGAACAACCGCGGGTGGGACCGGCTCAAGGCAAAGTACGCCGAGATCGTGCCCCACGCCTTCGATCGGGCCGACTTCTACGCGATGATGGCGGAGATGATGGAGGAGGTCGACAGTTCTCACCTCGGCGCCACCCCTCCCCAAGCGGAGGCTCCGGCGGCCAGCGATTCGACGGGCTTCATCGGGGTCGAGTGGGATTGGCCGGCGCTTGCCTCCCGGGGAGTCTACATCGTGGATGTCGTCTACGAAGGCACACCGGCCGCGCATCCGCAATCCATCCTCAAGCGCGGCGATCGCGTCCTCCAGGTCGACGGAGTGGAGCCGGGGTCGAAGAGTCCGATCGCCAGCCTCCTCAACAAGAAGGCGGGACGCAAGGTCAACCTGGCGATCGAACGCAACGGACAGAAGATCTCCATCGACATCAAGCCGCTCGAACCCACCGCGCGAACCGGCGTCCTCTATGAAAACTGGGTGCAGTGGGAGCGAGCCCAGGTGGAGAAGCTGTCCGACGGCAGGCTCACGTACCTGCACATCCAATCGATGGACGATCCCTCGTACCTGCGCTTCCTCCGCGAAATCCGGACGGTCGCCAGCGGCAAGGAAGGTGTCGTGCTCGACGTCCGCTTCAACGGCGGAGGCTCGACCGCCCAAAAGATCCTCGGCGTGCTGGTGAAACGGCCCTGGCTGATCCGCACGATGCGAAGCGACCCCGCCTACCGAGTCAGCGAAAACATCTATCGGGGCGACAGCCTGGAACTTCCGACGGCGATGCTCATCAACCAGTACTCGTTCAGCAACGCCGAGATCATCGCCGAGGGCTTTCGGCGACTCAAGCTCGGCCCGCTGATCGGAGAGCCGACCGGCGGGGGCGTCATCGGGACGAGCCAGTTGGGGCTTTGGGACGGCGGCGGCATTCGCATCCCCGCGGCTGGAGCCTATGCGATCGACGGGGAAAACCTGGAGGGCAATGGGCGAGTCCCGGACTACCTCGTGAAGTTCGACGTCGACGCCTGGTTAGCCGGACGCGACATCCAACTGGAAAAGGCAGTCCAGGAACTGATGAAGAGCCTGCCCAAGAAGTAGGGAAGGCTATTCGAGTCGGAACACCGTCGAGCCGATCTGGAGCGTGTCACCGGGGGAGAGGGTCTGCGATTGGACCTTCTTGCCGTTGACCAGAGTCCCGTTCGTGCTGTTCAGGTCCGAGACGACGACGCCGGCCGGACCCGGCGTGAGCAGGGCGTGTCGACGGGACGCGCCCTGGTCGAAGCCGAGCGGAATCGCGCCGGATTCCCGCCCGACTTCGACTGCCGCAACAACCTCGAACCTCTGGCCCGCAAGAGGACCCGTCATCGCCACGAGAGTAGGCACGCGAACCGATGCCACGGTCGGCGCCGCAGTTACCGCCCCGAGCGCGATCGGACCCACCGCTCCCTGGGGCCCGCCAACGGGCTGCGGGACGAAGCGCTCCGCTGCAACGATCCTCTGTGCCCGACCGGACCGCATGAGAAACAGGAGGTTGAATCCGCCGATATTGATCATATCGCCGGATGCAAGTTCTGCTTGGCCGATGCGCTGGCCGTTCAGACCCGTGCCCATCGGCGAGCCACCGTCATAGAGGATGTAGCGACCGGATTGGCGAACGATCGTGGCGTGCATCGGCATGATGTTCGGATCGCCGAACAAGGGCACGTGGGCTCTCTCACTTCGACCCAAGAAGGTTTGGGGCGCATCCACCAGCCATTCCTTGCCCTCGTTGCGGCCGAGGACGAGTCTGAGCCATGCCTGGCGGGTGGCCCGCTCCATGATTCCAGTGAAAAGACCGATCCCACCACCGATACAAACCGCCGTGATCGCCCGTGAGACTCCGCCGACTTCGTTGCCCACACCGCGGGCCTGGAGGAGCGTCGGTCCGAGGGCTTCGCCGATAAGATCGAAGACTGCCGCGCCGACTCCCGCGCCTAGCGCTCCTCCGACCAATCCCACTCCGACCTGTCGGGCGGAGAGGCTCGCCGCGCCGAGGGCTGCCCCGAGGATGAGCCCCATTGGCATGATTGCAAGGACCCTGGCCGTCATGACCACTGGCAGCGGACGGCCCGTGACGAAGACGCCCGGACCGAAGAGACTGTCCACGATGCCGCCACCGACGCGGTAACCGAGATATCCACCCACCACGCCGAGCACCAGGCCGACGATCCCCCCTCGCAGTGCGTGCACTTTGCTTCCCTGCATCCAGCCCCTCGTCCCACCGACGAAGAGGCCGATCAATCCGCCGAGGAGGCCGATGAAGCGACTTTCGACATCGCCCCAGGCGGGGTCGTTGATGCTCGTTGGGAACTGCGGCTCCACGATAATCCAGGCTAGAAGCCCTGCGATCGCGCCGGCGAGCATCAGGAGAAAGATCCGACCCACGCTACGCCTCCACCTTGAAACGAACGGCGCCGAACTGGACCGTGTCCCCGAGCGACAGCGGCGAGTCGGAATCGACCCGGACACCGTTCACGAAAGTGCCGTTCGTGCTGCCGAGATCACGGACCACCAGGGACTCGCCCGTCCGCACGATCTCCGCGTGCCGCCGCGAAACAGTCGATTCGCCGCCCAGAGATACGGCCACCCCGTCGTCTCGTCCGACGACGTTCGGTCCTTCGGCGAGCGCCAGCCGCCGACCGGTCGCATCGACGAGCGCCGGTTTGCGAGCAAGAGAGGTCGCCCCGGAGATCGGAGCCGGAGCCTCGGGATCGAGAATGATCGGCTCGACGGGCGTCGGACCAGCAGGGACGGGCATTGGCGCCCCATCGTCCTCTTGGTCGGCGGAGCCCGGAACCTGGACGCCGAGGCGCTCCAAGTTCGCCTTTAGTGCGTCGGGGTTCTTTTTCGCGAAGTGGAAGAAGGCCCAGAAGAGGCCCACCACAGCGGCGATGCCGAAGAGCATGACGACCAGAGTGCCGACGATCGAGGGCGACTTAGACGGCTTGTCGGCCGGCAAGGGAGACTTCTCTTGGACCGCTTGCTCGGTCTCGACGACGGCCACCTCGTCGGGAATCGAGATTGTCAGAATGGGTTCGCTTCGATCGGGGTCGGCGGCAAACTCGAAAGTTTGGGCCGGAGTCGTGCGTTTGGCTTCGCCAGACTTATACTGGACCTCGACCTTGATTGTTCCAAGTTTGAGGCCATAAAAGGGCACTTTTCCCTTGTCACCCGGCGCGAGGAACTGCGCCTGCTTGCGCTCGGAGTCGTCCACGGTGACTAGTCCGGCGGCAACCGGCTTTCCCTCGTGTTCCACGCTCACCAGGGTCCGATAAACGTGAGTGAAGGACTTTGCGCCGACCGTGATCGGCTGAGCCGCCACGGGGAGCACCGCCAGCAGGCCGCTCTTTCGGTCAAGCACATAGACCCGGTTCTTCGGATTCGCCGAAGGCAGGGAGAGCGTGAGCTTGGCTTCGTCGCTCGAAACCTTGGTCGGGGGCTCTCCTTCCGGCGGATTCGAAGCGATCCATGCCTCTCGGCTGCCCGGGCCATCGAACCGGAGCGTGACGGTCTGCGCCCGGGCGGCGACGGCCCAAGCCAAGGCGACGAGCAACCCCGCACTCTTCCCTAGCACGACGTGGCTAGTTTAGCGCGGGCTTTCGGCAAGGCGTCGGCCACGTCGGCGGCCGTGTACCCGATCGGCGCGATCTCAGCCGCGCAAAGGTCCCCCGCAGCACCGTGCCAATAGGCCCCACACGCCGCCGCGCAGTACGGCGGCAGATCTTGCGCCAGCAAGGTCGCAATGACTCCGCCGAGCACGTCACCCATGCCACCGGAGGCCATACCTGGATTGCCCGTGCAATTCACCATCAGGGGTTGTTCGGCTTCGCCGACGATGCTGTACGGCCCTTTGAGCAGGATCGTACGCGCGTAGCGCGCCACCGCCTGCTCGACGGTCGCGAATCGATCGCTCTGGACCTCTGCGGTGCTGGAGTGCATCAGCCGGCTCATCTCGCCAGGATGCGGAGTCAGAATGCACTCGATGTTCGGCAGATTCACGCCAGAGCTCACGGAGTTCAGCGCATCGGCATCGAGGACGCAGGGGACGTCCCAATCGGCCCAAACAGCAGCGAGGAACTCCCGGACGGAGGCTTCGTGGGTGAGGCCGGGTCCGAAGAGGGCGGCATGGTACGAAGCCCGCCGTTCGAGGAGCATCTCTGCGGCAGCCGGGGCGATGACCCCATCGATGCTCGGCAGCGGGAGCAGGATCGCTTCGGGCACGTTGGCGGCCACCGCCCGACAGACTTCCTCGGCGCCGGCGACCGTGACCAGACCCGCTCCGGCGCGCATCGCCGACTTCGCCGCGAGCGAGGCCGCGCCCGGCATCCTTCGGCTGCCGGCCACGATGAGGATGTGGCCGTTCTCTCCCTTGTGGCTGGCGCGCAGTCGTTCGGGCAGCAGCGACAGCACCCACTCGGCGCTCACCAATCGGGCGTCGGTCGGCGACTGCAACAACGTGCTGGGATAGCCGATATCCGCGACCGTCCAGTAGCCGGAGTGCTCAAGGCCGATTCCCTGGAAGAGGTAGGGCTTGGGCAGCCCGAAGGTCACGGTTCGCGTCGCCCAAACGCTCTCGCCGAGATCCTCGCCGGTGTCGGTCGCGATGCCGCTCGGCACGTCGACCGAGACCACTGGCACGCCGCTTCGGTTGATGATGCGAATCGCCTCGAGGATCATGCCCTGGACCTCGCCTCGAGCTCCGATGCCGAGGAGGGCGTCGACGATGATGTCGCGACATCCCAGGCAATCGGCTTTCAACAGCCAGCGCGGATCGTCGTAGAAAATCGGCTGAACGCCTTGAGCCCGCGCGATCGCAAGTTGGGTCGTCGCCTCGCACGAGAGTTCCGATTCGCGAGCGGCGACGAGGCACTCGACGTGGTACCCGTGCTCGGATGCCAGCCGTGCCACGACAAGGCCGTCGCCGCCGTTATTACCCTTGCCGCACATGACCGAGACGCGCCCGCCCTCCGGCAACATCTCCTGAACGACCTCAAAAACCGCCAATCCGGCCCGCTCCATTAGCACGACCGGCGGAACGCCATATTCATCCATGGCGGTCCGGTCCAGTTTTCGGCATTCGGCGGCCGTCGCAATCCACATCCCGCTTGTCCTACGGCTGCCCGACGCCAAACGACGGCAAGAACAGCGGATGCCTCGGGGGGCGCAAACGAGAACCGCCGAACATTACAAGGCTGTTTGGGGCCAGTGTTCGCGCATAATAGAGGACGCTCGCTTGCGTTTGTATTGATTTGAAGGAGACTAATGCGCCAACTCCGCAACCTGCTGCTCGCGCTTTGCGCGCTGCCCGCCCTTGCTTGGGCGATCCCGGACGTCGTCGAACACGTTCCCGCAGGCACCGTGTATGGCGAGCCGGTCGGCACGACGATGCGATCCTCGGTGGTCCCCCGCGAGGACGAGGCGATCAGTCTGTGGGTGAAGATCGGCTACTCCTTCTTCTACACCGACGTCGCCATCTACTACACGCTCGACGGAAGCACACCGGCCGGAGCCTTCGGCTCGGGTGCGGGAACCACGCAGGTCCTTCGCAGCTCGGCTTCTCAGATTCAATTCGTCCGTAACGAGCCTTCCGGATCGGGCGCCTTCGATTGGTGGAAGGCGACGCTTCCAGCTCCGACGCGAGGCTACAACACGACGATCCGGTACCTCGTCTCCGCCTGGCACTCCAGCGGAGGGCCGGAAATCTTCAGCAATAACAGCGGCTGCGCCGACGGTGTATGCGATGATCCTGCGGCGCCGGCGACCCACTACAGCTACACGAACAAGCTGGCCTGGCCCGGTCGAGGAGCGCCGTATCCCGACCACTCAACGGGCTATCCGCCGGTCTACTTCTGGAAGGAAGAAGCGGTGGTCGGCAATCAGTACACCAACGTGATGCTCGACCAGAACGGAACCGTCTTCGACATGTACTACCCGTCTGCCGGGCTGGTGCAGGGGATGGGCACCAAGAACGAAGGCTACGTCGATGGTCCGGATACCTTCCCACCTGGTCTTCCGCCCGGACACCGCGGCCAGATGAACATTAACCAGGCCATGCCTGGCCTGAGGGTCGACGGCACCACCTACTGGCTCTCGAACGAAGCCGGATCGGGTTACTCTCAGATCACGCAGGCTTACTTGCCGTCCAGCAACACGGTTCAGACTTCCGGGCGATTGACGGCGGGCGGAAACAACGTTCTGATCCAGCAAATCGACTTCTCTCCGCGAGGCATTGCCTTCCCCAACGACCCCGGCGGCAACCCGAATCGGGGGCTCTACGTCAAGCGAGTCCTGCTGACGAATCAGGGCGCGTCGTCAAAGACGGTGAACTTTTACTACTTTGGCGACTTCGCCCTCAATGGCGGAGATATCTACGACGTGATGTATCACGATCCCGCCCGGGGCTCGATGATCGCCTACGACAACACACCCCGGCTGACCGGCTCGAGTGGCGAATACAACCCGACCTCCTTCGCCAACTACTCCAAGAACGTTTCCGTTTACCTGGCGGCGGCGCTCAAGGTTTGCTCGTCTGTCGGATCGAGCGGCGGGTCCAAAGCGACCGATTTCTGGAGGGACACGAGCAGCGATAACGGCCAGGGGTGGATCGGCGTCAAGATCGTGCTCGATCCGGGTGTAACGCGCGAAATCGACGTCATCATGGTCGGCGGCTTCGACAACTTCGCCGGCGCTTCGGAGACTTACAACTATCAGATCGTCCCCGCGCTGGACTGGTTCAACGCAACCAGCATGCAGACGATGCAAGCGGCGACCGACGCCTCCTGGCTGACCTGGCTGGAGAGCGGCACTTTGCTCGACACCCCCGAGCAGCGCTACGACGACCTCTTCACGCGAAGCCTCCTCGCCACGGCTCTCCACATCGACGGCAAGAACGGCGGCGTGATCGCCGGCATGCACAACGGCGCCTATCCTTGCGTCTGGCCTCGCGACGCTGCTTACGCGGCCGTCACGCTCGCCCGCACCGGTCACTTCGCCGAGTCGTCAGAGGTGTATCGCTTCCTCAGAGAGGTCGCTTATCGCGCCAGCGAGGCCTGGGGCAAGGGGTTCTGGTACCAGAAGTACACCACCGATGGCTATATCGTCTGGAACGCCCCTCAGGTGGACGAGACCTCCTGCGTGCCGTGGGGCGTCTACTTCCACTACTTAATGAGCGACGACGGATCGTTCCTCACAACGAACTGGCCCATGGTTCGCGAGGCCGCGTTCGCCAGTAGCAGCAACAGCGCCGTCGATCCTCGGCTCTACTATGACCCGGCTCTTCAGCTTATGCACACCAACAACGTCTGGGAAGATGCCTGGGGACACTTCATCTACTCGAATGCGAGCGTTGAACGAGGCCTACGCGACGCAGCCGCCATTGCCGGCACCTTGGGGCATGTCGCCGACGCCGGTAACTTCCAGGGCCGGGCCGCCCAGATCCACAACGGGCTGATGACTCGCCTCACCTGGGACGGAGAGAACTCCGACATCTCCCTCCTTGGCATCGTGTACCCGTTCAAAGTCTTCGGACCAATGGAGACCCGCACCGTGCATGTGCTCAACCGGATCAACGGCCTCGCGCCGGACCGCTTCGGCAACTTACGCGCCCTGGTGAAGTCGAGCGGCGAGTTTCTGGGTCTCGTTGATCGCTACTGGGGCGACACCTACTGGAACGGCGGTCCGTGGTTCCTGAGCACGATGTGGTACGGCCTTCATTACGCCGAACGGGCTGATTTTACCCCTGGCAAAGCCGATATCGATGTGCTCAAGAGCAAGCTCGATCTTCTGTTTCCACACCTCGGTAAAGTGGGCCTCGGCGCTGAGCAGATCGCGCCGTCGAATAGTCTCCTCTATCCCGGTCAACCCGACTTTCGTCTCCAAGCCGCCTGGCCAAACGCGTGGGAGTCGATGAGCACCTCGGTAGACTCGATGATGGCCTTCCTGGACCTCACCCCGGATGCACCGAACGATATCCTTCGTATCGCGCCCAAACTGCCCACCGGATGGAACAGCATGACCTTCAAGAACGTTCGGCTCGGCGCCTCTCGCCTCGACATTACGGCCCTCGAGACCGGCATGGAATCCAGGGTCGAGATCACGAATCTCACCGGAGGAGCGCTCAACTCCTCCGTTTGGATCAGGCTCCCGACCGGCACCGGCCTCAGCGGAGTTGTCACCGTGAACGGCGTGAAGACGACCTATACATTCGACGCGACCGCCAATCGAGTCCGCGTACAGGCCCCGCTTGCGACAGGAACCGGGATCAAGACGATCATTCGTGTTCTCGCCAAGCGCGCGATTTCTCCGCCCTAGGCCTCGACCGCGGTGCGAGGACAAGCCGCCATTTCATCCCAGTTGAGGCCGCTCTTGGCATCGACTTCGACCGGAATGTCGAGAGGCAGCGCCTTCTCCATCGCCTGACGGATCGGCTCTACGAGGTTCTCTTCGCCTTCGGTCAGTTCGAAGAGCAGCTCGTCGTGGACTTGCAGGAGCATCCGGGTCGCCGCCTTGCCGAGCAGTCCGCGCACTCGGATCATCGCAAGCTTGATCATGTCCGCCGCCGCGCCCTGAAGTGGTGCGTTGATCGCTTGCCGTTCGGCATAGAGGCGCTCGTTTCGGTTGGCGGCGTGGATGTCGGGGAAGTATCGCCTTCGGCCGGACATCGTCGTCGTAAACCCCTTCTGCCGGGCCTCCTGAATCACCCCCTCTGTGAACGCTTTGATGCTCGGAAACCGCTCGAAGTACTGTTGGATCAGTTTCCTGGCTTCCGACGTGCTGAAGCCGCCACCAAGCTGGTTTGCCAGACCGTAATCCGTCACGCCATAGAGCACCGCGTAGTTCAGCATCTTCGCCAGCCGGCGCTGGGTCGAGTCCACGCTTGAAGGTGGCAGGTCGAACATCAGTCCTGCCGTTGCCGCATGTACATCCACTCCCGCGCGGAAGGCTTCGACGAGCACTTCGTCGTGACAGAGATGGGCGAGGATGCGCAACTCGATCTGGGAGTAGTCGAACGAGGCCAGCCGGTGGCCTGGCGGGGCGACGAACGCCCGCCGGATCTGCCGGCCAAGCTCCGTTCGAATCGGGATGTTTTGAAGGTTGGGGTCGTTGCTCGAAAGACGTCCTGTCGCCGCCACGGTTTGGCTATAGGTCGTATGAATCCGACCGTCCGGGCCGATCATTCGCGGCAGGGCGTCGGCATAGGTGGACTTCAGCTTCGTCAGTTCCCGCCAGGTCAGCACTTCTGCGCAGATCGGGTACCCGGGCGCGAGCAGTTGTAGCACTTCGGCGCCCGTCGCCCAGCCCACCTTGGTCTTCTTGGAGCCTGGCAGGCCCATCTTCTCGAAGAGGACGTCGCCCAGTTGCTTTGGCGAGCCGATGAGAAACTCTTCGCCTGCCATCTCGAAGATCAGCTGCTGCACCTTGTCGATCTCGACCTGCAGCGACTTCGAGAACTCCTCCAGGAATTCGCGCTCCACCGCGATGCCGGCGTGCTCCATCTCGGCCAGGATGGGCGCAAGCGGGGCTTCGATGTCGTCGAGAACCGAGGTCTGACCCTCCTTGCTTAGCCGTTCGCGCATCGGCGCCTCCAGCAAGAACAGCGCCATCGCTCGCTGCTCGTCGGTCGCCGGAGCCGCGAAGTCGAGATAGCCCTGGGCCAAATCGGCCAACGAATAGCCCGAGCGGCCCGACTGAAGGACGTACCCCGCCAAGAGGCTGTCGAATCGTGCCGGGGGCAAGTCTCGCGCCGCCCCTTCGTCGAGCAGCGCCCGATACCACGGTTTCGAATCGTGCAGAATCGCCTGGTCCGTGGCCTCGGCAAACAGCCGGCGCACCAACTCCCGGGGCGCGCGGCGGACCTCCGAGCCGATCGCCACCATCCCCCAGGGGCGATCCTCCTCGAACATCGACGCCTGCTCCGAAGACCGGACCTCCACCGCGGCGAAGGGCCCGTCTCCCACCCAGAAGAGAAGGTCCTGATACGAAACGGTGTCCGGAAAAACCGAGGGCGCCAAATGCTCGGCCACGATCTCGACCGTCGGCAATGCCCGATCCGAGCCCTCGAGGTACGCCGCCATGATCGCGTCCAGTCGGCGCACATGGCTCTTGAACTCCAGCGACTCTAACACCGCCCGGGTCACATCCAAGCCTTCCTTCGTCACGAAGTACGGCTCGAACGTGAATTCGATCGGCGCCGAACGGTCGATCGTAGCCAGCCACTTCGAGACCGGGATCTGTTCTTTACAGGGTTCAAGCTTCTTTCTGAACTTTTCCTCGACCTCATCCAGTCGCTCCAGCATCTCTTCGACCGTTCCGAAGCGCTGAATCAGGAGCGTAGCCGACTTGTCCCCAATCCCTGGCACACCGGGGATGTTGTCGCTCGTGTCGCCGACCAAGGCCTTATAGTCCGGTAACAGTTCTGGGCTGAAACCATAACGTTTCTGGACCTCGTCTGGGTCATAGGTCTTCGTCTCGGTCACCCCCTGCTTGTTGGTCATCACCGAAACGTGCTCGTCCACTAGTTGCAGCGTATCGAGGTCGCCGGTGACGATCAGCGTGGCGTATCCGTTCTGTTCGCCCTGCTTCGAGATCGTCCCGACGATGTCGTCGGCTTCGTAGCCTGGCAATTCGATCAGCGGAATGTGGAGGGCCGCCACCAACTCGCGCGCCACCGGGAACTGCATTTTGAGTTCGGGCGGGGTTTCTTTGCGGGTGCCCTTGTAATCGGCAAACTTGTCGTGCCGGAATGTTTTCCCAGGCGCGTCCATTGCGATGACGATTGAATCCGGGCGCTCCTTTTCCAGAAGCAAGAAGAGCATGCTGACGAACGAATAAAGCGCATTCGTGGGCCGCCCGTCGCTGGTGCTAAGCATCCGGGTAGCGAAGAAGGCGCGGTACAGCAGGCTGTATCCATCGACGACCACCAGCTTTTTGGCCGCATCCACGAGGTGGATTGTAGACGAGGGATGGCTAGTGCCCCCCGGGCAGTACGGAGGAACGCGAAAAGCGGCCATGCTGTGCTTCGTGCGGGTCAGGCGACCGCGGTCTGGATGACCTCATCTGCGATGCGGGGCAGGTCTTGCCGTAGAATGAGGCACGACAGATGGTTATCAAGATTTTGCTGATCGCTCTTGCCACGACGGGTCTCTTCGTGTTGCCCTTCCTCTTGGCCAGCCATCCCGAACAGGCTTCGGCTCAGGTTCAGGCTTCGCCGCCCGGCTCGCAGACGCTGGTAGTGGCGGGCGGGTGCTTCTGGTGCGTCGAGGCGATCTTCGAAGACCTCGAGGGCGTGCACTCGGTCGAGTCGGGGTATGCCGGAGGCCTGGTGAAGAACCCGACCTATGAGCAGGTCTGCAGCGGGACGACCGGGCACGCCGAGGCCGTGAAGATCGTCTTCGACCCCAAGCAGATCTCGGCCGACGATCTGCTGCGGATCTTCTTTACGACCCACGACCCCACGACTCTGAACCGCCAGGGCAACGATCATGGCACCCAATACCGCTCAGCGATCTTCTTCTCCACACCGGAAGAGGAAAAGCGCGCGAAGGCGATCATTGCCGAGGTCGAAGCCGCGAAGATCTGGCCGGGAAAGATCGTGACGACCGTGGAGCCGCTTACGAACTACTCGAAGGCCGAGAACTACCACCAGGACTACTTCCGCAAATTCGAGGAAGGCACAGCTTCGCAGCGGGCGTCGATGAACGCCGGCTACTGCAGCGCGATTATCGAGCCGAAGGTCCGTAAGTTCCGCGAGAAGTACGCCTCGAAGCTCAAGAAGGGATAGCGGGGGCGTGGCCCTCGACCATTTCGGCGAGCGCCCAGCCGATCCATGGGCCGAACTTGAACCCGTGGCCGCTGCACGGGCTGGCATAGACGGTCCGATCGTCCAGCCTGCCGATGCGAAAGTGCTCGTCAGGGGTGGTAGTGTAGAGACAGACGCCCTCTTCGACGACTCGCGCGGCGATTCCCAAGCGTCGGCGGGCGAAGTCGATCGCGAGGTCGGCATCTCCTCGGGCGGGCTCCCGCTCCTCACAGTCGGCTTCGAAGGGCGGACCGGGGCAATGGGCCGCAAGCTTGATGCTGGTGCAATCCTCGCTCTCGACGGGGAAGCCATAGAGACTGAGGGGCGAATCTTCGATCCAGACCGGCCCGCGGTGCCTGGCTTCGATGTAGGTGAACGACTGGCGGGTGACGGTGACGGGCAGATCGACGAATCGCGCGATCCAGGGTCCGGCGCAAGCGACGACCGCATCGCCATCGAGATCGGCGAGGGCCTCGACCCGTCCGCGGCGAATTTCGGCTCCGGCTGCTGTGGCGAGATCGAGGGCGGCACGGGTCGCGCGCTCGGCGTGAACCCAACCGGCTTCAGGTTGCCAGATTCCGATGTCGCTCGGGCTGACTTCGAGTTCGAGATCGCCCTCGCCGTGAAAGCAAGCCTTCAAAGCAGTTCCTTCGACGAAGGCGTGATCGACGCCGAGGTCTTTCAGACCGTCCGCCATAGTCGCCAGGTTGGGGCCCGAGCGGTCGCCGAAATAGAGGAGCCCACACTCGTGGAGGAGTTCGATACCGGAGCGAGACTGCAGGTCATGCCACATGGGATAGCCCTGGCGCATGATGGCTGTATAGCGTGGGTCCGAATAGGCCTTGCGGACGATACGGGATCGACCGTGGCTGCTACCTCGCCTATGGCCCGGCTCGAATTGGTCCCAGACGGTCACGCGCCACCCCCGCTCGGCGAGCCGCCATGCGGCGCAGGCGCCCATGATGCCGGCGCCGACGACGGAGACGCGCTTCATCGCGAGTACTGGTACTTGGGTTCCCATTCGCCGGCGCAACCTTCGAGGAGGTCGAAGAGCGGCCACACGGAACAGAAATCGTCGCCGGGGCCGAAGAAGGACCGGGAGACGCGGAAGATCTGGCCATCGGGATCCCGGCGAAAAGCAGAAACGCCCGGCCAGTAGCCTTCTTTCATAAGGAACCCCATGTCTTCGGTGAAGGTGTCACCCTGGCTGGACACCATTCGGAAGCGCCAGCCTCGCGAGGCGGCAAACTCGCGCTGGACCTCGGGCGAGTCGGGAGACACCACGGCGAAAGCGGTGCGGTCTTCGATAGGCTCGATGAAGCCGTTGAGGCCATCCGCCCAGAGCGTGCAATAGACGCAGCTCTTCCCCATGTTGTGAACGACGAGGAGATCCTCCCGGCCACCGAAGAGTTCGCCGAGGCTGGTGGATCCGGACTCGGTCTGGAACCGGTAATCCCTCACGGGTTCGCGAGGTAGGTCCCTGCGGGCTTCCACCAGTTCTGTCTTGAGGCGCAATATCTCCTGCTGGAGATGGTCGATGCGGCTTTGAGCGCCGGTAGTGGGCTCGGTCATGCCCTACTTTGGGAGTCTGGGCCGCCCGATGTCAATGCCGGCCTAGGTATCGAGACCCTGCCGGACGGCGAGCAGCGCCGCTTGCGTGCGGTCCTCGACGCCGAGTTTCACCAAGAGCGAACTGACGTATCCCTTGACCGTGCCCTCGGTGAGATTGAGTTCGGTCCCGATCTCCTTGTTGCTTCGGCCCTTGGCAATGAGGCGAAGGACATCCCTCTCGCGTGGAGTGAGGTTGTCTTCCGCGGTGAGTTCGGCGGGATTGGTCACCTGCATCATGAGCATCTTCTGGGCTTCAGGGTGCAGGGTCGGGCGTCCCTCGGCGGCATCCCGAATGGCCCTGACGAGGTCATCGCGGCGAATCTCTTTGAGGAGGTAGCCCACGGCGCCCGCTTGGACGGCCTGCCGAACCTGCTTGTCGTCGAGATAGGTGGTGAGGATGAGGACGTTGGTGCGGGGGCAGGTTTCTCGGATGATGCGGGTGGCCTCGATCCCATCCATTTCTGGCATACGAGCATCCATGAGCAGCACGTCGGGCCCGAGTTCGCGAGCCATCGCGAGGGCAACGCGCCCATTGGCTGCCTCGCCGACGATCTCGAGTCCAGGCTCGTCCGCGAGGAGTGTCCTCAACCCCTCGCGCACGAGTTCGTGATCGTCACAGATCATCACGCGCAGAGCGTTGCTCATGCGTGCGATTCTGGCACGGTGCTCTAGGCGAATACGGCGATCGTCACGCCCTGCCCGCCTTCGTCGGCCTCGCCGTCGCGAAACGAGCTGACCCCCTTATGGCGTCGGAGGGCGTCATGGGTGATCTTGCGAAGGATGCCCTCGCCTTTGCCATGGACGATGCGGACCGATGGCAGGCCGCCGAGGATCGCGTCGTCGACGAACCGATCGATGGCATCCTGGGCTTCTTCCGCCCGCATTCCACGAAGGTGAAGCTCCGTGGTGGCGGACAATGCACGCTGCAGGCCGAGGTTCTTCCGAGGAGTAACGACCGGCTTCTCCGGTGGGCCAGGCTCGAGGCGGAGTTGAGCGACGGAGACCGTCATCTTTAGCGGCCCTACCTGCACTTGCGCCTTGCCATCGCGCGGATCGGTGAGCACCGTGCCCGACTGGTTGTAGCCCTCGAGACGCACCCGTGATCCCTTGACGATCTCGGCCAGCTCGGCCTTCTTGGCTTGAGGACGGAAGTCCTCACTCAAGTCTTGCCCGGCCTGCTGAACTTCACGCAGGCGATCGCGAGCTCGGTCACGGGCTTGCTGATCGGAGGAAGATTTGAGCTCGTCGAAAATGGTCGCGGCTTCGAGGCGAATCTCGCGCAGGGCGGCCTCGACAGCTTCGGCCGCCTTCTGTCGGGCGGTGCGCTTAATCTCCGCGGCGTCGGCGAGTTTTGCCTCGGTTTCGGCTTCCATCTTCTTCAGCCGTGCCGTCAGGCGGTCAGCCTCGCTTTGGGCGGCTTGGGCCTGCCGCTGAGCCTGCTCCAGCTTTTCGAGCATGCGGGCGACGTCCTGCCGTTCGACTCCGACACCCTCGCGGGCAGCATCCACGATCGACCTGGGGATGCCGTAGCGCTCCGCGATGCGGAGGGCCTGGCTGGCGCCAGGGGCGCCTACGATGAGGCGATAGGTGGGGCGAAGGCTCTTCACGTCGAACTCCATCGCCGCGTTGATAAAGCCGGGCGTGTTGTAAGCGAACACCTTGAGCTCGCCATAGTGGGTCGAGGCCATGATCTTGGCCCCACCAGCCTGGAACGCCAGGAACAGAGCCTTGGCCAGGGCGGCTCCCTCGGCAGGATCGGTGCCCGCGCCGGCCTCGTCAAGCAAGACGAGCCCGCCCGGCTTCAGCTTTCCGAGTGCTTCCGCGATGTTCTTGATGTGGGCGCTGAACGTCGAGAGCGACTGCTGGAGGCTCTGTTCGTCGCCGATGTCCGCCCAGATTTGTGTGAAGACCCCGAGCCGGACCTCCGACGCCGGGAGCATCAAGCCCGCCTGCGCCATGAGGACAAACAGCCCGACGGTCTTGATTGCAACCGTCTTACCGCCTGTGTTGGGACCGGTGATCAGGAGGCCGTCGAAGTCCTTGCCGACGTCGAGGGTTAGGGGCACCGCGTACTCGGGATCGAGCAAAGGGTGGCGTCCGGCTTGGATGAAAATGCGATGCCCCTCGGAGCGCACCGGACAGGAACCTTTCATCCGAAAGCCGAGCCGGGCCTTGGCGAGCAGGAGATCGAGGTCTCCGGCCGCTTCGAGGCCGTACCCGATGGCATCCGACTCCACGCCGACTCGCTTGGAGAGGTCGGCGAGGATGCGGGCGACCTCGGTTCGTTCCGCGGCCTCGGCTTCGCGCAGAGCGTTGCCGAGCTGCACGATCTCTTCCGGCTCGATGTAGACGGTCTGCCCGCTGGCGCTGGTGTCGTGGACGATGCCCTTGAGACGACCTTTGTGCTCGGCCTTCACCGGCACGACATAGCGCCCGTCCCGCTGAGTGACGATGGGGTCGCTGAGGAGGTCCCGATTCTTCCCGGAGACGTAGGACTGGATCCGAGCGCCGATGCGCTGGGCGCAGGAGTGCTTGGCCTTGCGGAGCCGGGCGAGTTCGGGGCTGGCCGAGTCGAGGACCTCACCGTCGGCCTCAAGCGAGTCGAGGAGCTTGCGCTCGAGGGCGGCGAGGTCACACAGGTTCGAGGCGATGGCCCAGAGACCCGGACAATCCTTCTCACGCGCTCGCACGACCTGCCGCGCCGCGCGCATCGCTTCGAGCGCGGCGCCGATCTGGAAGAGGGTCTGCCCGTCGACTGCGCCGCCCTTCGAGGCTCGGAGGACGGCCTGCCGGTGATCGCGGACCGCGCCCAGAGAGGGAATGCTTAGGCCCGAGAGGAGATCGGCTGCCTCTCGGGTCAGCGCCTGGGCCTCCCAGACCTCGTCGGTGTCGAACGATGGCGCGAGCGCTCGGGCGAGGTCGGCCCCTCGCTCGGTTTCGCACTCCTCTGCGAGGAGGTCGCGGATCGTGTCGTATTCGAGCACTCGCTCGGCGTGCGTCATGGCTTGGTATGGATTATGAAGCTCCCCGAGGACGGCGTCATCGCGAGCGAAGCGAGGGATCTCGTCGAGCTGCGGCCCCAAGTGCCAAAGCCGAGGTGATCCCTGGATGAACGAACCCGGCACCAAAGCGCGGTCGAGCCCGCGCACTCCAAAGAGACCCCATAATGGCGGGCATGGCGCGGACGCTCAACGTCGCTCTCATCGGCTACCAGTTCATGGGGAAAGCCCACAGCAACGCCTACCGGCAGGTTGGCCGATTCTTCGACCTCCCCATCGGCGTGCGCATGCACACCCTATGCGGAAGGACCGAGCCGGCGGTATCGGAGGCGGCCAAGAAGTATGGCTGGGAGAACGTGGCGACAGATTGGCGGAGGGTCATCGAGAATCCCGAGATCGACATCGTCGACGTCTCCACGCCCGGCGACAGCCATTGCGAGATCGCCTGCGCGGCAGCCGAAGCCGGGAAGATCGTATTCTGCGAGAAGCCAATCGGTAACACCCTCGCCGAAGCCGAGCGGATGCTACGGGCCGTCGAACAGGCAGGCGTGGCGAACGCGGTGTTCCATAACTACCGCAAGGCGCCCGCGGTTGCGCTCGTCAAGAAGATGATCGCCGAGGGACGGCTAGGCACCCTCTATCACATCCGGGCAACTTACCTTCAAGACTGGATCGCCGATCCGAGCTTCCCACTCGTCTGGCGGCTACAGAAAGATCGCGCAGGCAGCGGGGCCTTGGGCGACATCGGCGCGCACATCATCGACCTCGGGCGTCATCTCGTCGGCGAGTTCGCCGAAGTATGCGGAGCCATGCATACCTTCGTGCAGCGCCGTCCGCTCGTCGGCGCGGTCGACGATCGCCTGGGAGCCTCTGCGTCGACCGAGACGGGGGAAGTGACCGTCGACGACGCGGCGATGTTTCTCGCCCGCTTCCAGAACGGCGTTCTGGGCACCTTCGAGGCCAGCCGGTTTGCCGTGGGGCGCAAGAACTACAACCGCTTCGAGATCAACGGCTCCAAGGGCTCCGTGGTGTTCAACCTCGAACGGATGAACGAACTCGAGTTCTACGATGCGTCCGAGCCCGGCCAGACCCACGGCTTTCGATTGATCCAGGTCACCGAAGGCGATCATCCCTACGCCGGGAACTATTGGCCGGTCGGGCATATCATCGGCTACGAGCACACGTTCGTCAATCTGGTGGCGGATGCACTCCTCTCGATCGATCGTGGCGTACCCTGCTCGCCCGACTTCCGAGACGGCTACGAGAACCAGCGAGTGCTCGATGCCGTCGAACGCAGTCACGCGACGCGCGGATGGATTCCGCTCACTTCTTGAGGAAGAAGAGGTACACCGCCACCGCGACGAGAAAGCCGGCGAAAAGGCGTCGCATGAGAAGATCGTCCAGTCCAACCGCGATCTTCGAGCCGAGGAATGCGCCGACGATGAACCCTCCCGCGATCCACGCACCCTTTGCCAGATCGGCGTTTTCGCTTCGGACGTAGTTCATCAATCCGAGGAGTCCGACCGGTGCCAGAAGCGCTACCAGACTCGTTCCCTGCGCCTTCAGTTGGGAGAACCCGAACATGGCGATCAGCATGGGAACGATGACGATGCCACCTCCGATCCCGAAGAGGCCTCCCATGACGCCGGCGATGATGCCGATAAGAAGGCAAAGGGCGATAACCATGCCCCCGATTCTGACTTCTGGCGACCTTTGGCATGCGTCTTGCAGCCCTACGGCGTTATGCAGAAGCGCCGTGGGTTTACCGTCGTCGAGTTCATGATCGTGATTCTGGTCATCGGGATTCTCGCCTCGATCGCCGCGCCTCAGTTCATGAAGGCTCGCGAGTCCAGCCGAGCCAAGACCTGCGCTTCGGCTCTCAAGCAGATCGAGTCCGCCAAGTCCCAGTGGGCGCTTGAACTCGGCAAGGGAGAGGATGCCGCCCCACACATGAACGACCTTGTTCCCTACGTCAAGGAGTGGCCTATCTGCATGAGCGGTGGAACCTACACGATCGGCAAGGTCGGGGAAATCGCCACCTGTTCCGCCGGCCATACCTACTGAGCCTCTTTGCTCGCCAGCGCATGCCGCGCCGCCTCGTCCGCTTCCATTTCGAGGGGCGCGGCGTCGTGGCTTCGGTACCTGACGTACTGCCAAACGAACGCGAGTAGGTACGTGAGCGAGTTCCGGAAGCGGTGCTTCTCCTGCCAAACGTGGTGATGCTCGTGGGCGCGCCAGAAGTCGTCGCGAAGGTAGTTCGCGAAGGTCTTCTCGTCGCGGAACCACACCGTCCCGAACGCGACCATTGCCCAGCCCCTTCGCAGAAAGAGGCGAGACCACAGGGCGCCGATGCGGCAGCGATAGCCCTCGGGATCGGTGGCCTCCCGGCCTTTCCACACTCGAAGCGTCCTCCTGGTGAGAATCTAGGGGTACCCTTCCCCGTAGGAAGGATTATGGACTCCGGTACGGACCTAAGCCGGCGAGATCTTCTGTACGCCGGAGCGGCAGCGATTTTCGTAGGTCGCATTCCCGTATCAACCGAGTTCCGCGAGGAGGACGAAATGGAAGTTTTGGAAGCCCGACTAGTCGATGTTCCAGCGGCGATCCCCGAGAAGGTCTATTCGACCGAACGCGTGGGCATTAGCCGACGAACACACGACGAACACCTCAAGCTTTGGCAGGGGTATGCGAACAAGACCAACGAAATCCGGAAGGCCCTCGCCGAGATGGAGGTCGACCCCACCAAGGCAAATCAAATCTACAGCATGATGCGGGCCCTCAAGGTGGACTACACCTTCGCGTACGAGGGGTTCGTCAATCACAATATCTATTTCGAGACTCTCGGCGGCAGCGGGGGGGAGGCGACCGGCAAGATTGCCGACCTGATTCGCGTGGCCTACGGCTCGTTCGACAAATGGGTCGTCGACTGGAAGGCAACGGGAATGGCGGCGCGGGGCTGGGTCTACCTCGCCTACGATCACGCCGAGAAACGCGTGTTCAACTACATCGGCGACGCCCAGAATTCGTTCCCGATCTGGAATCACACCTGCGTTCTCGCGATGGACGTCTATGAGCACGCTTACTACCTCGACTTCGCCACTGCGCGAATGAAGTACATCGAGGCTTACCTCCAGGTGATCGACTGGGACGCCGTCAACCGGCGCGGCGAAAGGGTCGTCCTGCCTTAAGATGATCGGCCTGGCCTCGGCACGAGCGGCGGTGGACGGCATTATCGCGACCGGCCGCTCGGCCCCGGTTCTCTTCTACGGGGCGATCGGCGCCGGGAAGTCGCTCCTCGCCGAACGGCTGGCGCTCGCGTGGCTTTGCCCCAAGGCCAGCCAAGACGGCCCTTGTGGAGAGTGCCAAGTCTGCCGGACTTTCCTCGACAAGGGAAAGGCCATCGACTTGCAGCGGATCGAGCCACTCGGGCCGAGCCGCATCATCCGTGTCGGCCAGATCGTCCCCGACTCCGCCTTGGATTGGGAAGGGACCGCGGTCACCACCTTCTTGCAGACCCTTCCGACCGTGGGTCGCAACCGCGTGGTGCTGATCGAGGACGCTGATCGCATGAACCAGGACGCCGCGAACGCTCTCCTCAAGACCCTGGAGGAGGCAAGCGCACGCGCTCGTCTCATCCTGACCACCTCGGCGATCAGCCGGGTTATGCCGACGATCCGATCCCGATGCATCGCGATAGCCTGCGAACTTCCGGGCTACGACGAATTGGCCGGACAGTTTGCCTCACTCGAGCCACACGAACTCCTGTTTTCAGAGGGCGCGCCGGGCGTGATTCACCACGTTCGCGAAGCCGACGAGGCCTACCGCACCCTTTTCGCTCTCTTTGAAGACCTCTCCGGCGCTCCTCCCGGCGCTGCACTCGTGCTCTCCGAGCGCTTCAAGGAGGCCGCCGAAGCCCTGGAAAAGCCGACCGGCCAAACCTCGAGGGCCTGCCATGCCGAAGCGCTGCGCTGCCTGGCTCTTTGGATTCGCAGCCGGATGCCCGGTCACCCCGATCGCCTGGCCGCAGTCGTCGAAACCCACCGCCGCATCGTCGGAAATGCCAGCGCGAATCTTGCCTTCGACCCGCTATTCGCGACGCTCGTAGGACCCTAGTTCTCCGCGCCGAGCGGCTCCGATGTCGTTCTGGCGGAATGCCGCTGCCGGCCCCGGCCCAGCAGCCACACTCCAACGACTCCCGCGAGCGCGGAGGCAACGAGGATGCCCACCTTCGCCTTCTCGAGATCGCTGTTCGTGCCGAAAGCCAGGTTCGCGATGAAGAGCGCCATCGTGAAGCCGATGCCGCCAAGGATGCCCGCGCCAATGATCTGAATCCAACTGATTCCTTGCGGAAGTTGCGCGACACCGGCCTTGACGGCGATCCAGGAAGCAGCCACGATGCCGACAGGCTTACCCACGACGAGGCCGACCAAAACGCCGAGGGTAATCGGCTCCGCCAATGCCCTCGCCTCGAACCCGGCGAACGAAACCCCGGCATTCGCCAAGGCGAATATAGGCATGATCATGAGGTTGACCCAGCCGTGAAGGCTATGCTCCATGCGCTGGAGAGGCATCTGGGCCTCCTCGCAGGAGGCCTCGATCGCTCGCAGGGCCCCCTGCCTGCGCTCGTCGAGAATCAGGTCCTGATCTTGAGCCTCCGTGGTCTGGAACTCTTCCAACAGCTCTTCGTTGCGACGCATAAAATCGCCCGGATCGAGCCGGACGCGAGCCGGAATGGTCAGAGCGAGCAACACGCCCGCAATCGTGGCGTGAATCCCAGAGTTGAGCAGAGCGAACCAAAGCACGATCCCCAGCAAAGCGAAGGCAAAAAGCTTGCGAACGCCCATGTAGTTGAGCAAGAGCAAGCCCAGAAACGCCGCCACTCCGACCAGCACGCTCGTCACGTCGATCGACGCCGTATAGAACAGCGCTATCACGATGACGGCGCCGAGATCGTCCACGATCGCGAACGCCGTTAGAAAGATCTTGAGGGAGAGGGGCGCGCGCGAGCCGAGGAGGGCCAGAGCCCCCAGCGAGAACGCGATATCGGTCGCCATCGCTATTCCCCAACCCTTCGCCGCCGGTGTGCCGATATTGAAGACCAGATACAAGAAAGCGGGAACGATCATCCCGCCGATGGCGGCCGCGATGGGAAGTGCCGCTTGGCGGACGCTGGAAAGTTCACCAACGATGATCTCCCGCTTGATCTCCAAGCCAACGAGGAGGAAGAACACGGCCATCAGACCGTCGTTTATCCAATGATGGAGCGTCTTCTCTATCGCATAAGGACCGAACACGAATCCAACGGGCGTTTCCCAGACGTGAAAGTAGGATTCGGCCCACGGAGAGTTCGCCCAGATTAGCGCGATGGCCGCGCAGGCCATAAGGACGATTCCGCTGGATGCCTGGGCATGCGTAAATTCCACGATCGGCTGCAGCAACCGCATACGCACGAGCCGTCGCACTGCACCACTTCGTCGTTCACGCTGGCTTGGCATCGCTAGAGATTATGCGCGGCACATTCGCCACAAGACCGAACTCGGCGGGCTCGGTTGGGGTCTAATGGGCTACGGCATGAAAAAGCAGGCGGCGATCCTCGTTGCGATCCTCTCGACACGTGCGGTATTCGCGCAACCCATGGACGCCCGTGACCGGGTCACCAACGCCCTCGGTTACATGCGATCCGAACTCGATGCGACTCTCTTTCTTCACGGCGAAATCCGAATTGGCAAGGCGGTCAGCCCTTTCACGGTGACCGCCCATTGGCAGAGCGCCAACACTGCGCTACAACGGCCTGCGAGACTCGATCTGTGGGTCCAAGACGGCGCGGTGGTGGAGCGTTTCGTCGGCGACGGCGAGCGGTTTTGGGCGTACCAAGCGGCCAAGAAGCAGTACTCGGGCACGGCCTACGCCACCCAGTTCGAACTCATCCAGCAGTTGAGAACCCAGGCCCGTGGTCACGCCTCCCACGTGGCGGCGCTGCTCGCAGACGCCTTCGGCAAGACCCCCTCGCTCGGATCGGTGGGCGGCTGGACGCCGTGGCTCCCCGTTTCTCGGCTGACGACGGAAAACGAGTACGTGGTGATGCGAGTGGGCGAGCCCCTTCGCACCCAGATGGCGATCGAGCTGCTGCCGCCCGACCCCAACGGGATTCCGTACTACAGATTCGTGCGCATCGGATACTGGGACTCCTCCTGGCTGGGCAGCCGCGAAAGGGTCACCGTGTGGACCATGACCGTTCAGAGCGGAGTCCGGGAGTTCGACCCAGGCACCTTCGTCTTCGTCCCGCCTCGGGATGCCAAGCCGGTCTCCCGCGAAGTCAACGGCAGACAGGGATAATCTCCGGAACTTAACGTTCCGGCGCAATTCCCCTGCGCGACTGGCACGACTCTTGCCGCTCCGACGTTCTAACCGTTTGGGTTCGCGCTGCGACCAAGCAAGGTAGCATTGCACGCACAACACAGCAATCGTACGAGGAGAAAGACGAATTTGAGAACAGGACTATGGATGATCGCGGGGGTGGTGGCGGCCGCCGCACTCGCGGGATGCGGCTCGAAGGAGAATGCGAATCTCGCAACGGTCTCGGGGGAAGCGATTACCGTCGACGAGTTCCACAAATACATGGAAGTCATGCCGACCGCCAAGGTTCAGATTCAGAACCAAGTGGCAACCCTCCCGATCGTCGACACTCTTGCCTTCCAGGCTCTGCAAGACCTCATCAGCCAACGGCTGATGACCCAGATCGCCAAGGACGAGGGGGTTTACCCGACGGAAGCCGAAGTCAACGAGGAACTGAAGTTCCGACAGGAACTGAACCCGGATTTTCTGCGGAATCTTAACGCCCGCGGCATGGACGTTGCGATGATCAAGAAGAGTCTGGCGCAAGACCTGGCGCAAGAGCGGCTTCTCACCAAGGGAATTACGATCACGAAGGAAGATGTCGAGAAGTACATCAAGGACAACCCCAAGCAGTTCGTGGACCCTGCTCAGGCGGACGTCACCTTCATCTACGTTCGTGATCCTGCCACCAGGCAGGAAGTCGACAAGGCGCTCGCCGCTGGTGAGACCTTTGCCGATGTCGCCACGCGATACAGCCAGTTCCCGAACGCCGCCCAGAACCAGGGCAAGTTCCCCCTGACGATCATCGACCAGTTCCCGACAGGTCCGGGTACCGACATTAAGGCGCTCATCAGCAAGACGCCGGAACTGAAGGTCACCGATTGGGTGCCCTTCGAGCAAGGTCAGGCGAAGTTCAACGTGGTGAAGAAGTCGGAAGAGCGCCCGCTCGCTCTCGACGACCCCAAGAAGGAGAAGCTCCGCCGCGACCTCGCGATCAACCGCGGCCAGCAGGCGAACGACCTCCAGAAGCGAATCGCCGACCGCCTCAAGGAAGCCAACATCGTAGTCGTCTATCCTGCCCTGAAGGAGCCGTGGAAGGTCGCTATGGAGAAACTGGCCAAGGAAGAAGAGGCGGCGATGCCCAGTTCCCCCACCGGTACCCCGGCGCCATCGGGCGGCGGCGCCACCGGCGGAGACGCATCAACAGCGGGCGGAGAGGCCGCCACCACCGGCGCCGGTGCGCCGAAGTAGCCCACGCCAAGCTTGGACCGGACGCCCCGGGCGTCCGGTCCAAGCGATGAATCCAAGTCGATAAGGCGTACGAGCGGTGTCAGGCTTCAGAATGAAGCAACGCCGGATGCCCGACACGCGCCTTCTGGATTACGAAATTCTCGACCTGCTCACCTCGCTGGCCGAGAAATCGCTCGTGATCTACGAGAACGTCGGCGAGCGCGTACGATTCCGACTCCTTGAAACCGTTCGAGAATACGGGCGCGATCGGCTTCTCGAAGCCGGCGAGATGAACGCGGCCCGTGTCCGACACCGCTCCTACTACGCTCGTCTCGCCGAGGAAATCGAACCAGGGCTCTCTGGCCCGGACCAGATCGAAGCCCTCAATACCCTCGAATTGGAGCACGATAACCTGCGTTCGGCCCTCAACTGGAGCCTGAACGACGACGAGGGCGTCGCTGACGGACTGCGGCTCGCGGGGGTGCTCGGTTGGTTCTGGAAGGTCCGCGGCTTCCTGCGCGAGGGACTGCAACGCTGCCGTGAACTCCTCGAAGCACCGGGCGCGCGGGAGCCGAACGAAGCGCGAGCTAAAGTCCTCAACGCCGGAGGCAGCCTCGCCGAGACGCTCGGAGAACTCGATGAGGCCCGGGAGATGCTCACCGAAGCCCTTTCCATTCGCCGGTCGTTAGGCGACACTGCCGGAATCGCCGGCACTCTCAACAACCTCGGCGTGATAGCAGCGCGGCAGGCCAACTACGAAGCTGCTGTCGCGATCCACAACGAGAGCCTCGATCTCTACCGTTCGATGAACGACCGCAGAGGCGTGGCCAACGCCCTGACGAACATGGCCAATGTCCTCACGGATCAGGGCGACTATGCTCGGGCGAAGGAGACCTACGAGGAGAGCCTGACGTTGAAGCGCAAGCTCGGCGACAAGCGGGGAATCGCCAACACTTTGAGCAACTTGGCGACTTTAGCCCATGAACAAAACGACCACGAAACGGCGCGCGAACTCCAAGAGGAAGCCTACGAAATTCGGCGCGAGATCGGAGACCGTTTCGGGATTGCCATCTCGCTGCACAACCTCGGGACGATCGCTCGCGCGCAGGGTCGGCTCGACGACGCACGAGCCCTTCTTGAGGAAAGCCTGGCCCTTCGCCGCGAACTCGGCGGGAAGCAGGCCATCGCCCTCGCCGT
Source organism: Chthonomonas sp. UBA2362 (assembly GCA_002344135.1). Lineage (GTDB taxonomy): Bacteria > Armatimonadota > Fimbriimonadia > Fimbriimonadales > Fimbriimonadaceae > UBA6659. The sequence goes on along the minus strand of DDTO01000002.1, from coordinate 270,570 downwards.
CGGGAACCTCAGCAAGGTAGCCCGCCTTCAAGGGGACTTGCTCTCCGCCCTGACACTCCAACAGGAGGGACTGGAGACCAAGTTCCACCTGGTCGACCGGCGCAACACAGCGGCCGCTCTTGAGGAGATCGCCAAGATATGCGCGCTGTGGGGGCGCAACGACGAGGCGGTAGTGCTTCTCGCCGCGGCTCAGGCACTCAGGAAAGCCATCGGGGCGCCGATCCCCCCCAACGAGCAATCCGAGTTCGACACCTTCCGCAGCTTGCTCGAAGAATCGCTCGGAGGGAGGTTTGCCGAACTTTGGGAGAGCGGCGATCAGATGCCGTGGGAAGAGGCAGTGCACCTTGCCCTAGCGCTTGGCGCCTAGATCCATGTCCGAGCTGTGCCCTGGAAACAGCTTGGCGTCCGGGTCGATGTGAGTCTTCGCGAGGCAGACCGCGGTGGCCGCTTCTCCTACCCCTGTCGCGATCAGCTTGATCTTCCCCTCGAAGGAACACACATCCCCCACCGCATAAATGCCGGGTAATGACGTCCGGAGCAAGCGATCGACCACGATCTGGTTCTTTTCGATCTGGAAACCCCAATCCTTCAAAGGGCCGAGACTCGACTTGAAGCCGACGTTCACGATGACGGCGTCGGTTTCGATGGTGACACTCTCCTTGGTCTGGGTGTGCTCGAGGGTCACCGCCGTAAGCCGGTCATCACCGTGCAGTTCCTTGACCACTTGAAAAATGCACATTTCGACCCTGCCGGCTTGCACACGTCGCACGGTGTCTTCATGTGCCCGGAACTGATCCCGCCGATGCACGATGCGAAGGCGGCGGGCGATCGGCTCAAGATTTAACGCCCAGTCAAAGGCGCTATCACCTCCACCGACAATAGTCAGGTCTTTTCCAGAAAAAATGGACTTATCACGTACGCCGTAATAGAGGCCCGCTCCCTCGAACTCCTCTTCCCGTTGCACCCCGAGCCGGGTCGGTGTGAACGCGCCAGCCCCCGCCGCGACGATGATCGTCCGCGTCGGCAGGCGGAGCCCACCCGAGGTCTCGATGGTGTAGCCGTCGTCGCCTTCGGAGACGAGCCCTTGCGCGGTTTCGCCGAGAACGGTCTCCGCTCCGAATTGCAGGCCCTGCTTGGCCATTTCCGCCGCTAAGTCCTTAGCGAGGATCTCCGGGAAGCCGGGCATATCGTAGACGTACTTTTCTGGGTACAGGGCGGTCAGCTGGCCACCCAGTTCCGGCAAGCTGTCTAGGATGCGGGTGCTCATCCCCCGAAGGCCCCCGTAGAAGGCTGCGAACAGGCCCACCGGACCACCGCCGATCACCGTCAGGTCGACTCGCTCCACCGGCCCATTGTGGCAGGCTCGGTAGAATCGTCCTCATGCGAATCGGGATCGTCGGCGCCGGTGGAATGGGAAACACCCACGCGAACAAGTACCGCCAAATACCGGACGTCGAGATCGCGATCTCGGACATCGATACCGAACGGGCCGCCGCCTTTGCCGAGCGGCATGGCGCAAGCGACTTCCGCTCACTGAGCGAAATGATCCTTTGGGCCGACGTCGTCGATATCTGCCTTCCCACCGACCTGCACTTGGGTGTCGCGCTCGAGTCGATCTCGGCCGGACGCGCCGTGCTCGTCGAGAAGCCGATGGCGAGCACCGTCGCCGAGTGCGCCACGATGATCGAGGCGGCCGAGCGCGCGGGGACCCCACTCATGCCTGCCCAAGTGTTGCGGTTCTTTCCAGAGTTCGCGGCCGGGAAGCGGCTCGTCGAGGGGGGTACCATCGGACGACCGGCGGCCGCCCGAACCAGACGCGGAGGCAAGGCACCCGCGGGCGCAGGCGGATGGTTTCTCGACCCGACAAGATCGGGAGGAATTCTGCTCGACCTTGGCATCCACGATTTCGACTGGCTTCGCTGGACGCTCGGAGAAGTAGAGACGGTTTACGCCCGGTCCGTTCGAATCCGTCCTGACTGGGCGCCTTCGTTCCAAGCACCGGCGGCGGGGGATTACGCACTGACGACCCTCGGGTTCGCCAGCGGTTGCGTGGCCCACGTCGAGACGACCTGGATGGAGCCCGGCCCGTCGCGGGTGACGTTCGAAGTGTGCGGGAGCGAAGGCATGATCGAGTACGACTCGCGCAACGCCCCCAGCGTGCGGACCGCGACCGCCGACAGCGTCAAGACGGAGGCCCCCCTCGCGCCGGACGACGACCCTTACTACCTCCAGCTACGGGGATTTCTCGATGCGGTCAAGGCGGGCTCACCGCCTCCTGTTTCGTCTCTCGATGGCCTGAAGGCGGTGGCGATTGCTCGCGCCGCAATCGAGAGCGCAGAGTCGGGCCGAGTCGTCAGACCCGCTCAGGGCTAGTCCGAAAGACGACGCTCCAGTTCTCGGACCCTAGTCTCCACCGCCCGGAGGTACAGGTACAGGCCGAACCATACGATCAGGGGCGGCACTGCCGCGATCAGCTTCTCTATTTCCATCTGCAAACTCCGCACGAACGGTCAGTTCGCCCGCTTCGACTCGCAGGCGATAGACGATGAACGTCACCCATGCGAGGCAGGCAAAGACGACGAGGATTCCGGTCCAATACGCACCATCGAAGCCGCCGGTCTGGATAGTTTCCGAGGGATGAAACGACCTCTGCCGTACCTGGGGTAGCCGGGGAAAGACGAACATGAGGAAAAAGTTCGGGATCAGCGAGAATAGGGCATAACCGGCCCCCGCCGAGGCCGCCTTCTTCTCGTCGGAGAGCCCCGCGCGAAGTGAGAGCCCTGCGGCGAGGATCAGCAGGACCATGAGGAACGAAGTCTGACGGGGGTCGTTCTGCCACCACTCACCCCATTGGACCTTCGAAAACAGGATGCCGGTCACCATCGTGAGCGCACCGAAGAGGGCGCCGAGTTCCAACGCCGCCGCCCCTCGGATGTCCCAGCGCGTATCCCGGCTGCCGAGATACCGTAGCCCGAACCATGCGGCAAGAAAGACGAGGCCCGTCGTAAGGAACGCGCAGGGCAGGTGCCAGAAAATGATCCGTGCCAAGGACGGCACGCGGAACGAGTCGGCATCGGGTAGCGCGAAGGAGACGATCGTCGCCACGACGACCGCCCCGAACAGATAGGGGTTTGCGAGCCGCTTCATTCCTCCCTCCACACAGCGGAAGCGATCAGCGGTCCCGACGCGAGCGCGGCGACCGCAAAGCCCGCGAGGCCCGCCACACTTTGCCAACCTCCGGCCGACATCCCCTCACCCAAGGCGACGCGCAAGGCGCCGACACCGAGAAAGACTTGGGGAAGCAAGAGCGGCATGGCAACCGCCCCCGCGAGCACCCACCGATTCGATGCACCGATGACCAAAGCTCCGCACAAGGATACCGCCGCCGCGAGCGCGACGCATTGGAGCCCAAGGCCCGCCACCAACAACGGCCCGGAGCGGACCTCGACCCCAGAGAGAGCGAGGAACACCGTACCCAGCAGCGCTCCCGTGACGAGCATCTGGACGATGTTGTAAAGGGTCTTGCCGACGAAGACCGGGCCAGGCTCTCCTATCAGCCGCAATAGATCGAAGGTGCCTTGCTCGTCCTCGATAAGAAAGGTCCTCGGCAGGGCCAGGATGGCGGAGAACAGCAGCGTGACGCAGAGCATGCCCGCCGCGAGGCTCCCGCTCGGCCGCAGCCCATAGCCCGCAAACGACATGGCGACGACCGCGAGGACCGAGAAGAGGCCGGCGGTGAAGAGACCGTGGCGGCTCCGAACTTCGGCTCGCCATTCCTTTTGAAATACGGCAGCGACCTCTTTCATTCGAGTTGCAGCACTCCCGTCGCCTGTCGGCAGTCGTGAGGATCGTTGGTGGCCAACACGACCACCCCGCGATCTCGCTGACGGTCGACGAGCGTGTCCACGATGGCTCTTCCTTCTTCGTCGAGCGAAGCGGTCGGCTCGTCGAGCAAGAGGACAGGCGGAGAGGCCTGCAGGGCCAACGCCAACTTGAGCCGGGCCCTCATCCCGGACGAAAACTGCCCTACCGGGCGATCGGCCGCGTTCGCCAGCCCAACTTGGCCGAGGAGGACATCGCCGCTGTCTTCGATCTGCCGCATCGTTGCCGAGAATTGCAGATGCTCGCGCGCGGTGAGGCCGGGATATAAGGCGAGATCGAGAGCTGCGTACCCGACCGCGGTGCGTAGTGGACCAGGCGGGAGCGCCACCGTTCCCTCGCTGGGGCTGAGCAGGCCGGCAAGGAGACGCAACAAGGTCGACTTTCCGGCCCCGTTCCGTCCTCTAACGACCAAGACCTCCCCCGGCTCCAAGGAAAACTCGATGTGCCGAAGCACCCACCGCGGACCGAACTTGCGGCCGAGGTCGCGAACGGCAAGCACCGTTATTCCACCACCCACTCCGAAGTGACGGTGGGTGACTGGCGCAGAGTAGCGATCACCGAGCAGTATTTCTCGTCGCTGAGCTGAACTGCCCGTTCGACGGCAGCCGGGTCGATGTTCTCGCCCGACACGATGTGACGGACGACGATCGAAAGGAACGGTCGCGGCCAGTTCCCCGGCGGAACGCGCTCTCCCTCGATTTCGATTCGGTAGGCCGTCACGACTTGCCGCTTCTTTTTCAGGATCGAAATCACGTCCATCGCCGCGCAGGCGCCGATCGCCGAGAGCAGTGTTTCCACCGGCGATGGTCCTTCGCCACCTCCACCTACATCCGGCAGCGCATCCAAGACCAACTTCGAGCCGCTCGGAGGCGTCGACTCGAACTTCATGCCGCCCTGCCACTCTACCTTCACCATCGGCTTCATTCTGACTTCGGACGGCTGAATTCAGCCCAGGTAGACTATTGGGTCGTGAAGAGCAAGGAGACGCCGAAACCGGTCTGGTGGAAAAACACCTACTTCTGGATTGCCGGCATCCTCTTCATCATCGGGGTCGTCGGCCTGCCATTCCTAGGCGGCAACCAAGCAATCCGCGATCCGGGTCAGATCCCGGAAGACTGGATTTTCCTCATCTACTGGGGGGGCGCGGCGGTCATGCTCGTGAACGGGATCATCTCCCACAAAATGACCGTACAACACTACAGAGAGGAAATGGGGGAAGAAGCCTAGCCTATGGTGTACTGCTCGATTTGTAAGAAACCGATGTCGAAGGTGCCTGCGTGGCTCGCCTCGGTCAAGACCGACTTCGTGTGTTGCAAAGACAAGGACCTGCGCAGCATCACCCAGATCAATCCCGACGAATTGCAGCCGCATTCTGTTCGAAGCGAAGCCAGCGACCTGGCCGCCGTCGACGCCCTCGAAGACGAAAAGGAAGAGTCGGAGTAACTCACTCACCAGTCCGGGCGAAAGTGGGCTAGCGGGACCGGCCCTTGCGATGGTGCGCCGCAGCGATCTGCTCGTAGTCTCGGATGAGCACTTCCATGAGGAGTGACCGAAGCTCGCTCGAAGTGTAGCTCGTGCCCTGATAGACGTAGGCGCTCTCCGCCGTGCGGCCCGACTCGGCCTCGAGCGCATCGATCAGGGAAGCCAGCGCCTGGAGTTCCGCAGCCTGCTTGTGCTCGCGCTGCGTGTGAGAGATGTCGTTGAGCGTCGCCTTAACCTCGGCGCCCTGGTACCAGAGGGCAACCGCGGCGGCGGTCAGGGCCAAGCCTGAGAAGATGGCATCCGCCACGCCGAACATATCGCCGTACTGCCCGGCGCGCGCCCACTCGCCCTGAAAGTAGTGCGTCATCGCAAGATGCGTCACGAACAGCACGAGGGCGACGAAGCCCACTACGCCGAGGCTGATCCAAAGGATCGTCGACTTCTTCATCCTCCCCAAAGGGACGACCCGCCCGCCCGTGGCGATTCGACGCGCTGGTACCCTTTCGCGCGGATGAAGGTCCTCGTCGTCAGCAACCTCTACCCGCCCGATTACATCGGCGGTCTCGAACTGAGCGCACAGAAGACGGTGGACGGGCTTCGTTCCCGGGGTTACGAGGTGGATGTCCTGACGCGACGGCCCCCGGAGGGCGCCGAGGTGCCGCCGGAACCTCATGTGCATCGCCTCCTCTGCTTCACACCCGAGATCGCCGACGAAGAACTGCGCCGCAGGCACCCGAGGATGCACGGGTGGTGGCCGCTCTATCTCAGGCTTCGCGCAGCGCGACCGAATCTGCCGATCGTTCGCCGATTTCTGGAGGACCGCCCGTACGACGTGGCAATGTTCTTCGGGATGCAAAGCATCGGCCCCGCACTCTTCCACCGGTTCGACAGGGCCGGCATTCCGGTGCTTTGGAACATGGGAGACTACTTCATGCTGGAACAGAAGAAGATCGAAGCCGCGAGCCGCCTGGCACAATGGAATCTCTCTGTGTTCTCGCGGCGGTGGTACCGGCTTTTTCGCTCGATCAGGTACGACTACGTCAGCTTCAACTCGCACTTCTTGGAATCGCGATACAAAGAGAGTGGTTTCCCGATGCGGCACTCCTTCGTGATTCATCGCGGGATCGACTTCCCCGTAACGCCCGCCGACGAGTTACGCCTGCCCCGTGACCCGATCTTCTTGATCGCCTGCCAATTGGAACGTCACAAGGGCATCCACGTGGCGATCGAGGCCGCGTCGATGCTCCGCGAGAGGCCCTGGAGCCTACGGATCATCGGGGATGGCCCGGAGCCCTACGGGACCGAGGTGAGACAGCGCGTACTCGACCTCGGGCTCGAAGACCGGATCGAGTTCCTCGGTCGCAGGCCCCACGCCGAGGTTATTGCCCAGATGCGAGCGGCGGTCGCGTTTATCAACCCCCCGATCTGGGACGAACCGTTCGGGCGGACCTCGATCGAAGCGATGGCCTGTGGGGCGCCCCTGATCAACAGCGACTCGGGCGCGATCCGGGAGATCGCGGAGGACGAAGTGAGCGCGCTGATCTATCCCAAGGAAGACGCCGGCGCCCTCGCCGACCGTATGGCCCGCATACTCGACGATCCATCCCTCCGCCTCTCGTTGGCCCGCGCGGGGGCTCAGCGCGTGCAGGAAGCTTTCACGATCGACGCCGTCCTCGACAAGACGGAGTCGGTACTAGCGGAGGTCGCCAGATTGGCAAAGGCTTAGGACACAGCCGTTGCCTCGGCATGTGCTTGGGCCTCCAGCCAACGCTCGGCGTCGATCGCGGCCATGCAGCCGGTGCCAGCCGCCGTGACGGCCTGGCGATAGACACTGTCCGCGACGTCGCCACACACGAACACGCCGGGAATCTTGGTCCGCGTGCTGTAGGGCTCCACCTTGAGGTAACCGAGATCGTCCATGTCGAGCCAGTCCTTGAAGAGGTCGCTGTTGGGCTTGTGGCCGATCGCGATGAAAACGCCGTCGATCGGCATGTCGCGGACCGAATCGTCCAGTGCGCTTCGCAGGCGAACGCCTGTGACTTTGCGGTGGGGTTCGCTCACGCCGAGAATCTCGTCGAGGACCGTGTTCCAGACCACCTCGATCTTGGGGTTGGCAAGGACTCGATCCTGCATGATCTTGCTCGCGCGGAACGAATCGCGTCGATGGACCAGATAGACCTTCGAGGCGTGGCGGGTGAGGTAGTTCGCTTCCTCCATCGCGGTGTCCCCTCCACCGACCACGAGCACCTCCTTCCCGCGGAAGAAGAACCCGTCGCAGGTGGCGCATGCGCTGACGCCGTAGCCGCCATACGTGACCTCCGAATCGAGGCCGAGCCACTTGGCGCTCGCTCCGGTCGCCACCACGACGGCCTTGGCGGCCAGTTCCTCTTCGCCCGCCCAAAGCCGGAAAGGCCGCGATGACAGATCGACCTTCGTAACCTCTTCGTCGCGGATCGTCGTCCCGAATCGCTCGACCTGTTTGCGGAAGAGGGCCATCATTTCCGGGCCGAGGATTCCCTCTGGGAATCCGGGGTAGTTCTCGACGTCGGTCGTGATCATCAACTGACCGCCCGGCAGGATGCCGGCGAACAGCAGGGGATTCAAATCGGCGCGTGCCGCATAGAGCGCCGCGGTGTAGCCGGCCGGGCCGGATCCGATGATAATGACCTCGTGAACCATGTTTCCGAGGGTACCTGGGTCCTGGTTCCGACCTTAGGCCGCCTCTCTCTTCCGGTGTCCTTCGACCAGAGCGTTCCAGCGTGCCTGCACCAAACGTGGCGCCTCGTTCAAGCGAAACCCGACGCGGAACTCGCCCTCAGCCACGGGTCGGCAGTACCGAGCCTCGCCCTCGAGGATCAAGGATTGCCCGGCCGTCTGGACGCTGAGAGCGAGCGTTTCCCCAATAGGAACTTCTTCCTTAAAAACCGCACCCAGTCCATGATTGGAGACATCTTCGATCGAGCCGACGATCGAAGTCGGCGCGCGCAGAATCGAGATCGACATCGGATAGGCTCGAAAGCGGCTCTCTTGGGTGGCATTGAGAAATCGGATAGCGCTGCGGACCGTGAGGCACGCAACCAATTGATCCGCCTCTTCGTCCAGGCTCACGCTCGCCACTTTGGCGAGGAACACCGCACGAACTCCAGTTCCAAACGCCTCGACGGCGAGCCCTTGTCCGGCCTGGATGTCCGTATCGGGCCTCATGGCGAGGATGACCGCATCTGTAGTCGTTGACGAAATCCATCCGGAGAGGACCGCTTGGTCGGTCATCCGCGTGCAGCGGGCTCGCGCCCTCTCGAAGCTGGTGAGCTGGAACCGAGTGCTCATTCTCTATGCGTAATCATCGGCAATCTCGGTCCCGTTACTTAGGTGCCCAGAACGTCCAAACTAGCGACATGTCGCCTCGGCTGGCGTTCGCCATCGAAACCGCCTTCGAAGCCGCCCGCTCAACCCTGGCGGACTTCCAAGTCCCCCTTCATACGGAATACAAAGGCGATTCCACTCCGGTGACGCGTGCCGATCGCCGGGCGGAACGCCTGATTCGAGAAAGGATCGCCGAACGATTTCCCGGCGAAACCGTGCTCGGCGAGGAAGAGGGCCTTGATGGCGTCACCGACCGACGATGGGTGGTCGATCCGATCGACGGCACCAAGTCGTTCGTGGCCGGAGTCCCGCTTTACGGCACCCTTCTCGCCTATGAAGAGGCCGACGTCCCCGGCCTGGGAGTCGCCGTATTTCCTGCTCTCGGCGATCTGGTGTACGCCGAAAGAGGCGGAGGCGCGTACTGGAACGGGCGGCCGTGTCGTGTCTCCGGGGTGGATCGCCTCGAGGACGCCACGATCGTCCACGGCAGCGTCGCGACCCTCCGCGCATGCGCGAGGCTCGAAGGTTATCTGAGCCTCGTCGAGCGAACCCGGGTCGCCCGAACCTGGGGCGATGCTTATGGCCACGTCCTCGTCGCAACCGGACGCGCCGACGTCATGATCGACCCCCGCGTGGCCCGCTGGGATATCTCGGCGGTCTCGGTCATCGTCGAGGAGGCGGGGGGCCGGTTCACCGACTTTCGAGGCTCGCCCAGCCTCGCCGAGGAGGCAATCGCGACCAACGGCCACCTTCACGATGCGGTGCTGGAGGCCTTCTACCGTTGAGGGCGCTCGGCGTCGACTTCGGCCGCAAACGGATCGGAGTCGCGGTCGGCGAATCTTCGCCGCGGGCGTGTCGGCCGCGCCCCTCGCTCGCTGCCTCGGGCTCGCTCGGCAAGGACGCGTCGGCCATCGCTGATCTTGCCGCCCGCGAGGAAACCGAGGCCGTCGTAGTCGGCGTCCCGGAGAACCCGGACGATGACCGCCAGGCGACGATCTGCCGCCGACTCGCCGACGAGATTCGTTCCCGGGGGCTCGACGTTCGGCTCGTAGACGAATCTCTTACCAGCCTCGAATCCCACGCCGCGATGGCGGATTCAGGCCTCAAGGCTGCCAAGCGTCGCCGCGCAGTCGACGGTGAGTCGGCCTGTCGAATCCTGGATCGCTTCTTCGATTCGCTGCCCGACTGAAACCTCGAGCCGTGCCGTTCGGTAACCTCATCCAACCGATGCCAGAGCGCGATTTCGAAGCCAAATACCGTACGATCGCCTTTTGGGGAATCGCCTTGCTCGTGGTCGTGGCTTCGGGCATGTTGTTGGCCCCCTTCTTCCCTGCTCTCATGTGGGCAGCGGTGTTCAGCGTCCTTATGATGCCGTTCTATCGTCGCCTGCGAAAGCGCATGGCGGACAACCTCGCGGCGGGACTGACGGTCTTGGGGACGCTCGCCCTCATCGTGGTTCCTCTCGTGGCGATCGGAATCGTGGCGGTCGTCCAAGTGGGGGGAATCGTCAGCGATATCCAGGCCGCCGCGCCGGCGGGGCAGACCGGTCTCGGCACCTCGGACCTGCTCGATCGTCTGGACGCATTCACCGACCCCCTGATCAAAGGAGTGGGAGCGAAGTTCAAGGTAAGCGACTGGATTAGTGAGAACGGGAAAGATCTCGGTCAGAGGCTCAGCGGCCCCTTGGGCAAGCTGGTTTACAGCATCGGCTTCGGAATTTTCACGTTGGTGGTAGCCCTTCTCACGATGTTCTTCATGCTGCGCGACGGCGGGCGGCTGAAGGACCCGGCTTTGCAATTGATCCCCCTTCCGCCAGAGAAGGCGGAAGCGCTTATGCTGAAGATGGCCGACACGATTCGGGCCGTCTTCCAGGGGGTCGTTCTTGTCGCTCTGATCCAGGGGACTCTTGCCGGCATCGCCTATGCGATCGCAGGCGCGCCCTCACCGATGATCCTCGCCCTCGCCACGACCATCCTTTGTGTCATCCCCCTTCTCGGGGCGCCGGTGATTTATGTGCCGGTCGGGCTGGCCTTGATCGCGCAGGGAAGGCCACTCGCGGGGGCTCTGCTGCTCGCGTTCGGCTTCGGCGTGATCAGCCAGATCGACAATGTCCTGAGGCCCTTCGTGATCAGCGCAAAGGTCCCGCTGCATCCGATGGCGATTTTCTTCAGCCTGCTTGGCGGCGTGCTCGCCCTCGGTCCGGTCGGCATCATGGCCGGCCCGGTGCTGCTCACGGTGCTAATGGCGATCCAAGAAATCGTTCGCGAACGCCGGACGCAAGGTGAAACGGCGATGCCTGAGACCGCGTTCACTCTTGAACCCGAATGATGCGGCGAGCGATCTCACTGGTCGAGCGCGCTTCGAGCAGAGGCAAGATGACGACTTCGCCTCCGTACGATCGAACCAATCGGGCCTCGGGGAGGTCCTCCTCCCGGTAGTCCCCGCCCTTGACATGAACCTCTGGCCGCAGCGTCTCGATGAGCACCTCGGGAGTGTCGGTCGAGAAGGGGACGGCCGCATCGACGGCCCGCAAACCTTCGAGCACGGCGATCCGATCCGCGAGCTGGTTGATGGGTCGTTCCGGCCCCTTGCCGAGACGCCGCACGGAGTCGTCGTCGTTCACCCCGACCACGAGCAGATCGCCCAGCGAGCGGGCCCCTTCGAGCAAACGCACGTGGCCCGCATGCAGGATGTCGAACACGCCGTTGGTGAAGACCAGTCGTCGTCCCTGGCGTCGCTCGAGCGCCTTCTCGAGCGTGCTCACGCCCTTTCCTCGGTAGTGGCGACGATGCTCGCCACCTCCCCGACCGCTCGGGCTAGATCATCGTTGACGACCCGGTGCTGGTAGCGATCTGCGAAGGACAATTCGGTCTTGGCGTTCTTCAGGCGGCGCTGGATCGTGGCCTCGTCGTCGGCGCCGCGCCCCCGAATTCGCTGCTCCAGGACCTCCATCGAGGGCGGGAGAAGGAAGATCGAAACAGCGTCTGGCCGCAAAGCCATCGCGGTGAGGGCGCCCTGCACATCGATCTTGAGCACTGCGATCTTGCCTTGCTCAAGGAGAGCCTCCATGTCCTTCTTCGGCGTAGCATACAGGTTACCGTGGACTTCCTTGTGCTCCAGGAAGGCGCCCTCTTCGGCCATCCGCAGGAAGGTCGGGCGGTCTACGAAGTGGTAATCGACACCGTCTACTTCGCCTGGCCGCATCGCGCGGGTCGAGTAAGCCACGACCCGCACGACCCGTGGTTCGGCCCGCGACCAAGAGGCGAGAACGGTGTCCTTTCCGACTCCACTCGGGCCGCTGAGGATGACGAGCATTCCCTTCATTTGTGGATGGCGTGGCCGGCGGCGTCCTCGTAAGCTTCGAGCATGGCCTCGGCCATCGTCGGGTGCGCGTGAATCGTATCGCACATGTAGTCGAGAGTAGCCTCAAGTTTGAGAGCAACGACGGCGGCAGCGATCATATCGGTCACGTGGGCACCGATCATGTGGACCCCGAGCACTTCGCCGTATTTCTTTTCCGCGACGACCTTGACAAATCCATCCTGCTCGGCAATGGCCATCGCCTTGCCCAACGGACGAAAGGCAAACTTGCCGATCGTTACCTCGTAGCCGGCGGTCTCCGCTTCGCTCTGGGTCATGCCAACGCTCGCAACTTCCGGAACCGTATAAACGCAGTTTGGTACCGCCTTGTAATCGAACTTCTTGCTGGTGCCTTTCACCATATTCGTAACCGCACAGATTGCCTCGGCGCTGGCGACATGGGCCAACTGGATTCGACCAGTCACGTCGCCTATTGCGTAGATGTTCGGCACGTGCGTCATGAGCGTATCGTCCATGAGCTCGACTCCTCGCTTATGCAGTTTTACACCGATCTTTTCGAGGTCCATCCCTTCCGTATTCGCTTTGCGCCCGACACCGAGAAGGATGACTTGCACCTCTATCTCTTCGGTTTCGACGCCCCGCTTCACCGTGCACTTCCATCCCTTCTTGGTCTTCGCGCACTTCTCGAGGGTCGCTCCCGTCATGACTTTGATTCCCTGGCGACCAAGGAGCTTGCCGAGTTCCGTTCCGAGGTCGGTATCCATCATCGGGATCAGATTCGGCATCATCTCGACGCAGGTGACTTTGGTGCCGAGTCCGTTGAAGACGTAGCTGAACTCCACACCGACAGCGCCTCCACCGAGGACGAGCATACTTTCCGGAACGAAAGGCGCCGTCACGGCGTCGTCGGAAGTCCAGACGTTCTGTTCGCGACCCGCCTTTTCAAGCCCAGGAATGTTAAGGCGTATGACGCTCGATCCCATTGCGAGCAAGAAGTTCTTAGCCGTTAGTCTTTCCTTCTTACCGTCCTTTTCGACTTCGATCGTATGCGCGTCGATGAATCGAGCAAAACCTTCGACGTGCCGGATTCCATTCTTCTTGAAAAGCGAGCCGATGCCTCCGCGCTGAGTCTGGACGATCTTGTCTCGCCGAGCACCGAACTTCTCGAAATCTATCGAGACATCTCCCTTGACGATAACGCCGAGCTGATCGGCGTGCTGAACGTGTTGCAATCGCTCGACGCTGGCGATCATCGCCTTGGAGGGGATGCACCCCCAGTTCAGGCATGTACCACCCAGATACTCCTTTTCGATACAGATGACCTTAGCTCCCAATTGAGCGGCTCTTATCGCACCTACGTAGCCACCGGGTCCAGCTCCGATCACAATAATGTCTGCATCGAACTTTTCGTTTGCCATGGGAAATGCTAGCTCCTGAATCGATATTTCTGAGATCTGCTTGATGAGCGACTCTATCGACGGTGATAAGGCCACGGTCGGCCCGAAGGTCGGGCTATGGGAAGCGTGGCCATCGGTGCTCATAGAGAAACCTGCGTCGCGCGACGCGGCGATAGTTTACCGGAGGGCGTCTCGCCTCCGGTTCCCATCCCGTAACCGCTGCGCGGCCTAGGCGAACTTGCGGAAGTTCTCTTCGAACATGCCCGCGAGTTGAGTCGCCTTCGCGTCGTAAGCGTCCTTGTCGGACCAGGTGTTTCGCGGCAAGAGGACCTCGCTGGGCACGTTCGGACACGTTGTCGGCACCGAGAGACCGAACACCGGGTCGGTCACGAACTCGACTCCGTCCAGGCCGCCAGAGAACGCCGCGTCGATCATGGCGCGGGTGTATGCCAGCTTCATCCGGCTTCCGACGCCGTACGGGCCGCCCGTCCAACCGGTGTTGACCAGCCAGACCTTCGCGCCGTGCCGGGCGATCTTGTCGCGCAGGAGTTCGGCGTAGACCTTCGGCCGAAGCGGAAGGAAGGGCGCCCCGAAGCAGGTGCTGAATGTCGTCTGCGGCTCGGTGACCCCAGCCTCGGTGCCCGCGACCTTGGCGGTATAGCCGTTCAGGAAATGGAACATCGCCTGCTCAGGAGTCAGCCGGCTGATGGGCGGCAGAACCCCGAAGGCGTCGCAGGTCAAGAAAACGATGTTCTTGGGATGGCCGCCAACCGAGGGCTCGACCGCATTCTCGATGTAGTCGATCGGATAGGCGCAGCGCGTGTTCTCGGTGATGCTGCCGTCGTCGAAGTCGGGCACGTGCGCGGCATCCATCACCACGTTCTCCAGCACCGAGCCGAACCTGATCGCGTTCCAAATCTCGGGCTCTCCGGCGGCGCTCAGCTTGATGCACTTGGCATAGCAGCCGCCCTCGAAATTGAAGACGCCGGTGTCGGTCCAGCCGTGCTCATCGTCGCCGATGAGCCGGCGGTTCGGGCTCGCGGAAAGGGTGGTCTTGCCGGTTCCACTCAGGCCGAAGAAAAGCGCCGTATCGCCCTCGGCGCCGATGTTGGCCGAGCAGTGCATGCTCAGCACGCCCTGAAGCGGGAGCAGGTAGTTCAGGATCGTGAAGACCGACTTCTTCATCTCACCCGCGTACTGGGTGCCCATGATGAGGACCGTCTTCTCGGCGAAGTTGAGCGCGATCACGGCGTCGCCCTTGGTCCCGTCCGTTGCAGGATCACAGGACAGGTCACCCAGATCGACGACGGTCCACTCCGGCTCGTAGGTCGCCAGTTCAGCGCTGGAAGGGCGGATCAGCAACTGCTTGATGAAGAGCGCGTGATAGGGCCGGGTGACGATGAATCGCGCCGCGATGCGGTATCGGGGGTCGGCGCCGCCATACGTGTCGATCACGTACGCGTGCTTGCCGGCCAGGTAAGCATTCGCTTTCTCGACCAGCTTTGCGAAAGTAGCGGGGTCCATCGAATTGTTGTTCTCCCACCAGATGTTCTCCTCGCTGCCGGGCTCGCGGACGGTGTGCTTATCCTTGGGAGTTCGGCCGGTGTACTTGCCGGTCAGAGCGACCAGAGCACCATTGGCGGCCAACCGGTCACCGGACTTGACGGCGTGCTCGACGAGCTCGGCTACGGGCAGGTTTCGCAAGACTTCGGACGCGGCATCGAGCCGAATGGGGCTGGGGGTCATGGTGGGGGACGACATTGTCAACTCTCCTCGAAAACCGCCTGCAAAGGCGGGAAATCTATGAAGAATTGTACCGGAAGGCGACTCAGGCAGGACGAGCGCCAGTCTCTGCAACGACCACCGACGAAATTCCGCCCCGCACGTTGAACCGGCCCGTGACCCGCATCCAGCGCGGCCCGCAGGCATCGCTCAGTTCGTCGAGGAGCCGATTGACGACCGCCTCGAAGAAGATTCCCTGGTTGCGAAAGGTGAAATAGTACAACTTGAGAGACTTGAGCTCTATACACAACTCGTCGGGAACGTACTCCAGTTCTATCGTCGCAAAGTCCGGTTGCCCGGTCTTCGGGCAGACGCTCGTAAACTCGGGGCAGGCGTGCGTGATCGTGTAGTTGCGCTGGGGAGCGGGATTCGGGAAGGTCTCGACGGCCGGCGTCACCACCCGATGGTACCAGGCTAGAACTGGGCGTCCCAGGTGCGATACGAGAGATCGTAGGCGACTCGCTTGAGGCGACGCGCGGCTTCCTCGACGACTTCGGCTATCGGCAGCTTGGCGAGCGCAGCCTCTTCGGCAGTCACCGCGAACAGCACCTTGCCGCGGCCGGCGAGGTTCGCCCCGTCGACGGTTACCTCGAACATCTTGGGCAGTCCATCGAAGAATGAATCGAGATTCGCTGCAGCCTCGTCGGCCCGAATAAGAGCGTCGCTTCCGGCGAAACTGAAGACCTTGACCGAGTTGAAACTCAGTTCGACCGAGCCGTCGTCCCCCGGTTTGATCTGAGTTCGGAAACTCTGGGTCACTTGGCTGCGCCGGATCGGAATCCCCGCTTCGCCGAGTCGCCGGACAATCGCCTGAGCGCGCTCTCTCGACGGCGGGTGAGTCTGGAAAATCCCCCAATCGAACTGAGCCTTGTTCCGATCGTCGTAGGCCAGGCGCTCCATGAAGGTGAGCAGTCCTAGCGGATTGTAGCGGCTCTTCCTCATGTACTGAAAGCCCCCGAAATCGGCCGATTGTTCGGCCTTGACGCTCCAGCCGCTCGTCATCGCGGTGCCGAGGAGCCCACCGCCCAGAAGCAAGCCCTGAGCCGTCGCGCCTCCCGTCAGGATCGCCGCGAGGATGAGGGGAATCTGAATGACATCGAGCTTCGAGGCCTCGCGACGGAGTGTAGCGACGTGTCGAAACGAGGCGTGGGCGATCTCGTGCGCGACGACCCCGGCAAGTTCGTCGTCGCTCTCCGCGTACTTGATCAGGCCCTCGTAAAAGTATATGTATCCGCCAGGAATGCTGAACGCATTGATTTCGTCCCCTTGCAGGACCTTGAACTGGTAGTTAAAGGGATTCAGCCGGGAATCACCCCAGGAAACTTCGACCGGCGTCGTGTTCGCGATTTGGGCCAGTTCACCGCCGATTCGCTGGAGTCGAGCGATCATCTCGGCGTTGGTGCTGACCTTCAACTTAGGGTCCTTTTCGATCTCCGCCGCGTACTTCGCGCCCAACTCGGCGTCGGCTTTGAGATCGGCCTGGTGTCGGGCCTCGCGCTTTTGTGCCTCGGGATCGTCGGCGGCAACCGGGGCCTGCTTATCCACCCGCGCCACGACTTCACGCACTTCGGGAGGCAGTTCCTGTCTCCAATCGCTACTGCAGCAAACTCGATGCCGAATGTCGTCCAAGGCGACGTATGGGCCGTCCGATGCCCACGCGCCCGCGATCGCGCCGACTGCCAAGGTGACGTACTGCAGCATCCTTACCCTTCTTCAGACGCCTCGCCCGTCTACTCGTTCCAAGGGGCGGGGTCCCATCCTAGGATACCAACGTGGCGCGGGGGGTCACGCAGCAGCCGACGAAGGTCCGGCTGCACTCGGGCCTCATGCCTCCGTCCCCGCAGGATCGGGCTGAACGAAGATCTCGCCCTCGCTCCTCGGGTATCGCTACTACTGAGGCGCCGTCATTCCGACCGAAGCGAAGCAGAGTGGAGGAACCGCCATGCTTCGGTTCACGCGAGCGGCAGACCTTTGGAGTGCGCGGGCTCGACCGCGCTTTTCGATACCGCCGCACCCGACATCCCTCGGCAGCCTCGGGACGACGCCCGGAACACCTCTCCACGAAGTGGGGAGGTCGGTGAGCGAAGCGAACCGGGAGGGGCAGTGGAGGCCCCCCAGCGGAGTGCCCAAGGCCCCTTCCCGGCCCTGCGGGCCGACCTCCCCCGCCGGGCGGGAGAGGTGACCGGATGCGCTCCCCCTCGCGAGAGCGAGAGGGACCTTCGCCGCGAAGCGCGCGAAGTGGAGGAGTAATCCCGTACCGCGCCTCGCACCCGCCAGAGTGAACGGCCCTCCCGGGCGGCGGGGCGTAGCTGATTACTCCCCCTCAGGCACGGGCTCCGCCCGGCCAGTTCCCCCTCGTTGAGACGAGGGGGATTCCCCATCCCGGCGCTAGGTGCCGAACCGCACCATGGCCTTCAGGATCTCCCCTCGCTTCATCGCCCCGTAGGCGGAGGGCAAGTCCTCGAGACCGATCCAGTTACTGACGATCTGCTCGGGAGCCACTAGCCCCGCAGCGAGGAGGCCATAGGCCGTGCGGGTGTCCTTCGGGCCACACGAATAGCTGGTGATCAGCCGAATGTCTCGGAAATACACGTCGTGGAGATCGAGGCGGGCAGGACGCCCTGGAGGCAGTGGCGCGAAGAGCACGATCGTGGCATCCTCCGCGGCAATCGAGAGGGCGAAGTCTATGGCCTCCTGGCTTCCAGGACACACGAAGACCGTCGTGAACGACTGCCCCGTCTCCGGAGGTCGGGCCCTGAGCCCCAACCCCTCGGCCCACTCCCGGCGCGCGGGGTTCGTTTCGAAGCCCACTGAGCCGGCCGGCGAGAGCAGCAGATGCGCGAGCCCCATCGATCCGAGGCCGACCACCGCGCAGGGGGTCTCCTCGCCCCCCGCGTTGACGTCTTCTTCTTCTTCTTCGCCCTCTTCGCCCTCTTCGGCTTCGAACGAGAAGCCCGCCCGGCCCATCGACTTGACCACGCAAGCCAACGGCTCGATGAGCGCGGCTGCCTCCGGCACGATCCCCTCCACCACGAAGGCATCGGTCAGGTTTTCCGGGCCTGCCGCGAACATCTCCGACATCCCGCCCGGATCGAGCCGCGTGGCCTTCCAGCGCGGGCAGTGGACGTACGCGCCGCGGCGGCAAAGCTCGCATTCGAGGCATGGTGCGTGGTGGTGAACGAACACCAACTCGCCGACCCCGAAACGCTCGTCCTCAGAAACCTCGACCCAGCCCGACACCTCGTGTCCTAGCACGTGCGGCGCCTTTTGGTCCATGTACCACTCCATCAGTTCGCCGGAGCACAGGCCGCAAACCGCCGTCCGAACGAGCAAACCCCCTGTCGGGCACTCGGGGACGGGCGCGTCGTCGAGGGTCACCATTCCGCCGCCGAGGTAGCGGGCAAGTCTCACAGGGCCGATCGCTCCTTCACACGCAGATAGGCCGAGACCAGCGCCGACGAAAGGTCCTGTGGCTCGGCCTCGATCCCCTGCAGATTCGCGATCCGAAACCACGCCTCCGCCTTGCGACGCTCCGACGCGTACCAGAGAGCGGCCGCTTTCTTATACAAATCCGGGGCATCCGCGACGGCGGCTCCGACGAGATCCTTCAGACGAGGATCGGACACCCGAACCACCATCACCAAATGCCGCCGCGCCACCGCCGAGAGCCCACGGGTGACTTCTGTGGCTTGCCGCTCGTCTTCGGCGTCCGTGAAGACGATGATCAGAGACCGCCGCTTCCACCGCGAGGCCAGGTACGAGAACGCGCCCGAGTAGTTCGTTGCCGCCGGTTCCGCTTCGAGGTTGTGCACCGCCTCCAGGATCACTCCGTTGTGGCTCCGGCCCTTGCGCGGGGGAATGTAACGGCGGACGTTCTCGCCGAACACCATCAAGCCGACTTGGTCGCCCGCCACCGCCGCCGCGTGCATCAGCATGAGGCACGCGTCGAGGGAGTGGTCGAGCTTCTTTACGCCGCCCACCTCCCCCAGCATGCCCTTGCCGATATCGAGGCAGATGATGACCGCCTGATTCCGCTCCTGCTCGTAATCGCGAACCACCAGCTTGCCCCGTCGGGCCGTCGTCTTCCAGTCGATTCGACGATAGTCGTCTTCGTTGTAGTCTCGAAGCGACTCGAATTCCGTCCCCAGCCCCTTGATGCGCGACCGTCGGATGCCCATCAGGCTGAGTCGCCCCTTCTGCTTGAGCAGATCGAACTCCTTCAGGGCTTGCACGTTCGGATACACGCGTGCGGGCTGCTCGCTCGGCAGTCGATACTCCACCTCGGCCAGTCCGAGCGGTGCCTGAACCCGCACGAAGGTGCCCCGGAAGTAATCGGCGCCCCTTTCGTTGGGGGTCACGTGGTAGGAGATGTGAAGCGGACGCTCTGGATCGACCGATCCTAACACTTCCTGCCGGTCGGTGCCGAAGTCGGGCGGCGGCTCATCGCGAACGCGGCAGGCCCACTCGCGAGGAGAATCGACATCCACGTCGAGATCGACCCGGTTCGACACCCTCACCGAGAGCACCGGGTCGAAGCGCCGCACCGCTCTGAACCGCTCCCTCTTGGGCACCAGTCGGGCCGAAGCAACCAGAAGAAAGAGGAGGAGCAGGTTGTACGGCAGGAGTGCCCGTTCCAGACCAGGCACGAACGCCCCCGCCAGGCCGAGCAACACTCCCAGCCCCAGCAACGCCCAGAACCGCTTCGTCGGGACGATCACGCGGGTACGATCCTACCCGTGAACCACGATTACGCGGTTCTGACTCCCGAAAAGGTCGTCGTTACCTACCGCCTCGCCGGTTTGGGTACCCGCGCCAGTGCCCAGCTTCTCGATCTGATCATCGCAACCGGGTTGATGATCGTCGTCGTGAGGATCCTCGGCTTCGCCCTGCCCGGAGGCATCGCTGAGCTCGTCATCGGCGTTGTCGTCACCTTCGGCTTCCTGGGCTACTTTTCTCTCTTCGAGGGCCTCTGGAACGGCCAGACACCGGGCAAGAAGGCTTCCAGCCTTCGCGTGCGAATGGTCGACGGCTCCCCCGTCAGTTTCTCCGCCGCCCTCTACCGCAATCTCCTCCGGCCCGCGGACATGCTCCCCATCGCCTATCTCGTCGGCTTCGTGGCGATGTTCACCAACGAGAAGTCCCAACGAATCGGCGACCTCGCTGCCGGCACCGTCGTGGTTCACGAGCCCCGCGCGCTCCCCCGCTTCAGCCCCGCCCCGCATCGATTCGGCGAGCACCCCCTCGAATACTTGATCCCCGACCTTCGAGGCATGACCGCCGAGGAGTACTTTGCCCTCAAGCGGCTCTGCGACCGCTTTCCCGAACTGGGCGCCGCTATCCAGAGCAAGACCCTCGAAGACGTGTGGGAGCCCTTTGCCAGGCGGCATGGAGTCCCTCCGATCGCCAACGTCCACCCCGTTTATCTCATGGAAGCCATCGTCATGAAGTACGGCCGCCAAAAGTCGCTCCTCTGAGAGCCAAAATGGCGATCATGCTCGCTCTCCTTTGCGCCGCCGTCCTCCAGCCCGATCATGTCGCCACCCGCCCCGTCGATCGCCTCGGCGAAGGCTGGTGGAAGGAGCGCCATGAGCGATGCGTCGAACAGACCAAGGCAGGAGGCATCGACCTCGTCTTCCTCGGCGACTCGATCACTCAGGGCTGGGAAGGGGGAGGCAAGGCGACCTGGGATCGTCTCTACGCGTCACGCCGCGCCGCCAACTTCGGCTTCAGCGGCGACCGCACCGAGCACGTGCTCTGGCGTCTCGCTAACGGCGAGATCGTCGGCCTCGACCCCAAGCTCGTCGTGATCATGATCGGCACCAACAACATCGGCCACGGCTCCAGCACTCCGGCCCAGACCGCCGACGGCGTCCGGTCGATCGTCGCCAAACTCATCGCCGATCTGCCGAAGACCAAAATCCTCCTCCTCGGCATCTTCCCCCGCGAAGATCGCCCGGACGGCCCCCTTCGCCTCAAAGCCGCCGAGGCGACCGCCGGGTTCAAGGACCTCGCCGATGGGAAGCGCGTCTTCTTCCAAGACATCGGCCACGCCTTCGTCTATCGCGACGGTTCGCTCCGCCGGTTCCTGATGCCCGACCTCCTCCACCTCAGCCCCGACGGCTACGAACTGTGGGGCAAGGCGATCGAGCCGACCGTCGAGCGGCTGATGCGGAGCTGATCCAAGAGACCGCCCCCTCTGCCGGACTGCCGGCAAAGCGGGCGGTATCCCCACAGGCGAGAATCAAGCCCTAGGCCGCTTTCCTCCGTGTCGCCGTGCCTCCCTGCTCGATCGACAGCGATACCGCCGTCACTGGCAAGGTCACGATGTTAGTCGCCTGACCCGTCGAGTTCTTAACGAACCGATAGCCTGCGGCGTAGTACCCCGCCGGCAGATTGACCTGCGCCGTCAGGGAGCCCGACGTAAACGCCTTCCACGCCGCATGGCGATAATCGCTCGCGCTCGGCGTGCGGTTGACATTCGCCAAGGGCTGGATCAGCAACTCCGTCGTCACCCCGGCCGCGTTCGCTCCACTGGCGGTGAACTTCAGCACGCCCGGCGACTCCGACTCGACCAGCAGCGTGATGCTGTCGCCGAGAAAGTCGGTCGCCGGGGGCATGAGCGGAATCGTGCCGTTTGGGCTCAGCTGCAGGAACTTCGCCGCATACTCGATGAAAACCGAGTTCGCTGTCGGGTGATAGTGCCTGCCCGAGACCGGGTCAGTGCGCGTAATCGTCTTGGCGTAGTTCTTCCAAGCCGTGGCCTGGGCAACGGTCAAGGACTCGTATGCCTTCGTCGCTCGCGTGAAGTAGTCGCGAATCGCAGTCTGAGCCTGCGTTCGGGGATTGCTGGGCAAGACCCAACGAGTCAGCACGAGCCCATTGCGACCCTTCCGGATCACCACGCTCCCGTCCTTGCCCCGCAGGTCCTCGAATGCCATCGAAAGCCTACTTTTCATTTCTTGCCACACTCCATGTTTTCTTCTTGCGGAAGGGCTTATGCTCGCCCGTGGGGGTTACATGGCAAGGATCGGTAATAGCACGACAAATCTGTAGGGGTCATGCCACCAGCGGCCGACGAGCCGAACGGAACGGCGGCTCGCCTTCGCGCCGCCTCGCCTCGGTTCGGGCTCGGCGCGGCCGCTCCAGCAAAGCCACCGCCGGACTTGAGGGCTTCGGTGGATCGGGCGCGGTGGCGGCCTCTGAGTCCGAAGGCCCTCACCCAAGCCCCGCACCAAGTTCGCCAGCCCGCAGGCTCCGAAGCTCCCCCTCCAACGCCGCCGGGTCGAAGCAAGCGTGAAAGACCCACCGCCGTCGCCTTAGTACCGAATCACCGGAACCGCCCGTTCGAGCCCATCGCGACCAAGGCGACCGTCTGTCCCGAAAGGAGCCGGCCTTCGCCCATAGACCGAGGTCGGGGCTCGATCATCAGTTGGGAACCGCCGCATTGGCGTTGATCTGCTCGATGATCTTGACGATCGAAGCCGCTTGCTCGGGGAAGATGCCGTCAATCCCCATATCATGCAGATGGGTGAACGGCGGCTCGAAAAGACTGCCCGGATTCATCACCCCGTTCGTACAAAGGAAGTCCACCAGGTGGTTCATGAAGAGCAGTTGCTTGGCCGACATGTGGACGCCGTCGAAGATGTCAGAGAAGGCACGCTTTGCCGCCTCTTTGTCCAACCCTACGGTTTTGCGAACGAACCGAGACAATGGGCCCTCCGTGCCAATAACGGCCTCCAGTTTGGTCGGCTCGACCACCTGGTCCCCGAACAGCATCGCCTCGATGGCCTTCACGTCATCCTTGCTTAGCGGCACGTTCTCACGCACCTTTCGCACAGCCGGGTGCGTCAGATGGTCCCGCAAGTAGTGCCGCAACTTCTCCCGATACTGGTTCAGCGACGGGTCCGACGTCGTCAGGATGACTTCGACCCCGTCCCCAATCGCATCCTCGAAATTCACAAAGACCCTTTGGCGTCCCTGTTCCGTGTCAGCAAACTTGACTAGCCCTCGAAGCCGGATTCGGGTGGACTCCAACTGCGGCAAGGTGATGTCCTGCCAGAACGCATCCTGCCCGATCTCAAGCAACAACGCCATTTCGGCCGCAACCGATGGAACCGAGCCCTTCTCCGACAGGTTTTGCGCCAAGTCCTTGAGCCGTGCGACCAAGTCCTCTTGATCCTTCGTCTTGCGGAGAATCGCCAACTCTAGCCGGAGCATGAGCAGGTCGAAGCGCCGCATGCCTTCGTCGTCAAGTTCCGTCGCCGGGATAGGAGCGATCACCGATTCCACAGTCTGCAAATCCGATTCGCCAAGTTCGTCCCACCGGGTACGGACACGGTACGGCTCGATAACTTCCTCATGGGGTCGAACGACGAAGCTCTCCTTGTTCAAGGCTTGAACCTGTCCATACAGGTCGTTCACGATGCCCTTCCGGAAGTCCTGGAGGTCTTCGATTTCGGACGTCGCCCGGATGAGTTCCGCACGGGCTCGCATCGTGTTCTCCCGAACCGACCGGGGCACATTGCCTTCCACTCCCCTGGGGTTCAGGCTGAAGTACTCCAAGTTCTGGCAGTAGTCGAAGATGAGGAAATGGGTCTTGTTCAGCCCTGGGCCAAAGAGGTCGGGGCAAAGCCGAGTCCCCCGCCCGATCATCTGCCAAAACTTCGTCTTCGATCGAATCATTTTGAAGAAGACCAGGTTGACGACCTCGGGGACGTCGATGCCCGTGTCCATCATGTCCACCGAAACCGCAATCGTCGGCTCATTGGCTGGGACGCTGAAGTTGTCGATCAGGTCTTGCGCGTAAGGCTGGTTGTAGATGGTTTGGCAGAAGTGCCCAGCGAGATGAGGATACGCCTGGTCGAACCGCTGGACGATGAAGTCGGCGTGCTTCTTGCTCTTGGCGAAAATGATCGTCTTGCCGAGCTTGTCCCCTCCGCTCACCTTGACGCCGTTCTGCATCAGGTCTTGGAGCACCTTGTCCACCGTGTCCTTGTTGAAGAGCCAAGCGTTTAGGGCGGCACTGTCTTGATCCTTGATCAGTTCGCCGTTCTCGTCGTAGAACTCAAGGACCTGCTCATAGGTTTGCTTCTCATCCTCGGGGAGTTCGTCGTATTTGATGCCCTGTCGAAGGAACTTCACGGGCACCGAGAACGCCCTCGGAGGCACGAGCCATTGCTGTTCGACCGCTTCGTCCAACTCATAGGCATGGGTCGGAACCCCCGGCTCTAGACCGAACAACTCGTAGGTGTTCCGGTCGACTTCGGTCTTCGGAGTGGCCGTCAAACCGAGTAGAAGCGAATCGAAATACTCGAAGATCGCCTTGTACTTCTGATACACCGAGCGGTGCGCCTCGTCGATGATGACGAGGTCGAAGTGGCCAGGTCCGAATCGCCGGGTTCCGTCCTCTCGCCAACTGTCGATGGCGTTCATCATCGTTGGATAAGTGGAGAACACGATCCGGCAAGCATCGGGTACTTCGCCATCGAGCAGGGAACCCCGGCTGGTTTCCGGTAAGAACCGCTTGAAGGCTCGTTCGGCTTGGGTCAGCAACGCTCGGCGGTCGGCAAGGAACAACGTCCGACGAACCCAGTTCTGCTTCATCAGCATCTCGACCAGGGCCACGCTGACCCGTGTCTTGCCCGTGCCTGTTGCCATCACGAGAAGGGCACCACGGCCTCGCTCAGTTTGGAACCGTTCCGACGTTCGGCCGATGGCCACTTCTTGGTATTGCCGGTCCACCGTGTTCTTGTTCAGCTTCGCTTTCAGCAAGTCGCCGCTGTCCTGGCGTCGCTTGATAATCAGCTGCAGTTCATCTTGGCTGTGGAACCCGCCGACGCTTCGAGGCGGGTACTTCGTATCGTCCCAGAACCAGGTTCGGTATCCGTTGGTGAAGTAGATCAACGGGCGGCGACCGGTCATGGTCTCCAGGCAGTCGGCGTACAGCTTGGCTTGGTGCTTGCCAAGTTCAGGATCGACCTGAGTCTTCTTGGCTTCGACCACTGCCACCGGCTTGCCGTCCGTACCCCAAAGCACGTAGTCCACAAAGCCCTTGCCCTCCGGGTTGGGCATTCCGTTGACCTCGTACTCCCGCACGTTTGCAGCATCCGGGTTCCAACCCGACTCTCGAAGCAACGGGTCAATTAGGTGCGCTCGGTTCTCGGCTTCGCTGAAGGTGATTGTCTGGCCCTTGGCGGCGTTCTCGGCCTTGATCTTCTGAATCTCGGCACGAAGGGCGGCGAGTTCCGCTTCAGTTGCCGCTTGCTTCGCTTCGGCGGTGGCCTTGGCTTCGTCCTTCTCCCGCAGGCTCGCCTCCAGCATCTGGATTTGCTGAAGGTTCTCGGCAACCTTGAGGTCCCGAAGTTCCTTGATCTTCTTGGGGTCGGGAATCAGGGAATCATCGAAGGCGGGCACGGCCAAGCCGCCCGGTGTGTAGGTGGTCACCAGCCAGTTGATGAAGTTGTGGACCGACCGCAAGGCCTCCACCGATTCCGTCTTCTGGATCGTTCTTGGCTCGTGGGTGGCCTGATTGCCGAGCTTCCAGACGTACTTGACATGCTCCCAGAGCCCAACCGGGAGTTGATTCCGGAAGCTCGGCTCATGGATGCGGGCACTTAGCGTGTCTTGGTAGGGTTCGCTCGTGGTGGAGTCGTTCGCATAGACCCACTTCACGCCAAGCTCCAGCAGTCGCCGGGAGTAAAAGGCGCTCGACCGAGGATTCCGCAGCGCTACCCGCTCCGCTTCTCGGGCATCTTCGAGGAACGGCGTCCAACTCGGGTGGAGGAAGGCGAAGTTACTCATGCGTTCTCGCTTGATTCCTGTGACCTCTTCGGCTTTGGTCCGAATGATGAGCCACGATGAAGTCCCAGGATCGTCTCAACCTGGCCCGCTGCCCGCATCACGCTGTAAAGGTCCAGGGCCCCGACCGCTTCGTGATTCTTAACGTAACTGCTCAAGTAGGTCTGCGATTTTGATTCAATGCCGGTTCGGAATGCGACCAAGTAGGCCACCGACTCGGCTTCCAACTCCACTTGGTCATGGGAGAGCCGCCGCCGATCCGGAATTTTGAGGTCACCGTCTGGTCCCAAATGACCTAGAAACAGATGACCAAGCTCATGCGCCAACGTGACCAACTGAGTGGGAGGGAGATGGTTCCGATTCACCATCACCTTATAGGTCCCGCGTGGTTTGGGCTTTTCGATGCGGCTCAAGGTTCGAATGCTCCCTGCCGAGTTATCTCCGCCGTCGAAGGTTTCGACGTTGATGTTCCTTTTAGGCAACCTCCTTACGAGGTCAGCGATTGTGAAAGCCGTGATGTTCCCCCGAGCCCAGAAGGCGGACACATCTTGAGGTAGCTCTTTACCTTCCGTGTCGATCACGTCGTAAACAAAGGCGATGGGCCCGAATGGCCACAAGATCATGAGCGGGCGAGCCCCGTCCTTTGGAAAGCGCCCGAACCTCACTTTCCAATCGAAAGCCGATGCCGCAAATGAGAGCCCAGGCTTTTGCATATGAAGAAGCATCGCGTTAAACGGGGCAAAGCTCTTGAGCTTGGCCGTGAACTCCAACAATTCCAAGTAGGACTTCGTCGAGGTGTACAGCTTGGAATCGTCAAGAAGCTGGTCAATCAGAGACCGAGCCTCCGCTTCCTCGAACAAGGAAATCTGATGACTAACGTTCACGCAAACCACCTCGGCGACCGCAACGCCATTCGCTCCGTTCTCTGGCATCTTCCAAGAACGGAGTCCACTTTGGGTGGAGGTAGGCGAAGATACTCATCCTCTGCCCTGCCTCCGCCGACAGGGGTGACAAAGGGTCGCCAGCCAAACTCGTCCAGCATGTTCATTATCCGGAGGGAAGTCCGTGCATAGGCTCATGGTTGATACCAAAATGCCCAGTGTCGCAAAGAAGCTGGAGCTGCAAGGAACCCGCAAGACTTAGAGCTTCCATGGCCGAATCAACCAAACGACGCTTGAGGACGCTAACATTCTCTACGGCTAATGCAAACTGCTTCTGGAGTTCAAGGGGCGGCACCGGAATTCTCATGTCACGAATAAGTTCTTGATTAAGATTGGGCTGGGCACCACCGACGCATTGCTTGAGTAAGTTTGCCGTCACTGCTTTGAGGAAATACTTAATGTAGAGTCTGTCTACGCTAGGACCTACAGTAATGGAGCAGATTGCCTGATTGGTTGCTGCTTCGAGCCCTAGTTCGGAAACGACACCTGCCGTAGCTCCATACATCGCTAGAAGAATGGTGCCCGGCGGCATGATCTTGGCCGCGGAGTTGGATAAACCTTGAACTGAAAGGAATTCCTCCGTTTCAATGACAATGTCCGTGTGCAATTCACCGGACTTGACCCACGGCACATCGCCACCGTAGTTCCTGTCGTCCTTACGACTTGGAGTGCCTCCACTGGTGGTCGAAGCAACCTCGCCGAGCCTAGGCATTGCGAAGGTGCCATCCGGACGAAGCGGATCGCCGAACATGTCGAGGAAGGTGGCTCGGAGGAAGTCGTCGGCGAGTTGGAGGGCTTGTTGGCGTTTGCGCTTGAGGGCGTCGGCTCGGTCAAGAATGTCAGCGATGCGGCGTTGCTCAGGAAGGGGAGGGAGAGGAATGCGTAGCTGCTTTAGGATGGAACTGTTGATGTTCACCTGGGCTACACCTCTTGCCTCCTTGACAAGTGATGCTGTGGAAGCTGTTAAAGCATGTAGTAAGAACCCTCGATCAAGTTCGACGCCTGCCTTGGGCATCACCGCAACAATCGCTTGATTTGTGGCGGCGTCTATTCCGAGAACAGTTGCCCTACCAACGGTGGCGAAGATCGACACCAAGACGGTGCCAGCAGGAATGACTTTTGCGTTCGAGTTCTTCAGGCCGCTAGCGGTGATCTTTTCTTCAGTTGCCCGGATCGGGTTTTCGAGCATATCACCTATCTTCACCCATGGCACATCGCCACCAAAGTAGCTGGCGACTTTCCTGCTGGGAGTTCCCCCTGCAACAAGATCACAGATTTCACCGAGGGTCGCAGTTTTCAGACCATCCCCCTAAGCGCCTTGAGGTCATCCATGATTTCGCACTCCAACCCGATGAGCCGGTCCAGGATGGTCTTCGGGTCTTCGTGCACGACTTCCTCATGAACCCCTTCCTTGTACCGGTTGATCGAGAGGTCGTAACCTTGCGCTCGAATCTCATCGACCGACACGAAGAACGCCTTGGCGGTTCGGTCGGACTCGACATCGGCGTCACGTTCTCGCCACTTGGCAAGCACGTCGGGGATGTCGTTGTCCTTGATCTCGTTGCGTTTGTCGTCCAGGCTGAAGCCGTCGGCCTGCATGTCATAGAACCAAACGCCGTCCGTCCCGCCGGAGTCGGTGCGGGTGAAGATGAGCACCGCCGTCGAGACTCCGGCGTAAGGTTTGAACACGCCCGACGGCATGCTGACGATGCCCTCCAGTTTGTTCCCGTCGATCAGCAGTTCCCGAACCTGACGATGGGCCTTGCTTGCACCAAACAGGACGCCATCGGGCACGATGCAAGCGCACCTTCCGCCGACCTTCAACTGCTTGAGGAACAGGGCCAGGAAGAGCAGTTCGGTCTTCTTGGTCTTGACCGTGGCATGGAGGTCCTTGGCAATCTCCGCTTCGTTGATTGCTCCCTTGAACGGCGGGTTGGCGAGGATCAGGGTGTAAAGGTTGCGCATGTGCACCGACTCTTCACCCAGCGAATCGGCATACACCAAGTCCGGGTCTTCGATGCCGTGCATCATGAGGTTCATGGCCCCGATGCGCATCATGGTGGGGTCAAACTCCCCGCCGTGGAACATCCCTTCCGAGAAGTGCCGCCGCAAGTCGTCCTGCATCATCACCTCGGGGTGCTTCTCCAGCAGATACTCCCCGGCGACGACCAAGAACCCCGCCGTGCCCGCCGCAGGGTCTCCGATGACGTCCTTGGGCTTCGGCTCCACCATCTCCACCATCATGCGGATGATGTGGCGAGGGGTTCGGAACTGGCCGTTGACCCCCGCTTGAGCGAGCTTGCCGAGAAGGTATTCGTAGAGGTCGCCCTTGGTGTCCCGGTCGTGCATCGGAATTTCACTGAGGAGGGTGACCACTTGCTCTAGGACCGACGGCTTGGGGATCAGGAACACCGCGTCCTTCATGAACTTGGCGTAGACGCTGTCCTTGTTCGTGTTGAGGGTCCGAAGGAAGGCAAAGACTTCATCTCGCACGGTCTCGAACATGCGTTCGGAGTCGTAGTCCTTGAACCGCGACCAGCGGAGGTTCTGTTGGTTGTCATTGAACAGCCTTCGGGCCATCGGTTGGCCGGTCCGATTGGCTTTGCGCTCTTCGGCTTCCTCCAGTTCATCCAGCCGCTTCATGAACAGGAGATAGCTGATCTGCTCGATGACGGCTAGGGGATTCGACAGGCCGTTCGACCAAAAATGGTCCCATATCCGGTCCACTTTTCCCTTGAGTTCTCCGGTGATCATTCCTGTCTGCCAGTTTACTGGGCAACCTCCCCTTCCTCGTCGTCTTCGAAGCCGTCCGAGTCGACGGCAGCCAAGGCCAGTTGGCCTTGGCCAGAGAGGTCCCGGACGGTCCGCTCCTTGAAGTCCCGGCGTTGGACGTCCAAGGGGCGGATAACCTTGTGCTCAGCACCGCGCCGGATGCCCAACTGTCGGAGTTGGCGGGTCTTGGGAAGCACGTTTCCTTCGAAGCTGGCGATGACGCCATTGTAGGCTTCCACCCCATCTTCCAACTTGTCCCCAAGGGTCTTGACCTTGCTCAAGATGACGCCAAGCGACTCGTATAGGGCTCGACCGGCGTCCACGATAGTGAGCGTGTCCTTGTTTTGCTTCTCCAAGCCGAGAATGTAGGCGACGGACTTGAGGATCGGCAGAAGAGACACCGGGCTGACGGTGAAGACCCGCTGCTCGAACATGGTGGCGATGAGTTGGCGGTCGGACTCGATGGCCGCCATGTACATGCCTTCGTCGGGCAGGAACATGATGACGGCGTCGATGCCTTCCCAGTGCTTCGAGTAGTCCTTAACGCTGAGGTCTTTGAGGGTGCTGCGAAAGGCCTTCTGAAAGTCGGCCAGTCTGGCCGCCCGATCTTCGTCGGAAGCATTGGCGTACTCCACGAATGGCACCAGCAGGTTCTTACTGTCGATGACGAGCTTCTTGCCTTGGGCCATGTGAACGAGGGCGTCCACGATGCGGGTCTGATTGCCGTCCTTCACTTGGGCTTGGAGTTCGAAGTTCTCGCCCTTGACGAGTCCTGCCGCTTCGAGGAGGGTCTCCAGTTTGGTTTCGGCGAAGGAGCCGCGGATGACGGGCTTGTTCAAGGCGTTGGCCAACTTCTCGTTGGCTCCGGCGAACTCCTTGATCCTGTCCATGAGAACAGCTTCCGCTTCTCCCCGCTTCTCGTTGGTGTCCTTGACCTGCTGGTTCAGTTGTTCGAGGGTGAGTCCAACGGGCTTGAGGAGATTTTCGATCTCCTGCTTGTGGAGGGCGACGTTCTTGGTCGTGGTCTCCGAGTTCCGCTCAATGACCTGCTTGGCGGCCTTCTCGAACTGGGCCGAGACGTCCTTCAGGGTCTCTTGGGAGAGGGCCTTGAACTGGGTGCCGAGGGTTTCGCTCGCCTTCTCGATGAACTGATTGAGGTTCTCGATCTGCACGTCCTTGGCTTCGAGTTC
Source organism: Chthonomonas sp. UBA2362 (assembly GCA_002344135.1). Lineage (GTDB taxonomy): Bacteria > Armatimonadota > Fimbriimonadia > Fimbriimonadales > Fimbriimonadaceae > UBA6659. The sequence continues at coordinate 239,643 of DDTO01000002.1, read as the reverse complement.
ATTTTGCTTGGCTTCGAGGATGGCCTCACACGCCTCCTTCTCCTTCTCGATGAGGCTAGCGGCGGCAGACTCGGCGGCTTCTCGTTCCGCCTTGGCGGTTGCGAGTTCGTCGGTGAGCCGGTTGATTTCGCTTTGGGCCGAGAGAAGCTGACCTTCGACGGCGGCCTTCTCGTTTCGGAGTTCTTCCGCCTGGCCAACGCTCTTGGCCGCCTCGTTGAGTTTGGTGTTGAGGGATTCGACCTCGGTCCGGTGGGACGTGTCGGCGTCGGACCGCGCCTTGAACAGGAAAGCGGCGACGGCAGCGAGTGCGAGGGAGAGGGCTCCCAGGACGACGATCGTGATGTCTGCGGTGTTCATTGGTAGCCTCCAAGTTCGAGCGCCGAGGCGCTGCCTGTTGGGGGTGGCCCTGCAGAATTTGCAGATTCAGGGCTCAGGGAGCCGAGCACCGTCCACGAAGCCCACCATTATGCACGAGTGATTCGGGCCTAAGCAAGGAGTTCTGGAGTTTTTTCGAAATCTCCTCTTGCGATAGCAAAGTCGGCACCGAGCGGATGAGAGAATCGTCCTGCTACGACCCCCGCCTACGGCCGAGCCTCCCCCGCGAAGATCCCTCGGCAGGCTCGGGTCTAACCGGGGTCCGATCCGGGTCATTCTGTCTTATCTCTGGTTCAGTTCTGCTTCACTTCTGCCTCATCCCTGTGGATAAGGCAGAAATAAGGATGAGATGAAGATGGGATGAAGCCTTTAGATGAGGATCAGACCCGCCGATAAGGAGGGTATGGCAAAAGCACGACTCGGAATGGCGTTCGCCGACCTTCGGGGCGGCATGAACAACCATGTTCTCGTTCTCACTCGAAGCGGCCTCTCGGTGCGCCGCAAGCCGCGATACAAGTACCCGGTCGATCCGGCGGTGCGGGAGGGCTCGCTTCGCTTGGAGTCGGCCTCGTCCATTTACGCCACCTTCTCGGCCTCGGAGGCGTCGGCATGGCGTCGCTATGCGGCTTCCCTGGCTCGGCTCGATCCCATTACCGGGAAACGCTATTCGCCCGCGGGTCGCAACGCCTTCATCGGCCTAGCGGTCAAGTTCCAGCAAGTGAACCCCGGGGCAGAGGTGCCGCGCACGCCTCCGGTGGGCAGTTTCATGGGCGACACCGTGTCGGTGTCGGCTTCTGTCGCGGGTGGAGCGATCCGGTTCACCGCCTCGCACGCGAACGCGGACGGTGTGACGACGGAGCTGATGCTGCAGAAGCTGAAGAACATCCGCTGCATGCCGGGGAAGGTGTACAAGGCGGCGGCGTTCGTGTCGTTCGCTCCGGGGTCGCTGTCGGCGGATGTGCCGGTGGAGTCGGGGGTATATGCCTGCGCGATTCGGTTCGTGGAGAGGGCGACGGGCCGGCAGACCTTCGTGTACCCGCTCGACGGAGTGTTCGAGATGGGGTAGGTTTGCGTGGGGTACTCTCCCTCCTTCCGCTTGCGGGAGGAGGGGGTTGGGGGGTGGAAAGTCCGGGACACCTCAAGCAGGGAGCCCGGCCTGGATGAGGTGCCGTCGCTCTCCATCCCTCTCCCCCCTTCCTCTCGCGGGGCGAAAGGAAGGGGATTGCTCCTGCCCCTCTCATTCCGGACTACTCCCCCTCCTTCCGCTTGCGGGAGGAGGGGGTTGGGGGGTGGAGAGTCCGGGCCTCGCAGAGTCGCTTGACGGAGTAGACCCACTTGGTTATCAAGATATCGTTCGGCTCGAAAAGATCGAGCGATGGGATACGCAGGGTGGCGATGCCTCGCTCCTCGAGGTAGGCGTCACGACTTGCATCGAAGGCCCGGCGGTTCTCGTGCTGCTCGCCGTCGATTTCGACGCAGACCTTGGCCGACGGAATGTAGAAATCGAGGATGTAGGGGCCGATGGGGACCTGTCGGCGGACGCGGAAGCCAAGTTCGTCGCGGCGGACTACTTCCCAGAAGCGCTGCTCGCTCACGCTCATGTTCTTGCGGAGTTCCCGGGCGCGGTCGCGCGCCTCGGGGTTCTTGGCGAGGCGGATGGGTTTCATGGGGGGAGTATGGCCTCGAGGTGCCGCGCTCTCCATCCCCCTACCCCCTTCCTCTCGCGGGGCGAAAGGAACGGGGTTTCTCGAATCCCGTTACTCTCCCTCGTCGTGTGCTTCGCCCGAATTGACCCAACTGGTCGCGCGCTCCAGCCCCGCCTCCAGCCAGATCTCGCAACCGCGGGTGGCGCGATCGAGGGCGGCGTCGATCGTCTGCCTCTCGTCGGGGTGGAACTTGTCGAGCACGTGGTCGGTGGCGTTCGGACCGCCACGGCCGATGCCGATCTTGATGCGGGGGTAGTCCTGTGAGCCGAGCGAGGCGATGATCGAGCGGTGGCCGTTGTGACCGCCTGCCCCGCCCTTGGGCTTCATCCGCACGCGCCCTAGGTCGAGGTCCATGTCGTCGGAGATCACGAGAATCTGCTCGGGCGGGATGCCGTATTGCCGGGCAAGGGCGGCCACCGCTTGGCCGCTCAGGTTCATATACGTCAGGGGACGGATCAGCAATACCGAGCGTCCCTCGATCTTGGCGATGCCGTAGACGGCGCGGTGCTTTCGCACATCGAGCTTGGCCCGGTGCCGCTTGGCCAGCCTTTCGACGGCGTCGAAACCGACGTTGTGGCGGGTGCCGGCGTATTCCGGACCGGGATTGCCCAGGCCCACGATCATCGCTTCGGGCGGCGCTGCCGGCTCAGGCTTCTTCTTGCGAAAGAGCATGGGGGAAGAAGGACTTTACCTGCCCGGCCATAATGCCCCCATGACCTCCACCGATGTCGCCGGGGCATTTCACCAACGCTTCGGCGTCTCGCCCAGCGTGGTCACTCAGGCGCCGGGACGGGTGAACCTGATCGGCGAGCACACGGACACCAGCGAAGGCTTTGTCTTCCCGACCGCGATCGACCGGCGGGTCTGGGTGGCGGCGCGGGTGGTAGAGGGGCCGTCGCGGCTCGTCTCGGACCGTCTCGGGGATGCCGAGCCATTCGACACGCGAGGCGAGATCCCTGGAGACTGGTCGCGCTATGCGGCAGGCATGGCTAAGGAACTGGCGTCCTGGGCGGGGCGACCGATGCCGAATCTAGAAGCCTATGTGGCGAGTGACCTGCCGATCGGCAGCGGGCTGAGCAGCAGCGCGGCGATGGAAATGGCGTTCGGGGTCCTGTGGCAGGAGCTGTTGCGGCTGGACCTCTCGGGGAGAGAATTGGCGCGGTTGGGGCAACAGTGCGAGCACGAGCACATCGGGGTGCAGTGCGGGATCATGGATCAGATGGCGAGCGCGCTCGGCCGGGCGGGGCACGCGATGTTTATCGACACGCGCAACCTCGATCTGGCATACGTGCCGATCCCGAGCACCCTGACGATCGTCGTGTGCGACACCATGAAGCCAAGGGAGTTATCGGATTCGGCCTATAACGAACGGCGGCTGCAGACCATCGAGGCCTCGGAGGTCCTCAAGACGTGCACCCTCCGCGACGCCACCGCCGAGCAGATCGAAGGGGGTCGCGACCAGCTGGGTGAGGTGCGGTACCGAAGAGCGCGACACGTCCAGAGCGAAAACGAGCGCTGCCACCGGTTCGTCGACGCGCTAAGGGAGGGCGAGATCGACCAGATCTACGTTCTCATGCGCCAGAGCCACGAAAGTCTGCGGGACGACTTCGAGGTGAGCTGTCCAGAGCTCGACGCGATGGCAGAGGCCTGCTGGCAGGCGCCAGGCTGCATCGGGGCTCGGATGACCGGGGCCGGCTTCGGCGGAGCGTGCGTGGCCTTGGTCGAACGCGGGCGCACTTCGGTCTTTCGTGAGGCGGTCTCCGCGCACTATCTTCTCCACGTGGCGGATCGGATGCCTCGCTTCCTGGTGTGCGAGTCGGCCGACGGGGCCGCCGTGGCCGGATAGGCGAGGCCGAGGTTCACTGGGGACCCCTTCGGGAATGATGCCACGGCGGGCAATGTCGCCTCCGGTATGCTCCGCCTTGCGCAGATGAAGTGGCTCGGACCTGGACTGAGAGTGCTGGGGTGGGCGGGGCTCGCCGCCCTTGGCGTCACCGGCGTTGCCCAGGTCGGCGCAGCGGGCCTGATGATGCAACTCGGCCACCTCCCCATGGAAGTGCTCAAGGACTTCCTCGCCGGCGTTCTCCATCACTCCATGGGCTCGGGTCACAAGGAGGAAGGCCGGATCGCCGCCCGCGCCTTCCATCTCTGCGTGCTTCACTCCGTCGAGCGTCAGACGGCGGAGGGATTGATCGACGGGCGCGAGGATTTCGTGCGCTACGTCAAGAGGCAGGCCAAGGCGGTCGAGCGTGATTGGGATCAACTTGCCGAACGCGAGGTCAGCAAAGAGGAATGCAAGCGCCTCCTCGACGCCCGACTAGAGCCGAGCGATGCCGACATCGCGGAGCTTCTTCGCGAGCTTTACCCGGCCCTGGACCAAGAAGTCGTGAGCCGCGTGGCCGTCGATGTGCTCGGCTGTTTCGAGCCCACGTTCATCGATCTCCTCAGCCGTGACGACGCGCAGCATGCTTACCGCAAGCGGCTCCTTACTGCGGTGCTCGGACAGCACCGAGAGATCATGGCGAAGCTCGAGGCCATCCATACCGAAGTCGTCGAGGGTCGCACGGAGGTGCGCGAGATCCGCGAACTGATCGTCGCACAGGTCTCCATCAATCCGAACGACCCCGAGAACCGCCAGCAGGCCGTCGAACTTTACAATCAGAGCGTCGCGCTTGCCAAAGAGGGCCGTGAGGTCGATTCGGTGGAACTGCTGAACGAGGCACTTCGACTGGACCCGACGTTCTTCGAAGCGTGGGTGGCGCGTGCGGTCGCGCACGCGAAGCGCGAGGACCACGTCCTTGCCCTGGGCGATGCCGACCGGGCCTTGACGATCCGGCCAGGCGACGCCCACGGGCATTGGGTTAGGAGCCATATACGAGAGTGGGTCCAGGACACGAACGGCGCTCTCGACGATGCGAAGTCCGCCGCAGACAAGGTTCCGAGCGTCGATCATCTCGTGCGGTACGGCACCGTACTCTCGCAAATCGATCGGGATGATGAGGCGATAGCGATCTTCGACCGGGCCTTATCCCTCGACGCACGATCTGCGGAAGCTCTCTACGGCAAGGCGATCTCCTTACAAGCCTTAGGCAAAACAACTGAGGCCCTGGCGACGATCGACGAGTCCATCGCTATTCGACCCGACTGGGGGCGATCTCGGCTCGGGCGCGGGCTTCTGCTGAAGAAACTCGGACGGAACGACGAGGCGCCGGCAGAGTTCGAAAAGGCGATGGAGTTCGACCCCCGACAGGGACAGGTCTGGGCGCAGTACGGCCTGATGGCCGAAGCGCGAGGCGATGTGCCGGAGGCGGCACGATGCTATCTAAAGGGCATCGAAGTCGAACCGGCGTTTATGGCGAATTACGCCAACCTCGGCATCCTGCATCTAGACCTAGGCCAGTACGAGGAAGCCGTGACGGCTCTTTCCGTCGTCGTGGAGGGCCAGCGAACCGGAGGCATTCTGTGGGCGCGGGGTCTGTGCTATCAGAAACTCGGTCGATCCTCGGAGGCGATCGCCGATTTCTCGACATCTCTCGCCCTGGACCCGACCAGCGCCGTCACCTACTCCAGTCGAGGACAGGAGTATCTAACCCTCGGCCAAGTCGACGAGGCACTGGTCGACCTCTACCGAGCCCTCGAGTTATCCCCCGAAGACACCGATACTCGCGCGAGGCTGGCCCAAGCCCTGATTGCTGCAGGAAGGCTAGAGGAGGCGGTAGCTCAAACGAGCCAGGTGCTCGCTGTTACCGAACATCCGGAGGCTCGGTTCCGCCGGGCAATCGCTTACGAAGGACTGGGCGACTATGCGAAGTCCGAACTAGACTACCGACGACTACTCGAACTGGTGGATGACGCCGGAGTGTGGAACAACCTCGGCACCGTGATCGCGTCCCAGGCGCGGTGGGCTGACGCGATCGCTGCGTACGATCGCTCGTATTCGATGGACGGCAACCCGCGCTCCCAGGTGAACAAGGCGGTGGCCCTCGTCCAGGCCGGCGATTCGAACGCCGCCGCCACGCTGGTCGGGATGGTCATTGCTCAGCATCCGGAGTGGCGAGAAGGCATTCTCGGCAACTCCCAGTTCTCGGCGCTCGCCAACTCCCCGCAAGTGGCAGCGGTGCTGCGGTCTTAGCGAAGACCGCCGGGCGACTCGGCCCTCTAGCCGGCTTTCTTGGCCGCTTCGGCTTGCTCCAGGCTCGCTCGAAGGGCTTCCATGAGGTCCATGACCTGCGGCGCGGCTTCGGGGGCGGTGACGATCTCTTTGCCCTCGACCTTGGCCTGGATCATCTTCATCAGCTCTTCCCGGTACTCGTCCTTATAGGATTCGGGGTCGAAGCTGGCGGTGAGCAAATCGACGAGAGCGGAGGCCATTTTCTGCTCCGCTTCGCTCAGCTCGACCTCCGGGAGCCCTTTGCCGATATCGACACGGATTTCGTCGGGATAGTACAGCGTGCTCATGACGAGGTTGCCGTTGACCGCGCGGAGGACGCAAAGCTGCTCCTTCTTGCGGATCGCGATCTTGCCGATGGCGACGAGACCTTTGGTCGAGAGCGCGTGCATGAAGAGGGAGAAAGGCTTGAGGCCCATCTCTTCGGGCTCCAGGGCGTAAGCCTGGTCGAAGTAGACCGGGTCGATCTCTTTCTCGTCGACGAAGGCGACGATCTGGATCGAATGCTTGCTCGGGACCGGCAGCTTCTCGAAGTCCTCGTCGGTCAGTTCGACGTACTGTCCCTTGGCGTACTCGTATCCCTTGACGACCTCGTCGGCGCCGACTTCGCGCTGCTGGACCGGGTGCCACCGGATGCGTTTGAGGCGCGAGTGGTCTTCCTTGAAGAGCTCGTTGAAGGCGACGTCCTTGCTGGTCGTCGCGGTGAAAAGCTTGATCGGAATACTGACCATGCCGAAGCTGATCATTCCCTTCCAGATCGGTCGCGAAGCCGAAAGCATGTCCACATTGTACGATGCTCCGCAGCCCGATCGCCCATAATCCTTAGCGATGAGTTCGGTCGTGCTGGACGCGGGTGATATGCGCCGGACCCTCGGGCGCATGGCGCACGAAATCCTGGAGGCCAATCAGGGCGCGACCGATTTGGTGGTCGTGGGGATCCTGCGCAAGGGCTGGCCCATCGCCAAGCGCCTCGCCTTCCTGATGACCCAGGTCGAGGGCACCACGGTGCCGTGCGGCAAGCTGGACATCGCCAAATTCCGCGACGACCGGTTGGGCCAGGTGCTGCAGGACGATAGCGAAATTCCCTTCGAGGTCAACGGCAAGCGCGTGATCCTCGTGGACGAAGTCATCTTCACCGGGCGGACGATCCGTGCGGCGCTCGATGCCCTCATCCAGCAAGGGCGTCCGCAGAAAGTCCAACTGGCGGTGCTCGTCGATCGAGGTCATCGGGAACTGCCCATCCAGCCAGATTATTGCGGGCGCATAATAGCCACCGAGAGGGACGATCGCGTGATCGTTCACACGACCGAGATCGACGGGGAGGATGAAGTGATCATGCAGAAGGCGGAAGAGCGCGAGGCGGTGGGATGAGCCGTCACCTGCTGGGTATCCGGCATCTGGACCGCGAGGACATCGAGGAACTCCTCGGGCTTTCGAAGGACTTCAAGAAGAAGGTCCTCGAGGGTCGACCGATCGCCAACGGCAAAGCGCCGGTGGTCGGGCTGCTCTTCTTCGAGGGCTCGACGCGAACCCGGGTCTCCTTCGAGCAGGCCGCCACCTATCTGGGGTACCGGGTTAGCAACTTCGCCTCCGGCGCAAGCTCGATGTCGAAGGGTGAGACCCTGAAAGACACCATCCTCACCCTGCGGTACGAGCGGTTGGAAGCCCTCGTCATGCGGCACCGCTCGTCGGGATCGGCTTCGTTCGCGGCGCGGTACTTCGGCGGGCCCGTGCTCAACGCGGGCGACGGCCAGCACGAGCACCCGACCCAGGCTCTGGGCGATGCGCTGACCATCTTGGAGCGCAAGGGCAGCCTCGAAGGGCTGACGGTGGCGATCGTGGGAGACGTCGCTCACTCCCGAGTAGCCCGATCGAACGCATGGCTCCTTTCGAAGATGGGAGCCGACGTCCGGTTCGTCGGTCCGCGGACCTTGATCCCTGGCAACGTCTCGATGCTGCCGGGGACGGTGTACTACGATCTGGCGGCCGGCGTGGACGGGGCCGACGTCGTCATTTGCCTACGGCTCCAGCGCGAGCGAATGGAGGATGGGCAGCTGAGCTCGGTGAACGAGTACCGGCGGCTGTATCAGATCAACCGCCACACGCTCCGGTATGCGAACCCAGGCTGCCTGGTGATGCACCCCGGGCCCCTCAATCGGGGCGTCGAGGTCGACGACATGGCGGCCGACGGCGATGCCTCGGCGATCAGCCAGCAGATCGAGAACGGCATCTTCGTGCGGATGGCCGCGCTCTACTGGGCGTTCCAAGATCCGCCCGCCAAGCCGGCCAAGGCTTCCGCCAAGGCCGCCGTTCAAACAGGGAAGGCACGGAGGAAGAAATCGTGAAGACGGTTCTCAAGAACGGACGCATCCTCGATCCCTCGCAGGACATCGACCTGATCGGTAGTCTCGTCATCGAACACGACCAGGTCGTCGAATACGGCAAGAAGGTCGACGAACGAGGGGCTGTGGAGGTATACGACTGCACCAACCTCTGGATTACCCCCGGTCTCGTCGATCCCCACGTCCACCTGCGGGAACCAGGCGAGGAGCATCGAGAGACCATCGTGAGCGGAACCCAATCGGCGGCAGCCGGCGGATTCACCACGATCTGCTGCATGCCGAACACGAACCCGGCGCTCGATACGCCATCGCTGATCGACTTCATCATGGACAAAGCCGCCTCGCCGGAAGCGGGAGGCGTGTTCGTGGCGCCAGTCGGCGCGCTTACCGTCGGCAACGACGGCACGAGGCTGACCGACCTCGCCGCTCTCAAGAAGGCGGGCATCGTCGCGGCGAGCGACGAAGAGCATCCCATCCAGGATTCGGCGGTCATGACGCGGGCGATGGAGACCTGCCTCCAATTCGACATCCCGATCATGGCCCACTGCGACGACACATCCTTAAGCGCGGGGGCGAGCATGAACGAAGGCGCCTACAGCGCAATGCTCGGCCTCAAGGGCATGCCTCGCAGCGCCGAAGAGATCATGGTCATGCGCAACTGCCTGCTCTCTCTCCACACCGGGTGCCAGTTGCACATCATGCGGGTCAGCACCTGGGGCGCCGTCGAGATGATCCGGCAGGCCAAATATCTCGGCGCACCGGTGACGTGCGAGATTTGCCCGCACCACTTCTCCCTCACCGAAGAGGCCATCGGCGAATTCAATCCGCTCTTCAAGACCACTCCTCCGCTCAGGACAAGCCTCGACGTCGATATGCTCATCGAGGGTCTGAGGGACGGCACCATCGACTGCATCGCCAGCGACCATTCGCCTTACGCGAACTACGAGGTCCAGGTGCCGTTCGAGGAAGCCCCGTTCGGGATGGTCGGCCTCGAGTCGGTCGTCGGCGTGACCCTGACGAACCTCACTCACAAGGGGGTGCTTTCTCCACTCGAGACCATCCGCAAGCTCAGCAGCGCGCCCGCCCAGATTCTCCGACTGGAGGCGGGGAGCCTCAAGCCGGGGGAGACGCCGGTCGCCCAGGTATGCGTCATCGACCCCGAGGTCACCTGGCAGTTCGACGTCACCAAGACCTTCAGCAAAGGCAAGAACTCGCCCTTCCAGGGAATGCCGCTCAAGGGAAAGGTCGTTCTTACGATATGTGGCAATGAGATCTATCGCGACGCGAGGTTCGACGCGCGGCGGCTGGCCGGCGTGGGCTAAGGCGCTCCTCGCCAGTCTGGCGTTGGCGATCGTTGCGGGTTGCCAAACGGGTCAGCTTCCGGATCCCAATGACCCCGTGTCGATGGGCGGAGTCGTCTCGATCGCCGTCCTTCGCCGAAACCTCGACTACGCGAACCGGATGCTGGAGCACCGTGCCGAAGTGGGCGAAATCTCGTCCGAGGAGCGAATGCTCTTGCTGCAAAGATACGCCGAAGATCTGGTCCAGAAGATCGACGTGGACAAGATCGCCGCCTCACAGGCATGGGAGTACGGCGATGTCTTCAAGACCGCGGGACGATGGGACCTCGCGAAGAAAGCCTACGAAATCGCGGTGCAAAGCCCTCGCAACGAGGACCGGCGCGTCAACGACACCCTGCGTCTCGCCCTCTGCGAGGCCCAGCTAGGGAACGTCGAACGGGCGATCGAACTGGCCCGCAGCGTGTTCGACACCGACGATCGCGGCACCGCGCCGATCCTCCCCGCAGTGCTCCTTGAGATCGTCCCCGCCGCGGAGGGCAAGGGCTTCGACGGCGAACTCGCCGATCTCCTCGTCGACGCGATCGCCCAACACGAACGGACGATCGTCGACCCCCAATCGGAAGGCGGCAAGGCCTTTTTCCGCGCCAAGCCGATCCACTACCGGGACGCCTATCGCAAGGCGATTGCCCTCTACACGCTGGCCGACATGCCCGAGAAGGCTGAAGAAACCCGCCGCGCCGCCCAAGAAGCCCTGGGCAAGTTCGGGCGAGCGTGAGTCGGTTTGAACCCCGTGCATTCCTGCCGACACCTAGGAACATGGAACGCCGAACCGCTGCTTGCTCGCTTCTCATCGCCTCTCTTTTGACTCAAGGCTGCGGCAAGGCCGAAGTCGCGCACGGCGATACTCTCGCCAGCGGCGGACCGCGCAGGGACGTCGAGATCGTCATCTACACGGGCGACTTTGCCATGGTGAACGAGACGCGGGAGGTCGAGCTCGCTGAAGGGCGCAGCCGGGTCGGCATTCAGGGAGTCAGCAAACTGCTCGATCACGACTCGGTGATGTACTCGTGGCCGAAGACAAAGGATGCAAAGGTGGTATCCAGCACCTACGATTTAGGAATGAACCAGAGCACTCGATTGCTTAAGCGATATCTCGGCAAAGAGGTCGATCTCGTCTATCGGTCGGATGCCGGCAAGGAGTCGGAGAGGAAGCGCGGGGTATTGGAAATCACCGATGAGGGCTACGAGAACCCGCATGTCGTCGTCCGCGTGGGAGATACCTACGTTGTTAACCCCGATGCAACGATCGAGGCTCCCGTGACCGGAGACATCGTGACGATTCCGCAACTGTCGGCCGATGTCGAAAGCCCCCGCGCGCAGCAGGCGTTGATTGCGGTGAGCTACCTCACCAGCGGATTGTCGTGGAACGCGGACTACTCCGCGACGCTGAAGCCGGAGTCGGAATCGATGGGACTGGAATGCTGGGCCACCGTCACCAACCGAACGGGGATCGACTTCGAAGATGCGAGCATCAGCTTCGTCGCCGGATCGCCCAATCGCGCGGTGAGACCAGCGATGGAGCAAGCCGATGCCTTGTTCGCGAAAGCCGAAGACAGGTCGGGATCCATGGCAATGAACAACCGGTTCGAAGAACCTCAGCGTGTCGGCGAGCTTTACGCCTTCCCATACAAGGCAAAGGCAAGCATCAAGCAAGACCAACAAAACCGCGTGCGAATGATGGGTTCCGACTCCGTAAGCGTTAAACGCGACTACGCGATCCGGCTCCCACAACTCTACGATGGTGGCTATTACGGGAATCCTTCTCAGCGGCTTCCGGCTACCCTCTCACTACAGTTCGTCAACACGCCGGAAGCCGGTCTCGGGCAGCCCCTTCCTGGCGGCACCCTGCGCGTTTACGAGCCTTCACCATCGGGGGCGCCTCGATACATCGGAGCCGCGACCCTATCGGATACTCCGAAGGATGCCAAAATCGACGCCACTCTCACCAATGTGTTCGACGTGTTCGCCCTAGCCAAAGTGGTGGAATCGAGACGCATCGATAGGAGGCAGCACAGCACGACGGTGGAAATCACGATTCAAAACGAGAAGAGCGGCGCGACGCAGGTCAGGTTGCTCCAGCCGATCGTCGGCACGTGGCGCATCGCCGGCGAAATGCCCCCCTACTCGAAGCTGAACGCCGGACTCGTCGAATGGACGATCACCGTGCCCGCCGGCGAAACGTCGAAACTGCGGTTTACCGTCGTCACCGGGAGCAGGTGAAGCGGTAGGTTCCTGCCGCCAGCCGGAAGCGGTTCCTCCCGAGGGGGGTCACTCCGGGCGCGGCGGTGGGATGACGGTCTCCCTCGCGAATCGTGTCGACCTTCTCGGTAGGCACCTCCAGGATCGCTTCGGCGTTCGGTGGGACGACCACGTCGAGCGTCAGCGCCTCGCCCTCGACGACCCATGAGACCTCGTATCGACCGACCGGCGAGTGGTAGGCGCCCTTCGCCCAGGATAGGCCGCCGCCCGGCTTCGGAGCCAAGATCGCTCTCCGCCATCCGGGAACCGCCGGGTCTCGGTCGATCCCGACGACGACTCGCATCATCCACTCGCCCACCGCTCCAAATGCCCAGTGGTTGAACGAGTTCATACCGGCGTCTTGGAAGCCTCGACCCTTCACATACCCGTCCCAGCGCTCCCAAATCGTCGTGGCGCCGTTCTCGATCGAATAGCCCCAACTGGGGAAGGTCTTTTGGAGCGCCAACTGATAGGCGAGATCGAGGCGGACGCCGCGGGCGAGCTCGAGCATCATTCGGTGCGACGAGTGGAAGCCGGTGCTCATGTGATTGCCGTACCTGGCGAGGTTGGCGACCATCCGGTCGAACGCCGGAGCGCGAAGCGACTCGGGCACCAGATCGAAGGACAGGGCGAGGGCGTAGCCGGCCTGGGTGTCGCCACGGACCACGCCGTCCGCGCCGACGAAGGCTTTCTGGAACGCTTTGCGGATGCTTTCGTAGAGCGAACGGTAGGCATCGGCCTCCGTGGTCTTGCCCAACACGCGGGCCATCTCGGCGACGAGGCGCGTGGACTCTGCGAAGTACATCGTCGCGAAGACCTCGTTGGGGACCGTCGCCCCCGTCTTCGGCCAGCCCTCCTGAACAAGGGTATCGCCGTTGAGCCAGTCGTTGTAGTCGTTGTGGCGAGCATTGCGCCAGATCAGGTCGGGGTTCTTCGACTTGATCCAGTCCACCCAGCGTCGCGCCGATTCGAAGTGGTCAGCCAACAGGCGGGGATCGTCGTAGAACTGGTACGCCGCCCAGGGCACGAAGACGCCGGCATCTCCCCAGCCGGGCACACCGGTGAATGAGCGATTCCGGCCGTAGGGATGAGGCGCGAAATCGGGGTATCGGCCGTCGTCGGCTTGGGCGTCGCGCACGTCGGCGAGCCACTTCCGGAAGAACGGCTGCAGGTCCATCTGGTAGCAGGAGGTGGGCGCGAAGATGAGAATGTCGCCCATCCATCCGAGCCGCTCGTCGCGCTGGGGGCAGTCGGTGGGCACGCTCATCAGGTTGGCGCGCTGGGTCCAGAGGATGTTCTGCCAGAGCCGGGTGAGCATCGGATCGGAACAGGTGAACTCCCCGACCTCGCGGGCTCCCGAGCAGAAGACGACACCCTCGAGATCGCCCAGCTCCGGCTTGTGCCGAAGCCCCTCGACTTGCACGTACCGGAATCCGTGGTAGGTGAACTTCGGTTCGAGGGTGGTCTTGCCGGCGGTGAGAACGAACTCGTCTTTCTGGTCGGCCCCGCGCAGGTTGGCGGTGTAGACCTTGCCGTCCTCGGCGAGCATTTCGGCATGGGTGAGCGTAACGCGATCGCCGCTCTCGCCTTCGACCCTTAGGCGGCACCAGCCGGGCATGTTCTGGCCGAGGTCGAAGACGTAGACCCCGGGCGCGGGCTCAGTCATCGCGATCGCCCGCAATCGCTCGACGATCCTGATCGGCTCGTTCGGCTGGAATTCGATGATCGTCTTCGGTTCGACCGCCCTCGCCCAAGACCATCCGCCATCCGCGTACCCGGGTTTGTCCCAACCGGGTAGGTCGAGCCGAAGATCGGTCACGACGCCGTCGAGGAGGTCGGCCGAGCGGATAGGTCCCTGGAGGGTCGTCCGCCAGGTCTCGTCGGTTCCGACCGTTTGGCGGCTCCCGTCGGCCATCTCGATATCGAGAAGAATCCTGACCTTCGGCTTGCGCCCGTAGACGGCCCTCGGGCGCTTGTCCTCGCTGAGTCCCTGGCTCATCCCGAGTCGCCCGGCATACCAGCCGTCGCCGAGGATCGCGCCGATGGTGTTCGCTCCTTTGTCGAGGAGGTCGGTCACGTCGTAGGCTTGGGCCAACACCCGCCGATCGTAGTCGGTCCACTCGGGGGTCAGCGGGGATTCGCTCACATTCCGGCCGTTGACGTGCAGCTCGTATAGTCCGAGGCACGCCACGTAAGCGACCGCTCTGACGGGCTTTGCCCCCAGCGAGAATTCCTTTCGGACGGTGGGGGCCGGCAGTGGCTCGGTGCCGGTGGCGTGACGCGAGGCGGTGATGCCGTCGGTGAGGTACGCCCTCGCCCAGTTCGCGTTCTCGATGACTCCAGAGGACGTGACCGGTCGGCTCCGAGCGACATTGGCATCCCCGGCAAGAATTTCCAACTCGGCCAGGCAGAAGCCGCACGCCCCGGGCTCACGCTCGCCCTGCCGTGTGACCAGGAGTCGAACGTAACGGGAAGACACGGTGCCAGGTAGTCGCACCAACACTGAATCGGTACCGGGATTGGGAACATCGGCCGCCGATCGGTCGGCCACGACCCGGGCATCCTTCATCTCCGCGTCGTCCGAGACGAGAATGCGATATCGAAGCGGGAAGAGGAAGCCGGGCTGGTCGCGCACCCAGTCGATCGGCCTGGCAGGCCAAAGACGAATGCCGTCGATCGCGCGCCTTTCGCCGAGGTCGATCTGGACCCACTTCTCGGCATTTGGATCACCCGTCAAATCGGTATGGAATCCATTTCGCGCCGGCGAGTACTCGGTGGCCGGCGTCGGGTCCTCGATCCAATAAGCCTTCCAATGCGCAGGATCGGGTCCTACGCCAAACGTCGCCGGCTCGCTCCAGGCCGATGGGCTGCCATCTTGATCCCAATATCGGACGGCCCAAAACGCCCGGCGACCTCGCATAAGGGGCTTGGACGGCATGCAGACCGACCGGTCCGAAGCCACCCGGCCCGAGTCGAACAAATCGCCGCGCCCCAACCGAAGCAAGCCCAGATCGGAGGAAATGAGGACTTGGTACGCCGTCTGCCGAGCTCCTCGGCGGCGGTCGGCCAGTTCCCAGGTCAGTCGTGGCCTATCGGCTTGAATGGCGATCGGATCGACGAGGGCCTCGCACCGGAGGGCCACCGGCGGCGGCAGTCCCTGGCTCGCCTCCGTCAAGTTCGCGCTAAGGGGAGGAAGGAAGGCCAAGCCGATCAGCATGGCCGATCATACTCCGCAGACCTCAGAACCCGATGCAGAACGCATCGAGAGGGCTTGCGAGCGCGTATCTGGATGGAGACACGGGCCAGCCGGTATCCTTAGCCCGCGGAGCCACTATGCGATCCTTAGTCAAAACCCTCTTTCTCGTCGTCGCCATCGCCCTCGTCCCCGTCCTCCCGGCCGGCCAGAACAAGGTCGTCCTCGCCGTCAAGGGCGATCCGGGCCAATCCGGCAAGTACCAGCTCGACCTGGAGGTCGGCATCGAAGCCGGCGGCCAGAAGTTCACGATGAACATCAAACAGGTCGAGTCGAAGACGGTCAAGGAGGTCAAGGACGGCAATATCGCCTTCGTCCAAGCGACCGAGTCGCAGGAGATCACGATGAACGGGGAGAAGCTCGACCCGGACCCCGACGAGAACAAGCCCTCGACGGTGACGGTGCGGCCAGACGGCACCCTCGTCTCCTACGAGAGCGAGGGAGACGGCGACGCCGAGAAAATGAACGTGCGGATCATGTCGGCGACCTCAGTCATCTTCTCCAAGAACCCGGTGGGGGTGGGAGACAAGTGGTCGTATCAATACAAGGACGACGACAAGCTGGGCACGAAGGCCGGCAGCGCGAACTTCCAACTGCTCGCCTTCGAGAAAGCCAAGGACGTCGATTGCGCGAAGATCAAGATGACGTTCGAAGAGGCCGGCGGCTCGCCCCGTTTCGCGAGCGACGTGACGGCATGGGTCGAGCTCGCCACGGGCGATACCGTAAAGAGCGACGTCAGCCTCACCAACTTCCCGCTCGGTGAAGGCGCCGGCACCACCTCGAACGCCAAGGGCACCATGGAGCGCACTTCCGGCGGACCTCTCAAGGCGAACCAGGGGTCGGCGACCCCGGCAGAACCCAAGAAGGAAAAGGACATCGACGAGACCGTCAAGGACTACGAGAAGCTGAGCGGCCTCTTTACGCTGTATCGCAAGCGAGAGGGGAGCAAAGACACGGTCTACATGGAAATCCTGGAGAGCCAAGTCGACAAGCTGTTCCTCCTCCAGGCGACGGCGGCCACCGGAAACAGCCAGCAGGTCGTGGCGGGCAACCCGATCAACGATCTGGTTCTGAAGTTCTCCAAGATCGACGATCGCCTCTTTCTCGTTCGACCGAATCTCGGCTTCGTAGCCGACGGAAAGACCCCGACGGGGGTGGCCCTCGATCGATCCTTCTCCGACGCGTACCTAGAGGCCTTCAAGATCGAGGCCAAGCAGGAAAAGCGCAAGAGCCTGCTCATCAACGTTTCCGACCTCTTCAAGGGTGACGTCGCCCAAGTGAACGCGGCGGTCGCCGGTGGCGGGAATCCGCTGGCAGCGCTGCCAGGAGGAGGAGGAGGCTTCAGCCAGGACCGAGACAAGACCTTCATCGTGCAGATGAAAGCCTTCCCCGAAAACATCTTCGTCCAGACCAACTACGCCTTCAACCGGAGCGGCGGAGGCGGAGGCGGGCTCATGGATCTATTGGGCCCGAGCGTCATGGCCGACCCCCGCAACTTCTTCTTCAAGGTCAACTACAACCTTTCGATGCTGCCGACGGACGGCTATATGCCCCGGCGCTTCGATGGCCGCGTGGGCTACTTCACGTCGGATTACCGCGATTTCTCCGATCCCACCAAGTTCGATAACACCGTCCGCAACATTCTGCGGTGGAGGCTGGAGAAGAAGGACCCGTCGGCGGCGATGAGTGAACCGAAGAAGCCGATCGTCTTCTGGCTCGACAACGCCATTCCCCACGAGTACCGCGAGGCCGTCAAGGAAGGTGTCCTGCTCTGGAACAAGGCGTTCGAAAAGATCGGCTACAAGAACGCAGTCGTGGTCAACCAGATGCCGGCCGATGCGGATTGGGACCCCAGCGACATGCGTTACAACGTCGTCCGCTGGGTCCTATCGCCCGACGACGCCTACGCCGTCGCCCTGTTCCGCGTGAACCCGATCACCGGCGAAATCCTGAACGCGTCGATCTTGGTGGACGGCAACATGGTCCGGTACACCGAGCGGGAGCGTTCCGGCTTTGTCGATCCCGCCAGTTTCTTCGAACCGAAGAAGAACGATCCCCGCCATGTGCACGACCCACGCCGGTGCAGCCTGCAGCAGGAAATCTGTGAGCAAGCGGCGTTCGGCAAGCTCGCACTCGACATGCTGGGCGGGCTCGGCAACGTGGACGAGCACGAGTACATGAACACGTTTCTTCGCCACGTGGTCTGCCACGAAATGGGCCACATCCTCGGGCTACGCCATAACTTCATCTCGAGCACCCAACTCACCTTCGCACAGATGGGCAACCCCGACCTCGTCCGCAAGCACGGGACCGCCGCCAGCGTGATGGAATACACGCCATTCAACCTGGCCGCCCTCAAGAAGAACGGGGTCGACTGGTGGCCCGCAAGCATCGGCGACTATGATTACTGGGCCGTCGCCTATGGCTACATGCACACCGGCGCACGAAAACCCGAGGACGAGGTGGCCGACCTGAAGCGGCTCGCTGCCCAGTGCAACGCGAGCGGGAACGCCTACCAATCCGACGAAACGGCGGACAGCATCGATCCCCGGATCACCCGGTTCGACCTCGCCGCGAACCCGCTCGACTATTGGGCGAAGACCATGGAGGTCTCCCGGTATATGGGCATGAACCTCGGCCAGCGCCTCCCGAAGCACGGCGAAAGCTTCTGGACCTTCACGCGCGATTTCAACATGCTCTTCTCGATGATCGCGCGTGCGGCGTCGCAGTGCACGAGATACATCGGCGCAATGCACTTGAACAACAACTTCAAGGGGGACCCGGGGCAAAAGCCGCCGATTGCCGCAGCGTCGTTCGCCGACCAGAAGCGGGCTCTCGACCTGCTGAACACCTACATCTTCAGCGAGCAGGCCTTCAACTATCCGAAGGAGTATTACCAGCGGTTCACCGCGAATCCGGACGCCGACTTGTTGCAAGCAATCCTCGGCGGCTCGAATTCGTTCCCGGTCCTCGACCAGTTCGCTTCGATCCAGGGTTCGGCGTTGAGAACGATCTTCCGGCCGGACGTGCTGTCTAGGGTGGTGAACAACGAGTTCAAGGCCTCGCCGGGGTCGAACCCGCTGCGACTCGTCGATCTCTTCGACGACGTGCGCAAAACGGTCTGGGCGGAGCTCACGAGCAGCAAGAATGTTTCCGCGCTCCGCCGCAGATTGCAGCGGGCCCACGTCGACCGCATGATCGCGATGGTCATCAACACCGGTGACGGCGCGCCCGACGATGCGAAGATGCTCGCCTGGCGCGAGTTGCGCTCGCTCAAGGCATCCCTCGACACCCAGAAGCGAAAGAAGGCCATTGATAAGTACACCCAGGTCCATTACGAGGATTGCGCCATGCGGATCCAGCGAGCACTCGAAGCCCGTCCGGTCGTGGGCGCCCCGAGCGGCGGCGGCGGCATGAGTCCGCTCCAGCAGCTGCTCGGCGGCGGCTAGCGATTGGGATGACGCAACGGTAGCCCGACGATGGTTCGTGCGGCGGGAAGACAACGCACCGGGGGTACGAACCATCCCCCGGCTACCTTCTCCTCTCTGGTAGCCCGCGGATGGCTCTTGCCGCGGAAAGACGGCCCACCGGGGGCACGAACCATGCCCCGGCTACCTCGAGGAGGCGCGCCGGGCGACCAACGGCGCGCCACAATCGAACCGTGCGGCGCCTGATCATCGTTCTCCCAAAACTGCTGGCATCGGAGGTCGACGCATCGGTGCTTGGAGCGGGGTTGCCGAACCTGCGAGCATTGGTCGAGCGGGCGGACCTCTTCGCCCTGCGGCCGGTACCACGCTCGCCAACCCCGGAAGCCGCATTTCTCGGATTCGATCCGCGCGAGGTTCGCTTGGCTCAGGGGCCGCTGGTCGTCGCAGCCTTCGGCGGTTCCCTGCCCGATGACGCCGTGTGCCTAGCCCTGGAACTTCTATCGTGGAGCCCCTATGGAGGTGTCGCGCGTATCGGTCCAGCTCCGGAGTCGAACGTCCGGGAAGCCCTCGCTGAAGCCAGGCGTCTGGAGACGTCAGCGCTGAGCCTCGTCGAGGGCCGCGGAGATCAGCACGGCGCGATATGGCTCGGCGGTTCGACCGAACTCTTCCTCGACCCGCCCGAACGCCTGCTTGGGGAGCCTCTTTCGGCTCACCTCCCGACCGGCGAAGGAGAGGCGATCCTGCGCCGCTTGATCGACGACTCGATCAACCTCCTCACACCTTTAGAGCTCAACATACGCAGAGAAGACGAAGGGTTGCCCCCACTGAACCTGCTGTGGCCGTGGGGCGCGGGGTGGCCCGACCGATTGGGGAGCCTCTCCTTGCGGATCGGAGCTCCGATCGAGGTCGCCAGCGGTTCGCTGCGCCTGGCCGGATTGAGCCGCCTGGCCGGGTGTCGACACTTGGGTCAGGACCTCATCGGCCACGGAATCAACATTCAGTTCGGCAAGCTCGGGTCGGTCTTACGCGGACCTGTCTCGATCGTCGTGCTGGACGCACCCGGCCGACTTCGCGAAGAGGGGCGGCTCGATGAAGCGGCGTGGGTCCTTGCCCGATTCGACGAAGAGTTCCTCGGCCCGCTCATGGAAGAGGCGGCGACCGAACAGGCTCGCATCGCCGTCTTCGCTCCCGGCTTCGAGCCGCGGCCCTCCGCCAGCCCTACCGCATCCCCGCGAGGGATCGGGGCACTGTTCGACTCGAATGCGGTAGTTTCGAACGTAGTTCCATTTGACGAACGCGCGCTCGAGGAGCGCCTGCCGGTGCACGACCTATGGGAATCGATCGAACGCACGCTCCGAAGCGAGGAGGGCGAACTGCCGCCATCTTGACCGCGGCGCTCTGGACGGCCGCTGCTTGCGGGCAGGACTCGGGCCGCCTCTCCGCTGCCGAGCGACAGGGAGTCGGTGACACACTCTTTCTCGCCAATCTCACGGTCGAAGACCTGCATTACGAGCGGAAGGTCTTCCAGGTCCCCTATCGAACGCCCCTGATCGATCTGTGCCTCGATCGTCCGCTCGATGCCGCTGATGCGCTGATGGATCTCCACGCCGAGGCGAACACCGGACCGACCTCGCGCCTGCTTGCCGTCGCCTTGCAAAAGGGGCTCGGCGACAAGTGGCCGAGCGCGTTGCCGACCATTACGATGCCGGCCCCGGCCCCTCCCGCCGAACTGCCCGGCCCCCTTCAAGTGCCGATCGTCAACCTCGTGATGGCGGTGGTCGACGCCCAGAACCAGCTCCGAATCGCCACGAAGAACCTCGGCGAAGCGGAACGACGGCGCCTCGTCGAGAGCCTTCCCTCGTGGGCGACCGAGGAGCCGTCCATCAAGTTCGACTTCACACAAAACGAGCCCGTCGAGCAAAGCGAGATACTCGGTCTCGTCGACAAGGTCGAGCTTTGGCGGATTCGAGCCGCCGCCGTCGATCTCGCCGCTGCAGTGGAACGGGCGGCGGCCGCGCTTCGCCAAACTCGGGTGAGCCTGACTGGCGTCGTCGCGATCACTCTCTCCGGCGTGAGAGTATCGATCGGCGGAGCCGGACCCGATGTTCATTCCGGAGGAGCGGACATCGTGGTCGACCTCGGCGGCGACGACCGCTACTCCGGGCGAATGGGAGCGGGCGTCGATGGTGTGGGAGTTCTCCTCGACCTCGGCGGTGACGACACCTACACGATCTCCGATGCCTCACTCGGATGTGGGCTGCTCGGCATCGGCATCGCCCGTGATGTCGGTGGCCACGACGTCGTGCGCGGCAAGTCGATGTGCCTCGGCGCAGGGCTCGCCGGGGTCGGTCTCTTCGCTAAAGAGGGAGGAAACGATGTCTACTCTGCGACCGCCCTTTCGCAAGGTTTCGGGCTCTTCGGCATCGGAATGATGATCGACTCGAAAGGCGACGACCGATACACCCTCGATTTCATGGGCCAGGGCGCGGCTCGCACCGGCGGGTTCGGCTGGCTCATCGATCGCGAGGGGTCGGACGTTTACCGAGCCGGCGGTCTCGTGCTCAATTCGCCGCTGTTCAAGGACGTGTACTACTCCAACGCACAGGGCTTCGGCGATGGGTACCGGCTCGATACAGGCGGCATCGCGGGCGGGACTGGCCTTCTCACCGATCTCGGCGGCGATGACTTCTACCTCGCCGAGACCTATGCCCAAGCCGCTTCGTACTGGTTTGGCGTTGGAACGCTATACGATGCCAATGGGCATGACACCTACACCGGCTATCATTACGTCCAGGCGAGCGCAATGCATCTCTGCGGCGCGTACCTCTTCGACCTCGCCGGGGACGACGCCTATGTGACGAAGTTCGGCGCCTCGCATGCCATCGGCCACGACTACGGCGTCGCCCTGCTTCTCGACCGTTCGGGCAGCGACATCTATACGGCCCGCGACAGCAACCCGGGGATCGGAAACGCCAACGGGCTCGGGATCTTCATCGACGCCGCCGGCGAGGACCGCTACCAAGGGCCCCCCGGTCGCGGAAACATGGCGCGCGGGACGGTCTCTCTGGGTGTTTTCGTCGACCTCTCCGGCCAGGACCGCTATCGAGAAGGCCTCGAAGACGCGAGCGGGGCCGTGCGAGCGGGTATGGGCGTCGCCTACGACGTGGCCGACGTCCCCACGGCCAACGGGGCTGGGTCTGCCGGAGCGACCCAGCCTGCCTTGCCCACGCCCGGTTCGAAGCAAAAACCCCCGAACGACGAACTCGACGAGCTCTACCGACGAGCGACCCGCTGGGGGGTTGGCACCGCCGTCGACGACGTTCAGGCCGCCATTGCCGAACTCGTCGCGATCGGCATGCCTGCCCTCGAATGGATGGTCGAGACCCATCTCAGCAGCGCGAGCAGGCTCGAGCAGCGAGCCTTCGTGCTGGTCGTCGGAGCACTAGGCGAGGACGCAAGGAACTTGATCGCGGTCCGCGTTGCGAGTCCCGACGACGACGTGGCGCGCGTGGCCTTGGCGATCTGCATCGACGGAAAGATCAAAGAAGCCGGTCCCGTCCTCAGCGGAGCGCTCGGTCGTCCGAGCATTCAACGGTTGGCGGTGCGAGCGGCAGGATCGCTTCAGAGCCGAGACGCCGTTCTGGCGATCCTTCCCCTATGCGCGAGCCCGGATCGGGTTCTCGCCCTCGATGCCATGGTCGCCCTGGAGCAGATCGGCGACGACCGAGGCTACGAAACCGCCGCCGCCCTGCTGCGCTCGACTTCGATGCCCATTCGCAAGGCGGCCATCGGATTGATGGCGAAATCCCCCGAGCGGGCCATCGCCACCGCCAAGGGGCTTTCCGGCGACACAGACGAAAAGGTCGCCCGATTGGCGATCGAACTGCTGGCACTGGTGGGAACGCCGGAAGCCCTCGCCGAGGCGGCTTCGAAACTCATCGACCCGCGTCCCGGTGTCCGTATTCAGGCCCTGCTCGCCCTCGATGGCCGGTGCCCCCAGGCGAACAAGGCCGCCCTCCTGTCGCTGCGCAACGACCCGATCCCGTCGGTTCGGGCGGTCGCCCAACGGATCGATCCGGGACGCTAGAGGCCATGCCGCGGTCGATGAAGCGCTCGGCATACCCGGCGGTTACCCTCGTGATGACCGTCCTCGTCGGCGCCTGGCTTCTCGTGCGGGTGGGCCGGCGGACCATCCCTCCAGGCCCTCCCAACCGTCTTGCGGCGGAAGCTTCGGACTATCTGCAGGCTGGCGCTTACCAGACCGTGCCCTGGTGGCCGATGGGATCGGAAGCGTTCGCCGAGGCGCGACGCCGCGACCGGCCGATCTTCCTCCTCGTGTCCTCCGGATGGAGCGCAACCGGCCGATTGGCCGATGCCACCATCTTCACGAACACCGATGTCGTCGATCGGTTGAGAATGGACTTCGTGTGCATCCGAGTTGATGCGTCCGAGCGCCGGGAGTGGGTCTCTGCCTTCCTACCGGTAAGCCGCGCGACCCTCGGCTTCGAGCCCGGCTTTCAGATCTGGATTCTCGATCCCCAGCAGAGACTGTTCGATTGGGCCCTGCGTGAAACACCGGATCAGAAGATCGACTATGCCTTCATGGTCACCCAGTTGCGCGAGTCCAAACGACTTTGGGAAGGTCTCCGGTCGGACTCGTCGACACTGAGGCCGGGAGTCGAACAGAAAGCCGACTTCGATGTTCTGACCAAGAGCCCGGAGTCGACGCCGGACTTCGAACAACACCTTCTCGCGATCCGCCGCGGCGCGAACTCCTTTGGTGGCTTTCCGGTGAATCGGTTCCAGGTTCTTCGACCGAGCAGCTGGCGCTACCTCATGCTCCTCGGAGAGACCGAGCTCCTTCGCGCGACGCTCGAGCCCGTCCTCTTCACGCCCATCGTCGACTGGATCGACGGCGGCTTTTTCCGCCTGGCCGACGGTGAGGATTGGAAGCTGGTGGAGTTCGACAAGCTCGCGCGTCAGAACGCCGAGATGATGGCGCTGCTCGCCGCCGCCTGGTGCCGACGCCAGGATCCGCTGTACCGCTCACTCGTCGAACGCACCTTCCGCTGCCTCAACGAAGGCTTCCGCGATGGAGGTCTCGTTCGCGGATATCGGATCGGCGACGAAGGCCCCGATCGACGCAGTGCCCGCAACAGCTTCGCTGGTCATTTTCTCAGGGGCGGCACGACCGAGTCGCGATTTAGCGCCGCCGAGCGAAGTTGGCTGGCCGAGAATCTTGGCCTCGATCCGATCACCAACCCGCTTATGGTGCCCTACCTGCCCGACCGCGCCACGTTCGATAAGCGACGAACCGAAATGGACGAATACCTCGGTCGACTGCGCGCCTCCAAGGCCGACGTCGCGGTCCGATACGGTGGGGCCCGGCTGCTCGACGTCAACGCCTTCGTTGCCGCCCGTATGTTCGAGGCCGGCCGGCTGCTGGACGACCCGAAGATACTGGCCGGCGGCGACGACCTGTATGCTCGGCTCGGCAAGTTTCGCGCCGGTGTCGATGACGTGGTTCACTCGCTCGAGGCCCAGAGAACCGGCGCACGCAGCCTGGTCGACTACCTGGCCTACGCCGATGCGGCGATGCAGCGCCATCTCGCGTACGGCGATCTGCGAGCAGTGGAAGACGGCACCCGTATCCTCCGGCGCGCGCTCGAGATCTTCACCGACCGCGAGAGCAGCCTGCCCGATTTCGGGCTCTTCGAAGAGATTCAGCCCATTCCACCCGATGTCCGCGCGCCGCAACTGTGCGATGACACCTCCGAATCGGCGAGCGGCATGGCGATCCGCGTCCTGTTCCAATATGCCGCGGTTCTCCGGTGCCTCCCCGATCGGACAGCCGACGGCAAGGCATTTTTCGCGACCGCCGTGAACTGGACCCGCCGGCTCGCGAATCCCGCCGCCGCCATGGGGACCCGTTCTTCGGGTTATTTTTGCGCGGCCTGGATGACAACGCGCGACCGCTTTGCGATCGTGACGGGCGCGGGATCGGTGCAAACGTCAAGGCGTCTGTCGGCGATGGCCCCGACTGCTTTCGTGACGCCGCTCTACGGTTCAGTTACCGATCGTCTGATCAAGCCGGGAATCTACCTTTGGACCAAAGGAACGATCACGGGACCGATCGGGATCGACGAAGCTGCGGCCCGTCTCACGAGCCTCATGCCGTAAACTCTGCCGAGATGCCGACCCGCGAAGAGGCCGTTCGCCTGCTCCACGCCCACACCGAGTCCGAGTCCATACGGCGACACTGCCTCGCCGTCGAAACTGCCATGAGATGGTACGCCCGTAAGCGAGGTGAAGACGAGGAGACATGGGGGATCGTGGGCTTGCTTCACGACTTCGACTACGAACAGCACCCGGACGACCATCCTGGCTGGGGAATGCGGCTCCTCGAAGCAGAAGGGTGGCCGGCCGACTTGGTCCGGGCGATCGGCTCACACAACGACGCACTGGGTATCCCCCGACAATCCGCGCTCGAACACCACCTCTACGCCTGTGATGAACTGTCGGGCTTCGTGATGGCGGTCGCCTACGTCCGGCCCAGCAAGTCGATATACGAAGTCGAGGTGTCCAGCGTGGTCAAGAAACTCAAGCAGCCAGCCTTCGCCGCCGGAGTGCACCGGGACGAAGTGAATGCCGGGGCCGACGAGATCGGACTCCCCCTCGAAGACCACATCGCGAACGTGATTACGGCGCTGCGCGAGAATGCGGATGCCCTCGGCCTCGCAGGAGCGGCTGGCTGAGAGCGGTCCATAATGCAACGATGGCCATCCGCGCGGTTGTTCAGGGCATCGGTCACGCATTGCCTTCCAAGGTTCTGACGAATGCGGACCTCGAGCGTATGGTCGACACCACCGACGAGTGGATCATGCAGCGCACGGGCATCCGCGAACGACGCATTTGCGGCCCCGGTGACTCCAACAGTGGCCTCGCCACCGCCGCCTCGCAAGAAGCCCTTGCCGACGCTAAGATCGACCCATCGGAGCTGGACCTCGTCGTGTGCGGGACCGTCACCGGCGACATGCTCTTTCCCTCGACTTCCTGCCTCGTCCAAAGCGCGATCGGCGCAAAGAGGGCCGGCGCCTTCGATGTGGGCGCGGCATGTGCGGGCTTCATCTATTCGCTGAGCGTCGCTGGCTCGATGATCGAGGCGGGCCACGCTCGAACTGTCCTCGTTATCGGCTCGGACACCCTTACTCGGTTCGTCGACTGGACCGACCGGTCGACCTGCGTCCTCTTCGGCGATGGTGCGGGAGCGGTGGTTCTCCGTGCAGAAGAAGGGACGGATCGCGGCCTCATCGAGACCGTCCTTCTCGCCGACGGCGATGGAGCTCGGCACATCGACCTCCAAGCAGGCGGCTCGCGCTACCCGGCCTGGGACCCTGCTACCCAGGATGTCCGCCAGGCCATCTATATGGCCGGTTCGGAGGTTTATCGCTTCGCCGTCACCGCGATGGGGGACGCCTGCTGCAGGGTACTCCAGCAAGCGGGCATGGACGCCGCCGATATCGACCTCTTCGTCCCCCACCAGGCGAACCTTCGGATTATCGAGTCTGCGGCCAAGCGCCTCGGGTTGCCCGATGAGAAGGTCTTCCTGAATGTCGAGCGTTACGGCAATACCAGCGGGGCATCGATCCCGATCGGACTCTATGAAGCGTCCAAGTCGGGGCGGCTGCGTCGCGGGATGGTCGTCATGACGGTGGGTTTCGGGGCCGGCCTCGTCTGGGGTGCGAACCTCATCCGCTGGTAGGGCGCCCTAACCTTCTTCGTTCATGACTGCGGCCTCGTAGTGCCACTTCTGCGAGAGCACTTCGCCGACGGCCTCGAGCAGTTCTTCATCGGTGTGATCGAAGTTGCCGACCTGATGCCCATCCACGTCGATCTGACCCACGATAGTGCCTTGCCGCCAAATCAATACGACGATTTCGCTCCGCGTTTCGGTACTGCAGGAAAGGTAGTTGTCTGATTCGCGAACATCGTCGACGATCTGGTTCTTGCGCTGGGCAACCGCGGTGCCGCAGACCCCTTGGCCAATCTCGATCCGGATGTGGTCGGTAGGCGGGCCGACGAACTCATCCAGGACGAGGGTTTCGCCCTCGAGGCGGTAGACACCCACCCACTCGTATCCTTCGATTTTCGAGAGCAGGTCCATCGCGAACGCCCGAAGATCGCGGCCATAGAGAGGACTATCGGAGACTGCGGAGACAATGCGGTCGGCTCGGTCGGGAAGAACCATTCCACGTGACTTTACCAGCCGGAAAATGCAAACGGATAGGTCACGCTCCTCGGTAGGACCTTTCGAGTCTGTTATAATCCTCTTTAGTCTACTTATCCGGTCATCGCAATGCGAAAGCGAAAGGTCCTGCTGCTGGAAGACAGCCCCGACGACGAACTCTTCACGTTGAGGGCGTTTCGTCGGTTGCCTGGAATCGACGTCCATGTGGCTCGTGACGGTCAAGCTGCGATCGACTGGCTCGCGGACTCGGAGCCCGATCTGATCGTCCTCGACATCCAAGTTCCTAAGGTGAGCGGCCTCGATGTGCTTCGCTTTATCCGATCGACCGATCGTCTGCGGGTGGTTCCCGTGGTCATCCTGACCTCCTCGAACGAGGAACGCGACGTCGAAGGAAGCTACTCCCTCGGCGCAAACAGCTACGTCCAGAAGCCCGTCGAATACGAGGCCTACCAGGATGCCGTGCGGCTCATCGGTGAGTACTGGCTAGGGGTCGACGGCAGCGGTTCTTCGCTACGGTAAAGATGTCGGCACGTCCGGCCGATAATCTCGAGTGATGACGGTGTCGGATCTCGCCAAGACTCAGGCCCTTCTCCGCGCACTTCAAGCAAAGAGCGAGCCGAACGTGCCCGAGCGAGCAAAGGCGCCATCGATCCCCGCCCCCCAAGAAGAGCGGCCCTCGCCTCCGGATGTCGGAGGCAAGGGCCGCTTCATCGATATTCGAGTCTGAAGCGCTACTCATCCGAGGCCGCGTCCGAAAC
This sequence comes from Chthonomonas sp. UBA2362, assembly GCA_002344135.1. Classification (GTDB taxonomy): domain Bacteria; phylum Armatimonadota; class Fimbriimonadia; order Fimbriimonadales; family Fimbriimonadaceae; genus UBA6659. The sequence continues at coordinate 211,766 of DDTO01000002.1, read as the reverse complement.
CAACTGTGGCTCGGAAGGACCTTCCTCGACAGTCTCGGTCTCGAGAGACTGCACTTTTGCCGCATGCAGCGCGAAGATGGTGGCGGCCGGGGAACTGATCAACTCGACTCCGTTCGGAAGCTGGATGTTCTCGGCATCGATGCTCTGGCCCACTTCGAGGCCGGAGATGTCCACCTCGATGTGATTGGGGAGGATTCCCGCCTTGCCCTTGATCTTGATATGGTCGGTCGGCGCCAGCAGCATCGCGCCGTCGGCAGCGATCGCGGGTGGCTCTCCCAGCGCGGTGACCGGCACGTCGATGACGAGCACGTCGTCCTTGGCGACCTCCATAAACGTCACCGTGAGCAGGTTCCGGGTGACCGGCTCGAGCTCCATGTGCTTGACCATCACGCTTCTGGGCTTCTTCTCGCCGTCGACCGTCAGCTCGATCATGCCGTGGTCGTCGGGGTGCATCAGCGCGTCGCGAACGTCGCCGGCCCAGGCCTGGACCTTGCGGGTGTCGGTACCCTTTGAGATCAGGCCGATAGGCACGATGCCCTGCCGTCGAAGCCGTTTGGGGTTTGCCTCCGTGCGCTCTTGAACGATTAACTTTGCCATCGAATCCTCCACGAATCGGGTGTGGGCCTATTATGACGCGTCCGGGCAACCCCTAGCGCCCCGCAGCGAACCGGTCGCTCCGGGGCGCGACTTCCTCTCTACGAGTGAATGCCCTAGAAGCGAAAGCCGATCTCGAGGCCCCAACCGCGGTGCACGTCCTCTTGGCCACCCTGATAGCGAACCTGAGCGAACACGTGCTCGGTGAACTCGTAGCCCGCGAAGGCCTGCCACACGAAAGAACCGTTCCGCTTGCCGAAGTCGACGCCTCCGACGGTCACGCGGCCGGTTCCAACACCTGCACCGACTCCTGCGAAGAAGCACGGGCTCCACGCCGTGGTGCCGTCCCGGGTCGTCATCCCGAAGCGGCCATAGCCGTTGAGGAAGAACGTGCCGCTGCTGAACGTCTCGCTATCACCGAACATCTTGATCTTGTAGGCCGTGTAACGGGCCTCCAGTTCGAATCCGGCTTGCTGGGTTCGGATGAACGACCACCCGATCGAACCCGTGAAACCAGTGTCGCGAGAGGCGTCGTCGTCGTTCCATGTCGGCGCAAAGAAGCCGATCGTGAACTTGAACGGACGATCGACGCGCGGATCATCCGCCTTGGTCGTACCGTCGGCGAATGCCGCCATCGTGGCGGCCAGGAAGCCGACGAGGAGAGCCGAACGCATGCTGAAATCCATATCAGGTACCTCCGCGCGAATTGTAACCGAACCGGGGGGCCCGGAGGCTAGCCCCTGCGGGGGTCATAGGCTAAACTTAGCCCCGGAATGGGCCGATACCTCCCTTGCTTCAAAGCGTACGACGTCCGGGGCAAGGTGCCCTCTGAACTGAATCCGGCGCTCGCCTACGCCATCGGGAGAGCCTACGCCCGATGCGTGCAGCCCCGAACGGTTTGCCTCGGCTACGACATCCGCCTCTCCGGTCCCGAACTCGCCACGGCCCTCACCAAGGGGCTGAACGCCGAGGGCGTCTCGGTCGTCGATCTCGGGCTCATCGGAACCGAGATGGTCTACTTCGCGACCGCCGCCTACGGCTACGACGGCGGCATCATGATCACCGCTAGCCACAATCCGCCCGAATACAACGGCATGAAGATGGTCCGCACTGAGAGCCGGCCCATCAGCAGCGACTCGGGCCTTCTCGACATCGAGCGCGAGGCCTACGAGCGAAACTGGCCGGAGAACGGCGAGCAAACCGGCGGCTTCGAGCGGCGCAACGTCTACGCCGATTTCGTCCAGCACCTGCTCGGGTTCGTCGACGTCGGACGGCTCGCGCCCCTCAAGGTGCTCGCCGATGCCGGCAACGGCGCAGCCGGGGTCGCGATGGACGCCCTGATTCCCCATCTGCCGCTCCAGGTCGAGCGGATGCGCTTCGACCCGGATGGCCGCTTCCCCAACGGAGTCCCGAACCCGATCCTCGAAGAATCCCGCGCCCCCGTCGAGGCCCGCATGCGCGAGGGAGGCTTCGATCTCGGCGTCGCGTGGGACGGCGACTACGACCGCTGCTTCTTTTTCGACGGCGAAGGCAACTTCATCGAGGGCTACTACATCGTCGGCCTCCTCGCCCAAGCCTTCCTCCAGCAGAACCCAAACCAGACGATCATCTACGACCCCCGCCTCACCTGGAACACGATCGACATCGTCTCGCGCTTGGGCGGGCGCGCGGTCGTCTGCAAGAGCGGCCACGCCTTTATCAAGGAGAAGATGCGCGCCGAGGACGCGGTGTACGGCGGCGAGATGAGCGCCCACCACTACTTCAAGGGCCACTGGTACTGCGACAGCGGCATGATCCCTCTCCTCCTCATCGCCCAGCTCGTCTCCGCCACCGGAAGGCCCCTCGCCGACCTCGTGGGGGAGATGATCCGCAACTACCCCTGCAGCGGCGAGATCAACTCCGAAGTCGAGGACGTGCCCGCCACCCTCGCCAAGATCGAGGCCGCCTACGCGGACGGGCAGATCGACCGCCTCGACGGTCTCAGCGTCGAATATCCCACCTGGCGCTTCAACCTGCGCGGCTCCAACACCGAACCGGTGATTCGCCTCAACGTCGAAGCCCGCGGCGACCGCTCGCTCATGGAGGCCAAGACCGCCGAGCTCCTCGCCCTCATCCGATCGGGCTGATCGGACGACTTCCGACGGCCCGACGTATCATGAAGATAGTGGACCCCGACTCTCCCATCCATAAACTCCTCGACCGAATCGCCGAGCAGGCCCCCAAGGAAGACGCCAAGCTTCAAAACTATCTGGCGGCCCTCCGAAAAGAACTCGCCGACCAGGAAAAGACCCAAGACGAGCGCGCCGCCCTCCTCGCCGAGTACGAAGAGGCCTACCAGAAGCTCACCGCGCCCGCCAACCGCGTCGGAGTCTTCCTCCAGCGCCTCGAAGAGGACCGCATCCTCATCGCATTGGGCGAGACCGAGTACGTCGCCCTCGCCGATCCCAAGATCCCAGAGGAAGAACTCGTCCCCGGAGCCCGCGTCACCCTCAACGAAGCCTACGCCGTCGTCGGAGTCATGCCGCCCCACCCCGGAGGGACCGTCCTCAAGGTCGCCGAGGTCCTCGAAGACGGCCGACTCCGCGTCGGGAGCGACCCCCAGAACCTCCAAGGGCGCCTCGTCCTGCGCGGAGCCCCCCTCGCCCAGGCCAAGATCGACAAAGGCGACGAGGTCCGCGTCGATCCCTCCATGCGCGTCGCCCTCGAGCACTTCCCCCACCAGGACACGCGCGATTACTTCATGGAAGAGGTCGAGGAGATCCCCTGGGAGAAGGTCGGCGGCCAGGACGACGCCATCCAGCTCATCCGCGACACCATCGAGCAGCCCCTCCTCTACCCCGAACTCTACGCCAAGTTCGACAAGAAGCCCATCAAGGGCCTCCTCCTCTACGGACCGCCCGGCTGCGGCAAGACACTCCTCGGCAAAGCCACCGCCTACAACCTCGCCAAGGACTACAGCGCCCGCGTCGGCCACGAAGTGAAGGAATACTTCATGCACATCAGCGGGCCCAAGATCCTCAACATGTGGCTCGGCGAGACCGAGCGCATGGTCCGGGAGATCTTCGAGGTCGCCAGGTCCCGCGCCAAGGAGGGCCGCCTCGTCGTCATCTTCATGGACGAGGCTGAGTCCGTCCTCCGCACCCGATCGTCCGGGCGCTGGCTCAACATCTCCAACACCGTCGTCCCCCAGTTCTGCGCCGAGCTCGACGGGCTCGTCTCACTGGAGAACGTGGTCTTGATCCTCACCAGCAACCGCCCCGACTACATCGATCCCGCCGTCCTTCGCCCCGAAAGGATCGACCGAAAGGTCAAAATCGCCCGGCCCGACCGCCTCTCGAGCCTCCAAATCCTCGGCATCTACCTCCACGACCGCCTCCCCCTCGACCCGAGCCTCCTCGCAGAGTTCGACGGGGAGATCGCCTGCGCGCGAAGGGACCTCCTCGAGGCCACCACCGCCTATCTCTGGCGGCAGAGCAAGGACACCGAGTTTCTCCGGGTCGTCATGCGCTCCGGCTCCACTGAAAACCTCTACTGGAAGGACCTCGTGAGCGGCGCCCTCCTCAAATCGGTCGTCGACAGGGCCAAAGACTCCGCGATCCGGCGCTCCATCGCCGAACCCGGGGGCCAACATGGCCTCTCCAGGGACGATTTGTTCGAGTCGATCGACGCCGAGTACCGCGAGAACGAAATCTTCCCCAAGTCCGACGTCCTCGAAGACTGGCTCAAGCTCATCGACCTCGAGCCGGAGAGCGTTGCCGCCGTCCGACCCGTCCGCCCGAGCAAGGGCGAGGACTTCGTCCGCCGGAACGTGATCTAAACCCTCCTCCAGACCCCCTTTGGAGTGCGCTGGCCTGCCAGCGCTTTGACTGAACGCGCAGGCATCGCCCCCCTTCCTTTCGCCTGCGAGAGGAAGGGGGCAGGGGAATGGAGAGCGACGCCACCCCGCATAGGGCCGGCTGGTCTGGATGACGTGCCCCGGACTCTCCTCCCCCCAGCCCCCTCCTCTCGCTGGCGAGAGGAGGGGGAGAGGTGGCCTCCCCCTCGTCCCCGACGAGGGGGACCTTCGCCGGGCGCAGCCCGCGCGAAGAGGGGGAGTGATAAATGCGGTCGCCGCGCCCCCGCCGGCACGGCAAGCGACCGGCGGTACACTCGCCCTGCATGCTCAAATACGACACGATCAAGGCACTCGACGACGACTTCCTCATGCGGACGTACCGTCGACAGGCCGCCTTGTTCGTGCAGGGCGCGGGATGCAGCCTGTGGGACAACCGGGGGAACGAGTACCTCGACTTTCTGGCGGGGATCGCCGTGTGTTCGCTCGGCCACTGCCATCCGGCGCTGGTCGCCGCCATCACGCGCCAGGCCCAGCAGTTGATCCACACCTCGAACCTGCTGATGACGGCCCCTCAAGCGCAACTTGCGCGGAAGCTGACGCAGATCTCCGGCATGGACCGCGCCTTCTTCACCACGTGCGGGGCGACGGCGAACGAGACCGCGGTGAAGCTGGCCAAGAAGCACGGCAACCAGAAGCGCCCCGACGGCGACTACGAGATCGTCGTGCTCCACCGAAGCTTCCACGGGCGCACGCTGGGGGTCCTCAGCGCGACGGGGCAGCGCAAGTACCAGCGCCAGTTCGCCCCCCTCGTGCCCGGGTTCCGACACATCGAGGCGAACGACCTGGCCGGGCTGCGCGAGGCGGTCGGCCATAAGACCGCCGCCATCTACCTCGAGCCGATCCAGGGCGAAGGCGGCGTGCACCCGATGACGACCGAGTTTCTCGCCGAAGCGCGGGCCCTCGCCACCGAGCACGGCGCGCTGCTGATCCTGGACGAGGTGCAGACCGGCATCGGGCGCACCGGGACGTGGTTCGCGTTCCAGCAGCACGGCATCGTGCCCGACGTGCTCGTGGCCGCCAAGGGCCTCGGCGGCGGCGTGCCCATCGGCGCGTGCCTCGCCCGCGGAAAGGCCGCCGACCTCTTCGAGCCCGGCGACCACGGCTCGACCTTCGGCGGCAGCCCCATCTCGTGCGCGGCGGCGCTGGCGGTGATCGACACGATCGAGCACCAGGATCTGCTCGAGAACGCCAAGCGCGTGGGGGCCTACCTGATGGAAGGGCTCCGCGCATTGGGCGCGCCGGTGGGCGCGGTGCGCGGCGCCGGCCTCTTGGTGGGAGCCGAGTTGGAGCAGCCGATCGCCCGCGACATCGTCGCGACCTGCTTCGAGAAGCGGCTGATTATCAATGCGACGGACGAGAACACGTTGCGGTTCGTGCCGCCGCTCATCGTCCGCGAGGAGCACGTCGATCGCTGCTTGGGCATCCTCGCCGAAGCGCTGGGCGTACCGGCGCCGACGATGGCGGCGACGATCCATGTTCGACGCCCGACGCCGCTTCACGACGTCCTCGCGATGGACGACATCCACCCGACCGAGGCCGAGGAGATTCTTGCCCACGCCGCCTACCTCAAGGAGCGCCGCCGTCTCGCGCCGGCGGTGATCCAGCCGATCGAAGGCCGAACCGTCGCGCTCGTCTTCGAGAAACCCTCCCTGCGCACCCGAGTCTCCTTCGAGTCGGCGATTCGAGAGCTCGGCGGACACGCGATCCACCTCGGCAAGAGCGACATCGGCATGGGCACTCGCGAGGCCATCAAGGACGTGAGCGAGAACCTCGCGCGCTGGTGCAGCGCGATCGTGGCCCGGCTTTACTGGCAGAAGGACCTCGTGGCGATGGCCGAGTACGCGGACGTGCCCGTCATCAACGCGTTGACCGAGATGGAGCACCCTTGCCAGGCGCTTGCCGACATGATGACGGTCCGCGAGGTCTTCGGCGAGGAGAAGGTCGCGATCACCTACGTCGGCGATGGCAACAACGTCGCCCGGAGCCTGGCCAAGCTCGCCACCGGCCTCGGCTACCCGTTCACCATCTGCGGGCCGGAGAACTTCCGGCTCGAGCCGATCGAGGGCATGAAGCAGACCGACGACCTCGAAGAGGGTCTGTCGGGGGCGAAAGTCGTCTACACCGACGTGTGGGTCAGCATGGGCGACGAACACGAGCAAGAGCACCGGATGAAGATCTTCGGCGAGTTTCAGGTCGACCAGCGCGTGATGGAGATGGCCGATCCCGACGCAATCTTCCTGCACTGCCTCCCCGCAAGGCGTGGCTTCGAGGTCACCGACGAGGTCATCGACGGCAAGCAGAGCAGGGTGAACGACCAGGCCGAGAACCGGCTCCACGCCCAGAAGGCCCTCCTGATGCGCGTCCTCGGTTTGGGGGCCTAGGATGCCTCCGGAACTGCTTTCGTTCCTGAAGGACTTGGCGATCGTGCTCGGCGGCCTCGTCGCGCTCATCACGTTTCTGAGCGGCGTCCTCGAATACGCCCGGCAGGGTCATCAGCAGCGTGCGCAGCACTTCGTCCAGATGCGGCGGAGATTCCTCGAAACGCCGCAATACCGCGAAATCCTCGACCTCCTCGCCACCGATGATCCCTCGCTCGCCGAAGTGAGCATCCAGGAGAAGCGCAACTTCGTGGGCTTCCTGGAGGAGGTTGCGCTCATGGTGAACAGCCGAATCATCAACCGCGAGGTCGCCCACTATATGTTCGGCTACTATGTCCTCCTCTGCAAGCGGAGCAAGCACTTCTGGGAGGGGCTGGACCGCGACAGCGTCTATTGGAGCGTCTTCCGGCGGTTCGCCGCCGAGATGGAACGGCTCGGCGAGCGCGGCGCCGAGCCTCCGAAAAGCCTACGGTTCTAGCCCTAAACCGATACTTCGCTACGACGCTCGGCGACGCGCCGCTCGCTGTGGTCGAGAACCTTCTTGCGGAACCGCAGCATCTTCGGAGTGACTTCCAGCAGCTCGTCCTCGCGAAGCCAGGCGAGGGCCTGTTCGAGAGAGAAATCCCGGTGGGCGTCGAGCACGGTGGTGGCTTCCGACGTTGCGCTCCGGATGTTGGTGGCCGCCTTGGTCTTGGTCACGTTCACGACGAGGTCCTCGTCGCGGGCGTTCGCCCCCGCGATCATGCCGCCGTACACTTCGGTCCCCACCGGATAGAAGAGCGTTCCACGCTCTTGGATGTCTTCGTAGGCGTACCGCGTGATTTTGCCCGGGTCCTTCGCGATAAGCGAGCCTTGCGTGCGGCTCTGGATCTCGCCCTTGTACTCGCGATAGCCTTCGAAGAGGCTGGCCATGATGCCGAGACCGCGAGTTTGCGTCAGGTAGTTCGACCGAAATCCGATGAGGCCGCGAGTAGGGATAAGGTACTCGAGCCGCACTCGGCCCGAATCGTCCTTCTGCATATCGAGCATGTCGCCCTTTCGTCGGGCGAGATCCTCCATCACGGGTCCCACCGCCTCCTCGGGCAATTCGAGGGTCACGATTTCGTAAGGTTCCTCGATCTGGCCGGCCTCGTTGCGTTTCAGGATGACCTGCGGACGTGAAATCTGCATTTCGAAGCTTTCGCGTCGCATGGTTTCGATGAGGATCGCCAGCTGCAGTTCGCCTCGGGCGAAGACCTTCACCGCGTCGGCGGGGCTCTCCGGGTCGATATGGATGCTGACGCTGATGATCTCTTCCTTCTCCAGTCGCTCGCGAATCTTGTGGATCGTGAGGAACTTGCCCCCGTCCCTTCCGGCGAGCGGAGAGTTGTTGGCATAGAAAGTCATGCTCAGCGTCGAAGGTTCTATCTCGATGCCGGGCAGCGGCTCGACGGCATCCGCCGCGCAAATCGAATCGAAAAGCATGACGTCGCCGAGCCCGGCGAGCATCACGATCTCGCCCGCACCGGCCCGCTCGACCTCGGCAAGCTTGATCCCCTCGTACACCCACAGTTTCGTGACATTGAAGCTGTTGGTCCGGCTTCCATCGGGGCTGACGTGCGTAACCCGGTCGCCCACCTCGACCTTGCCCCTCAATATCTTGCCGCCGAACATTCGGCCGAGGTAGTCGGAATAGTCCAGGTTATTTACCTGCACGCGAAAAGGACCTTCGGGATCGGCGTCAGGTGGCGGAACGGAGTTCACGATCATTTCGAACAGCTCGCGCATGTCCTGCTCGCTGCCATCTGGGCTGACCCGAGCGAAGCCTCCGGCTCCGCTCGTGTACAGGTGCGGAAAGAACAGGTCGTCCTCGCTGGCGCCCAAGTCGATGAAGAGGTCGATGGTCTTGTCGTAGGCATCCAACGGGCGAGCGCCGTCCCGATCGATCTTGTTGATACACACGATCGGCTTGACGCCCGACTGCAGCGCCTTTCGAAGAACGAACCGCGTCTGCGGCATCGGCCCCTCGCACGCATCGACCACGAGCAAGACGCCATCGACCATGCTAAGCACCCGCTCGACCTCACCGCCGAAGTCGGCATGTCCGGGCGTATCGACGATGTTGATCTTGGTGTCCCGATACCGTACGCTAGCCACCTTGGAAAGAATGGTGATGCCCTTTTCCCGTTCGAGGTCGTTCGAGTCCATGACACGGTCGGCCATGTGCTGGTTTTCCCGAAAGACCCCCGCTTGCCGAAAGATGGCGTCGACGAGCGTTGTCTTGCCGTGGTCGACATGCGCGATGATGCCGACGTTGCGAATACGGGAGGGCATAGGTGAGAGGATACCAGTCGGGGCCAACCCGACCCGGGCTAGTTGTTGATTTCCTTGGCCTGCTCGATATCGAGCTTACAGGGGATTCGGAACCAAAACGTCGAGCCCTTCCCGACCTCCGATTCGACCCAGATCTTGCCCATGTGGACTCCCTCCACGAGGTGCTTCACCAGATAGAGTCCGAGTCCGGTGCCGTAGATCTTTCGGTTGTCTTCGTTGTTGACCCGGTGAAACTTCTCGAAGACCTTTCCTAAATGATCGGCGGGGATTCCGAGGCCCTGGTCCTCGACGCCGATAAGCAAGGTTTCGCCTTCGTTCTTGGCGTGGATCGTGATGTCGCCTCCCTCGGGCGCATACTTGATCGCGTTGTTCATCAGGTTGGTCAAGATCTGATCGAGCTTGTCTTGGTCACCGATGATCAGTTCGGGGAGTTCGTTGTACTTGTTCAGCTTGATCGTGTGCTTGTGGGTGGCCTGTTGCTGCACTTTGACGACCTTATCGATGAGATCGGTGATGTCGACCTCGCTGTAGTTGGGCTTCAGTGACTCGCCGGCCTCGATGCGGCTCGTGTTGAGCAGGTCGTCGATGAGGCGGCGGAGGCGATCGCACTCCTGAACGACGATTCCGAGGAACTCGCGCTGGTCCTCCTTCGAGTAGAGGTCCTGGTCGACGCCTTCGAGGAGGGTGCTGCTGAATCCCTTGATCGCCGTGAGCGGCGTCCGGAGTTCGTGCGACGCCATGGCGACGAAGCTCGATTTCATCTTGTCGATGTTCCGGATCTCGGTGACATCGTTCATGATCGCCACCACGCCGACTTCTTTGCCGTCTTCGCCATGGACCGCCGCGGCCTGAACCTCGTAGATCCGTTCCGCGCCGCCGATGACCAGGTAGAGCTCGCGCTTTGCGCCTTCGGCTTGGTTGCCGGCGGCGACAAGGGCGTCGTGAAACTGGTCGTTGCGAACGAGCTCGGCCACGTTCTTGCCGATCGCGCTCTGGTCGAGGCCGAACACCGCGCGGGCAGTGGCGTTGATCTGGCTCAGCCTGCCCTCGGGAGAAACCAGCACGAGTCCTGCGCTGAGGGACTCGAACGTCTGGAGCAGTTCCTCTCGCTCCTCAACGACCTCGCGATAAAGCTGAAGGTTGGCGATAATCGATCCGACGTTGCGCGCCATCCGCTCCAAGAGGCGAACGTCCTCGTCGTTGAAGTCTTCGCCGTGCCGCTTGTTGAATGCGTGCAGCACGCCTATCGTGGTGCGGTCGACGACCCGATTCTCTTCGTCGCGCTTCTCGATGACGAGGGGAACGGTGATGCCGTTCTGCACATGGAGGAGCCCGAACGGGTCCTCCTGGGCGCGAGGATCGTTGTCCGCGTCGTGGAAGATGGTCGGCTCCCCCTCTCGGAAGACGAGGCCGGAGATACCGTGGGTGGCCCGTATGCGGAAGATCTTGAGGTGCTCTTCGTCGACCCCATAGGCGGGCGGGATGCCGATCAGCTCGCCCTTTTCACGATCGTAGAACATGATCGTGATCTTCTCGGCCTGCAGGATCATGGCAATACGCTGCACGAGCCTCCGCAAGGTCACGTCAGCCTCGTTGATGGGGGTGACGTCAACGCCCGAATCGGCCGCGCTCCGCGTCGCGGTCGCTTGGCCGTTCAGTTTGCTCAGGAGATCCTGGCGCTCCTTCTGAAGGAGTTCGTTCTGGTTTTTCAGTTGCTCGAGTTCTCGATTCGCTTGATCGAGCAACTTTTGCAACTCATTCACATCCACGTACAAACCTTCTCCTTCCGGGCTGTCCTTTCTCGTATCCGTAGGCACACTTAATCCTCTCGCTAGATTACCCGCCGAGCGTCAGGCTTGGGCGAACCTGAAGCCGCGACGGTGGCTCTTGATATAATGGAGACGCGGATGGCTCAGCATCTCGAAGAACTGCCCTTGTTCCCCCTTCATACGGTGCTGTTCCCCTATGCCTCCCTCCTGCTCCACGTGTTCGAAGACCGATACCGCCAGATGGTCAACCAGTGCATCGAATTCGACCAGCCCTTCGGCGTCGTCCTGATCCGAAACGGACCCGAAGTCGGTGGCATCGCCGAGCCGTACATGGTCGGCACCGCCGTCCGCGTTCAGCGCGTGAACACCTATGACGACGGGCACATGGACGTGAATGTTCGCGGTGAACGTCGCTTTCGCGTCAGATCGCTCGATGATTCCAAGCAGTATCTCGTGGGTCAGGTCGAACCAGTCGTCGAATGCGCAGTCGAAGAAGACCCCCGGACCGAAGCCCTCGTGATGGACGTCCGAGAAAGCTTCCGTGTGCTCATCGAGGGCATGTTCGGGCGCCCCGACTACAACATCCAGATTCTGTACCCGTCCGACCCCACCGCCCTCTCCTTCGTGGTCGCCAACTACCTCACCCTCGGCAATATCGAGAAGCAGCGGCTCCTCGAGACCACCGACACCGTCGAGCGCCTCGTCGAGCTGAAGCCCCTGATCGAGCGGCAAATCATCGAGGCCAAACCTCGCCGCTACTACAAGCTCACGCGCCAGCACCTCGAAGATTGGATCTATCCCAACTGAGTCCCGGGATCGCGAGGGCCAAAGGGGCTACAATAAACATGATTTCATGTGATGGGAACCCCGAGCCCGATGTTCGCGTTCTAAATAGTTGTATAGTCAAGGAGGTTCCGAATGGGTGCGATTGCTGAGGAAATGACCGAGTACGTCCGCGAGCGGACCGCCGCTGATGAGCGGCTCTTCGAGCAGATGATGGCGCAGACGCGAAGACGCGCCCTGTCGATGGCATTGCAACTCACTCGAAACCCCTCCGAGGCGGAGGACCTGCTCCAAGAAACGTTCGTCAAGGCCTGGAAGGGATTCGATTCCTACTCGCCTGACCGCCCCTTCCTCAACTGGCTTCTACGGATCATGCAGCGAGCCTATCTCGACCTGCGCCGTCGAGACAACCCGATTCGCCGGGCCGAATCGCTCAATAGCCTCATTAGCCCGTCCGACGGAGAGATTCAAGAGCTCCCAATCGCGGATCCGGGTCCCACCCCGGTCGAGGAAGCCCTTCACGCCGAGTTCAGCGCCGAGCTGAGGAGCGCGCTCGACGAACTGCCTGATGTCTACCGCTCGGCAATCGTTCTCGTCGATCTCGAGGGCCTCACCTACTCAGAAATCGCCGATCAGCAACGGACCACGATCGGCACGGTCCGCTCCCGAATTCACCGCGGGCGAAAGCTCCTGCGCGACATCGTTCAGAAGCGCGGCCTGGATTTCGGAGACTGATTAACACTACGGTGCCCTCGATCCTTCGATCGAGGGCACCGTAGTGTTGTGAGGGCTACATGCGAACGACGATGTCGCCGTCGAGCACGCGGGCGTTGAAGTTTAGAAGCTGCCGATTGTCGGCGCTCCAGAACTGAATCCGGAATAGATCGGGCTCGCCGCGGCCGTTGGTGCGCCGGTCCTGAACTCGGACCGAAAGCCGGCCCTCGAATCTCCGCGTCTCCCCAATGCCGTTTCGGCGCACGAGAACGCCGCGGCCGCCGAACTCGGAGACCTTGGGGTTCGCGAAGGCCAGTTGGACGATCTGAGTCATCGTCACCTCGGTGACCACTCGCTCTGTCGGATTCTCCGACCGGAAGGTGAGGCGCCCGGCGATGATGGGCGATCCGCCGCCTTCTCGCGGGCGACGGCCTACCTCGAAATTGAAGGTGCCGCGGACGTTCTGCTCGTTTCGGGCAACGCCCCGGCCATGAGCAGCGGCGGCAGTGTTTTGAGCAACGGCGACACCAACGACGAACAGTGTGGCGATAGACGCCAGAATCACGAGACGAACTTTCATAGCAAAGAATCCTCGGGAGATTGGACTACCCCGATCCTCGGCTTGTTCAGCAGGGCGAGAGCAATTTTTCGAGATTTCGTTTGGCAAAACTACCGGTTTCGTCATATACTGTAGCGGAGGGCGGTTGCCCGATTCGGTCATGGACGAGCGAAATGGGGTTCTTCGAAGCGAGCGGATTCGATAGCAGGTTCGGGCACTTGCGCGACGAAGAGGTCGTCCTCTTGGCGCGTTGCGGCTCGCGAGGTGCTGCCGAGTGCCTGATCGCCCGCTACCGGACATTGGTCGAGTTCAGAGCACGTGCTTACTTCGTTTATGGTGCCGACCACGACGATGTCGTCCAAGAAGGGATGATCGGGCTCTTCGAGGCAATCCGTGATTTTCGTGGCGATCTACGCTCGGGATTTCGGCCGTTTGCCGACATGTGTGTCACCCGTCAGATTCAGAGCGCAGTCCGGGCATCTCGTCGACAGAAGCACCTGGCCCTCAATGCCTCGGTGGTCTTGGAGAACGCCGAGGAGACTCCGTCGACGATAGACGGGCATGATGTCTCTATGTTATTGGCCCATAACGTGCACGTATTGATGGCCGCCGCGCTCACAGATCTTGAGCGATCGGTTCTCGACGGATATGCGGAGGGACGCAGCTACCGCGAGATGAGCGAGCATCTGAACCGCCCGGCCAAGGCCATCGACAATGCACTTCAGCGGGCCAAGCGCAAGCTCGCGCAGGCGATCGGCGATGCCGGAATGGTCGCCTAGCATGACCGAAGCTCGGCCACGACCGAACATGGTCCGGCGGATTCTCACCGCCGTTATCGCGATCCCCATCGTCTTGGCGGTTCTCTTCTCGACGTCGCCTTGGCCGATCCTGCTCCTCGCAATCACGGCCTGGTGTTTCGCCTTCGACGAGCTTGTTGCGATGGTAGACCCCGACCGGGTCCGATTCGTCCTCATCGACGCTTTCTGGCCGGTCGTGGCGATCCTCGCCTGGGTTTCGGGCCTCGGGGAAGTCGCCGTGGCAGTGTTCGGAACCATGTTCATCTCTGGCCTCGTCGGGCTTGCACGCGTCTCGCCGACCCGGAAGAAGGTGCTTCCTTGGGCGATCGGCTGGATCACCGCCCCGTTCGGTGCGCTCATCGTCCTTCACGAAGCTGGAATCGTCGAGCCCGGCCAGGCCTTTTCGGCGAATTTGGCATTGATGGCGCTGGTGCCGCTGTGGGTCGGCGACACGCTCGCCATCTTAGCAGGACGGACGCTGGGGCGCGTCAAGCTGGCGCCTCGGATTTCACCGGGCAAAACCCTGGAGGGAGCACTCGCGAACCTCGCGGGCTGCCTCGCCGCCGCGTGGGCCCTGGGTCTTTGGCTGGAGGTCGAGACGTGGCGCTGGGTCGCAGTTGGTCTTACGGCAGGGATTCTAGGACAAGTCGGCGACCTGTCCGAGAGCGCACTCAAGCGCCGGTTCGGGGTGAAGGATAGCGGCGTCGTGCTTCCAGGTCACGGCGGTGTTCTCGACCGGCTCGATTCCTTCTTCCTCACCGCCGTGCCCATCGCCGTAATCCTGCTTTGGCCGGCCACCAGGTAAAACCAAGGTCATGCCCGTCATCGAGGCGATCGATCTTGCGAAGACCTACGTCTCGAACAAGAAGCAGCCGGGCATTTGGGGCGGCATCAAGGCCCTTTTCAGTCGACAGAAGACGTACGTCGAAGCGGTCAAGGGAATCACGCTTTCGGTCGAGCAGGGCGAACTGGTCGGATTCCTCGGCCCGAACGGCGCGGGCAAGACGACGACGCTGAAGATGCTTACCGGAATCCTGTACCCGACCTCCGGACAAGCCCGCGTGCTCGGCTTCAGGCCGTTCGATCGGAATCCCAATATGCTCCGCCAGATATCGCTAGTAATGGGGAACAAGAACCAGCTCTGGTGGGACCTGCCGGCATGGGACTCGTTCGTGGTCCTGCGCGAACTCTATGACGTCGACGAGAAAGCGTTCAAAGAGCGGGTCGACTACTTAGTGGAAGCGCTTCAGATCACCGACAAGATCAACCAGCAGGTGCGAAAACTAAGCCTGGGTGAGCGGATGAAGTGTGAACTCGTCGCCGCGCTACTCCATGCGCCGAAAGTCGTCTTCCTCGACGAGCCGACGATCGGACTCGACCTCGTGAGCCAGAAGCGCATTAGGGACTTCTTGCTCGACTTGAATCGGCGCGAAGGGAGCACGGTCATTCTGACGAGCCACTACATGCAGGACGTCGAGGAAGTTTGCGACCGGGTCGTGGTGATCGACCACGGTGCGTTGATCTTCGACGGGACCTTGGACTCGTTGACGGCGGCCTACTCCGATTCAAAGCGCCTGCGCCTGACGTTCGAAAACGGGGTCCCGGCCGAGGAGTTGGCGTTCTTCGGCGAGATCGTGGAGAGCGAGGAGGGGTGTGTAGTGCTGGCAATTCCAAGTGCGCGCACCGCGGCGATCACCGGTGAGATTCTGCAGCGTTTCCCGGTGAGTGACGTCGCGATAGAGGCGGTGTCGGTGGAGGAAGTGGTGCGGAATCTTTTCAGCGGCTCAGCAGTCACCAATGTTCCCCGTGAAACGTTGCCGCCCCCGGTATAATCTGCCCGACCCCTTCGTGACCGGAAGGGGAGGGAGACAACATGGCAGACACCACTCTTTCTTCGCGTTACGACGCCTCCCAGGTGGAGACCGGCTGGTACGAGCGATGGGAGCGCGCAGGGCTTTTTCAGCCCGATCCCGATCCGTCCAAGCCCAGATTCACCATTACCATTCCGCCACCGAACATCACGGGCTCGCTGCACATGGGGCACGCGCTCTGCTATCCCATCCAGGACCTCTTCGGGCGGTATCAGCGCCTCCTCGGCAAGAGCGTGCTCGTCTTGCCGGGCCAGGACCACGCCGGGATCGCGACGCAAAAAGTCGTTACCCAGAAGCTGAAGGCCGAAGGCATCCGGGCTTCGGAGATCGGGCGAGAGAAGTTCGTCGAGCACGTCCTCGAGTGGCGCGAGGAGTCCGGCGGCACGATCTCTCGGCAGCTGCGCTCGCTCGGCTGCGCCTTCGACTGGTCCCGCGAGCGCTACACGCTCGACCCGGCCTATGCCGAGGCCGTTTTGAAGGTCTTTATCGACTGGTTCGAAAGAGGCATCATTTACCGCGGGAAGCGCGTCGTGAACTGGGATCCGGTGCTCAAAACGAACGTGAGCGACATCGAAACCGAGCGGCGCGACACGGTCGGCAAGTTCTATCACATACGCTATCCCTTCGCGGATGGGAGCGGGTATGTCGTGATCGCAACTACACGGCCGGAAACGATGCTCGCCGACGTCGCCGTGGCCGTCCACCCAAGCGACAAGCGCTATGACGGGCTCGTCGGCAAGACTCTGATTCTGCCGCTGATGAACCGGGAGATCCCGCTGATCACCGACACCTATCCCGACCCTGAGAAGGGCACCGGTGCGGTGAAGATCACCCCAGCCCACGATGCGAACGACTACGAGGTGGGGGTACGGCACGGCCTCGGCATGCCTGTCGTCATGGACGATTCCGCCCGCATCAACGAGCTCGGCGGCCCCTATGCGGGCCTCGACCGGTACGCCGCGCGCAAGAAGATCGTCGAAGACCTCGAAGCCGGAGGCTTCTTGGATCACGTCGAGGACAAAGAAATCGCACTCATCATCAGCGAGCGCTCCGGCGAAGTCATCGAGCCCCTCCTCTCGGAGCAGTGGTTCGCCCGGATGTCCGAACTCGCCGAGCCAGCGATCCGCGCCGTGCAGGAACGGGAGACCAACTTCTTTCCCGAACGGTACGAGCGCATCTATATGGAGTGGATGGAGAACATCCGAGACTGGAACATCAGCCGCCAACTTTGGTGGGGGCATCGGATCCCGGTTTACTACACGGCCGACGGAGAGGCCTTCGCGGCACTCTCCTGGGACGAGGCTCAGGCGAAAGCCGGCGCCAAAGCGATCGCGCGACAAGACGACGACGTTCTGGACACCTGGTTCAGCAGTGGCCTTTGGCCGTTCGCCACGCTCGGCTGGCCAGCCGAAACCGACGACCTGAAGGAGCGCTACCCCACTGATGTGCTCATCACCGATCGGAACATCCTCTACCTGTGGGTGGCGCGCATGATGATGATGGGTCTCGACTTTATGAAGGAAGTACCCTTCCACGACGTGTTCATTTATGCCACGGTTCTCAACGAGAAGGGACAGCGAATGAGCAAGAGCTTGGGCACTGGTATCGATCCGATGGAAGTTATAGAACGTATCGGTGGCGACGCAATTCGTTACACGCTATTGAGTCAGGCTGGAGCGAACCAAGATATTCGATACAGCGAACGTAAGACCGAAGAAGCACGCAACTTTTGCAATAAGATCTGGAACGCCTCGCGTTTCGTCATGATGAACGTCGATTCGCCGATCGACATTTCGAACGACCCTCCAAATGAGCTCGCCATCGTCGATCGGTGGCTCCTCAGTCGCCTTCACCATTTGGACAACGCCGTGCGCGATTCGCTCGATGGGTACGACATCCAGCCGGCCGCTCAAGCGCTTTACGAGTTTTTCTGGAGCGAATTGTGCGACTGGTATATCGAGGTGAGCAAGTCGCGGCTCCAAGATCCTGCCACGAAGGCGGTACCCCAGTGGGTGCTGCTGCGCTCGATCGCCTCGTTCCTGGCGATGATGCACCCGATCATGCCCCACATCACCGAGGAGATCTATAGCCACCTGCCAATTCAAGATAAGGCTGAGTTCCTGATGGCCTCGAGATGGCCTGAAGTGCCGCCTTCGTTCCGCGACGAGGAATCCGAGCGGCGCGTCGAGCGCTGGTTCGAGATTACGCGCGCCCTGCGCGCGCTCCGAGCGGAAGCCGGCCTCGCCGCTATGCGATCCGTACCCGTGGCCTACGCCGAAGGGGACCTCGACGGTGGAGAATGGGTGATCGCCTCCCAAGCTTGGGTCGAAGCCTTCACGATCGGCAAACCAAATGGTCAATGCCTTTCGGCTATGGTCCAGGGAGTCGAGCTGTTTCTGCCGATCGAAGGGCTCATCGATCTCGACAAGGAGCGAGAACGACTGACAAAAGAAATCGATAAGCTGTCCGCGGAACTCAACAAAGTCAAGGCTCAGCTCGATAATCCGATGTTTCGCGAAAGAGCCAAGCCAGAAGCCGTCGAAAAGCTAACGGATAATGCCGCCGATCTGACCGAGCGACTTGCCAAGGCTGAGGAGCGATTAACTGCTTTCGGATCGGCCTAAAGTCTGACTGCCGTGAGCGAACCCGGCCCATGCACTCCACGGATGAGAACGCCCTCGATGTCCGCGGTGCGACTCGGCCCGGTGACGAGGACCGTCGTTCGGACCGTGAGATGCCCTAGCGCCTCTTCGAGGGTCGCCAACAGTCGACCCTCGGGCACCAAGGCGTAGTGGTGCGGCGGGCAAAGGCTCGCCAGCCGACGCCGGTCTGAACCGGTGGCGATCAGGAGCGAACCCGTCTCCGCAACTGCCCAATCCACCAGGGTCACCCCGATCTCGGCCTGCCATGGATCGTCGACGCATCGGACGCCCTCCGGCAGGTAGGCAGCGGCATCCTCGTCCGAGTAGACCGACCGCTCGACTAGAGTCGTCAAGGCCTCCGGCCCCGCGACCTCCCCTCCTAGCCCATGGAGTCTTTCGGTAAACAGGGCCCAAGATTCCCGTTCGACAGGTCGACCGACAACCTCCGTCGAAGCGGCCTGCCAGGGCCAAGCGGAGCCGATTCTCGCCAGGATCGCTTCACGATCGCTCATCCCACCACCTTCTGAATGGGCGACCCTCCCTTCGCGGCGCGGCTCGCACCTCGCTCCAACCCTTCTCCGACAGCCCAGACGCCAACGGCAGAAGCGTCAATCCGCTTCGCCACATCGGAGGTTCGTCAGCAACCGACGCAAACCGGCTCCATGGAATCCCCTTCGGCGCGAGTCCCTGCCGCGCCGCCTCGTCGCGCAGCCTCAGCAGGTGGTGCGGTAAGGGAATCTTGACCGGGCAGACCTCCTCGCACGCGCCGCAAAGCGTGCTCGCCCGAGCAAGGTCGCCCATCTTCTCCAAACCTTCCAACAAAGGCGTCAAGACCGCTCCGATCGGACCCGAGTAGGGGTGTCGATACGCGTGCCCCGAGGCCTGACGGTACACCGGGCAAACGTTGAGGCAAGCCCCACACCGAATACAACGCAGCACGTCCCGATAGGGGCCACTCCGTATCGCGGAGCGCCCGTTGTCCAGCAGGACGAGGTGGACCTCGCGAGGTCCGTCCGATTCGTCCTCGCGGCGAGGGCCCGAAATCAGATGGACGTAGGTGGTCATCCGCTGGGCCGTCGCAGACCCCGCTAGCAGACGCAGAAACAAAGGCAGATCCGCCTCTCGCGGAATCAGCTTTTCGATGCCCATGATCGCGATGTGGATGCTGGGCGCCGTCGTCGAGAGCCGGCTGTTTCCCTCGTTCTCGACCAACACCAATCGGCCCGATTCGACGACGCCGAAGTTCACCCCGCTAATCCCGATCGAGGCCGTGCGGAACTTCTCCCGCAGGCGAGCCCGAGCCTGCAGGGTGAGCTCGCCGGGGTCCTCGGTATAGGGCCCGAGCCCCTTCTGAGCGAAACTTCGCGCGACCTCGTATCGGGTCTTGTGGATGATCGGCGCGACGATGTGGCTCGGGTGGTCGCCATCGATTTGAACGACATATTCTCCGAGGTCGGTCTCCACGACCTCGAAGCCGGCTGCCTCCAAGAAGGCGTTCAGGTGGATCTCCTCGGTCACCATCGACTTGGCTTTCACCACCAACCGGCCTTCCGCGCGAGACGCCAGGTCGAGGACGATCTCGCGCGCTCGGGCTGCATCGAGAGCCCAATGCACCTGAATACCATGCTTCAGGCACGCCGCCTCGAAGCGGACCAGGTTTCCTCCCAAGTCTGCGAGCACCTCGTCCTTGATCGAGGCAGCCTGAGTTCGAGCTGCCTCGACGTCGGCGAAAACAAAAGGCAGCAAGCGGACTCGCTCGCGAACGCGTCCCACGGTGGCCGACTGGATTCCTTCGAGCGTCGAGGGTCGGAGCCGTCGAGCGAAGTCCTCCATGGGTGGGTTAGCCATCGAGCGCCTCTGCGAGGATCTGAGCATAGTGCAGGGTACGAAGCGGCAGCGAATGCCGATCGATGAGGCCGCGCAGGTGCATCAGACAGCCCATGTCGCCGCTCACGAGCTCTTCGACGCCCGACTCTTGGACCGAACGCAGCTTCTCGAGCCCGATGCGAGCGCTGATGTTCGGATGCGTGACCGAGAACGCCCCACCGAAGCCGCAGCACTGTTCCGGGTCGGCAATCGGCACGATCTCTAAGCCGGGGACCATGGACAGGAGCCGCGCGGGCTTGTCCTTCAGGTGGATCGCCCGCCCATGGCAGGCCTGATGAAACGCCACCCTCCGTCCCGGCATCCGTGAGTTACCCTCTGGCGGCCACCCACGGATACCCGCCACGTCGATCAAGAACTCCGCCAGTTCCCACGCTCGGGGCCATTCCGGATGCTCCAGCATCGCATAGCCGTCCCGAGTCATCGCCGCGCACGAAGCGCTCGGCGTCACCACTGGTCCCCCATCTGCGCCAAAGACCCCGGCGCAGTGACGACCGATCCTGCGCGCGGCATCCCAATCCCCCGCGTTGAAGGGAGGCTGGCCGCAGCAAGTCTGGTCGTCTGGAAAGTCCACCGCGTAGCCTGCCGCTTCGAGGACGCGAACCGTCGCGATACCGACTTTACCGTAGAACGCGTCGACGAGGCACGTGATCATCAACCGAACCGAGCGGCCGCCGCTCATCGCGCCATCACACTGCCCTCCAGCTGCGCGAGCAGGTTGCCCACCACTGTGGCCTCCGCCGGCCCTTTGGATACCGCGAGCCCCGTCCGATCCTTGAGCGTCCGACAAAACGCCTCACTTCGGGAGCCTCCCCCGGCGACGCGCAACTTCCGGAGCGGACGACCAAGCAACTTCGAAAGTTCGTAGACCTGATCCGCGAGGGCATCCACGAGGCTGCCCAGCGCGACGCTCGCCCATGCCCCCTCGGAGGTGGGTGCGGAACCTAGCAAGTCCTCGACCGCACGAGGCATCGATTCGGGGTTGTACAGGCTCGAGTCGAAGATGTCGAACCGCCCTTCGAATGTGTTGTCAGCGGCCTCCAGCCATGTGGGGACGTCGGCGGCGAGGGACAGTTCGTCGTGCAGCCGGTTCACGACGTAAAAGCCAGGGACGTTCTTGAGGAACCGCACTCGCCCGTCCACCGCCAGTTCGTTCGACCAGTTCCCCGCCTCGGCCTCCGCCGTGGTGACGGCCTCGGGCAGAACCGCGCCGACGATCGACCAAGTTCCAGCGTTCAAGAACGCTTCATCCTCGGCCAGGTCGCCCATGCCGCGAACGGCGCTCGCGGTATCGTGGCTTCCGACTCGCACGAGCTCGACGCCGTCAGCCACCCTCCCGATCGGTCCGCCGGGCGAGATCGGCTGCTCGCCGGGAATCGGCCAGCCTGCGAGTTCGAACGCCTCGGGGCACCACTGACGGTCGAGACCGAGAAGCTGGGTCGTCGAGGCTTGCGTAAGTTCGTAGCCCCGCTCTCCGGTCAGCAGAAAACCAAGTAAGTCAGGAAGGATCAGCCACGTCGCCCGCTCCGGCAAATCGGGCTGCTCTTGCCGGCGGGCGATGAGCTGGCACAGGGTGTTGAACGGCTGCCGCTGGATTCCGGTCAGAGCGTAGAGACGAGGCTGCTCGGACTCGATCGAGTTCATCGCCTGCTGGTGAGTGGGGTCGCGGTACGACACCGGCGGGCCCAGCAGACGCCCTTCGCGATCGAGGAAGCCGTGATCGACCCCCCAAGAGTCGATCCCGACCGTCGCTCGAAGGAAGTTCGCCCCCGCATAGTCGATCGCGCGGCGACAGAGGCCGAGGAGGAGGTCAAGGTCCCAAACCCAGCGCCCCCCATGGAATCGCGGTGCATGGGAGATTTGCTCGACGATCTCGAACCGCAGTTCGCCCTCTTCTCGCCAGCCCGCGGCGAAGCGGCCCGAAGAGGCGCCCAGATCGACCGCCACCGCCCCTCGCTCCCGCTTCACGAGGCGAGATTACCTTCCGGCGCGAACGTGCCCGACCGAACGAGGACCCCGAGTCCCCTCCCTAGCGCTCATCGCCTGGCGCGGAAGAGGAATCCGGACGAAGGCTCTTGCACTCGAACAGTGCTCCACCTGCCGCGACCCAAAGCCCTGACGCGTTGACCGCCAAGTCCGAAACGTCCGGCTCGATCTGAGCGACCCAAGCGGGAGTCTCCAGCCGACCCTCGCGCCACAGGCGCAGGCCCTGCAGCGAGCCGACCCACACCTGTTCGCCGTCGGCAAGAAGTCGAATGATGCAGGCTCCTTCGAGGCCGACGTGTACGGCGCGCGCACCGTCCCAGCGCAGGAGCCCGCCCACGAACGTGCCGAGCAGATAGCCGCCTGCGCCGTCGGCGGCGATCGCAGTGATCCAGTCATCGGTCAGGCCGTGGGCTTCGTGGATATGTCGCACGACTCCCAAGTTTCGATCGACCTCGATCAGCCCGTTGCTCTGCGTGCCGATGAGAATACGGGACGCATCGGCGAAAACGACCGTCGTCGGCATGCCCGCTAGCGCGGGGACGTCGAAGCGGTGGGTGATTTCACCGTTGGCGTTGAACTCGCTCCATCCGCCATGCTGGGCAACGAAGAGACGGTCACCGTGGACGGCGATCGAGTTCGCATTCACCCGCGGAAGCACCAAGCCGGACGGCCCCTCGCGTCCATTCGAATCCACGCTCACGAGCCGACCATCGGCCTTTCGAACGAGGTTCACTCCATTCCAATGAACGCTCGATCGCCACGGCGCACCGGCGGAAGGAGAGTCCGGACGGCCCAACCGATAGGCGGCTCCCTCCCTCGGCGCAATCCAGAGGTCCTTTCCCAACTGTAAGAGCGCCGTCGCGTCGACTCCCGTCAGACCGGACTTGGGTAGCGGCAAGGGAACCCAGCGCCCTTCCCGGCGACGCCAGACTCCCCGATCGGCGGTTCCCACCAGGAGTTCTCCGCTGCGATCGAGAGCCACCGCGGTCAAGGCCGTCGTGGGTAGAGGGTTGCCGATCGCAACCGGCTTACCCTTTCGGATGACCCAAAGACCGGACAGCGGCACCGCGTAGACCGTCTCCTTGCCCAGCCTCGTCTGGCCGATCGGCCTTCCGGGCAGGCCGGCAATCGAGGCGATGGCTCGCCCCGCAAGCTCATTATGCGCAGCGACGAACCGGCCGCCCCGGAGGAGCGCGGCGCCGTCTGCGAGCACGGTAACCCCGTCGGAGTCCAAATCCACGCGCCGAATCCGAAGTCCGGGAACGCCGTCGGCGCGGGTCCAGAGCCGGACATCGTCTCCTTGCCACTGGAGCAGGCCACCCGAAGTGCCCGCCCAGATCGACCCGCCGGCGTCGACCGCGAGATCAGTCACGCACCGGTGGTTGGCGTGAACGACAATCTCGCGCGATCCGGCGGCAAGGATCAGGGCAAGGGGGAGAACGACTTGCGCACCTCCGTGCGGTTGTGGGCAGCATCGGTCGCGACCACGATGGCTTCGCCGACGATCGGACCCGAAACGTCGGCCCGCCAAGTGGTTCGGCCGCCGCTCGCGCCGACTCGCGCAAGCACTACACGGCGTCCGTCGGGAAGCGCGACGTTTACCCGGGCGACC
This sequence comes from Chthonomonas sp. UBA2362, assembly GCA_002344135.1. Lineage (GTDB taxonomy): Bacteria > Armatimonadota > Fimbriimonadia > Fimbriimonadales > Fimbriimonadaceae > UBA6659. The sequence continues at coordinate 187,969 of DDTO01000002.1, read as the reverse complement.
CCCGTTTCAGTGAGGACCTCGATTCTCCAACCGCCTGGGATTGGCGTCCAGGTCACCGCTAGCCCGGGCGGAGTCTGGTCGATGTGAACGCGCACGTCGCGCTGTTCGGCGACGCCGCTTGCCAGAACGATCCAAACAGGAATCACCACCGTGCCTTCTCGCGAGCCGGGCGGCAAGTCGAACCGATGCTCCCACCGAAGGGCTTGGGTATTCCACGTCAGAGGAACGAGCCGACCGTCGGGGAGTAGCGCGCTGACCCGGGCGTCCTTCGGAGCATCGACCACGAGTAGCGGATCTCCCATGCGTGCAAAGAGTTCGTTGCGTCGTCGCTCCAGTTCTTCGCGTCGATTGGACTCTTCCGGCGTCAGCTGACGCCAAGATAGGCCGTCGATCTCGATTTCGGTGCGGAGGACGTCCGCCCGGTACTGTACGCGGCCCCGGCGGCCCGCTCGCGCGTCCTCGGCCTCCATGCGACGACGAGCGTCCTTGGTGACCGAGTGGTCAGGCCCGTGCGCTCGCAAAGCGATGACGTATTCGTCGCGGGCGCCCTGCCAAGAGTAGCTCCGGGAAGGGGGAGTTCCGGACGCAGGGATCGGCTTGCCGAGCGCGCGGGCCCAGCCTTCCAAGAGGACGGTGGCCTTCGCCAATTCGGCGGGATCACGCCGTGTGGAAGCCTCCAGGCCATAGCGGCTCGCCCACGCCCGGTGAAACTGGTAGCCGTATAGCGTCTCCAGGATTCGCGCGCGGTCGAGGTGATAGTATCCGATGAAGCGCACCTGATCTTCCGTGAGGAGTCGCTGGGTCGGGTCGTCGACCGCTGGATGAGGTCGCATCGGCGGAGTGCCAACGATCGCCTCGATCTGACGAGCGGCTGCTTTCGGTTCCAAACCGTAGCGAGAAAGGCGCTGGTCCAGTTGCTTCAAGCGTTCGTCCAGAGGGGTCGGTGTCTTCAGTTTGCCGTTCGCGTAGAACCACGACTCGGCGAGGGCATAAAAGTCTCCCGAAGCCAAGGACGCCCGGGCCTCTCGCCTCAAGCGAGACACGTTGCCGAACATCGGCGCAACGGCGACCGATCGACGGGCAGCGAGGCGGTTGGCGGGGGTGTTCTCTACCCCAACCCCGAGCCGCAGGCCTTCGGCGATCTCCAAGCCTTCCCAAACCGGACTCGGAACGCCGATGTCCTTCCGCACGCGAGCATCGAGGGCGTCCCAGAGCCGATCGATCTCGGATCGCGTTGCTTTGGCTTGCGTCTCGGTCAGCGGATCGTCGGTGCCGACTAGGTCGTACAGGCGATTGTGGAGGGCCGAATTGAGCGAATCGGCGAGAGAACGCCGTACGTCGTCTTCCGGATCGGCGATTCTTCGATACCCGCTGGCGAATTGCTTGGCCCGCGCGCTCCCCGCGCCGAAGGCGGCGACGGCGGCGGCGTATTGCTGAACCAGCGCATCGGTGGCTTCCCAGCGGCTGTCCGCGAGGCGCCATTCGAAATCGCGATCGGGGCTGTTCGGGAATGCCTCACGCATGAGGGTTCGCGAGTTCGCGAGTGCCGTTCTCGTCTGAGCCGAGTTCTTGCCGTACTTCGAAGCAAGCAACCAATACTCGCGCATCGCGACGGCGAACCTGGCTTCCCGAAGGGCCTGCATTTCGGCCTTTGGGACCGCCAGCCAACTCGTTTCCTTCGTCGGGATGCCGAGCCACATCCCCCAGCGGCGGATCTGCACCGGATCTCTTAAGGCGGCGACATGCCGGGCGCCCCAAGCGACCACCGCGGCTCGGTCGGCGAACGGCACACGGGGCAACGTCTGGACCCAGCGCGTGCCTCCGATCGCAAGGGCCAGTTGTCCGGGCGCGCCAGCGGCGATGCGGGCGGCGAACGTGACGGTCTCGCCCGCTCGGAGACTCGCCACGCTCTTCGGATACACGCTGCTCAGCGTCCCCGCCGGAGCATCGAGTCGGAGGTTCTTCATGTCGCGCGGCGCTGTGTAGGAAACGAGGATGGTTCCCTCTCCCTCCTGAGGGCGACCCGTCGAAACCGTCACCGGGTTGGCCGAAGGCGAAACCCGCCAGTCAGAGCGTGCGGACCACGGCTTCGATTCGAAGCGATAGACCGAGCGGCCATCGACCTCGTCGGCGGGGCGACCCCAATTCTCCTTCCACCCTAGAGGCGCGGTCAGAGTCAGTTCGGCCGATTCGAGGGGGCGTGAGAAGAGAGCGGTCAGCGGCAAGGCGAGGGCGCCTCGCGATTGCGTGATCACAAGTTTGATCTCGACACGAAGGTCCTTTTCTGGATCGATCGGCGCAATGCGGACGCGAAATTGTCTCCGCCCCACCATCTCGACGAGTGCCGGGTCCCGCTGGCGCGAAGTGATGAAATCGTAGATCTGGGCGGCGCGGGCTTTCTCGACAGTCTTGGCGACGACGTATTCGTCCTCGAACCAATACGCGAAGCCTGTGGCCTCGGTGCTGTCGGGCAGCCGCATCATGAAATCGACTTCCCGACTCCAGTTCGGGTCGGTCGCAAAAGTGAGCTCGAGGCGGGCTGTTGCGTAGGCCCCGTAGGCGTGCATCTCGGCCTTGAGGGCCTTGGGGGTCACGCTCCCGGCCCGTTCTCCCTGGGGGACCAAGAGAAACTGGGGCCGGCCAACGACGGCGGCGAGGAGCAGCAAGCCGATCGCAATGCGTCTCACATTGCCGATTATGACGATCGAGCGCTCAAGGATTGCGCGGGCCCCACCGCGGCTTCTGCGGCCTTTTGGCGACGCTTGCCGAAAGGAACGAAACTGGCCCGGACGAAGGGACTCGAACCCCCAACCCTCAGTTCCGAAGACTGATGCTCTATCCGTTGAGCTACGTCCGGGTACGAAGATGATACCTGCGGGGCCGGGGTGGGCCTAGGGGCTCTCGATCGCGTGATTGAAGTCCTGCACCCAGTCGGGATCGGCCGAAACGAACCGGACGCCATCGCCAAACAGCGACTTTGCACCCCGATCACCTTCGAGGGCCTCCAGGTCGCTCCGCAATCGCGCCGGTATGAGGGTTGGAGGACCTGCGTAGTCGACTGAGCGCGTCGCGACGATCTCGCTTCCCTCCGAGAGAAGCGCGCAGTAGTGGCTACACGGCACCCGAGGCATGTCGCCGAGGACGACCAAGAACGCCGTGGCATCCGGGCGGCAGGCCCTCACCCCCGTCGCCAGCGAGACTCCCATCCCGGACTCGAACGCCATGCAGCGAACTGCTTCGACTCCCGACGGCAGAACCGCCTCGACGGCGTCCGCGTCGAAGCCAGTGACGACGACGATCTCGCCCAAACCGAGCGCGAGGAGGGGCTCGAGCGCATGCATAACGAGCGGGCGACCCTCGAAGGTCCGGAGCATCTTCCCACCCCCCATGCGTGAGCCACGCCCTGCGGCGAGGACGATCGCCGAGACCTCGCTAGCCTCCACGGCGGGCCTCGACGATCTCGGCCATGATGCTCAGGGCGATCTCTTGGGGGGTCCGTGCTCCGATCGGGAGTCCAACCGGCATCCGCAGCCGGGGGAGACTCTCATCCGAAACGCCGGCCTGCCGGAAGCGGTCGATCCGGGCTTCTCGGCTCGCCTTCCCTCCGAGCGCGCCGACGTATCGCGCGCCACTCTTCAGAAAGTGGACGAGCGCGGGATCGTCGATTTTGGGATCGTGGGTCAGGGCTACGCCGAACAGCTCTTCAGCAGACCCGAGGCTCGGCAGGAAGACCGCAGGCCACTCGGTCAGGAGCCGGTCTGGCAAAACAGGAAACCGCGCCGGGTCGGCAAAGGCGCAGCGCGGGTCGATGACGATGGTCTCGAAGCCGAGCGAACGCGCCAGCGGGACCAGTTCGACGGCAATGTGAACCGCCCCGACGATCACGAGCCGAGGTCGCGTCCACTTTTGCTCGAAGGCGCCACCCCCCGGGAGCGGCCAGGTCAGCCGCTCCCTTGAACGAGCCTCCTCAACCGACCCGGGCCACGTCGTGACCAAGACGCGGATGCGCCCGCCACAGGTCAAACCGACTTCAAAGGGATCGGACGGATCATCGGGCCCGAACTCAAGCACGCGCGGCGGTTCACCCCCGAGCAGCCCGAGGGCTTCTCGCACCACTACCGCTTCGACGCATCCGCCGCTGACGGAGCCGACCGTGAGGCCGTCCTCACGGACGCCGAGGATCGCACCGACCTCACGCGGGCTCGATCCCTCGACCTCGATCAGCACTCCGACGGCGAACCGCCGGCCTTGTCGTTCCCACTCCTCGAGGGCGGCGAGGACGTCGTCCATCTAGGCAAGGTCAGAGCGCCGGATCGGCAGCTTGCGCAGGCGCTTGCCGGTGGCAGCAAAGATCGCGTTGGCGACGGCGGCGGTGATCGCGGGAACCGCCACCTCGCCCATCCCGCCCGGATTCGGGTCTTCGCTGGGAAGGATGGTGACGTCCACTGGCGGCGTATCGGGCATCTTCATCCAGCCGAAGGGTCCCCAGCCGCCTTCGGCCACGCCTCCTTCCTCGATCGTGATTTCCGATCGGAGCGCGCAGGAGAGGGCATCCGTCGTCCCGCCCTGCACTTGGGCGATGACGCCCAGGGGATTTACCGCGAGTCCGCAGTCCACGACGGCGGTGATCTTGTGCAGCTTCACCTCGCCATCCTCGACGGAGAGTTCGACGATCTGGGCGATTCGCGAGCCGTAGCCTTCGAAACACCCGATTCCGCGCCCGCGTCCCTTGGGGAGGGAAGTACCCCAGCCGGCCTTCTGAGCGGCGGTCTCCAGGCACTTCTTCAGCCGATCGCTGCGAAGGTAGGCGAGGCGGAACGCGAGAGGGTCTTTCCCGGCGAGGTGGGCCAGTTCGTCGATAAGGCTTTCGTTCACGAATCCGGTCTGAGTGTTCTCGACGGATCGCCACGCCCCGGTTGGGATCGGAGACGGGACGGACCCCTGGGCCAATCCCGAATTAGGAATGTCGTAGGGGATACCCGCGCCACCGAATCCTCCGCGCCCGCCTCGTCCGCCGGCGTTGATGTACTGGTGGCTCCAACCCAAGGGCCTTCCGTCCGCGTCGACCGCGGCTCGGCATGAGTGGACGCTCGCGGGCCGGTAGTAGTCGTGGCGCATGTCGTCGTCACGAGTCCAGAGCACCTGGACCGGGCAATTCGCCTGCTGGGCGATGCGAACGGCTTCGGCCGCATAGTCGGCATTGAGGCGCCGGCCAAACCCTCCGCCTACGAGGGTGACGTTGACCCGGACCTTGCTCGGCTCGATCCCCAGGACGCGGGCGGCCTGGTCTTGGCAAGAGCCCGGATTCTGGGTCGGCACCCACATGACGCACTGTCCGCCCGAGGCGTCGACGGTGCAGTTCATGGGCTCCATCGGGGCGTGGGCGAGGAAGGGCAGCTGGAACTCGGCGTCGAGGACCTTCGCTCCAGCGGGCATGGCGAGATGCTCGCCGAGTGCGGCGCGCATCGACTTGTAAAGCGTGTCGCTGTCGAGTTCGGCGTTCGGACCCAAGTCCCATTCCACCACGAGAGCATCGCGACCCTTCATGGCCGCCCAGGTGTCGTCGGCGACTACGGCGACGCCGGTCGGCACCTCGAAGACGTGCTGAACCCCGGGGACCTTCTTGGCGGCGGCGGCGTCGAACGACTTCACCTTCGCTCCGAATGCCGGCGTACGGGCGACCACCGCGACTTTGACTCCGGCGGGTTTCACGTCGAGACCGTAAACCGCCTTACCCGTGGCAATGTTCTTGGCGTCGACGCGGACGGTCTTCTTGCCGATGATCGTGAACTCGTCGCGCGATTTGAGGCGCACCTCCTCGCGGGGTGGCACCGGCAGTTTCGCGGCCTCGGGCGCGAGCTCGCCGATCGTCAGATTCTTTCCGTTCGTTCCTTGACGGACGGCTCCGTCGACGAGAGTCAAAGTGTCGGCCTCGACACCCCACTTCTTGGCGGCAGCGGCAATGAGCATGGTCCGCGCCGTCGCCCCGGCCAGCCGCATGGGCTGATACATCGAGCGGACGGTGCTCGAACCACCCACCGTCTGGCCGCCGAACAAACGGGCATCGGCGGGGGCCTGCTCGACCCGTACGTCTTTCCAATCGACGCCCAGCTCATCGGCGGCGAGCATCGCGAGGGTCGTACGGGGGCCCTGGCCCATGTCGGGCTTCGAGATGATGATCGTCACGACGCCCTTCTCGTCGATGCGCAAGAACGCGTTCGGCGCGAACGGTTCCGCCGCTCCTTCTCCCCGAGCGTCGGACGCGGCGGAGTGCTTGCCGGGCAGATAACAGCCGAGAACGAGTCCGGCGCCGGCGACGCCCACCAGTCGGATGAAGCCCCGGCGGCTCACTCCGATCGTGCAATCTTCCGAGATAGTCGGTTGTTCCATCGCGCTCTCCTTCACCTTGCCGCCTTCGCCGCGGCATGGATCGCCTCGCGAATACGCTGGTACGTTCCGCAACGGCAGATATGGGTCGAGAAGGTTTGGTCGATGTCGGCATCCGTCGGGCTCGGCTTGCGGTTCAGTAGCGCTGCCGCTTCGATGATCTTCCCGGTCTGACAGTAGCCGCATTGCGACACGTCGTGTTCCACCCAGGCCTTCTGGAGAGGGTGGTCGCCGTTCGGGCTCAGTCCTTCGATCGTGATTACCTTGCGCGCGCCGACGTCACCGACTCCGATCTGGCAACTGCGAAAGGCGACGCCGTCGAGGAGAACCGCGCACGAGCCACAAGCCCCGACCCCGCAGCCGTACTTCGCGCCGGTCAGTCCGAGATGGTCGCGAAGAGCCCACAAGAGCGGCATATCGGCGGGGACGTCGAGGTTCTTCTGGACGCCGTTGACGGTGATCGAAATAGCAGGCATGGGCGAGACTCCTCGATTCAGGATACACCGAATTCATGCCAGGATCGTTCCCTTCTAGGGGTCAAATCAAGGAGTATGGATCGACGTCAACCGTCAGCAGCACCCCGCGACGATCGTAGGCTTCGAGGGCTTGGCCGATCGCGCGGACCTGATCGACGTGGAGCAGTTTGAGGAGCAGGTGCCGGCGCCAGCGCCCGTTGAGCCGCTCGATGACGCAGTCGACAGGGCCGAGCAAGGTCGGCGGCCCCTGAACACCGAGCGTCGAGGCCACCATCTCACGAACCTCTCGCGCGGCGAGGGTCACTTCGGAGCGATCCTCGCCCTGAAGAACGATGTTCACGAGCCGAGTGAACGGCGGGTAACGAGCCTGTCGACGCTCGATGATGACCTGATCGTAGAACCTCAGGAAGTCGTGATCGCGGGCGCAGACGATCGCCGGGTTCTCCGGGTTGAACGTCTGGATGATCACGCGACCCGGACGGTCACCTCGACCGGCACGGCCCGCGACCTGCGAGAGGACTTGGAAGGCCCTCTCGGTGGCCCGAAAGTCGGGCATGTTTAGCGCGAGGTCGGCAGCGACGATGCCGACCAGCGTGACCCGGGGGAAGTCCAAGCCCTTGGCCACCATTTGGGTACCGACGAGGATATCGATCGCCCCCGCGCGAAACAGGGCGAGCGTTTCCTCCAGCGCTCCCTTGCGGCGCGCGACGTCACGATCGAGCCTTCCCACCGTGGCTTCGGGCATCGCCTCGAGCACCGCCTCTTCGACTCTCTCCACTCCGGCTCCGAACGTTCGAATCTGGTCACCCTCGCACGTGGGGCAGACATCCGGCGGACGCTCAGTGTGCCCGCAGTGATGGCACTTCAGCAGCGCCTCGCGGCGATGGTAGGACAAGGTGACCGCGCAGGAGGGACACACCCACCGCCGACCGCAGTCCCGGCAGATGAGGAAGGGCGCGTACGCCCGGCGATTGAGGAAGAGGATGATCTGATTCTGTTGGGAGAGCGTCTCCGCCATCGCCTCGCGAAGCTCGGCGCAGAACAGGCTTGGCGGACCGGGTTCCGCCTCGGCGAGGGCGGGACGGCGCATGTCGATAATGCGGACCGCGGGGAGGGCCGCTCCGGCAGCCCGCTCCCTTAGTTCGAGGAGCTTCCAGCCTCCTTTGGACGCCTCGTAGAACGTCTCGATGCTGGGAGTGGCCGAACCGAGCACGATCGGGGCCTCGAACCGGCGGGCCAGAAACCGGGCCAAAGGCTTTGCGTGGTAGCGGGGAGGATTCTCCTGCTTATACGACGGCTCGTGCTCCTCGTCCACGATCACCAATCCGAGGTCGCGAATCGGGGCAAACAGGGCGCTTCGGGTACCCAGAACGACGCTCGCCTCGCCGGCCCGAATGCGCATCCAATTGTCCAGCCGCTCGGTGGGTGGAAGTCCGCTGTGAAGCACCGCTACGCTTCGCCCGAACCGTTCCCGCAACTGTGCGATGACCTGGGCGGTCAGAGCGATCTCCGGTACCAGAAAGAGGACTTGCCGCCCTCGCCGCAGTGCTTCCGCCGCGCACCGCAGATACACCTCGGTTTTGCCGCTTCCGGTAACGCCGTAGAGCAGGAAAGGCTCGAAGCGGTTGCCACGAATCGCCTCGGCGACCGCGGAAATCGCCGCCGCTTGTTGGGGGTTTGGCTTTGGGGCGTCCTTTCGCGCGGCGACTTCGCCTTCGACCCGTTCGAGCAGCCCCGCCGTGAGCAGCGCCTTCACGGTTTGGTCCGTGACGTCACCGAGGGCCTTGATCTCCTGCACGGTAAGGATCGCGCCCTCTGCGCCCTGAAGCCGCATGACGGTGATCGCTTGCGCAGGCTTCTTCTTGGCCTCGGTAGCGAGAAAGCGCTCGATCTTCTCCTCGTCCGAAGTGAGGCGAACGAGGCCAGTGAGTCGCCGCTTCTCGGCTTCGAGATCGAGGGTCAGGCTGACCGACACGAGACCCTTTGCCCGAAGGTGCTGGAGGGCCTTCTTCGCGCCGGGATCGAGGGTCTCTCCCTTCGACTCGGACAAACGGCCCCCGGCTTCGCGGAGAACGCGCAACGCCTCGTCCTGCAGTGGGCTCAGCGGCAATTCGGTCTGCGCGTCTTCGATCAGCCGCCATTCGGTTACCAGACGATGACGCACACCGGGCGGCGTCGCCAGGCTCAGCGCCGTCGGCAGCGGGCAAAGGTATTGGTCGGCGACGAATCTCAGAAGCTCGATCGTGGTGGGCGGAAGTGAGGCGTTCTCCACCCGCAAACCAAGCGGCCTCAGCTTCGACGCCGAGAAGCCGAGTTCGTCCTCGTGAAGGTAGCGCAGGCCGACTACATAGCCCATCACCGATCGAGGACCGAGTGGAACGAAGTAGGCGTCGCCGAGCCCCGTATCGGGGTCGGCTCGGTAGGTGTAGACCGCGTCCGCGCCGCCCGATCGCGCGTCGATCGCGACGTCGGCAAGCGAGAGGGTAGCCTTCGGCCCCGGTTCGGTCACCTCTCAACGGTACCGCGAAACACGACGATGAGCCACGGCCCCCTCTCTCAGATTCATCGCTTGGTCGACGCCACCACTCGGCGATTCTCCAGCTTCGACACCAGCGGCGGCAACTCCGACAATGCGAAGGTCGCGGCAGGGGAGTCGAAGACGCTGGCGGAGATCGACGGCGCGGGAATCGTCAAACACCTCTGGTTCACGATTTCCAGCAAGGACCCCCTCCACAAGCGCAACCTGGTCCTCCGAATCTACTGGGACGGGCAAGAACACCCGAGTGTGGAATCTCCCATCGGCGACTTCTTCGGTCAAGGCTGGGGGATGGACTATCTCTTCGCCTCGCTCCCCCTCGCTGCCGGCCCGCGTGACGGGAAGGCCCTCGTCTGCTACTTTCCAATGCCGTTCGCCGACGGCGCCAAGATCACCATCGAAAACCAAGGCCCCGAGCCGGTCGACGCCCTCTATTTCTACGTCGACGTCGAGCGGCACACCGCGATCCCCGACGACGCGGCCCGGTTCCACGCTTGGTACAACCAAGAACTCACCCGGCCGGAGAGCGAGTTCGGCGACCGGGAGAACGAGTGGGGAGTCCTCGGCTCGACGCCCAAGAACCGTACCGATCGCCACAACTACCTGTTCTGCGAGTGCGAGGGGCAGGGGCACTTCGTCGGCGTCAACTATTTCGTGAACTGCCCGAGCCCGATCTGGTATGGCGAGGGTGACGACATGTTCTGCATCGACGGCGAGGAGTGGCCCTTCTCGGCCCACGGCACCGGCACCGAGGACTACTTCAATCAGAGTTGGAGCCAGGAAGTCCCGTTCTCGCACCCATACTACGGCACCGCTCGGGCGCCGGGAGTGGGGAACGACGACGCCCGCTTCGGATGGCTTGGCCGAACCCATTGCTACCGTTTCCACCTGGAGGACCCGATCCGATTCCGTCGCTCGCTCCGCGCCAGCATCGAGGCTGGACATGCGAACGTGCTGACCCTCGAACTGGCGTCGGTCGCCTACTGGTATCAGACCCTCCCCTCGAAACCCTTCCCGCTGCTGCCCGCCGCCGCCGAGCGCGCGCCCCGACCCGTCATCGGCGTCGTGGACGTTCATCGATGGCGCGACGCCTGGCGTCAGCTTCGCGGCGGGGGCCCGCTCTGGGGTAACGAGGACGCCGAGCCCAGGTAACCTCGGAGCATGGGAGCCTTTCAGGGACCGCGTGACTGGGGACGTCTGCTCACCGCCATGCTCACGCCGTTCAAGGCCGATGGTGGCGTGAACCTCGACGAAGTCGCCCGCATCGCGAGCTACCTCGTGGACGAGCAGGGCAACGACGGCCTCGTCGTGAGCGGGACGACCGGCGAATCCCCGACCCTGTCGACGGAGGAGAAGATGGCGATCCTCGAGATCGTGCTCGCGACCGTCGGGAACCGCGCGGCCGTACTGTTTGGCGCCGGAACTTATGACACGGCCGAATCCATCCACCTGGCCCAAGCCGCCGAGAAGCGCGGCGCCCATGGCATCATGCTGGTCAACCCGTACTACAGCCGGCCCGGGCAGGCTGGGCTCTACGCTCACTTCTCCACGATCGCGAAATCCGTCGGCCTGCCGGTCATGCTCTACAACATCCAGCCGCGAAGCGCGATCAACCTGGAGACCCCCACCTTGCTGGCCCTCGCCGAGGTATCGAACATCGTGGCCGTCAAGGAGGCCAGCGGCAGCATGAGTCAGATCAGCGAGGTCTGCGCCTCGGTGCCGGACGGGTTCCGGGTCTATAGCGGAGACGACGGCCTGACCCTTCCTGTGCTCTCGGTCGGAGGGCACGGCATCGTAAGCGTTGCCGCGCACGTGGTCGGGGCGGATATGAAACGAATGATCGAAGACTTCCCCGATCGGTTCGCCGAAGCGCTCTCGATCCATCGCGGCCTCGTGCCCATCTTCAAGGGTCTCTTCAAGTCGCCTAGCCCTGTCCCGGTCAAATACGCCCTCAGCCTTCGGGGCTTCGATTGCGAGCAGGTGCGCTTGCCTATGGTAACCCTGAGCGACACCGAGAAGGCCGAACTGCGGACTCTCGTCGGCGTTCCCGCCTGGGCCTAGCGTCGCCAGCGGTGGCGACGTGGAGAGCTGGGTGCGCTTACGTCTGGCGGTAGCCCGCGGATGGGTCGTGCCCCGGGAGGCAGCCGAGTTCCGGGCGGCGCAACCCTCCACCGGCCAGCGCGAACCCCGCTACGCAGACCTACCGTGAGCGCAGGGACCTCTCCAGCTTTGGCCTGAGCCAGCACAGGAGACGATCCCTCGACTTGGCTCGGACTCCCCGCTGCGCGGAGAGGTGTGCGTACTAGTGAGCGTCCTTATATAGCCAGACGTGGGCGCCTTGCGGGTCCTGAATCAGCGCCATACGGCCCACCGACGGGACGTCCATCGCGGGAACCACCACCTGGGCTCCGAGGGAGACGCACTTGGCGACCCTGGCGTCGACGTCGTCGACCGCGATATAGGTCGACCAGTGGGGCGGCACGCCTTCCATTTCCGGATTCCCGGCGGTACCCATGACGCCGGCCACTCCTTGGCCGTTCATCGTGAGCATTTTGTAAGTGCCCATGGGGCCCATATCCATCTCTGACGACCCGAAGCCGAGGGCCTCGGTGTAGAAAGCGATCGCCTTATCGGCGTCGGCCGCGTAAACCTCGTGCCATACGAACGTGCGGCCGGTGTTGAGAGCGTGTTGGTCCATTGCAGGTGTAGACATGCTCAGATTCTACAGCCCGCAACCCGGCAGGGGTGCCAGGTGAGGGCCAGTTTTCCGGGTTCGGAACCGAAAGTTAGTGATTCGAGCAACATCGGTCGGCAATACTAGAGGGGAACACCTGGCCCACCGGGCCTTTCTTTCGGAGTTTTAGAAAATGAGACACTTAGTTTTTGCCGCCGCCTCTGCCGCCGTGCTCCTGCAAGGGACTGAAGCGCGGGCGACCGAGAGGCTGGTCGCTCTCGACAGCAGCCGAGCGATCTACGAACTCGACATGAACAACGGGTCCAAAACCCAGATCGGCACGGTCTCCGCGAACGCGTCGACTACGGCGGGCCTCGCCTACGATCGCGCCAACGGCATCCTGTACCTTACATCCACCGGAAACGACTCTCTGTTCACGCTTGACCTCGCCACCGGAAACGCGACGCTCATCGGCTTCTACGGTGACTCGAGCCTCGTCATGCACGGTCTCGAGTACGACGATAGCACCGGGACGCTTTACGGTGGCTCGAACGGCAATCTTTACCGCATCGACAAGAACACGGGGGTGGCGACCCTGGTCGGCATTTCGGGTCTCACATCGTTCACTAACCTCGGTTACGACTCGAACAACGACGTCCTCTACGCCACGAATAGCGGTAGTGACAGTTTCTACCGGGTCGATCGAACTACCGGAGCCATGACCCTGATCGGCGCTCTCCAAACGTCGACGAACCCGAACGGCCTCGCTTACGACTGGTCGGGGCGGCGATTGTTCATGATCGATAACTCGACGGACAATCTCTACACCATCAATCTCGCCACCGGGGCGGCCACCGTCATCGGATCGACGGGAAGCGGAAACCTGCTTGGCCTCGTCTATCTCAACGACTCGCCTCAGGGGGTCACGATCACGGGCCGCGTCCATCTGGAAGATTGGTTGGGACCGATTGCCGGAAGAGCCGTAGACATGGAAATCTACGATGCCGGGACCTCGAATCTCAGGGACGTCCAGGTCGTCAACCTCGATGCGGCAGGTAGCTACGTCTTGGTGAGCAACTCGATCGGCAACGGGACGTACGACGTGTACGCCAAGGCCAGCCACTGGCTTCGCCGGATCAGGCCGAGTGTCGTCGTGCCCGGTGGCGTCACCGGCGTCAGTTTCTCGCTCGCCAACGGGGACTGCGACTGGGACAACGAGGTGGCGATCGGCGACTTTAGCCTCCTCTCGACCGCTTTCAATTCGGTTCCCGGAGATTCGAATTGGAACCCAGAGGCCGACTTGAACGGAGACAACGAGGTCGATATCGGCGATTTCGCCATCCTCTCGTTCAACTTTGGCATGATCGGCGACTAGTTTCGCCGCGCTCGATGGGCCTGGTGTCGGACACCGGGCCCACTCTCTATGCCGCGGCGGGCTGCTCGTTCAGCAGGCCGAGGTTCTCGAGTGCACCCGCGTGCTCCGGCTCGGTGCGCAGCGCCTGCTCCCAAGCGATCCTCGCTCCAGGTTCGAGACCGAGCCGATAGAGGCAGTTGCCGAGAACGAACCAGGCCTGGGCGTTCTCAGGATTCAGCCGCAGCGCGGTCTCGTAAAGGTGTGCCGCATCGCCGAACTGCCCCATCTCGTAAAGCAGGTCGCCACAGTTGAGGTACCCGTTCGGATCGCCGGGCTCCCTCTTGATCGCTTCGCTGAAGCATGAAAGAGCCTTGGCCGAATCGCCGTTGGCTCGGAGGGCCCGGCCCCAGTTGATGAGCATCCCGCCGGCCGGGTCCTGCTCCATACCGTAGGCCTCGAAAGCGGTCAGCACCGCACGGGAGTCGCCCGTCCGAACCGACGCCTCTGCCCAAAGGGCGAACAAGCCTTCGTCGCGAATCCCGCTTCGCCACTGTGCTTCGAGCTGTGCCGCCGCCTCGGCATACCCGCCCATCCCGAACAGGCACTCGATCTTTCCGCGCTGAGCCCGCGCGCCGTATTCCGGGTGATCGAGGCAGGCATCGAAATCCGCTTCTGCCTCGGGTAGGCGTCCGAGTCGCAGCCAGACGACGCCGCGGCCATACCGAGCCACCGTCATCGACGGGTCGACGCGCAGCGCGTGCTCGAACAGCTCGAGAGCCTCCCCCCAACGACCGACCTGCGCCAGAAGCTGCGCCTTGAGGACGTGGCGCTTGTGAGTGTAGATTCCGTAGTCGCCGTTGAGCCCCTGTGGCCAGTCGAGAGCCAGGCAGTGGTCCGAGGCCTCCAGGGCTTCGTCGTATCGGCCCAGAAGCCCCAGTGCGTGAACCCGCTCGTACTCGATGAGAATTCCGCCGCAGCCGCGTCGATCGGCTTCGTCACATCGGGCGAGCGCCTCTTCTGCGCTGCCGATCTCGGAGAGGGAACAGCAGAGAAGGTGGTAGCACAGGCTGCCATAGGCCGCCGAGTCGTCCATGAGCTCGGCGGCGTCCGCGGCGGCTCGAGCCGCCTCGCTCCAGCGACCCCCGACAACAAGCGCGTTGGCCAGGTTGAAGCGGTGAAACGGCTCGTCCGGCTGCTCTTCGATCTCGCGTCGCAGCATGGAGATCGTCCGGTCGAGTTTGTTCCGCTCGGCCATCACTTGAGCCGTGTAGCCGTAGTGATTGAGCTTTGCGCCAGCGATGGTGGCCGTCGGCAAGCCGAGCCGCTCGATCGACGGCAGCACTTGTTCGTGGATCCGAAGCGTGAACTCGATGCCGGGGAGCCGACGGAAGAGGCGAACCGGAGTGTGAACGTACCGATCCGCGGTCCCCGCTTCACCGAGCATGTTGTCGATCTGAATGAAGTAGCCACCGAAGTGCGGCCGCATCAGCCCCTCCCGGAGCATCGCGACGCCGTCGGGATCAACCTCCTCGTCGGCATCGATCCATAGGACCCAGTTCCCGGTGGCCAGGCGGAGCGACTCGTTGCGGGCGGCGGAGAAGTCGTCGACCCACTCGAACCGGCCGAGCGTCGCACCGAACTGCGCCGCGATCTCGACCGTACGATCCGTTGAGCCCGTATCGACCACTACGATCTCGTCGGCAAGGCCGTTGAGGCTGCGTAGGCAGCGTTCGAGGTTCGACTCTTCGTTCTTCGTGATCAGACAGGCGGTCAGGCGGATTCCCGCATCCGGACTCGCCTCCAAACCCGAAAGCTTCTTCGCGCACCTTAGGAATCGCTCACCTTCGGGGTCTGGAGTGCGAAGCTTCTTGGCCATCTTCCGACGGCAGTGGAAGTGATCCACGAGCATCTGGCCCAAACGATCGAAAGAAGGCGACCCCTTGGCGAGGCCGAGGTGGGCGAGGGCGCCAGGCTCGCGTTGAGTCAAGCAGAGCAGAAGGCCCTTGCGCGCATGAAGCTCGGGATCCTTCGGGTGCGCAGCCAGCGCCTGGTCCAGTGTTCGCTCGGCCGATTCCCATTGCCCAGCGGCGATTTCTCCTTCGATCTGGGCCAGGAACAGGCGGACGGGCTTCATGCCGCTTCGCGGCTCCTGCTTAGTAAATACTTCCTTGCGCCGGCAATGCTATACATTTCGTCGCGAAGCAGCCGCTTGAGCAGGAAGATCGTCTGGATGTCCTCGGGCCGGAACCGTCGCTGGCCGCCCATGGTACGGAGCGGGGCGAGGAACTCGGCAAACTCCCGTTCCCAATACCGCAGCGTGTGGATCTCGATCCCGGTGATGTGGCTGGCCGCGCTGATGCTGACCGCCTGCTCGGAACGCTTGGTGCGACTGATGTTCGACATATCGGCAGTATCGAGCCACGTCGAAGGGCTCGGTAAAGTTATCGGCGCATGCCCTGCCGAACTGGAGGACTTATGGGGCTCCGGAGGGGGTTTCCGGAGTTCGACGAAATCGATATCTTAAGAACCGATAGAGCAGGAAGAGGAGCACAGCAAGGACGATATAGTCAATAATCTTTGTATAATCTTGCACTCTTGTCCAATGCTCACCGAGTTTGAACCCGATCGACGCCCACAGGTAGCACCACGGGAGCGAGCCGATCAGGCTATAAAGGATGAAGATCCAGAAGTTCGCTTTATAGATTCCGGCAGGCAGCGAAATGAAGGTTCTGGCTATCGGAACGCAGCGGAGGTAGAGCGTTGCCTTGAGCCCGTACCGATCGAACCACCGTTCGGCGAGTTCAACCTCCTTGGGCCGCAAGAGCACGTACTTGCCGTACTTGAGGAAGAACTCCTTTCCGAAGGCAGCCCCGAGCCCATAGGAGGCCGCGCTCCCGATCACCGAGCCGAGCGTGCCGGACAAGGCGACGAGATGCAGATTCAACTCACCCTTCCACGCGATCATGCCGCCGAACGGCATAATGACCTCGCTGGGGATCGGGATGTTGGCGCAGTCGAGCGCCATCAAAATGGTGATTCCGGGATAGCCCATCGAACTGATCACGCCCTCCGACCATTGCTTGATCGGCTCGATCAGTTCGCTGACCACGGCTGCGATTGTGGCATGTCGGGGAGAAAGCCGGTGAAAACCCGTAGCGGCTCCGGCGGGCCGATGAATGGTGGAAAGCGCAGGCCCCGAAACTTAGACGTAACGAGTGGTTCTCCACACGCTTTTCCACGAAAGCCCTCTTCCGGAGAAGAGCCCCCGTTGAACCTAGAACATGGTCCAGGCCGTGCCGAAAGTTGTACCGATGGAGCGGCTTTTCCACCGAATGGAAGTCCCTATATAGTAAGAGTAAGAATGAAGAAATGTCTTTCGTGATTCCGGAAGAGACGGTGGAAACCGAGACGCCACCGTATTGTGTCGGCAGGCTCCGATTGGAGGACTACCGAAACTACGAATGCGCCGAAGTCGAACTCGATCCGGGGTTCAACTTATTTTCCGGTGCGAACGGCCAGGGAAAGACCAACCTGCTCGAAGCGCTCTACCTCGTGGCGACTTCAAAACTTCTGCGAGGGAATCGGGACGCCGAAGCGATTCGAGAGGGCGCTGCAAGGGCGGTGGCCGAGGTGGAGTTCTCGGCGAGCGGAAGCACGATGACGATGATCCTCACCCCGGGGGTCCGCAAGAAGGCGATCCTCAACGGAGCGTCCCTCCCCCGCGCTGCCGACGTGCTCGGTCGACTGCCGTGTGTCTGCTTCAGCAGCGCCGACCTTCCGATCGTCGCCGGGCAGCCTGCCGACCGCAGGCTTTTCCTCGATCTCGTCCTCTCGCAGTTGTTTCCTGCTTACATTCGCTCGCTGACCGTGTATCGCAGGGCTTTGGATCAGCGAAACGCGCTGCTTAAGCAAGCTCAGGAGCGGCCACAGCCGGGCAGCCTCTTCCAGGCATGGGAGTCCGACTTGGCGGAGCATGGCTGCATCCTACGCGCTTTTCGCCGGGAACTGGTCGAGCGCCTGGAGCCGGTCGCCGCATGCCGACAGGACCTGCTCGGGATGGGGGAAGGACTAGGCCTCTCCATCGAAACCTGCGATCCTTCAGGGGACCCGCAGTCGCTGCTCGATCGGCTGGAAGTCACGCGCCCGCACGACATCGCCCGCGGTTCGACTCAGGTTGGCCCGCATCGCGACGAATTGGCGATCCGGATCGACGGACGAGAAGCCCGGCTTTACGGGTCTCAGGGTCAGCAGCGAACCGCGATCATCGCCCTTAAGCTTGCCGTCTTGGCCGTCGCGACGGAGCACCATCGAGCTCCACCGCTGTTGCTGCTGGACGATATATTCTCCGATCTGGATAAGAATCGGCGACAAAAACTAATCGAAACCATCACGAGTTCGGCCGGTCAGGTCGTCCTGACGTGCACAGAGCGTGAACAAGCGGGGGAAGAAATCGTGGGTCGAGCGCGGTCGTTCTTGGTCTCGAAGGGTACGGTGGTTCCCGCATGAAGCGAATCGCCGACCTGCTGGGAAAGGCCGTGGAGCAGACCGAGGTCTTGCGCGCAGCTCGGGCTCAGGCCGTTGTTCGGCAGTGGGCGAGCATCGTCGGGGAGGTCCTCGCCAACAAAGCCACCCCAGAGCGATTCGAGCGGGGAACGCTGTGGGTGGCGGCCTCGGGGTCGGCCTGGGCTCAGGAGATCGCCCTGCGCAAGGAACTTATCTTGGACCGATTGAACGGACTGGCCAACGAGCGGCTCTTCGAAGACCTCCGAGTGGGCACGCGCGTTCCTCGGCGCGATCTCGCCGCGCCTCTGGACGACGGGTCGGACGACCAGGGGTAAATGCGCAAGGAGATCGAGGGCCGGGTGCTCGTGGTCGCCGCCGCCGGTTTGCTCGTCTCCATAGCCTGCCTCTTCGCTCTTGAGAACCTGGTCTTGCTCGTAGCGGGATTTCTCCTACTGTCAGGTCCCGAACCGGGCAAGCGCATTTCGGGACCCCAAGCGGCGTATCTGATCGGGGCCTTCCTCGCAGTGCTTCGTCCACCGATACCCCGGGCCGAGCCGATCCTCGAGCCGCGCGCTTTTGCAGGCGAGGTGCAGCTGCTGTCTATGCCTCGAATCGGACAGGCACGGCAAGTCGCCCTCGTGGAGACGCGCGAGGGCCGAATGACAATCTCGTTGCCGAATGCGATGGAGGCGGACTTGGGCGATCGGTTCCGCGTGAGCGGCCGCATCGTCCCGTTCTCGGAGAGTGCCGAGCAGCGATGGACACAGGAGGGTGCGGCAGGCGAGATCCGCCCGATCGTGGCCGAGCGGATCGCGAGCGGGTTTTGGCTCTTCAGGGTCGGCTCGAACATGCGCCGTTCGTTCGTCGATTTCGCGACCGGAGTCCTGCCGCCCGAGGCGGCCGCCTTCGTGACTGCGGTTTGCTTCAATCAAGACCAGGACCTCCGGCCGGATACCGTAGACGCTTTGCGAAGCACCGGAACGATCCACATCGTCACGACCTCCGGCCTCCATGCGATGCTGTTGGCTTTCATGGCCGGTCTTCTGCTGGAGCGGCTGCTCGTTCCGAGGCGGATCAGGATGGCGGCAGTGATGGTTCTTCTCTTCGTCTATGCAGCCGCCGCGGGCTTCCGGCCACCCACCGTCAGGGCCGCTTCGATGGGTGCGATGTACTGCACGGCTTCCTTTTGGAACCGGTTGGCCGACGTGATGTCGGCGATCGCGTTTGCCGCGATCGCCATCCTCGTTTTGGGCGGCACCGAGAAAGTGCTGGACCCGGGGTTCCAGATTTCCTTCGTGACGGCAACGGCCATCGTGCTCACTTTCGCTTCGCCGGCTCCTTGGCCGAAGCAGATCGGTCCGCGGATCGCGCGCGTCGCTGGCGAGGCACTCCGAGTATCGGTCGTGGCATGGTTGGCTTCGGCGCCGCTCATCGCCTATCATTTCGGACAAGTGAGTCTCATCGCGGTGGTCGCGAACTACTTGATCGTCTTCGTTGCCCCGATCGTCATCGGGCTCTCGCTCGCGGCCTGGGGTTTGGCCGGCGTTGTCGAGGTGGTCGGTCACGCTTTCATGTGGCCAGTCAAGATCGTGTCGGGCTATGCGCTTGCGGTGGTCGAGACGCTGGGGGCCCTTCCTTACGCGGCAGTACCTACCGCACCGTTCAGCGCCTACTGGTTGGTTGCGATCTATGGCGGCGCCCTGATGCTCTGGAGTCCTCGTGCGCGTCCGAGCGGCTAGCCTCGTTGGAATAGTCCTTGGGGTCGCCTTGGGCGCCGCCCTGGAGCACCGCACCGACTCTTCCGTCACGCGGCTGTCGTTTCTCGCGGTGGGTCAGGGGGACTGTATCGTCTTCCAGCATCACGGCAAAACGGTTCTGATCGATGCCGCGTCGAAGGTGGACGCCTTCGATGCGGGTGAGCGTCTCGCCAGCCCAGAGCTTTACCGTCTTGGCGTGAAACAACTGGATCTCGTCCTCCTCTCGCATCCCGACGCCGATCACGTGGGGGGCTTGCCTTCCCTGGCGCGTCGGTTTCCGATCGGTTGCGCAGTCGTGCCCGCTCGATTTCGGGACCACGCCGAGATGCGGGGTTGGCTCGAAAAGGCGCGCATCCCGGAGTCGAGGATCGTCTGGCTGGAGGGGGTCGGGCGGGTAACTATCGGCGATTTCGAGCTCGTCTTCACCGGGCCGAACGACCGTCGCTTTCCGGAGGACAACGACGGTTCGATGTTCGTGAGACTGACCGGTCCGGGTACGAGCGCGGTCTTTACCGGCGATGCCTCTTCCGAGGTGGAGGGGGAGATGCTTAAGGCGAGCATGGAGTGGCGGGCGCAGATCCTAAAGGCCGGGCACCATGGCAGCCGGTTTTCGACGGGCGATCCCTGGCTGGAAGCGGTCAGTCCTACTGTGGCGATAGTCTCCTGTGGCCGGACCAACACCTACGGACATCCGGCCCCGGACTTGCTCGAGCGACTGAATCGTCGAGGGATCACGGTGTACCGAACCGATCGCCAGGGAACGATCTCGTTCGAACTTTCGGCGTCAGGCCCTCGGCTCATTCCCTCGCGTTAGGGCAGATTGGGAACGGAGCGGACCGAGAGTCTGTATGATTTAGGTAGGTATGAACAACCTGCACAGAATCCTCCTTTTGGGGAGCGTCGCCGCGGTCGCGGCGATGTTCGTGTTTAGAACGCCGGCTATGGCGCAGAAAACGGGGAGCAACGCTCCCGACTTCAAGGCGACGGGCACGGACGGCAAGCCCTACACGCTGAAATCCTTTACCGGCAAGAAGGCGACGCTCTTTTACTTCATCGGGTCGACCTGCCCGGTCAACGCCCAGGCAGTGAAGTACTTCAATCGCGTCGCGACCGCCTACAAGGGCTCCGCTAACTTCGTGGGCGTGATCGATGGCGACAAGGCCGCCTACACGACTTGGAACAAGCAGTTCAAGGCGCCCTACCTGGTGCTGCTCGACCCGAAGATGAAGATCATCGAGGCCTATGGAGCCGAGCGCTCGCCATGGGCCGTCCTCGTTGACGCCAAGGGCAAGATCACGAAGATTTGGACAGGGTATTCGGCCAAGCAGATCAACGAGATCGGAGGTTCGTTGGCGAGCGCTTCGAAGGTGACGGCGAAGAAGATCGACGTTTCTGGCGCGCCGGACAGCCCCCGCGCTGGGTGACCCTTCTAAGACGGTCTCCCGGTGGGAGATCAGAAACCGCGAAAGCCCTCCGTCGGCAAACGGAGGGCTTTCGACTTGGTGTATCGTCTTTCTGAACGTGCTGCGAGAGCTGACGGTCGAGAACGTCGCGATCATCGAGAGAGCCCAGATCGGCCTCGAGGGTGGCTTCACCGTGTTGACCGGCGAGACCGGCGCGGGGAAGTCCCTTCTCGTCGACGCGATCGAACTGGCTCTCGGGGGTCGTGCCGACTCCGATCTCGTCCGCGCCGGGGCCTCGCGGGGAACGGTGGCCTTGGTCGTGGATCTCTCGGGTCTGCCCGAGCTTCGCGTTCAGTGCGCGGCCATGGGAATCGAGCTCGAGAGCGGCGTGCTTTTCCTCCAGCGTGAGATCGGCGCCGAGGGTCGATCTTCCTGCCGAATCGCGGGGCGGCTCGCTCCGGTCGGAACCCTGCGTCAGATCGGGACCCTGCTCGTCGATCTTCATGGTCAGCACGCCCACCAAAGCCTCCTCGACCCCAGGCGACACCTGGAGTACCTCGATGCTTGGATCGGGGAACCTGCGCGACGACTGCACGACGAGGTATCGGCAGCTTACGCTCGGGCCAACGACTTGCGATGGAAGATACAGACCGTCCGCAACGGCCATCGCGAACGAGAGCAGCGGCTGGACCTCTTGAAGTTTCAGATCTCCGAGATCGAGGCGGTCTCGCCTCGCCTCGGGGAGGTCGATGAGCTCGAAGCTCGCCTCGCTCGCCTCGCCAACTTGGAGAAGCTCGGCGAATGGACTCACGGCGCCCTGGGGGCACTTTCCTCGGACGAAGGCGCGGCGAACGAGGCGATCGGCGAATCACTCAAACGCCTTGAGGCTGGGGCGGCCCTCGACCCGACGCTTGGTCCGGCCATGGAGTCCTTGCGGCAAGCGGGGATCGCCCTCGACGAGGCGGTACGGATTTTGGGTGAGTATATCGGGCGGCTCGAATCCGATCCCGGCGCGCTCCAGGAGACCGCCGATCGCCTCGACGCGCTGAGGCGGCTTCGACGGAAGTACGGCGACGACGAGGAGGCGGTTCTCGACTTCTTGGACAAGGCCCAATTCGAACTCGACGCAATGGAGACCAAGGCAGAGGACCTCGAGGGGATGGTGGAACTCCTTGGCCAAGCGGAGGAGGAACTCGATCGGACTGCCGGGCTTCTCAGCAATCTGAGAAAGGACCATGCCGCTCGATTCGCGAACGCGGTCGCCGAGGAGCTCGCCGATCTTGCCATGGATCGAGCGGCCCTCGAGGTGGGCTTCGAAACCAAACCGGCGGAGGCCGACGGCATCGATCGCGTGGAGTTTCTCTTCTCCGCTAACGCAGGCGAGCCGGTTCGTCCTCTGAGCAAGATCGCCAGCGGCGGCGAAATCTCGCGTGTCATGCTGGCGATCAAGGTCGTCCTGGCGGGCAAGGCCGGCGTCCCGACGCTGATCTTCGACGAGATCGACGCCGGGCTGGGAGGTCGTGCCGCGGCGGCGGTCGCCAAGAAGCTCGAGCAGATCGCCGCGCATTATCAGGTCATCGTCATCACTCACCTCCCCCAGATCGCCGGACGAGCGGCGATCCACTACCGCATCGAGAAGGTGGACGAAGACGAGCGCACCGTCACAAGGGTGCGTCGCCTCGAACCGGATGAACGGGTCGAAGAGATCGCGCGAATGCTTGCCGGCGAAGTGATCACACCCACTGCCGAGGCCAACGCCCGCGAACTGCTCGCTAGGATTTGATCGGGCGAGGCTTGCGGAGGAACTCCGCTAAGGCGCGAAGCTCCGAATCGCCGAGTCCGGGGAATTCGGGCATTGTCGATGCGGGTTTCACCGACGAGGGCTTCCGGATGAAGCGCCTGTACCAGTCGGGGTCGGTATGCCGTTGCCAGACTCCGTCCAAGGGCGGTCCGCCGTTGGCTCTCCGGCCCTCGATCGTGTGGCAGCCTCCACACCCCTTTTCGATGAAGAGAAGGCGTCCGCTGGCGACCAGCGTAGGATCGATGGGAAGTCGCTCGTTCGGCTCCGCAACCGCGATTACAGGGGGGTCTTGGTTGCCGAGCAACGGCGCCGGCCTGCCCGCTCCCAATGCCGCCACCGCGAACGCCGCCACGAATGCGCCGAAGACCATTTGGATCAGAGTGGCGGTGTACCGCTTCGACAACAACGGGACGGCGATCAGGAAGGCAACGAACAGGCCAGGGACCAGGGCGACCCCGACCCACCCCATGCCCAACCGGTCGGAGAACACCAGCATGCCGTGGAGGGGCCAGGTGTACCAGTTGGGCCGAGTCTCGAACGTCGCGGCGTCGGCTTCGAGTGCGGGACTGCCGAACGTGGGAGTAAGAAAGAACGAAAGCGCGAAGATGGCGAGCGTCGGAAGCAGAGGGACGATGCGGCCGGGCGATCCCTCGGAACGGCGCAAGCCCACCCATCCGACGAACATAGATGCGAATAGCAACAGCGGAAGCAGCCAGCGATGAGCCAAGTACCAAAAGTCGAGGGTCGGCTGGCCCACGGCATCTCCGCGAAGTAGAAGAGCCTGGGCGTCCGGCCCGATCAATGGCATCCGTCCGGCGATCGCGCCCTCGATCGCGGCGGTCTGCACGGCGTGCCGGTCGAAGGGCAGCAGATGACCTGTGAGCTGGAACCCCATCGCGGCCAGTAACAGCGAGACCGCCGAGTACCAAAGCCAGCGGTCCTCTCGGAACGACTGAGTAAGGATCATCAGCGCGACCGCGGCAAAGGAGAGCAGGATGAGTGCGCCGCTGCCAAACTCGTGGAACCGGGCCAACAAGCCCCAGAAGCCACTTTGGTAGATCGCGGCGACTGACCGATAGGCCCCGTCTCTGCTGGGTTCGTAAGGGATGCTGAGGAGCCACCCGGAAATGAAAAGCGCGGCCGCCAGCACGAGCAGAATGGCAACGGAGAGCGGGGCCAAGCGTTCGCCGCGGGTCATGGCCTATTTTGTTGAAGTCCGTGTCGATTTGGGGAGCAGAAATCCACTCCCCCAACCAAGAATCAGTACTTCACGCCGCAGCCATAGGGCCGCTCCGCCGGGTTCGTGATCGGCTGGCCGGCTTTGGCCTGCTTGTAGGCCTTCAGCACGAAGTTCTCGGCCTGAGCCATGTCTTCCTTGGTGCGGGCGTTGGGCGCGTTGTCGATGCCGCCGTTATAGAGCACCTCGCCCTTGGGCGAGATGAGGACCATCTGAGGGGTCGTCTTGGCTCCGAACAGCTTGCCGACCTTGCCGTCGGCGTCGAGGAGGATGAAAGCAGGTGAGCCGCCGTTTTCCTTCATGATCTCGTTGGCCTGCTCGACGCTCACGTGGCCCTGCTTGCCGGGCGCGGAGCTGCAGACCGTTAGCCAAACAACCCCGTCATCCTTCATCTGCTTTTGCAGAGCCTGCATGTTGCCGCCGTAGTGGCGCACGACGAAGGGGCACTGATGGTTCCACCACTCCAGGACGACGTACTTGCCCTTGAACTGGCCGAGCGAGATGTCCTTGCCGGACGACGAGGCAACCGAAAATTCAGGGGCCATTTTGGACGTGGCCGTGTCGTCTTGGGTCGCCCAAGCGGACAGGGCGATTCCGAGGGTCGCCAGTCCAAGCATCGAAAGCAGAGTCTTTTTCATAAGAGAAGAGTCCTCCATTAAGGTCTTCGCGCGATGGCGAGGTCTAACTGGTAGCCGCGAGTCTTTCCTGCTGCGTCGGTGACGGCGAGAACGCCGGTCAGTCGCGCCGCGGGTTTCTTCGCGTACTCAGAGCGAGCGAGCCTTAAAGTAAATCCGCCGTCGATGGCCTCGAGGGGCTGGCTGGCGGCATTGGAAATCACATTGGGTTCATCTGAGTAGAAGTAGGCCTCTTTCATGTCGGAGAGCCCACCGACGCGCATTGCGTACGCGTCGCTTTCGGCCAGAGCCGCGGTGCTCAGGCCTCTGGCGGTCGACGGGAGGGCCTTGCGGGCGCGATCGAAGAGCGGCTTGGCGGTCTGATCCACCAATGGGCTCGGGCCTAGGCGAACCGACGCCTCGAGGGGAGCCTCACCAGGGACGCACGCTTCGAGGCAAGCCAGGAAGAGCACGTTCGCGCCGACCTTAGCCGTTCCCGTTGCTTTCGCGTCGGGCGTGATCTGGGCGAGCAGAACGATCTCGCCGTCGTGCCCGTAGGCCGTTCCGCCCTCCGAGCCGAAGCGCTTGGGAACCGGGAATTGGAGCGGCCCCGCCTTCCAGCCCTTGGGTAAGCGCCATTCGACGATCGTCGGGACACCCGAGTCGCCCGGATTGCGCCAGTACACATGCCACGGCCGTTCCAAGTCGATTCGGATCGCGACGGTGAAAGGCTGGCCGGGGACGACCGAGCGCGCTTCTGGAGTCAAGGAAACCGACACCTTCGGCGCCTGGCTTGCCGAAAGCACCGTGGCCAAGATGGCGGCCTCCAGGACTCCCATGACCCACTATACGCAAGCAAGCGCAAGGATTGCACCCCAAATGCGCGGCAGAGCGAATCCGCCTAAGGCTACAATAGCCGCTGGCGACGCAGCAGTCGCCGGGCTCGTCGCCGTCGACATTCCTTGCGAAATGCGACCTACCGCGCCGGGCCAATCCAGGTCTAGCAGGAACGCGCAATTCGATGAGTTCACATTTCGACGTATTGGAAATGGCTCGCCAGCAGTTGGCAAAGGCGGCCAAGTATCTCGACCTCGACGAGGGTCTGCACATGGTCCTCTCCCGTCCGAAGCGAGCTTTGATCGTCAACTTCCCGGTCGTGCTCGACAATGGCGAAGTGACGTGCTTCGAGGGCTACCGCGTTCAGCACAATACGAGCCGCGGCCCGACGAAGGGGGGCCTTCGCTACCACCCGGACGTCGACGTTCATGAAACGACCGCTCTGGCGATGTGGATGACTTGGAAATGCGCCGTGGCGAACATCCCCTATGGCGGAGCGAAGGGCTCGGTCAAGGTCGACACCAAGAAACTCTCCAAGCGCGAACTCGAGAAGCTCACCCGTCGGTTCGTTACCGAGATCAACATGATCATCGGCGAGCGCGGCGACATCCCCGCTCCAGACATCGGCACGAACCCGCAGGTGATGGCCTGGATTATGGACACTTTCTCGATGCACGCCGGCTATACCGTGCCCGGCGTCGTCACCGGCAAGCCTATCGAACTCGGCGGCTCCGAGGGCCGGGTCGAGGCGACGGGGCGCGGCGTCGTGGTCTGCGCGCAAGAAGCCTGCAAGTCGGCTGGCATGGACTTCTCCAGCTCGAAGATCGTGGTCCAGGGCTTCGGCAACGTCGGCTCGGTCGCGGCGCGGCTTTCGGAAGAGGACGGCGCCACCGTGGTGGGCATTAGCGATGCTCGTGGAGCGATCTACAACCCCAAAGGACTCCCTATCCGCGAACTGTACGAACGATACGCCGGTCGCGACGGTGGCATCAGCGAATACAAGGACTGCGAGCACATCGACAACGCGACACTGCTCGAACTGCCTTGCGACATCTTGATGCCCTCAGCTATTTCAGCCCAGCTCACGGCCCAGAACGCACCCAACGTGAAGGCAAAACTGATCGTAGAAGGCGCGAACGGACCGACAACCCCGGATGCCGATGCGATCTTCAGCGACAACGGCGTGCTCGTCGTCCCCGACATTCTCGCCAACGCTGGTGGCGTCGTCTGCTCGTACTTCGAGTGGGTGCAAGACCTCCAGAACTTCTTCTGGGAAGAGAACGAGGTCAACACGAAACTCGCCCGGATCATGCGCCACTCGTACAGCGCAGTGGAAGCGACGATGAAGGTTCACAAAACGGACATGCGCACCGCGGCGATGATCATCGGGGTCAAGCGAGTGGCAGAAGCCACCATCATGCGCGGGATCTACCCCTAAAGGGCCGGAGTTCCAGTCTTCCGAGATTCGCGATGGCGACGCTGGGCACGAACTTATGCGCCCCAGCGACCCCAACGATGGATGAGTCGTGCGGGAGGAATGAACAAGGCATCCGAAAGGGCTTCCTTACGCACTCCTTACGCACCCCTTACGCACGCCTTTCGGATGCACGGCGGCGCGCCGGGCCCTCGTGAGCGGTAAGGGACGCGCTGGCTTGCCGAGGAACCTACGTCATGCTCGCCCGCCGGAGTCTGGGGGTGGCGAGCCGGGGACTACTTCAAGTGCCGCTCCCACCACGCCACGATCTCACCCAGTCGGTGCAATCGCAAGTCGGGAGGGCCGCCTCGGGAGAGGCCGTGCGACGTGGTGACGGGATAGCGCACGAAGCGAGACTCGATCCCGCGGACCTGGAGCGCCGAGAAGACCTGTTCGGCCTGTTCGATGTTGCACCGGAGATCGCCTTCGCTGTGAATGATGAGCATCGGCGTGTCGACCTTGTCGAAGTAAGCGATCGGCGACTGCTTCCAGAGCGTCGCGATCGTATCGAGATCGCCCCACGGTGAACCGTCCCAGTACCCATCCTTGTTGATCGGGAAGTCGCTGCTGCCACCCATCGAGACCAGGTTGCTCACGCATCGGTCGGTGATGGCAGCCTTGAATGCGTCGCTATGCCCGACCGCCCAGTTCGTCATGTAGCCTCCGTAGCTGCCACCCATCACGCCGAGGAGGCCGGGATGGATGTACGGCTGGTGCTGCATCCAGCGGACAACGGCTTGGACGTCCTCCCAATCGGGGCCGCCCCAGTTGCCACGGATCGCCTTGCAGAACTCCTCGCCGTACCCCTTGCTGCCGCGCGGGTTGCTGTACACCACGACGTGGCCGTTGGCGGCGAGCACCTGAAACTCGTGGAAGAAGGCCCAACCGTATTGAGCGTGAGGCCCCCCATGGATTTCGAGAACGGCGGGGTAGCGCTTGGGCTCGAGGTATCCGAGCGGCCTGATGACCCAGGCTTGGACCTTGACGCCTCCCTCTGATTCGAGCCAGACCTCCTCGGGTTCGACAATGGAGATCTCGTCGGTGAACGCCCTGTTGAAAGAGGTCAGAATTCTTGGTGTGTGATCGACCTGATTCAGATCGATCACAGCGACCTCTTCTAGGTGAGTGGCGTCGCCGAAGAGGCAGGCGATCTTCTCGCCATCCCTGCTGAGGTCTCCGGCGAGGACGGTGTGTTTCCCTTCGGTGAGAAGTTCGACTCGCCCCTTCTCGATCTCGACGAATCCGAGTTGGGTCTCGCCGTGCCAGCCGACGCTGACGTAGATCGCCCTGGAGTCGGGGCTCCACTCGAGGAGAGCGAAGCTGTAGGAGTCGCGGGTGTCGCTTAGGCCCATCACGCTCAGGCAGTAGTCGTCCTCGCGAGAGAGGCACCTGGGCGCTCCTCCGTCGGCGGACACGACGAAAAGTTTCGTGTTGTGAACGTTCCAAGGGTCGTTCTCGCTGTCGTCGCCGAGATAGGCGAGAGTGGTTCCGTCAGGCGACCACTTGATGTTCGCCTTCTCGCCCTTCGGCAGCCCGTCGAGCATCCAAGTCTGGCCGTCCGAAATGGTCACCCGAAAGACCTGGTCGTTCGGAGGGTCGGCAAAGAAGTTTTTGTTAACGGTGTGGATCAACGCCAGTTCCTTCGAGTCGGGCGACCAGTCGAAGGAATACATCCCGATCGGGCAGGCGTCGTACAGCTTGCGGACTTCGCCCGAGGCGACATCGACGACGTAGACTGCATAGCGCGCGTTGTCGAAGTAGCCGTCTCCGTCGAGTCGGTACCAGGCGGTGTCGATGGCACGGGCGGGGATGCTCGCGCCGGTTTCCTCGCGCTTCTTGGCGGCGGCCTGGGTCCAGTCCTCGTGGGTGGGACGGAAGGTGAAGGCGATCGACTTGCCGTCGGGCGACCACTTGATCTCGCCGATGGAGCCTTCCGGCAGACTGGTGATCTTGGCGGCTTCGCCTCCGCTCGTATGGATGACGAAGATCTGGGGCTGCTTGCCCTCTCGGCCGGAGACGAAGGCGATGCGGTCCCCGCTGGGTGACCATCTCCCGCCCCCTGCGCCGGCCTCCCCTTGGGTCCATTGGGTGACCTTGCCTTCGAAGTCGACCGAGAAGAGGTTGCCGACGTACTTGTTCTTCTCCTTGTCGATGTGGCGCTTGGAGAAGAGGATTTGGGTTCCTTCGGGGTGCATACGGGGGTCGCCGAGGAACTGAATTCGAAGCAGGTCCTCGGCGACGATCGGTCTCTTGGGCATGCCCGGGAGGTTACCCAGCCGGGCGGCTTGTCTTAGGGCCGGACGCGAACCCGCACTAGCTCCGTGCTAGGTGAGTGCGCCTGCGACCCATTGAAGTTCAAGCGGATGGTCACGGTTCTCGTGGTGGTCACTTGATTCGGTCGAATCCGGAAGGTGATCCAACCGTTGGAGTTCGTCCGATACTCGCCGATGTACTGCCCGTTCGTGAAGCCGGTCTGAGCATGACCGCGGCTGCTGATCGAGGCGTAGATGGGTTGGTTGCGAAGCGGATATCCGTCTCTCCGGTCCGTCAGCCTCGCCTGAACCGTGATCCACGTTCCCCCGCGCCCTTCCACGTCTGCGGCATAGATAGCCGACGATCGACGGGCCATCGCCTCGAAGTCATAGTCGGCGCCGATGATGATCGGCGGTCCGACCAGCGGTCGGGGCGGGGCGAGTTGGGAGTAAGCGGGCGAGATGGCCAGCAGCGTAAGGGCGATCGCGCCGAGGGCGGCGTTCCGGCGAACATTGTTTCGGGAAAACATCTTCTCTTTCCTCCTGTCGTCGCTGATCGAGCGCGACAACCAAATCGTATCGGCACCCTCGCATGCTTGCCGTGACGGGCGTCAAACTCCGTCGTGATCTGGGTCACGGCTCATTTGGAGTGCGCGGGCTCGACCGCGCTTTGACGGACGCTTGGAGGGAGAAAGCAAAGCCTCCAGGTACAATCGAGGTTCGATGACCAAGTGGAAAGAGAACGACCGGGTTAGGGTCGTGAGCCGGCCGGTCACCCCCGAAGATCGCAAGAAGAACCGCTACTACGATCACATGGCGGGCCAGGTCGGGACCGTTCAGGCGGTTTTCGGTCCGGAGGAAGTCGCCGTTCGGATCGACCCCGAATCACTGAGCCGGGTGGCTGCCGACGTCCACAAAGAAGCGTCGCGCCGGATGATGGAGCGATTCCTCTCCAACACCAGCGAAGATCAGAAGGGCAAGCTGACGCCCGAGGAGAAGGACTTCAAGGCCAACTACGTGCTCCTCGTCCGCGCCGAGGATCTCGAGAAGGCCTAACCCTCATGGCCGTTGCCAGCATTCGCGGCTTGACGGTGAAGTACGGACAGTTCACCGCGCTTCACGACCTGACGGTGGACATCCCCGAGGGCTGCATAGGCCTGCTAGGACCCAACGGCGCCGGGAAAACGACCCTTATCAAGACGCTGCTCGGATTTGTCGAGCCCGCCGCCGGCGGGGGCGATGTCCTCGGGGCGGACATTCGAACCGAGGGCACCCTGATTCGCCAGCGGGTTGGACTCATGCCCGAGCAGGATTGCCACATCCCCGGCATGAGCGCGGTCGCCTTCGTCGCATACGCCGGCGAGCTTGCGGGCATGCCCGCCGCCCAAGCCCTTCGCCGGGCTCACGAGGTGCTCGAGTACTGTGGCCTGGGCGAAGCTCGATACCGAAACGTCGAGACTTACTCAACGGGAATGAAGCAGCGGATCAAGCTGGCCCAGGCGCTCGTCCACGGGCCCAAGCTACTGCTGCTCGACGAGCCGACGAACGGCCTCGACCCTCGTGGGCGCGAGGAGATGCTCGAACTGGTGCGCAGCGTTTCTCACGGCAAGGGAGTGAACGTTATCGTGAGCAGCCACTTGCTCAAGGACATCGAGCGGACGTGCGACCAGGTCGTCGTCGTGTTCCGTGGCCGCCTTCAGGCTCAGGGCATGATCCAAGATCTCAAAAAGATCGAGGGCGCCCCGGTCGACATCGAGCTTCGCGAGCCGAACGGAGCCTTCCTGAATGCCCTCCTGATGCGTAACGCCAAGTTGTTGGAATCCGAGGAGTATCGGTACCGGGTCCAACTGCCTGGCTCGCCCGAAGACGCTACCCGAGCGGTTTTCGAGGCTGCCAAGGCGTCGGGAGCTCAGGTGCGCGGGATCAAGCTGGCCGAGCGTAGCCTGGAAGAAGCCTTCTTGGCCGCGATCGGCTCGCCGGCGGCGCATGGCGTTGCACCCCCGCCCCCGCTCGTCTGAGTGCTTCTGTTCCGGTGGCTCGGGCCGCGGGGTCGCCGGGGGCGCGTGCCATCCCCCGGCGACCCCGCTACCCCTAATCCCCGGCCATGCCGAAGCGGATCGACAGGACGGCGTAGTCGCCGATATCGACGGTGTCGTCCCCGTTCAGGTCGGCCTCGGCGTTCCAGTTCCCGTCTCCCGGCTCGGAGCCGAAGGCGCTCGAGAGCAAGCCGAAGTCGCCGATCGCAACCTCGTTGTCCCAATCGCAATCGCCGTTGACGACCGAGAAGTTCACGGCCGAGGTGCCGCCGGGCACCGTCACGCCCGCGCGCTTCTTCCGCAGCCAGTGGCTCGGCTTGGCGTAGATGTCGTAGGTGCCGCTGCCGAAGGCAGACGTGTTAAAGGAGTAGTGACCGCTCGAGTCGAGGTTTACCGACTGGCTGTGCACGACGGTGCTGGTTCCGGCGTTCATGACTTCGATGGCAACGCTTCTCCCGGCGTAGGGGCCCATCCAGTCCTGAAGTTCGACGGTGCCGCTCACCGTGACTCCGACCGGGGTCGCCACGAAGTTGCCGCGAATCTCTCCTCCGGGCCAGAGGGTCGTGTGGATGTTCACGTATAGTCCGCCGGTTAGAAGCAAGGCGCCATCGCTGACGCTCAAGGTGAACGTGTCGTCGGCCATGTAGAACGTCGAACCTGTCGTGCCCGATAGAGGGAAGATGACCGGGCCGTTCACGCTAGATGCTCCTCGGTGAACATGTGCGGCCGTGGTGTTGGCCATGAAGGTGCCCCCCATGGTGTGGATGATCAGTTGCCTGGTGACGTCGTCGTACGTGCCCCCGCTGAACCCCGTAGCAGGCGAAGGATTCGGCGGGATCTCGTTGAGCCCGTTCATGTCCGTGTAGACATTCCAAAGGGCAGCGCGCGCGCCGAAGGCGGTCGCGAATGTGACGAATGTACCGAGGGAGCGAGCGATCGTGCGAGTCATGAAAACCTCCGGAATGCGGGGACAAAGAGGGCGCGGGGCCAGGCGGCCCCGCGCCAAAGGGGAACTGCGACTAGACCTTGCGGCGTCGCCGCCGCATGGCCAGGGCGCCGACACCGGCTGCCAGGGCGATCATCGTGCCCGGCTCGGGCGTGGCACGCAACTGGCCGCGAACTTCGCCGCCCGGGAATGTCTGAGAGTGAATGTTGACGTAAAGACCACCGGTG
This sequence comes from Chthonomonas sp. UBA2362, assembly GCA_002344135.1. Taxonomy (GTDB): domain Bacteria; phylum Armatimonadota; class Fimbriimonadia; order Fimbriimonadales; family Fimbriimonadaceae; genus UBA6659. The sequence continues at coordinate 155,455 of DDTO01000002.1, read as the reverse complement.
AGCAGCAGTGCACCGTCGCTGGCGCTCAGTGTCGGTGCGTCATCGGACATATACGTCGTGCCGCCGGTCGCTCCCGACAGGGGAACGATGACCGGGCCGTTGACGCCGGCAGGAGCCCGGTGGATGTGGGCGGCCGTAATCGGGGCGACGAAGCCGCTGGCCATCGTGTGCAAGGTCAGCAGCCGGGTCACGTCGTCGTAGGTACCCATCGACGCGCCCGTCGCGGGCGAAGCATTCGGCGGAACTTCGTTGAGGCCGCTCAGGTCGGCATCGACGGTCCAAAGAAATGCGTGGGCGCTGATGGCGGTGCTCATCAGGCCGACGAACGATAGGGAACGAAACACTTTTCGATTCATCGAGAACCTCCTCTCCAATTCGACGATAAGGGACGCCCGCCATGCGAGCGCTGTCATTAGAGTATCACGGGAGCCCGCAGAAGTTGGAGTGATCGAGGCAAAAATTCAGAATCGCTTCACGAACGCTAAAGGACGGCTTCCATCACGCGTTCCGCGATCTGGTGATTCCCGAAGGGCGGCATCAGGTAGAGCCCCTGAGCGGTTCCGCGCAGGCGGGCAGAGAGCCGCTGGGCTTCCTCGATGCCGATGGCGAGGGCCGATTCATCGTCGCAGGCCTGGGCCATTCGCTGGCGGAGCCACTCCGGCACCTCGATGCCCGGTACTTCGTTGTGCATGAACTCCGCATGGCGGCTGCTTCTCAAAGGTAGGACACCCACGAGGAGCGGCAGCCCGTGGGACGAGCAGCACTCCACTGCGTACTCGACATGTCGGTGCTCGAAGATGGGCTGGGTGTAAACGATGTGAGCGCCTGCGTCGGCCTTTCGCTTGAGCCTGTCGAGCTCGGCGTCCATATCGTTGGCCAGCGGATTGAATGCGACCGCGATCGTAAACGCGCACTTGGCGCCTACCGAATAGCCGGCGAGGTCGATGCCCTCGTTGAAGCGGGAGAGGATCCTCACGAGGCCGATCGAGTCGACGTCGAAAACGCTCGTCGCGCTCGGATAATCGCCGATGTTCGCCGGATCGCCGGTCACCGCGAGGATGTTGCGCACACCCAGGGCATGGCTTCCCAAGAGATCGGCCTGGACCGCCAGCAGGTTCCGATCGCGGCATGCGAAGTGCATCATCACCTCGATGCCGATTTGGTTCTGAATCAGGGTGCTGATGGAAAGGGGATTCATCCGCAAACGCGCCCGTGCTCCATCCGAGATGTCGATGAGGTCCGCGCCTCGAATCTTGAGCGACTTGGCCCCCGCGAGCACCTTCTGAACGTTGATTCCGCGCGGAAGGTCCATCTCGACCGTAATGACGAACTTCTTGCCGATCTTCTGCGAGAGTTCGGTCGGCTCGCTTTCTGGAAGGGGCTTCTTCTCTTTGGCGACCGTCGTGACGCTCGCTCTCGCCTTGGGCTTGATCGGGGAGGAATCCAGGAATTGGCGCAGGCGACGGATATGCTCGGGAGTCGTGCCGCAGCAGCCGCCGATGATGCGGGCGCCCTCCTCGACCAGCCTGGCCGCCGCTTTGGCGAAGTACTCGGGCGACGTGTCGTAAGTGACCTGGCCCTTCACCAATTGAGGAAGACCTGGAGTCGGAAAGGCGAGGATCGGAAGGTCTGTGCTCTCGGAAAGCTGCCGAACGATGTCGATCATGCGCTGCGGTCCGACGACGCAGTTCGCGCCGATGGCGACGACGCCGAGGTCGGCCATCTCCGCGCCGCACCGGTTGGGCAGCCCTTCGGCCAGTGCTTCGCCGTCCTCGATGTAGGCCTTGCTGACGACGATCGGGAGATCGCTCACGCTGCGGACGGCGTCGACCGCGACGCGCATCTCGTCCATGTCGATGAAAGTCTCGAGGATGAAGCCGTCCACGCCGCCGTCGGCGAGGGCTTGAGCCTGCGTTCGGAACGCTTCGAACATTTCCTCTACGGAGATCGCCCCGATCGGGGCCATCGGCTTGCCGCTAGGACCGATCGCGCCGAGCACGATGCGGTCGCCCGCCGCCTGGCGGGCGAGACGGGCTCCGGCGAGATTCAATTCGCGGATATCGACGTTCGCATCGGAGAGCCGAATGGCGTTCGCTTCGAAGGTGTTGGTTTCGACGAAGTCGGCGCCGGCGTCGAAGTACTCGCGATGCACCTGCACCACGAGTTCAGGCGCATCGAGGTTTGCTAGGTCGTAGGGTTGGCGCGTGAATCCGAGCGCCGCCAAGCGGGTCCCGTTCGCCCCATCGCCGACGAGCAAACCCCGCTCGAGCGCTTGCAAAAATCTCAAGACTTGAATTTACCTCCGCAACTTGAGTACGCCGACAAGGTCGGCGATCGCGCCAATCCTCCGCGCATCGGCGAAGATCGACTGCACTGCCTCGATCTCAGCGGGTGTGGGAGGCTGGAACCTTCGCGCGGGGTCGAGTGGCGCCATCACGCCCTGGTCCGAGTCGGCGAGCCCGAGGATGTGACCGAGTTCGTGGACCGCGGTTTGGAGCAGAGCGTCCTGCGGCATCGGCTGCCCGTCTTCCTGCGTGGTACGCAGTCGGATAAGCGCCTCGACTCGACTTCGGCACGTCGGTTCATACCAGACGTCGCGCCGCCAGTCGGCAAGTCCGGCGATCGGCTGCCCATCCCGAAGGAGGCTCTGCACCATCTCGAAGCGCACCTCGGTGGCCTCCCCACGGCGGCCGATGCGAAACACTGGAAAACCGAGCGATTCGTTCCAGACTCCGGCGGCCCTCTCGAGAATGGAATCGAACTTCGAACCGAGTGGCCTCAGCCCCAGCGGAGACCCAAAGGCAACGACTTCGCAATGTGCCTTCGCCTCGCGAAGGCGGCCTTCCGAGAGCAGGCGCTGAGCATGCCCGAGGTGGGTGGTCACGCAGGGTTCAAGGCGAACGAAGTTCCCCTCGCTCGCCCCTCCCAAACAGACGCAACCGGCCAACAAGACCGAACAAACCAATCGAGCCACGCTCAAATACTCGGCCACTTTACCGGTCGAACTTAGCCCGAGTCCAGGTTTTCGGCGAGAAGGTTCAGTAAAGTATGGTCGCCAACAGGTAGTCGGCCATGTAGATCAGCACCATCGAGATCACGACGCTGTTCGTAGTGGCTCGTCCCACACCGACCGCGCCTTCGGTCGTCCTCAGCCCCTGCTGGCAAGCGGTGACGGCCACGATCACACCGAAGATGACCGTCTTGAACATCCCCTTCACGATGTCTTCCGGTTCCACGAATTGCTGGATCGACTGGATGAACGTGCCTCCCGGGATGCCCTGCGCACCTGCGACGAGGTAGCCCCCGACGATGCCGCTGTACATCCCCACGAGGGCGAGCACCGGTAGCATAACCACCGATGCGACGAGGCGCGGAATCACCAGGTAGTTAATCGGCGGCACCGAGAGCGCGCGAAGAGCGTCGATCTGCTCGGTGACGGCCATGCTGCCGATCTGCGCGGCCATCGCCGATCCACACCGCGCCGCCACCATGATGCCAGCCAGCACCGGCCCGATTTCGCGAACGACGGCCATCCCGACCGTCGCGCCGGCGAGGGTCGAGGCGCCGTACCGAATGAGAATCTCCGCGCTGTATTGGGCGAGCACCGCACCGGAGAAGAACGTCGTCAACACCACGATCGGAACCGACATGACCCCGATGAAAGCCATCTGGTTGACGACCTCGCCGGTTTCGTGAGGGCGTGTGAAGAGCCGCTTTACCGAATCGCCGAGCAAGATCGCGCACTCGCCGACGAACGTGAGGAGTGCGACCAACGCGCCGAAGATCGAGCGCAGCAGTGCCAAGGTCGGGCTGCGCCGTATCCGAGCTGGAATCTCGGCGGTCGAGGCCATGCGCTAGTCCCAGTGCATTTTGTCGTCGCCCTTGAGGGCTTGGAAGTAATTCAGCTGCGCATCGTGATACATCACATGGAGGGCGCAGAAGAGCGCCATCTCCATCGCCGTGGTCGTCCTGTCGGGCGTGACGATCGGTCGATGGACGTCGTCGCCGAGTGCGGCGAGCACCTCGTTCATGCTGGATTCGAAGTCGGCGATCGACGCCGCCTTCGACCGGTGATCCTCCGGGGCCATCATCCAGCCTTCGAAATGCATCGCCGGCATCTCGTCGCCCCGCAAGCGACCGGCCAGTCGGCGGTTGACGAACGAGACCTCGTAAGTGAAATCGATCGGCGCCCGTGCCGAGCCTCCGGGCGATGCGCAGAAATCCTCTTCGGCTATCGCCTCGAGGTCGGCACGGTAGAACTTGAGGGCGTTCTCGACCTGGGCGGTCGCGTAGGCTTTGGCGTCGAAGGTTGGCATGGGGGCATTCTACTTAGGTGGGGTCGAGAATGGGACTCTGTGACCACTGCGATCCCCTCTTGATCGCGCATCCGATGGCCCCGCGGTCGCAGGCGTCGGGGAGGGAGAACCCCAGAGGAAACAGACCCCGAAGGGGTGCCACAATCCGACGACCCGGCCGAGCGTCAGTTCCAGATCCCAAAGGGATCGCAGATGCGATAGTCCCCCCTCCCGGGGTCGCAGACCCCGGGAGGGGGGACGATAAGGAACGCACCCCGGAGGGGTGCCACGATCCGGACGACCCCGACGGAGCGTCGGCAACAGATCCCGAAGGGATCGTACATCCGATAGCCCGGGGTCGCAGACCCCGGGAAGAAGGACGTCAAGGAACGCACCCCGGAGGGGTGCGACAATCCACATCGGTGTCCGCGACGTACATCAACCTTGCGATTCACGTCGTGTTTGCAACGCGCGGCCGCATGCCGAAAATCGCCGACGCATGGCGGCAGGATCTCCACGCCTACATCGCCGGGACCCTGAGCGGACTGGGCGCCGAGGCGGTTATCGTCGGCGGCACAATGGACATGTGCACTTCTTGGCCCGAATCCGCTCCCATCAGTCGGTATCCGACTTGGTTCGCGAAGTGAAGAAGGCCGCCTCGGCCTGGGCTAATCAGCATGACCCCCGCTTTGCTTGGCAGACCGGGTACGCGGCCTTCTCCGTTTGTTCGGACCGGATCCCCCCGATGATCCGATACATCGCTCATCAAGAAGAGCATCATCGAAAGCTGTCGTCCGCAGCGGAGTTGCGGGCATTGCTGACCGAGGAAGGAATCGATATCGATGAGCGGTTCTTCGAGCTGAAACGGGATTAAGCGACCCCTGCGGGGTCGGTGACTCCGCGGTTCCCCGATCCCGGGGTCTGCGACCCCGGGCTACAGGGTGTGTGTGATCCCTTCGGGATCGGCTCCCGCTGCTCGTTTTGGGTGGTCAGGATTGTGCGACCCCTGCGCAGTCGGTTCATCCGGCGGCTCCCCGTGCCCGGGGTCTCTGACTCCGGGCTAGTGCGTCTTCGACCCCTGCGGGGTCGCTACTCATACGGTCCTCCGCGCCCTCGTGAATGCCGCCACCTGCGCGGTACACTCTGAGTTCCCCCCATGGACCTGAAGCTGGACCTCAAAAGCACTCTCAACCTGCCCGACGCGGACTTCACCATTCCGATGAGGGCCGACCTGCCGAGCCGAGAGCCGCAGATTCAGGCGCGATGGGACGAGATGCGGCTGTATCATCTCATCCAAGAAACCCGCAAGGATGCTCCGGTCTTCGTTCTCCATGACGGGCCGCCGTACACGAACAGTCCGATCCACATCGGGACCGCCCTCAACAAGGTCCTCAAGGACTTCGTCGTAAAGTCACGCACGCTCATGGGCTATCGCGCGCCCTACGTCCCCGGGTACGACAACCACGGGCTGCCAATCGAACTGGCGGTGACCAGGGAGTTCCATGAAAAGGGTGAGAAACCCGACCTCGTGACCCTCTTGAAGGCTTGTCGCGAGCACGCCGAGAAGTTCATCGAAGTCCAGTCTCGCCAGTTCCGTCGGCTGGGCGTGCTCGGCCTGTGGGAGCGACCCTACTCGACGATGGACTTCAAGTACGAGGCAGGGATCATCCGCGTGTTCAAACGGCTCGTCGGCGAAGGCTATGTCTATCGCGGTCTGCGACCGGTGCTCTGGAGCCCCACCGCTCGGACCGCACTCGCCGACACCGAAATCGTCTACCAAGACCACACCAGCCAATCGATTTTCGTCCGGTTCCCGCTCGCCGAAGACGGCAACGGCTGGTCGAAGCCCTTCGACAACGTATGGACGATCATCTGGACGACCACGCCGTGGACGATCCCCGCCAACCTCGCCGTCGCCTTCCACCCAGCGCTCGAGTATGCGGTCGTCCGGGTCGGCACCGACCACTATGTCGTCCTGAACGAGCGGGTCGAGGCGACCATGCAAGCCTGCGGCTTCGAGGCGTACGAGGTGGTCGAGGTGCTGCTCGGGGCCTCGTTCGAGGGCAGCATCTTTCGGCACCCGATCTTCGAGCGGAATTCAATCGCGGTGATGGCCGAGTACGTCACGACCGAAGACGGCACCGGCGTCGTCCACACCGCACCCGGCCACGGACGGGACGACTTCTACACGGGTCTGCGCTATGGATTGCCGATCCTCTGCCCGGTCGACGAGACTGGGCGGATGACGGACGAGGCGGGCGAGTTCGCCGGGCTGACCTACCGCGAATGCGACGATGCCGTGATCGCTCGCCTTCAAGAGATCGGCACCTTGCTCGCCGCCTCCGAGTATAAGCACAGCTACCCCTACTCTGAGCGGGACGGAAAGCCAGTCATCTTCCGCGCGACCGAGCAGTGGTTCATCGCCATCGACCACCTCGATCTTCGCCAGAAGATGCTGGAAGAGATCGACGGTGTCGACTGGATTCCCGCCAGCGGCGAAGGCCGGATTCGGGCGATGGTCGCCCACCGCCCCGATTGGTGCATTTCACGTCAGCGGCCTTGGGGTGTGGGTATTCCGGTCTTCTACGGAATGCAGAGCGGCCAGCCGGTGCTGGATCCCACCGTGATCGAGCACGTGGCCGGCATCGTTGAGTCCGAGGGCTCGATCGCTTGGTTCACCCGGCCGGTCGAGGAACTCCTGCCAACGGGGTATGTCCACCCCGAGACCGGCGAGACAGCTTTTAGCAAACAGGACGATGTCTTCGACGTCTGGTTCGACAGCGGCTCGACGTCGCTCAATGTCCTCGAGGGTGAGGTAGAGCCCGCCTGGAAGCAGCCTTGGCCCGCCGATCTCTATCTCGAAGGGTCCGATCAGCATCGAGGCTGGTTCAACACGTCGCTCATTATCGGTACCGCCTGTCGCGGTTCCGCTCCGTACAAGGCGGTCCTCACGCACGGTTTCCTGCTCGACGAGGAGGGCCGCAAGATGTCCAAGCGCCTCATGAACGCGCTCGATCCGGAGGCGGTGTGCTCCCAATTCGGAGCCGACATTCTGCGGCTCTGGTGCGCCAGCGTCGATTACACCAACGACGTCGCCTGCAGCGAGAACATCCTCAAGCAATCCGGCGAAAGCTACCGAGTCATCCGCAACACGATGCGGTTCCTCCTGGCCAACCTCGAAGGCTACGACGAGGCCGAGCCCGATCAGGAAATCGACCGGTGGGTCGTCGAGCAGGGCGACTTGCTGGTCGCCGATTGCCTCGATCGCTATCTTCGATACGACTTCGTCGGGGTCTCGTCGGCGATCGTGAATTTCTGCAAGAAGCAACTGAGCGCGTTCTACTTGGACGCGATCAAGGACCGGATGTACTGCGACGGCAAGGACTGGCCCAGCCGCCGCTCGGCCCAGGCCGCTTGCCACCGCGTTCTGACTCGATTGGTCCTGCTCTCTGCGCCGATCATCCCCCACACCGCGGAGGAGGTCTACGAGCGGATCCCCAACCCCGATCGGTTGCCGAGCGTCCACCTCGAGGTTCTGGCCATGCCGAGCGAGGACCGCCTCGACGCCATCGAGGGCAACCAGCCCCAGGCGCGGTTCGCCGCCGTTATCGAGTTCCGCTCCGAAGTCTTCGCCGAGTTCGAGAAGTGGAAGGTCGAGTCGGCTGTCAAGGACTCGCAGGAGGTCATCGTTTCCGTTCGGGTCGATCCGGGCCTGGCTGAACTCTTGCGCGGCTTCGGCGAAGAACTGCCTAATCTTCTGAAGTTCTCTTGGATCGAGATCGGCGAGGGAACGAGCACTCCGGTTTTCCGCGAGAGCGAGTTCATCAAATGCGAGCGCTGTCGCTTGCGACGGCCCGATGTCGTTCTCGTCGACGAGACGCCGCTCTGCGAGCGGTGTCGAAAGGTGATCGGCCGTTGACCGAGTCCGACACCCTGGCCGCGGGCGCCGAGGTCGCCGCTCCGCAAACGACCGCCGTCCGACCGGGTTTTCCGCTCTATCTGGTGATCTTCGCGCTGATGCTCGGCATCGACCAGGCCAGCAAGGCATGGGCCCGAGCCGAGTTCCGTCCGAGTGAGAGACTCGCGCTCTGGCCCAACGTATTCGAACTGACACTTACCTACAACGAGGGCATCGCCTTCGGGCTCTTCAAGGGGGCCGGCGTGCTCTTCGCGCCGATCGCCCTCGTCATCGCCATCGGCAGCGGCTGGTACTCGTGGAGGCATCCCAAAGAGGGTCGGTTCGTCCACTTCTCTCTGGCTATGCTCGCCGCCGGCGCGATCGGCAACCTCGTCGATCGGCTGTGGCTGGGTCGCGTGACCGACATGTTCTACATCGCCGCCATCGAGTTCCCGGTCTTCAATTGGGCGGACACTTGCATCACCTTCGCGGCCATCCTCCTCGGGTTCCACTGGATCGTCCGATCGCGGGACGAAGGCGAGCACAGAGCGCCGAAGAAGTAATCCTAGGTCAGAATCGGCCATGGCTAAGCAATCGATGATGAGCCGGGCAGACTTTCTGAAGACGCTGGTCTTCGGCGCGATGGCGGCAGGAAGCAGATCGTCGTTCGCCCAGAACCCGCCACCATTGCAGCCCGGCGAACTCACGATCGCCGACCTTCGTGGGTTTGCTCGCGTGGCTGGGCTCACCTTTACGGACGAGGAACTCGAACGCGTCCGCCGCGATATCGCCGGGGATCGGTCGGAGTTCGCCGAGCTCAGCAAGATCGGGCAGGACTATGGGCTGGTTCCACCCACGATCTTTCGCGCGCTTGGTTGCGAGTCGCTCGGCCCTCCTCGCGTCGACGTGCGAGTGGCACGTGTTGCCCCCGCACGTCCGAAGACCGACGAGGACATCGCCTTCCTCACCGTCAACGAGTTGGGCCACCTCCTCCGCACCCGGCAGATTACGTCGACCGAGCTCACCAGCATCTACTTTGACCGTATGCGGCGGTTCGACCCGAAGCTCTTGTGCGTGGTGACCCTTACCGAGGAACTCGCCTTTAGGCAGGCCGGCCAAGCCGATCGCGAGATCGCCACCGGTAAAATCCGGGGCCCCCTCCACGGCATCCCGTACGGTATCAAGGACCTCTTCGCGGTTCGAGGCTACCCGACCCAGTGGGGTACTGCCGCCTTCAAGGGGCAGGTCGTCGACGAGAACTGCGCGGTCTTCGATAAGCTTACCGAAGCCGGAGCCGTATGCCTGGCCAAACTCAGCCTCGGCGCATTGGCGATGAACGACAACTGGTTCGGCGGCCGGACCAAGAATCCTTGGCGCACCACCGAGGGCTCGAGCGGCTCCAGCGCCGGATCGGCCTCCGCGATGGCGGCCGGGCTCGTCGCCTTCGCGATCGGCACCGAGACGAGCGGCTCGATCATGAGCCCGTCCCAGCGATGCCGGGTGACCGGCCTCAGGCCGACCTTCGGCAGCGTTAGCCGCTACGGAGCCATGTGCCTTTGCTGGAGCATGGATAAGGTCGGGCCAATCTGTCGCACGGCTGAGGATGCCGCCCTCGTCCTGGCCGCTCTGCTCGGCAGGGACTCGCGTGACGTCTGCTCGGTCGATCGACCGTTCTTCTACCGAACTCCGCGCCACCTGGAGGGCTGGCGGGTCGGTGTCATGGGCGACCTGCAGGCGTCTTACGTCCGCGCTTTGGCCGACCTCGGGGCGACGGTCAGCGAGTTCCGTCCACCGCGGGCGATCCCCGGTCTCAGCGCGATTCTCACCGTCGAGGCGGCCTCGATGTTCGACGCGATCACGCGCGATGGACGGCTCTCCCTCGTGGTGGAAAACGAGTGGCCCCAGATCTTCCGCGCCGCCCGGTTCGTTTCTGCCGTGGATTACGCCCTCGCGGAGCGCGTCCGAACGCATCTGATCGAACAGTACCGCGCCGCCTTCGAGCCCTTCGACCTTATCGTCGCGCCCGGCAACGGCGGCCCGATGATCTACCAGACCAACCTTACCGGCCATCCCCAGATCCACGTCCCGTTCGAGGTCCGCCCCGACGGGACCTACGTCGGCTGCTCGATCTGGGCACACCCCTGGGAGGAGGCCAAACTAATCGGCGCGGCGCATCTGCTTCAGGAGAAAACCAAGTTCTGTCGGCAGCGCCCGGCACTCTAGTTTCTCGCCCAGGGATTCTTCGTTTCACTGCTCGGCACCCCTCGGTTCACCGTTTGTCCAAACAGAGGGTGAACCGAGGGCGAACAGAGGGTGAACAGAGGGGTAACTGAGGATCACATGCCGAAAGCGGAGCTTCGACCCCATAGAAGTCATTGCCTAGACCCGATCGCAGCCTCGCCGATTCGGCAGGTAAGACTGGTACTCGCACCCTTGCGCTGACCGGAAGAGCAGAGATCTCCCGTATAATGGCGGGGTAGGAATCGGTGGGTTCCCAAGGAGCGGGTTCGGGTTAGACCCGAGAGGAGAGGACCATGAAGAAGTTCGGCCTGGTGGCCCTGTTTTTGGCCGGCGTTTGCCCGGCGGCGCTTGCGATCGACGTCATCATTCCCGGCACCAAGCGCATAGGCGACGTTCCCGGCGGCGACGGTACCGGCCTTTGCGGCGACTACTGGGCCATCGGCGGTTTCGGGACGAACGTCGACGCCTATGCTTACGCCAACGGCAACGCGCCCGACGGGGTGTTCGTTTCGACTCTGGTCGACTACGCCAACGGCGTCCCCGATACGTCTCCAGGCGCCGCGACGGTGCTCGAACACCTTGGCATCGACGGCCCCAGCCTGACGCCGGGGTCGGTCGGGTCTAACCTCGTAGCGTCCTCGCTGTGGCGCTTCCGCGGCGGGCTTGCGGTCCGCGCGGAGTACGATGTCGATCCCGTGACTCCGGGTATTCAGGTCTTCTTCAGCCTCGGCTCGCAGGACGGTTCCGGCTTCTTCATCGACGACATCGAGGTCATCAACAACGAGGGCAGCCACCCCTACGCCTACGTCGATCAGCGAGTCTCCTTCGAATTGCCCGGCCTGTATCCGGTGGACCTGATCTACTACGCGAACGGAGGTGAAACGGGCATCGAGTGGTACTCCACGATTCCGGGTGGGCCCGATTACGGCGCCCCGGCCCCAGGCATGGGGATCGTTCCCACGGAAAATCTCTACGACTGTACAGTTCCGGAGCCGGGGACGCTGCTCCTCTTGTCCGCAGGAGTGGCAGCGATCGTGGCTCGGCGGCGGTGTGCAGCCCTTCGGTAGGCGGGGGGAACCTGGAACGCGCATCCAGCGGGATTATCTTTGCCGTCGGAAGCGATCCGGATCCGCGGCCCTTCATCGACTATCATAGAAGGCATCATGTCCCGCATCAAGGGAGTGTCGGAGAGCCTAGCGCCTGCCACGGTTCTCGAGAAAACGGGCCACGACTTAGAGTACTGGACCGGCGTGCTCGATCGCTTCGATCGCGCGTCCCGGGGCCATACCGCGGCGGCAAACCACCTGCACGAAATGCATGGCGTTTCGTACTGGTGGGCCCAGCAGTTGACCATCTACTACGAGCAGATCAAGGGTTTGCGGAAGCCGGGCGAGCGATCGGCGGGTAAGTTCTCGGTCAATGTCTCCCGTACAATTGCGGCAACTGTCGAGGAGGCTTGGTCGCTCGTTTCGACCCCCGAGGGCTGGAACCGTTGGTTTACGTCGAAAGCCGATTTCGCCGCCGAGCCCGGCCAACCGTATAGAAACGCCGACCACGACGTCGGTGTGTTCCTGAAAGTGGTCCCGCCCCATGCACCGAACTCGTATGGCGAGGTCGCACGAATCGAGTTCACCTGGGACCGCTCGGACCCTGCCCCAGGGAGCCGGGTCTCGATCCAGATCCTCCAAAAGGCATCGGGCAAGGCCACGGTCGCCCTAACCCACGACCTCATCCCGAGCGAAGCCGACTGCGCAAGCCTGAAGGAGGGCTGGACGGCCTGCTTGGACAAGCTCAAGGCTCTCTTCCTGGCGAAGTGACCACCGATGCATGGATGACCGGCCCGATGGCGAATATCTTCTTGTAATATAGATTCACCATGGTGCTTCACCTTCGAACTGCGCTCGCCTTCGCCCTCGTCGCGATTTGCCCGATCGCCTTTGGGCAGAAGTATGCCAAGACCCTCTGGGAGCATGATCTGGAGACCAACGGGGAAGACGATCGGCACAAGTTCGTCGTCGACATCGCCGGCCCGGACACGATTTGGGTGGGAGAGGTCTGGTACTTCTTCGGCGACCGAGATATCTACGTCGAGAGGCTAAGACCCGACGGGACCGTGGTTTGGAGCAATACATTTCGCAAGCCCCAGACTGCTTTTCACCTCGTGCAGGCAGCCGAGGCGGGTTCCAATGGCAACGTCGTGATCATGGCCAAGGCCGCGAGCTCGGACCTTACGGCAGAAGTCGGTTCGAGCTACTTCCTGCGCCTCGACCCTGATGGCAACGTCTTGGCCACCGGAGATTACGACCTCGGACACAACTACATCTCGGGGATGGAGATTGGCGGAAACGGAAACATCTTCCTCGTCTATGGCCGCAACTACAATACGTACTCCCTCGTCAAACTCGATCAGCAGTTCGGACATTTGTGGACCAGACACCTAGGAGCCTATGGGACTTCCATCGAAAACGTCGATGCCCCGCACATCATGGAGAGCGGTGACATCCTCGTCGCCGGCGCAACCGGCTATCAGGGCGAGCCGGTGCGCTTGGATCGCTATACTTCCCAAGGTAACAATGTCTTCACACGCACGTTCGGCGACGGCGAGCGGCCTAAGGCTTTCGGCAGTTCGGCGGGCAATACGTACCTGTCGTTCTATGACACTTCCGGCCAGGCGGACGTCGCGCGCCTGCTGCGCCTCGACGCCGCCGGTAACACGGTCTGGAATCACACAGATCCCGACGTGAAGGAGGCCTTTATCGCGCAGCTGTCGACGGGCGACCTCGTGGTGGCCGGACGGACCGAGCCGTCGATCTTCGATAGATCCTATAAGATCGCCCGTGTCACCGAAGACGGTGCCACCGTATGGGCCGATCACCGACCGCCGGGAAACGCAGACTTCACGAAGGTTCGGGGCCTGACGGTCGGTCCCGACGACATCATCTACACGATAGGGAGTTCCGGTGGGATGGTGACCGAAACCTGGCACGTGATCAGCCACGCTGCGAACGGTACGCTGCTGTACGATTGGCTGCTTATGGACTTCCTCGGCCAAGTCAATCTACCGTTTGCCTGGGTGGCCGAGAGTGGAGGAGTCTTGACGATCGGCGGAGATTACGGAAGTACCAACATCTACGAGCTTCCCGAACTCTACGTCAGGAAACTCCAAGCCGAAAGCAAATGGCTGCCGATCGTTGCATCGGTGGCACGCGGCGCCCTGGTCCAAGGAGGGGTGCTCGGCCTGGGCCACGATGACGGCCTCTTGTACATCGTCGAGAACCGACCCACGATCCGGGGAGCCGCGCCGATATCCGTCGAGGTAGGAGGCTTCGTCGGCCTGGGCTACCCTGCGAACGAAGTCGAGTTCTCCGTGATCAGTAGCGGCGATAGCAGGATGCTGCAGGCCGTCGAGCTTTGGAACTGGCGGACCTTGGCTTGGGAGCGACGCACCCTCCGGTGGACCGACACAGTTGAATCGACGTCCACGACGAACGGCCTGGTCTCGGATAACATCCATCCTGTAACGGGTGCGGTCGCCGCGAGGATCAACGTCTGGGGCAACCGGTTTCGCTATCAGGTGAGCGTCGATCAGGCCGCCTGGTACGTCAGGCCGTGACGAACGGGACCGGGTTGACTTAAGAGCGAGCCATGAGCAGATCCTTGCGACCCAGGAGGATCCCGCTCGGTTCCTTCGACAACCGCACCCCGCTATAGACCTCCAAGCCCGCCCGGCGAACGGCTCCCAGTAGCGCCGGGCACGGGTCGCGCTCGAACACGATATCGGAGAAGTACCCAAGGAGCAAGGGATCGCAGAAGAAATCGACTCCGCAGGGGTCGCACAATCCTGACCACCGCAACCGAGCAGCGGGAGCCGATCCCGAAGGGAACGCACACCCTGTACGGCGTCTCTGTCAGAGTCCGGCTTGATTCCGAAGAGCCAGACGATCCCGGGATCGTCTGCGTCGGATGCTCTCCTATCCCTCCAATCGATCGACCAAGGCCAGCACCTCCGCGGGCGCGATGTCGGAGAGGGCATGCGGAGAATAGAGGCAGCGGTCGATCTGGCCGTACGGGCATGACCGCTCGGGACGCGTGATCGAATAGAGCCCGATCGCGGGGACGCCGAGAGCGGCGGCGAGGTGGCTGCTCCCTGTATCGCCGCCGATGTGGGCGTGGGCGAGGGTCAGCAAGGCGACGAGCTCGCGCACGGTCGTCTTGCCCAGCAGGGAAACTGCATCCAGCGCGCCGGCCGCGGCGACCTCGCGGAATGCGGCTCGGTCAGCTTCGCCCGCGCCGATGAAGACGGCATGAAGGCCGCGCTCACGCAAGCCAAGGGCGACTTCGGCAAACGAAGCGGGCGGCCAGCGCTTGCTCGCCCAGCCCGCACCGGCGTTCAGCACGACGAAGCGCCCCTCCACGCGGGTCGCATCGATCTGCTGCTCGGCGAGCAGCCGGCGCATGTCGTCTAGGTCTTCGGCGAGTGGCTTGAGGCCGAATCGAGCGGTGTGCATCGTTGCGCCGAGCGCCCGAGCCACGTCGACGTACTGGTCCACGATATGAATCGACGTAGGATCGGGCAAGACGGGCCGAGAGAAGAGCCGCGCCCCTTCGCGCTGCCAGTGATATCCCACCTTCACGCTTGCCCCCGATCGCGCCACGACGAGAGCGGATTTGAGCAGTCCCTGGAGGTCGATCGCGACGTCGAAGGGCCGGAAGGGATCGACATCGGTCGGCTTTCGAACAAGGATCGTGTGATCGATCGCGGTGCAGCATAGCGGGATGCCGGCGAATCGAGGGTCGACCGCCCAGGAAATCTCGTCGCCGGGAAACGCTTCGTGAAGCGCGACCGCCACCGGCAGGCCGCAAATCACATCGCCGAGCGAAGAGAGCCGCGCGATCAGGATGCGCCTAGCCAACTCGAACCCTCGCCACCTCGAGAGCGGCGGCTACGATCTCGTCGGGATCCACGTCCTCGACGCGGCGGCTCGCAGCGCGGAGTACGACCGCTTTCTTCGACCATGGCCGATACCTCTCGGGCGGGGTTGGGCCGAAGACCGACACCGTCGACACTCCGTATGCCGCGGCGATATGGCCGGTCCCGGTGTCGCCGGCGAGGTGCAGGACGCTTCTGGCGACGACCGCCATCGCCTCGCGGAGGTCGATTTTGCCGACGAGGTCAGCCACTCCGGGATGCTCGACGCGGGGATCGTTCGGGCCTCCGATCGCACACACGCGCATCCCCGCTGCTAGGAGTTGGTCGGCCACCTCCGCCCAATGCGCGGGAGGGACAATCTTGTCCGCCGCACCGGCTCCGGTTTGGATGGAGACGATCGGTCCGTCCTCGCGGAAGGCCGGAGTTTCCGTAAGGGACGGCAAGATCGGGAGGGCGTCCTCGGGCTGGAGAATGCCGGGCTGCCAGGCCGACACCAATCGTCGGGCCAACTCGACCTCGTGCACTTCACCGACCGGCAGCCGTGCGACCGGATTGAGCGAACGGGCGAAGACGTCGGTCGCACGCGCAGCGAGGCGCACCCTCGGCCGGGCGAGCCGGAGGCAGAGGGCGGTCTTCGAATGGCCCTGAAAATCGAAGCCGACGTCGAAGCGTTCCCTTCGGAGGCTGGCGAAGAGGCGAAGGGGCGCCAAGAAGCGGCGTTCCCGTTTCCATCGCTCTCGGGGCACCTCTACGGTGCGGTCGACGAGCCGGTCCGTCGAGATCACCGGGAGGCAGCGTGTCTCCGCAGCCCAAACGATCACTGCGTCGGGATGAGCACGGCGGAGGTCGCTGACCGCCCATGCCGTCATAACGCAGTCTCCGATCGCCGAGAAGCGGACGATGAGGATGCGCGGCGCGCTCAAAGGACCCCCTTGCGGCGCGCGTTCTTCCAGCGGTCGTGAAACCAAAGCCACTGCTCGGGGTACTGCCTGATAATGGACTCGAGCGAGCGATGGATCGACCGCATCGTGCCCTCCCCCTTGGTCGGGTAGCCGGGCTCGGGCAGGAGGATGGGCTCGACAATCATTCGGTAGCGACCCGGACCCAGCCAAACGCACCAGCAGCAGACGACGGGCGCCCCCGTTCGCTCGCTGATGACCCCTGGGCCGAGCACGGTTCCGGCCGGCCTTCCGAAGAAGGGCAGGAAGATCTCGTCGCTGTTCTGGTCGGGCAGAATGCCGATCAGTTCGTTCTTGCGGAGCCGTTCGATGATCGGCCTGGCCGCGTCGCCTCGACCGATGACCTTGGTACCCGGCCCTTCGCGCAGGCTTTGTACCATCTGGTTGAGCGAAGAGTCCCGCACGTCTCGCTGGACGACGGTAACGGGGTAGCCATGGGTGGAGAGCCAGGCGGCAAGGCGCTCCCAGTTCCCGAAATGGCCGGTGATCATGACGACGCCCTTGCCTCGCTCGAGGGCTTCGTCGAGGTGCTCAAGGCCCTCGACGGTCATGCTCGCTTCGAGGTCCTCCTTGGATCTTCTCGGACTCGTCAAGAAGTCGGCGGTGACCCGCCCGAAATGTTCGAACACCTTGCGGGCCAGGCGCTCGCGTTCTGGGGCGCCCATCTTGGGGAAGGCCAGGGCGAGATTGGCAAGAGCGCGCCGCCGGTGCTTCTTCGAGGCTCTCCAGATGAGTCTGCCCAGTCGCTCACCGATCCGCTCGGCTTGGTCGGACGACTTGCGCACGAGCCAGCGCTGCGCGCGCGTCAAAGCGAACGCCCCCAGCCTACTTTCCAGATCGCGACGACTCAGCTTCATCCAGACGTCCGGCGAGCCACGAGCGAAACTCATCCGCCGGCTCGATTGATACCCGGTAACTCGCAACGACCACCTTTCGGTCTCCAAGCGGGAGAAGCCGAAGCTTGACCCAGTCCTTTGCGGTAACCACGAGGGGGCGAGCCTCACCCAGTCCCTGGAGGACCGTCGGATCACCCAGCGGGTGATGGTCGGGCAGGATACGCTCGGACACGACATGCACGCCTGCTTCAGCGAGTCCGCGTCGGAGGCGCGCCGGGTCGCCGACCGCGCAGAGGAGGTCGGCCTCCTCGGGAGGATGGTCGGCGAACTCGGTCGCGCCGACTCGCAAGTGGAATCGGCCGGGCAGGACGAGGTCGGCTCGGGCCGCGCCGCTCCGTCGCGGCTCGCGATAGGGTCCCAGGGGCAGGCAGAACGGGTTGGATGGCTCCGGGTCGAGCACGATCGAGACGGTCTTCGCGAGGGGCAGATGCTGGAATCCGTCGTCCATGAGGAGGACGGCGCGGGGGAAGTGCTCCTCGCACAACCTTGCCGCGAGGACGCGCCTCCGACCGACGATCAGTTGTACCCCCGGTCCAAGGGCCTCTCGGAGCAGGGCCGGTTCGTCGCCCCAGAGGCGAGGATTCAGTTCCCCTTCCGGCGCGACCGAGGCGGCCTCTGCGCGGGGGCTGCCGTATCCGCTGGCGGACACGACCACTTCCTGCCCGAGATCGCGCAGTACCCCGGCGAGATGGACCACGAGCGGTGTTTTCCCTGTGCCGCCCACCGTGAGGTTCCCCACGCAGACGACCGGCACTTGAGCGACAGAGGGCTTCTTGAGACCCCAAGCGTACATCGCGGCGTAGGCGCGCCATCCTGCGGCATAGAGCAGCGAGGCGGGATAGAGCCCGTAGCGGATGAGAGAAGGTCGGGTGCTCCAGTCGGGCATCTAACGGCGTGCGGCGACCAGGCGGAGCCCGTCCAGGATGAAGAGCCCGTCGGTCGAGCCGAGGAGAGCTTTGGTCGCTCGCTCGGGGTGGGGCATTAGGCCAAGGACGTTTCCCCCCGCGTCGAGGACGCCCGCGATGTTGTCGATCGACCCGTTGGGGTTGGCGGCTTCGGTCGGGCAGCCCGCAGCGTCGACGTAGCGGAAGGCGATCCGATCCTCCTCATGGAGCGCGCGCAAGGTCTCCTCGTCGCAGACGTAACGGCCCTCGCCGTGAGCGATCGGCATGCGGACCGGGCGATCGGCCCCGGCGGTCCAGATGCTGGCACGGTTCTCGGCACGGAGCCACACATCGCGGCACACGAAGCGGCGGCCCGCATTTCCGAGCAAGGCTCCGGGCAGCAGCCCGGCCTCGCAGAGGACTTGAAAGCCGTTGCAAACCCCGATCACGGGCATGCCGCCGCGCGCAGCGTCCGCGACGGCGTCCATCACCGGCGCCCGAGAGGCGATCGCGCCGCAGCGCAAGTAGTCGCCATAAGTGAACCCACCCGGAACGAATACCGCATCGAACCCGGCTAAAGAGGTCTCCTCGTGCCAGAGATACTCGGCCTCGACGCCGACGTCGTCGCGCAAGGCATGCAGGCCGTCTTGGTCGCAGTTCGCGCCAGGGAAGCGAAGTACGGCGACCCTCACGCGACCACCTCGTAGCGATAGTCTTCGATGACCGGATTGGCGAGAAGGCGGTCGCACATCGCCTTCACTCGCGCCTCGTCGAAGTCGTCCATTTGAAGCTCGATCTGCTTGCCGATACGAACGTCCTCGACCTCTCCGAAGCCGAGTTTCTTCAGCGAAGCGGCAACGGTCCGGCCGGCGGAGTCGAGCAGCGCAGGCTTGAGCGTGACATACACCCGGACGGTGGCCATCGGCTCGATTGTGACACCTTCGCGCTAGCGAACGACTCGCATGCGTCTGATGCGATCGCCTTTGCGGATACCGTCCACGACGTTCATCCCCCGGACCACTCGGCCCACCACGGCGTAGCTGCGATACAGATACAGGCGATCGCTCTTGATGATGAACAACTGCGAGTCGCCCCCTCGCTGGAGCCCGCTGCTGGCAATCCCGACGATCCCGCGCGTGAAGTCGACGTCGGGTCGCTCTTCGAAGGCGATGTCGCGGCCCGAGCCGCCCTCACCGATACCTTTGGCGTTCATCCCCTTCTTGCTTACCGGGTCGCCCCACTGGGTAACCCAATACTCCACCCGGTGAACGCGCTGGCCGTCGTAGAATCCTCTCTTCACGAGGCCGAGAATGTGGGCGACGGTCTTCGGCGAGCCCTTAGGGTCGGTCTCGATCACGAACGAGCGCCCGCTCGACATCGTGACCTGGACTTTGGGCCCGACGGGATGATACGGCTTGACCCACTGGGGGGTCGCCTGGATTACGACGAGGAGAGTCAAGGCGATCATGCCCCGACTTTACCGTCTGCGCTACCTGCAGCCCGTCGGTGGCGGAGGTGGGGGGGTGCCGGCTGAGGGGATCAGGATCGTCGGGACGGTCGTCGTGCCCGCTCCCAAGGCGGGCAAGGGAGCTTTGCAGGTGCTGATCAAAGGCGAATAGATCTTGCTCTGGTAGGTATAGGATCGGTGGTAGCCCAGCGGAATCGAGGTCGCGTCGACGTGAAGCTGGGTCGCGGTCGACTGGATGTTCGTCGTGAAGTTGCCTGTCGAGTTCGTCGAGGCCTGGCCCGCTAAAGCGCCGGCCGCCGTGTAGAAGCGGACGATCACTCCGCTGATTCCGAACGAGGAGCCTTCCTCTACGACCCGCCCGGCCACGCTGGCGGTCGAGCCTGTGTTCCCGCCATTGTTGCCTCCGTTGTTCCCGCCGTTGTTCCCGCCGTTGTTCCCGCCGTTGTTCCCGCCGTTGTTTCCTCCATTGTTGCCCCCGTTGTTCCCTCCGTTATTGCCTCCGTTGTTGCCTCCGGTTAGGCCACCTCCCCCGCCGCCTCCGCAGCCGATGATGAGTAGGAGAACGGCGAACAGATAGAAACCCATGTACTTCATGACTAGACCTCGCCTATTCTGACTCGCCGGAACCCCGGCGGTTTTGGCGAACTTTCTCCGAGCAAAAGGCATGGGGGAGCAGTTCGTGGAGGGCCATCGATCGCGCCAGACCGCTGGCGTCGGAACAATGAACGAGCACGTGGTTCAATTCGATGGCGAACTCGGCCAGAGTCTGAAGGCACATGCCGCAGGGTGCGGCGGCATCGGGGGTTGCTACCGCGACCTCGAGGATCTCTTGGCAGCCGTCGGAGACCATCTTCGCCACGGCGACACGCTCCGCGCACAGAGTGAGGCCGTAAGAGGCATTCTCGATGTTGCAGCCGGTGTAGAGGCGCCCGTTGCCGCCCAAGAGGCATGCGCCGACCGCATACCCGCTATAGGGGGCATACGCGTAGCGGCGGGCGTCGAGGGCGTGCCGGACGATCTCCTGCATGGCTCGGTCGGTTATACCTGCGAGCAAGACGGCACCTGGAGCGCAATAGTTCAAAGGAGCCATGCGGCAAGGGCGTAGGCCGAGACCGCCAGTACCGCCCACTGTGCGACGCCGACGATGACGGGACGCCATCCGACCCCCCTAAGGTCTCGGAAGCCGGATTGGAGCCCGACCCCTGCCATCCCGATCGCGAGGAGCCACAGGTCGATGCGCACCGCCCACTCCACGACACGCTTCTGAGTTTCAGCGTCGATACCGGCGAAGGACCAGGTGATGGAGTTGATGGCGGCGAAGACGACGAACAGCACCAAGAACCACGGCACCGGAGAGACCTTGGCCTCTCCGGTCGCCTCCCGGTGGCGACGGAGGTTCCACGCGAGATAGAAAACGATGGGCGCAAGCAAGCAAATGCGTGCGAGTTTGACGACCGTCGAGACCTCTGCGGCGCGCTCGCTTACTCCGTAGCCGGCGGCTACCACTTGGGCCATTTCGTGGAGGCTCGCGCCGTTCCAAACGCCGTAGACGAAGTCCGTCATGTCGAGCCACCCGGCGATGACGGGGTAGACGACGATGCCGATCGTGCCGAGCAGCGTGATGATGCCCAGCGAGTAGGCGGCGTCGGTCCTTTCGCCTTGGACGACGCTGTCGGCGGCGACCACCGCGCTCGCTCCGCAGATCGCTCCGCCAACCCCCAGCAGAAGCCCGAGTTTGTGTCCGATACCCAGCCGCCGGGCGAACCACCATCCGAACCAGAGCGAACCGGTCGTCGTAACAACGACGACTACGAGAGGGCCTGCTCCAATGGCGATAAGCTCTCCCAGGCTCAGCTTGAAGCCGAGCCCTGCCACCGCCCATCGGAGGATCGGCCGCTGGGCGAGCCGGATGCCGGGGGTCGTCGCCTCGGGAAGCGGCACGACCGACCGCACCAGCATCCCCAGCAGGATCACGAGCAGGAGCGCGCTTAGATGGAGGCGCTTGTCGACGAACTCGGTCGACGCAAGCCAGACGGCGACGGCGGCGAGCGCAACCGTGAGTCCGAGGCCGGGTAGATGTCGCCCAAGGGCGCCCACGATCGGTTCCTTCGACTCTTGCTGCGGGGGCCCGGGGACGGTCATCGGGGTATCCTAGCACCTGCCCCCATGCTGCGACGACTGCTCTTGTGCGCCTTGGTCCTGGTGGTGATCCCCATTTCGGCTGCCGGACAGGCGAAGCAGCCTCCGGTCATTTGCCTCGACCCGGGTCACCCGAGCGAGATCGGCCCGGGCGCCCGAGGCAAGTCCATGACCGAAATGCGGGCGGCATGGCTTGTCGCGCTGGCGCTGAAAGCGCGATTGGAGCAGGACGGCTACCGGGTGGTCCTGACCAAGTCCAAAGAGACCGAGAAAGTCACCAACAAGCGTCGAGCCGAGATCGCCAACGCGGCGAAGGCGGATTTGTTCCTGCGGCTCCACCTCGATGCGGCGCCGAAAGGTGGCTTCGCGACCTACTACCCGGCCAAAGCGGGGAAGGTCGCCGGGATCACAGGTCCAAGTGCCTCGGTGATCGCCGCGTCGAAGAAAATCGCCCCCGGCTTTCACCGAACAGCGATGAAGGTGCTCGCGGGCAGTTTGCGCGATCGCGGGCTGCACACGGATGCCCGAACAGCGATCGGAGCGCGAAACGGAGGCGCCTTGACCGGATCGATCTACTCCCGCGTCCCCGTGCTTCTCGTCGAGATGTGCGTGATCACCAATCTCGGGGACGAGGCGTTTATCTCCAGCGAAAGGGGCCGCGCAAAGATGGTCGAGGCGCTCCGCGCGGGCATCCGTGCCTCGGTGCCATTGCCTGCCCCCCGGCAGCAGCGATAACGATCACCGGAACCGACGCGCCATAATGCCCTTTCGGCGATCGGTCCGCCGGCTATGACTTTCTACACGAGGCTCAAGCGACTGTTGGTCGGCAAGCCGATCCATACGAAGCACGCTCACCACGAGCGCCTGCCCTGGTACTTCGCGCTCGCCGTATTCGCCTCGGACGCCCTCTCGTCGGTCGCGTACGCCCCGGAAGAGATCATGCGAGTGCTCTCGCATGCCAGCAACGGTTACCTGTACCTCACCGTCCCCATCGCGATCGGCATCGCGACCCTTCTCGTCATCGTCGTCAGCAGCTACTACCAGACCATCCGGGCCTACCCGCAGGGAGGCGGTTCCTACCGAGTGGCCTCCGATAATCTGGGCTCGATCGCCGGGCGCCTGGCGGGCGCCTCGCTGCTGATCGGGTACGTGCTGACGGTTGCGGTCTCGATCTCGTCAGGGGTGCTCGCCATCGTCTCGATGGTCCCCGCAGCCAAGCCGTACGTGATCGAGCTGGGGGTGGGGGCGGTGGCTTTCGTGGGCCTCATGAACCTGCGGGGCGCGAAAGAGAGCGGCGCCCTGTTTTCGGTGCCGACCTATTCCTTTATTCTGTTGATGTTCGGCCTCATCGTCAGCGCAGGGGTGAAGTTCACTCAGGGCTACGAGGTGCCGGCCTACGCCGCGATCGCCCCGACGAATCTGGCGCAAACCGCAGTCCTGATCCTCGTCATGCAGGCCTTCTCGTCGGGCTGCGCCGCCCTGACCGGCGTGGAGGCGATCGCCGACGGCGTTCAGGCCTTCAAGCCTCCGGAAGACAAAAACGCGAACTTCACACTCATCGTCATGGCCGCGATTCTGGGCACGATGTTCGTGGGTCTGAGCTTCTTCGCTTCACGCTATCACATCGTGCCGATGCCCCTGGAGGCCGAGAACTTCCGCACCGTCGTCGCCCAAATTGCCGCGGTCGTCTTCGGGGATGGTGCGCTGTACGTGATGGTTCAGATCGCCACGGCGCTCATCCTGATTCTCGCCGCGAACACGGCGTTCGCCGACTTTCCTCGGCTTTCCAGCTTCATCGCTCGCGACGGGTTCCTCCCCCGCCAACTCGCCAGTCAGGGCGACCGGCTCGTTTTCCAGAACGGCATCATCCTCCTCTCGTTCCTCGCGATCGTCCTGATCATCGCTTTCAAGGGCGACACCCACATGCTGATCCCGCTCTATGCGGCCGGCGTCTTCATCAGCTTCACGCTCAGCCAGGGCGGCATGTTCGTGAAGCTCAAGCGCGAGCGAAAGTACCTGCCGATGTTCTTCAGCGGCTTGGGATGCTTCACGACTTTTGTCGTCAGCCTGATCGTCATCATCCAGAAGTTCACGCTCGGGGCCTGGATCGTGTTGGTCGCCCTCGCGGTGCTGATGGCCGTGTTCTGGGGGATTCGACGGCACTATAACTACCTGCGCAAAGAGTTGGCGCTGAACGAATCCGACACCCTACATCCGACGAAGACGACGGTCCTGCTTCTCGTGCCGCGGCTGCACAAGGGCATTCTGCAGGCGATCTCGTACGCGGACTCCATGACCAAAGACGTCCGTGCCATTCACGTGACCCTCGACCCGAAGGGCACCGATCAGATCAAGCGCGAGTGGACGGCCTTCGGGATCGATTTTCCGCTCGTCATCCTGGAATCGCCTTATCGCTCGCTCATCGAGCCCATCACGGACTACATCGACCAGGCACTCGCGGAGGACCCCGACCAAATGATCACGGTGATCGTCCCGCAGGCGGTGCCGAAGCGCTGGTGGCAGGGCCTCCTGCACAATAACGTGGCCGTCGGGCTCAAGCTCGCCCTGGCCAGCCGAAAGAACGTCGTCGTCACCAATGTGAGGTACTTCCTGAAATGATCGTCGAATCTTACGAAGACGTCATCGTCCTCTCCGGGGCGCTGCGTTCGAACTTTTGGGAGACGATTCATACGGCGATATCGCTCACGCTCAAGCGCCACCCGAGCGGAGTCATCATCGACTGCAGCGGGATCACCGAATGCTCCCAAGAAGGAGCAGCGACGTTCGTCGACGCCATGCAGTTCATCGAAGGCCATCATGCCCGCATCATCGTCGCTGCGGTGCCACCCCAAGTCGTGGACGTGCTCAAGTCGGTGCCCGGCGTGCGCTCTCAGCTGCCGATCGCGGCTTCTGTCGAGGATGCGCGGCATTCGCTGGACCTGCTACCGCACGAGACCCAGAAGACGCGCAAGAAAGTGGTAGCCCAGGGTCCGGTGCGGAAGGTGATCGTCTGCCTCACCGGCGAGCAGGCCGACGAGGGCGTTCTGCAGGTTGCCACTCAGATTGCGAGTCCGGGTCCGACCGAGGTCCTCGTCGTGTATCCGCTGATCGTCCCCCGAGATCTACCACTGCAGGCTCCGCTCATCGAACAGGAAGACGCCGCGATCGTGACCCTCAACCAGGCCAAGGCCACGCTGGATCGCGCCGAAGTATCGAACGACATTCGCCTGGAGCGGGCGCGAGACGTCGCCTCTGCGATCGAGGGAATCACCGAGTCCCGCATTTTCGATCAAGTTCTCGTGGGTTTGCCGAGCGAACTCTCCCACGTCGACGCGGGGTTGAAGCTTGCCAAGTCGATCATGACCCGGGTCGAGGTGCCGGTGATCCTCGTACGCGGCTCAGGCGGGTAGGCTGGAGCCGATGAGCGCCGCTCTCCTCGCCTTCGCTATCGCCCAGGCTTCCGATTCTTACCTGTTACCCATTGGTGACCGCACCCCGATTGCCGTCGGTCTCGGCGTCACGAGCATGGTGACCGGAAGGCCGTCGACGGTCGATGAAGTGGCTGCCGACGCCGCCGGAATCCGCTACGTCCTCGTCGGCGAAAGCCACGACAGCCCAGACCACCATCGCTTTCAGGCCGACGTGATCGCGGCGCTTGTCCGGCGGGGCCGCCAAGTGATGGTCGGTTTCGAGATGTTCACTCGGCCCAATCAGCCGAACTTGGCACCGTACACCTTGGGCCGCTGGTCCGAAGCAGAGTTCATCGAACGTTCGAATTGGAAGACCGAGTGGGGCTTTCCGTTTCCTATCTATAAGCCGATTTTCGACGTCGTTCGCGAGAACCGGCTGCCGATGGTGGCCCTCAACGTGCCGAGAGACTGGGTCCGCGCCGTCGGGCGTGGCGGTGCCTCCGCCCTCACCCGCGAACAAGCCTCGTGGGTGGGCGATCTCGACCTTGGCAACCGCGACCACCGCATGATCTTCGACAGTCTCATGGGCGGCCACCCGCCGAGCGGTACTCAGGGCCAGAATATCTATTCGGCGCAGGTCCTCTGGGACGAAGCGATGGCTCAGTCCGCGATCGAAGCGATGGCGCCCTCCACGAATCCGCGGCGCGTGATGGTCATCGTGGCCGGTTCCGGACATGTGATGTACGGCCAAGGGATCGGGTATCGAATCACCCGCCGCACCGGTGAGCCGACGCTGACGGTCACGTGCATCGACTCGTCCGGTCCACGCCAGGTAAGCCGGAGCCTCGGCCAGTGGGTGTTCGTCTCGCCGCCACCTCCGCGCTCGAACTGACGATGCCGGTCTACGAGTTCCGCTGCCAGTCTTGCGGGGCCAGATTCGCGGCGCTCGTCGGCATGACCGCGGAACCGGACGACGAGCGCTGCCCAAAATGCGGAGGCGCCGACGTCGGGCGCCTCGTGAGCCGCTTCGCGCGGTTCCGAAGCGAGGACGATCGCATCGACGAAATGGCCGACCGCCTGGAGGCAATGGGGGAACCCGATAGCCCAGCCGAGGCGCGACGCGTCGTGCGCGAACTCGGAAAGGCGATGGACGAAGATATGGCCGACGAAATGGAGGAGATGTTCGACGAGGACATGTCCGGCGAAGGAGTAGGCGATGGCGACTAAGAAGCTCGGCTCGATCACCGTCATCTGCGGCAGCATGTTCGCGGGCAAGAGCGAAGAACTCATCCGACGTGCGCGTCGCGCGCTTTACGCGCGACGAAAAGTGCAGGTTTTCAAGCCAGCCATTGACACACGATTCGACGAAGCGATGGTCGTGACCCACATGGGGGTGCGCCACGATGCTATCCCCGTCAAGTCGGTGGCCGAACTTCGAGGAGCGGTCGATCCGGCGACCGAGTCGATCTTCGTCGAGGAGGCGCAGTTCTTTACCGACGGCCTCCCCGAACTGGCCGTCGATCTGGCAGACAAGGGGAAGGAGGTCGTGCTGGCCGGGCTGGACCAAGACTTTCGTCGACGCCCCTTCGGGCCTATGCCGGAACTAATGGCGGTCGCCGACGAAGTAGTGAAGCTGAGGGCCATTTGCATGAGTTGCGGCGCACCCGCCAGCCACACCTACCGAAGCGTGGACGGCCGGCCCGCCCACGCCGACGACCCTGTGATCCTCATCGGCGCGACCGAAGTCTACGAAGCGCGGTGTCGGGCCTGCTTCCGGCTGCGGGGCAAGGTTCGTCGCTGAACGGTGCGAGTCCCCTCGGCATTGCGTATACTCACGCCAAGATTCAAGGGCGGCTGTTCGCCCACATCCACTGGAGAGAGGTGCACGATGAAACCACGAAGAATGACGGCCTGGACGTCGTTAATCGCACTCGCGATGGGAATCGCCCTATTGCCCGCCTGCGGCCCGAAGACCGATGAAGGCGGAACGACCGGAGGCGATACCAAGACGACCGGATCGACTACCAGCGGCGCGAGCTCCGGCACGAGCGGAACCACGTCGAGCCGCAAGGCGCCGACAGCGAGCGGCAACACCGCCTCGGGAGACACCATCAAGATCGGCCTCGTCGCCAGCCTCAATGGCGAACTGAAGCCTTGGGGCGACGACTGCGAGAAGGGCGCCCGCTTGGCTGTCGAAGAGTTCAACGCGGCTGGCGGAGTGAACGGCAAGAAGATCGAACTCCGTATCGAGGACAGCGCGAGCAAAGCCGAGCAAGGCCGAAGCGCTACCGACAAGCTTATTGCCGAAGGCTGTCTGGGCATCATCGGAGAGGTCGCCAGCGGAATCACCCTCCAGATGGCGAACTCCTGCTTCGACAAGGGCGTTCCCATCGTCGCGGTCGGCGCCACGCGCGTGGACATCACCGACATCGGCAGCAACGTGTTTCGAGTCTGCTACACCGACGACTTCCAAGGTCCAGTCATGGCCAAGTTCGCCTACGACGACCTTGGACTGCGCAAGGTGGCGATCATGACGGACCAAGCTCAGCCCTACAGCACCGGCCTGAGCGACAACTTCCGTAAGAAGTTCGTCGAACTCGGTGGCGAAATCGTCGACGAGCAGTTCTATCGCAGCCCCGAGGACAAGCAGTTCGGACCCCAATTGCAGCAGATCAAAGAAAAGGCCCCGGTCGGACTGTTCCTGAGCGGCTATTTCACCGAAGTGGGGGCGATCGCCCGCCAGGCAAAGGAAGCCGGGCTGAACGTCAAGATGCTCGGCGGTGACGGCTGGGACAGCGCGGAACTCAACACGAGCGGCGGCGCCGCGATCGTGGGAGGCTTCTTCTGCAACCACTACAACAACGAGGAAGCTCGGCCCGAGGTTCAGCAGTTCCTGAGCAAGTGGCAGGCCAAGTACAACAGCAAGCCCGCAACCACCATGGGCGCCCTCGGATACGACGCGACGATGCTCGTCTGCGATGCGCTAAAGCGGGCGTCGGCTCTCGATTCGAAGGCGCTTACGGATGCGATCGAAGCGACGGAGAACTTCCCGGGCGTCTCCGGCATGATCACCCTCAAAGGCAACAACGGAAATCCGCCGAAGCGAGCCCTCGTCGTCGAGGTGACCTCGACCGGCCAGAAGTTCGCCAAAGCCTTCGAACCCGGCAGCCTTTGATCCCGCTGACTGCCCGCGACGATCCGACGCGGGCAGGCCTTTCTTCCACGGATGGTCCATCAACTCCTCCCCATCGCGGCGGTCGACTTCAACACCCTGCCCCAGCAACTCGTGCTGGGCATCGGTATTGGAGCGGTCTACGCCTTGGTCGCCCTGGGCTACACGATGGTCTATGGCGTCCTCAAGCTGATCAACTTCGCCCATGCGGAGGTGTTCATGCTGGGCGCCTATACGGCGCTCTTCACGGCGTGGTATCTCGGATTTAGCCCCCAGTCGCTTCAAGCGCTGGAGCGAGAATCGTCGTGGCTCAACCTCCTCATCATGCTGTTGGCGAGCATGGTCATCTGCGCGATCATCGGGGTGATCATCGAACGGTTCGCCTATCGGCCGATGCGGAGCCAGCCCCGCATCGCGATCCTGATCACCGCGATCGGCGTGTCGCTCCTCCTTCAATATGGAGGCGCGCTGTTTCTCCCGGTTAGCCCGCCGCCGAGCATCGACGAGCGAGTGAATCCCTACCGCGGGGCCTACACCATCACTCTGAGCCGTCCCAGCGACCGTCTCCTCGGCCAAAAGGAAGAACTGGAGCGGCAGTATCAGGAGTCGAACGTGGCCTTCGAAAAGCAGCTCGAGAAGGAGAAGAGCCGATTCGACCTGAGCCCGCAAGGCATTGCGCTGCGCAATGCCAAGCAAGAAGCGGAGCGGGCCCTGAGGAAGGTCACCGACGAGATCGCCGCCAGTGGGCGCGAACTCAAGCTGCCTCGAGGACAGATGATCATGCTCGGGGCAACCCTGATTCTCATGCTCATCCTGCGCCACCTCGTTCTCTACACGCGAACGGGACGGGCGATGCGCGCGGCCAGCCACGATTTCGACACTGCTTCTCTCATGGGGATCAGCGTCGACAAGATCGTGACCGTCACCTTCATCATTGGTTCCGCGCTGGCAGGAGCAGGGGCGATGATGCAGGCGACGTTCATCGGCACGCCGCTGACCACTTTCTACGGGGTGTCGCTCGGGGTGAAAGCGTTTGTCGCCGCCGTGCTCGGCGGCATCGGTAATATCCCGGGTGCAGTTCTCGGAGCGATGGTGCTGGCTATCGCCGAAACGCTCGTCGTCTGGGCCGATGGCAGCAAGTGGAAGGACGCCATCGCTTTTGTCATCCTGATCGCGGTTCTGCTGTTCAAGCCCGGGGGACTCCTGGGCTCGTCGAAGGTGGAGAAGGTATGAACTGGGGCGTGCGCGCCGTCTCGATCGTGGCCGCGGTGGGCTTTTGCTTTCTCATCCAAACGGTTAGCCTGGGTTTCGGTGCCGACATTCAGCGGCTGATCGCCCTCGCGGGGCTCTACGTCACGCTCGCCGTAAGCCTGAACCTCATCAACGGGATCACCGGTCAGTTCTCCATCGGCCACGCCGCCTTCTACATGATCGGTGCTTATACCACCGGGTATCTCTCGATCCAGTTCTTGAAGAACAGCGGGATGCCGGGGCCGGTGTGGCTTCTGCTGATGATGCTCGCCGGCGCGATCATGGCGAGCCTTGCCGGCCTCGTCGTCGGATTGCCGTCGCTGAGGCTAAAGGGCGACTACCTGGCGATCGTCACTCTCGGCTTCGGGGAGATCGTGCGCATCATCGTCGTCAACTCACCCTTCGATGTGAGTTTCTTCGGGGTCTTCAAGTTCTTCACCTTCCCGAACTTAGGTGGCGCCTATGCGCTCGACAAGATCCCGGCGATCCGGGAACTTTGGCTCATCTGGCTACTGGCTGTCGTGTGCATTGCTGTCTGCCGAAACCTGCTCAAAACGGCTCATGGGCTGGCGTTCCTGTCGGTCCGCGAGGACGAGGTGGCGAGCCTCGCGATGGGGGTGAACGTCACCCGGATCAAAGTCACCGCCTTCATGATCGGCTCGGCATTCGCGGGAGCCGCCGGCGCGCTCCTCGCCCACTACGAGACCAGCATCCTCCCCTCGACCTTCGCGATGGACGTCTCGTTCATCATCCTCACGATGGTCGTCCTCGGCGGGACCGGCTCGATCACCGGCTCGGCTCTGGCTGCCATCACGCTCTTCGCACTCCCCGAGGTCCTGCGGCGAAACAAGGAGCCGGTGACCGGCGGAACGTTCCTCGCGATCGTGATCGGCGTCATCGCCGCCGTCGTGCTCATCCGCTGGTTCCAAAACGAATACCACGGATCCAAGAACAAGAAGACCGCGGGTTACTTCGCGTCGGTGGCGGCCTCGGCGATCGTCGCCTTCGGGCTCACCTTTGCCCTCAACGCCATCCCGGCCCTCCACGACAAGGCCTTCGAGGGCAGCAAACTGCGCATGGTCATCTTCGCTGGGTCTCTCATCATCGTCATGCTCATCCGGCCGGAAGGCGTCTTCGCTCACCACGAGTTCAGCTGGACCTGGCTGAAGAAGGTGCTGCGCATCAAACCCAAGTCGGAGGCGCTCGCCACGTGAGCGCCGTCCTCTCGCTGAAGGGGGCGACTATCCGCTTCGGGGGCCTCGTGGCCGTCAACGACGTCACCTTCGACATCGAGAAGGGCGATCTCTTCGGGCTCATCGGCCCCAACGGCGCGGGAAAGACCACCTGCTTCAACCTCATCACCGGCGTCTATCGGCCGACCAGCGGAGAGATTTTCTTCAACGAGAAGCTCATCAACGGCTTGGCTCCGAACCGCATTTGCGCCATGGGGATCGCCCGGACCTTCCAGAACATCCGCCTCTTCCAGGCGCTCACCGTGCTCGAGAACGTCGTGATCGGCGGGTTCCTCCGCCACAAGGCCAGCCTCGCCAGCGCCCTCGCCTATCTCCCGCCCGCCATCACCGAGACCAGCCGCCTGGAGCGCGAAGCGATGGACCTCCTCGAGGTGCTCGATCTCGCCGACGTCGCCCAGACGCGAAGCGCCGACCTCCCCTACGGCAAGCAGCGCCGCCTCGAGATCGCCCGCGCAATGGCGACCCAGCCCGAGCTGCTCCTCCTCGACGAGCCGGCGGCCGGCATGAACCCCAACGAGAAGGAAGACCTCGCCCAGACCGTCCGCCTCATCCGCGACCAGTTCGGCAAGACGATCCTCCTCATCGAACACGACATGAAGTTCGTCATGGGGATTTGCGAGAAGATCGTCGTGCTCGACCACGGCGAAGAGATCGCCTACGGGCCGCCCTCGGCGATCCGCAACGATCCGAAGGTGATCGAGGCCTACCTCGGCGAGGCGGTGTAACTAGGTGACGGGCTCGCGCGCCCTCGCCTTCTTCCAGCGCTATCAGGGGCTCGCCGGGCTCGCGATCCTCCTCCTGGTCGCTCTCTTCCTCGAGCGGAACTTCTTCGTCCCCGACAACCTGCGCAACGTCTTCAACCAGTGCGCCATCCCCGGCGTCCTCGCGATCGGGATGACCTTCGTGATCCTCACCGGCGGCATCGACCTCAGCGTCGGTTCGCTCCTCGCCCTGCTGAACTGCATCGTCGCCACGTGGGGCAAGAGCGGGGCCGGCCTCGCGCCCACCGCCGCCTACGTCCTCGTGCTCGGCACGCTGATCGGCGCCCTCGTCGGCACCGTCGTCAGCGTCAGTCGGCTCCAGCCCTTCGTCGTCACCCTCGCGGCGATGGTCAGCCTCCGCGGCATCGCGTTCGTCTACACCAAGAACGCCAACGTCTCCGGCGTGGGCGACTTCCTCGCCCCGTTCAAGGAATCGTGGCTGGGCATGCCGATGACGTCGTGGGTGCTCTTCGGGCTCCTCGCTCTGGCCTCGCTCCTTCTGTCCAAGACGGTCTTCGGTCGGCGCATCTACGCGATCGGCGGCAGCGAATCGGCAGCCCATCTCTCCGGCGTGCCGGTTGCCGCGACCCGAATCGGCGCCTATGCCCTCAACGGGCTCTGTGTCGGCGTGGCCGCCCTCCTCCTCACGGCGAGGACCAACAACGGCCAGCCCGGCGCGGCCCTCGCCTACGAGCTCGACGCGATCGCGGCGGTCGTCGTCGGCGGTTCGTCGCTGCTCGGAGGCTACGGCAACGCGCTCGGCTCGGTGGTGGGCGCGCTCTTCATCGTCTCCACCGACACCCTCCTGAACCTGCGCGGGGTGGACGACAAGATCGGCCTGGGGCTAAAGGGCATCATCCTGCTCTTGGCGGTGTACGTCCAGAACCTGGGGCGCCGCCGGGGCGGGTAGGCGACTTCTTGGCTCCCCCTCGTCGAGACGAGGGGGATTTTGGATTACTCCCCCTCGCCGAGACGAGGGGGAACTGGCCGGGCGAAGCCCGTGCCTGAGGGGGAGTAATGAATGGCGACTTGACATCCGCCGATCCCCGCGAAGGGGTGGACTATTACTCCTCCTCTTCGCGCGCTTCGCGGCGAAGGTCCCCCTCGTCGGGGACGAGGGGGAGCCATTGCCCAGCCTTCCGGAAGCTTTCCTCCGCCCTCCGGAAGCTTTCCTCCCGGCTGCGGAAGGTTTCCTCCTGGCTGCGGGCGGCCTCGATCCGGGGCACGAACCCTCCCCCGGCTACCTACCGCCACCGCGGGTCAGCCCGCGGATGACTTGTGCGGCGGGAAGACCTCCGCCCGGCGGCGGGGCGTGACCGGGCTCCCCCTCGTTTTAACGAGGGGGAACTGGCCGGGCGAAGCCCGTGCCTGAGGGGGAGTAATACACGGTCCCCGGGAACCCCGCTCGCATTACTCCCCCTCTTCGCGCGCTCCTGCGTCGCGGCGAAGGTCCCCCTCGTCGAGACGAGGGGGAGCCATTCCTCCGCCCTCCGGAAGGTTTTCTCAGCGTTGCAGAGCCTCTCCTTCGACTTCCATCACCGCGCGTAGCCCCACCGATGGGAACGTTCGGCGGGAAGACCTCCGTCCGGCGGCGGGGCGTGACCGGGCTCCCCCTCGTTTTAACGAGGGGGAACTGGCCGGGCGAAGCCCGTGCCTGAGGGGGAGTAATACGTGCAGCCTCTTCTATTACTCCCCCTCTTCGCGCGCTTCGCGGCGAAGGTCCCCCTCGTCGAGACGAGGGGGTTCAGGCGTTCGCCTTGATCTGCTCGATCTCGCGGAGCGTCGTCCTCAGCGAGAGGAGCGAGGATTCCGGCGTCGAGATCTCGAACGGGTGTCCGGAGAGCACCTTCTCTACGAAGTCGCGGAGCTCGTGGTAGTACCCGCCGAGGCTGGAGACGTTGCCTCCGCCGGAGGCCTCCATCTGCTCGAACTCGGGGCTAAACGGCTCGCCATCGGCCGGATAGATCGTCATCGGGCCGCCGTCCATGATCGCGCCTCCCTGCTCGAAGATCGCGCGGAAGGCCATCTTGAAGGGGGTTTTCGGCGGCAGGTTCCAGCCGCCTTCCAGGTGGGCGACGCATCCGCGATAGCGCATCGTGGTGAAGACGTGAGAGGGGCCTCGGTCGTCCAGCGTGCCCCAGGACGCCATCGACTCGGGCTCGCCGAGCAGGTAGAGGACAAAGTCGGTGTCGTGGATGTGCATGTCGAGCACGCCCCCGCCGGCCTTGCTCTCGTCGGCCAGCCAGTTCTCGCTCGACCAGCTCGGAAACTCGCCGTAGCGGGTGAGGTTGATCGAGAGGAGCCGCCCGTAGCGCCGGTCGTCGACGATCTGCTTGAGAAGGGCGTACTCGGGCCAGAAGCGGATGCAGTGGGCGATCATCAGCCGCACCCCGGCCTCCCGCGCGGCCTCGATCATCGCCTCCGCGTCGGCCGCGTTCAGGGCCATCGGCTTCTCGCAGACGACGTGCTTGCCCGCGCGGGCGGCGGCGAGAGTCGCTTCTTTGTGGAGATAGGTCGGCAGGCAGACGTCGATGGCGTCGATGTCCTCTCGGGCGAGGAGAGCCTCGAGGGAGGGCTCGGATTCGCAACCCATCTCTTGGGCGTATCGGGAGAGGCGCTCGGAGCTTCGATCGGTGGCGGCGACCAGGTCCGCCTTGTCCAGCATCCGGTACACGTTGCCGTGCATCCGCCCCATGAAACCGCAACCCACCAGCCCCATCCGCAGATTCGCCATCGCGCGTGAGGATACCGGAGCCGAGGCTACAGCCGAGCGAGGTACTTGAGGCTGGAGGCGAGCATCCAAAGGATCGGAACCATGATGAGCGCCAGCATCAGCCAGGGCGCAAACGTCTTGCCCAGGAGCGGCGCCACCATGCCGAAGGGAACGCTCAGAAGCATGATCGCCGCCCCCGCAAGGATCATTCGACGGCCCGAATGCCGGTTGGCGAGGTACCACACGTGGTCGGAGGAGAGCGTCTTGCGCGTTCGAAAGCCGTAGATCGAGTTGCGACCCACCCGGCCCAGCGCCATGGGGAAGCCGGCTACCGCCAGCAGCAGTCCGAGGCCGAACATCATGAGCGTCAACAGCAAGGGGATCATAACAAGGCTCCTCCAACGGACCTTACAGGAGCGGAGACCCCCGCTGGGCCTTTCGGCCTAGCCGACGCCGACGCCGCGCGAGGCCAAGGCTTGGGCCACGAGCACCGGAATCTCGTGAGTCTTGTCGGCCACCGCCGCCCCGGCCGCGAGCAGGGCGTCGACCTTCGATTGGGCGGTTCCGGTCCCTCCGGAGATGATCGCGCCGGCATGGCCCATTCGCTTTCCGGGAGGCGCGGTTCGCCCGGAGATGAAGGCAACGACCGGCTTGCTCATCGTGCGGATGTAAGCGGCGCCTTCTTCCTCGTCCGATCCTCCGATCTCGCCGATCATGACGACCGCTTTGGTTTCGGGGTCGGCCTCGAATAGCTCGAGCACCTCGCGGAAGCGCGTCCCCGGGAGCGGGTCACCGCCGATGCCGACACAGGTGCTTTGGCCGAGCCCGGCCCTGGTAAGCTCCCACACGACCTCGTAGGTGAGGGTCCCGCTGCGGCTCACCATGCCGATCGGTCCTGGGGCGAAGATGTGGCCGGGCATGATGCCCATCTTGCATTGCCCGGGCGTGATGATCCCGGCGCAGTTGCCCCCCAGGAGTCGGGCGCGTCCTCCCGCTTTGAGTCGATTGACCACGCGCAGGCTGTCGAGGATCGGCAATCCTTCGGTGATGAGCGTGATGAACGGGATGCCGGCCGCCTCGCATTCGAGCACGGAATCGGCGGCGAACGGCGCAGGAACGAAAATCAGCGCGGCCGTGGCCCCGGTCTGCGCCACGGCCTCCTCGACGGTGTCGAAGACGGGCACGCCGAACAGGGCCTGACCGCCCTTCCCCGGGGTGACGCCCGCCACGACGTTCGTGCCGTATTCGATCATTTGCTCGGTATGGAACGAGCCTTCCCGGCCTGTCATGCCGGCCACGAGGACGCGGGTGCTTCGATCGACGAGGATTGCCATGAACCTAAAGGATATCCGAACCGGGGCGCGGGAAGCAGGCAGCCGGACGGACTGAGCCTGTCTCCCGATTCCCAAATTCGGTCTTCGGACTGGTCCGATCGTTCATCCGAGCTGCCACTTCGGCATTGGGATGGCGCCAACCACTGACCGGATGGCCCCATTTACTTACTGGATGGCTCCATTCATTTACTGAAGTGCTCCATTTGTTTCCTGAAATGCTCCATTTATTCCCTGAATGGCTCCATTCATTTCCTGAATTGCTCCATTTATTTCCTGAAGTGCTCCATTTGTTTTCTGGATGGCCCCAAGCAGTCGCGGGATGGGGGCACTCCGGTTTGTCGATTCCCTCTTTCTCGCGAGGCTCGAGATTCCCGCTTCGCCGAGCGACTTTCCGCTTCTGGTTCTCTCGAGACCCTCTCGGCGAGATGTGCCACGCCCGGTGATTCGCTCGCCAAAGAAAAGACGGGGGCTCCGCGATGCGAAGCCCCCGTCCGGGTTCAGCTGTTGGGACTACCGTCGAGGACGGAAGCGAGCGTTGACGTTGTCGTCCTTATCTCCGCCGCCTCGCTTGGGGAATGCGTCGGGTACCTCGGGTGCTTCGGCGGCTCGGGCCTCCGGCTCTCGCGGGGGCCGATCCTCGCGCTCGCGATCGCTGACCACGGCACGGTCGCCTCGGTCGCGGTCTCTGCCGCCTCGATCGTCGCGATCGCGACCGTAGCCGCCTCCTCCGCCTCCGCGTCCGCCTCGGTCGCGGTCGCGGTCACCGCCACGGTCGCGATCGCGGCCGTAGCCTCCACCGCCGCCTCCTCTGCCGCCTCGGTCTCGGCCTCCTCCGCCTCCGCCTTGGCTGGCCGGGGGCGTGGCGCCCTCGTTATCCTCGAGGCCAGGCAGGGACTGGGCGACGCCGAGGGCGGTGAGGTTCACGCGGCCCATGTTGTCGATTTCGAAGACCTTCACGTTGAGTTCGTCGCCGAGGCTGACGACGTCGTCCGGTCGCCGAATCTGCTTCGTAGTGAGGTGCTCGGTCGGGACGAGCCCCTCCTTGCCGGGCAGGTACTCCACCATCGCTCCACGTCCCATCAGACGCGTGACCTTTCCGGTGAACTCCCCGCCGACCTCCGCGCTCGCGGTCGAGGCTCTGATCTGGTCGATCGCGGCCTTGGCAATGTGGCCGTCGGTCGCCGCGACGAGCACCCGGCCGTCCTGCTGGATGTCGATCTGGGCGCCGGTCTCGGTGGTGATGCGTCGAATGTTGGCGCCGCCTGGGCCGATGAGCGCGCCGATCTTCTCGGGGTTGATCTGGATCGTCGTGACCTGCGGCGCGTTGGGCGAGAGCTCGGGCCGAGGCGTCGGCAGTTCCTCCTCCATCACGTCGAGGATGGCGAGCCGGGCGTCCTTGGCTTGGGCGAGGGCATCGGACAGGACCTTGTCGGGAATGCCGTCCAGCTTCGTATCGAGCTGCAGGGCGGTGATACCCTTGCGGGTGCCGGCGACCTTGAAGTCCATGTCGCCGCAGAAGTCCTCCATGCCCTGAATGTCGGTGAGGACCTTGAAGACCTTGCCGTCGGACATGAGGCCCATGGCGATGCCGGCGACGGGGGCCATGATCGGCACGCCGGCGTCCATGAGGGCGAGCGTCGAGCCGCAGACCGACGCCATCGACGTCGAGCCGTTCGATTCCAAGACCTCGCTGATGAGCAGGCAGGTGTAGGGGAAGTCGGGATCGTTGAAGGGGATCACGGCTCGGAGCGCACGCTCGGCCAGGGCGCCGTGTCCGATCTCGCGTCGGCCGGGTCCGCGCATGGGCCGTACTTCACCCACCGAGTACGGCGGGAAGTTGTAGAAGTGCATATATCGCCGCGGCTCTTCTTCCTCGATGCCGTCCATGGTCTGGGCGTCGCCCGGCATGCCGAGGGTGAGCACGGTCATGACCTGGGTCTGACCGCGAGTGAAGAGCCCGGAGCCGTGGACCTTGGGCAGTAGGCCCGCGCAGGCTTCGATGTGGCGAAGGTCCTTCAGCCCGCGTCCGTCGGGGCGCTTCTCGTCCTTTAGGATCATCGCTCGGACGGTGTCCTTCACGGCCCGGTCGACGGCTTCCGGCAGCTGGGCGACCTTCTCGGCATCGCCTTCGTACTTCGCCTTGTACTTCTCGATAAGTTCTTTCTCGAGGTCGTTGAGAGCGGATTCGCGGACGGCCTTGTTCGGATCGAGGATCGCGTTGCGAAGATGCTTGTCTTCGGCTTTCTTGATGGTGTCGACGAGCTTGTCGTCGACGGTGAACATCGTGACCTCTCGCTTCTTCTTGCCGGCGGTCTTGGCGAACTTCTCGAACTCGGCGCAGATCAGCTTGATGGCATCGTGGGCGACCTTGAGAGCGGCGATCATGTCCTTTTCGGACACTTCGTTCGCACCCGCCTCCACCATCGAAATCGCGCCCTTGTGGCCGGCGACCACGAGGTCGAGGTCGGATTCGTTGATCTGGTCGATCGAGGGGAACAAGATGAACTCGCCATCGATTCGGCCGACGCGAACACCAGCGACCGCACCCTTGAACGGGATGTCGGAGAGCACGAGCGCGGCGCCAGCGGCGCAGATGCCGAGCACGTCGGGAGGACAGTCTTGGTCGACAGCGAAGGGCATGGCGACGATTTGGATGTCGTTGCGAAGGCCCTTCGGGAACAAAGGTCGCAAGGGTCGGTCGATGAGCCGGCTGGTGAGTACCGCCTTCTCGGACGGGCGTCCGCCGCGCTTGATGAAGCCGCCGGGGATCTTGCCGACCGAGTACTTGCGCTCTTCGTAGTCGCAGGTCAGGGGAAGAAAATCGATGCCCTCGCGAGGGTTCTCGGACATGGTGGCGACGCCGAGCACGACGGTTTCGCCCATTCCGAGGAGAACGGCGCCGCCGGCTTGTTTGGCGACGCGGCCCGTTTCGATGCTGAGGGTTTTGCCCCCAACTTCGAAGGTGTGGGTCTGTATCATATGGGTAAGCCTCCTAGCTTATCGGGGCGTGTTCGCCCCGCCCCCCGCCGCCGGCCGCTCTACGCAATCTCCCGTGAGAAACTCCGTACAACGGCAGACTCGCGGTTCAGGTAGGCGAAGTATACCTGTTGCTGGTGCCGAGCCGGTAGTGGAGCCGCTGTTCAGGGCGGCTCGGCTTCACCTCTCCCCCGGCCCCTCTCCTCCGCCTGAACTACTTCGGTTTGCCGAGGTTGGTGAGGCGCAGGAGAGGGGAGCTGTGAGCGATGCCGCGGCGGCGTCGCTTGCCCGTATCGGGCGGACACAAGGCCTGGCAAGTGGAATGGGCTCGACAGGGGAAAGCCCGGCTCCCCTCTCCTGCGCCGGACGGGCACTCGTGGACCACGATCTCGCTGGCGGAGGAGAGGGGCTGGGGGAGAGGTCAGTCCGGGTTGCCGCCAAGCAGGCAGCGAAGCGGTCTTAGTAGTCCCCGACCTCGCCCCAGCTTTGGCTCATGATCGCGTAGTCGCCGATGTCGACGGTGCCGTCCTCGTTGAGGTCGCTGTTCTCGATCCAATTGGGATCGCCGGGGTAGCTGTCGAAGGCGTAGGACAGCAGAGCGAAGTCCCCGATTGCGACCTCGTTGTCTTCGTCGATGTCGCCACTGATGAGGGTCAGATCGAGGAAGTCGACACCCGCGTCGAGGTCGGCCAGCGCGGCCTTGCGAAGCCAATGCCGGCCCTTGAACGCAACGTACTTCTGTCCCCGAATCGCCGTTTCGAATGCGTAGTATCCGAAGTAGCCGAGGGTGATGCTTTGGAGGTCCTCCAAGTTGCCGTCCCCGTCGTAGATACGTACTTCGACGGGTTCGCCGACCTGTGAATCGTATTCGAGAGTCAGCTGTCCGGAAACGGTGCCGACATCGGCTGCGACATGATAGAGGCCGTTCGTCGCAACGACGTTGGAGACGATGGTCGGCACTCCTCCGAACCCCGCCGTCATTGAGTTGAAGTAACAGTTGAAGTAGAGCGCATATCCGTACGTATGACCGCTCTTCATTTCTGAGCCCGGAATCGTCTCGCTCGTGTAAGTGTCGTTCGGTCCTGTATTGTAAATCGGCGTGAGCGTACTCGTATAGTCGACGATCTGAAGGGCGGTAAGCGTCTCATCGGCCGATCCGCTGTGGTCGAACGTGTTCCAACTGATCATGGCATCGACTCCTGCGGGCGCCATTTGCAAGGAGGAGTAACTGCCGTTCGTCAAGTATGGAATGGCATCGGGAAAGTCAGGAGGTGGAACGGAGATCGCGCCAGAATCCGGCGCTGCCAGTCCGGCCGTAACCGCTACCCAATAGTCGCCGCTCGGATACGCGGCCAGCAGTTCGGCGACACTGGCAAAGAATGAACTGCTATAGATAAGCATCTGGTCGCCGTTTGCATAGAGATTGTAAACCGTCGTGTCCGGATGTGTCAGGGTTCCGGCCAAGAGGTCGCCCGGAGTATCGGCATTGAGATAGACGGAGAAGCCGTGATATGCAGTCGAGCTTGGCGGGTCGTCGCTGACCTGAGTCGTGCTGACATAGTAACCCGCGCTGATGGTCGTGACGGAGGCCTGAGCGCCTCCGAGGAGAATGCCGGCGAGGAAGAGCGTGCTGATTGTGCGCATGATTTGGTTTCCTGTGCTTAAGTGGGATACTGAGCATTGTAAGGGGAACTCGGCCGACTGGGGTGGTGTGTTCACTTCATTAGTGGTCGCAACCTGAAGCGTGAACATCCTCGAAAAATGGAGCGGTGCAGCGTAGATTAGGCACCTAAGTGGTCTAAAATAAGACCATGAAGTACGTCCTGGCCGACCTCTGGTCATCCCCGACCAAGCTGTGGTGTGGCACCGAGTCGGCCCTCCACGAGCAGCAGCGCGACCTCATCCAGCCGCTCGATCGGTGGGGACTGTATATGTACCTGTACAAGGGGATCGTGCAGCTCAACCGCCACCTGTATCCGTTCGTGCCGGGTGACGTCCTCTTGGCAAGGCCGGGCAGCCGCGTCCGCTATGCTCACTCGGGCGAAGGCCTGCCCCATTACTGGATCCACTTCGACCTTCCGGGCCGGGGGGCGATGGTTTCCATTCCCACATTCTTGTCGCTCGACAAGCGAGATCAGGAACGCGTCGACAATGCGGTAAGAAAGGTGTGGGAATCTGATCGGAGAGTCAAGGCTTTCGTCTGGAGCTTTCTGTGGGAAATTGCGCAGCCTGAAAGCCACTTTCGTTCGAATAGCGAGATTTACCGCGCTGAGGAATGGATTCTGCGCAACATTGGGCGACCCTTTACGATCAAGGAGATGTCTAAAGAGCTCGATCTTTCAACGACGTCGCTAGCGCGTATGTTCCAGGCAGAGCACCGAGTTAGCATCAAGCAGTTCATTCGCGATACGAGAATTCGAGAGTGCGTCCGTCTCCTCACGACGACGGACCTGCCCATCAAGTCGATCGCCAATCAAATCGGGATTCTCAACGCGCAGCAGTTCAATAAGTATGTCCGTAACTCGGTCGGGCTATCTCCGACGAGGATACGAAAGATGGATAGCGCAGAAGAAGCCTTGCGTTTCTTTGCGAGCTTCCTGCCGGATGCCGTCGAGTGAGCCTGGGGCTACCTGCCACTTCTCCTATCCAGCAGCGCGCCTGCAGTGACGAAAGCCGCCAACGACACGATGAGGCTGAAAGGAAACGCGCTTCCGACGCCGAGCGGCGCGATCGCCATGAGAAAGAGGGTAACTCCGATCGCCCCGAACTCAACCAGCCGGCCCCCAAGGGCTAGAAGCGTCGCGCAAAGGGCTTGGCCAGCGGCGATGGCCAGTATGAGAGGCTTCGCCATGCTTTTGAATGGCCCCGCGATGAAATCGGAGTACCAGGAAATGAACGCGAGCGAGGCAAAGCCTTGGTACTCCTCCGGCCGATCGAGGGCCAGCCAGCCGTTGTAGAGCGCGGCGTAAGCGAACAGCGCGACTATCGACCACCGTGCGATCTGGGGTTTCGTCGTCGCAGCAACGAGGATCGCGATGGCCACGACGTTGCTCACCGCGTAGGGCAATGCCCACTTTGCCTCGAATCCTCGAAAGGCAAACGGTGGCCCCATCAGCGTGCAGAGCGGGACGAGAAGCCAGACTCGGCCCCGCGAAACGTCGTAATCGTGGACGATCTTCGTCCAAGGGTTGCCGAAGAGGTAGTGCCCCGCGAGGAACTCGAAGGCCAGGGTCGCCGCTAGCCAACCCCCACCGAGGAGCCAGGCTTCGTTCGGCGTGGATGGGCCGATCCATGGGACGGCGAGAAACGAAACCGCCAGAACGATCCCCCCGAGCAAGAGCGTGCTGGCGACATGAGCAACGCGCTCGCCGAGCAGGCGTTTCAGAAGGCCTTCTCGAAGTCCGCCGTTCGCCCCGGCGAGGACGGCGATGCCCAGCCAAACGAGAGCGGCCTTTAGAAGCATGCAGATGAGACGGGCTGAAGATTCGTACCGTATTCCTGCAGTGAAGGAACCATGAATTGCCCGACTTGCACCGTAGACTTGCTCATCACCGAACGCCAAGGAATCGAGATCGACTACTGCCCGAAGTGTCGTGGCGTTTGGCTCGATCGCGGAGAGCTCGACAAGATCATCGAGCGTTCGTCCGCGCAGGAGATCGGCCCGAAGATTCCCGACGAGTTCCCGGGGTACCCAGAGGATCGGGAGCGCTACCGAGACCGAGATCGGGACAAGGACGATGATCGATACGAGAAGAAAAAACGCAAGGAATCGTTCCTGGGCGACCTCTTCGACTTCTGACGGACCCGGCCCCGCTCGGCCACAATGCCGGCATGCCCCCGCGCGTCTGGCACTCTTCCTGGATCG
The DNA here is from genome assembly GCA_002344135.1 of Chthonomonas sp. UBA2362. Classification (GTDB taxonomy): domain Bacteria; phylum Armatimonadota; class Fimbriimonadia; order Fimbriimonadales; family Fimbriimonadaceae; genus UBA6659. The sequence continues at coordinate 113,010 of DDTO01000002.1, read as the reverse complement.
GGCCCGACTCCGATCCGCGGCGAGAACTGGGCATTTTCGTCTACCGATGCCGCCTGACTCTGGCTGAAAGGCCTGCGGAGTGCTTCGTGAGGGTGTCTGCGGACCAGCGATACAAGCTGTTCGTCGACGGCAAGCCGGTGGCACGCGGGCCCCAGCGCGGAGATGAGCGGCACTGGTACTTCGACACGATCGACCTCGGTCCATACTTGGTCGCAGGCGAGAACGAGGTCCAAGCGCTGGTATGGAACTTCGGCCGCCTCGCGCCGATGGCCCAACACACCGTGCGAACCGCGTTCGTGTTGGAGGCCGACGACCCCGATTCGCCACTGAACACTCCGGGGTCATGGCAGGTGGCGCCGCTGACCCATTGGGACTTTGTGATGATGCACTCGCACGATCCCGACTACTATATCGACGTCGGTCCCGGCGAGATTTTCGACGCGACGAAGATGGTGATCGAGGAGGCGCCGACGAGCTCGGATGGACGGCGGGATACCGAGATCGGGACGACGGTCCGGCGGCTTGTCGAGCGAATGGCGGCCCTATCGGGCGCGGAATCGATCGCGATCTTGCTGGACGATCCTGCCCGGGGTCAGTTGCGCGGCGTTCCGCCGGGGCTCGGGTTCGAACTGAGCACGATTCGCGGCATGGGCCTGAACCGGGAGGGCGACTACTCCCAGCCGCGGCCCCTCCAGCCAGACGAGCACGAGGCGTTAGGGTTGGGCAGCAAGTCTGGGGTCCTCTTGCCCCTACGGGCGTCTGACCATGCCATGGGCGCGCTGCTGGTGATGTCGCCGTCGGGGCGGGAGTTCGACGAGGCTGCCCTCGCGACGCTGGGCGGAATGGCGCTCAGGCTCGCCGAGGTTCTCTCATCGCTGCAGCGATACGGCGAGAGCGTTTGGGGAGCCGACAACCTGCCGCGTATTCTCGAGGATCTCATGTCGACGCCGGGAAAGCGAGTTTCTCAGGGAGGCAAGAGGCAGCTCCGGCTCGACTTTCGGACGCCGCACCTGATCTGTCGGGCCGAGGAGCGCGGCGCGGGAGATGGAGGAACGCCTTGGATGATGGTCCCTGCGACTCTGCCGCCCCAACGCTACGAAGTGCGCGAACGGGCGCCCACGATGCGCTCGTGGGAGGACGATGAGATCCGCGAGCCTTCCCTCTTCCCGCGAATTCTCGAGCCCGGAAGGCCGTTGCTGCTGGACTACGAGCAACTCGTATGTGCCTACCCTCGAATCGTCGTCGGCTTTGAGGGAGCACGAGCCAAGCGAGGTCGAACGGCGACGACGGTGACCCTGACCTATGCCGAATCCCTCTGGCAGGCCGACGGCGGCAAAGGGCACCGGGACGAGATCGTCGGCAAATCGATGGCCGGATACCAAGACAAGATCGTCTTCGAGAGAGATTCGGTAGTCTTCGAGCCTCTCTGGTGGCGAACCTGGCGGTACCTGCAGATCGAGACCGATGCCCGCTGCGTCGTCGAGTCGGTCGGGGCGGTCGAAACCGGCTTTCCGCTCGAGGTCGAATCTTCGTTCGAGGCAGATGATTCCAGCGTCGATCCGATCTGGGAGGTCGCCGTTCGAACGGTTCTGCGGTGCGCGGGCGAGACCTACTTCGACTGCCCGTACTGGGAGCAACTCCAATACGTCGGCGACAGCCGGATCCAGGCCCTCATCGGCTACTACCTCGGTCGGGACCGGCGACTTCAGCGAAACGCGGTCGAGCAGATCGGCTGGTCGCTTATGGAAAACGGTCTCACTCAGTCTCGCTATCCGAGTCGTCAGACTCAGGTCATACCGCCGTTCAGCCTCTGGTGGCTGGCGATGCTCTATGACCAGTGGCTCTATGACGACGGGATCGTCGCCGCCGACCCGGCGACGATGCGGCGAGTGCTCGATGCCTTCGCCGGCCTCGTCGAGGAGGGAGAACGATTTTGGGAGTTCGCCGACTGGGTCCCCGGTTGGCGCGCTGGTGTTCCTCCGGGTGGGGTCACGTCTCCCGTACATCGGCTCACGCTCGCCCTGGCCCAAGAGATGGTGGAGGCCATGACGGGTGAGGCTGTGCGGGGTCCGGATCTCGCGAATCCTGACGCGAGCGAGCATGCTCAGGCGCTGGCGCGCCTCGTCCAGATGCTCCGCGGCGAAGAACCGGCCCCCTGGCCGGAGAGTCTCGCAGAAGATGCCGCTCGCTGCACCTACTATTTCTCCTACTACAAGCACCTCGCGATGGCGGCAGCCGATCCCGACTTCGACTACATGCTTCATCTCGAACCTTGGCGAGAGATGATCGAGAGCGGGCTGACGACGTTTGCCGAGAATCCCGAGCCGACCCGGTCCGATTGCCACGCTTGGAGTGCGCATCCGATCCTCGGACTCTTCCAGATCGTGGCTGGCGTAACCAGCATCGCCCCGGGCTGGCGGCGCGCGCGGATTCGCCCCCAGCCTGGACGGCTAAGCCGCTTCGACGCCCGGATCGCCCATCCCTATGGCGATCTGCGCGTGATGTTCGAGGGCGAGAGCCTGGAGATCGAGTCGCCGGTGCCGTTCGAGCTCGTCTGGAGGGGTCGCACGGCATCGTTCGAGCCGGGGTCTCACCGCGTTTGAAGTGGGCAGGCGCATAATGAACGCAGAAGCCGAATGGACGAGATTCGCCGCCAAGACCTCCGAGCGTTCTTCCGAGAACTCTTTCGCTTTACGCGGATGGTGCTGTGGTTCGGTCTCGCCTTTCTGGCTTACAAGATTCTCGGCGGCCTCAGACTGTGGGAAGGATTCGCGGTGGTACCGGTGCTCGCCTGGATCGCCACCGCCTACCTCGACAGCATTCCGCGCAGGTTTATCAACCGCCGTTTCCTCCTGATGTGGGAATCCTGCAAAGACCGTCTCGATCGCTTCAACGAGGCCTTGTCCCACAATCGACGCCATAAGATCGCCGAGTTCGAAGAGATGCCAAAGACGATTGACTCGGTGTCCCACTCGCTGTACCTGGCCCTTCGGCGGGCCGACATGGTGTTCCAGGAAATCACGCGCAGCGAAGGCTGGCTGGCCGGAAATCCCCACCAGCCGCCACCCATCCAGTCTCACGATGCCCAGGCCCAGGAGCTCTATCGGATTGCAGACAAGAACATCGCGGAGTACCGACAACACTTCAGCGCGGTGATGGCGGGCGTCCAGCGCGCGGAAGCCCAGGCTGCCGTTTTTACGACGACCCTCGATACCCTTCGCATGAAGATGCTGGGCTATCGACTGTCGGGGCGGAAGCCGGAACTCAGTTCGTTGGAGTTTCTGGAATCGCTCACCGAAGCGAAGATGCAGCTGGAAGCCATCGACAAAGCGCTCGAGGAACTAGAGTTGACGCCGTTCCCAAAGACCATCGCGATCCTCCCCGACGAAAACGAAGCAAGGACCGAGGTTCGCTAGTCGCCTAGCGGCTCATCATCGTACCGATGCCGCGATCGGTGAAGACCTCGATGAGGAGTGCGTTCGGCAAGCCGCCGTCGACGAAGTGAACGCTCTCGACCCCGTCTTCCAGAGCGCGAAGGGCCGCTTCGATCTTAGGGATCATGCCGCGACTCGCCCGGCCCGACGTGATCATGGCCCTCGCTTCGGACCGTCCGAGTTGGCTGATGAGGCTTTCGCGGTCGCTCGGATCGCCGTAGACGCCGGCCGTATCGGTCAGGAGGAACAGTTTTCGAGCGCCGAGTGCTCCGGCAAGGGCAGCCGCTGCGGAGTCTGCGTTGACGTTAAGCGCTGAGCCTGCCGAGTCGGAGGCGATGGGGCAGACGATCGGGACGAACCCATGGTCGCACGCCATCTGGACGGCTTCCGGGTGAACGTGGAGGATCCGACCCACGCGGCCGAGTTCTTCGGAGATCGGCTCACCGACGAGCAGGCCTCCGTCGCGCCCGCTCAGGCCGATCGCCTTGCCTCCGCAAGCCTGAACCTCGGCGACGAGCGCCTTGTTCGCTTTGCCGGCAAGCGCCATCTCGACGATCTCCATCGTATCCTCGTCGGTGACCCGAAGGCCGTCGATGCTGCGTCGCTCACCCTTGCCCAGCCGCTCGGCGAGGGCGTCGATTTCGGGCCCGCCGCCGTGCACGAGGATCGGTCGAATTCCGACGAGTTGTAGCAAGAGCACGTTGCGGATCACGCCGCGCAGGCTTGGTCGATCCTGCATCGCGCTGCCACCATACTTGATCACGAAGGTGCTGCCTTGAAAGCGCTGGATATAGGGCAGGGCTTGATTGAGAATCTCGCCTGCCAGCGCCGCTTGCTCCATGGACGCTCTACTGCACCCGTTCCAGTGTGACGGTGACTGTGGTGGGCCGACCCTCCTGCCCCATGGGTACTCCTTCGACGGTCGCCTGCATTCGCGCAAGCCGGCCGTCCTTGAGCGAGATCCAGGCATGACCCTCGGCCTTAACCGGCTTGCCGCCCGACGTCTCAGAGGACTTGAACTTGACCTTCACAGCGTCGTGGGAGCCGGCCTTCTCCTGGCCCACGGCCTGAAACTCCAGCTTCACCGCCTTCCCGCCCTTCGGGGCGAATTCGCGGGCCCAGGTTTCGCCGTCTTTCACCGGTGTCGTCGGCACGACGATCGACGTGACGTAAGCGAACCGATTGTCTCCGGGGTTCGTTCCTACGATCTCGACGATCTCGCCTGTGTTCTTGAAGATCGAGGTTTGGCGTTTTTCGTCGGTGACGTCGATCTCCTGATCCTGAATCTTCAATCGCACTCCCGCCAAGACGTGTTCGTTGGTGAAGGTGCCGTCGGATTCGACTTTGGTGACCCGGTCCTGCGCCATGCCGGTCATTTCGATTTTCTGGGCGCCGTCGGCGAAGACCATCTTCACGCTGTACCTCGCCATATCGCCCGGCTGAACCTTGATGAGCAGCGAGTGGCTCTCCTGGTTCCGAGGTCCGGCGTGGGCGACCACGGCGGCCAGGGAGGTGGCGAAGAGAATCGTCGTCAGTCGCGTCATCCGATGCGCTCCGTGGTGAAACTGAAGTCGACCGGTCGTGGGGCATCGCGCAGAGGGGCGTTCTTGAGTTTTCCCTCGCTTTTGACCAGAGAGCCGTCCTTTACCTCGATCCAGACGGTCCCCTCGCTGCTGGCCGGGGTCGCGCCCTCGGTCTCTTGGTAGGTCCAACGAATCTTTGCCGACTCGTACACTCCCACCCGCTCGATCCCGAGGAGTTCGAACTCGGCCTTGCCGGCCACGGCTCCGGTCTTGGAGTCGCCTTTGACGTCGAAGGTCCAGCGATCGCCGACCTTCACCGGGCTGTCGGGCGCGTGGAAGGCGTTGAGATTGTCGAGACGGTAGGAGGACGCGTCGATGCGGTCTCCGTTGAGGGAGACGAGTTCGCCGTTGGCTTTCCGGGCCGCGGTCGTCGGTTCGGTGTCGGGAGCCGTCATTTCCTCCGCGACTCCCTTGATCTTGATCTTATACTCGCCCTGCGATGTCTGGGTCGTTACCGTGCCGTCTTCGTCGACGCGGACCACCTTCAGCGTACTCGTGCTCGTCATCTTGAACTGCATATCGCCAAACGCGACATCCATCGAGAGACGGTACTTCGCGGAGTCGCCGATCTTGGCTACTCTCTTGAGTGAGTAGGTCTGCAAAGTAAGCGCGAGCGCGCTACCGATCGACGCGGCCGATGCCGCCAGCAAGAGAATGTGTTTCATCGCCCTATGTCCTCCCATTGTACTTGCCCTGGGGGGCTCTACCCTTAGAACGATCGACCAGCCGATCGGGAACGAGGCTTACGTGTCGCGTCGATGAGGATCGGGAATTGCTCGGTTGGCCCATTGCCGAACCGCGAAGATCGTGCCCAGCCCGAGTCCACCGAAGACGATCGCCCACAGCCAGGACCTGGACTTGGGCTCGTCGCCGCCTCGCCGCTTCCCGCCTTCGGCCAACACCTGCTCTTCATCGATCGCCGCCGAGCCGACGGCGAGGGCATCCCGAGCGCCGGGATCAACGGGAGGTGCCCCCGCCCGGCCCGGTGTCGTGTCGGTCGGAACTTCGCCGACGACCGGCTGCGTTCCGTTATGAACCTGTTGCTTCTGGATGGTCGCATCGGTCTCTTCGGGGATCCAGGCTTTGCCCGGTGGCTTCTTTTCGATGAAGGCGCCCGATAGGCTGACGAAGCAAACGGCGAGGAAACAAAGTGCGGCTCTGAGTTTCATGGTCTAATACTCCCGTTAAGGTGTCTGATAGCGGAATCCACGGTCCTGCCACGTACTGCGCAGCATGACCGGACTTCTCGGCAGCTGTAGATCGATAAGCGGCGTCTTCGAGACGCTTCGCTCGCGAATTCGGTTGTCGTAGTTGAGGCGGACTGGAAGGCTCCACGCCACGATCGCTTCGTCCTTACTGATGATCGTGCCGTTAAGCGTCATGCCTCCGCCGGCGGTGCCGACGTTTCCTCCGCCGACGAAGTTCGTATAGAGTATCGCGTCCACGGTATTGACTCCGATGTCTCCGCCCATCCCGTTGGTCGCCACCGACGACATCACGGCGTCGGGGATCGTGCTCTGATAGAGCCTTCGTCCGGTCGCGTCGATGTTCATTGCGTTGTAGGCCGGGATGTAGTTTCCATTATCGTCATACCGTCCGCGAGTGAACGGCGGCATCATGTAATAGAGCGGATATGAAGCTGTGAAGGTGAGCGGATTGCCTAGAATTACCGATCCGCGAGCAGCAAGTCCTAGGAAGTCTTGTTTCTCGTTGTAGTTCTCGACTGCCTGCATGGAGTTGCGGCCCCCGGTGAATCGAAAGTCCGGCGGGCTTTTGTAGGTCACGTTCCCGACGATATGGGTATTCCGCCCGGTGTAGATCGTGCCCTGCCCCTCGACCGTTCCTTTGATGACGGCATCCTGGCTAATGGTGACGGGTCCGTGAATCTTGATCGGTCGCGCGCTGGTGCCTACGAGCACCACCGAGCCGTCGATCTTGCCGTTCGTGGTGATCCGCTGATAGGCGCCGAGACCGCCGTTGAGGGTTTGATTCCACACCTCCAGCCAGGCACCCTGTCCATACCTGGGGTTCGCGGTCCCGTCGCCGAACGTCGCCTTCGTATCGACGTAGTTCTGGCTTAAGTTCTGGTAGTAGCTTAGGTCGCTGAGATCGGGCATGACGACCTCTTCGGTCGGATCGGTGTCGAGGATGGTCGTGATCGGGGTCTGGCCGGTGGTGGTTCGCTGCCATGCCTTGGACCCCGACGCATCTTGGAGCGCAGCCCCGAAGACTCGGTTGTTCTGCAAGCCTGCGGCCGACTCGAAGATGAAGTCGCGATTCTTTTCGAAGTCGGTCGATCCCAATGCGCCATGCCGAGCCGGATCGTAGCCTTGCCTCATCCTGGAACTGTTGCCGTAGCTCGTAATGTAGCTCGACGTGGTTTGCTTCACCGGCGCCGTGTTGATTCGACCCACCGCAGGTGGGTCGAGTTTGTCGTTGTTGCAGGCGATGACCGATCCGTTAACGGTCGGTGATCCGTTCAGAAAGTCGAAGTTTCCGTTGGCGCGCATGTCGCCGTTCACGATCAGTTGGTTGGTCGAGAAGCCGTCCATCCAACCGTAGTTATTGATGAAGTAGGTGTAGTCGAATACTTGGCTGCGGGCCAGCTCGAAGCGGGCGGCGACGTCTACGGTTTTGCTCGATTCGCCGCTGTCGAGCTGGCCATTGCCGTTCTGATCTCGGAAGGCCACGGCGCGAACGGTCACGATGCGAGAGTACGGGTCGCCACCGGGGCTGGTATAGCCGATAACGCCAGCGGAAAATACGCCGACGCCTTCCATATCGCCGCCGGTGACGAGCGCCGCGTTTTCGGGTCCGGATCCCTCGCACCAATCGTCCATGTCGAGGAAGTTCTGGTCGATCTTGAATGGCCGCCAAAGATTGCGGAGGACGGTCTGCACTCCCGCTTCGCAGACGTGGGTCATCTGGACGTCGAGGGTCTGGCGTTTGCTCAGCCTCACCGTCTGGGTCGCCGCATCCACGTAGGAGGCGGCGGCCACGGCGACCAGAATGAGAATCGCCAGGACGGTGATGAGCGCCGAGCCGCGACGACGTTTGTTTTGTTTCTTCTTCATGGTGATATCACCTCGTAAGGCTCGGGATGTTGCGAAGGAAGACGGTCTCGCGCGACCGGCTCACTACGTATTGGTTGCGCGAACCGTTGGCACGGGTGGCGATCATGATGGTGAGTTGGCGTGTGATCGCTCCCGGACCGGCGGTAAAGATCGCGTAGGAACTGCCGCCCGTCGTCGGGGTGAAGCCGATGGACTGCGGATCTCGGAGGATCACATTCCGGCAGAGCAGGCGGTTCGTAGAGCCCCCCGTCGCGCGAATGTTGCCTATGCCGGTACCCGTCGAGACCCACTCGATCCGCCGAGTGACTTCGTCCCACTCGGCGGGGACGATGAAGTTGCCGCTTTCGTCCTTGCGGGGCAGGCGATAGTCGATCACCGTCCCGGAGGTCACCGTGACCGTCATCGCCTCGCGAAGCTCGTTCGAAATCGCGCGAACGGCGGCTTGGGCCTCGCCTTCGGCGTCGATTCGACCTTGTCCCTTGGCCCAGCTGCCCATCCCTGAGATCATCACTGACACGGCGGTAAAGAGGGCGAGAACGGAGAGAGCCGAGGCGGTGATGGCTTCGACCAAGGTCGCGCCCCGCCGACGATTCGAGTTGCGGCTCTTCATCGGATGCACCTCATAAGTTGGCGATCAGCGTCCCGAGTCGAACGCTCTTGGTCACGCCGCGATCCGTCCAGCGGACCTCGATGATTATCCTGCGAATATCGAGTTCGGCCTGTTGGATGCGGACCCGTCCCACGCCGCCGGAAAGGATTCGAGCGGGATTGTCCAGGTTCGCCGAGTCGACGTTCGTGAAGGAGTAGATGTCGGTTCCCTCGACGGGAGTCGTGGAATCGATAAGGCCCGCGTTGGCGAGTTGAGCGACGGTCGCGTTGGGATAGCCGAGCGAGCGAATCGCCTCGATCTGCTTCTGGGCCAATCCGGTGGCCTTGTTGTACATGTCGGCTCGCGCTCGGCTCGCGTTCGCGATCGGCATGCCCGCGGCGAGCACCAGGGCGCTCAGGGATGCCAGAAAGATCGCGAAGAGAACCTCGACGAGCGAGAACCCTTGCTTGCGGCTCATGGGTCACCTCGTGCGGGGAGATCAAGTGAAACGGGGCGGGCGGTGTGGCCGCCCGCCCCGATCGGTTGTCGAAGGAATCGCTTTTAGAGGGTATGGCCAGCGACCGTGCAGGTCGGCGCAGTCTGGACGTCGTTGATGGTGTACGTTCCACCGCTGGGGCAGCTCGGCCACTTCTTCATGTAGCCGTTGGCACCTTCCAGGTCAGCCTGAACCGGGGTGTCGGTCGCACCCTTCTTGTTCTCCATCGCCCACTGCTCCTTAGCGGCCTCGATCTGCTTCAGATTGGCGATACAGGTTCGGGTTCGGCTGCTTTCCCGAGCCTTGATAAAGTTCGGTACCGCGATAGCGAGCAGGATACCGATGATAAGGACGACGATCATGATTTCGACGAGGGTGAAGCCCCGACTCTTTCGTTTGTTTCGCATGGCACTCCTAATGGTCCGTTGGTTTGGGGCGCGCTGCCCTCTGGAATTGTCGTTCCATGCTGGGCCGATCCTCAGGCCAGTACCATTGCCGGTTTACACCCTGTTATAGTTTTCTTCTTGCGTTAGGCGACTTTGAGCATCCGATCGAGGGCGGTTCTTGCGTGTTGCGCGACCTCCTCGGGCACCCGAATAAGGTTCGTCACCTCGCCTACGACGAGTCGCTCGAGTTGGAGGCAGAGGAAGCTCGGGTGTATGCGATACATCGTCGAGCAAGGGCAGATTTGGGGGTCCAGGCACTCGATCTGCTTATCGGGATTCTGCTTGGCGAGCCGGCTGACGAGGTTGATCTCGGTGCCGATCGCCCAGGCCGTCCCCGGCGCGCTGGACTCCACCGTCTTGATGATGAACTCCGTGCTCCCGTTGTGGTCGCTCATTCGGACGACCTCCAGCGGGCATTCCGGGTGGACGAGGACCTTCACGTTCGGGTTCTCTCCCCGCGCTCTTTCGATCTGCTCCACGGTGAACCGCGTGTGGACGCTGCAGTGGCCCTTCCACAGGATGAAGGTCGCCTCGCCAATGCGTTCCGGGGTGTTGCCCCCGAGGGGCGCGAACGGGTTCCACAGCACCATGTCGCGATCCGGGTCGGCACCAAGCTTGACGCCGGTGTTGCGCCCGAGGTGCTGGTCGGGGAAGAAGAGGACCTTCTTGCCGCGCTTGAGGGCCCATTGAACGGCGGCGGGGGCGTTCGTCGACGTGCAAACCGTGCCCCCGCGCTCGCCGACGAAGGCCTTCAGGTTGGCCGCCGAATTGATGTAAGTCACCGGCACGACCTCCGAGAGACCGTCACCGAGGACTTCACCGAGTTGCCGCCAGCACGCCCGCACTTGGAACAGATTGGCCATGTCCGCCATCGAACACCCCGCCGCTAGGTTCGGCAAGAGAACCTGCTGGCGGTCCGGAGTAAGGATGTCTGCGCTTTCGGCCATGAAGTGGACGCCGCAGAAGACGATGAAATCCGCTTCCGGCCGCTGGTTGGCATCCTTGGCCAGCTTGTAGGAATCGCCCCGAAAGTCGGCGTGTTCGATGATCTCGTCGCGCTGATAGTGATGGCCGAGAATGACGAGCCGCTTCCCGAGCTTCTCTTTGGCGGCACGAATCCGATCCGCCGCCTCCTCGCTCGATAGGTCGGCGTACTCCCGTGGCAACGGCGCCTGAAACATTTTCGTTTTCCTCCCGCGGCGATCGAAGGTTCTGGCCGCGTCGCATTCGGTCACAGTCCTTTCGGACGGGGATGTTGTGGCCGAGTGCTTGCTGATCGAGATTATAGCAGGCTTGGTGTGATCGGTTTCGATGCCAGAATGAGGCATGCGCGCAGCGGCATTGCCGGGACTCGTCTTCGTCCTCGCCCTGACCGCGGCTACAGTACTCTTATTCGCTTGGCCGACCGTTGCCGATCCGGATTCGTTCTACCACTACGCTCATGCGAGGATTTACTTCGAGCAGCGAAGCTTCGATCAATCGTTCCCATGGACCGCATTCTCGGCGACCGGCAAGTTCGATGCCGACCTCTGGCTCGGAATCCATGTTTTCGCTCTTCCGTTCACTTGGCTCGCGGATCCGGTAGTCGGGCTTAAGCTGGCTATCGCCGTCTGGATCGCGGCGTCGGCCACCGTCGTATGGTTCGCACTTCATCGGCTCCAGCCAACGCTCGCGTGGGCAGCACCCCTTCTGATCTTCTTCAGCGGTGGGTTGGAAACGGGGCGTCTCCTGGCTCTGCGGCCGCAAGGGCTATCCCTGGCGCTGCTCCTCCTCTCCCTCTCGCTCCTGGTTCGTCCGAGCCGTTGGTGGGTTGGTGCCGCTACCGGCTTCGCCTTTGCCTTTTTCCATCAGACCCTCTCGTGGATGCTTGTCCCTTGCGTCCTCTTCGGGTTCGTGGTGAGTTTTCTCCTCCAACGGCAGCGTTCGAGCGCTTTCACGGCTCTCTTCCTCCTCCTGGGTCTTGTCGTCGGTTGGTGCTTGCGGCCAGGCGCGATCGACGCTCTCACGTTGATGAGAATCCAGATCGTGGATTTGTCTGCCGCCCGTTCCCAGGGCATCCCCTTGCCTTTCGGCACCGAAGTGTATAAGCTAACGGCTTCGGAGCTGTTCGGTAGTTTTCCTGTCTTCGCCGTTGCGTGGATCGCGTGCCTGCTTGGAGGTGCCGCCATGGTCCTCAAGCGGCGCGATCGAATCGATAACGAGACCATCGCCTTGTTCGCGATCTCCGGCGGCCTCAGTTTAGCCTTCTACCAATTGCTTCTCGTCGGGTCTTCTCGCGGCCTTGAGTACTGGGTCGCGACGGCCTCGATCGTGATCGTGAATGCGATGGTCCTCGTCGGAACGGCCCTCCCCAAAGCGGCGCCGCGATGGACACAGGTAGGGCTGGGGGTTGTCATTCTAGCATGCGCGACTCCATCGCTCATCAGTCTCCACGGATTCATGACCTCGGCGGCCATCGACCCGCGACGGTTCCAGCCCGTAATGGACGCTATCGCGATCCGGTCGAAACCGGGGGACCTCGTATGGACGGCTCAATGGGAGATTTTCCCCGAGCTCCTGTTCTGGAACAGAAAGAACGTCTACGTTCAAGGAATGGACCCGATCTTTCTCTATTCCTCCGAGCCCGCCAAGTTCTGGCAGATTCAGTATCTCCGGTACCGGAAGACCTCGGATCATACGTTCGATGGCCCGCCGGGTCCTGCTACGGCCCAAACGGGCCTACACGAGGTACTGAGTCAGGATTTCCGCGCCAAGTGGGCTCTCCTTATCAAGCCGGCGACACCCGAACTCGCCGCCTATATGGCGAAGGCTCCGGGATTCGAAATGGTGTATGACGACGAAGTCGTCGCCGCTTACCGTATCGATCCATAAGGCGGATCATGCGCATTCGCGATGGTGCAAGAGAGCAGCCCGCGCGTGGAGAGTGGACGGCTCGTCGCCGCTGGATTATCCGACCGGAACCCCCCGATCTCCATGATGATGAGTTCGCGGCGATACTGGCCAAGGCTGGTAAAGTTCCGGAATGAGCGATCAGCCGCTGACCTATCGCACGGCGGGAGTCGACATCGACGAGGCCGATCGGGCGATTCGGGCCGTCGCCCAGCCGATCCAGGCGACCTTTAACGAGAACGTGGTCGGAAACCTCGGAGGCTTCGCCGGGATGTTCGCGGCCAACTTCCCCGGGCTCGAGCGACCCATCCTCGTCAGCAGCATCGACGGAATCGGAACCAAGACCAAGGTCGCCTCGATGGTCGGCGACTTTTCCTCACTCGGCGCGGATATCGTGAACCACTGCGTGAACGACATCCTTTGCGTCGGCGCACGACCCTTGTTCTTTTTGGACTACTTTGGCTGTTCGAAGTTGAACTCATCCGAGTTCGAGGCAGCGGTCGGCGGCGCGGCGGCCGCCTGCGCGGCGGTCGGTTGCGTACTCATCGGAGGCGAGACCGCCGAGATGCCCGGTGTCTATCACGATGGCGAAATCGACATCGTAGGAACGATCGTCGGCGTCGTAGACTATGACCGGCGGCTGCCGCGCGGCAAGATGAAGCCCGGCGACATCCTCGTTGGTCTGGCGAGCGATGGGCTGCACACGAACGGTTTCAGCCTCGGGCGCCGCGCGCTCTTCGAGGTTGGGGGACGCTCGGTGCGTGACTTGGTGCCGGGAACCGAGGACACCCTCGGCGAGGTCCTTCTTCGGCCGCACCGGTGCTATTTCGGGGCCGTTTTCCCCCTCGTCGAATCGGACGTCGGCATCCTCTCGCTCGCCCACATTACCGGCGGCGGATTCTATGACAACGTGACGCGCGTCATTCCCGCCGACACCACTGCGATGATCGACCGACGAAGCTGGGTCGTCCCCCCAATCTTCAAACTGATCCAGGAATGCGGATCGGTTTCCGATCAAGAGATGTACCGCACCTTCAACATGGGAATCGGCATGGTCGCGGTGGTCGAAAAGGATTCGGTATCGACGATCGTCCAAGGGCTCAACGACGCCGGCGTGCCCGCGGCCGTCATCGGCGAGTTGCAGAAGGGAAGCCGCGACGTCCAGGTGATCTAGAGCCTGGTTTGGAGTGCGCGGGCTCGACCGCGCTTTCGACACGGCGCGGAGCGCCGCCGAGTTCTGCGAGTCTTCGCCCCCGGGCTTACTCGACCGTGACCGACTTGGCCAGGTTCCGCGGCTGATCGATCTCGCAGCCTCGCAGGCGGGCAACGTGGTAGGCCAGAAGCTGCAGCGGGATCACCGAGAGCAGCGCATCTAGGAACTCGAAGCCGGTGCCGGGAATCCGCAAGGTGTGATCCGCAGACGTCGGCGTGATGGTGTCGTCGTCCGTGGTGACGACCACGACCTCGCCTTCACGGGCTTGGACCTCGCGCATGTTGCTCACCAGCTTGTCGCGAAGCGAGGCGCAAGTCGCCCCGAAGACGGCGACGACGCCCTCGGTGACGAGGGCGAGAGGGCCGTGCTTCATCTCGCCCGCCGGCGACTCCTGGGTCGCGATGTAGGCGATCTCCTTCATCTTCAGCGCCGCTTCCAGCGCTACGTGGGCGTCGGGCCCGCGCCCGAGGAAGAAGATCAACGGCGTCCGGTGCAGCCGCTCGGCGAGATCGATGATGCTCGGTTCGAGTTCCAATGCCCTTGCCGCATGCTCGTGGAGACCGCGCAAAGCCTTGACATACTCCGCGGGCCGAACGCCTGGCATTTCCTTGACCTGGGCGATGTGCAAGGCCAGTAGCGTCAGCACGAGAACTTGCGCGGTGTATGCCTTGGTGCTCGCGACGCAGATTTCTGGCCCCGCCTGGGTGAGGATCGTTCGGTCACATTCGCGCGCGATGCTCGACCCGATCACGTTGACGATTCCCAGCGTGCGGATGCGCCGGTCCTTGCAGAGGCGCAGTGCCGCGAGCGAGTCGGCGGTCTCCCCGGATTGCGATATGAATATCGCGAGCGATTTGGGCGAGAGGACGGGATCGCCGTAACGGAACTCACTGCTGTGGAAGACGTCCGTCGGCAAGCGGAGCATCTTCTCGAAGAGCGCCTTGCCCATCAGTCCGGCATGGTAGGCCGTCCCACAGGCAATGATGTTCACCCGGTCGACCTCGTTCCAGACATGCTCGCTGAACACCTGTTCGAAACGGATCATATTGCGCTCGTCGATTCGTCCGGCCAGGCACTGGTGGATCACCTCTGGCTGCTCGTTGATTTCCTTGAGCATGAAGTGCTCGTAACCGCCCTTCTCTGCCGCCGCGATGTCCCATTCGATGTGTATCGGTTGGATCGGCTCCTCTTTGCCGTCCAGGTCGAGGATTCGCAGGCCCTCGCGGGTAAGCACGGCGATTCGATCGTCCTCCAAAATCACTACCTCCCGCGTGTAGGGCAGCAGGGCGGGGATGTCGCTCGCCAGGAGGTTCTCGCCCTCGCCCAAGCCGATGACCAGCGGGCTCGCGTTTCTTGCAGCGACGATCTTCTCACGCTCTTTTCGGCTGATCACGACCAGCGCGTAGGCTCCGCGCAGGCGACGCACCGCGCGTCGGACCGCTTCCTCTAAGGGAACTCCTTGGGCATACTCGGCGCCGATGACGTGGGCGGCGATTTCGGTGTCGGTTTCGCTGTGGAAGCTGTGGCCGGCCCGGGCGAGCTCTTCCTTCAGTTCGAGGTAGTTCTCGATGATCCCGTTGTGGATGATCGCAACCTGCTCGTAGCGGTCGAAGTGGGGATGTGCATTCAGGTCGGTCGGCGCTCCGTGGGTCGCCCAGCGCGAATGAGCGATCGCAAGGTGGGTGTCGTTGGGGACGTCTCCCAGCAATTCTCCTAGGTTCGATAGCTTGCCGGCCCGCTTGAGGACCTTGATGTCGACTCCGTTGAGGTAAGCGATCCCGGCGCTATCGTAGCCTCGATACTCGAGGCGCTTGAGTTGGTCGTAGACGACCTCGACCGAGCCCCGCGGCCCGACATATCCCGCGATTCCACACACGGCAAGAGGGTACCCGCCCTCCCGCAGCATGAAAGGGACGCGGCACATCTCGGTCCAGGTACGATTCTCTCGCTCCAGGATTCGACTCGTGACTGTTCCGATCGACCCGGCCATTCTGCCCGAGCTTCCCGGCTCGGGTGGACTGGTGGATCACCTCGTGTTCTCGCCGGACGGCGAAGTGCTCATCTCGTCGGATGTGCACTCCGTGGTGACGGCTTGGTGCGATGGCGTGCCCCTTTGGAAACTCGACCTTTCCCGTCGCTTCGGCTTCCCGCGACGCGGCGGCCAAGTGCGGAGCCTCGCCTTTTCGAAGGGGGGTGAAGCACTGTACGTGGCGACACCTGGGCGCGTGCTGGCGGTGGACGCGGCGAGCGGGCAGATCAGATGGTCCAAGGAGTTGCCGCGGACGTGGTGCTTCCTCGTGGTTCGCCCGAACGGGCTCGCCGTACGCCCGTCGGGGCACATCGTCTGCTCGCTGGAGAACGGCTACTTCGTCGTTTGGGACGACGCCGGCCGTGAGATGGCGAAGTGGTACGACAATGACGCACCTCGGTACTTCGGGCTCCTCTCTGACGGTGTCCACCTGCTCGGCGTCGATCGCTTCACGTTGGCGCTGTGGCACCTGGACCGCCGCGAGAAACTCACCACTTCGGAGTCCGCCGAGGCCATCCACGCCTTCGGCATGGCGCGTGGCGTTCCAACGGTGGCGACACGCTCGCTCGACGCGATCGAAGTCTGGGACATGCAGTCGGCGACGAGGATACTGCGGGTGGGAATCAAGACGGGTCGGCCATTGCTGGCGATCGCCCCGCATTCGCCGATCCTGATCTTCGCCGAGGAGGGCCGACTCCATCTCATGGACTTCGAGGGTCGTCGCATCGGCGTTATCCTGACCGACGCAGTGTGCTTGGCCTTTCGAGATCAGGGCGACGATCTCGCGATCGGACTGGCCGATGGCCGGATTCTTCTGTGCAGGCTGGGCCTCTCCGAGCGGGAGAGACCCGCCCTGAGTTAGAACGCCATGCCCTCGTAGTCGCGGATGAGGCCGACGACCCGTCCAACGATTTGGGCGTCCTCGCGGTCGACCACGATCGGCTCGTAGGACGGGTTGCTCGCCACCAGGCGCACGCCGCTGCGGTCGAAGTGGATCCGCTTGACGGTGGCTTCGTCACCCAGCATGACCGCCACGAGATCGCCGTGGTTGGCCGTCCTCTGCGGCCGCACGACGACGAGATCGCGAGGCAGAATGCCCTCGCCGGTCATCGAGTCACCCCGCACGCGAAGAAGAAAGGCCCCCTCGATGTTTCGCACCATTTCAGTAGGAACCGGGATTAAATCTTCTACATATTCCTGGGCAAGGATAGGCGCACCGGCCGCGATCTGACCCACCAGCGGCAACATCGAGACACGCTGGTTCGACTGGTACATGGGGTGGGTGATCTTGATCGAGCGCGGGGTGTTAGCCCGCGAAATGTAGCCCTTGCGCTCCAGTGCGTCGAGATGAACGGTCACCCCTCGCAGAGATCCGATTTCGAACCGCTTGCCGATCTCGCGGATCGACGGCGGATAGCCCTCCCGTTGAATGTAATCCGCCAAAAACTGGAGAATCGCTCCCTGTCGCTCAGTCAATCCTTTGGCCATTGGTTGCCTCCGAGTAGTAGACTAGCGTAAGTTTACACTAGATTGCAAGCCGTCTACCGATAAATCTTCCTCGGAACGGCCTTCTCGCGCGAGATGTTATACTGGGATATTCCGTCGCGGGCCGGCGCCGCGCCGCTTTTCCCTGTCCCGAGACTCGACTCTTGGAAGGGCTGGAGAATCACCGTTGTCGATCAGTCAAGTTAGAAGTTTCATGGAGAAGTCAGGCTGTGCCTGGATCGTCGGGGGTGTCCTCGCGGTCGTAATCACCGCCGGCTTATGGACAGGCAATTGCGGACGCAGTAGCGAGCCGACGCCCGAAGACTTCGCCAAATCGTTGCCTCCGACGGTTCTCGTCGGCGCCGCCAAGATCAACGCCCTGGACATTCAGAACGCGGTCGACAAGCGCATGGCGATGTCGCAGATCGAGTTAATGGACCCCCTTTCCGAGGTTCAAAGCTCGTTCCAGGCCCTTAACGAACTCATCGATCGGGCCGCCCTGCTCGAGTTTGCCGCCAAAGAGGGGATCAGCCTCACCGATGCAGGCATCATCGAAACCTACAAGCGACGGATGAAGTTGAGTCGGGAGTTCATGCGCCAACAGCTCATCGACCAGAAGAAGATCAAGCCCGAGGCCACGGAGGCCGAATTCATCGCCGCGGCCAAAAAGGAAGGGAACGACATCGAGGCTCAGGAAAAGCAGCTCTTCGAGCAGATCGAGCTGGCCCTGAAGGATCCCGAGAAGCGGCCAGAAGTCGCCGAAGACGCCGCTCAGATCGCCCTTCAAGAAAAGTACTCTGCCAAGACGAAGGTCTCCGACGCCGATCTCGAAAAGACCTACATCGCCTACGTTTACAAGGAACTTCCATTCGCCGACGGGGCCGACAAGGCAGCGAACAAGAAGCTCGCCGACAAGGTGCTCGCTGAGATCAGAGCGGGCAAGACCTTCGAGCAGCAGATGGAACTGTACGTAAAGACTCCCGCAGCGGCTGGCAAGAAGAAGTCCGACCAGACCCAGGAACTGCCCGCCTCGCTCGTGGACACGAACGAAGTGTACAAGGACCTCCGCGGGATGAAGCCGGGCGAGGTGAAGCTCGTGGAGATGACCTACGGCCCGGTGCTCTACAAATACATCGAGCAGAAGAAGAATCTGCCGGCAGATTTCGCCGCCAAAAAGGAGAACTACCGCAAGCAGGAGCAGCTTGCCAAGGCCTTCAAAGACGTCATGGACGATGTCGACAAGTTCAAGAAGACCATCAAGATCGACTGGAAGACCCAAGGTCACAAGACGCTGTACGATTACATGACCCGCCTGCGGGAGGGGAAACTCAATGGCCTGAGCTTTGCCGCCATGAAGCAAGAAGTCCAGCCGATCCTCGAAGCTGCCAGCGGGGCAATGGAGGAGACGCCGGATTCGCGCAGAGTCGCGATCCTGACTCGTTACGCGATCCTGGACCAGCTCTGGAAGAACGCCAAGACCGAAGCCGAGAAGAGCCAAATCCTCGAGGATCGAATCCAAGCCGCCCTCGAGGCCCTGGAGGAGACCGAAAGCCCTTCCGCCAGGCTGGAGCTCGCCAACATCTTCATCGAGAAGAAGGACCCGCAGGCGGTCGAGCAAGTCTTGAAGGCCGCCGAAGCCAACACGAGCCTCGGCCCGATGGGCCAGAAGGTCGACAATGACGTGATGCTCGCTTTGGCCAAGCTGAAGTCTGCGAATCTCGGCTCGCCGGATGACCTCGGCCGCATCCAATCGGAGCACCAGCGCTGGCTCAAGGAGAAGCAAGAGGAGATGGCTGCCCAAGCCGCCGCTCGTCTCGAAGAAGAGAAGATGCGCAAAGAGGCCGAGGAAGAGGCCAAGAAGAACCAGCCGCCAACTCCTACTCCGAAGGAGAAGGAGGCGACGAAGCCACCTCCGCCTCCGAAGACCGGAGAGAAGCCGCTGGGCGGGGGACAGAACAAGTAGGCGAGAGGATGGCGGAGTGCCGCGCCCGTCTCAGCGTGGTGGCCGGCCCCATCGGCAATCTGGCAGACCTCTCTCAGCGCGCGTCCCAGGTGCTGCGTGAAGCGGACTGCTGGTTCGTTGAGGACACAAGGGTCACTTCACGGCTCCAAGCCCACATTCAGTGCAAGATTCCGATGCGAATCTTGAACGAACATACATCCTCTGAGCGTATTCTCGCCTACGCCACCGAGATCGAGACCGGGCTTCGCGCGGCGCTTCTTACGGATGCGGGCTCGCCCGGAATCAGCGACCCAGGGTCGCTTCTCGTGGACGCGTGCCTCGAAGCGGGGGTCGAGATCGATCCGATCCCAGGCCCCAGCGCCGTGACGACCGCTCTGATGGCCAGCGGCTTCTTTGCTCAGCGATTCGCCTTTCTCGGCTTCCTTCCGCGCAAGGCCGGAGCCATCCGGGCCGAACTCGGCCCATTCGCCGAATCCCCGGCCACGATCGTCCTTTTCGAGTCGCCGTTTCGCGTCGACGCGCTCTCGAAAGTTCTTTTCGAAGTGTTGGGCTCCAGAAGAGTGGCGTTCTGCCGAGAATTAACGAAGGTCCACCAGCAGATTTGCCGGGTGAACCTGCCGTACGTCCCTGACGAGGCTAAGATGCCCCGAAAGGGAGAGTTTACGATCGTCGTCGAGGGACGGCGAAAGAACGTGGTAAAGTAGTCGAGAGGTTCGCATGAGAGGATCGCAGGGAAGCGAAGCAAGGGACCCGGGAATCCGCGCTTGGCGCTGGCTAATGTTGCTGGTGCTCATCGCGGTGGCGGCTTTTGGGCGCGCTCAGGACCCGACCTACCGGCTTCAGCCGGAAGACGTCCTGAAGATTCAGGTTTACAACGATACGCAGATAAACGTCGATCTCCCGGTGGGACGAGATGGAAACATCAGCGCACCCTTCGTGGGCATCGTCCGGGCTCAGGGCAAAACGACTTCTGAACTAGAGGCCGACCTCAAGGCCCTCTACATCCAGAAGCTGAAGCTCCGCGACCCGATCGTCTCGGTCATAGTCCTCGCCTACGCAAGAGTGAAGGCCAGCATTGTCGGGCTCGTGAACCGGCCGGGGGTATACGACATGCGCCCAGGCGACACGATCTTGACACTGCTTAGCTACGCGGGAGGAACGATCCTCGAAGGGAGCGCCTCTTCGCGGGCAAACCTCCGCCGCGTCACTCTTCGGCGCAAAGCCTCGAACGAGTTGATTCCGATCGATCTGCAGGCGATGCTCAAGCGCGGCGATATGAGCCAGAACTACAAAGTCGAGGACGGCGACGAACTGATCGTGCCAGAGGACACGAGAAATCGCGTCCTCGTGCTCGGCGCGGTGGCCCAGCCCGGCGCGTTCCCCTATACCGAGCCCATGACGGTTATGGACGCGATCGGCCTCGCTCGCGGGCAAATCCGATACGTCTCGAAGTTCAGCGAAATCCTTGTCATCCGCGAAAAAGCCGGAATGCCCGGCAACTACATCCGGATTCGGTCGGACATCGTGAAGTTCGTCAAGCAAGGCGACGCCGCCCAGAACTTCTCGCTGGAGCCCGGTGACGTCGTTTACGTGCCGGAGACGAAGACGCCCGACTGGGATCGCATTGCGAACGTCGTGAACTCGCTCTTCTTCCTGGATCGGTTCTTCCGAGACAACTCGATCTTCAACATCGGCAGGTAAGGCCGACAAGCGAAAAGCAGTGAGGCCCGGGTCCGAAGGACCCGGGCCTCGTTTGTCGTCGGGCGACTAGGCCGTCGCCTGCTTGGCCAGTTCCTTAAAGGCGGCCATGTCTTGGATCGCGAGTTCGCTCAGCATCTTCCGGTTCACTTGCATGCCCTTGACGGTCATGCCGTGAATCAGGTGGCTGTACTTGATTCCGCACTCGCCGCAGGCGGCGGTAATGCGGGCGATCCAGAGCCGTCGGAAGTCTCGCTTGCGCTGGCGCCGGTCCCGAAAGGCGTATTGCCCCGACTTCATCACCTGCTCGTGAGCGCGGCTGAAGACGTTCTTCTTGCGTCCCCAGTAGCCGGACGCTTTGGCAATGACTTTCCTGTGGCGCTTATGGCGCATCAATCCACGCTTAACGCGTGCCATGTTCGTTCACCTCGTTTTTTGTTCGATCGGGTCGTTGCCGCACCGGGTCCCAGCCGTTTTCGGCGGTAGCGGTAGAGTAGCGGCAGGCCGTTGCCTACAGGACGAGCAGTCGCTTGATGCGACGCCGTTCGCCCTTGAAAAGCTCCGGCTCGTTCTCCAAACGGCGCTTTTGTGAGCCGCTCTTGTGGAAGAACATATGGTTGTTATAGGCCTTCCGGCGGGTTATCTTCCCCGATCCCGTGATCTTGAACCGTTTGGCCGCCGTCTTGTTCGTTCTGATCTTTGGCATCTTTCTTCTTCCCTCCCGTCGAGGGCTTGGGCAGCAGAATCATGATCATCAGCCGCCCGTCCAGGCTCGGTGGGCGCTCAATGGTGCTGACGTCGGCGAGCTGCGCCGCAAACGCCTCCATTTTGCGAACCCCGATCTCGGGATGGGTTACTTCGCGGGCACGGAACTGACAGGTGACCTTCACCTTGTGCCCCTCATCGAGGAACTTCCGCGCGTTGCGGGCAAGGGTATTCAGGTCGTTTGCGGCCGTCCCCGGACGCATCTTTATACCCTTTACCTCTTGCTTCGTGCGCTTCTTTTCCTTTTCCTGCTTCTCGGTCAGGTACTTGAACTTGCCGTAGTCGATGATCTTGCACACCGGCGGCTGGGCCTGCGGCGAGACCATCACCAAGTCGAGACCGAGCTCGCGGGCCATGGTGAGAGCTTGTCGGCTCTGGATGATTCCGACCTGGTCGCCGTCGGCGCCGATCACGCGAACGTCGCGGAAACGCAAACAGCGCTCGTTGACCGGAGGTCCCTCATCGCGTTGAGGGGGTCTTCGGAAGCCCGCTATCGCCGGCCACCTCGAAACAGTATGTTAGGTTTACTCATTCACCCACAGTATATCGCCGGTTCTGATTCCTCGTCAAATCTGACCCCTCGATGCACGAATGAATCCATGGACGTCGGCCCTCAGCTGGCGCAGCGAACCCTCGTGGATGTACATCATGTGGCCCGCCTGGTACTCGGCAGTCGTTATGTTGGCTCGCAGCGTGGGGTTGATCCCCATGTGGGCCAGCGTCCATTCCGTTGCGAAGTACGGGGTCGCCAAGTCGTAATAGCCGCTGGCAATGAAGACCTTCATGTGCGGGTTTCGAGCCATCGCCGCTCGAAGCGCCTCACTGGTGTCCGCCGGTCCGTCGACCGCGTTGCCCCAGTCCCAAGGCTTCTTGATGCCGTCGAAGACGGTGTATTCCAGGTCGGACTTGTAGCCGAGTTCGGTGCGCACGTACTGGTTGAACATCGCTGTGTAGGCCGGACGAAGAGCCGCCATGCTGGGGTCATGGTCCGGCCGTTCGGCAGCGTGGTTCTGCTCGAAGCCCTTGAATCGGCTGTCGAGGCGCCCCACCGTGCGCTTTTCAGTGCGCAGCAGCTCTTTGCAGAAGGGATGAATCTCGATCCGAAGGTCGCGGTTCTCGACGTACTCCTTGCTAAGACCGGTGTACTCGGCGAGCTTGGCGATGACGCGTCGGCGTTCATTGGGGGGTAGGCGGTCACCTTTGGCCAAGGCCGCGGCATACTCCCCGAGCGCCCAGGCTTCGACTTCTCGCAAAGTCTTCCTCAGGTCGGCGCCGAGCCGCCGCCCCAGTTTCTTGTGATAGAATGCGGTCGCCGTGTAGGTGGGCAGAAAGAGGATAAACGGCAGGTCGTTGCTCTTGTAAAAACGGGCGGTCTGGAAGTTGAGGATGCTGCTCACCAGGACGATGCCGTTGAACGCAATGCCGCGGTCGATGAGGTGCCCGGCGATGCCGGCGGCCCGTGTCGTTCCGTAGCTTTCGCCTACCAGATAGAGCGGCGAGGCCCATCGCTCGTACCGGCTCAGATAGAGCCGGATGAACTCGCCGACCGACTCGATGTCCGTCTTGACGCCCCAATAGTGCTCGGCTTGCTCGGGGGTTTTCGCGCGAGAGAACCCGGTCCCGATCGGATCGATGAACACGAGGTCGGTATCCGCAAGCCAATGGTGGGGATTGTCGACGAGCTCGTAGGGCGGGGCGGGAAAGCCGGCATCCGGTTCCATTTTCACTCGCTTTGGACCCAGCGCACCCAAATGCAGCCATAGGGAGGGCGACCCAGGGCCGCCATTGAACGAGAACATGAGCGCCCGCTTGCCGATGTCGGCTACGCCGTCCTTCGTATAGGCCATGAAGAACATCTGGGCGAGTATCTCGCCGCTATCGTTGCGGAGGGGCAGCCGGCCCGTGGTGACGGTGTAAGCGAAGTCCTGGTCACCCACCTTCGTTTCGTGCTGTGTCACGACCGGCGTCTCTTCGACCATCGGCTCGGGCTTCTTGGGCTCTTCGACGGGCTTTGTTGCTTCGGACATCGCCTCCATTCTGGCGCGCACCGCCGTTTGTCGCAACCCGGCTTAGTTCCGCTCGGCCCCGACGGCAAGCAGGCGGCGCACGGCACGCTGCGCGGCATCGCTGACCAAGCGGTTCTCATCCTCCAGGCAGTCACCGATTAGAGGAAGCGCCTCGACCGCACCCATTTTCGACAGAGCGAGGATTGCCGCTCGTCGAACGACCGCATCCTCCTCCTGAACGAGCAGCACGAGCGGCGCGACGGCCTTGGGGTCTCGAAGCTGGGAGAGCGCCTCGATCGTGGCCAGACGGACCGATCGCGGGCGGCCGACAAGCTGCTTGAGCAAGGGTTCGGTGCCCGTGCGGCATCGGGTTCGCCCGATGGCGCGGATCGCCGCGAGCCTTGTCTCCGGGTCTTGATCGTTCAGCAAGTCCAGGAGAAGTGGAAGGCTGCGGGCGCCCTCGATCTGGCCGATCGCGGTAACAGCGGCCACGCGCACGATATCGCAATCGTCCTGCAGGCGAGCCCTGATATCTGCCGCAAACTGGGCCGCGCGACGCTGACCGAGCGCGGTAACCGCGTGGAAGCGAGCCATCGGGTTCTCCGACTGCAGTACCTCGCGAAGGATGCCCGCCGTCGCCGGGGATCGAATCTCGGCGATCGCGAGAACAGCGCCTGCCGCCACCATTTCGTCGGAATCGTCCAGGAGGGCGGTCAAGGCTGGCAATGCGCGCGGGTCGCCGATCGAACCGAGTGCGAAAGCGATTTGGTTTCTCACTTCCGGCTCGGGGTCGCGAATCGCCTTCACGAGCGCGTCGGCGGCCAGTGGAGTGCCGACACGGGCGAGGGCGAAGGCGACCGACCAGCGAACTCGGGGCTCCGGGTCGTGAAGGGCCGACAACAATCCCGGTAGGGCGCGAGGGTCCTTTAGCTTTCCCAGCGAGTGGGCGGCGGCCGCACGCACTTCCGAAACCGGATCGGTGGTGACCGCCCCGGAGAGCGCAGTCGTGACGTGTTCGTGTTGAAAGCCACCGAGGCGCTGGGCCGCATCGAGTCGGGCTTCGGCATCGGCGTGCTGAAGCCGAAGGAGGAGGCGGTTCAGAACAACCAACTGCCTCGGGCTCGGCTGCTTCACGGTGGCGGCCATAAGTGGTTCCTCGGGGAGATTCTCGGCATCTCGCCGAAGCCTCATCATAAGAGACTTTGCCGGTTCCTGCGCATCTCGATTGAGTCAGAATGAAGCGGAGTGGAACCAACGATCGGCACCATAACCTTCCTTTTCACGGATGTCGAGGGAAGCACCAAGATGTGGGAGGAGGCGCCCGATCTCATGCCCCAGACGATCGAGCGCCACGACGAAATCGCACTCGCAGTTATCGAAGATAATGGCGGGCGCGTAGTGAAGAGCCGCGGAGAGGGCGACAGCGTCTTCGCCGTGTTTCCCCGCGCGAGCGAAGCGCTCGCCGCCGCTGCCAAGCTGCAAATCGCCCTCCGGACCGAACCATGGCCGGCCAAGACTCCCATCAAGGTTCGCATGGCCCTCCACACGGGTGAGGCCCAAGAGCGCGACGAGGACTATTACGGCGCCCCGGTGAACCGATGCGCGCGCTTGCGGGCCATTGCCCACGGCGGCCAGATCGTCGTCTCTCTGACCACCGAGGAACTCGTTAGGGATGGGCTCAAAGGCGGCGTGAGCCTGAAGGATCTCGGCCTCCATCGGCTCAAGGACCTCTCGCGGCCCGAGCAGGTCTTCCAAGTCCTCCATCCAGAGTTGCCCGAAGACTTCCCGCCTCTTCGGTCCCTCGACGCCCTGCCAAACAATCTTCCCCAACAGCTCACCAGCTTCATCGGGCGCGAGCAGGTCATCGCCGAAGTCCTGGAAATTTTCAAGCACACGCGACTGCTCAGCTTGACCGGGTCCGGCGGCGCCGGGAAGACGAGGCTCGCGCTCCAGGTAGCGGCGGACCTCTTGGAAGACTACGAGGACGGCGTTTGGATGATCGAACTGGCCGCCCTGGCGGATCCGAACCTCGTCGCCCAATCGGTCGCCACCACCATCGGCGTTCGGGAGGAACCGGGCCGGCCGATCCTCGCCACGCTCACCGACTTCCTGAAGTCCAAAAAGGTCCTTCTCGTTCTCGATAACTGCGAGCACCTGCTTTCTGCCTGTGCGACTCTGTGCGACCAGCTTCTGCGGGCCTCTCCGGGCCTCTACATCCTCGCGACCAGCCGCGAGGGGCTGAACATCGCCGGGGAGACCACCTACCGGGTTCCCTCGCTCGGATTGCCAGACCCTCGCTCGAGTCAAGTCATCTCCGAATTGGTGCAGGTGGAAGCGGTTCGGCTTTTCGTCGAGCGAGCCCAGGCCGCCCAGCCCAGTTTCCAGGTGAACGACCAGAACGCGGCGTCCCTAGCCCAACTTTGCGTACGCCTCGACGGCATCCCTCTCGCAATCGAGTTGGCAGCCGCGCGGGTGAAGGCCCTTTCGGTGGATCAGATCAACCAACGCCTCGACGATCGGTTTCGACTCCTGACCGGCGGGAGCCGAACCGCGCTGCCGCGCCAGCAGACGCTTCGGGCGCTCATCGACTGGAGCTACGATCTCCTAACCCCCGAGGAGCAGACCCTCTTACGGCGTCTCTCGGTTTTTGCGGGCGGCTGGACGCTCGAGGCGGCCGAAGCCGTCTGCGCGGATTCGGACTAATGACTTTTATCCGCAATGGAGACAGGCCCGAACGCCTCGTTCGCCAAGCGATCGACCGAGCGTTAGTGCTAGCGCCAGTACTGCTTCCACCACGCGACCTTCTCGTCGAGACCCGGGTAGGTCCAGTCGTTGAGTTCGTGGTCGTATGTGCCCATCGCCGCGGTTTGCTCTCGAATGTCCCGCCAACGAGCGAAGCTGCTGACGACTCGAGAGGAAGAACTCCGCGACCTGACGGGCATCGCATCCTCTGCGGTTACTCGCCCTGTTTCGGAGTCTTATCGATCATCAGCTTCAGCCGCTTAAGGCGGATGTTTTCGGGGTCGGTCTTGAGGCCGGAGGCCACGAGGCGGCCCGCGCCCTCAGGATCCCCGGCTTGAAGCGCGATCGAAGCGAGGGTAGCCAGGTAGTTCGGGTGCTCGGGGCTCGTCTTGAGGGCGCGCCGCACGAGGACTTCGGCCTTGGCGTAGTCGCCTTGCAAGAAGTAAATGTTGGCGAGGTCGTTGTTGACGTCTGCTATCAGGGCATCGACTTGGGGGGCATGATCTGTCGGGATGAGGGCGAGGCCTTGTTCCAGACTCCGCTTGGCCGATTCGTAGTCGCCGAGGGCGTAGCCGATCCGTCCTGCGCCGATGTGGGGAGCGAACTGGGTCGGGGCATAGGAAATGAGCCCCTCGAACTGTCGCCGAGCCTCGGCGAGGTCCCTCAAGGCGTCTTCGCTCAGGTCCTGTCCTTGGGCGAAGGCCACCATGTGGGCCGCCGAGAGGTCCCGCGCCTTGGCAAGGGTGGCTTCGTAATCGACGTCGTTGTCCACCACCGGCGAACCGTCGGCGGGAGCCGAGGAGCCGCAACCGAACGCCAGGAGCAGGGCGAGGAGCCCAACGAATACACTAACCGATGGCCAGCGCATGCCACCCCCGCTCCAAGAGTGCGTGCCGCCAGCCCCGCACGCTGACCGTACATTCCGCGGCCTTGATCGCATGAAGGAACCGCTCGAGGATAAGGGCGCCGATCGCGATCGTGGTCTCTCGACCTGGCTCCAGTCCCACCAGGGCTCGCCGCCCGGCGTCGTCCATATCGAAGAGCCATCCTACGGAGCGCCCGATCTCTTCGTAAAGCAAGACCTGCCCGTGAACGAGGTCGGGGTCCCATTCGGCCATGCCGGCACGAATCGTGACGAGGTTCGTGCCCGTCGCGCCGAGGACCACCGCCCGTCCAGCCTCGCCAGGACCGTATTCGAGGTCGATCGCCTCGTCGATGGCTTTGGCGGCCGCAAGCCGCTCGCCCGGGGTCGGGGATTCGGCGGACAGGATCCCGCCGCGAAGAGCGAGAGTCCCAATCGGAAAGCTCTTCCGGAAGGAGGCTGCCCACTCGCCACGGTCGTTCCGGCTCGCGGTCACCAGTTCGGTGCTGTGGCCGCCCGGATCGATGATGGACACCGTCCCGGGGGTGCCAGCGCGCCAAAGCAAGGGATCATCGACGACGGCGAGCAATCCGAGGTCGGCCTCCTCCTCGCCACTGAGCACCCGCACGGGAGTGCCTTGGGCTGCTGATAAGTTCAAGAATACGTCCGTATTCGTGGCGATTCTTGCCGCCATCGTAGCCGCAGCGACAATCTCCCCGGCATCGTGGGCGTTGGCGGTCTCGAACGCTTCTTCGAGCGCCGCCAGCGTGTCGCGGATCCCTTGATCGGAGAGGAGCCCTGTTTGCGCGGTCCCTCGACCGAGGCCGGTAACCCTGGAGGACTCGAAGAGAACTCGCCACTGGCCCGAAGAATCCTCGGCAACGACGAGAAGAATCGAGTTCGAGCCCACGTCGACGACGGCCCTGATCACGTCCCGAGTCTACCGCCGGGCGACCGGTACAATCGGCGAGGAGCGCGCCCGTAGCTCAGCGGATAGAGCAACCGCCTTCTAAGCGGTCGGTCGTGGGTTCGAGTCCCGCCGGGCGCGCCACGAGGGGTGACGGCAAAAGTGGCGGCGCAGACGAAGGCGACCGACCGGTAAAGTCTTCACGTGACCTACCGCATCCCCCTTCTCGCTCTCGGCGCTTCGATCCTTGTCGCCTGCGCGTCGACCCGTGTGCCAAGCGATCCTTCGCCGAAGGCGGAGAGCCAGCGTGCCGCGAACGTGACCGAGCTGTACGAACGCAACTGCGGCAATTGCCACGGAATGAACGGCGAGGGTGGGGGCGGGGGGACCAAATCGCTGCTGTCCGAGGAAAAGTTCGACCAGAAGTGGGATCGCCCCTATTTCGACGCCATCAAGAACGGAGTCAAGGATGCCGGAATGGAGGCCTACGGCGAGTCGCTCTCCGATCCTCAAATCTGGGCTCTCGTCGTCCACATTCGCGAGATGCAGGCGCGGTACCTACGTCAAGCCAACGGCTCTCCCAAAGCGACCAACGGCGTGTACCGCTCCAAGTACCATCAGTTCCGAATCGAGACCGTCTTAGAGCGGGGTGAGATCGCGACGCCATGGGCGATCGACTGGCTCCCCGACCGGCGGATGCTGGTGACGAGTCGCCCCGGGCCCGTGTATCTGGTCGACAACGGCAAGGGGCAGGAAATCGAGGGCATCCCCGACTCCGTCGAGATCGGCCAAGGCGGCATGATGGACGTGGCCGTGCACCCCGACTACTCCAAGAACGGGTGGATCTACTTGGCTTTTACGGACCCGGCGCAAGGCAAGCGCGGCGGCATGACCAAGATCGTGCGCGGCAAACTGGCCTTTCAGAGCGGCAGTCCGCGCTGGACCGACCAGCAGACGATTTTCCAATGCGCAGCGGACACGTACAGCACGTCGGGCGTCCACTTCGGCTGCCGCATCGTCTTCGACGGGAAGGGGCATGTCTTCTTTCCCATTGGCGAGCGAGGCAGCGGATCACTGGCGCAAAATCTTTCGAAGCCCAACGGCAAGATCTATCGCGTCAACGAGGACGGCTCGATTCCCAAGGACAACCCCTTCGTTGCCGACAAGAACGCCATCCCGGCGCTTTGGTCGTACGGTCACCGGAATCCCCAGGGCCTGATTTTCGACCTGGACGGCGACCTATGGGATACCGAACACGGCCCCCGAGGAGGAGACGAGGTGAATCGCATCGTCCGTGGCGCGAACTATGGATGGCCGCTCGTGGCCTTCAGCATCAACTACAACGACACGCCCCTCGTCACTCCGTGGCCGAAGCCCGGGGAGAAGTTCGAAATGCCCGTCTTCCGGTGGCTGCCCTCGATCGGCGCCTGCGGGCTCGACGTGGCGCGCGGGCCTGGTTTTCCGAATTGGAAGGGCGACCTCTTGGCCGGCGGGTTGAGCGGGGCGAACATGGATCGCATCCGAATCAAGAATGGCAAACTGGTCGAACGCGAGGAAATCGTCCACGGGCTGGGCCGGGTGCGCGAGGTCGCCTACGGCCCCGACGGTCACGTCTACATCGCGCTCAATCAGCCGGACAAGATCATCCGACTGGTTCAGGCCGACCGATAACCCGCCCATGACGCCCTGGCTCGTCGCGATGGTCATGACCCCAACGGAACCGCCCAGCCCGCCGCGAGAGTTCCGAGGGGTTTGGGTGGCAACCGTCGACAACATCGACTGGCCCTCGCGGCGCGATCTCGACACCGCCGCCCAGAAACGAGAGTTGTTGGCGATTCTCGACAAGGCGTCGGCCTTGCGGTTCAATGCCATCGTGTTCCAGGTCCGCCCTCATGGCGATGCCCTGTACCCCAGCAGGATCGAGCCGTGGTCCGAATACTTGACGGGAGCGCAGGGAACCGCTCCGAGTCCAGCATGGGACCCCCTCGCGTTCGCCGTGGTCGAGGGACACCGGCGCGGCCTGGAAGTCCATGCATGGATCAATCCGTATCGCGCGTGGCATCCCGCGGCGAAGAAAGGCCCTGCGCCCGGGCACATCGTCAGCCGACGCCCCGATCTTGTCCGCACCTACGGGCAGTATCGATGGATGGACCCCGCCGAGGACGACGTTCGTCGCCAAACCTTGGCAGTCGTGAAGGATATCGTCACCCGGTACGACGTCGATGGCCTCCATATCGACGACTACTTCTATCCGTACCCCGTCCGCGACAAAGCCGGAAAGGCGATCGAATTCCCTGACGACGCTGCATACCGAAGATATCGGGAGACCGGCGGTAAGGCGAGCCGAGCCGACTGGCGACGGCAGCACGTCGACGACCTGGTTCGCGCCATGTACGAGACCATAAAGTCCTCCAAGCGATGGGTGAAGTTCGGGATCAGCCCGTTCGGCATCTATCGGCCGGGAGTGCCGGCGGGCATCAAGGCCGGTCTCGACCAGTACGCCGAACTTTACGCCGACGCCCGGCGTTGGCTTCGCGAGGGGTGGTGCGACTACTTCACGCCACAACTCTATTGGCGCATCGAGCCGCCCGCGCAAAGCTACCCGGCACTGCTCGGCTGGTGGCTGGAACAGAATTCGAAGGGGAGGCACCTATGGCCGGGAAACTACGCCAGTCAAGTGGCCAACGGCTGGCCCGCGCAGGAGATCGTCGACCAAATCGAGCTCACGCGCAAGTCGAAGGCCAGTGGGAACGTGCTCTTCTCGATGAAGCCCTTGCTCAGGGGGACGGCCGGGCTCGACAAGAAGCTCGCCGAGTCGGCTTACCGTCACCCTGCAATCGTTCCAGCCTCACCATGGCTGGGTGACGATCGCCCAGGGACGCCCGTCGTCAAGGCGTCGAACCGGTCCGGCGGTTCTTGGAGGGTTCTACTCGCCGAACCTAAGCAGGCGCGTTTCCTTGCCTTGTACGCCTTGCGGGACGGTGAATGGAACCTCGTCAGCATATCGGATGACACCCACCGCGGCGTTCCCGATACCGGTGTCGATGCGCTCGCCGTCTCGGTTCTCAGTCGGACCGGCATCGAAAGCCCCCGCGTCGTACTCCGCCCCCCGAAGGGCGACTAGCGGCAGCCGCGGCTTATGGAGTGCGCGGGCTTGACCGCGCTTTGGCTGCCGCGGGAGGACGGCCCCGATCCGGGGGCACGAACCATCCCCCGGCTACCGCTCCATCGCGGGATACCGGGAATCCGTGTATCATTGAAGAGTTCGGAACTGAGCCTGGCCGAGGTTGCGTAACCTATCCAGAAGGAGATTTCGGGGTTCGTGTTATCCACGTTTATCAAATCCGCCGTTCAGCCCAAGGAGGAGAGGCGCAAGCTGTTCGAGACCCTCATGCGCGATACGCATCGCCATGCCTACAGTCTCGCCATGCGACTCACCGGGAATTCGACCGAGGCCGAAGATCTCGTTCAAGAGTCGTTCCTCAGAGCCTACCGATTCTTCCACCGGTACGACGACAGCCTGCCTTTCACCAGTTGGCTGTATCGGATCATGACGAACGCTCACATCGACTCCGTGCGCCGCAAGGGCCGTTTGAGAACGACGAGCCTCGACCAAAGTGGCGCCGACGGATCGACGACCTGGGAAATCGCCGACGAGGACGCCTCGCCCGACGCGCAGATGATGCACCGGGAACTCGATGAGCCTCTTCAACTCGGCCTGATGGCGATGTCGCCCGACTTCCGCGTTGCGGTCCTATTGGCCGATGTGGAAGGAATGGCCTATGAGGAGATCGCCGAGGTCATGCAGACCTCGATCGGAACCGTCCGATCGCGCATCCATCGTGGCCGTCGCCAACTCCGCGAGTACTTGCGCCGCTCTTGCCCGGACCGATTCCGCGAGCTTTCGGGGGTAGACCGATGAACTGCCGCAACGCCCAAGTCCTGCTTTCTGCTTTCATCGACGGTGAACTGGCCGGCACCGAAACGATGCGCGTTCGCGATCATCTTCGCTCCTGCGACGCTTGCCGATCCGAGTTCGAAGAGGTTCGCTTGGTCAAGCAAATGCTCGGAGGCGCGTCAGAAGTCGCTGTTCCCGCCGACCTGCAAGACCGGCTCATGCGCGCCGTCATGACCGACGTGTCCCCCGCTCGATCCGAGCGGCCGATTTGGGGTTGGGCGCTCGCCAGTTCCTTCGCCGCCGCCGCTATCGCGCTGGCTTGGCTCCAGTTCGTGGGCCGAGGACCGACGCCTACTGGCCTCGAGGCCAAATCTAGCAAAGCAGAATCGATCGCTTTCGACGTCAGCCGCGACCAGAGCGTCTACGGCTCCGACCCGTTCGGGGGACAGGGCCCCGTGATGCCTGCAAGCCATGTTTCGGGCCGCTGATCGGCGACGCGTGTTCCGTCTAGCGCCCGGATTCGCGCGGTCGACGGCGGCCCGAAGCACCGCGGTCGTCCTCGGGTTGCTGTTCGCCGCGTTCGGTGCCACTCAGAACCGTGAAGACATCCGCGAGGTGTTCTTCCGATCGATTCAGAAGAGCGGCACCGTCAATGCCACCCTCGTCCAAACCAAGCGACTCCACGACGGGGGACGTAGCGTCGTCAAGTACTCCGTGACGATGGACGATAAGGGCCGCAGCCGTCGCACCGTCCTCCAGCCGATCAGCATGGAGGGCACCATCTGGATCGACGACGGCATGCAATGGGCGACCATCGACTCCGAGGAGCGCGAAATCGTCATCCAGCCCTCGCCGCTCAAGGATCGGATCGACCCCAAGCTCCGCATGAAGATGATCGCCGCCAACTATGAACTAAAGTCCGATGGCGAAGATCGGATCGCGGGGCGGAAATCCCTGATGATTCGAGCGATCCCGAAGGAGCGCTTCTTGCCCGAGCGCCGCTACGGGATCGACCTCGGCAACCACATGCTTCTTCGAATCGAGGTCGCCGATTCCAGTCACCGCCTGGATGTAGTGCTCAACACGATCGCGGCGGACTTTCCAAAGCGCATCGATCCCGGACTTTTCACTTGGCCGACGAATGGATATAAGGTTACTCGAACCGACTTTCCCAAGGCGAT
This sequence comes from Chthonomonas sp. UBA2362, assembly GCA_002344135.1. Lineage (GTDB taxonomy): Bacteria > Armatimonadota > Fimbriimonadia > Fimbriimonadales > Fimbriimonadaceae > UBA6659. The sequence continues at coordinate 79,750 of DDTO01000002.1, read as the reverse complement.
TCGCAGTATCGGATCGGCCATGGATACGCTGGGTTTCAGCCCACGGATGCCAGCCCGGCTGCCCTATGGGTTCCAGGTGACGCAACGGCACCTCGTCGGCGGACCCGAGGGCCAATTCCTCGCACTGCGTCTCTCCGACGGCCTCGCGATGATGACCGTCTATCAATGGGATGCCGCCCGGCGGTATCGTGACTTGCCGTTCAAGGCGCCCGGGGATGGCCAGGTCGGCAATGTCTGCATCAAGGTCGTGGGCGATGTGCCGTCGTCGATCCGACGGCGCCTTGCAGAGTCGTTTCTCGATCCAACCGCCGACGCCGGCCTCGACGGGCCGATCGTGATCGAAGAGATCGAGGGGATCGCCGATTCGCCGCCCGCTCGTCCGCCGAAGAATGAGGGCCGCACGAACTGTTCCGACGAGCCTCGGGAAGCGACAGGGAGTCTCGCCAACGGACTGACCCGGGCCCTGGACGTCCTCCGCAACATGGGCATCGAAGCCGACATGCGCTACGAAGACGTAGGCGCTGGGCCCTTCGTGGGTCGCTATCGGCGTCCCGAATAGTCTCCGTGATACGATGAGACCGACGTGAAGAAGGTCTCGAGTGGCGGCGGTTGGCAGGCGATCGGTTACACCTTTAGAAAAGCCCGAGAAGTGGGTGCGCTGCCCCTTTGGCGCGCGATGCGCTCTCGAAACGCCTGCAAGACTTGCGCCTACGGGATGGGCGGCCAGCGCGGAGGCATGGTCAACGAGGAAGGCCGGTTCCCCGAAGTCTGCAAGAAGTCGCTGCAGGCAATGGCTGCCGACATGCGTGGGAAGATCGAGCCTCGATTCTTCCAAAAGTACTCTCTCGACGAATTGGCAGGCCTTTCTCCGCGCGAATTGGAGGCTTGCGGGCGCCTGACGGAGCCGCTCCTCGCCAGCCCCGACGCCGAACACTTCGTGCCGATCTCGTGGGACGAGGCGATCGACAAGATCGGCGCCACGCTGCGGGTATCCGATCCCGAACGGGTGTTCTTCTATGCGAGCGGCCGAAGCTCGAACGAAGCCGGCTTTGTCTTGCAACTGCTCGCCCGCGCGTTGGGAACCAACCACGTAAGCAACTGCTCCTACTATTGCCATCAGGCGAGCGGCGTCGGGCTCAAGGAGGCGATCGGTACCGGCACCGCCACCGTCGAACTGGAGGACCTCGCCCGCGCCGATCTCGTTTTCCTGATCGGAGGCAACCCTGCCTCGAACCACCCCCGCCTTATGTCGGCACTGGCCCGGCTCCGGCGTCGGGGCGGGCAGGTGATCGTGGTCAATCCCCTACGCGAGGTCGGGCTCGTCGACTTCCGAGTGCCCTCGAACCTGAGGAGCATGCTTCTCGGCTCGCCGATCGCAAGCCTCTACCTTCAGCCGCGGATCGGGGGCGATATCGCGATGATGGTCGGGATCGCGAAGCGGCTGGTCGAAACAGGCATTATCGATCAGGACTTCGTGGATTGCCACACCGAGGGCTTCGACGAAGTCGCCGCAATGGTGAATTCGTCGAGTTGGGAGTCGATCGAAGCGGCCTGCGGGGTCAAGCGAAGCGAAATCGAGCAAGCGGCAGACCTCTATGCCGCTTCGCAGAAGGCGATCTTCGCCTGGACGATGGGAATCACCCATCACGCGCACGGGGTCGACAACGTCCGCTGGATCGTCAATCTGGCACTCATGCGAGGCATGCTCGGCAAGCCGGGTGCGGGCCTTATGCCCATCCGGGGTCATAGCAACGTCCAGGGTCTCGGTTCGGTAGGTGTCTCGCCACAGATCGCACGCGATGCCATCGAGGGTCTGGCCAGGCTCGGCGTCGCGGCGCCGAAGACGAAAGGTCGCGACACCCTCGAAGCTCTCGAGGGCGCGGGCCGGGGCGAAGCGGATTTCGCCCTCTGCCTGGGCGGCAATCTGTTTGGCGCGAGTCCGGACGCCTCCTTCGCTGGCCATGCGCTGGGGAACATCGGGCTCGTCGTCTACCTCAGTACGACCCTGAACACGGGACACGTCCGCGGTCGAGGGCGCACGACTCTGGTGATACCGGTGCGGGCCCGCGACGAAGAGGATCAGCCCACGACTCAGGAGTCCATGTTCAGTTTCATCCGTGTCAGCGATGGGGGTCGACCGCGGTTCGAGGGCCCTAGAGGTGAAGTCGATGTGCTGACCGCCATCGGACATGCAGCGCTCAGCGTGGAGCCCATCGACTGGCCCAGCCTCGTGAGTCATGCCGCCATCCGCCGCCTCATCGCCCGCCTCGTTCCCGGTTACCAAGACCTCGAAGAGGTCGATCGATCCAGGAAAGAGTTTCATATTGCCGGGCGAATCTTGCACACAGCGACATTTCCTCGCGATGGTGGGCGAGCTTCCTTCTCGGCCCGCCCGCTGCCCGTGTGGGCCGTCGGAGAGGATCGTCTGATGCTCATGACCATCCGGTCCGAGGGCCAGTTCAACACCGTCGTCTATGAGGAGGAAGACCTCTATCGCGGTCAGGAGCGGCGCGACGTGATCCTCATGAACGCCTCTGATATCGAGCGGCTCGGCTTTCGGGAGAACGACCCGGTCCGTATCGAGAGCGAGGTCGGAACGATGGGGCCGATCCTCGTCCGGGAGGCGCCGATCGCTGCAGGATGCGCGGCAATGTACTATCCAGAAGCCAACGCCCTCGTTCCCCGTCTGGCCGACCCCAAGTCGCGCACGCCCGCCTTCAAATCCGTGCCGATCCGTTTGATACCGAGCGAGGTGGCACCAGAAAGTCCTCCTACAAAGCAAGGGAAGAACTCGAAGCGAGGCCTCGAAGCCTGCTGATCTATCCGCATGATGGATCGTGCCCCCGGCGCAAGTTATGCGGAGGCACCCATCGCAGAGATTCGGAACTCGCGCCACTTTGTGCTTAACTAATACGCATAGGGGGCCGCGTGCCCGATTTCATTTGGTTTGTTGGAGGCGATAGGTAATGAAGACCCTCGCGTTTGGTTTGGTTCTGGTTTCGGTGTCCTGCTTCGTGATCGGCATTCGGTCGGTCGAGGAAGCGAATCCCGGGTTTCGGTCGGAGGAGGTGCCGACGGCGGTGCTCGCCATCCGGCAGCGCTGGCAGTCGCGCCTGAGCAAGGATGGGACGGTTCCCGAAGGCGCGCTGACCAGGGCACTCGCCCAGCGGGGGGCCCTCTTGGCCGGCGAGGAGCGCGGTTCGACCGACTTCTCCCCCTGGACCTGGCTCGGGCCGGCGAACATCGGCGGCCGAATTCGCTCCGTCGTCATCGATCCGAACAACCCGAACACGATGTATACCGGTGCGATGGCCGGCGGAGTCTGGAAGACGACCGACGGCGGCGCGAACTGGTTCCCCCTGGACGGGTTCATGCCCGCGATCGGCGTATGCAGCCTCGTGATGCACCCCACGAACGCCAATGTGATTTATGCCGGAACCGGTGAGGGGTTCTTCGAAAGCGTCGAAGGCAGCCAAAACACGGCGGCCATCCGCGGCGCGGGCATCTTCAAGACGACCGATGCCGGGGTGACTTGGAACCAGATTCCGACCACGAACACTCCCGACTGGTACTTCGTCAATCGGATCGATTTCCAACCAGGCAATCCTTCGGTGATGCTCGCAGCGACAAACTCCGGCATCTGGCGCAGCACGAACGGCGGCGACAATTGGACCCAAGTCTGGACTGGCCATGCCTACGACATCGACTTCAACCCGAACAACGCGAGTCAGGTCGTCGCGGGCGTCCACGACAACCCGGGAGTCGTTTACTCGAGCAATGCGGGCCTGACGTTCTCGAACTCGACGGGGATGTCGAACGTCCACCGTGCCGAAGTCAAGTGGGCGGCAAACACGGCAAGCACCTGTTACGCTCTGGTTTCGGCCATGAATCAGACCGCATCGATCTATCGATCGACGAATAGCGGGCAAACGTGGACCCTTCGTTCCGCGCCGTCGATCCCCACTTACGAGGCCTACAACATCGCCCTTTGGGTCGACCCCACGAACTCGAACTTCCTCGTGTACGGGGCCGTAAACCTCTTTCGAAGCACCGACGGCGGAAACACTCGGACGAACGCGTTTCCGAACATTCACGCCGACCACCACGACATCATCCACCACCCGGGCTACAACGGCGGTACGAATCGGCGGCTCTTCTTCGCGGGCGACGGCGGTGTCGGCTTTACGAACGATGCGACCACCGGCAGCGGCGGCCACATGAACAACGGCTTGGGCATCACTCAGTTTTATGGTGCGGCCTACTCCCCGAGCGGAAAGATCATCGGTGGCGCGCAAGACAACTACACGAATATCTACAGCGGCTCGGTCAACTGGCAAGTCCAGGCCATCGGCGGCGATGGTGGGTTCGCTGCGGCTGATTCGACCGACGCCAACTTCCTGTATGGCTCGAGCCAAGTCTTGGGCATCCGTCGAAGTTCGAACAACGGCGGCTCGTTTTCCAGCATCACGAGCGGGCTGACCGACGCCGGAAGCACCGCGACCTGCAACTTCATCCCCCATTACATCCTCGATCCGAACAACCCCAACACGATGCTTGCCTGCGGACTCAACCTGTGGCGGAACTCGAACGTCAAGGGCACGCCCGCGTGGACGATTATCAAGACCCCGACCACCGACGATCCTCCGGAGGAATGGAAGAAGAACACCTCCCACATGAACGTCTACGACCGACGCCACCACAGCACGGTCACCGTCGCACAAGGAAACTCGAACCTCATTTGGGTCGGGCACAACAACGGCAAGATCTTCAAGACGACCAATGGCACCGCTGGGAGCCCGACCTGGACCCGGGTCGATACGAACATTCCCGGTGGCGGGCCCGGACGCTGGGTCGCAAAGATCGTCATCGATCCCGCCGATCATCAGCGGGTCTTCGTCGCCTTCCTGGGCTGGGACGACGATAACATCTGGCTCACTCTCGACGGAGGAACGACGTGGTCACAGGCCACGGGCATGCCCAGTCGACGCATTCCCACCGCACCGGTCGGCGCTTTAGCGATGGACCCGCTGCGGCCGAACCGCATTTTTGCCGGCACCGATATCGGTCTCTTCATCTCCCACGATTCCGGTCAGTCGTGGGGGGCGGTCACCGACGGACCGGACACATGTCCGATCGATGAGCTGGTCTGGAAGGACTCGGATGAACTCATCAACGTGACCCACGGGCGCGGCCTCTACATCGTGAATGTGACACCGACCGCGACCCAGGTCCAGCCGTCCGCGCTGAGCATCGGCGGTCTGAACGGTGGCGGCAACCTCGCCAGCCTCCTCGCCTCCGACAACGCTCGCCTCAGAGTGATCGGCCTCTTCCAGAAGGGAGGCCCACAATCTCTCCACGTCGAGGTTACGTCTACCGCACCGTACACGAATCCGCTCTCGATCCGGCTGACCGTCGAGTCCCAAGCCACTGCCGGCCAAAACCAGGCGGTTAGGCTCTGGAACTACGACTCGGGCGCCTACGAGACAGTGGACACGCGCGCGGTCACCGAGACCGACGCGACGATCGACATCGACCCGACGGGCAGCGCCTCGCGGTTCGTGAATCCTCTTACCCGCGAGATCAGGGCACGGATCGTGTTCCTGCCGCTCGTGATGTCGAAGCCGATCCCGACCGCCTCGGTCGATTTCGCGGGGTGGACCTTCCAGAAGTAGGCTGCCCCGGTGGAGCGCTCTCCCGCCGCAGGAACCATCGGCGGGCTACAATCCGGGGCATGCCGGTCCTGGAACTGAAGGACCTCGAGGTTTCGTTCGGCACGACGCGCATCCTTCGAGGGGTGAGTCTCTCGCTGGAGCGTGGCAAGACGCTCGGGGTGGTCGGCGAGTCTGGCTGCGGTAAGTCGATGACGGGTCTGGCGATCATGGGGATGATCCCGCTGCCCGGGCGGGTGAGCCGTGGCGAGATCGTTCTCGAGAACCGTAACCTCGTCGATATTCGCCCGCGGGATTGGCTCGACATTCGCGGGCAAGAGATCGCGATGGTCATGCAGGATCCGTTTACCGCGCTCAATCCGATGATGCGTGTGGGCGACCAGATTGCCGAAGTCTTGTGGCTGCACCTGGGAATGAACCGAGCCAGCGCATGGAAAAAGGCGGTCGAGATGCTCGAGAAGGTCGGCGTCCCGGCTCCCGAGGCGTCGGCCCGGAAGTATCCCCACCAGATGAGCGGCGGGCAACGCCAGCGCGTCGTCATCGCCATTGCTTTCGCCTGCCGCCCGAAGGTGCTGATCGCCGACGAGCCGACGACGGCCCTCGACGTTACGCTGCAAGCCCAGATCCTCCGTCTGATTCGCGAACTGCAACAAGAAGTAGGGACTGCCGTCATGCTGATCTCGCACGACATAGGAGTCATCGCCGCCCTCTCCTCGCGCATCGCGGTCTATTACGCCGGCCGCGTCGTCGAGACCGGGTCTGCAGAGCAAGTCCTAAGCACGCCCGAACATCCCTACACCGTCGCCCTGCTCAACGCCTTGCCGAACCCGGCAAAAACTCGCCTCGAAGCCATCGGCGGTCAGCCACCGAATCTGGCGCGCCTCCCGGCGGGGTGCGCCTTCGCTCCTCGGTGTGCCCGTCGTTTCGAGCGCTGCGTCGACGAGCCCCCGCTGATCGCGATCGACGAAGCGCATTCCGCAGCCTGCTGGCTGGTTCCGGAAGGGGCGCTAACGGCTCAGGGTCGCTAGTCGCTCGATTCGCTGGGGTTCGTTCGCGCTGAGCCAAGGGTCCTTCGACAGCCGTTCATGGGCGACCTCGAAGTACGGCTTTGCTTCGTCGCCGCGCTCCATCTGGAGCAAGAGTTCGCCCATCTCCTCGTGGGCGTACCCTTCGTCGTCGTTACCCGCACTGACAAGCCCCGACTGGATGGCCAAGGCTTCGTCGAGACGTCCCAGCGAACGCAGCGACCGACCCACGCACCAATGGGCGATCCGAACCGTCGTCGGGGAGCCGTGGATCCGGCGGTACTCCAGGGCCTCGACGAACAGAGCATGCGCCTCTTCGAATCGGCCTAGGTCGTGGAGGGACCAGCCGGTGTTGTTCAGGAGCGATCCGAGCCAGCCCCGCGCCCGCTCGTCGGAAGCCGACCGCGCCAGATCGATCGCCCGCAAGTTCCACCGGAGGCGATCCTCGGCCGGTGCGGCGATGCCCAGCATGTGCGCGGCATCGACGTGATAGTATTCGAGCTCGGCAATGCCTTCCGATTCTCGAAGCGCCGTTTCGAACCACGGAACCGCCTCGCCGGGCCGACCGGAACTGTTGAGCACCCGCCCCCACTCAAGTGCCTTTCGAACTCGCAAGGTCGCGGAATCGTCGGGCACGGCCTCGAGTTCCAGCAGAGCCTCGTCGAAACGTCGCTGCAGTCCCAGTGAGCGGGCTATCTGCGTTCGAATCTCGTGACGGGACGCGGTCGACGAGACGCTCGCGAGCAGTTCACGGAACCGTACCTCGCTCGCAGCGGGGTCCCCGTAATCCCAGAGGCCGTCGATGTCTGCGCTGGAAATGTCTTCTTCCATAGGCGAATTGATACCACCGTAACCGTTCTTTAAACTCCACCCGGTAGCGTCGGTCATGTCGGTGGGTGGTTCGACCCACCCGAATTCACCCGCCAGACCAGGAGACACGCAGTGAAAACAACCACCATTCTCGCCTCACTGGGCCTCTTTATGATGGGCGCCCTTGCCCCTGCAGGAGTCTATTCGACCGAGGCCTCGCACAACGTCACCGTTCAGCCCGCCGGCCCCCGGCAGGGCGCGAACGGCTTGCGCTTCTTCAATATCGAAGGCAACAACTACGGCGCGTTCGCCAGCTATGGCGTAACGGAATTCAACGTCGCCAGCCTTGGGATAGCCGGCACCGTAACCGACGTGTCCCGATTGACCTTGCGCCTGGTTGCCGCCAACGCCGCGTTTTCGTACGACGGCGTCTGCAACATCTGGCTCACGAGCGATACGATCACTAGCGCGGCCCAGTCGGGCTCACCGCTGTTCTACGACGCGAACTTCCTGTGGGATGGCCTGGGGACCCAACTCGATACGAAGTGGAATCTCGGCCAGATCATGTACGAAGTCGCTCCGGGTAGCGGCGCGACGTTCTGGCTCGACGTCAACTCCATGTCCCCGGCGTCGAAGGCCTACCTGATCAACCAGCTCAACAACGGCTCGATCGTCCGAATGATCGTTTCACCCAACGAGAACTTCGTCGCAGCTACTTTTGCGGGATACGACAACAGCACCTACTCCGGGCCCGTTATGGAGGTCGACGTCGTGGAAACCACGGTATCGGTTTCGGGCATAGTGAACTTCACCGATCGTTTCGGCAACTTCCCCGGCTCCATCGATATCGACTTCCAAGACGCTTCGCATACGATCGTCCACACGGCGATGAATGTGGCCGTCGACTCGATGGGGAACTTCTCTACGACCGACCTGCCCCCTACCACCGGCAGCTACTTCCTCTCGGTCAAACGCACGCCGTGGCTGCGGCGGACCATCGGGCCTTACAACACAGGCACCAACCAGTCGGGCTTGGTTCTCGACCTCGTAAGCGGCGACATCGACGGCGACAACGAAGTCGCCATTGGCGACTACGCCCAGCTCTCGACCGCCTTCAACTCTGAGCCCGGTGATGGGAACTGGAACCCCGATGCAGACTTGAACGGCGACGACAGCGTCGACATCGGCGACTTCGCGATCCTCTCGGTCAACTTCGGCGTGATGGGCGACGACTAGACGTAAGAAGACAGCCTGTTCACCTGCAACGCCGGACCAAGAGTGGTCCGGCGTTGCTTCCTTAATGAGGAGACAACATTCGGCTTTCAGACTCCGCTCGGAGCCCGAAGACATGAAACGAGCATTTACCCTTATCGAACTACTCGTGGTGATCGCGATCATCGCGATCCTCGCCGCGATTCTCTTTCCCGTGTTCGCGCGCGCCAAAATGGCCGCCAAAAAAGCCGCCGATCTTTCGAATACCCGTCAGATCGGCATCGGGATGCAGCTGTATCTAAGCGATAACGACGACGTCTATCCTCCCTCCAACCACCGATTCGAGCCCACCCCCCAGGAAGTCCACTGGTCTTGGATGGTCCTCCCGTACATGAAGAGCGAGCAAATCTTCGTGAGCCCCGCCGACAACATCAAGGGCTGGGCGCCTGGATGCTACGACGCATCGACGAACAACCGAGGCTTCGGCTATCCGTCGATTCAGGAGAACAGCTGTGCACAGCAGGGTTATCCCGCCGGAATGTACACGCTGCAAGTCGGACGCATCTCCTATACGGCCAACCAGCTGCTGGTCCCTCGAAAGCGGCAACAGTCGGATACCGCCACCGTCGTGTCGATGAGCCTGCTCGAAGACACATCGGGAACGATCCTGCTCGCCCCGCTGAGCGAGGCGAAGAACTGTCTGCGTCGCGTAGTCGGAGGCGAGTACCGCACGTATCGTCCGGCGATCGCGGTCGCCAAGAGGGGCCAGCGAACGGACGGTTTCAGTTCCACGCCGACCAATGCTTCCGACCTTCCGCTCGAGGCGATCTCGCGCAACACGGCTCTGGCCGTCTTCGCCTGCAACAGAGTCAACGACGCCGGTATCGGCACGATCCCGGATCATACGCTCCGCTATACACACCCCGGCCGCTTCGACTCCGGCAACAACTACGTCTTTGCCGACACCAGCGCGCGGTTCAAGAACGCGCTTCAGACCCTCGACACGAGAAACTTCATGTGGGGCAAGTCGGCCTACTCGTTGGGTGGCGGTCCGATCGTCGATCCCGCTACCGGGCTCCCGGTGAACTGACGATGCTGACCACCCTTATCCTCCTAGCAGCCTCGACAGGGCAGCCCGCTGGACTGCCTTCGCCGCACCTGCTGAGTCCTTCTTTGTTTACGGTGGCGGTGAAGGGTGACGCCGACGACTCGGCCCTTTGGATGTCGCCCGATGGAAAGGTAGCTCGCATTTACGGCACCGACAAAGTCGCCGATGGTGCGATCTACGCTTATGACTCATCCGGCGCGGTCGTCCAAGTGTTCGACGGGGTCGCCCAGCCCAACAACATCGACGTCGAGTATGGGTTGGTGTGCGGTGCGGAACGGCGTGACATCCTCGTGGCGACCGAGCGCGGGAAGAATCGGCTCCGCATCTTCAGCATTGACTCGGGTAGCGGCAAACTGGAAGACGTGACCGGCGAAACGTCGTGCGTCGACCAACCCATGGGGATCGGCCTCTATCGCCGGGCCTCCGATGGACGGATCTACACGGTCGTCAGCCGCAAGGGCGGCCCAAAACAGGGCTACCTCGTCCAGTACGAACTGACTTGGAATCCCACTTCCGGCAAAGTCGATGCCAAGCACGTCCGATTCTTCGGGCTGTTCAGCGGTAAGGACGAGATCGAGTCGATCGCCGTCGACGACGAACTCGGCTACGTGTATGCTTCGGACGAGGGTGTTGGCACCCGGAAGTACCTTGCCGACCCGGATGCTCCCGACGCCGGCAAAGAACTCGCCCTTTTCAATCAGACAGGCTTCAAGGGCGATCACGAGGGCATCGGCATCTATGCCGGACCCAACGGCGAGGGCTTCATCGTCTGCACCGACCAGACCGCCGACAACTCGACTTACTTTCTCTACCCGCGAAAGGGCGTGCCCGGAATGCCCCACGTCCACATCGCCGCCTTTGCCTTCCAGGCCGGGCTCGACGAGACCGACGGGATCGAGGTCACTCAGCGAGCATTCGGGCCGAGCTTCCCATCCGGAATCTTCGTGGGAATGAACAGCAAAGGGAAGAACTTCGCGATCGTCGACTGGCGAGCGATCGAGAAGCTCCTCCCTACGAGTGGTCTTTGAAGGCATCGAAAACCGGGAGGTACATCTGCCATTCCTCCCGGTTCTTTGCCTTCAGGTAGGCCGGCAGCGAGATGTAGGGGATGAAATGCGGCCGCCGAGGCTTGGTGAGCAGTTTCATCCGGGCCTGCTGGGGCGTCTTGTCGCCCTTTTTCAGGTTGCACTTACGGCAGCAGGCGACGAGGTTATCCCAGGTGTGCGGGCCAGCCATCCAACGCGGCACAACGTGGTCGATCGTGAGGTCGCGTCCCCGGTAGCCGCAGTACTGGCAGGTGTAGGAGTCTCTCGCCAAGATAGAGTGGCGAGAGAGCCGAAGCTGTGGCAGCGGCCGACGCACGTGGTAGCGCATCTTGACGATCGACGGAGTCGGAAGGTGCCCTCGGGCGGTGCCGATCATGTGGCCGTTGTGGCTCAAGACGTCGGCCTTCCCGAGCAGAATCAGCGCCATCGCCCGCCGAGCGTTACACACGTTCAGCGGCTCGAAGTCGGAGTTCAGCAGCAGGACTTCGGGTAGGGACATGGCTAATCGACCCCCCTGAAAACGGAAGAGGAGTCCGCACGAAGGCACGCGCGGACTCCCCCGAAGGGAATCTCGTCCACGCGTATTATCGTGTCGGTCCAGGCCGGTGGCCAGGACGCAAAACACCCGAGCCAGGCATTTCGTCGTGCCATCTCTGCTTATCTTAACGGATCGAGGTGGTGAGTCGCATCGCGGTCCCGGGACGTTTTAACTCATTCTTTACCGGGTTTGCTCTTCGGAACGATCTTGACCCGGTCCGCGGCCCCTTTGGCGGGGGTTGCATCGATCTCGTTCTTATAGACTGCCTCACCGACCTTCTTCTCGCGCACGAACTTGCCCTCGACGATCACCGTATCACCGTTCTTGCAGGCCTTCTTGAGGCGGCCTTGAAGATAGACCGCCGCGACCTCTTTCGTGCCCTTGAGCTTGAAGGTCACGTAAGGATTGCCTCGCTTCGAAGTCTTCTCGTTGTACTCGGTCACCGTACCGATGACGGCGACGGTTTTGCCGTCGTGGGCTTTGGCGTTCTTGAGAAGTGCCTCTACCGTGAGTTGCTCCCCGGCGAAGGCGGCGGACGCGAGAAGTAAGAGGAGAACGAGGGAAGCGCGACACAGGCGATTCATGCGATCAATGGTAGCACCGGGGGCCATAATCGGACTATGAATCGAATCGGTTGGGTCGTCGCCCTCGCGCTGTCCCTCGCGGCAGCCTCTTGTTCGCCGAAAGAGCCGGCGACACCGGATGCCGCGCTCGACCCGCCGGCGCCCACGCCGGAGGCTGGGGTGCAGCCCCTGTCGCCGTCGGCGGGGCCAGTCACGCCCATGACGGGCAGCGAGAGCCTTCAAGGCGCGGGAGGCGGCGGGGTCCAGCAGGCCGCCAAAGAGAAGGCCCGGGAGACCGCCGCCGGTAAGTCGCGCCCGACGCCACCCGACAGCGGCGACGAGTGACCCTTCTCGATTGGTTCCGGCGGTGCCCGATCGTGGCCAGCGTGCAGGCCTCGCCGGGTTCGCCCCTGGGCGATCCCGAAACTCTCGTTCGGCTGGCCCAGGCATCGAGCCGGGCCGGGGCAAGTGTGTTTCGGGTTGAAGGTCCGGCAGCGGTTAGCGCCTTCGCCAAGGCGAATCTGGGCCCACTGATCGGGCTCATCAAGCGCAAGTACGATGGCTCCCCGGTCTACATCACGCCGACCCTCAAGGACGTCGGCGTCCTTGCGCAGGCCCCCTGCGAGGCCATCGCTCTCGATGCCACGATCCGGCCGCGACCGGACGGGGTCTCGCTGTCCGCCCTTGTCGATGCGATCCACCGGGCGGGAAAGCTCGCCATCGGCGACTGCGACTCCCTCGAGTCTGCGGTGGCGGCAGAAAGCGCTGGCGTCGATCTGGTCTCCACGACGCTTTGCGGGTACACGGCTGAAGCGCCGCCCGGAGACGAGCCCGACCTCGAAACGCTAGGGCAGATCGTCCAGCGAGTGACGATCCCGGTCTTGGCGGAGGGCCGATACACCGAGCCCTGGCAAGCGCGAGCAGCCCTCGCGATCGGTGCCGTAGGAGTCGTCGTGGGCGGAGCTTTGAACGACCCGTTTAAGCAAACTCGGCGCTTCGTGAAGGCGACGCAGACCCCCAAGGAAGTCGTCGCGTTCGACATCGGCGGCACCTGGCTGCGCTGCGGAAGATTCCGTGAATGGACGCTCGTCGAATCGGAGCGCATTCCTACCCCGGCAAACCCCGACGAACGCCTAGACTGGATGCGCGCGCGGGCCGGTGGAGCAGAGCGGGTCGGCGTCGGGACCGGGGGCGTGGTCGATCCCGTTACTGGGGTCGTTATCGAGGCCAAGCCGATCATTCCGAACCACGTCGGCACGCGCTTCGAGTTCGAGGGCTTCGAGACGATCGCCCTTAACGACGGCTTGGCCACCGCATGGGGCCACGCCTGCCTGCCCGTCTTTGCCGGGCGACGCGTCGCCACTCTCGCCCTGGGGACCGGCGTCGGCTTCGGCCTGGTCGACCGAGGTCGACTGCTCATGGGTCCCGATGGCGAGTATCCGCGCTTCAATGACGTCGTGCTCGGGGGTGGCTCGATCGAAGAGGTTCTCGGTGGCGCGGCGCTCGGAGCGAGGGCGAGCCCCGAGGCCCGGGCCGCCGCCAGCCAAGCCGCGATCGCGGCCCTTGCGCTCATTCGCGCTCTGATGCTTCCCGATGCGGTGATCGTCTGCGGCGGCGTCGGACTCGCCCCGTGGCTCGGGCTCGATGCACTTCGCTCTCCCTACGGCGAGGACGCCGGCCTCTACGGCGCGGCGGCGCTGGCGATCTGGCCGCCGTAGGCCGAATGAAGAGCGCGAAGTGAGCGGGGTGCTGGGCTATCGCCAGTCGTCGAAGAGTTCGCTGACCGATTCGTTGAGGTGAATCCGACGGATCGCCTCGCCAAGGAGCGGCGCGGAGGGAAGGACCGTCAGCTTCGGGAACATCTTCACGCTCGGAATCGGCACCGTGTCCGTGCAGATGACGCGGGAAACCACGCTGTCTTGCAGCCGTTGGCTCGCGTTGCCGCTGAACACGGCGTGGGTGCAGCAGGCGACGACTTCGGTCGCGCCGCGCTTGAGGATGACTTCCGCGCCCGTGATGATGGAGCCGCCGGTGTCGATCATGTCGTCGATCATCACGCACTTCTTGCCGGCGACGTCGCCGATGACCTCGATGATGTCGACCTTGTTAGGCTCCGGCCGCCGCTTGGCGATGATCGCGATCGGAACGCCGCCGAGCATTTCGGCTAGTGACCTCGCGCGGCCGACCCCCGCCACGTCCGGGCTCACGACGACCAAGTTCTCCTCCTCGGCGTAACCTTGGTCGATCATCCAGCGACCGAGGATCGGTCCGGCGTACAAGTGATCGACCGGAATGTTAAAGAAACCTTGAATCTGCTCGGCGTGAAGGTCCACGCAGACGATACGCTGGGCGCCTGACATGCCGATCAGGTCGGCCATGAGCCGGGCCGTGATCGGCTCTCGGGGCTTGGTCTTCTTGTCCTGCCGAGCGTAGCCGAAGTACGGGATGACCACGGTGAGTCGCTGCGCGCTCGCCCGTCGAAAGGCGTCGAGCATGATGAGCAGTTCGACAAGCGTGTCGTTAGCGGGATAGCAGGTGGGCTGGAGGAGGAACACGTCGTTGCCTCGCGCGCTTTCGTCCACCATGACGCGGATTTCGCCATCGGAAAACTTGGTCGACGTGAGGCGTCCGAGGGGGATGCCGAGATAGTCGGCGACGCGATCGGCCAGTTCCCGGTGCGCGTTGCCCGAGAAGAGCTTCATTCCCGACAGGTCTCGTGTTTCTATCGAGGCCGTCGCTTTCGTTCTCGCCATTGTGGTGCCCACTGTTCCTTGTTCTCCTGCCTCGATCGACCCAATCCGAGGGCATCGCCCGGGACGTCGGTCGTGATGACGCTGCCGGCGCCGATGATGGCACCGTCTCCGATTGTAACAGGAGCGACCAGCGTGGAGTTCGATCCGATGAAGGCATTGGCGCCGATTTTGGTCGGGCTCTTGTCGAAACCGTCGTAATTGCAGGTGATCGTTCCCGCCCCGACATTGGTTCCCTCACCGACGGTCGCGTCGCCCAAATAGGTGAGATGGGCCACCGAGGCACCCGCTCCGAGCGACGACTTCTTGATCTCGACGAAGTTGCCGACCTTGGCGCCCTCTCCGATCACCGCACCGGGTCGCAGGTTCGCAAAGGGTCCGCACTTCGACCCTTCCTTCATGACGGCCCTTGCCAAATGGCTCATGAGGACCTCGCAGTTTGTGCCGATCTGCGAGTCTTTCACCACGCTGCCTGGACCGATGATCGCCCCGCTCTCGATGACGGTCTCGCCAAGGACGATCGTATTGGGGAGAATCTCCACGTCCCCGCCGATCCGCACGTCTGGCCCGACGATGGTCGTGCCCGGATCGACGATGGTGACCCCGGCGAGAGCGTGCCGGCGGAGAATTCTGCGGCGGAGGGTCGCCTCGGCTTCCGCCAGCTGCCAGCGGTCGTTCACACCCGCCACGGCCTCTTCAGGCAGGGAGAGAGTCTCGACCCTGCCGGCATCTGCGAGAAGAGCAATGACGTCGGTCAAGTAGAACTCGCCCTGAGCATTGGCGCTGCCCAGCCGGGGCAGGGCCTCGAAGAGGGCCTGGCAGTCGAAGCAGTAGATGCCGGCGTTGACTTCGCCGATGCGGCGTTCATCGTCGCTCGCATCCCGTTCCTCGACGATGCGGGAGACCCCACCCGTGGAGCAGCGGACGATGCGCCCGTACCCGGTCGGATCGGCGGGGGTGGTCGTGGCAAGGGTGGCGACCGCGCCGGTCTTTGCATGATGCTGGGCGAGGGCCTGCAGAGCCTCCCCGTCGAGGAGCGGCGCGTCGCCGGGGGCTATGAGAACGGGTCCATCGTAGCCGTCAAGGGCTTCTCGCGCCATCGAAACGGCATGCCCGGTTCCATGCTGCTCGGCCTGAAGGGCGTAGCCGTAGGACTCGCTCAAGCGTTCGCGAACAAGGTCGGCCTGATGGCCAATCACAACGATAGGCTTTTCGATGCCGGCTTCGCGCATCGCCCGCCCGACCCACTCGGCCATCGGGAGCCCGATGATGGGGAAGAGGGCCTTCGGCTGGTCCGACTTCATGCGGGTGCCCTTGCCGGCGGCGAGAACTATACCGGCGAGGATGGAGACGGACTTCATGGAGGGCTCGATCTAGCTTTCCGGGGCCTCGGCTTCGACGGCCGGTTCCTCGTCTTCGAGGTCGGGGACAGGGGCGGGCGCGGGCTTCGGCTTGGCCACACGCTTGCGAGTCCCCGACGCGCCCAGTTCGACACCGACCGAGTTATCCTGGAACGTCGCCTTAAGCTTCACTCGTCGAGTGAGCTCGCCGTCGGTCAAAGTGTGCCAATTCGCCCGGTCGAGGGCCCATTGCCAGCCGATGATGTCCTGCGGACCGAACTGGAACTCGACCCCCGCCTTGAGGATGTCGCCGAGCAGGGTCTTCAAGTCCTTTCGATCGCCCAGAAGCTTCTCGCCGGCGGCGTAATTGGCGAGCAGCCCGATTCGGACCTCGACCGGCTCCTCCTCGATGGCGACGCGCTGCGCCCTCTTCGTGGCGACTTCGACGGTCTCCTGGATCTGCTTCATCTGCGAGAGCATGGCCTTCGTCAGCTTCTCGATGTCCTCGGGCCAGCTGTACTCCTTTTCGTCGTAGACGGCAAGGGCATATCGACCGCTTAGGACGAGGCTGCTCGCGATGAGAGCGGCATCCGTGGGCTTCAGTTTGGGGTGGGCCTTGCGGACTTGGTCCAAAGTGGATTCAGGCTTGGTCAGGTGGCAAACGATCAACGAATTCGGCTCCTTAGGGAAGGCGCTGAGCACGGGAACGCGGGCCCCGGCATTCGGCCATAATGCCCACAGTTTACCCGACTCGACCCGAGGGGCCGAGCCATGAGGAGCAGGATCAAATGAAGCGTGGATGGGTGTTCGGCTTGCTTGCCGCGAGCCTGTTGGCGGGATGTGGGCCGTCCGAATCGACTCGGACCGAAGAAGCCACCGGCAAAACGGTGACCAGCGAGACCGGGAGTACCGCTGAGAAGAAGGTCAAGGTCGGCGTCGTCTTCGACAGCGGCGGGCTCGGTGACAAATCCTTCAACGACAGCGCGTGGGCCGGCGTGCAGAAAGCGCAAACAGACTTCGGAATCGAAGAAAAGCACGTCGAGAGCAAGAGCGTCAAGGACATCGAGACCAACCTGATGACTCTGGCGGATCAGGGCTGCGATATCGTCTTCGCCATCGGGATCAACCAAAAGGACAGCCTCGAGAAGGTTGCCGCCCAGTATCCGGACACCAAGTTCGCGATCGTCGACGCGGTGCCGAACCCCGACCTCGGCCTCAAGAACGTCCGTGCGCTGCTCTTCAAAGAGGAAGAGGGCTCGTTCCTCGCTGGTTACCTTGCCGGGCTCGTGACCAAGACGGGCAAACTCGGCTTTGTCGGTGGCCAAGAAATCCCGCTTATCAAGAAGTTCTACAGCGGTTACGCCGCGGGAGCGAAGACGGCGCGACCCGATATCGAGATTCTTCCCGCCAAGTACACCGGCGACTGGAACAACGTAGACCTCGCCAAGGCGGCGGCCAACCTGCTCTTCGATCAGGGCGCCGATATCGTCTACCACGCCGCGGGTCGGGCCGGCCTCGGTGTCTTGGACGCCGCAAAGGAAAAGGGCAAGTTCGGCATCGGCGTGGACGGAAACCAGGACGGCGTCGCCCCTGGAAACGTGCTGACGAGCATGATCAAGCACGTCGACGAGGCGGTCTATTCGACGATCAAGGACGTTAAGGAAGGCAAGTTCAGCACCGGCGAAGTCGTTTACGATCTGAAGGTCGGCGGCGTGGGCCTGACCGAGATGGAGTTCACCAAGGACAAGGTCGGAGAAGAGAATCTCAAGAAGGTCGAGGACATCAAGGCCAAGATCGTCGCCGGTGATTTGAAGGTGCCTTCGACCCTGGAAGAACTCGCTGCGTACAAGCCGCAATAGCCTCCATGAATGCTCTCGACATCATCGCCGCCCGGCGGGATGGTCGGGTTCACACGGAGGAAGAGATCCGGTTCCTCGTGCACGCCGTCACCGCGGGCACGATCCCCGATTACCAGGTCGCGGCCTGGCTGATGGCGGCCGTCTTGAGGCCGCTCGGCGTCGACGAGACGGCCTGGCTTACCCGGGCGATGGCCGACAGCGGCGAGCGCGTCGACCTGACCGGCCTGCCGAAGCCGTGGCTCGATAAGCACAGCACCGGTGGCGTGGGGGACAAAACGACCCTCGTGCTTCTCCCGTTGCTCGCCTCGTGCGGCATCACGATGGCTAAGATGAGCGGGCGGGGACTGGGCATCACCGGCGGGACCGTCGACAAGCTGGAATCCGTGCCCGGGTTTCGGATAAACCTCACCCCCGAGGAACTCAAGGAGCAGGCCGGCCGGATCGGCGTCGCGATCACCGGCCAGACCCCCCGCCTCGCACCTGCCGACGGCAAGCTCTACGCCCTGCGCGACGTGACCGCCACCGTTGCGAGCATCCCACTGATCGTCAGCAGCATCCTCAGCAAGAAGATTGCCGGCGGCGCTGAGACCGTCGTGCTCGACGTGAAGTGCGGGTCTGGCGCGTTCATGACGGAACTCGCGAGCGCGCGGCAGCTTGCGGACTGCTTGCGCGAAACCGGAAGGCTGTGCGGCCTCGACGTGTGGACTGAGATCACCGATATGTCTCAGCCCCTGGGCGAAGCGGTCGGGAACGCCCTAGAGGTTCGCGAGGCCATCCATACCCTGCGCGGCGGCGGCCCGGCGCGGTTTCGCGAACTGTGCCTGTTGCTGGCCGGGGAAGCGCTCATGGCCGGCGGCAAAGCTTCAGAGAGGGAATCAGGATATGCGATGGCTCGAGAGGCCCTCGACGAGGGCAAGGCCTATCGCAAGGCCGAGGAGTGGTTCTTCGCCCAAAGTGGCATTGCATCGCTCGAGGAAGTCGACGCTCGTCTTCCGGTCGCTCCGTCTCTGCGCGTGATTGTCCATGAAGGGGCGTCCGGGTGGGTCGCCGAGGTGGATGCATCGCAAGTGGGCGAGGCCGTCCTCGACTTGGGCGGCGGCCGTCGGGAGAAGGGCCAGGCTATCGACCCGTCGGTCGGGGTCGAGTGCTTGGTGGCGGTTGGAGACCGCATCGAGCCCGGCCAGCCTGTCTTTCGCATTCACGCAAGCGGCGAGCCGGCCGCCGATCATGCGCAAGGTCGCCTCGCGTCGGCTCTTCGGGTGTCCGAATCACGGGTGGAAGCCCGCCCGCTCATCCTTTAGCCCAGGCGAGTATCCATGCCGGTGAAGAAGCGGAAGAGCGCCTCGATGGGCGGCAGGATCAGAGTACTGATGATGCTGAACTCCGAAAGCTGCCCCGCGATCACGAGAAACAAGAACACGAACTGGCCGACGGTGAGATTCCAGCGTGTCCAGCGGTCGCGGGTCCGATCGGGCAGAAAAGTGCCGAGCAGCCACATGCCGTCAAGCGGCCCTATCGGCAGCAAGTTGAAGAAGCACAAGGAGAGGTTGATCATCACACCCAGGATCAAGAAGGCCCGAAGGAACATGTTGTCGAGCAGTTCGGGCGCCGACATCGCCAGGACGCGCAGGATGATCGCGTAAACCGCGGCCTGGAGGATGTTGCTGATCGGTCCTGCGATGACGGCGGCGAAGTGATCCCAACGCGGGTTGCGCATGCGGCGCGGGTCCATGGGCACCGGCTTGCCCCATCCGATCCCGACGCCTGCGATCGACGTGAAGATGATCATGATCGTTCCGACTACATCGAAATGCTTGAAAAGGTTGAGGGTGACCCGGCCGTACATGCCGGGCGTCGGATCGCCCGCCGCGTCCGCCATTTTCGCATGGGCGTATTCGTGGAGGCCGATTCCGAAGAAGATGACCAGTAGGATGGCCATGAACACCGGTGCGGACGGCATGCTGGGTGCGAGAGCGATAAGGCTCATTCGTCTCTCCCGCCGGGGAGGATCTCGCGAGCGAACATCTCTTCCCAAGTCTCGCGCCGTTGGACGAGCTCGTGGGAACCATCCTCGCGGATCAGAACGGCCGCCGGTCGCGGGTACCGATTGTAATTGCTCGCCATCGAAGCGTTATACGCCCCAGTGCAGAGGACTTGCACGAGGTCTCCTTCCTCGACGTCGTCCGGCAGGAGAATGTCCCTGAAGAGCGTGTCCGTCTCGCAGTGTCGGCCGGAGATCGTATACGTGGTGTCGAACTCTCCGCGCGCCATCCCGGGCACCGCTTGCTCTTTGGCCTCCCCCATCTGCTTGGTTCGGTCGGGGATGTGGAGCACGGTGTACTTGGCTCCATAGAGCGCGGGACGAGGGTTGTCGGCGAGGCCGCCATCGACGCATACGTAGGTGCGGTTCAGGTCTTCGGTGACGGGAACGGTCTTGACGGTGCCGATCCGATACAGCGTCACCCCGGACTCTCCGACCAGCGAGCGGCCCGGCTCGTGAATCAGCTTCAGTTCGAATCCGTACTCTCTGATCGCTCCCGCGACCGCACCCGAAACCTCGCGGTAATAGTCCTCGATCGAGACGGGATCGTCGGCGTCCGTGTAGCGGATTCCCAAGCCGCCGCCTACGTTCAGGGCCTTGGCGACAAAGCCTTGATCCCGCCACATATCGACCACGAACCGCGCCAATACCTCGGCGCCGGACTTCTGGGCCTCGGCGTCCATCAATTGCGAGCCAACGTGGCAATGGAAGCCGACGAGGGGCAAACTCAGACCCGTCGCCACGCGAACTGCCCGTCCCGCTGCACCGTTGACGATGTTGAATCCGAACTTGGTGTCGGCCTGGCCGGTCGAGATCTTCTCGTGGGTGATCGGATCGACCCCCGGCGCGAGCCGGAGGAGAAGGTCGGGACACCGGTGGCTCTGGGCGAGGGTAAAGATTCGGTTGAGTTCGTCGAAATTGTCGACGACGATACTTCCGACGCCGACCTCCATCGCGTATTCGATCTCCGCAGAGGTCTTGTTGTTGCCATGAAGATGGCAGCGGCTCGGCTCGGCTCCGGCGAGGAGGGCGGCGCGAAGTTCGCCTTCACTTGCTGCGTCGATCAGGCAACCCTCCTGCACCGCAATGGACAGCACCGCCAAGGTCGAGTTGGCCTTGGCGGCGAAACTGATTTCAGCCCCCGGCCAAACCGAGCCCGCAGCCGATCGCGTTCGTCGAATACGTTCGCGGAAGTGGCGCTCGTCGATGACGTAGAGAGGCGTCTGATAGGTTTCCGCAAGTTCGCGGGCGAGCGGACTGGGGAGGATGAATCGTGAGTCGCCCACCGGGGAACCGGCCATCGAGGGCGATTATGGCACTCCCTTGACGCTCGGGGCCAACCGCTCGAGGCTGTCGTCCACCTCGAAGAAGTCCGCTTGCTTGAAACCGCCGATCCCTGCGACGACGTTGCTCGGAAACGCCTCGAGCATGGTGTTGTAGTCGCGGACGCAGGCGTTGTAGTACTGCCTCGCGCTAGCGATGAGCTTCTCGGTGTCGGCCAAGGAGCGTTGGAGATCGAGAAAGTTGGCCTGTGCCTTCAGTTCGGGATAGCGCTCGGCGAGCATGAGGATTTCTCCGATCCGGCTGGAGAGCCGCTGCTCGGCCACCGCGCGTTCGGCGATGTCCCGCCCTGCGGATAGGGCCGCGCTGCGGGCATCGGTCGTCGCTTCGAGGGTGCTGCGCTCATGCTCGGCGTAGCCTTGGACCCCGGCCACGAGGTTGGGGATGAGGTCGGCACGGCGCTTCAGATAGACGTCGACGTCGGACCAGGCATTGCGGACCATCTGACGCATCCCGACGAGCCGGTTGTAGAACACGACCAGGACGATGAGCAGCAGCGCCGCAACGCCGACAAGACCCCAAAGCATCGCTCAGCGCCTCACACTCGACAGCGGACCGCCCGCGGCGAGGTGGGGTGCGAGGTCAGACCATGGGACCTTGATCTCGTACGACCCTTCGGCGTAGGGACCGACCGAGTAGGCAGGAAAGAGCCAGGTCATCCCCGCACGAGTCACGACGAAACTGTTGTTTAGGTCCTTGTCGATCGTTTCGATCGGGTCGCCACCTCGCGCCCCCTTCGCCGCGTTGAGCCGAGGGCGAACGATCTGTGACATCACAACCCCAGCCGAACCCGGCTTGAGAACGTCTTCGAGTTTGAGTCGCTTGGCCTTGCCGGCGACGAGGCCGAAGTTCAGGGGCAGCTGGAACGTGTTCGGATGTGCGCCCCCACTGTACGAATACCGGTCGAAGTACACGCTCACGAGGCTGTCGGTCGCTAGGGCGACGACGGTCGTGGCTTCGTAGCCCCAGGCCGCCGTCGGTCGGCCGAATCTGGCTTCCTGCTTGGCTTCGTTAACGAATCGGCCAAAGTCGGCCCTCGCTTCCTTTGCGATCTCGCCGTTGGCCAGGGCAAGGACGATGCCTCTGCCGGAGAAGGCCGGGTACGAGGATTTCGCCTCGTAGTACCCCTTCTTGGCTTGCGAGAGCCTCTTGGTGCTGAATTTTTGGTCGGCGACCACGGCCGCAGAAGCGCAGAGCACGCCCGCGGCTGCGAGAATTCGGGCCATCATTCCCCGAGTTTAGTCGAAGCGGCAGGCCGCCTAGTCGTCGCCGACCTCGCCGAAGTTGTTCGAGAGCAGCGAAAAGTCGCCGATCGTGACTTCGTCGTCGCCGTCCAGGTCGGCCATGGCATTCCAGTTCGGATCGCCCGGAGAAGAGCCGAAGGCACTGGAAAGCTGAGCGTAGTCCCCGATCGTGACTTCGTTATCGTCGTCGACGTCGCCGTTAAGCAGTATGATATCGAAGCCGGAGATGTCCCCGTTGGTGTTGGGTGAGTTGATGGTTCGGCGAAGCCAATGGGTCACCTTGACGGAGACGTCATAGGCGCCGGGAGTCGGCGGTGAATAGACGGTGTAGTCTCCGTTGGGCGCAACCGTCGCCGGACATCGGTACACGACCGCTGGTGAACTCGGCGCCCGGTACTCGAACATTACCGACGACGGAGGAGCGACCGACAGACCTTCCAGGTTCAGGTTCCCCGAGATGCGCCACCCGGCAGAGGCTGTGATGTTGTCGATGCCGAGTTGGGCAGCAATCGGCTCACCGGTCGACTGCGGAACCGTGTTGTGTCGAATCATCGCTCGGAAGGTGGTTGCCAGCGCATCGGCATAGGTCTCCGACCCGTCGACGAGCACAAGGTCTGCTTCACGCATCGGGAAGTAGCACCTCACCCAGTTTCCGCCTGCAGGCAGGATGATCGGATCGACGCTCGTGTACCGCGAGAAGGCCTGACTAAAGAACACGAGCCGCATATGAAGGTCGGTAAAGCCGAGGTTCTTCATGTCGCATTCGATCATCCGGACCCCCTCCGTGATGTAGTTGCCGGCCCATTGGAAGTCGTTATAAGTGGCCATCTGGGAGCCTTGGCCGAAACCACCGGTCGAGGTCAGTTGTAGGAATCGGTCGCCGGTGCCCAGGGGTCCACCGTTGGCGATATTGGTCGGGCTCGATCCGCCCGCCCAGTTCAAGCGCGTTCCACTTTGAAAAGTGTCGACCTGTCCGACCGTAATCGCCACGGCGGAGGTCGTCAGGAGTCCGAGAACGGCAGCTAAGCCTAACAGGTGAGTTGAATTCTTCATTTTCTTTCCTCGTTTCAAACAGCAAGTAGCCGGGCGCACTGCGCCAAACAATCTCCTTCTATTATGGGGAATGACGGATCGAGATTGGCGATTCGGTCAATCTTCGACCCGTCTTCCCGTACATTTCCTATCGCCTTCGCAGTTCGTAGACGATGCCTTGATCCACCGAAACCAGGTGCACTCGACCATCGGGCGAGGTTTCGATGCTCGGTACCACTCCGAAGTTGGAGCCGATGATCAGCGACTCGCTCTCGGTCGGATCGTGCTTGTCTGCGTTATCGGCTACCCGGTCCGCAAGGGCTGGATCATCGAAGACTAGGTCCATCCGGTTCGGGCTCAGCTTGAGACGCATGAGCCATCCGTTCAGCAGGTTGAGCCGGGCCGCACCGACGAGCATGTTGCCCGCATACTCGGGTCCGAGTGACTGGGTATCGACGAATCCGATTCCCGCTGGTGGCACGGCGTACTTCCAGCTTAGCTTCGGGTCCTCGTAGTGCGAACCCGGCAGCTTCATTAGCCGCTGCATCGCCATCTGAGGAGTGGTCGGGATGTTCGACGGAGGCCAGCGAATCTGCTGGAGGCTGCCCCCGAACTCGTTCAGCTCGATCGAGCGGAACTCGTGGATTCGCTTCAATGGCCCCATCACTTGTATCCACCCGCCGTTGAAACCAGCGGTCACGAGGTTGATTTCGTCGAACGCGTCGTCGCCATTCTCTTGGGTCCACATCAAGCCGGAGACCGGGTCGAAGGCCATCCCGAAACTGTTGCGGACGCCATAAGCCCAGATCGCGTCCCAGGAGTTGTTCATCGGGCCGCCCCGATTGAAGGGGTTGTCGGCGGGGATGCTGCCGTCGTCGTTCAGTCGGAGCACGACACCTGAACGGTGGGCGGGGTCGGGCCAAGGGCCACCGAACTGGTCGTCCGGCCGGGGACCGCCGAGGATGAGATTTTGAGTGAAACCACGTCGGCCGAGATCGCCGATGATCGCATACAGCTTGCGATCGGGGCCGAACCGAACGACTCCGCCGTCGTGGTTCCCGCGCACCGGCTGGCCGGCGTCGGCCTGAAGTCCGCGAATGAGAACGATGTTTCGATCAAAGACGAGCGTCGAGCCGTTCCAGGCAAAGCGATCGATTCGCTGTCCCATGAGCGCGATTTCGGCCGCATTGAGGGTGTCGCTGCCGGTGCTGCTCTCTGCCCAGTAGAGGTACACGCCCGGATTCAAGGGAAAGTCCGGGTGAAGTGCAATTCCTAGTAAGCCCCTCTCCGAGGCGGCGTTTACCGCCAGGTCGAGGACTATCCCGGTCACCGCGCCGTTTTGGACGCGTTTGACCTGGCCGGTGTTCTTCTCGATCACGAAGAAGTCGCCGGGGCCCATGAAGGCCATGCCGATAGGCGTAACGAGCCCGCCCACGACTGTGACGGCCTCTAGGTTGGGATCGATGAGACTCGGCTGAGCTTGAGCAGCCGCCAATAGTCCGATCGATCCTATGAGCGCTTGGCCGCGCAGCAGCGCGCGGCGACGAGAACGATGTCGAGACATGGTCCACCACCTTTTGGGT
Organism: Chthonomonas sp. UBA2362; assembly: GCA_002344135.1. GTDB lineage: Bacteria > Armatimonadota > Fimbriimonadia > Fimbriimonadales > Fimbriimonadaceae > UBA6659. Next base: position 54,589 of record DDTO01000002.1, on the reverse strand, counting down.
TCATTTGGACGCAAGCGGCGCGCTTCGCTCGCATCATCGAAGTAACCGGGCGGGCCGGAGGATTCGGGCCTTTCGCCTTCGAGGGGGACCTCCAGACCCGCCACTTGGCTGACGTCCAGGTAAGTCGGCCGGGTGCCCGACAAAGTTGGGGGCTCCCCCGTATTTTCAGGGGAGCCCCGCGTTTAATTCATTTTCGGACCGTGCGGTTAGTCCTTAAATCCGGGAAGGCGACGGCCCTTGTAGTAACCGTTCGTGCTGGCGGTATGGGCGGGCCGGAAGGGCTCGCCGCCGGCGTGCTTGTTGGGTGTGATCTCCGGCAGATCGGTCGTGTAATGCGTTCTTCGCTTGGCGGAGCGAGCGTGGCTGTGCTTTCGTTTTGGATTCGGCATGACTGGTCTCCCTTACTTCTTCTCGCGATGCAGGGTCATCTTGCGCATGGTCGGGTTGAACTTCATCAGTTCCAGCCGATCGGGCGTGTTGACCTTGTTCTTGGAGGTCACGTAGTAGTTCTTCCCGTCCTCGGTGCAAACGAGCCGGATGATTTCACGCTTTTCGCCTTTCTTTGCCATGATGGAACCTCCGCCAGGTTCGCGCGGGACACCCATTATGTCCCAAAGCGAGTTCGTACCGCAACAGGGCGCCTCGGCTCATGCCCTCAGATCGGGGTTGCCTTCCCGTCGCACATCGACGGGCTACCGGGATGCAAGGTAGCCGGAGAACTTCAGCTAGCGCGCTTGAGCACGTCTTCTTGCGTGAGGAGCACCGGCCGCTCGTCGCGGTCGATAACGCCTTCCAGGACGAGCACCTTCTTGATATCTTCGCTGCTGGGCACCTCGTACATCACTTCGAGCATGAGGTGCTCGATAATGCCGCGCAGGGCGCGCGCGCCGGTCTTGCGCTTGAGGGCCTCGCGAGCGATCTCCCCCAAGGCTCCGGGCTCGACCTCGAGCTCCACCCCATCGAGTTCGAAAAACTTGGCGTACTGCTTGAGCAGAGCGTTCTTCGGCTCGGTGAGGATCCGCACGAGGGCTTCTTCGTCGAGCGAATCGAGGGTGGCGATCACGGGAAGCCGACCGATGAACTCGGGGATGAGGCCGTACTTGAGGAGATCTTCGGGCAGAACCTTGCGCAAGACGTCCTTTTGCCGCTCCACCTTGCTTTGCGGATCGGAGCGGAATCCCATCACGTTCTCGCGCTGGCGTCGCAGGATGATCTCCTCGAGCCCGTCGAACGCCCCTCCGCAGATGAAGAGGATGTTCTTCGTGTCGATCTGGATGTACTCCTGCTGCGGGTGCTTGCGACCACCCTGAGGGGGCACGTTGGCGGTGGTTCCTTCGAGGATTTTCAGAAGGGCCTGCTGGACTCCCTCGCCGCTCACGTCGCGCGTGATCGACGGGTTGTCGCCTTTACGGCTGATTTTGTCGATCTCGTCGACGTAAATGATGCCGCGCTCACACAGTTCTTTGGCGCGCTTCGAATCCATCTGGTCGGCGGACTGATACAGCTTGAGAAGGATGTTCTCGACATCCTCACCCACGTAGCCGGCCTCGGTGAGAGCGGTCGCGTCGGCGATCGCGAAGGGCACGTTCAGCATGCGAGCCAGGGTCTGAGCCAAGAGCGTTTTTCCAGAACCCGTCGGACCGATCATCAAGATATTGCTCTTGGACAGTTCGACATCGCCGCTACCGGCTTCGGTAACCCGTTTGTAGTGGTTGTAAACCGCCACCGACAAGGCTCGCTTGGCCTGTTCCTGCCCGATGACGTAGCCGTCCAAAAAGGAAACGATCTCCTTGGGCTTGGGTACCTGAAGCTTGCCCACGGAGGGCGCAGCCGTCTTGGCCCGGGTCCCCGCCTCTTTTGGCGCCGTCTGCTTGTCGGCTTCGTTCTGGAGGATGTCGTTGCATAGGTCGATGCAGTCGCAGCAGACGGCCCCGTGGAGGCCGACGATCAGCTTCTTGACCTGATCCTTCGTCTTGCCGCACAAGCAGCATTGGTCCCTTCGTTCAACGATCCTCGCCATAGTCCTTTCTGATTATCGTTCACCTGGCGCCAGAACTTTATCGACCAGCCCGTAATCTTTTGCTTCTTCGGCCGACATGAAGAAATCTCGGTCGCAGTCCTTCTCCACCTGATCGACCGCCTTGCCAGTGTGTTTCGCGATGGTTTGGAAGATGATTCTATTGTAGCGGTTGAATTCGGCCAAAGCGACGTTCATGTCGGCAATTGTGCCCTGAGTGCCCGCGCTGCCTTGGTGAATCATCACTCGGGCGTTCTCCAGGCAGTACCGCTTGTTCTTAGCGCCGCCGCAGAGCAGGACTGCGCCCATCGAGGCCGCCTGACCGACACAGATCGTCGCCACGTCCGGCTTGATGATGTTCATCGCGTCGTAGATCGCGAGTCCGGCACTCACCGATCCGCCAGGGCTGTGGATATAGAAATCGATGTCCTTGTCGGGGTCTTCCTTCTCCAAAAAAAGAAGTTGAGCGACGATGAGATTGGCCACGTAGTCGTCGATCGCGGTTCCAAGAAAGACGATCCGGTCCTTGAGCAATCGGGACCAAATGTCATAGGCTCGCTCGCCGCGAGCCGTCGTCTCCACGACGTACGGGACTCCCATTCCTCGAATTTCGCTCATAGATTCCTCCCTGTTCGTACGCCGCGAAGCGGCCTTCTATCAATTATCCACGGTTGAACCGGAATCTGCAGGGCTTGGGAAGTGAGAAGGGCTCGCCGAGGCCGATGCAAGGCGAGCCCTCCTTAGCGTGGCGCGCGGGTCAGTCGCAGGTGCCGTACCAGGTGCCCGACCATGACGTCGGATCGGGATCGCCCGAGCGGTGCCCTTCGGGATCTACCCGAGTCTGGTCGAACTTGCCCGCGTTCGAGATGTGCCGCGCGCTGCCGTCGCTGAAGACCATCGACCCGCCCGTCGAACCCCACTTGCGGTAGTAGTTGTACGGGGCTGCGCAGTCGTATCCATAGCGAGCGCATCCTACGTCGATGGTCCGCGAGAAGAACGGGAACATTTCCAGCCGCATGAGCCGGGTTTCGGAAGGGTATTCGATGCCCGAGTCGACCACGATCCGGGTGAAGTCGTAGGGCTGGTTGTTGCCCGTCGATTCACCTTCCACGATGCTGAACATGCAGGCCGTGAAGCGGTACGAGCTGCCATAGGCCTTCCAGTAAGTGGTTGCGCCGGGCACTTCCTGGGCGGTGTACGGGCCGCCCTGGTCGAGGGGGCTTCGGAAGATATCCTGGTTCTTCGTGTAGGGCAGCAGGAGCACTTCGACTCCCTTATGTCCGGGCTGCCCGGCGGGAGGCTGGCTGTTGTAGGCGTAGAAGATCGGGAAGACGTCGTCGCTGTCCATGAGATACATGCGGTTGGCCATGCCGATCTGGCGGGCGTTGCTGAGGCAGGCGGTCTTCTTTGCCGATTCGCGCGCCTGAGCGAAGACGGGGAAAAGGATGGCGGCGAGAATCGCGATGATCGCGATGACCACCAGAAGCTCGATGAGCGTAAAGGCTCGGTTTTTCACTGGGTCGGACCCTCCTATTCGGATCGAGGCCGCCTTGCGCACGATCGTGGAAGGCGACCCGGATGGGTCCGCTTCCGCAATCCCTACGTCGGTACTAACCGCATCAGGTTCCTGGGGTCTCCTCATCGTCGAGGACTCTCAGCCGCTCCTCGCGGCTCCCCCTGCGGGCGACACTCGTCACCTCTATTCTACGCCTTTCGGCGCGAGAATCCTCCCCCTCGCGCCAGCGGAGGGGGAAACTGGCCGGGTGGAACCCGTGCCGG
>DDTO01000002.1:0-50722 GCA_002344135.1 Chthonomonas sp. UBA2362 | reverse complement strand
GGCGAAGATCCCCCTCACGTCGTGTGGGGGAGTCGCCAGCCCTGCCGAGAGTTTCCTCCGCCCTCTAGAAGCTTTCCTCCGCCCTCTAGAAGCTTCCCCAGCCCTCTGGAAGCTTTCCTCCGCCCTCTAGAAGCTTTCCCCAGCCCTCGGGAAGGTCTCCTGGGCCCTGCGGAATGGAAGGTCAGTCCCAACGATTGTGCAGATGAGGGGCTTTCGAGAGCTGCCCGAAGATCGAAGGATGCGATTCACCGCGCTCTTCATGATCGTCGGCTGCGCCTTCCTGGCCGCTTCGTGCGCGCCTCCGACCGCTACCGTCGCCGCCGAGGCGATGTATGCCGACCACGATCCCCACGAGAGCCACGGCCATAAGCACCTGGTCGGCGGTCACTCGGCCGATGACATCCTCGGCGGCCCGAACACGATCGAGGTCTTCACCGGTGGCTGCAAACTGTGCGCCGAGGCTTCGAAGCATGCCGCCGATGTCGGGCGAAGGTTGAAGCTAAAGGTGGTCGAATACAAGATCGACAGCCCGGAAGCCACCCACTACGGCCTGAAGTCGGCGCCGTCGATCGTCTTCGAGGGCAAGGTGCTCTTCACGAGCCTTCCGACTCCCGAGGAACTCGAGAGTCGGATCGTGGGCTCGATGGGCAAGTGAGGCTACGGCGTTGTCTGCGTCGGGTCCCCGCAAAGTCCGATGAAGAGGACGGTTCCCGTCTTGGCGTGGACGATCGCGTAGACGAAGGGCCGATTCGCATCGAACCGGAACGGCTCGTCGGCTGGCGCGGAAGTCGCCCTCATCTCGCTCCCGGTGACGGCAGCGGCCTTCGTGCCCTTCTCGTCGACTTCCACGTAGGTCTTGTGGATGACGCGGCCGATGTAGCCCTCGGGCGATAGGGCCGGCGACATCGCGAGGAAGTCCTTGCTCGGCGAGAACGCCGGACCCGCGCCCATCGCGATGAGGGGCTCGTTCAGCAGGTACTTGTCGCTGAAGGTCCACTTCGGCATCCGGACCGAGCCTTCGCGCGAGGGCATTGCGGCGACGATCGTTTCCCAGTTGCCTTTGGCGAGGCTGTCGAGAAGGCCTGCGGCCGGCTTGCCGGGCAGCGGGAGCATGAGGATCATCGAGAACTCGTCTCCCTTGTAGTTCAGGGCAACCGCGTCGCCCACCGGGGTGGAGGCGTAGCGGTACTCGCCGGACTGCTCCATGAACTTCGCCTCGACCTTCTTGCCGTCCTCTCGAGTGAAGTCGCCGGGCTTGGTTCGCTTTTCGTCGAAGGGCTTCACCCACTCTCCATCGAAGGCGATGGCGTTGACGAGGAACACCCTCGCCATGGGGTCGAGATCGTCGATGATGGAATCGATTCGGCCGCGGGTGTTGGACTTGACCCAATCGTTGATGGTCTTCACCGAGGATGCGCTACGGTCGGGGACCGAACGGCATTCGGCGTCGTAAAGCCGCTCGACGGTCTCCTTGAACGTCGGGGTAAGGCTCGCGTCCCCGATCGTCCAAACCGAGTTCGCGATCGAGAGAGGCCGGTTGTCGCCCTTCAGGAGGTCGTAGACGAGTCCATAGGCGCCCTCTCGCAGGCTCTTCGGGGTTTGCCCCGAGAATTGAAGCGCACGCATGAGGCCGTCGCGAGAAGCGCCGGTCGAACCGAAGAGGACGGCTTGCAGGTTCAGCGAAATGCTGGCCGGAGAGACGAGCATGTTCTCGCCGGGCTTCTTTTCCTTCATGAGCTCGCCGAGCAGGTTGAAGCCGAACCGGTTGATGCCTTCGGCGACTTTGGGGGCCTGGGTCATTTGTTCCTCCGTGGGCTTGGACTTGCCCGCCATCGGATCCTTGCCTTGCTCGGCCTTCGAGTCGGAGTGGACGCCATCGGCGACGCAGCCGAGCATCACCGCCGGGACGAGTGCGAGCCAAATCTTGGGGGTGCGGTGTTTCATGTTCATCGATTATGCGTGTAAGCCGGCGCGGGGTCCGTTCAGCGGTGGGTACTTGGGCCTGTGCGACGCTCGACGAGATTCGAGCATAGAATGGAGCATGGAAGAGAAGACGATGCCCCAGACGGAAGCGGAATGGCTCGAACGACTCGGCCCCGAGCGATACCGCATCCTGCGCGAGAAGGGCACTGAACGGGCGTTCACCGGCGAGTACTACGACTGCCATGCGGACGGCGTCTATCGTTGCGCGGGCTGTGGCGAGCCTCTATTCGGTTCCGGAGCAAAATACGACTCGGGCTCCGGCTGGCCGAGCTTCTATGAAGCGTTGGACAAGACGAAGATCGCCGAGCACGAGGACGAGAGTCACGGCATGCGTCGGGTCGAGGTGACCTGCGCAAAGTGCGGCGGTCACCTGGGCCATGTGTTCCCGGATGGCCCTCAGCCGACTGGAGTCCGCTATTGCATCAACAGCGCGAGTCTCGATCTAGAGCGCAAGTCATAATTCAACGTGCTCACGGCCCACGTCATCCAGGACCGGAACTTCGAATCACGGCTGGCTCCGGAGTGGGACGCGCTGCTGGATTCAGTTCCGTCTGCGACCCCGTTCCAGTCGCGCCACTGGGTCGGCGCGTGGTGGCGAGCCTTCGGCGCCCGCAAGCAGCCGCACGTGATCGAGGTTCGCGAGACCTCGGGCGAACTCGTCGGGTTGGTTCCGCTCTATCGCACCCGCTTCCCTTGGCGGGCACTTCGACCGATGGGCACCGGCGTTTCAGACTATCTCGATCCGCTCTGCCAGGCGGGCCGAGAAAACGAATGCGTTGCGGCGCTCGCTGAGATGCTGGCAGAACCGAAAGGCGTCGACCTCGTCGACCTCCACCAGTGGCGTGAACCGTGGGCCGAAAGACTCCAATCTGCTTCTTCTGCGCCACTGCGGCGGATTGCGGACGAAGCTTGCTATACCCTCGACCTTCCCTCGACCTGGGACGAATACGTGGCCGGCTTGAGCAAGAGCCTGCGCTACGAGGCCCGTCGCCTCGACAAGGCTCCCTATGCATGCGGCCAAGCCGATGTCCGCACCCTGACCGATCCCGAGGAGGTCCGTGAAGGGCTCGAGGCGCTCTTCGATCTCCATGCCAAACGCTGGCGAAAGCGCGGTTTGCCGGGCGTGTTCGCGCTGTCTCGGGTTCGTCGTTTCCATCATAGTTACGCCAAGGCCGCTCTCGAGGCGGGGCATCTCAGGCTCTCGGCGATTCGATCGGGAGACGTGATCGTGGGAGTTATCTACGCGATGGCGATCGGGGATCGAGTGTTCTTCTATCAGTCGGGTTTCGATCCCGAGGCCAAGACGCTTTCCCCGGGCACCGTGCTTGTCGCGCATACGCTTCGCGAGGCCATCCGCGACGGTGCGCGCACTTTCGACTTTCTCCGCGGCGATGAGCCGTACAAACTGCGTTGGCAGCCGCAGCATCGCAGCGTTAACTCCCGTTTGATGCTGCCCTTGCGTCGCCCGCTCGGGCAAGCGGGAGCGACGGTCAACCGCTGGAGGGTACGCCTCGAGGCGAGAATCCGGACTCGCATCGCCTCGCGGGCATAATCGCTGTATGCCGGAGTTCGCCTACCGAGCGCTCGATATCGAGGGCCGCCTGGTGGAAGGGCGCCTCGAAGGAGCCGACCTCCAGAGCGCCACCCGCAAGCTCGTCGAGCAGGGCCTCTCGGTGCAGACCATCGGGGTGGCATCGCCCCGGATCGAGAGACCAGCCCAGCCCGAGCCTCGACCTTCGCAATACTCGCCCCTCACCTCCAACGTCTTCGGACGGGTCGAGCTCCCCGATCTCTCGTTCTTCTTCCGGCAGCTCGCCACGATGTCGGAGGCGGGCATCAACCCGGCCCAAGCGCTGCAGACGCTCTCGGCTCAGTCGCGGAGCCCGAAGCTGGCCTCCATCATCATGGAAGCTCGCGCTGGTGTCGAGAGCGGGAAGCCGCTGAGCGTCTCCTTCGAGCAGCACCCGGAGGTGTTCACCCCGCTCATGCTTAGCCTTCTCCGGGCCGGCGAGCAGGGAGGGTTCGTCGACTCGGCCCTCACCCAAATCGCGGACTATATCGACCAGGAGATTCGTCTCCGGCAGCTATTGAGGCGGGTCACGCTGTATCCGAAGCTGGTCGTCGCCGCCTCGATCGTGATCTTTATTGCCGGGAACGCGATCATCGTGGCGGTTGCGCCGAACTCGCCGATCCGGCTGACCTCGATTCTGACTACTCCCTCGACATGGCTCTGCCTCGGCCCGGTCATCGTCGGCATCTGGGTGTTCGTCCGATACGGGCTCAAGCAATCGGCGGTCAAGCAGTCGTGGGATCAGTTGATTCTGAACTTGCCGGGCCTGGGAACCACTTCACGTCAGTACGCGATGGCGAAGTTCGGGCGGGCCTTCGGGGCCCTCTACAAGGGTGGCGTGCCCCTCCAGAATGCCTTTAAGCTTGCGGCTGATGCCTGTGGCAACGAGGCCTTGCGAACCGCGATGCAGCCGGCGGTCCGTGAGTTGGAGACCGGAGCCGGCGTGGCCGACACCTTCCGTTCGACGGGCGCGTTCAACCCGATCGTCCTCGACATGGTCGCGACTGGCGAACAGACTGGGAACCTGGACCTGATGCTGAACAAGATGGCCGAGTTCTACGAAGGCGAGGCCGAAACGCGATCCCATCAAGCCGCCATGATCACCGGCGTAGTAATGCTGTTGCTCGTGGCGGCGTATGTGGCGTACACCTATATAACCAACCTCGCTTCGATCGGTTCGATGCAGATAGACGTGCTGAAGGACGAGTGAAGAAGACCTACTACGACGTGCTGGGCGTCCCGCGAAACGCGGACGAGAAGGCGATTCGGGCCGCCTACCGGAAGCTGGTGCTCCTCTATCACCCGGACCGGAACTCGGATGATGGCGCTGCCGAGGACTTCCTTCGAGTTTCCAAGGCTTGGGAAGTCCTCGGTGACCCCGCTCGGCGAAAGGGCTACGATGAGCTGATCCGGCAGACAGAAGAACGCGAGCGCAAGGCCAAGTCCAAACCCAGCTCCGGTTCGCCCGCCGAGTCCTTGAGCGCAAAGCGATCGCCGCCGGCGACCGCAGACCTCGTCCGGTTGACAGCGCTTTTGAATCGCACTCGCTACAACGAGGCGGAGGCGCTTGCCCAGAGGCTAACCCGCACCCATCCCACCGAGGCGCTGCCCTACGCGGTCCTCGGCGACATCGCCCGCTATCGAGGCGATCTGCGAGAAGCCGCTCGACTCTACGCCTTAGCCGCACAGATGGACCCCCGCAATCCGGTCTACCTGCGCAAACACGAGGAACTCGTCGGAACGAAGCGCCGCGCAAAGGCGGACGACGAAGACGCCGAGGAACGATCGACCTATCCGTTGATGGTCGGTTCTGGCATCGTGATTGCCTCCGGCGCCTATCTCGGCCTGAGCCACGAACCGACGATGTTCGGTGGCGACGGACCGATCGGGACTTGGACGCTCGGCTTAGTGGTGATGCTCTTCCTCTGCGGAGTCACGATGGGGGCATGCCTCACTCTCGCGGGCTACTTGGATCGATTCTGGGCGGTGCGGGGCGCCGCGGTGATGCGCTATCCGCCGAGCCTCGTTCTCGGCCTCGTCGCACTCGTGAACTTCTGGGCGGCGGTGGCACTCTATTTGGGTGTGGGGGCGAGCCAAAACGCCTTCAATCCATCCACGTCGCGGCTGGTGGGAGCGGTGGCGATCGTGACCGGCATCCTCGCCCTCGCCTGCGGCATTTCACACGAGATCAAACCGATGGAGACGCTCACCTGGGGAGGGAACGTCGCCTACCTCGGCGCACTGTGCGGCTGGATGGTCGTCGACGGTTTTCGCGAGTAGGGGCTACTGGCTCAGCAGTTCTCGGAGCTGTCGGCGCTGGGCCATCGCCCGGAGCTTCTTGATTGCCTGGAGTTCGATCTGCCGAACCCGCTCGCGGCTCAGCGAGAGCTCTCGGGCAAGGTCGTCTCTCACTTCGTTCTCGTCAGTGATGCCGTCCATGCGGAGGCGGTAGCTCATCACGCGGCGCTCGCGCTCGTTGAGCTCCATCAGGATGTGCTGAAGCTCCTCCATGATCTCGCCGCTCAGGCACTCGGTCTCGGGGTCAGTCTGGTTGTCGTCTTTGAGGAGGTTGCCGAGGGTCGTGTTCTCGCTGTCGCCGACCCTCATATCGAGGCTGAGCATCTCCTGACTCGCCTGGCAGAGGGTCTGGAGTCGCTTGGGGCTGATCCCGATGGCGGCGGCCAGTTGCTCGGTGGTCGGTTCGGTGCCGAGTTCGCGAACCAGTTGGGCGCGAATGCGTTCGATCTTGCGCAGGGACTGAGAAATGTGAGCGGGGATCCGGATGGCCTTGGCTTTGTTATCCAAGGCTCGGCCGATCGACTGGCGAATCCAGTGCGTCGCGTAGGTCGAGAATCGGAAGCCCTTTTCGGGGTCGAAGCGCTCGGCAGCGTGCATGAGGCCGATCGCGCCCTCCTGGATGAGGTCCTCGATGGGGATCGCCTTGCTGCGATACGACTTGGCGATATTGATCACGAGTCGCATGTTTGATTCGACCAGCCGCTGCTTGGCCTTCGCGTCGCCCTTCTGGGCGGCGCGAGTCAGCGCGACCTCCTCATCCGGCCTCAATAACGGGGCCTGAGTGAGCCGGTTCAGATAACTCGGCAGGGCGTCGTCGTGCTCCATCCAGTCGTACTGCATGTTCACCATGTCCTTTCCTCGCAAACCACCTTCGCGGTACGGCCTGTGGCCTTCGCCACGGCGTGATCCGTCATGTTCCCTGCACAGACCGTGCCAAACGGCCCAGAGCCAAGACGTGCGCGACCTATTGGATTACGACGAGGGAACTGGGGACTATGTTTAGATTCTGGTTTCATTTTTGCTGATTCGTGCAGGTTTTTGGTGCGATTCCCGTCTCTTTATCGTGACGTTTTGCGAAACCCGGTACCCGTTCCAGTGTCCGTAGACTGTTCGCGCGTTGCCGATTTCTGGCAACTTCCCGGGGTTCGATTGAATTGTGGGTCACTGAGGCCGCGATCTTGCCGCAAATGCGCCCTTCGTCCTACCGGGCTCGCTTGACGTTCCGGAGCAGCAGTGCACCCAGTGCCAAACAGATGGCGGCAGCCGCGAACAACCAGTCGAAACCGGCTTCGGTGTAGTGGTCTTGAATCACTCCGTCCTTGTCCAGCGCCTTCTGAACCCCGAATGCGGCCAGGAGCATGCCGGCCGGCAGCGCTGCGATCGACTGGGGCAGAGTCATGGAGACATGCCAAACCGCCATGTCTTTGGCGGCGTCCTCGGCCTTTGGCAAAACGTCCGTGCCCAGCGCCCAGTCGACGCTGATGTAGGCGCCATAGCCGAGACCGAAAATGATCGCCACCCCGACCACTTGCTCGAGGGTGTTGCAGAGCGCGAAGCCCAGACACATAAGGGCCATCAAGCCATTCGCCAGGTAAACGATCCGTTTGCGTCCTACTCGATCGGAGAGCCGGCCAGCGACGACCGCGCTCAGGGCCGATCCGACGAGCACGACGCCGATCAGCTTGCCGAACATCGATTCCCAGTTCTCGACCCGAATGACGTCGGCCAGGTAGAACGGCAGGAACGGGAGCAGGGCATAGAAGCCGAGCATGACGAGCGCGCGCGTCAGCCAGACCCAGGCGAAGTCGGGGTACAGCCGCGGGTCGATCCACAGGCTCCGGAAGTGCTCGATCCAGTTCAGACGGGGCTGAGCCTCCGTGAGCGGAGTCTCTCGGACCCACTTCATGGTCACGAGCAAGCCGGTCACGAGGATTCCGGCCAGGATCGCGTAGCTGATCAGATAGAGCCCGGCCTGGGCCAAGAACCCTGTCAGAACGACCCCGACGAGGGTCCCCGCCTGGCTCATGATCGCCATGAATCCACTCGCGAGGCCGCGCTGGGTGACCGGCACGAGGTCGGGAATGAAGCCGCTGTAGGCAGCCATCGCCACGTTCATGCCGATTTGCAGAACGAAGAACCCTCCCATGAAAAGCAGAAAGTAGCGTTGGCTGCCCCCGAGGTAGAGGATCGCGAGACCTCCGATCGCGACCACTATCCCCCAGAGGATGTAGGGCCGTCTCCGACCGAGCGCCGAGCGGCATCTATCCGAGAGCGGGCCGACGATCAGCGGCACCGCTAGGGCGGGGATGGCCCCGAAGCTAACGAGGAAGCCGAGCCTGGCTCCGCTTTCCTGAACGCTCACCATTTCGCGGATTTGGCCGGGCAGCAGGATCATGAGCAAAGCACCCAGAACGAAGTTCATGGCCGCCCAGAGCGTGCTGAGCGCAAGGTGCTGTGACGTCGTGAGGTCGGCCACGGGGTGGAGCCCGGGGAGACTTCCGCTCGTCTGGTGGGTTGCCGACATCGCGATCGGGCCCCTTGAAATGGGCCGGGCGCGAAGTTTACTCAGGTGCGAACGAACCGCGTAGCTCGCTCCGTATCCCATTTGGGAGCTCGACTATGGTTTTACGATTACTTGGTTCGTCGTTCGTCGCTCTGGCCGTGGCCGCATCGGCCCAGTGGCCGAACTCCAACTCCAGTGCCCTCGTCGTCGCGGATCGGAGCAGCGAGCAGGTTCAGCCTAAGATCGCCGTTCGGAGCGACGGCGGTTGCTACATCAGCTGGTTCGACAATGCCGGCGGCGGTTACGACGTCTACCTTCAGCGGCTCGACCGCTATGGCAACGAAATGTGGGCGCACAACGGAATTCTGATCGCCGATCGAGGGCTGTCCTCGACCACCGATTACGACCTCGATGTCGACTCGAACGGCAACGCCATCTTGACCTTCAACGACGACCGTTCGGGTTCGGATCAAATCACGGCCCAGAAGGTCGATACTCAAGGCAATCTGCTCTGGGGAACCCTGGGCGCAGCCATTACGTCGGGTACCGGGTTCAAGGCTTCGCCGAAAATGGTCGAACTCAGCGACGGATCCTTCGTGGTCGGCTGGACGGCTTCCGGCCTCGCTTCGGTCCGCAAGCTGGATGTGAACGGCCTGCCGCTCGGACCGGCCATCGACATCGTCGAGAGCGGGCATGCGATCCTGATGGACGATCTCGTCGCGTCCAACTCGCGCGGCTGGATCGCGATGTTCTGGCGGTGCTGGACGACGAACTCGGTCACGAGTTCCAAGCATCTCTATTCTCGGCGCTTTCACTCCGACGGAGCCGTAGACTGGACGACGATCGTGTACGGTCCTCTCGGCGCGCCGTATGGCTCGCAGGGCGGATCGGTCCAGAACGGCACCTTTCCGCCGATTCACAGCGATGGCGCCGGCGGATTCGTCACCGCTTGGTACGAGACGGGAGGTCCCCGACATGCCTACATCCAGCACGTCTTCGCGGATGGCTCGGTCCGGTTTCCGACGAGTACACCCAACGGGCTTTCGGTCACCGGCGACACCCCCGGCCGCATTCAAGTGAGTTGCAGCGTGGCCTACAGCCGGGACGAGGACGCCTATTACGTCGCATCATGGGACACCGACTCGGGCACGCAATCCCAGAATCGCACGTTCGTGCAGAAGATCGACGGTGCCGGCAGCCGGCTTTGGGGCAGCAGCGGCCTCACGGTCATCCCAACAAACGGGAACCAGCCGAGCTTCGTCCATGCCGGCGAAACCTGTGATGGCATGATCGTTTCCGGATTCGATTCCCGATCGATCAGCACCGGTGTCGTCTTCGGTGCGGCCATAGATGCTGGCGGCCAACCCCTTTGGGGTGTCACCTCGCCGAGCCTCCCCTGCGCCGACGTATCGGGCAAGGCCAGGCTGGCGGTGGCCAGATCGCGCGCGGCGGCGGGCGACGGCGCGGGGGAGGCCATCGGATTCACGATCCTGGCTTGGACCAACGGAGCCAGCGGATCGGGCGACGTTTGGAGCCAGCGAGTCAACGACGGCGGCGGAGTCGGGAACGCCGTCGAAGGACGACTGTACGTCCTCGATTCGGTCACCCACCGTGCCAAGTACGGCGTGGTCGAGCTTTGGCAGGGTGGGTCTCACATCGAGACGATCCCGGTCTTCGCCTGCCCGGACGGTACCTTTGCTGTCTCGACGGCCCGGCGCGGAACCTACGACCTGAGGTTCCGGAGCCTCCACACGCTCGTGACCCAAGTTTCGGGCGTTTCGATCACGAACGACGGAGCCGGCGTGGGGTTCGTCACCCTTGTCAATGGAGACGTCGACGGCGACAACGAGGTGGCGATCGGCGATTATGCGATCCTCTCCTCGGCATTCGGAAGCGTCCCCGGCGACCCGAACTGGGTCGAGGCAGCCGACATAGACGACGACGGCGAGGTGACGATCGGAGACTTCGCCGTGCTCTCGAACAACTTCGGCCTAGAGGGAGACTAGGAAAAGCGCGGTCAGCCCGCGCACTCCGAAACCGGAGAGGCCTCCCGCCGGTCGGCGGGAGGCCTTACCTGTAGCCGGCTAGTCGAGGGCGTCGCCGCTCGACAGGCCTTCGATAACCTTGATCAACGGCAAGAACATCGCGATAACGATGAAGCCGACGATGAAGCCGAGGAGCACGATGAGAACCGGCTCGAGCGCTGCGGTCAGCGACTGGAGGGTCGCCTCGACTTCGGACTCGTAGAAGTCGGCGATCTTCTGAAGCATGAAGTCGAGCGAACCCGACTCTTCGCCGACGCCGATCATGTGCACGACCATGGGTGGGAAGAGGCGTGAGGCTTCGAGAGGGTCGCCGATTCGGTCACCCTCACGAATTCGCGCACGGGCCTCCAGAACCGCGTCGGCCATGATGGTATTGCCGACGGTTCCGGCCACGGTTTCCATCGCCTGGAGGATCGGGACGCCCGAAGTCAGGAGGGTGCCCATCGTTCGGCTGAACCGCGCCATGCAAATCTTATGGTGCAGCTTGCCGAAGACCGGCACTTTCAGCTTGATTCGGTCGGCGGTACGCCTTCCGAACCGGGTGCTGACGAACAGCTTCCAGGCGAAGATGACGCAGATGAGGGAGATGAGGAGGATCCACCATTGCTTCTTAAAGACCTCGGAGAGGTCGATCAGGAACTTGGTCATCGCGGGGAAGTCCTGGTCCCTCAGGCCGATGTCCTTAAAGAGCGAGGCGAACTGGGGGACGACCCAGGAAACGAGGAAGATGACGATTCCAGTGGCGGCGATGAGGACGAGGACCGGATACGTCAGGGCGGCCTTGACCTTGCGGCGAAGTTCGACGTCCTTTTCCAAGAAGTGGGAGAGACGCTGGAGGGACTCCTCCAAGACGCCGCCGACCTCGCCGGCCCGGATCAAACCGATGAAGAGATTGTTGAACGAGCGAGGGTGACGCTGCATGGCGCGGGAGAGGCTTTCGCCTCCTTCGACGCGTTCCCCGATGTCGATAAGGATCTTTTTCAGTTTGGGATCCTGTTGCTGGCGGCTCAGAACGTCCAAGCATCGAACGAGCGAGACACCGGCGTCGACCATGGTAGAGAACTGGCGGCAGAAGACCGCCAAGTTCGCCAGCTTGACTCGGCCCGTGCGCTTGGCGCGCATCTTCCCGCCCTTGATCTGGACGACCTCGGTGACGGTGAAGCCTTGTTCCTCGAAACGCTTTCGGAGGATTTCCTCGGATTCTGCCTCGGAGGTTCCCTTTTGGGTTCCACCGGATGCGTCCCTGAATGTGTAGCTATAGACAGGCATGGCTTTCTCTTTTCGGGTCGATTCGGTCTATCGCCGGGGCGGACCTCCCGGCTGACCGGGTGTGCCGCCGGTCTGCGGCGTGTTGATCATCTTCTTGAGTTCTTCGACGTTCTGGGCGCGCATCATGCCTTCCTCGAGGGTGATGAACCCCTTGAGGTAGAGGTCGCGCAGACATTGGTCCATGGTCATCATGCCCTGGCCGCCGCTGGTCTGAATCATAGACGGGATTTGGTGGGTCTTATTCTCGCGGCAAAGGTTGCGGATAGCGGGGGTGGCGATCATGACCTCGATCGCCGGGATTCGCCCGGGGCCGGAAGCTCGGGGCAGCAACTGCTGCGAGATGATCGCCTGGATATTGTTGGCGAGCTGGATTCGAATCTGTTCTTGTTGCCCAGGCGGGAAGACGTCGATCATGCGGTCGAGGGATTCGGCCGCGTTGTTCGTGTGGAGGGTGGCGAAGACCAAGTGGCCGGTTTCCGCCGCGGTGATCGCGAGGGCAATCGTCTCCGTATCGCGCATTTCACCGACGAGCAGGACGTCGGGGTCTTCGCGGAGGCTGGCGCGGAGGGCATTGAGGAACGATTTGGTGTCGCCGCCGAGCTCACGCTGGTTGATCAGGCTGAGCTTGTGGCTGTGCAGGTACTCGATCGGGTCCTCGATCGTGATAATGTGCACCGCCCGGTTCATGTTGATGTGGTTGATCATCGCGGCGAGCGACGTCGATTTCCCCGAGCCGGTGGGACCTGTCACCAAAATGAGGCCGCGCGGCTTTTCGGTGAGGGTCTCGAGGATCGGCGGCAGGTTGAGCTCACGCACGGTCGGGATGCGGTTCGAGATAAGCCGGAACGCGGAAGCGACGGCGCCCCGGTCGCGATACATGTTCACGCGGAACCGGGCCCGTTTCGGAAGCTGGTAGGAAAAGTCGAGTTCGAGTGTCGTCTCGAAGCGGTGGATATGCTCGTCGGCGATGATCTCGTACATCATTCGCTGCGACTGCTGAGGAGTGAACTTCTCGTAGTTCAGCCGCTTGAGTGCGCCGTCTTCGCGGATGACGGGCTCTGAGTTCGCGCAGATATGCAGGTCCGAACAGTTCCGGTCGACGACGATGTGGAGCAACTCGTCGATATGGATGTCTTCGAGCGAGCGCGGGGCTCCGACCTTCTGTACCTGTTCGGCGCCGGCGGCTTGCTCTGGCGAAACCGGGCCGTTCGCTTCGGGCGTTGGTCCTCCGGTCGCGTTCGGTCCTCCGGCAACGTAGGGTGGTGGCTGTTTGTCCATTTCTTGGTCCTGTTCTTCCCCGTAAAAGTGATTGTCGGCAGAGTCTCCTAGTAGCCCGCCGTGAAGACGACGCGCATGACTTCTTCTGGCGTCGTTTGTCCGGCGAGCACTTTGTGCAGGCCGTCTTCGCGAAGTTCCCTCATACCGTTCGCCTTGGAAGCTTCCTTGATGTCGGCCAGCGGTGCGCGGCGCACGATGAGTTCGGCGATCTCTGCGTTCATCACCATCAGTTCGTGGAAGCCGGTTCGACCCCGGTAGCCGGTCATTCGGTTGTTCTCGTCGGGAATGCCTCGATAAAGCGTAACTTCCTCATCGGGGTCGGTCACCTTGAACCCGAAGCGTCGCAGGTCGATCGCCTTGACGGAATAGGGCTCCTTGTGCTCGGCGTCTATCTTTCGTCCCAGTCGTTGAGCGAGAACGCCGATGACAGTCGCCGAGATCAGGTAGGGCTCGACGCCCATGTCGATCATACGAAGGGTGGCCGAGGGCGCATCATTGGTGTGAAGCGTCGAGAGGACGAGGTGCCCCGTGAGCGAGGACTCGATCGCGATTTCCGCCGTTTCTAGGTCGCGCATCTCACCGACCATGATGATGTCGGGGTCCTGGCGAAGGAAGGAGCGGAGCGCGGTCGCAAACGACAGGCCGGCCTTGCGGTTGACCTGGACCTGCGCGATACCGCCGAGCTGGTACTCGATCGGGTCCTCGACCGTAATGATGTTCACTCCCACGGTGTTGAGCTTGTTCAGAACAGAGTACTGCGTCGTCGTTTTTCCGGAACCCGTCGGGCCCGTGCAAAGGAACATCCCGTTCGGCTGGGAAACCAGTTCCTCGATCTTCAGCTGGTTCTCGTCGGTGAAGCCCAACTTGCCGAGACCGATCATGACGCTCGACTTGTCGAGAATACGCATGACGATCTTCTCGCCGTAGGGTGTCGGGATCGAGGACACGCGCAGGTCGTAATCCTTGTTCGCGTGCTTGACCTCGATACGACCGTCCTGGGGAACGCGTCGCTCGGCAATGTTCATGTCGGCCATGATCTTCAAGCGCGAGATGAGGGGCGCTTGAAGGTTCTTGGGGACCGTCATGGCCTCCATGAGCACGCCGTCGATTCGGTACCGGATTCGGACCGAGCGCTCCTGAGGTTCGGTGTGGATGTCGCTGGCTCTGTCGAGAATCGCTTGCTGGATGATGGCGCTGGCGAGCTTGATGATCGGCGCCTGCTCGGCCATCTTTTCGGCGTCGGCGTCGCTCGCTTCGTCGTCGGCGGCGGTCCTGCCGACGGCGGCTTCCGCCATCATGCGGCGCATATCGGCGCGAAGGTTGGCCTGACCTCCTCCAGCGTCCGGAGCGGCGGCTTCTGCGGCCGCGCCGTTCGTCTGAGCCCCGCCGTAATACTTTCGAAGCGCATCCTCGATCGCCCCGGGGACCGCCATCACCGGGATCACGCGGCAACCGGAGACCATCCGGACGTCGTCTTGCGCCTGGATGTTGTTGATGTTGCTCATCGCGAGCCAGATCGTGGTGCCTTCCTTCTTGACCGGCACGACGTTATGGTTCTTGGCGATTCGCTCGGGAACGACGTTGATCGCGCTGCTCTCGACCTGCACTCGGTCCAGATCGACGAACGGGATGCCCGCTTCTTGGGCCTTGGCGTTCAGAACCTCGCGCTCGCCGACGATCCCCAGGTCGATGAGAACCCGGCCGAGGTCGACCTCGCCACTCTGCTGCTGAACTTTTTGAGCTTCGTCGAGCTGTTCCTGGGAGACGTAGCCCTTCTGCAGAAGGAACTGCGCCATCGGCACGCGCGGTAATGCCATTCGTTACCTCAAACTCCATCTAAAGCCGGAGAAACCTCCGGGGCGAATCAACCCATTGTAGACCCTTAGACCCATTTTTAGTATGTCTTTCCGAAAGAGGGAACTCTAAAGGGAATCCGACACGTAACGGACGGCCCCCATTCCCTATTAGTTCGGCCTGTTTTCCCCAAGCCGCTAGGTTGCGATCGTCAGGTCTAGCGCGATTTCCAAGTTCAGCGCCTTCGAGATCGGACAGCCGGCTTTTGCAACTTCCCCGGCCTCTCGGATCGCCCCTTCGTCAGCACCGGGTGCCGAGACATTCGCTCGGAGAAGGCTCCGCGTGAGGGTCCCGTTTTCCATCGTCACCTCGCAAACCGTCTCGATGCTATGGGCGACGATGTCGCGCTGCCCGAGCTGGCCCGAGAGCGCCATGCTGAAACAAGCGGCGTGGGCCGCGGCGATCAGTTCTTCTGGGTTCGTGCCCGGCTCGCCTTCGAACCGCTTGCGGAAGTCGTAGGGCGTGTTGGTGAACACCCCGCTCATCGCGCTGAACGAGCCGCTCCCGGTCTTGAGGTCGCCGGTCCAAGCGGCTTTGGCGGTTGCTTTCATCGGGGTTATTCTGACGCGTCAGCAGGGTCCGGTGCGTCGGCCGTGTACGGCTCTCCCTACTGGAGGCCAGGAAGGCCCATCATGCCGCCGGAGTCGACCTTGATGTCGAACCACTTGCGCGTATCGTAGCGGTCGCAAATCTGGCCGAGGATATCGTCGCTGCGGCGGAGGGGTTCGTCGATGTACTGTCGGTGTTCGCGCTGGACCTCGCGGAGGTCCTTCATTTTCTGGCTCTTGGAGGGGTCGAAGACGTTGCCGGCGATCGTGGCGATGTCCTTCATCACACCGGGGACCTGCATGAGGACGCCGTCGTAGTGGTCGCGAAGATCCCTGCACTCGGCGGGGACGGGAGGGCCTTCTTCGTTGAAGCGGCGCCGAAGGGCCTTCCACTGGCCGATCATCTTCTCGATGGGCATGAACTTCTCGATGCTTGCCTCCGGGTCGCCCGTGGTTTCCTCGTCGAGGAGCCCTTCGATGCCGAAGCCTGAGACGAGCCCGTTCATCGAGCTCATGGCGATCATGAGTTCGTCGGCCTGCTCCCGCTGGAGTTCCTGCTTGGCCTTCTCGATGCGCTCGAGGTGCTCGAGCCAAGCGCGGACATCGGCGGGCATCGTGATCTGATCGCGCTTGAGAACCGGGGCCGTCCGCTCACCCGGCCTTTGGAGGATGCTCGCGGCGGGGCCTTGACCCCGGCTGAGGACGGGGTCGGTCTTCTTGGGCCCAGCGAGGCCGAGAACACCCATCGCACCCAGCCCGGCAAGAACCGCGCACGCCGCAAGCACGGCGCCGATTGCCCACCAGACGGGCGAGATGCGCCGGGGCATCGGCAGCGCAGCGGCTCCACCGTCGCCGGGAGTCGCGGTCGCGGAGGCGGGTGGCGCGAGGGCTTGTCCGCAGTTCATGCAGAACCGCGCTCCGGCGGAAACCTTCGAGCCGCATCGGCCACACGCGAGCATAGATGCCATCTGATTATCCCTTACTACGCCGCCGCTGACGTAAACTAGCCTCGTGAACGAGGGCACGTTCGTCCAGCAGCGAGAGCCGGACTGGCAGCGGCTGTCCATCCTGTGCGACAAGGCGGACGCCGGAGCCTCGCGGCTGAAGGGTGAGGAACTCACCGAGTTCGTCCGGCTCTACCGACAGGTGACAGGGGATCTGGCGGAGGTTCGGAGCCAGTCGGCAAACCTCGAGTTGACCGCGTTCCTGAACGCCTTGGTCGGACGTGCCTACGGGATTCTGTACCGGCGACCACGTAAGGATGCGCGGACGGTAGTTCGGGAGTCACTGGCAACCGGGGCGCGCACGATGCGCAAGCGCGTGGCCTTCGTGCTCGCAAGCTTGGCGATCTTCCTCACCGCGGGATTCTTCACCGCGGGGGTGATGATCGCCAGGCCGGACCTGGCCCGGTATTTCGTGGACCCGGAGGACGAGAACCTCCAGCATTGGAAATCGGGGGAGCACGCCGAGCGAGACGTCCGCGACTCTTTCGCAGCGACGGGAATGTACTCGTCGAACAATCCGCGGGTGGCGATGATGGCGGGCGCGGTGGCGGCTTCGACCTTCGGCGTCGGGACCGTCGTGATGATGTGGATGAACGGCGCGATCCTCGGAGCGTACTCGGTGGAACTCGCCAAGGTCGGACAGCTGGGGCACTTCTACGTCTCGATCATTCCTCACGGAGCGACCGAACTGAGTGGAGCGATCGTGGCGGGGGGCAGCGGCCTCATCTTGGGCTGGGCGCTGATCGCGCCGGGCCGCCGAACGCGGGGCGACGCCCTCCGCGAGGCAGGGAAGGACGCCTTCGTGCTCCTCGTGATGTCGATGATCATGATGTTCCTCGCCGCTCCTGTGGAGGGGTTCTTCAGCTTCAACCCGAACGTCCCCGCAGCGGCCAAGGCGGCTTTCGGGGTGGTTGTCTTCACCGGGTGGCTGCTCTATTGGGGCGGCTACGCGCGCGATCCGTCGGCAGAATCGGCGGAGAGCCACGACGCCAGCCTCTGACGGAGCCCCTCGCCGGCAAAGAGGTTGCCGAGCAGGGTCGCCTTCTCGCGCGGCTCGATCAGGAGGCGCACCGGGGTTCCCTTGACGAGCCCTTCGACGCTGATCCACCTGCCGAGCAGGACGACCGCGTGGGGATTGGCTCGGAATCGGACCTGGATAATGTCGTCCCTTGGCAATTCCACGCGTACGGTTTCGCCGACGAATTCGAGCCGGTCGTCGTGAACGATGAGGAAGCCGAGATCCTCGTGGGGATCGAGGATGCTCCGGTACTTGGGTCGGGCGATCCCGACGAAGTAGCGCTCGGGCGAAGGTGGGTTACCGGCGAAACCGAGACGACGCGCAAGCTCGCGCCGAAGATAGGCGTTCTGATGCAGGCCCAGGAAGTTCAGAGCGATCCACCCGACGATCGGGAAGGCGACGAAGAGCCAGATCGCAGGCCCGCTAAGCGGGTCTTCGGGCTTGAAGTAGATCAGCCCGAGAATGAGCAAGGGCAGGCAGACGAGGCCCGGCAGGAGATTGCCGAGGACCCTGTGCCGCCGAGACCACGCCTTGTCCGCCACTCGCCCAATCTTACAGGATCACTCGTCGCCGGTTTGGCCGAAGTTGGCGGACAGGATTGCGAAATCGCCAATGTCGATTTCTTCGTCCCCATTGAGGTCCGCTTGGCGGTTGTATCCGGGCTCGCCGAGAACGGCGCCGAAATGGGCGGAGAGGATCGCGAAATCGCCGATATCAATCTCGTTGTCGTCGCTGCAGTCGCCATTGACGAGTGAGAAGTCGACGGCGACGGTGGCGGGATAGGAGAGAGAGATGTTCGTTCGCGTCGATCGGAGCCAGTGGGAGGCTTTAGCGGCGAGGTCGTAAGTGCCGGGGGCCACGGGGAAGCGTGTTCGATACCGGCCATTGGCGTCGAGGGGAACGTCACGCTCGAAGACGGGCACGGGGCTCCCCGGCGTGCGGACCCCGATGGAAACCTGCCACTCGCTGGGGTCGCCTAAAAAGTCCTCAAGGAGGACTTCGCCCTCGACGATAAGCCCAGGATTGAAGGACGCAGACCAACTGGTGACGTTCCCCGCATCGTCCTCGGCGTCGACATAGAGGGTGCCCGGCTTGTCGGCGACCGAGAGCTCGACCTCGGCCTCCACGAAAAACAGACCAGTCACTGCATCGAACCGAGCGTCCCGGCTGATATCCTCGCTCCCGGGGCCGGGAGGCGCGAAGTCGAGCAGCACCCGGGGGCGAGGGCCCAGTCCCGAGAGAAGGTCTTCGGTACGGAACGCGATCCGGATCGGTCCGGCCGCGATGCCGTGGTCGAGGACGTCCTCGTCCTCTTGGGTCGCGGTGAGGTCGTCGATGAGCGGCTGATCAGGGTCGATGAGGACCACGTTCGAAGCATGCCGCGCCGGGTAGTAGGCGGTGCCGAGGTCGTCGGCAAACAAGGTCTCGAAGCCGCCGCCGTTGTCGGGCCGGATCATGAGGCCGACGGGTCCCGAACCCGGCGCGGCCACAAAATAGAGGTTGGCGAGCCGAGCGTCCGCCTGCACGAGCGAACCGCCGAAAGGGATTCCCCCGGCGAGGAAGAGACTGGCGGGAATCGGATCGCCCCAGAAGCGAGCGGTGGGGAAGGGCGTCGGGGTGTACAGACCCGTTACGTAATTCTGTAGGGCAAAGGGGTCCACTTCCGCCAAAAAGGCCTGAAACCCACCGATAGGCTGAGCTAGGTTTGCCATGCCGAGACGGTAGTCGATCGTCTCGCCTGGCCGCACGTAGGGATCGTCGCAATGGAGGAAGAGGCTGTTGCCCGGCCGCCCGACCTCGAACCGAAGCACTTGGAGGTCGGCAAGGGAAGGTACCGTGGAACTCAGCGACACTTCGAATCCGGCGGTCGCGCCGCTAGGTCCGCCCGAATTGGATGCGCTTACGCCGAAAGATCCGGCATTGGCGCCGTCGAGGGCGGTCACCCTCAGCGACTTCAGGCCGACCGCGTCCACCGCCGACTCGAGGAGGAATCGTGCGGCCCCGCCGGTGTCTGCGAAGAAGGCCGAGCCGTCATCGGGATCGACGAAGCGGAATCCCGTCCCGCTGCGCTCGACGATGACGGCGGCGCTGCCCGCCATAGAGCCGATCCGAGCCTCCTCGCCAGCGTCCCAGGCGCCGGACAGCCGAATCTCCGACAGCCAGCCGGCCCCGGCGAGGCTCACCGCGAGGAGCCGCGGCGGCTTGAGCGCATCGGAGAAGGGCGTGAAGGTGCCCTCGAGGACTCCGGTAGGCTCGCCGACCCGGTCGGCGCCCGAGGTACTGGCTCGTGCCTGCTGTCCCGTTCCCGGCGCTAAGTACCTGCCGGCGAGGTCGACGGGCACGGCCTGGCCCTTAGCGGCCAAAGAGGCTGCGAGCAAGGTCGAGCAGATGAGTAGACGGAACACCGACTCCATTGTAGGCCATCGCCATCCGCCCGGGGCCTGGTGTTTTCACCGAGGCGCTAAACTCTATGCATGATCCAGGGCTCGGCGGTGGTGCTCTTGAGTGGGGGGCTCGACTCGGCGACGACCCTCGCCATCGCCCGCTCGCTTGGTTTCGATGTTCTCGCCCTTTCGTTCGACTACGGTCAGCGCCACGAAGTCGAACTGTTGGCCGCCCGTCGGGTGGCCAAGGCGATCGGAGCGCGGGAGCACCGAGTCATCGAGATCGACCTTCGAGCCTTCGGCGGTTCTGCGCTTACCGCCGATCTCCCGGTGCCTCGGAGCCGAACTGAAGAGGAACGAGGGAAAGACATACCGATCACCTACGTGCCTGCCCGAAACACGATCTTCCTCGCTTATGCTCTGGGATGGGCGGAGGTCCTCGGCGCCCAGGATCTCTTCATCGGCGTCAACGCCGTCGACTATTCGGGCTATCCAGACTGTCGCCCCGAGTTCGTCCAAGCCTTCGAGCGGCTCGCCAACTTGGCGACAAAGGCCGGGGTGGAGGGGCGGCCCTTCCGAGTTCATGCACCCCTCATCGAACTGACCAAGGCTCAGATCATCCGCCGCGGGCTCGAGTTGGGCATCGATTACGCGCTCACTCACTCTTGCTACGATCCCGATACTGCAGGACGGCCCTGCGGAGAATGCGACAGCTGCCGGATTCGACTCGGCGCGTTCGAAGAACTGGGTCTGGCCGATCCAGCGTACGATGCGGTTCGATGAGCGGACTCCGCATCGCAGAAATTTTCACGAGCATTCAGGGCGAAGGAGCATGGCTGGGCACTCCGTCGGTGTTCGTACGGGTCAGCGGGTGCAATCTCAGGTGTTCGTGGTGCGACACTCCCTATGCGAGTTGGGCGCCCGAGGGGCCTGTGATGACGATCGACGAGATCGTCGAAAAGGTCCTGGAGTCCTCGACATCTCATGCCGTACTCACCGGTGGCGAGCCTATGCTCTTCGAGCCCATCGTCGAACTGGCCGATCGCCTTCACGCGCGTGGCCGGACGATCACGGTGGAGACCGCCGGCACCGTCTACCGCGACCTGTCCTGCAACCTCATGTCGATCAGCCCCAAGCTCGCCAACTCGACGCCGGATGATTGCGCATGGCGTGACCGCCACGAGCGGGATCGCTCGTCCCCCGATGTGCTGAAACGGCTCATCGAGGCCTACCCCTATCAGCTGAAGTTCGTGGTCGATCCCGAACGCGACCTGGAGGCCGATCTGGTCGAGATCGCCGCGATCGTGGCGGCAGGCGGGGCCGAGCCCGGTCGGGTGTTCCTCATGGCGGAAGGCACCGACGCCGTCACGCTTCACCGTCGCCAGCGGGCTCTCGTCGAGGTCTGCCTCTCCCGCGGCTATCGTCTGACCCCGCGGCTGCACGTCGATCTCTTCGGCAACACGAGGGGGACGTGATCCTGGCGAGGTGGTTGCACCGCGGGGCGGAGAACCGACGTATAGTCTTTCAACTATGAGAACTCACTTGCGCAGAATTCTCGCGTTTGCCGCGTCGCTTGCCGTCCTTGCCGGATGTAGTCCAGGCGCAGTCGAGGACTCGGCCGGAAGCGGTCCCCGCGTACGCCTCGCGCAAGGGATCCCGTGGGGCGACAATCTCGACCAAGCCCTTGCCACAGCGAAGAAGGAAAGCCGGCCGGTCATCGTGGATTTCTATACGGACTGGTGCGGCTACTGCAAAAAGCTCGATACTCAGACCTTCGTCGACAAGGAAGTCGTCGAGCTCGCCTCCAAGGCGATCCCGGTGAAAGTGAATGCCGAGCGGCAGCCGGGAATAGCCGCTCGATACCGGGTGAACGTCTTTCCCGTCGTGCTGGTTCTCGATTCCGACGGCGAAGTTCTCGGTCGGCTAACGGGCTACATGCCGCCCGCGGAGTTTGCGGCGGAGCTGACCAAGCATCTCTGAGCCTCTCCCAACTCGCTTCAGGTTCGCCCATTCGCGGACTTCTCAAAAAAGTCGAGGATTGCCCTAAAGGCGGCCAAACCATGGGCCGATGATCCATCCTGGGTGTGAGACGATGCCACAGTTGATCGGAGGTCTAATGGCATTGGTCGCACTGGCCGCCGGCACCGTTGGAGGGGTCGAGCCCGTCAGTTGCTTGATGAGGGCGGGCATCGCGTATCTCACCGGGGTGATCGCGACTCAGTTATGGTATGTATTCTTTACGATTAGGGTGGTGCGCGACCGCGACGAACCGATGCAGTTGGAAGCGACGGCGCCCGTGGAAGGAGAACGATAATGCTTTCGTCGAGAGGTTCTGAATGTCTTTGTCGCCCGACCAACTGAAACGCTGCTGGATCGACTTTAAGGTCTACAAGGATTCCGAAGCGCGCTTCGAGCTGATCAACCACTATTCGTATCTCGTCAAGATCACCGCCGGCCGGCTGGTGACCAACATTCCCACCGGTCTGGACAAGGAAGACCTGATAGGCGCAGGAGTGATCGGCCTCATCAAAAGCGTCGACCAGTTCGACCCGACTCGCGACGTCAAGTTCGAGACTTATGCCATCGCGCTCATCCGCGGCGCGATCCTCGAAATGCTCCGTGAGGAGGACTGGGTCCCCCGAAGCGTCCGCGAGAAGCTGAAAGCCCTCGACAAGGCGACGATGGCATTGGAAACCGCCCTCGGGCGACCGCCTACCAACCGAGAGGTCGCCGAACGGCTCGGCATCACCGAAAACGACGTGGGAGAACTGCTCGTCCGCATGGGCCGAACCAGTATCTACAGCCTCGACGACATCCTGGGCAACGGCGACCCCGACGACCATGTTCACTATGTAGAGATGATCGTGGACGACACCTCGAACACGTCGGGTGAAGTCGAAGGACGCGAAATCAAGCGCCTGATGGCGATGGGTGTCGATCACCTGCCCGAGCGCGAGCGCCTCGTGGTGGCTTTGTACTACTTCGAAGGTCTGACCTTTAAGGAGATCGGCAAGGTGCTCGGCGTCAGTGAATCACGGGTTTACCAGCTCCACGCCCAGGCCATGATGCGCCTGCGCACCTATCTGCGCGAAGAGGGGGCGGCGCCACAGGTCGCCTGAACGTCGGTGGCTTCCGTCGATCGCGTCAATCCGATCGCGACGGCGGCGAAGGTTCAGATTGCCTCGCCGTATCAGGCCATCGCTGCTCGCGACGGCCGGAAGCGGCGCGGAGACGACGAGGATCGCGAGCCTCACGATACCGTTGAGCTCCACGAGGAAGAAGCGCTCGAAACGGACAACTCGGCGGCGGACGAATCGGGTCGTTTCGACGGTCATGGGATCGACTTCTCGACCTGAGGCCGAGAAAGTGCCCGAGTACCGGTAAGAATCCTGATAGATCGCGCCGACAATCATGGTAAGGGATGCGGACTGCCCGCATTCGACAGGTGAGAACCATGATTCAATTGAAAGGCATTCTGGCATTGCAGGCTCGTCAGGCAGGCCGGCTGTTCCCCGGTCCCGCGAGCGTACGGGAAAGCGCGGCCAAGCCCGCACACCCCAAAGATAGCGTGACCAAGCCCGCGCAGTCCAAAGAAAGCGCGGCCAAGCCCGCGCACTCCAAAGGTGCTCCGCCCGACCGATCCGGCACACCGCTGGCCAACGACAATGTGATGAAGGCCCTCCGTTCGGCGTTCGGCAGTTCGGAAGGCGACAAGAACTGGAACGCGGACGTCGACTTCGACAAGGACGGCGAGATCACCGTCGGCGACTTTTCTCTGTACTCCGAGTCCATTCGCAAGAACAAGCCCGCCGACGAATTCGAACTGCTTCGCCGCGCCTTTGGCAGCACCAAGGGCGACGACCGATACGACGGAGAATTGGACCTCGACAAGAACGGCGAGATCGATATCGCGGACTTCGCGCTGCTCTCGGAGCGTCGTGCGAATGAAAATCGCAAGGCGAGCGATCTCGCTGCGTTCCGAGCCGCCTACGGTTCAACCGCGACGGATAAGCACTGGAACGCATCCTACGACCTCGACAAGAATGGCGAGATCGACATCGGCGATTTCGCGCTCCTATCGGCGAAGTACGCCTAAGGCCCAACAAGAGAGCCCCCCGCCTTAAGGGCGGGGGGCTCCCACTACCAGGGTCCCTAGCTCGCGGACTCGCTCGTTTCGGGTTCCACGGGAGTCTCGATCTCGGCAGGAGTAACGACTTCCGCATGAATCTCGGCTTTCGCAGTAGTCTCGGCTTCCGCAGGGGCTTCGACCGCTGGCTCGGCGGGTGCTTCTGCCGCGGGTTCCGAAATCATCTCGGCCACGGGCTGGGCTACGGCCTCTGCGGCGACCTCTTGGACCTCGGCGGTGCCGGCGACTTCGACTTCGTCGACCGCCGTTTCCTCGTCTTCATCCTCGTTCCGGCCAAGGAATCCCTTGAGCATGCCCAACCGCTCGCCGATGGTAGCGCCGCCAGTCGGCACGCGGCCGACAATCGGGCTGTCGTCGAAGTCTTCGTCGTGGCGACCGCCGCCGCGTCGGCCCTTCTTGGGTCCCTTCTTGGCGCCTGGGCCCTTGCGGAACTCGTCGTCGTATCCGCCGCCACCGCCATAGCCGCCACCACCGCCGAAATCGCTCCCGCGATCGCGGGGCTCCATCGGCATCGTGCTGCGAAGGCTGAGGACCATACGGCGCTCTTCCGGCCGCAAGTCGATGATCGCGAGTTCGACCTCTTGACCTTCGGTGAGGACATCGCTTGGCTTGCCGATCCTGCGGGTCGAGATCTCGCTGACGGGCAGGAAGGCTTCAGCGCCTTCTGGCAGTTTCACGAACGCGCCGCTGGAAACGAGCCGGTTGATCTTGCACTGGATCTTCTGGCCGATCTTGTAGTTCTCTTTGATGAGGTTCCACGGATCGGGAAGGACCTGGCGAAGCCCGAGGCTGATCTTGCCCACGTTCGCTTCGAGGCGCAGCACCATGACGGTGATCTTCTGGCCTTCTTTGAGGACCTCTCGAGGATGGTTGATCCGCATCCAAGACATCTCGCTGATGTGGAGGAGGCCGTCGATGCCGCCGAGGTCGACGAACGCGCCGTAGTCGGTCAGCCTTCGGACCACGCCCTCCAGCCGGTCGCCTGGCGAGACGTCGGTGAATATCCTCTCTCGGACGCTCTCGCGGCGCTCGTCTTCCGCCAGCTTGTTCGAAAGCACGACCTTCTTGCGTTCGCGGTCGATCTCGATGATCTTGAGCGGGATCGATTGGCCGACGTACTTCTCGATGTTGCGAAGACGGCCGTTGCCGACATGGGTGGCGGGCACGAAGCCCCGAACGCCAATGTCGACCACGAGCCCACCCTTGACCCGGTCCACGACTTGGGCGGTCAGGGTCTTTCCGTCGCCGAAGGACTCGACGATGCGGTTCCACGTTTCTTCGAACTCAGCGCGCTTCTTGGAGACGATCGGATTGCCGTCACCGCCCTCGCCGCGCAGGACGACGACGTGAATCTTGTCGCCGGGCTGGACGTGACCATGAGCGGTCTCCAAAATCTCTTCCGTCAATTCGGCGAGGGGCACGACGCCTTCCGACTTCGTACCGAGATCGACGAACACGCGATCGTTCTCCACCTGGATGACGGTCGCCTCGACGCGGTCGCCCTTGGTCAGCTTGCGATACGAGGGATCGCCCTCTTCCTGCGTTTCCAATTCGGCCATCGCCGCTTCGAAGAGAGCACTGTCGTCCACGATCGCCACCTTTTCCGGGCCGGTTTCTACCGGAGTCGGAGTAGGCGGCGGCGCCTCGAAAGCCGGAGTGGGTTCCGGAGCAGGGGTCGGCTCGACGGTCGTCGTCGACATCACCGGCTCGGGCTCGGGTTCGGGCATGGCGGGTGCCGTTTCCATCACGGGCTCCGAAGCCGGTTCCGGCGCCGGTTCGGCACTCGGGGCTTCGGCGGCAGGCTCTTCGGGAGCGGAATATGTCGGGGCGGCAGGCTCCAAGGGAGCTTCGGCGGGGAGGGTCGTAGTATCGGGCGCGACGCCGGCGGCTTCGGCCGACTCGGGCTGGACCGGGTTTTGGACGGCGGTCGTGGCCGGGGTCGGTTCGCCAGTTGGCGTCAACTGTTCGTCGTTCATCGTTGGTGTCACTTGCTCGAAACGAGTCCTAAAGAAGAATTCGGCTAGCGTACCCGATCCAAGCCGAAAGGATAAAGACGAGCGAGAGCCCAAAAGGGATGCGAGCTCGCCCCCTTACTCCTTGCGGAATCGTACGCCGACCGCACGATCGCTCGTCACTCGGAAACCGATCACCCGACCCGATTTCGAACGCTCGACCGCGATCCGTCCGAGGCTGGAGGCAAACCGATCGGGCAACACGAGGGTGAGCGGAAAGTCGTCGCGCGGATGGCGCAAGAGGAGCCCGCCATCCGGCTGTATCACGATCTCGTAACGCACCCCCAGTTCGTCGCTGACATAAGTGCCGGCGAGCCGGGCGAGCTCGGCGGCCGTCGGCCAGGCCAGCTTTTCCCTGACTGCGACCATCGGCCGTTGAGTCTCCAAGACGAGCTTGGGAGATTTGCCGCCACCAGGGGCGACGACGAACTCCACGCCGATCCCGACCCGGTCGACGACGTACTTGCTCTCCCCGGTCTTGACCAGGTTCACTTCGGGGCCGTCGTCGAGCCGTACTACTGGATGATCGCCCGAACGCCGCACCGTGATCCAGCGGCCGGTTTCGAACTTATAGTCGCCCACGATCTCCGCGAATTCACGGTCGGACACGGGCTTGTGTGCTGCTGGGACCGTCGGTGGCTGCGGTTTGGGCTGCGAAAACTCCGTGGCCAAGAGAATGTCGGCGATCTGCCGGGCTACTTCGGGCCCAGCGAACGTCGCGCGGTTGCTTAGCAGGATGATCGACAGCCGCTGGCCTGGGAATCGGATGTACTCCGAGCGGAATCCGGCATCGGCTCCCGCGTGCTCGACTGCTTCGAGGCCGCGGTACTGGAAGCAGAGCAAACCTCCTGCATACTCGATGGTCCGGCCCGAAGTGAGCACGCCCCGTACGAGCATCCAGTCTCGGACGGCGGGACCCCCGACCTTTGGATCTTCGAAGTTTCGGTCCCACAGAACGAGGTCGTCGGCGGTCGTGAAGATACTCGTCGCTCCCATATTCGAATACGAGAGCAGGGCCTTCTCCCAGCCTCCCTCGCCTGGCCGATAGGAGTAGGCCCGACCGGGCACGAGTGCGTGGGCGTCGGAGAAGACGCGGGTGTTCTTCATACCGAGGGGTTCGAAAATTCGTGTTCTACAGAAGGCGGGAAAGGGCGTTCCCGAGACGCGGGCGACGATCTCGGCGAGGAGCGAATATCCGCCATTGGAATACATGAAGGCCGAACCGGGCGTGAAGTTCAATTCCGTTTGCCGGAACAGTAACCCGAGCAGATCGTGATGAGTGATGACGTCCTCCATCCGCCAGCCCGCCATGACGGCGAGGTCCCACTGATCGCGAATTCCCCCGATGTGGTGGATCAAGTGCCGGATCGTTACGGTGTTGTTCTGATAGGACAACTCGGGAAGGTACTTCCGGATGTCGTCGTCGAGGCTCAGCTTGCGCTCGCGCGCGAGAAGGAAGATGGAGAAGGCCGTGAACTGCTTCGAGACGCTCGCGATATGAAAGGGAGTGTCTTCTCGGATCGGGATGGCGTACTCTAGGTTCGCTTCGCCGAACGATTTGCGGTAGATCGTCCTTCCGTCGCGAACGATGGCGACGGAGCAGCCTGGTACTCCCGGGCGGGCGAAGTCGGCGAAGAGACGATCGATCTCGGTTTCCTGGGCGAAGGCGACAGGACCCGCAAGGGCGAGAGCGGCGGAGGCGAAAGCGAGCACACCTCCATTTTCCCCGAACGGTTCGGTCTACTTCCCGTTGGGCTCGATCCAGGTCCCGATGATTTCGATCTTGATGCTCGTGGGCTCGAACGCGAGGTCCTTCAGCTGCCGGCGAATCGCCCGAAGTACCTCCGCCGGAGTCTCGACCTCTCGGACGGCCTCGCACTTGGTGCAGTAGAGGTGCTGGCTTTCGCTCAGATGCTCGCTGCCCAGTTGGCAAGCGAGGTAGCCATCGACGAGCCCGATGTGGCAGATGTGGTGGACAAGACCAATTCTAGTAAGCGTCTCTAAGATGCGATAGACACTGACGACGTCGATTCGGCCCCCGGTGGACACGATCTGCTCGTGGATGCCGTACGCCGTCAGCGGGGTGTGGCTCTGGGCCAGGGTTCGGATGACCTGGACTCGAGGCATCGTGATCCGGAATCCCTCGCGCTTGAGAAGTGCGAGGCTCCGCTCTTCGAATTCGGTGGCTTCACGGTCGGAGACCTTGCGTCGCATGCCGGATAACGTTGATTTCATAGACAAGTCCCTAGACGAACAACAAGTAATCCACGGGACAGTATAGCCCCGAATTCCGTGCTCGGGACCTTGACCGGATCGAGTCGGAGAGGGCAAACTAGGCGGCGCCGGTCAAAAAACCGGTAAGGATAGGTTGAAATCAACCTGACTTGTGATATTCTTACGAGTGTTCACAATTTAAGCCAAGGCGGGAGCCAAAGGCCAACGGAGGGAAAAATGCAGTTTTATAACTTGAAGACTCGCTCTCACGTCGACGTCCCCGAATCGGACGTTCGAAAGATGAAGATGAAGAGGAAGACCAAGTCCGGCGAACAGATCCGCTATGCGCTCACCGCCGAGTACCAGGGCAGCAAGCTGTTCAAGTTCGTCAACGAAGCGACGTTCAAAGCCACGAATGTCAAGGAGGTTTCGGGCTAACATCCCGGACCCGAGCGATTTTTGATGCGGGGGCCGGCGCCGATGGCGTCGGCCCCCGCGCTACGTTCAGGGGCCCTATGCCAAAATGCCGCCGAGGTCCATATGCCAGTCGTTTCATTGAGAATTCCCCAAATCGGAGAAGGCCTGCAAGAGGCGCGGCTCGTCGCCGTCCTCAAGAGTCCCGGTGATCGCGTCCGTCGCGACGAGCCGATCTATCAGATGGAGACGGACAAGGCGGTTATGGACGTCGAATCGCCTTACGAGGGGACCTTAACGGAGTGGCTCGCGGCGGTCGACACGATCCTCCCCATCGGCGGCGAGGTCGCGAAGATGGAGGTTGGCGAGGGGATCGAGGAAATCCCGGGCGCCCACGGGGCTCCCGCAGCGGAGACGGCCCAGACCCGGGCGGCTCCCGCGCCGGAGTCGACGGCCGCGCGGCGAACCGATATGCCTCCCCGAACGCGGGCCTATGCCAAGGAGAAGGGACTGAGCGACGAGGAGATCGCCGCGATTCCCGCGGCCGGCTCGAAGCTGATGCCGGAAGACATCGACGCTTACCTCTCCGGTCGCGCAGCGCCGATGGTCGGTAGCAGCTACACCGAGCAGCCGCTCGCCCAAAAACAGCGTCTTCTCGCTTCTCGGCTCGTGCGAGGTTCCCAACTGGTGGTCCCAGGCACGATCTCGGTCGTGTGCGAATGGGCCGCCGTCGAAAACCTCCGTGCCCGGATCAAGTCGGCCGGTGGGGACTTCCAGCCCTCGGCCTTCACCATGTTCGCCTTCGCCGTCGCGAGAGCCCTCAAGGACTTCCCGATGTTCCGCTCGACGCTGGTCGGAGACGGGACGCTGAGAACCTATAACACGGCCCATCTCGGAATCGCAGTCGCCCTGCCCGGCGACGAACTGGTTCTCGCCGTGGTGGACGACGCCGACCAATTGGAGTGGCGGGATTTCGCGAGTCGCATCCGCGCCCAGATCGACCTTGCCAGGTCCGGCCAAGATCAAGCGAACGAGTCGGTAACGATCAGCCTGACCAACATGCAGGCCGCTGGACTGCGAGATGCGGTCCCCGTCGTGGTCCCGCCGGGAGTCGCCACCTTGTTCCTCGGCGAATCTTACTATGGGATCGATCAGGACACTTCCGCCGAAGTCAAGCTGACGCGTTGTGCGAACCTAGCCTTGACCTTCGATCATCGGCTGATCAACGGGGTCGGCGCTGCCGACTTCTTGAACGCGGTCAAGGCCAATGTCGAATCGATCGGCTCACTCATCGCATGAAGCCGATCGTCGGCATCGTGGCAGATTCTCAGATCGACCCTGCCGACCCGAGGACCGGCGGAACGATCAAGCTGAACTACAACTACGCCGAGCAGATCACCCAAGCCGGCGGGAATCCCGTCTTGCTCACGCCATGCACCGACGTCGCCCAGGTCGCCCCGATGCTCGACGGCTGGCTCATACCCGGTGGCGACGACATCGACGCCCGTCACTTCGGGCAGCAGAATCACCCTGAAGCGAACCTAGTGGATCCGGCTCGGTTCGAGGCCGAGCGCAGGCTCTATGCGGCTGTCGATCCCGAGCTCCCGATTCTCGGCATTTGCTACGGCTGCCAATTTCTCGGGGTCATGCACGGCGGAACCCTCGATCAGCACCTTCCCGACCGACTCGGGACCGACGAGCACATTACCGGTACGCTGCAAGAATACGCTCTCGAACCATCGAGCCGGCTCGCCGGACTGGTGGGCTCCAACAGTGTTCACGGCAAGAGTTACCATCACCAAGCTCTGGACCAAATCGGCCATGGCTTGAAAGTCGTCGGCCGACACGCCGACGGAACGATCGAAGCCGTGGAGTCGACGTCGAGACCGTGGCTTTTCGGTGTGCAGTGGCACCCCGAGCGCACGCCGAATGATGAGGCAACCCGCCGCCTGTTCGGGGCTTTCATCGAGGCGTCCCGCGCCTTTGCGGCTCGCAAACCTGAGGGGGCGCTCACGTGAAGAGGCTGGTGAATGGAGTCGAAATCGACCTCGATCCTCGATCCGCCGAGGTTCGACCGGCGGGCGATCGGCTGCTTGTGCGAACGGCCTCGGGCACTCGTTCCGCAGCCGCGGTTCGATTCGGCGATAAGGTGCTCGTTTCTTATCGCGGTCGTGTCTTCACCATCGAGCGGGCCGGCGCAAAGCGACATAGTGGTGGGGCGGTTCTCACCGGCGAAGCGCGGGCGCCGATGCCGGGACAGATCGTGGACGTTCTCGTGGCGATCGGGGATCGGGTCGAAACCGGGGACAAACTCCTCGTCCTTGAGGCAATGAAGACGCAGCAGCCGATCACCGCGCCGTTTTCGGGCACCGTGGAACGGCTCCCTGTCGAGATCGGACGCCAAGTCGCGGAAGGCGACCTCCTCGTCGAGATCCGGCCAGTCGACGAGTGAGCGATGAAGATCTACGACGTAGTACCTCGCGCAGGGCTCGACCCCGAACTGGGCCTTCTCATAGCCGCCCTCGACGATTCGACGCGAGAGTGGCGGAGCAACTTGGAGTTGCCTCCGGTCGAGGCCATCGTCTACCAGCCCTGGCCCGATGCGTACAGCATCGGAGCCCTCATCCTCCACATGATCGACTGCGAACTCCATTGGTTCGAAGGCTTCGTTGCGAAGAAGCGGAGGAAGAAAGCGGACTCGGTCCTGCTGCTCAGCGATGAAGTCCACCAGTACGGTGGCCGGTGGCCGACGCCTCCCGCTGAGCCCATCGAGTGGTACTTCGATCTGCAGGATCGCTACCGCGCCCGCTCGGTGGCGGCCCTTGTCGGGGAGGATCCGGCTCGGATGATCGAGCGAAAGAACTGCTCGGTGTCGGTGCGCTGGGTCCTCGCCCACGTCGTCGAGCACGACTCGTACCACGGCGGACAGGCCGTGCTGCTGCACGAAATGTGGAAGGCGCGCCGGCGAGCCTAGAGTCCTCTGTCGATCAGGAACTTGCAAATGTCGGCGATTCGGCAGGAGTAGCCCCACTCGTTGTCGTACCAAGCCACCACTTTGACGAAGTCTCCTAACCCGATCGTGTCGACCGCCGAGAAGATGCTGCTGTGCTCGTCGCCGATCAAGTCGCTCGAGACGAGTTCTTCGTCGGTGTAGCGAAGAATCCCGCGCATCAACCCGTCCGCATACGCCTTCATCGCCGCATTGATCTCTTCCGGGGGAGCCTCGCGAGCGAGGAGCGCGGTGAAGTCGACGACCGAAACGGTTCGGGTCGGGACCCGGAACGCCATGCCGGTGAACTTGCCCTTGAGTTCGGGAATGACGAGTCCGACCGCCTTGGCGGCGCCGGTGCTGCTGGGGACGATGTTCTCGGCGGCGGCACGGGCATCGCGAAGGTCCTTGGCCGCGGTATCGACAGTTTTTTGGGAGTTCGTATAGGCGTGAACCGTCGTGAGGAGTCCACGCAGGATGCCGAACTTCTCGTGGAGGACCTTCGCCACTGGCGCAAGGCCGTTGGTGGTGCACGAGGCGTTCGAGATGACGTGGTGCTTGGCGGGATCGTACATGGAGTCGTTGACTCCGAGCACGATCGTCACGTCTTCGTTCTTAGCAGGTGCCGAGATGACGACCTTCTTTACGCCTCGCTCGAGATGGGCCTTGGCCAGGTTGGCGTCGGTGAAGCGACCGGTGCACTCAAGGACGATCTCACAGCCGAGTTCGTCCCAGGGGATCTTGGCCGGCTCGGTCTCGGCGTACACCCGCATTCGATCGCCGTTGACGGTAATGCCCGTGTCATCGTAGGAGACCTCGCCTTTGAACGGCCCGTAGGTCGTGTCGTACTTGAAGAGGTGGGCGTTGGTGAGGGTGTCGGTGAGGTCGTTGATGGCGACCACGTCGATCATTCCCGGGTACCTCTGCACCAATGCGCGAAGCGAAAGCCTGCCGATCCTTCCGAAGCCGTTGATCCCGATTTTGGTCGCCATGGAGCGGGAAGTGTACCGTTCGCGCCCCATAATCGGCCTCGGCATGGCACGCTCGACACCGCTTCGAACCATCGCGCGAGTGATCGCGGTGTCGTTGGCTGCCGGCGCCGCCGCCTTCGCACTGCGGATGTCGTGGCCCTGGTTGGGCCAGCTCGATCAAGGTGCGCTCCGAGCGCACCTCGGCAGCGCCGATGCTTCACCGTTCTTGATCGCGGAGGTCGGCCCAGAGGTCTTCACCCGCCTTGGCCTGCCGCCTGGGAACGAGGAAGCCCGAGCAATTTACGCCGAGTTGGTCGAGAAGGTCGATAGAGCCGGAGCGAAGGGGGTGGTCTTCGACCTCGAGTTCAAGGAACCGGGTCCACCGGGACCGAACAGCCGCCTGGAGAGGGCCATTCGTCAGTCCTCGATTCCCGTCATCGTGCCAGCGATCCAAGAGTTCAAGGGCACGGAAGGGTCGCGTTTTGCCAAGCCCCCGTTTCTCCCGAACGACTCGCCCGTCTACTACGGTTCGACGAGCGGGCATACCGAACTGGGAATCGCCGACCTCGTCGGTGGTGACGAAGTGGAGCCCTTCTTCCACATCGGTGTGCTCGCGGCTGCGGTGGCATTGGCGCTCGATCCGTACGACGACGTGGATTGGTTCGAAGGGCGCCTTACCCTGGGGACACATGTAGTGCCGAGCGACAAGAAGGGGCGACTGCTCATTCCGGAGTCGAGTGCGCCAGAGTTTTTGGCCGTCGATGACCTGCTCGCAACTCCTGAGAAGGCACAGGGAAAGGTCGTGATCGTCGGTGGAGTGAGAGGCACGGACCGACACGTAAGCCCTTTCGGGACCGTGGAAGGTGTGGAGTTCGTCACTCGGGTTGCGGCGGCAGTTTCCAGTCCAGCACCTCCGCCGTTCGCACCAGGTTGGGCCTCGCTTGTCGTCGCGACCCTGCTGGCGTCGTTCGGGGCGGTCTCGATGTTGGGTCTTCGACCAATTCGCGCGACGCTCGGGCTGGTCGGAGCCGGCTTGGTTGCCTGGTTCATACCGGGCTGGCTCGGCTCGACCCTAGGGTTAACGAGCCCGGTCATGGCCCTGCTCGCGATCGGGATCGCGGTCGTCGCCTGTGTCGCGCTGGAAGGCTTCGGCCTCCGCCGAAGGGTCTACGGTCGGTCCGAGCCGATCGACGAGGAGGCGACGGTGATGTTCGTGGACCTGGTCGGCTCGACGCCGCTGGTGCGTGAGCTGGGACCGGTCGCCGCCGACCGGGTCATGGGGACGATCGTTCAGCGCCTCACCGATGCGGTGGAGGGCCTGGGCGCGGAAATCGAGAGGCCGTTGGGCGATGGCGTACTGGTCCATTGGCGCGGAGGAGGAGCGGCGGATCAGGTTCGGCGATGCCTCGAAGCGGTGCCGGTTCTGCGAGAGGCGGTCGCCCGGGCGCCGATTCCCGGGCTGCCGAAGGACTTTGTGCCGATGCTTACCTTCGGCATCGAGCAAGGGCACGTCACCGGCTCGCCGGTCACCGTTCGCGGCCTCCCACAATGGATGAGCAGTGGCGAGACCGTGCACATGGCCGCCAGGATCCAGAGCAAGTGCGGCGAACTTGGTTATGGCTGCCTGCTCGGCCCGACCGCAGGCGCTGTCGCCGGCTCGGACTGCGCTGTCTCGCTGGGCGATATCGAACTCAAGGGCTTCGGATCGGTGGTAGTCTTCGCCGCAAGGTAAACGATGACGACAGTCCTATTGCTGGCGCTGGGCATTCAGGCTCGACAATCCGCCGTCGAGGACCTGGATCTACCTGCCCGGGCTCGAACCATGATCCTGGTCCCTCCGATAACCGGATTGAACATCAGGGACATGTCCAAGACCGAGTTTCAAACGGTGACACCCAAAGACGGATTGATGCTTCGCGCAGGCTACTTTCTTTCCGTAGACAAGGGCAACTATTCCGATATGCGATTAGACAGCGTCGGATACGCAAGACTCAATAGCAGTCGAACCCTGGATGGGGCGTCCGTCAACAAGGATCGTGGCATGGCTTACATCACACATCTCGACCCTCCGGCTCGAGACTGGTACCGGCGCAGAAGGGATAAGGATAAGTGGTACCTCGAAGTAAGCGTTCGGCAAGGCAAACTCATGACCCGGCGCCATCATCACCAGCTTAACTCGGACTTACGTTCGATGCCTGAACTTCGGGTCAACGGATTCGGCACAAGCACGATCTCCAAGGGAACGGCTTGGTCTTGTACGCAAGACGAAGGCAAAGTTCTCGATCGCACCGATGACACGTTCCGCATTTTAGTGGGACGCGGAGGCGTGCTCGTAGGAGGCTACTCGCCGCTGGCGCCGCTGCCGGATCGAACGGACCGCGACAGCGTCTGGGATTACTTCGTAAGGCAATCGAAGGAAGTCCCGTTGACCCTCCAAAGCCCGTTTGAGCGAGATGGATACCGCCCCATAGAAGTAGGCGCGCTCCAATGGCTTTTGGTTCTAGGCGATCCACTGACGGGCCCCTTCAAAGTAATCGGTCCGGAGCCGATCGATCAATCCGATTGGCCCGAAATCGTCGAGATGCTCTCGATGGGTGTCGTCCGAATCCCTACGATCTACTTACCACCACGACTAGCGACAGGATTTCAGTCGGAGGGAGTTCAAGTCAATC
This sequence comes from Chthonomonas sp. UBA2362, assembly GCA_002344135.1. Lineage (GTDB taxonomy): Bacteria > Armatimonadota > Fimbriimonadia > Fimbriimonadales > Fimbriimonadaceae > UBA6659. Next base: position 15,549 of record DDTO01000002.1, on the reverse strand, counting down.
AGATTGGCTTATCGGCTTTCTTCGCGCCGGGGGAGACGATTCGTCCGCAATTCGAGCGTTTCGCTTTCCGCGATCCCTTCACGGCTCTTCGCGGCCTCGACGTGCCGACTCCGCCGACCGCCCCCTTTGCCATCAGGGGCATCATCGAGCATAACCAGAAACGCGCCGTCGACTACCTTTCGCAGTTCCAGATTGCCGCACAATTGGAGCTGGCCTATGCGGAGTATAAGAACGAGTCTAACGATTCTGACGAGCCGCGGCGAAGGTTTCGCCAAACGGCGAAGGTCGTCGTCAATCTCGTTATCGAGGATACTTTTGGTGCCGTCAATGTCCTAAAGACTGTCGAGGTGAGCCCCAAGCCCTCGTTCTCGCGGACCGCCGTCAGCGCCCAACAGAGTCTTAGCAATAGAGACGGTGTGCTTTACCGTGCGGTCTATCAGGCAGTCGCTCAAGCATTTTGGGAAGTAACCGACGAAAGTGTTCCACTTCGCTGGCGAGGGGTTATCAAGGATTGGAGTGGTAACAGTTCGAGCGGGTCTGGCACGATCGACGTGCCAAAGAGTACCGGCTTGCATGAAGGTCAGCGCCTGCAGGTGTTTCGACAGGCCGGGAGTGACCCCAAGTCGCTGACGGTCGCAGGCACGGTCGAGGTGCAGGATGTCTTCGATAACAGCGTGAAGATCAAGCCTATCGGCAAGGCGGTTCTCGACCGATTCCGTGCCGGTGATCTCGTGGAAGAAGAGGTCATGGGGCGATAGGTCGCAGCTACTGCTCCCGCTTCCTCTTGGCCTCCAGCAGGCGCTTGGCGGCACTGTCGCCGGAGGGTGCGACCGGTTCCCGCCGAGGCGCAGGCTGTTCTGCGGCTCGATCGATCGCGATGGGGTCGGGGGCAGCACCCGGGCGCCGGGTCACCCGCTCCTTTGCCCGCTGCAGCCGCTCCACGGTCGTGCCCGTCGTATGCTGGAGCGGGCGAGTCCGGCGACTGCGGAGCCAGCCCCATGCGCGGGCCAGCATCTCGCCGATGGGGAGTGCGATGCGTCGGACGCCGACGTCGAAGGGCAGCAGCAGCGCGGCGAGGAACACGAACAGCGGCCACAGCTCGGAGATGCTCTGACCGGCGTCGGGAACGGGGCGGAACGAGTCCTCGGGTCTTTCGAGGGTACGACCTTCGGTAACTTCGGCGAGGCGCTCGAGCAGCGCGGTGTTCGTGCGATAAGTTCGGTATTCGGCTGGGTACGGTATCGAGAATCCGGTGGCATCGACCCGCTTTCCGCCGCCGGCATCGTTCTCGGCGACCGTGACGATGTAGGACCCGAGTTCTCCGGCCTCGAACTCGCCACTGAAAACGCCGGGGGCCTGCTGGGTGAGCGCAATCTCCTTGGCCGAGCCAGAAGGTGTGGCCACTCGCACTTCTGCGTCGATCGTGGGCAGAGCGTTGCCGAACTTGTCGAACGCCTTGACCTCGACCCGGCCCTTGCCGCCCACGTAGCGGACCGAGGTTTGGTAGTCGTTCTTCGTCGCGCGTCGGCTGATCGCCCGGGTCGCCTGTGCCCAAAACTGCGAGAAGCCCTCCCAGCCCACCCATTGGGCGGCCCAGCGGGGTTGTGCGTCGCTCGTGAATGCTAGGGTCGTGCCGAGGCCGTACTGCCAGGTGGCGAGGAGGGGATCGTCCTTTGCGGTCCGCATCCCGGTCCGGGCCAGCGGCCGATGGTCGGTGAGGCAGTAGGCGTAAAGCGCGGGGATCGAGCCGAGGTCGATTCCGCGCAGTATCTCTTCCCCGGCCTGTACCTTCGGCAGGAACGCGCCCTCTTCGATCGCGGAACGGCTCATGACGGCGGCGTCCTGGGTGAAGATCGCCGGGAGTTGCCCGGCACGCTTGGCCAAGTAGAACCTGCCGCCGCCGATTCTCGCCAGCTGTTTCAGGAAGGGGACGTCGGGTCCGTCGCCGATGGCGACCACGCTAGTCGTGATCTTCGACAGCCGCATCCGGGCGATGACCGGATTGCAGCCATCTTGCTGATCGCAGTCCGCGCCGTCGGCGAGGAGAATGAAGTGCCGCACCTTACTCGGCTCTGCGTTGAGGATCGCCTCGGCGCGTTGAACGGTCGGGCGGCAGTAGATGCCGCCGCCGCCGGTGCTGAGCCTGCGAATCTGGCTGATGACCGAGGCCTTGTCGGTCAGGCGCTGCATCGGGGCCACCATCTCGATGCCGTCGGTGCTGCCGCCGACACCCACCCGGTCGAGCGGAGACATAAGCTTGACGGTCTCCTCGGCGGCCTTCGCGGCAAGCCGAATCTTGGTCATGCCGTCCTCTTCCATCGCCATGCTCCCGCTCGCGTCCACCATGATCAGGATCGACGTGCTGGGGAAGGATTTGCGCTGACGGATGTTGAGGTCCACCGGCAAGGCCTCGGCGATGGGCGTCCCGTACCAGCCGCCGGGAAGGAAGCTATCCTCGCCGCCGACCATCGCAAAGCCGATGCCCGATTCGCGGATCGCCACCTGCACGCGCCGCATCTGGCTTTCGGTGATCGTCGAGGCGTTGAGGTCGTTGAAGATCACCGCGTCGAAGTTCTGGAAGTCCTCCGGCCGGGCCGGTAGCCCACCGGGGCCGACGAGTTCGACGTCGATCCCCTTCTCGGCGATCGCGTCGGCCAGCACTCGATCATCGAGCTTGCCTTGAGCCAGCAGCACTCGGGGCTTTCCGTGGACGGCGATGAACCCCATTCCGACGTTGTTGCGGATGTCTCGGTCGCCGTCGACCTTCAGGGTCGCGCGGAATCGGTGGAATCCAGCGTCCTCGAGCTTCTGGGGGACCACCAGCGCGTTCTTGCCGGCATCCAATCGGACCCGGATTTCCTGGGTCACGCGGCCATTGCGATCGAGAGACAGCACTCCGGTAGCAGGACGGCTCGCATCGACGATCACTCGGATATCGAACGGTTCTCCAGCACGGATTTCGGTCGGGGCCTCGAGGTCCAGCACCGCTACTTCGAGCGTCGCTTCTTGAACGCCGAGGGGCACGACGTCGATCGGAACTCGGTCGACGCGGGCGACTTCCGCGGCTTCTTCGGCGTCGCCGGCAGTCTCGTTGCCGTCGCTGAGGACAACGATCCGACGGGCCTTTCCCTCGGGGAAGGCGGCGCTGGCCAGGCGAATCGCTCCGGCGAGGTCCGAGGCGCTCGGATCGATCTTCGAAAGGAGCGGTCCGAGTTCCCGCCGGCCTCCCGGGGCCGCATCGATGGCAGCGTCCTTTCCGAAGACCACGACCCCGCCGCGATCTTCGGGGGCGATCTGGCGCAAAGCTTGGTCCACGAACTCGTTCGCCCGCTGCCGGTCCTCGTCACCGACGCTGTCCGAGCGATCGACGAGGAAGATCGTGCACACGCCGACGTTCGGGCGCAGGGCTTCCGGCCCGGCGAGCGCACCGATCAGCAACACCGCCAGCACGCCACGCACGAAAAACGCGAAGCGCTTTCGGCCTCGCGCCATTCCGTGGACATGGCGATACGACCACCAGAGTCCAAAGAGGACGGGCGCCAGCAACAGCAGATAGAGGGGATCGGTGAACCGGATCACGACCGCCTCGCAAAGAGCCACCACTCGACGGCCAAGACCACAAGGCCCAGCAGAAGCAGCGGCCTCCAAAAGTCCGAGAACCGAGCGGGCGACTCTACGGCCTTGGCCTGTCCGCCACCCAGGCGAATCTGGTCGGCCGGCTCGATGTTCGACTCCCGTTCGCTGCGGAGGTGGGCGTAGAGTCGCTGGGTCGTCGCGCCGGCAAGTTCGAGTCGGTACTCGCCGACGCGGGTCGCCTCGCGCACCACCGAGCGACCCCCCTCTCGTGCGTCGAGCCGAACCTCGATGCCCTCGGGGCCCTTCAGTACCGCCGAATCGGAGGGAAGTGTGGCCTGAAACACCTGGCCTGCCCGGATGACCAGGTGCTCTTGGCTTACGGTGCCACCGAGGTACGTCAAGGCGTTGGCCACGAAGATCGGAAATGAGACACTCAAGGGAAAGTCCGAGTCGAGCGGTGAGAAGGCGACATAGACCTGGCGCTTCGGTGCGGCTCGGGCGACGACAAGAGGACCGCCGTCGCTCTCGGACAGCACCCGGGCCGAACCCTGGACGCTGACCTTCTCGGCCCTTTCGATGTACGTCCCGTCGAGGTCGACCCCCTCCATCAGGGGGTGGCCGACCGAATCGACGAATCGGGGGCGCTCAAGGGAGCCCGTCTTGCGGACCGGAGAAGTAGTTCCGGCGCGGCCGAACGTGAGTACGGCTCTTGCGCGAACTGGCTGTTCGGGCACGCCGTCGAAGACGACGATGTCGTAGGCACTCGACCCCGATCCCATTTCGCCCGCCGGCAAGGCTGGGGCCTTGTCCAAAGTCACCCGGGGGTCGAGAGCAAGGGCCCGCTCCAGGAAGAAGTCGCCAGGCCCCACCAGGAGGATTCTCAACGAACCGCCGGCTTCGGCGAGGGCGTAGCCCACGTTGTCGGCGGCGAGTTGGTCCTTGGCGTCGAGTCGAGCCTCGATCACGCTGGTTCCGGCGGGCACCGCGCAAGTTCGGCCCCAGGTCTTGCCGCCGGCCACTTCGAACCGGACGGAATCGATCGGCTTGCCGTCCGCCAAGAGGGTCAGCGCCGCCGAGCGGGCGTCCAACCCGTAGTTGCGGATACCGCAGTAGGCTTGCCGACCGGCGGGTGTGTCGCTTGCTCCCAGGGCTTCGACGGCGAGGTTGTCGCTCGAGCGGCCGATCTGCTGGTAGGTGACAGCAGCCTTGCCGGGGCTGAAGTCGTCGATCGGAGCAAAACACCCGTCGCTCAAGAGCACGATCCGCGCACCGTCGATGCCCCCGACGAGTGCAGAGGCCAGGCGCATGGCCTCGCCCACGTCGCTCTCGGCGTCGCTCGGCTGAACGGTCTCGAGCGAACGACGCTGGCGAGCGGGGTCGCTGGTCAGCGGGAACACCACACGCGGCAGAGGTCCGGCTTCGATGAGGGCCAGCCGGTCTCCGGCTCCCGCCGCCTGAATCGTCTCCAGAACCTGGCGGCGGGCCACTTCGAATCGGCTCGGAACCACGTCGGTGGCGCCCATGCTCGCGCTGGTATCGATGACAAGCACCGTCACCTCTCCGGCGAGTCCGCTCTGCTTGGTCTGAGGCCGCGCGAGAGTGAAGACCAGCAGTGCGACGGCGAGGATCTGGAGGACCATCAGCCAGTTCCATCGCAAACGCTGGAACAGCGCGTTGGCCCGGACTTCCTCGACCCTCTGGGGCCACAGGAAGCTGGCCGGAACGACCACATCGCGACGACGCATTCGCAGCAGGTACAGGAGCACGATGACGCCCGCCAGAGGGATCAGCCAGAGGAACGCGGCGGGGTTTTGGAGGCTCATGCCATCCACCCCTCCCGCCGAACGGAGCCTGAGAGCAGGGCTTCGAGTGTTACATCCGTACGCGCGAGGGCATACCGACCGCCGGCTCGTCTAACCGCCTCGGCGAGCGCCGAGTTATGGTCTTCGAGACGACGGCGATATTCGCGAAGAGTTAGGCCATTCGCGGTGATCTCGACCGGCGAGCCCCCTTCGCTGTCGAGGAGGCGAAGATCGCCTTCGAGATCGGGGTCGATCTCTTCCGGGCCGAGCACCTGGACGAAGAGGACCTCGTGGCCCCTCGGGAAGAGGATCCGCACGGCGTTGGCGATCTCCGGGTCGAGGCCGTCGCTCACGATGAGGACGAGACCGGCTCGGACGTTTTGCCGTGCGAACGCGCGCAGCGCGTCCGCGACACCTCCTCGCCGGTCAGAAGGGGTGTCGGCGGTCGCGTCGACGACAAGGCGAAAGTACGAAGCGACGCTTCGCCTGAAAGGACGAGCCGGCTCACGCACGCCGAGTCGCTGCCAGCGGACGGCATCCCCTCCGGCGAGCCCGACGTATCCGAACGCGGCGGCGATTCGGCGGGCGAACTCGATCTTCGGTGGCTGCCCGAAGGTCATGGATTCGGTCTCGTCGACGAGAAGGTATACGGCCAGGTCCTCTTCGTCGCGGTACGTCTTCATGATCGGCAGGTCGAGTCGGGCAAGGACGTTCCAATCGAGGTGCCGCAGGTCGTCACCGTTGGTGTAATCTCTATAGTCGGCAAACTCGATGCTGACTCCCTTCCGCCGGGTGAGCCGCTCGCCACGAACCCGTCCGGCAAAGGACTTTCGGGGGTTCAGACGCCGACCCTCGAGGAGTCTGAGCTCTTTGCTATCGAGGATCCAATCCATCTTGACCTTGTGGTGAACGCTAGACCTGGATCGGATCGCGATCGGAGGAGTCGACATGGGCCTGAACTTCGTCGAGAAGGCGATCGGGGGTAATCCCGTCGGCCTCGGCTTCGAAGTTCAGGAGAACCCGGTGACGCAGCGCGGATTTCACCGCGCGCTTGAGGTCCTCCTTGGCGACGTTGTAGCGCCCCTCGAGGAGGGCAATGATTTTGCCCGCGGTGAGCAGCGCTTGGGCGCCGCGAGGGCTGGAGCCGTAGCGAACATACCGTTTGGCAGCCGGCGAGCCCTCGGGATGGGTCGCCATGACCAGGGTGAGACCGTAGTCGAGGACGGCCTCGGAAACCGGAACCTCCCTAGCGATCGCCCGCATGCGGAGAATGTGGTCGCGGGAGGCGACTTGACCGATTTTCGGCGAACTCGTCCCCGTCGTGCCCTTTACGACTTCGGCCAGTTCTGCTTTCGTGGGGTAGGTCACGAGAAGCTTGAAGAAGAACCGGTCCAGCTGAGCCTCGGGGAGGGGATAGGTGCCCTCCTGCTCGATGGGGTTCTGGGTCGCCATGACGAGGAACGGCTCGTCGAGTTCGTAACGCTTGCCGCCGACGGTGACGGCTCGCTCCTGCATCGCTTCGAGCATGGCGGACTGAGTCTTCGGAGTGGCGCGGTTGATTTCGTCGGCGAGAAGGAGATTGGTGAAGATCGGTCCATGCCGAAACTCGAATCCTCGTCCCGACTCTTGCTGAACGAAGACGTTGGTCCCCGTAACGTCGGCCGGCATCAGGTCGGGTGTGAACTGTATGCGTCCGAAGTGCAGGCCGAGTGCCTCGCTAAGGCTGCGGACGAGGAGAGTCTTTCCCAGGCCCGGCATGCCTTCGAGCAGCACGTGGCCGTTTGCGGCGAGGCCGACCAGCACCGCCTCCACGACGTCGTGCTGGCCGATGATGGCCTTACCAAGTTCGTTGCGGATGGCGGTGAACGTCGAGTGGAACCAAGCGGCGTCGTCTTGGGCGGACATGGTTGCTTTAGGTTACGCCATTCCTGGTCGAGCGTTGCGCGTTCGGCAAGGGCGTCGATCAGCCGACAATAATACGAGTACCGCATGAGGACCCTCAAATTCGCGCATTCGTTCGAAGTCGTGTCCGACCTGCCGGAGGCCCTGCGGCCCCTCAAGGAACTGGCGTTCAACTTCCGTTGGACCTGGCACCACGACACCCAGCGGCTCTTCCGCGACGCAGACAAGTTGCTGTGGGAAGAGGTCGGCCACAACCCGATGGCGCTCATCAACCGCCTGACCCCCGAACGAAAGATGCGACTGTGCGACGACGAGGCGTTCATGGCCCGGATGGCCCTCTGCAAGAAGGACCTGGACGATTATCTCGCGGCGCCCTGCTGGTTCGACCAGAAGTTTCCGAATGAGCGAGACAAGACGCTCGTCGCGTACTTTTGCGCCGAGTTCGGGATCAGCGAGGGTCTGCCCATCTACAGCGGCGGCCTAGGCGTGCTCGCCGGCGACCATTTGAAGGCGGCAAGCGACCTCGGCGTGCCACTCGTCGCGGTCGGGCTGCTCTACTCGAGGGGCTACTTCCGCCAGTATCTCAGCCCCGACGGCTGGCAGCAGGAACTGTTCCCCGAATACGACTTCTACCAGATGCCCCTCAAGCTTCAGCGCGGGGCCGACGACGAGCCACTGCGGATCAGCGTCGAGTTTCCAGACCGGATGGTAACGTGCCAGGTTTGGAAGGCGACGGTTGGCCGGGTCGAGCTGTATCTTCTCGATAGCAACGTCCTCGAGAACGAGCCGGGCGACCAGGACATTACCGATACGCTCTATGGCGGCGACGAGACGATGCGAATCCGCCAAGAGATCATCCTGGGCATTGGCGGGATGCGGGCTCTGAAGGCCCTCGGCATCAAGCCCACCGTCTGCCACATGAACGAGGGCCACGCGGCGTTTCTGACCCTCGAGCGACTGAAGCAGTTTCGCGAGGAATTCGGGTGCGACCTCAAGACCGCGCGGCAATGCGTCGTCAGTGGAAACGTCTTCACGACCCACACCCCGGTCCCGGCCGGGTTCGATCTTTTCCACCCAGACCTGCTCCAGCAATACCTTTCGAAGAACCTCGACTCCCTCGGGATGCCGTTCGAGGACTTTCTCCGAATGGGGCGTTTCGACCCGGAAAACCAGGGAGAGCTCTTCAACATGGCCGTTCTGGCCATGGAGAATGCCAACTATGTGAACGGCGTCTCGAAGCTGCACGCTCAGGTCGCTCGGGAGATGTTTCACTTTCGATGGAGCGACTACCCGACCGACGAGGTGCCGGTCGACGCCGTCACCAACGGCATCCACACCCCCACATGGATCAGTCGAAGGATGGCCGAATTGCTCGACCGGCACCTCGGTCCGACCTGGCGTGATGACCCCAGCGATCCCGACGTCTGGCGCCAAGCCGCCGAGGTTCCCGACGCCGATCTCTGGGAGATGCGAGAGAATCAGCGGGGCGACTTCGTCCGCTTCTGTCGGAGATGGCTGCAGATGCAGTTGGCCCGACGCAATGCAGGCCGAACCGACCTGAGCGGCGTCAGCGACATTCTCGATCCGCGAATTCTTACCGTCGGCTTTGCGCGACGCTTCGCCACCTATAAGCGTGCCTCGCTGCTCTTAGCCGACAAGGAGCGCCTCAAATCGCTGCTCTTTCATCCAGAGCGTCCGATCCAGTTCGTCTTCGCCGGCAAGAGTCACCCCAGGGACGATGGCGGCAAGGGGCTCATCCAGGAAATTGTCCGCTTCATCGAAAACGAGGGCGCGCGCTCGCGCATGGTGTTTCTCGAGGACTACGATATGGAGGTCGCCCGAGCCCTCGTTCAGGGTGTCGACGTTTGGTTGAACAACCCTCGTCGGCCACAAGAGGCCAGCGGCACCTCGGGGATGAAGGTCGTTCCGAACGGGGGTCTGAACTGCTCGATCCTCGACGGGTGGTGGGCTGAGGGCTACAAACCGGGAGTCGGCTGGGCCATCGGAGACGGGCGCGAGAATCCCGACGCGGGTCAGCAGGATTGGCTCGACAGCCGCGCGCTCTACCAACTGCTCGAACACGAGATCAGTCCCCGCTTCTACCACCGGCCCGACGGCGGTTTGCCGACGACCTGGATCGAGATGGTGCGCCAGTCGATGCGGCTGCTCGCGCCGAAGTTCTCCACCTCGCGCATGGTTCGGGAATACACGGCCCGCTACTACGTTCCAGCCTCTCGCGCCTTCGTCGAGCTATCTGCGGATGGACTCACCCGAGCCAAGGCGGCGCTTGAGTGGCGCAAGAAGGTCCGCGCGGCTTGGCCCAACATCAAGATCGTCGAGGTCGACGACTCTGCTGGACCGGTGAACGCGCTCGGCACGGAGTTCAAGATTCGTGCGCTGGTTCAGCTGGGCGAGATCTCTTCCGAGGACGTTCGCGTCCAGGTCTTGTTAGGACAGGTCGGGGCGAATCGCGAACTTCAAAGGGTCGAGCTGTTCGACCTAGAACGAGTCGGCGAAGAGCGTGGGGCCAGCGTATTCGAGGGCGACCTCGTCTGCGATGCTCCTGGGCATCGCGGCTACGTTGTCCGGGTCGTGCCCCACCATCCCGACATCCGGGTGCCGACCGAGTTGCCGCTCGTCGCATGGGAGAAGGGCTGGTAGCTTAGGCGGCGTCGTCGAACTCGGCCATCGACGCGATGATCTCGGGGTCGAACCGGCCAGGGTCCGTGAAGAATGTCGCCCCCTTATCCTCGGCGAACGCGAGGAGGACGACCAAAATCCGCCCCAAGAGCGGGATGTGAGGTCCTTTGAGGCTGCTCGGCCCCTCGCCGTCCCATCTCTCATTCATAGAACTGAGGCTGGGCAGCAGCGTGCGGAACTCGGTGCATGCCTCCATCTCGGCGAGCCGATGCGGATCGGACTTGGATGCTTCCCTGTAAGCCGGCGCGACTAGGATGAGCGCGGCGAGGATCTGCTCTTGCGACTTCGAGAGCCCGAGTTCTTGGCACACGTGGTCGGTGTAAGGATCGATCAGTTCGGCCAAACGCTCCGCGTTGGCCTGCTCTTCATGGGTCAGAAGATTCCAAAGTGATTCGAGGTCGACCGTCGGGTTTCCTCGCTCTTCCTGGAAGACGCCTTCGTAGAACACGACGCGATTACGGCCGGCTCGCTTGGCCCTAAAGAGCGCCACGTCGGCAGCCTTGAGAAGAGCTGGCGGATCCTTGGCGGTGGCCGGGTAAAGCGCGCAGCCGAAGCTGGCGGTGATGTGTCGCTTGCGGCCGCTGCGCGTAACATATTCGAGCTCTTGGATGCGTTCGCGAATACGTTCGGCCACCTGGAGCATCGCATCGCGACCGACGCCGGGCATGACGACGGTGAATTCCTCGCCACCGTAGCGCGCGGGCAAGTCGTAGGGTCGCACGGTCGTGCGAAGGACCTCCGTGACCATTCGAAGAACCTCGTCACCGGCGTCGTGCCCTTCTTCCTCGTTGAAGCTGCGGAAATGGTCGACATCGAGCATCACGACGCCGAGTTCGGTTCCGGTGCGCTCGGCCTCGGCGAGTCGCCGATGAAGGAAGTCCTGCATGGCCCGGTGGTTGGCGATGCCAGTCAGGGGATCGAAGGAAGCCAGCCGCTCGACGTTCTCGAACATGATCGCACTGTTGAGCGCGAGGCTCAAGTGCTCGGCGACGGTGGCCATGAGGTCACGGTTCTCGCCGAAGGTCGTGTCGCCGTCGCGCCCGATGAGTTCGAGCACGCCGATGAGCCGGTCACCGATCGTGAGCGGGAGAACCGCCACTGCGCCGGGCTTCAAGTAACAGATCTTGGCCTCGAGTTCGGCGGTCATGATATTCTCGTGTACGCTTCTTACGGAGAACGGCTCGCGACGAGCCGCGACCAGTTCGGCGATGCAGGTGACGCCTCGCTCGGGATCGAGCCGCTGAACGAGGGCCGTTCCGTGCCGATTCGCGCCGACGCTCGCGCTCAGTTCCAAAGGCATGTCGTCGGCTTCTCGCACCCACATCAGCACCGCCGCCAGTTCGGCCGCCGAGGCGATCTCGTGGACCGCGGCGACGCAAAGCGGCTGCAGGGTCTGGTTCATCGTCAGCGCCTTGCCGATTTTTCTAAGCACGTCGGCCGAGCGCGCGGTCTTGCTCGCCTGTCGCCGTGCGTACTGCTCGTCGTGTGCGTCGGTCACGAGGACGAACACGTCGAATGCCTCGCCCAAGTTGATGCCGGAAGCGTAGAATCGGTAGCCGTCTAAGTAGAGTGCGCCCGGGGTCTCGCGGTAGGCTCCTTCGATCAGCGCGGCCAACTCGGTGTCGAGTGCGCTTCGCTTCCCGTCGAAGAACTCGAGGTCCTTGGCCAAGCCCCATGCCCGGCGGGTGAAACCGAGGTGATCGAGAATTGCGACTCCGACCGCGTCGGGGTCGAGAGTGCTGAGCAGAGCGGGCTGAGGGAGATCGAGGCAAATCGACTGGCCCCCGGAAATGGGAACGACAACCGGAAACCCGACGACGGTATCGGTACGGTCGTCGATGGTCCGAACTCCGAGTTCGGTGAGAACCTTTCGAAGGCGGTCGAGAGAGGGCTGGTCGCTCAAGGCTATACTTGATTGTCGGCAGGTCCATCGGGCCGCCTAACCTCCAAATCATGAGAACTCATACTAGGTTTCCGCGTCTGACCCACGTGCTTCGTCCAGGCTTTTTCGCGTTCGTCGGCTTCTTCGTGATGGCTCTCCTCATCGGCCTGAGCGGCTGTGGTGGCGGCGGCAATGGGACGAACGGCGGGACCGGTGGATGCGCCAACCGGCCGAGCAGCCTGAACTATACGACCGTCTGGTCCGATCTCGTCGGATCGGGTCAGTCCCAGGTGGTCTCGATCGTGAACGGCGACGGAGACGTCTTGGCCAACCGGTTGCTTAACAAGGGCACGGTTTCGGCAACACTTAGCGGCTTTACGTCCGGAACCTACGAAGTTCGAATCGACCTCTATTCGGGCCTCGACGCTGCGGGGGCGAAGATCGGGGAAGTGATCACCGTGATGGAGTTCTGCGGAACCTCGTCCTTTGGCACGACGGTGGCCGGCACGATCGACGGAGTGGAGGTGCGCCCGGCCTCGGCAACCTTTACCGTCCAGCAGACGGTCCAGTTCCGCGCCTACCTCAAGAGCGGGAGTCGGGCACTCTTCAGCGACCGGTCCGACTTCGAGTGGGAGTCGATCGGCGGCGTCGCAACGATCGACTCGAACGGACTCGCCGTGGGCACCCAGGTCGGCGATGGCACGATCCGGGCCCGGTACACCACCAACGGCGATGTCGGTGGCGCCGCGATCAGCGTCCGTCCCTTCCAGACGACACGCGCAAAGTGGGGGGTCTTTGTCTTCCTCAACGCGGCGAACGATCTCTACGAGTTCAGCGACCTGAACGTAAATCAGATGGAGTCGGTCGCCTACAACCCCGATGTTCGCTTCGTAGTGCAGTGGAAGCAGAGCCGCGCGGCGTGGCCGAACTCCTCCTTCGACGGCACGCGGCGGATGGTGATCAAGTACGACACCTCGAACTCGATCGTGAGCCCGGTCGTGCAGAATATGGGCCCCAACGTAGACATGGGAAGCCCGCTGACGCTGCGAAACTTCATTACGTGGGCCAAGACCTTCTACCCGGCGGACCGGTATTGCCTCGTGGTCTGGAACCACGGGAACGGCTGGCGGCGCAAGCCTGGCGATTTCAGCGCGCGGGCCTTCAGCTACGACGACGATACCGGCAACGCGATCCAGATTTGGGACCTCCAGCAGGCCCTTGCGAACGACCGGTTCGACATCTTCGCCTGGGACTGCAGCCTGATGCAGATGCTCGAATGCGCCTACCAGCTTCGAACCAACACCGACTTCGTCGTCGGCAGCGAAGAGAGTCCGCCCGGTGAAGGCTATCCGTACCAACTGATCTTCAAGCGGTTCGCGGACAATCCGAACGACACGACGAAGAACCTCACGAAGGCTTTCGTCGACGGCATGGTGAACAACCCACCCTATGCCAACCGAAAGATCACGCAGAGCGTGCTGGACACGTCCAAGTTGGGCGACCTCGCGGCTTCCCTCGACGCGTACGCTGGCGCCCTCATCGCGAATCAGGCAGTCATCGGGACGCAGGTGCAATACGCCAGGAACAACGCGCAGTCCTACAGCCCGACCGCTGGCCGAACCTATCGGGACCTCATCGATCTGACCCTCAAGCTGGAGGCGGCCCCCGGAGGCGTACCGAGCGCCCTCGTTACGGCGGGAATGAGTCTGCGGAGCGCCGCGTCGGCAGCGATCGCTTGGGAAGGTCATAACAACCAGTCCCCGCAAAGTCGGGGCGTCGCGATCGACTTCTCCGCCGCGAACCGATTTGTGAACATCGCCGACGATTACGCGCTCCTTCAGCTCGCGGTGGATACGCGGTGGAACGAGTGGCTACTCGTGGCGCCATAGGCCAAACCGGATGATCCTGAAGAAAACAACGGACGAGTACCTGGTCCATACGACGACGTGTGGAGATGTGACCGAAGTGCTGACCGCCGCCGACTACCGGGGCGTGAACATCGAGATTTGCTTCGATATCCGACCGAACGAGGCCCACTATCACAAGAACTTCGACGAGATCTACTTCTCCATGGACGGGCGGTTCGACCTGCGTCTCTACGACCCGGTAGCGGACGCCTTTACCGACGCTTCGATCGGCCCGAACGAGATGGTCTTGATCCCACACGGCGTCCATCACGTCATCGTGCGCTCGGACGCAAGGAACCGGTTGCTCGTGCTGAACATCCCCTACTTCGACGCCGGCGACGAATTCCCGTCCGACAAGCTTTGATTCCTTCGTCGTGCGCTGCATCCTTTCGCAGGAGTGGCTCGTCCCTTTCTACGACTGACCTCCGCGAGGAGGACGGGGCAATCGCATGAAACCAGCCAACCTCTTCGAATCCCATGCGGTAATCAAGGTCATCGGAATCGGCGGCGCAGGATGCAATGCCGTGAACCGGATGATCGACGAAAACGTGATGGGTGTCCAATTCGTTGCCATGAACACGGACGCCCAAGCGTTGACGCCATCCAAGGCGCCTCGCAAGATCAAATTGGGCGTGACCGCCACCCGCGGCCTCGGCGCCGGGGGCGATCCCACGATGGGGGCGGCGGCCGCCAAAGAGAGCGAGAAGGCGATCAACGCCGAACTCGAAGACGCCGACATGGTCTTCATAACGGCCGGCATGGGCGGGGGTACCGGCACCGGAGCCGCCCCGAAAGTCGCCGAGATCGCCAAGCGGTTGGGAATCCTCACTGTCGCCGTAGTAACCAAGCCGTTCCTGTTCGAGGGACCCAAGCGCCGCCGCGCCGCCGAAGAGGGCGTCGCCCGGCTCGCCGAGCATGTCGATACGCTCATCGTGGTCCCCAACGACCGGCTGCTTCAATTCGTGGAACGACGCACGACCATGCAGGACGCCTTCGCCAAAGCCGACGATGTGCTCCGACAGGGCGTGCAGGGTATCTCCGACATCATTCTCATGCCGGGCATCATCAACGTGGATTTTGCCGACGTGCGCAGCGTCATGACCAACGCGGGGGTCGCCCTGATGGGACTCGGCCGAGGCGTGGGAGAACAGCGGGCCCGCGTCGCCGCTCAAGCCGCCGCGAACAGCCCCCTTCTCGAAACCAGCATTTCTGGCGCGAAGCGCCTGCTCATCAACATCACCTCGGGCCCCGACTTCAGCCTCGGCGAAGCTCACGAGGCGATGGAGTACCTGCTCCAGTTCGCCGACTCCGACGAGGCCGAGATCTTCATGGGCCACGTCCAGCGCGACACCCAGGACGGCGAAGTCACCATTACCTTGTTGGCGGCCGGTCTGGATCCTAACGCCGAGCGAAAGCCCGACGTCGAGGTGTTCCAACAGCCGGAACTAAGACTGTCGGCGCCGGAAACCGAATCGACCCTGTCCACTCCACGACTTCCCTCGGCGATGCAGATCGACGATCCCGCCGATTTCGACATCCCGTCGTTCCTCCGCCGACAAAAACTGGGCGGCTAACCGACTTTCCACGGCAACGTACTGGTCCAACAACTAGCCCCGCCCCTGGCGGGGCATTTTTTCGCCTCAAACCGGGTCCCGCCTCGACCAGCCAGCCGGGGTATATTTCGGATTCCGCGGAGAGGTCGCATAGCCCGGTTTAGTGCGCCGCACTCGAAATGCGGTGTAGGGAAACCTACCGTGGGTTCGAATCCCACCCTCTCCGC
>DDTO01000010.1 GCA_002344135.1 Chthonomonas sp. UBA2362 | reverse complement strand
GCAGATGGCTCTAAAAGTGAACCTAGAAATTGGTGGGCGGTACAGGACTTGATCCTGTGGCCCCTACAGTGTCATTGTAGTGCTCTACCACTGAGCTAACCGCCCGGGGAGGTCTATTATAGCCCTCCATCCGGGGGGTTGGCAACGTGCGTGGGGCTTGTGGCACGCTTGAGATCGCTCAGGGCGCCGAAGCCTTGGCACATGCCGATCAGGAGGAAGACCTTGATGACGATGCCGGTCGGCGGCCCCTTGGTTTCGGCGATCGCCACCAAGGTCAGCACGATGTCGAGCACATAGAGCGAGACCGCAGCGATCAAGGCCGCCATCGAACGCTTGAGGACGCCGAAGCCCAGGGCGATGAAGACCAATCCGATTCCTGCCGAAATCCAGCCGAACCCGATCCGCAAAAGAAAGTCGACCTTCGCCAACTCGGCGATCAGCCCGAGGAGCAGGGTCAACCCGCCGACGAATAAGACGACGCCCGCGGAGTTCTTCAGCCGCGTCATCGGATCGGCGCTCGAGCCCGATAGCGGGATACCGTCGATCATGACCTCGACGGTCGGCCCCGGGAAGAGCCGAGACCTGAGCCTGACTTCCAGACGACGGCCGTCGGCAAGAGTCCATTGGCCGCCAGCCTCGAAGTCCCTTCTCTTTGGAAACTCACTCAGGATCTGGCCATCGACGCTAACCTTCGCGTTGTTGAAAGCCGCTTTCCACTCGACGACCAAGCGCTTCGGACCGCCGGGCTCCAGTGCGAATTGCTGTTTGGGCATCATCCCTATGACGGCTAGTCATGGTCGATAGACGCCCGGTCGCTCCCAGAAGCAAAGTCTTGCCGGCCGATCTAAGGAACGGCCGGCAAGTCGAAGCCCAGGGACTCCTAGCGGCGCCGGCGTCGAAGCAGCGCCGCAATGCCGATTCCGATCGCGCCGAGAGTGGCGGGCTCGGGAACCGCGGAGGAGGTGAACGAAGCCGTCGCGGTCGTGCCGTTGGGTGTTGACGCGAGGTTCGCAAACGAAAAGTTGAAGGTTTCCTGGGTGAGGCCTGCGGGAACGCCGGGGCCGGAGAAAGCAACGTTGTTGCCGAACAGATCGGATCCGCCGACTCCGTTTTGGCTCAGCGTTCCGCTCTGGAAGGTGATGCGGAGGACGAGGTTATTGGACGAATCCGTGAAGTCGACTTGGCCCGCGCCGGTCGACCAAAAGCCCGGTACGATCAACGAGATGGGCACGGGCGCCATCGTGAACTTGGCATCCGCATAGTCCGGCGCGCCCCAGCCGGGTGTCTGCAGGAGCAGACCGGTGCTGGCCCAACCACCGGAGATGCTGTTGCCGGCGATCGTGAAGAGCGGTGTCGTCTCATCGAGGGCGGGGTCGGCAAAGGTGGCCATGGTGAAGGCCTGGCTACCGGTCACTGCCGCGCCGAGCGCGATGGCGAGAGTCAGTCGAAAGGGGGTCTTGATCATATCGTCTCCTAGTTCGCAGAAGATCGCGGCCGCGCCGACGCGATTCTCTAACAATGAGACCGTTTCTACGGCTCCGAGTTCACGGGGTGTTGCAATATCGGTGCCGTTGGGCCTAGATGAGCCGAGAAACCGGCAACTCTCGGGGTCGCTCTCGTAAAAGCAAGCCCCTCGCCGCTACCGGCGAGGGGCCAAATGCGCGGTCGAGACCGTGCACTCCAGAGACTAGCCGCCGCGCTTGGGCATGCCCTCCGGTCCCTCCATGATCCGAGGATCGATGGGGGGCAGTTCCTGGGCAGCTCCTGCAGGTGGCTTGGGAAGGGTCTTTATCAGTTCCTCCGTGGGCGCGCTAGCCTCGGCTCCGCCGCTCGACATTCGAACGACCTGCCAGACCACGAGGCCGACACCGACAACGATGCCTGCCACCGCAAACGGGACCCACTTCTTGTTCATTGCAGGTCCCACTGGTAAGCGTCATGATCGAAGACGGCGCCTTGGAAGCCAGGCCGGACGTTGCAGCCGCGCGCGATCTGCGCGATCGTCTGGTTCGTCGAGTGGCCGTCGAGGAAGCTCATGTTGGCCCGACCGCCGTGCCAGCCCCACAGACCGCCGAAGACAAGCCAGCTATTCGGGCTGTTGACCGCCCAACCCTGGCCGTAGTTGTACCAACGGGGATTCGCCGGCGGCTGAATCGAGTCGAGCGGTTCCAGATAGGCGCCCGCCGTGTTGCGAACGCAAGGCGCCTCTACGACCCAGTTCCCGCCTCCCTGGGGGGCCCCGTTGGAGGGATTCCGATACCAGATACTATCGGCGAAAAGGAACGTTCGAGCCGTGTTGGCGGCCTGGCTGAGCGTGATCGGCGCCGACGAGATGACGAGCGGGCCCGTTCCATAAAGCCACGGCGCGAGGAAATCGTAGTTGTAGCCGAGGTTCGTCCGCGCGGTCCAGTAGTACGGCACGTACGGGCTGTTGATAGGAACCGGATTCTCGTTCGAGTCGCGGGTCAGCCCCGCATCGGTCGCATTGGGGTCCATCGTGCAGCGATAGACGTGAAGGTTCTTCACGTACGGCTGCACGAGCAAACCCCAGGTCTGGTCGTTGGGGTAGCCGGGCGGGCCGCATCCCCAGCATCCGCCCCCGCCGCCCCGCCCGTCCGAGTTCGAGTGGGGCATGCGGTCGTCGAAGTCGCCGTTGTACATGAGCACGGCCTTGGCCATCTGATTGAAGTTGCTCATGCAGGCGACCTTCTTCGCCGCGGCTTTTGCCTGGGCGAACACCGGGAACAGAATCGCAGCGAGGATGGCGATGATCGCGATGACCACCAGCAGTTCGATCAGCGTGAACGCCGATTTATGATGACGCATGATTCGTCCTCCTCGGGCCGAACCAACACGGCCCGTACACCCTCTATATTAGTACCGGTTCGGCCCAACTCGCGCGCCGAATTCGCCTTTTTTTGCGCATCCGTCCTGATTGATGGGGCCCTGGTGCCACGGGTGCCGATCGATCTCGCCGGTAAAATCGCCTCCGTATGAAGCGCGACGACCTCCTCGATCTCAACGATGCCCTCCAGCATCCGGGGCGGCGCGTTGCGGTCGATATCGCCACCGCCATGCCTGGCGAGTCCGAATTCGAGTTGCTCGGAGAGGTCGAGGGCTTTATCGAGGCGGTCAGCACCGGCAACATGCTCCTCCTGACGGGTGAGTTCCAGGCTCGCTGCATCGTGGACTGCGCGCGCTGCGGCGCACCGCTCGAGAAGGAGGTCGTCTACCCGGTCGACGAGCAGTTTCCGGTCGAGGGAACCCCGAGCGCATTCGCGAGCGATGATTTCGCAAAGGTCGTCCCCGAAGAGGACTACCCTCTCTTCGAGGGCAATGCGCTCATGGTCGAGGCACTCGTTCATCAGGGCCTGGTCGTAAACCTGCCGGTTCAGCCGCTCTGCCGCCACGGTTGGGACGAGCCCTGCCCGGAGGCTGAGGCTCGCGGAATGACGCGGAAGGTCTTCGACGAAGGTCGCCACGAGTTCGACCGATTAGCCTCGCTCAAGAGCCCGGACGGGGAGAGCGAGGAGTGAACCTGGCGGTCGACGCCATGGGGGGCGACTTCGCCCCTCGCGAGATCGTGCTCGGGGCAATCGAGGCCTCGCCGCTCGTCCACCACCAGATCACCCTCGTGGGGGACCCAGCGGCGATCGGCGAGCATCTTCCCAAACCCTGCCCGACCAACGTGTCGATCCATGCCGCGACCGAGGTGATCGGCATGGACGAAAAGCCCCTCGACGCGATTCGACGGAAGAAGGATTCGAGCCTCGCAGTGGCGACCAACCTCGTGAAGGAAGGGCTGGCCAGCGCGATGATCTCGGCGGGCAACACGGGCGCCGCCAGCGCCGCCTCGCTGCTGAGTTGGCGCCAGATTCCGGGCATCCATCGCCCGGCGATCGCCAGCCCCTTCCCCAACCGCCACGGCGGCTTCATCCTGCTCGATGCGGGGGCCAGTCCGGACGTCGATCCCGAGCACCTCGTCGAGTTCGCCTTCATGGGACGGTCCTACGTGAGCCAAGTGATGGGCCGCCGCAACCCGAAGGTCCACCTCCTCAACATCGGCGAGGAGGAAGGCAAGGGCAACGCCTTCGCCAAGCAAGCCTACAATCTGCTCGCCCAACACGACTGGTTCTGCGGCAACATCGAAGGCAAGGACCTCTTCTTCCAGCCGTGCGACGTCGTGGTTTGCGACGCCTTCGTGGGCAACATCGTGCTCAAGACCAGCGAAGGAGTCGCCGAATACATCATGGCGACCATCCGGGACCAAGTCCCGAAAGGGACATTCGCAAAGCTGCTATATGCGCCCCTTCGAAAGGTCCTCGCGCCGCTCCGCAAGAAGCTCGACTATGCCGAGTATGGCGGCTCGCCGCTCCTCGGCCTGAACGGGCTCTGTGTCATATGCCACGGGCGCAGCCACGCCAAGGCGATCAAAAATGCCCTCCTCCTCGCGCAAACCGCAGTCGACAACGATCTTGTCGCGACAATCGCGCAGAGCGTTGCCTACGCCGCACGCTAGCTGCGCTTCAACAGCACGGCCAAATCGATGAATTGCCCGCCGGTGTCTTGGTGACAGTGGACGGCAAGGTGGTTCTTGCCCTTCACCAAGGCCTCGCGCAGGGTTTCGGTGACGTCGATGCCCTCGTATTCGTCGTTCCAAGCTCCCCGTTCGGAGCGCCAGATCTCCTTGCCGTTCAGAAAGACCTCGGTCGCGTTATCGTAGTGGATCGCGAGGAACGCGCGGTCGAAGGCGTCTCCGTCGTAGTCGAATTCTGTGCGAAGCCAGATGTCCGAGGTTCGCCACTCGGTCTCGATGTCTTGTTCGAAGCCTTCCTTTTGCCCGAACGCCCCTAGGCCGGTTCGCCAGCCCATCGAGTCGAAGTTCGGCCTATTCCAGTCGTTGCCCGGGACCTCGATGGAGTAGCGCCACGGACGAGCTTGAGTGGGGTCGCGCCTCGATCCGACGAGGACTTGCCACTTGCCGGCTGGCTCAGGCGGCAGCGGTGAATCGCGTTCGTAGGCCGCCGGGGCGCCGAAGATCGCTCTCAGCCGGACCGCATCGAACTTAGGGGTCCGGTCGTAGGCGTAGATCCCGTTCCGCTCCTGCTCGACGTCGGTCAACTGGGTGTAGCAGTAGCCGAACATGAGGGGCTGATCCGTCAGGGCCGAAGTGAGCCCGGTGAGGCGCTCGTAGAACTCGTCGAGCGTCTTGGGCGGGTTGCCGTAGCCCCAACCGGCTCCAGTATTCCAGCCGATTCCTCCATATTCGCTGACCATGAACGGTACTCCGCTCCGACGGGGTCCATAGCGGGTCGGGAGGCCGGCGCCTCCGAATCCGCGGGTCCAGCGGCGTCGGAACGACTCCGGGTTCTGGTCGTAGTCGTGGGCGTCGAGCACCTCGGGATCGGGGATCGAGTGGGTCCAACCGCTCGTGTCGATGACCGGACGAGAAGGGTCGAGTTGCCTCGTGATCCGAACGGTAGTGTCCTGGAGAGGCCCAGCTTCGGCGGGGGTTTCGTTGAAAGGGCACCATCCGATAATCGCGGGATGGTTCCGGTCACGGCTCACCACTTCGTTCCATTCGTCCAGAACGGGACGCTCGCCCGCCGGTTTGCGGTGGTCGAGACCATAGTTGGGAAGTTCGCCCCATACGAGGTAGCCCAGCCGGTCGGCCCAATAGAGGAAGCGCGGCTCGAAGACCTTCTGGTGGAGCCGCGCGCCGTTGAAGCCCACCGCCATCGAGAGTTCGATGTCCCTCTTCAGCGCCTCCTCGGTCGGGGCCGTCCAGATACCGTCCGGGTAGAAACCCTGGTCGAGGACGAGCCGTTGAAAATCGGGCTTGCCATTGAGGAGCAGGCGATGCCCCCGAATCGACACACTGCGCAGGCCGGAGTAGGTGTCGAGACGGTCGAGAACACGATCGCCCGCGAGAAGTTCGATGCGGAAGTCGTAAAGGTGAGGATCGCTCGGCTGCCATAGCCGAGGCTCGGGAACCGGCAAGACCAGCCGGGGGTTGCGCCAGTCTGCCGGCGCGTCGGCGGTCGAGATCGTCTTGCCCTGGTCGGTCAGGGTCACCCGGACCCGGTCGGCGACAGTACCATCGACCTCGACCTCGACGAAAAAGCGCTTGCCGGCCACATCGGGCTCGATGCGGACCCCACTGGTGTGGGCCGCACCCACGCCCTCAAGCCAGACCGTTTGCCAGATGCCGGTCGTGCGGGTATAAAAAATGCCCTCGCTTTGCGGCGTGCGTGCCTGCTTGCCGAGCGCCTGCAAACCGCTCCGCGCGTCGTCGTAGGCATGGATGACGACCGTGTTGCTTCCCTCGATAAGCCGATCGGTGATCTCGAACGCGAACGAGGCCGAGCCGCCGGTATGAGAGCCCACTCGTTCACCGTTCAGCCAAACGGTCGTTCGCCAGTCGCAGGCTCCGATGTGCAGCAGGGTCCGCTCCGAAGTCCAGTTTTTCGGACGCTCGAAGGTCCGCCGGTACCAAACGTTCTTCACGAAGCCGGTCCGACCCAATCCCGAGAGCGAGCTCTCGCGGCAGAACGGAACGGCGATGCGGTCGGGAAAGGCACGGTCCGTCAGAAACGATCGGTCGCCGTCGTCGTCGGTCTCGGCGAACTCCCACGTTCCATTGAGGTTCAGCCAATCGGCTCGAACGCGGTCGGGCCTGGGGTGCTCGGGGCGCGGGATGTCGGTCATGGCGATGGGCGAAAGAGCCGCTGCGGCGGCGATGAGACAGAGAATCACGGCTTTGCTCAGCCTCCCTGCGCGGCAGTATGACCGGATCGCCTGAAATCGGGCTTGGCGATAGGTATAGTTCCGTCAACCAAGGTGGGCCAGCAGCAAGAATGCCAATGTGGAACCGAGGTCGTCGCACAGGCGACCTTTTGTGTCCAATGCGGCATGCCCGTCGTCCAGCCATGCCCCTATCCGAACTGCGGGCAAGTGATCCCCTTGCGAACCGGCGGTCTCCCTTCGGCGCTGTGCCCGCAATGCGGAAGCGAACTGCTCTACTGCCCGAGGTCCGGAAAACTGCATTCGGTTCACGAATCGGTGAGCACGGCGCCAGGTTATGAAGGCGAGCCCCTCCGTTCATCGTTGCGCTCGTGGTCTGGCCCGGGTGGCAGTCCTTCCGGGCATTGGAGCACGGAGTCGGCTCGACCCCTGCGTCTAACCGTCGCTTCAGACCCGCAGTTCTTTCGGCCTCCCCAGGGCTTCCCCATCGCCGCCCTCGTGGTCACGGGTGGCCGCATCGTTTACGCCCACGGCCCGTACCTGCAAGGCTACTGGCCCGGCGCGCCGAGCAGGCAGTCGCCCCTGCGCGAGATGGTGCCCGCCGAGACCTGGCGGCTTTTGGCCTGCAGAGGCAAGGCATACGCAGTTCAGGAAGACGGAGTCGACATCGTGGACCTCGCTGCATGGGGGCTCGAGTCGCGCATTCCGGGCCGTTTCGTTGCCCACACCCACACGGAGTCCTTCTGGCTGGGAGCCGCCCAGGAAGGGGGAACCACCACGGCGGTGGTCGTCGGAGTGTCTGGCGAGCCAGGTACTCGGTTTCCGCTGGCAGGCGATCCCACCGACTTCCCCAAGCTTGCCGCCAACGCTCGGGAGGTCTTCGCCGGATACGGGCGAAGGCTCTACCGGATCGACGGTTCGGATTGCGTGTCGATCGCCGAACTCGACGGCCCCATACTTCACATCGCCACCCTCGATTCGAGGGTGCTCGTCCTGGCTGCTCCGGCCCGAGGCATCGTGTGGAAGATGCTCGATCGCGAAGGTCGCACGATCGGCGAAATCGACGCCGGAAGCACCGCCGTCTTTCAGCACCCGGTGATCATGGGAGACCGCGGCTATCTCTTCGATACCGGCAAAGTCTCGGTGCTCGAGTGCTCGTTCGATCCGCCGCGTGTCCTCGGCTCGAAGTCGATCCCGACGCTCACCCGAATCGATTCGGTGTGCGGGTCTTGGTTCGATCAGACTCGGCTGCTCGCGTTTGCCGGCCTCGAAGGTTCAGCGGGGGGGCGAGTCCTGCTCATGGACGTGCATAGCGGCGCAACTTCGCAACTCGCTCCGTTCACCGGAGAGAATAAGATACGCCTGGCATCGATCGGTGACAAGATCATCCTTGCCAAGAGCGCATCCTATGAGAACTCCATCACCGTATACGAACTCGGCGCCCATGCATAAGTCTGCTCGGTCGATTCTGGTCCTTTGGACGACGCTTATCGCGGTCCTCGCCGGCGGGCAGCCCGCAAAGGACGTCAGCTTGGAGCGCCAAGGAGCGGTGGACCTCCTCGCTCGCATTCGGAAGGGCGCCAAGGACGCTGCGGGCGAGAGCTTCGAAATCGGCGAGCATCCGTTTCACTTCGTCTTTCTCGTCGACTCCTCGAGGGCGGCGAGCAAGAGCCCCGAGACCCTGTTCGCACGCAATCTCATCGGCCAGTTCCTCCAGACGGTGGTCGCCAACGAAGATGCCCGCAACGTAGCCATCGAAAGTCGGAGCCTCGCCTCCGTCTATCCTTACCAACTCGACCTCTATCCGGCGGAGGCGGTCAAGGCTCTCGAAGTCACCAAGGAGAACCTCTCCAGAATCACCGATGGCGTGCCCCAAACCAATTTCAAGACGCGGCCCGACGGCAAGCCCTATGTCCACGATCCCGCCAATCGGAAGTACGACGGCCATGACAATGTCCAGCCCCGAAAGGACCTTCTTGGTTCACTGGGTGTGGAAACGAGAGGCCGACCGGTCGTCGTCGTCCAAATCACGACCAATCCCTTGAACGAGGCGCCGACAAACCCGCGGCTCGACGAGGAAATCCGCAAACGGCAGGCCCGCACCGGACTCCTCGAAGGAACGGGATTTCGACCCTACGGAGACATGCAGTTGGCAAGCCGGCACAGCCCTGACGCCACCCAGGTCCACTTCTGGGCCTACGGCCCGGAGCCCGCCCAGTGGGGCGAGAAGCTGAACGCCGGATTGATCAAGCACCCCGCGCGGGGAAGCACTTCCGCCGTCCGGCCTACTCCACCCGCGTGCCCCGTCGGCACCTATTGGGACCCAGAAAAGCGGCGGTGCGTGCCGTTCGCGAAACCCTCCGCGCTGCCGTGGGTGATTGGCATTCTCTTGGTGGCAGGACTCCTCGGGGGGCTCGTTTGGTGGATGGGGGGCAGGGCCCAGGTGGTCGTCGAAGGGATGCCCACGACGCTCCGCCGCGGCCGTGACCTCTCGATCGTGGGAACCGGCGCCGACAAGGCCCCGAACTCCATCCAGCTTCCCGCGAGCAAAGCGGCCGGTGCGCCCGCAGGAACCCTGGCAGTGTTGCGGTACGTCGGCTCGGAGGTCCAGATCGAGGGCCGCACGTGCATGGTCTCGCTCGGCGGCGGCCAACCGAAATCGACGATCACCCTGAAGAAGGGCCCTAACGGCAACATGGTGACCCTCGGCGTCCGAGAGGGGTTCACCACGACCCTGAACATCAAAATCCTATGAAGCCAAGCCTACGACGGTTGCTTCGCGCCGGCCTCTTGGGCCTGATCGCGGTACTGCTCGCATTCGGTCCCCTGTTCGCCATTGCCCAAGGGGACGACGATCCGCTGACCGGCGGATCGACCGCCGGCACGGCTACCGGCGGCGAAAGTGGAGGCGAAGCCATCTCCGGCCCGGTACTCGGTGGCCAACCCGACGGTGACATCGGTCGGGCGATGCAGGCACTTCAGGATTCCGCCCCCGCCGGGTGGCTTTGGCTGGGTGGCATGCTGCTCTTCAGCTACCTCGTCGGATGGCTGATCTTGCGGGTACTGGTCAAACACGAGTCGCCGGGCAATGCCGGCTGTTTCGGGTGCTTTTCTGCGATCGGCTTCTGGCTGCTCTTCGCCGCGTTCATCCTCTTCGGTTATATCGTTCGCGAGCCCCTCCCGAACTTCCTGACTTGGACGATCGCGGGGCTGCTGCTGTTCGGTCTGATCGTCATGGCTTTTCGCCTGACCGGGACGCGGCGAATCGTGGCCCTCGTCATCGGATTGCTCCTCATTCTCGGCTTCGCCCTGGTCGCCCCGCAGTTCAGTCCCGCCGCCACAGGCGGCACAGGCGCGATGCGAGGCGGGAGCGAGGCCGACGTCACGGCCCAGCGCGCAGTCATGAAGGTGGTGGCGGGATCGTCGACCGGCTCGGCCTTCTTCGTCTCCAGGGACGGCAAGGCGTTTACGAACGCCCACGTCGTCGGAGGCAATCAAAGCGTGAGCGTCGAGCTGTCCGACGGGCGAACCGCCCAAGCAGCGGTGGTGAAGCGCGATTCGAACAAGGACCTCGCCGTCCTGAAGGTTGCGATCGACGACGCTCCGTTCTTGAATCTGGGCAACTCGGACACCATCAAGACGCTCACGCCTGTCATCGCGATCGGCTTC
Organism: Chthonomonas sp. UBA2362; assembly: GCA_002344135.1. Taxonomy (GTDB): domain Bacteria; phylum Armatimonadota; class Fimbriimonadia; order Fimbriimonadales; family Fimbriimonadaceae; genus UBA6659. Next base: position 17,343 of record DDTO01000010.1, on the reverse strand, counting down.
CCTCTCGGGATGGCCAGCGTCACCAACGGCACGGTCAGCAACCCAAACGCGGAAGGCCTGATCGCCATCAACGCCAATGTCAACCCCGGGAACAGCGGCGGCCCACTTATCGATGCCCAATCCGGCCTCGTCATCGGGATCGTCGTGGGAACGATCCGTGATACCCCCGCCGGTACGATGGAGGGAATGAACTTCGCCATTCCCATCAACGTGGCCAAGAAACTGCTCTAACTCCATGGCACAACGAACTCTCATCATCGGCATCGGCAGCACCGGCATGGCCATCTGTGAGGACGTCCTTCAGCGGATCGTCGACGAATTCGGCAGCCTGGACCGCGTTCCTTGGATCAAAGCGGTCGCCTTCGAAACCGCCAGGGTGACCTCCGCGATCGGCCTCATGCGGGACAGGACGCACAGCATCGGAATCGCTTCGGACGAGTATTCGGCCCTCGTCCAGAACCCTGCCCGCTTCGACGACATGGCCTTCGACGAATGGCAAGACCCCGCCGTCCTCGCCATGGCCAACGGCTCGACCGACGGCGCGGGCAACGTGCGCATGATCGGCCGGGTGTCATGGATGTATCGCCCGAACCTCATGAAGTTCGAAGGCGAAATCAAGCGCCTACTCGATGAGCTTCAGTCGCTCACCGAACAGGGCGCAGCCGAAGCCCTGGGCAAGACTCCATACGAAGAGAGGCCGACGGTCCGGTTCGATCGCGACGCGAGCAATCAATCCCGGGTCGACATCTTCGTTTGCGGCACGCTGACGGGCGGCACTTGCAGCGGCTGCTTCGTCGACGTTGGCTACTTCCTGCGAACGTGGCCCGGCTTGAGCGGAGTAATCGGCAACGTCATCGGCCTTTTCGGGATCCCCCACGTGTCATATCCGATCGACAACCAAACCGCGAACGCCTATGCGGCCCTGATGGAACTAAACCACTTCTATCATCGAGGCTCGGTCTACGACGTCAAATACGCCACCCGCCCGGAACAAACGCACGCAAAGGGCATGGGGCCGTACAACAGCGTTTTTCTCTGCCACCCGCCGTCCGGAGTGGCGGGCGCAGAGCGGTCCCTCAACTGGTCCTTCGGCCAGTTCATCTACCTTAGCGCGATGTCGCAGATGGGCGATCAGGTGAGGGCCAAGCTCATCAATCCGAGCGTAGTTTCTGCAGGGACTCCCGACAAGCAGGGGAATCCGATGAGCTTCGCCAGCCTTGGCGTGTCGGCCATCGAGTATCCGGCCGAGCACATCATGAAGGCCTGCACCTACCACCTCGCCGCTGCCGCGATCGAGCTGTGGAAGGGCAATCAGGGTATCGAAGCGGGGCCGGCGAACCTCTTCCTCACGAGCCCGGCAGCGGCGGGCTCTGGTCCCATGCCCGAACTCGGAAAGGAAAGGATCCGCGCCGAACTCAAGAAGCCCAGCGAAAATAAGCCCTCCTTTAGCGAGATCGTGGCCGAGCAGGTCGCCCGGGGCAAAGCCGCCGGGATCGCGGGAAGCATGCCGGACGTCGCCGCCGCCGAAGCCACCCTCGAGTCCGGGTTCGATCATACGGTCCGGCCCGACTCGCCGATCGCGCGCCTCTTCATCGATGGAATCACCGCCAACGGTGACCGAATCGTCGACGACCGAATCGCTCGGGTCGAGGCCCTGTTCCGGGACCGGATCTCCGACGCCGACAGCGGACCCGCATGGTGTCGAGACATGGCGACCCACATGATCGCCTATTGCACCGAATGGTTAAACCAAATGCAAAGCGCACAGGGAGCCGATCCCCTGGCCGATCTACGCATGAACATGGAACGGGCGAGGGCTCGCCTCGAGGAATGCCACACCGCCGTCAGCCTGATGCTGGGCTGGCGTGGCACTGCGCTCTCCGTGTGCGCACAGGAGTACGAGGACGCCGCTACCGAGTACTACGAAGCCCGTCTCAACCTCGCTTGCGAGCCCTACGAAGCTCGTATCTGCAGCCACGTTATAGAGTTCTGTACGCGCATCAAGGAACGGATCGCACACGAGTTCTACGGAATCTCCAGATGGTCGGAGATGCTCCATGACGAGCTCGAAGGCAAGTACCGTCTCTACAACGAGCGGGCGCCGGAGATCAACGGCGAACTGCTGTACGACGCCCTCACGACGGCCGATCGCGATTACGAGCGGACCCTCGCCACGATCGAGCACGACGGCGGTCAGGACGTCAGTCCGGCCATGAGGGGGAGCGAGTTCGTGAAGCGCCGACTCATCCGTGGCTGGAAGTGGATCGGCGATCAGCTGCTGGCGCCGCAAGACGAAAGCTACTTCGACCGACCGATCACCGCCGCTGAACAGAACCAGCCGCGTCCCGCGCGAAGGGAAGACCTGGATCGGCTCACCGCCCTCGGCCGCGGTTGGTTCGAGCCGCTCATGCAGATCAGTGCGCTTGAGCGCCTTTACGCTAGGCAGGACCCGGCGCTTGTCGTCGACGAAGTCTGGCGAAAGTGCTCCAGCTTCCTCGACGTCAGCGACAACCGGAATCCGGCGATTCGTGGCCCCGTCGGCAGGGGCTCGCTCCATTTGCCGACCTTCGCCTTCTTCAAGGGCGCGAAGGGTCCCGCCGAGGGGACGAACGCCCACCGCCTGAGGAGCCAGTTGGAACCAAAGGTCGCCTACTTCGAGGAGCTCATCGAGCCCCACCGAATCGTCTTCCTCCAGGCGAGATCGACGTTCTCGTTGTCGATGATCGCCGGCTTCAATCCGGACATCGACTCGACTTTCCGATCGCACTACTTCGACCGCACGAGAACCGACAATCGAACTTATCACTCGCGAAGCGGAAAGACGGTCCGTTGGCGACCGCTCGACGGCCCGTTCGCGTTTCCCGATCGCGGCATCGTGATCGGTCGGATACTGGTCGGCATCGCACTCGGGGCCATCAAGGGAGCCGGAGCATCGCCCTTCCGATTCGACTTCAACCCGCTCCATCCGGGCGAACCTGGCGGACCGATCGAACTCCCCCACGACCTCGACGACGCCGCCCATAAGCTGTCGGAGTTCAAGAGCGCGAACATCGCCCTCAAGAACGATCTCGATATGCGTTTCGCCAAAGAGTCGGTCGACGAGATCGCGCGGCGGCTGGACTCCTTCAAGAACGACGTAGCCAAGTTCCAGCTCACCGAAGCCGGGGTTGCGATCGGTCCCAAGGACGCTTACCAACTGATGCTCGCCTTCGTCGGATCGGTGCCTGGCCTGCTACAGGCTTGGAAAGCCTTCTATCCCGAGATGCCGTCCATAGACGACTACCTTCGCCGAGAAGGCGATACCCTCATGCACGGCTACTATTGCCCGAGTCCTGGCTGCGGGGCCTACCTCGCCAACGAATCGCAACGCGGCGAAGTGCCGAAGCGCTGTCCAGCGTGCGGCGTCATTCTGCTCCTCGACGACTGACGAGGTTCGACGCCGCATAATAAGGGCATGAGCGATATCGCCGACGACGCCTACGACGAAGTCGAACAGGAGCAAGCGACAGACGAAGGGATGCCCGAGCCGGAGGGTCCGACCGGTATCCTCGTCCTCAAGAGAGGCGGTGCGGAAACCGAAGAAGTGTTCCTCTTCTCGCCGCCGGCGGTCATCGGCCGTTTCGATCCGACGGTCGGACCGATCGATGTCGACCTCGGCTCGATTCCGGAAGGCGCCTACGTCTCTCGGAAGCACGCACGCATCGAAATCCGGGACGGCGAGTGGTTCCTCAGCGACCTAGGCTCGTCGAACGGAACTTTCAAGCTCGGTGAGCAAGACTTCGAAAGCATCGAGGGGGAGGCGCCGCTCGCAGATGGCGACGAAATCGCCCTCGGCAACGCCCGATTCGTCTTCCGGACCGTTTCTCCAAGCGCCGACGAGCCGGCGACAGACTAGCCCCCGTGCGAGTCTACCTCGACCACGCCGCCACCACGCCTCTCTGTTCAGAGGCGCGGGCGGCTATGGAACCGTGGCTGGGATCCGAATTCGGCAACCCGAGCAGCCTGTATGAGGAAGGTCGACGCGCCAAGGCGGCGATCGACGAAGCACGGGAAACTCTGGCTGGCCGGTTGGGCTGCCTCTTCGGCGAAATTGTTTTCACTTCGAGCGGCACCGAAGCCGCCAACCTCGCCATCCTCGGCGCCGCGCTCGCCCACGTCGACGGTCCCCGCCGGCGAGTCCTCTTCGGCGCCGCCGAACACCACTGCGTGCTCCATTGCGAGCCCCTTCTCGCTCGGCTCGGATTTCGAGTCGAGCTCGTGCCCGTGGATCGCCAGGCCCGAACCGACCTCGACGCCCTGGAGCGCAGCATGGGCCCCGATGTTCTGCTCGGCAGCTTCATGCACGCGAACAACGAGTGGGGAACCCTGCAGGATGTCGAGGCCATCGGGTCGATTCTCCAAAGGCACGGCGCACTCTACCTGCTCGATGCCGTCCAGACACTGGGCTCCTCCGAATTCGGGCCGCGACTCGACACGCTGCCGGTCGACCTCATTGCGGTTTCTGCTCATAAGGTGGGCGGCCCTAAGGGGGTCGGTGCGTTGGCAGTGCGGTCAGGCATCCCGATCCGCCCGCTCATCGTGGGGGGTGGGCAGGAGCGCGAAGTGCGCGGGGGCACCGAAAACGTGGCGGCGATCATCGGGTTTGCGGCGGCGGTGAAGGCGATTCGTGAGGACGACGACTCCTTCAAGCGGGCGGCTCGAGACCGGTTCCTCGGCGGGGTCGGTTCGGGATTCGTGCCGTCGGCCGATTACACCGAGTCCGACACGCTAGCCGGCCATGCCCACGGCCGGTTTCCCGGGCTTAACGCGGAGTCGATCCTGATCGTGCTCGACCGCCTCGGCGTCTCGGCAAGCAGCGGAGCCGCGTGCAGCTCAGGCAGCCTGGAGCCCAGTCACGTCGCGCTCTCCTGCGGATGGAGTCCGGCGGAAGCAGCGGAAGCGCTGCGATTCACCTTTGGCCATCAGACCACGCTGGAGGAAGCGATTTGGGCGGCAGAAAGAGTCCTACGAGCCGCCGAGCAGGTCGCATCCGCGCGAACGATCGCGTAAGATAGGGCCCTGTCGGAGGTAGAGATGTCGGAACAGGTCGAACAGTTCGTCCAGCAGGCTATCCAGGCCCTCAATGACCGCAACTACAATCAGGTTATCGAGTTGACCGGCCAGGCGATCGCTGTCAATCCCGCGCGTGCCGACGCTTACGTCCTGCGAGGAATCGCCCTCGCCCAGACGAATCAGCCCGACGCGGCTACGCAGGCCTTTCGCCAATCGATCAGCCTCGATCCCTCGAACGCGAAGGCCTATTACAATCTGGCGACCCACCAATACCAGATCGGCGAAAGGCTGGAGGCGCTGGCGATGGCCCGCGAAGCCCTGAGGCTAGACCCCGGCCATACTGCGGCCCGGGATCTCATCGTCACCCTTGAGCAAGATTCGGGTGGCGTCTCCCCGGAGGCGCCTCTCCCGCCCACGGCGCCTCCTTACGGCACGCCTTACGAGCGGCCGGGCTATGCTGCGCCGGCTGGAACCAACAGCCTGGCGTTCGTCGAGAAGATGGGTGGCGCCTGGGTCGCGATCGCCTGGATCACTTGGGCGGTTTACCTCTTGTCGCAGATATACACGGGGTTTGCCGTCGTCGACATGGTTCAAGCGATGCTCGCCGACCCCTCCAAGGACCCGAACGTCGCGATGCAGGCGTGGCAGTCGAAACAGGGCGCCCTCTACCTCGTGGCTCAGATCTTCAGTTGGCTGGGCTGGCTGGTCGCCGTCGTCTGGACCGCGATGGACATCATGAACCGTCGCGGAAACTGGCTCTGGATGATCGGCAGTGTCTGCTGCGCGGTCATCGGTTTACCCCTCTATCTCGCTCTCGGCAGGAAAAACTGAACCCGACGGGGACCGCTCTGCGTTAAAAGAAACATGAGTCTCACCGCCCTCGTCGCTCTCGCCATCGGACTGCAAAGCCCGGTCGAAGTTCCCTTTCGGATCGGCGACCACGCGATCATCGTCGATGCGATGGTGAACGGAAAGAAAGTGTCCTGCATGTTCGATACCGGCTTCACCGGCGCGTTCGTGGTGAACGACGAGATCAGCCTCGGCCCTCCGTCGGGGACCATGAACTTGCAAGACTTCGTGGGCCGCTTTACCCGCAAGACCGTCAAGGTGAACTCCCTCAAGCTGGGTTCGCTCACCATCGACCCGACGGGCATGGAGATCGTCCAACAGCCGCTCTCCCACATGTCGGCGTCCTACAACACGCACACGGACGGCATCATGGGGCTCGAAGTCGTGGCAGGCTACGTCACCGAGATCAACTTCGAGAAGCAGAAATTCGTCTTCCACCCGAAGTCGGTCGACGTCTCTGCCCGCACCCCCGACAACAAGAAGACCTGGCTCGTCAAGATGCTGCCGATCGGGCGGAAGTCGATCGAATTGACCGTCAAGACTGCCCAAGGCGGTCGAATGCACCTGGCGCTCGACACCGGCAACGCCTTTTTCGCCACGACTCACAAAGAAGTCCTCGAAAGGGAGAAGATCTGGGACCCCCGAAAAGACGTCAACTTCATGCGAACGGCCTGGGTGGCCTCTGGCCCGGTCGACAGCTGGTACAAGATGTTCAAGGACCTCGACATCTTCGGCGTCCCCGTTCCATCCAGCGTCTGGTCGATTATCGACCTTCCCGCGAGTTCGGTCGAGCACGACGGCACCGTCGGTTTTGGCTTCCTCAAGAACTTCAACATCGTGATCGACATGGAACGGCGACGCGTGTGGCTCGAAAACTGGACCGGGAAGACCGGCAACGAGCCGACCGCCGACGTGGGCATCTCTGCCGCCCAGCACCCCAGCGGGAAGATCGTGATCTATCGCGTCACTCCCGGCAGCCCCGCCGAGAAGGCTGGCATCAAGGCCGGCGACGCCCTCCTCGACATCGATGGTGTCAGCACGAACGACCTCACTCCCCGGCAGTTGGAGGCCGCACTCGAAGGCGCGCTCGACTCCGCCGTGAAACTTGCCGTCTCTCGCTCGGGCAACCTCGTTCGCCACGAGCTGAAGCGGGCGTATCTCGTCAACGGCATCTCGAACTGACGCGGCATAAGGCCGAGGCCCTCCGTCTGTACCTTCGTGGAAGCACGGAGGCTGACATGGCGGTTCTAGACGGAAATCTGTGGGAGTACAACCTGTGCAAGGTCGTCGTGGTGGACGTGAGCGATGACTACGCGACGATCGGTCCGCCTCTCCCAGCGGACTGCTACCCGGTCCTCGCCGAGCTGTGGGTGCCCCGATACGGCATCGGCAGCTGGCTGCCCTTTACGCCACTCGTGCAGGGTTACCTTTACGATTGGCACCTTACGCCGATCGCCGAAGAAGAGCCCTGGACGGTGGGGGTCGTGCGATACGACCTCGACATCTGAGCCCTGTTCGGTGATCGCGCTCTTTACTTCTTCAGCAGATCCCGAATCTCGGTGAGCAAGGTCTCCTCGGCTGAGGGTTCCGGTGGGGCCGGTTCCTCCACCGGTGCGCGTCGCATGCGGTTGACGGCCTTGATCACGAAGAAGATCGCGAGCGCTACGATGACGAAGTTCACGATCACGCTGACGAAGTTGCCCCAGTTCAGGGTGTTGGCTCCCGCCTTTTGAGCCGCGTCGAGGGAGGCGTAGGGGCCTGCCGGATCACCTTCGGCGAGCACGACGAACTTGTTGGCAAAGTCCGCCTTGCCGGTGAGCAACCCGATCGGTGGCATGATCAAGTCCTTGACCAGCGAATCGACGATCTTGCCAAAAGCGGCGCCGATGACCACGCCGACCGCAAGGTCGAGCATGCTGCCTTTGGTCGCAAACTCCTTGAATTCCTGAGCGAAACCCATCTGCCATTCCTCCTTCTGCAAAGACTACCCCCCCTGGGGCAGCATCGCCAAGAAATCTTCCTCCGATATCACTGGGACACCGAGTTGCTCGGCTTTAGCGAGTTTGGACCCGGCTCCAGGGCCGGCGACCACCAGCGAAGTCACTTTGCTGACCGACCCGCTCGCTTTGCCACCGAGACGGAGGACCAGCGCCTCGGCGTCCTCCCGAGTCATCCGCTCCAGCTTGCCGGTAAAGACGATCGTCTGGCCGGCGAAGAGATCGCTGACCGGAGCTTCCGCTTCGATCGGGCTGACTCCAAAGCGGAGAAGCTCATCGAGCAGGGCCCGATTCTCCTCCTCTTCGAACCACTCTTGAATCTCTGCCGCGCTTCGAGGGCCGATATCGGGAACCGTCACTAGAGCCTCGTAGTCGGCGTGGCGAAGGGCTTCCAGAGTCCTGAACTCCCTTGCCAGGTCGCCCGCCGTTCGATCGCCCACGTAGCGGATGCCGAGTGCATAGACGAACCGATCGAGAGGGCGCGTTTTCGAGGACTCGATGGCATGCAGGAGATTGTCTACGCTCTGTTCGCCCATCCGATCGAGTCCGACGAGTTCGGCGCGGTGTTCGTGAAGACGATAAACACTGGGGAGGTCGGTGAGGTACCCGAGTTCGAGGAAGCGCGCGATCTGCTTCTCGCCGAGCCCCTCGATATCCATGGCGAGACGCGAGGCGAAGTGCTCGATCTTTCGCGCGATCTGGGCCGGACAGGCGCGGTTTGGGCACTTGAGGGCGACGTAGCCCGGTTCGCGAACCAAGGCGGTTCCGCACTCCGGGCAGTGACTCGGCGGTGTCACCGGGGGAGGATCGCCTACGCGCTTGTCGAGCACGGCGCCGACGATTTCTGGAATCACGTCCCCCGCCCGCTGCACGATGACGGTGTCGCCCTCGCGGACGTCCTTCCGAGCCACGTCCTCCCAGTTGTGAAGCGTGGCCCGGCCGACCGTCACTCCGCCGACGAAGACGGGTTCGAGGTCGGCCACCGGGCTCACGACGCCGGTCCGCCCCACGTTGCCGAACACCCGCCGGAGAATGGTCAGCGCCTGTTCCGCGGGGAACTTGGAGGCGATGGCCCAGCGCGGGCCCCGGGCGGTGCTGCCGAGGCTCTCCTGCTCGTCGAGGCGATCGACCTTCACCACGACACCGTCGATGCCGAAGGGCAGGCTCGCGCGAATTCCCTCGACGGCATGCACGAAATCCAGCACCTCGCCGAGATCCATGCATCGTCTGCCGCGGTCGTTTACCGCGAAGCCGAACTCGCGCAGCCGATCCATGGTCTCGGATTGACTGGGGGCGATCGGTGGGTTGGCCACCGCTTGATAGGCGAAAAAGCTGAGCTGGCGCTGGGCGGTGAGGCGGCTGTCGAGCTGACGCATTCCTCCGGCGGCGGCGTTGCGCGGGTTCACGAACGGTTCCTCGCCGGCCTCGATGCGGGCTCGGTTCACGCTCTCGAAGGCGTTCTTGGTCATCAGGACCTCGCCTCGGACTTCGAACGGCGCGCGCGGGAAGTCGCCCTGGAGGCGCAAGGGAATGCCGCGTACGGTGCGCGCATTGGGGGTCACGACCTCCCCGGTCGTCCCGTCGCCGCGCGTTGTGGCGATTTCGAGCAGCCCGTCTTCGTACGTCAGGCTGATCGAGAGGCCGTCGAACTTCAACTCGACGAAGTACTCCACTTGCTCGACCCCCAAGCCCCGCCGAACGCGATCGTCGAACGCTCGAAGCTCGTCTTCCCCGAAGGCGTTGTCGAGCGAAAGCATGGGCACGAGGTGCCGGTGCTGCTCGAACCCAGCCATCGGGGGCGCGCCCACCCGGAGAGTCGGGCTGTCGGGGGTCCTCAGTTCCGGGTGCTCGTTCTCGATCGAGACGAGTTCGGCGAACAGGGCGTCCCACTCCGAGTCCCCGATTTCGGGACGGTCGTAGACGTAGTACAGGGTGTTGTGCCGCTCGATCTCCGATCGGAGCCACGCCGCGCGCTTTGCGAGTTCGCTCAGATCGGTCGACGCCATGGCCCCTCTAGTATCGCTCGAACTGGTCGACAGGCAGAATGAACACGACCGCGCCACCAACCGGGACCTTGAGCGGCGTGGCGATGAATGCAGCGGCGGGAGCAGCGTCGAAGGGGGTGACGTTCACCAACTGCTCACGAGTCTTGCAGTTCTGCCCGATCAGCCGAAGCAGGCTCGGGCGGTCCTCGTCGTCGATTCCGATGAGGAAGGTCGTATTGCCTTCGCGTAGGAACCCTCCCGTCGAGCCGATCACCGTGAACTTGAACCCGGCTCGGACCAGCTCGTCGGTGATCTTGTTCCTATCGCGGTTGTGCACGATGCAGACGCACAGCTTCAATACACCGATTATGACGCCGAAGCGACTGCACGAATCGCAGAGGAGGGGATTGCGCGTATCCTATGGGTGATGCGCCTTGTTCTCGCCGCCGTTCTGGCCCTAGCTTCGGCCTTCGCCTCTGCCGATCTCAGGTTCTCCGTGACCTACCCCAAGGAGGCACTCGACGGACCTTTCTCCGGGCGGGTCGTGGTCTACTTGTCGAAGCGATCGTCGAACCCTCGAAACGGACCGAACTGGTTCAATCCGGAACCAATCTATTCGCGGGTGGTCGAGGGCGCGTCTCCCGGCGAGCCCATCGTGCTCGACGACGCGAACACGGTCGGCTTTCCCGGACGGCTGAACGATTTGGAGGCGGGCGAATACTACATTCAAGCCGTGATCGATCGAAACCTGGGTGGGCGCACGATCGGCGGGAGTCCCGGCAACCTCTACTCTGCGCCGCGGAAGCTGGCGCTCGACCTGAAGGAAGCCTTGACGGTCGATCTCGTCTGCGATCAAGTCGTCGCCGAGCCCGAGTTCCGAGACACCGCGCGCGTGAAGGGAGTCAGGCTCGAATCGAAACTCCTCTCGGCCTTCTACAAGCGACCGACCTTCCTCAACGCCGCGGTCGTCCTGCCCGAAGCCTACGACACGGAGCCCCAGAAGAAGTTTCCGATCTACTACGACGTTCCCGGCTTCGGTGGCAGCCATCGCGCCTTTAGCGGAAGCACAACCGCGAGGGGAACCCTGCGAGACGGCGAGCCTTTTGTGTACGTCATGCTCGACCCCAGCTGCCCGACCGGCCACAGCGTGTTCGCGGACAGCGACAATAACGGCCCGTGGGGCAAGGCGCTGACCACCGAACTCATCCCCCATATCGAAAAGGCCTACCGCATCATAGGGGAGCCCTGGGCCCGATTCGTCGGCGGCCACTCCAGCGGCGGGTGGTCGAGCCTTTGGCTGCAGGTGACCTATCCCGAAGTGTTCGGAGGCTGCTGGTCGACCGCTCCCGATCCCGTCGACTTCCGCGACTTTCAGCAAATCGACATCTATAAGCCCGGCGCCAACATGTTCACCGACGAGAAGGGGCAGCCTCGACCGCTTGCCCGGACCGGAGACCGGTCCACCATCTTCTACAAGCGCTTCAGCGACATGGAGCGGCCGATCCGCGGCGAGCAGTTGGGTTCCTTCGAAGCCGTCTTCAGCCCCAAGGATGCCAAGGGCGAGCCCGCCAAGCTTTGGGACCGCGACACCGGCGCGATCGATCCGAAGGTCGCCGAGGCCTGGAAGCGCTACGACATCGGCCTCATCGTCAGAACGCGCTGGAAAGAACTCGCTCCCCGGCTCGCGAGCAAGGTCCACGTCTATGCTGGCGATATGGATACGTTCTATCTCGAAGGCGCGGCGAAGCTGCTCAAGAAGGATCTCGCCGACCTCGGCAGCGACGCCAAGGTCGAACTCTTCTCCGGCGACCACGGCTCCTTCATGACGCGCAGCCTTCGCGAGCGGATCGACAAGGAGATGGCCGACAGTTTCCGCGCGAGCCGCGAGGCTCACGGAGGGAGGATTCCGTCGAAGAGGCCGTAGAATGCCGTTAGCCGACATGGACGCCTGCTGTCCGACCCAAAACGAGGCGCTCGACGAACTCGACAGGCTTGCGCCCGGCGCGCCCCTGCTGGCCCTCGGCCAGACCGTCTTCTGGGACGAGCCGATGAAGGCCGGCGTCGCCTTGGCCGCCGCGGCGCGGGGGCGCCGGTTCGTCGCCGGAGTCCACGATACCGACTACTTCGGCAAGCTGGCACTCGGGCGAGGCAAGCGTGGCTTCAAAGCCCTGCCTCACAACGACACGACCACGAAGGACCTGTGGAGCGCGGCAGGCGAGTTCTCCGTGCTTTTCGGCTCCGAAACCGTCGTCACCCGCGAGGCGCTGTCGGCGGCGGGGGCTCGCCTGGCGAAAGTCGTGCGGGCTCGCCCCGGCATCCTGGACGAGATCACCGAGGCTTGGGGTTGGAGGGGGCTCGTCTCCCTCTCCGAAAACTCCCGAATCGTGGCCGATATTCCGCTCGGGCCGATCTTCGACGAGCTCAACGCCACTTTCGATTGGGCCCTCACGTCGAGCATGGATGCCATCGCCGGCTGCGAAGGACCGGGGCAAGCCGAGAACGCCGACCGGCTTCGCACGATCGTCTGCGACGCCAGCGACCCCCGCGAAGGGCAGACCCTCTCGGCTTACTACCGCCGCCTGCTGCCCCAGATGCTCGACCTCGTGGCGGGTCGCCCCGTCCCCGCCGAAACGACCGCGACGACCGAACTCTTGCGGTTCAACACCGGGACGGCAGGCCTACCCCGCTTCGAACTGCTCGGCCTCTTTGCCGATCCCGCCACCCGCGAAGCGGCAGTGTCGGCCTACAACGAGGCCGTCCAGGGCACCGAGACCTACACCCTGGACCGCTTCGGGAGTTGGGCGATCCCGTTCGATCTCGTCATTCCGGGGATGGGGCGGGGCACGATTCGAATCGCGCCGAAGGCGATCGTCGTGATGACGCCGAAACCCCAGTTCGTGAGCCTCAAGAAGCCGATCATCGGGCTGCACGACCTTGCAGCGGCGATCGAGCGCAAGTTCGGTCCCGACTGCGCCCTCGTCGGCAAGGCGGTAACCCTGATCGGGATGCTCGCCCGGGAGTTCGTGTTCGTGTTCCACGAGGGAGCGAGCCCGTACGTCGCACGCAGTCGGCGCCTCCACGGCCTCCTCGTCCCGATCTGGGATGCCGCGATGAATCCGATCCTGAGGGTCCGTTACGAGCCGTGGGACGCCTTCGCCGTGTGCTGTGCCTGGCTCCAGCTTCCCGAGCCGTTCCGGCGCCCGTTCGGAGTCGAGGAGCTTTGCGCACCCAGCTTCGCCGCTCGCTGGCGTCAGGTGGTCGCCGAACAAGCCGAACTCCTCGATCGTCTCGCTATGCTTCGCCGCCCCCTGGACTTCATTCGGTTTCTCGCTGAATCCTACGGGCAGAGTTGGAAGCGTCTCGCCGAGGAATACGAGGCAATCCACGAGCGGCTGGAGCGCCTCGATCACGACATCAAAGAGATCAAGCGGCAGAAGGACGCGGTTCTCGACGAGATTCGGGTCTGCAAGAGCCGGCGCGTCGAAGCAGAACGGGCGAAGGGAACCCATTGGCGAGAGCGAATCTTCGAGAAGAATCCTGACCAAGCCGACTTCGCCGAACGCGAGAGGCTCACCCTGCAGGTCGCCGCCGCCATCGACGCGATCGCCGACGCCAAACACCGCTGGCGAGAACTCCAGGCGAGCCAGGACGCGCTCGTCGCCGACACCGAAGTGCTCGAAGCCCACGACCGACGCCGCAACATCGAGCTCGAGTCCGAACTGAAGCGGATATCGCTGATCCGCGGAGCGATCGTGACGACCAAGGGTCTCGAACACGCCGGGCACCGCCCCGCCGCGTGGTGGTTCCCCATCGTCTGCCCGGACGGGCGCTGGTTCCGTGAGACCGTCCGGTCCGCGCGGTACTATCTCGAACCGCTTCGATGAGACTGCCCTTTTGGAAGGTTCAAGCCGTCGGTAACGACTTCGTGCTGGTCCACTCCGCTGACGTCCCGCCTTCGCGCTCGCTTGCCGACGTCGCACGGGAGGTCTGTTCGCGACGCATGTCTGTCGGCGCCGACGGATTGCTCGTGCTGGGGTTTCTTGACGGACGATTGGCGATGAGGATGTTCAATCCCGACGGGTCCGAAGACTTCTGCGGCAACGGAATACGCTGCGCTGCGGTTCACGCGAGCCTCTATGGCCTCGTGCAGAGCAGCGAGTTCACCATCCACCACGGCGCCCAGTCGGTTCCCGTCGAATTGAGCGGCAACGGCCCTCGGTCGCGGCGAGTTCGGTCCCGCCTGCAGCCCGCCAGCTTCGACCCGGAACGAGTGCCCCTCAGGGCAGGCACCGGCGAGGTTGTGGAGCGAACCTGGCCCGTGGGCGATCGGCAGGTCGTCCTCACCGCCCTCACCACGGGCAGCACCCATACGGTGATCTCCGCGACGGGAAGGCCCGAGGACCGGCTGTTCGCCGAAGTGAGCCCCGCGCTCGAGCACGATCCTCTCTTCCCCGAGCGGACGAGCGTGGTTTGGTCGTGGCCGAAGGCCGAAGACTCGATCGCGATCCGTATCTGGGAGCGCGGGGTCGGCGAGACCCTGGGCTGCGGCACCGGGAGCGCCGCCGCCGCCGCGGTCTGGGCGCGCAAACGCGAGAGCGGAGGTCGCCTCGTGGTTCACAACCCCGGAGGAGGCGTCGTCGTCACGATGGACGACTGGCGATCCCCCCTCCTCGTCGAATCGGACGCCGAAGAGGTCTACGCAGGTTGGGTCGAACTTCCGTAGACGTCCGGGTCTATGGAGCCGGGATCGTCGGCGCGGCTTGCGCCTACTTCCTTGCCCGGGCCGGGGCCGAGGTCGAGGTCGTCGACTCGGGTGCCCCGGGAGGGGGAGCGACCGGCGCAGGAATGGGCCACCTCGTCGTTGTCGAAGACTCTCCCGAGCGCCTCACGCTCACTTCGCGATCATTGGCGCTGTGGCGCGATCTGCTCTCGTGGATCGAGTGCGAGGCCCTGCCTTGCGGCACCCTCTGGCTCGCCGAGAACGAGGCAGAGTTCGCCCACTGCCGGGCGATGGGAGACCGCCTGGCGGATGCCGAAGTCCAGGCTGAGTTGCTCGACGAGCGAGCCCTCCGCGAGGCCGAGCCCGCCCTCCGCCCAGGTCTTCCGGGGGCGCTGCGGGTCCCGGCCGACTGGTCGATTTACGCCCCGAAGGCGGCCGCCCGCTTGTTGGAGACGCCGGGGATTCGGTTGCGCCGAGGGGACGCGCGGGAATGGCGTGCCGAGGCGAACGAACCCCCTTCCGTTTTCGCGCTCGGCGACCGGACTCCGGACCTCTTTCCCGACCTGCCGATCCGGCCACGTCGAGGGCACCTGGCAATCGCCGACCGCCGCCCGGGACTCGTGTTTCACCAATTGGTGGAACTCGGCTATCTCTCTCGGGCCCACGCGAGCGACGAGGCCTCGATCTCGTTCAACGTCCAGCCGCGCGCGTCCGGCCAAGTCTTGATCGGATCGACCCGCGACTACGCCGGCTTCGACTCGGCGACCTCGCGCGCGACGCTTGCCGAAATGTGCCGCTTGGCCGCCCGCTGGGTGCCTGCCCTGGCCGACTTTCCGATCGTTCGGGCATGGGCCGGGTTCCGTCCCGACACTGCGGACCACCACCCCTTTATCGGACGGCACGCCTCCGGAGCGTGGATCGCCGCGGGCCATGAAGGGCTCGGCATCACACTAGCCCCGGTGACCGGACACCTGATCGCCGACCTCGTGCTCGGACGCGAGCCGATCGTCGATCCGAGTCCCTACCGCCTCGATCGGGAGCCGACCCATGCGTAGCCGGGCATCGGTGACCGGAGAACCGCGCGCACCGCTTTGCGGGATGGGGGTCTGCTTCGAATGCCGCCCCGAAGGAGGATCGCGAACCTGCCTCGCACCCGGTCCGTGGTTGCCGCCACCAGCACAGGCCGAGGTCGTCGTGGTCGGCGCGGGCCCGGCGGGCCTCGCCGCCGCGGAGACGGCTGCCCGCCTCGGCGCTGCGGTGGTGATCCTAGACGAGAATGCCGCGCCCGGTGGCCAAATCTGGCGCGGTCCCTCACCCGAGGCTGCGGGCTTGCTGGACCTCGCGAGGCGGGCCGGAGCGAGGTGGTTCGGCGGCTGCACCGTCTTCGACGCCGACCCGGAAGGCAGGCTTTGGGTCACGGATGTGAGCGGCATGCAGTCGACCCGGATCGGTTTCGAAAGGCTCGTCCTAGCGACCGGTGCGCGTGAGCGGTTCCTGCCGTTCCCCGGCTGGACCCTTCCCGGCGTCGTCGGCGCGGGCGGCCTGCAGGCTCTGGTGAAAGGTGGGGCCGGCGTCGAGGAACAGCGCGTCGTCGTAGCGGGATCCGGACCGCTCCTCCTCGCGGTGGGCGCGTTCCTTGCCGAGCAAGGTGCGGAGGTGGCATGCGTCTGCGAGCAGGCGCCGCTCGGTCGCCTCGGTCGGTTCATCTCTGCAAGCCCGAACCTTGCCCTCGGTGCGGCGAGGCTCCGTCTCGCGCTCGGCTCGAGCCCGTACCGATTCGGGACGTGGGTCGCCGAAGCCTGTGGACGCGATCGTCTCGAGTCGGTCGTCGTCACCGACGGCCGCCGCCGCTGGCGGGAGCGATGCGACTGGCTCGCCTGCGGCTACGGCCTCGTCCCCAACCTCGAACTGGCCCGTCTTCTCGGATGCAAGACGAAAGGGGATGCGGTGGTTACGGATAGCGACCTGCAAACCACCATCCCGGGCGTGTTCGCCGCCGGCGAGGCGCTCGGCATCGGCGGCGTGGAGTGCGCCTTGGTCGAGGGCTCCATGGCGGGCAGCGCCGCCGCGGGCAAGGCACCGTCACGAGAACTGCGCGAACGCCGAGAAGGCCTGCGCCGAGCCTCTGTGCGCATGGCCGATGCCTTTGCTTTGCGACCGGAGGTTCTCAGCCTGGCTTCGCCGGAGACCATCCTCTGCCGGTGCGAAGACGTCCGCATCGAGCAGGTCGAGCACGCCCGAAGTTACCGGGAAGCCAAACTCCTCACCCGCCTCGGGATGGGTCCCTGCCAGGGCCGGATCTGCGGGATCGCGTCCCAAACCCTCTTCGGGTGGACCCCCGATCGGGTCCGCCCGCCCCTGATCCCGGTCTCGGTTCGCTGCCTCGGCGAAGAAGAGGAGTAAGAACCCTCCCCCTCATGAAATGAGGGGGACCTGGCCGGGCGAAGCCCGTGCCTGAGGGGGAGTAAGAACCCTCCCCCTCATGAAATGAGGGGAACTGGCCGGGCGAAGCCCGTGCCTGAGGGGGAGTAAGAAGCGGTCGCCAGACAAAGCGCGGGCAGGCCCGCACTCCCAGAGATGTCAGTCCGGCGGGCTGATGAGTTTCCAACGACTTCGGCGCGACCCTAAACCCCTTCCTTTCGCCTCGCGAGAGGAAGGGGAGGGGGATGGAGAGCGACAACACCTCTTACAGGCCATGCATCCCTATCCGTGGTGTCCCGGACCCTCCACCCCCCAACCC
>DDTO01000008.1 GCA_002344135.1 Chthonomonas sp. UBA2362 | reverse complement strand
GAGAGGGACCTTCGCCGCGACGAAAGGAGCGCGCGAAGGGGGAGAGTAATGTAAGCCCCTTCCTTGCGCCCCGCGAGAGGAAGGGGTTGTGGATGGGGAGCGACGCTACCACGCCCATTACTCCCCTGCCCGGCGCGGTCCGGCCAGCATCCCCCGCTTCGAAGACGAGGGCGAAACCTAGTCCCCGAAGTGTCCGGTCGCGTGCAGGCGGAGTTCGGAGGGCAACATGCCCAGATACTCCTTGACGGACTCACGCAGGGCCTGCGGCGAACCGAATCCGCAATTGTTGGCGATCTCCTCGATCCCCTTGTCGCTGTTGCAAAGCTGAACGACCGCAATCTCGGTTCGGCACCGATCGACGAACTCGGGGAACCCGAAGCCGACCAACGCCTTAAAGGTGCGCGAGAGGTGGAACGGCGAGTAGCCGGCCAGCACGGCCGCCTCCTTGAGAGACCAAGAGGAGGCTGGATCGGCCTTCACCTGCTCGATCAGCGGATACATCGGCTCTGGGAGCGTAATCGGCAGAGTCGCGAGGCAGAATTCGTTGTCGCTCGTCAGCGCATGACAAGCCACCTCATGAATCGACGCGAGGACAAGGGGCTCGCTGGCGATGCTCGGCTCGAAGCACGCGCGAGTCATCTTCTCGGCGACGTCCCCATCAATGCCGTTGATCGGATTAAAGGCGACGATCGAAAACCGCCGCGAAATCTTTCTCTCGCTCGCTGTCCGTTCCATCCAACGCGAAAGACCGGGGAGCTCGCTGTCGGTCCAAGTCACGTAAAGCGAGCGATGCTCGCCACGGCCCAGATGGACGGTGAGAGACGAAGGCCCCCGCACGAGGGCCATGCTCTTTGGCGGCAGCACCCTCCAGGGCTCTTTGTCTGATTCTCGCATGAGCTGAGTGCCGCTCAGGTTGATTTCGAGGGCGCTCTGCCCGCTGCGCACGTTGAGTTCGGTCAGACTGGGACGTCGTTTCGAACCTTCGATCAGGTCGACGCGCAGACTTCCCGAACTGAGCAGCGTCCGGCTAGTGATTTCATTGTTAATTGGGTTGGCTATTCCAAGCATTGTTTTCCACTCCGAGACGACGCTCGGTGTTTACCCTGAGGGGCGTTCCGCGTGAAGTCTCTTTAAGTATCTCTACGCCGATTGCGCCGATTCGAGCACGGTTGGTCCGCAATTTTATCAGTATTTTGGTACTCCCTGCAGCGTCCGGTTGCGATCAGGTATCCCTCCCGGCGTGAATGCTGGCCTGCGCGTATTGGTCCTTGGCGCGACTGGCGCCGTCGGGCAAGAATTCTTGCGCATTTTCGAGAAACGCGGTTTACCGATCGCCTCACTGCGGCTCCTGGCCAGCGCACGATCGGCCGGTTCTACCCTCGAATTCAAGGGCGAGCCGGTCGTCGTCGAGGAGGCGCGGGCGGACGCTTTCGCGGGCAGCGACGTCGCGTTCTTCAGTGCGGGGGCGAGTCGATCTCGGGAGTTCGCACCGGCGGCTATCGAAGCCGGAGCGGTCGTGATCGACAACTCCAGCGCCTTCCGCATGGATCCCGGGGTCCCGCTCGTCGTCCCGGAGATCAACGCGCACGCCATCGAACCGTCCCACCGCTTGGTCGCCAACCCGAACTGCACCGCGATCGTCCTGCTGATGGCGATCGCTCCACTGCGGGCGCTCGGGCATATCGAGCGGGTGATCGTCAGCACCTATCAGAGCGCTAGCGGCGGGGGCGCCGCGGTCATGCAGGAACTGATCGACCAGACCCGGGCCTACCTCGATGGCCGTCCGATCGAGCCGCGAGTCTTGCCTCATCCCTATGCCTTCAACCTCTTCAGCCACAACACTCCTGTGAACGAGCAAGGATACAACGAAGAAGAGTGGAAGGTCATCCAGGAGAGCCGCAAGATTCTGGGAAGGCCGGACCTCCGAGTTAACGTGACTTGCGTGCGCGTGCCGGTCCTGCGGGCTCACGCAGAGGCGATCACCGTCGAGTTTTCAGGCCCTGCTCCAACGGAGGATGCGGTGCGGCAGGTTCTCGCCGAGGCGCCCGGCGTACGCGTGGTGGACGACCGAGTCGGAAATCACTTCCCGATGCCGATCGAGTCCTCCGGCACCGACGACGTTCTGGTCGGACGCATTAGGGCGGACGTAACCGACCCCAATGCCATTTGCCTCTTCGCTACGGGCGACCAGTTGCTCAAGGGAGCGGCGCTCAACGCTGTGCAGATTGCCGAAGCGATGATCGCGAGCGGATCGATCGGGACCGCGACGGTCCGGCAATAGAATGGCAGGGGCAACAGGATTCGAACCCGCGACCTACGGTTTTGGAGACCGTCGCTCTACCAACTGAGCTATACCCCTGCTCTATCGCATTTTACCGTCGTGACAGAGTCGGGCGCGAGGGATAGAGGTATATAGGCCCAGGAGGTAAGCATGAAAGGTCTTTGTGCGCTTGCACTAATGTTCGTCGCAGCAGTTCCCGTTTTTGCCCAGGTCGAGGATGCCGAGCTCCGCAAGGAGATACAGGGCGTCTATCGGAAGTGGGATCGCCTCATGGCTCGCGGCGATACGAAGGGGATGCTGGCAATGGTCGATCCGTCCTGGTCGATGGTCGATCCATCGGGAATGCGTCTCGACTATTCCGACATGAAGTCGATGGTTTCGACTCTGAGCAAGAACGTCCGCTCGATGAACTCCAGAATCATCGTCAACAGCGTTCAGGGCTACGGTGACGAAGCGACCGCTTGGGTGACGAGCACCGAGAACTTTCAGGTTCGAAGCGGGAGAAAATGGGTACGCGTTCAGCAGACCAACAAGTACGCCGAGACTCTGAAGAAGGTCGACGGCCAGTGGCGGTTTTCCTATACCCAGGGACTCCCCAACGCCACGTACTGGGGCTGGAGCCGCTGATCGCAACTTGAAGCCGACGAAGAGCAAGTCCTCTTTCATTCCGGAAGCAACCTACGCTTACATCGTGGAGAACTGGTTGCGCGAGCCGCCAGTGCTCGAACGGCTGCGCGAGGAAACCGCTCCCATGGAGGAGGCCGGGATGCAAATCTCCCCCGAGCAGGGTCAATTCATGGCGCTCTTGGCGCGCCTTCTGGGGGTTCGCCGCTACCTCGAGGTCGGAGTCTTCACGGGCTACTCCTCGATCGCCGTCGGCTTGGCGATGCCCCTCGAAGGACACATCGTTGCCTGTGACGTGAGCGAAGACTTCACCGCGATCGCGAAACGCTACTGGGAGGAAGCCGGCCTAAGCGCTCGGATCGATCTGCGACTCGCACCGGCGAACGAGACGCTGGCGCGGCTCGTCGAGGCGGGCGAGCGCTTCGATATGATGTTCATCGACGCCGACAAGCCGAACTACGCCGCATACTATGAAGCGGGCTTGAGGCTGGTGAGACCCGGTGGCCTCATCGGCATCGACAACGTCCTCTGGAGCGGCAAGGTGGCCGACCCGAGCGTCGACGACGAGAACACCGAGGCCATACGCGCCCTCAACGAGCGGCTATCCAACGACGATCGTATCGACCTCGCGATTGTGCCCATCGGGGACGGGCTGACCCTCGCCCGTCCCCGATGAGAGCCTACTTCTGGACTGGCAAGTCGCTCTCGATGCCCATCTCCGGTGGCAGGCCGTAGAGCTCGGGGCGCTGCAGTCGGCCGCGCTCGTCGCCGAACTTTTCGACTTGGTCGCGCGCGGGGTGAGCCTGCATCCACCGGTCGCTGCGTTCGGCGATAACAAGCCAGCTCACCTGAGTCGCGGGCTTGTTCGTGCGGATCCGGAAGCGGTTGTCCTCGACCTGGCGCGTCACCTTGGCCAACACGAAGTCGTCCGAGTCGTCGATCACCGTGAGGACGTACCGAGGATTTCGATTGATGTCGCCGAAGTAGGCCGGCAGTTCGACCCAGGCGTAGCCGGAAGAGTCGGTGGTGACGATCCCGGAGTACTGATTCATCGGCGCGGGCCCTTCGGCGCAGTAGTGCAGAAGGTACTTGTTCATCGGGTCGTGCGGGTGATCGATGCGGAAGCTTTTAGACCCTGCGGCGCCGACGTTGTTGAGCGAGTAGATGCCGAAGGTCTCGGCGCCACCGGTACTCGTGGACGAGTTTCCGCGAAACCCGTAGGTCGAGTTCGTCCCGCCGCCGACCGCAAAGGCACCCCTAGAATTACTGCCCGAACCTTGAAACCAGCCCCCATACGGGACACTGGTGTTGTTGGTTGCCATAGCAAAGATCCCGTACTGAGACCCTTCGCCGTAGATTCCGAATCCGCTCGAACTCGACGTCGCTTGCCCCAGCACGCCGATCGCGCCAGATGATGCTGACTGGTTCAAACCGAAGACGCCTGCGCCGCCAGGGCTATTGCTCGTTCCGTGAACACCGTAGTTGGCGCCAGTTGTCGCATACACCCTGCCCCGCACGCCGACCCCTGTCGTCGAACCCTGCTCGCCATAGCAACCGATGCTCGCTCCCGCTAGATACCCATAGGAAGGGTTGAAGTTGTTGCTGCCGGAGACGGCGTTGTCCGAATTGCCGAGCTGACCGGTGTTGAACGAAGTTCCATGCTGAGCCTGAACCCCGTAACTGTCGCCTGCGAGGCGCGCGTTCGCGCCGCTGGTGTTGCGGGCGAAAATCGAAGCCGCGGTCCCGTTGTTCCTGATTCGGAAGAGGCCCTCGTAGCCGTTCTCGGTACCGGTGCCATCGTATGGCAGCGGGATCGTCAGCGCTTGCCAGGTCCCGACGCCGCTGGCATCCGTTCGCAGATAGTGGCCGTTCGTCGCCGAACTGCCCACGCGGAGGCTGTTCGTGTAGGTGGTGCCAGTGCGAGCGGTGCCCGAAATGTTGAGGTGGCCGGTTTGCACCGAACCGGGAGTCGTCGGCTGCAACCAGACGAGCGCCTTGGCCAACTGAGACCGTGCGGGAGTCGACAAGGACAGAACGCCGATGCCGACACCGACGACCGCCAGACTAGAACCGAGTATCAGACCCTTTCGCATAAATGTACTCCTTCGTGGCGCCGTCTCAAGCTCGCGCCGACAATCCTATTGTAATGCAGGTTCGACGTGGTTCCTAGCATCGCGCCGTTTATCTTTATAAGCGTGTATAGTTTCAGTGAAGTTCGGCTGAATCGATTCGTAGAATCCAATGGTGATGAGCGTATCCGTTCCCCATCCTGTTTCCCGAATTCGGGAGGAGTTTCCGGCCTTGGCCACGAGGGTCCATGGTCGCCCGCTCGCGTACCTGGACAACGCAGCCACGACTCATCGCCCCCGCGCCGTGCTCGATGCGATGGACGGGTTTTCTCGGACCTCGAACGCCAACGTTCATCGAGGGGTCCATCGCCTCAGCCAGGTGGCCACCGACGCCTTCGAAGCGGCTAGAGAAACGGTTCGCATTTCGATCGGGGCATCGGAAGCAGCCGAAGTCGTCTTTACCAAGGGTTGCACCGAGGCGATCAACCTCGTCGCCCAGTCTTGGGGTACCGCGAACCTGCGTGAAGGAGACGAAGTGCTCCTCAGCACGATGGAGCACCACGCGAACATCGTCCCTTGGCAGGTGGTCGCGAAGGCCACCGGCGCTCGAATCCGGCCGATCCCTATTCACGACGACGGCACACTCGACCTCTCTGCTCTCGACACCATGCTCGGGCCGAAGACGCGCCTCGTCGGCATCGCGCACGTTTCCAATAGCCTGGGCACCATCAATCCCGTGGAGGAAGTGGCGCGGCTGGCCCGATCCGCTGGAGCGAAGGTCTTGGTCGACGGAGCACAAGCGCTCGCCCACCTCCCGGTCGACGTCCGCGCCCTCGGCGTCGATTTCTACGCGATGAGCGGGCACAAAATGTATGGTCCGATGGGCGTCGGCGGTCTTTACGCACGGCGCGAACTGCTCGAGGAAATGCCGCCGTACCAGACAGGTGGCGGGATGATCCGCACCGTCACGTTCGAGGAGACGACATATGCGGGAGTTCCCGACCGGTTCGAGCCAGGCACTCCCAACGTGGCAGGCGTCATTGGCTGGGCCGCTGCGTTCGAGTTCCTTGCTGGGCTTGATCGCAAGGCCGTCCAGCATCACGAAGACGATCTCCTCGCACTGGCGAGCGAACTGATCGGCTCGCAACCGGGAGTCCATGTGCTCGGACCGATCCCGAGTTCGCGCGCCGCGGTCGTCTCGTTCGTGATGGATGGCATACATCCACACGACATCGGCACAGTACTCGACCAAGAAGGCGTCGCGATCCGGGCGGGGCACCACTGCTGCATGCCGCTCATGGCGCGGCTCGGGGTCTCCGGTACGGCTCGAGCGTCGCTCGCGCTCTACAACACCGGGGAAGAAGTGCACGCCCTCGCCAAGGGGCTCGCGCGAGTTCGCGAGGTGATGACGTGAACGACCCGCTCCGCGACCTCTATCAAGAGGTGATCCTCGACCACAACCGCAGGCCGAGAAATCGTCGAGAGATGCCCGAGGCGACCCATAGCGCCTCCGGCGACAACCCACTCTGCGGTGACTGCGTGACCGTCTACCTCCTCGTCGAGAACGGAAAGATCGTGGACGCCTCATTCGTCGGCCTCGGGTGTGCGATCTCGACGGCTTCGGCATCGATCTTAACCGAAGCGGTCCGAGGGATGACACCGGCCGAGGCTAAGGCCCATTTCGATCGGTTCCACCGCGGAGTCATGGGTCGCGAGGAAGATCCTCGCCTCGGTGAGGCCATTGCCTTGCTCGGAGTACGCGAGTTTCCCATGCGCGTCAAGTGCGCCACCCTCGCCTGGCATGCTCTCGAGGCCGCGCTCGCGGATTCTCAGAAGGAGAAGTCCTAAGGACCATGCCCGATAAAATCGAAGACTTCGGTGGCGAGCCGCTCAATAGCATCCAAAAGACGATCCTCATCAACGAGGTTATCGAGTCGATCCGACAAGTCCACGACCCCGAAATTCCCGTCAACGTCTACGACCTCGGACTGATTTACGATGTCGAGGTCACCGACGACGCGCGGGTCCACGTCCGGATGACCCTGACCTCGCCGGCATGCCCAGTGGCGGAGTCCCTTCCTGCCGAGGTAGAGGATCGGGTCCGACAGACTGCGGGGGTCCGCGAGGCGACGGTCGAGCTTGTTTGGGATCCACCGTTCACCATCGACCGCATTCCGGATCACGTCAAGTTGGAACTGGGGCTTTACTAATGAAATTTAGCGCTCAAGAAGAATACGGACTGCGATGTCTCGTGGCGATCGCCGATCACGATGCGCCCGCCGGTCTCACGATCCCTGAACTGAGCCGAATCGAAGGTTTGTCTCAACCACATGTTGCGAAAATGCTCGCCCTGCTCCGCAAGGCGGGATTCGTCAAAAGCACGCGCGGCCAGTTGGGAGGTTACACCCTAGCAAGGGAGCCTGAACGCATCGTAATAGGCGACGTTTTGGAAGCACTCGGCGGACGGCTCTACGAGCCGGAGTTCTGCGAGCGCCACGCTGGCACTCTCGAGTCGTGCGCGCATGCCGGATCGTGCTCGCTGCGTCCGCTCTGGGAGCGGATTCAGTCCGCCGTCGATACGGTAGTCTATCGCGTAACCCTGCGTGACCTGATCGACCTCCAACCGGCCAACTTCGTGCCTCTCCGTGTCGCCCCGATCGAGGACCGATGAGCGACTTTCCGATCTCGATCTCACGCGAAGCGATCGCGCAACTCACGAAAATCCTCGCTCGCAAGGGGTCGGAAGGAACGCTCATTCGCCTGGGCGTTAAAGGAGGCGGATGCTCGGGACTCGAGTATGTACTCAGGCTCGACGACAGGCGCCTCCCCGAAGATTTGGAGACGACCGTCGATGGGGTAACCATCGTTTGCGACGCCAAGTCCGCGACCTACCTGCAGGGCTCCACCCTGGTCTATACGGGGAACCTGATCGGAGGGGGGTTCTCATTCGAGAACCCCAACGCCAAGCGATCCTGCGGATGCGGGACCAGTTTCACTCCGATCGATCGCGGTTAGTCCGGATCCTCCAACACATGCCGCCAAAATCGCCCAGGAGGAAAGAAATGCCTCGCCTCGTTGAGCCGGTCGTAAATATGGATGATTCGAATTCGCTCGCTATAGTCTTCTATCTTGAGAATCATCTCGATTCGCTCAATCAGGTATTCAGCCACGTAGTTCTGTATACATTCGGGCATTTCATCCATTCGCAAGTATGACCTCCAGAAAAAGGCGTCTCCTTACTTCACATAGTAAAGTAAGGAGACGCTTGTTCTGATATGTGTACTATCTATTGTAGTTTGCTACAGAAGAGGCTTAATAACTGCCTCAAGATTTGCCTCAAGTTTGTCGTCGAATCCCACGAGCACCTTCTTGACGACGCCCTTCTTGTCGATCACGAACATGGTGGGTATTCCCTGAACTCCCCACTTCTTCTTGAGGTCGTCGTTCCCCCAAGTGAACGTGTAAGTGTACCCGTGCTCCTTCTTGTACTCCTTGGCCGCGTTGGCCCATTTGACCGGTCGGCCATCGGAGTCTCGCTCCGAGGTGTTGGCCCCGATCACCACCAAACCCTGCTTGCCGTACTTCTTATGAAGAGACTCCATAATCGGCGAGGCCTTTTTGCACGGGCCGCACCACGTGGCCCAGAAGTCGACGAGAACGACTTTACCCCTTAAGCCTTTGCCTGTCAACGATTTCCCGTCGATCGTCGTCATTTTCCAATCGGCAGGCGTGGTGCCGGCAAGTCGCTCCGGGCCCTGGCCGGGCTGCCCAACGCTCGGCATCGGTTTGATCTTGGCCGCCGGGACTCGAATTTCTTCTCGCTGGGCGACGGCGACGACGGCCACGAGAGCAAGGGAGAACGCGATCCATCTCATAGTTCTATTGTATACGCTGGATCGGTAGACTTCGGACTCCATGAGTTGCCTGATCGTCATTCCCGCGCGCATGGGAAGCACCCGATTCCCCGGAAAGCCCCTATGCGACCTGCTAGGCAAGCCGATGGTTCGGTGGGTCTACGAAGCCGCCGTCGACGCCGCCGTAGGGCGAGTGGTCGTAGCGACACCGGACCCCGAGATCATCCAAGCGTGTCGGGGCTTCTCGGCGGAAGCCGTCCTCACTCGGTACGATCATCCAACCGGCACCGACCGCATTGCCGAAGTAGCGGCGCAAATCGAGGCCGACGTTTACGTTAACGTTCAGGGAGACGAGCCGCTGATCCCGCCCTCCAGCATCGCCGCCTGCGCCAGCCTCTTGCTCGATCGGCCCGAAGTGCTGATGGGGAGCGTGTTCTGCCGTTGCGAGTCGGACGAATACGATCAGGCGTCGGTCGTCAAGGTCGTCACCGACGCTTCCGGGTATGCCCTCTACTTCAGCCGATACGCGATCCCCTTTCCTCGAAACGACCGGGTGGCCCCAGTGAAGAAACACCTCGGGCTCTATGCCTACCGGCGGTCCGCGCTCCTCGACTTCGCGGGCTGGACGCCTTCCCCGCTTGAGGTAGCCGAAAGCCTCGAGCAGCTGAGGTTCATGGAGAACGGTGTGCGGATCCTTATGACCGAAGCCGCCGGCGCCGAACTCGCCGTCGACACTCCCGAGCAGGCCGAAGAGGTTCGCCGCATCCTCGCCGAGAGAGTCGGAACCATAATGTGAGGCGATGAGAAAGCTCCCCGAGCACTTCACGAGATTCGTCGAAAAGTATCCCGAGGTCGGCGAGGCCCATCGGCGCTTGGGAGCCGCCGCTGCGCAAGCCGGTCCGCTCGACGCCAAGACAACGGCCCTCGTCAAGCTCGCTGTCGCCATCGGAGCCGGTGGCGAAGGCGCGGGCCATAGTGCGGCTCGGAAGGCTCTCGACGCCGGCTGTTCGGCGGACGAGCTTCGTCACGTCGCGATCCTCTCCGTGACGACCCTCGGCTTCCCTTCGATGATGCGCGGCCTCGCGTGGGTCGAGGATGTGCTGGGGGACGAGTAGCGCGCAAGGCTTCGTTCCGAGAAGACGACTCGTCAACCTACGTAAGGCACGCCGTCCACCAAGGCCGCTTGGTTAAGCGCTATCAGCTTGCGCTTTTCCTGCGGCGAGAGGTCCTGGTGGTGACCGAAGTCGATGCCGACCTCCTTCATAACTTCCACGAGATCGTCGTGGTGCAGGCGACTCATGTATGACTTCCCGCTCCGGTAGCAGGAGGCTTGCTCGCCGCGCGCGCCTTCCTCCTTATAAAACGCGACGCCCAGCTGGGCAGGGCGCTGGATCACGTGGAACAGTTTTCCGAACGGCAGCCAGAGCAGCAACAGCACGACGGTGAAGGCGTGGAGCAGAGAGATGAACGCGAAGTTCTGGCCGCCCATCCACTTGTAACTCGCCGTGATCATCAGACCCGTGACCGACACCGCAAAGAGCAAGAAGAGGGGAACGAAGTCGTTGCCGAGCGTTTGGACGGCTTGGGCTCCCCGATCGAAGAGCCGTCGGTGCATAGCGAGAGCTACGCCCACTAACACCAAGACCGCGCTGATGTTCAGCCCATTGAACATGAAGAAGGCGATCGGTCCGTTCGGAGGGAAGGCGAACATCGGCCATCCCATGAATTCGACCACATAGTCGCTTCCGGCCTCGGCAACCCCGAATTGGATCCACCCCCAGCTGAGCGGGAAGGTGATGGCGAAGGCAAGGAGGCATCCCCAGGCAAGGCACATGTGCGCCGCCCATCGGCTGCGGCTCCGCTTCTCGATGAAGCGCTGGAGCACGATCTGATTCGCAACGAGGACGACGAGCTTGCCCAGGTTGGGGATCAGACGGCTCGGGCGGAATACGAGCCTCCAGCTCGCGACGAAGTAACGCCAAGTCGGTGGCCGCTGAATCCACATTGCGTAGCGGTACACGATCGCGAACGCCGCAAACACGGTGGCCGCCGCGTAGGCCGCGAGGGGCGGATCGAAACGGCTGAGCCGGCCCGACCCGAAGTAGATGCCGGCCATCACGAGACCGGCGGCGCCGAATCCGCCGACAAGCGCGATCGATCGAGCCCTGCTGCCTCCCATGTGCGGAAGCCTACCCCCCGAATGCCCGGACGAACGCGGCCACGACCGAAACCGCGAAGACGATCCTGGCGAGGCGCAGGGTGAGAAAGACCTTCGAACCCTTCTGATAGTCGAACGCTCCCACGACGAGGAAGGCGCCGGTGAGGTAGAGGAACGCGCCCGCCGCGAGCGGAAGCAGGGGCAATCGGTCAGGACCTGGCCAGATCGCGGCGGTGATCGCCCCGAGGACCCCCAGCGCGATGAGTACGAAGCCCACCTGGCCCGCCACGATGGGAAGGCGCCTCATTGATTGGCGTTAGGGCCGATACCGCCACTGAAGATGATCGACCAGGTCGCCGTATGCATCTCCGGCCAATCCTTGGCCACGTACTCCACCGTGTAGGCGTCGACCCGGTTCACTCCGACCAACCGCGCCGCCCAGTCGGCTTCCTCCGCTTGGTGAAACTCCAGTGCGATGGTGAGAGGCGGCTGCGGGCGCCAAGGAGCGAGCTCCGCCCGCGACTCGCATCCGCGTTTGGCGGCCGCCTCGATCAGCGGTGAGGTCTCCTCGGGGTGGGTCAGCAGGCCGCTAAAGCGTCCCAGGCCCTCCTTCACTACGGCAGTTGCCACGCCCGGCAGTAGACCCGCGGCCTCGTCACAGCCGGCACGATCGCTCGTCACGCAGACGATGGGAACACCGTAATGGCCCGCGGTACCCGAACTGAGTGCGATTTCGCCTGCGGGCATGCCGTTGATGCGCATGCGGTGGACTCGGCCCGAGATCGTATGCTCCATGATGCCGTTCAGCGTGCCGGCCATGGCGTGATAACCGACGAGCATCGCGGCGTCGAACGTCTCGTCGATCCCGATCATCATGCCGTCCGTCCGTGAGCCGTGGCCGCTTACTAGGCGAACTCCAGGCTCCAGTTGGTCGATGAGGAGGTTCTTGCTGTTGCCGTGAGAGTCTCGAAGGACGATGTCGGTCGCCCCCGCGGCTCTGGCGCCGCGGATCGCGGCATTGGTGTCGGCGGTCATCCGGGCGCGCGCCCATTGGTAGTCGTAATGGCTCGCGTTCGGCCCTCCGCACTGCGACCAAGCGACAATGCCGCTCACTCCTTCGATGTCGACCGAGACGAACACCCTCATGGCCGCGCAAGGTTACCGCTCATTCGATGTCCTCGGCATCGGGAACGGCCCAAGCTTCGTAGAAACGTTCCCTCGCTTTCTTGGCTCGCTCGACCACGTCCTCACCGACTGCGTTCAGGTGGCCGACTTTCCGCCCGGGGCGAGCGTCGGCTTTGGAGTACCAGTGAAAGCGAATCCCAGCGTCGCTCGCGAGTACGGCGGCGATTCCCCGACGGAAGTCGCCGACTCCGGCTCGCCCGATGATGTTCGCCATGCAGGTAGGAGCCGCGATCTGAAACGGCGCCGGCGGAAGGTTCAGCGTGAGGCGAATGTGCTGGTCGAACTGACTCGGTCCGCCCCAGTCGAGGGAAAAGTGGCCGGAGTTGTGCGGCCGCGGGGCGACCTCGTTGATCACGAAACTGCCGTCGGCCTTCTCGAAGAGCTCGACACCGAACAGTCCGAACCCATCCAGGGCGAGAACGGCTTGGACGGCCACCTCGGAGGCGTCCGCCCCGGCAGGGAAGACGAGGTCGCAGACGTGATCCTTCTGCACGGTCTCCATCGTGGGATAGCAGCCGACCATGCCGTAGAATTGGGTGTCCTTGCCGGGCGGTGAGAGTGGATCGATCGCGGGCTCGATCCAACGCATGACCATGACGGCGACCTCCCGCTTGAATTCCACGAACTCCTCTGCGAGCCAGCCCCCATCGGTCCAAAGGCCGCGCAAATCTTCGAAGTCGTCGGCGTTTCGAGCAAGGCGGGTCCCCTTGCCGTCATAGCCACCGAACCGCTTCTTGACCATCATGGGGAAGCCAATTCGCGCCACCGCATTGGCGCCATCGTCTTCGATCGCCACCGCCTTCGGGCTCGGCGCCCCGGCCTTGGCGTAGGCCTCGCGCTGATGCAACTTGTCTTGGATGGTCTCCAGGCAGTCGAGCCCGGGAATGAGCGTCGAAGGGTCGCGCCCCAACTCCTCGAGGGCTTCTCGGACGGCCCGCGCCGGTACGAACTCGTTTTCCAGCGTGACTCGGTAGCAGTTCATGAAGATCTGCTTGAGCGCTTCGACGTCCCCCAGCGGCGCGCGGATGGCGGGCGCGATCTGAGAGGCCGGAGTGTCTTCGCCAGGATCGAGGGAAATGCAGCGCACTCCCATCCGCTGAGCCGCCTGGATCGACATCCTCGCCAACTGCCCACCGCCGAGAAAGCCGATGTCGAACGTGTACGCCACGCGGTGCATTGTGGCGAATTCGCGATCCCTGGCAACCGAACGGGTTCTTCGCCCTATTGCGCCGGGATTGCCGAACATGACGATCGTGTGGCCTCTCTAACCGATATGGGCCGCCTCGGAACGACCAATGTGAGCCATTCGGTACCAGGAGAGAAGATGAACGTGAGCAAGATCAGGACGAAGCGGGTGCTGGTTTGCGATGACGAACTGCCGATCACCCGGCTGCTTCAGGCTAGTCTCCAGCGCCAGGGGCACAGCGTCGTCGTCGCCCACGACGGACGTGAAGCGCTCAGTGCGATCGCCGACAGCGAGTTCGACGTCATCGTGCTCGACTGGCTGATGCCCTACGTCGACGGATTGGAAGTCCTCCGAGAGGTTCGTTCCTCGGCCAGGCATCGGAATGTCAAGGTCGTGATGCTCAGCACCCTCGCCCAGGACGCCGACATCGTCGAAGGAACCCAGGCGGGAGCCGATCATTACCTGACCAAGCCGTTCAACCCGAACGAACTCTACACGATCATCGCCGACCTCTAGGCCGTGGCCCGGTCGCGGGTGGAATTGGGTGGGCGCGCGGCGTCATAATAGGGGTCGCTCCCACCGACCGTGTTTAACGTTTGGCCCGCCCTGATACTCCTCTTGCTCCAAGGCTCCTGTGGAGCCGAGCTTTCGGTGCGTCAGGTTCACCTGATCGCCGCGCTCGTGCAGGGTCGATCCTTTGCCGAGTGCGGAACGAAGCGCCTTTCGCGGTCGGAAGTTCGCCTCGTCTTCGCCGAGCGTGCCCTGGCGGCGGCCGCAGACCCGCTGCCCTGCGACGAAGATTGCCTGGAACCAACGGTGGGCCGATGCCTCGACTCGCCGGCTGCCGATCCTTGCGAGGGCTTCCTCGTCGGCGGAAAGAATCGCGACGGTCCCTAAACGAGCCTCGTCCTCCGCTCGTTCCTGCGCGCCCGGCTGGCGCGTCCCATCCGTTTCCAAGCGAAAAGATATGTTACAGATTCTAAGAAAAATGTTTGACACGAGCGACCGTGAACTCAAGTCGCTCATTCCCCTCGTCGAAACGATCAACGCGCTCGAGCCCCAGTACCAGGAGATGAGCGACGACGAGATTCGGGCCAAGACGGAGACGTTCAAGCAGCGGCTCGCCAACGGAGAAACCCTCGAAGCCGTGCTTCCCGATGCGTTCGCGGCCATCCGCGAGGCAGGGGTCCGTACTCTCGGCATGCGACTCTTCGACGTACAGCTTCTCGGTGGAGTCGTCCTGCATCAGGGCCGGATCTCCGAAATGAAAACCGGTGAAGGCAAGACCCTCGTGGCAGTCGCGCCGATGTACCTCAACGCGCTCACTGGCAAGGGCGCCCACTTGGTAACGGTCAACGACTACCTCGCTCGCCGCGACGCGGTGTGGATGGGGCCGATCTACCACTTCATGGGCATGAGCGTCGGCATCATCCAGGGTCAGTCTCAGGACTCCGACGAACTGGGCGGCAGCTACATCTACACACCGGGCGCGATGCACGAGGACCCCCGCTATACGAACCTGGTGCCGTGCTCTCGGCGCGAGGCCTACCTCTGCGACATCACCTACGGCACGAACCACGAGTTCGGGTTCGACTACCTGCGCGACAACATGGCCTTCGAACTCGAGCAACTCGTCATGCGCGAACTGAACTACGCGATGATCGACGAGGTCGACTCGATTCTCATCGACGAAGCGAGAACGCCCCACATCATCAGCGGCCCGTCAGCCGAAGACGTGTCGGTGTACAAGGTCGTCGACAGGGTGGTCAAGCAGCTTAAAGGCGGAACGACAGAACAAGCCGACGAGCCGGGCATCCACTTCGTTTCGGATCGGAAAAACCACAGCGCAAGCCTCACGGAAGAAGGCATGGACCTCATCGAGGAAATGCTCGGCATCGAGAATATCGCCAGTGACCCGAAGCTTTTCCACCACGTGAACGCTTCAGTCAAGGCGTACGGCATCTTCCAGAAGGACGTCGACTACGTCGTCCGAAGCGGCGAGGTCGTGATCGTCGACGAGAACACCGGCCGCATGATGTTCGGGCGCCGCTATTCCGACGGCCTCCACCAAGCGCTGGAGGCCAAGGAAGGAGTCAACGTTCAGCGCGAAAGCCAAACCGTCGCCGTTATCACCTTCCAGAATCTCTTCCGCCTCTACGAAAAGCTGGCTGGGATGACCGGTACGGCCAAAACAGAAGAAGACGAGTTCCGCAAAATCTATGGCCTCGACGTCGTATGTATTCCGACACACCGGCCGATGGTCCGAACGGACAACGACGACATCGTCTACAAGTCCCTCGAGGCGAAGTTCCGTGGCATCGCTCGCGAGATTCTTCGATTATTCACGAAACAGCAGCCCGTCTTGGTCGGCACACGCTCGATCGAGATGTCGGAGATGACTTCCGAGCGCCTGACCGCGGATATGCTGCAGAAGCTCGTTCTCGTGGACATGCTCTTCGATGCCAAGGAGAATGCCAAAGGTCTCTCGAAGGAAGCAAAGCAAGAAGCGAACGACATTTGCGTCGTACCGCTTGCCGAGATCAATCGGCAGATCTTGGCGCAAGTTCTTTCGAAATGCGAGCTGAAGTCCGATCCATTCGCGTCGGAAGTCGCCGACGATTTTCTGAAGAGGCACAATCTCCCCGACGAGAATCGCGAGTACTTCATGGAAGCCCTCAAGCATGGCATTCCGCACAACATCTTGAACGCGAAACTCCATGAAAAGGAAGCTTTGATCATCGCTGAAGCCGGTCGGAAGGGAGCCATCACGATCGCGACGAACATGGCCGGGCGCGGCGTCGACATCTTGCTCGGCGGGCGCGTCAGCGACGACATTATTGAGCAGGCTCGCAGCAGCGACGAACTTGCTGAAGATCACGAGCAGTACGACTCTACGTACAAGACCTTCCGACGAGGTGGTACCGAGCGTGCGGCACCTCCCCTCCCGCTCAACGACCAGGAGCGAAGCGTCCTCGCTGAGGAGGTCCGCAAGCTCGGAGGTCTCTACATTCTCGGTACCGAAAGGCACGAGAGCCGGCGAATCGATAACCAGCTGCGAGGCCGTGCCGGACGTCAGGGGGACCCTGGCGAGAGCCGGTTCTTCGTCTCACTCGAAGACATGCTGTGGAAGATCTTCAACGCCAAGATGCTCGAAAACCCGATGCTCAAGGCGTGGCCCCCGCTCGAAGAAGTAAAGGCATCGTTCCTCTCGAAGATGATCCTCAAGACCCAGGAACGCATCGAGAACCACTTCTTCGAAGCACGTAAACACGTTTTGGAGTACGACGACGTGCTCAATAGCCAGCGCGAGCATATCTATGGCTGGCGGCGTGAGATTCTTCTAGGAAAGGACTGCGGCGATGAGCTCCGACAGGGCATCAACGAAGTGATCGAGGAAGCCGTGCGTACGAGCTACGTCATCGACGAAGATGGTTCGCAGTTCTTCGACTATGAGGGACTCTATACTACCCTGAACGAAATCTTCCCGCTGATCGACTACGCGACTCTGGCCGACCTCGAAGCGATCAAGCCTGGTCAAGAGTTGGTGGAATTCTGCCAGCAACATGCCCAGGATGCTTACGATCGAAAGCAGCAAGACCTCGGAGACGAGATCATGAAGTTCCTCGAGCGTCGGGTCATGCTCCAAGCGGTGAACGATCGCTGGATGGATCACCTCCAAACGGTCGAGTACATCCGCGAAGGCATCGGGCTCAGAGGTTATGGCCAGACCGATCCGCTTGTCGCCTATAAGCGCGAGACCTACGATCTCTTCCAAACGACCCTGCGGCAGATCCGAGACATCTCGGTCCGCATGATCTTCAAGGCTCAGGTGCAGGTTGAAGCACCTCGGGAAGAGGTCGCTCCTATGGCGATGACCCGGTTGGACGATAGCACGGAAGACGCGGGCGGAGGAGGCTCCGCCGTCGCAACAGCGCCGGCGGCCGTCGGTGTTTGGCCGGAGTCCGCCGATCCGACGAAGGTCTCGCGAAACGATCCCTGCCCTTGCGGCAGCGGCAAGAAGTTCAAGGTCTGCCACTACCCGCAGTTCCGATCCGAAGGCAGGATCTAATGTCTAGGCGGCTTTTTCGCTTCGCGGATAGTCGCCCTGCATGATGCGCTCGAACGCGCCCGTCAACACCCACCGCTCCAGTTCCTGGGTGCGGTGGACGGGCATGGGGTGCGTATAGGTCGCGCCCATGAGCAGGAAGATGACGACCTTGCCGATCGAATCGAGCGCGCTCATGTCTTGATAGGCCCGAGCCTGATCCATGAAGGCCTCGCGACTCATCTCATGGGAGAGCCGGTTCGGCCCCGCGCAAAGCGCGAGGTTTGCGTCGATCGAGAGATCGAGCGACTGGGAGACGAGGAGGCCGGCTCGGTCGGCGCTCAGTTCGGCCTGGCGATACCACTCCGACAGAGCCATCACCAGTGCGATGCTAGCCGCGTCGCCCAAGCCGAAGGTCCGGCGGCCGATCAGTTCCAGTAAGGGCGCGATGACCGAGGCGACCGACTTGTAAAGGGTATGCCCCGCCTTAACATGCCCGAGTTCATGACCCATCAAATGGTACAGCTGTTCGTCGGAAAGCGTGTCGATGATCGACGAGCGGAGAGTCACGTAGGGCCGCTCGACCCCGCTCGTGTAGGCGTTCGGGAAGGGATTGCTCGAAACGTAAAGCTCGGGCTCGGGCATGTCGAGCACGGCGCAGGATTCCCGCATGATCTCATAGAGGGTGCGGTACTGCTTCGGGCCGCACCGAACGCTCATCGACATGTTGTAGCAGTAGAACCACCGGTCGAGCCCCACTTCGTAGAACTTCTGGACGATCTTGGGCAGGAGAGGCACACGCTTGAGGGCTGCGAGGGCGCGGCGGTCGTTTTCGGAAACGAACGCATCGGAGCTGATTCCGGGAAATCTCTTTCGAGCGGCCATGGTTACCCTAGTTTACGGCTCCCGGGCACCATCGTTGCAATGAACGGACCCTGATCGTTTCCGTTCCGTTCGGACGTCCAATGGATGAGGAAATGCTCATTGCCATTCTCGCGATCCAGTCCGACGGCGCCCGGGGGACGCTGGAGTTTGTCCGCGACCGGTACCTGAAGCTCGACTCCTTCGCGATGACGATCGTCCATCACGAAAGCTCGGGCCTGTATCCGGGCGAGTTCACCCAAGCGTTGCTCTACCGCAAGGGCGGTCGCTTCATGATGAAGGTGCTCAAGCCCAGCTCGTTCGTGCCGAAGGCGGACGAACCCGGCGCTCTGGCCCCCGACTTCTTCTCGAACGGCAAAGACGTCGTGAGTCGTTGGCCGAACAAGCATACGACGACCGCCAAACTCGATCCGGACAGCCCGGACATGTCGGGCTGGGAAGTGGCGGGCGGCCCGATCCTCGGTTGGCTCGTGGGCACGAGAACTTCACGGTCCTACTTCAACCCCCCTTCGCCCCTGAAGGTCACGTTTCGGTTCGGTTCGCGGCGTCGATGGCGGAGCGAGGAGGTTCGCGAGATCGTCGCAACCTTCGGCGATCCTCAGCGAGGCCTGCCGTTCAGCTTCTTCGTCGATAACAAGGCCTCGCGGCTGATCGGCTTCGAATGGGTGCGGAGCGGCATCGTCGGCTGGGCACAGTACCGAGATCAGCGCTTCGATCCCGAGTTGCCCGCCGACTTGGGCGATCCCCCCGACGCTCGGTAGGCGCGGGTAAAACGCATCGGTGCTCGAAGTCGTCGGTCTGGTCAAGGAATACAAACGGTTCCGGGCGGTCGACGACCTTTCCTTTACGATCGGGCGCGGAGAGATCGTGGGCCTTCTCGGACCCAACGGGGCCGGCAAGACGACCTGCTTGCGGTGCATCTGCGGCATCCTGCGACCCACCTTCGGGCGGATCCTCATCAACGGGCATGACGTCGTGACCGATCAAGCCGCCGCGAAATCGGGCCTGGCCTTCGTGCCGGAACTTCCGTCGCTGTACGAACTGCTCACCGTCGACGAGCATCTCCGGTTCATCGCGATGTGCTTCGGCACGATCGAGGTCTACGACAGGATGGGTGAACAGCTTCTCGAGCGGTACTCCCTCCTCGACAAGCGCAACGAATTGGTCGCCACACTCAGCAAGGGGATGCGCCAGAAACTTTCGATCGCCTGTGCGCTGATTCACAACGCCAACGTCCTGCTCTTCGACGAACCCCTGATCGGGGTCGACCCCGCCGGTGCCCACGAAGTAAAGAGTGAGATTTCGCGGGCTCGCGATGCGGGAGCGTCCGTCCTGATCTCGACTCACTTGCTCGATACCGCCGAGCGACTTTGCGACCGTGTGATCATCCTCGCCCGTGGAGTGAAGGTCGCCGAAGGCACCCTGGCCGACCTTCGAGCCATGAGCAACATGGAGGGCGCCGGTCTCGAGGAAGTGTTCCTTAGATTGACCTCCGAAGCCAAGCCGCCACCGATCGTCGCGCCATGAAGCCACTCGTCTTCTTGTTCACGCGTTCCTTCGTCAACGGCGTCAAGCGGTCGCTCTCGTCGCCCCGCCGTCTTCTCGGGCTCATCTTCTTCGTCGGCTACTACCTGCTCCTCTTTCGCCCGCGCTTCGGCAGCGAACCCTCGCTACCTTCGAACGCGCAATTGCCGCAGTTCGAGGTACCGCCGATCGCCGCGATCGACGCGATCGTCTTCGCTGGCTTCGTCGGCTTGACTCTGCTGCTGTCGCTGAGCCTCTTCAGTTATCAAGCGGGATTCAAGCCCGCCGACGTCGACGTGCTGTTCCCGACGCCGGTTTCACCAAGGGTCATGGTCGGATTTCGCCTGCTCCGCGATTATCTTCTGACCCTCGTCCTTCCTCTCCTCATGCTGCTGTTTATGTGGCGGCCAATCGGTTCTGGGTGGGCGAGCTTGTTTCGGGGATTGCCGAATCCCGATTCCGCCGGACTCGTGGGGCGAGCCGCGGGGGCTTCCTACATCCTCATGGCGATGGCCTTCGTGGCTCTGGGTTATGCGATGGGGATCTTCTTCAACCGCCCGGAGGAGCAATTCCAACGCTACAAGCGGTTGTGCGGATGGTCGCTCTTCGGAGTGTTCGTTGTCTTAGCGGCCTTCGTCGTGTTTCGGGTCCGCAGCGCCGGGAGCACGGCCGAGCTAGTCGACCTGGCGCAGTCGCCGCTGTTGCGAATCGGCTTCTTCATCGCCACCGGGGCGACCGATCTGACGATGGCTCCGCTTACCGGCAGTTGGATTCAGGCCGCATTTGGCGGGTTCCTGCTCGTTGGCATGGTCGCGGTGGGAGTGATCTTCTCACTGAGGCAGGCCGGGTTCATCTATGAGCAGGCCGCGCTGAAGGCCTCCGAGGTCAACAGCGCGAGAACGCTGCAGCAGCGCGGCGACACCTATGGCATCATCGCGGAGCAGGCGCGCACCGGGCGGATCAAAGCGGGCAAGAAGTCCTGGATCCACCGCTGGCGGCCTCAAGGAGGCCTGGCGCTCGTCTGGAAGGAATACCTCCTCCAAGCCCGGTCGAGTCGGGCGTTCTACTGGCTGTTCCCCGGCATCGCCCTCTGGCTGGCGGTGCTCCCAGGCCTCCTGTCCAGTCCCCGGACGCCGATCGGCCCGATTCTCGTGCTGACTCAACTGATGATGGTCTTCGTGGCTACCGCGGTTCTGTCTCAAGGAGGCTACATCGAGATGCTTCGGCGTGTCGACCTTCAGAAGCCGCTCCCGTTCCGGCCGGGGACGATCATCTTCTACGAGGTGCTCTCGAAATCGGCTTTGGCGATCGTTACGTGCCTTGTCGGACTCGTGGCCGGCATGATCGTAACGCCGTCGCTTTGGCCTCACGCGGTGGCTGGGCTGATCGGGCTTCCTACCGTCGCGCTACTCTTGGCTTCGGTGTTTTGCCTCGTGATCGTCCTCTTCCCTGACGTCGAGGACCCTACGCAGCGCGGTTTTCGAGGGCTGGTCAACCTTCTCGGGATCGTTCTGTTCTGCGGTCCGTCGATCGCCCTCTACAGCTTGCTCCTGTTCATGGGGCTGCCCCCCGCTTTGGCGGCGATACCGGTGGGCGCCCTGAACATCGTGATCGCGGTCGGAGCAACGGCCTTGGCCGGAAACCTCTACGCCTCGTTCAATCCCAGCGAGTAGCCCCATAATGGCCGCGATGGGCGAGAGCGTCTTGGTCACCGGAGCGGCGGGCTTTATCGGGTTCCACCTGGCCCGCCGCCTCCTTGAGCAGGGGCAATCGGTCGTGGGCATGGACAACATGAACGCCTACTACGACCCCGGCCTCAAGGAAGCCCGGCTTGCAGTTTTGTCGGATCAGCCACGTTTCGCGTTTCAACGACTGGACCTCATCGACGAAGCCGGAGTGGATCGGCTCTTTTCCGACCATCGTCCATCGGTCGTCGTCCATCTCGCGGCACAGGCGGGTGTTCGCTATTCGCTGGAGAATCCGCGGGCCTATGTCGACTCGAACGTGGTCGGATTCCTGAACATCCTTGAGGCGTGCCGCGCCAAGCCCGTCCGTCACCTGGTATATGCGTCATCCAGTTCGGTCTATGGCGCCAACTCCAAACTGCCCTTCAGCGTCGGAGACGATGTCGATCGTCCGGTCAGCCTCTACGCCGCGACCAAGAAAGCCGACGAATTGATGGCGTATACCTACAGCCACCTCTACGGCATTCCTACGACCGGGCTGAGGTTCTTCACGGTCTACGGCCCGTGGGGCCGCCCCGACATGGCGGCCTTCAAATTCACGGAGGCGATTCTGAGCGATCAGCCGATCGATGTGTATAACTTCGGTGAGATGAAGCGTGACTTTACCTACATCGACGACATCGTAGAGGGCGTCGTGCGAGTGATGGATCGGCCTCCCACGGTGAGCCCGCCATATCGACTGTACAACATCGGCAACCACGAACCGGTCGGCCTGCTGGACTTCATCGCCGAATTGGAACGCGCCCTCGGTCGAAAGGCCAAGCTGAATCTAAGGCCGATGCAGCCGGGCGACGTCCTGGAGACCTATGCGGCTACCGACGACTTGCGTCGAGACACCGGGTTTGCCCCTTCGACTCCGTTGTCGGAGGGACTCGTTCGCTTCGTGGATTGGTACCGAGGCTACTTCCGGACGTAGGTTAGGCCGGCGCTGTCCTTGATCGTGAGTCCGTCGTCCTGGAGAGTAAACACTTCCGGCTTCGAGAGGGGTGACTTGACGGGCTTGTCGTTCACCTTGGCTTCGACCGAGGTCGCCGTGAGGGTGATCTTCTTGCCATCTTGTTTGGCGTCTC
The DNA here is from genome assembly GCA_002344135.1 of Chthonomonas sp. UBA2362. Lineage (GTDB taxonomy): Bacteria > Armatimonadota > Fimbriimonadia > Fimbriimonadales > Fimbriimonadaceae > UBA6659. The sequence continues at coordinate 201,256 of DDTO01000008.1, read as the reverse complement.
CCTTGGTCGTGCGTTCCGAGGGGCCTGATGTGACGTGGAGTTCGAACTTGCCGCCCTCGATTTTCAGGGAGACCGCGGTGGGCTTCTTGCCCATGGCGACGAGTTTGGCATTGATTTCGCGCTGCTTTTCGCTGGGTTCGAGCACCCATTCGCCCTTCATTTCCTCGCTGGGGGGCGAGACGCTGACGTGCTTCTCGGGGGGAGGGACTTCGAGACGCCCGCCCGACGTCTTAGCCGGCGCCGGCGCAGTTTTCTCGGTCTCCTCCTTCTTGCCGCATCCGAATGCCGCCGCCAAGGCGAGGCATGCGACGAGCGCGGTGAGTTTTTTCATGGTTTTCCTCCGTCTATTTCACAGGTTCGAGTCGACACGATTATGAACGCCGCCGAGGTTCGCGAGATTCCCGGAACCCTTGACAACCGGGGCTGAACGTGCGACAATAGCGGTACGAGGCGGTATGTGCGTGGCCGCCGAACCAGGAGGGTTTCACAATGGCAGGGAAATATCGGACTCTGGCGATTGCAGCTGGCATGGCTGTGCTCGCGAGCGTGGCCGGGGCCTTCGTCCAAGATCCGTCGATTCTGATCGACAAGGCGCTCAACAGCCCCGTTCTGACGGTCAAGTACAAAGGCGCGAGCGTCTCGATCGTCGAGCTCAAGATCAACGGCGTCAGCTTCAACGCCCGCAGCGTGAGCGACAGGGCGAACAGCGGGGAAACGCAATTTACTCTCGATACCGCGGCGCTAATCGACGGCGATAACCTGATCGAAGTCTGCCTTTACGACGCCAGCGGCAAACTCGTGGGAACGCAGCGAACGAAGATTTCCGCCGACCGACGAACCGACTCCCCCGTATTCCTCGAGGGAATCAAGTCTGGCTCGACCGTGACCGGACCTGTGGAGATCAAGGTCGGGCTTCGCCGCGAGTTCAAGAACATGTACGTGTCGTTCTTCGTGAACGACGAGTTCAAGACCCTGAAGAACTTCCCACCCTACTCCTATCTCTGGGATTCGACCCGAGTCGAGAACGGCTGGTACGACCTCGAGGCTTGGATCGTCGACGAGAACAACTCCACTTTCCGCACACCCAAGACGCGCGTCTATGTGAACAACCCCGGCGGACGGACCGAGCGCCGCACCCCCGAGCAGAACAAGACCGAGGCTCCGGTCGATACGACCGGCATGGAGGCCACTCCGAAGACCGCCAAGCCCGCCGTGCTGACGGTGATGCTCGATCCCATTTGGGCTAAGGTGAGTCAGATGTCAGGTACGCGTTCGGCCGGCATCGCGCCTGGTATCGCGACCGGGCCAAAGAGCCTGACCCCGACCGGCGCACGTATGGCCGCCCCGACGCAAGCGGCCGCGCCGAAAGCGCCGGTCGCCAAACCCGCTCCCACCGTGGCGCCCAAGCCGTCGGACGTGCTACCCAAGGTCACTGCGACGCCGGCGAAAGTCGAGCCCAAGGCCGAACCAAAGGCGACACCGATCAAGCCAGAGCCCGTAAAACCGGCCGTGGCGCCCAAGCCTGAGCCAGTGAAGCCGGCGATCGCGCCGAAGCCGACACCGACGCCCACCCCGGTCGTCGCCAAGGTCACTCCGAAGGCCGAACCTGCGGTGGTCTCGATCGGAGTCGGAACCCGGCTCCCCGAGATCGGAACCTTTACGATCCTGCTCAACAGCCGGCCTGTCCAATTCGACCACGTACTGCCGCGGGTAATGTCGGGCGTTCCGCTGACGCCCTTCCGACACCTGTTCGAGCAATCGGGCGGAACCGTCGTCTGGGAGGGAACCGGAAAGATCGTCCAAGCCAAGGGTGGTGGAAAGAACATCGTCTTCAAGATCGGCGATAAGACCGCCACCATCAACCAGGCCACCTACACGCTGGAACTCGCACCTTTCATCGATCGGGGCCGGAGCGTCGTTCCGCTCTCCTTCGTGAAGGACTCCCTCGACGTGAACGTACAGTACGACCCGAAGACCGGGCACGTCCTGATCACCGCCGTCGAGAAGTAGCCCGAGAACCGCGAGCCGGTCCCGCGCTACGGCGAGGGACCGGCTCAATTCATTTGTAAACCAGTGCTCGGATGCGCAGGTGGCGAGGGTTGAGCTTCCACCCACGCGACAAGCGCGCCGCCTCCGACGCCCTCCAGGCCTCGCGAGCGGCCGAAACTTCCCCCGCCTGAGCTAGAGCTACAGCGAGGGCTTCTCGGGCATAGGCCTCCTGGAGGAAGCGCCCCTCCACCTGCAGAAGATCTGCGACCTGCTCCAGCCCAACAACCGCATGGACGGGGTCGGATTCCACCAGGACTTGGAGGCGAGCCAAGCGCAGATTCCAGCGGGCTTGGGCATGCAGTCCTTCGGCCAGCAGGCTTTCGCCGGCGAGGGCCGACTGAATGGCGGTTTGGGCATCACCCGCCTCGGCGGAGAGCATTGCCATGTTCGACCAGAAGTGAACGCGGTCGGACACTGTTTCCTTGCGAATGGCCCGCGCGCGATCACGCGCCATCTCGAGGGCTCGGTCGAGGCGGCCAGTATTCCATGCGTAGGCGATCATGGCGTTATCGACAAGCAGGCGATGATGCCCGAACTTCCCTGAGATCGTCCCCAGCAGTTGTTCCGCGTACTTGAGGTTGCCGGTCTCCAGCGAGTTGAACAGCAGGAGAGCAAGCGCGCGGGCGACTTGCGCGGGGCGGTTGAGGCGCCGAGCGTTCGCGAGCGATCTGCGCATCAACTCTTCCGCCTCGTCGAGAAGGCCGGCGGCGTTCAGCGCCCAGCACGTGAGCTCGGCGTGCTCGAACGCGAGGACATCGGAGGGACGCTGCGGTGGGGAGACCTCGAGCAGAGCCAGCCCGGACGCTGGCGGGAAGCTGCGGATGACACCAGGCGCGCCAACCAACATGCCCCGCGCTTCTCCACGGTCGACCAGAGCCACCAGCCGTACGGCTTCATCGAATTGCTGAAGGACCTTGGGCAGGCCCTCGGGGTCGCTCTCCGATCGATATGGCTCGAAAACCGGATGACGATAGGCGGAGGCGGGCAATTCGTTCTCTCTTACGGCCGTCTCGATCGTCCAGCGCCCGAGTGCGGCGATCGACTTCGCATCGGCAGCCAGTGCATCTCGGCCGAGCCAGTTCCGCAACCGAAGCAACGTTTGCCGCAGCGCTCCCATCGGGTCGCTGACCTCAGACGACGGGTGGATCTGCCTTGCCAAGGCTCTTCTGGGAAGAGTGTCCCCCGCGCGCTGGCCGATGAGTAACGCCAAGGCCGCCACCCGCTCGTTCGGAGCCACACCGACTTCCTGCCCATCCACGCATGCGCGCAAATCGGGCCCGAGCCGGAGCAGGATGTCTGGGGTGTCGGTCGAGTTCATGCCGAAGTCTATGACTAGTGACGATCATTCCATCTTCGGCGATCGGAAAACCGGTGCTTTGCAATAGAATCGGCACATGATCGACCGCCTTCTCGAGACCCTGCCGACTCTGGACGTCGGGCAGAACCTCGATGAGCAAGCGCGTTCGGTGCTGCGGCTGATCTTCGAGCGAGATCCTGACCGCACGATCGCCCCCGGCCAGGGTCGGCCCGATCTGTGCCCGAACTGCGACGCACCCGAGCCATCGGCCCGCACTCCGTACTGCGGCGAGAAGTGCCGGGACACCGCCGCTTTTGTCAGGCAGGTTCGTACGAGCCTTGTCGAGGAGACCATTCTCGACCCGAATCGACAGGTGGCCTTCGGGCAGACTCTCTGGCGATTAGCCGGCGGCGGCAGACCTTACCGGCAAGCCCTCATCCTCGACAACGCTCGCGAGCGTGTTCTCCGCCGTTTCGAGGGTCGCTGTGCGCTCTGTGGCGAGCACGCGGTAACAATCGATCACGTGGGAAGTGGATGAAACCGGGGGTCTAATCTTCGCGCCGTGTGCGCGAAGTGTGCCACGACGAGACCCTTCGGAGACCCGAGCGTGCTGGCGCGGTCCTCGACCACCGAGGTCTTGGACGAACTCACCACCAGAATCAGGGCGCAGAAGGCCCTACGCGCCTGCGACGACGCAGCGAATTGGAATTGGCGGCAATTCCTGCGTGAAAGGCGGGCCCGCGCCTAGGACTCGATCTCTCGCTCGGCAGCATCGACCGCATTGGAGAGCAGACAGGCGACCGTCATCGGTCCGACGCCACCGGGGACCGGCGTGATCCACGACGCCACCTCGCGGCAGGATTCGAAGTGGCAGTCGCCCACGTCCCCCTGCCGACCATCGACCTTGTTGTAACCGGCATCGACGACGACGGCCCCGGGCTTAAGCCAGTCGCCGTGGATCATCTCCGCGCGTCCGACCGCCGCGAGGACGAGATCGGCTTGACGGCACAGGTCGGGCAGGTCCCGAGTCCGGGAATGGGCGATGGATACGGTTGCGTTTCGCTCCAGTAGCATAAAGGCCGCCGGCTTGCCCAAGATTTGGCTCCGTCCGATGACGAGGGCGTGCCGGCCTTCGAGTGGGACTTCGTAATGGGCGAGCAGCCTCACGATACCGAGCGGCGTGGCGCATCGGAACCCAGGCAACCCGACGACCAATCGCCCCAGCGACGCCGCCGTGATGCCGTCTACGTCCTTCTCGTCCCCGAGCGCGAGCAGGGCTTCCTGTTCGTCGAGGTGAGGCGGAAGCGGGTGCTGGAGCAAGACGCCGTGAACCTGACGGTTGGCGTTCAGTTCGTAGATTCGCTGCAGGAGTTGCGCTTGGGTGGTCGTGTCGTGGATTTCATAGGCCTCGCCGACGATCCCTATTTCCTCGGCCCACTTGCGCTTCATGCGGACGTAGGCGAGGCTGGCAGGGTCTTGGGCGGCTACGATCACGTCGAGCCGGGGAACGATCCCTCTTGCCCGCAGGTCCGTGACGCGGGACTTGAGTTCCTCTCGGATCTCGCGACTCAAGCCCTTGCCGTCGAGGATTTGGGCGCTCACAAGGTTTCCTTCCCTTCCTCGTCGGCTTCGCGAAGGCGCCATGTGCCGGCGACGAGGTGCTTGTGGCGTTCCGAACCTTCCTCGACGAGTTCGACCTGAGTCTCTTCCGTCGGGGCTTCGTCCTCGGGCCAATCAGGGCCGGGCATCGGCTTCCAGTCCGCTTTGGGTGAGAGTGGAAGGAGGCTGCCGAGGACCCCGTTCACGAAGCGCGGGCTCTCCGCTGCGCCGTACCGCTTGGCGAGGTCGACAGCCTCGTTGATAGTCGCCTTGGGTGGTATCTCGGGGAAGAAGAGAAGCTCGGCGCAGGCGATGCGCAGAATCGCCCGATCGATCTCGGCGATCCGCTCGTAGTCCCAGTTGGCGGAAAGCAGAGGCTTGATCGCCCCGTCGACGTCCTCGATCTTGGCGTCCAGCGTTTGGATGAGCCGACGGACAAAGTCGGCGGCTTCTTCAGAAAAGGCGGCCTGCGAGAGAACGTCCTCGAGGGCGGCTTCCGGCTCGAATCCGCCCAAACGGATCTGGTAAGCAGCCTTGAGAGCGGCCTCGCGGGCAGCACGACGGCTACGGATCGTCGGTGGCGTCTTCTCAGACGCCACTGGGTGCTTCCTCCATGAGGAACCGCTGAACGAACGAGACGTCCACCTCGCCGGCCTCATAGGACGGATCGGCGCAGAGTCGCCGCAGGAAGGGGATGTTCGTTCTGACGCCTTCGACGTCGAACTCATGCAAGGCGGCGCGCAACTTGGCTACCGCGGCCGGTCGGTCCTCTGCGGTGACGATCAACTTGGCAATCATCGGATCGTAGAACGGACTGACCGTGAAGCCGCAGTATGCGTGGGTATCCATCCGAACGCCTCGACCACCCGGCGCGAGCCATCGCGTGATTCGTCCCGTCGAGGGTGCGAAATCGGCATCGGGGTCCTGGGCGGTAATCCGCGCCTCGATCGAATGGCCGCGGAGACGGACGTCGCTTTGACCAAAGGGCAGCGGCTCGCCGGCGGCAATGCTCAATTGGAGATGGACCAGATCGAGGCCCGTGACTTGCTCGGTAACGGGGTGCTCCACCTGCAGCCGGGTGTTCATCTCGAGGAAGAAGAAGTGCCCGTCGCGATCGAGAAGAAACTCCACCGTGCCCGCATTGGCATAGCCGACGCTCTTGGCAACGCGGACGGCGGCGGCCCCGATCCGTTCTCTCATCTCCCAGTCGAGGACCGCGCAGGGAGCTTCTTCGACGATCTTCTGATGGCGCACGTTCTGGATCGAGCACTCGCGCTCGCCCAGGTGGATGAGGCTGCCGTGTTCGTCACCCAAGACTTGGATCTCGATGTGCCGAGGCTCGACGACACACTTCTCCACGAGAAGGTCGCCGTTGCCGAAGCTGGCTTGGGCCTCGGCCTGGGCCATCTTCCATTGTCGCGCGAGGTCTTCCGGGCCGTCCACTCGCCGGATGCCCCGTCCGCCGCCACCGGCGACCGCTTTGAGAAGCACCGGATAGCCGATGTCGTCGGCGACCTTCAGAGCTTCGCTCTCCGACGCGACGGCCTCTTCCGAGCCTGGCACGACCGGGCAGTCGGCTGCGATCGCTGCTTGCTTGGCCTTGGCCTTGTCCCCCATCATCTCGATCGCTTTGACGGGAGGACCGATGAACTTGGCGCCGATCGTCGATTCGAGCGCCTCGGCGAAGCGTGCGTTCTCGCTAAAGTAGCCGTAGCCAGGGTGGACGGCTTCGGCGCCGGATACCTCCACTGCCATCAGGACGTTGGCGAGATTCAGATACGAGTCGGTGTTCGAGGCCTCGCCCACGCAGATCGCCTGGTCGGCGAGCGAAACGTGCAAGCTGTCCTGGTCGGCGCGCGAGTAGATCGCGACGGTCTCGATGCCCAGTTCGCGACAGGCCCGCATCACGCGGCAGGCGATCTCCCCTCGGTTTGCGATCAGGACCTTCTTGAACATCAATACTTCTCGTGGCCCGGATGTATGCAGTGAACGGTACCGTCCTCGGGGTTGTAGACGTAGGGCTCCTTCCCGATCGGATCGACGAGCATATCGGAGGGAAGCCCGCGCAGTTCGGAGAGCGACGCCGGCGGTTGGTCGGCATTGGTTCGCTCGACATCGATCATGCCGCGGATGTTGCGGAGGTTCTCCATGCACTTGGCGTCCTTCGCGCGGGCGACGGACTGCCCGATGACCGTTTCGCCAACCTGGTCCTTGCGCTGGTTCTCGGCCTTGCCGCCAAAGCCGCCGAAAGCGAAAACCAAGACCAACACGAGGACCAAGAGAACCGCCACCAGTGTGCCGACGAGGCTGAACGAACCGGATTCCTTGTTCACGATGGTTTCACCTTGGCCAGGACCTGACCGAATTCCACCGCCTGACCGGGCTCGACGCAGACCTCGACGATCTCACCCTCGACCGAGCACTCGATGTCGTTGGCGAGCCCCAGCGCAGTGATCACTCCGACCACGTCGCCGGACCGAACGACCGAACCGACGTGCAGCGGGATTTCCCCCTCGCGGTAGTAGCCGACCAGATTCGAGGTCACCTCCGCAAGGCCTTCCTCTGGCCCATCGGAGACCTCGATGACCGCCGATACCTTCGGCGCGGGAGCCCGGCGCCCTTTGCCCAACACGGCGCGGAAGCTCGATTCACCCGATTGGATGCGGACCGACCGGAGCCCATGCTCGCGGGCCGTCTTCAGGGCGTAGCGAATCGTATCCAGGTCCAGTTCGGACATTCCCTTGGATTGTACCGTCGGAGTCCCTATCGCAGGAGGCGGAAGACCTTCGAGGGGAGCCAGGAAAGGGCGAGTCGAAGACGGGTCTTCGAGCGGCCAGGATCGAGCTTGAGCGAAGCACGATATGCCTCTCTCGCGCCGCGACGGTCCCCACGCCACATCCGCTGCGTTCCGAGCTGAGCGGCAAGGAGCGCGAGCGACTGAATCAGGGCTGGATCGTTGCTCCGCGCTTCGAGAAGCTCGGCGCGTCGGGCGAAGAGACGCTCGTGGATCGCCGAAGTCTCCTCCACCAGGCGTGACTCGTCGCGACTCGCTTGCGAGGCGTGGAAGCGATAGCCCACGATGTCGCCTTCGGCCTTCGCAGACCACCAGCGCTCGGCGATTCGAAGCCAAAGGTCATAGTCCCCGAGCCCGTAGAGGGTCGCATCGAAGCGGGTGTCCGAGCCCAGTGCCTCGCGCCGGAACAAGACGGAACTGGTGACGAACGCGTTAGTCAACACCAGGGTCGCGAAGTGGTCTCCCGGAGGCATCGGGTCGTAGACGATGCCCAGGTCGGCCCCGATCCTCCCACCCGCGTCGTCGAGGAAGTGACCGAGTGCTCCCACCAGGCCCAGCCGAGGCTCGGCGTCGATGAGAGCCATCTGCCTTGCAAGCTTGTCCTCTTCCCAAACGTCGTCGTCGTTGAGTATCGCGATCCACTCCCCAGTCGCCCGCTCAAGCCCGGCGTTAAGAAGGCCATAGGTGCCCAGGTTCCGCTCCGAGAAGTAGATCTGCGCTCCGCCGATATTCTCGGCGACCCACTCGCGGCTGCCGTCGGTCGAGCCATCGTCCAAGACCAGCAGATCGAAGTCGCGATAAGTCTGCCGCCGGACACTCTCCACCGCTTCGGGCAGAAACGCGAGGTGGTTGTACGACGTGAGGAGAACGGTGACCCGGGCCACCGCCGGATGGTACCGCTCGACCTAGTCGACCAGACGAACTAGGCCGGTATGCACGTCATAGACAGCAGCGGCGAGGGTCGTCTTGCCCTCGGCGAGAGCCGCCTTCACCGCCACGCTCTCCTCACGGAGCATTTCGACGGTCTGGATAGCGTTGAGGCGTACCGCCTCCTCGAAGACGGCCTTCCCCGATGCTCGCGCCCGAGTCACCGCCCGTTCGACCGGATTCCTCAGCGGACCACCCGCGCCTTGCTGGCCGTCGATCACTTGCTTGATCGCCAGGCACTCGGTATGCCCGACCACCAAGACGAGCGGGACCTTCATGTCGGTGACTGCGATTTCGAGCATCCACTTCGTGCCGTCCGAGGCAACGTTGCCCGGAACACGGCTCACGAAGAGGTTGGCGAGCGGCTGGTCGAACACGATCTCCGGCGAGACTCGCCCGTCGGAGCAAGCGACGATTGCCGCGATCGGACGCTGCCCGGCACCGAGTTCGGCGATCTTCTCCGGAGGGTAGCTCCAATGTCGGCTCTCACCAGACCGAAAGCGCTCGTTGCCGTCGAGCAGTTCGCGAAGCACGGGTTCTGACGCGGAATTCATCTTCGCGGCATTCTGACCGATCGGCGCGAAGGTTCCAAGGGGTAGTAAACTTGCGCCTGGAGGACAAGAAGACATGAGTACAATCACACAAGGAATCGACGCCCGCGCCTACCTCTCCGGCTGGCTGGAAGGTCTGGTCTCGATGTATTCGGCCGACATTGCGGCTATCCCCGATGACAAGTGGCACGCCACGTTTGGCGGCTGCACCCGTCCCGCAAGCGAGCTGACAGCCGACGCAATCGGAATGTTGAGTTGGACGACCCAGGCGCTGAACGGAAACTTGGACGCCGACTACGAGGCAGCGATAACGGAACGCTTCAAAACCTCCTGCGCTACCAAGGAAGGCGCCGCCAATGCGCTGCGTACGACGGCAGAGGAGTTCAATCGAGCCCTCGCCTCGGCCAGCGACGAAACCCTCAACAAGATCGTCGCCCCGCCCTGGAAGATGGACGCCCCCCTCTTCATGCTCGCCCAGATCGCCGTCAGCCACATCTGGTACCACGACGGCCAACTCAACTACATTCAGTGCCTGCTCGGTGACGAGAAGATCCACTGGATGGGAGATTAGCCCGAACGATAATCGCGCCAAAGGTCACGGTAGCCGGGGGGTGCTTCGTGCCCCAGGGCGGGCCGCATCCCGCGTCCGCGAGCCATCCCCCGAACTACCCGCGCTAGGACCTGCGGGGAGGCGGCGTTCCCTCCTTGCGCCGCGTCATACCGTCGATCGACCAGCCCTCGCTGCCTACCGTGTGACGGGCGTGGAAGAGGCCTTCGGGATCGTAGCGGCGCTTGATCTCTAGGAGGCGCGAATAGTTGACGCCCCAGAACGAGCGCTGCCAGACCGGCTCGAAGAAGTCGGCCTCGTTCACGTAGGCCCCGCCGCCGGGGGTGAGGTCGCGGAGGAGTTTCATCGCCTCGTCCACCGCCGCACGTCGACGGCGGGCCTCCATCGGGTCCGGACGATGGCCGAGTACGCCGGGGTAGGCGGCTTGGACGCCGGAGGACAAGATGACGAGCGCGCTTGCTTCGTAGGCGATCGGGTTGACGGAGGTCTGACGGCATCGTCGCAGGGCTTCTTCGGCCATTCCGGCGAGGCCCTTGTTGATGTGGAAGCCGACCGGCACGAGTCGCGACGTGGCGAACACGGCTTCGACGAGTCGTCCCCGATCAGCGCCCCGGAAGAGCCGCGCCGGGATCCAGCGCGATTGGTAGGTGTACCAATACTTCGAGACCTCGCCCGAGTTCGGCCCCCACCAAAACTGATCCTTCGGCACGCCCGGACGCGGGTCGCGTTGCACGAAGCCGGGAATCTTCTGCTCCCAATACGAGGGATCCCAAAGCTGGCGGCCGGTGCAGGAGACGATGCTCAGGTCCTGCACTCCGAGCGCCGCGAACAGTCTCGTCACCTCCGCCTCTTCGAGGCCTTGGTAGGTGAGGGCGAACGTGACCGTGTTGTCGGCTCCGAAGGTGAACTGCTCGCCCCAATGCTCGTTGTTCAGGTGTTCGTCGTAGAAGGCGAGTACGCGCTCGATGACCTGTCGGAACGCTGCATCGGAATCGGCAGTGATCTTCCCCAGAACAAGGCCGGCGGTCGAGGGGGGCTCGTGGGTGAGGAGGGTCATGCGGGTGACGACGCCGAAAGTCGATCCCCCGCCCCCGCGCAGGGCCCAGAAGAGGTCGGGGTCGCGGTGCGCGTTGACGATCCGTACCCGGCCATCGGCGGTCACGACTTCGGCCTCCAGCAGTCCTGCCGCGCCGGTGCCGTACTTCTTGGAGAAGCTGCCGAACCCGCCGCCGAGGACGAACCCCCCGCAGGCACCGACCGAGCAGCAGCCACCGCCTTGGACGTATCTCCCGTTCTTAGTGGTCGCTTCGGTGTACGCCTCGAGCCAGCGAGCGCCGGCTTGGACGTGAAGCGCGGCGACGGGCGTCGTACCGGCGGGTGCGCCATGCGGCACGAACCGTTCCTCCAGCCAGACCTTGCGCATCGGATGGGTCCAGACGAGCAGCGAGTCGGGCGCGCACGAGCGGCCGAGGTAGTCGTGGCCGGTCCCCTTGACCACCAGCCGCAAGCGATGTTGCCGTGCGAAAGTCACCGCCGCAGCGACGTCGGCGGGCGATTCGGCGGCGACGGAATAGGCGCTCGGCGCGGTCTCCCACGCCCCCGCCCAACCGGTCGACTGCGTCGCCCCCGGCTGCTCCTCGATGTAGAACGGGTTCCTCAGCGCCGCGAGGCTGGCCTCGCAGTCTGCGCTGCCCGCACCTTGGAGGCACGCCTCGATAGGGCTCTTGGGCTGTGAAAGCCGCCCTCCGACGGCTTCCGAGAGACGCTGCCACTCCGCGGGCGAAGGCCAAGCCGGGTCTTCGGGCCGCGGATGGCGGAAGACGCCAGTAGGCTCGCTCAGATTCTGGAGTAGCCCAGCCATGGGGGCCGCGCAAGCGAGCCGCAAAAAGGTGCGTCGATCGAACGTGGGGTCTTCGGGAATCATCGGCGTCCGTGAGGATATCCGAAGCGAAGCGGCGCGAGCTCGTCAAAAGTAAATCTCTTGGTCGTCCCAGCAGGTCTGGAGGAAATCGATCTGACCGGCATGCAGCGTGGCATGCCAGCCGGGCATGTTCATGAGACGCCTCATCGGCACCGAAAAGCCCAGCGCGGCATCGAAGACTATGTCGATCGCTTCCGGGGTCAGGTCGTCGAGGGTGTCGATGACTGCATCCGTGTTCCGCCGGAAGACGCGCTCCATCTCGGCTCGGTCGATCAGCATCGTCTCGGCCGCCTCGTTTCGCGCCACGAACGCGGGAATCTCATCGCCAAAGGGAAGTTTTCGATCACGCATCATCTGCGCAAAGATGCCCGCATAAAGCGCCGTGTGCGCGGCGATCCGGATGGCCGACTTCGCCGTCGGCGCCGGCGTCCAGGTTAACTTGTCGTCGGGTACGAACGAGAAGTTCCTCAGGAAGTACTCCATCCCTTCCACTGCGGTCACTTTGCTTGATTCGACTAGGCTTTCCACCATTGGATTTTGCTGCATGCGCAGACGGTTGGCGCATAATCTTCTCCAAAGCCACCATGACCGCACAGCAAATCCTTACCGAGATCGAGGCCCTGGGAACCGAGGGGTACCGGCGCATCTTACGCAACCACGGAGTCACTGGACCCCTCTATGGCGTGAAGGTCGAGGAGCTCAAGAAGTACGAGAAGAAGATCAAGAAGGACTACGGACTCGCGCTGGACCTGTACGACACCGGCGTCTACGATGCGATGTACTTGGCGGGGCTCGTTGCCGACGAGTCGAAGATGACCAAGGCTGACCTGCGTGGCTGGCTCGAGAAAGCCAACAGCGACGCGGCCGCTGAGTTCGCGGTCGCCTGGGTGGCGGCGGAGGGCCCGCACGGATGGGACCTCGCTCGGGAGTGGATCGATTCCCCCGACGAAAGGGCGCAGGTGGTCGGTTGGGGGACGCTGTCGAGCCTGGTCGCGGTTCGTGCGGATGCTGACCTGGATGTTCCTGCGCTCAGCGGCCTGCTGAACCGGGTTTCGGCGACGATTCACGACCAGCCGGACAAAGTGCGCTACAAGATGAACGGCTTCGTGATCGCGCTCGGGTCGTACGTTCGTGAGCTGACCGACGAGGCCCTGCGCGCCGGGGAAAAGATCGGCAAGGTCCACGTCGATATGGGGAATACGTCGTGCAAAGTCCCCTTCGCGCCGGACTATATTCGCAAAGTCGCCGACCGGGGACGCGTGGGGAAGAAGCGAAAATCGTGCAGGTGTTAGGGAGGCAACTCTCCCTCGCCCCTATCGATCGCGGAGCTAGGTTGATTCGGCCGCTGAAGGTATGGGCGCCGGTCGCACGGGCTGAGGCCGTCAACGAGGCTTTGCCTTCACCGCTGCAATCTCGTGGGACGAAGCCCGAGGTGGCTTGATCGCCTAGGCACCCGGATACCTCGCCCCGGTGGTTTGCATCAACTCTATTCGCTGATGTTACTACTTGCACGAATTCGGTTTGGTCTGACCTGCCTCGCCAGGGCTGGGTGCGCAGTTCCATACTAACGGCCGTGCTTCTCTTGGCCGTCACCGGACCGATCGGATCGGGCAAGTCGTCCGGCCTGGCTAGCTTTGCCGGGGCCGCGGCGCAGCTCGGCCTCGTCGACGGATTCGTCGCGTTGGCGGGCGAGCGCGACGAGCCGGACCGGGGAGCGGCTGACTACGCGCTGCATATGCTCGCGGACGGCCGCCTCCTCCCCCTTGCCACCCGTCAGCCCATCGGGTACACGATCGACACAGCGACCGTCCAGGAACTGAGCGCATGGGTGGCGAACTTGCGTCCCGGCATCGATGTCCTCATTCTCGACGAGTTCGGCAGGTGGGAGGCCGAAGGGCAAGGGCACTGGCACCTGTGGGACTTCGTTCTTGCCGCCAAGCCGAAACTGCTGGTCATCGGAGTCAAGCAATCCGCATTGGTTCAGATCGAGGGGCGGATGGGAAGGCGCTTCGATCATATCCTTTCCGCCCAGGACGGAAACGTGGTCGATGCTCTGCTCGACATCGCCGCTCAACGCCCGGACTGGGAGCGCGTGGGCAAGTTCGGCGCCGGAGCAGGCGCGTTGGAAATGACGGTAGGCGCGGCCCTGCATACCGTGAAATTCCCCCTTACCGGCATGGCGATGTCGTCAGCGCAAGCGGCTGTCCTGACCGTTGCGGGAGATGGTCTGCTTCATCGAACGCGCGTCGTTTGGGTGTCCTTCATCGCTTCGGGCCTGAAGGCTCTATCGCCATCGGGCAAACGGGTCGGGCCGATGGTTGCGATCGCCATGCAGGGTCTTCTATTCACACTCTCGACGGCCCTCGCGGGGTGGAACGCTGTCGGGGTCTTTGTCGGCGGCGCATTGATGGGTGCGTGGGCTTCGTCGCAGGGTTTCATCGTTCAGTACTTAATGCTCGGCGGGGCTCTGGAGAAGGCGTACGACCAAGTCGTGAAATGGGTAGCCGCGCGAACCGATCTGCACTTGCCAGCCCTGCTTGCCCTCGTCGCAATCGCGGCCGCCTTGAACGCGACACTCGCCGGATTTGTTGCACTCACCTTCTGGCGACGGCGGGCGAAGTGGCGCGACCGCTTGGAGGATTGGATGGCCAAGCCAAGGGCGCCGCTCGAGATGAGGCGTCGCAAGGGCCTGCTCATGTTTTCCCTCTTCGTCCCGACCGCGCTGGTGGGGGGCATTTTGCTGAGCACGGGCACCAAGTGGGCCGACGTCGCCGTACTCACCGGTCGTGCCGTGGGCGTTGCGTTCCTGCTGTTCGCCGTGATCCAGCGTTGGAATCCTTCGAAGCTGATCGGATACCTGCGACGCAAGGGCAAGTGGGGCCCTGCCTATGCCCTCGCCGCGGCCCTCGAGGCGAAGCAGGAGCGGTCCTCCTAAGACTCTCCTGCACGTCGCGAAGCGAGGGCGGCGGGGTGAGCACCTCTAGGGGGACCATGCGGAACCGGAATTCGGGGCCGCGTGGGGAAGGAAGTTGGCACTCCCGACGGGATTCGAACCCGCGATCTTCGCCGTGAGAGGGCGATGTCCTAAACCGCTAGACGACGGGAGCGCGCGAGCGATGATTATACCTAGACCTTCGCGGGGGTTAGTCCGACAGGCCTTCCGAGCCGGCGCTGTAGAAAGGGCTACAATGAACCGGTCGATGGGCAGGCTGCTCTTACGCTGGATCATCCTCGCGGTCGCGATCGTCATCGCGGGCCACGTCGCCAAGGCGCTTCACTTGGCCTTCGACATCGATGCCGACCAGGCTAAGGACTGGCCCCGCTTGCTGATCGGCGCTGCGATCCTCGGCTTTCTCAATGCGACACTAGGCGCCTTCCTCAAGCTGCTGACGATGCCGCTGAACTGCCTGACGCTCGGCCTGTTCTCGCTGATCGTGAATGGGGCAGTCTTGTATCTCGCCTCGCAATTCGACTTCGGTTTCGCGGCACGCGGCTTCTGGCCTTCGGTGGCGGCGGCCCTTATCATCTCCATCGTGGCCGGCATTCTCGGCATCTTCGTGCCGGACGAGAAGAAATGATCAGCCGATACCGTTGGCGGCGCTTCCTTGCGCCGACCGCGGGAATCCGAAGCGCCCTCCTCACCTGTGCGGTCGGCCTGCTCATCTTCCTCGTGGGCTTCGCCATCAGCTTCAAGGCGCTCATCCAGCCGCTCATCCAGGAGACATCGGGTGTTTGGCGCGACTTCCTGGGCCGATTCATCGGCCGCGAGGACCTCGATACCGCCAATCACGTTCTCGGCGGCGGGTTCCTGATTCTGGGCTTCTACTTCGCTTACGCCGGTGGGCGGATGGTCCTCCAGAGGGTCGGTGAAATCCTGAACCCCAGCCTTCGAGGGAAGATCGGCGACGAGTTCCGCCGCCGGCAGGCCCTCGCCCAGGGTCCGCGCATCGTGGCTCTCGGGGGCGGCACTGGCCTGAGCACCCTGCTTCGTGGCCTCAAGAACTACTCCAGCAACATCACCGCCATCGTCACCGTGACCGACGACGGAGGGAGCAGCGGGCGCCTCGTGCAGGAGATGGGCATCATCCCGCCGGGCGACATGCGCAACTGCCTCGTCGCCCTCGCCGATGCGGAAAAGCTGATGACCGACCTCTTCCAGCATCGGTTCGACAAGGACGCCGGATCGCTGAGCGGACACTCGATCGGCAATCTGCTCATCGCGGCCCTCGTGCGGCAATCCGACGGCGATTTCGAGCAGGCGCTCAAGAGAGCATCGGAGGTTCTAGCCATTCGCGGGCGTGTCGTTCCTTCTACCCTCTCCCACGTCCGTCTCCGCGCACTGATGGAAGACGGAAGCGAGGTTTGCGGCGAGACCAAGATAGTCGAGTCGGGCCGCAAGATCAGTCGTATCTTCCTCGACCCCGACGAAGCCGAGCCCCATCCAGAAGCGCTCGAAGCGATCCGCGACGCCGACCTGATCGTGATCGGACCCGGAAGCGTCTATACGAGCATCATCCCTAACTTGCTCGTCCCGGGAGTCGCCGAAGCTCTCAGCGAGGCGAGCGCGATCAAGGCCTATGTCTGCAATGTCATGACGCAACCGGGCGAGAGCGATTCCTTCACCGCGTCCGAGCACCTCGTGGCGCTGCAAGCGAACGTAGAACACCGTGTCTGCGACTTCGTCCTCGTCAACACGGGCGTGCCGAGTCAGACCGCCATCGAGAAGTACCGCGAATCGGGCCAGCATCTGGTCGTGGCCGATGAGGACCGGATTCGGGGGATGGGTTACAAGGTCGTCACCGGAAACCTGATGAGCGAATCCGACTATGTTCGCCACGACCCGGCCCATGTTGCGCCGATCCTGATGGACCTCCTGGAGCGATGACCCCGGACAGAGCGATGGCGCTCCTCGAACGAGGCATCGCCGAACGCGTCTTTCCCGGTGCGGCCGCGGCGTGGGGGAGTCTTGATGGACAAAGCCGCGCCGTCGCCGGCCGGTTCACGTATGATCCCGATGCGCCGCTCGTCCACGAGGATTCGCTCTTCGATCTCGCGTCGCTGACCAAGGTCGTCGCGACCACCGCTCGGTTGCAGACTCTCGTGCGGGAGGGGCGGCTGGACCTGGACGCACCATTGTTGGGTCGCGTGGGCGTGACGGCACGCCATCTTCTTGCTCATACTTCCGGTCTACCGTCGTGTCGCCGGTACGAGGAACTGACCCTGGACGCCGGCGAGGCGCTGCGCCTGGCTTTGGAGGAGCCTCTCGAGTCAGCTCCCGGCGAGCGGACTCTTTACTGCGATGTCGGGTTCATCTGGCTCGGCTACTTGGCTGAGCAAATGGGCCTCCCCCTCGACGAAGGACTGCCGCATGGGTTCCTGTTTCGGCCACCTGCCCTGGAACGGAAGCGTTGCCTCCCCACCGGCCCGGTCGAGCCCTGGCGGCATCGGCTTTGGCAACAGCAAGCGCGAAACCCGCTGCCGGAACGCGCTGGATTCCTTCAAGGCGAGGTCCATGACCCGAGAGCCGCGCTGCTCGGGGGGGTCGCCGGTCATGCCGGGCTGTTCGGCACCCTCGATGCGGTCGCAGGCTGGGCGCACGGGCGTCTCCTGGCGGCGCAGGAAGACCCGCTAGAGCGCGAGTGGGCCTCGACACAGTCGCCGGATGGGAAGCGCGGGCTCGGCTGGGATTTGGACCCCGGTGGCCTTGCCTCGATCGCACCGGGAATCTACGGACACACGGGTTTCACGGGAACGCTCGTCGCCCTCGATCCGGTTCAGCGACGGTTCCTGGTGCTGCTTACGAACCGAGTACATCCGAGCGCTGACAGCCTCGCAATCCGCGACTTACGCAGGGCATTCCTCGAAGCCGCTTGGATTAAGCCGGGCGCTTCTTAGCCCGCCTCGCGGCCCGCTTGATCAAGTTCATCTGGCCCAAGTGGTACGCCCCGTGCACGGCGATCCGGATAAGGGTATCGATCGCCTCGTCGTCGGTCGGCAGTGAGTGCGCGAGGGGCGATGAGTCCGCAATCTCCCGAGCCCGGCGCAGCCCTTCCAGAAACTCCGTTCGGAGGGCTCTGAATTCCGAGCGATCGGGGACCCGGAAGTCGTTCTTCCACTCCTCCATGCCGGAGTTCCGGCGGCCGCCAGCCAGCTTGTCGAGCCAGAACCGCTGCCAAACGACGGCGTGCTGGAGATTGGTCGCCAACGAGTAGGGGATCGGCTCGAGGTCGGCGAAGGCATCGTCTTCGCTCACCTTGAGCATTCCATCCGGCTTCGGTATGTCGTAGCCCTGGAGGATGTGGTCGAAGACCGCGGCGAGGGGACCCGCCATCGTCAATCCTTCGGCACGCCAGCGAATCCCTCGTCGAGGAATCGGCGGACCCACACGAGGAGCGGGGCGATCGCGTTGAGGTGGTTCAAGCCCTTCGTCTTCAGCCCATACGAGTTCGCGATATCGCCGCCCACACCGCGCTTGCGCATGGCGGCCATCGCGTTGCGGGTGTTGTCGAACACTACGAGGTTATCGCCGGGGATACCCAGCAGGTACAGCGGCTTGGTGGGATTCCAGTCGAAACAGTCGTTCGCATAGAGAGGCTCCATCGCCGCGTTGGCTCGGTCGCCGCTCGCCAACGCGCTCTTGAAAGTGGGCGTCAGCACCCGGGCGACGGAGAGCAGGGTTCCCAATTGGAGCCCCTTCCAAGCCAATTGCTCGACATACTCCTGGTCACTGGAAAGATCCCTGCCGAACACGGTCGATAGGTAGCTCGCAAACGAGGGCACGAACACCGTATCCAACTTCAGCTCGCCATAGCATTGGGCGACCGAGTAAGCGTAATAGCCGATGAAGAACAGCCGCAGGGCGACGTCTTCGACGCTCGTCTGACGCTCGAGCATGGCCTTGGCCTGGGCGCCCGTCAGGTCGTAGGGCCCGGAGATCGGCGCGGCCGCCGTTAGCGTCATGGTCGGTTCGGCCCCCTCCATCAGCCTGCGGGCGAGCCACATCGCATTGCCGCCACCTTCGGAGTAGCCCGTCACGTAGAGTCCAGGGCCGGTCATTCGCCTCTTCTGCTGGGCGAGTTCGCGCGCTGCCCGGATGATGTCGATCCCTGCCTGTGCGTTCACCTTGCCGAGCACATAGGGGTGGGGGCCAAGCGAATCGCCTTGACCAATATAGTCCGGCGCTGCAAGCACGTAGCCTCCGCAGGCCAACGCCACCACTGCGAAGAGGGCTTCGGGAGAGTATCCGCTCGTGACGGTCATCCGAGAGGGGACGTTGTCGCGCACGGCCGTCGTGCCGTGCATGAAAGCCACCAGGCCCTTGGGTTTCGAGTCGCGGGGCAGCGCGACGAGGCCGCTCAGGAGCGTTCGCTCGCCCTTGAGCCCCGTGGACCAGTAACGAACCTTGTAAAGCTCGACAGAACAGCTTGGGGTCGGCTCGAAAGCGGCCTTCTTGAATTGGGCAGCGATTATCCGTCGTGCGTCCCCTCGCGTTACCTCGCCCGTGGCCTGTGCCGATTCGAGGGTTTGCGCTTGAGTCGATCCAATGGCGAGCAAGACGAGGAGCGAGGAAACTGAGCCTTTCACGGCGATCACTCTGGCATAAACGGACTCGAGATGTAACCAACGCGCGGATGAACTCAAACGGAGACAGGGCCCTGGCGGATTGCCGGGGCCCTGTCTACAGGTGTCCGTTGGAAGCGACTTAGCCGCCGCCGCCGCCACCGCGTCGGGGCTGCTCGGTCGCCTTAAACGGCTTGCCGCCCATCTGCTTGAACTTCTCGGCCTGGTCGGGAGTGAGGATCTTGCCGAGGTCCTCGGTCATCTTGGTCTGCATCTGCTGCATCTTCTCCCGCATGCCTTCGCGATCGCCACCGCCACCGCGCATCTCCTCCATCATGTTCTGCATCTGCTCCTGCTGCTGTTCCTGGAGCCGCTTGATCTTCTGCTTCTGCTCGGGGCTGAGGCCGAGTTCCTTCTGGACGTCGGCATCGAGGAGCGCCCGGTTGCCGCGAAGTTGGATGGAAATCTCCTTCAGGCGGGCCTGCTGCTCCTTGTCCAGGATGGCCAAAACCTTGGCGTCCTGGTCCTTCTGGAACTTCTGCATGGCGTCGCGCATGGCTTGCGGATCACCGCCGCCGCGCATCTCTTCCATTCGGCCTTGCATTTCTTCGCGGGCCTTCTGGTTGGCTTGCTCGATCTTGGTCTTCTGTTCGGCAGTGACCTTCAGTTCATCCTGCACGTCGCGTCGACCGAGCAACTGACTCAGGCTCTGGCCTCCGCCACCCATCATGCCACCGCCGAACTGACGGCCTTGGCCCTGGCCTCGTCCGCCGCCTTGGGCGTACGAGCCGCTGATTAGGGCCAGCGCGGCCACCGCCACGCCAAGTGTAAACGTCAACTTACGAAACATATCGAAACCTCCAGACTAGCAATACAGTTTCAGACGAAGCAATCGTGCCCGAGTTTAGCGAATCTTCGATGGCGTGGCGTTAGGGGCGCTCCCAGTATCCGGAAAGGTCGGTCCCAAGCATCTTGACCCTCGCCGCCTCCGCGTTTAAGAGAGCGACCGATCCGTCGGCGAAGAGATAGTGGTTCACCCCCCGGTGCCGAGCCGGCAGGTTGGCGTCGAAGCGTCCCTCTTTGGTGCGCTTGTAGGCGAGTCGTGTCACCGCGAAGGTACTCGCATCGGGCTCAAGATTGCCGTTGCTGTATCCGATCAGGAACCCGTCAGGGGCCGGGCTGCCGTCTTGGGCCTCGAGAGGAACGGGATCGAAGGTCTCTCCGGCGCCACGATTGGCCGTTTCAGAGAAGACGACCGTCGTGGACGGGTTTTTCAGGATCGCTTGCGGCTGACCGGCAAGGCCAACATAGAGGCCGTAGGTCGTCCGAAGGTTGCGCGCCGAACTGGCAGGGTCTTGCGCCCTCACCGCCTCGTCGGCTTCTGCGCTCGGGCAGAGGAGCATGTCGGCTCGACTCGCGTAGCGCTGAATCAGCGAGCCCCAGGTGAACGGGCGACCCGCTGCGTCGAGCAGGGGGATTTCGGGATCGTCGGCTGCGGTGGCGTAGGCAGGCGGATAGCGGTCGTTCCAATCCGCCATATAAAGGCTCGTCGACTTAAACATGTCGCCGAAGTTCCTGCGACATTGGAACCTCTGGCTGTCTTCTTTGAGGGCCGTGTAGATCGGCCAGGAGATGAGGGCGAACACGGCGATGACGACGCCAAGAATCTTCCCTTCACGCGGGGTGATGTGGGATGAGCGCGCCGGCCGGTCGTCGACGGCATCGGGGTCGAACCCGGTATCCGCCATCGGCTAGTTGTAGCTGACGGTAGTCGGCTCGCCGTCGAGCATGTCGAATTCCTCGAGCGTTTTTCGGAGGTTGCGGCGATCGACCCGCAGGTTGTAGTTCGGCGCGTCGAAGACAGGGATCTGGCCCATGCGAATGTTGTCGCTACCGATTTTCTGCGCGAAGTTGACGATTGCGGCGATCTGATCGATCGTGAAGTCGTCTTCGAGCATCTGCGCCGCCTTATTGGCGACGTCGCCTATGACGACCGGATTCTTCCGAACGGCGTCACGCATGGCGAGCAGGAAGTCCTTCTGCCGAGCCTGCCGAGCGAAGTCGCTGTCCCCATGCCGATACCGAACGAAGCACATGGCATTGTATCCGTCGAGGTGCTGAAGACCGGGTTTCAGGTCGATGAACAGGCCGCCGCGGCGGTCGGTGTATTTGAGCTTCTTGTCGATGAACACGTCCACACCACCGACCATGTCTACGACGTCCTGGAAAATCTGATAGTCGAGGACGATCACCTTGTCGATCGACAGGCCGAGCAGTTTCTCGACGGCTCGCTTGGCGAGATCCTTTCCGCCGATCGAATGATAGGCGTTGATCTTCTGCTCGCGGTAACCGGGGAGATCGGCGAGTGTGTCTCGCGGGATGCTCACACCGGTGATTTGCTTGGTCTTGAAATCGAGCCGCGCGACCAGCATCATGTCACTTCGGGCGTATTGGCGGAGAATCTTCTTGCCGCCGTGCGCCCTGTCCTCGTCGCATCCCAGCAACAGGACGTTGACGGTGTCCTCGCGGAAGATCTCCTCCGGTGGGGTGTTTTGGATCCGCTGCATCGCGATTTGCTGGATCAACGGACTCTTCCCGACATAGCCGAGGATCGTGCCTGCGCCGATCGCGAATGCGCAAAGAGCAACGTATGCCGTTCCCTTCAGAATCTTCTTCCACAGGGGCTGTTTCTGATCCTTCGCCATGTTATTCCGGTAGGGTACCCGTATACCAATACGCCAAACCGCTCGCCGAACGTTCACTGACCCGGTAAAGCGGCCCGAGCTCGAACTCGCTGGCGGAAGTGATCCAAGGCGACGGCGAGGACGATGATCGCTCCGGTGACGATCTCTTGGACCCAGTTCGGCAGGCCCATTTGACTGCTCCCGCTGGCGATCGTCGACATGATAAGAGCGCCGAGCAGAGACCCCGCAATCGAGCCGCGCCCTCCGCTCAGGCTCGCCCCACCGATCACCGCTGCCGCAATGACGTTGAGCTCGAGCCCGATCGCAACGGTTGGATCGCCGACCCCGAGCCGCGAGAACTGCATCAGCCCCGCCAGACCGGAACAGACCCCCCCTAGGACGTAGACGAGCAGCCGCACCTTCGCGACCGGGATTCCGGCATAGCGGGCCGCCATTTCGTTCGAGCCGACTGCGAGCGTCTGGCGTCCGAACACCGTCCGTGCCAGCACGAGAGACAGAACGACCGCGAGGACCAGCATCACCCAGACCCCCACGGGGACCAGTTTCCAGCGCTCCGCCTTGCCGAGCACCTGGAGAAGATCGTTGAGCCAGGTGAGCTTCGAGTCGATCTTCTGCTCGTTCGCCAGGCCCTTGGCGAGGCCGCGCAGAAGAAGCAGCGTCCCCAGCGTGACGATGAACGGAGTCACCCGCAGCCCGACGATCAGACCGCCGTTCAGCAAGCCGCAAATCCCTCCGGCCAGCAGCCCCGCCACCAAGGCAAGCGCAGGATCGTAGCCCGCATGAACGACGCCGGCGATGACGACGGTCACGAGTGCGACCACCGATCCAACCGAGAGGTCGATACCGCCGCTTGCAATCACGAACGTCGTTCCTAGCACCGCGAGCGCGACGATCGTGCTCTGCCGGGCGAGGAGTTCGAGGTTCGCAAGGGTCGGAAAGGAGTGAGGTGCGGCGAGGCTAAAGCCGATGAACAGAATCACCCAGGCCACGATCAACCCGACGAGGTTGAACCAGGCGGCCCGCTGCATCGGCTAGCTCCCTATCGTGTGGTATTCGAGCCCTGCGGCTTCGGCTTGGGCCCGATAGAAGAACCGCCGCCCGTCGAAGAGTATCGGCTGACGCATCGACTCGGCCATCTTCGAAAGGTCGATTCGCCGAAACTCCGGCCAATCGGTGACCAGAATGACGGCATCGGCATTTTCGGCCACCTCTGGCGCCGAGGCCGTGTAGCGAACGCCCGGATACAAGGCCCGGACGTTAGACGCCGCCTCGGGGTCATAGGCAGCGACCGAGGCGCCCCCGCCGAGGAGTCGTTCGATCAGGGCGAGCGAGATGGCGTGCCGGATGTCGTCGGTATTCGGTTTGAAGGCGAGCCCCAAGATCCCGATCGCCTTGCCTGAGAATCCGCCCAGCCGCTCTTGCAGCCGATCGAGAAAGTGCTGGGCCTGGTCCGCGTTGATCTGCCACACCGAGCGCATGAGGTCGAAGTCGTAGCCGAGGTCGTTGGCGATCGAAATCAGGCCTTGGACGTCTTTGGGCAGACAGCTTCCACCCCAGCCGAGACCCGCCTGGAGGAACTGCCTACCGATGCGGGCATCGGCGCCGATCCCCTTGGCGACGACGCCGACGTCGGCCCCGCACCGCTCGCAAATCCGGCTGATCGCGTTGATGTAGCTGATCTTCAGGGCGAGGAAGCAGTTCGCGGCGTACTTGATCAGCTCCGCGCTCGCCCGATCGGTGATGATCATCGACGATTCGAGCGGGGCATAGAGCACGACCAGCTTCTCGGCGGCCTCGCGACGGTTCACGCCGATCACGATGCGGTCCGGATGGAGCGTGTCCTCCACCGCCGAGCCCTCGCGAAGGAACTCGGGGTTGCTCACCACGTCGAAACGGTCCGCCGGCACGCCGTTCTCGACCAGGATGCGCTCGACGAGGTCCCCGGTCCCCACCGGCACGGTCGATTTGTTCACGATCACGGTGTAGTCTCGGAGAGCCGCAGCGATCTCGCGCGCGACCTCCTCCACGTAGCGCAGGTCGGGGCTGCCGTCCTCCTTGGGCGGGGTGCCGACGGCGATGATGACGACCTCCGCGCCCGGCAGACCCTCGGCGACGGACTCGGCGATGCGGAGTTGCCCGTTGCGAAGCGTCTGCTGAAGGAGCGGCTCGAGCCCGGGCTCGAAGATCGGGGACTTGCCCTGGCGCAGCATCGCTACTTTGTCCGGGTTGTTGTCGATACAAACGACGTCGTTGCCGAGGTCGGCCATGACCACGCCGGTCACGAGCCCGACGTAGCCCGTCCCAATCACTGCGATCCGCACGGGCGCGAGTCTACCAGCGCAATGCCGGACCCCACCCCTGCCCACTCATGTCGCTGTGGCCTTTCCCGTGATGTGCCTTTGGATCGCTCTCTCCGGGGTCAGCCGCAAGCGCGCACCAGCGCCTGGCCACCTTCTCCAGATATGTGGTAGCCCGCCGATGGCTCGTGCGGCGGGAAGACGGACGCGAACCCGAGATCCGTGGCGCGCCGCTCTGTATCTCGCGATGCTCACCCCTTTGGTATCGCTCGGAAGTGCCGCCATCGGACCGGGCGCAACGCCGCAGGCGTCGCAGATTCCGTAGCCCGGCGTGGATGACCCCGGGACGATCGGCTACGCGATTGAGTACGACGGCAGAATCCGAAGAGGAATGAGCCGGGTTGTGGCACCCCTGCGCGGTGCTCCGCCTGGCGTCTAATCTCCTTCTGTCACCTGAAACTCGAAACCGCGGCTGGGCTCCTCCTGGCAAGATTGCCAGCTCTCAATGTCCAGCCCTTTTGTATAATCGAATTGCTATCTCCGGTCTTCAGGAGCACAAGAATTCATGAAGAACGTCGCACTCATCTGCGCCATGGCGGCATGTGGCAGCGCATCTGCCGAGTTGGTTCGCAACGGTGGCTTCGAAGAGGGGACGTTCGTCCCGAATGGTCACAACGTCATGACCCTCGGCGTCGGATCGACGGCCTGCAGCCATTGGACCGGATTCCAGCACGAGGTCGCCTGGATGGCCGACCCCAACCCGTTCGGGATCGTGGCTGCCAGCGGAATTCGCTCCCTCGACCTAACCGACTATTTCGACACGCCACCATTTGGAGGCTTACGCCAGGCGATCGCCACGACTCCTGGGGCAGTCTATCGATTGAGTCTCAAGATCGGTACCCATTCAAGCTGGACGAATTTCGCAACCGTCGACATCGCCGCGGCCGGTGCCTCGACCTCGTTGACTTCGATGTCAGGGACCTCGCAGCGGTGGGAGCTCTTCACGTGGGACTTCACGGCGACAAGCCTATCGACGAGCATCGAAATCTCTGGTGCCTCGAGCAGCTACACCTACGTCGGGTTGGATGACGTAGGCGTCGTTGCCGTCGGGCCAACCCTCAGCGGCCACGTCGATCTTCTCGACTACTTCGGCTCACCCGAGCGGATCATCCAACTCGAGTTTGTCGGCGGCACGAGTTCGTTCGCATGTCCCGCCTTGCTGGACACGGCCGGCAATTTCGAGGTGGCTACCAACTTGCCTCCTGGACAATACACGGTTCTCATAAAGGCGTCACACTGGCTGCGCAAGGCGGTCGTCGATGTCGCCCTGACTGCCGCCGGACCGAACTGGCTCAGCACCGCGCTTACGAACGGTGACGTGGACGACGACAACGAAGTCACGATCGGCGACTATTCCCGTCTCTCCTCGGCCTTCGGCTCGGAGCTCGGGTCGGGAAACTGGGACTCGGAAGCAGACCTCAATGGTGACGAGGCCGTCGACATAGGGGACTTTGCCATTCTCAGCGCTCACTTCGGAGAGGCCGGCGACTAGGACCAGGGAATCCCTGGAGACAAGCCTCAGAACTCCGGTTTTCGCGCCGGAGTATAGAGATTTGAAGGACCGATCCTTCATAATCTGAGCGAAAGTGGCGACCCTGTACGATGTTCTAGGCGTGGAATCAACCGCCAAACCCAGTACCTTGCGCCATGCGTATCGGCGGCTGGCCCGGAAGCACCATCCAGACGTCAACCCGGACCCGACTTCGCACGAACGCATGGCCCAGATCAATACCGCGTTTCAGACTCTGATCGACCCAGTGAGGCGGCAAGAGTATGACGCGGTAATCATGGGTGCGTCGGTGACGACCCAATCGACTCCCGACCCCCGTGCGACGCACACCCCGGCGACCGTGAGCGTGCGGATCGCTCACCGCCTCCGCCAGCACAAGACGCCGATCTACGCGATCAGTTTCGTGCCGGACACCGGCCAATTGGTGTCCTCGGCTTTCGATAACGAACTCATCTGGTGGCAAGATGGCGAGCCCGAACGACGGCTCCGGCTCGAAGGCGGCGTGGTCAGCACGCTCCAAGCCATCGAGAACGAGCGAGTCGTGGCAGCCGGCTGCTCCGAAAGCATGGTCTCGACCTGGTCGATCCGCAATGGCGCCGTCGAATACTGGCGCAACAGCCCCCTCGAGTGGGTTTGTTCCGTCGCCGTCTCTCCCGACGGTAACGCAATCGCGATGGGCTCCGTTCATAACGTGCTGCAAGTGTGCCGAACGGAAAACGGCGATGCCCTATTCGCCGGCGTGGGCCACGAACAGTCGGTCACGTCGATCGCCTGGTCGCCGGACAGCCGCTTCGTCGCGACCGGCTCGGCCGACGCGACCGTGAAACTGTGGTCGACGGCTACTGGCAAGGATCTTCATACCTTTACCAACGTGCGCTCGACGGTCACCTCCTTGGCATTTAGCAAGGACGGTCGGTGGCTCGCCGTTGCCGCCGTAGATCTCTCGATCCGGCTGTTCCGATTGGCCGATCTCTCACTCGACAAGACCTTCTTCGGCCACCAAAAACCCATCGAGGCGATGGCCTTCCATCCGAACGGCCTCCTGCTCGGCAGCGTTTCGCGGGATGGCGCGGTCGGACTGTGGAACCCGGTTCAAGGTCGGGGCCACGCCAAGATCGAGGCGAGCGGGCAGGCTCTCAGCGCGATCGGGTTCAGCCCCGACGGAAAGCGTCTCGCCGCCGGCGGAATGGACAAGACCCTCCGAGTCTGGGATCTCACCTTCGCCGAGTAGCCCCTAGGCAGCACTTGAGGAGCCGTCGCGCAGTTGCATGACGGCTCCTCCGTACTTTTCGATCAGGTCCTCGAGGGTCGCCTGAACGTCGGGCTCGCCATGCTCGCCGGTCTTCTCGATGAGCGGGCCGTCCTGCACCTGCTCACTGACCGCTTCGACGTCTTCGGTCTTGGGATCGGTCATCCGGCCCATCCACGCGGCCACCTCGCCCGGCTCGAGGGTCAGCCGGCGGCCGTTGATCGACAGAAAACCGGCAAACGCGACGAACGCGGTGGCGTCGTTGCCCTGAGGAAATGGGCTTCGCTTGCGAAAGCCGCCCAAGAGGCGCGCCGCCTGCCCGAGCAAATCGACGCTCTCCCCGTAGCCGTATTGATAGTACGAAGCCTCCTCCAAGTCGGCGTACCTGAAGGAAAGAACCTCTTCGGTGACCTGGAGATTCACCCAAAGGATGTCCTGCACGGTCAAGTAGTTCAAGCGGCGAGCCGTCTGCATGCACCCTGTTTGTACCCTGCTTGCCGCAATAGAGCGCGGATAGCGAACCGCAGGTTCGGCGAAGGCGTCTACCAATTCGTATAAAATGGCTCCCAGCGTTCAAGGGAGACGGGTGAAACCTATGCGAATCGGTGTGTTCGGGCTTTCGCTGGCGTTGCTTCTGCCGGCCCTGTCGGCCTCGGCCCAGGTCGAGCGGATGATCGGCTCTTTCGCTTCCGGTCAGGTCCTGGTGAAGTTCAAGCCCGGCCATGAAGCGCAGGGCTATCAGGCGACTGCCAACCTTCGCGCCCGGATTGTCGAAGAGGTGAGCAGCCTCGGGCTCAACGTGGTGGAGATCCCCAACGGCATGACCGTGCCCGATGCGGTCGCCTATTACCGGTCGATGCCCCAAGTGGCCTACGCCGAGCCGAACTACCGCTGCGAAGCCTTTTACACACCGAACGATGCATCGTTCTCAACCCAATATGCACCCCAGAAGATCGCTTGCCCTACTGGCTGGGACCGAACCAGAGGTGACGCCGGCGTCGTCATCGCGATCGTCGATACCGGCATCGACCTCAACCACTCTGATCTCTCGGGGAAGATCGTACCGGGCTACGATTTCGTTAACCGAGACTCCTCACCCCAGGACGACAACGGGCATGGGACCCATTGCGCGGGGATCGCCGCCGCGAAGACCGACAACTCGATCGGCATTGCCGGGGTTGGCTTCAACTGCAGCCTCATGGGGGTCAAGGTCCTCGACCGGAACGGCAGCGGATGGTTCAGCGACGTTGCCGCGGGAATCGTCTTCGCCACTGACCGCGGAGCAAAGGTCATCTCATTGAGCCTTGGCGGTTCGAGCGGCAGCGCAGCACTTGCCGATGCCGTGAACTACGCGTGGAACCGGAATGTAGTGATCTGCGCCGCCGCCGGCAACGGCAACACGACGAGCGCGGCCTACCCCGCCTACTACACCAACTGCATCGCCGTCGCCTCGACCCAAAGCAACGACACCCGATCCAGCTTTAGCAACTACGGCACCTGGGTCGACGTCGCGGCTCCCGGATCGACCATCTACAGCACGTACCTCGGCAACCAGTATCGCAACCTGAGCGGCACCTCGATGGCGACCCCTGCAGTCGCGGGGCTCGCCGGGCTCGTCTGGAGCCGCCTTGGCTCCTCTGGCAGCGCGGCCCAGGTACGGCGCTCAATCGAAGACAACTGCGATCCCGTCGGCTCGTGGGTCGTCAAGGGGCGTGTCAATGCGGGGAGAGCCCTCGGTGGAACTCAGACCGGCCCCGTTCTCAGCGACTTCGTCGTCAATCCGACTAGCTTCTTCGGTCCGCTCAGCGTTCAAGGGACCGTCACCATCGACCGCGCGGCTCCGTCTGGGGGGACCGCCGTCTCGATCACCTCGGCTCAGCCGGCGCTGCTGTCGGTGCCCTCGAACGTCGTCGTGCCCCAAGGCGCGCGACAGGCGGTCTTCTCGCTCAACGCCTCGGCAGTGACCAGCGACACCAACGTGATCGTGTCGGCGGCGGCGGGCGGCGTCAGCCGAAACGTCACCGTGACCATCCGGCGTTACGTCAATCCAGCCCTCGACTCGCTGACGCTCAGCCAATCGTCGGTGACCGGCCCGGCCAACGTGACGGGCACCGCCCAGCTGAACACGGCTCCGAGCTCGCCGCTCACCGTTTCGCTGACGAGTTCGAATCCGTCGGTCGCGTCGGTTCCCGCGAACGTGACGATTCCCGCCGGATCGACTGCGATGAACTTCACCGTCGCTTGCAGCGCGGTTTCCAGCGATACGACGGTCACGATTACTGGATCGGGCGGCGGACAGAACCGTAACGTTCAGATTCGCGTCGTCGCCGCCCCAGTGGCGCTTCAGAGCGTGACCCTCAATCGCACTTGGACGACAGGCGGTAGCCAGCCATTCCCCATCGGCACCGTCACCCTCAGCGCCCCGGCCCCACCGGGCGGGGCTGTGGTCAGCCTAACCGTATCCAGCTACATGCTGCTCAATGCGCCGGCCACCCTCACGATCCCCGCTGGCCAGCGATCGCGCACCTTCACCCTCACCACTTACCCGGTTAGCTCGACGCGCAACGCGACGGTAACTGCGACCTGGCAGGGCATTCGGAAGACCGCGAGCATCGACCTCTATCGGCGCTAGCCATTGGATGCGCGGGCTTGACCGTGATTCTTATGCTCGCCGATTCAGTCGAACAGCGAAGACTGAACTGCCGCTGGCTCGGGCTCGCTGGACCCGACCGACGCCTTGAGGAGCCGCTGGGCGGCTTCCCAGGCTCGCGCTATGTCCGCGGCCAGTAGAGAGTAGCCTCCGTCGTGTGTGGCCGATTGCTGCCGCAGGATATAGGCGGGGTGCAGGGTCGCGATCGCCGTCTTGGCGTATTCGCAGGGGAAGTACTTGCCTCGGTCGGCGGTGATCTTGAAGTCTTTCTTGATGAGGTTCCGCGCGCTCGGCGCCCCCACGCAGAGGATCACCTTCGGAGAGATCGCTGCTAACTGGGGCACGAGCCAGCGGCGGCAGGCTCTTGCTTCCTGTTCGGTCGGGGCCCGATTCACCGGCTTGTCCTCGATCCAATCGCACGCGCGGCACTTGACGGTATTGCAGATATACACGTGCTCTCGCGAGAGGCCGTTGTCGGCGAGCGCGCGATCGAGAAGCTGCCCCGCCCGACCCACGAAGGGTCGACCGGTCGCATCCTCTTGCTCGCCCGGACCTTCGCCGACGAGCACGAGCGGCGCGCGCGGGTTGCCCTCGCCGAAGACTACGTTCCGGCGCCTGGCCGAGAGCGAGCAGTCCATACACTGCAGCGCCTGGCTTCGGACGGCGTCCAAGTCCATCGAGGCCGATGCTACCGAGCGCCGCCCGCGGCTCGATCCAAAACCGCTAAACTTTTCCCCATGCGTTCCGCACTTCTTGCCACGGTCCTGACGGCCTGCTTTCTTCTCGGCTGTGGCTCGCCGAACACCGATAAGCTGATCGTCGGCTCGTGGCAAAACGTCCAGACGCCGAACCACCCCCCGGTGATTTATCGCGCCGACGGCACCTACTCTGTCACGATTCCCCACCCGGTCGCTGCCGGGGCGAGCCTTTTGCTGACCGGAGAGTACGAGTTGTCCGATGGGGTACTGACTACGACCGGGAAGGACCTGAAGGTCGTGAGCGGTGGACCCGTTGCCGACAGTTTCCGGGGCTCAATCGCGAGAGACCTGCTCAAGACACAGAAGACCTCGATCACCTGGGTCACCAAGGACGAGTTGGTCGGCGAAGCCCAAGGGAAGAAAGTCACCTTCCGCCGGGTCGGCAAGGTCGGCTCGTGAGGCGCCTCGGCGTCATCATGGCGGGAGGGTCGGGTGAGCGGTTCTGGCCCCTCTCGCGCAAGTCGCGCCCGAAACAGCTTCTGCGCTTGACCGCCGGAGGCCAGACGATGCTCGGCGAGGCGGTCGATCGGGCGCGGGCGGTCTGTGGGTCAGAGAACGTCTGGATCGCGGCCTCTCCGCATCTTCGAGCGCCGATCTCCGCCGCGCTCGAGGGATTTCCCAGCCATGACATCCTCGCCGAACCTCATAAGCGAAACACTGCCGGATGCCTCGTATGGGTCGCCGCCAACTTGCTGGCGCGCGAACCCGACGCCCGCGCGAACTGGTCGATGGCGGTCGTCACCGCCGATCACCGGATCGTCCCGACCGAAGGATTCGCCCGCACCGCCCGCGCGGCCCTCGAGACCGTCGAGCGCGAAGGGGGGCTGGCGACCATCGGCATTCCCCCTACCAGGCCCGAAACCGGCTTCGGCTACATCGAAGTCGGGCCCGAGGTGAGTGAGACCGAGGGCATCGCCGTCCATGCCGTCGAGCGCTTTCGCGAGAAGCCGTCACTGGAGGACGCCCGCGCCTATGTTGAATCCGGCCGGTTCCTTTGGAACAGCGGTATGTTCTTCTGGACCCTCGACGGCTTCATGACCGAACTCGAAACGGCAGACCCGAATCTCGCAGGCGCCATACCTCCGATCGCCGAGGCTCTGGCCGGACAGGACGAGATCGAGGCGAGCCGCCTGTTCGAGGCCCTGCCCAGCATCTCGATCGACTATGCCCTGATGGAGAGGGCCAGACGCGTCTTCGTGGCCCGGGCCGAATTCCAATGGGACGATCTCGGCTCGTGGGACGCTCTGGACCGGTCGTTCCCGCGCGACGAGTCGGGCAACGTCGCCGTGGGGGACACCGTCCTGGTCGACACGCGAGACTGCGTCGTCTACAGCGCGAATCCGCAGGTGGTCACTGCGGTCGTCGGCATGGAGGACGTCGTCGTCGTCGTGACGGACGACGCCGTGCTCGTCTGCCCCAAGTCGCGCAGCCAGGAAGTGCGCCGGGTGGTCGAAGAACTCGGGGTCCGCGACCCGTCGAAGGTGTGAACCGGGCCAGACGAGATAAAATAGGCTATGCCTGTCGAGATTCTGATGCCCGAACTGGGCGAGGGTGTGCACGAAGGAACGGTGAGCCGCTGGCTCAAGAAAGAAGGTGATCTCGTACAGGAAGACGAGCCGGTCGTCGAAATCATGACCGACAAGGTCAACACCGAGCTGCAGGCGCCGGCGAGCGGCCGCCTCGTCAAGATCCTCATCCCAGAAGGCGACGTGGTCGAAGTATTCCACGCCATGGGCCTCATCGAGGAATCCTCGGATGCCGGAGCGAGCACGCCGGCACCGAGCAAGACGCCCGAACCGCCGAAGGCCGAACCCGTACCGGTCGCGGCCGCCGCCGAACCGGCCCTGCCGGAGGCGAAGATCGCCCCCGGACTGGACGGCGAACGGCGCTGGTACACGCCCGTCGTTCGCGCGATCGCCGCCGAAAAGAGGGTCTCGAACGCCGAGCTGGCGGCGATTCCCGGTACGGGCGAGGGCGGGCGCGTCACGAAGCGCGATCTCCAGGCCTATATCGTCAAGCGCGACGCCGGCGTCGTGACCCCTGTCGCCGATCCGAAGGCGCCCACCAACGCCCCTCGACTCGAGCCGCTCCCGCCGGTGGTCGCTTCCGGGCCCGAGCAGGAGATCGTTCCCCTCGTCGGCATGCGAAAGATGATCGCCGATGCGATGGTTCGTAGCAGTCAGGTGCCTACCGTCAGCACACTCGCAGAAGTCGACGTCACGAACATGGTCCGGTTCCGCGAGCGGAACAAAGACACGTTCCAGCAGCAGTACGGCGTGAAGCTGACCTACACTCCCTTCTTCATCAAGGCGATAACGGAAGCCCTGCAGGAGTTTCCGCTCCTCAACTCCTCGCTACAGAGCGACAACACGATCCTGAAGAACTACGCGGTTCACATGGGGGTGGCCGTTAGCCTCGGAGCCAAGGGCGACGAGGGCCTGATCGTCCCCGTCATTCGCGACTGCCATAGGAAGACGCTGATCCAACTCGCCGAGGAGCTCGAAAACATCGCCGGCCGGGCGCGATCGAATTCGCTGACCGTCGCCGACGTCCAAGGCGGGACTTTCACGCTCACGAACCCCGGTTCCTATGGCGCCATCCTCGGTACCCCGATGATCAACGCTCCTCAAGCGGCCATCCTCGGAACCTATGCGATCAAGAAGGTGCCGGCGATTATCGACGACATGATCGCCATCCGCTCGGTCATGAACCTCGTCCTCACCTACGACCACCGTATCATCGACGGCCTTTTGGCAGGCCGATTCCTGCAATCGGTGAAGGCGAAACTGGAAGGCTTCGAGTTCTTCAAGTAGGCTCGGATCAGTCACCTCTCGGAGTGCGCAGGCTCGACCGCGCTTTCTCACTCGGGAACTTGCGCCATAGATCTCCAAGACTGGGAGGGAGCGCAGAAAATGCGACTACAATGATTCGAGGTGAATCCGAGATGAAGGATTGGCTTGGCCGCGCTCGCGGCATCGCCCTCTGTGGGCTTGGATTAGTTGTTGTTGGGACCGCCGTGGGCATTCTCTTTGCTCGCGAAGGCGCAGCAAGAGAACAAGACACTTACAAACAGAAGGTCGCGAAGGCCTTCAGCCTCGTAGGACACTGGGAGATCATCAAATCCGACGTGCTCCTGGCCAGCGACGTCAGCAATCCGAGCAACGTGCCCGAGGCGTCGGTCGGTAAAGTCTCCATTCTCGTGGCAAGCTCCCTGGGCTCGGGAGGCTACTTCGACGTCGATGCCAATGGCGGCATCACCGGAAGCGGAGAGGCACTTTACCAATTCCGGGTTGCAGCCGGAACCACGGCCCTCAGCTATGGCGTCGCCGGTGTGGGGCTCAACTTGCCGATCGGCGGCGTCGCGGCCCTGACCGGCAACAACGTGAGGCGCTTCAATGTCACCGGAAGGGCCGACCTGGCAGGGCGCTCCATCACTTTGAACCCGCTCCACGTGGAAGGCGACTTTACCGGAGCCATCTCGCCAGGTGGAAAGACGTTCAACATCGCCGCTTGGCCTGCGATGTCGAAGGTGGATGCGAAGGTCATCGTTGCCGGCGCGTCGCTCCTCCTCCGGATGACGGGGATGGTCCAGAACATCAAGGTCTCCTTCGAGGCGGTCAAGTACGTGGACCTGGCTCCGCTCTTCGACGAAATGGCGAGCGGCGGGGGCGGCGCCGGGCCTCCCGGCCCGGCAGGACCCGTAGGCCCAAGAGGCCCCAAGGGCGACAAGGGAGACCCCGGCGGGGGAGGAGCCGGCGGGGGAACGAGAGGTCCCGCGGGACCGAAGGGAGACCCCGGTCCGAAAGGCGATAAGGGCGATAAAGGCGACAAGGGAGACCCGGGAGGTGGAACCGCGGGCGGATCTCCGGGACCGCCGGGGCCGAAGGGTGATCCGGGCGAGAAAGGCGACCCCGGCGCCGGCTCCGCGCCTCAGGCCGGAACCATCCGCGTCTCGGTCGGAGGTTCGGGACACGTCACCTTCAGCACGCCGATGTCGAACGAAGACTATGCGGTGGCCATGAGTTCGAATCCCACGCAGGGATCGCCGTCACTGCTCACGTTCACAAAGAAAACTCGAACAGGATTTACGGTATCGATCATTGCCGTGGGCGCTCGCCCTCCGGAGGGCAGCATCGTCGTCGATTGGATCGCGACACCGTATCGGTAGAACAGGGGCCTCCATCCACCGATGGAGGCGTGTCCGATCAAGTCGGGAGTTTCGTCATGCTGCCCCACAATCAGACAGCGGAGGGACCACGGAAGTCGTCAGCGGGATATCATTTCGCCATGGGAATGACGACCCGACGACAATTCTTGGCGGACGCCGCGAAAGTGGCGGCGCTGGCATCGCCCATAGGGGCCGCGGCGAACGCATGGATGCCGCGGCAGAGGCCGAAGTGGGACCAACTCGAGCGCAACCTCGCTGGCACGCTCTTGCGGCCGGGATCGGCAGCCTACGACCGCGCGATCCTCATCCGCAATATCCGTTACTCCACGACACAGCCTGCGGGAGTGGCGATGGTGGCGAACGCCAAAGACGTCGCCACCGCCCTCGCCTGGGCGAAGGATAACGCCGTGCAGATCGTCACTCGCTCGGGCGGGCACAGCTTCGCCGGATATTCGACGGGGCCGGGGCTCGTCATCGACCTGAACGGCATGACGAAGGTCACGGTGGACCGCGCCAAGGGCACCATGACCTGCCGCGGCGCGGCGACCAACGAGGACGTCGCAGGGGCGGGGCGTCCGATCCAGCAGGGGCTGGCAGGCGGGCAGTGCCCGACGGTCGGCATTCCCGGCTTCACCTTGGGCGGCGGGCTGGGGTTCTACATGCGTCCCCAGGGGCTGGCGATCGACTCACTCGTCGAGACCGAGATCGTCACCGCGGACGGCAAGGTCCTGCGAGTCAACGAGCGGGAGCACCCGGACCTATTCTGGGCCTTGCGCGGCGGCGGGGGCGGCAACTTCGGCATCAACACGTCGTTCACCTTCAAGACCTTTGCCGTGCCCCACCACGTGACGATCTTCTCGCTCGAGTTCGAGGGCGATCAGTGCGTGCCGGCGTTCCTCGCGTTTCAGGAGACCCTCCAGCGCGCGCCGCACTCCTTGGGGGCGGTGGCGCACTTCGCGGCGGAGGGCGTGGCGGGCGGCTCGCCCCGTCCGACTCTGCGCATCTTCGGACAGAACGCGGACACCGACGCCGCCACCGTTCGCCTCCTCGCGCTCACCCGGTCCGCCGCGAAGGCGCGGAAGATCCATCTCGGGGTGACGGGCTTCTGGTCCGCCAAGATTTGGCTTGCCGGGGACGTCGGTGCGCCGAACGCCTTCGCCGAGCGCTCGCGCTACTACCCGAAGCCCCTCACCGAGGAGGCCGTCGGCAAGGTCGTCGAGGCCCTCGGCAAGGCCCCGATCAAGGCGGGCCGTTCGATGTCGGTCGAGAGCGCCTTCTTCGCCTGGGGCGGCAAAGTGGCCGCGGTCTCGCCGACCGCCACCGCCTTCGCCCATCGCGGCGACCTTTGGCTGCAGTCCTACGATGTATCGTGGACGCTCGTGAACTCGCAAGAAGAGATCGATGCTTTGCTGGCCTGGCAGAACGAGTTCTATGCGACGATGGCGCCCTACGGCAGCGACCGCGCATACCAGAACTTCGTCGATCCGCTGCTTCCCGATCCGCTGGAGGCGTATTACGCCCAGAACCTGCCCCGCCTGCGGGAGGTCAAGCGCCGCTACGACCCCCACGGCGTGTTCACGTTCGCTCAGGGGATTCGGGGTTAGCGGAAGGGCGCCCCCGACGGGTTACGATGCCCTTACAGGGGGCGGTGCGTGGACGGTAGACGAGCGGTATACGACCGGTAGAGAAGCGGTAAACGAGCGGTATACACACCAGTGTTTACCGCTCGTTTACCGCTCGTCGTCCGCTTCTCGTCCGGTCGTCTAACGTACACACTCCGCCATTCGCCGGTCTAACCTACGAGGCTGGTTCGTATGAGCTAGCTTCGAGCGCCTCGCGCACTGCAGCCCAGAGCAGGCCCCACATCTCCCCCAGCCTGTAAACTGCACGCGGAGCGAGTGGTGAAGCGCATCATCTGGGGGGTGGGACTGCTGGCCGTCATCGCGGTCGGGATCGGGCTGTGGCGCGCTCAGGCGAACCGGCCGCCGCTCGTGACCGTCGCCGAGGTCGTCGAGCGGCCCCTCGAAGCGACCTTCACCGCCGAGGGCTGGGTGCGGGGTCGGACGTACGACCTCGCCGCCGAGCAAGCGGGGCGAGTCGTCTGGATCGGCGCTCGGGAGGGCGACGCAGTTCGGGCCGGGCAAGCGGTCATCCACCTCGACGGAGCCGACCTCGAAGCCGCGATCCGGCAGGCCGAGGCCGAGGTCCGCACTGCCGAGTCTGCGATTCCCGAAGCGCAGGCCGCGGTGAAGGCGACCGACTCGCAAGTCCGGGGCCGCATCCTCGCGGCCCAAGCCCGCGTGCGGGAGGCCGAAGCTCGGCTGACGCGCGTCCGTCGAGGCGCCCGCGAGCCGGAGATCGAGCAGGCGCGTCAGCGCCTGCGCCAGACCGAAGCCGCCCTCGCCGACGCAAAGACGCGCCTCGATCGGGCTCGCCGGCTCTTCGAGGAGGGCGCGATCTCGCGGGCTCTGTTCGAAGCGGTCGGGACCGAGGTCAAGCTCGCGGAGGCCTTGCGCGACGAGAGCCGCGCTGCCCTCGATCTCGTGCTCGCGGGCCCGCTTCCTGAGGACGTCCGCATGGCGGAAGCGGCCGTCGAATCCGCCCGGGCCGAACTCCGCGCCGCCGAAACCGGGAAAGACGAGGTCGCCGTTCGGCAGAGGGCGCTGGAGAGCGCTCGCAGCCGAGTGGCGGTCGCGAAGGCGGCGCTCGCGCGGCTGCACGAGAGCCGCCGGCACCTCGAAATCCGCTCGCCAGTAGACGGCACGGTGACCCGGCTCGCCATCGAGAACGGCGCGGCGCTCGTCCCGGGCGCAACCGCCATGGTCGTATCGACGCGCGAGGACCTCTACGTGGAGGCGGAGGTCGCCAGCGAGGACCTCATGGGCGTCGCCGAAGGGCTGGCGGTCGAGATCACGAGCGCTGCCTACCCCGGACGCACCTTCGCCGCCCGCCTCGAGCGGCTTTCCCCGGTCGGAGAGCTCAAGCCCGACGCCGCCATCCGCACCCGCATCGTGCGGGCGAGGATTCGTCTCGACGAGGGGGCCGAGACCTTTCGGCCCGGCGTGGAGGTCGACGTGCAGGGCAAGCGCGGCATCGGTACCGTCGTGCTCGCCCCCAGCGACGGTCTCGTCGTAGTGGGAGACCGCGTGTCGGCTTTCGTCTTGGATGGCGAGCGCGTGCGGCAGCGCGACGTCCGCGCCGGGTTCGCCGACTCCCAGGGCACGGAAATCCTCGCAGGTCTGAATGCCGGTGACCGAGTGGTCGTACGGGGCAAGGACGACCTCGTGGACGGCGCGCAGGTGCGCCTGCGGTAGGCCGATGCCCGATCCGATCGTCCACCTGGAGGGGGTCTCGAAGGTCTACCGCATGGGCGAGGTCGACGTCGTGGCGCTGAAGCCGACCGACCTCGATGTCTATCCGGGCGAGTTCGTCGTCATCCTCGGCCCCAGCGGCTGCGGCAAGAGCACGCTGATGAACCTCATCGGTGGCCTCGACACGCCGACGTCGGGCAGGGTCCTGGTCGAGGGCAAGGACATCTCGCACTTGGATGCCGGCGAACTCACCCAGTTCCGGCGCGACTGTGTCGGATTCATCTTCCAGTTCTTCAACCTCGTGAACACCCTCACCGCGAGGGAAAACGTTCAGCTCGCCGCCGACCTCTCGCCGGGCGCGCGCAGCGTTCAAGAAGTCCTCGACGCGGTGGGCCTGGGCGAGCGGGCCGATCACTTCCCGTCTGAGCTCAGCGGCGGCGAGCAGCAGCGGGTGGCCATTGCCCGGGCTCTGGTCAAGGCCGCGCCCGTGCTGCTGTGCGACGAACCGACGGGCGAACTCGACTTCGAGACGGGCCGGATGATCCTCGCCCTCCTCCACAGAACGACCCACGATCAGCGCCGGACCGTGCTCATGGTCACCCACAACGCGGCGGTGGCCGAGATCGCCGACCGCGTCGTGCGCCTTCGAAGCGGCGAGATCGTCTCCGACGAGCGCAACGCCAACCCGCTCGACCCGATGGAGTTGAGGTGGTAGGCCTCAGCGTCCTGGGCCGGAAGCTCATGCGCGACCTCTTCCGCGCTCGCTGGCAATATGCCTCGGTGGCGGTCATGGTCGTCTGCGGCGTCGCCTTCATGATCGGGGCGTACTCGGTGTACGCCAATCTCCGCGCCAGTTACGACGCCTCTTACGAGCGGCTCGACTTCGAGGACTTCGGCATCGCGTTCCACAGCGCGCCAAAGCGCGCGGTGGAGCGGATCCGCAGGATCGAGGGCGTGAAGGCGGTCGAGGGACGCCTCGTGGAAGACGTCATCGTCGAGATTCCCGGCCGGTCGACGAAGAAGCTCGTCGGACGCCTGGTCTCGGTGCCTCCGGACCGAGAAGCAACCGTGAACCGATTGCGCCTCGTCTCCGGCTCGCCGATCCGGAATGCGACCGCGCGCGAGGTGCTCATCGAGGCGGCTTTCGCCGAGCACAACAAGCTCGGGCCGGGCGACCTGCTCGAAGTCGTGCGCGGGACCGCTCGGGCCAAGCTGCGAATCGTCGGCGTCGCCCAAAGTCCGGAGTACCTGTATGTCGTCCGCAGCAAACAGGAGTTGATGCCCGCGCCGGACACGTTCGGCGTCATGTTCGTGTCGGAAGACGTGCTCGGGCACCTCGTCGGCAAGACGGGGCAGATCAACGAGATCCGGGCTGCGGTGGTCGATCGGGAGCGAGTGACCTCCGTGATGGCGCAAGCCAAGCGGGCGTTGAGCCTCTACGATCCCGAACAGCCGGTGCCGCGCAGCGAGCAGCCGAGCTGGCAGATGCTCGAGCAAGACGTCCAGGGCTTCCAGTCGTACGCGGTGCTCTTTCCCTTGCTGTTCTTGAGCGTTGCGGCCTTGACCGTCGGCACCCTCCTTAACCGGGTCGTGCATCAGCAGCGCCCGGTGATCGGGCTTCTGCGCAGCCTCGGCTATACGTCCGGAGCGGTCGTGCGGCATTACCTGGCCGGGGCGGCCCTCATCGGCGTGACGTCCAGCCTCGTCGCGGGCGGGCTCGGGCTGTGGTTCGGGGCGCTGCTCTCGCGGCTCTACATGGGACAGCTCCAGGTTCCCTTCGAGTTGATCGAGCCGCGCTGGGGCCTTGCCGTCGTCGGTGTGCTAATTGGGACCGGCACGTGCGCCTTGGCCGCGATCGCCCCTGCCCGACGCGCGGCCGCGATTCGGCCCGCCGAGGCAATGCGTCCGGCGACGCCGGGTTTCGGCACTCGGTCCATCCGGCTCGACGCTCTCGTTCCCGGGCTTCCTCTCCTGGCCCGGCTACCGCTGCGCAACGTCTTTCGACAGCCGCGGCGGACGATCACCACTCTCGTGGGCATCGTGGCCGCCTTCTGCCTCCTCATCACGGCACGGGGACTGCTCGACTCCATGGAGGTCGCCCTCGGCAACATGCTGCGCGACGGCTACCGCTACGACCTGCAAACGGGCTTCATCGAGCGGGTCTCCCACAACGTGGCCGCCCGTGTGCGAACCTGGCCGGGAGTCGGGGCGGTGGAGGCCTCGCTCGACGTACCGGTCGTGCTTGAGCATGCCGGCCAGACCTACGACTCGGTACTGATCGGCCTGGAGCCGAACTCACGCCTGCGGCCCTTGCGCGACGAGGCCGGCGCTCCGGTTGCCCTGTCTTCGCAGGGCGCGATCTTTGGCCCGACCTTGCGCAAGCGCCTCCGGCTAGAGCGGGGTGATCTCGTCAAAGTGACTCTCATGGAGGGCCTCACGCCGGAGAAGTCGACCCCGCGGTGGGTGCGAGTGGCCGGATTCAACGACGAAGCCGTCGGGACCCAGGCCTATATGCCGGTCGCCGAAGTGCAGCGGCTCTTCCGCAAGGACCTCGCCCTCCCGCCCAACGCGATCAGCTCGCTGATGATCCGCGCCGACCGCGCCTACGAGGGCGAACTGCGCGAGCGGCTTCTCAGGACCCCGCACGTGGCAACGGTGAGCTCGATCAACGAGATGCGCGACATGATGGACGAGCTGATGGGCACCATGAGGCGGTTCGTGCTCATCATGGAGGCGTTCGGTGTCATGCTCGCCTTCGCGATGATCTTCAACATGGTGACGATCAACGTCCTCGAGCGGGCCTCGGAAGTGGCGACGCTGCGGACGATCGGCGTGGGGACGAGGCAGATCGCGGCGATGGTCGTTGCCGAGAACATGCTGGTGGTGCTGCTCGGCACGCTCATGGGGTTGCCTCTCGGGCGGGCGTTCATCGCCGGCTTCTGGCACGCCGCCCAAACCGAAGAGCAGCAAGACCTGCTGACGTTCAACGTCACCGTCTTCCCCGCCACCTATGCGATCGCCGCCCTTTTCGTGCTCGTCACAGCCCTCGTGTCCCAGATCCCCTCGCTCCGCTACCTCGCCCGCCTCGATTTGGCGAGGGCGACAAAGGAACGGGCCACCTAGCACGGTCCGATCCGCCGGGCGGAGCGAAGTGCCGCACCCGGCGCTCCCC
The DNA here is from genome assembly GCA_002344135.1 of Chthonomonas sp. UBA2362. GTDB lineage: Bacteria > Armatimonadota > Fimbriimonadia > Fimbriimonadales > Fimbriimonadaceae > UBA6659. The sequence goes on along the minus strand of DDTO01000008.1, from coordinate 160,110 downwards.
CTCGTCGAGACGAGGGGGATCTGGCCGGGCGAAGCCCGTGCCTGAGGGGGAGTAATGCCCTCCCTCCCTCCGCTTCGCTCCGGTGGGGATGACGGAGGGGCGTGAACCGCCGGACCCCTCCCGGTTCGCTTTGCTCACCGACCTCCCCCGCGTTGCGGGAGAGGTGTCCAGTCCAGTCCCCCCTCCAGGTTGGGTCCGGTCCCCTCTCCGGCCACGCGGGAGAGGGTTTAGGGAGGGGGCATCGTCATCCCGAGCGCAGTCGAGGGATCGTCGCGGATGGGCGCGGGCCGGAGCCGTCGCCGGCTTCGGCGCGCGCACGTCCGCGCCGGCCAAGAGGAACATACCCGCGGTGATGTTCGGCGGCGAATAGCCGTACGATCGAAGGTACTGCGATACAATGGAGTCACATGTTCCTCAGCACTTTGATTCTCGCGCTGGCGATCGGCGTCGGGCAGGACGCCGCGCCGGTGATTCCAGACGTGGTCCGGCCCGCCGATAAGTCCGCTTACAATCAACTCGTCGTCCTGCTCTCCTCCAGCAAATTCGACGAGGCGGGGCGGTTGCTCGCCACACTGACCCCTCGGTCGCCGGCACCGGTGTTCGTCAACAGCGTGGCGATCCCGATCCATCTGCGCGCGGACTATAAGCGAGCCATCGAATCGGCAATCCAGGCTTGGAACACTGCGGCGCCAGACCTCGCTAAGTTCGAGATGACCGAGAAGGAGGATGACGCCGCGATCGTCGTCCTGTTCGACCGCGACGTGGCCGAGATCCACAGCCGCAACTTGCCCTCACTGGTCTGCCTCGCGGTCGAGGCGACCCCGCTTCAAGGACGCCGCCGCGACACCGTTCGAGTCGCCCTCAACAAGCCCTATGAGGGCATGGCCCACACACCGGACTGCATCGCCCACGTGGCAGGCCAGGCGCTGGGCTCGTATCTGGGCCTTGGCCCCGCCGAGAACATGGAGAGCATCATGGGCCCCGATATCCACGGGGGCATCCCGTCGGTAGTGAAACCGACCGCGGCGGATGTCGAAGCCGCTCGCTCGCTCGTCGCGATCCGGCGCAAGTTCGCCGAGTTCGTCGAAAAGAAGCGACCGATCAGCATGCCGCGGCCCTCGATCCAGTTCGACAAGACGACGATCGACGCGGGCGCCGTCTGGCGAGGCGAGGTCGCGAAGTTCGAGTTCGTCATCCGCAACAACGGCGACGCGCCGCTCGAGATTTCGGCAAAGCCGAATTGCGGATGCGCGGTCGCCGACTACGACCGAATCATCCCACCCGGCAAGACCGGCAAGCTCACCGCCGAGATGCGCACGGCCGGCTTCAAGGGCCCCGTTCATAAGGCGATCGACGTCACCACGAACGACCCGGCGATGCCGCACATCATGCTCGGCCTCACCGCAGACGTCAAGTCCGCGATCAACGTGATCCCGAACGAGACGCCCCTCATCCTTCTCCAGGACGCAGGAGCAACCAAGCACGAGATGCAGATCGTAATGGAGGGTGAGGAGCTCGTACAGATCATCCGGACGATCTGCCCCAACCCTCAGGTGAAGGTCGATCTCGTCAAGAAGGACGACAAGCACTACGACCTGACCTTCACCATCGCTCCCGAATTCCCGGTCGGACGGTCGTCGTTCATCGTCAGCCTGGTGACGGATTCTCCGCGAGAGCCGCAGGTGGCGGTGGTGGCGGTGACCGAGAAGGGCATCCTCGCGATGCCGCCCAACGTTTTCCTCGGGCTGGTCGCGCCGGCAACGCCGCTGCCGGTCACCCAGGAAGTCATGCTTTCGCGCAAGAGCGGCACCTTCAACATCTTGAAGGCCGAAGCGGACGATCCTGCCCTCAAGGTCGAAGTTCAGCCGGTCCGCGCGGGCCAGGAGTACCGGCTCAAGATCTCTTATTCTGGTGGCTGGCCCTCCGGCCTCCAGCGCAAGATGGTCAAGGTCACGACGGACGATAAGTACCAGCCCACGCTCGAAATCCAGGTCCAGGCGAACGTCGTGGCCCGTGGCGAGCCATGAGGCTTCGCCCAGGCCCTGCGTTATGCCTCCTCTTCGGCGCGTCGGCGCTGCTGGCCGGCATGCGAGACTATCGGCCCGTGGAGCGATTGCAGATCGTCCTATCCGGCGAGTTGAAGGGCTACCTGTCGCCGTGCGGGTGCAGCAAGCCGATGATCGGAGGAGTCGCCCGGCGCGGCACCTACCTCGATTCGCTCCAGAAGTCCGGTCCGACGGTTCGGATCGAGGGTGGCAACTTCACGCTGGCACTCACGCGGCAGGACGAAATCAAGGCCGAGACGGTCGTGGAGATCCTCAACGAACTGAAGTACGACGCGCTGTGCCTCGGCCAGAGCGACTTCCGAATGGGGATCCCGTACCTCCAAGCGCTCGCTTCTCGCTTCAAGGGAAAGACCCTCTGCGCGAATGTGCTCGGGTCAGACGGAAAGCCGATCTTCGGAGAGACCGGGATCGTCGAGCGTACCGTAGAGGGTCAGAAGGTGAGGATCGGCATCGTGTCCGTTACCTCGCCCGCCCATGAAGCGATCATCCGGCAGCTGAACCCGGATGTCACCGTCGAGGAGCCTGGCACGACGCTCCGACGCCTCGCTCCTCAGCTCGCCTCGTGCCAGGTCCGCGTGTTCGTCTATGACGGACCCAAGGAAGACGCCACCAATCTGGCATCGGAGGGGCCCTTCCAGATCGTGCTCATGCAAGGCGGCGAAGAGCCGAAGAGCGAACGATCCGGTGAGACGCTTCTCCTGACGGCAGGCACCCAGGGCCGGTACATCGGCACGATCCCGGTCGATGGAGCGGGTCGGGCCGAGACACCCCAGTTCCGCACGCTCGACCCGGACCTCATCGATCACGAGGGGGTCAAGAAACACCTTGCCGCCTACCTCGGCCGCGTGGACTCCGAGGATCTGCTAGGAAAGGTCCCGCGGTTTCCGCTGGCGACAGGAGACGCTTTTGCCGGCTCTTCGACGTGTGCGCCGTGTCACGACAAGGCCGATCGGGTCTGGAAGGGTTCCCTCCACGCCAAAGCCCTCGCCACGCTGGAGAAAGAAGGACACCAGCGCGATCCCGAATGCGTGGGCTGCCACGTGGTCGGCCTGGATAAGGTCGGCGGATTCGAAAGCGCCCACAAGAGCCCGGACCTGGCCGATGTCGGCTGCGAAAGCTGCCACGGCCCCGCCGCGCGCCACGCGAAGGACCCGGGAGTCAAGCTCGGCAAGGTGGGAACCGCGTCCTGCGCACCCTGCCATGTTCCCGAGCACAGCCCGAAGTTCGACTTCAACGCCTACTGGGAACGCATCAAGCACTGAGGACGGGCGAGGCGCCAAGAAGGCCGAGAGCCTCGGCTTCCTGCCGGAAGCGGTCGAAGCCCTCCCTTTCCGCCGGGCCGAATCGGTACGACATCACCTCGGACAGGTAATGCCTGCAGGTCTCCTCGGGCAGGCCGACCGTGGGCGCCTCCTCGCGGGCGATTCGCTCGAGGTTCGCCTCCCCGTAGCGGCGCGCCTCCCTCAGAAGCTCCCCGAGTTCGCCGGCGAGTTCCGGCTCGCCAACCCACAGGGCCCAGACGAAGGGAAGGTCTGTCATCGCTCGCCACTCAGCTCCGAGATCGAGGGTGACAAACTCGCCGGCTTCGGCCTTCATCCCTTTGTCTCCGATGAGCAAGGCGGCATCGTGCTCACGGAGCATCGAGCTCAGCTCGGGCGGCTCGGCTGAGTATTCGGGCTCGACCCCGTACCGCCGGGCGAGGACGATCCGAGCCAGCGCGTTGCTCGTCATCGAACTCGCGTCGAGGGCGAGTCGCCGGATCTCGGCGATCGGTTTCTTGGAGAAGAGGCGGACGCTCAGGACCTCCGCTTCCGAGCAGATCGCGACGTCGTCGGCGATGGACAGGTCCGGACGACGGAGGGCCTCGATCGAGGACACCAGGATGGCTTGGACTTCGCCTTCCTCCAGCAGCCGAGGCAACCGCGAGGGGACGTCGTATACCACGCTCACCGAACCAGGAACTTCTTCGAACCACCGGACGAGCGGCTTGGCATTGAGGTAAGGCACCGATCCAAGGGTGTACGGCACGACACATTCTACGCGTTATTGCCGTGACCAGGCGCTCGGCCCATCGCGGGGCAGGCGAATTCCGTTAAAATGAGAGGACACCCCGTTGAACGACACCATACGACGACTTCAGGAGCTGAAGCAGGTATCGCTAGAGAACCTCATCAATCTCATCGATATCCTGCTAGTCGCCTATGTCGTCTACAGGATCCTCTCGCTCATCCGGAGCACCCGAGCTTGGCGCATCCTTGGCGGGATCGTCATCTTCGTGGCCGCTCTTTTCATTAGCGACCACCTTCAGCTGAAGACCCTGCATTGGGTGCTGGAAAAAGCCACTCTGCTGGCTCCGGTTGCGCTGGTGATTCTCCTGCTTCCCGAGCTGCGGCAGACCCTCGAGGGATTCGCGAAGCTGGGGCTTTGGCCCACCCGCTTGGGTGCCGATGCCCGCGCCGGAGCCAACACCGTCGAAGAGATCATCGGCGCCGCCGCCGAGATGTCCGCCTCGAGTATCGGCGCTCTCATCGTTGTCGAACGCGGCACCAAGTTGGAGGACATCTGCCAGAACGGTGTCCAGCTGAACGCCGAGGTCAGCGCGCCGCTCCTGGGTTCGATCTTCTATGAAGGCAATCCGCTCCACGACGGAGCCGCGGTCGTGCGCGACGATCGCGTGGTCGCCGCGGCCTGCCGACTGCCCTTGAGCGAGGCTTCGAACCTCGACCACCATCTTCATATGCGACACCGCGCGGGCCTGGGCATCGCCGAGCAGTCCGACGCCGTGGTCATCATCGTCAGCGAAGAACGCGGCACCATCAGTGTGGCAATAGACGGCGAAATCCGCCGGCTCAAGGACCATCACGAGCTGCGCGAGGTGCTCAACACCGAGATTCGCGGCGTCCATCAGGATGATCGCCGCCGTCGCCGACGACGGGAGAAGGTGAGCGTATGAGGTCCGGCTTCACTCGGGACGGCATGCTCTTGGCGGTCGCTTCCGTGGCGGTCGCCATCCTCCTTTGGCTGCAGGTCTCCCTTCTCAGCCAGCCGAGCAAGCAAAAGGAACTGGAGGTCATGCTCGGGTTTCGCGACCTGCCCGCAGAACTGACCGTCATCGAAGGACTCGATAAAGTCAATGTCATCGCTGAAGCGGCGCCCGACCAACTGGACAAGATTCGGACACAGGATGTGACGGCGTTCGTCGACCTCTCGGAGGCCAAGGAGGGCAGACGAAGCTACCGTGTGCAATGGACGGCGCCGTCCAAGCTAAACTCCCTGTTGACGCTCAAACAATCGGCGGTCTGGATAACCCTCGCTCGCAAGAAGAAGATCTCGAAGCAAGTGGAGGTGATTCGCTTGAAGACCATCGCGCCTGGTCTCGTCTCCGACCCCACTAACGACCTCGTCGAGCCGGCAGAGGTCACGATCGAGGGCGCCGAGGACGCGGTGAATCGCGTGAGCAAGGCGGTCGTACTCCTCGATATGTCCCAGGTTCGCATCAATGGCGTGTATCAGGCCGATGTCGAGCTGCGGGACGAGGAAGGCAAGCCAATCAAAGCAGAGGATGGCAAGCAGATCAAAGACATGACCGTTGAGCCGAAAAGCGTGAAGGTCCGGGTCGCGGTTTCGGCGGCCCCCACGAGCCGGGCGCTGCTCGTAGTCCCGGAGTGGGTCGGCGAGCCCCCGTTCGGCTATCGGGTCATAGGCTACAAGATCCAACCAACGCAGGTCATGGTCGATGGCGTCCCCGAAGCCGTCAACGCGCAGACCACTATCCGAACCGAGCCGATCGATCTCAAGAACCTTCGTGCCAACACGACGGCCACGGTAAAGCTGAAGCCCCTGGACCAGAAGAATGCCAAGCTTTCCTCGGACAAGGTCAAAGTGACGATCGAGATCGAGCGCGTCGCCATTGAGCCTTCGGTGCCTACCGAGGGCCCGTCCCCCGGCGGGTAACGTGAGGGCCATGAGCGACTTTGCCGCCACCTGGGGCCTATCGCGACAGCGGTTCGAAGACGAGATCGCCGGCCTCGATGGGCGCCAACTGAACTGGCGACCTTACCCTGATATGTCCTCGATCGGAGAAATGGCCCTCCACGTGGCCGGAGTCGAGGTGTCTTTCATCTCCCAGCTTCTCGATCTGCCACTCGACGAGAAGGCCCGGAGGCTGAAGACGGCTTCGACGGAAGGGACGGTCAACGACAACCCGTTCCCTTATGCGCCCGACGAGGTCGATCCCGCGACGGTGGCGTGGGCGCTCGATTTTGCCAGAGGCCTCGTCGAGCCAGTCATTCGCGAAGCGGCCCCTGAAGTCCGGTCGAAGCAGATCGTCAGTGCGCTGGGGCCGGTTATCGACGGCGAGGGGGCTTTCGCCCGTCTCTCTTTCCACAGCGCTTACCACCAAGGCCAGGCCTATCTCATCAAGAACGCCCCCGGCTTCCCGCGATGACGGCTCAGTCACTGGTCGACGGCGCCTTCGAGCGCTTGCTCCAGCGAGACGGGTTCGTCGAGCGGCCGGACCAGCGACAACTGGCGTTGCTTCTCGCCGACTGCATCCAGGCCGGAGAAACGGGGGCCTTCGAGGCTCCAACCGGCCTCGGCAAGTCGTTGGCCGCCCTGATCCCTGCCATCGCCTGTGCGATCGCCGACGAAAAGCGAACCGTGATCGCCACCTACACCAACGTTCTCGCCGAACAGTATTGGCGCAAGGACCTCCCGCTCGCCCTCGAACTCTTCGAAGGGACAGAGCCCCCTTCGTGCCAGTTCCTCATCGGTCGCCAGCGTTACGCCTGCCTCGCAGCGGCGGCTCAGCATGCCCCGCCGGTGGGTCGGCTCTTGCTGGATCGGGCGACGCTGGGAATCGAGAGCGAGTACCGCCAGTTGGTCGATCTGCAGGGACGAGAAATCAGCCGGACCTGGGCGAGCATCGCCGCGCCCCCGGTGTGCCCGGCCCGGCTCTGCGACCGGTACGACGACTGCTTCTACTACAGAGCCCGGCGGGCGGCGGAACGAGCCTCGATCGTCATCACCAACCACTCGGTCGTGCTGCAGGACGCGCTCCTCAAACGCACCACGAACGGCGCGATGGCGATTCTCGGCAAGTACGATTACCTCGTCGTCGACGAAGCCCACGACCTCCCAGAGGCGGCGATGAACGCGCTCGAGTTCGAACTGAACGAGTCGAAGCTTGCCGCCTTGGCCGGACTCGCCGGAAGACTCGAACAGAGTCTCGCACCCGCTGCCGACGCCGCCAACGACTTGAAGGCCTGGCTCGACCTTGGCGCTCGGTACCGTGACCATCTGGAGGCGGCCCAGCGCCGCCTCGCGGTTTTCGCCCACGATCTGGGCCGATCGGGCATCCTGGCCGCCACGCCAGACACCGTGTTCGCCCACCCCCGGGTGCGCGCGGCCTACCTGCCGGAAGCAGTGAAGCCGCTCGAAGAGATCGCACTGGAAGTGGCCGACCGGACGAGCGAATTCGTGGCTCAGTCGCGGGCCGCTCTCGTGCGCTGGAAGGACCCCGGCAATCTCGCCGCCAAGACCGAGGCCGGGGCGACTGACGCCTTGCGAACGTATGCGGCATACCTGGACGAATACGCCTGGGGGTGTCGCACCCTCTTCCAGACCGACCCAGAACACGACCCAGACGCCGTTCCTCTCGGCGCGGGAGTCACCTATCTATCTGCCGATCCGGGAAGGCCGGTCAACGTTCGCCGAGATGTGATCGACCTCGCCGGGCCGCTCGAATCGCTCCTATGGAGTCAAACTCCCGCGGCGTGCCTGTCGGCGACCCTCGCCCTGGATGGGGGTTTCGACTACTTCACTCATGTGACCGGCGTAAATCCGCGCTTCCGCGAAATCCTGCCTTCACCTTTCGACTTTCAGAGCCAGAGCGCTCTCTTCATGCCTAGTCGGGGCGCGATTCCCGACCCAAGCGAGGCGCGGCAGAGCGGCCGGGAATTCGCCTACTTCGACGCAATCGCCCAGGAACTTGGACGCATCATCCGTGCCGTCGAGGGGAGGACCCTCGCTCTCTTTCATAGCCGGCGTGAAATGGAGGAAGTCCATCGCCGCATCGTCCTCCCGCCAGATCTTCCGGTCCTGATGCAGCGAGCGTATGGCGCCGCAAGCGTCGGCGACCGCTTCCGGAGCGAGGTCCGCGCTTCGCTCTTCGCGCTCCGCTCCTACTGGACCGGTTTCGACGCCCCCGGGGAGACTCTCTCCTGCGTCGTGCTCGTCCGTGTTCCCTTCGAGGTGCCGGTCGATCCGCCGCAGATTGCGCGAATGGCTTGGCTGGAGGGCCTGGGAAGGGACGCCTTCGCCAGCCACACCCTGCCGAAAGCCAAGATGCTCATGCGGCAGGGCGCGGGGCGGCTGATCCGCCGATCGGAGGACAGCGGCTTGATCGCCATCCTCGACCCCCGCGTCCAAACCAAGCGATACGGCGACGAAATTCTCGCCAATTTGCCTCCGATGCGGGCCTACGATGACCTCGATTCGGCAGTGGGCCGCCTCGGCCTCGCCTCGGTTTGAGAATGCCGATGGGTTGTGCCGCGGGAAGGCCGGAAGTCGGCCACCGGGGGCACGAACCATCCCCCGGCTACCAACCCTATCGCGGTAGCCCGCGGATGGCTCTTGCCGCGGGAAGGCGGCCCGCCAGCGGTGCTTTGGGGCTCGCTCCGGTTCGAGTGGGTTTCACTCAATCAGCCTCGATAGGAATTCTTCGACGGTCAGTCCAGACCGCCGAATGAGGCCTCGCAAGAGTCCAGGCGCTAGTTCACGATGATTCGGAATGGATAGCGTAGCGTGGCCCCGTCGGTACAGGATCATGTGGCTTCCGGCCTGGTGATCCATCACCCAACCGAGCCGTTCGAAAGCACGCACGGCTTCTTGTCCTGAGACGACAGGAAGCTTTCCCACGGTCAGACGGCGATCTCGCCCACCAGCACAGCACGTGTCGCAGGCTTGTAGGGTTCGCCGTTCTTCTCCAACACGAAGAGAACACCTTGAATCGCCTCTCTGACATTGGCCACGGCTTCATCCAGAGTCTTCCCTTGGCTCATGCAGCCGGGCAATTCCGGGACCTCGACCGTGTAGCCCTGATACTCGTCGTCATAAACGAAGATGGCCTGGAACCGCATCATCCGATGATACCGTTCCTTGCGCTCTAGGGCCTCGGGGACGTGTTCGGCCCCCCTCCGTCGGGAGCGGATGGAGGCCCGAACACCGAACGTTCCTCGCCGCGGAGCAGCGGCCTACAGCGTCGCTGTATCGTGCAGAGCCAGCATCACGTCGCCGTTCACGGCGCTGATATCCACGGTTCCAGCACCGTCGCCCAGCACGCCGGTGATGCGGTTCTCGTGACGGGCCTCGTCCTTCAGGAACAGCTCGGTGTGAACTCCCCCCCGCAGGGTGGAAAGGGCGACCCGGCAGTTCGAGCCATCCGGGATGCCGACTCGCGAATTGCCGTTCACCGTTCGGATGTTGATCGTGCCATCGACCGGTTCGTCGACGTCCAGATGAACGCTGCCGGACACTGCTTCCACCGAGATGGTGCGGCCCGACACTTCGCGGAGCGAGACGTCGCCAGCGCTCGTTCGAATGTTGAAGTTGCCTTTGACCCGCTCGATCCGGATGTCGCCGCTCTTCCCTTCGAGATCCAGAGAGGTGGCCTTCGAATCGGCGATGTAGACGTCGCCGCTGACGGTGTCGAGCTCGACAGCGCCGTCGAGGCCGGTCAGCCGAACATCGCCGCTGCGCCCATCGATGCGACATCCTCCACCCGTGCCGTCGACATGAATGTCGCCCGACTCGCAGCGCACTTCGACGGAGGACGTGCCCGAGATGCGGACTTCCAGGTCCACGTGAAGACCGCCTACGTCGGGCTGGCGGATGAGCACGAAATGGTCGCTCTCTTCGATGACCGGCGTGTACGTCTCGGCGCGAGACTTGGCGTCGTCGGCATCCTTGCCGCGGATCGTCGCCCGGGCGATGAGGACACCGCTCGTCGCTCCGCCATAGACCTTGACATCGCCGCTTCCGTTTTCGATCCTGAGGATCTTGCCGGCTGGGACATCGAGCGGAAGTTCGACCTCCTTCTTCTCGGCAATGCCGAAGAGGGTCCAGCCACGGCCTGACTTGGCTTGCTCGGCGGCGTGCTTGATCGCTTCCACGCCCTTCTTCGTGCCCTCCTTGATCTGAGCAGCAATCTCGCTCCAGTTGACGGATGTCGATACCTCCTTGCCGATTTTCTCGATCGCCTCGACCACGGCGGCAAAGGGATCCTTTTTCGCTTGGTCGTCGGTTTCTTTGGATTCGGTGGAGTCGCCTGGCTCGGCCGCGTCTTCCTCGGCGGGCGCCGATTCGAAAGCGTCGATGAGTTCGGCGGCATCGTCGGCGGAGAGCTTGCCCTCCTCGACCAGTTTCATGATTCTGCGGATTTCTTCTTTCATGCGTTGCTTCCCTTCAATTTGGCCTTGGCCTCCTCGGCGCTGATCTCACCGCGCTCGAGTTGATCGAGGATGGCCCGCTTCTTGTCGAGGGCCTTGTCTCGGTCCTTCTTCTTCTCCTCCTTCTCCTTAACCGGCGCGAGTTCGAGCGCCTCGAGCAGCGCATCCAGCCGACTGCGGACGGTCGGGTAGCTGATGCCGAGTTCTTTCTCGACGCTGCTAATCATGCCACGGCATCGCAGGAAGGTCTCGAGGAAAAGGGTCTGCTCCGCATCGAGAGTAGCGAAGCGGGGGATATCGAATCGTCCGCGGAGGGTGACGCCGCTATCGTCGCATTTCAGTTCGCTGACGTAGAAGTCGCCCCCCGACACGGGGTCTTTCGTCGGGATCGTGTGGGCTTTGGTTTTCGACATGCTATTCCTTGAAAAACTTGAAGTTTCTCTGCCATAGTACTCAAGTTTTCAACTCCTGGTTGCAGATAAATTAGATATTCTTAATCAAACCGGCGCGGATGAAACCTCCGTGGGAGCACGATCGGTACAATACGAGGAACGACCCGCGCCCATGAACACTGCCGAAGCGTCGAGGGAAGCCTATCGCGAGATGGCGACTTTCCTCCGGCAAAACCCCCAGGCCCTCAATATGAAGCCAGACGAACTGGCCGCCTGCACGGGCTTGCCAGAGGAAGTCGTGCGCGAGGTCCTTCAAGGCGCCAAGACCAAGCGCCCCAGCAACTCGGCGACGGCGACGAAGACGAAGGGTGGAGCAACACGGTTCGCCCGTGGCATCCTCGGGCTGTTCGACCGGCTCACCGGGCGACCCCTGCTCTTTATCGGCCTCAGCACCGCGCTGATGATCCTTGCCATCGCCCTGATCGGAAGCCTCTCCTCGGGCACCGGCGGACGCGGCGTAGAGATCGAGGTTGCCCAAGGTCTCCTAATCCTCGTGGTCGTCGTGCTCCAGATGGCGACCTACTACCGCCACGCTCGGGCCCGCAACGCGCTCTACGGCGGCCTCCTGTTGTGGCTGATGACGACCCCCATCGTCATCCTCCAGCTGGTGCTGTCGAGGGACCGACCGGAGGAGCTGGGATTGCCCTTGCTGGTCAGCGCAATGGTGATGGCCTTCTTCGTGCTGTCGCTGATCTATGCCGGAATCGGGGTCGCATGCTCGATCATCGGCGGCTACGTTCAGGTTCGGCGGGCCGACCTCGTCAAGGAACGGCTTACGCGCCAGCAATTGCTGGAGCGACTGTTCCAAATCGAAGAACGCCTTCGCTCGGGACCGGCGAGCCCGACCCGGACCGGCTCGATCTTCGAAAGAAGGTGGGCCAAGCGGGTTCGGGAGAATCCGTTCCCGTATGCGTTGGTCGCCGGGCTGGCCATCTCGTTGCTCCAGGTGCTCGGCATCGGGGGCGTCCAGGCATTGCTCGGCGAGACGTCCAGCAATTCCCTCGTTTACGGTTTCGGCGGACTCGTCATCGGGCTCATCACCGCGGTCGTGCAGATTGCGCTCTGCTTTCTTGCCGGCAGGCCGTGGCGGGCGGTCGCGGTGAGCTTGGTGTTCACCGCAGTCTCCGTGCCGGCCACCTTCATACCATTGGGGGCTTTCGGTATGAAGTGGGTCGTGGCGAACTGGCCGGAAGGGTGGATCACGGCCCTGGCCTACAGCCTCGTGCTCGGCCTCGTTGCTGGCCTCGGCGCTCTGATCGAGGAACGAGCCGCCCTGGAGGCTCGCCTCAACCGGGACGACCCGGCTGCACTCCTCGCCGAAATGATCGAGATCCAGCGACGCCTCACTCCAAGCACCGCCATGGTCTGCGTGATGGTCGTCGATGCCGCGAAAAGCTCCATGATGAAGGCCGAAGCCGATCCCCTCGAAGCGGAGTGGACCTTCCGCGCCTACCAGAAGTTCATCGAGGATATCGCCACCCGGTTCGGAGGGCGCATCCACTCGACGGCCGGCGACGGCGCGGTCGCTTACTTCGATGACTGCACTCGCGCGTTCGCGGCCGCGCGGACGATCCAAACCGAGGTCGGGGACTTCAACGTCAAGGTCAGCCGGCTGAAGTCCCCCTTCCGGCTCCGCATCGGGCTGCATTGCGGCACCATCGCGGGCGAACTGGAGAAAGTGGAGTTCACGGAAGTCATCGATATCGCGGCTCACGTCGAGTCGCACTCGCAAGTCGGCGGCATCCTCGTCACCGACCCGGTATCGAGCCATCTCGAGGGTGAGGCCCTCGCCGAACTCAAGGACACCGTCGACGGTTTCAAGGTCTTCATGTCGCTGAATCCGACGCTCGGGCCATGACCTTCCGCGTCGTCGATCTCGGGCTCCAAGAGTATGAGCGAGCCTGGCAAGTCCAGCGCGAGACCGCCGAAGCCGTCCTCGAAGGCGACCCCGATACCCTGCTGCTCGTTCGCCATCCGAGGGTCTTAACCCTGGGAGCCAACTTCCATCCGGAAAACCTCCTGCTCCCGGTCGAATCCATCGAAGGGATCGGAGTGCAGGTCGTCCAGACCGATCGAGGCGGCGACGTGACCTATCACGGACCCGGCCAGCTCGTCATCTATCCCATCTTCGATATCGAACGGCACGGCAAAGACCTGCATCGCTGGATGCGGGATCTCGAGGAGACGATCATAATCGCCCTCGCCGATTTCGGGCTGAACGGGTGTCGCTTCCCCCCCCATACGGGAGTCTGGGTCGGGGACCGAAAAGTCGCCGCAATCGGAGTGAAGGTCCGTCGCTGGGTGAACCTCCACGGCATCGCCCTCAACTGTGCCTCCGATCTCTCCGACTTCGAGCTCATCGTGCCTTGCGGCATCCGCGAGTACGGGGTGACGAGCCTTTCACAGGAACTTGGGCGAGAGGTCGAACCGGACGAAGCCATCGCTCCTGTCGTACGGGGCTTTGCACGAGTATTCGGCGGCGAGCCGACCTACCAGTAAGGCGGGAAGGTCATGCTGTCGGCGTTGCGCTTGAGCGAGCTCACGACCGTGTACGAGTCAGCCGCCCATTCGCCGTCCTTGGCCTTCTTGAGGGTGATCGCGATGACCGGCTGCTCGGTCCCTCCCCAGTTCTCGCGGTCCTCACCGACCGCGATAACCCGCGCGGTGTCCTTTCCATATCGAATGACACGGTAGTATCGGAGGCCACCGTTCACATCGAGGTCGGCCAGCACGCCCGCGACCGGCTCCTTCATGTTCTGTCCATACAGCTTGGTCAGGACTTCTCCCCACACGTAAGGCAGGATCACGACTGCGGTGAAGAAGCCCAGCATGACGCGCCAGGACTTCATTTCCCCACGGGCGTTTATGGGACGCGTCAGCGCGTAGAGCATCGTCAGCACGCAGGCGACGAAGAGACACGCGATCAGATAACCGAGGGCGCCGATCATTCCTTGAGATCATCGGTCGAATCCGCCGCTACCCACAGCGCCGTCTCAAAAACAGGTGGAATGGATGGCATGGCGGATATCGAGTACATCGACGATTTGGCTCAGATCCGGCCCGATGACCTAGAAGGCCTGTGCGCCGGCTGGCGGAAGCCACTTTCTGGCGCAGGACTCCTGAAGGTGCTTCAGGGAAGCGACCGGGTGTGGCTTGCTCGCGACCGGCTGGCCGTCGTGGGCTTCATCAACGCAATTTCGGATGGATGTCTGATGGCGTTCGTTCCCTTGCTGGAGGTTCGCGCATCTCACCACGGGCTCCGGATCGGATCGACACTCGTTAGAAAAATGATGCATACGTACCGCGACTTCTACGGCATCGATCTGCTCTGTGACCCGAGTCTGTGTCCGTTCTATGAGCGCTTCGGCATGTCACGGGTGGCGGGCATGGTCTATCGCAATCGCGATGCGGCCATGCTCGTCTTCAGATCAGAGGATAGCGCTCGATAGGGCGGTAGACGGAGCCGGAGTTCGTCAGCCTGCTTTCGAAAAGGACGAACTCCTCGGGCTTCCACTCGATTCCCGCCGGTCGAGAACTCCGCAGATCGTCATGTCCTACGGCCCCCGGATTCTTCACCCGGCCGAGCGTGACGTGGGCACGGAAGGGTCTTTCGTCGGACGGCCAATCGACCGTGCGCCGCTTCACTTCGGCCACCAATCGAGCCAGCACCCCACCATCGTCCGCGACATCGATAACGATCACGCGCGGACGCCGTTCGGGATAGCCGCGGACGTCTTCCAGGATCAACGAATCCAAACCCGTGTAGGCGGCCGCGCCGATACACCTGGAGAGCCGCTCCGGGTCGCTCACTTCGCCGAAGAAGACCAGCGTCAGGTGCAGATTCTCCGGCTGAACCCAGCGCACCCCCGCGACTCCGCTCCGAAGGCCGCTCTGTAGATCCAGAACGGCCTTGCGAACATGAGCGGGGAGCTCGATGGCGGCAAAGAGCCGCACTATTAGTCGTCGCCGAGCATGCCGAAGTTCTGCGACAGGATCGCATAGTCTCCGATCGTCACTTCGAGGTCGCCTTCGAGGTCGGCCAGTGCATTCCAGTTGCCGTCGCCGGGCACCGAGCCGAAGGCCGCCGAGAGTTGGGCATAGTCGCCGATCGTGATTTCGTTGTCCTCGTCGACGTCTCCGTTCGCCACCGAAAAGTCCACCGTCGCTCCTGTTGTGCCGACAGCGATCGATCCTCGCTTGTGACGCAGCCAGTGGTTAGGCTTGATCGCTATGTCGTAAGTGCCGGGGCTGACCGAAGTAACCACGCTGTAGCCCGAGGAAGCGAAGAGGGCGATGGTATGAGATTCGATCGGCGTCGTGCTGCCGACGTTACGAATTTCCAAAGTGGCCTGAATGCTCTGCGGGTCGCCGAAGAAATCCTGCAGGTCGACGTCGCCCGATATCAGCCGCTGAGAAGCGAACCCACGAACCACGAAGACTTCGTTGCCCGAGCCGAAGGTCGAGAAGAGAAAGTCGCCGGTCAACGGGTCGACGAACGCGCCTTCAGCGCCAAAAAGCCCCTCCACGAAGGTCCGGCGGGAGAGAACGTCCGGGTCGCCGTTCGCGTCGCATTCGTAGTGCGCGACCATACCGGCGCTGTACTCTGAGACCAGCATGTCCCTCGAGCCGAAGAGGGGCGATCCTGGCGGCACATAGATGATTCCCTCCGGCCCACCCCCGAGAGTCGTTCGTAGCTGAGGGACGGTGATGTCGAAGGTGCCGAGGCCGTCCGGGATGAGTGCGCAGTCATAAAACTCACCGCCCGCCCAGGAGCTGAGCTTCAGGCGTCCCGCCGCGGCCGGGAAGTTGGAAGGCACGAACTGCAGGGCGGCGTGTGACTGAGCGACGTTCAGGCCTGCGAGATCGATGATCTTGTCGGGATTGAAACTGCCGGGTTTGTACTGGCCCAAGGCATTGACGGGCCATCGCGAGGCGAAGAGCACACCGCTTCCGTTGTGGTAAGTGAGCCCACCATCGTTGTATTCAAGGTTCGCTACGTACGTCGCGGTTCCCACGAAGCCGTTGATGTGACCCTGGCCGTCGCGGGTGACTCCGATTTCATACATTCCACCTCCGATCTGGTTCGCGGCCCCACCGATCAGGAGCCGGTCGGTCGTTCCCCGCTTGAGGGTAAGTCCTCCATAGTTGAACGGCACATTCGGGACGTTTCCAAGGTTCAACAAAGAATAAGAGCCAGCGTAGTCAGGGTGAACATTTTGCCCGGTGGCCCAGGGCCCTAACCCGACGGCGAGCACAGCTATGCTCAGTTTTGCGATTCTCATATGTCAAATCCTCCAAAAGCAACAACCGTAGTCTACGACAACTTCCAGGATTCCGGGCGGCGGAACCGCCCGTATTTTCTCAAGTATCATCCTAAACATGGCTCGCCGCGACCTCGACGAATGGCTCTGGCAGATCGGTGCCGAGCTGCAGCGTCTGAGCGGAGAGGTGGGTACGGGTCCGCCCAAGCCGGCACGTCGAGCGGCTTGGGAACCTCGGATCGACCTGGCCGAGACCGACGACGCTTTCGTTATCCGAGCCGAGATTGCCGGTGTCCGTGGAGAGGAAATCCGCATCGCGTACCATGCGAAGCGGCACAGCGTCACGATCCGCGGTGTCCGCAACGAGGAGAGCCTGACCTCGGAGGGGCATTGCGGCTACTTGCTCTTGGAGATTCATTACGGCGAATTCGAGCGAGAGATTCAGCTGCCGAAGGCCCCGATCGATCCGCGGAGAATCCAAGCCACCTACCGGAACGGCATCCTCGTGGTGCTGATCCCGAGAGCCGACGACGCGATTGGCAAACCTACCGTAAGAAAGACCATTACGATCACTCAATTCTAATGCCCGACCTGAAAACCCCCATCGGTGACGAACCCGAGGAGCTCGACGGAATCGAGATCGGCCAGCCGCAGGTCGAGGAGTCCGACGAAGAAGAGCACCGGCCCGATATCCCGAGCGAGCTTAACATCCTGCCGCTCCGGGATTCGGTGATCTATCCGATGCTTATCGCCCCCTTGAGCGTCGCTCGCGAGTCGAGCGTCCAATTGATCGACGACAGCGTCTCGGCCAACAGCCGCGTCATCGGCGTGATAGCCCAGCGTCGCCCGCACGTCGACCAGCCGACCTTCGAGGACGTCTACGACGTGGGTTGCGCCGTCATCATCAGAACGCTCGTCAAGATGCCGGACGCCGTTCGGCTCATCGTCCAAGGCATCGCTCGAATCAAGATCGTCGAGCGGCTGCAGACCGAGCCTTACCTCCGCGCCCGCGTCGAGGTGCTCGAAGAGCCGATCTTCGAAGAAACCGAGGAACTCGAAGCGTGGCGACGCTCGGTGGCCGCGCTCTTCGACCAAGCGATCCGTCTGTCGCCACAACTCCCCGACGAACTGCGCAGCCTTACCCAGGCCGTCCAGGAAACCAACGTCATGGCCGACCTGGTCGCCGCCCACATGCAGCTTCCTCTTGAGGAAAAGCAGCGGCTCCTCGAAACCGTGGACCTTCCCGAACGCCTCAAGCTGCTCCTCGAAATGATGAGCAAAGAGGTTCGCGTCCTCGAACTGAGCAGCAAGGTCCACAGCGAGGTCAGCGCCGAGCTAAGCAAGAGCCAGCGCGAGTACTACCTTCGCGAACAGCTCAAGGCGATCCAGCGCGAACTCGGCGAATCCGAGGATCGTGGTGAAGAACTCGAGGAGTTTCGGCAGAAGATCGACGACGCGGACATGCCCGAGGAGGCCTTGAAGGAAGCCAACCGGGAGTATGATCGGATTCGCCGCATCAATCCCGGCTCGCCCGAATATACGGTCGCGAGAACCTACCTCGAGACGATGGTCGCCCTGCCTTGGAGCAAGTCCACCGACGACCACCTCGATCTCGTCGAAGTCCGGAAAGTGCTCGACGCCGACCACTTCGGTCTCGAAAAGGTCAAATCACGGATCATCGAGTTCCTCGCCGTCCGCAAAGTGAAGCAGGGGCCGGTTCGCCAGCCCATCCTCTGCCTTTCGGGACCTCCGGGGGTCGGCAAGACCTCGCTCGGACGATCGATCGCCCACGCGATGGGCCGCAAATTTGTCCGCATCTCTCTTGGCGGCATGCGCGACGAAGCCGAGATTCGAGGGCACCGCCGAACCTACATCGGGGCCCTCCCCGG
Organism: Chthonomonas sp. UBA2362; assembly: GCA_002344135.1. Lineage (GTDB taxonomy): Bacteria > Armatimonadota > Fimbriimonadia > Fimbriimonadales > Fimbriimonadaceae > UBA6659. Next base: position 141,995 of record DDTO01000008.1, on the reverse strand, counting down.
ACAGATCATCCAAGGTCTGCGTCGCGCGGAGACTCGGAATCCGGTGTTCGTCCTCGACGAGATCGACAAGCTCGGAAACGACTTTCGCGGCGACCCCTCCTCCGCTCTGCTCGAAGTGCTCGACCCGGAGCAGAATTTCGCCTTCCGAGACCACTATATCGACGCGCCGTTCGACCTCAGTCACGTGTTCTTTATCACCACGGCAAACCGCCTCGATACGATCCCACCCCCGTTGCGCGACCGAATGGAAGTGATCGAGATCGGCGGCTACACCGAGCAGGAAAAGGCCGAGATCGCGATGCGGCACCTCATCCCGAAGCAGATCGAGGAGCATGGCCTGCGACCAGCGCAAATCAAGTTCGAACCCAATGCGATCCGCCCGCTGATCTCGTACTACACCCGCGAAGCCGGCGTGCGGAACCTGGAACGAGAGATCGCCTCCGTGATCCGAAAGGCGACGCTGGAGTTCGCCGAGGGGCGCAGGAAAAAGCTGATCGTCGGGCCGAGGTTCGTCGAAGCCGCCCTCGGGGCGCCGCGATACCTGCACGACGAGGTCGCCGAGCGCGAACTCATCCCCGGTTTGGCGGTCGGTCTCGTCTGGACGCCGGTCGGCGGAGACGTTGTCTTTATCGAATCGGCCAGGATGCCCGGCGCGAAGGCTCTCACGCTTACCGGCCAACTCGGCGACGTCATGAAGGAGAGCGCAACCGCGGCACTCAGCTACATCCGAAGCCATGCCGCGAAGCTGAGGATTCCCGAGGACTTCTATGAGAAGTCCGAACTCCACATCCACGTGCCCGCGGGAGCGGTCCCGAAGGACGGCCCGAGCGCGGGCGTGACGATGTTGACCGCCCTCGCCTCGCTCCTGACGGGGCGGACCATCAGGCCACGGCTGGCGATGACCGGCGAACTGACGCTGAGCGGCCAGGTCCTCCCCGTCGGCGGTATCAAGGAAAAGGTGATCGCCGCCCACCGGGCCGGAGTGCGAATCGTGCTCCTCCCCGAGGACAATCGCAAGGACTACCTCGAAGAAATCCCCGAGGACATCCGGAAAGACCTCGAGGTCCACTTCGTGCGCGATGCGGGACAGGTCCTTCGTCTTGCCTTCGACAAGGGGTGACGCCAGAGCCGAGTCGGGTATTCATGAGAGATGCACCCCGACTCCCTGCCCACCGGACGCCCGACGATCGGCGCTCGACGCTCCTACAGTGAGCGGCCCGCCGAGGAACGGCTTGGCATCGGGATCGTCGGACTTCACGAAGGGCACACTCTCCTCGTCGCCCTGCGTGCGAGCGGCCTCTGCCGAGCCGTAGCCGGATGCGACCTGGAAGCGGGCAAGCGCTGGGCCGCCGAAGCCGCTGTGCCCGGGCTCTTCACTACCCCCGACTACGACGCGCTCCTCGCCCGCGACGAAGTCGACATCGTCGCGATCTACACGCCGGACGCCCTCCACGCCGACCAAATCGAGCGAGCCTTTCGCGCCGGGAAGCACGTCATCTGCACCAAGCCGCTCATCAACGATGCCGCGGACATCCCTCGCTTACTGCGGGCGGCCGAGGAGACTGGAAGGCGCCTGCAGGTTGGTCAGTCGACGCGGTTCTATGAGCCCTTCCAACGGCAGCGAGAGGAGGTCGAGGCCGGCGCGATCGGGCAGGTCGAGGTCGTCGATGCACACTACGTCCACCGCATGGACTGGTACTACGAAAAGAGCCCTTGGACACTGGAGTCCACTCACTGGGCCTACCTTGGCCTGAGCCATCCCGTCGACCTTGTTCGCTGGTATCTGGGTTCCATCGTCGAGGTCCACGCATACGGGTTCGTGAGCGAGCTGGGGGCGCGCTTCGGCATGAAGACTCCCGACGCGATCGTCGTGAACCTCCGAGCAGCCGATGGCCGGATCGCCCGCGTCTTCGGCCACTACGGTATGCATGAACTTCCCAAAGCGCGAAGCCTCATCGAATGCTTTCTCATGGGCTCCGGAGGCTCTTCCTTGGCCCGGTATCCGGACCTTCGGTTCACCCGTCACGACGCCAGAGGGATCGAGATCGAAGAAGACTTCCACCACGCGATGGCCGGCTACTACTACCGCCACGAACTCAAGGGCATGCACTACGGCGAGTTCTGCAACTACGCCGACTACTTCGCCGCACGCCTTCTCGACGGGAGCCCGAACAGCCCCGATCTGGTCGAGGGTCTGGAGACCGTGCGCACGATGGATGCGATCGTCCGATCGCTCCAGACCGGACGGCCCGAGTCCCCCTAGCCGCCGAGCGCCCTGAGATCGGCGATCAGTTTGGCCTTGACGTCGTCGGGCGGCTGCTTGGCCGTCTTGGGCGGCATTTTGCCGGCTTCGAGTTCCTCCGCCATTTCCCGGAAGACCACCGCATTGGCCGCCGCCGCTTCGTTGGTGGCGAGAGCATCCAGAGTGACTCCTTTTTGACCCTTTCCGCCGTGGCAGGGAAGGCAATATGCCTCGAGAGTCGGCCGAACGTCCTTGACGAAATCGAGCTTGGCCGACTCGGCCGAAGAGCCAGATTTGTCGTCCGTTTTCGGCGGCGCTATCGAAGTGGACTCTTCCTTGGCGGCACATCCGGCAAGGAACATCGCGAGTCCGAGTACAAAAGCAAACGAAGCGAGCGGTCGTTTCATCGATTGAATTCTGGCACGGCCCTCCGTCTGGCCGAAGCGTCAAAGCGGGAATTGGCGATGGCCGGCGATACCTCGTGCACCTCGGAACAGCCTCAGCCGATACGACTATCATAGCGGAGTGGGCCGATATTGGCGGATCTACCGAACGTTCTTCGTAAGTTCCCTTGCACGGGAACTCGAATTCCGCGCCAACTTCTTTGCCAAGATCGCCCAGAACGTGGTGTGGATCGGCTTTTTCCTGCTGATCGTGCTTGTGATCTACCGCAATACCGATTCGGTAGCGGGATGGAATCGGGGCGATGCGTTCGTGCTCGCGGCGACTTGCTTCGTGATGAACGCCATCGTGTCGGCGCTCTTCATGTCGCTTCAAGAGATCCCCGAACAGGTCCGGCGCGGAACGCTCGATTTCGTCATCACGAAGCCGGTCGACACCCAATTTTGGGTTTCCACCCGCAAGTTCAACTTCGATCAGATCGGCACGCTGTTCGCCGGGATCGCGATGGTCTGGATCGGGGTGAGTACATCCGGCGTTCATCCCGGCGCCGCCCAATGGTTCGCATACGTAGTGCTGCTCCTGGCGGCAACGCTTCTCTTCTATGCCTTCAACATGGCCCTCATGACCTTGGGGATTTGGCTCGTACGCGTGGACAACTTGTGGGTGCTGGGGGAAACCGTCATGCAGGTCGCGCGCTATCCGCTCGACATCTACAGCACCGGACTCCAGCGCATGTTCACCTACTTCGTTCCGCTCGCCTTTCTCGCCACGGTTCCTTCCAGCCAACTGGTGAAGGGCTACAATGCCGGCATGCTCGGACTCGGCGTGGCGTGGTCACTCGCGGCCCTACTCTTTTCCCGCTGGTTCTGGAATTTCGCCCTTCGGCACTACTCGAGCGCGAGTTCATAATCGGCTCGTGGCTCGCAAGCCGACCCTCAGCCCGAGCAAGATCTCGACGTACCTCGCATGCCCGGTGAAGTATCGCTGGACCTACGCCGACATGCGCGGCCGCTACTACCTGCGGGCGAGGTCGTACTATAGTTTCGGTACGACACTCCACCGAGTGCTCGAGCGATTCCACGACTCCGGAGATGCCGGAGTGACCACCACCCACGAAGCCCTTGCCGCCTTGGAAGAGTCGTGGATCGACGCCGGTTACGGCAGCGCACAGGAGATGCAGGAAGCCCTCGGTGAAGGACGGGCGATCGTCGAGTCCTACGTCGATCGCGTGACCCTCGAACCGACGACGGCACGAACGCTCTTCGTCGAGCGGACTCTTCGGATGGACATGGGGGATTGGGAGCTGCTCGGACGAATCGACCGGCTCGATGAGAGGGAGGATGGCACCCTGGAGATCGTGGACTACAAGACGGGTCCAGAAGCCGTCTGCACTGAGGATGTCTTGGGGGACCTGGCTCTCGGATGCTACCAACTGCTCGTTCGCGATCGATACCCAGGTAAGCCGGTGGTTGCGACGCTCGTCGCGCTGCGTTCCGGCGAGCGCGCCACTGCGTCCCTGAGCGAGGAGGAAACGCAGGAACTCCTCGGCGATCTGCGGTTCCTCGGCGATCAGATCCTGCACCGGGAGTACGCCGAAATCACGCCGATATTCAAGGGCCTGTGCCGTCACTGCGATTTTCTGCCATTGTGCCGCCAGCATCCAGACTTCACTCAGCCCGAAGACCCCCTCGCCGACGATGAAGAGGGGGTCATCGGATGAAGGGGCGGGATCACTTGGGGATGAGAACGGTGTCGATGACGTGGATCACGCCGTTCGTGCAAAGGATGTCGGTCTTGATGACCTTGGCGTTGTCGATCGTCACGCCGTGCTTGTTGCCGACCTTGACCTTCCGCCCGGCCAGCGTCTCCACCATGGTGCCGTTTTTGAGTTTGACGGCGCTCGCCGCCCGCACCTCCGAGGGAATGACGTGGTACTTGAGAATCGTCTGCAGTTTGGACTTGTTCTCGGGCTTGAGCAGATCAGCCAGGATGCCGGGCTTGGCCTTCTCGAGCTTGGCGAACGCCTCGTCGGAGGGAGCGAAGACCGTAAAGGGACCCTTGCTCTTCAAGGCCTCGACCAAGCCGGCAGCCTTCACCGCGGCGACGAGGGTTTGGAAGTCGCCGGCACCGACAGCGGTGTCCACGATATCCTGCTTGCGAGGCGCACTGGCGATAGCCGCGAGCGCGAGCGAAGCGACGACGAGGAGGGAAACGAACGTCTTCTTCATAGTTGATCTCCTTGGCCCCTGTGGGCCGTCTCCCACTGCTACGAGATGCGTCTAATTATCGTTCGCAATAATTCTGTCGTATACTTAGACATAACATGAACGACACCGCCGCGAAAGGGACGATCGGCATTCAAGCGCTCGCCGATCGGACGGGCCTCACCCCTCATGTCATCCGTGCTTGGGAGCGACGGTATGGCCTGGGAATCGGGGGGCGCTCCGAGTCCAACCGCCGCCTCTACACCGAGGAAGACGCACGCCGTTTGGCCCTCTTGGCTCGTCTCCGACGAGCGGGCCATTCCCTGCCGAGAATCGCCCACCTCAGCGATGAGGAGCTCGGTCGGCTATCGACCGAGGAGGTGTTCGCGGATCGGCTCGCATCCCTCCGGCAGGCGATCCTCGACTACGACGCGATCCGGCTGCGCCGCTTGCTCGAGGATCGGCTGGCAAAGTCCGGGGCTCGCGATTTCGTGGCCAACGACGTCTTGCCGCTCCTGCGGTGGATAGACGGGCAATGGTCGGAAACCCCTGGCGGTATCGCGAGTGAACACCTGGCCACCGCCGCGATCCGATCGGTTCTCGATGACCTCCGATCCGACCTTGCCGCCCCGCCTGGCGCCCCGCTCCTGCTCGTGACCACACCGCGAGGACAGCATCACGAACTCGGCGCGCTGCTCGTCGCGATCGAGGCGGCTTTGCGTGGCTGGCAGGTGGTCTACCTGGGGCCGAACCTGCCGGCTGCCGAGATCGGAATCGTCGTCCGCCGCACCGGCGCGGAGGCATTGGCGCTGAGCATCGTGTACCCAACCGACGACCTTGGCTTGCCCGACGAGCTCCGCGCGATTCGGGAAGAGGTCGGGCCCCATGTTCGCGTCGTCGCGGGGGGCAGGGGAGCCGTCGCCTATGCCGAAGATCTCAAGTCGATCGGCGCACGGATCGGCGATGACCTCGGCTTTCTACAGGTGCCGGCATGAGGCGATTCGAAGGTCGCCAGATCGTTCCGGCTCGGCTGGAGGACGTGTTCGAGTTCTTTTCGAAGGCGGAGAACCTGCAGCGGATCACGCCCCCGGAACTGCGGTTCGAGATCGTCACACCCTTGCCGATCGACATGCATGAGGGGGCGCTCATCGACTATCGCATTCGCCTCAACGGCTTGCCGATGAACTGGCGGACCGAGATTACGCTCTGGGAGCCGCCCCACAGGTTCATCGACACCCAGCTTCGGGGACCTTACCGCGTTTGGATTCACGAGCACCGTTTTCGGGCCGTCGGCGGTCAAACTGAAGTGACAGACCGAGTCGACTACCTCGCGCCGGGCTGGCTCCTTGAGCCCCTTGTCGACCGGCTCTTCGTTCGCCGAAGGGTCGAGGCGGTCTTCGAGCACCGGGCTCGCATCATCGAGGAGATCTTCGGCCGGGCTACGACTTTCCGGCGAGTTTCTTGAATCGCGCCACGACCCCTGGATCGTACTTGAACTCGATCTGCTCGGCCAGGGCTTTCGGCTCGGCGATCTTGAGCAAGCCCCGGTTCGGCGACGGCTTCAGTACGATCTTGCCGGGCCAGCGATCCTTGCCCGGCGTTCGAGGGTCGGAGATCAGTCGAAGAAGTCCATCCTTTTCGGTCCAGTTACCGGAGAACTTCCTGTCGAACGTCTGGATCGTGAAGCGGCCGTCCTTGCCGAGTTCCATCCAGGTCAGCAAGGCTTTGGACGCCTTCGCAGGGTCGATCTTCTTTCCGTTCTGATAACGCAGCACTTCGTAGGTGCCAGCGTAGTTTTCAGCATAGACGACCGCCGAGAGGACGAACCAAGAAACAACCGCAAGCAGCTTCACTAGAACAGTATACGTTGGGAGGCGTCGAAACCGACGCCTCCCAACGGGCTCACTCGTCGCCGATCATGCCGAAGTTCTGCGAGAGGATTGCGTAGTCACCGATCGTGACCTCGTCGTCGCCATCCAGGTCGGCTGCAGGATTCCAGTTGGGATCGCCCGGCCCAGAGCCAAATGCCGACGAGAGCAAAGCATAGTCTCCGATCGCGATTTCGTTATCATCGTCGATATCGCCGTTGCTCAGCAAAAAGTCGACGCCCACGTGTGACGACCCGGTATTGATAGGGCCTACCGTCTTTCGAAGCCACGGCGCTGGCTTGACTGCGACCAGGTAGGAGCCGGAAGTGGCCGGAAGGTCCGACGTGCTGTAGTTACCGTTCGGAGCCACCACGACGCCCATCGCGGTATGAACCACGATGATCGGGTTGTTCGGATCCTTGAACTCGATGTCGACCGTCGAGGGGAAGTTGCCCTGGCGGTCGCCGAAGGTGACGCGCCCTGAAACGGTGATCTGTGAGGAGGACGGGACGCCGCTGAGTGCGAACACGCCGATGTTTCTAGCGTTGACGCCGGTCGTTTCCACGTTCGAGAAGGTGATGCTCTGGATCACTTGGCTCGACTCCGCGGCGGAGAGCCACACGTCGGCGTGATAGAGGCGCGGATTCGAGCCGTCGTTCTGGAACGCCCCCGTCGTTCGACTGACTCGCCCGATGGCGTTGATCGCGAAATCCGGCGTGTTGAAGTTGTCGGAAGCGAAGATCGTGTCCGTAAACGTCCCTCCTCCCTGGAAGTTCAGCGTGTACTGGAGAGGCTGGCGACCGTTGAAGCCCGTGATGAGGAACGAGAGTCGGCTGTACCGATCGGGGCTTGCGAGGCTAAGCGTCTTCGTCGACTGCCCCGAGCCCGCTTGCCGGAGGAGAAGAATGTTGGGGCCGTCGTAGGGGCGCAACTGGAAGATCGAGCTGCCGTCGAGGGCACTCACGATCGTCCCGCTGGAAGGCAGCCCGGCGAACGGGTTCGAGAGCCAAAATCCCTGGGAAAAGTACACGTATTGGCTATCGAGGTCTCCGTCGGTGCTGGCCTGTACGGCGAAGGGGTCGTTCTCGACGGGCGGCCCGTCTGCCACGCCGTCGAAGTCGTATCCGCTCGCCGCAATCGGCATCGAATCCGCCGTCGTCGGGACCCCTGAGACTCCGAAGATGCCGACGTTGTGGTGATTGAGCCCGGTCACATCGTCGTTGAAGAACTCGATGGCGGTGAGCGTCTTCATCGCATCCAGGGCGTTCAAGCCGACGGTCACTTGATAGATTCGCGGATTGAGGGCCGGGTTCGCGAACACCCCATCGTTGTCGCGGTCCACCCGACCGAAACCGCGAATCGCCCAACCGACCTGGTTGAAGTTGTCGGGCGAGGTGAACGATCCGCTCGTGCTGCTCAGGTCACTGAAGTGGAGCGTGTAGCGACCCGGCAGACTGCCATTGAACCCGGTGACCAGGAAGTGAATCTTCCGATAGGAGCCCGGCGTGACCAGCGTCAGGGTGCCGGACGGGTTGAACAGGTTGCGCAGAAGCAGAAGATTGTCGCCCGTGGCCGGCCGAAGCTGATAGCGCGTCAGGTTGTCCACGTAGGACGTCACCTTTCCATCCGGCGGCAGCCCGACGTTGGCATCGAGGGACCAGAAGCCCCTCTCGAAATAGCAGAAGATGCCATCGAGCGTGCCCGTGGTGCTGGCTTGCACCGCGGGAGGGTCGTTGTTCGTGGGTGCGCCATTGGCGATGCCGTCCCAGTTGTAGCCGGTGACCGAAATCGGAATTCCCTCGGCGAATGCGAGTGAAGCCGTCAGCAAAGCCGACGCGACGAGCGTGAACTTCATCATCTTCTCCCTCCAAGAAAAAGTATCAGAGGCTTCGAGTATACGACAGCGACACAATTGCGAGGTTAGCGATGACGACTCATGGTGCGCGACTTGCGTCGATCCTGGCCGAGGCGGCCATCGGTCGTGCCAAGGAACTTGCGGAGCGCAGTAATCTCGTCGCGAATCACCGCCGCCTTCTCGAACTCCATCGCCTTGGCGAGGTCCTTCATCTGCTTCTCGAGTCCGGCGACCAGGATCGGAATCTCCTCGATTCGGATCGGCTTGCCGTCTTGCTGAAGCTGAACTAGTTCGAGGCCTTCCTCGCCATATTGAGCCGTCAGGGGAGCAGCCTCGTCGTAAGACCGTATCGTCTCGCGCACGACCTTGGTGACGGTTTGCGGAGAGACGCCGTGCTCCTCGTTGTACTTGCGCTGCACTTCACGTCGCCGGTTGGTTTCGTCGATCGCCCGCTGCATCGAACCGGTGATTGTGTCCGCGTAGAGGATGACCTGGCCCTCGACGTTTCGGGCTGCTCGTCCAATGGTCTGAATCAGGGAAGTCTCGGACCGGAGAAACCCTTCTTTGTCGGCGTCGAGGATCGCCACGAGGGTGACCTCGGGCAGGTCGAGGCCTTCTCGGAGGAGATTCACACCGACGACGACGTCATAGACGCCCAGTCGCAGATCGCGCAGGATTTCCGGCCGTTCGAGCGAGTGAACGTTCGAGTGGATGTATTGGACCTTCACTCCGAGGTCCTGGAGGTAAGTCGTCAGGTCCTCGGCCATCCTTTTGGTCAAAGTCGTCACGAGTGCACGCTGTCCCTTCTCGACTCGGCCTTGTATTTCGCTCATCAAGTCGTCGATCTGTCCCTTCGTCGGGCGGATGACGACTTCAGGATCGACGAGGTAGGTCGGCCGGATGATCTGCTGCACTTCTTGCGCCTGGGCCTCCTTCTCGAACGGACCAGGTGTCGCGCTGACGAACACGACCTGCGGTACGCGCTCCAAGAACTCGTCGAACTTGAGCGGCCGGTTATCGAGGGCGCTCGGCAAGCGGAATCCGTAGTCGACGAGGACCGACTTTCGCTGCTGATCGCCGTTGAACATCGCGCGAATCTGCGGGATCGTCTGGTGGCTCTCGTCGACGAAAACGAGGGCGTCTTTGGGGAGGAAGTCGAGGAGAGTATAAGGCGGCGTGCCGGGCGCGCGTCCATCGAAGTAGCGGCTGTAATTCTCGATGCCGTTACAGTAGCCGACCTCGCGCATCATCTCCAAGTCGAAGTCGGTTCGCTGGCGCAAACGCTGTGCCTCAAGTAGCTTGCCCTCTTCGGTGAACCGGGCGACTTGGAGGTCTCGCTCGTGCTCGATCTGTTCGAGAACGACGTCCATGCGCTCCCACGGGGTGACATAGTGGGTCGCAGGGAAGATCGAGCACCTGGTGGGCTCGTCGAGCACCTCACCGGTCAGGGGGTCGAAGAGGCGGATGCGTTCGACCACATCCCCGAAGAACTCGACCCGGGTGACGATCTCCTCGTCCTTTGGCTGGATCTCGAGGGTGTCACCGCGGACGCGGAAGGTGCCCCGATCGAGGACGAGGTCGTTGCGCACGAACTGCATCTGCACCAGCTTCTTGAGCGCCTCGTCCAGGTGGAACTCGGCGCCGGTCTCGAAGGTCACGACCGATTCGGCATACGTGTCCGGGGAACCCAGGCCGTAGATGCACGAGACACTGGCGACGATGACGACGTCCCGCCGTTCCAGGAGAGCCTGTGTCGCCGAGTGCCGGAGCCGGTCGATCTCTTCGTTGGTGCTGGAGTCCTTCTCGATATAGAGGTCGGACTGGGGGACGTAGGCTTCCGGCTGGTAGTAATCGTAGTAGCTGATGAAGTACTGCACCGAGTTCTCGGGGAAGAACGCCCGGAACTCTTGGCACAGTTGGGCAGCGAGCGTCTTGTTGTGGGCCATGACCAAGGCCGGCCGCTGCAGCCGCTGAATCACGCTCGCCATCGTGAAGGTCTTGCCGGTCCCTGTCGCACCGAGCAGGGTCTGGAAGCGGTAACCCGATTCGACGCCTTCGCAAAGTTGCTCGATCGCGCGCGCCTGGTCCCCTTTGGGCTCGAAGGCGCGCGAGATGTCGAAGGGCGTGTCGTAGGAGACGATCTGCATGGAGCTTGCCAGATTCTACGTCAGGCGACGCCAAGCCGTCCGAGCATGCGCTGTTTGGCCGTTGAATTTGCCAGGTATTGCCCTCTGCTGTGGGAATCAGGTCAACACCCGCTAGAATACCAATGCCTTCTACTGGAGAAACAATGATGCGTCAGACCACACTACTGCTCGCCATGAGCATCGCCGTTTCTGCGGGCGCGACCACCTGGAATGCGTCTGCGGACTGGAGTGATGCAACAAATCCGTTCGGTGCTTGGAGCCTTCTTCAAGCTCCGAGTTCCCTGTTCACCACCAACTGGAATCCCTGGGATCCCGGGACCAACCAGGCGGCATGGGCCGCCCGGCCGTTGCCATATAACGACCATGTTCCGATGTGGGCAAGGGCTACGATCAGCCGAGTCTACAACATGGACCTTCCCCGAGGAACGGTCTTCATGCATGGGGCGGAGACAGAGCGAACCGCCACCGAATACTCTTGCTTACGCTGGACGAGTCCGATCAACGGCACGGTGTACCTCTGTGGCGAGACCTGGATGCCGCGCAATATCGGACGCTGGATGAACAGCTTCATCCAGGTCAACGGCCTCACTGTAAGCCAGGCCTCGTTCATTGCGCCCAACACCTTCTCGTCGCAGTTTCCGCTCAGATTCGAAGACTTCTCAGGCGGAACGTCGGCACTGACCGTACAAGTCGTGCCTGGCACGACGATAGACTTCGTCATGATGCGAGAACCCGATCAAGCTTCGGCCGACTTTTTGGCGGGTTACTTCGCGATCAGCACGCACCCGTTCGGGACGTACTTGATGGTCGACGGAGAGTTACAGGACTATCTTGGCGACGAGACCGCCGTACCGATCACGGTCACGATCCAAGATGGCGGAGGAAACGTCATCCGCGAGTCCACCATCAACCTGAGCAGCGAGTCAGCGATCCCCATACGGGCCTGCGTGGAGGGCGAATACACCGTCTGCGTGAAGGCGCCCCACTGGCTCCGGCAATGCCAACAGGTGACGTTCGGCGAATTCGGCGGAGACCTCAGTTTCAGCCTCGTCAATGGCGACTGCGATGGCGACAATGAGATCTCCATCGGAGACTACGCTCTGCTATCTTCCGCTTTCGGCGCCATCCCCGGTGACCCGAATTGGAACGCCAATGCCGACCTGCTGGGCGATGACGAGGTCGATATCGGAGACTTCGCGATCCTGAGCAATAACTTCGGACTGGAAGGCGACTAACACTTCTGCTAGACCAAAAGAACGCGCCCCCGAGGGGGGCGCGTTTCTCTTGTTCACCAGGAACCGCTACGGGTTCACGGTCAACGTTCGCATGATCGACTGCGAGCCGTATACCGCGCTAATGTCGGACGTGATGACCGATTGCACCGGGGCCGTCGCAATGACGATTCGCGCGAAGTTCGTTCCCGCCGGAATGAACGCAGTGGTCGGAACGATGACGTTGAGCCCACCACCGTTCTTGGTGATCGTCACGATAACCCCGCCCGGAGGCGCCGCTTGCTGGAGATAGACGTAGCCGTAGAGCCCCGATCCGCCCAGCACACTGTAGTTCGACAGTCGGAAGTCACGAAGCGTAATGACTGGCGCAGGATTAACCGTAAGGTTAGCGCTCCGGTTCTGGCCTCCGGCGGTACCTGTGATCTGGCAGATCTGAGTCGACGCCGGCTGATGGGTATTCACGGTGAACTGTGCCGTGTTCGAGCCTTCCGGAACCGTGATGGAGGACGGTACCGTCGCCGCCGCATTGTTCGAGGACAGCGTGACGAGGGTGCCACCGCTCGGTGCGGGAATACTCAGCGTCACGGTTGCCGTCGAGGTCGCGCCGGCGGTGACGGTCGTGGGATTAAGCGAAAGCGCAGTGATCGAGGCGATGGTCTGCCCGGTCAGCGCACGATAGGCGTTGATGCGGCCCCAAGCGATGAAGTTCCCTACGGGGTCGCAGTTCTGCTCGATCCGCTGCCGAATCACGGCAACGTTCGTATTCGTTCCGAGGTGGGCCCAGAGCAGGCCGCCGAGGCCCGCGACGTGCGGGCACGCCATGGATGTTCCACTCAGGAGGGTGTAGCCGGATCCATAGGTGGAGTAGATGTCCGAGCCGGGAGCCGCCACGTCGACCCAGGAAGCGCCGTAGTTGCTGAACGACGATCGTGCATCCGTGTTCGTCGTCGAGGCGACGGCGATGCAGTTGGGGTAGGCGGCGGGATAGAACTGGGAGGTCGAGCCGCTGTTGCCGGCGGCAGCCACGACGAGCCGATTGTTGTTCCAGGCGTTGTCGACCGCAGCCTGCACGGTCGCCGACGTACCGGATCCGCCCAGGCTCATCGAGATAACGTGTGCTCCATTGGTCGAGGCGAAGTTGATCCCGGCGGCGACGTTCTCCCATGTGCCGCTGCCGCCTGAGTTAAGCACCTTGACCGGCATGAGCCAGCAGTTGAAGCCGACTCCTGCGATGCCGACCGCGTTATTGGTCTTTGCGGCGGAAATGCCCGCGCAGTGCGTGCCGTGTCCATGGTCGTCCGAGGCATCGGCATCGTTGTTGACGAAGTCCCAGCCGGCAACGATCTTTCCGCTCAGGTCGACGTGGCTCATGTTGATGCCCGTATCGACGATCGCTATGATGACGCTGCTGCTGCCCTGGTTGACGTCCCAGGCCGGCTGGCACTGGATGATCTGCGGACCGTACTGCTGACTGGCGAAAGAGGGATCGTTCGGAGTGAACGTCGCATGGACGATGCCGTTCGGCTCGGCAAACTCGACTCCCTGAATCGACTGGTAGTACTTCACTGCATTCTCGACCGAAAGGGTGTCGGGAATACGGATGAGGGAGACGCCGATCTCGGTCAGTTCATTCACGACTTCGGCTCCGATGAGTCGGTTCGCGCGGATCGCATCGGGCGAAACGCTGGTGTGCTTGAACTTAACGAGGACCTCTCCAGGCACGTATTCTTGAACCGTGCCATTAGCGAAACTCACACTCGCGACGGCCAAGCCGAGGGCGAGCGAACTCCAAAAACGAAGCATATTAGAACCTCTCTATGGTCAATAACTGGCCGCGCGACGACCATCGTCGCCACGCTGTCAAGTGTAGGACCCTGTTTGGACGGCAAAAGTTCGTGGGAAAGTGGGCTAACCCTCGAACAGACTCGGCGCATCGGCTCCTTGTGAAGACGGCGGTTCCTGACCCAAATGCCGATAAGCTGCCGCGGTCGCCGAACGTCCACGCGGCGTGCGCTGAATGAGCCCCTGCTGCAGGAGGAACGGCTCGTAGACGTCTTCGATCGTGCCAGAGTCTTCCCCGGTGGTCGCCGCCAGCGTCTCCAGTCCTACCGGACCCCCGGAGTACTTGTCGATGATCGCCCGCAGGATCATGCGGTCGACTCGGTCGAGCCCCACGTGGTCGACTTCGAGGGCATCGAGGGCGGTCTCTACGATCGGTTTTCCGATCGCTTCCAATCCCTCGACCTGCGCGAAATCGCGGACCCGCCGCAGCAGACGGTTCGCGATGCGAGGGGTGCCTCGTGCCCTCATCGCAAGGACTCGCGCGGCGTCGGGCTCGATGACGTAGCCGAGGATGCCCGCCGAACGCGTGATGATCTCGAAAAGGGCCTCGGAGTCATAGAACGCGAAGTGGCTAACGATGCCGAACCGATCCCGAAGCGGACCCGTGAGGAGGCCCTGGCGAGTCGTCGCCCCGATGACGGTAAACCGCGGGACGTCCAGACGGATCGACCTGGCCGCCGGCCCCTTTCCAATGAGGATATCGACCTTGCAGTCCTCCATCGCCGGGTAGAGGATCTCCTCTACGGGTCGGCTGAGCCGGTGGATCTCGTCGACGAACAGCACGGCGCCCGAATCGAGATTGGTTAGGATGCCCACGAGATCGCCAGGCCGCTCGATCGCCGGCCCGCTCGTCACGTGGATCGGCGCGCCCATCTCGACCGCTACGATATGGGCGAGGGTCGTCTTGCCGAGGCCCGGCGGGCCATAAAGGAGCAGGTGGTCCAGCGGCTCGTCCCGTTGCCGGGCGGCTTCCAAGAACACCGCCAAGTTAGCCTTGAGCCGATCCTGTCCGATGAACTCTCGCAGCCGCTTGGGCCGAATGGCCAGTTCGTACGACCGCTCTTCGGGCAACTGGACCGGGTCGACTTCGCTGGGACGGCTCACTTTCGCAGGCTCCTCAGCGCGATCTTGAGCTGCTCCTCGACGGTCGGCGCCTGCTCACGGGCCTGATCGGCGGCCTGCTCGGCTTCGAGGCGTCGGTAACCCAAGGCGACCAGCGCATCGATCAATTCGTCGGCTACGGCGGCGGCCTGCACGACGGCCTTCGTGGAAGACGTGAGCGCCACTTTGCGACCCAGTGCCTCGTGCTGTATCTTCTCCCTGAGTTCAAGGATGATGCGCTCGGCGAGGCGAGGTCCGACGCCCGTCGCCCGGCATAGACTCTTGGCGTCCTGCGTGGCAATGGCGGTCGCGGCTCCGTCTCCGCCGAGTTCGCCGAGGACGGCGAGGCTCGTCTTCGGCCCGCAGCCCTTGACTTCGGTCAAAAGGTCGAAGAGCCGGCGCTCGAACGGTTCGGCAAATCCGTAAAGGCTGACGTTGTCCTCTCGAAAGATTTGGCGAACCACGAGATCGACCGCAGCACCAGGCTCCGGGAGCCGCGACAGGAGAGTGTCGGGAACAAGTACCTCGTATCCGACTCCGCCTGCGTCGACGACGATCCGGCCTCCCTCGATTTCGAGCAGCTCCCCGCGCAACCTCGCGATCACGTGAGGAAGGTTACCACACGTCTACTAGGAGAATTGGTCGGGGCGGCCAGATTCGAACTGGCGACCCCCTGCTCCCAAAGCAGGTGCGCTACCAAGCTGCGCCACGCCCCGATACGACTAGGGTACCAGAGCGCGGGCGCCTCACTCGGGACGTCGCTCCAGCAGCCGTCCGACCTCTCCCACCAAGTAGAAGCTGCCCGTTACCAAGATCGGCTCGACGCCTTCGGCGATCGCCGCATCGACAGCCTCTTCCACGCTAGCGTGCGGTTCGACTCGCGGGAAGAGGCTACTGATCTCGTTCCCCAACTCGAATGGATCGCGGCTCCGATGGAAATCGATAGGGGCCAGATGGACGCTGGTGACGAGGTCGGTGAACTCGCTAAAGAAGGTCAGCGCATCGTGCCCAGAAAGCATGCCTGCGATCATCGTCCGTGGCAGCCGCCCCGGGACCACGCTTTGAACCACGCTCCTTGCGGCTTGCGGGTTGTGGGCTCCATCGAGAATCCAGTCTCGCCCCGCCGCCCGCCGAGACTCCATCCGACCGGGTATCGAGGTGAGAGCCGCCCCTCGGCGGATCGCCTCTTCACTGGCGTTCTGAACCGCGCCCCCGGCATGGAGGGCCGCAATTGCCAAGGCGAGGTTGTGGGGCTGGACAACGCCGGCGATGCCCGGCTGCAAGCCGTTATAGGAGTAGCCGGGACCCGCGACCCTGACTCGCCCCTCCTGAGTCTCGGCGACGACATCGCGGCCCCAAACGATTGCCGGCGCACCGCGTTCGGCGGCGATTTCCAGGATAACTTCGAGGGGTTCCCGTGCCATTTTCCCGATGACCACCGGTCGCCCCGGCTTGACGATGCCGGCCTTCTCTGCGGCGATTTTGCCCAAGGTGTCGCCGAGGATGTCCGCATGGTCCCACTCGATCGTGGTCACCACCGAGCACGCGGGATCGACGACGTTGGTCGCGTCCAGACGCCCACCCAAACCGACCTCGATCGCCACCCATTCGCAGCGCTGGCGCTTCCAGTACAGGAATCCCATGGCTGTCTTGAACTCGAACTCCGTTGGCCCGCCGAGTTCGGTGCTCTCCATCTCGCTCGCGACGGGCCAGAGCGCCTCCACCAAGTTCGCAAACTCGTCCTGTGACACCGACTCTCGCCCGAACTGGATCCGTTCTCGCACGTCGTAAACGTAGGGACTGTAGGTCGCTCCCGTCCGGTACCCGAGTTCCACGAGCAGGCTCTGAGCGAAGGCCGTAACGCTTCCCTTGCCGTTCGTGCCCGCGACGTGGATGTACCGGGGCGAGGTCGACCCTCGAGCGAGCACATCGTCGAGGCCGGCACGCCGAAGGAATTCTTCCATCCGGTCGAGCCCCAGCCGCCAACCCCGCCCCTGGAGGGAGGTGACGCGCGCAATCGCCTCTTCGAAGGTCATCAACCGTGCATTCTGGCCGAGGGTGTGTTCCGATTCGACGGGCGAATCGGCAGAAAAGGCAAGCCATCGCCAATGCCGTCAACACCAGCCCCGCGGCAATGTCCGATCATCTTCGTATCGTGGCGATGATCGATCGAGCCGCGCGGCCCAAGATTCAAAAGACGCTGTTTTTCGTGGTTGGCCTCCTCTTCGTCGGGGTCGGCATCTTGGGCTACATCCTCCCCCTCGTCCCCGGCACGTTCTTCTTGATCTTGGCGCTCTGCTGCTTCAAGCGAAGCAGCGAGCGGTTCGAACTGTGGCTTCTTCATAACCCCTTGGTCGGCCCCACCCTGCAGGACTGGGAGCGCAACCACAGCATCAAACCCCGGACCAAGGTCGTCGCCATCGCCTTTCTTTGGATCTGCATCGGCATCTCGGCCTACGCGGTCCGGACGCCCTGGGTGGTCGCGCTCCTCATCGCGATCGCCAGCGCGGTAACGGTTTACCTGGTAACCCGCAGATCAGCGCCCGTCGGCATCGAGCGCGCGTAGAATAGAGTCGTGAGCTTCGCCACCATTCCTGAGGCCCTGGACGATCTGCGCGCGGGCAAGATGATCGTCGTCGTCGACGACCCCGACCGCGAGAACGAAGGGGACCTCGTCATGCCCGGACAGACCTGCACTCCCGAGGCCATGAACTTCATGATCCGCCACGGCCGCGGCGTGCCCTGCATCCCGACCACCGCCGAGAGGCTGCAGGACTTGCTCATCCCGATGATGACGAAGGACAACACCGCTCGCCTCGGCACCGCGATGGGGGAGACCGTCGACGCCATAGAGGGGTGCACCACCGGAGTCAGCGCATACGACCGAGCCAAGACGGTCGCCGTCTTTTGCGATCCCCAGGCCCAGCCGACCGACCTCGCCCGCCCCGGCCATATCATTCCGCTCCGAGCCGAGAAGGGGGGCGTGTTGCGGCGTGCCGGTCATACCGAAGCCACCGTCGACCTCTGCGTGCTGGCCGGTTTCGAGCCGGTGGGCGTTCTGTGCGAAATCGTCGCCGACGACGGTGAAATGATGCGCCTCGAGGGCCTCCAGCAGTTTGCCGCGACGCACGACCTCAAGATCATCACGATCGCCGACCTCATCGCTTTTCGGCGTCGTCACGAGCGGCTGGTCCAGAAGGTCGCCGGTCCTATCGCCTTCCCCACGCGCCACGGTGAGTTCGTCCTTTACGCCTACGAGCCGACTCTCGAGGCGCATCCGTATCTCGCCATCGTCAAGGGCGACGTCTGTACCGAGGAGCCCGTCCTGGTGCGGGTCCACTCGAGCTGCCTCACCGGGGACATTCTCGGCTCACTGCGATGCGACTGCGGCGACCAGCTGGGACTGGCCCTCGACCGCATCGAGCAGGAGGGTCGCGGCGTCGTGCTCTACGTTGCCCAGGAGGGTCGCGGCATCGGGATTCTCAACAAACTCCGCGCCTACGAGCTTCAGGACAAGGGGCTCGATACCGTCGAGGCCAATCACGCGCTGGGCTTCAAGGCCGATCTCCGCGATTACGGCCTCGGCGCCCAGGTGCTTGCCGATCTCGGTCTCCGACGGCTCCGGCTCATGACCAACAACCCCGCTAAGGTCGCCGGTCTTCAAGGCTACGGCCTCGAGATCGTCGAGCACGTCCCCCTCATCGCCGAGCCGACCAGCCACAACGAGAAGTACCTCCAGACCAAACGGCAGAAACTCGGCCACCGCCTCCCGGACCCGTCCTGACCGATGGTGGAGCCTGAGATCGTCGACTGGGAGGCCTACTACGAGGCCACGCTCGAAAAGCCCTTGCACCCCATCTTCGAGCGGCTCGAACCCCACTTGCCGCCTGGCGGCGTGGCCTTGGAACTCGGTTGCGGAGTCGGCGCGGGCGTTCTCTGGCTGCTCGAGCGGGGTTTCGAAGTCGTCGCGGTGGATCGCGACGAACGCGCGCTCGAGATCGTCGAGGGGCGCCTGCCCCAAGGCGCGCGCTGCCGGCTCGTGCTTGCCGACCTCGCCGACTACTCGCCCCCTCCCGCCGACGTCGTCGTCGCGGGGTTCAGTCTCTTCTTCCTCCCCCGGTCCGAGTTCCAGGGCTTCTGGTCTCGGCTCAGGACGGCGCTTCCCCCCGGCGGCCTCTTTGCCGGTCAATTGCTGGGCGTCGACGACGACTGGCGCACGCGGGGCTACACGGTCCACACCGAGGACGAGATTCGGGACCTGTTCGAGGGTTTCGCGATGCTGGACTGGGAGGAAGCCAACCGTCCCGGCAAGACCGCACTCGGCGAGGACAAGCACTGGCACGTCTTCCACGTCGTCGCGCGCCTCGGCGCCCCTCGATAGAGCGTTGGCAGGCGCTACAGCCGGCCCGCCCGGAACGTATCGCCCTGCGCGGGGTCGCCGGTCTCCCAGCCCCGGAGGAACCAGCGCGCTCGCTGCTCGCTCGTGCCGTGGGTAAACGAGTCCGGGACGACGTTGCCGCCTGAACGGCTCTGCAGCGTGTCGTCGCCGATGGCGGAGGCGGCTTCTATCGCCTCGCGGATGTCCTCCTCGTCGATGGAGGCCATCGAGCGGGCGTGGTGGGCCCACACACCGGCATAGAAGTCGGCCTGAAGCTCGAGCCGCACCGACAGGCGGTTGTACTCGGCCTCCGACAGGCGCCGGCGCTCGCCCTGCACCTTGTCCATCGTGCCCAGAAGGTTCTGGATGTGGTGCCCCACCTCGTGCGCGACCACGTAGGCGCGGGCGAAGTCGCCCTTCGCGCCCAGGCGGTCGGCCAGAACGTCGAAGAAGCCCAGGTCGATGTAAAGCTTCGAGTCCTCCGGACAGTAGAACGGGCCCACAGCCGCGCTGGCGAACCCGCAAGCGCCCTGGATCGAGTCCGTAAACAGCACCAGCTTCGGCTCCCGATACGTCCGGCCCATCCGCTGAAACAGTCCCTTCCACACCGTCTCCGTGTCCGCCAGGACAACCGACGCGAACTCCCGCCGTTCGGCCTCTTGCGCGCTTTCTTGGTACGGCTTGCCCGGCGTCGAGGTGCCGCCGGAGAGGCTCGCCGGGTCCCCGCCCATCAGCAGATACACCACCGCGATCAGCAGCCCCAGGCCACCGCCTCCCACAAGCAGGCCGCCGCCCATCCCGCGCCGATCCTCGACGTTATCGCTGCCTCGTCTGCCTTTCCAACGCATGGCTCCCCTCGCGCCAAGATCGTACCTTCCGCGGCCAGGGCCCGCGCCCCGGCCCAGCGAGGGGCCGTCACTCTCCACCCCCCCCGGCCCCCTCCTCTCGCAGGCGAAAGGAGGGGGAGGACGCCATCGAGCCGGCGCACTCCACACGCTCGGGTAGCCTGAGGGCCTCATGAGGCCGCCCGGCGTGATCAGTTCCACCGCCATCTTCGCTTCGTCCGACATCGAAGCCACCATCGGCCACTACAAGGACGTTCTCGGCTTCGAATCGTCCTGGACCTGGGGCGAACCGCCGTCCTTCGGGTCCGTAGCGCTGGGCGGCGTGACCATCATGTTCAACCTCCAGCCCGAACTGGCCAAGGCCGTGCGCGGACATCAGCATTGGATCAAGATCGACGACGCCGACGCCCTCTACGCCCGCCACCGCGCCAGCGGCGCGCGCATCGTCGCCGACATCGCAGACATGCCCTGGGGCGCGCGAGAGTACGTCGTGGAGGATCTCGACGGCTACCACCTCCGCTTTGCCGGGCCACCCTCCGGCAGTCCCCCGCGGTCCCAGCCATTTCCCGAGGGCGTCGTCATCGAGCGCCGTCTCCCCTCCGCCGCAGAGTACGTCGACGTCGGCGGCCGCGCCTTCGGGTACACAAAAGACACCCCAGGCCTCCTCGAGACCACGTGGGGCGGCGTCGTTGCCTGCTCACCGGACGGCGAGACCATCGGCATCCTCCGCATCGTCCGCGACGCACCCGGATGGTTCAGCTTCTGGGACGTCGCCGTCGTCCCCGAGTGGCAAGCCCGCCGGATCGGGTCCGCCATGATGCAGGAAGGCCTCGACATGATCCGGGAAGAGGCCCCAGGCGCCAACGTCTTCCTCTTCACGTACCAGCACGCCTTCTACGAGCGCCTCGGCTTCTCCAAAGAGACCGTGGACATGCGCCGCGCCTAATCCCGAGGCGCCACCTCTGCCAGGCGGAGTGTCAGCGTCTCGTTGGACCGCCCCACCGCTCGCTCCGAGAGGCTTGGCGACTACGGCTCTTGTTTCAGCGCATCCATTTCGTCCCTCCGCGCTCGCCCACTGCAGCCCATGGCACACCCCTTCTGCTCCACTAGCTACCGCTCCTGCTACGACGATCGCCGCTTAACAGACGTCGCTTGCAGCTGCCATGACCAAGAACGCTCTGGGCGTCGCAAACGGCACCAATGCCGCCGCATCGAACCAAGGTCTTGCCCTATCGGGTCCAAGAGCTGGCCCCACGATCGCCAGCTCATTCCCAACGCACGCTAATAGACAGCTAGTCTATGCTTCTTTGCTTTACCTGGTCTGCGATGCCTTAACGCCATTTCGCAACCTAGCCGATTTGGTGCGCATTGTTGGCGATTTTGTGTCCAATGTCGTTGCTGATGCGGGCGATGACGCGGATACCTGCTGATTCGGTGCGATAAAGTCGTGCTTGGTAGTAGACGGAGCAAGCGATGCTGCAGGCACAGTGTACGATGACGCAGTCTCAGCGTGCATTGACGCGGTCGAGGTGTGCGCGGGCGTAGTACCAGCGTGCGATTGCGCACTCCAAGCGTATGCTGGAACCGTCCCGGCGTTCTATGTCGGACTCTGAGCGTTCGATGGAGCAGTCCTGGCGTTGTATGCCGGACTCCCAGTGACCGCAGGCGCAGTCACAGCGTGCGATGGAGCAGGACCGGCGTGCTATGTAGGACTCCCAGCGTGCGATGGTGCAGTCCTAGCGGGCGATGGAGCTGGCCTGGCGTGCGATGGAGGCGTCTGGGCGTGCGATGGGGCAGTCCCGGTATCCTTTGGGGTAGTCATTGTGCGCGTTGGTGCTTTCTAGGTGAGCGGCAGAGGCGTCGTTGGGTTCGTTATCCGTTTGCAAGTGACCGGTGGAGGAGTCGTGTCGTTCACGACCTCCTTCTTTGCCTCCTCGCCCCTCCTCCCTGTTTCCTCCCCAGACCTCCCTGTTCCCTCGCCCGTCCTCCCTGTTCCCTCGCCCGTCCTCCCTGTCACCTCTCCCCTCCTCACTGTCCTCTCGCCCTTCCTCCCTGTCATCTCGCCGCTTCTCTCTGTCATCTCGCCGCTTCTCTCTGTCATCTCGCCGCTTCTCTCTGTCATCTCGACCGCAGGGAGAGATCCCGCGGCCGCAGGGAGAGACCGTGCTGCCGGGGGGAGGGCGCCCGGTGGCCTGTCGCCGGCGCTCGAGCTACACCTGCAAGAGGATGGTGACGATCTCGAAGGGCTTGAAGTCGAAGACGACGAGGCCGTCGATGATCTCGAGGTCTTTGATGGGGCGCTCGTTGAGGTCGGCGAGCCAGGCGGCGCGGACGGGGCGGGCGCAAGTCAGCTCGGCGGTGCCGCGGGTGTTATGACACTCGTAGAGCCGGACGACGAGGTTGCTCGAGTCCTCTGCTTTCTTAACGGCCTCGACGACGAGGTTCCTGTTCTCGACTCCGACGAAGCGGGGCAACTCTCCTTCCTGCCCGGGCGAGGGCTCGATGAAGGCCCATCGGAGCGGTGCGTTAACGGCGTAGGCCGCGGCGACGACGTCGGCGTGCTGTATCTGGTCGAAGTGGGGCAAGAGGACGTAGGTGAAGCGGTGTATGCCCATGTCGCAGTGTGGATCGGGCGCTTTCGGGGCTCGGAGGAGGGAGAGGCGCATGACGTTGCCGTGAATGTCGTGTCCGTACTTGCCGTCGTTGAGGAGTGCGACGCCGTGCCCGCCTTCGCTGAGGTCGGCCCACTTCTGTGCGCAGACCTCGAAGCGTGCCATGTCCCAGGACGTGTTCATGTGGGTGGGTCGCTCGACGTTGCCGAACTGGATCTCGTAGGTTGCCTTGGGTGAGTTGACGTTGACGGGGAAGGCGACCTTGAGTAGCTTGTCCTCCTCGTGCCAGTCGATCTCGGTGTCGAACCGTATGCCGGGTGTCGGGCCGAGGCTGATGCGCTGGCGGATGGTGCTGGCGCCGAAGGTCTTCACGATCTCGGCGGCGACGCGGACGGGGCCCCTCTCGACGATCTCGAAGGACTCGGACTTGACGAGATCCTTCTTGGTCTCGTATGCGAAGACGTCGAGGTCCCACGCGCTCCAGAAGAGCGGCTTGTCGTCGAAGATCTGGAAGACGTTGGCGAGCTTGCCGGGCTCGATGAACTCCACGGGCCGGTCGTCGAGGCTGGTGATGCTCGAGATGTTGCCGTGTGGGTCGAACCGGACGGAGAAGTCGCCGTTCTCGATGCGGCGGTTGCCGGCCTTGAGGCGCTTTCGGGTCGAGGGCGGCTGGTCGCTCAGGTCTGCGACGGCCACCGCGCCGAGGGCTTCCTGGGGGACCTCGAAGACGAGGCGCCTTCCGAAGCCATCTTCGACCACCTGGACGGCGACGTTGGTCTCGCCGCAGACGAGTGAGGAGGGCGCCTCGTCTTCGTTCCAGGCGATCTCGCCTTGTCCGGGGATCGTGGCGTTCTGGAAGAGGGCGACCGGGCGCTTCATGCCCTCGCTGTCGAGGACGCGGGCGATGCGGTGGAGGCCTTCGCGCACGATCTCGCCCCCCATCTGGCGGACGCGGTCGTAATCGGCGTCGCTGTCGCGATAAACCTCGTTCACCGACGACCCGGGGATGATGTCGTGGAACTGGTTGAGGAGGACCAGCTTCCATGCCTCCTCGAGCGAGTCGGCGGGATAGGCGCCGGGGAAGTCGTCGCGGAAGCAGGAGAGCCATTCGGCATCGCGCATGAGGAACTCGGTCTCTCGATTGGCCTTCTTGTTGGCGGCCTGGCTCGTATAGGTGCCCCGGTGCAACTCGAAGTACAGCTCGCCGACCCAGGTAAGGAGGTCTCGGCTCTTGGCGCGGGCCTCGCGGAAGAAGTCGACGGCCTTGCGCCCGAGGACGACGTCGGGGAGGTTCGGCGCGAGCCGAGCCCGCTTGAGGAACTCGATGTGCTTCTCGGTCGGGCCGCCTCCGCCGTCCCCGTAGCCGAAGACGTAGAGCGAGGCGTCGCTCCGGGCGTGGTCGCGATAGTTCTCGACGGCGCGGAGAATCTCCTTGGGCTCGGAGGAGCCGCAGTACGTGTCCGCGGGCGGGAAGTGGGTCCAGACTTTGGTGCCGTCGATGCCCTGCCACCAGAAGGTGTGGTGGGGGAACTTGTTGAACTGGTTCCAGCTGATCTTTTGGGTGAGGAAGTACCGGATGCCGAACTTGTAGAGGATCTGGGGGAGCGCTGCGGAGTAGCCGAACACGTCGGGCAGCCACATGTCCTCGGTCGTGACGCCGAGGTGCTTTTGGAAGTAGCGCCTTCCATAGAGGAATTGCCGCACGAGGGACTCGCCGCCGGTGAGGTTGCAGTCCGCCTCGACCCACATCGAGCCGACGACTTCCCACTGTCCCTTGGCGATGGCTTGCTTCACACGACGGAGGAGGGTGGGGTACTGCTTTTCGAGCCACTCGTATTGGCTGGCCTGGGAGTGGACGAAGACGTACTCCGGGTACCGCTCGATGAGCTGGAGCTGGGTGGCCGTGGTGTGCGCCATCTTGAGGCGCGTGATCCGCAGCGGCCACAGCCAGGCGGTATCGAGGTGAGCGTGCCCGACCGCGGTCAAGGAGTGCTTGAGCTCGCCGTTGAGGCTGCCGAGGGCGTCTCGAATAACCTTGCGGCTGCGCTCGATGGCATCGGGCCGCCCGGTGGCAAAGAGGTTACAGCAATCGTTGAGCGCGCGGAGGATCGTCGCGTGCGCCGGGTCGGCCTCGCCGGTGGCTTCCATCAGATCGTAGGCGAACGCGCAGTCGTAGTAGAGGGCCTTGAGGGCGCCGTCGACGACGACGAGGCTGGCTTCCTTGACCTCCTCGACGAGTTCCTCACGGGGAAGCTCGCGTCGATGGACGCGACACTGCGGATTGCGGGTGTAGGCTTGGATCGCCAGATCGACCTTCTCGTTGCCTCCGGCCTCCTTGAGGAAGGGCATCACGGCATGCGGCTCGTCGATCCCGTGGAAGGGCACGTTCTTGATCCAGGCGGTTCGCTCGCCACCAAGTTCGGCGACGATCCCGACCTTGAGGCCTTTCCAGCGGGCGGGGACGCGGCCGGTCAGCCGAAACCAGACTTCCCGGTAGGCCGGACCGTAGCGAAATCCGATCTTCGCAGGCTTCCAGGGACCTTGCTGGCGAGCCTCTTGCTCGGTGGGATGGGCCTTCGGGCAGAACTCGATGTCGAGGGGAACACGCTCGCCGATGATGTGTTCGGCCAGCTCGTGATCGATGAACTGCTTGATCCGGGCCTTGGTCAGGGCGGGGTGTTTGAGCATTTTCCTTGATCCGGGATCGCCATTGTGTATGGTCCGGGCGCACTTCTGCAGAGCCCCTGGCGAGTAGATGACATGTATAATACAGTGCATGGTAAGTGTTCAGTGGCCGGTCGGCGAGATCGCGCTGGCCGCGCTCTATCTGGCAGGCGGTCCCCCGGTCGGCTCGCTCCCGCGCCGGTGGCCTGCGGTGCTCTCGCTGCTGCGTCTGCGCGACGCCCGCCTCGGGGAGGCCGCGTCGATTCTGCGGCAGGCAGGTCTCTGGGCCGAGGCTCTGGTCCTCGAGACGCCGGGACGGGTGGCCTGGGCGGAGGCAGAGTTCTCGCGCGGACGGGTCCTCACGGCGGCCTCTCCCGCCTATCCCGCTCGCTGGCTGGCGATGGGGGCCGGGGGGCCGGCCGCGCTCAATTGTCGTGGAGAGATGCCTTGCGGGCCGTTCGTCGGGGTGGTCGGCTCGCGACGGCTCTCCGCAGAGGATCGTCGCTTTGCCGCGGCGGTGGCGGAGTCGGCGGCGGCTGCCGGTTTCGCCCTCGTGAGCGGCGGTGCGATCGGGGCCGACCGTGCGGCGGCGCGTTCGGTCGCCGCGATCGGCGGGGGGATCGCGGAGATCTTCCCGTCGGGGCTGCGCTTTGCCACGCGCCTCGGTGGGGCTTGCGCCTTGTCGCTTTGTGCCTGGGATGAGCCTTTCTCGCCTCGGCGGGCGATGGAGCGCAACGCCGTCATCTACTCGCTTGCCGACGCTACCGTCGTGGTTCGCGCTCGTTTCCGCGAGGGGGGGACGTGGCATGGCGCGGTCGGAGCATTGCGCCGACGGGCGCGCGTCCTCGTGCGGCCCGATTCCGGCTGCCCGGCCGCAAGGGCCCTGCTCGCCCTGGGCGCCGAGCCGCTTTCCTCGGCTGCCGAGCTCGCCGGCCACATGGCTGCCCCTCCGATGGGTCGCTTGAGCCTCGTCGGGTAGCCCGGCAGTACAATCTCGGTCGTGGCGAGGTTTCGCGTCTGCCGAACGTTCACGGTCGAGTCGGGGCACATGCTCAGCAAGCACCCCGAGGCGTGCCGCTACCCGCACGGGCATACCCGGCGGATCGAGGTCGTCGTCAGCGCCGAGTCCCTCGACGAGAACGACATGGTCTGCGACTTCAAGGCCCTCAAGCTTGCCGTGGGAGATTATGTCCAGCGGTACGATCATGCGATGGCGGCGAACTCGGAAGACCCCCTTTTGCCCGCTCTGCGCGAGACTCACCCGGATGGAGTCGTCGTCTTCGAGAATCGCGACCCGACGACGGAGGTCATCGCCCATGATCTCTTCGATTTCGTTTCGTGCGTCCTCCGCGAGGGGTTCGAGGGCGATGGCTACCGCATCCCCCCTGGCCGGGTGCGACTCGATCGGGTCCGGGTGTGGGAGACCCCCAACTCGTGGGCGGAAGTGGAGGCATGAAACTGGGGCGCTGCCTCTTCGGCCTCGGGGCGGCCGGCCTCGGCGTGCTCGCCTACGGAGCCCTCGTAGAATCCAAGCGGCTCACCCTCGAGCGATACAGGATCAGGTTACCGCGCTGGCCCGAGCGGCTGAACGGATTCACGGTAGCCCTGCTCGCCGACTTCCACCTCCGCGATCGGCACAGCGCCGAACTGGCCGAACGAGCGATCGCGGCGGCGCTCGATGCCGAGCCGGACGTCGTCGTGATCGCCGGAGATTTCGTCGGCCACTGGACCGAGTCCTCGCCGAGGATGGTGGGCGACGTGCTCGAGCCGCTCCTGCTCATGGAGGGACGCGTGGTCGCGGTTCCCGGCAACCATGACTACCTCGGGTACGGCGATGCCGATCTCCTCGGCGCGATCTGCGGCGCGCTGAACATTCGGCTTCTTCGCAACTCCTCCTGGCTGAGCCAGGGCATCCGCTGGGTCGGGATCGACTCGTTCAACGCCGGTTATGCCGACCCCTCAGCGGCGTTCGGGGACATTCCCGCCGACGCCAGCGAACCGTCCATCGTCGTTTGGCACGAGCCCGACCTCGTCGCCACCCTTCCGCCAGGCGCTTCGCTGATGCTTGCCGGGCACAGCCACGGCGGCCAATTCCTCGCCCCGTGGGGTTGGGCGCCGATGTCCACCGAGAATGGGCGGCGCTATGTCCGAGGCTACTATCCGGAGGCCTCGACACCGCTTTTCGTCACGCGAGGGGTCGGGACGACCGGGCCGCCTTCGCGCCTGTTCTGCCGGCCGGAAGTGGCGGTGTTACAACTCACCAGATAGTCACTTCTTGCGAAAGACGATCTCCATGTCTTGGCGACCGAACCAACCCTGGTCCACGCTGCCTCGAAAGGCGATGACCCGGCCCCCGTCCTCGACCGTGATGGTGGCTTCGGCGTCGTCGGCCTTGATGAGCATGTCCGATCCTACGCCGGTTTCAAGGTCTTCGACGAAGATCAACTGATCACCTTCTCGACGAAAGCGCGCGGTAGCGATGTGCACCGTTCCGTAAGCCGGTGTCGACATCTCGAGCCTCAACGTGTCTCCTCGAACGTGGAGTGTCCGGATGCTCCCATCGGGATGATAGGCTTGGTACTCACCCGAAACTCCGAGCGAGCGGCATCCCCAGACAGCGACAATGGCGACGAGCGCGAGAAAGAGCCGAAGTAGGCCAGTCATGCCTCTCACGAGATGCAAGACCGGCGTCGTATGCGGCGACCCCTAAAAACGGGCGACCCGCCCCTCGCAAAAGAAGGGGCGGGTCGTGGGCCGAACCTTAGTTGGTGATCTTGGCGATCGCCTCGTTCAGCTGGCCGAGGCCCTTCTCGTTGGCCTCGAGGTTCACGAACTTAGCGGTGACCTTCTTGTCCTTGTACACGAAGACCGTGTTCTTGACTTCGGAAGCGACGTTGACCTTGTAGTTCTTCACCGCCGAGTCACCGGGGGCGAGAGTCGCCATCGCGATCGCGTCGTAGCCGAGCTTCTTGTTGGCTTCGACGATGGCCTTTTCGGTCGCGGGCTTGTCGCTGGTGAGGAAGATCACGAACCCTTTGAACTCCTTGTTCGAAGCGGCGGTCTTGTTCAGGACGCCAGCGATCTTGGCCACGTTCTCGAGCGAATCACCGTTCACCCAAACCTGGACCTGCGGGCGGTTGCCGTAGGTGCAGGGCGGGCATGCGGTCGTGCCCTTGTTGGGGCCGGTAATGTGTGCCGGGTGGAACGGGGTAACGGCCTCGCCGACGGCGAGCCCGGAGTTGGCGGCGAACGCGGGAAGGGCGATCGCGGAAACCGTCAGAGCGGCGAAGAGTGCTTTTTGAATCATTGTCGAACCTCCTGAAACATTGTTGTCGAGTCAGCCTTTGAGATCATACGAGGATCTGGCCTGGATTGTTACCGCGCGAGCGCCGAAAGACGCGATCGGCGGGGGGAGGGCTGGTTTGCCGCCGTCTTTCGGGGGCACGGCCGATGCGCGGGGTACCTGCGTGTGGGAGGTAGCCGGGGGATGGGTCGTGCCCCCGGTTACGACCCCGGGGATGCGGGCCGCCCCGACGGGCGCACCCCGGAGGGGGGCCACAACACATTCTCCGAGCCTCGGATTCTGCGACCCCTTCGGGGTCGGCTCAAATCGCGAACTCCTCCTCCCGGGGTCTTCGACCCCGGGCTATCGCATCTTCGACGCCTCCGGCGTCGCCTCCCCAGGGCCGTATTTCCCACCGAGACCAAGGGCATCGCGAGATTCAAGTCGACGTTCAGCGCATGTCCCCGGGTGAGAACCGTCTTCCCGCGGCAAAAACCATCCGCGGGCTACCGGCGATGTGGAGGTAGCCGGAGGATGGGTCGTGCCCCCGGATCGGGGCCGTCTTCCCGCGGCAGAAACCATCCGCGGGCTACCGGCGATGTGGAGGTAGCCGGGGGATGGGTCGTGCCCCCGGATCGGGGCCGTCTTCCCGTGGCGGGCCTTTCTACTCGTCCCCGTCGAGCCCGAACCGTGCAGACAGGATCGCGAAGTCGCCGATGTCCGTGTCGCCGTCCCCGTTGAGATCGCCGATCGTCCCCATCCCCCAGTCTCCGGAGAGAAGGGCATAGTCCGCGATGTCGACGGAGTTATCGCCGTTCACGTCCCCGTTGACCAGGCTCGTCACGATGCCGGGAACGTTGCTCGTCCAAAGGTTGACCACTCCGTAGAACCCTGCCAGCCAGTGAGACGCCTTGACGAGGATTCGGTAGTTCCCTTTCCAGGGAGTCACCACCGACCAGTTGCCTCCCGCGGTCGTCGTGGTCGAGTAGGAGGCGATCACGGTCGAGCCCTGCTTGAGGAGAACCGTGACCGGCACGCCGCTCGTCGAGCCGAGATAGTCTTGAAGGGAGACCGTGCCCGAAAGCATCACCGGCGCCGGCACGGGGTACTCGACGACGTAGCCGGTGCCTGTCGAACGGCTGACCGAAGTCGATGCAGCGTCGTTCCAGCCGCCCAGGGTGCCCGAGATCCAATATTCGAGCCAGTCCTCGTTGCCGCCCGCGTTGTTCGGCTCACCCGGGTTCCAGTTCGTGTACGACCACGGCTCGCTCGTCACCCAGCGCCAGTTTCCGGCGGGTTCCGGACTGCCGAACGGCTGGTAGCCGCCCAGCCAGTGACCCCGTAGGTAATCGCCATCGAGGTTGGCGAGAATCCACTGATTCTCGGCCGCACTGGTGATCGTCGCGAGATGGCCGGCGACACCGTAGACCGAACGACTCTGGGCAGCATTGCTCGCGCTCGACGCATTGCCCGGTACGGTGACCCGCTCGTAATAGTTGCCGGTGGACGGGTTCTGCTTGATCTGAGCCACGCCTTGGGCGAGAGTGCGGTAGGCGTTTACTCGGCCCCACCCCCAATCCACGTCGTTGCCAGGAGGGCCGAGATCGTCGCAGCCGGTAGAAAGAAACTGCTCTACTTCCAGCGAGGTTAGATTCGGATTGGCCGACCACAGCAGCCCGGCGATCCCGCAGGCGACGGGCGTGGCCATGCTCGTGCCGCTCCAGGCGGCGTAGTCATTGCCGGGGATGGTGCTCAGAACGTCGACTCCGGGGGCGAAGACGTCGACGGCGAGGCCGTACGCCGAGAAGCCCGCGCGTGCATCACCCGAGTCGGTGGCACCGACGACGACGACGTCGGCATGATCGAATCCGCTCAGGTTCGCCCCATCGTTGCCTGCCGCGTAGAAATAGAGCGCGCCGAGGCTTCGGATGTAGGTTCCCGTCGTCCCGATCGTCGCGCCCGAGACGCCGCTGTAGCTGGTGTTGATAACCTTGGCGCCGTTCTCGGCAGCCCATCGCGCGCCGCGAGTGAGGAATTCGTAACTCGAACTGCCCGAGGTTTGATTGCTCACACGGACCGGCATGATCGAAACGTTCCAATTCACACCCGAAACGCCGACGCCGTTGTTGCCGATGGCTCCCACGATGCCGGCTACGTGGGTGCCGTGTGGGTGGAGGTTGCCGACCTGTCCGCCCAACGACTGCGGCAAGTCGTCGGCCGAGTTGTAGCCACTGACATAGCGCCCGGCAAGGTCCTGATGGCCGAGGTCGCATCCGGTGTCGCAAATCGCGGCGACGACCGAACTCTGTCCCGTGTACCGGTCCCAGGCGCGGGCGGCCTCGATTTTCGGCAGCCACCACTGGCTGCCGTACATCGGATCGTTCGGCGTCAAGACCGGGTAGCAAATGTAGTTCGGTTCGACATACTGAAACCCGCCGAGACCCATCAGGTAACTCGACAACGAGTTCTCGTCGAAGCCGAAAGGAATTCGCAAAATGTATTCGTCGGTTTCGCGGTAGTAGCGGAGCGTCATCCCTTTCACCACAGAGCGGGCCCTCGAGAGTAGCCTATCGGCGTTCTTCGCACCTACCTGGGCGAGGAGTTGTTCGCGCAGCATGGGCCGGGCGATCATTTCGCCTGAAAACTCCATTACACCGGAGTGCTCCTCGTAAACCTTGAGCCTGCTCTGCGCGGATGCCGTGACCGCGAGGCCGAAAATGGCGGCATAGACAAGAAACTTAGCCAAAGAATTCCTCCGAACGAGCCAGCGGCTCGCCTCCATCGTTGGACGGCAAGAACCGTGCCCGAGGTTCGGTCAGAGGGCCAGGTTCCGGTCGCCTCCACTGTGATTAAAGAGATTTTGACGGGTTTAGGGGGATAAACAGTTCGAATCTGCATCCAAGATTCGTCTCAAGTCGTCAAAAATGCACATATAATCACGGTAGCGAGGCGAACGAAATGTCTTGGAAAGAACGATCGGATTTGGGGCTTACGCTCATCGGCGATGTGCACGACGCCCTACGCATCGAAGACCGCTGGCGCAAGGACGAGGCGCGCGGGTTCCAATGGTGGCCCTCGGGTTTTGCTCAGCACATTTGGGCCGATATCGGCCTCTATCACAATGCTCAAGCGGTCTACCGCATGCACGCCGAAACCGATCTCATCAAGGGACGCGGGCACCACGAGGATTTCGAGCTCGCCCTCGAGACGGCAATCGACGCCTGCACGTTCAGCGCGATCGTCTACGATGCGGCGACCGACACTTTCCGCCTCCACAGCAGCGTTTACGCGAGCCCGGAGAACATCGATTGGCTCAAGAAGACCTTCTTCGCCGCTGCCGCCCTCCAAGTCGCGGAGGCGCAGGAAATCGCGACCCAGCTTTCGCGCGGGCAGCAGCACGCCGTGCCCGCGATGAGTGACCACCCCGTCAGCGGCCTGCGCTCCACGCCCGATCCGATGCTTCAATCCCGCGAGTTGTTCTTCAAGCCCCAAGGCGCGATGGCGAGCCGGTGGATCGGGGTCGAAGAGTGGGAAGAGACGGAGCGATTCATGGAACGCGAGGCCGAGACCGTTCAATCGGATCACACGAATTGGCTCAAGGCGACCTTCCGGTGGACCGGTCCCGGGCATGATGCGATGGGCGGCGAGCCTCAGGCAGTGCTGGACGTCACGACCCTGGAGCCGCATCCGGCGATCGGCAACGGACTCCACTTCACCCTGACGCTCCCGCTTCTTCTAGAGCCGGGCCGCATCGCGCACCTGGCGCTCGAACTGAACGATTACGAACGCAAGGAGTGGAAACGATCCCATATGCTCGGGTCGTGGTGCTGCCATGGGGGACAGTTGGCGTTTCGCTGCTTCCTGCCCAACACGATCTACAACAAGCTGCTTCTGCCGAACATCGCCAACAGCATGATGGTGCGCGCCGCCTGGGCAGACGAATGGTGCCTCCAGAACCGCGCCTCGGCACCCGAGCACCTGCGGGTCGCGATGGAGCACGGTCACCCAGGGTCATAATGAACCCTCTGAATGGGTGAAATCACGAAAGTAAAGCTCGACAACGGTGTCCGCGTGCTCGTCGAGCCCATCCACCACGTCCGATCGGTCGCGATCGGCCTTTGGTGCAAGACCGGCAGCCGGCACGAACAGCCCGGCGAAGAGGGGATTACCCACTTCATCGAGCACATGCTCTTCAAGGGGACGTCGCGGCGCAACGCCAAGCAGATCGCCGAGGCGATCGAAGGGCGTGGCGGAATGCTCAACGCCTTCACCGATAAGGAGCAGACCTGCTACTACTGCCGCGTCTTGGCTGGCGACGCCGAGTGCGCGGTCGACGTCTTGGCCGATATGATGACCGGCTCGCTGCTCGACCCCGAAGAGATCGGACGAGAGAAGACGGTCGTCCTCGAGGAAATCAAGCGAGGTGAGGACGAGCCCGGCGACCATGTTCACGACCTCCACATGCAGGCTCGCTGGGGGCAGCATCCGCTCGGAAAGCCGGTGATCGGCACGCGCGAAACCGTTTCCAGTTTCGAGCGGAGCGACATCGTTCGATATATCGATCGGCAGTACCGTGGTGAGAACGTAGTCCTCGCCGCCGCGGGTTACGTCGAGCCCGACGACGTCGTTCGGATGGCCCGCGAGTGGCTCGGCGGCATTCAGCCGGGCGCCGCGGACGATCAGCCGCCGCGACCTCAAGGATCGGCCGGAACCCTCGACGTCCACAAGTCCATCGAACAGGTCCATTTTTGCATCGGCACCGATTCCGCCTCGGTTTACGATGCCGAGCTCCACACGTCGGTGGTTCTCGACGGCATTCTCGGCGGTGGGATGAGCAGCCGACTGTTCCAAGAAATCCGCGAAAAGCGCGGACTGGCGTACTCGATCGGCAGCTACGGCCTGTCCTACTCGTCGGGCGGCGCCCTCACCGTCTACGGCGGCACCGCGAAGGAGTACTGGCCCCAAGTGCAGGAACTGGTGCGCGTCGAATTCGGGCGCCTCATCGAGGACGGTCCCAGCGAAGACGAGGTCGAACGGGTGAAGCGGAACGTCTCCGGGAACCTCGTGCTCGCGCTGGAGGGGATGAGCGCGAGAATGATGCGGATGACCAAGAACGAACTCAATCATGAGCGCGAGGTGCCGATCGAGGAGACGCTCGCCAAGATCGAGGCCGTCACCGTCGAGCAGGTCGCCGAGTTGGCGGGAAGGATCCTCACCGAGGATAAGGTCAGCACCACGACCATCGGTCCGGCCTAGCCGAACGGCGCGCTTTTCGATTCATCCGCGGTCTGCCCGTTCCGATTGGCAAGCCAGCCGGGGGATGGCTCGTGCCCCCGGTACAGGGCCGTCTTCCCGCCGCACAAGCCATCCGCGGGCTACCGGCGGGAGGTAGCCGGGGGATGGGCTCGTGGCCACGGTCCAGGGCCGTCTTCCCGCGGCACGAACAGCGCAACGAGCGGCTGCAAGCCACAGCGCGGCCACGCCCGCGTACTCCAGGAACGCGCCGAGCCGGCAAACCAAAGCACGGCCAAGCCGCGGCCTCCAAGTGGGCGCCGTCGAATCGGCACTCCAGGTGCCACAATGGGCCGATGCCCATCGGCCGGTTCCTCCTGTGCCTCCACTCGCACATGCCCTACGTGCTCTCGCATGGGAAATCACCGCATGGGACCGACTGGATCTTCGAATCCGCCGCCGAGTGCTATCTCCCCTTGCTCGATGCGCTCGACCGGCTGAGGAACCAGGGCATCGCCCCCCGGTGGACGGTGAACATCTCGCCGATCCTCGCCGAGCAACTCGACGACCCGAGTTTCAAAGAAGGGTTCGCCGAATACTGCCAGGAAAAAATCGACGCCGCCCTCCGAGATCAGAAGAACTTCCGCGCCCAGGGGCCGCTCTGGATGGAGGGGTTGGCGGCGATGTGGCAGCGGGTCTACACTCGCGCGCTGGTCCAGTTCAAACACCAATGGGGACGGTCGATTTGCGAGGGGTTTCGGTTCTTTCAGGAAGAAGGGTCGATCGAGATCATCACCTGCGGGGCGACCCACGGGTACTTCCCTCTGTTAGGCACCGACGAATCGGTGCAGGCGCAGGTGAAACTCGGCGTCGAAACGTATCGGCAGCGGTTCGGGCGCCAGCCCCGCGGCATCTGGCTGCCTGAGTGCGCCTATCGGCCCGCCTACGACTGGAAGGCTCCCGTCGGCGAGAACGAGACGACCTGGCCGAGAAAGGGTGTCGAGCAGATCCTCCATGAGAACGGCTTGGAGTACTTCTTCGTGGACTCCCACATGATCCGTGGCGGCGAACCCCTGGGGACATACGGAGCAAATTTCCCCCAACTGGCCGAGCTCTTTTCGCGGAGCAAGAAGATGTTCTCGCCTCCAGCGGAGTACCGGAGCGAGTACGAACACTACGCCGTCGGCGAGACGGTCATCTTCGCTCGCGACCCCCATACGACGGTTCGGGTCTGGTCGGGCGATGTCGGCTATCCCGGCGATCCACACTACCTCGAGTTTCACAAGCAGCTGTATCCCGGTCGCCACCGATATTGGCGAATCAGCGAAAACAAGTCCGACCTCGGCGCGAAGCAGCCATACGACCCATGGAAGGCCTTCGAGAACATCGAGGCGCACGCGAAGGATTTTGTCCAATTGGTTAAAAGTACCTTGGCACATTATAAGGGCCTGGCCGATCGAACCGGGACTCTGGTGGCGATGTACGACACGGAACTCTTCGGACACTGGTGGTGGGAGGGGCCCGAGTTCCTCTATGAGGTCGCCCGGCACATGGCGGCCGATCCCGAGCTCAAGATGGTCACGGGCGGCGACGTCCTCGACGAGGAACCGCCGCGGCATCATATCCACCTGCCGGAGGGCTCCTGGGGCGAGGGAGGTTACCACCACATTTGGATCAATCCCGACAATGTCTGGACGTGGGAGCGGCTCTACCCAGCCCAACGGAGGATGCGGCAGATGGCTCGCGAGTACGCCACCGGTCCCGCCCGTGAGATCGTCGAGCAGGCCGCCCGGGAAATTTTGCTCGCCGAAGCGTCGGACTGGCAGTTCCTCATCTCCACCTGGGCAGCACGCGACTACGCCGAGATCCGATTCACCGATCACATCGACCGGTTCGAGCGTCTAGCAAGAATGGCGGACCGCGTCGACGCCGGTGGGGCTATCTCAGAAGAAGAGGCCGAATTCCTTGCGGAGTGTCGACGTAAGGACGCGGCGTTTCCAACGCTCGATCTCGGTTTTTGGGCACGGCTCGATCCCACGCCACAGCCCGCGCAGGTCACAGGATGATGACTTTTCGATTACTCTTAGCGTTCGTGGTCGGTATGGCGACCCTTTCCGGCTGTCAGAAAGCCAAGGAAACTTCGTCCGGCGAATACACGCCGCCCGACACCACCTTCGCCGGAGGCGGCGATGCGCCGAAGGGTACGGGAACTGCCTCGCCCGAGGCCTCGGCATCCAACCCGAGCGGCTCGCCTTCGAAGCCGATCCCGAAGCGCGAGCCAACCGCCGAGAAGGTGCCGGACCCGCCCAAGCTCACGGTCGATATTGCCGCGCCGAATACGAAGGGCTGGATGAAATCCGACCTGACTTTCGCCGAACTTGGTGAGAAGGTGGGTGAGACAATGCGTTCGCTCAAGGGTGCGTACGGCGAGGCGACCCTGCTAGCCGACAACGGCGAGATGAGCGGCAACGTAACTAGCCTCATCAAGATTCGGAGCGACAAAGAGTTCGCGATCGAATACAACCTTCCCTACCAGCCGGCACGGATCAACCGTCTGCTGGGCAACCCCTCGGACGGCAAGGCGATGCTGGAGAATGGGGAGTGGAAACGTATCCCCGATCGGCTCGGGGACGATCTCGTCGAGAACTGGCCTCTCACCTTCACGAAGCAAATCTTCGCCGGACTCGTCACCGGGCACGACAGCTGGAAGCCGTACTTCGAGGCTCTCGCCGCCGGAAGGGGCGGCTATAAGGCGAGCGTCGAGATGCGTACGATCCTCCCTGGAGAGGGCGGCTTGCCACAAAAGTACTACCGCGTCGTTGCGAGCCGAACGTCTCCCAAATCCGAGGAAATCGAGGCCCGATTCGACGCCGTCCACTTCCTGCCCCTCGCGATCCGCGTGAAGACCGTGCAGAAAAACGGAAAGAAGGTCGAAGCTCAATGGCAGGCCCGCTGGACTTGGACCAAGCCACTTGAGGACTCCGATTTCGCGATTCCTAAGACCCTCTAGCGTTTCGCCCGCGGCGCATCCAGCGCCACACCCGTATAGCGACGACGCTTCAGGGTATCGAGGATTTCGTCGACGCGAAGCTGAAGGCCGAAGCTGAGTTGGCTGAGCTTCTGATCGGTCACCAGGAAGAACCGGAAGGCGTCGATGTCCTGCGAGAAGAACACTTGCGAGCGGTACCATGACTGGAGGCGTGCCGAATAGCGGTTCGCGTAGGTGAACTTCGTGGGGCCGAGATTGAGGTCGATCCTGGCGTGGTACTCCGGCCCGGCCAGGTAAGTATCGGCAATCGAGAACGGCGTTCCGAATTCGCGACCGTTCACGTACGCGGTCGAGAGGTAGACCTGAGGAAGGACCCTCGCTTGGACCGAGACGACGGGGCGAATCCAAGCGTAGCCTTCGCCGGACGGTTTGAACGCGGCGGCGTCCAACCGGCCATAGGCAGTGATCCCGCGCCCCAGTTCGGTTCGGAAGAGTCCGATGGTTCCGAGGAACGAGGCTCGCTGCTCGGTGGCATCTTTGAGTTCGGACTTGGCCTGCTCGTAGCGGATCTGGCCGACCCCTCCGAACGACCCGATCGGGCCACCGAATTCGAAGCCCGCGATAATGGGTGAGCTGGACACGTCCTCCACGCCCCGAAGCTCGACAAGTTGGTTGTAGCCGAAACCGAGGCCGAAGGTGCGGCGCGGACGGCGGTACTCGTCGACAAAGTCGCTCACCGACCGAACGTCGGCATTCTGGACGTAGCCGCCCATGAATGCGCTCCTCAGATACTCCGTTCGGATGATGTCGGGGCTCGAGTTCGGATCGGCGCTGACGTTCCATGTGAGGAGTACGTCCGACGAGAAGTACTGGCCACGGCGAGCGTCGAGACCGACCGACACTAACTGCCGATTGCCGAAGACGTACTGGTTCGAGTACGAAATCGAAGGGGTCCTGCTAAAGAAGCTGACCGACGGCGGCTTGAGAAGTGTCGCGAGGTCTTCGAAGCGCTTGATGCGCTCGAAGATCGAGAGCTTATCTTTGTCGTGCGCTCCGCTGCTGTCGAGCCGGAACTGCTGCTCCTCGCGGCGATAGACGGGGATCCCGATGATGCGGGCGCGGATGTCCTTCGCGTCCCCGAGCACGCCCTCGATCTTCAACTCCTTCGCAGTCACTGAAAGGAGCGGGAACCTACCGATGGTGGCTTTGAAGGACAGATCTTCGACCTGCAGTTTCTCGGGCGAGTCGGCGATCTGGCCGGCATCGAAAGCGATGGAGGGCAGGCGCAGGCTCGCGCCGCTTGCGACGAGTGCTCTCTTCGAAGCGTCGTAGTGCAATTCGCGAGCGACGAGGTACGAGCGGCCGTCCTCCAACCGTACATCGCCCTGAGCGTCCAGCCGGCTTCCGTCGAGCCGGAGGGTCAAGTCCTCTGCGTAGAGCGAGATGTCGCCCTTCTTCGTGCGGTCGCGGGGGACGATGATCGTGGATGGCCCCGGATAGCGATTCTGCTCGTATAGGATGCGCAAGGCGCCCGCCCTTTCTAGACGAACCACCCACACCCCGTTCTCCTCGCGGATGAACGTTGGCAGCGAATCGAGGGCCTTCTGCACCTCCTGCTCGATTCTTGCCACGAGGTCGGGAAAAAGCTTGGTCGCCACCGATTTGGCGATGTGCACGGCCCGCTCGGCCTCGGTGAGGTTCGGAGGCAGCGTGTCGAGCTCGTGCGAAACGACCTGCAGGGCCTCCTCGATCTGCAGCGCAGTGACCTTGACCTTAAGGTCGTCTGGCAGAAAGTGGTAGATCAACGATGCGGCAAACGTCCGGGTCTGTGGGTCCCGAAGGATCGCACGCCAATCGACTTGCTTGATCTGGTCGATCTTGCTGGAGGGCTCTTGAGCATAGCTCAACGGCGGGGCGCAAGCGAGCAACGAGGCGAGCACGCAGGTGGACAGCCGCAAAGTCACCGCGTCACCATACCCGCAACTTAGCAGCGCTATCGCGCCTTGCGGCGGGTAAAACGGCGCTTCGGGCTGGGTCCAGCGGCGGCCTTGGCGAGGATCATCGCCAGCGCCTGCTCGGCGGTTACTTCTTCAGGCGCCATCGTCTTCGGTAGGGTCGCGTTGACCTTGCCGTCGGTGACATATGGCCCGTAGCGCCCTGGCATCACCCGCACCGGGCCTGATGCGCCTTCCAGAGGTCCAAAGTCGCGAATAGCTTCGCGCGGGGTTGCGCCGTCCCGTCCTCGGCCGGGCTTCGGCTGGGCGAACAGCCCGACGGCCGCGGCGAGGTCGATTGTCAGGGCATCGCGCCAGTTCGAGATGTTCCGCGTCTCCTGGCCTTTCTTGAGGTAGGCGCCGTACTTCCCAATCGAAACGACGACCTCCTCGGTATCGAGGTGGCCCACCGCGCGGGGCAACGCGAGGAGGCCCTGAAGCTCTTCCTCCTCGAGTTCGGTCGGATCGAGGCCCTCGGGCAGGGTCACTCGCCTGGGCTTTGCCTTCGCCTCCGCTTCCTTCTCGTCCAGGGCGACCTCGAGGTAGTTGCCGAAGCGGCCCTTCTTGAAGAACACGCACCGGCCGGTTTCTCGATCGACGCCTACGGAATCGGGTTCCGACGTGCGGGATTCAAGGAGGTCGAGGGCTCGCTCGATGGTGAGTTCTGCGGGTGCGAGATCGGCAGGGACCGACACGACATTTCCCTTGCCCCCTTCGCCGCGCTGGATGAAGGGACCGTATCGCCCGATTCGAACGACCACCGGCTCGCCTGACTCGGCCTCGCCGATCGGATGGACAGGGAACGGGATGGCAGGCCCCTCGGTCTCCACCTGCTTCTCCAGACCGGCATGGTCCTCCCAGCCGAAATAGAAGCGGGTCAGTCGGTCCACCCAGTTCAGCTTTCCGTCGGCGATCTCGTCGAGTTCCTCTTCCATCCGCGCTGTGAAGGCGATGTCGACCAGTTCCTGGAAGTGGTTTTCGAGCAGCTGCGTGACCGCGAAGGCCGTGAAGGTCGGCACGAGTTCGTTTGCCCGTTTGAAGACGTAACCACGGTCTTGGATCGTGCCGATGATGGACGCATAGGTGCTCGGGCGCCCGACGCCTTCCTCTTCGAGTTTCTTCACCAAGCTGGCCTCGGTGTAGCGAGCGGGCGGCTTCGTCCGGTGCCCGGAGGGCTCGACGGCCTTCGGTTCGACCTGCTGACCCTTTTCGAGCGGCGGCAAAACCGTTTCCTTGCCCTCGATTTCGGCATCAGGGTCGTCGGACCCTTCGACGTACGCACGCAAGAAGCCCGGGAAATCGATCTGCTTGCCGCTCGCGGCGAAATTGAGGGCCTTGCCGTCCGCTTCGACTCGTACGTCCACGCTTGTGCGAAGGACTCGCGCAGGCAGCATCTGGCAGGCGATCGTTCGCTTCCAGATCAATTCGTAAAGCGCGAGTTGCTCCTTGTCGAGGAACCGGGCCACGTCTTGGGGACGTCGGGACAGGTCGGTCGGCCGAATCGCCTCGTGGGCCTCTTGGGCCCCCTTGGCCTTCGTCTTGTAGTGGTTGGGCTTGGCCGGCACGTACTCGTCACCGTAGAGGTCGCGGATCACCTGCCGGGCCTGTTCGATCGCTCGATCAGCGAGGTGAAGACTGTCGGTACGCATGTAAGTGATGAGGCCTTCGCGCTCGCCACCCAGGTCGACGCCTTCGTAGAGAGTCTGCGCGACCTGCATCGTCCTTCTGGAGCCCATCCGAAGCTTACGATTGGCCTCTTGCTGCAATGTCGAGGTCATGAAGGGTGGCGGAGGCGATTCCTTTCCTGGCGTGGTTTCGACGCCCGACACGATCCACGGCCGCGCGGAACGAGCGGCATCGGCGAGGCTCGTGGCGGCCGCTTCGTCCAGCCAGAGCGCCTTCTCCTTAAGCAGGCCAGTGGCGGGATCGAAGCTCTTGCCGGTTGCGACTCGCTCCCTATCGACCCAGTTCAGCCGCGCCTTGAATGATCCCGCAGGCGTGCGAAGATCGGCCTCGATGTCCCAGTAAGCCGACTCGCGGAAGGCCATCCGTTCGCGCTCCCGCTCGACCGTGAGGCGGACAGCGACGCTTTGGACCCGACCCGCGCTCAGTTTGGGGGCGACCTTCTTCCAGAGCAGGGGGGACAGGGTATAGCCGTAGAGTCGGTCGAGTATTCGCCGGGTCTCCTGGGCCCTGACGAGGTCTTCGTCCACCTGCCGAGGGTTGCGGAGGGCATCTCGGATGGCTTCGGGCGTGATTTCGTGAAACACGATGCGGCGAACTTTAATGGTCTTCGAGGGCTTCAGAAGCTGCAGGATATGCCACGAGATGCTTTCGCCTTCGCGGTCTTCGTCGGTGGCGAGCAGCAGTTCCTCGATTCCTTTGCTCGCCTTCTTCAGCGCCTCGACGTAGCGGCGCTTGTCGGTGGAGACGACGTAGATCGGCTCGAACCCGTTCTCGACATTGACGCCCAGCCGAGCCCACTTCTCCTTCTTGAGTTCGGCCGGAATCTCGTCGGCGCCTTCGGGCAGGTCACGCACATGGCCGAAACTCGCCTGTACATCGTAGTCCGGGCCGAGAAATCGACCGATGGTCTTGGCTTTGGCCGGAGATTCGACGATGACGAGTTTTGACATGGTCCGGGGTTAGGCGAGCAAATCGATCGGATTGTTCGAACCGCCTGACGCGGCATCGTACCCGGCACGGTGAACCGTCGCGCTGATCGGCGCAATCTGGTGCCTATTCGAGCAATCCTGCCGACCTTAGCGGCGGTCGGTCAGCAGCAGAGTCCTCAGCGGCGCGCCGACCGATGGTTCGCCGGAGACCGCAACCGTGAACACTTGACCGGCCAGCCCCTCGAGCACTCCAGTGTCGAGCAAGACGGTCTTCGTCCCGGGCGCAGTGAAGCGGACACGATAGGTTCCGGGCCCACGCTCGACATAGCCGCTCGCCATGCGGAACGACATCGAGGGGAAGTTCGGTGCGACGTCCTCTAGGTCCGTGTTCACGTCCGTAATGTACACGTCTACCGGAGGAGCCGCAGACGTACCGTGGAAGATTCGGACTTTGTACTTGTCCACCGCGGGTCGGGTGTCGTCGATCACTCGCACCAATTCGGTGTTGCCGAGGGCGACACTCCCGACGCCGAACAAGCTGTACTCGCCGTCCGTGGTCAGCCAAAGGAACTCGCTGGCGACGGTTCCGAGATCGATCACGTACAGGTCGGCGTTTCCTCGACCCGAATTTCGGGACTGATAGCCGCTGTCCTCCCGATACTCGAGCGGTCTGGGCGAAACCGGGGCGCCCTTCCAATAAAGCTGGCTCAGCCCCGCATCGGGGACCAGACTCACGAGCTTTAGCCGCATATTGGTCGGGCCGCCGCCATGATCCGAGCCGCATCCGACCAAGGCGAGAAGCATCGCCGCCAACGCTGC
This sequence comes from Chthonomonas sp. UBA2362, assembly GCA_002344135.1. Taxonomy (GTDB): domain Bacteria; phylum Armatimonadota; class Fimbriimonadia; order Fimbriimonadales; family Fimbriimonadaceae; genus UBA6659. The sequence continues at coordinate 99,671 of DDTO01000008.1, read as the reverse complement.
AATTCCTAGGAACCTCATTACATCTCCTCCAAGTTGAGGACCCAAGTGTATCACCTGAAGCCGCGCGCGTGATACGCCGCGCCGCTCAGATTGCAAAATGGCCCTCCTAGCCCTCTGCCCACCATCCGTTGGCAATCGTCCAGACGTTCGAGCAGGCTGAAACGACGCTACGAGAGGCGGCCTGTGGAAAAAGTGTGCGAAGGATGGGCTGCCCCGGTGGGGAAAACTGGTAGCCAAAGATATACTAGTAAGGCAAGTGACGATCGCCCATTTGAGTGACACCCATATCGGCTTTCGACAGTTCGCGCGCACCAACGAACAGGGCTTCAACCTGCGCGAGGTGGACGTGATGAAGTCCTTCCGCGCCTGTCTCGACGCGATCGCCGAGCGTGATCCGGACCTCGTCGTCCACTCGGGAGATTTTTTCGATCGGGTGCGGCCATCCAACTACAGCATCGTCCACGCCTATCGGGCGCTCGCCTCGTTCCAAAGAGAACGGCAGAACAAGCCGCTCATCATCGTCGCCGGCAATCACGAGACACCCCGCACCCACGATGCCGGCAACATTCTCGAACTGTTTTCGGATATCCCTGGCGTCTACGTGTTCGCCTCGGAGCGACTCAATCAGCTTCGTCTGGACATCCCGGAACTGGATTTGGAGGTCGTCGGCGTGCCTTCCGCGGTCATCGAGAGAGAAAAACTGACGCTGGAACCGAGCTCCGCGCGGCGGCACCGCGTGCTGGTGCTACACGGGATGGAGCGGCAAGTTTTGCCAGAGAATGCCGACTTCGACATCGAGACGACACACGCGGATGAATGGAGCTACGTCGCGATGGGGGACTATCACTCCTTCCACGCCTACGGCGACAACTGCTGCTATTCGGGCTCCACCGACTACACCTCGACCGACATCTGGTCCGAGATCGCTCATCAGAAGGTTTGGGTTTGGTTCGATACGGAGATCGGCAAGATGGACCTTGTTCCTTGCGAGCATCGCAAGGCGATCGACCTGCCGCCCATCGATGGGCGCGATCTTACGGGGGCGCAAATCACCGAGACCGCGGTTGCCGCCGCGCAGTGGGAGGATGCAGAACTGCCGATCGTTCGGCAGAAAGTGCTCGGCGTTCGCCCCGAATCCAAGGCCGAGATCGATTACCGGCAGATTCAAGACCTCAGACGTCGCTGCCTCGAATACAGGCTTGATACGGTTACGGTGTTCGCGACGACGGCGACCACCCACGGGGACCGGGTCGGTGTCACGCTCGAGGACGAGTGGCGTGCGCACGTTCGAGCCGCCGACCTCCGGCCCGACCTGGATCGCGACCGAGTGATTTCTATTGGAGAGGAACGACTAGCGGAGGCAATCGATGAAACTAATCTCGCTGAAGCTTGAGAACTTTCGCCAGCACCGCGAGTCGTCCATCCACTTTCGCGATGGAATGACTGCGATCGTCGGGGCCAATGGGAGCGGCAAGACGACGATCCTTGAGGCGATCACCTTCGCTCTCTATGGAGAACTCCGCAAAACGAAGGACACCGTCCGCCACCTCTATGCGCCGGGCGAGAAGTTCAAGGTCGAACTCGTGTTCTCGTTCGACGGCCGAAGATACCATGTCGTCCGTACGGAGAAGGACGCCGAACTTTCGGACACCACCGGGCCTGAACCGGTGAGGCGAGCCAAAAGCTTGAGCGAAGTGAAGAGAGCCGTTCAGCGGCTGCTTCGCCTCAGCTATCACCAGTTCGTCAACAGCTTCTGCGCCGAACAAAAGCGCTTGAAGTTTCTCGACTTCCAATCGGATCGGCTCCGCGAGGAGATCGCCCGGATGCTCGGCTACGATCGCCTGAAGTCCGCGGCGGAATCGTGCAAAAACTCGGCTAGAGATGCCAAGGGTCACGCCGACGGCCTCCAGCGTGGCATGCCCGACCCAGAGGAGGCGAAATCGAGTCTCGACGGGGCTAGGAAAACGTTCGCTGATCGCACGAAGGACGCGGAATCGGCAGAACGCGAAATGGCGGACCTCATCAAGCGTGAGGGCGAAGCCAAGGCTCTGCGGAAACGAGCCGAAACCTATCGCAGACATCACGAAGCGATGATCGCCCTCCGTGAGCGACACGGGATCCTCAGCAGGAATCTCGGCGGGGCAACGCAAGCCGTTTCGACGGCAACTCGAGACGTCGAGGAATACGACGCTCTCGAACCGGTCGAGCGCGAGTTTCAGAAGATCCTAGGGGAGATCGCCAAGATGGAAGCCCTTCGGGCTCAAGGCGAGGAGCAAATTCTTCGCCAGGATCGAGCGAAGCAACTCGCCGAGCGGATAGCCGAAAGCGAGAAGAGTCTTGTCCATTTGGTCAACGCCGATCTCGAAGCCTCGAAGCACACGATCTCCCAAGCCCTCCAAAAACTAGACAAAGCGCGAGCCGAACTCCGGCAACTCGAGGAGGATTGGAATTGCCAGCGACGTGATGCGCAGGCCGACTTTCAGTCCGCTTCCACCAGCCACGCCACCGCTTCGAAGCAGCTGGCCAAAGCGGAAGTAATGGCGGCCAAGGGCATCTGCCCGGAATGCCTGCAGGCGATCGGCCCCGAGTACCAGGACGCCCTGGACAGCAAGCGGGCGGAGGTGGCCGAGCTATCGAAGCGGTTGGAAGTGGCCCGGACCCGGGTCGGCAGCCTGGAAGCCGAGCCGGCAGTCATCCAAACTGCGCGAAAGACCCAGGCCGAGGCCGAGAAGGCTCACACCGAGGCCCAAACCGCCCACGAACGAGCGAAGGGACAGGCCGAGATCTATCGTAAAGCGGCAGAAAGCCTTGCGAAAGAGCGAGCCGAGCACAGTCGCCTTCTTCAAGAGATCAAGAGCCGGACCGTCCCGTTCGATCAAGCGGCCCTCGCTCTCCTTGCACAGAAGAAAGCCGAACTTGAGCCGAGATTTCTTCGGCGTGTGGAATTGGCGGGCGCCCCCGACCGGCTCGCCGAAGCCAAGGAACGCTCCAAGAAGGCAGAGTCGGAATTGGCCGAGGCCAAGTCCGAACACGATAGGCTAAAGGGCGAACTCCAAACGATGGGTTTCGAGTCGATCGATGGCGCGAGGAAGGCGATCGCCGAGCATGAGACGCTCGCCCAGATGCTCGCCGCGGCCCGCGCGAAGCTCGATGCAGCCAAGAGGTCCGCGTCGGAGGCCGAGAAGGCGGTCCGCGAGGCCGAGGAGAGGCTGAAGCGAATTCAGGAGATTCAGAAGGAACTCGAAGCGATCCGCTCCGAGCAGACACATCTCGAGGAAACGAGGCGCCAGTTGGAAGTTCTGGGCGAGAGACTCAACCAAGAGATTCGGCCCGAACTCGAGTCGCGCGCGGGCGACAATCTAGCCGCCCTCACCGATGGGCGTTATCCTCGCATTCGGATCGACGAGAACTTCGAGGCGACCCTCTACGACGGCGACCTCACTAAACAAGTGATCTCGGGGGGCGAGGAAGACGTGCTGGCGATTTCCCTCCGTCTCGCCCTCGCCGAGCTGATCCAGGAACGCAATGGCGTTCCGCTCACCTTGCTCATCCTCGATGAAGTCTTCGGGAGCCTCGACGAGAGCCGCCGCGCGAACGTCCTCGAGCGATTGAGTGCGCTCAAGGGGCGATTCGACCAGATCCTCGTCATCAGCCATATCGAGGACATCAACCAAGTGGCCGACCAATGCCTCTACGTGCGGCTCGACCCGAAGACGCATTCGACAGTGGTCTCCGACGTTCCCGACGGAGACCCCCTGCCGCGAGAGGTGGCTACCCTGTTCTAGTGATCGTCCTCGTGGGCGGCCCGCTGCTTCTCGTACTCCTTGATCAGGTTCTGCGAGTCGGTCGGCGGAAGTTCGTCGTAGTGCGAGAACGTCTGTTTGAATCGACCCCTGCCCTTCGTAATCGAGCGCAGGTCGAGCGCGTACCTGCCCATCGTCGCGAGCGGAACCTGAGCTCGCACCAGCGTCTTGCCGGGCGATAGCGGGTCCATCCCTTGAAGACGTCCGCGGCGACCATTGAGGTCTCCCACGACGTCACCCACGCACTCATCGGGCACGTCCACCTCCAGTTGGAGGATCGGCTCGAGGATAACCGGCTGCGCGTTCGAAGCGGCCGACCTGAATGCGATCGCGGCAGCGAGCTTGAAGGCTTGCTCGCTCGAGTCGACGTCGTGGTACGAGCCATCGTAAACGGTCGCCTTGACATCGACGACCTGATAGCCAGCGAGGAATCCCTTCTCGAGGGTCTCGCGAACGCCCTTCTCGACGGCCGGAATGAAGTTCTTCGGAATCGCACCGCCGACGACTTTGTTCTCGAACGAGAAACCGTCGCCTCGCGGGAGTGGCTGCAGTTCCAGCCAGCAATCGCCGAACTGTCCCTTGCCACCGGTCTGCCGCTTGTGGCGTCCCTGGGCCTTAGCGCCGGCCCGGATCGTTTCCTTGTAGGGCACCTTGGCTTCGTCGGTGGTGACGTTCACTCCGAAACGGGCCTTTAGTTTTTCGATGGCCGAGTCGAGGTGGATGTCGCCCATTCCTTCGAGAATCTCCTGGTGCAGCGTCGCATCCCTGACATATCGTAAGGTGGGATCCTCGTCGAGGAGCTTCATGAGCGCCGGACCGAGTTTGTCCTCATCGGGCTTGCTCACCGGCTTGATGGCGATGCGGTATATCGGCTCGGGAAAGTCGATCGGAGGAATGGCGATCTTGTCCTTTTGCGTCGAGAGCGTATCGCAGGTGCCTGTCACCTGCAGTTTAGCGATCGCGCAGATATCGCCGGCAGTGACGACGGTCGCCGCCTCCTGACCCTTGCCGTGAGGGAAGAAAAGGTTGTGGACCCGCTCATCCTTCTCCTTGACCACGTTCCAAACGTGGTCGTCCACCTTGAGCGTGCCTTGGAAGATGCGGACGTAGTTGATCTTGCCCACATAGGGGTCGGCGGTCGACTTGAATACATAGCCCGCGAGGGGAGCGTTGGGGTCGGGCGAAAACGCTTTCCCATCGAAGGTCTTGGGCACCTCGACGGGACTCGGAAGCTCGCCAATGATCCGGTCCAAGAGGGTCGCCACACCGATGCCGCTCAACGCCGAGCCCAGCAACACGGGCACGACGCGGCCGGTCTCAGTTCCGACGAGGAGGCCGTGCTCGATCTCTTCGGTCGTAAGCTGCTGCCCATCGAGGTACTTCAGCATCAGATCGTCGTCGCCTTCGGCGGCGGCATCCATCATTTTCTCGCGTCGCTCCTGGGCGGCTTCCTGATATCCGGCGGGCGCATCCTCGATTTCGACGCCTCGGTCTTTGCCCTTATAGACCTTCATGTTGAGCAGGTCGAGAACCCCGCTAAAGGCGGCCTGGTGGCCGATCGGAATCTGCACGTTGACGATCTTGCTGCCGTATCGCTCGTGGAGCGTCGTAATCAGGCCCTCGTAGTCGGCGTTATCACGCTCGAGCTTGTTGACGAAGATGCATCGTGCCAGGCCGTGCTTCTCGGCCACTTCCCAGGCGAGATCGAAGCCGACGTCGATATCCTTCTTTGCCTCGCAGACGATGATCATCGACTCGACGACTTGGGCCACCGCATGTAGGTCACCGATGAAATCGGGGTAGCCAGGCACGTCGATCAGGTTGATCTTGTGATCGTGCCACTCGATCGGCAGAACGCTGGCGCTCAGGCTGATCTTGCGCCGAATTTCGAGCGGGTCGTGGTCGCTTTGGCTGGTGCCGGCGTCGACAGTGCCGACTCGCTCGATGGCTCCGGCGGTGTAGAGCAGATGCTCGACGAGCATCGTCTTGCCCGACCCGCCGTGACCGACAATGGCAACGTTTCTGATCTTATCGGCTGGATATTGCTTCACTCGCTTCGCTCCGTTGGGAAAGGTAAACGAGGATTATAACCGTCCCCCGCGAATCTCGCTTCGGGGTCCGGCCCGATGGGCGACTCGATGGGTGCGCGTCACCATCGCCCCGGTTCGGCCTCAAAACGGGTACAAGAGGCACGCGATGGCAGCGGCACCTACCACCGATACGGTCACCATTTCGATCAACGACGTCGAGATCGAGGTCCCCAAGGGCGAACTGATCGTCGACGCCGTCAAGCGGCTCGGGCTCGAAATCCCGATCTTCTGCTACCACTCGCGGATGAAGCCGGTCGGGATGTGCCGCATGTGTCTCGTCGAGGTGGGATTCAAGCAACCCGACGGAAGCGTGCGCAAGATGCCCAAGCCTCAGGCCGGCTGCACCCTACCCGCAAGCGAAGGAATGGCCGTTTACACGGACACCGAACTCGTCCACAAGGACAGACGGGGTGTCCTCGAGTTTCTGCTCATCAACCACCCGCTGGACTGCCCGATCTGTGACCGCGGCGGCGAGTGCCCGCTCCAGAACAACACGCTCTTCTACGGACCCTCCACGAGCCGATTCATCGAGTTGAAGCGCCACCTTCCCAAGGCGTTCCCGCTGAGCCGATACGTCACGCTCGACCTAGAGCGCTGCATTCAGTGCGGGCGCTGTGTCCGCTTCACCGAAGAGATCAGTGGGGATGCGCAGCTGGCGTTCCGCTTCCGCGGCGCCAACATGCAACCGACCAGCTTCCAACTGACCGAGTTCGAATCCAAGTTCAGCGGCAATGTCATCGAGATCTGCCCGGTCGGAGCGCTCACTTCGACCAAGTACCGGTTTCGCGCGCGACCCTGGGATCTCGAGACGAAACCGGCGATCTGCACGGTCTGCTCGAACGGCTGCAGCGTCTGGTTCGACTATCGCGTCGGGAAGTTCGTCCGGCTCAACGGGCGCGTCAACGAGGCGGTCAACGAAGAGTGGACCTGCGATCGCGGCAAGTTCGGCCACGACTTCTACAACAGTCCGAAGCGGTTGCTCGCGCCCGCCTTGCGGAAGGAAGATGCCCTTCGGACCGCGAACTGGGCCGAAGCGTATGCCGCCATCTTGGAGGCGTTCGAGCCCGGCGGAAACGCGGTCGCGGCACTCACCGGGCCGATGGTCTCGAACGAGTCGTACTACCTCCTGCAGAAGCTGTTCCGAGGTGTATTTAGAAGCAACAACCTCGACCACCGATGGACCCGGCACCTCTCCGCAGCGTCGGATCGACTCGAGTCCAAAATGGGGATGCCGACCGTTGCAACCTCGATCGAGGCGTTCGAGCACAAATCGGCCGTCCTCGCTATCGGTACTTCTTTGGCCGACGAGGAGCCGATCCTCTTCTTGCGCCTTCGCAAAGCGTGGTTCAAGAATGGGACCAAGGTGGTCGTCGCATGTGACCGCGACACCGACGCCGATTCGTTCGCCCACCTCGTGCTGCGATATCGACCTGGCACGGAAATGGCCCTCGCTGGTGGGCTTCTCGCGGCAGCGGTGGAGAGCGGGAGGGCGACCGTTCCCGATCCTGTCCGCGAGGACTTGAAGCGCTACTCGCCGAGCGCGGCTGCCTCTGCGACCGGTGTTCCAGAAGATCGAATCCGCGAAGCCGCCGACATTCTCGGCCCGAACGCGGCGATCGTGACGACCCACCGGCTGCTCGATGTAGCCGACGCCCAAGGCACGCTCGAATACCTTGCCGGACTCGCCATGTGCCTTCGCGCCGAGTTCAATCTCTACGCCCTTGGGGCGAACGACCAGGGCGCGCTCGAACTCGGCATTCATCCCGAACTCCTTCCGAGCGGAGTGGCACTCGCCGACGCCGAAGCCGCGGCGGAGGTCGGTCGGACGATGGGAATCGAGATCCCGAGGGAACCAGGTCTAGGGACCCACGAATTGCTGCGGGCCTGCGCCGACGGTCGCATCAAGGCCCTATGGCTGGTCGGCTGCGATCCATTCGCCCTTCACGCCGATCGCGACCTTGTTCAACGAGCCCTCGAAGGCGTTGAGTTCTTGGTCGTCCAGGACATCGTCGAAACCGAGGCCACTTCATACGCCAGTGTGATCCTCCCCATGCTAGGCCCCGCCGAGCAGGACGGGACGTACACGAACATGGAGCGAAGGGTCCAGCGACTGCGGCAGGTAATCCCCGATGCTGGCGACGCCAAGCCGGCCTGGCGCATTTTTGCCGAAGCCATGCTGCGGGCGCAACCGCAGACTCCGTTCTTCAGCGCCGAGGAGATCATGGAAGAAATCGCACGGGTGGCCCCGGCGTTCGAGGTCGCCCGCTACGACCGACTCGGGCACGAAGGAACTCGCCTTTAATCGAAGACGAGCCGCAGCACGGGCCGAAACTTCTCGGGCCCGTCCTTGGAATAGAACTTGTAAATCGCCGTGCGACCCACTTCGGCGGGGTTCAACGCGGACGTCAGGGCGAAGACCACGAAGCCCGATTTTCGAGCCGCACCGAAGGCGTCGGCGAACTTCGCTGGACCTTGCATGAGGTCGATCGTCAGCGTCGGCTCCTTGCCCTTCTCGATGGGTCCAGCCGTCGAGACTCCAAACACCGCCTCGGCGGCCTCGGAGGGCGACAGCTTGGCGGCAAGTGCGTCGTAAGACCAGTCCTTTTCCGCGAGGTTGCCGGCGGCCAACCTTGCCTGGATCGGAGTCGCTTTGAGATCCGACGTGGTCCAGCCAGGGTCGGCGGTCGCGGTCAGGATCAGCTTGGCTTCCTTCAGCACCCCTTCGGGCAGGCCCGTCAGATCGAACCGGAGATACGAATACGAGAACTCGTCGAGGGCATCGTCCTTCCCGGCAACGGCCTTCCCGTTGGCTCCCCACGTTCTCAGATAGGCGTCCTTGACATCCGAGGCATGAGGATAGACCCACACATCGTCGGTCGGGAGCCTGTCGATCGTCTGTCCAAGCGCGAGAAGAGCCATGACCCAAGCGGTTGTCATGGCTCCATTATGAAGGGTCGACCCTAGCGCCGCCGGCGGCGTCGCAAAAGGGTTGCGAGGCCGAGGCCGATCGCGGCGATCGACGCGGGCTCCGGCACGGCGGTCACCATGTTCTGGCTGAACTGGCGGTTGTTGGAGTTGAGGTTCGATGCGTAGAACGGACCCACGCCGCTACCCATATCGGCGAGATAGGTTTGGGTCCAGTTCAGCGTCGCCGCCGAGAGGGGGTTTCCGTTCGTCTCGCTCGCTCGGAATGAACCGCCGGTTAGATCGAACGTATTGCTCGACTCCTCGGACAGTTCCCAGATCGCCAGTTGCAAGGCGCGGCCTTCGTCGTTCGTTCCCGTGGCGGTGATACCGGGCAAGTACTTGTTGACGAGATACGCGATCCGAGAGCCGTACGGGTTGAGACTGTTCGTGTCGAGAATCTGGATACCCCAGGAACCACCGGGCGCCCGAAGATCGGCGTCCGTGCAGAAGCCGCGAAACTGGGTCGTCCCCATGCCGGTGATCAGTTCCAGATTGAGCTCGCCGGCGAAGACCGAATCGTAGTCGGAGCCGAAGTTGAGGGAGATCTTGGTGTTCTTGCCCTTGCCGGTTCCGATAATGTCGAGAGTAGGCAGCGCGGTGGCAGGCACCACCGACGCTGCGAGCGTCAATGCGAGGATAGGTTTGGTCATAAGCATGCTCCGACGCAACTACCTTGCAGTTGCCATGCCAACCCTCTAACCGTCCCAAAGACCGGTAACTTTCCGATCGGCCCATAATTCGACATGCTGGACCCACAAAGGCAGGAGTTCGTGGGGAAGCTCATGCTGTTCGGGCTCATCAGCATGGGTTTCGGGGCAGTCCTGTTGCTCGTCGGCTTCGTCGGGGGCAGGACCCCGCTGATTCTGGCCGGCGGGCTGCTCGATCTCCTTGGGTTCATTGCCGTCGCCTGGAGCCTGACGAGCGGTCATGCCAAGCTGCGCGAAGATCGGACCGCCGACAAGAAGCTGGCAACCGGAGTCCAGGTCATGGCGCGTTTCGGGATCAATCAGCTCGGCGAGATGCTGTTCACGATCGAAGATGTCGACATTCCCGAACTGCGCTACTACGTTCGAGTCCTCTTTCCCGACGGGCGGCAGGCAGAGTTCGAGACCGCCTTCCCCGTCTTCTGCGCCTCCGGTGAGGGGATGTGGGGAGATGTCACCTACGAGGGCGACTGGCTTTCCAGCTTCACCCCGCGCCCGGCACCGCCGAAGGACGCCGTACTATAATCTCTCCCGATGTCGGACGTGACCCAGGTCTGGAATGAGGCGCTGCCGGAGGTCCGGAACGGGGTCACCGGCGTGGGTGTTTGGGCGGCGTTGAACACCTCCAAGCCGGTCATCCTCGAGGACGACGTCTTCGTTCTTGGGGTCCCGCATGAAGAATCCGACCTCGCCGGACACCTGAAGCTGCCGGCCACTCGGCTGCTGATCGAGAAGGCGATGTCGGCGCGTCTTGGCCAAGAGGTCAAACTCCGCGTGATCAACGGCACGTCGATGACCGACTGGGAGACCGAGAAACGCCGAGACTTGGAAGCGCGGAGGCTCCAGGAACAGGCCATCAATCGCCAGATGGCGGAGATTCAGGCCCGCACCAGTTGGGAAACGATCTACGAGCAGCTGACCCGCAAGTACGCCGCCGTCCCCAATAAGTCGCTGCCCCAGAACCGCGCTTCGTTCTTCGTCGAGGCGATCGACCTCATCGTCGAAGCCCGCAAGTCGATGCCGATCAACGACGATCTCGCCGAGCGCAACTATGCTCGGTGCCTGGAAAGGGTGTCGCAGTACTCGGAGGTTCCGAGTGTCCTCGTCGCGCTCGCGGTAAGCGATAAGATCGGGCGGTGACGGCAACCGCGATCGTTCTCGGCTCGGGGACGAGCAACGGAGTCCCCACCCTCGGCGTCGACTATACGCCCGAGTTTCTGGCAAATGCAAAGAACCACCGAACGCGGCCTTCCCTACTGCTTCAGGGTCCCTCGGGCAACCTGCTCGTGGACTGCGCTCCCGAATTGCGCCTGCAACTGCTTCGAGAAGGAATCGGAATGGTCGATGCCGTCCTGATCACGCACACTCACGCCGACCACATCATGGGAATGGACGACCTTCGATCGTTCTGCCTGAAATCGAAACGCGACATGCCGGTCTATGCTCGGCCCGAAGCCCAGGCGGATATCCGGCGGGTGTTCGATTACGCCTTTCGACCCTTCCCCGATGGGATCGAGGTTCCTCGCTTCGACCTCCGGGACGTTCCCGACCCGTTAGTGGCAGGCGGGATGACGATCGAGACGATGATGGTCCTTCACGGCGAGATGACCGTGGTGGCTCTGCGGCTGGGCGACTTCGCCTACGTGACCGACGTGAGCGAGATTCCCGAAGAGTCTTGGCTGCGGTTATCGGGATTGCGGACGCTGATCCTCGACGCCGTCCGAATCAAGCCCCATCCCAACCACTTTCACCTGGACAAGGCGATCGAAGTCGCAAGGGAACTCGGTGCGGAGCAGACGTACTTCACCCACCTCAGCCATGATTTCGACCACGACGTCACCAATGCGGCACTTCCGCCCGGCATCGCGCTCGCGTTCGACGGACTGAAGATCGCGGTGACCGATCAAGTTGGGTCCCGCTGATCTCCAAGTCCTCGTAGGGGCGTGACAGCCGTGAAACTCTAGCTGGCTTCCTCGGCACTATCATCGAGCAAGAATACAAATGGGATGACCAGCTGCTTGCGTCCAGCCAGGCGTAGTACCTGGTTCATTCTTTCCGCCCCGAGCTCGTTCAAGGAGTGGATGATGATCTTGGCCTCTGGCGATGCCTCTGGGTGCTCGGCGATCCACTTCGCGATCATGTATCCGCTACGCTCATCGAACTCCATCCAATCGTAAACTTGCTCATCCACCAGGTCATGATCGAGGTGGATCTCGGTAAAGGCACGGCCTTGCAAGAGGGCAATGGCTTCCTCTGGGAATTGTGCCCAGAGGTGACGGCCGGGAGTTCTTCGGCAAAACACGTTCCATCTTTCGGGATCATCGTCTACGAATAGAATCAGTGGGAGCCTCCTTGTCAGTTGGGGAAGGTGAGGACTTCGACTTCTTCGGGGCGGTTGCAGAAGGGCGTCGCAGTCTTCAAGGTGGCAAGAATTGTACCCTGTGGAGCAATGACTGTGCAGTATCGCCTGGACCAAAGGCCTAGGCTTGCTAGGCCGCCAGGGTGTAAAATGCCTGCGCCGCCGTGAACTTCAAGCTACTTCCACCGATCCTCGCCGTTGCCCTCGGTATGACGCTGGGATCGTGTGGGCGACCCATGGCAACCGAGTTGCAGATCAAGCCGGCGGTCGCGGCGGCCGCAGAACCGCCCCCAAAACCGAAGCCTCCCCCTCCGAAGAGGGTTTCGAAGCGTAAGGGCAACACGAGCGGCAAAGTGATGGTCCTGGAGTATCACCGCATCGTCGCAAAAGACACCCTGTACGACCGCTCGATCAAGAAGTTCAGGCAAGACCTCCAGTTGCTTTACGAACGGGGCTACCGGCCGGTGACTCTGAGCCAATATCTCGATAACGAGATCGATATCGCGCCGGGAGCAATCCCCGTCGTCGTCACCTTCGACGATTCGGACCCCAGCCAATTCCGGTTCCTCGAGGATGGGACGCTCGATCCCAACTGCGCGGTCGGCATCTGGGAGACGTTCGCCAAGAAATACCCCGACTTTCCGGTTCGGGCGACCTTCTACGTCCTGCCGAACGGCCCTTTCGGCCAGAAGAAGTTCCGCGATAAGAAGATCCAGATGCTCAAGGACTGGGGCTGTGAACTCGCCAGTCACACCTGGAACCACAAAAGCCTTGGCAAGCTGACCGACGAGCAGGTCTGCGCGGAACTCGGCAAGTCGATCGACTGGATTCGCGGTCTCGGCTTCGAGCCCCGCCATCTCGCGCTGCCCTACGGCGTGATGCCGAAAAATCGTGCCCTCCTCAAATCGTTCAAGTACAACGGCAAGACCTACGGCTTCCGCTCGGTCGCCCTCGCCGGCGCGGGTCCAGCGTTAGCTCCTACCGACGAGAAACTCGACCCGATGCGACTGCCCCGCATCCAGGGCATGGACCGCGACCTCGGCATCCGCTACTGGCTCGAAATGGAGCGGAAGATGAAGGTCGCCTTTTACGTTCAGCCCTGAGGTCTTCGAGATCTCAAACTCGCGACGGTCCTGGGAAGCGCACCCCTGAGCCGGAAAGCGCGGCCGAGCCCGCGCACTCCAAAATGGGTGCATGAAGGGTCTCACGCGTCGCGACCTGTTGGTCGGTAGTGCCGCCGCCCTCGCACCGTCGACGGTGCTGCCAACCATCTTGGTCTCGACCCAGGCTAAACCGATCGTCGTCGCGAGCGGAAACGGGCATACCGTCAAGAACGGCGGACCGCGTACTTGTATCGAGGAAGCCTATCGCAAGATCGTCGGCGGCGACGATGTGTTGGAATCCGTCGTGGCCGGGGTGAACATCGTCGAACTCGATCCCGCCGATACGTCGGTCGGCTACGGAGGGCTGCCGAATGCCGACGGCGTCGTCCAATTGGACTCTTGCGTCATGCACGGGACAAGGCGATGGGCGGGGGGCGTGGCTGCCCTGGAGGGTGTCCGAACGCCGAGTTCGGTCGCTCGTCTCGTCGCCGCCGGCACCGACCATCACCTCTTGGTCGGGAGAGGTGCGCAGGACTTCGCCCGCCAGATGGGGTTCACCGTCGAGGCCGATCTCAACAGCGACCGATCGCGACAGCTTTGGCTGGAGTGGAAGCGCCGGATCGATCCGGACCACTATCTCGACCCGGCCAGGCGAGACGGCGCCGCGCTCGCGATGATGAGGGAAGGCCTTATCGACCGCGAGCACTATTGGGGCACGATCAACTGTCTCGGGATGAACTCCAAGGGCGAGATTTGCGGTGTCACGACGACCAGCGGCCTGGCCTTCAAGATCCCCGGTCGGGTCGGCGATTCGCCGATCCTCGGTGCCGGACTCTACGTCGACAACCCGGTCGGCGCCGCCGGTTCGACCGGACGCGGCGAAGCCAACCTGTACAACCTTTGCTCCTTCCTCGTCGTCGAAGAACTCCGGCGAGGGAAGCATCCCAAAGATGCAGGCTTCGAAGCACTTCGCCGGGTCGCGGCGAACACCAGGGAGAAACGCCTGCTCGACGATCGAGGACGGCCCGCTTTCGGCCTCAGCTTTTACGTGCTCGACGCTAAAGGCCGATACGCGGGCGTCAACATGAGCGGTAGGGCCATGTTCTCCGTTTGCGATGAAAACGGTCCCAGGCGCGAGTCCTGCGAGTCCCTATTCCCCTGAACGAATGGTCTCCATGGATACACAAAAAGGCCGTAGGTGCATAGAAAAATGAGAATCTCTCTCCTCCTCGTATCGCTCTTGCTAGTCCTCGGCGGATGCGGCCGCTCCATGGAGTCCGCCCGGATGCGGCCTTCGATGGAGTCTGGTGGCGCGCCGTCTCCGGGGATGGACATGTCGCACGTGGACGCGAAGTACAAATCTGAGGAGGCCGACGTACCCGGTTCGAACGTGGCCCCCGCCGCTACCACGATCGTGTATGCCCAACGGCAGATCATCCGCCAAGCGAACCTCGAGGTCCGGGTCAACAAGGTGGACGACGCCGAGAAGAGGGCGCTTCACATCACGGAGGAAGCCGGCGGCTTCGTGGAGAGTTCCTCGAGCACCGGCCTTGCCGGCAGCCTTCCGCGCATCGACCTCGCTCTCCGCGTGCCCGTTGGGCGCTTCGACGATGTCCTGCAGTCCTTCTCCGCTCTCGGCGTGCCGTTGAGTAAGACCATCAGCGGCGAGGACGTCACCGCCCAACTCGTCGATATGGAAGCGAGGCTCAAAACGCTCGGTGTCCAGGAGGAGACCCTGCGTGAGATGCTCAAGAGCACGCGAACGGTCAAGGACATGCTCGAAGTCCAGGGGCGGCTCACCGACGTCCGAACTCAAATCGAGCAGATCGCTGCCCAACGGAAGAACATGTCCGAACTCGCCGCCCTGTCGACGATCCGGCTATCCCTCCTCCAGAGTTCGGAGACCGCGCCGATCGCGCCGAAAGACCAGAACTGGGCGGCAGAAGCCTGGGCCGAGGCCTCGACCGCGCTCATGGGAGCCCTTCGCAAACTCGTCACCGTGGCGATCTGGCTAGTGGTCTACTCTCCAATCTGGCTCGTAGGACTCGTTCTCCTCCGCCTGGTGTGGAAGGGCTGGCGACGCCGAACCGAAGAGATCATCACCTAAACCCGTCCGTAGGCCCATAATCCGGGGCCCATGAACCGCAGGGAAATCCCGATCCTCGGCGCCGTGTTTCTGGACCTCGCCGGGTTCGGGATGATTCTTATCGACCTTCAGTTCCGCGCCGAGCGCTTCGGTGCCGACGGGCTTCAGATCGGTCTGCTGCTGGGCAGCATGTTCCTGGTTCAGATGCTCGTCTCTTCCCGTTGGGGACGGCTCAGCGATCGGATCGGGCGCAAGCCGGTCCTTCTACTCTGCACGGCCTTCTCGGCCGGAGGAATGGCGGTCTACGCGATCTCGGGCAACCTCTGGGGCATCCTCGCTTCACGGGTCCTCGCCGGTTTAGGCGCGGCGAACGTCGCGGTCGCCCAAGCCTATCTATCCGATGTCACCGAGGAAGAACAGCGCGTCGGAGCGATGGGCCGGGTCGGAGCCGCCATCTCGGCGGGGCTCATCGTGGGGCCGACCCTGGCCGCCGCTCTCGCCGCGGCGGGCGGCTCGGACTGGATCGGAGTCGTTGCGACCGGCGCGTCGGGACTCGCTGCCCTCTGGGTTGCATGGGGCATCCCGGCCATTCGCCCCGCCGCTCCGGTCGCCGAACCGTCCTCCACCGGATTCGGCATCTCGATCTTGCGCGACCTGCCCTCATTGCGCGGCCTAGTCGCGATTTCGGTCGTCTCTTGGTTCTCTCTCGCCGCGCTCGAAGGCACATTTGGCCGCTTGATCCAGCGCACGCTGGGCTTCGATCAGACAGAGTTCGGCTTGATCTTCGGCTATGAATCGCTCCTCACCGTCGTGGTTTCTGGTCTGCTTCTAACGCGGCTCAGCCGCCGTTTTGGCGATCGAGCGCTGCTTCGGCAGGGTTATCTGTTCCAGGGACTCGGCCTCGCCGCGATGCCGTTCGCTCCCGGTTTAGCTGCCTTGTTTCTCGCGAGCACCCTCTTCGCCTACGGCCAGGCGACGTCGAATCCGACGGTCAATAGCCTCGCCAGCCGCATTACGCCGGCAGGTCGGCATGGAGAGCTCTTCGGCTGGCTGCAAAGCGCGAGGTCTGTCGGCTTCTTGGTCGGGCCGGTTCTGGGCGGCGTTCTGTTCGATCTTTCGCCCTCCGCGCCATACTTGGCGGCGGGCGTGATCTGTGTCGCGGCGTCGCTCCTCGTCGCGCTCTGGGTGCCGAAGTCGCCGTGACCGTGCTACATTGAGTCGATGGGCCAGCAACCGATCGTGGCCGCCGTCATCGGAGCGACGGGCTACACCGGATCCGAAGTCGTGCGCCTGCTCTCCGCGCATCCGCTCGCGCAGGTCTGCACCGTCACCAGCGAGCGACAGGCAGGCCGACCGCTCCGTGGGGCCTGTCCCTGGCTGGCCAGCGATTTGGTACTCGAGCCGTTCGATGCAGAATCCCTCGAAGCAAACGTCGCCTTCCTCTGCCAGGAGGCGGGATTCGCGATGGAGTTTCTTCCCGCTCTCCAGCGCCGGATGAGAGTCATCGACCTCTCCGCCGACTTCAGGCTCAGCCGCATCGACGACTACGAAACCTGGTACGGGCGCCCACATACCGCTGCCCAATGCAAACCTTGGCCGGTTTACGGGCTATGCGAATCGAAGGCGGCAGAGGAAATCGCGGCGGCAACAGCGATCGCGAATCCCGGATGCTATCCCACCGCGACGCTCCTCGCCCTGGCTCCGCTTTCCGACCTCATCGACGGAATCCCGGTCGTCGATGCCAAGTCTGGCGTGAGCGGCGCGGGCCGCAGTAAGACCGAAA
The DNA here is from genome assembly GCA_002344135.1 of Chthonomonas sp. UBA2362. GTDB lineage: Bacteria > Armatimonadota > Fimbriimonadia > Fimbriimonadales > Fimbriimonadaceae > UBA6659. Next base: position 82,776 of record DDTO01000008.1, on the reverse strand, counting down.
CCGACTATCTCTTCACGGAGTTGGCCGGTGGCTTCAAACCCTACGGCGTTACTGGGCACCGACATACGCCGGAAATCGAGCAGGAACTGGGGAGGAGGGTGCGATTCACTCCTCACCTCATCCCGGCGGCACGAGGCATCTGCTCGACCATCCATGTTCCTCTCCGAGCGGGGGCTGGACGAGCCGACGTGCTCGGTGCCTGGCAAAGCGCGTACCGGGACCGGCCTTTCGTAGAAATCCGAACGGAGGGTTGGCCCTCGACGAAGGAGGTGCAGGGATCGAATCGATGCGTCCTCGCCGCGGCGTTCGACGAGCGAACGGGACATGCCGTGCTGGTCTCGGTGATCGATAACCTGGTTAAGGGAGCCGCCGGTCAGGCGATTCAGAATATGAACCTCATGTTCGGTTTCCCGGAGGACACGGGCCTTCCTATGGCGGGGCTATGGCCGTGATCCCGAAGGGCTTTCTGCTCGGAGGGGCAAGGTGCGGCCTGAAAAACCGACGCAACGATATCGGCCTCCTCGTTTGCGATGGACTCGCGAGCGGGTCGGGGGTATTCACGACGAACACCGTCCGGGCCGCTTGTGTGGACTACACCCGTGCCGTGATCGCCGATGGCCGGCTTCGCGCGCTCGTCGTGAACAGCGGAAACGCGAACTGCTGCACCGGTGAGCAGGGCGAGCGAGACACCGCGCGTATGGCCGAACTCGCCGCCGACGCGATCGGCTGCCGTCCCGAAGAGGTGGCGGTGGCCTCGACAGGGATCATCGGCCATCTGCTCGACATGGCGCGGGTCGAGCGGGGCATCGCTGCGGCCGGGCAAGCGTTAGGCGGCGACCCCAAACCCTTCATGGACGCAATCCTCACGACGGACCTCGTGGAGAAGTCGGCCAGAGCCGAGACCGGCGGAGGAGTTGTGTACGGCGTTGCCAAGGGCAGCGGGATGATCGCGCCGAACATGGCCACGATGCTTGCATTCGTGATGACCGATTTCGCAGTCGATCCCGACTTGCTCGGCAACGTCTGGCGCCGGGTCTCCGGCGCAACCTTCAATCGTCTCACCGTCGACGGCGACACCTCGACCAACGATATGGCCCTCGTGTTCGCGAGCGGAGCCAGCGGAGTTCGCCCCGCAGAATCCGACCTCGAGGCCGCTCTGACCGAGGTTTGCCTGGACCTTACGCGCCAGATCGCTCGCGACGGCGAAGGAGCGACCAAGCTGGTCGAGGTCGTGGTCACCGGCAGTGCAGACCCCCTGCGGATCGCTCGAACGATCGCCGAGTCCCCCCTGGTCAAGACCGCGATGTTCGGCTGCGACCCGAACTGGGGACGGATACTGATGGCGGCTGGCCGGTCAGGGGTCTTGTTCGACCCCCAGACCGCGATCTTGAGCCTGCGAGCGTCCGGAGAAGATCACACTCTCTTCGAAGGCGGATCGCCTGCCGGCTTCGATGCAAAGCGAGTGTCGACCGCGCTCAAGTCCGATCACGTCGTGATCGACCTGCGGCTGGGCGAAGGCGAGACGGCCACGATTTACACCTGCGATTTCGGTTACGGCTACGTTCGGATCAACGCGGAGTATCACACATGACGGACCGGCGCCCCATCGGCGTCGTCGCATTGGCCCTGGCCCTCGCCCTGCTGGGTGGAGCGCTCTCGACGACCCCGCATGGCCAAGCCCTGCTCGTGATCGCGGGGTTGCTGTTCGTCGGGGCGATCGTCTGGGCCGTTCGAGAGAGACGGCCGACGAGTCGATACGACCTTGGCGAACTCCGTCGGATCGAGGAGGAGGAGGTACTGGCGGCTGCGGGCTGGGAAGCGACCGACGACGCCGACGAAATCGTCTGTCCGAACTGCGGCACGATTCGAGAAAGCCGGCTTCCGATCTGCCCCAACTGCCGCTCATAAGGTCACTTCTCACGCCCTTTCTTCGAAACGCTCCTTCCTCACGGCGTGAGGGGGAATCTCAACGATCCTCGACCGATCAGAGCTGGATCACGTCGCCGAAGGCGATCAGCCGCTCGGCGGGGGTGCCGTCCGGAGCGTCGACGATTGCGATGTAGGGCCCCTTTTGGAAAACCAGACTCGAAGCGGATCCGTCCTGGATCAGCCACCCTTCCACGCCGCGCACGGTTACGGTGCGCATCTCGGCCGCCGTGAGCAGCGACTTGAGGAAGTACATGAAGAACCACGTCCGCCGAACATCGGCATAGTCCAGTACGCCGGCTCGCCATTGCTTGCCACTGCCGTCGGCGTATTCGGCGATCGTCCACCTTTCCGGAAGCAATTGGCGCACCGCAGCGAGAGCCTTTCGGGCTTGAGCGTCGGATGAAGCTTCGGCCTCGGCCTTTTGCCACTCCGCCTGGGCTAGTACTTCCTCGGCGGTCAGGCTCTGGAGGTCGACCAATTCGAGGCCGGCGGGAAGGGTGGTCGGCAACAGAAACAGGGGGTTGGGGTTTTCTTCGGTATCTGGCTCGGCAAGACCGAGACCGTTGCCTAGGTTTTCCGCGAGGCGGTCCGCCGTGCCGAAGGTGGAGGGGTCGGTCGCGAGGACGATGATCACGGTACCGGTATCGCCGCGAGTTAGGATGTAGATCTGGGTGGTCGGCTGCTCGATCCGGATACCGGTATAGGTGGCGCCGGTAGGGCTATCCACTTGGATACCGGTCTTGGTCCCTCCACCCGCCTTCGTGATATCGTCGGCGAGCGTGCCCGGGAGGTCTCCGCCCGGATCGCGAGGTTCGATTGCCGTCACGACGACAGGCTCGTCGGTCTTCTTCTTGCGGTACGTCGCGGAGGTCAGAGACTTGGCCCTTTTGGGCATGCTGGAGCGGTCGACGCCCTTCGGCAGCCACTTCTCGGGGACCTTCGAGGACGCGCCGTCGGCAAGGTACGTCTCTGCGACGACGGCATCCGGCTTGGCCGGTGAAGTGGGGGCACTATCGACGGGGAATTCCTTCATCGTGCCCGCCATGCGGCCCGGGAGTGCGGGGGCTGTTCGCTTGGGCGGGTTATAGGCCAGGGCAGAACCCATCCAGCCCCAAACGGCCGCGCTCGATCCTCCCACGAAAACCGCCACGAGAACGGCTCCCACTGCCGCGAGTTGGAGGGCCGGCGTCCGCCTCACCGATACGGGCACGGGGGCCGTCGACGGCAGCGCGACGCCGCATTCGCCGCAGAATGCTTCGCCCGGACGCCCCGGTGTTCGGCAGTTCGGGCACAGGACCGGCGGAGCGGCCGAAGGCGTTCCGACCGGGTCGGCGGGCGGACCGGAGATGAGATAGAACGGCACGAGCAGGCCCAAGATCGGAATGAAAACGAGCGCTCCCGTCCACGCGGGCTTCCCGCGATTCTCGGCGATCGACATCCAAAGCACCGCCCCGGCCACCAGGTTGACGATCGGAATGAGCAGAAGGACGACCGTGGCGGGCGAGCGGCGGGCGATCGAACACATCAAGAACAGATTGCCGATCGGCACCCAGGCAAGCCCCGCTCCGGGGGTCTTCGTCTTATTGGCCAAAAGGTGAAGAACGATCCCCGTGTAAAGGTAAGTGCCGCACAGGCTCCCAAGCACCAGGCCCGTGAACTTGAGCAAGAGCGCCACGATGCCTGCGCCGTCGGCTTGAGCCAATTCGATCATCTTAGGTCCTCCCGCGGCGCGCCGCACGACGTACAGAACTTTCGGCCAGAAACCAGGGCGGCCCCGCACTTGCCGCAAGTCGGCTCGCGGGACCCGCCCGAAAGTCCGGCCAGCAAGACCCCGGCTCCGAGGAGGGCCAGCACACCGCCACCGATGAGGTACACGGGCGTCGGCATCGGCCGTTTCGGCGGAGCAGGAGGAGGAGGCGCCTCGACGACCGGAGCCGCATGCTTGTCCATGCCCTTCTCGACCGCCTCGGCGAGCCGATCGGCGACCTCGGCTCCGCTCTTGGCCGAGAGCATCTCTCCGCTCGTCTTGTCGGCGATCTCTTGGGCGTCGGCGATCGCTTGGGATGCTCCACCCACCACGATCGGGTAGATGTGCGCCGGATCGACGTCGAAAGCCGCCTTGGCGACTTTGTCCGCGGTATTGCCGAATTTGTCGGGCTTCTTAGCGGAGGCATCGGTAATCAACACGATCAGCTTGGTGACCGAGTTGCCGGCCTCGTCGGTATTGCGCCACTTCATCTTGATCGCACGCATGAGGGCCGCGTACTGGTCTTCCGGCTCGTCGCCACCACCTTTGGCTACGAAGCCGTTCATCCGTTCGATCTGGTTCTCCGGGCTGTCGAATTCCCAGGCACGCATGGCAGGAGCCTCTGCATCTTGAAAATCCCGATACTCGACCAGACCCACACGAATGTCGGGGCACTTCGTCTTGAGGCGTCGGATCGTCTCGACCGTTTGTTCGCGGACGCTGTCGATCGACGACTGCATCGAGCCGCTCGTGTCGAACACGACGATGAGATCGAGCGGATTGCCGGTACGGACTTCCTTCTCTCCAGCCGCGGGTCCGTGGGCGATGGTCAGACCGCCAGGCTTCACGGGCGCCCGCTGCCAGCCCCGATCAAGGATGTCCTTGTACAGACCGTAGAGATCGACCGTGAACTCGGGTACTTCGGATCCTTCGGGAACTTCGATCTCCCACTCTTGGCTGACCACCTCGCCCTTCCCCAACCCCTTGCCGGACAGGGAGACGTTGGGGTCCGGCGTCACTTTGACGGCGCCGCCATCCCAGCTGAGGAGCGCGCCGTGCAGATCGACACGCTGCTCGGACACGTTCGTGAACTTGCACCGGACCCTATACTTGCCGCTGCCGTCCCCCACGATCCGGGCGTCGATGCGCATGCCGGTGATGCATGCGCGGAACGCCCCGGCAACATGGCGAACCGCAACCGTCAGCGCACCCTCGAAGACGCCTTCGCGGAAGTCGAAATCCCACTCGATCTGGCCGTGGGACTGTTCTGAGCAGTTCTGGACGAGTTCCCCCATCGCCCGGATGCGCGCCTGGTTGCCGAACTTCGGATCGAAAAACGCCGGTGAAGCCGCGAATCCGCAAGCTTCCGGCTTGGGGATGGCCGGAATGATCGGCTTGCCCAGGTGCTTGCCGACGAAAGCCATCATGCCGGTGTTCGTCTCGCAGTAGAGGTGTTCCCCGGCTGGATTGGCGAAGGCCCAGTTGACTTCGCTGAAGGCTGGGTGGAGAACCTCGCCGTTGATGTAGAACGGATCGAAGTAGTTGAAGAAGCGCTCGAGCGGCTTGGGCACTCCGCCAAGAGTTGGGCGTCGCGCGACGCTCTCGAGGTACACGGCGATCGACGAATTGAGGGTTTTTGGGTGGACGGCGAGACGCGGCCCCCATCCGGTCGAGAGGAACGGATGTACAGCGATGTGCCGCTCCACTCTTTGCCAGAATGCTGCGGAGATCCCCGGGCTCGCTGCGTTCGTGATCATGCGAAAGAGTTTCTTGGTGTCCTCCACAGGGGTGGAGTTGATCCAGTCCTTCATGCTCTTGTCCTTGAGCTTCATGAACTCGGTCGCATACTGCTCGATCCTCGGCATGAGGGCGTCGGGGATCACGAGGGCGTCAGCATGCTTCGGGCTGGCCACGTCGCCGACGTAATGCGCCATGTAGCAGGCGAGCCGAGCCCTTTCTCGGTCGGACGTGTCCTCCATCAGCGCCTTGACGAGTTGAACGTAGAGCCCTCCGGCCTCGAGGGGCGCGCCGCCGATTCGGAGCCAAGGGTTCCAGTAGTGGGCTCGACCGTTGTAGAACGGATTCCACCGGTTTCGGCGGGTGCTCTCGGCGTCGGGGCCTGGGCTTTCCTCGGGCCAGGCGGTGTCGTTTAGCTCGGGCCGGGTGGCTTCGTTCACGCGCCGGGCGACGCGACGCTCGGTGGGACCCGAGGGCAAGAACTCCCATCCTTCGGGGACCCTGAACTGACCGTCCCAGCGGTTGATGTCCTTGATGTCGGGGAAGTTGCTTCCCTCGAACGCGGGGTCCAGCTTGAGCAGCTCGAATGCCTGCCAAGCGACCCACTGGTGAATCAGATGGGGTCCGCGGCGGGCCTGAAAATCTCGCCAAAAGGCCTCGTCGTTGCGAAGACCGGCGATCCCCATGACCTGCCGGACCTTCTTGAGTTCCTCCTCGCTCATTTCGGCGGGAGAACTCGCGGTACCCCATCCCCAGCAGGCGTTGAGGGTTACCAGCGCGACCGGCACGATCCACAGCGATCTCATTTCGTCCCCTCCAGTTCGGCCACCTTCGCAGAGAGCGCTTGGTCTTCCTTCTTGCGCTCTTCTTCGACCAGTGCGGTAACGTCCGATTTGTCGTCCGTCAAAGTTGCCGGCGATCGCCGATAACCGCCGGCAAGCCCCATGCCCGACATCTGCCTGGCGATGCCGATCCCCAGCCCCACGAGTCCGATCAGGACGAGTATCGCGCCCGTGACGATCCAGACCGGGCGTCGGGTGGTTGGTCGCACAGGAGCCGGTGGGCGCGAAACCGGCGGTGCGGCCGGCTGCGGGGCGAAACGCGCAAGCGTCGCCCCACACGCTGCACAGTGCTTCCACGTCTCGATCGACGGACGGCCACAACTCGGGCATTGCGAGGGTATGCCGGGAAGCGGCTGCCCGCAGACGCTGCAGAACCGATCGCCAGGATCGGCCGGGGCGGTTCCGCATCCGGCGCAGCGTCGATCGGCTTCGGGGGTTGTCGCCGCCGTAGCGCCGCACTTCCCGCAAAACTGGGCGCCTTCTGCTACGGAGTGCCCGCATTCGGCACAATAGCCGCCCTTCATGGCGCGAGTATAGCCACGGCTTTCCGCCGTGGGACCTGTATTTTCGCGAGATCGTGACGCATAATCGTCCTCGGCATGGCGGTTGTCGTCTTGGTGGCCGGAGTGTCTTGCTCAGGCAAGACGACCCTCGCTCGCCGCTTGGCCACCGACCTCGATGCCGCCTACATCAGCATCGACGATTACTATCGTCCGTTTGCATCGCTTTCGATCGACGATCGCAAGCGAATCGACTTCGATGCACCCGAAGCGATCGATGTCGACTTGCTCGTCGACCACGTGCGACTGCTGAAGGCGTCGGAGACGATTCACAAGCCGCTTTACGATGCGGCCGCTTACGCTCGACTGCAGGGGACAGAACCGATCTACCCGAATGCTCTCGTCGTGATCGAAGGACTCTTTGCGCTCCACTGGACCACGCTCGCTGGGGAGGCCTCGCTTCGAGTCTTTGTCGAGACCAGGCTCGAGGCTTGCCGCGATCGCCGAGTCGCGAGAGACGTGGGAACCTATGGCCGCACCCTCGAAGAGTCGCTGGCGAGGTACGAGCGGAACGTGGCACCCAGCCAAGAACGGTACGTGATCCCGTCTCGGGCGATGAGCGATATCGTCGTTAGGGGAGACGAGCCGCTGGAGCATTCCCTCCAGGCCGTCCGCGCCCATTTGGGTTGGGCGCGGACCAAAGTGTACTAGGGAGCGTTGCTCAGTTCCGGAACCGGAAGGACATCGGACCGCTGGGCATTGAGGCGTCGAAGATCAGGCCGGGGGTAGCGTAACCGGCGTTTGGATGGTTGCGATCCGGCGTAAAGGAGCAGACCATACGATCGCGGCCATTCACGTCGTTGTAGAGATCAACGACCAGCCGACCGGTGATCGTCATAGTTTCCTGACGGTTCTGCCGGTTGATGACGCGCTTCTTCTGATACCCTATTCCTTCGATGTGGAACCGCTTCCGATCTGAGGAGAGCCAGGTAGAGTAGTAGGTGTTTGCCGGACCGAACCAAAGATAGTGCACTCCGAGTTGGTTCAGGTTTGTCCGCTCCTGGTCCTTGAAGTAGAAGGCTGACGGCCGGGATACCGTACCGGATGCAGGGTAGTAGTGCAGATTGCCGAGAACGGCGTACCGGGCATTATTGGAGCGATTGCCTTGGATATCGAGAACCCGATAGCCTTGGGCCTGCGACGAATGAGCCGCGACAAGGGCGGCGAGGGAAACCAGAATTCTCATCACGAAGATAAAGAGTTCGAAAACCGTGCCTTGTGTGCCCGCTTGCGACGGTAGCCAGTCCCCTTGACTGCTGTGGCTAAGTATCGCCTCGGCCCCCAGCCTGCCACAATAGCCCCATGACAACCATCGCCTGCCTGGCTGTCGCGCTCCTTCAATCCAACGAGGAAGCGGAAGCCATTCATGCTAAGTTGGTCGCTCTCCTCAAGCCCGTGAAGACCCTCAGCGGAGCCGTCGAGGTCACCTGGGGCGCGGACCAAAAGCCGACCAAGTACACCTTCCGGTCCATGAAACCCAACTACCTGAAGATGGAGTCGAAGGAGATTTCCTTCTACATCGACGGCAAGTTCGATTACGCCTTCATGTCCGAAAGCAAGGAATACAACAAGGCGGAGGCCGAGGCCGACATGATCGGCGCGCCCTGGCTCACAGGATTCGAAACATTCCTCGGTGGGCCACAGCCCCAGTGGGTCTTCATGAAGCCCCGCGAAGAGAAGTACGGCGGCAAAGAGGCTCGAGTCCTGCGCATGTCGGAAAAGGGAGCGAGCGACACCGAGTACTGGCTCTACTTGGAGAAGGCGACCTATAAGCCGCTCGGATGGGAAATGCGATTCGAAAGCGGTGAGAAGGCAACCGGCAAGTACTTCGACATCGAGTTCGACAAGCCGATGAAGGCCGAGGACTTCGTCTGGAAGCCGCCGTCTGGCGCCAAGCAGACCGACGGCGGAACTACCCACCGATGGCTCAGGTAAAGAACCTTCGGCGAGCCGTGCTCGGCTCGGTGGTCGGGACAACGCTGGGCGCCCCCTTGCGCGGCGAATCCGGCTTCCGGGCGCTGAACTACTACGAGCCGATCCCGCTGCGAATGGCGCCTTCCGAGGCGCTCGAAGCATGGCTCGTCTGGGCTGATCACCTCGCCAAGGGACTGCCGCCGGAAGGCCTCAGCGCTTCGATGTTCGCTCATTGGACCTACAACACCAATGAGTGCGCGTTTGCGCAGACGAACATGGCCCGCGGACTCGGCGCGCCGATCAGCGGCTGGTTCCAAAACCCCTTGCGCCGAGGCTCTCAGGCACTCGGCCGGGCCGCCTTCTGGGGCCTCGCGTTCTCCGGCGACCCTGACCGGGCAATGGAGTATGCCTACTCCGATGCCTCGATCGATCATGCCGATGACGGAGTTTCGTGCGCGGTGGCGGTTGCGACGATGGCGTCCCTTGCCGGTCATGGGGCGAATGCCGCCGACTACGTCAAGGCCGCAAAGGCGGCGCTTCCCCCCGGCTCGACCGGCCAGACGGCGCTGACCCGCTTGCTCCAAGCGTTCAACGCCGGGAACGATCTCGAAACCATGCACGGGCTGCTCCCTCCCGCTCTCCAAACCCGTGACCCACAGTACGCGCCTCTGAACCTGGCCTTCATCGTTGCGGGCTTGCTTTACGGCGGGGGCGATCCGGGCAAGTCGCTCAAGGCAACCGCCGGATGCGGTGGCGCGGCGGACCAAAACGCGCTTGTCGTGGGCTTGATCACCGCCGCCGATGCCGACCTCGATCCCGAGTGGCTCGACCCCCTCGACGAAGCGTTCGTCTGTGGCCACGGCCTACGTTCGATCGAGCCGCCGCGCACCATCGAAGACCTCGCCGATCGCATCGCCTCGATCGTCCGATTACCCGAAGCGGCTCCCTTAGAAACAGCTCCGGCCCTCGAATCGGATGTCGAGGTCACCGCCACTGAGCCGATCGAAGAGGCAACCACGGCAGTCCAAGTGAAATCCATGCCTGCGGTCGTACTTGCATCCGACCTTGGCCGGCGTCTCACCGAAGTGCCCGACGAGGCGGTCGCCCGTGTGGGAGACCTCGTACTTTCCTATAAGTATGTCGACGCTCCAGTCGCGGTCCCCGGGAAATCCAACCGGCTGGTTCTCACGGTAGGCAATCCTGGAGCCAGCGAGGTCGTCGTGGAACCGGTGCTTCAGAGCCCGGCGGGATGGCTCACCGCCAGCAAGCTGACCAGCTTCCGCCTGCGCCAGGGCGAGAGGTCACAGTTCGCTCTTGTAGTTCAGGCACCTCAGAACTCCATCATTGCTCCGGTCACGAACCTGCACCTCACCCTGAACAAGCACGAGGTCCTTGTTCCCATCCTCGCCGGACAGCCGTGGTATTGGGTCGGCCCGTTCGTCAATCACGACGGAATGGGATTCGATAAGCCCTACCGCGCGGAAGACGTTCAGACAGTGGGAGAGACCTTTAACGGGCGGAGCGACCTGCCTGTAAAATGGACTCGCGAAGTGTTTCCCGGGGTCGAGTTCGATCTCGAAGCGAAGTTTGCTTCGGGTCCTGGGATCGTCTACCTCCACGCTAAGGCGATGTTCGCCGAGCCGGGCAGGTACCGCATCGTTGCCGCCACCGCAGTCGGCGCGCGGGTCTGGGTCGACAAGAAGGAGGTCGTCAAGTATCACGACACCCATACGCCGATCCCGCGGGCGATCCAGCCCTATGTGGGTGAGTTCGAGGTCGATCGGTATGCAGAGATCCTCGTGAAAGTGATGCGGAATCACGACCCGCTTCCTCCCTTGATCCTGTACTTTCTCGCGGAGGACGGCCGTCATATCGAGCCGATCGCCTTCGAGGCAATGCCGTCCTGAGGAGCACGATCATCCGCCGAAGGGAATGGATTTCGCGAGCCTGGCCCCCGGTGCTCTCGGTGGTGCTCTATTCGGTGGCGTTCCCTCCCGTCGACCTCGGATTGCTCATCCTGGTCGCGCTCGTGCCTTGGTTCAATCAGCTTCGGGACTCCACCCCGCGGCAAGCGTGGCGGTCGGGCATCCTGTTCGGAGCCCTCTTCTGGCTGTACCAGATGGTATGGATCATGCCTTTCGTGGGTCGCTGGGCCTCCTTCGAGTGGGCGCTGCTCCCTTGGCTGCTCTGCCCAGTGGTCGGCTGCTGGTACTTCGCAGCGACCGGCTGGCTGATTCAGCGCTGTTTCGCCTCGGGCCATGCCTGGCTCATTCCGCTCGTGTGGGCGGGGATCGAAGCCGCCCGAAGCTACGTTCCTCTTCTGGCGTACCCGTGGGGATTGGTGGGTACGCCGCTATGGATCGTGCCGCAGTTGATTCAAACGGCGGCGTTCGGCACTATCTTCCTCGTTTCGGCTTGGGTTGTGCTCGTGAACCTGGTCGTGGCTAACCTCTTGGTTAAGTCCGATCGACGTCAGACCATGACCCTCGCCAGCGTCGCCCTGGCGTTCATGTGCCTATCCCTGGGCCGCTACCTTCAGCAGCCCTCTGGCGAGAAGCGCCGCATCGCGATCGGTCAGCCGGGAGTGGACATGGCCTTCCTCTCGCCGGACCAACAACAGGTGCGCTTGGCCGAGGTTGTGCCTGTACTTGGAGCGCAGGCGGTTACCAATCGGGCCGATCTCCTGATTCTCCCCGAGGGCCTGTCGCCGGGCGGGGACGGGTTGCCGCCGCAGACGCCCTTCGGTGGTCCACCACCTCTTCCGACGGTCCTCGGTGGCCGGAGGGGAAGCAGCCCGGCCTACCAGTCGGCGTTCGGGTTCGACGGCGTGCGATGGAGCTACACGGACAAGATTCGTCTCGTGATCTTCGGCGAATACGTGCCCGCACGCGACTTCTTCCCCTTCCTCGAGGACTTTCGCTTGCCATCGGGCGACTTCGTTCCGGGGGATCGCCACCGCGTTCTGAAGGTCGCCGGGATCTCGGTCGGGCCCATGATTTGCTTCGAGGCCATGTTCCCCAACATCGCCCAGGCTCAAGCCGACAACGGCGCCCAACTCTTAGCGACGCTCTCCAACGACGACTGGTTCATGGGCACGGGCGCGCCGGAGCAGCTTCGAATCGGTTCGATCTTCCGTGCAGTAGAGTCGGGCTTGCCGCTGGCACGCTCGGGCAGCCAGGGCCGCACGACCGCGATCGACGCACGCGGCCGCATTGTCGCCGAGGCGCCCTATCGCGTGCAACGCCTCGTGATGGCCGATCTCGTCATCCCGACGAAGAGCGATTCGTTCGCCTACCGGTGGGTGTTCCCCTGGCTGGCCGGATTAGCGGCGGCTATCCCCCTCCTCCTCCGGCCGGCTTCTCGGCCGACGGAATCGTCACCGAAACCTCGCCGACCTTCCGCTTGAAGATGAAGCGAACGTTGGTGCGGACGCCGATCTCTTCGGTCGAGGCATCCGGCCACGAGTAGACGGAGACCAACTCCCAGCCTTGCTCGCCGAGCGACTTGAAAACCGAATTGCGAAGCTCGGCCTCGCGAGCGGCTCCCATCATCGCGGCTTGCTGGCGCAAACGAAGCCCCTCCGGGTCGTTCCGAGAACGCTCGTTGGTCCCGGTGATGAGCTCGAGCGCTTCGACACGGTACTCCCAGCGCGGGTTGAGGACGCTCTTCGGTTGAGCCGGTCCGGTGGCCGGCGGCTGTCCGCCCCCGGTCGTCCCCTGCGCCCAAAGCGCGACCACTGCAGCCAGTCCCAACGCGAGGACTACTCCACGTACGGTCCATTTGTCCATGGTCCTATCTTATCGGATCAGCATGGTTCCCGGTCCCATCCGCCGGCGCTCCGACTCGAATTGCTCGCAAAGCGCAACGAGGCGGCGGCCGATGCGAGTGGCCTCGCCAGGAGCGACTTTCTCGGGTGGCCTCTTTGCCAGGACCAGCGCCTGAGCCAGTTCGGTGGGCAGGTTTCCGAGCAATTCTCGTTCGTCTGCGCCGACATCGAGCGAGAGGATGCGGCGCAGCCGCAGCTCCACGTCGGCCGCGATGAGTTCGAGGGCGAGTTCCCGCTGCTTTCCACGGTTCATCGTGTCAGCGAAAGCATCGACGAGTTCCCTTGCCCCGCGCTGGGTGCGGCGGTCGCGTTCCGGCAACCCGAACCGCTTGCCCAGCGTGTAGACCACCACGAGAGCGAGGAAGAGGAACTGCCACCAGGCTGCGTTCGCCCATGAGCCTAGTTTGGCCAGAAGGCCGACCTCGCGGGTGTTCCCGAAGAGCGCTTCGACGAAGACGACCTTCTTTCCCGGCGCGACGGCCCGGATGAGGTCGAGGAAGAAGACGGCGTTTTGCTCCCGGTCGATGAAGCGGTTCGTGCTGCCGAGGGCGTCCCCGACTTCGACGATCACACCCTTTCCGGAATCGCTCGCGACGACGAAGTGCCAATCGTCGGATAAGAACCGCACCGGAACGGACGAGCGGCCTTCGAGCGGGAACGAACCGACCGAGGAGTTCGCCGCCGCGGCGGTCCACGATCGCTCGAGCGTCACTCGCTGCTTCAAGCGTCGCGACGCGAACTCATCGTTTGTGACCTCTGATACTGTGGCGCCCTTGCTTGCCTGGTCGAAGTCGGCAGACAGATTCATCCCGATCAGGGTGCCTCCGTCGCGCACCCACTTATCGATGGCGTCCAGTGTCGCTGTATCGGGCGACGAAAAGAAACCTTGGGGAACGGAGTACGCGATCGCAACCACGTCCTTTTCCAGTCGAGGTCGGTCGTCCGTATCGATCGTCACTTCGAATCCATCCCGACGAAGCAGATCTGCCAGTACGGCGACGCCGGAAGGGAGGGTGCTCTCGATCGAGGGATAGGGCCTGCTCGAGCCGCGAGCGAAGAAGAACAGAATCGACGCGAAGACGAGCAGCGCGAGAAGCGCCCAAACGACCCCCGGCAATCCTGAGCTTACGCCGACTTTTGCAGGCTTAGGATTTCGCATAGGCTCCGATAAATGTTGCGGAAGTCCTCGACATCGGGCGCACCCTGGGTGAGGAAGCCGTACCAGATGAGGTCGAATCGCTGAGTCGGCGTCCGAAAGTCGAGGGTGGATGGTTTGCGCGGGCTCACATCGATGCGGGCCAGGTGTTCCCAGTTCGTTTCCGACCGAACGAAACGGGCCACGTTCGCCTCGTCGATGCGCACGAGGCAAGCGAGATAGAGGCATCGGACGGCTTCTCGGTGCCGGCCCTCGGATTCGAGTTCGCCGGCGCGGACGAGCCACTCGTCTGCGGTGCGCTCCGGCTCGTCTTCTTCGAGGAGCCCGGCGATCTTCTTCTTGCGCTTCGCGATCTTCCAGCCGAAAGTTCGGGCGGCCCAAATGAGGAAGGCGAGGACCCCTGCACCCAGCACGAACCAGACGATGGGAATGAGCACGTTGCCCCAACCGGGAGCGGACGGGATCTCCGGAGCATTGATCTTCCTCTCCGGCATGCGAATCCGCTCTAGCCATTCGCCGAGTCGCTGGAACGCGCGCGAGATCCAGTTGCTCGATCGAGCCACACCGGGGTCGTAATACACCGGGTTGCGCTTGATCTCGCGAGCCACTTGGGCCGGGTCTCCGGTCGTGGCGGGAGCGACTCGTTCGGCAACGATGCGCGTTCGGAGCATCGCTTTGAGCCGATCCAGTTGCTCTGGATTCGAATCGTTCGGCTCGACCCGATCGAACTGTTCCCAGAACTCGTCGTCGGTTTCGAGCGATGTTCGGGCTTGGTCCAAAGCGGCGCGAACCTGATCCGGAGTTCGAGCGGACTCTAGCCGCTCGAGCATCTCCTCGTGGGTCATCGCCCAAGAGGCGACGACAGCGAGAAGCAGGCTAATACTGAAACCGACTCTTGCCGCTCGCACGCCGTACATCTTGCTCCAAGACGTAGATATCGAATCCTTCGAGCCGGATTCGACGATCGAAATAGACGATGGTGCATGTTGCCATCCAAACCGGCGCGACCACCCACATGGCGAAGTAAATGGGAAGCAAGGTCAAGAGCGTTTGCAAGACCATGCCGGAAGGGCTGCTGCCGAAGTGGCTGACCACATGATCGGAAAGGCCGACGAGGCCGAAGGCCATTGCGGTGCCGCCCCACATCACACCGAATAGGAACACGCACAGAAAGATGGCGGCGAGCATGGCCCCTGCGGCGCCGGGCTGGAATGGAGAAGACTTCATGAGATCTCGGCTCCTCCTCATGGACGCTTTCGGCCCGATGCCCTCCACGACGGCAACGACCGGCGCCAGCGCGTAGCGAAACAGCACGAGGATCGGGCCGAGCGGGGAGGCAATGCATAGGAGGATGGCGAGGATCGAGAGGATTGCCGGCAGGGGGTTGCCGCTCGTGGAAGAGTCGGTGATGATCGCGCTGAGCATCAACAATCCGCCGGCCAAAAGCAGGGCGAAGAACGCGCTGAAGAACATTCTGAATCCGGCGCCCGCGAGGGTTTTCAGGCTGCGGCGAGCCGCTTCGGCAGCGGCGGTCCGGTCTGGCTTGTTGCCAAGGAGAAAATCGGCCACGAGACGAGACACGATCCCCTGAGAATAGGCTACGCCGAGCAAAAACAGGGGCAGCGCCACCGCGAGGCCGACCGCGACGACGGCGATCGACTCTCCGATCTGCGTCGCGATGCTCCGGGGGTCCGAGGTCTGAAAGAAGGCCGGACCCAAGAACACGAAGAAGAAGAGGACGACCGCAAAGCACAGCACCATCGGGAGCGCGATCTGACCGAGGATCGCTCGGCCGAGGCGCTGGTAAGCCCGCGCGGCGACATCGACGATCTCGCCGGTCGACATCGGCCGCAACATGGCGCGACGGTCGAGCCCGCTCGTGCGTCGGTTCAAGTACTCCAAAGCCGGATCGCGATGCAAGAGATGAGTTTACAACCCTTCGGTTCGGTTCGGACCCGATTGCCGCTAGAATAGAGACCGAAGTAGTTCAACCGCGATGGGTGGCTGCGGGGCTTGTCACCCTTGGAGTGCGCGGTCGAGCTAGCGCAATCCAAGAACGAATCGGATGGTCAGTCGAAAAGAAGCGATCGTAAGCATTAGCCTGGGAGCGGCGATCCTCGTGGGAGGGATCGGGTCCTATCTTTGGCGGCGAGATGCGCCGCTTCGCGAAAGTGCCGCCCAACTTCCCGCGCTCGCCGCCTCCGCACGCGAAGCTAGGCTCCCGTTTACGGCCGAGGATCTCCTTCCCGCGCCTCCGTTCGATCCCCTCGATAATGCTGGCCCCGACGCCACTCGACTTTGTCACCTGCTCGGCGCGCTCCCGGACGGCGCGGCCGTCATCGGCAAGATCGAAGAAGCGAGCATTTGGCGCCGGACCGATGCTTCGGCCGAACTCAAGCAGATGGCCGAGGCCTTTAGGCTCATCGAAACGATCACCGCAAAGCCGCGCCTCGATTTTCAGCGGGACTGGGAGCTGCTGCCCCTCCTGCCGATGCTGGAAACGACCGAGTTGCGCAAGGCGCTGCGGCTGATCTCGGCGAGGGCACGAATTCGGTCTTTGGGCGGTGATTTCGATGGCGCGGTCGCGGATCTCGAGCGCACCTTTGCGCTTGCCGAACTCATCGGTCAGGAACCAACTTTATCCGCCTCCTCCCTGAGGGTCGAAGGTCTCGTTTTAGCTTACACTACGGTCCGGCGCCTTGCGACGCACTGGCCCGGCGATGCCGCGAAGCTCGCCGCACTTCGCTCGACGGTTGCCGACGAGCCCGAGTTTCTCCTGCTCGAACCGATTCGCGGGCTGCAGTTCATGGCAGTCGCATACCTGCGAAACGCCGCCTTCTTTGCCGATCCACCACTGGAACTGCTGTCGCCCCCGCCGCTCACCCACCCCAACTATCGACCACCGACGGGACCACCTTGGCTGCGGCGCGAAGGACTGCCGACCGGTCTGCTCGAACGAGCGGCGCTCGTCGAGAGTCTGCGTTACTTCCTCGCGATCGCGCGGGCCTTCGAGGGGGGCGTTCCAAAGCCATTCCGGCTGACGCTTGCGATACAGATGGCCGAGGACGTACTTAAGTCGAATTCGAGCAAGGCGGCAGAGATGGTGCATCGCTTCTCGCTCGGGAACACGAACATCCTGTCTTACTACCGGCCCGAAGCGCAGCGCCAAGTCACTCTCGGCTACCTCGAGGCGCTGTCGACGAGGGCGAAGACCGGCGTCTACCCGAAGTACCTTGAGGGAAGCTACCCCGATCCGCTAGGCGAAGGGAATGTCGGCTATCGTCTCGACGATCTCGGCTTTCGGGTGTGGTCGGTGGGGTTCAACTTGACCGACGATGGAGGACGGCTCCGAATGGAGGCCAAATCGGGACAAGGCTGGGACGAAGTGGCCCCCTATCCACCGCGGCTGCCTCGGTAGGAAGCCCTGGGTCTTTTCGACGAAAGTCGTGACCACCCCGGGTACCCTTCGTCTATGGTTACGATGAAATTGCGAACTCTTCTTGCGGGCGCCCTGCTCGCACTCAGCGTTGCGGCGGTGGCCGGCGAAAAGTGGCTCACCTCTTGGGACGAAGCGGCGAAGCTCTCCAAGAAGACGGGTAAGCCTATCTTGGCCGACTTCACGGGAAGCGACTGGTGCGGCTGGTGCATCAAACTCAAGAAGGAGGTCTTCGATACCCCGGCCTTCGATAAGTGGGCCAAGGACAACGTGATCCTCTTGGAACTCGACTACCCGAACGCCAAGCCACAGTCGGACGCCATCAAGAAGCAGAACGCCACCTTGGCCAAGAAGTATTCGATCGAGGGCTATCCGACGATCCTGTTCCTCGATGCCAGCGGGAAGGTTCTTGGGAAGAGCGGCTACCTCGAGGGTGGCCCGGCTGCCTGGACGAAGAACGCAGAAGGCCTGCTCAAGAAGAAGACCAAGAAGTAGCCTAGGCCGATATCAGAAGGCCCGGCCCCTGCAAGGGGGCCGGGCCTTCGTCGTTAGGCGTAATCGCAGGCCTTACTTGTCTTCGGACTTGGTCGCGTCATCGTGGGACTTGGTGTCGCCTCCGGTTTCGCCCTTCATCTCGCCGCCGGTTTCACCCTTCATCTCACCGCCGGTTTCGCCTTTGTGCTCGCCGCCGGTCTCGCCTTTCATCTCGCCGCCGGTTTCGCCGGATGTTTCGGTCTTCATCTCACCGCCGGTTCCGCCGCCGGTCTCGCCCGCGGTGGCGCCGGTCTCGGTCTTGACATCGCTGGGGCCGGAAGTCGAGGCGGTGCTACCCGTCGATTCGGTGCTGCCGGTCGCAGTCGTGCCAGTGGAGGACGTGTCGCCCTCTTCGGCCTTACTGCAGCCGACCAAAACTACGCTCATGAGAATGCCTGCACAAAGCAGTGCGATCCACTTGTTCATTTGCTACCTCCATTGTTGCGGTCACGCAACCGCAAGTGCCCTTTCGGGGCACCGGGAATGGTACCAGAGCGCGGTCAGTTCGACATGAATTCGGACGCAGAAATCTCGGGAGCCGTGATCGAAACGATCCGCCACTTCTTTGTGGGGATGATCAGCCACTTGGTCCCTGCCTCCTTCTGGAGAACGATTCTTACGTTCGGAATCTCTTGGTCAAAGCTGAAGGCCAGGTACGAGAACTTGACTTGGACCGGCGTGACGATCTCGGCAGTGTTGCCGGAAATCACCGGTTCTGGGTTGCGAATCTCGACCTCGGGCTTGCTCTGAGAGATGAACTTGGCGATCTCCGCCCGCGAATCGGCGGGCAGGTCGTTGAACGTCAAGGATTTGCTCAGGTACTCGAGCACGCCTCCGGGTCTGCCTTCCCTGCTGGCCTGTGCCGACTGCTCGACCGCCTCGCGAATGAGCTGGCGGTCGGAAGGGCCGAAGAGGGACGAGCGAAGCAGGAGGAGCACTCCAGCCACCGCTACGATCGCCACGATCGCCCACACCCTCTTGTTCATCGGCACGAACTCCTGCCCATGATAACGCCAGGTCGCACCGGATCGTTGCCAGTGTCCAATTTTTTGCGAAAAGTCGCCGATCGACCCTGAGGATCGGGTGCCGATCAACCGATATCTCTATTGGACGAGAGTCCAAGACAGAAAAGGGCAATCTTGGGGGCGACCCCTCGAACGCAAAGCCTATGGGTCTCGCGAAGGCGAGAAAGCCGGGTTGCCTGTCTGGAACGGCAAGTCTTAGGAGAACGACATGCGGATTTCAGACGCTGAATTGAGAAAAGTGCTGCGCGAGGGCGTGCTCGCGCCGAACGACCTGTTAGACGAGGTTCCTTCGCCCAGGCCGACCGACTGGCGGCTTATCGCTCGCCTCGTCGACGAAGTCATGGCCATGCCCGATCGCGACGAGGTCGTCGCCGATCTCAAAGCCCGGATCGAAAGCGGGACCTACAATCCTACCGGTGAGGAGATCGCCGACGCGATGATCCGCAGGGCGATGGCCGATCGCATTCACTGAGGCCACCGCCCAGCCTCGCCGAGTCTACGAGCCGTAGTCGATCGGCGGCATCGCGCTCTCCACTTCGTCGTGGATGAAGCTGGACATCTCTTCGTCGGTCATTCTCGTCGGGTAGCCACCCGACTGCTCGGGCTCGGAGAACGTCGAATCGCCGAGCCCCGAATCGTCGAGGCAGCCACAAAGGCAGAGGGCGAGGGCAGCAAGCAGCCCGAAAGTGCAGAGGTTCTTCTTGGTTGTCTTCATGGTCAGTCATTCCTCGTGCGACCATTTCCGGCCGCCACGAGAGTGAGAGGGACAGCGCCAGACTGCGGTTCCGGCTCCCTGACCGACGACATGAGTCCACCCCGACTTTCGTCAGGGTGCTATTTCGATTCGACGAAGGCGATGCGGGCACCCGCGTAGTCGAGAACGATCCGAAACGGCCGCAGGAAGACTTGCCCAACGTTGCCGACCGTGTACTTGTCGGCCAGCGGACCGACGTCACCGGTCGCGAAGGTTACGGTCGGTTTATCGAACCTCTTGCCGCCGACCTCGAACCACTCGAGGGTTCCTTGCTGCGTTGCGCTGCCACCGCCTACGCCGCCCAGCATCTGCTGCTTCGTCTCCCGCCCGTCGAGCAGCTTGAGCGACTTGACGGACGGGCTGTGGAAGGTCACCGTCGTCGCAGCGCCGGTATCGAGCCGGAAGAGACCTTTCCGGTCGCCTTCGAACCGGCATTCCACGATCGGATGGTTGTCGCTGAAGCGAAGAGGATGCCACTTCAGAGTCGAGCCGTCGAAGGCGTTCGGAGAATGAACCGAAACCTGGCGAGAAGCCACGTCGAGTTCCACGACGCTTCGGCAAAAGAGATCCCAGCCCACGATCCCGGCGCACTTGACACCCAGCGCCAGCCCGATCAGGCCAAGGTCGAGACCGACCATCGGAGTGCGGGAGAGCCGGACACCGCCGATCTCGATCGAATCGGCCTTGAACCACGATGACTTCTCCACCCCGCCTACTCCGATCGCGGCCACCTGACCGAACTCGGGCATGCCGAGTTCCTTGGCCGCCTTCTTGTCGATCACCATTCCGCCGGCGCCGCTGTCGAGGATGAACCAGCCGACGTCCTTACCGTTTACGAGCGGCTTCACGAGGACCAGGCCCTGAGGAACCCACTTCGATTCGATCTTGGCGTCGGCCTTGCGCACTTCCGATTGCAGCGCTTGGGGGACGAACCGGAACGGATCGGCGGGTTCGGCGGCTCTCGCCGTGAGCGCTTTGACCGTGTACGTATCGCTCATTCCCGCCAGGCGACGCTGGGTCGAGAACGGATACTTCACCTTGTGACCACCGACTTCGACCTCGCGATGGTCGCCGAACTCCCAACGGTCGGCCCCCGCCGGGGTGTCGCGCTCGACGAAGGAGACCAAGTGCGTCTTCCGATCGATCCCGAGTTTGCCGTGAGCCATTCCGTCTCGCATCTTCCAGGACAGCACGTTGTCATCGCCTTCCGGCTTCGGCTCGGACAGTTCGAAGGGACCTGCTTTCTCGAGCCAGCGGAACGACCGGATCGCCGCCAACGCGATGGCTTCCTCACGGTCGCTCAGATCGCGGGGCAGCACCAGCCCGCTCCAGTCCCTGCGCCAAACAGTGGTTCCGTCGTGGGCCTCGATCATGGTCCACTCGTTTCCCGCGCCCTTGCCAGAGACTTGCTCGATGTACTTCTCGCCCTCGAACGTTAAGGACCAGGTGGATTCCATCGCGAGGATCGAGCCCTCGCCGCGAAGCGTGATGCCAGGGCGACCCGCCGCCACCAGACCACCGTAGGCGGTCCTAGCGGAACTGAGGACTTCGGCGAGGTTTTGGGCAGAGGACAGAGCGACAAGCCCGAGGGCAAGGAAGGAAATCGAGAGAACGCGACTCATGCGAAAGGCCATACCGCTTTCAAACCTCCATGAGTTTCAGCTGCCCGGTCCTGACCGTCTCCATGTCACCCACCTCTGGTGGGGCTTCGAAAGCCTGCTTCGTCAGGTCTTCGGGGACGGGTAGCGGATACTCGCCGTCGAAGCAGGCAAGGCAAAAGTCATCAGTCGGGCGGCCCACCGCCTCGCAAGCCCCCGGAATCGAAAGATATCCCAAGGAGGTTGCGCCGACGTGCCGGCAGATCTCGTCGATCGTCATTTTCGCGGCTGCGAGCTCGCCTCGGCTGGCCATGTCGATGCCATAGAAGCACGGAAAACGGATGGGGGGGGCAGTGATCCGAACATGGACCTCGCTCGCTCCTGCTTCGAAAAGGAGTCGGACGATCTGCTTGGTCGTCGTCGCGCGCACGATGGAGTCATCCACGAGGATCAGCCGCCTGCCCGCGATGTGCTCGATGATCGGCGTCAGCTTCATTCGCACGCCCCTCTCGCGCATGCGCTGATCCGGCTGGATGAAGGTGCGGTGAATATACCGGCTCTTCGTCATGCCCTCGACGAATGGGATTCCGGTCTGACGGCTGTAACCGAGCGCTGCGGGGATGCCGCTGTCCGGCACCGGCACCACGGCATCGGCCTCGACCGGATGTTCGAGGGCGAGGCGCTCACCCATCCGTTCGCGGGCGGTGTAGAGAACCGTGCCGTACATCCGGCTGTCGGGGCGTGCGAAGTAGATGAACTCGAACAGGCACATGGCGCGGCGAACGGCGTCGACTCCTTGCGCGAACCGCATCCCGTTCCGGTCGATGAGGACCATCTCACCGGGCTCCAACTCCCGCTCGATCGTGCCTCCGACGGGTCCGAATGCGCACGACTCGCTCGCGACTAAGAACCCATCGTCCACTCGGCCGGCGATCAGGGGACGAACTCCGTAGGGGTCGCGAAAGCCGAGGACGACTTGCGGCGTGAGCACGGTGACGCTGTAGGCCCCTTTCAGGCGCTTCATCGTCTCGCGGACCGCCTCCTCGGGGCCGAGGTGCAGGGATCGAACGAGGAGCCGCGCAATGACTTCGCTGTCGTTCGATCCGTCGAAATGCTCGCCCTCTGCCTGGAGTTCCTTGCGCAGTTCCCGAGCGTTAATGAGATTCCCGTTGTGGGCGACGGCGATTTCGCCGACCAGGCTCTGGCAGTAAATCGGCTGGGCGTTTCGAAGCACACTCGCTCCCATCGTGCTGTAGCGCGTGTGACCTACCGCCATGCTTCCCGAGAGACCACGCAGAATCTCTTCGTTGAAGACCTGACTGACCAACCCCATGTCCTTGTGCATGCGCACTTGCGAGCCGTCGGAGACCGCGATACCCGCCGACTCCTGCCCGCGGTGCTGCAGGGCGAAGAGCGCGAAGAAGGCCACGCGAGCCGCTTCTTCGCTCGGGGTGTAGAGTCCGACGACGCCGCACTCTTCCTTGGGCCGATCGTCGTGAAGGGGAAGGCCGTTCACGTCGGATTATGGCATCCCTCGGGGCAGCGGTAGAATCGTGAACCGCCGATGCCCGCCTATTCGACTAGCGTCGGGATGGAAGTTCACGCCGAACTCCTGACCGAAAGCAAGATGTTCTGCCGTTGCCCGGTCGCGTTCGGGGGCGAACCGAATACTCGCGTTTGCCCAGTCTGTCTCGGCTTGCCGGGCGCTCTTCCGGTACCGAACCGGGTCGCGGTGGAGTTCGTCGTGCGAGCGGCCCTCGCCTTGAACTGCACGATCGCTCGCCACTCCGTTTTCCATCGGAAAAACTACTTCTACCCAGACCTTCCGAAGGGCTACCAGATCTCGCAGTACGGGGACACCAACCCGATCGGCACGAATGGCTGGCTCGATATCGAGGGAACCACCGGGTCGAAGCGAGTCCGTATCCGCAGGGTTCACTTGGAGGAAGACACCGGCAAGCTCATGCACCTTCCAGGAGGCGGCAGCGGTGTGGACTTCAACCGCGCGGGGCTACCGCTTATGGAGATCGTCACCGACTTTCCGCCCGACATCGAGAGTCCAGAAGATGCCCGCGAGTACCTCGTCGCCCTGCGGCAGACGCTCCTTTACCTCGGTGTGTGCGACGGCAAAATGGAGCAGGGTTCGCTTCGCTGTGAGCCGAACATTTCGGTACGATCTGCGGGAAGCGAGACGTTCGGTACCAAGACCGAGCTCAAGAACCTCAATAGTTTCCGAAGCGTTCAGCAGGGCATTCTGTTCGAGGTTCGTCGGCAAATCGCGATCCTCGACTCCGGCCAGACCGTTCGGCAAGAGACCCGCGGCTGGAACGAGGACAACGAGACGAGCTTCCTCATGCGGACCAAGGAGAGCGAGATGGACTACCGGTACTTTCCCGATCCCGATCTCGTTCCGATAACGTTCTCCGATGCCCGGATCGAGGCGATCCGGGCAGACTTGCCGGAACTGCCGGCGGCAAGGGCGAGGCGCTATCGAGAGGTGCTGGGGCTCTCGGCGCTGGACACGTCGGTGCTCACCGCCGAGCCGGCGACGGCGGAGTTCTTCGAAGCGACGATCGCCCAGGGCGCCGATCCCAAACCAGCCTGCAATTGGATCACCCAAGAACTCGCGAAACTGGCCAACGAGGCCGGGCTGCCGCTGGCTGAAACAAAGATCACGCCCAGACACGTCTCCGACGTCGTCCGCTTGACCGGATCGGGCCAGATCAGCGGCAAAACCGCAAAGGAAATTTTCGCCGAAGCATTCCGAACCGGCGACCTGCCTGGCGCTCTCGTCGAGGCTCGAGGGGCAACCCAGATCCACGACGCGGAAGCCATCCGGCGCTGGTGCCGCGAAGCGATCGAGGCAAATCCTGGCCCCGTCGAAAAGTTCCGCGCGGGGCAGGAGGGGGTAATCGGCTTTCTCGTCGGACAAGTGATGCGAGCCAGCGGGGGTCGAGCCAACGCGCAAAAGGTGCAAGAGATCATGCGCGGCGAACTTGGGGGCGGATAGACTAGGGCCATGTTGGCTTGGCTGCCGGTAGCCCTTATCGCAGGAACCCATCAGCCCGCTCCGTTGGCGAAGTCGCGGCTCGATCGGATTTGGGAGGCCGCGGACACGCGAATGGCGCGCCAGGTCGACGTATGGTTCAAAGAAGGCGACTATCCGCGGCTCATTCAACTGTTGCGCTTCCGCATCGAGGTCTACCCGAACGACTACGATCTCGCCACCGATCTCGGATGGATGCTCCAGAACGTCGAGAGAAGGCCCGACGCGCTGGAGGTCTACCGACGCTACGCGAAACTGAACCCGAACGACCCCGACGGGCCGTTCCCGGAGGCGAACTACTACTTCCAACAGAAGGAGTACGACAAGGTGCCGCCCCTGCTCGAGCCGACCCTCTCGATGAAACCGCACCCCAATTCCTACCGGATTCTTGCTCACGCCTACGAACGATCGGGCAAGTTGCAGGACTCTAAGAGGGTGTGGGAACTGTACCTGTCGCGCCATCCGGACGACGAGACCGCCAAGAACAACCTGAAGCGAGTCATCGGAAAGATCGGTGGTTAGGCTGGTTTTTCCCTGAATTCCTGCCGGTTACGTGGCGCTCAAGCCCCGGTTCGTGATACAATCTAACATGAACTCCGGACTTGCGCGAGTTCATGTGGCCGACCGAGCCACCTTAAGATCATCGATGCTGTCAAAGGAGACGGAAAGAACCCTGCAAGCGACCCTTCGGCTTTTGCCGAAAATCTCGGGCAACCTGCAGATCGGACCTTTCACCCACCAAGACGTCCCCACCGGCGGTTCCGGCGATCGGAGGCGGTTCGCTTTCGCACTGCGCTCGTAACAGTCTACTTGGCACTTACCTTTAGGGAGGTTATTTCAATATGAAGAGATTCGCAACCATTTGTGGCATCGTAGCCACGCTGGGTCTCGTCGGAGGCGCCGATGCGCAGCTGCCGATGCCCGTTCAGAAGGACGGATCGAAGCTGAAGGTGGCCCACGCAAAGCGGGTTGCTCGCATCGATCGAAACTTCCGCATCATCAGTGACTGGGTCACGATCCCTCAGCAGGGAGTCAACCCTCAATCGGTCAATTTCTCGATGGCCTGGGACGCCACCGACGCCGACCCGTCCGCGCTGCCGAACTCGATCTACACACAGTTCTACGGCGTGACGAGCGGCCTCTGGTACTTCGGTGACACGTTCAACAACCCGTTCCAGATCAACGACGTAACCCTCAACCCGTCCGCTTCTGGCAAGTCGGCGACCTTGATACAATTGACGAACACCTGGAACCCAGGTGCTTCGAGTCCGCCCAGCGGCAATGCCAATCTCACGATGGCGTTTTTCAGCGGCCACGGATTCAACCCGATCACCGACGTTCTCGACGGTATCGTCGTCGACTTCGGCGATATGGCCGGTAACTATTACTGGCTCCAGGTCGACCTGGCCGGCACCGGCATCGGTCTGCCCCTCTGCTACGGCACCGGCAACCTCTGGACCGCCTGCGGTTCAACGGTCGGCGGCAACTTCCAGATGGCGCCGGGCGTGACCCAGCCCGACCTGCGTAACATGTGCTCGCCCGGCGAAGCACAGTTCCCGGGAACGAACCCGAGTTCTTCGACTCACCTCGAATGGCTCGACATCAACCCGTCGGACTTCACGATCGCCGCCAACGAGTTCTACACCCTCGACTACACCGGCTCCAACATCGGCATTCTGCAGACGGTGGCCGGCCTGTTCATCGACACGGACATTCCGACGATCAGCGGCCAGATCACTCTCCAGGACATCGATCCGTTTACGCTTCGACCGGTGACCAGCATCCGCGTCGTCGTCACGGAAGCCGGCAACCCCACGAACGTGGTCAGCGACCAGACCGTGGCTCTCGGCCCCAACGGCGAGTTCTGCGTGGTGGCCCCGCTCAACTCGGGTAACTACGACGTGTACGCGGTTCCGACCCACTGGCTCATCCGAGCCGCCTTCGGCGTGTCCTACTCGGGTAGCAGCGTCACAGGCGTCAACATCTCCTGCGAGAATGGCGACTCCGACATGGACAATGAAATCGCCATCGGCGACTTCTCACTGATCTCGGCCGCCTTCGGCAGCACCTACGACACCGGCACGGGTACCCCGACCGGACCGTGGGACTTCATGGCCGACCTCAACCACGACGACGAAGTGAACATCGGCGACTATGCGATCATGTCGGCCAACTTCGGCATGACGGGCGACTAACCTCCCTTAGTCTCGCCTCGGCAAGGCCCCGCCCTCGGCGGGGCCTTTTCTCTTTGACGGCGGGTAAAACGCCGGCAATGAGCCATCGCCTCCGAACCGCGCTTCCCAAGATCGGCATTCGCCCCACCATCGACGGGCGTTACGGAGGAGTAAGGGAATCGCTCGAGGCCCAGGTAATGGCGATGGCAGGCGCGACCGCGGAGTTGCTCTCCAATCGGCTCAGGCACGCCTCCGGCGAAGGAGTGGAGTGCGTGATCGCCGACACCTGTATCGGCGGCGTCGCCGAAGCAGCCTCTTGCGCGGAGAAATTCGACCGACAGGGTGTCGGAGTCTCGATCACCGTCACGCCCTGTTGGTGCTACGGATCGGAGACGATGGACATGGATCCGATGCGCCCCAAAGCTATCTGGGGCTTCAACGGGACCGAGCGGCCCGGCGCCGTCTATCTCGCCGCCACGCTAGCCTCGCACGCTCAAAAGGGTCTGCCCTGTTTCGGGATCTACGGCCGCGACGTACAGGACGCGGGGGATAGCCGTGTACCCGGCGATGTCGAGGAGAAGTTGCTCAGATTTGCCAAGGCAGGCCTCGCAGCGGCAAGCATGAAGGGGTCGACCTACCTCGCGATGGGCGGCGTCAGCATGGGAATAGGCGGCTCTATCGTCGATCCGGAATTCTTCGAGCGCTGGCTCGGGATGCGGGTGATGAACGTCGATATGAGCGAGTTCGCAGGGCGGATTGAAAAACGAATGTTCGACGCCGATGAATACGAACGAGCGATCGGCTGGGTCCGAGCCAAGTGCAGGGAAGGCGAAGACCGCAACCCTTCGGAGAAACGCCGCCGGCGCGAACGGCTGGACCGAGAATGGGAAATCAGCGTCCAGATGGCGCTCATCGCTCGCGACCTGATGGTCGGCAACCCACGGCTCGCCGAAATGGGCTACCCCGAGCAGGCACTCGGCCACAACGCCTTAGCAGGAGGATTCCAGGGACAGCGGCAGTGGACCGATCACTTCCCGAACGGCGACTTCATGGAGGCGATTCTGTGCTCCTCGTTCGATTGGAACGGGATTCGCCAGCCATACATGCTGGCGACGGAAAACGATGCCCTGAATGGTATTTCGATGCTCTTTGGCAACCTGCTCACCGGTACCGCTCAACTATTCGCCGACGTACGCACGTACTGGAGCCCAGCGGCGATCGCTCGGGTGACGGGGCGAGCCGAGGACGGGGTTCTTCACCTCATCAACTCGGGTCCGGCGGCTTTGGACTGGACCGGTCGGATGTCCGGCGCTCGGGACGAGCCCGTCCTCAAGCCTTTCTGGGAGATGGACAACGCCGACGTCGAAAACTGCCTCGAAGCCACGCTGTGGTGCCCCTCGATGACCGAGTACTTCCCCGGTGGTGGATGGTCGACTGACTTCACGACCCGGGGCCGAATGCCGGTCACGATGTTCCGACTGAACCTCGTGCGGGGCTTAGGGCCGGTCATGCAGATCGTCGAAGGGGTGACTGCCAACTTGCCCTCCGAAGTTCACGACGCGCTCGATATGCGGACCAATCCGACATGGCCGACCACATGGTTCATTCCTCGTGTGGACGGGAGAGACGGTCCCTTCAAGGACGCCTATTCAGTGATGAGCCACTGGGGCGCGAATCACGGAGCCATCTCCTATGGCCACATCGGGGCCGACCTGATGACCCTGTGCTCGATCCTACGGATTCCGGTGGAAATGCACAACGTGCCCGAGGATAAGGTATTCCGACCAGCAGTTTGGGCACGCTTCGGGAGCATGGAACCGCAAAGCGCGGACTATCGCGCCTGCGCCAACTACGGCCCACTGTACGGCTAAGCGACGCTTTCGGCAAGCGAAAACCGACGCAGTTCCTCGACGAGATCGCGGCATTCGTCGAACGTGAACTCGCCGGTGTCCACGAATTCGGTGAGTCTCTCTCCAAGACCGGCAAAGGTCGGGGACGTCCACGATCCGAATGGCGCGCCACAGCTATCGAGTTTCAGCAGGGTTAAGCGCAGAGAATGATTCGCCTGAAGAGACGCCTCGGTCACTCGCAGTCCCTTGTCGATCAGGTCGGGGACCGACGTGAAAACTCCCGTCACATGGGCACGGCCGATATCGTCGACCTCTTCGGTCACCCAGTACAACTTTCGAAACATCATCGTTCTTCGATCACCTCTGTGGCTTCATCGCCACCGTAGATTGTGGCTCAAACCGGCGCTCCGGCTCGTTCCTTTGACCTTATGGATACGCGAATTGGTTCGTGCTCGAACATTTTTAGGCCGTTTGGACCACAAATCGGTGGAGAAGCACCTCGCCGTGGTCCCAAGCACTATTACCGAGATTTGCCGGTGGACCCGCGTCGATCTGGTATACACGGCCCATGAAGTTTTCGCCGAGACTCCTCGTTCTGGGAGCCGTGCTCGCCGTGTTCACCTTCGCGATGGCGCAAGACGTCTCCGGTGCGTGGAAAGGCAAGATCAGCATGGACACGTCCAAGATCCCCGCTCCCAAGGACGAGCAGGGCAAAAAAATGCTCGAGCAGGTCAAGACGATGCTCGGCAAGATGAAGATCACGCTGAACCTCAACTCGAACAAAACCTACGCCATGAAGGCGACCGGACTGCCCAACTCCATGAAGGACCAAGTCAGTGAGGGCACCTGGAAGCAGAGCGGCAAGAGCATCACCCTGACCCCGACCAAGGAGAACGGCAAGAAGCCGACCGGCGAAAGCGCCAAGCCGGTTACCCTCACCCTGAGCGCAGACGGCAAGAAAATGAGCATGGCGGTTCCCGGAGCAGCCGGGATGGGCGGGTCGCTCGTTTTCACCCGCTGATCACAGGGAAGCCCACATGGGGCCTGACGACTTCCGAGAATTGGTCGATCTCGTCGAAGCGAGGTCGACCAATTTGAGCTCTGCTTGCCACGGACCCGAGCATTGGAAATGTGTCGCCTTCGTGGGCGTCGGGATCGCCCAGGAATGCGGGCACGATACCCTGGTTCCCCTGCTCTTTGGTCTCTTCCACGACGCAATGCGCATGAACGACCATTTCGATCCCGGGCACGGCCCGCGCGCCGGGGAACTCGTGCTCGAACTGGCAGGGACTGGTGGGTTATCCCTCGCAGAACCCGCACTCGCCGACTTGTTCGAGGCATGCAAAGTCCATACCAGGGCCGATCCTACCGAACGCCTCCCCCTCGGCATCTGCCTCGATGCCGACCGGGTCAATCTGTGGAGGGTCAGTATCAGGCCCCAACCCCGCTATCTTTCTACCCGGCAGAACTGGACGACCGACTGGATCGAACTGGCCCGCCCCTTGCACGGCACGATCGACTCGTGGGATGAGGTCTACGAGGCTTATGCCGCGGCATCCCGTCCGCTGCACCCTGAAGGCGACAAGTAAACTCTAGCGCCGCCGCGAGCCCGGGCGGAGGGACAACCATGGAAGCCGCCGCGACGACACCGACGAAGCCCCTTTGGAAGCGGCCGTCCGTCCTTCGGCTTCTCGCGATCGCCCTCCTGGCCGAGATCGGCTACGCGGTCCTGAACATCTCCGCGATGCCGGTTTATCTGAAGTTCGACCGGCACATGTCGGCTTCGGTCATCAGCCTCGTCCTCGTCGCATTTCTTCTGAGCGAAGCGGTGATGAAGAGCCCGATGGGACACCTGGCCGATCGGCTCGGACGCAAGCGCCTCATCGTGATCGGCCCCGCGCTCACGTTCTTCACCGCTCTCCTTACGCTGGCCGTTCCGCACGACGCCGGAGCGTGGGAGGTCCTCGGTCTCGTCTTTCTGCGGATTCTCGACGGCGTAGGGGCGGCGATGCTCTGGCCGGCTGCTTTCGCGCTCATGGGTGAAACCGTTTCCGATAAGGAGCGGCAGCAAGCGATGTCCCTTCTGAACATGTGCTACCTGCTCGGCGTGGGCCTCGCCCTCCCCATCGGAGGCTTGGCGAACCAGGCGTTCGGGGCCATGCTCCGGCCTTGGACCGGCGATCGCTCGCCCAGCTTCTTCCTGGCCGCCCTCCTCTTCGCGGCCGTCGCCATCACCGCCTATCGATTCCTGCCTTCCAGCCGGACCACCGAGACGCATCATGAAGAAGCTCAGGAAGGATTCAAGTTCGGCGAACTGGTGGCGGTTGCCCGTCGCATTCCGGCTTATCTCTCCCTCGCGGTGGTGACCTTTGCCGGCATCGGCTTTCCCATGGCGATCATCAAGATCTTCGCCGAGAAGCAGTTCGGGATGGGTGAAGCGGCGTTCGGCTTTCTCGTCCTCCCCGGGGCGGCGGCCATGGCTTTCCTCAGTGTCCCGATGTCGCGCTTCGGCGAGCATATGGGCCGGGCTCGCGCCGTCCACGTCGGCCTCTTTCTTTGCATGGCAGGGATGGGGCTCATCGCGATGGGCGCCTTTTTCCCCTTCCTTCGGCACGCGTGGCTGCTCGCGATCGGTGGAATCCCGGTCGGGCTCGGCTTTCTGCTCGCGATTCCCGCTTGGTTCGCAAGTGTCTCCGACGTCGATCCCAAGCGCCGGGCTGCCAATCTGGGCGCGGTCATGACGGCCCAAGGCCTCGGAGCGATCATCGGCGCGCCACTCGGGGGCCTCTTCTACGAGCAGTTTCAGCGCGTCGACGTGGATTTCGGACGGTATTCCCCCTTCCTCGGGACCACTGCCTGCCTCACCGTCGGCTGGCTCCTCTCCCTCAAGATCCTCCACAAGGACCCCGTGCCCGCACCGATCTACCCTCCAGAGGCACCCGTAAGACCTGACTAAAGTGGGTTCCCGAAGGTAGCTCGCCGCTGGTAACGTGACCCGATGCTCGAACGATTGCCGCTACGGGGGACCCTCCTTAACACAGCGACGATCGTAGTCGGAGCACTCATCGGACTCTGGCTCAGTCACGCTCTGACCAAGGACCTCCTCGACATGGCCACGATCGGCTTGGGACTGGTGTCGATGTGCATCGGCATAAAGATGTTTCTCGAATCCAAAAACGTGCTGATCGTCGCCGCCGCTATCGGCATCGGAGGACTCGTCGGCCAGGCCATCGGCATCCACAGCGGCCTCGAGGCATTCGCCGAGTGGGCACGGGGCACGCTGGGTGGCGGTGAGACCTTCAACGAAGCGGTCGTCAGTACGAGCGTCCTGTTCTGCGTCGGCCCGATGACCCTCATCGGCTGCCTCCAGTGCGCCCTCGAAGACCGAATCGAACTGCTCGGGGTCAAGGCGGTCATGGACGGCATCGCCTCGATCTTTTTTGCGGCGACGCTCGGGCCCGGCGTGCTCGTCACCGCCGCCGTCGTGCTCGTCAGTCAGGGCGCGCTGACGCTCTTTGCACGTCGCCTCTCGGGCCTTGCCAAGGACAAGGAACTGCTCGCTGAAACGAGCGCTGCAGGAGGGCCAATCTTGCTGGCGATCGGTTTTGGCCTCGCGGGCGTCGCGAAGTTCCCAAGCGAGAACCTGCTCCCCGCCCTCGTCCTCGCTCCGCTCTTAGTCATGCTCGCACGCCGCTTCACCCGAGGGCGGCCGGCCGGAGGCGATCGTGGGGAGCCGAACCTGCGCGAGGAAAACGACACGCCCTTTCTGGCCGACGCGATCGTTCGGCTGTAAGGGTCCGCGGGGCCGGAGAACCCGACCTCACGGCGAGACTAGAGTGGCCGCCTCCACCCACGCGGAAGGGAGGCGGCCAATCCAAGAGCAAACGGCGAACAGCCGGGTAGGCCTAGGGCTCATCTCCCGTTTGGCCGTAGGTGGACGATAGCAGGGCGAAATCCGAGATGGCGACTTCGCCGTCGAGGTCCAGATCCGCAAAGGGGTTGAACCCGGGATCGCCCAGCACTTTCCCCCACGAGGAGGACAGGTCGGCATAGTCGCCGATCGAGACTTCATTGTCGCCGTCGATGTCGCCTGTGACCAGGTTGAAGGTTTGAGGCAGGGACAGTTGCGCCTGGGTGAGCGCTAGTGTCCTTCTGAGCCAGGGCCGCACCTGCATCGACAGCCGAATGGCGCGATCGGGCACCGGGATAGAGAACTGCCCAGTGCTGTCGACCGCCACGTTCAGCGAGTAGATGAGGGTGCTGTCGGCTTCGCTGACCAGCATGGTTACCCTCCCCGGGGCCGACTGTGGATCACTGAGGCCCGACCAAACGATGGTCCCGTTGAGGGTCGGGCCGTCGATGCTCAGCAGCGCCACCTCGCGGGCGATCGCTTCCTGACCCGAGAACGGCTCCTCGGATACGACGGTCACCTCACGAGAAACGATGTTGCTGTCCGAAAGTTGCGTCCGCAAGACGGTGATCTCCCGCGACGGGACTTCGTGAGCGCCGTCGAATTCGCTGTAGATCACGGTGACCTCCCGCGAGACGACGTCTTCGTCGAACTGGAGGATCGCCGCTGCCAGCACGGTCGGATGAACCGAAGCGGCGACCGCCAGAATCGCACTGTGGGGTACCGGATCCGGTGGGCCGAGTCCGAGCGGGGTTATCGAGAAGAGGAGTGTCGCTAGCATGTCGGCTCCTTACGAGATTCGATAGGCGCGAGCGATGACGGTCGCCGACCCCACACCGAACGGAACGTTCACCGTCCAAACGCTGAAGCCCGGTGTTCCGCCAGCCTGCAGGACTGCCACGTAGTGGGTCGCGTCGCCGAAGCGAGGCGTCACTCGAACCTGTACGGCCCACGTACCGTCGACGGGCACATTGCTACACTCCACGCGCACGACCTGCGCGGCTGCGCTCGAGACGACGGCGTCGGGAAGACCGAAACCGCCTTGTGGGTCCGGTCCGATGAAGGTCGAACCGACGCGCGCGACTTTGGCGGTCGGAGCCGTGCTGAGAGGCCAGAGTTGGCCGGTCGCTCCGGGAATAGCAACCGATGGCGCCGCGCCTGCGATTTGGCCGATGAAGGAGCCGCCGTTGGTTTCGATTCGCACCCCACCACCGCCACCCACATTGAGGTTCCCGATCCCGCCAAACGCATACAGAAAGGAGCTTGGTTGGGCGGCTAGGGTATGACAAAGCAGCCTGATCGCCCCACCGGACCCACCGCTCGAAGCACTGCCGCCGCCGCCCGCACCACGACCACCATTGGCCGCTACACCACCGCTCGGCCCGAAAGTCATTCCGCCGCGGCAAGCAATCAAAATTGCGCCCCCACCTGCACCACCTGAAAAAGCAGACGGTTCGGAGGTGTCCCTCCCAGCCGCCCCAGAGCCGCCGATCAGTGGGATGCATGAACTAGTACCGTAGATCGGTCCACTCGGTCCGCCACCCAATGTCCCAAAACTACCACCCCCACCACCGGGCACAAACCCCCCGCCCGGGCCAGTCCCAGCTGCGGCGTTTAGCGACCCGAGCTTTCCATGTCCACCAGCAAACCCTCCTGGCCCAGGACGAGTAGGTGCAGAAGATACTGAACTCTGACCAGAAAGGTCGATGGATCCGTTGCACACAAAGTCGCCCTGCACCAAAATCACGACCGGGGCGTTGGTGGGATGATTGAGGAACGACAGCGTAGCCCCGGCGTTGATGGTCAGATTCCCGAATTTGTACACGACGGCCCAATAGGTCGGGTCGTACACGCCCTTGCCCGGCACAGGCGGCGGCGCATTCCAGGTCGAAGTCGTCGCCTCCGCCAAGTTCCAGGTCGTCGCGCCGGAGATGGTGACGTTGGCTCCGTCACCCGCATTGGTGGTGCCGATGTCGATTTGTGCGAAGGCAACGCCCGAAACGGCGAGGGCAAACGAGAGTGCCCAAAGCCGTGGGCCGATCGAATAACTGTTCACGATGAGAAATTCCTCCAAAGAAAAATGCGGCGTTCTGGCTTCCCTTTCGAGGTGCCGTGAGCACCGCGCCATGGCGCTGGTCCTCGCTGAGCGACGCACTCCGAAGATACAGGGCGGTGCTCGATGATCCGGTCCAGATAAGTCGACTTAACGACTTTCTCGCCGATTTGTTGCAAAGTTTCTTGTCTTGGCCAAAAGCAAAGTCACCTTTGCCAATGCACTCTGTTGCCCTTGATGTCGGGCTGTTGTAAGATATCGGAGATCGGCTATGGGGAGAGACACGAACCGACGTCAGCGCGCCGTACGCCTGACCGCTGAGGCACTGGTCTTGGTGCAGCGTCGCCTCGTTGACGACTGGCAAAGCACCGAACTCGATGAGCGCCTAACCTGGCCGGTGCGAGCGGCCCTGCTCGGCGTCTCGACCAGTACGGCCAAGCGCATTCTCGGGCGAAAGGGCAACGATCGAGCCGCCCTTATCCGCGCCCTTGCGAGCCTCGGCCTCGAGTGGCGCGACGAGTATTGCGAGCCGCTGCCGACTTCTATAGCTGCGCTAGTGCCCAACGTCGCGCAGGCAGAACCTCCCGGCTCGACGGACGTGACGAGCCCGGCGGAGCAGAGTCTCCGCCGGCCGAGGAAACTGGTTGTGGGAGTCGTTCTGGCAAGCGCGGCCTTGACGATCATGGGACTGCTGACGTTCCGGCCGCCGGTGCCTGATCTCCCTTACGAGGAGCGTCCCCAGGTCAAAGCGCTAGCGGTCACGCGGGCGGCCTACCACCGAGCGGAATACGAGTCGGCTCGGAACCTCGTGAAGAATGCCTACCGTTTGGCGTTCGACAATACCGATCCGAACACCATGTCCGAAGCGATCCGGGTCGAAGGCGAGATTTTGGCGGCACAAGGAGACCTGGAGGGAGCGACCGCACGATACGAGACCGCGCTTACCTTCCGGACGCAATTCGAGGAGACCTGGGCTCGTGCCTCGCTGCTCATCGCCCTCGCGATGGCGGAACAGAAGTTGGCACGGTACGAGGATGCCCGATCGCACTTGGAGGCTGCCTATCAGGACATGATCGAAGTCGGTGACCCGGGCGGAATTGCCGAGGCCGCACGCGAACTGGGCTCGTTCGCTGCCAGACAAGGCGATCTTGAACGTGCGCGCGCGTACTTCGATGCCGCCTCCCACGCGATTCGGGACCGTCCTGACGAGGCGATGCATACGGACATTCGTGCGAGAAGAGCCATGCTGCTGAGCGACGAAGGGGACCACGAAGCGGCGCTGAAAGTGCTGGAAGAGTGCCTGAACGAGTGGACCAAACGTGCCCATCCCCGCTGGCGGGCCACGACCTTGCGACAGATTGGAACTGTCCAGTGGGCAGCCGGGCAGCGCGCCGCGGCGCGAACTTCGATGAACGACGCCCTTACAGCCTTCGAATCGGTCGGCGATCGCCTAGGCGCCCAAGAGTGCAAGGCCTGGCTTGCTGGGCACGCGCCGCTCGTTTCGCGGAGGACGCCTCCGCAGTAGTCCGGCTGCATCCTTGCGCAGGGTCCGATTGCGCGAACCAGGCGAAAGCAGCCGGTACACTCTCTGCGCCGATGGACTACCGCCGCACCTACATTCGCGACCTCTTCGACCTTCCACCCGGAAACCCCGCCACGGCTTACGGATGGGTGAAAACCCGGCGCGATAGCAAGGGCGTCAGCTTCGTGCAGATCGCCGACGGCTCTTGCTTTAAGGACCTCCAAGTCGTCATCGAAGCAGGGACGATTCCCGAAGAGACCCTGAAGCGGATCACGACCGGGGCAAGCGTCCGATTCGACGGGGATATCGTCGAATCGCCGGGAGAGGGACAGGAGACCGAGTTCAAGGCCCACTCTGTCGAAGTCTATGGCGAGGCCGACCCCGCCCACTATCCGCTGCAAAAAAAGGGCGCCTCGTTCGAGTTCCTCCGCGAGATCGCCCACCTTCGCGCGCGGGGCAACACCTTTGGGGCGGTCTTCCGGGTCCGCAGCCGGTGCGCGTATGCGATCCACAAGTTCTTCATCGACCGCGGCTTCCACAACATCCACACGCCGATCATCACCGCCAGCGACTGCGAGGGGGCAGGAGCGATGTTCGCGGTCACCACACTCCTCGATGCACAGGGGCACGGTCCCGAGGCCAAGGCGGCGCTTCGCGCGATGGAGTTCAGTGAGGACTTCTTCGGCAAGCCGGCTTACCTCACGGTGAGCGGG
Organism: Chthonomonas sp. UBA2362; assembly: GCA_002344135.1. GTDB lineage: Bacteria > Armatimonadota > Fimbriimonadia > Fimbriimonadales > Fimbriimonadaceae > UBA6659. The sequence continues at coordinate 46,450 of DDTO01000008.1, read as the reverse complement.
CAGCTCGACGCCGAGACGCTCGCCCTGGGGATGACCAACGTCTACACGTTCGGGCCGACCTTCCGCGCGGAGAACAGCGGCACGAGCCGGCATCTCGCCGAGTTCTGGATGATCGAGCCCGAGATGGCATTCTGCTCGCTGGAAGGCAACATGAACCTCGCCGAGGAGTTTCTCAAGGAAGTCATTCAAGACCTCCTCGACAACTGTTCGGCCGACCTCGAATTCTTCAACCAACGCATCGAGCCCGACCTACTGTCGACGCTTCACCATGTGGTGAACTCCGGATTCGAGCGAATGACCTACACCGAGGCGGTCGACCGGCTCGCGAAGTCCGGCGAACCCTTCGAGTTTCCGGTCTTTTGGGGCAGCGACCTGCAGAGCGAACACGAGCGGTGGCTGACGGAAATCGACGTGGGCCGGCCGGTAATTCTGACCGATTATCCGAAGGACATCAAGGCCTTTTACATGCGTCAGAACGAGGACGGCAAGACGGTGCGGGCGATGGACGTACTCGCCCCGCGCATCGGGGAGATTATCGGTGGCTCGCAGCGCGAAGAGCGATACGATGTCCTGGAAAAGCGCATCGTCGAGATGGGTCTGCCTTTGGAGGCCTACTGGTGGTATCTCGACCTTCGGCGCTTCGGTTCGGTCCCTCATTCGGGCTTCGGGCTAGGCTTCGAACGAATGCTGATGTACGTGACGGGAATGAAGAACATCCGGGACGTGATCCCCTTCCATCGCACTCCCGGCTCGGCGGAGTTCTAGGGGCCTTCGAGCGTCTCCCAATCTGTCGGGTCTCGGTCCAGCATCGCACGAATCTCAGCGGGAATGGAGACGGCCTTTCGCTCGGGGCCGATCAACACGTGCCAGGTGTGGCCTTCCGTACAAAGTTTGCCACCGCGTGTTAGGTTGACGACTTCGTAACGAAACTGGACCGACGCACGGCGAACTTCGGCGATCCAGACGCGAACCGCGATGAGATCGTCGTACTTCACCTCGTCCCGATACTTGACGAAGACTTCGACGACCGGCAGCTTGTAGCCCACTTCCTCAAGGCTCTTGTAAGTAAACCCACGATCGCGACACGCAGCCCCCCGCGCCTGCTCGAACCAAAGGAGGTAGTTGGCATAATACGCGTGCCCCATCTGGTCGGTCTCTCCATAGCGAACTCTGATCTGTTCCTCGGTCACCGGGGTCATGGGTTCCATTGTGGCGTCGGCGCCGGCGGGGAATCGGGTATTATCGCTCGTCCAAGGAGAAGCGTAGATTTGATTCAAGTCGTCGTCCAACCGAATGAGTCCATCGATAGCGCTCTGAAGCGCTTCAATTTGAAGCTGCAGCAGAGCGGACTACTGCGTGAGCTGAAGGAGCATTCGCATTACGAGAAACCGAGCGAGAAGCGCCGTCGACAGCGCCGCCGCCGCGTCAGTCGGCAGTAGCGTACGATCGCGACTGTTTCGCTCATCTTTCCGTCCGTGATTTGGTTCGAAAACGGCCCCCGGGCCTAATCGAAACCGGCCATGATCGACGACGCTCGTCAAGCTTTCAGTCCGAACTCCAAGCCCGCCTCTCGAGGCTGGATCATCCAAACGGGCCACTTTGCCCTGGTGGGGCTCGGTTGCGTGGCGATGGCGTTTCTGCTTCTCGTCCATCGATTCCCGCCTTACGATCGCCTCGCCCTCACCGCGATGGTGCTGGTCAGCATTGCGGCCATGCTCATGGTGCGATTCCACTTGCGCCACACGCTTCCGAGCGCTTCCACCGCGCGCTCGGCCGAACGGATCGTCTGGGTCACGGCATTCCTGGCGGTCGCCGGCACCCAAGTAATGACCCTTTCCTTGGAGGCGAAGGTCCTGCTCGGGGTCGGTTTCCTGATGACGGCGCCGCTCGTTGCCCAGGCGATGCTCGTCTCCGCTCTGCTCAGCCCGACGATTTCGGTCTTCGCCTTGACGGTTTCGGCGCTGTTGCTGGGGGTGAGCGGGGTACTGCCGGTGGAGACGCTGACCGCCTCATGGCTGGCCGGCTTGGTAGGCGCCCACGCAGTGAATCCGCTCAAACATCGGGCCGACCTCGTTCGGGCAACGAGCGTGATGGTGCTCACCATGGCGGTGATCGCGGTTTGCGTCACCGCTCTTTCGACTTCGCAGGCCCGCATCGTGCTCGAGAGCGCGGGTTGGGCGGCGGTGGCGGCGATCGGAGCGACATCGATCTTCTGGCTTGCAGTGGCGATGCTGGAGCGCTTGTTCGACCTCTCCTCCGACTGGTCGCTCCTGGAACTCTGCAGCCCCGATCATCCGCTGCTGAAGGACCTTTGTCTCCGCGCACCCGGAACCTACGCGCATTCCGTCATGGTGGGCAACCTCGCCGAAAACGCAGCCCGCACGATCGGAGCGAACCCGGTGCTCTGCCGAGCGATGGCGTACTTCCACGACGTCGGCAAAACATCTCGCCCCTCGATGTTCATCGAGAATCAGATGGCCGGCGACAACCCTCACGACGACTTGTCTCCTTCGATCAGCGCGGCGATCATTCGCTCCCACGTCGAAGACGGCCTCGAAATGGCGAAACGGCATCGGCTTCCGCAGCCTATCCGAGACGGGATCGCGGAACATCACGGCACGATGCGCATCGGATTTTTCTATGGCAAAGCGCTCGAGCAGCACGGCTTCGCCGAAGGCGACCCCACGCTAGAGCGACAGTTCCGTTATCCCGGTCCCAAGCCGCAGAGCCGGGAGACCGCCATCCTCCATTTGGCCGATGCCGTGGAGGCAATCGCGCGCACGATCGGGCGGGGCGAGAGCGACCGATTGGAAGAGTCCGTGGGCAAAGCGATCGAGGACCGTCGCGCAGACGGTCAGCTCGACGAGTCCGACCTGACCCTGCGCGAATTGAGCCTCATCAAGGAGTCATTCTTGAGGTCGCTCTGCGCAATTCGCCACGAGCGAGTCGTCTATTCGGTGGGCGAGAGCGATGAGACCTCTTCGACGGAACCGGATCACGATCTCGAACAACTCCTCCCGCCGCCTTCCTCAGGCACTCATCCGCATGGCGCTTGATCACCTGCTTCTCACCTACGGCCGGCCGCCGTCGGAGATATCGGTCCTCCTCACCACGGATGAGAGAATTCGCGATCTCAACCGACAATATAGGGGGCAAGATGAAGCCACCGACGTCCTCACGTTTCCCGGGCCGGAGATGCCGGGAGCGCCACTGGGAGATCTCGCGATCTCGGTACCCTACGCCGAGAGGCAGGCCGGCGAGCGGGGCATCCCGCTCGAGCGTGAAGTCGTCTTTCTCGCCCTCCACGGCGGGCTGCATCTGCTCGGCTTCGAGGATGAGACCGACTTTGGCCGCGACGACATGGTCCGCAGAATGAACGAGGCCGCCGCCGCGTTGGGGCTGGAGCCCGATCCCGCCTGGTCTTCGATTCATCCCGAGGGAGGGACCGAATGATGGCGACGCAGCGCGACCTCGTCGCTCCGTTCCGCGTTGCGATGAACGGCCTGGTCCACACGTTCCGGACCCAGCGCCACATGCGCGTTCACCTTTACGTGACTCTCATCACAGTGCTCGGGGCGATGCTGCTCGGCTTGAGGACCCGTGAAATCCTGGTCCTGCTGTTCATGATCAACTTCGTCCTCGTGGCGGAGATGTTCAACAGTGCGATCGAGGCGACAGTAGACCTCGTGTCTCCACAGTATCACCCCTTGGCCAAGTTCGCGAAGGACATCTCCGCCGGCGCGGTACTTATCACGACCATCATGGCGATCGTGGTGGGCGCGCTCATCGCCATCGGGGACGACGCCTGGGAGCGCATTCGCCTGAGCCTCAGTTCGCCTACGATGGGAGTTCCGACCTACTGGCGGCTGGGCATCGGCGCTTTGCTCACCCTCATCGTCGTCGTTATCGGCAAGGGCTTGGGCAAGCGAGGCCAGGTCCACAAGGGTGGCCTCGTCAGCGGCCATTCCGCGCTCGGTTTCTTCTTCGCGACCTCGATATTCTTCTTCACCGACCAGATTCTCGTTTCCGCGATCGCGATCCTGTTGGCCGTCGTTATCGCCCAGAGCAGATGGGAGGCCAAGATCCACTCGATCTTCGAGCTCACCCTCGGCGCCACCGTCGGCGTACTGCTCGCCATCCTGCTGTTCGGAGTGATCCCGCAGTAGGAACCACTCGCCTATGAAACCGAAACCTAAAGAACGTCCCCCCGCTAGGCACCCGGAACCTCGGTGGCCGATGCGGGGATTCCTGACTCTCGTGATCTTGGCCGCCGCCGCGCTCGCCGTGGCCGAGCCGACTGCCATCGAGCCCATCGAGTTCGGTGGGTTTCTTTGGCCTGCCGTCGCCGGCATCGTGGCGTGCATCCTCGTTAACGGCGTCTTCGTCGGCGGAGAGATCGCCATCGAGCTGCTCCGGCCCGCTCACGTGAAGGTGATGGAAAAGGAAGACGAAAAGAAGGCACAAGTCCTTCAGGACTTCCTCTCTCACAAGGGACGCTATATCGCCGCCTGCTTCCTCGGAAGCCAGACGATGCGGTTTATCATGATTGTCCTGTGCTTCATTCCAAGCCCCGGACTCGCCGAAGTCCTGCGCCAGTGGTGGAACCTGCCGGCGGGAGCAGCACCGCTTATCCTCGCCTACATCCTCATCTCGATCCCCGTAGCCGCAGTCAATGTGGTGGTGGGCGAGCTCATCCCCAAGAGTTACGGCGAGATCCACCCGATCGGGACTATTCTCCGGCTCAAGACGGTCGTTCGTTTGTTCGCCGCCCTCTTCGGTCCGGTATCGACCGGCCTGGCCGCGATCGCCAACCTCGTGAGCCGCCGATTCGGCGGCATGGCCAGCTTCGCAATCACGAATCAGGCCGAAGAAGAGATCAAGCAGATCGTCGAATCTGCCCAGCAGACCGGTGAGATCGAAGAGGAAGAGAAGGAACTACTTCACTCGGTCTTCGAGTTCACCGACACCGTCGTTCGAGAAGTCATGACCCCGCGCGTCGATATGGACGCCGTTCCGGTAGAAAGCGACCCCGAAGCCGTGATCCAACTCATCCAAGACTCGGGACACTCGCGAATACCGGTCTATGAGGAAACCGACGACCAGATCGTTGGCATCGTCCACGCCAAGGACCTCCTCATGGCTCTGATCAGGAACGGCAAGGAGGTTCGCCTGCGCGATCTGATGAGGCCGGCACTCTTCATCCCAGAAAACAAGAACCTACACGAACTGCTGAAGGAGCTTCGGAACAGCCGTGGCCAGATGGCGGTCGTCCAGGACGAGTTCGGCGGAACCGCTGGTATCGTCACGATCGAGGACATCGTCGAGGAACTCGTCGGCGACATCGTGGATGAATACGACGTCGAAGAACCTGAGATCCTGCTGAACGGACAAGGCTATCTGGTCGACGGCAAGGTCAACATCTACGACCTGAACAACAAGATCGGGAGCCGGTTCGAAAGCGACGTCTTCGACACCGTCGGAGGGTACGTCTTCGGTCTCTTCGGGCGGCAGCCGCAGAAGGGGGAGACGCTGGAGACCGATGGCTATCGCTTCACGATCGAAGACACCGACGGGCGGCGGATCGTCAAACTGTACGTCGCTCCAGTCGAGGAGAGCTTCGATGAGTCAGGACATGTGCTCTCGCTCTAGCGAGGGCCTGAGGGTGATCCTTCCTCCCGAGCGGATCGACCGACGGACCGGATTCGGCCTAACGGGGGGCGCCGATGCGTTTGCGTATCGGCCCACCACCGTAACGGAGATCGCCGACCTCTTGGCGCTCGCACGGCGAAGCGGTCGCAAGGTCGTTCTGCGAGGCAAGGGCCGATCCTACGGCGACGCCGCCTATCTAGCCGAAGCAGTGATGATCGACCTCACTCGCTTCGATCGCATCCTCTCTTGGGACCCCGCTTCGGGGCGACTCGAGGTCGAGGCAGGGGTGACCCTCGGCGACGCATGGCGACACACCCTGGAAGACGGCTGGTGGCCGCCGGTGGTGAGCGGCACCATGCACGTGACGATGGGTGGAGCGCTGGCAATGAACATCCACGGCAAGAACCACTTCGCTGTCGGGAGCTTGGCCGAATACGTCGATGAAATCGATCTGCTTACTGCGGACGGAGCCGTGCAAACGCTCTACCCTGGTCGCGAGGATGGACTCTTCGAAGCCGTTATCGGAAGCGCTGGCCTGCTCGGCGTCATCACTCGCGCCGTGCTCCGAATGAAGCGTCTCCACAGCGGCGATCTGCGGGTCCTTCCCTTGTCCTGCGCAAGCTGGGCCGAACAGTTCGCCGCGTTCGACTCATTGCTCGATTCGACATGTCCGCCCGATTACTTAGTGTCATGGGTCGACGCCTTCGCCAGAGGCACGGCAGCGGGGCGGGGGCTGATCCATGCCGCTTGGTACACCGACGAAGCCGGCGCACGACCCGCATCCTTGACCCTCGCACACCAAGAGCTTCCCGACACCATTCTCGGATTCCTGCCTAAGTCCAGGATGTGGCGTCACATGCGCTGCCTGAACCACCGTCTCGGAATGCGTATGGTGAACGCGGCGAAGTACCGCTCGTCGCGACTCCTCGGCATCGGGAAGCCGCATCCGCAGAGCCTCGCTGAGTTTTCGTTTCTGCTCGACTACGTGCCGAATTGGGAGTGGGCGTACCTGCCGGGTGGACTGATCCAGCACCAGGCCTTCGTCCCGCGTGACGCCGCTCCGAAGATTTTCGCACGCCAATTGGCGATGTGCCGCGCCACCAAGCAGGAGCCTTTCCTCGCCGTGCTCAAGAGGCATCGCCCCGATCCGTTTCTGCTGACCTGGGCACTGGACGGATACTCGCTGGCGCTAGATTTCAAGGTCGTCCCCGGACGCTGGCCCAGGCTCCTCAATCTGTGCCACCAAATGAACGACCTGGTCCTCGAGCATGGCGGCAGGTTCTACTTCGCCAAGGACTCCACCTTGCGACCCGACGACGTTCGGAGCTATCTCGGGGAAGCGGCATTGAATCGGTTCCTCGCCCTTCGATCCGAACTCGATCCCGAAGGGCTGTTTGCGACGAGTCTGGCTCGTCGCCTCGAGCTCGTATGAGTCGAAGTCCTTGGGACCTGGGATGACCGATGGTAGAATAACTTGTCTCGAAACGAGCGACCTCATGAAGAACTAAGTCTCCCAAATTCGTTCGTCCGCCGATCGTTCGATCGGCCCGAGCCAGCCTGTGGCCCAGCGCCGCAAGCCTTTTAGGGGGTCGTATGTCATCCGTTTCCAGTCATTCCAAACTCAAGCAAACCACTCCGCCCGAGGAGAAGGCCTTTCTCGTGTACGTCAACTCAGACGAAGACGACGACGAGTATGCCGAGGCCGAACTCGAGGGGCTCTGCGAAGCGGCGCACGTCGCCGTTGTCGGTTCCATGCGCCAGCGGCTCGGTCGGCCGCACAAAGCGATGTATATCGGCACCGGCAAGGTCGATGAACTGATCCTGCACGTCGTGGAGAGCGGCGCCGACGTGGTGCTCGTCGACGCCGAATTGACAGGCATCCAGGTTCGCAACCTCGAGGAGAAGCTCGAGCGCCGGGTGGTGGATCGAACACAGCTGATTCTCGACATCTTTGCCCAGCGCGCCCACACTCGCGAGGGCCACCTTCAAGTCGAACTCGCCCAACTCACCTACATGCTCCCGAGACTCATGTCGGTTTACACCAAGTTCGAGCGTCAGAAGGGCGGCATCGGCATGCGAGGACCCGGCGAAACCAAGCTCGAATCCGATCGACGCGTCGCCAAAGACAAGATCGCAAGGCTGACCGAAGAGATCGAGGAAGTCAAGAAGCACCGCGATCTGCAGCGTACGGGCCGACGGCGCCACCCCTTCCCCTTCGCGACGATCGTGGGCTATACGAGCGCGGGAAAGAGCACCCTCATGAACCGGCTTACCGGCAGCGATGTCCTCGCGGATGCGATGCCCTTTGCGACCCTCGACCCCACCACTCGCAAAACCGACCTGCCGAACGGATACAGCCTCTATCTGACAGACACCGTCGGCTTCATCAGGAACCTGCCGACCCACCTCGTCGCCGCCTTCCGGGCGACGCTCGAAGAGGTCGTGGAGGCGGACTTCGTGCTTCACGTCATCGACGTGGGCGCCGACCGATGGGACATACAGCGGGATGCAGTCGAGGATACGCTTCGCCGGTTGGGGGCCGGCGACATCCCTTGCTTGACGGTCTTCAACAAGATCGATCAGCTCGAAGACCCCGCCGAGGCCCGGCGCTTGGTCGCAGAGTACGAGAACTCGGTCGCGATATCGGCCTCGAACGGAACCGGTATTCCCGACCTGCTCGCGGCGATGGTGCGTATGGTGCAGCGTTTTCTAGGCCGCATTCGAATACTACTGCCCTACGACCAGAGCGCTCTTTTGGACGAGTGCTATCGCTTCGGGCGCGTGCACTCGGTGGACTACCGCGACGATGGTATCCTGGTGGATGCGGAGGTAGTCGAGGACCTTCGGCACAAGCTGGAGAAGTACGCGGCAGCCCCTTGAGGCCGTTGCCGAGTTGCCAGAGAGCCACGGGTACACTCGCCGCGCTCATGCTCTTCCGGAAGGGTAACCCCAGCAGGGAGCGATTCGAACGCCTCGCCGAAGACGTCTTCCCGTCTCTTTTCGGCATGGCACTTCGGCTCACCCGGGACCGCGAAGACGCCAACGACCTCTGCCAAGAGGCCACGGTCCGCGCCTATGAGGCTTTCGACCGCTTCGACGGGCGAAACTTCAAGGCCTGGATCATGCGGATCCTGACCAACCTCTACATCAACCGGTATCGCCAACGCCAGCGCGTCGCGCCCGCGAGTTCGCTGGAGGACGAGAATGCGATCGAACCGGTCGCGGCGGAAGGCGAGATGCCGGACCGAGCCCTCTTCGACGGCCTCGTCGGCGAGGAGGTCGAGGAGGCCCTCGCCAAGGTCCCAGAAGACTTCCGGCTCGCGGTGCTCCTGAGCGACGTAGAAGGGATGAGTTATGAAGAGATCGCCCAAGCCACGAACGTCCCGGTCGGAACCGTTCGCTCCCGTCTCGCCCGGGGTCGCGCGATTTTAAGGCGGGAGTTGGAACGATACGCGATCGAATCTGGTTACTTGCGACAGGGAACGTCATCCGAATGAACGAATTCGAAGATATCCATGCCTTGGCCGATGGCCAAATCGAAGGAGAAGCAAAGGCGGCAGCCGCCGCGAGGATCCTCAGCGACGAAGCCGCCCGTGCGGAGTACGAGACCGTCGTTCTTCTGAGGTCCACGCTCGTCCGAACCTGCGAGCCCATCCCCAATCCCGAGGGCTGGAAGGACGTGCGAGAGCGACTCGGCGCGATCGACCGCACTCGGCGAGCCGAGGTTTTCGTTGGACGGAACGCCTGGGCACTTTGCGCGATCTTCTTCGCGCTGATCGTCAGCGCCGCGTTCTTCAACCGCGCTACGGGAAGGAACAAGCTCTACACCGGCGATGTCGCCCGCATCATGTCGAGCATGGTACCGATGCCGCTCGGCACCACCTCCGAGGTCGAGGAGCGGGTTCAGAGCACGCTTGGCACCGTTCCGTTCCGGGTTCCTGCCGAAAGCTTGCGGACGACCGGCTTTTCGAAGGGGTACCTCGACGGCAATAACGCCATCATGGTGAACTTCGTCGATTCCCGCGGGCCCAGCTTCCTCCTCATTATCGAAAACCAGCACGAGGTCGAGGGACTTCGCCAAGACCCGAACGAGCTGGGCTACTCGATCGGCAAGCTGAACGGCATAAACGCCATCAGTTGGGACTGCCATGGCCGCATCTGCATCCTCGTCGGCGAACGCGACTTCGACGATCTTCAGCTGGTGGCCAGCCAGATTCGAGCGAGCGATTAGTTGGCGAGATCCGGTTTTTCTACCGGGTCTCGCTTCCACGCCAGTCCAAAACACCGCCAAGCCGGACGGGTTGCCGTCCTGGTATCATAAATCACTGGCGAGGAGCCAGCATTTCATCTCCGGGCGCGGGGCCCTTTCTCGCGCTCGTGGTTTGAACGAGGAAGGACATGGTTTACAGGCCACTTCGTTACGAGCAGATGATGAAGGCTGCCGAGGGATTCGATGTCCGCGCGCGCCGGATGTTCAACGGCATGGGCGTCTATACGGGCGAAAAGATGTTCGCCTTCCTCATGGGGGAAGATATCGGCCTCAAACTCTGCCCCGACGATCTCGAGCAAGCGCTCCAACTTCCTGGCGCCGAGCTTTTTCGGACCGACCCTGCTGCCGAACCGATGAAAGAATACGTGCGGATGCCCAAGCACGTGCTCGACAACCACGAGACGTTCATGGTTTGGGTTCAAAAGAGCGCCGCCTATGCCCAGACGAAGAGTGTCCACTAGCCGCCCGGCGATCGGCCAAAATCCCAACCATGGGAGAGATGATCGAATTCCGCGGCAACGGCCATGACTACCGAGGCCATATTGCCCGGCCCTCCGAGCCGGGGCCGGGCGTGATCGTCATTCAGGAGTGGTGGGGACTCGTCGGGCACATCCGAGACGTTGCCGACCGCTTCGCCGAAGCAGGGTTCAACGCCCTAGCGCCCGACTTCTATAAGGGGCAGATCGCCGAAGAGCCGGACACCGCCGGCAAGCTTATGATGGCGCTCGACATCGCCGAAGCGGAGAAGATCCTGGCCGGCGCGGTCGATCGCCTTCTCGCCGATGAGCTCACCAAGGGCGACAAGGTCGGGGTGGTCGGATTCTGTATGGGCGGCCAGCTTGCTCTTTACGGGGCCGCCGTCAATCCGAAGATCGCGGCTTGCGTAAACTTCTACGGCGTCCATCCGAACGTCGAGCCGCCCTTCGAGCAGCTGACCGGACCGGTCCTGGGCTTCTTCGCCGAGCACGACGCTTACACGGACGCTTCGGCGGTCGCACGGCTCAAGGAGAAGATCGAAGGGGCGGGGAAGCGGTTCGAGCACACGATCTTCCCGGGCACGCATCACGCTTTCTTCAATTCGGACCGCCCCGAGGTCCACGACGCCGCTGCGTCGCAGACCTGCTGGGACCGAATGCTAGAGTTCTTCAAGAAAGAACTGGGCTAGGAAAACTTCAGCACGACGCCGCGCTTTTGGATTTCATCGACGAACTTCGTCCCCGTGACGGCGGTCTCGTAGCGGACGCATCCCGGTTCGACATGGCCTTCGGCCACCTCCCTGGCATAGATCGCGCACGAAAAGCCGGTGAGCCGCTCCATCGAGGTGAAGCCGGTGACTTCGTCTTCCTTGTCGAAGATGTCGATCTGGAGGGTCTTCGGCTGGCCGTCCTTCTTGCCCACGCCGACGGCGCGAACCGCGCATTGGTCCCGGTCCTCGATCTTGGCGAGTGCGTCGCCGAAGACCTTGTAAAACAGGTACCGCGGAATCACCGGCTTGCCGCATACCTCGACCTCGGACTCACCCCAGAACCCGAAGTCCTTAAAGATCCGCATCCGCTCGCAATGGCCGGGGAACCGAATGGTCTTGTATTCGTAGCTCCTCACCCGGTCCTTGAAGGTGTAGGGCGCGGTGCTGGTGCCACCGGAAGTGGTGAAGGCCTCCATCTCGCCGAGTTCGTCGATCTGCAACGACTCGAGTTCGTCGAGGGTGTCGACGAGGGCGATATCGTGATTCCGCACGACGACGGCCTTGTAGTCGTATTCGGTGACGAGTCCCTCCACGTTGAAGGTCAGCTTGTAGTTGAAAGGCGGCTTGGGATGCTGCGGCAATACGCCGCAGTAAAGCTTCACACTCTCGGTCTCGTCGAGGTGCTCCATCAGCCAGCAGCCGAGGTTGTTGACGAGACCCGGAGCGAGACCGCAGTCCGGAATGCAGGTAACGCCTGCGGATCGGGCCTGGTCGTCCATTGCAAGGGTTTGCATCGTGATCTCGGTGTTCCCGCCGAGGTCCACCATGCTGGTCTTGGTCTCGATCGCCACTGCGGCGATCTTGGGGTGCATCCAGTAGGGAACGCAGCTGAGGACGACGTCGACATCCTTCAAGAATTCAGCGAGATTGGCCGGATCGAGCGCATTAACCTGGCTCGGATGGCAAATCGCGCTGCCGATCAGGTCGTTGACGCGCCACGCGCTCTGTTTGGCGTGCTCGAACGAGACATCACCGACTTTGATCGCCTCGGGGTCGGCGAATTTGGCGAGATCGTAGGCGGCGGCAGTCCCCTGCATGCCCGCGCCCAAGATGGCGTAGGTTTTTTTCATTGAGGTGAAATCTCCTTCGACGTCGCTGTCGAAGAGGACGTCACGGATCGCGCCATAGGATACCCCGACGCCCCATTCGCGTGCGCCGAACGGCTACAATAGCGGGGAGCCTATGGCGAGACGTTTTCAACCCAAGCGCAAGAATCCGGACAGCACCAAAGAAGAGGGGATCGAGGTCGAAGGAATGGTCATCGAAAACCTTCCGAACGCCCGATTCCGCGTCAAGTTGGACGAGAACGAGATGGAGATCCTCTGCCACGTGAGCGGAAAGATGCGGATGCACTACATCCGAATCCTGGCCGGTGACCGAGTACGCGTCGAACTCTCGCCGTACGACCTCACTCAGGGCCGCATCGTTTACCGCTACAAGTGAGGGGAAAACCCTTGGCGAGGCAGTGCATCGCCGGGTATACTTCGCCCTTGCGCCGGGAACAGACGTGCCTCCCGGGCAGTCGCGCTGTGCGCGGGCTGCTTGAAGAGACGAGCCACGGGAATGGATCGGCGCGGATGAGACCATGAAAGTTAGGGCCAGTGTCAAGAAGATTTGCGACAAGTGCAAGATCATCAAGCGCGAGGGGGTCGTGCGGGTGATCTGCGTCAACCCGAAACACAAGCAGCGCCAGGGCTAAGGAGAACGAAGAAAGAAGAATGGCTCGTATTGCCGGTATCGATTTGCCGCGAGACAAGGCGATCCTGTACGCCTTGCCGCACCTCTACGGGATCGGGCGCGTCAACGCCGCCGAGATCATCGCCAAGGCGGGCATCGACCCCCGTCGCAAGGTGAAGGAACTCTCCGAGTCCGACGTTGCCAAGCTGCGTGAGATCATCGACGACGGCTTTCAAGTCGAGGGTGACCTTCGGCGCGAAGTTCACGCCAACATTCGGCGACTGATCGAAATCGGCTGCTATAGGGGTCTCCGGCACCGCCGCGGACTCCCCACGCGAGGTCAGCGCACCCGGAGCAACGCTCGTACCCGCAAGGGCAAGCCCAAGACCGTGGCGGGCAAGAAGAAGGCGAAGAAGTAACGCATGGCACGAAAGCAAACCTCCCGAGGAAAGGCCAAGGAAAAGCGACAGGTGGCCGTGGGTACGGCTCACATCCACTCGTCGTTCAACAACACCATCGTGGCGATCACCGACCCGCAGGGCGCGGTCCTGTGCTGGTCGAGCGCCGGCGCGGTGAACTTCAAGGGCAGCCGCAAGGGCACGCCGTTCGCCGCCCAGTTGGCCGCTGAGAGCGCCGCTCGCAAGGCCCAAGACCACGGCATGCGGAAAATCGACGTCCTGGTCAGCGGACCCGGGAGCGGTCGCGAGACCGCGATACGATCGCTGCAGGCGAACGGTCTCGACGTCCAATCGATTCGCGACGTGACCCCGGTCCCGCACAACGGCTGCCGCCCCCCGAAGAAGCGCCGAGTCTAAGGAAACCAAACCACCAGAATATGCCTCAAATCCAAACACTCGACCTCGGGACCGAATACGGCAAGTTCGTACTGGAGCCGCTGGAGCGCGGCTATGGCCAGACGATCGGCAACGCCCTGCGACGCGTGCTGCTCAGTTCCATCCAAGGAGCAGCCGTCATGGCCGTCAAGATCGGCAAGGTCATGCACGAATATGCCCCGATTCCGGGCGCCAAGGAGGACGTGACCGAGTTCCTCCTCAACCTTAAGGACGTCGCCATTCTCATCGACTACGAGCAGGCGCCGCCCGAAGAGGTCATCCTCCGCATCGACGTCAAAGGACCTGGCCGCGTGACCGGCGCCGACGTGATCTGCCCCGAGAATGTCTTCATCGTCAACCCAGAGGCTTACCTCTGCACGCTCAGCGACACGGGCGCCCACCTCACGGTGGAGATGTACGTCGGCTGGGGCACCGGCTACGTGCTGCCCGACAAGCACGAGAGGTACAAAGGGATCATCGGCATCATCACGACTGGCTCCCAGTTCACCCCGGTGCGCAAAGTGTCTTACACGGTCGAACAGACCCGCGTCGGGATGCGCACGGACTACGAAAGGCTAGTGTTGGAGGTCACCACCAACGGCGCGGTGAAACCCAACGATGCCGTCACCCAATCGGCGCAGATTCTCGACAAGTACTTCCGAATGTTCTTCGAACTAGGAAAGGGTGGGTTCGACATGATGACGGAGGTCGAAGAGGACCTCAGCCCGGAACTGGCGAACGTCCCCGAGATCAAGATCGAAGAGCTCGATTTCTCGCAGCGCACGTTCAACTGCCTTCGGCGAGCCGGACTTCTCAACCTGCGCGCGCTGGCAATGGCCACGGAGAGCGACTTGACCGGGATCCGTGGATTCGGCAAGAAGTCGCTGAACGAAGTGCGCGACAAACTGGCCGAGCACGGCCTCCAGATGAAGCCACCGAAGGGCGGGTACCGCGTTCTGGACCTCGACGACGAGGACGAGGACGACGACATCAACTTCAACTAAGCCAAGGATACCGATGACACACAAGGTAGATCGAAGAAAGCTAGGATTGCCGAGCGACCAGCGACGGGCCCTGCTCACCAATCTGGTGCGGCAGTTCATCCGGCATGGCTACGTCCGGACGACGCTGGGGCGTGCCAAGGAACTCCAGCGGATCGCCGAGAAGCTGATCACGACCGCCAAGGAAGATTCGCTGACCGCACGGCGTCAGGCTCGTAAGATTCTGGTCGGCCATTCCTCCAGCACGCCCAAACCGAAGAAGATGCTGTTGGGCAAAACGGACATCGAGAAACTTCAGATTCTCCAGGAGCGAAGCCTCATCAACGGCGAGGACCTGGTACATCACCTCTTCGAGCGCGTCGCCCCGCGGTTCAAGGATCGCAAGGGCGGCTATACGCGCTTGACCAAGACCGGCCTGCGGCGAGGCGATGCCGCCCCGACCGCCGTACTGGAGCTTGTCGACTAGAAGAATTCGACTCGTCGTCGCCTACGACGGGACCGACTTTTGCGGCTGGGCCGCACAACACGGACAACGAACCGTCCAAAGCACATTGACAGAAACGATAGGCCAGATTTCGGGAGAACCGGTCTGGGTCCAGGGGGCGAGCCGAACCGACAGCGGCGCTCACGCTCGTGGGCAGGTCTGCCATTTCGATTCCGAAAGCGGCATCCCGCCCGATAAGTGGGCCGTCATCCTCGGCAAGCGCCTGCCGCGCGATGTCTGCGTCCGACGATCGGACCAGGTTCCGGCGAACTTCGAGAGCCGGTTCTGGGCCGTCGACCGGACCTACCGCTATCGCATCCTGACCGGCTGGCGTGACCCTCAGCGAGCCCGCTACGCCCACCACTACGGACGTAGATTGGATGCCACCCTCATGGACCTATCCGCCCGAAACCTCGTGGGGGAGCACGATTTTCGCTCCTTCGGCGAGGAACTCGAACGGACCACCAACACGGTGCGCACGCTCTTCGAGGCAGGCGTCCGTGAGGTGAGAGACGAGATCTGGATCGACGTGGTCGGAACCGCCTTCGTCAGAGGCATGATGAGGCGAATCGCAGGCGCCCTGCTCGAGATCGGCCGCGGCGCGAGACCAGCAAGCGACATCGTCCCACTTCTGGCCCGGAATCCCGATATCCAGCTTCCCGAAGTCCTCCCCGCGAGAGGGCTAACCCTGATGAGAGTCCGCTACGGGCGTCACCCGAGCGACCACCGACGAGAGACAGTTTCGAAGTAGCCCACCCGGGCCAACGACATCCGAGAACACACGACATGAATAGAACATACACGGCAAAACCCAGCACGATCGAGCACAAATGGTTTGTGGTCGATGCCGCCGGCGTGCCTGTGGGTCGCCTGGCCGCCCAAGTGGCTCAGGTGCTCCGAGGCAAGCACAAGCCGACCTTTACCTACAACATGGATTGCGGCGACTTCGTGATCGTGATCAATGCGGACAAGGTCATGCATACGGGCGGAAAGGGCGACGAACTCATTCACTGGCACACTGGCTGGCCAGGCGGGCTGCGGAACATCTCGCGGGCCAAGTTCCTGGGCGATAACCCGGTCAAGTACGTCGAAAAGGTGATCTGGGGCATGCTGCCCAAGACCAAACTCGGCAAGGCGACATTTAAGAAACTCAAGGTCTATGCGGGTCCGGACCATCCGCACGAGGCTCAGAACCCAGCGCCGCTGGACATCTCGAAGAAGTAGGAGAGGCATGGCAAAGAAAGGCAATTACGGTACGGGGCGGCGAAAGTGCGCAATCGCGCGCGTCTGGCTCGAGCCCGGCGAAGGCAAGTTCCAGATCAACGGGCGCGAGTTCAAGGAATACTTGGGACGCCCAGTGCTCGAAATCCTCGTGCAGAGCCCGTTCGCCCATCTCGGACTCGAAGGAAAGTACGACGTTCGAGCTACGGCCAAGGGCGGTGGGATCACCGGCCAAGCCGGTGCCGTCCGCCTCGGTATCGCCCGGGCTCTCCTCGAAGTGGATGAGGAGTTTCGAAAGCCATTGCGAGCCGGCGGCTACCTAACCCGCGATCCGCGAGTCAAGGAAAGCAAGAAATACGGCCGCAAGAAGGCCCGACGCGGCTTCCAGTTCGTCAAGCGCTAGGAACGCTTTTACGGGGGCGTCCCGAAGACGGGTTCGACGAACGGTACTTCGAACGTGACGACTTCGTACGCGTCGACTTCCGTCCGACCCGAGCGGAGGAATCGAGGAGCTTCGGTTCGGCCGAGTGGCAGACCTATGGAGTGCGCGGGCTCGACCGCGCTTTTCGATACTGCCGCACCCGACATTCCTCGGCAGCCTCGGGACGACGCCCGGAACACTTCTCCACGCAGTGGGGAGGTCGGTGAGCGAAGCGAACCGGGAGGGGCAGTGGAGGACCCCAGCGGAGTGCCCCAAGCCCCCTCCCGGCCCTGCGGGCCGACCTCCCCCGCCGGGCGGGAGGTGACCGGATGCGCTCCCCCTCGCGAGAGCGAGAGGGACCTTCGCCGCGAAGCGCGCGAAGTGGGGGAGTAATCCCGTACCGCGCCTCGCACCCGCCAGAGTGAACGGCCCTCCCGGGCGGCGGGGCGTAGCTGATTACTCCCCCTCAGGCACGGGCTCCGCCCGGCCAGTTCCCCCTCGTTGAGACGAGGGGGATTCCCCATCCCCATCGCGAAGGCGAGGGGGACCTTCGCTGCGCAGCGCGCGAAGTGGGGGAATCATAGATTTTGATGCCTCCGCCCCGGTGGGGTGGAGGCTGATGCGCATCAAGCCTTAGATGCATAGACCAATGATTCGCCGTCATTCCGACCGGAGCGAAGCGGAGTGGAGGAATCGTCATGCTTCGATGCGTGTTGTATCAGGACGATCCCTCGGCAGGCTCGGGATGACGAGCGGCTGCGCACTCCCTTATGGCCGTCATTCCGACCGGAGCGAAGAGGAGTGGAGGAATCGTCGTGCTGCGATGTGGGAAGGAGCAGGACGATCCCTCGGCAAGGTCGGGATGAGGGTGCCGCGGCGAAAAAGCGCGGGCGGGCCCGCGCACTCCAAAGCAACGAGACGCCGGCGCTCAACCTCTCCCCGCCCCTCTCCTCCGCCTGACGTCTCTCGGCGAGCCGGGATCGGGGAGGCGCGGGAGAGGGGGGAGTCGCTCCTGGGCGACCTACTCGGGCGTGACGACGAACTACGCGTACGACTTACGAATCCCGTCAGTCCGACCGGAGCGTAGCGCATTGGAGGAATCGTCGTGCTTCGATGCGGGAAGAAGCAGGACGATCCCTCGGCAGGCTCGGGATGACGGGTGCCACGCCGAAGAGGCGCGGGCAGGCCCGCGCACTCCATATCCGGCTGCCCCTCTGGAGGGCGCAGGTGAACGATCCGGGATCTTGCACTCGGGAAGGGTTCATACTTCGGCGGTGACCCGAGCCCCGACGCCGAAGGTGAGCCTGCCGATGCTCACGACGGTCGTCTGTTGGGGGTTCAACTTCGTCGCGCTGAAGTTCCTTTTCGCCGAGGGCCTCACTCCCGCGGCGACTTCGTTGGTTCGGTTCCTTCTCATGTGGGGGGTGCTGGTGGCCATCTGCCAGTTTCGCCGCGAGCCCCTGACCTATCCCGAAGGCTCGACCATCGCCTTGTGGATTCTCGGGTTTCTCTCGATGGGTGTTTATATGATCCTCTTCCTCGAAGGGATGGCCCGGACCACCGCCGCGGAGGGAGCGATCATCCTGGCGACGTCGCCGGTTCTCACCGCACTCCTCGCGGTCGCGATGAAACACGAGCGCTTCAGTTGGGGCGCTCTGCTTGGCGCGATAGTGGCTTTCGTGGGGGTCTTCCTGGTGGTCTTTGCAGGCGCGCAAAGCAGTCACGGCACGCTACTGGGCAACGGCCTCGTCCTGCTGTCCTCCCTCGTCTGGGCCTTTTGCGCCGTGCAGACTCGAATTTTCCTGACCGATATGTCGCCCCTAAGGGCCCTGACTCTCTCGATGCCCGGTGCGATCCCGGTCCTGCTCGTCTACGGCCTTGCCGCCACTTTCGCTGTTCCATGGTCACAGATCACCTGGGTGGGGTGGGTCATGCTCGCCCACATCACCCTCCTCGCCGGCGTGGTCGGGTTCTTGGGCTTCTTCGTGGGCGTGCGCCAAGTCGGGAGCAGTGGCGCGATGCTCTATCAGTTTCTGGTTCCGCCGATCGCGGCGTTCTTTGCTTGGCTTCTGCTCAAACAGGAACTCCTCCCTCTGCAAGGCGTGGGACTTGCCGTGGTTCTGGGGGGCGTGTGGTGGAGCACGCGCTCGCGGCTGGCGGCGACGAAACCCGCCGAGCGGTCTTAGGGCTCATCGAAGCCGGCGAAAGGCCGATCGCGGAAGAAAGGTCGCGGCCCAGCGAAGAGCACTCTTGACGCGGCCCGGCTGCTCCCTCAAGGAAGCCGAAAACGCGGCCCGAGCACCCTTGGGGTCCCCGTTGAGCTTCCGAACGGTGCCTAGACATGCCCAGTTGTGTGCCTTCGCCCGGGAGAGCCGAGCCGGATCGTGTGCGGTCGCCGCGGACAATCTCGGAACGAGCCATTCACGAAGCCGCTGATCGTCGCGCCAGATTCGCTCGAGTTTGTGGCTCGCGTTTTCGCCATGAACCCGGTAGAGGGTCAGGGGCTCGGCAACATAGCCGATCTCCCAACGCTCGGCAATGCGGAGCCACATCTGCCAGTCGCCGGAGCCGAAGTAGGAATCGTCGAAGCCGCCGAGTTCCTCGAAACACTCCCGTCGAACCAATGCCGCGCTGGCGATAATCTTGTTTTGATACACGAGGTCCAGAAACACGTCGCCGGTTTCCGTGCGAGGAAACTCGAAGCCCAGCGGACTGCCCTCTATGCGATTGCCCGGGCCGTCGATGAAGTAGCCATCCGTGTGGACCAAGCCGACCCGTGGGAAGCGGTCGAGAAGCGCGATTTGGCGTTCGAGTTTGGTGGGCAGCCACACGTCGTCGTCGTTCAGGATCGCGATAAGCTCTCCCGTCGCGAGTTCGAGGCCTCGATTCAGCGTTCCGTACGTGCCGAGGTTGGCCTCGTTGAAGACGATCTTTGCCTCGCCCTCGCGGTCGCTGAGCCACTCACGCGTGCCATCGGTCGATCCGTCGTCGAGGGCGATGACTTCGAAGTCACGATAGGTCTGGTCGGCGATGCTCTGCCAACAGGTCGGCAGATAGGCGAGATGGTTGTAGCAGGTGAGGAGGATCGAGACGCGAGGCATTTACTGGATGCGAACCTCGACCGACCAGTCCACGATGTCCAGGTCTGGGTCGGCTTGGTCTCCGCGGGGCTCGATGTCGTTGTCGCTGTTCTGGTACAGCGCCGATGTGCGCAAGGGAATAACGAGGTAATCGTTGATCTGCGAAGGAATGTTTCCGTTGCCAATCGCATCCCAGAACTTCACCGTGCCCGACTGGGGAATTCGGTCCATGGTGAGGAAGTTCACCTGGATCGATTCCAGTCGGGCCGCCACCTCGGGGTCAGGCTCGAGCTGACTGAGGTTGATCTCGAAGTAGATTTCCTTAGCCCCTGAGGTGACCTCTCGGTAGTTGATCGGCACGCCAACCTGCGTGTAGGTGTTGAGCTCGACATCCTGGAACTTGTAGATGGCGTACCTCGGGAACTGGAGAGGGTTCCACCAGACGAAGTGGGTACAGTTGCCGGCGACGAAGCCATTGCCCCATGGTGGCGCCAACACTGGGATAGGTCCCTGTTCGGTCGGATTCGAACTGAGACTGGGACGCAGGGCAACCATGTAGATGAAGGGCTGGCCCGCCGAACCCGGCTCCTCGCCGGTCCTGATCTTGCCATCGACGCGGAGCCTGAAGATCAGCAGTTTGCCGCCGGAGGTCCCGCCCGTGCTGGGGAACTTGGCGCATCCCGCCATCGCCAGAACCAGGCCGAAGAGCAGCATCCGCTTCATACGGCGGGCACCGCCTTGAAGAGGAGCCGGTGACACGACTCGCAATGCTCGAGTCGATCCTCGGCCACCGCCACCACCGTACGCCTCGGAAGCGTGGTTCCGCAGGAGCCGCAAGCCCCCGAATCGAGGACCTCGGCCATGCCAATGCCCCCGTACTTCTGCCGGATCGCATCGTATTGCCTGAGGAGGCCGGGATCGACGGCCTTGGCGAGGTCCGGTCTCTGCGCGGCGAGTTTCTTGTAAGAATCGGCCAACAGGGTCCTTTGTTCGACCACGCGATTTTGGTAGGCGTCCAATTCGGCCTGCTTATGACTGAGATGCTCAGAATGCTCCTTCTCGAGCGCTTGGGCTGCGGGAACGAGTTCCCACAGTTCGAGGATGCGTTCATCTAGGGCCTCGCGATGATGTTTCAGGGACTCGATCTCCCGCTGGAACGTCTCGACCTCGCGAGGGTTGACGACCTTGCCCCCGTACAATTGCTTGTCGATCTTCGCGATCTTCTCCTCGACGGACTTCTGCTCGAGTTCGGCGTCCTTCAACTCCCCCGCGAGCCGATCTGCCTCGGCCTTCGCTTCGGCATGGATCTGACGGAGGGCCTGGAGTTCAGCGATCAGCTCGCGGCCCGGATCCATGTGATCGTGACGGCGTTTAATGTCGACCATCGCCGCGTCGACCTTGTGGAGGTTAATCAGGGGGAAGAGGTCGGGCATGCTTCTCTATTATGCCGACGTTCGGGCGGCCTGGGCTATTCGCCGGTCGCGCGGCGCAGCCGGTCCCAGATCGGCTCCCACTCCGGGATCGCGGGTGGCGTCTGGACCACGATCTCGGCAAGGCCGAGGCTGTCCAGTTCGGCGAGACTGTGGTACAGCGCGGCGGCATAGGCCCCCGGGTCGCTCGGCATCGCGACCTGCCGGAAGTTGGCGCTCTGGCCGAAGGTCAAGCCCGCATCTCCCTCGGCAAGCGAGGCGGCCAATCGAACGGGAGTGAGCGGAGCGTAGTGCTTGGGATATTCCCCTGGGGCGACTATCGGCGCACCCTCCTTTCGGTCGAGAATCGGCACGCAAAGCACGTGCTCCAAGTCCTGCCGACTGATTCGACCCAGGCGAAGAAGCCGGGGTCCCTCCGAGTCGGCCAGATTGACGATCGTGGACTCGATTCCTACCCGGCAAGGCCCCCCGTCGAGGACAAGGAAGTCTCCGAGCATCGGATCGACGTCCTGCGCGCGGGTAGGCGAGAGACGCGAGGACCGGTTCGCGCTGGGTGCGGCAACCGGACCTGCCCCTTCGATCAGGGCCAAAGCGACCGAGTGGTCGGGTCGGCGTACCGCAACGGTCGGGAGACCCGCAGTTACGGCGTCGGGGATGCCTTCACGTTTGGGCACGACCAGAGTAAGCGGTCCCGGCCAGAAGGCATCCATGAGCGCCCTCGCGCGGGCATCGATGAGCGCGATCTCCTCTGCCATCGTCGGTGATGCGACATGGACGATCAGCGGGTTCTCGGCGGGTCGGCCCTTCGCGGCGAAGACCTTTGACACGGCCACTGCGTCGGTGGCCCGACAAGCCAAGCCGTAGACCGTCTCGGTGGGCATCACGACGACCCCGCTCGCCATGAGGGTCCGTACGGCGCGGGCGACGTTTTGAGGAGTCGGATCGAGGATCTCGAGTCCTACTTGTCGTCGCCTCCCATGAGGCCGGAGAGCGCGTCGCCGATTCCGCCCGGGAGCTTGTCGGCAAAGCCGGATTGGCCGATCCACTTCGGAATGTCAGCGGCGTGCTCCTGGACGAAGGCGACGACCTTGGCCGCAGTCTCCTTGTCGAGGCCTACCTTAGCAACGAGTTGGTCGATGAATTCCTGCATGAGACCAAACTACCCCGATTTCGTCGGCACAGTCTCGGCGAAGAGGGTTGGCAGGCCACCCGTATGCCAGAAGAGGATCCGGCCCGACAGCCCAGGCAACAGGTCGAGCAGTCCGGCGAAGGCCTTCGCCGTGTAAACGGGGTCGAGAAAGATCCCCTCTTGATCGAGGAGTAGCCGGGAGGCCCCATCTCCACCGTCGCTCAACACCCCGTAGCCCGGTCCCACATAGTCGAAGTGGAGGTCGAAACTGCTCCTATCGAGGCTCTTCCCTCGACCCAGGAGGTCGTTGAGGCCGGTGCAGAGGCGGACGAGGTCGTCCAGGTTTTCCGGCTCCGGATCGCAGGAGATGCCGATGACTCGCGTCGCAGTGCCCGCATAGGCGTAAGCGAGCCCGGAATGGGTGCTTCCGCTGCTGCTGGGGCAGACGACACAGTCGAACGCGCCCTGCTCTTGCACTTCCAGTCCCGCCCGGTAGAAGGCATAGGCGCCGAGCGGCGAGCTTCCCCCGACAGGAACCCGATAGACCCGCCGCCCCGTTGCCTCATACTCCTGCGCGAGCCGTTCCGCGTGGCCGAACAACTCGTCCCACGAGCCATCGGGGTGGATCCGGAGGTCCACGCCGACGAGCCGATCGATGAGCTCGTTGCCGCCGCGCCGGGGCAGCCTTCCGGACGGCCGGCCGAATTCCGGTTCATAGGGCAGGTCCATGACGGCTGCACCACAGGCAAGACCGAGCATCCGGCAAGCAACCCCGATCTGCCGGACGAAGTTCGATTGGCACGAACCGCAAGTTACGACGGCATCTGCCCCGCTTCGAAGTGCGTCCGCCAGCAGATACTCCAGCTTTCGTCCCTTGTTGCCCCCGAGCGCGAATCCGGTCAGGTCGTCGCGCTTGATCCAAAGGTCGACTCCGAGCGCTTCCGAGAGGCGTTCGAGGCGATGGACGGGGGTCGGGAGTATCGCGAGGGGAAGCCGTGGCGGCTCTACGGGCATCGAATCAATCTACCGACAATTTCACCGGTACCGCCATGGCAGAACTCTTGACAACGATCGCCGCCGAAGAGGCCCTCCGTCGCTTCCGTAGTGCCGAGGACTCGCTCGCCTCGGGCAACGATACGGCAGCCGAATCCCACTACCAAGCCGTGCTGGCCGACCCGGGACTGCGCCCCCTCGCGCTCGTGCGTCTCGGCGAGATCGCCAACCGGCAGGGCCGAGCGGAGGATTCGGCGGACTGCCATCGCCGCGCCTTCGAAGCCGAGCCCCGGCTGGCCGCCCGGATCACACCCGCCGACCACGGATGCCACGGATACGTTTATCAGCGACCCTTGGAGGTCGAGCTCACGCACTGTCCGCTGTGCATGCAGGAAGGCCGGCCATACCGGGCGTTCAATCTAGTCACCAACATCGACTTCATTCCCGGCTTCGACCCGGTGCGGCTCTGGATGCGATGTGAAGCGTGCGAGCACCTCTTCGCATCCGCTTATCCGGTGGACCTGGCCAACCTCCTCGCGGCGGGATGCCCGGAGCATCACCGCTACGTCAAAGCCGATCTACTCCCGTCGCTTGCGCCGATCGTCGGTGAACTTCGGAGAAAGTCGCCCGGTGACCGCTGGCTGGAAGTCGGAGTCGGAGCCGGCGAGCTCACCGCACTGGCTCTCGAGTTCGGCTTTGAAGTGGAGGGCCTAGACATCCGAACGGCCTATGCCGAATCGGTGGAAGAGCGGCTCGGTGTTTCGGTTCAAGCGGTGGACTTTCAAGACTTCGAGCCGGGGCGCACCTACGACACCCTCGTTATGGGCGACGTCCTGGAGCACATCGCTCTGCCCACGGAATCGATCGAAAAGGCCGCACGGCTGCTCACGGATGGGGGCATCCTCTGGGTATCGACTCCCAACTACCAGAGCGCGTTCTCCCGGCTCGTGCGTGACCTCGACCCGATGTGGCGAGTGTGTGAACACTTGAACTACTTCTCCTCCCGATCGCTGCGGACTCTCTTGGAGAGGAGCGGATTCGACGTGGAGGACTACCGAGTTTCGTCTCACTACTTCGGAAGCATGGAAGTTACTGCCCGAAAAGTGCGATAAGAGCGCGAGATCACGAAACCGTGGCGACCATAGAACCCGTCGAGGGTTGTCCAGTCGATTACGCAGCGCCCCTTGCCGAACCGCTGCGAACGTTCCCGTAAGATTTCCAGGGATCGAGCGAGCAGCGTATGGCCGAGCCCGCGCCCTCGGAGGTCGGCGGCGACTCCGATCGGCCCCAAGGCGCCCCAACCCTTGCCGAGGTCGGCGCGCCAGATCGCTCCCCCGATGGGCAGCCTATGAGTTGGGTCCTGAGTGACGGCGAAGCCCAGACACCGACCTCCCTCGAATAGGCCGATCACGAACCCGGGGTGCCCCTCCGCCTCGTGCTTGCGCCGCACATCCAGCCGCCAACGACCCGGGAATTCGGCGGCGAGGAATTCGCCGAGCGCGTCCACATCTTCGTTCTCGCAAGGCCGAATCGCGTAGCCTGATTGGGGTTCCCGAAGACCAGAGGGGCGGAGGTAGTCGTGAAGCGTGCGCTCGAGGTCGAACACTTCGCCGCGTTCTTCGAAGCCGAACCGTCGAAGCAAGGCGAGGACCTCAGTAGCCTCCCCAGGACAGCCAGGAAGGAAGTGCCCCAGGTCCTGGCCGAAGACGACCTCCTCCCGAGTCTGACGTCGAGCCACCTCGAACGCATGCTCGATCAGTTGCGAGCCGTATTCTTCGTTCGAGAAGGCGAGGACAGTGATGTGCAGCCGCGTCTTTTCCGCCCCGAGGTAGCCCTCTTTGAAGGCAATGAAGCCTTCGAGTCGTCGCTTGGACCGAATCCCGAGCGTTTCCTCGTGGAGCATGGACTCATGCCCCAGGTTGATCCGAGCGATCTCCTCATCGATGCGGAATCGCCGTCCGTAGGTCCAGTTCCAAAGATCGACGATCTCGCTGAACTCGATCTCCGAAAGGGGCCGGTTTTCTTCAGACATGCTCGACCTGCCGCTCGAGTTCCTCGATGCGGACCTCGGCATGTTCTTCGACCAGCCGCACGGCTCGGTCCAGTACATCGGAGGCGAGCCCGGCATGACCGGAGACGGTCGCGAGACCGACCGTGGCGACGTTGTGGAGGTCCTGGTCGTCCACTTCTGCGACGGCAAGGGGGAGCCGCGCCCGAAGACTGTCGATCAGGCTGCGCAGGGTTCGGCGCTTGTCCTTCAGAGAGAAGCTGCCTTCAATCCGCAGCCCGATCCGTACCCAGCCGACGACCATCTCAGCCCAGTCGCTCGTCGATTCGGCGCGCAAGTTCGAAATCGTAGGCCGTCAGGCCTCCGCCGGCGTCATGAGTCGTGAGGGTCACCCGGACCTTCTGATAGCCGATCGTGAGGTCGGGATGGTGGTTCAGGGCATCGGCCAGGTACCCCACCGCACTCGCAAAGACCACTCCCGACGCGTAGGTGGGGAACGTATAGAGCCGAGTCAAGGCCCCATGTTCGACCGTCCACCCGGGCAGACGGACAAGTCGATCGGCAATCTCCGTATCGGAGAGTCGGTCGTAGCTCAGTTCGGCCATTTCGAAAGTTTGCCACACCGCGGCCCGTGACGCACATCACATGGAGATCGGACCGCCGTCACAGCAGGATTGCATGGCGCGGCGGAGCATAGGGTCATGTCCACCCACGCGGAATCCACGAGCCGAAACTGCTGCCCCCTCCAATGGAACCACGATCTCGACGCCCTGATCGAGCGCTTCGGTCGGGAGTCCGATGACCGCAAAGCCAACGCCCTCCTCGACGACATCTTCCGACGCTTTGGCGTAGACGCGATTCGACGATCGGTCGAACGAGGGTCCGGGCGTTCTCGGTCGAACCTCGACGATGCCGAGGATCTGATCGGTGAAGTGTCGTTCAGTCTGGTCGAGCGCCTGCGGCGGTGGCGAGACAACCAGTGCGCGAAGGTCGACTGTTTCCGGGCCTATGCGGAATCGGTCACCCGAAACGCGATCCACAGCCGCAGCCAGCGCGAGCAGCCCCTCCGGACGAAGCTGATCGCCAACCTTCGCTATGCGGTGTCGAGCAGCCCCCGCCTTCATTCTTGGCGGAACGATGCCGGTGTGACTCTTATCGGCCTGGTCGATGCGCCTTCCGCTCAGGCAGACGCAGCCCTCCTTGCCCGGCTTCTCGAGGACCCGAAGAATCTGCCAGTGCTGCTCCGACTGGACGATGCTCTCACTGCATTCGACCTGCGCAACATCGTTACGCGTCTTATCGAAGCGATCGGAGGTCCCGCGCCATTCTATTCGGTGGTCAACGTGATCGCCGGCGCCCGAGAAATGGCCGACGGTCGGGCCATCGCCGAGTCGCAGTTCGATGCGGGACCGTTCTACGATCGTATCGTCGACACCGCTCCCGACGCCGAGCGCACGGCGATTGCCCAACAGGAACTAAGGGCGCTGTGGAACTCGATCCAGGACCTGCCGGCACTCCAGCGAGCCGCGCTGCTCCTTAATCTGCGCGACCCCCTGGGGCGAGGTGTTATCGCGCTGCTCCTCGAGACCGCGATTGCGACCCGAAGCCAGATCGCTCAAGCGGTAGGGATGCCCCTCGATGAACTCCTCACTCGATGGGACGATCTGCCGATGGACGACCGATCGATCGCCGATCGCTACGGCGTAACGCCGGTCCAAGTGGTTTCGCTCCGGCGAAACGCCCGAACTCGACTCCTTCGCGGTCCGGTTCAGACGATCGTTCTCAGGCCTTCGAGGAGGCGGGCGGCCGCGTGAAGCGTCTCCATTCGCTTGCAAAAGCAGAAGCGGACACGGTGGCGGCCGCTCTCCGGTTCGACGTAGAAGCTGCTTCCGGGCACCGTGGCTACCCCGACTTCCTCGATCAGCCACCGAGCGAACGCCACATCGTCCGCCTCCGATAGGCGGCTGAAGTCCGCGAGGATGTAGTAGGCCCCCTCGGGATCGGCAAACTCGAAGCCGCTCTCACGGAGCATCGGGCAAGTGAAGTCGCGGCGTTCGCGATAGAACTCGGCAAGGTCGGCATAATACTCCGGCGCGAACCGGAGGGCGACGGCGGCCCCTTCCTGCAGAGGGGCCGCGGCCCCCACGGTGAGAAAGTCGTGGACCTTGCGGATTGCCGATGTCGCCTCTGGCGGCGCGATCAGCCAGCCGATCCGCCATCCGGTGGCGCTGTAGGTCTTGCTTAGTCCGGAAATGGTCACCGTCCGTTCCCGCATCCCGGGGAGAGTCGCCATCGAATGATGCTGTCCCTCATAAACGATGTGTTCGTAGATTTCGTCCGTTATCGCGACGACGTCCCACTTGGCGCACAACTCTGCGATCTGGCTCATTTCGCCGAGGTCGAACACGCGACCGGTCGGGTTGTTCGGCGTGTTGATCACAATGGCCCTCGTGCGCTCGTTGAAGGCTGAGCGGAGCTCACGCTCGTCCCACCGCCAGTCGGGAGCATGGAGCCGAACGAAGCGTGGCTTCGCACCCGACAGGATGGCGTCCGGGCCATAGTTCTCGTAGTACGGCTCGAAGACGATCACCTCGTCACCCGGGTCGACGAGCGCGAGCAGGGCGGCAATCATCGCCTCGGTCGCCCCGCAGGCGACGGTGAGCTCTCGCTCGGGATCGGGACGGTAGCCGTAGTCGCGTTCCGTCTTGTCGGCGATCGCCTCTCTGAGACTCTTGGCGCCCCAAGTGATCGCGTATTGGTTCACTTCGTTGCGAATCGCGCGGCAGGCGGCTTCCTTCATGGCTTCCGGGGCCGGGAAGTCGGGAAAGCCTTGGGCGAGATTCGCGCCGGGGCGATCACCGCGGGCATTGAAGATGCGGGTCATCTCGCGGATGACCGACTCCGTGAACCGCTGGGCCTTCTGCGAGGTTCGCATATTAGGCGAGGAGGTCGTCCACTACGAACCCGTGGACGTCGGTCAGGCGAAAGTCGCGGCCCGAATAGCGGTAGGTCAGCTTCGTGTGATCGACCCCCATCAGCCGCATGATCGTGGCGTTTAGGTCGTGGATATGCACTGCACCCGGGGTAAACGTGTCTGGCGTTGGGTTCAGGATCTTGCCATCGACGTCGACGATGTTGTAGCTGTAGTCGTCGGTTTGGCCGTACACCAATCCCGGCTTCACTCCGCCGCCCGCTAACCACATGGTGAAACACCGCGGATGGTGGTCCCGTCCGTAGTTTTCCTTGCTCAGAGGTCCTTGGCAATAAACGGTGCGACCGAACTCGCCGCCCCAGATCACGAGGGTTTCGTCGAGCAGTCCCTTGCGTTCGAGATCGAGGATCAAGCCTGCGCAGGCCTGGTCGATGTCCTTGCACTGGAGAGGAAGATCGCCCCCGAGATTGCCATGCTGATCCCAGCCGCGATGGAAAATCTGGATGAACCGGACGTTGCGCTCAGCCATCCGTCTTGCGAGGAGACAGTTAGCGGCGAATGTGCCCGGCTTTCGAGCGTCTTCGCCATAAAGTTGGAAGACCTCTTCGGGTTCCTTCGAGATGTCCATGAGGTCGGGGACGCTGGTCTGGAGCCGATAGGCCATCTCGTATTGGGCGATTCGCGCGGCGATCTCGGGGTCACCGAACTGGTCCAATTGCAGCTGGTTCAGCTTCGCAAGGCCGTCGAGCATTCGGCGGCGAGTCACACCGTCGACACCCTCGGGATTGCGAAGGTACAGCACGGGATCGCCTGCGCTCCTCAGCGCGACTCCTTGGTGCTCGCTGGGAAGGAAACCCGCGCCCCAAAGGCGAGTGAAAACGGCTTGAGCGTCCGCTTTAGAGCTCCAGGTGGAGTGCAGCACGATATAGGTCGGCAGGTCCTCGTTCAGCGAGCCCAAACCATAGGAAATCCACGAGCCGATGCTCGGACGCCCGGGAAGTTCGCTGCCCGTTTGAATGTAGGTCACCGCAGGGTCGTGGTTGATTGCCTCGGTGAACATCGAGCGGATCACGCAGAGCCGGTTCACGACCTTCGCGGTATGGGGCAGAAGCTCGCTGACCCAGATTCCGTCGCCCCCGTTGTCGTATCGCTGAAAGGCATACTTTGAGGGAGCGACCGGAAACCGCTGCTGGCCGCTCGTCATCGTGGTGATGCGCTGGCCGCGCCGAATCTCGCCGGGGAGGTCCTGATCGAAGCGTTCGGCGAGCTTGGGCTTGTGATCCCAGAGGTCGATCTGGCTCGGACCTCCGTTCATCGTGAGGTAGATGACCCGCTTGGCTTTCGGGGCCAGGTTGGGAAGCCCTGGGAGCCCGCCTTTCGCCTGTTGGAGGCGCATCGATGGCTCCGCCCGGAGCAGCGATGCCAAGGCCAAGGTTCCGGCCCCGAGGGCAGCGCGCCCGAACAACTGGCGTCGGGTCAGGGTCAGTTCGTGCTCGCGTCTCGGGTCCATGGGTTCATCTAGTTTACGACAAGTTGACGGCGGCGGGGATATACTCCGCGCGTGACCGACGTCCCCATGTGGGCCTACCTGGCTCTGGGCCTGTTCATGTTCACCACCGGCGCGGTGGGCGTGATCGTGCGTAGAAACCCCGTCGTCGTATTCATGTGTATCGAATTGATGCTCAACGCGGTGAATTTAACCTTCCTCACGTTCGCCCGGTATCTGCCATCTCCCATCGTCGGCGCGATCAATCAAAGTGAGGCCGCCCAGGCCGGTCAGATGATGGTGATCTTCGTGATGGCGGTCGCCGCCGCCGAGGTCGCGGTCGGGCTCGGGATCATCATGGCGATCTTCCGACTCCGCAACGACGTCGATCTCGACGAGATGAGCGCGCTCCGCCAATAGGCGATGTTTAGTCCTTGTTCAGCCTCCCTTAAGGCTCCGTTGATCGGCGGCCACTAGACTTCTCGCCGTGGGTCACACCCCGCCGCAAGGCGAATCTGTTCGTTCGTGACCTGAAGGAGAAGAGTCTATGCATGCAATCACCCGTTTCGGCTTCGTCTCGTTCGCCTTGGTCTCTGCCGCCCTCGCCCGGGCGGAGTTGATTTACGGCGTGACCGTCAACAACCGCCTCGTCAGTTTCGACAGCGCGACTCCCGGTTCACTGCTGAGTGACAACCCCATCGTAGGTCTGGGCGCCGGGGAGATCGCCCTCGGCATCGACACCCGGCCGGCGACTGGCGGACTCTATCTACTCGGGAGTGGCAATCGCCTGTACACCGTGACGTCGGGCGGTGTCGCTATGCCAGTCGGCGCGGGATTCGCGCCCGGAGTGACCGGAGTGGATTATGGGTTCGACTTCAATCCGACTGTGGATCGGATTCGCGTCACCAACGATGCCGACGAGAACCGGCGGCTCCACCCGATCACCGGGGTAAGCGTCGCCGTCGATGGGAACTTGAACTACGTCGCGGGCGACCCGAACTTCGGCCGCAACCCGAACATCGTCGGCTCGGCCTATACGAACAACTTCGCCGGCGCGACGACGACCACTCTCTACAACATCGACTCGGACTTAGACATCCTCGTCACTCAGATTCCGCCGAACGCAGGCGGGCTCAACACGGTCGGCATGCTCGGGATCGACACGACCGGCCTCGTCGGATTCGACATCTCGGGGCTCTCGGGCACGGCGTTCGCCTCCTTGACCTCCCCGGGTACCCATGTGGTCTCATCCAATCTGTTCCGAATCAGCCTCGGCACAGGGGGAGCTTCGTTCGTCGGCACGATCGGGAACGGCCTGGACTGCGCGCCCCTTCGAGGGCTGACCGTCGTCCCCGAGCCCGGGACCATTGCACTCTTCGCGTTGGGCCTCGGGACCCTCGCCGCTCGCCGGCGGAAACGGGCCTAAACCACTCATCTCGCCGGGCTCTTTTTTCACGGGCCCGGCACTTTTTCATGTACAGGGTCCTGTGCGTCGCTATAATGGGCGTGGAGGACCTAGCACCATGCGTTCCTTACAGCGGGCGTTTACGCTCATCGAGCTTCTCGTCGTGATCGCGATCATTACGATCTTGGCCGCGATCCTCTTCCCCGTGTTTGCACAGGCGAAGGTGAGCGCGCAGCAGACAGTGTGCATCAGCAACATGAAGCAGTTCGGGTTCGCTTCGATGCTGTATCTGCCAGACAACGACGAATCCTGGTACCCGAGCGTCGTGTACTCACCGTTGCCCGGCTTTGCGAACCAGCAGATCTGGATCGGCTACGACAACAATAACTGGGGAATCGACGGCGGATTCTGGGGTCATGTCTATGAACCGGCGACTCGACCGATCCGTCCCGGTGCGCTCGACCCTTACATCAAGAACAACGACATCAAACGCTGCCCCAGCATGCCAAAACGCTGGCAGAGCGCTCTGGCCCTCAACTGGTTCAATCCGGGCTACTACTCGCCTTATTACGCTCGCAACCCTAACGCACAGGGGAACGAATTCTCGCCGGCGGCCAAGACTTTCGCGATCGCGCCCGACGGAACCTACACGTGCACCGGAGCGAACAACAGCGAGGTCGAGGAGTCATCCCGCACTTTGCTGGCTTGGGAACACCTGGCTCGCGTTCCGATGTGCAACTTCCTTCAGGTCTACGACTGGCTCGACCGGCCACCGAACGATGCCGCTTTGCGGAACCACTTCCACTTTCTCCATCGGGATGCGGCTTCCGCGCTGTGGGCCGACGGACATGCCAAGCGAATGAACTACCCCGCCCTGAAGCGGCCGATGTTTTCCTCGCGCAAGGATATCTTTCCGCCGTTATAGACGTCGGTGCGACGCGTAGAATCAAAGCGATGAAGATCGGGTTGCTCGCGTTGTTGTTTCCGTTCGCGCTCGCCTGGCCGACCGAGGGCGATACGTTGAAACTCGAACCGACTTACAAGGTCGGCTCGACCGTTCGTCACAGCGTCAAACTCTCGCTCGTCGTTAGCGGCACCGATGCCGAGGTGACGTCCGTCGTGCGCAAGACCGTGAAGGGCGTCGCCGAACAGTCCATCACTTTCGACGGGGCATTCGAAAAGTTGAAGGTTATGCTCGGCGAGACGGAGTTCCCGGTCGAGGCCGAACCAGTCTCCCTCGAGATTCGCCCATCGGGCGAACTCGTCTCGATCACCGGCGGTGTGATCCAGATCGACATGGCGCGGCTTTACCTGGCGCACACCCCGGTCCTCCCCAAATTGGAAGTACCCGTCGGGGAAAAGTGGTCGGTCGAGATTCCTGCGAGCCAGAAGGCGGGCATTCCCGCGACGACGTTCGAAGGAACCTACGTCGGGGCCGAGAAGATCGGCGAAAAGGAAGCCTTCAAGATCACCGCGAATGTCCAAGAGAAGGGCGGCGAGGGCTTCTCGTCGAAGGCGACATTCTGGCTCGACAAGGACGGCACCGTGCTAAAGTTCGAGGCCGATATGCGAGGGCTGCCGATCCCTCAGCTAGGGTCGAACGTCGACGCCAAGATGACGGGTTCCTTGGTGTCGTAGGCCGGAAGGTGGTTTCGCCGCCCGGCAATTCGGAATGGTAGGGCTAAAATACGGCCCAGCGATGGCCGACGTCCACCAACCGAATTCCCTGGGAGCACTGCTCTTCCAGTCGTGCAATCGCTGGGCCGACCGGCCGGCGGTGATGGTTCACGAACAGGGAGGGTGGCGGACCTTCACGTATCGCGAACACCTCGCAAAGGTCCGCGACTTCGCGGCGGGACTTCGAGCGATCGGCCTGACAAAGGGGGACCGCCTCGTGCTCCTCGGCGAGAACTGCTATGAATGGGCGCTGGCAGACTGGGCTGCTCAAACGCTGGGGATCGTGACCGTGCCCATCTACCCCACCCTGCCCACCGATCAAGCTCAATACATCGCTGCCGACTGCGGCGCCGCGGTTGCGGCAATCGGATCGACCGAACTCGCCCAGCGGCTGGAAGGAATGGAGGGACTCCGCCTCTTCGGCTTGAAGAGTATCGAGGGCTATCCGGATCTGGCCAGCGATGGTGCGAACCTGAACGAATCCGACTGGAACGCCCAGGTCGCGGCCATTGACCGGGAGGACCTCGCCACCATCATTTATACGAGCGGCACCACCGGCCCTCCCAAAGGAGCGATGCTCCCCCACCGCGCCTTTACCTCGCTTTGCGCCAACATCCGATCGACCCTTCCGGTCGACGAGAACGATGTCTTCCTCAGTTTCCTGCCGCTCAGCCACGTCTACGAGCGCTTTGCTGGGCACGTGCTGCCGGTTTCGGTAGGGGCGGCCATCGCCCACGCGCGCTCGATCGCCACTCTAGCGGGGGACATGGATACGGTGCGCCCGACGATCATGCTCTGCGTCCCCCGCTTCCTCGAGGCGATCCGCGGTAGGGTCCTGGATTCGATGGCCAAACAGCCGCCGCTCCGGAAAAAACTGTTCGAGTGGGCGCTGGCACAGGGAATCCGCCGGAGCCGAGGTCAGATCGCTCCGCTGGCGGGGATTCTGGATTCCCTGGTCGGCAAGAAGATCAGGGCCCGCATGGGTGGCCGGATCAAGTTCTTCGTCAGCGGCGGCGCGGCCTTGCCCCGCCATGTCGCCGACTTCTACCTAGCCTTCCGGATCGACATTCTCCAGGGTTACGGCCTGACCGAGACCTGCGCCGCCAGTTCGCTCAATCACCCGGATCGGAACGACCCCGACACCGTCGGCGAACCGATCGAAGGCGTGCGCATCGAGATCGCTCCGGACGGCGAGATTCTGATCGGCGGCGACTGCCTTATGCTGGGATACTACCGCCTTCCGGACGCGACGGCGGCGGCAATCGACGAGCAGGGCTGGTTCCATACGGGCGACATCGGCGAATGGGTCGGAGGCAAACTCAAGATAACGGATCGCAAGAAGGACCTGATCGTGCTCGCCAACGGCAAGAACGTGGCGCCTCAGAACATCGAAAACCATCTCCGCGAAAGTGATGCGATCGCAGAAGCCGTCCTCTTCGGCGACGGTATGGAATACGTCTGCGCCCTCATCGTCCCCGACTTCGAGCGGTTGAGGCGTCAGTTCCCCGATGCGGCCCAAACCTGGCCGACCGATGCCGATGCCGCGAAGGCGCCCGAAGTCGAGCAGAGGATCAAGGCGGAAGTCGATCGCATCAACAAGACCCTCGCCGACTTCGAGCGGGTCAAGAAGCACCGGCTCCTCGATCGGGGCTTTTCGATCGAGTCTGGTGAGCTGACTCCTTCCATGAAGGTCAAGCGCAAGGTGGTCCGCGAGAAGTACGCCGATCTCATCGAGAGCATGCGCCGATGATCGAAGTTCGCACCTGGCCCGTTCGCCTCACCAAACGCCGACCCTTGACCATCAGCCGAGGTACCACCGCCGCGAGTACGAACCTGATGGTGTCGGCCTCTTACGCCGGAGTTACCGGCTATGGCGAATGCGCGCCGGGCACCGGACATGGAGACGACTTCGCCGCCCAAGCCCAGACGGCGATCGATCGTTTCTGGGGCTCGTCGCTCCTCGCCGAGCACGCTCCCGATCGTACGCTGATCGAGCGAGTATGGGTGGAGTCCGAGTCGCTTCCCGTGCCGGCGCTGGCCGGGCTCGATACTGCTCTATGGGATCTCATAGCGCGCCTTGCCGACTTGCCGCTGCATCAGGTGCTGGGTCTGTCGTCCACCCAAGTACCGTCGAGCGTCACGATCGGCATCAATCCTCCGAGCGTCGCCGCTGAGCGTGCCCGTGAGATCATCCGCGAGACCGGGGCGAAGGCGCTCAAGCTCAAGCTCGGCTCGCCGGATGGCCTCGAGCACGATCGCGCAAGCTACCTCGCCGTGCAATCGGTGGCGGCCGAGCATGGAGTCGTCCTCAGGGTGGATGCCAACGGTGGCTGGAGCGTCGAGGCCGCGAAAGCAATGCTCGTCTGGCTCGCGGAACGCGGATGCCAGTACGTCGAGCAGCCCTTGATGCGCGGCGTCGAGGCCGACTTACCCACGATCTACGAGGATCGGCCCTTGCCGATTTTCCTCGATGAATCGGTGCACTTTGCGATCGACGTGCCGATGGTGGCCGATCGATGCGACGGCGTCAACGTCAAGCTGATGAAGTGCGGCGGCATAACGGAAGCGCTGCGCATCGTCGCATCGGCACGCGAACATCGGCTTCAGACGATGATCGGCTGCATGAGCGAGTCCTCCGTCGCGGTCGCGGCAGGAGCGTCGATCGGCTCGCTGTTCGATTACATCGACTTAGATTCGAATCTCAACCTGCTCGACGAGCCGGTCGAACGCGCCATCCAATGGAGGGATGGCGGTTGGGATATCGAAGTCCCGCATGTGGGAATCGGCGCGTGGCCGATCAGTTGATATCCCAGCCGTAGTTGGCCAGGTCGTAAATCTCGCCGCCCCAGTTCACCCGAACGTCGCAGCCCCGGATGAGGTTGCCGAGAGCCAGGGCTTTGGCGCTCCCGTCCGCCATACCCACGTTGAATCGGCCCCGATGCCACGGGAAGGCGCCACCATACTGCCGCATTCGGCCTCCCGAGCCGGGGATCCATCCGGTGTTGACTTTGTAGATCTGGGTATCGCTGAGGGCGGGAATCAAGAAGGTGTCGTAGCGCCCCGTGTCCTGCGAAGAGTATCGGCAAGGCGGAAGGACGAGATAGCTCCCACCTCCCTTAGGCCGCCCGTCGGGCTCCATGCTCCAAACCGAGTCGACGTAGACGAAGGCTCGGCTCGGCTCACCGACGGCCGATGTGCTCCGCGGAAGAGGCTGCCAATCGGCCGATCCGATCCGTACCAACGGGGAATGGTAGAGGTAGTTGTAGCCTAGGTTCGACCGCTGGGAGGCTCGGTAGTAGCGAGAATAGGTGTCGCCCTGGACGAGGTCGGCGTCGAAGTGGGCTTGTTCGTTCGGACGCTCGGAATAATCGCCAGGGCATCGGAAAGTCCCGAAGGCCCGGACGTAAGGGAGCAGAAGCTGCACCCAAGTTCGGTCCGTGGTAGAAGTGCCGGTTTCTTGAACCTTGTAGCTGGCGGGGACCGTCCGTTCATCGTAGTCGGTCACGTACAGCGTGCTCGCTAGGTTCACCTGACGCATATTGCTTATGCACGTCGTCTGGCGAGCACTAT
This sequence comes from Chthonomonas sp. UBA2362, assembly GCA_002344135.1. GTDB lineage: Bacteria > Armatimonadota > Fimbriimonadia > Fimbriimonadales > Fimbriimonadaceae > UBA6659. The sequence goes on along the minus strand of DDTO01000008.1, from coordinate 9,938 downwards.
GCCGGGCCGCCACGAAGACAGGCGTCAGTATGCCCGCGAGGATCGCAATGATCCCGAGCACGACCAACAACTCGATCAAGGTAAAGGCTCGACGCCTCTGTTCTAGAGCCATTGACTCCAATGTCATTATAACCGACGTTCAGCGAGACCGAGCGTAAGATTCGAGAATCCCCGTTTTTTTGAAGTCCACTTGCTCGTACCATGCCTCTAGCGCGGCTTCGCACTGCAGGACCACCGGAACGCCGGCTTCGCGCCCCATCGACTGGATCGAGCGAACGAGGGCGGTCCCGAGTCCCGCTCCACGGAGCGCGCGCCGAACGCACAGGTTGTAGAGGCCCAGGCTCCCCGCAGATCGCGTGGTCATGACCGCGGCATCGATATCAGGGTCCCCGTATCGCCAGAGCCCGTGGCAAGAGGCCACAGTCGCATCGAGGATCACTCGTTTCATGTCGGGCTCCTGTCGCCAGAAGAATTGGTCGACCATGAACTCGGCCACCTCGAGGCGTTCGCGATCCGTCTCGCACAACCGCAGCGGCGGGCCTGCCTCACCATCGCGAAGGGTCCAACCCATTTGGATTAGCGAATGCTGGCATTTCCAGCCCCTGGAGGCTAACCATGCCGCCACCGGGTCGTCCTCACGATAGGGGACATGGAACGAGCGGAACGAAGGGCAGCCAACGGCCAATTCTTCGAGGCGCTCCCCTTCGCCAGGCTCGGCCAAGCGGGCTGCATCGAAGTCGAGCGCGAAGTTACAGAAGGAGAGATTGATCGGCGCGATACAGGAGACGAACGCTTCCCGACGCTCGACGACGGCAGCCGGAAGGGTCCGGGCAAGTTCGATGTAGGTCCAAACGACGTTCTGTCGACCTAAGTACGCGAGCGCGGGGTCGACTACAGCACAGCGCTCCAAAATGCCCCCACGGTAGTGCGCTTGGGCAGAACCGTGATCCCAAGCGCAAGCCCGCCCCCAATCTGGTAGCCGAGAAAACCCTGGATGCCCTTCGGCGTGAAGAGCACGGCGCCGAAGCCATCCGCGTTCCGGCTCCATCGCCAGAGATCGAGCCCCACCGCCACCTGCAGGCCGCTCGCCGGATTGACCTCGAACCCGATGCGAAGCGTCGGCGCGAGGAAGGTCTTGGGCGCCCGATACTCTCGGTTGTGCAGGGCCGCATCGAAGAAGCCCGCCATCGACCGGCTCAGCTGCCTCTCGACGAAGACTCCGCCATAGTGTCCCGTATCGAGCCAGAGGCGCTCCGGCTTTTTGCCTGGCTCGCCTTCCTCGCTCGGCTCAAGAGCGCGGATCAGCTTTTCCACATCGGCCGGAGGAATCACGGTGTCGTGTTTTGCACCCACGATAAAGGTCGGGCGGTCGCCGGGCCGGAGATAACTAAGAGGCTCGATCGACTTGAGGGACTCTCGCATCCTCTCCTCCGTGTAGCCTCGCCGGCGCAGGGCCTCGCGCTCGCCGACCACGCGCGAGCTGTTCCACAGGATGTGAGCCAGGTCTGCGCCACCGAGCATGAAGCAGCCGGCCTTGAGTCGAGGGTCGATTCCGAACGCCAGGGAGGCCACGATCGCACCGAGACTCGTGCCCGAGATGCCGATCCTGCTCGCGTCCAGTTCCTTCTCGCTCTGGATCCAGTCGATTGCCCGGCGAACGTCCCAGATGCTTTGGGTCATCGTCACGACGAGCTTCGCCGGATCGGGCTGGATCGCGAGTTCGCCAGAACGAAAGCCCTTCGGGGTGCGCGCCATGTGATAAGGAAGCGAGAGCACGATCCCTGCGACTCCTCGCCGGTTCAGGTGCTCCGCCATCGCCCTCTCGGGGCCCGTGTCGGTCGCACCCCAATAGTGCAGCAAGATCACGCAAGGAACCGCACCCAGCCGGTCCGAGGGCATATAGACTCGCAGGCCGACGGTGTCGTTCACCGGGTGCTCCGTGGTCATGGCGCTCGGAAACGACACGTCGTAGACATCGCTCGTCTCACCCGAAGAAACGAGACGCCATGGTTCGAAGTCGATCCGAGGAGGCGGCCTCTCGACGCCGGTATCGGGCACAGGTCGAGGTTCGTTCCCCTGAATGGGCGCGTCTTGGCTCGCTCGTGCGTTAATATCCTCGGGCGAGTCCGCAAGAGACAACTTGGCGACGCCCATCCCGAGGAGGACCACCATCATTAATCTGGCAATTGGGTGTGCGATCAGCCTGATCACCGTCCAGGGTTCGTACAGTTTAGACAACGATCTCGAGGTCGCGCTCGGAACCGCCTCGCTCTCGACGCGCACCGCCCGCTTCGATCCTGGCACGCTCCGCTTCTTCCAGCAGGGCGAGTTTCGAACCCCTTTCTTCGAAACTTGTTTCGAGAACCCCTGGCGCATGCCCTTTACCGTCGATATGTGGAGAAAGCAGTTCGCGGTGACGGGAGGTCGTCCCAGTGAATCTCTTGGCACGGCCGGCCGGATGCTCGGTCGTGGAAGCCGGCGCACGCTTCTGGGCAACCCCATTCAAGCGGCCGATACCGCCGCGCGCCAGCCTGGCTCGCTGCGAGCGGTCCTCGACAGCCTCCGAGGGCGTGGTGTGCTTCGGGGCGAGATACCGGACCTGAGCAAGGTGCCGGGCGAAGTTCAGTCTGCCGCCGCGCTCGTTCTGCAGGTCATGATCGACATGCTTCCTCACCGCCGTGCCGCGATCACCGGGGTCGCCGACCTGCCGCAGGCGTTTCAGCGCGTCATCGGCTCGGACCCGGCCAGCGACGACCCGGCGGCCGTCCAGCAGGAGCACGCGCTCTTTCAAGCCCTGGACATCAACTACTTGCTAGTAGCCGGCCACGATCTGACGCTGGCCGCCCAGTCCGCCCTGTCCCTGCTCGGTACGAATCTCGCCGAAACGTCCTACGACGTGACCATCCAAACGGACTGGGGAGCGATCGTCCTTACCGGAGGCTCCGACACCAAGCATCCCGATCGACCCACGCTCTTGGTCATCGACACCGGCGGCAACGATACCTACCTCAACGGGCCATCTAACCATTCGGTGAACAACTGGGCAAGCGTCGTCATCGACACGGCGGGGAACGACAAATACCTCAGCGACGCGGCGCTCGATGCGACGCCGATCGAGAAGTTCGAAGGACGCACCCGCAAGGGCCGCTTCGGACCCGGGAGCGCCTGCTTCGGCGTTACTGTGCTCCTCGACGCCGCCGGCGACGACCTGTATCGTAGCCACCGGCCTGGAATCGGGTCGGCCACCATCGGTTGTGCGGTCGTCTACGACCGCGAGGGCGACGACCGGTACGACGTCTACGCCGATTCGCTCGGGTACGGCAAATTCGGCCTTAGCCTTGTCGAGGACGGCGCGGGGAAGGACTCCTACGCCGGCTTCTCGCAAGTGCAGGGTTGCGGTCAAACCGGAGGCCTCGGCATGCTGATCGACCGAACCGGAAACGATACCTACGTCGCCAACGACACGCTCCTCGACTTCGTCAGTCCCCAGAGCAAGGATCACAACGCGAACATGTCGCAGGGTTGCGGCAACGGGCGGCGGGCCGACTATCTCGACGGCCACTCGCTGAGCGGGGGAATCGGGATTCTCTACGACGTCGAGGGCGACGATTCCTATACTTGTGGTGTCTTCGGCCAAGGCTGCGGCTACTGGGAAGGCGTCGGCATGCTTTGGGACACCGCCGGCAGCGACCGTTACAGCGGCCAATGGTACGTCCAGGGCGCCGCGGCCCACTTTGCGATCGGCTACCTCGAAGACGAAGCCGGCGACGACCGGTACTCGGCCCCGATGAACATGGCGATGGGAGCCGGGCACGACTTCAGCATCGGGATGCTCGTCGACCGAGGCGGAGGCGACGAGTACAAGGCTCCGAATCTCAGCCTCGGCGCAGGCAACGCCAACGGCATCGGCTTCTTCCTCGATCTGAGCGGCGTCGACCGCTACGAGTCGAGCGGCATTACGCTCGGCAAGGGCGCCGAGGCCCCTAAGGGAACCCTGCGGGAGCGGGCTCTGTGCCTGGGCGTTTTCATGGACCTCGGCGGGATCGACACCTACCCGCAATCCACGCCGTGGGCGAAGAACCAGTCGCGCATTACCAATTGGACCGATCGCGGACCATCGTCGGCAGAGAGCCAACTCGGCATCTTCTGGGATCGTTAGCGGGTCATTGGCCTCACGTCGCCGCCTGCCGTCACTTCGAGGTTGCCCCCTTGTCTTGGCGGCTTCGGGGCGAGGACCTCAGGCTTCCCGTGGGCGTTCCAGACTGGCTCGCGGCTGTCGAAGACGAGGGGCTGCCGCTCGGCGTCCTCGACGTCTTCACGATGCTTCGAGGAGAAGGCGTCGTTCATAGCGTAGCCATAGACATCGTCTCCCGCAGGGCGGATCAAGGGGTTGCGAAACTTCTTGAGCGCTTCTTCAGGAGACAGGTCGCCGGTTCGAAGGTAGGGCTTGATACGGTCCATCCAAACGTCGGCAGGCGGAAAAGCGTCCTCGCTGGCGTGGTACAGCATCATTGCCGTATAGAGGGCCTTCAGGTTTTCCTTGCTGGTTCCCTGGTACTCGCGCATCTCCACTTCGTTAAAGAGGTAGCCGCCCTTCCACAAATCGTACGCCGCCGGTCCAAACCTCCAACCGGCGTAGGCAAGCCCTCCCAGGAGGACCAGCCCGACGATCTTGAAGGCCTTCTTCCGCACGAGCGAATTATGGAACGGTCGTGCTCCGAGCGAGCGGGTAGAACGGACCGATGCGCATTTTGGTCACCAACGACGACGGCATTCGTGCCGAGGGACTGAGAAGGCTCGTCCGAGTCGCACGCTCCCACGGAGTTGTCAAAGTCTCCGCCCCCGACACCGAGCGGAGCGCCTGCAGTCATGCGATGACGATGCGTGACCCCTTGCGGGTGAAACCCTTCGATTGGCCCGAATCTGATGTGGAGGCTTACCACGTCAACGGATTCCCCTCCGACTGCGTGAATGCGGGCCTGACCGTCGCTTGGCCCGACGGATGCGACCTCGTCCTAAGCGGGATCAATAACGGTCCCAATCTCGGTTTCGACGCCACTTACAGCGGCACGGTCGGCGGCGCGATGGAAGGAACGATCAATGGGATTCGCTCGATCGCGGTCTCCATGGCCTGCTTCGTCGACGATGCGCCCCTCCACTATGAGACCGGCGAGCGATGGCTCTTGGAGAACCTCGCCGACCTTGTCGCGCTGCCCGCCAAGCCGCTGACTCTGCTGAACGTGAACATTCCCGCGATCGCCTACGAGGAGATTGCGGGAACGAAGGTCGCTTCGATGGGCCAGAGAGTCTACGAAGATCGAATGGAGCTTCGCAGCGACCCCTGGGGGCGCCCTTACTATTGGCAGGGTGGAGTGGCGGTCGTATCTCCCGATCAGCCTGGAACCGACGTCGAGGCCGTGTCTCAGGGCTACGTGGCGGTCACTCCGATTACCTTGGATTGGACCGATCGCGATTACGCCGAGGTCATCCGCCACGAGCTGACGGCGACCGCCCGAACCTAGCGCCCGTGGGCCGAAGGTCCCGCCATGAAACTCTCCAGCCGAACCTACCGGTGTACGCTGTACGTACCCAAATCACTTCAGAGGTTTTTATAAAATGGCGATTGGCGATGTCTTGGCGGCCGTGGCCGCCGGTTTGACGATCTTCGGCTCGACTTGGGCCCTCCTCGTGGCCGCGGCCCTCATGTTCGGCGGGCGGACGGCGACCGCCCAGCGCACGATCGAGCTTCATCCTTGGCGATGCTTCGGCTTCGGCCTCCTTTTGGCCCTTCCCCTCGGAACGCTCGCAGTCGCCTTGGCCGCTCAGCCTCTGCCACTGCTTAAACTGGTGGGAACCTGTCTCTATCTCACCCTCTTCGCGATTGCCGCGATCGGTGGTGGGGGGCTTGCCACCGCGATCGGACGTCGCTGCTTAGCCCTCGATCCGAACCTCAGCGCGCTGCAAGCGCTCGGTCGAGGCTCTGGCGTGATCGTCGGCGCGTCGCTCTTTCCGCTGCTCGGCTGGTTCCTCCTCGGTCCGGCGATCGTGCTCGTCTCGCTCGGGGCCGGCACGATGGCGCTTCTAGCAAGGCCGGAAGCCCCCCCGATCGCTCGCGAGGGGTTCTAAGGTGGCGGGCTGGTCTCGACGAGGGTTTCTCGGCCTCGCCGTGGGCGCGGGGCTTACCGCGGGCTGTGGACCCGAGGCACGCAAACTCGTCGGCCGCGGCCTTCCGGAAGACCTGGAACCGCCGAAGGGGCCGGTAGAAGTCCCACTCCGGCTCGCCAATCGACTGGGGTTCGGTCCCCGCCCCGGCGATCTCGGACGAATCGAAAAGCTCGGCCACGCCGGCTTCGTTACCGAGCAAGTCGCCGCGGATCACGAAGAACCGCTGCACCTGCGAATGAAGGCCCGCTCCCTCGAAATCGACCAGTTTCAGCCCGCCGACCTCGAAGGGTGGCCGGAGGAGTACGTCATTCGGCAACTCCAGCAGCGCGCCCTCCTCTTCGCGATCTACAGCCCTAACCAACTGCGCGAGCGGATGGTCGATCTTTGGACGAACCACTTCAACATCTATGCGCGCAAAGGCCGGGCGATGTACCGAGTCTCCAAGGACCAGACCGAGGTGATCCGACAAAACGCGTTAGGATCATTTCCCCAGATGGTGAAAACCTCTGCGAAGAGCCCGGCGATGCTCGGCTACCTCGACAATACCGTCAACCGCAAGGGTGTCCCGAACGAAAACTACGCCCGCGAACTCATGGAACTCCACACCCTAGGGGTGGATGGCGGCTACACCCAGACCGACGTCCAAGAGGTGGCGCGGTGCTTCACCGGATGGTCGATCGAGAACCGCTTCATGCACGCAAAGGGCCAGTTTCGGTTCGATCCGGACAGCCACGATGAAGGAGCGAAGACCGTGCTGGGTCAGACGATTCCCGCCGGAGGTGGAATCGAAGATGGCGAGCGAGTGCTTGAAATCCTCACGACTCATCCTTCCTGCGCACGATTCGTTGCCGGCAAGATCGTGCGATGCTTCCTCGGGGACGAAAGGTTGCCTTGGACCGATCGCCTTGCCGAAATCTATCTCTTGACCGGAGGCAGAATCGCGGCGATGCTCGTGCCCCTCCTCGAGTCCACTGACTTGCTCGACGGGCCCCCGATCGTCAAGCGACCCTTCGACTTCCTTGTCTCGCTCCTTCGGGCGGTGGACGCCGACACCGACGCCGGCGCGGGCCTCCAAGCACATCTCGACAAAATGGGGCAACCGCTCCATCAGTGGCCCATGCCGGACGGCTATCCCGACCAGGCCGGGGCGTGGACTGGATCGCTCCTCGCCCGCTGGAACTTTGCGCTCGCATTGACCCACGGACAGGTACCGGGTACCCACGTCGATTTCGACGCATTGGGGAGGCGCACGCCGGTTCGTGATCTGATACCAGCAAGCCGACCCGCGAAGGATGTCGAAGACGATAGGGATCACCTTGCGCTGCTCGCGATGTCGCCGGACTTCCAGTGGAGATAACTGAGATGAAGCGTTCTTGGTGGAGTTGCGACGGCAGGGGATTCCGATCCGAACCGCCTGCGAAACGGCCGCAGCCTGCCGCGCTCGAGTCGGACCTCCCTTCGCGCCGCTCATTGCTCGTTGGCGCAGCCCTCGGTGCGATCGCTTGGGCGTCGAATCGGTCCGCGCTGGCCCAGGTCGCGTTCGACCCCTCGAGCCGCGACCGCGGCGTCCTCGTCGTGGTCTTCTTGCGTGGCGGCGCCGACGGCCTGAACATCGTCGTGCCCTATGCCGAGGATGCCTACTATCGAAGCCGCCCGTCGCTCGGCATCGACCGCCGCAGCCTCGTCGACCTCGACGGTTTCTTCGGTCTGAACCCCGCGCTCGGCCCCCTCCGAAAACACTACGAAGACGGTCGCCTCGCGATTCTCCATGCGGTCGGGAGTGGCGACCAAACCCGATCGCACTTCGAAGCGATGAACGCGATGGAGCGTGGATTGCCCGACGTCCGCCAAGGTTCAGCGAGCGGATGGCTCGCCCGCCACCTCTCCGCTACCGAGCCCGCTTCTCCGTCACCGCTTCGCGCGGTGGCCTTCGGCTCGATCATGCCGGACTCCCTCCGCGGAGGGACGACCGCCATCGCGATCGAATCGCTGCAGGACTTCCGCCTGATGATCCCGAAGGGCGCCGCCGCCGAAACGATCCAGGCTCGTCTGCGGGACCTCTATCGGACGGGATCGGACGAGATGGCGATCGCCGGCCGCGAGACCCTCGACGTGCTGGACACCCTCAACCGGCTTACACCGAGCGAGTATCGGCCGTCCGGCGGCGCACAATACCCCGACTCGGACCTTGGCCAAGGCCTTCGTCAAGTCGCTCTGCTGATTCGCGCCGGGATCGGGCTGGAGGTAGCCGCGCTCGATAAGGGTGGTTGGGATACCCATGTCGCGCAAGGGGCGACCGCCGGCTGGCTCACCTACCTCCTCGAAGACCTGGGAAGGTCGCTCGACGCCTTCGCGACCGACCTTGGCACAGCCATGAAGGACGTGACCGTTGTCGTCATGACCGAGTTCGGAAGGAGGGTTGCCGAGAACGGCGGCCTCGGCACCGATCACGGCCGCGCCAGCATGATGATGGTCCTTGGAGGCGGGGTCCTGGGCGGGAGAGTGCTTGGCATGTGGCCGGGACTGGAGCCGGATGCCCTCGAGGGACCTGGCGACCTGCCGGTGACTACGGATTACCGCAACGTGCTCTCCGAGGTCCTGCAAAGGGCCGGAAAGGTCGATCTCGGGTCCACCTTCCCCGGCCTCGAGGCCCGTCCGGTCGGCTTGTTTGGCTGAACGTGGGGCGCCCTTGCGTCATCTTCGTTCGGGGCTTGTGACACCGCCGACCTTCGGCACCTGTCGAGCGGCATGAGCCGTTCGACCCTGCCTCGCCGGCGGACAGCGCCATACTGAAGTCCATGCGCATCACGCTCATTGGGCTCTTCGTCCTGGCCCTCGCCGCAGCGGCTCTGGCCGACTACGACCCGACTCGAATCCAATGGAAGGGTTGGCAAGTCGTCAGTTCGGAGGACCGCTATGCCGGCTCGATCCATCGGGCCTACCCGCTCGCCCACCTCTTCGACGGCAACCCGGCGACGACGTGGGCCTACAGCGGCAAGGGAACCTCGAACGATTGGAAATCGGGCTTCCCCGGCAAGTACTCGATCGGCTTAAGGCCCGAAAAGGCAATCACCCTGGACCAGGTGTGGATCATGAATGGCTACAACAAGTCGGAGGACCTCTATCGAAAGAACAGCCGATTCTTGCGGTTGGCGGTCTATGAGGGAGTCTACTGGCAGGAAACGCGTACCCTTGTCGCCAAGGTCGATCTCGAGGAGCGGATGGGCTGGCACAAGGTCACGATCCCCCGCAAGGCCTACGAGGGCCTCACGCTGGTCCTGGAAGAGGTTCGGCAAGGGCCTGCCAAGGACCTCTGCGTCTCCGAGATCGCGCTCTACGATCGCGGTGCGAAGATCGACATGAAAATGCCGGCAGCAGTCGTCGCCTCCGACGGCAGCGAATGCGGCTGCTGCTCGACCGCTGGAGCGATGTCGCGTGGTGGGACCTACTTGGCCACCGAAGACGAGTTCACCTCGGGCACGACCCAAGCGAACCCGACCGGCAACCTCATCGCGGGCATCGGCAAGCGCGGCTCGGGCTATGAGACGTTCGTGGTGGATGCGAAGTCCGCCAAGATTCTTCGGAGGGTCCCGCTCGCGAAGTACGAATACTACGAACTGGCCTGGCAGGGCTCCGACCTAGTGGTGACGGGGTTCAAAGGCGAGAAAGCGACTCCGCGCCGCATCCGCCTCGGCTAGCACCGCTGGTACCATAGGCCGTCTGAACCGGGGCGAGTGGCGAAATTGGTAGACGCGCTGGATTTAGGTTCCAGT
>DDTO01000004.1:874807-975274 GCA_002344135.1 Chthonomonas sp. UBA2362 | reverse complement strand
GTCCGGTGAAATGCCAATCGAACGCAGAGATAGCTGGTTCTCCCCGAAATGCATTTGGGTGCAGCGTTACGTGTTTTCATACGGGGGTAGAGCACTGAATGGGCTAGGGGGCCTACCAGCTTACTGAACCCAACCAAACTCCGAATACCGTATGATTAGCGTAGCAGTGAGACTGCGAGGGATAAGCTCCGTGGTCAAAAGGAAAACAGTCCAGATCGTCAGCTAAGGGCCCTAAACATAGACTAAGTGTGAAACGATGTGAAGTCGCGTAAACAGCCAGGAGGTTGGCTTAGAAGCAGCCACCCTTTAAAAAGTGCGTAATAGCTTACTGGCCGAATGTGACTTTGCGCGGATAATGTAAGGGGGCTAAAGTCTATTCCCGAAGCTACGGGATCCCGCAAGAGCGGTGATCGGTAGGGGAGCGTCCTGTTCTGCGGTGAAGCCTGAGCGTAAGCACAGGTGGAGCGTACAGGAGCGAGAATGCAGGCATGAGTAGCGATCACAGGGGTGAGAATCCCCTGCGCCGAAAACCTAAGGTTTCTCCGGCTATGTTCGTCAGACGGAGGTTAGGCGGTCCCTAAGGCGAGGCCAGAAGGCGTAGCCGATGGACATCCGGTTGAAATTCCGGACCTTGGTGCAGTAGCGATGGAGGGACGCTTCTATAGGTTCCATCCCACACCGTTGGTTGTTGTGGGCTACCGGGATAACCCAGCCGTTTAATAGATGGCTTTTCAAAGGGTGGGGCCGGGGGGAAGGGATGGCTTCGGCTTGAACGAACTGGGACTGAAGGGGGCCGAGAAAAGCTTCTAAGCATATACTGCATCAAACCGTACTGCAAACCGACACAGGTAGGTGAGTCGAGGAGACTCAGGCGTTCGAGAGAACTCTCGTTAAGGAACTAGGCAAACGAGCCCCGTAACTTTGGAAGAAGGGGCGCCCCGCAAGGGGCCGCAGCGAAGCAGCCCAGGCGACTGTTTACCAAAAACACAGGTCTCTGCTAAGACGAAAGTCGATGTATAGGGGCTGACGCCTGCCCAATGCCAGTCCATTAAGCGGAGATGTCAGGAGCAATCTGAAGCATTGAAGTGAAGTGCTGGTGAATGGCGGCCGTAACTCTAACGGTCCTAAGGTAGGAATTAATGCAACTGCCTTAGTAAAATCTAGCTATATGCTGGGAAGTCTGAGTATCTCGGATTACGAATCGAAAGATCGTGACAATATCCGAGCGCAGATCATCAGCAGGAAAGATCCCGACCCTGTCGGGAAATCCTCAGAGGCCATACGCTAGATATTCGAAGGATGGCACCTTCGGATAAAGAAATGGTCCCATCTGCATGGCGACATGCAGGGATGATCCAGCTCAAGATGGATCGTCCACTCGATCATAAAGGTCGAGCAAGACAATGAGCGAAATTCCTTGTCGGCTAAATACCGACCCGCATGAAAGGCGTAACGACTTGGGCACTGTCTCAACGAGAAGCTCGGTGAAATTGTAGCACCCGTGAAGATGCGGGTTCCGCGCAGTAGGACGGAAAGACCCCGTGGAGCTTTACTACACCTTCAGATTGTAAGCTGGTTGTAGATGTAGAGCGTAGGTGGGAGCTTCGGCATCAATGGAACACCACCCTTCTACATCTGGTTTACTAACCCGCACCGTTATCCGGTGTGGAGACATTCTGTGGCGGGTAGTTTGACTGGGGCGGTCGCCTCCCAAAAAGTAACGGAGGCGTACAAAGGCACACTCAGCCTGGTCGGAAATCAGGCGTCGAGCGTATAGGTATATAGTGTGCTTGACTGTGAGACAAACAAGTCGAGCAGGGACGAAAGTCGGTCTAAGTGACCCTCTGGTGGTGCGTGGGCACGCCAGGGTTCATCGGATAAAAGCTACCCCGGGGATAACAGGCTGATCTTGCCCGAGCGCTCACAGCGACGGCATGGTTTGGCACCTCGATGTCGGCTCGTCTCATCCTGGGGCTGTACACGGTCCCAAGGGTTCCGGAGTTCACGGATTAAAGAGGCACGCGAGCTGGGTTCAGAACGGCGTGAGCCAGTTCGGTCCCTATCCACTGCGCGCGTAGGATATTTGAGGGGAGTCGCTCTTAGTACGAGAGGACCGGAGTGAACCGACCTCTGGTGTACCAGTTGTGCCGCCAGGCGCAGACGCTGGGTAGCCACGTCGGGCCGTGATAAGCGCTGAAAGCATCTAAGCGCCAAGCACACCCCAAGATTAGATATCCCATTTAGAAGTAAGGCCCCTGGAAGATCACCAGGTAATAGGTCGCATGTGGAAGCGTGGTAACACGTGCAGCTGAGCGATACTAATAGGCCGAGGGCTTACAAATCAAGCTTTAAGCCCGGCGCGTTCGGCGCGTTTCTACTAACCAGTCTGCAACTCTCAAAGCGCTTTAGCGCAGATACAGTTTGTATTCGCGTGACCATGGCGAGAGGGAAACACCCGTTCCCATCCCGAACACGGCAGTTAAGCCTCTCAGCGGCGGAAGTACTTGGAGGGCGACCTCCCGGGAGATAGGCACGTTGCGCGGATACAGAATCTTCTGAAGGGCTCCGCTACGGCGGAGCCCTTCGTGTTTGTCCCAGGTTCCCGCCTGACGGTGCCACAATCAATCGCTATGGCCCATCGAATCGCCGTCATCGCTGGGGACGGAATCGGTCCCGAAGTCACCGCCGAAGCGGTAAAGGCCCTCAAGGCGACGCGTGCCGACCTCGAATTCGAGGAAGCGCTCGTCGGTGGCGCCGCTTACGATGCCACCGGACACCCTCTGCCCAAGGAAACGCTCGAACTGTGCAAGAGCGCGGACGCCGTGCTGCTCGGAGCGGTTGGCGGCCCCAAGTGGGACAAGGTTGAGCCGGTCGCCCTGAGGCCTGAGGTGGGTGCTCTTCTCCCTCTTCGCAGCGAGTTGAACCTCTTCGCCAATGTCCGGCCCGCCAAGACCCTCCGACCATTGCTCAGTGCAAGCCCGCTCAAGGGTGAACGCGGCCTCGTCGATCTCGTCGTGGTGCGCGAACTCACAGGAGGAATCTATTTCGGCAAACCGAGGGAGCGCCGCGACAACGGCGAGGTCGCCATCGACACTTGCGTTTACAGTAAGCCCGAGGTCCGCCGAATCGCCGAGCGGGCCTTCGAGATCGCTCGCCACCGACGAAGGGAAATCGTCAGCGTGGACAAGGCCAACGTGCTCGAGACCAGCCGGCTCTGGCGTGAGGTGGTGGACGAAATCGCCGCGCAGCAGCCGGATATCAGCGTGAGCCACATGCTTGTCGATAACTGCGCCATGCAGTTGGTCCGCAATCCCCAACAGTTCGATGTGATCTTGACCGAGAACATGTTCGGCGATATCCTTTCGGACGAAGCTTCGATGATCACCGGCTCACTGGGCCTTCTTCCGAGCGCCAGCCTGAGCACCCCAAAGAACGGAAAGGTCTTTGGCCTGTATGAACCGGTACACGGATCGGCTCCGGATATCGCCGGCCAGGGTAAGGCGAATCCGCTGGCCGCAATCCTCAGCGCGGCGATGATGCTCGAGTACAGCTTCGGTGACCGAGAGGGAGCGGATCGGATCGAGAAGGCGGTCGAAGCGGCCCTCGACGATGGCCTACGTACCGCCGACGTGTTCGAGAAGGGCTGCCGCCTCGTCAGCACTAGCGAAATGGGTGATGCGATCGCCAAAAAAATCATAAGCTAGTACCGTTACGCGATGGACAGGCCGACGTGAATTGTGCGTAGAATGGGGAACGCCCAGGGAGGGCGTTTTGTAATGGACTGGCGAAAGCATTTGGAGGAGTGGCCACGCGTCGGAATCTGTCTTCTGGCTCTGTCCCTGGCGGGATGCGCTGGCGGGCCTGCTCCCGTAGCGAAGCCCCGCCTCTTAGTCTTGCGTTCCGCGACCGGTCCTGTTTATGGTGAGTTTCTCAAGAGCCACCGGAGCGAGCGCTACACCGGACGCCAAGACCCGGCCCAGTACCGCTTCATCGTCGTCGACGGCAATTCGATGTCTCCGAGCGAGGTCGGCAGCGAGCCACTCATCGGCGAGGCCCTTTCCAAGGGTATCTCGGTCATGATGGTGAATTGTTCGGAGGACCATAAGCGCAGCTTGATGGCTTCGAAGAAGGTGCCGGCCCACACCAACGGCCCCAGCGCGGCCTACCTGGTGACTCCCGTTCGAGGTCCGGGCCGGATCTTCCACCTCACCGATCTCCGAGCGTCGAAGGTTGCGAAGAAGCAGGTCGCCCACAGTTACACCGAGCGCGGCTTCATCCAGGGGCAGCACAAGCGCTGGGAGGATGAGCAGCCGATCTCCGGCGCGCACCTCGAATCTTTCATGGACATGGTCGATGACCGACTGGCTACCCAAGGTAGGGCAACCCTGCCGACCCCGCCGTCGGACTATTCGAGCGGCAACTGGTTCCAGGTGGCGGTAACCGAGAGTTGGGAGGCCATGAACGAAAGCTGCATGGACGGACAGTCCCTGCAGCATCAAATCACGTTCACTTTCGCCGTGTATGCCGATTCCGGCGACACCTTGCAAAGCCACTGGTTCCAATGGTGTGCCATGTCGATGCAAGGCAGCGTCAACATGCTCTCCGGACTCGCGAACAACGGCGACGACACGGTCGGCTATGCACAAACACTTTTCGAGGCGGGCGTGCAGCCGATCAACGAGGGGGGTGGAAATGGCCTGGAACTCGCGCTGGTCCAAGCTCAGCCGACCTCGGCGACAGGCGCTTACAACTCGTCGATAGACTTCACGATCGGCTATCAGGGCTCGAATGGGGCGAGCAACTGGCTCTGGCAGCAATCGCTCACGCAGTCGCCGCAAAGCTTCACCAACTGGCAGGCGACTTCGCCTCCACCGCCGACCTCGGAAATCAACGCCGTCGCCTATCAGGCGATGCAAACAAGCCCGTTTTACGGTGACGACTCGAACTGGACAGATGGATTCCATAACATCTTCGGCGGCAAGCACGTGGATTCGCCGAACCCGACGAGCAGCGGTTCCATGGGGGTCGTGGGTCAAGCTGTCTGGAAAACCTTCGATATCTTCGATGGGCCCATTCAGATCGAATACGGTAGCTCGTCCCTCATGACCCAGCTTCACGTCAAGAACCACTTCGTTTACTCGGACCTGTATCTCGATACTTGTAGCTTCGGGGGCGGATCGGTCATTACTCTTGACTTCAGCCAGGCGACGCCGCCGAGCGGGGGCCAGTGAGGCGACTCTTCATTCTCCTGGGGATGAGCACCTGCATCGCAGGATGCGGAGGCGGCTCCAGCGCGCCGGTCCGCCCAGCGATGCTTGTCTACCGTTCGGTGAGCGGTCCGGTGTATCAGGAACTCGCCAAAACCTACAAAATCGATCGGTTTCGGGGATCCCAAGATCCCGCTCGTTATTCCCTCGTCGTCCTGGATGGAACGAGCGCGCCTGCTGGCGAAAGCGAGTCGATCGAGCTCGTGCGATCCTCGCTGTCCAAGAATGTACCTGTGCTCTTCGTCAATGCGAGCGAGGGCCATAAGCGCGCCCTGATGACCAGTCGATGCATGCCGGCTCATACCAAGAGCGATAGCGCCGCCTACTTCGTCCGCCGCGAGCCCGGCTCGGGCAGGTCGTTCGAGCTGGTCGATCTGCGGCAGCGCCAGGTCCCGATCACTTCATCTTCGAAGATCTTGGACCAGAACGGAATCCTCACCGGACAGTACGGTTCTTCCAAGTTGCAGCTCGACATCGCTGGGACGCACCTGAGCAACTACCTGACCACCATTCGCGGCCGCCTCCAATCCGGCGGACGAGCGGCCTTGCCTTCGCCGCCGAGCGATTATCCTAGTAGCGGGTGGTTTCAAGTGACCGTGACCGAGAACTGGCAAGCGGACAACAACGGTTCGATCGACGGACAGTCGATCGGACATCAAATGTCCTATACGTTTGTGGTCTATGCCGACTCCGGCGACAGTCTTCCTTCGAAGCGCTTCCAATGGTGCGCGGCCTCGATGGAAGGGACCGTCAGCATGTCGGCTCCGGTCCATGACGACACGGACCAGAGAGGATACGCCCACACTCTCTTTCAAGCGAATTTGCAGCCGGTCGACACGACCTCTGGCAATGGCCTGCAGTTGTCCGCGGTGCAAGCTCAACCGACGGACGCCGACGGGTCTTACATGTCGTCGATGGACTTCACCATCGGCTACCAAGGATCATCGGGGCCGAGCAGTTGGATCTGGCAGCAGACGCTCCAGCAGCTAGAAGGTGGATTCGGTGGGTGGCAGGCGACCTCGCCGCCGCCACCAGCCTCAGACGTGAACGACGTGTCGCTCCAAGCGATGCAAACTAGCCCTTTCGACGGCGACGGAAGCAATTGGACCGACGGCTTCTATCGCGTCTTTGTTGGCAAGCATGTGACCGATATGAACCTGGCAAGCACCTTGCCAATAGGCGTGGTCGGCCAGGCCCTCTGGAAGACCTTCGATCCGTACAACGGTACGGTCGATATTCAGTATGGCTCGACCTCGACCATGATGAAGCTGCAGGCTGATAACCACTTCTTCTGGTGGCATTGCTACCACTTCGTATTCTCTTTTGGACCGTCGCCCGGTACGGTCACCCTCGACTTCGGACAGGCGATGCCTCAGGGAGCGGGATCGTGAACCGCTTCTTATGCTTCTTCTTTGCCGGCGCGCTCTTGATCGGATGCGGAGGCGGGAGCACAGGTATACCAGCCCGGACTCGGATACTCGTTTACGGATCGGCGTCGGGCCCGATTTTCGAGGCCCTACGATCACGGTATCAGGTCTCGACTTATCGTCCCGGAGCCGCAATTGGCAAGGCTCGCCTGCTGGTCATCGACGGTTCGACGACGAGCCCCACGCAGTTGCGCGACTTGGAGGCCGTCGACAGCGCGATGAAGTCGAATTCGAGCGTGCTCGTGCTGAATGCGACCCATCAGCATAAGGTCGCCCTCTCGGCTGCCAGCGCGCAGATCGGCGCCTATGTGAATGGGAGCCATTATGGTTACCTGGTAACGCCGATGGGGAAGACCGGTGTCGATATCGTTCATGCGGGCAACTCGAAGCGTCATGTGCGAACTCACTATAGTAGCCTAAGCAACAATGGCGTGCTAACCGGTCGGTCCGAGGATAAGACCGTCGAGTTCGGTCTCGATGATGCGTTGGTCGACCGATTCGTCGATCTCCTCGATGATCGACTCATGGGGATCTTGCCCGCTTCCCGCGATTCCGGTTCTAATCCACCGAGTCAGATTCCGCGATATACGGCCTGCATCACCGACTCGTTCATCGACAACGGGAACATCGTGCCTGGGCAGACGACGACGACGAACGTGACCTTCTTTTTCGATGTATATGAGAACGACGGCGGATCCAATGCGCAGTACCAGTGGCTCGTGGCTTATGCTACGGGGCTGGTCGACCCTGGTTCTCCCGCATCGAACGACGATAGGACGCGCGGTTGGTTCCAAACGGGCGTGGAAGTCGACATTTCGCCCGATCCCGACGGTAATGGTGGTCAGCTCGGATACTATTTTTATGGACCGCAGCCATCCGACAACAGTTACCAAGCACAGATCGACTTTCCCCTTCAGTATGCCGGGGGCTCGCAGACGTATTCCTACGAGCTGAACCTCCCCGGATCGCCGCAGAGCATCCCCGGTTGGTCGGTGACGATGGTGGAACCGATCGCCGAGAATGGCCGGGCATGGAGTTTTTATCAGACTAGCCCTTACACGGAGCCCAGTTGGGAAAGCGGCTTCAGCCACGGCTTTTGGATATTGGACTGGACCGTAGATAGTCTGAATTCTACGAGTATCAACCAGTTTCCCATCTATCTGGGGGCGACTTGGAGAACGCCTTCGCTAACGACGGAAGGAGTCGTGATGCAGTACGCCGTCGGGTCGACCTACGAGCAGCTTCATGCAAAGTACGATTCGCCAGGCATTTACACGAGACAGCATACGCCAATCACGACCGAACCGCCGAATCCATCGAGCGTTACGCTTCTATTCGGGAGGGCGACCGCACCGTGATGCGACGCCTTCGCACCCTGGTCTTCGTGGTGGTCCTCGCCTGTCTCGTCGCTTGCGGCGGTGGAGGAGGCCGATCGTCGAGTCTTCGGATGCACGTTTGCGGGTCGGCATCCGGTCCGGTTTTCCAGGCGCTTCGTGATCGATATCCCATCGTGCAGTATCGGTCGACTCAACTGTTGCGGCCCGGGTCGCTGGTCGTAGTGGACGGTGCAACGACCCCGCCGGCGCAATTGGGCGGCTTCGAAGGGATAGACAGAGCGTTCGCGTCTGGTGCTTCGGTGCTCATCCTGAATGCAACCGGTGCCCATAAGTCTGCGCTGGCGAACGCCAGCCAACGGATCGGCGCCTACGTGAACGGCGATCATTCCGCCTACTTCATCACGCCGATCGGCAAAAACGGGGTCGATATCGTGCATGCGGGGCCGACGACCCGTCGGGTGAAGACGCATTACTCGCGTCTTACGGACGAAGGTTTGCTAACGGGCAGTCCGACCGAAAAGGTCATCCGGCTCGATCTGAATCAGGCTTCGATACAGAACTTCGTGACGCTCGTCGATCAGCGGCTGCGGGGCAACATGCCGAGGTCGCGGGACAGCGGGACCGACCCGCCAAGCTCGGTGCCTCGGTACATCGCCTCCATAACAGATTCATTCATCGACAACGGGAACATTCTTCCGGGCCAGACTCTCACCCAAAACGTCACGTTCTTTTTCAATGTGTATGAGAATGACGGTGGCCCGGGGAAGCAGTTTCAATGGCTATCGGCCTACGCGACCGGGCTTTCCGATCCCGGTAGTCCGAGTGCAGACGATGACCGTACTCGTGGCTACTTCCAAACATCTTGCGAAGTGAGCTTTTCTCCCGACCCGAACGGGAATGGTGAACTGCTGAACGTTTTCAGCTACGGGCCGCAAGCATCAGCCGAATCTTACGAGGCCTACCTGGCATTCCCGATCGAATATGACGGCGGCGCTCAGACCTACAACTATCAGCTTGCCTTACCGGGACCGCAGCAGCAGAGCATTCCTGGATGGGAAGTCGGCCCGGTCTCCGCGGAGGCTCCGAACGGCCAGGCCCTCTGGTTCTTCCAAACCGATCCCTACGAAATCGGAGACTGGCATGACGGATTCAGTCATGGTGGCCTGGTCTTGGACTGGAAGGTGAAGGACATGAACACGACGAGTATTACTCAGTTCCCGCTCTACTGCGGGGTCGTCTTCCTCACGACCTTCGTCACGCCCACCGCGATCGTTATGCAATACAGTGTGGGATCCACCTACGACCGACTCCATTCACACGAGAAATCTCCTGGAATCTATGATCGTGAACATACCCCGGTAACAACCGAACCCGGCGATCCATCGAGTCTTACGCTCTTGTTCGGGAGGGCTTCTTGACCACATAAGGAGTGGGCTAAAATACCATGAACGACGACAATCGACACGACGAACAGGCCACCGGCGCAAGCCGGCGAGACTTCATCAAACTTGCCGCCGGATCGATGGGTGGCGCGATCCTGGCCGGCGCAGCAATCGGCTGCGGTGGGTCGGGCGCCACTCTAGGGGGTGGAGGAGGCGGACTCGTCGGCGGTCCTGGGAAGGCACCGCCCTTGCCCAGCGGTTTTGCCTTTTTCTCGGTCTATTCGCCCGGGGACAACCCTCTGCCCAGCATCTACGGCCTTGCCGGCGGGATAACGGTAAACGACGGCAGCCTCATGTTCAACGGAGTGGAAGTCGCCGATCAGGGTCCACGCGCCGTCTACTCGATGGATGTTTCCTACAACGGAACGAGCATGCCGGACGTGGGAAGTGGCTCGACGCTCCTGCGAACAGGCGACCAGGGACCCGGCTTCATCGTCGCCAAGATCTATAACTCGGCGATGAACAATGCGGGGGCGCTGTCTTCGGATTGCCACATCGTGAGCGCGCAGAACGACTCGCCGCTCGTCTTGCTCAATGCTCAGGGAACCGGGCTCGAACCGTTCTTGGCAAACCTCGTGGAGGGACCGAAAGGAGTAACGTTCGGTGGTCACTATACCGACGTCGACATTAACGACAACGGCGATCTCCTTGTCACCGCCGACTATTCAACGAGCAACGTTTCGGTCCCGCCGAACTTCAACTCGTTCCCGGTCGCACAAGCCACGATTGCTCAAGGGCTCTTCATCTTCCCTGGGGCTGCCAATACGGTCGATCCAACCCAGGCGACCCTCCTCCAATCGACGGGTTCGAACATGCCAGGCACCAACACGCCAATCTCGCGAATGGGCCTTATCGCTCTCGACAACAACCAGAACTACGTGTGTCAGGTCTTCGGAAACGACCAGACCGGGAGTCGATCCGGAATTGGCCAACAGCGTATGACCGCGGGAATCGTGGCCGGCAATGCGAGAACGAGAGCCCACATGCTTTCGACCTCGCCAACTATCGGGGGGCGCGCGGTGGCCGGGGTGCTCGGCGACACGTACATGGGGCCACGGATCACGAACGCGGTGACGCTCGTTTGCGTGAATACGTCGCCGACGACGACCGAGTTGTGCTACACGGCGAACGGAACCACGACGACGCTCGCGAAAACCGGCGGCACGAGCCCGACCGGTGCCCTGATCAACAACTGTGGGAATGGCGTCGTCGATGATAGCGGGCTTGCATACTACATCCTGGTCACTCCTAACGGTACCGAACTCGTGGTGTCGAATGGCGTGCAGCAGAAGACTATCCTCAAGACCGGTGATTCAATACCGAACGTGAATGGCAAGACGGTCTACAGCATCGTTCAGGGCGCCCATTCGACTCAGACGGACTCTGCCGGCCGATTCTCGTTCGTCGTGGACTTCAACGATGGATCGCAGTCGATCGTCGTGGGAATACCGACCTCGTAAAGGAGCAGACAATCATGGCAAACATTGCAAAGACCGAGCTCGGAACAACGGATCCCCTGGACATCTGTTTCGGCTATGACATGATCCAGGGCTTCAGCATCGATGTCGGGTACGAGAAGAATGGGACGATCTTCAGCGTGTCGATCGACCTGCTTGTCGTCAAACTCGAAGCCAGCGCCACTTGGGCGATGTTCGTCGGAATGTGTGGCCCCCGATACGCGATCAATGTGTTCGTCGAGGGCAACACGACGAACACGTCAGGCGGCAGCAGTCTGGCGCTTGCCGCGAGCAACGATGGCATGGACGCCGGAATGCTCTTCGGAATCGAGATCACTTTCACCATCGGATGCACGATCGCCAATGCGGACTTTCATTGGGTGTGGGATGGATGGCATAGCCATATCTCGCGAAGCTGGAACAACTTGGTCAATGTTCAGTTTAACGCGGCGATCGACCTTTTCTCGATTCTGATCACGGTAATCCAAAAGGCGTTGGACGACAACGAAGGCGTCCTCTTTAAGCAAGTGACGAACGTCATCCCCAACCTAGGGCAGGCGTATGGGTTCTTCGCGACGAGCAAGGACAACTTCTCGACCGGTCCGTATGCGCAGGCCGAGCCGATTCTTACTCTGCCGATCAACATCGTCCCCTTCTTGGAAGAAACCCCCTTGGCGCCGATTTACGCGCTCGACGAATCGCTTCAGGTGATTTGGGGTGGCTTCGCAGTTGGGCCACAGATTGGGCTGGGAACGCCGGTCAAGGTGCAGATGAAGAGTATCGCCGTGGGTTCGGCGACGTATACGAACATTTCCAACTCTGACGGCAACATCAGCGGGACCTCTTCGAGTGCCGCCGACGCACATCCCACGACGATGGCGATCGACTTCGAGCATACGACAGGGTTCGTACTCACGGGCGGCCTCTTCGGACAGATCTGGGCCCTCAAAATCTTCAGCGTCGGCGCGTCGATCAACTGGGACTTGTTGGGGATCTTCGGAATCCAGGTCAACGCTGGCCCGTACGATAACACTTCGACGAATACGATCGGTCAAAATCTCCAGTCGCCCGGAGCAGCGATGGCTTCAAATCGAAAGAAAGTCAAGTTCGTCCTCGAGCCGGAGACAGTTTTGGCGTGACGGAGGCCTCCGAAGAGACCCGCCACGTACGATCGGCGGAGGACCTTTTGCTCGCACTTCGAGACCCCGACCTCGAAGTGCGAGTGGCACTACTTTCCTCCATCATGGCCAACCCTCAGGTCGCGCTTCAGTTCGGAAAGTTTCAAAACGTCGACCTGATCGATGAGCTGATCGCCCAGACGTTTCGGGTCGAATCGACCCTGTACCGGCATATCGTGACTGCCGTCCTTTCGGCATTCGACGATCCGAGAGTTCCGCCCCACTTTCTGCGCCTCATAACGTATTACGGCGAGCCTGACTTGCTCGAAGTCGTCCGGTCACGACTCATGCTCGAGCCCGTCGAACCGGGGTTGGCAACATACCGCAGCCTCGTACTGCAAACCGACTCCCTTCGCCATACGCATGCCGCCGCCGACCTGCTCAGCCGGTCCGAGTCCTTAGAGCCGAGACTGGCGCTGCGGGTCAGCGTCGCGAACACCCTGGAAGTCGACCAATCTCCCCAGATCGATAGCGAGACCGTCTCGGCTTGGATCGCGGAACTGAATGGACCGTTCCTTCGAGAAGCGTCGATCCTTGCCGAAGGTAAGGGACAGCACGGATTCGTCACGTTGGCAGCTCGCGCGAATGAACTCGACCGCGACGCTATGATCTGGCTTCTCCGGTGGGGGGCACGCACTTGGCCGCTCGATGCCGTCGAGGTCGTAAGGTTGGGCTTGCGGCATGAGGACGAGGAAGTGGTGCTGGAAGCGCTTCGTTCAGTCGAGACGCTGGGCCCGTCCGGCAGCCTCTTTGCGGCGGAGGCCGCTCCGCTCGCCCAGTCTTCGAGCGCACGCGTCCGAGCGCTAGCGATCTCGGTCGGGGCCCCGCTAGACTCCCCCCGTCAGGCGCTCGCCAACGAAACTGAGCCGGAAGCGCTGGCCGAGTTGCTGGCACGCCTCCGCAAGTCGGAGGGGAAGGCGGCCATCGACATCCTCGTGGATCATCTTGGGCATTCTCACTATCGAGTTCGTATCCAGGCACAGACAGAACTCGCGGCCCTCGGCGAGGCGGCGCAGGAGACGGCCATGCGGTTGGTCCGTGAGGGGAACGAGGTTCAGAGAGCGGCCGGTGCGAACCTGCTTCTCGGTTTGGGGAAGCAAGAATGGCTGGAAGAGAATCTGCTTGGCTGATCCCGCCGATAGCGAACCTCCGACGCAACTGGATCGCCCACGCCGAAGTGAGTGCCGCGGCGAAGGGTTGGGCGGTGAGTCTGTACCAGTACGACGAGTTCGAATACGCCGAGTTTTCCCGGCGCATGCCCTTGCCCGATAAGCTTGTCGCGCTCGACCGTACTCTGCGCGACACCTTCGAGTTCGACCCTCGGCGGTGGACCAAAGTCGGGTACGACGAAGCAGGATTCAAGCACGATTGGTCGCAGTACTTCGTGATCGACCAGCGCAATCACTACCCGATTGCCACACTCAGGCTCGGCCTTAAGCGATTGGGGCTCGCAAACACCTCGCGCCTCGAGCCGGCGTTCGTCTGCGCGCTCGAGCGACCCGATACCCTGTGGGCGCTCATTGCCAAATGGGATGGCGATTCGGTGAGCCCACGCCTTTCTTGCCGGATCGCGCCGGATGGGACGGCCCCATTGCTGGCTGGGTTGGCCGCGAACGGGTTCCTGTCTGCGGGCGACGCCCTCGCCCTCGGCGAACTCGCAATGCGGTTCGTCACTTCGCCGTACTTGTTCGTCAGCCTCGATCCGGCGACCCCCGGAGCGGTCGCGATCGATGCCGAATGGCCTGACCCGAGAGTGACGCCCCCCGATGTACATGTGGACCATCGGGTCGATTCACAGGGCATCCGGTATCTGAAGTTTCGACTGGGGCCTGATGGCGAACCGCAATGGACCTTCTATAGGCCTTTGGCTGAAGTCCTGTCCGATGAGACTTTCGAGGCTCTCGTCGCACGCCCTTCGTCGGTCCGCGAAGGCGCAAAGGAGTACTACGATCGCAACAACGAAGCGATCCTGTCGGCGGTCGGCCCCATCTATCAAGCGGGATTGATCGGTCAGCGGGGAACGCCCGAGAGCACGATGCGGAACCTCATCGCTGCCGCAGGCATTCAAGCCGGCGAGCGGATCGCCGATCTGGGCTGCGGAGCCGGCGGTCCGGCGATACTCATCGGCCGATTGGTGGAAGGGACCCGAGTAGACGGCATAACGATCAGCCCGGAGCAGGCCCTCGCCGCCCATTCACTGGCTCAAGCGAACGGAGTCGATGATCGCGTGACGATCCAGGTAGGCGACTACCATGAAGCACCCCTCGCGAGCGGCATCTACGATCGGGTCGTGTTCTTCGAGTCGATCGGCTACGCCGACGATCTGAACCAGGTGCTGCGAGAAGCCCATCGGCTGCTTCGTGCGGGCGGGTTCCTTTACATCAAGGATGTCGTCCGAAAGCCCGGCCAACTCCAGCGCCGAGAGGCGCTGGAGTTGGCCGAGTTCGACGAGATCTATGCCCAGAGAACACCAACCCCCGAGCAGATTGCGGCCGCGATTGCCCACGCCGGGTTCGTCGAGCTGAAGGGCGAGCCGCTTTCCGGGCTGGCGACGACGCTCGGATTCGCCCAGGCCATGCGAGACCGGAACTCACCCGACGGCTTATCCGAGTTTGGCCGGAGGCATCACCGGAGCTTTCAGGCTCTGCCGGTCACTTTCGTCCATTTCTCGGCAGTGCGACCCGAAGCGTGAACTGGCTCCTCGCACGTCCCATGGCTGAGGTAGCCGGGGGATGGTTCGTGCCCCCGGGAGGGCGTCATTCGACGTACAAATCATCCGCGGACCGCCCACCTACAGTCCGCGGAGGAACCCGAGCAGCGCGTCCCTTTGCCCTGGCGCAAGCGTCTCGTAGCGCGTGCGTGCACCCAGGGCTTCACCGCCGTGGAGCCGAATCGCGGCATCCAAGTTCGTCGCCCGGCCGTCGTGAAGGAGGAATGGTCGGAAGCGAACGCCCCACAGGGGTGCGGTCCGGAACTCCGATGCACTGGCGAGCCCCTGCGGGTTACCGTCCGCCAGGTTCAGGCCCATGTCGTGCAGGAGCAGGTCGGAGTAGAGATTGACGGACTGATTCGCCAAGGCCGCGATCGCGTGGGCGGCCGTCTTGAGGGTCGGGATGTGGCACTTGGCACACCCGATGTTCGCGAAGACGTCGCGCCCCTGTCGGTTCTGAAGGCCCTGAGGCGGCGGGGCGAGGAATCGCTGGAAACTGGTGAGCGCCGCTACTCGCGTACCATTGTCTTCGGGATCGGCCACGTTGTCGCCTCCGGCGGGGATGGGGAGCCCTTGCGGGAGCACTTCGAGAGGAAAACTGGGGTTCGTGATGCCCATTTCGTCGATCAGGGCGAGCCCTGTAAAGTGGTGCAGGGTGGAGAGTTGCGACTTCCAGCCGAAGCGGCCTAGCTCGAGCCGGTTTGTCTCTGGGTTCGTTATGTAGTTCGGCCGCCCGGAAATGCCGTCTCCGTTGCGATCGGTAGGATCGGCGTTCATCGTGATCACGATGTCGGGAATCGCCTCGATGAGGCCGGTGCCGAAGAGGGGAGTCGTGATGCGGCGCGCGACCACAGTCGCTTCGGGCGGGATAACCTCCGGAAAGACGGGGTGGTTGGGGAAGATCTCGCGGAGCGAGCGCCGCTGGATGAGCGGTCCGCCCCGTTGTGGCAGTTCGCTGAACACGCCGCTTTCGACCCGCCCTATTCGGGTCACGCGGGTCAGCTGAAGGTCGATAGCGCTTCCGCCGGGGGCGCCGGCTCGGTGGCACTCCAGACAGCTGACGCCGTTGAACACCGGTCCGAGTCCATCGATCGGCCGTTCTACCCGGCCGAACTGGAGTCTGCCGGCCTCGAACTCGGCCAGTTGCTGGGTGGTCAGACCAGGCAGCGGCACTCCGAGCCCGGGAGGAGGTGGTGGCGGCTGGGCCGTTCCACGCCATTCTGGTAGGGCCGCGCCGATCGCCAGCAGGGCGAGCGGGGCAAGGTAACGAATCGGGCCAAGCGTTCGTTTCGTGGTTGTCATCGCAGTTTCTCCGCGGGCCGAAGACCGCGAATCGTATTCTAAGGCCAAGTCATGAGGAAGTTGTTTGGGCAGGCAAAACCACGCGGAAGGAGACTTTCTTGCGATTTCACCCAAAACGGGGACCGACCGGCGGAAATCGGTGTATTATAGTAATGTCCGCTCGAGAGGGCGGGTCGTCGAATCCTCCAATGGCGGAGGAACGGGGGAACCAGAACTCGGGGTGAACGTGGCCTCCCGGCCACCAGGGCACAACTCTTGGCCCGAACCCGCCAGCTAACCTCGTAGACGTCGAGAGTCGCAAACCTGTCGGCCAACGTCGGTTCGGCAAAGGTTGGAAAAACGCTTCGCGTCAAGACATCCTTGGCGATTCTCAGAAATAGCAGGGTCGTGACCTCGTGTCCCGACCCCCAGGTGTCGGAGTGCACGCACACGCCTTCACCTGTGTCTCGCTCCATATGCACCTCCTAGACCGCGAAGGCCCTTTCACCGGGGCCTTCCGCGTTTCTGGCGCAACCCGCCTCACCCTTCGACCGTCTTTTCAACATGCCCGCGCTAGGATTCATCTTGGGGATCGCCTCGCTCGTCTGCTGGGTCATCATTCTCGCCGACGCCTTTAAGGATTCGATCCTGAAGGGACTGTTCGGCCTGCTGTGCGGCATCTACCTGCTGATCTACGCCATCCTCGAGTTCGACCACAAGAACAAGTGGATCATCATTCTCGTTTGGCTGATCGGCGGCGGGGCCGGGAGCGCCATCCTGCGTTCGAGCAACATCTTCTAGCGTGCCGGTATTGCTCGGTATCGATGCCGGTGGCAGCAAAACCCGCGCGCTGGCCGCGGACGAGTCGGGCAGCCGAGTCGCCGCAGGCGAAGGCGGCCCCGCGAATCTCGCAACCTTGACGCCGACTGCCATTCGAGAAGCCCTCGCCGAAGCGACTCGCAATCTCCCATCGCCCACCAGCGTCTGTGGCTGCTTCGCCGGCCTCGTCTCCGACCGCCAGGCATCGATTGCCCGGTCCATCCTGGCCGATCTGTTTCCCGCGGCTCGTTGCGATGTCCGTCCAGATTTCCATGCCGCCCTCGCCTCCAGTCCGGCAGGGACGACCTGCTGCGTAGTGGCTGGTACCGGCTCGGTAGTGTCCTCGTTCGTTCGCGGCCAAGTCGTCCGCTCGGGCGGTGGCGGACCTCTCCTGGGTGATCAGGGCTCTGCGTTCGCGATCGGTCGGCGGGCCGTCCAAGCCCTCCTGGCCGGGCGGCCTGTCGGCCCTGCCGTCACTGCCCACCTCGAAGCTGAACTCGGAGCCCGCGGGCCGACGGAGGTCGTGGGCGCGATCATGGGCTCGAGTTTTCCCGCCGCAGTGACCGCCCGCTTGGCCACGCCGGTTGCCGAAGACGCCCTGGCCGGCGACGCCGAAGCGGAGTGGATCATCGCCCACGAGATGGGATTGCTTGCCGAGCTCACCCTGGATCATCTCCGCCGATTCCATGCTGAGATCGAAGAGCCACGAATCTCCCTGTCGGGCGGGCTATGGCGTGCCTCTCCGGTGTTCGTCAAGGAGTTTTCGAGCGCCGTCACCCAGGGCTGGAAGGGGGACACCGAGGGGACTGATGCCGCGCGATGCATAATAGAGGAGTCGCGTTTGCCGCCCGTCTCTGGGGCCCTTGAGCTCGCGCGGCGTCTTCACGATGAGCACAGAAGCCCGTAACCCGCGTTCGTTCGGCCTCGACAAGATGTCGGCAGCTGAGATCATCCGGCTCATGAACGAGGAAGAACAGGCGGTGTTTCGCGCCGTTGCCTCGGTGGAGGACAAGCTCGCCGAGGCGGCTCAGAAGGTCGCCGACGCCTACCTCGCTGGCGGGAGAACCATCTATGTCGGCGCCGGAACCAGCGGGCGCATCGCCTTCTCCGACGCCGCCGAGATGCCCCCCACGTTCGGGGTAGAGCCCGATCGATTCGTCGCCGTCATGGCGGGCGGTCTCTTCGCCGTCGAGCAGGCCCACGAGGACGTCGAAGACGACGAGCATGCCGCTATCGAGGCGATCAACGACCTCCAGTTAACGCGGAAGGACGTCCTGATCGGCCTTGCCGCCAGCGGTAAAACCCCGTTCGTGCTCGCTGCCATTCGGCATGCAAGAGAAAAGGGCGTCTGGACGTGCGGAATTTGCAACTCTCGCAACGGGCCGTTGCTTTCCGCCTGCGATCATCCTATCCTGATCGAGACCGGAGCCGAGGTACTGACTGGATCGACCCGACTCAAGGCGGGCACTGCCCAGAAGCTCGCCCTCAACCGCATCAGCACCGCCGCGATGGTGCTGGCCGGCAAGGTGATCGAGAATCTGATGGTCGATGTAAAGGCCAAGAACAAGAAGCTTCAAGAGCGTTGCGTTCGCATCGTGCGCGAACTGACCAACGCCACCGCCGACGAGGCCCGCGAGATGCTCTCGCGTAACGAGTTCGACATCCGCCGAGTGCTCGATCAACTGCGCCCCGCGGCCCGAAAGGGCTAGAGGCCCCCTCCCGCACTCGATGGCCCGCTGTTGCCGACCTGACTTTTAAGGCGTGGTTATCTTTCGGTAAAGGAACGGTTTGGCCTCGCGGTCCCCGAATACCATCGGGTCGGCCGTCCACCTGGTGACGGCGACATAGAGGAAGCCTTGAAGAAAGCATTCACGCTCATCGAACTGCTCGTTGTCATCGCGATCATCGCCATTCTCGCCGCGATCCTCTTCCCAGTCTTCGCCCAGGCCAAACAGGCCGCGAAAAAATCCGCCGATCTGAGCAATATGAAGCAGATCGGCATCGCCATCATGATGTACTTAAGCGATAACGAGGACGTTTATCCTCAGGCCTACTGGTACAAGAACGACCAAGGTGACCTAAATGGCTACTGGCACTGGTCTGCTGGCATCATGCCCTACATGAAGAGCTCGGAAATCTTCGTCTCTCCCGGCGACCCGATCCGCGGGCTGGTTCCCACGAATCCGCCTTGCGCCAACATCAGTGATTCGAACCCGAGCGACCCGCCCTGCGATAGCCAGGTGCCACGCCTCTCCTACACCGTGAACGCGGCCATCATGCCCCGAAAGCGGCGAAGCATCGATCCGGCAAACGTCGTCGGCGCTTCCGCGATCGAGGCGCCCACGAGCTTGATCGCGGTGGCACCGTTCTCCAACACTCCCCACTGCGTGAACGACACCTCCAACCAGCAGAGCACCAACTTCAAGAACAAGTCCCATCGTTCTGTCAACGCGGTCATGCTCAATGCAAGCGGCACGAAGTGGAAGGGCGAAGCGGCCAGCGAGTTTCCGCCCACCACCAACGCGGTTTTGCCGCCACCCGTGTAAAGGCCGAAGAGGGCTTTGCCGGATGCAAGACGAACCCCGGACCGGATTACATCCAACTCGTGTACATCGAGCCGCGTCGCTTCGGCAACGGTTCGAACTACACGTTCGCCGACGGGCATGCCAAGTTCTTCAGCGTCGAGGCAACACTGAATCCGCGAAAGTGGCTCTGGGGACGTAATATGTATAGTGCGCAAGGCATCCCGGTGCTAGATTCCAACGGAGTCCAAGTCGACTAGTCCCCGCCTGGCCAGGTTCCGAACAGGAACCGGCACTGGCTCCTTATGGGCGGCATCGCGTCGATATTGCGGTGTCGCCTCACTCTTTGAACCTCCGCTGGCTCTTACGGGAGGAAAGGGGGGCGCCAGGGGAACTGCCGGAGGGGGCATTGCTCGTAATCATCTTACGGCGGCGCGGGTGGGCCACCGGGGTTGGGTTTTTTGACGAGTGAGCTTGGCTTTCCTTTCATAGATTTGGGCGAGGTTCGCCCGGATGCGGCGGCTGTGGCCCTCGCGCCGGGCGACTATGCCTTGCGGCACCAGATTTTGCCGATCGGGATGGATGGCGAGGCGCTGATCGTGGCGATGGGCTCGCCGGCGGCGCTGCAAGGGGTGGACGACCTGGGCATCCTCGTGCGGCGACCGGTTATCCCCGTCCTCGCCGACCCCGGACTGATACGGGAGAAGATCGAGGAGCACTTCCTCGAGAAGATCCTGAGCGGCTTGCCGGGCGCCGACGACTCCAACATCACCGAGGTCGACGACAGTACCGACCTCGCCGATCTGGCGAAGATGGCCGGCGAGACCGCCGTCGTGCAGATGGTGAACCTCCTCTTCGCGCAGGCTGTGCGGGACGGGGCCAGCGACATCCACGTCGAGCCCTATGAGCGAGACGTCGTGGTGCGGTACCGCATCGACGGGATGATGAGCGAGATGATGCGGCCGCCCAAGCGAATGCACGCCGCTCTCGTCTCGCGTCTCAAGATTCTCGGGGAGATGAACATCGCCGAGCGGCGTTTGCCCCAGGACGGACGCATCAAGATCACCATCGCTGGGCGGCCGATCGACGTGCGCGTCTCGATCGTCCCGACCGTCTACGGTGAGCGAGCGGTCATGCGCATCCTGGACAAAGGCACCGCGATGCTCGGCCTCGCCGAACTCGGGATGCAAGCGGATGTCTTGGCAAAGTTCCGCCGGCTCATCTCATTGCCGTACGGCATCATTCTGGCCACGGGTCCGACCGGCAGTGGCAAGTCGACCTCCCTCTATGCCGCCCTTCAGGAGATCTGGTCTCCGACGACGAACATCCTCACGATCGAGGACCCAGTCGAGTACCAAGTGCCGGGTATCGGGCAGATTCAGGTCAGGCCGAACATCGGCCTGACCTTTGCCTCGGGGCTCCGGTCGATCGTGCGCCAAGACCCCGACGTCATCATGGTCGGCGAAATCCGCGATCTTGAGACGGCGGAGATCGCCATCCACGCTTCTCTGACGGGACACCTCGTTTTCAGCACGCTTCACACGAACGACGCTCCCGGCGCGGTGACTCGCCTCCTCGATATGGAGGTCGAGCCCTACCTGGTCGCCTCGTCGCTGGTAGGGGTAGTGGCGCAGCGGCTCGTTCGGCGCGTCTGCTCCCATTGCGCCGAGGCCGATAAGCCCGGCACCGACGCCCTGAGCGCTATCGGGGTCACGCCCGACGAGGCGCGAGGCGCGACCTTCAAACGAGGTCGCGGCTGCGAGAAGTGTCAGGGTTCGGGCTACCGCGGACGCCAGGGCCTGTATGAGCTGCTGCTCGTCGATGAAACCGTGCGCCGCCTGACCGTGGATCGCGCCAGTTCGAGCGTGATCAAGCAGCACGCCATAGAGAGCCAAGGAATGCGGACGTTGCTCGGTGACGGCAAGCTCGCGGTGCTCGATGGTCGCTCGACTCCCGAGGAAGTCCTGCGCGTGTGCCAGCGGGAGGAGTTCTAGGTGACGACGTTCGCCTACACGGCGCTGGAGCCCTCCGGAAAGAAGAAAACAGGCTACATCGACGCACCCAGCCGCGAGGCCGCGATCGATCTGGTGACTCGCGATGGACGCTACGTCCTCGAAATCGCCGAGCAAGCCCGACGGGCGAGGACGGAGACCGACCAGCGCAAGCGTGGTAAGGTCTCCCGCAACGACCTCGCTCTGTTCACGCGCCGCATGGCCGACCTCGCCGATGCCGGGCTGCCCCTGGACCGAGTGCTGCAGGTCGTGGCGGAGCAGTCGGAGAGCGGAGCGCTCGCCGACGTTGCCGAGCAGGCCCTGGACGACGTTAGAGGGGGCCTCCCGATCAGCGACGCCCTCGCCAAGCACCCAAAGCTGTTTCCGGACGTCTACACGCAGACCCTTCGGGCTGGCGAGGCGAGCGGGCAGTTTGCCGACGTCGCCAGCCGCCTCGCCGATTTTCAGGAGAAGGAGGTCGCTCGGCGCAGCCAGATCGTCTCGGCGCTGATCTATCCGAGCGTGCTTGCTCTGACCGCCTTCGCGGTGGTGACGTTCTTGCTCACGTTCGTGGTGCCGCGGCTGTCGGGGATCTTCAAGGACCTCGGCAACGACTTGCCGCTGGCGACGCAGATCCTTCTGGCGGTGACCGGCTTTATCACGAACAACACGATCTTGCTTCTCGCCGGGCTCGTGGGCTCGTTCCTCCTCTATCGTGCGTGGGCTTCGACCGAAGCCGGCGGGCTGACGCGGGATCGGCTGCTCGTGAAGATCCCGTTGCTAGGCCCGGTGATCTTGAAGGCGACGGTTTCGAGGTTCGCCCGCGTGTTGGGAACCCTCGTTTATGGGGGAGTCCCGATCCTCGATGCCCTTCGCCTGGCCGGACTATCGAGTGGCAACCGGGTGTTTAGGAGGAGCGCGGACCTCGTAGAAGACGAAGTTCGCGAGGGTCGACCGATCGCCGAGTCGATGAGAGACTCGGGTTCGTTCCCGCCCGTCCTCACCCACATGGTCGCGATCGGCGAGCAAACAGGCGACCTTCCGAAGATGCTGGGTCGGGTGTCGGACAGTTTGGATTTCGAGGTCGATAACGGCATGCGTCGACTGACGGCGCTTGTCGAGCCGGTAATCGTGTTGGTGATGGGCGCGTTCGTGGGGTTCGTGGTCCTCGCGGTGCTGCTGCCGATCTTTCAGGCGCAGGAGTTGGTGAAGTAATGGTGCAACACATGAAGAGACGTCGCGGCTTTACGCTGATCGAGTTGATGGTCGTGATCCTGATCCTGGCGATCCTGGCGGCGCTCATCGTGCCGCGCGTCGTCGGCAGGACGAGTGAGGCCAAGGTGGCCAAGGCACAGAGCGACCTATCGACCCTGAGCGGCCTGATCCAAGCCTTTAGGCTCGATACTGGCCGCTACCCGACGACCGAGGAGGGCCTTCAGGCCTTGCGCGTCCCCCCCGCCGATGCCCGCGGATGGAAGGGCCCGTACACGACCAAAGAGATCCCGGACGACCCTTGGGGCAACGCCTACATTTATGAGTATCCGGGCACCAGCGGGACCGAGTCGTACATCCTCCTCTCTCTCGGTTCCGATGGACAAGAGGGCGGCGAAGGAGAAGCCGGAGACATCAACGAGAGTGACTAAACGGGGCTTCACGCTGATCGAGCTATCGGTAGCCATCGTAGTGCTGGCGCTGTTGTCGGCGATCGTCGCGCCTCGACTGCTCTCTGTCCGGAGCGGTCAAGAGGCTCGGGGGGTCAAGTTCGCGATTCGCGAACTCGCCCGGGAAGCAAGACTTCGCGCGGTCCAAGGCGGTGAGACGGTCTATCTCCGCATCGAAGGAAGCGGAGAGCGGATCGAATTGGTGCAGGGAGAAGAGTCGGTGATCCGGTCCATCGACGTACCTTCCGCGGTCGACTTTCCGACCCTTCGCCTTGGGCAGTCCGAGTCGGGAGCGTCGGAGTGGGAGTTGCGGTTCTACGCCGATGGCCGTTCGGACGGCGGTGGCTTGGAGATCGAGCACGACGGAGCCGTCGACTCGGTCTTGATCGGCACCGATGGGACGGTGACGCTGCTCGAGGGGCCGCTGCCCGAAGTCGTTCAGGAAAGCTGGCCTGCGGGAGAGAATGAGCAGAGGCTCTAGGGCTCGCCGTGGGTTCACGCTGATCGAGGCTCTCGCCGCCGCGGTCCTCCTCGGGGTCGGTGTCGCCGCCGCGATGGGTGCACTCGCCTCGATCACCCGGGCCGAGGCAGCGGCTCGCGATACTGACACTTTGCGACGACTAGCGGCCGCTAAGCTCGACGAAGTCGTCGGCCTTCGCGACCTCCAGGGGGCATCCACCGAGGGCGGCTTCGATGGGGCCGAACTTCGAGACGCTCGCTGGCGACTGGAAATCGTGCCGGCGGGAGCCGAGAATCTCGACCGAATCCGGGTGACCGTCGAGCGCGGCGGCCGCGAAGCTGCCGCCGAGACGCTCGTGTTCTCGCCACCTGCGAGCGGGGTGCTGGGAGGATGAAGGGATTCTCGCCTATTACTCCCCCTCTTCGCACGCTTCGCGGCGAAGGTCCCCCTCGCAGAGCGAGGGGGATGAAGGACTCCCCCTCGTGTCACGAGGGGGAAGCTGGCCGCGCGCAGCGCGTGCCGGCAGGGGGAGTAATGAATCCGGGGATCACGCCTATTACTCCCCCTCTTCGCGCGCTTCGCGGCGAAGGTCCCCCTCGCAGAGCGAGGGGGAAACGAAGGGCGACGACGCTGCTCGAACTTCTCCTCGTGCTCGCGATCATCGGCTTGATCACGGCCGGGGCCGTGCGAGCCTTCGTCGCGGGAATCGACGTCGAGCGGCGTTTGCGAGAGAGCAGCGACGAAGGGAGCCGGCTCGCCGCAACCCGACTCGAACTCAGGTCGCTAATCTCGCGAGCCTATCTCTCCACGACTCCCGGTGATCCGGGGACGTACTTGGTCGGATCGACCGCGGACGGCGCCGGTGGCGGCCTGCTCGGCGCGCCCGCCGACGAGCTGACGTTCACCGCCGTGGGCCTGAGAATGCCGGCCTCGGCGCTGGACAGCACGGACGACTTCGAAACGCAGAACGAACGGTTCGGCCCGCAAGGCGGGCTCGTCGAGATCGCCCTCTCGACGATTCCCTTCGATGCACCGGACGGCGTGACCGGGCTGTTCCTTCGAGAGCAGCGACCGGCGGATGGCGATCCGACGCAGGGAGGTCGGCAGCGCTTGCTTGACGACAACGTCGAAACCATCGCATTCGAGTTCTTCGACGGCATCGATTGGCAATCCCAGTGGGACACGAGAACCCAGGGTGCTCCCCGGTTGCCTTCCGCGGTCCGAGTCACCTTAACGATGCGCGAGCGGGATGAGCCGGTCATCTTGATCGTCCCGCTTCCGAACAGCGATGTGACTCCCGAGGATCCGGTCGCCATCGGGGGTGGGCCGTGAGACGGCAGCGGGGCTTTGCGTTCGTCCTGACCCTGGCGATTCTCGCTGGATTGGTCGCGCTGCTCGCGATCTCGGCTTCTGCGATGCGCATTCGGCTTCGCGAGATTGCTCAGGGCTCGGAGCTCGCTCGGGCTCGGCTCGCCGCAGATGCGGGCATCCAGCGGGCAATGGCCGAGTTAAGCCTTGTCACACCCGGGCCGGCCACGACGCTTCAAGACGAATGGGCGCTCCTCGGTCGCGACGGTGCCGAGGAGTTCACCCTCGAAGGATCGTCGTTCCGAATCCAGATCGTCGACGCGGCTTCGAAGGTCGATCTCAACACCGCCCCGATCGAGCAACTCCAGCGGATGCCGTTCACCCAGGAGCAGATCGATTCCCTACTCGACTGGCGCGAGGGTGGGAACGCGCCGCGAGCCCTGGGCGCGAAGGACGAGTACTACGGCAACCTGACTAATCCATACAATGCGGCGCTGCGACGGCTCGACACCTTCGATCAGCTTCTGACCGTCAAGGGTTTCACGGCCCAGTCTCTCTATCTTCCTCAGACGGATGTGGTCTCCACCGCCACGATGATCCAGGGCCAGGCCGATCAGCAGCCGACGCTCGCCGACCTCGCCGACGTCGATGCTTTCTCACCCCAAACCACTCCGACCGGACAGACCCGCCTCAACGTCAACAACGCGGCGGTGGGCACACTGGTTCAGCGTGGCCTTACCGTAGACCTGGCTGCCCAGATCGTGCAGCGGCGTCCATTCACTCGCCTCGGCGATGTCGTGGCGGTGGCGGCCGGCAATCGACAAACCGAACGAGTCATCGTCGACGAACTGACCACGAGCGGAGCGACCCGCGTCGAGGGTCGGATCAATCTGAACACCGCTTCCGAGCAGGTCTTGGCGACCTTGCCGAGCGTACCACCGGACGTCGTCCAGGCCTTGTTCTCCCGGCAGGGCCAAGGCTACTTGCGCCTGAGCGATGTTCTCGACGTTCCCGGGATGACTGGCACGACACTCACTGGCTCCTTGGACCGCCTGACCGTCCAGTCGTCGGCCTTTTGGGTGCGGGTGGAAGGGCGCGCGGGTGCCGAACGGGTGAGGAAGCAGGCCCTCATCGTGTTGGGCCAAGACCGGCCGCGACTCGTTCGGGTGGAGGAGCCGCCCTTCACGGACATGTCCACCCGGTGGGGTTGGCCCGAGGCCGCGACGCTGACCACGAACTTGGGGAGCGAGGATCGATGAGCCAGACCTCCCATCGCATCCTCGAGTGGTCGCCCAGCGGGATCCGCGTCTTCGATCGCGCCACGGGTCTGGCCCGAACCTTTCCTTCGGCAGCAGCCGCCGCCGGAGAGATCGGTGCGGGGTCCATCGTTCTCGCGGTCTCCAGACGCAGTTCCTTTTACCGCACCATCCCGCTGCCGAATGCTTCGAGAGGGGACCTCAAGCGGCT
The DNA here is from genome assembly GCA_002344135.1 of Chthonomonas sp. UBA2362. Lineage (GTDB taxonomy): Bacteria > Armatimonadota > Fimbriimonadia > Fimbriimonadales > Fimbriimonadaceae > UBA6659. Next base: position 948,947 of record DDTO01000004.1, on the reverse strand, counting down.
GCTCGAAGTGCAAGCGTCGACCGTTTTTCCCCTGCCCCTCGCCGAGTTGGCGTTCGACTTCCAGCCCACCGATGAGGTGGGGCCCGAAGGTCGGACGACGCAGTTGGTCGCCATGGCGGGCAAGGAACTTCGTGACGCGATCGAAGAGATGGAGAGTGCGGGCTTCTCGATAGACCGTGTCGTACCCACTGCTGCCGGATCGGCGTTATTGGCGAATTCAGCCGGTTTCCCCGACGCGGTGATCGTCGAAGCGACTCCGGAAGGCTTGGCCTTCGATGCGGTGTCGGGCGGCATCCTTCGGGCGACCCGGGTCGCGATGTCCGACGCGTCGATCGAAGAAGAGGCGCGCCGAACCGCGGCGGTCGCCGGATTGTCCGAACCGATCATTCTTCTCGCCCCGAACATGCCGGTCGCCCAGCGGACAAACGGCGAACTCACGAACGGGTCGAGTATCGAAGCTCTCCCTCGACTCGACCTAACCCCGCTTGCGGCGCTCGTGGGCGAGCATGCTCATCAGGTCGAGCTCGACTTGGAGCCCCGCGAAGTCCAGGCTCGCAGGGAAGCCAAGGATCGTGCCCGGCGAACTCGGCTGGCGGGGCTTCTGGCGCTCGCCGCCATCGCCCTCGCTACCCTCGTCTACTTCGATCGGGCCGACGCCCAGGCCGTCGTGTCCAAGGACCGAGCGAAGATGCAATCCTCCCTCAACCGGCTCCGTTCGGTGCAAAAGGCGATCGAAGCGGACGTCCTGCGCGAAACCCGCAACCGCCAGGCGCTCGACCAAGCGTTCTCGCCCGCCCAGCCGCTCTCCGAAGTCGTGACGCTGGTCGCCAACCAGGCTCCCGCCGACTTGTGGCTGACCGGAGTCACCGCCGAACGCGGCAAGAGCGTGCTCGTTCGTGGGACCGCCACGCGGAGCGAGGCCGTCGCGGTGTTCCTCGATCGTCTGGCGAAGACGGGGCGTCTTCGCGACGTTCGCCTCGTGTTCTCAAGTAATGCGGTTATCGATCAGGCGCCGGTCGTTCAGTTCAGCATCTCCGCCTTCCCGGTGGGGAACCTGCCGCTCGTCGAGAAAGGTAACAAGAGAAGGTGATCGACTTTCGCGACCGCAGCTTGATGGGTGCCAACCTGGTGACGCTGGCTTCGATCGTGGTGCTTGCCGGGACGCTGGCCTTCATGCTTGCCGCGCCGAAGCCGACCATCAAGGGCCTCGCCAAAGAGAGGCGCGACAAGGAGTTCAAGATCAAGCTGGAAACGGAACGGGCCCGCGAGCGCCTCGCCGGAACGAGGGATCAGATGAAGGATCGCATCTGGACCGGTCCGCTCGAACGCATCGGCCCGGTCTCGCTTGATCGGATCGACAAGCTGGCGTCGAAGCGGCGACTCAAGATGATCGCGCTGCGGCCCCAACGAACGGACGAGATCGCAGACTTCGTTATGGTCCCGCTTACCGTGACCGTCGAGGGCTCTTTCCCCGACGTCATGGGCTTCGTCCGAGATATCCAGGCTCCCGCCAACAAGCTGTCGGTGGCCCAGATTCAGCTTGCTTCCGCGGACGGCGCGAGTGACGCGGTGACCCTGACGGTGGGCCTGAACGCCTTCGCTTTGCCGGGTGAGGAGAAGGCCGATGGCTAAGGTCTCTCGCCCGGTTCTCTACACGGCATTGCTGGGGGTTTTAGCCTATGCGGTCGTGGTCTATACCGAGCCCGAGTCCAAGCGCCCTCCCGCCAAGCCGAAACGAACCACCCTCGCATCTACTACGAACGCGCAGTTCACCAAGGAGGACTACGATCGCCGCTTCGATTCGTACAATGCCGAATTGAAGAACGCGTTCAAGCCCGGGATCGTGCGGCTCGGCGGCGACTCGCTTCTCGCGCAGCGGCTCGACGGCGTTCCTACGGCTCTCACCGGCGGCGATCCGAATTGGCGCTACACGGGAACCGCCACGATCGACGGCGTTCGAGTGGCTCTCATCGAGAATTCTGCGACAGCAGAGGGCGTCTTTCTCCATGAGGGAGAATCATGGAAGCAAGCGGTTTTGACCAAGATAGATGATGAGGCCATCGTTATGGTCGGTCCGGGTGGGGGCGTTCGGCGCATTCGCCTCGGCGAGCCGGATGCCGACCCCGATCCGTTGCCGGTCACGGGCGGAACGGGCGCGGTTGCGCCGATGCGAGTGGGAGGGAATCTCGCAGGGCAGATTGGCAACAGTTTGGAAGTCGTTCCCGAAACGCGGAATTCGGAGAGGAACGGGAGATAACGAAGTGAAAGCGAAGATTTTGGCGATCTTGATCCTGGCACTCTTACCACTGGCCGGCTTGGCACAGTTCGACGGCGGAGGCGGCTCTTCGCGACCCTGGGAGCAGTTCAAGCTCAACCCGAGCACCCGCATCAAGCTGGACTTTCGCAACGCGAACGTCGATAACGTGCTTTCGATCTACCAGAAGACTTCTGGCGTCACGATCGTCAAGGATCCCGCCCTCACGGGGGCGATCACGGTTACCAGCGCGAGCGCAGTCAGCCTCAATGAGGCTTTTCAGATACTCTCCACGACCCTCGGCCTCAAGAACTTCGAGCTCCGAAAGGACGGGAACCTACTCGTCATCCGCCAGCGCCAGCAGCGCGGCGGCGGAGGAGCGGGAGGATTCGACCCGGCGTTGATGAGCCAGTTCGGTGCATCCGCTCAAGCAGAACTCCGCGTCTATCAGCTCAAGTTCGCTAACGCGAGCCAAGTCGCGCGTGTCCTGAACGAAGTCTTCGCTCAGACTCAGTCCCCCTTCGAGCAACTCATGGCGATGCAGCAGATGCAGCAGCAGGGTGGCGGAGGTGCCGGCAATCGCGGTCAGCGAGGAGGCTTCCAGGGCCGCGGTGGCATGGGTGCTCGATCTGGCGGAGCAGTTCGAGCCTCCGCTGACGATTTCAGCAACTCGGTCATCGTGAACGCCAGTTCGCGCGACCAAGGTCAGGTCGAGGACCTCATCCAGGAACTCGACAAGGAGACCGAGCAGCCGCAAAAGGCGAAGGTTTATCGACTGCAGTACGCAACCGCCGACGAGCTCGCGCCGGTCGTCCAAAACGTGCTCGTGTCCAATGCTCCCCGCGGACGCGGGGGTATCGGCACCCAACAGAACGTGCCCTTCGAGCAGCGGATTCAGCAGGCGTTTCGGCTCGGTGGTTCGCAAGCCGCTTTCGGAACCGTAGTTGCCGATCAGCGGACGAACGCCCTCGTCGTGACCGCGACCGACGAAAACCAGGTCCTGGTCGCCGAAGTCATCAAGGAGCTCGACATGGACGTGCCGGTCGAGGCCTCGACCTTTGTCATCCCTCTCAACAACGCCAGGGCCGATCAGATCGCTAGTTTGCTCAACCAGGCCTTCGGAACGCGCAGCGGCGGCGGAGGAAACCTCGCCGGCAACCGCAACCAAGGCCAGATGAACCGTGCCAACCAGCCCCGCGGAGGTGGCGGTGGTGGAGGGGGCGGTGGGGGCGGTGGACTGCAAGGAACCGGCGGCGGAGGAGGCGGAGGCCGCGCCCCGGCGGATCAGGATCCCCAGGCTCTGCTGCTTCGCATGGCCGACCCCAACGCCGACTCCGGAGAACTAGCGACCGAGATCACCATCGACCAGTCAGAAATGCTCGCCCAGCTTTTCGGCGGCGGTGGTGGCGGTGGTGGCCAGTTTAGGCAGTTTGCCCAACCCGGTACGCGAAACACACCCGGCCAAACCGCTCGCGACGCCGACGGCCGAGTGGTCAACGTCCGCGACCTTGCCGGCCAGGTGACCACCATTCCCGACTCGAACACCAACTCCATCATCGTGGTCGCTTCGCCCGAGAATGCAGAGCTTATTCGCCAAATTCTGAGCCAGCTCGACCGCATTCCCGAGCAGGTCATGATCGAAACGATCATCGTCGAGGCCACGCTCGATGCAAGTACCAAACTGGGCGTCGAGTGGAATTACAACCGAGCGAACACGCAAACCGATCAAACCGGCAGCGTCGGCACGGACTTCGGGCTGCGCCGGGCCAATCCGCCACTGACGGGCTTTCGCTATTCGCTAGCCGGTGGTTCGCTGGAAGGACTCATCAACGCGCTTGCGACCGATAAGAAGTTTCAAGTTCTCTCCACGCCGCGAATCTACACGTCGAACAACGTTCAAGCGCAGATCAACATCAGCCAAAGCGTGCCCTACGTTCTCAGCACGCGCGAGGACCCGAACGGCAACCTCACGTTCAACTATTCGTTCCAAGACGTAGGCATCGTCCTCACCGTCACGCCTCGCATTACGGCCAACGGCTTCGTGACGATGGATGTCGATCAAACCGCCAACGACCTTCAAGGATTTACCTCGTTCAACGCGCCGATCGTGAATCAGCGTCAGGCGAATACGACAGTTACCGTAAAAGATAACGAAACGATCATCCTAGGAGGCATCATCCGAAACACGGTGACGAGTACGGTGAACAAGATCCCACTCTTGGGCGACATCCCCATTTTGGGCAATCTCTTCAAGTTTTCCGACAAGTCGAACGTGAAGACAGAACTGCTGGTCTTCCTCACCCCGCGGATCGTCCGAACTCCCGAAGAGGCCCAGCAGATCAAGGATGACAGCCTTCGCCAAATGTCGCCCGCTTCGCGCAAGCAGGTCGAGAATCGGGTGAGTCCGCCGGCTGGCCCCCAAAGGGGCGAGACGAAGCCCCCGCCTCGCGGGGGCTAGGCCCTCATAGAATCCAAACAATTCCACGATAGGCTATGGCCATGTACGGCATCGCGATCGCCGGGCTGGCCTTGCTTCTCCTTGCTCCCGACGAGCGGGTAGAGCGGACGCTTCAGCGCTTCGAGGCGGGGAAGCCGAGCGCGAAGAGCCTGGGTTTCTTCTCGCTGGACTGGGCCATGAGCCTAAAGGATGCCAAGGTTCGCGCGAAGGAAGAGAAGCGGCCTATCCTCCTTATTCTCAACACTAACATCACAGCCGGGACCAACTTCTTCACGGGCCACACCTGAGCGAACATGGATCACGTGCGGGGGAGTTCCCTCGCTTGGCCCGAATCACTCGATACCCTCCGACCCTTCATCGTCACCTGGTGGAGCGGGCGAAACGTCCAGGAAATGCCGGCGTCGGTGAAGGCAGTTCACGACGAGGCCGGACTCGCCGGTCGTCACATCAACCTCGCCCTCATCGTCCTCGACCACAAGGGCAAGGTGGTTCGATCGAGCGTTCCCTTTGTGCGCCCGCCGGAGTTCCAGTTCGACCCCGCAGCCCAGGGCAAGGACTTCAAAGCCCAACTGGAGCGGCTCATCGAAGGCGTTGACCTCCCGAAGGTCGAGCGCTCGAAACCGACCCTCACCCTCCCGGACGTCACGGGACCGGATCGGCCCGCCGGGGTGAGGATTTACTTGTCGTTCGCCGCCAACCACATGAACCACTATCGGACCCCGGTCGTCGAGGCGGTGCCGTTGGAACCCGATCTGCGAAAGGCCCTGGCCTGGCCTACCGAACCGCGCGAGTTGAAGGCCTCCGACCTGCGCCCGTGGCTGGAGGAGATGTATCCTCCGGCGATCATGGACGGGAAAGGCGGCTTCAGGAAGATCGACGGTTCCTTCCGCTTGGAGCCAGCCGGCAGCGACGCGAAGTACCGCTGCGCGATGCTGGAGGGTGAAGCCGAGTTCGTGCTCGACAATACCGGCCGCACCACATACAAAGGCACGATCTCGGTCGTTCTCAGATATCGATCGGATGGCGGGCTCTCCTCGATTCGGGGAATTCTCGAGACAAAGGTGCCCAAGGGGCCTGAGACGATCGCAATGACGGCGACGATCGAGTCGAGGCCCGATTAACCCGGAGAAGGTCTTACCGAATTCGCCACCAGATGGCGAGCTACGAGGACCACCCGCTGAACGCCGCCTCCAGAATCTCCGACGTGTGCATGACCCGAATCCGCGAGCCGCTCCTTTGAGCCGCCGCCTGCAGCCAGGCCAAACAGCCCGGGTTGCCCGCGGCGACGACGTCGGCGTGGGTGGCTTCGATGTGACGCCATTTGCGATCCAAGAGGAGGTTCGCCATTTCCGGTTCTCGCAGGTTGTAGATTCCCGCGCTGCCGCAGCAGGTGTCGGACTCTGCCAGCGGCACGAGTTCGACCCCGGGGATCGCTGCCAGTAGAGCCCGCGGCTGCGCCCGGATACCTTGACCGTGAGCGAGGTGGCAGGCGTCGTGATAGGCCACACGCAGTCGGAGTGGTTCGCATCGGCCGAGGTCGGAGTCGAGGCCACCATCGAGCAGGACCTCCGATAAGTCCTTTACTTTGCTGCCGCGGGCTTCCTTCAGCCAGCCTCCACAGCCTGCCGAATCGGTTACGATCGGCAATCCCCGCGGATCGAGGGCCTCGGCGCGCCGGACGCCCTCGTCGAGAAACCCGTTATGGGCATGGAGCGCACCGCAGCAGCCGTGTAAAGGGCGTGCGAGCAGTCCGACCCGGGCGAGCAGCCGGACACTCGCCTCATGAGTCCGGGCGAAAAGGCAATCCATCGCGCACCCGGCGAGCAGTGCCACTTCGCCTCGTTTGGGTACCGGACCCTCGTAAGGCGGCCAGTCGCCTCGAGGTTGAGGTCGCGGAACCGGCGTACGGCCCGGCCCGAGCGGATTCGGAGCCTCTCCGCCGGGAAGAAGGCCGCCGAGCGCCGCCGAAAGCCGGAGCAAACTGGGTCGAGTCATCCAGTCCAGGACACGGGCGAGGTGGCGATCGGGTTCGGCGCGTTCGAGCCGCGATCGCGCCAGTTCGAGCAGCCGACCGTATTCGACTCCGCTCGGGCACGCCGTTTCGCAAGCCCGGCAGCCCAGGCACGAGTCGATCGACTTGCGAACGGTGGTCCATGAAGCCTGCCCCTCGTCGGCGCTTCGCGCGAGGTAGATTCGGCCTCGCGGAGAATGCGTCTCGAGTCCAGTCTCCGTGAAGGTCGGGCACGCCTCGAGGCAGAAGCCGCAGCGGATGCACCGAGTCGAGATATCGATGAGGTCAGACGACACCTAGGCACCCCCGGTTCAAGCGGTGTTCGGGGTCGAGGAGGTCTTTGGCACGGCGAAGGAGGCGAACCTGGACCGGATCGACGACTTGCAGGTTGTCGGCCCCGCAGCCCGACCGGATCAAGAAGTCATGCGCATAGCGGGGAAGGGAATCCCCCGGGGCGACGTCGGCCCACAGTGTCGCGCCTTCGCGATCGGCGAGAAGGAGGCGATTGCCCGCTGACTCGATGGCCCTGGCGAAGTCGGTGGCTAGGGTTCGCTGGACCCACACCGACCCAGCCCGCGACGGTGACGAAGGCGAAGGGTCCGGCAAATCGATGGCGGCGAGAGGCCAGACCCGCACGGTCACATCGAGCAGCACGCCCAAACACCCTCTCGCGCCCACCACCAACTTATGCACATCGTATCCGGCGACGCTCTTGACGACCTTCGAGCCCGACTTCGCGATGGTGCCATCAGCGAGCATAAGGCGAGCGCCGAGAATCCAAGTTCGCCAGGACCCGTAGCGTGACTCGAGTCGATGCGGGAGATCGAGGCCAATAGCCACCGCGACGCTCCACGCAGCGCTTTCGCCAGGGGCCGGCAGACCTATCATCGGACCGTAGGGCAGCGCGAGTCCCACTTCCGCAAGACTGGCTCCGACGACCTCGAGCGGACACGACGCGGGAATCTGCGCGACGAGGTCGGCGGGCTCGATGGCGAAGTCATCTTCGTGCCAATCGAGTTCGAGGATATCGCCACCTTCGACGGGTAGGGCCCAGGGTCCGAAGTCAGCGTGAACATAGATCGGTCCGGGGCTGGCGAAGGCCTCCCACAGAGGCTCTACCATGCGACGCCTCGGCTTCGGCGGCGGTGCTCGACGCAGCCCTTTTGGTTCGGGATGACCTTGCAGGGATTGCAGAGATCACCCTCGTTGAAGATTTCTCGGGCGATGCGCTGAAGCCGCATGTCGTCGGGGCCGAACATCGATTCGAGGAGGGTGGATTTCTCGACGCCGATCCCGTGCTCTCCGGAGACGCTTCCTCCCAATTCGACGCAGCGCGCGATGATCGCCTCCCCTGCAGCGATGACGGCCTCGACCTGGAGCGGGTCGCGGTCGTCGAAGTACATGCATGGATGGAGGTTGCCGTCTCCGGCATGAAAGAGATTCGCTACCCCGATGTCGTGTTCGGCGGCGACCTGATAGACGAAGTCGAGCATCTCGGGCAGGCGTGATCGGGGGATAACGCCGTCGTGGGTGACGATGCTGGGGGCGAGACGACCCATTGCGCCGATACCCTTTTTGCGAGCCTTCCAGAGGTCTTTGCGTTCGGCTTCGCTTTGGGCGCGGCGAAGCTCTAACGCGCCGTTCGCCTGGCTGATGGATTCGACCGTTGCCAATTCATCGGCGATCCGCTCGGGGTCGTTGCCGTCGCACTCGACGAGTAGCAGAGCCTCCGAGCCGTCGGGATACTGCAGGCCGAAGGCGGCTCTCAGCGCTCCGATGATTCCCTTGTCCATCATCTCGAGCGCGGCGGGGATCACGCCGGATGACACGATCGCCGAGACGCACTCGGTCGCTTGGCGAACGCTCGGGAAGGCGACGAGCGCGGTCTCGACGCACTGCGGGGTGGGGGTCAGGCGAACCCAGGCCTCGGTGACGATGCCCAAGGTCCCTTCGCCGCCGACGATCAGCGAGAGAAAATCTGGGCCAGGAGCACGCCCCGATCGCGAACCGATCGTCCAGACCTCGCCGCTCGGATCGACGAGGACGACCTGGAGGATATGGGGATAGGTGACTCCATACTTAAGCGTATGCGGCCCGCCGGAATTCTCGGCGATGTTGCCGCCGAGCGTGCAGACGGACTGGCTGCTCGGATCGGGCGCGAAGTGGAGTCCGAAGGGCGCGGCTGCCTGGCTGAGCCGGAGATTCGGCACGCCGCTTTGAGCGTGCATCATCCGGTTGGCGGCGTCGACCTCGAAGATGCGGGTGAGCCGCTTGGTGGAGATCACGATGCCGCCTCGCGCCGCCATCGCGCCGCCGCTAAGGCCCGTCCCAGCGCCACGCGGCGTGTAAGGAATCGACTGCTCGACGCACCACCGCACGAGCCGGGAGACTTCCTCGGTCGTCTCAGGCAACACGACGGCATCCGGCGGGTGACGGTCGATGGGATAGGCGTCCGAATCGTAGGCTCGTCTTGCGGCCGTGTCGGCGACGATCCGCTCCTTGGGGAGAACGGCTTCGAGTTCACGCCCGATCTGGCCAGACGCCGTCATGCGAGGAGCCGCTTCACTTCGACTTCCAACTCCTTCAGCCGGTCCAACTGAATCTGCAGCATTCCCGTCAGCTCCGCGAACACCTGGTAGCTCGCATCCGTCGGCCGCGCCTCTCCACCGAGAACGACACCGAGCAAAGCTCCGATCCGATTGTTGAGTTTGATCGGATAGTTCAGCGGGTCCTGACCCGACTGGTTACGCACCTGATAGATCTCCTCTTCGAGTGAGGAGAGCTTGACCTTGAGGGCTTCGGCCTGTCGCGCCACTCCAGGCTTGGCTTTGGCAGTGTCGTCGAGCGCCTTTTTCAGCTCACGAATGCGAATGACAGCGCCGTTGGCATCGTTCATTCGGTCGCGGATGAGAAGTGCGAACTCGGTCCTCGCGCGGAGGTCGTCGTCGGAGCACTCCGCCCGTGGGTCGCGCTTCCATTCGGCATCGGCCCACTTGACTTGGCCGTCTACGGTGAGTTTGAGTCGGTAAACCCCTGGCGCGCCAGGAATCTGCTGCGAACCGGCGCCCCAGAGGATCATGCCTGGGAATCCTCTATAGCCGGGGTAGCGGGGGGCTAGGGAGACCCGGTTGAGGCCCTTCTTGCCCACGCCTTCCGTCTTTGCCACGGCGACCCCGTTCGTATCGAAGAGTTCGAACTCCACCTTTTCGGCGTCTTTGGGCAGGAAATAGTTGGCGAGGATGCCGTTCGGCGCCGGAGCACGGAAGTTCGCCATGGTCGCAGGACGGGGAGCAAAGAGGCGGGCGGCGGCGGCGTCCGCCGAGATCTGGCGCAGCGGTGAGATGTCGTCGAGAATCCAGAAACCGCGCCCGTGCGTCGCGACGACGAGGTCGCCCTCCTTGACCACGAGGTCGTGGATCGGCGTGAGGGGTAGGTTCATGCCGAGCGATTGCCAGACCTTTTCGCCCGGGAAGCGAACGAAGACCCCTACCTCGGTGCCAGCGTAAAGCAGTCCGGCTCGCGCGGGGTCTTCGCGGACGACACGCACGAAGGCGTTCGACGGCAGTCCCTCGACGAGCTTGTTCCAGGTCCGTCCGAAGTTCCGCGTGACGAACACGTACGGCGCGAGGTCGTCGTTCTCGTGGTTATCGACGGCCAGATAGGCGGTACCTTCCTCGAAGGGCGAGGCTTCGATCATGCTGCACAAGCCCCACTCGGGCATTTCCTTCGGGGTTACGTTCTGCCAACTCGCCCCTGCATCGCGAGAGACGTGGACCAAGCCGTCGTCCGAGCCTGCCCACAGTACACCAGGCCTGGAAGGCGACTCGGCGAGAGTGAAGACCGTGCCGTAGTACTCGACGCTCGTGTTGTCTTTCGTGATGGGTCCGCCGCTCGGGCCCAGGGTGCGGGGATCGTTACGCGAGAGGTCGGGGGAAATCTTTGTCCAGGTCTCGCCCTCGTTGGTCGATTTCCAAACATGCTGGGAGCACGTGTAGAGCAGATTCGGATCGTGGGGGGAGAAGACGATGGGGAAGGTCCACTGGAAGCGCTGCCGGAGGTCGATCGCGCCGTGCCCCATCGGGTTGTCGGGCCAGACGTTGACGTTTCGTCCCTTGCCGGTCCGATGGTTGAGCCGCTCGAGGTACCCGCCGTACGACCCACCGAAGACGACGTCGGGATCGTTCGGCTTCACCGCGATGTAGCCGCTCTCGCCGCCGGCCGTGCTCTCGATGTCGATTCCGGCCCCTCTGCCTCGCCGGCCACCCCCTCCGCGGTCGCGCGAGGGGATCCTAACGGTGGAATTGTCCTGCTGCGCGCCGAGCACGCGGTAGGGGAAGGCGTTGTCCGTCGTGACGTGATAGAACTGACCCGTAGCGAAGTCTTGGTCGGTCCAGGTCCTGCCGCCATCGGTGCTGACGTTCGCGCCGCCGTCGTTCGCCTCGATGATCCGGTTCGGGTCGTCGGGAGCGATCCAGAGATCGTGACTGTCGCTGTGGGGGGTCGAGACGCCGCGGAACGTCTTGCCTCCGTCGGTGGATCGGCCGACGCCGACATTCAGGACCCAGACGGCGTCGGCATCCTTGGTGTCGGCGATGACATGGGAGTAGTACCAAGCGCGCTGGCGCCATTGGCGGCCACTGTTCGCGAGGATCCACGTTGCTCCGGCGTCGTCGCTGCGGAAGATGCCGCCATCGAGGGCTTCGACGATCGCATACAGTCGCTTCGGATTTGCCGGAGAGACGGCGAGCCCGATCTTGCCGATGACGCCTTGCGGCAGGCCTGTATTTCGCGTGAGGTCGGTCCAGGTCTTACCGCCGTCCGTGGATTTGTGAAGGCCGCTGCCGGGGCCGCCGGAGTTGAGCGTGTACGGCGTTCTCCAGGCTTCCCATAGGGCTGCATAGAGGGTTTGCGGATTGGAGGGATCGATCTCGACGTCGATGCCGCCTGCCGTCGGGCTCTTGAAGAGCACTCGCGCCCAGGTCTTTCCGCCGTCGGTCGTCTTGTAAATGCCCCGATTGGGGTCGGCGTCGACCCGACCGGTGGCGATATCGCGCTTCACGTACACGTGACCGAGCGCCGCGACCCAAGCCGTATCGGGATCGCGCGGATGGACGACGATGCGGCTGATGGTCTGGCATTCGCGGAGCCCGATGTGACGCCACGTCTTCCCAGCGTCGTCCGAGCGATAGAGGCCATCGCCGTGAGAGATGTTTCCACGGATGTCCTTCTCCCCTGTCCCCGCATACACGACGTCCGGGTTGCTTGGGGCGACGGCGAGGGCGCCCACCGAGGCCGTGCCGAGGAAGCCGTCGGAAACGCAGTTCCATTCGACCCCGCCGTCGGTCGTCTTCCAGACCCCGCCTCCCGTCGCGCCGAAGTAATACTCCTTCGGCCTTTGGGCAACGCCTGTCGCGGCGACGGATCGTCCCCCCCGGAGGGGGCCGATCGAACGCCACTTCAGTCCTTCGTAGAGAATCGGGTCGAGTTGCGGGGAAGCGAACGTGCAGGCGAGCAGAAGCGGCAGCATCAACAGCGGACGCATGGACATGCCGGGAGTCTACTGACTGTCGATCCCGGATTGCCGTGGTCGGCGGACGGCCAGCGCGACCGCGGTGACCCAGACGAGGCAAGAAATCGAAAGCCACGCTTTGAGGCCGGGAGGCGAATAGGTCAGCACCACGATCTGATCGCCGGGGGGGAGGTTGTCGACCTCGATCCAGCGGGCTTCCGGCACCGCTTCTGTCCTGCCGGCAACGGTGGCGTGCCAACCCTTCATCGCCCGGTCCTTTACGACAAGCCGCCCCGGGCCGGATGCGCGGATCGACATCCGACCGAAGCCCTCGCGTTCGATGAGCGCGGGCGTCCGCGCGCCGTCGGCGCCTTCCACGTAGACGCGGCCGGGACCCCGCAGCCGATAGCGATAGAGACCGCTGGACTCGGCCGGCAGGACGCCCAGCTTCTCGGTGGGCTGGTTCGTCCAGACCTCCGAAACCCCCGCTTCCGCGAGGAGGAGCGGGTTCGCCGAGGACTTGACGAACATCATGTTTCCGTTGGCAGGGGGTGCAGCGTCCTGGCCATCGACTTCCTTAAGCAGGGCGACGGTGTCGCGATGCATCAAGGAGTCGTATCCGCTGAGGTCGTGAATCCGTGAGAGCGAGGCCGTGTTCGGCGGGAGAACGGCGGGCACCGCCGAGAGGAGATCCCACCGGTCGTTGAAGGCGGCAATCCGTTCGCCCCGGGCAGGTCCCTCCACATGGGCCAAAGGGCGCGGAGACGTTCTCACGACTTGCGCCGCATACAAGGTTGCGGGAACGAGCACGGTGACGGCGGCGAGCAGTTTGGCGGCAGTCGCTTCCTGCCTTACCAGAAGTACCGCGACAACCGAGCAAAGCAAGACGCTCAGGAAGTAGGGCCCCGTCGTCGCGCCGGTTGCTCCCCCAACGAGGAGTCCGACGACTTCGACCGAGACCTGCGGCAGCCAGGGGGTCAAGTTGTCGGCGAGCGTTCGCAGGGTCCAAAAGGGGATCAGTGCCAGGAAGACGAAGACGGCGGTTGCGAGGACGGCCGCTCGGTGGGGGACCTTTTCCTTGTCGCGCAGGGCGAGACCGGCCAACAGGCAGGCTGACAGGACGAACAGCACGGCGATTCGCCCGGGCGATCCAGTAGCCGACCATCCGGGCAGGAGGAAGTACATCGGCTTGTTCAGCGGCGTGCCCAGGGCGATCAAAAGCGAGAGAACGAACATCGCTGCGTACGGCGCGCCCGGCCTCATCCGCCGCACCTCGAACGCCGCGAGGCCCAGTAGCAGAACGATCACGGGTCCGAGTCCGATGGCGGTCTCGGCGAAGTTCATCCCTCGGTGCGTGATGGCGGGCCAGTAGGTCGAGGCTCCCTCGACCTCCGGCGAGGTGCGCGTGGGGAGACCCTGGAACGCGGGGTTGGGCAGACCGACGAGCGCAGCGGCGGGGATCGCTCCGGCGACATACGCCTGGTAGCCGGCCTCGGTAGCCGGCGCCTGCCGGTGCCCCTCGCGTCCGAAGCGGAGGACTTGATCCAGTTGCGGCGCGGCGAGCAGCCCACCTATCGCAAGGGCCCCCGCCACCGCCGCGGTACCGGTCCAGCGCCGCTCCTTGGCACCGACCAGGCGCCACAGCGCGAGCAGGACCGTCGCCATGAGGCCATAGGCCGCGAACTGGAGGTGTCCCGCGAGGAGGAGCATGCCCATCGCCATGCCGAGCCCGGCGATGAGTCGGGCTGTTATGCCTCGCGAGTAGACCGTCTCGACTCCCAGCAGTAGCCAGGGAATCCAGGAGCAGGTTTCGATGACGCTGGGCAGCGCGGTCCAGGACACCATGAATTGGGAGAGCGAGAACGAACTGCCCGCCACGAACCCTCCGACATCGGAAGCGCCGAGGCGACGCGCGAGCAAAAAGGTGCCGATTGCCGCCCATGCGAGATGAAACCAGGCGAGCAGGGTGAGGCCGAGACCCGTCGGAAGGTGGAGGATTCCGACGAGGACATGAAGCGGATAAAGAGCGCCCGATTGAGAGTTGGCTAGAAGGGGCGTGCCGGCGAGCTGATACGGGTTCCAGAGCGGCAGCTCGAAGCCCCGCCAGGCTTCGAAAACGAGGTCCCGCCACACGTAGAACTGAAGCGCCGAGTCCGCCATCAGCACGTCCCACGGCTTGCCGCTCGGGGCGGCGCTCCAGGGTGCCATGGTGCGAATCTCGTCGAACGCACCGATGGTCTCCCCGAGAAACACTGCGCGCCAGAGCGGCAGTACCGGCAACAAGGCCAGCAGCACGATTGCCCATCGCGGCCTAAGCCAGACGAGGAAACGGCTCATCAGGCGCCGAGCCGGTCGGGGTTGAGATCGGCGAGTTCCGGTAGGACGAACAGGCCGTCCTTTCGAATGAGCCGACCGTCGAACCAGATTTCGCCGCCACCGTATTCGGGCCGCTGGATCACGACCTTGTCCCAGTGGACGGCGCTCTTGTTGCCGTTTCCACCCGGGGGCGGGTAGGCGTTTCCGGGAGTTAAGTGGAACGATCCGGCGATCTTTTCGTCGAAGAGCGTGTCCTTCATTGGGTGCAGGATGAACGGATTGAACCCGAGGCTCCATTCGCCGAAGTACCTCGCCCCCTCGTCGGTGTCGAGAATCTCGTTGAGTCGATCCGTCTGGGCACCGGCGGTCGCCTCGACGATGCGGCCGTCTTTTACGACATAGCGCACGTTCTCGAAGACCTGACCCTGAAAGAGGGAGGCGGTGTTGTACTGGACGACCCCGTTGACCGAGTCCTTTACCGGACACGAAAAGCACTCGCCGTCGGGGATGTTTCGATGGCCGACGCACATGACCGCGCCGATGTCCTTGATCGAAAAGGTCAGGTCCGTACCGGGGCCGAGCAAGTGGACCGCGTCGGTCCGGTTCATCAGGTCTTTGAGGGGTTCGCAAGCCTTCTTCATACGGGCGTAGTCCATCGTGCAAACACGGAAGTAGAAGTCCTCGAAGCCCTGCGTGCTCATGCCGGCCTGCTGGGCCATCGATGGATTCGGCCAACGGAGGGCGACCCACTTGGTGTTCGGCACCCTCGTCTCGTTCGTCACCGGCACGCCGAAAACCCGCTGCCACATTGCGAGAGTCTCGCTCGGAACGTCTGCTTGCTCCAGGGCGTTTTGCGCGCCGCGAAGAGCGATGTAGGCGGTCATTCGCTCCATCTCGTGCTTCTCGATGTCGGCGTAGGTGGCCGCGTTCGCTTCCGTCATGCCCAGCATAAGCTGCCGCCGAACGAGCTGGCTCTCCAAGCGAACGAAGACCTCGGCGCCGGTCGATTGACAGACTCGGACGATTTCGGCGACCGCCTCGGCCGGCAGGTCGAAAGCGTGTACGAGCACGCGGTCCTCCTTAGAAAGGTTCGTGCTGTGACCAGCGAGCAGTTCGGCGAAGCGTGTGACGCGTGGGTCGACCATGCGCCTATTCTGAATCCCGCTCAGCTTCTGCCGCCCAGCCAGACAACCAGGCCGATAACGGCGAGGACGCCGAAGACGATCAGGGCGATCTTCCACGGGCTGATGGGGGCATCGCCGGAGATTTCGCCGGTGCGGCCGTTGATCATGAACCCGTACGACTTTCCCTTGAACTGGTAAGCGCCGATCCAGATCGGGACCAGGATGTGCTTGAAGGTGATGTCGTCCCACTGTGTGTCGACGGAGTAGACCTGCTGCTCGTCGCCGCCGATGTCGGAGCGGACGTCCCCATGGATCACCCGCGTCATGATCTCTTGGGCGCGGCCGAACCCCTCCTCCAGGCCGACATGGTAACGCTCCGTTCGGAAACCGCTGAGGTAGTCGTCTTGGAACGGGGTGAGGTTCTCGAGGTCCCACTTCTGCAGCCGTCTCGCGTGCTTCTCCGGCAACCGCGTACTTCCGTTGACCAGCACGTCGTCGAACTGTCGCCAAACGGTTCCGGAGGCAGGGGTCCAGCGCGTCCGGCGGACTTGTCGGGTCTTCGTTTCACCGTTCTCCCGATAGGTTTCGGTCTCGTAGTAGTAGTCGCCCCGCATGCCGGTGTACCAACTCGTCGTGTTGGTGTCGTAGGTCCAGTAGGGGATGTACATGCCGTCGATCTTTCCTTCAGCTCGGGCATACGACCTGAGCGCGGCCGGGGCAAGCCATCGGCTCGTGATCCACTTCTGGTAGATCTCGCGGCAGGCGCGGGCATCGATCGCGAAGGGCAACAGAGACTTAGGCCTGATCCGCACCTCGGGTGGAATCGCCACGATCGTGTTCGAGCCGCAAAACGGGCAGGCGTCGCTCACCGCATGGCCCCCGAGGGTAAACTCCGCGGCGCAGGCCGAGCACTTCACGGTCTGCTCCTTGTCGGGAACAGACTCCTGCCGCGCGATATCGAGGTATTGATGGAAATCGAGTTCTTCGATGTCTTCAGCCGACTGCGGGATCTCGTTGAGGAAGCCGCAGTACTCGCACTTCAAGCTGTGGGTGCCCGGCTCGAAGGACAGTTGGGCGCCGCACTGATTGCACGGGAAGCGCTTGTTCGACATCGGCGGGGGTTTTACCGCATGAATGTCGGTGATCCATTAGGCCCAATGAACGTCCTAAAGTAAAGGGATGAGCGCCGCACTTCTTCTCGCCGCCGTCATCGGGTCGCAGGGAAAGCCATTTCCGGCCGAGCCTCTGACTTTCGAACCTGCTACCGATATCGAGGGGCAGACCCGAGCGATCCCCGATCCGAAGGCCAAGGCAACCGTGCTCCTGTTCATGACCGTCGACTGCCCGATCAACAACCGGTACGCGCCGGAAATCGCTCGAATCGCGGCCGAGTTCGGCAAGAAGGGCGCGGCGTTCTACCGTATCTACGTGGACACGACGGTCGGTGCGAAGGCGATCGAGGCCCACGGGAAGGAGTACAAGTTCGAGTTCCCCGCCATCGTCGATGCGGAGCGGCGATTCGTGCGCCCGATCGGGGCCTCGGTGACCCCGGAGGCTGCGGTGCTCGATCCGAAGGGAAAACTCCTTTACCGCGGTCGCATCGACGATCGATATGTGGAGCACGGCAACCCCAAGACGCGTGAGTATCGGCAAGACCTGCGCATCGCCTTGCGCGAGATTTTCGCCGGCAAGCCGGTTTCGGTGCCTCAGGCTCCCGCGATCGGATGCGGAATTCCGGAGCGGGACCCCCGGTAGAATCGAGACGTGGAGCGGATCGTACTCGCCGCCCCGCGCGGGTTTTGCGCGGGAGTCGCTTACGCGATCGAGGTTGTCGATCTCGCGCTGAAGATCCACGGCGCGCCGCTCTACGTCCGCCACGCGATTGTCCATAACGAGTGGGTCGTCCGCAGCTTCGAGGCGCGAGGCGTGGTCTTCGTCGAGGACATCGACGAGATTCCCGAAGGCATGCCCGTCGTGTTCTCCGCACACGGCGTCTCTCCCGAAGTGCGGCGAGAGGCCGACTCCCGTAATCTGACCGTCATCGACGCCACCTGCCCCCTTGTCACCAAGGTTCACAACGAAGCCCGCTACTACGCCCGCCAAGGCTACTTCATGATCTACATCGGCCACGAAGGCCATGCGGAGGCAGAGGGAACCATGGGCGAGGCTCCCGATCGGATGGCGCTTGTAGAAACGCCCGAGGACGCTGAACGCCTCGAACTTCCTCAAGCCGACCGCCTGGCCGTGCTCACCCAGACCACGCTCAGCGTCGACGAAGTTCAGCGCACCCTGGCCGTGCTCCAGCGCCGGTTTCCTCACCTCGAGCTGCCGAAGAAAGAGGACATCTGTTACGCGACGACCAACCGCCAAGCAGCCGTTCGCGCTTTGGCCCGCGAGTGTGAACTTATCCTCGTCGTCGGTTCGGGCACGTCCTCGAACAGCAATCGGCTTCGCGAGGTCGCTGAAGCCTGCGGAGTGCGATCCCACCTGCTGATGACTCCCGACGAGGTCGATCCGGCTTGGGCCAGCGAATACCGGTCGATTGGTGTGACCAGCGGGGCGTCGACACCGGAGGGGCTGGTCGAAGACGTGGTCGGCGCGCTTCTCGACGGAAGATCGAACGTGTCGGTCACTGTGCTCGAGACCGTCATCGAGGACGTGAGTTTCCGCCCTGCACGCTCCTTGATCGAGCTGGCGATGGCCCGATCGTAGCGAGAACCGGCACTTCTCCCGTGAGCAGGCGATTCCAGCCGCCGACCATTGCGATAGAGGCGGCGTGGCCATGGAGGAGCGATCGTGCGGTATGGGATAGGGCAGCGACAGGAACAGCAGACCGGACTCGGTGTAAGGGTAGACCCCCGGGTCATTCTCACCAGCCAACTGCTGCAGTTGGCCAGTACCGAACTGGACTCTGCGATCGAAAACGAACTCATGGAGAATCCGGCGCTCGAGCGGCTGCACGACTCGAGCGAGCCGCTCACCCGCGAGACGATTCTGCGCAGCATCGCGCCGTCCGAGCTGAGGCCGGCATCGGAGGATTTCGAGTTCCATCGGAGCCTCCCGCAAGGTTCTAACGCCGACGAAGCCGACTGGCTGGATTTCGCGGCGACGTCGGACTCTCTGTCGGATCATTTAACCGCGCAGCTGCTTCCGAAACTGCCGGCTCGGTTGAAGTCGGTCGGCGAATACCTGATCGGCTGCCTGAACGAGCGGGGATACCTGACGGTTAGCGTCGAAGAGGCGGCACTCGACTGCGGCTGCAGCCTGGAGGACGCGGAAACAGTCTTGCGTCGGCTCCAGCGGTGCGAGCCGCGAGGCATCGGGGCAACCACCGTGCAAGAGTGCCTCCTGCTTCAGCTGCAAGACGTCCAGAGCCTCGAAGGAAAACTGGCCCGGGCGATCGTGCGCCACCACTTCGAGGACTTCCGCGATAGGAACTACCGCCCGATCATGCGGCGGTTCAGGGTGCTCACGGAAGTCGTCGATGAGGCGTTCCGCGTGATCCTGGGTCTGAATCCGTTCCCGGGTGAAAGTTATCGGACCGGCAACGCTCCCCAGGACCGCTCCGCCGCGGCTGCGCGCCCCGATCTCGCATTTCACCTCCATGAAAGCGGGTGGGTGATCGAAGTGATGGGGGAACAGGATCACGCTCTAACCATTAGCTGGGCCTACCGGCGGAGGCAAGAAGAACTCCGACGCATGCCGCGACCTCCCCAGGGCGAGAAACAGCATTTGGGTGAGTACATCGATCGAGCCTCCCGGTTCATAGAGGCGATCGAGCAGCGCCACCGGACCATGCGACGCATCGGCCAAGCTCTTCTCGAGCACCAGCCTGGGTTCATCGCTACTGGCGAGTACCGATTCCTCAATTCGCTCACTCGCACGCAGTTGGCCGAGCAGTTGGGAGTTCATGAGAGTACGGTCAGCCGAGCCACACTCGGAAAGTTCGCCCAGCTTGCCAACGGCGAGGTCGTCTCGTTCGAGGTCTTCTTCAAGCCGGCTCTGCGCGTTCAGAAGCTGATCGAGGAGATTCTCGCCCACGAGAATCCGAACAGCCCGCTCTCGGACGAGCGGATCGCGCAGATGCTCGCCGAGCGTGGCGTCAAGGTCGCTCGGCGAACGGTGAACAAATATCGCGACAGAAGCAAGCAGCTTTCCTCGCGCCGTCGAAAGTCAGCCTAGACCGGCTACTTCACGACGAACAGCGTGATGCTCTGCGCCGGCAACGTGGCGGTCAATCGGCTCGACGCCGTCCGCAAGTCGGCGAGACGGACGATCCGGTTGGGTGAAGCCTTCAGCTGGTGAGCCTCTACGACACGGTTTCCGGTGATTCCGGTGAGATTGATCGTGGCCGCGGTGTTTCCGGTGAGTCTCTTATTGATCACCATGATCGTCAGTGCGCCATCGCTCGCTCGTCGGGCGGCGAATGCGGCAACTTCGTCCGGGTTGGGGACCGTGGCGCGGACACTGGTTTCGCCGAAGGTGGACTTGCGGCCGTCGTAGTTGCGATACATCTTGAAGGCGTTGTAAGCCGGAGAGTTGGTGGCGGGCGTGGTCCATCGGTTGGCCAGGTCGAGGCCCTCGCGTCCGAAGATGCCGAGGCAGTCCGCTTGGGCGGTGGCGCCGTTGATGTGACCTTCCGCTCCCCAGTTGTATTCGGTGAGGGCGATCCTGGTGCCGGGATAGTGCTGGTTGACCCAGGACCGCATGCGTGGGATGAGGTTGACCTTGGTGGAGATCCAAGAGACGTCCACGTAGTTGGGATCCCATAGGGAGCGAGTCGACCGGTTGCGAAGCAACTGCATGTTCGGGGAGACATCGTTCGAAAACTCGCCGCTCTGCGGGTAGTAGTGGAGGCTCAGGACATCGAGAAGCCGTCGACCGTATTGCGCTTGAGCCTGGCGCATCTTCTGGAGGAGATAGGGAACGTAGTCGATGCCGCCGTGTGCGTTTCGGTCGGGGAAGTTCGTGTAGCCGTTCTGGGCGCCGGCTTGTTGATCGAAGCCGCTGTAGATGAACCCGCCCCATCCCCACTCTTCCGGTCCGAGGACGAGCGCGTTCGGCTCGCGGTTCTTGACGGTCAACGCGTAGTCGATCATCTTTTGCTTGGCCTGGTCCATCGTGAGTCCGGCAGGCGCGACGTCACGATGGGCTTCGAACCAGATGCTCGGCTCGTTGTCGAGCAGGTAGTACTTGACGCCAGTGGTGGCGGCCGATCCCCAGCGCTGCTTGAGAGCATCGACCCAGGCACCCTGTAGGGCAGTGGAGTTCTGGACATTGGCATCGTTCGGATCGTTGCCGGTGAGCGTCGTGCCGGCCTGTCGGACGCCATTGCCAGCGTCGGACCACCCGGGATCTGCGCCTTGCTGCCGGCCGTACTTCTGAACAGAGAAGCTGGCGAGCCTGCTGCGACCGGGGCCGAGTTTGGCGACCCAATCGATCATCGGCATCGTGAGCATCGGTTCTGCCCCACCGGTCTTCGAGTTTTGCACGAATGCGTCGGTCTCGCCGTTGGCATTCGGGCTGGGGTAGGGAAGGCTCTCGAAGAACCAGTCGAAGCCGCGATTGTCGGCGTTCTGGGTCCAGTTGTAGCGGCTCGTCGGGTTGCCTCCTCGGCGGTTGAGAGTGGCGTTGAGGTCGCGCAGCTGAGTGCTGGACGCATAGGCTAGGCCGTAGATGTTCGGATTGATCGGCTTCCGATCCCGGTTGACATCGACGGCGATGGCAACAGCTTGGGCGCCGGCGAAAACCGGACCGAGAACGACGAGCAAGGCAAGAACGGTGTGACGCATATCTCTCTTCCTCGCCCGGTCTTGCCGGGCTTCCGAGAACATGATGCGCCAGTTCCGGGAGTAACCGGACTCGATTGGGTCCGGGGACCTATGCGCGGACCGGGTACCTCGGATTGGGAGCATGCATCGCTGGCTGGCGATCCCGTCGCTTCCGTCGGGCCGACGGCCTCCGGGGGCACGATCCATCCCCCGGGTACCGTCGCCCCGTTCGTGGTGGCCGGGGCCTAACCGCCGCCGACTTTCTGCTTCGGATATGGCGGATCGGCCACCGGCTTTGGCGGGTTCTTCTTGAGTTCTTCGAGCAAGTACTGCACCGCGCGCTCGAGTTGAGGATCCTCGCCTTTGGCCAGCAGGTCCGGTCGCAAGTCGACCCGGATGTCGGGATCGATTCCCACGTTCTCCGCGATCCACTCGCCCGTCCGGCCGTCGTAGAGACCGAACGCCGGTGCCGTGAAAGTACCGCCATCCACCAACTGCGCTCCGCCGTCGATGCCGACCAGTCCGCCCCAAGTGCGCTCGCCGATAAGCGGACCGAGTCCCGCTTTCTTGAACATCCACGGGAAGAGGTCGCCGCCGGAGCCCGCATAGCCGTTGATGAGCATGGCTTTCGGCCCGAACGGAGTCTGCCACGGGTAGGTGAGGATGCGATCCCACGATCGACCCTTCACTGCGCCGACCATTTCGCGGGACAGAAACTCCACCATGTACCAGGCAATGTCGCCGCCGCCGTTCCAGCGCTCGTCGATCACCAACGCTTGCTTATCGGACTGTGAGAACCAACCCTTGAGAAAGCCGATGAAGCCCTCGGTGCTCGTGTTCGGGACGTGCATGTATCCGATCCTTCCGCCCGATAGTGCCGCAACCTTCTTGCGATTACCTTCGACCCAGTCGATGTAGCGCAGGTTCTGATCGTTCGATAGCGGTCGAACGACGTAGGTCTTCGCGCCGGTGTCGTCGGGTCGGGAGTTAACGGTGATGCGTACCGGCTTGCCGACTTTGCCGACCAAGAGTTGGTCGGGGTTCATATTGCCTCGCACGGGCTTGCCGTCGATGGCTAGAAGGTAGTCGCCGACCTTTACATCAACGCCAGGCTCGCGAAGAGGCCCGCGCTCGCCCTCGACGAAGCCATCCCCCTTGAAGATTTTCGAGAGGCGCACATAGTTGCCCACTCGCTCGTACTCTGCGCCTAGCGCTCCAACGGGCACGGGAGGCGGAATCTGGCCCATGTCGCCCCCGCC
The DNA here is from genome assembly GCA_002344135.1 of Chthonomonas sp. UBA2362. Taxonomy (GTDB): domain Bacteria; phylum Armatimonadota; class Fimbriimonadia; order Fimbriimonadales; family Fimbriimonadaceae; genus UBA6659. The sequence continues at coordinate 926,245 of DDTO01000004.1, read as the reverse complement.
GACGTAGGAGTGACCCGTGCCGAGCTCACCCATCATGAGGCCGAGCACGTAATTGAGGTCCGCACGATGGGCCACGTAGGGAAGCAGGTTCTCCCAATGCTTGGCGCGGGCTTCGAAGTCGATTCCCCCGAGGGCTGGATCGTAGAAGTGGTCGCGCATATAGCGCCACGCTTCGTTGTATATCTGCCTCCACTCCAGCTTAGGATCGACCCAAGCCTCGAGATTGTTCGTATCGACGCGGCCGGCGCCGATTCGGAATCCAGGAGCTACGTTCGCGATGCCGAGAGTCCCCGCGGCGTAGTAGGCCATTTTCGTCCGACCTGGATTGAAGGACAGCCTGAGTGGCCCAGGGATCGGCTCTGCAGAGAGGACTTCGCTCTGGCGGCTGTTGAGGTCGAACTTATTCAACATTCCACCCGAGAAATACAGCACGGCGTTTTCGAGGCCGACGATGAACGGATAGCTTCCCACCGGCAGCGGAAGGGGTAACAGCCGATCCTCGATGTCGTCGAAGTCGATCTTGACCTTCTTGTCGGCATCCGGCTTGGGCTTCTCCGCGCCTTCCTCGTCGGGCGGCGGCCGCAGGGGATTGGTTTGCGCCTTGGTCAGAAGCAGCACGTAGATGCGCTGAGAGTCCCCGGTCTGCATAGCAAACTCGAATCCGGACTGCTGTGGCTGATAAGTGCGACCGGAGATGAGGTAGAGGTACTTGCCCGACAGGTCCCAAGAAACCAAGTCGTCTCGGTAGAACCCTTCGGTGATTTTCGTCCGCTTGCCGGTGGCAACCTCGTACAGCCATATCGCGCTGAAGAGATTGTCGCCCGCTTCCAGGTAGGCGATCCATGCGCTGTCGGGCGACCAGTCGTAGGCATTCTGCATCCCGCGCGTTAAGCGCGTGACCTTCTTGGTTGCAAGCTCGATCAGATGGACCTCAGTGTCCATGTTCATTGTCGTGATGTACTTGCCGTCGGGGGACCACTCTAAGTTAGTGAACATGTGGCGTCCGCCCGTTGTGATTTGGGTCGGCGTCCCGCCCATCTGGGGCACAGTGTATAGTTCGAACTCACCGGTTGCGTCGCTGATGTAGGCGATCGTCTTGCCGTCGGGCGACCAGACGGGGAAGCGCTGGCGGCTGCCGGGAGATTCGTCCAGGTTCCTGATCTCGCCGCTCTTGGCGGGAAGGGTGAAGATCTCTCCCCGTGCCTCGACCGCCACGCGCGCGCCGCTCGGCGAGATGGAGATGGTCGAAATCTGATTGCCTAACTTTTTAAGGCTAGGCCGTGCGGCAAGCTTCTCTCCTTCGACCTGCGGATTCAGTTTGTCGATCTTTCCGCCGGCGATCGTATAGGTCCAGAGGTAGCCGTCTCGCTCGAAGACAATTCGCTTCCCGTCCGTGCTCGGCCAGCGGATGTCGGCGTCCGCGTATCGGGTGATTTGCTCGACGCGCTTGGAGTCTATATCGTAGCGGTATAGATTCACCGTGCCTTGATTCTTGTCGCTGATGAAGAAGACCGACTTGCCGACCCACATGGGGAACCACGAGTTTTCCTTTCCATGGGGAATCTCCGAGTAAGCGAGGGTCTTCAGATCGAAAAAGCTGATCACGCCTTGGGTTCCACCTCGGTACCTTCGCCAGTTGAAGGCGTGCGAGCCCATGCGGTTGTAGGCCAGGGCGTTGCCATCCGGGCTGAAGGTGCCTTGGTCGATCTCCATGACCGGCGTCGAAGTGGGGAACCCACCCTTCGCATCGACGATCCAGAGCCGCGGCATAAAGCCGCCGAACGATCCGTTGCCGCTCTTGTAGGCGATCTTGCCATCGGGTGTCCAACCGATCAAGTTGTCCGATTCGGGGGCGTAGGTGATTCGCTTGGGCTCGCCGCCTTCCACGGGAATCGTGTAGACGTCGGTGTTCCCGTCGTAGGAGGCGGTAAAGGCGATGGTCTTGCCGTCGGGACTGAAGCGGGCGAACTGTTCGCTGCCCGGGTGCGAGGTGAGGCGCCTCGCGTAGCCACCGTCGACGTTGGCGATCCAAAGATCGGCTGCATGGGTGAAGACGTAGCGATCACCGGAGATAGCGGGAAAGCGCATGAGTCGCATTTCCAGGCTCGGCTGAGCCGTGGCGACGAGCGCCAGTGCGAGTAAATTCAAATGATCCCTCCTAGAGATTCAAACGGAGTCCATTATGATCGCCTGGGACCAAAGACCCGGGACTTGGCCTATTCGATCCGAATGCCCTGGGTCGCGATGTAGGTCTGCCCGAACATATCCCGCGTCCTTACATGGATGGGCTGGTATCCCCGCAGCGTGGTGGCAGGCAGGACTCCTCGCCACAGATGTGGCGAGTCGATCGGTGCCGGCAACTGGCGGAAGGGGGCGGTGTTCTTCTCGAAACGGAAAGTCTTGGCATAGGCGGGGTCTTGCATGGGCACACGGCGCAGCGGGCGCCACGGTCCATCCGGCCCCAGCCGCATCTCGACATAGCTTTTGGCCGACCCGCCGAAAACGTTGACGAGGACCTGGGTTCCTTCGACATCCGCCGCGAGCAGTGCCTCGGGGGCGTAGATGTTCATCTGATAGGAGGCTTCGCGACCGGCAGCACGGTACTCGATCGAATATGACGCGCCGTCGAAGGTGAAGACCGAATACCCCCTTGGCGCCCCGTCGCGCATCGTCGAGTGCGGTATCCCGAGCTCGTTCGGTGCACCGGACCACCAACTTCCACACGTCGTGACGTTTACGACGTGGTGGTGTGGCTCTGGCCGATCGAACCCATCGTCCTTGCCGAAGAATCGGTGTTCTTGAAAGTGGGTGTGGGCGGCGACGCTAAGAGAATAAGGATGTTGGGAGAGGAGGGCGAGAATCTCCTTCCTTTCGACCACCTCGTTCAAGGGGATGTGCATCATCAGCACTACCAAGCTGTCAGCGTTGACGTAAGAGAGGTCGCGCCTGAGCCACTCGAGCTGGGTGGGGCCGATCGATGCCTTGTAGCGTTTGTCCGCGGGCATCCACCAGACATCGTCGAGGACGACGAAGTGAACTTTACCGTAATCAAACGAGTAGTAGCTCGGACCGTAGAACTTCTCGAACGTTTCGTCGGAGAGTTCGTCGGATTGAGCGTCGTAGTTGATGTCGTGATTGCCCAGCACATTGTACCAGGGAAGGCCGATGAGGGCGATGGCTTCGTTGTGCTGCTGGAATATGCTCAGGTCGTCGAAGAGAATATCGCCTAACGTCACGCCGAACTTTGCATCGCCTCGGTCGAGTTTAGTGATCAGGCTTTGAGTGAGATAGCCGAGTTCCCGGAGGTCGCGACTTTGGGTATCTCCAAAGAAGAGGGCTCGGAACTTGAGGGGCTCGTCGTGCGGGTAGAGGGCGAAGTCGACGCTATTAGGAAGCGGACCGGTCGGCCGTACGCCTCCGTAGCGAAGGGTCGGAGAGCCGTGCGGCTTATGGATGTAATAAAACTTCGGCAGCTGTGTCTTGTCGACCGGCGTCATCCATCCCCGAGGCTTGATCAGGAAGAGAATAGTGTCATCGGTCACCGGCAGTTCGTAAGAGCCGATCGCATCCGTGCGCGCGAACTCGATGCCGTTGCTTACGAGCACACCAGGGAGACCACGCTCACCAGGGTCGCGAACCCCGTCGCGATCGTAGTCGTGGAACACCACCCCCCGCGCGGAAGGTCCGAGCGCCGGGGCGACAGGCGATGCATGAACAGTAAGGAGTAGAGCGAGCGCGCTCAGCATGAACCTACCTTACCCCGCGGTCGGCGATACCACCGTCAGGTCATCGTTCGAACTCGGCGAAAGCGCGTTCGAGACGCAACTGGACTTGCATCTTTTCCGAGCCTCCGAGAACTCGTTCAGCGGCGGCGGTGGGTGTCCAGTCGGGGCGACGGCAACCTTCGAAGCCGGGCCGTAGCCGCCGATAGTCTCTCTGCAGATACAGGCTCGATCCGGTGAGAAACGAGAACTCGAGGCTGTTGCGAGCCATCTCCTTCAGATCGCGGTAGCCGAATCCGTGCGTCCGGACGGCTTTGACCCACTCCATGGTGAGGTTGCTGCGGCTGACCCCTTCGTCGTCGGTGTTGAGGTTCACCGGGATCCCGTTGCGACGATACAGGGCGACCGGGTGGCGCCATCCGCTGACACCGAGGATACTCTCGTTGCTGCTCAGGCAGACCTCCACGAGCACTCCTCGGCGCTTCATCTCTCGCATCAGGCTCGGCAGGTCGTATTCCCAGGCGACGCTCACGCCGTGCCCGATCCGACGCGCGTGGCCGATCTCGATCGACTTTCTGATTCGATCGAACATCGGTTCGACCGGCGAATACTTCAAGGTCAGTTCGCCGGCGTGGAGCGTGACGTTCGGTTGCCCAAGGCGCCTCCAAAGAAAGTCGAGAATCCGCATCTGCGTGTCGAAGTTGTTGCGGGATATCGGATGGTCTTCCGGCGCGACTATGTTGATCGCCACCACACGCCGATCGGCCTTCGCGCAGGCCATCGCCGCCGCCGCCCAAACAAAGAACTGCTCGTTCGACTGAATACGGCTGATCGAGAAGATGTATCGGAACGAAATCCGGCCGCGACCACCGCCGATTAGGTGAGTCAGGCCGAGTCTTTCGGTCAGGAACTTGTCCCGTGCGCCCATGTAAGCGGGTACCGACGCTTGTAGCGCTTGGAGCTTCGGCGCGATCGCGCTAAAGGCAGATTCGTAGTCGTTTAGCTCGACCTTGGTTTGCACCACGGGGTTCAGAGTCTCGTTGGGGGCGCAGCGCGTCATCAACTCCATGTATTGAACGTTCTGGGCTAGATTTCTCCGTGCGACTTCGACCAGCAGATCCTCGGTGGTCAAGCCATCGAGACCAGTCCCGATGATGTCGAAGGTATCGAAGAAATGATCGTGGCCATCGACGGTGTTCGGTGTCCAGCCACGCATGCTGACTTTGTTCAGATAGGCGTAGAGAAGCTGGTTGTTGGTGAGCAGATTGGACGCCGGCACACGGCCCGACCCGGTCTCGCTAGCGAAGGCGAGCGAGGCCGGGTCGAACCACAGACTCCGGTTGACCGCATTGTCGAGGATGTAGTCGCTGTAAAGTGCGCCGGTGACGTGGTTATGGAGGTCGGCCCCCTTGGGCATGCGCTTTAGGAACGCGATGAGTTCGGGTTCCGAGCGCTTGGCCGCCTCGAAGCGCCGAATCGCCGCAGCCTCGTCGGCCACGGCGCAAGTGTGTAGGCCGATGGCAAGGGCAGCGCAGAGCAAGGAACGGACGGCGTTCATGGCGGGCGTTGTACCCGCTTGGGCTTGCTTACTTCGCGAACTCGACGAGGCCGACCGGGTTGCCGTCGGGGTCGGCAATCTGGGCCGAATAGCCGATGCCCGGCAGCGGATGCTTCTCAGCGAGCACCTTGGCGTTCAAGTCGGCGGCCTTGGCCAAGACGCCGTCCAGGTCCTCCACATCGAACCAGATCGACGGCGTCGCGCCGGGACGTGGCGAGTCGCTCTTAGTCAGGCCGCCGACGTGGTCGTCTCCATCCCCGAACACCACCATGTCGCCGAAGGTGCGAAAAGTCCATCCGAAGAGGGTCCTGAAGAAGTGCTGTGCGCGCTCGAGGTCGGTGACCTCGTACTCGACATGACAAACTCGATTGGCCATGCATCGAGCATATCGCGTTCCGATTGCCGAAAGTGCGTCCGATCTTGCGAAAGTCGCTGCAGCGGGGGCCGCCGGTACAATCCACCTCGATGAGCCTCGATAAAAGAACCGTGCGCGATGCAGACGTTCGGGGGAAGCGCGTCCTTGTCCGGTGCGATTTCAACGTGCCTCTCGAAAACGGCGAGATTACCGACGACCGTCGCATCGTCGAGGCACTGCCCACCATACGGCTCCTGCTCGACCAGGGGGCGATCGTCATTCTCGCCAGCCACCTCGGCCGTCCGAAGGGGATCTCGCCGGAGTTTAGCCTCGCCCCGGTCGCCCGCCGATTGAGCCAGCTTCTCGACCTCGAGGTCCCTTTACTGCCCGACGCGATCGGCGCAACAGTCGAGGCGCGCGTCCGCTCTATGAAGCCTGGCGAAGTCGTGCTCCTCGAGAACGTGCGCTTCCACCCCGAGGAGGAGGCCAACAATCCGGCATTCGCTCGTTCGCTGGCGAGCTTAGCCGACATCTATGTGAACGACGCCTTCGGTACCGCGCACCGAGCCCATGCGAGCACCGAAGGAGTGGCCCGTCTCCTGCCCGCCTATGCGGGCTTCCTCATCGAGAAGGAGATAGAGTTTCTCGGCCGCGCCCTGGAAACCCCCGGTCGCCCGTTCGTCGCCGTTCTGGGCGGCGCCAAGGTCAAGGACAAGATCGCCGTCATCGATAGCCTGCTGCCGAAGGTTGATCGCCTCCTCATCGGAGGCGGCATGGCGTTCACGTTCCTCAAGAGCCAAGGCCTCGAAATCGGGCGTTCTCTCCTCGACGAGGGCAGCCTCTCCTATGCGGCGAGCGTTCTCTCATCCGCCGGCAGCAAGATTTTGCTCCCCGAAGATGTCGTCGTTGCACGCGAGCTCAGCGAGACGGCGGCCACCGAGATCGTGAAGGTCGAGGCGATCCCGCCCGACGCCATCGGGGCCGACATCGGTCCACGGTCGGCCGCTCAGTTCGCCAAAGTCGTTCGCCAGGCTGGCACCGTTGTCTGGAACGGGCCGATGGGAGTCTTCGAGATGAAGCCCTTCGAGGCAGGGACGCGCGCGGTCGCTCGAGCCCTAGCCGAGTGCTCGGGGACGACCATCGTCGGCGGAGGAGACAGCGCGGCTGCTATCGAACTCTTCGGGTTTGCCGACAAGGTCTCCCACGTCAGCACCGGCGGGGGTGCGAGCTTGGAGTTTCTGGAGGGGAAGGAACTGCCGGGAATTGCCGCCCTGCAGAACGCTTAGGCATGTACCTCTGCCTGCGGATCGATCTCGACTACGTCCCTTGGGACACTCCGGATGCCAAGGAGTTCGGCCATGGTGAGCCGGCGGTGGTCGTGCGGCTGTTCGATCTGGCCCGTACCATGGGCATTCGCTATCAATTCTTCGCGTCGAACCGGGTTATGCGCGCATTCCCCACGATCGCCGAGGCGGCCCTGGACGAGGGCCACGCCCTCGATTGGTACTGCAAGCATCCCGAGGCCTACGAAGAGCGATTCGAGGAGGCGGTGCTCCTCTTCGGGCAGCTCGGGGCCCGCATGGAGGGCCTCGCCATACGGGGTCCATGGCCTGAGAGTAACGTCGAGAGTCCCTTGCCGAACCCGCTGAAGTTCCTCAGCGCGGCGCCGGGGCCACACCCGCCGGGGATCCAGCTGTTTCCCGTCGAGACGCGGGGCGATCGTGACACCTTTCGCTCGGGACAGAGCGTCCGGACGTGGACCGATTCGGTCAAGACGCACATTCGCGGAGTAGCCAGCCTCGATAAGGGGGCGACGGTCTGCTTTCGGCCGCAAGTTCTGGCACGATTCGATCCGAGGCTTGCTCATGTCCGAGAGTTGGCCGAGTTAGGCCGTGCGGTGGGCCTCAGGATCGCCACCCTGCGTGAGATGGTGGCCCTGCCGCGGTAGACTGCCCGCCGCGCATGTTTCCCCTTCGCGACAACCTGGTCTCGAAAGAAACGCCCTTCGTCACGTTCACGCTCATCGGGCTGAACGTGCTCATCTACCTTTGGGATCGAGGCTGGGCTGTCCTAGGCCCGGGTTACCTATTCGCAGATCTCGCCATGCGGCCCGAGGCAATAGTCCAGGCGCTGAAGTCGGGGCAGACCGGGCCGCTCGAGACGCTCTTCACGTGCATGTTCCTTCACGGCAATCTCGCTCACCTGCTGGGGAACATGATCTTTCTTCTGGTCTTCGGGCCTAACGTGGAGCATGCCCTCGGCGGGCTCCGTTTCGCGGGCCTCTATCTCGTTTGGGGTGTCGCGGCGAGCGCCGCACACATCTTCGTCGATCCTACCTCGGTGACCCAGACCCTCGGGGCGTCTGGTGCGATCGGCGGCGTACTCGGTGCCTACTTGATGCTCTTCCCAGGAAGCCAAATCACGCTCTGGATCTACTTCTACGAAACCGTAGTCGCCGCTTGGATACTGCTCGGCCTCTGGTTCATCTGGCAGATCCTGCTCCCGCAGGAGGGTGTGGCAAACTGGGCCCACGCAGGAGGCTTCTTTGCCGGCATGGTCACCATACTCCTCCTCGGGGGTCGAGGCCGCCTGCTCAAGAACGTGACGCTCGAACGGGACCCCTATGCAGAATACGTCTAGCCCTAGCCGCGCACTCTTCTATGGGTTGGTCGGTCTCGTCGCGGTGCTGGCATCCATCTCGCTTTCCTATCGCTTCAAGGTCGAACAGGCCAACCGAACCGTGGCGATCTGCATGGATTTCGCCTCGCTGCAGGATGCTGCATCGGCGAGCGGACAGTCCCTCGACGTTCTGCTGGCCCACATGCGGAAGCGGGACCTCACCGCCGTCGCGGTTTCCGCGGAGCCCTTGTCGCGCCTGCTGCAGCGCCAGGAAGTCGTGTATGACGCCTCCGCTTCGCCGTTTTTGGCGGTCCGTGGCAAGGAAGTCGCCGAGCGTGTCCGCTACGCGCTGACGGCTCGCTTCGGTGATGGGCCGTGGACCGGAGCGCCCGCCGGTTCGCCGCCGGTCCAGATGATCTCCGTCACCGGCCTGTCGTACGATTCTCTGGCGTCGGTATCGCTCGGGCTCTCACGAACGGACGCCAAGGCGGTGACCGACGCCGGCCTTCTCCTTGTCGCGCGGCACGGCAACCCGAGCGGAGCGACGCCCCGCTACATTGAGGCGATGCTGACTCTGTCGAGCGAACTTGGGGCGTTCGCCTTTATGCCGGAGGGCGATCAGGTGCTCGGTCAGCGGGACCTCCTCGAAGTGACCGCCGACATCCTCGAAGCGCGCCAGATGCGTTACGCCTCACCCGAGTTTTCGAAGATCGGCGGGGATGCGTGGATGATGTCCAAGTGCCGTGAACTCCTGGTGCTTGTCCATAGTATCCAAGCCGCCGAGCAGGACAAGTTGAGCCGCGAGGCTATTCTCGACCGCTTCGAAAAGGCCTACCGCGAGCGGAACATCCGCCTCTTGTTGGTGCGGCCCGTCAGCAGCGCGTCCGCCGATCCCGTGGCATCGATAGGTGACTTCCTCGAGGACCTCGCCGACCGAATCCGCCATACGGGAGGTGACGTCGGCGTGCCCCGCCCATTCGTCGATCCCTCCCCGCCCCAGTTTCTCCTCTTCGCGCTTGCGCTTGCCACCGCCGCCGCGATCGTGTGGGTCGGTCTCCAGTTGTTCGAGAATCGCTGGCTGCGAGTGGTGGGGCTCGTTTTGGTCGGCATGCTTGCGGCGGCATCGTGGACTGCCACGGGGCGTGAGTACCTCGCGTTCGCGGCAGCCGTGGCGTTTCCCATTGGAGGGTTCCTTACGGTTCGCGAGCCTTTCCGGCCAATCCCCGACTACGCGCGCCTGTCGCTCATCAGCCTGGTCGGGGGCCTCGCCGTGGCGGGCCTCCTCGTGGGGCTGCCCTACATGATGCGGATCGATCAGTTCATGGGGGTGAAGGCCGCTCACTTCCTTCCCGTCGTCGTGGTTGGCATGATCATCGTCGGGCGAATAACATCTTGGCGGGAGATCGTCCGTCAGCCGGTGCTTTGGGGAGCGGCGATTCTCGCCATCGGCTGTTTGGCCGTTTTAGGTCTCATGATCGCCCGTACCGGCAACGAGGCGCCGGGAGCCGTGAGCGGCCTCGAGGTGCAGTTCCGAGGCCTCCTGGACACCATCCTCTACGCCCGCCCGAGGACAAAGGAGTTCTTGTTGGGACATCCGGCCATGCTTTTGGGTCTCTTCCTGCTTGCCGCCTCGGTAGCCAAGTGGGACGGCCGCAACGTGGTTTGGGCGGGACTTCTGATGACGGTCGGCATGATCGGACAGGCGAGCATCGTCAACACCCTGTGCCACCTCCACACCCCACTGGAGGTGAGTTTGGCCCGCATCGCGATCGGCTGGGTCCTCGGCGGTATACTCGGCGGACTCTTGTGGGCATTGTTCCGGGCCAAGCGGCCGGCGAAACGAGGATAGGAGGAAGGATGGGCGCCCGATTGTTGGTGGCTGGCTATTTCGGGTGCGGCAATCTGGGCGACGACGCCATCTTGCTCGGCTTTCTGGAAGGTCTGCGCGATCGGAGCGTCGACCTCACCGTGATGAGCGGCTATCCGGAAGAGACCCACCGCCTCTACGGCATCAAGTGCATTCCGCGTCGCGAGAGCGCTTCCTTCCAGGATGAACTTGCCCGCTGCGACGCCCTCGTCTTCCCGGGCGGCAGCATCTTCCAAGACGTGAGCAGCGTCGCCAGCGTCAGCTACTACGCCGGCTTGGTAAGCAAGGCGAAGAAAGCCGGGAAGAAAGTTATCATGCTGGGCCAAGGCGTCGGTCCGCTCAACAACTTCCTCGGCAAACGCCTCGCGGCGGGAGCCTTCAACAGCGCCGACGTGATCGCGGTGCGCGACGCCGCCTCGGTCCAAACCCTGAAGAGCCTCAACGTAAAAAACACGCCCCGGGTCTGCGGCGACCTCGCCTTTCTGCTCCCCAAGCCTGCGGGCCAGGAGGAATCCGCCAGCTTCTCGGTCGGCGACATGCGCACCATCGGAGTCGCCCCCAGGCCGTTCGGCAAGCACAAGGAGATCGTCCAGATGTTCGGCGAGCTTTGCCGGCTCCTGTACCAGAACAACCTTATGCCGGTCCTCATTGAAATGGACCGAGAGCAAGACCGGCAGTTGCTGGACGACATCGAGAAGAGCCAGGGCGGCAAAGTGCCCAGCATCCGCAAAGTCACGACGCCGATGCAGCTGCAGCAGCGGATGTCCCGCATGGAGTGCATCATCGCGGTCCGACTCCATGCCGCCATCCTCGCCACCACGGTCGGCGTGCTGCCCTTCATGGTCAGCTACGACCCCAAGGTCAGCGCCTTTGCCGCCAGCCTCAACCTCCCGTCTCCGCCGGGCCTCACCGGCATGAGCGCCACGCGCCTGTTCGAGTCGTTCATGGGGTTCTACAAGGAAAGAGAGCGACACCTGGCCACGATCGACCGCCGACGCGATGAAATGCGCCGCCTCGCCGAGTTGAATATGCAAATTCTGTTCGACTTCGTTAAGTCATAAGTGAGCCGGTTTTCTTCGTCACCTTTCAAACGCAGCCGTGAACATACTGTTGCGCCGCCGCGTCCGGGTCGGTGGGGATCACATGATCGGTGATCGCTCTCGTCCTAGCCGCCCTTGTCTCGGGCCGCCTTCAGCTGCTTCAAGATGCTGAGGAGGTTCTCGGTCTTCGTGCCGTCCGGATAGAGGAAGTTCGTGAACACCCACTGCTTCCCTTGCAGCACCAACTCTGGCACGACGGCTGGCTTGGCGTCTCGCTTTCCGCCGCTGACGGCGAAGACCTCCACCAAGTAGCGGGTTCCTTTCTTCGTCACTTTGGCGGCGACGTACTTGTCGGCAAAGTCCTGGCTGTTCAGCAATGGGTCGAAATCCAGTCCGACGACTTCGCCGGGTGACTTGGCGGCTGCCGCGTAATCTTCGTTCAGTCGGAGAACGAGTTCCTTGCTAAAGGTCCCTTGCTTCTTCTTCAACGCGACGCGGAGGGGATCGCCGGACTTTGCCTGCGCGACGTACCAGGAGTAGAAATCGCCGACGAATTTCTGGCAAGACTTGGAGTCGGACGCTGCCGCGCTTGCGCGCGGCTGCCAGGACAAAGCCATCGAATCGAACTGCGGAGACGCGAACTGCATGGCGAGAGCGGCAAGGACGATCGCTGAGAATAGTTTCGTCATAGGAACCTCGATGGAGGCCAGCGTACCTGGTCGAGTGGTGCTCACACGGCCGGGGAGAACTTCTGCTTACGTCGTGAGACGCGTGCGGCGAGACACCTTCGACTGCCCACCATCGAAGCGGGCTTAGGCTACGTAGAACAGTAGGAGCAAGCCTATGAGTCGATTCTCGGTTTTCGTGTTGGGGCTCGCGATCATCGCTTCGACACTATCGCTACCTCTCGGGAGCCTCTCACTAGTTCAGCCCACGACGACGCAGATCGATCAGCTTTGGCAGGAAGCGAACAAGGCGTATTCCGAGGGCAAGTACCCGCTGGTGCTGGAGATCACCGAGCGCATCCTGGCGACAAACCCCCAGCATGCGGCATCACTCAACACCCGGGGTTGCGCTTTCCATAGTCTGGGGCGCTACCCGGAAGCGGTCCAAGTCTTCGACCTGGCCATTAGCCAGGAACCTGAGAACGCAACCTTTATCAGCAATCGCGGCCGCACTCGCTATCAGTTACGCCGGTACGACGAGGCGCTTAGGGACTTCGACAAAGCGATCACGCTCGAACCGAAGCGCGCCCTCCATTTCGAGTCGAGGGCGCTCGTCTTCGTTGATACCTCGAGGTACGACCGAGCGATCGCCGACTTCGACAGCGTCCTCGCGATCGAACCCAAGAACGCCGTGGCCTTGGCGAACAAGGCGAACTCTCTGCGCCTGCTCGGGCGCTTTCCGGAGTCTCTCGTGGCAGCGGAGGAGGCCGTCCAAATCGATCCCAAGAGACCTCAGGCTGTCCGCGAGCGCTTTCGAACTCTGCTCGCCATGGGTCGACTCGAGCAGGCAGGCAAGGTGATGGACGACCTCGTCCGCATCGCCCCGGACGACGTGATGACTCATTACGACCGTGGCCGATATCTCGAAGCGACCGATCGCCCTGAGGAGGCGCTAAGAGCCTATGCGGAGGCCGAGAAGCTCAATCCGAAGTTCAGTGCGATCTTCCGCCGTCGCGCAGAGCTTCAGCGCGAACTCGGCCGGGCCGACGAAGCCGGTCGCGACGAGCGCCGATACGAAGAACTGACCGGCCGCGGATACACGACCTTCACGGACCTCGCGCCGCTTCCGGCTCCGACGGGCGGACCGATCTTCGAGGGATGGCACAAGGATACGTTCGAGACCTCGGAGTGGCCCGCCAAGGACGTTCCCTGGCGTCGCGATGAGCCGCCCCTGAAGCCCGACGACCTGCCTGAAGAGACCGCGGGGCTAGACCTCGAAGAGTACCGGGCCATGGCCTCGGAGGCCTTGGAACTCGTTCGCATCGTGTATGGCGACCTCACCGAAGACGAGTCGATGCGGTTGCAGGCCAAGTGGGCCCCGGTGCTGGAAACACCCACTCACGAGGGGCTGGCCTACTTCCGCCAGCTGAACCCGCTGCTCAACCGGTTCCTCAGATTGCGCGCAGCCATCGCGATGGCGGCGGCCGACTTCGACCAATCGTGGGAGAGGGCGGGCTTCGCAGCGGGATTGGGGCTGGCAAACGAAACTGCCGAACAGATGCGGCAATGCGACACGATCCGCGCCACCCTCGTCGGATTGCGCGACGAACTCGCGAAGGTGGTCGAGCAGATCAAGAAGCTAGGCGATCCGCCTAATCCGTACCGTGCCCGGAAGCGCGCTCGCGATGCCTTCAACCGCGCCATCGGAAAACCATCGGCCGCCCCGCCTTCCAGCGGACTTACGGGTATCTGGGAGGGCACCTATCTGGTCGAAGACGAGGCCGGAAGCGCGGCCCGACCCTTCCTTTGCGCGATCCTCTTGCCGCCCCAAGGCATGGCGGTCCAGAAGGATCGCCTCATGGTCGTTTCGATGTTCGGCCCCTACATCGGCTACTACCAAAGGTTCAGCGTTCGGTGGCTGTACAACATCGAGGAATCGCCGGGTGTTTACAAGCCAGGTCCGAGCGACACTTTGTTCATGGGCGACCTCGTAAAATCGGTGCGTGTCGAAGGTGCAAATCTCACCATCGTAACGGAGTTTCAAGAGCCGAAGTCCAAACTGACTTATCGTTTGCGGAGGATCTCGGAGCCGATGGGACCGGGGCCGGAGAAGAGCACCTTGGCCGACGCCATCGCATTGCGCAAGCGGGCAAAGGTGCTCGACAGCACGCCGCCTCCGAAGACGGGCGATGAGATTGCCGATATGCGAGCGGTTGGAGATCGGCATCGGCTCGTCATGAACCTCACTTCCGAGGCCTTTGTCCTCGAGAACTACCATCAAACGCGCTACGCCCTGCCGCTGGCACTCAAGGGATTCACCGCTAAGCCATCGGACTTTATCGAGGCCCTTGAAAAGCGGGTCGGCGAGGTGATGAAGGACGCCACCGCGCTCTTCGAGCAGGCGAAGCAACAAGCGGAAACGGCATCGCCAACCGAGGCAGCCGTCCTGACGCCCGCCCAAGTCAACGCGACCCAGATCGCCGAAACGAGGAGTCGCATCGTCGAGGCTCAAAAGCGGCTGGAGAAGTGGAAGGCCGAACTGGCCAGCGCGAAAGACCCGAAACAAGTCGAACAGTTGCGCCTTAACGTGGTCGCGACGATCACGGACATTCAAGAGCAAGAAGCGCTCGTGAAATCCCTCGAAACCGGCGAGATCGTTCAAACCCGAACGCTCTGGCAGCAGCTGGATCACACGCGCTTTGTCGAGAAGATGCAGATGGAAGCCCGTGCTCCGACCCTCTACAGCCGTGCCGAAAAGCAACTGGATGGGCTTATCGGATTGCTGGAGGGCAAGGAACGCGACGAGATGCTCGCGATGAAGGATAAGGCCCTCGACCCGACGACACGTGTCCAAATGGACACCGAAAAATTGCGACAACTCTTCCGAGCCGCTCACAACAAGGTTTTGGGACAGCAGGGTGCCGCCGAGGTCTACAACGACGAGTGGATCAATAGCCTCGAAGAAGTCAAGTTCGGGGCGGGGCTTGCCCTCGTGGTCGTGTCGCCGTATGCCGCCGTTTCGTCCTCGCCCTATGCCGGCTATGCCGGTTGGATCGGAGCCGGCTACGGCATCGGGACCGGCTATGTCGAAGGCGGGGTCGTTGGCGCGGCGGAGTCTGGTCTGCGAATGGTGAGTGCGACCGTCGACGTCACGCTTGCCGCCTTGCAAGGTTACAACGCTACCGGCAGCTGGACCGAGGCGGGCAAGGCGGGCCTTCTCCAGTTCGTGCTGCGAAAGGGACTCGAACTGTCGTCCCAGCGCCTCGTCCAGGAGCGGCTTCGCGCGCTCCAGCCCAAGCTGACCTGGCAAGAGGCCGTCCAGAAGTACCGCTTCAATGAGCTCAAGGAAAACGAGGGCCGGGTGCTGCGCGAGCAGTACCGCTCTGCGGCTGCCGAGTTCGAGGCCATGGTCGCCAAGCGAGCGGGGAGCCAAGATAGGTCGGCCTACCTCAAACAGCACGCCGCCGAACTCGCCGCGACCCCCGAAGGCAAGCGCCTGCTCGATGCCATGGGAGCGGTCGAGAACAGCTACACCACCAAGCTCGTCATGAACGAGACCGGAGACAAAGGCCTGATCCGGGGCTACAACGAGCACGTCGGCACCCTCATGGAGCAGCCGGTCATTTCCACAACCCAGCGACTCATGAAGCTCCTCGGCTACAACGAGTTCAAGATGGGCTCTATTCGTCACGGAGCGAACAAGAACAAGGTCGGTATGGATCACGACCTCGCCGTGGCCGAAGATGGATGGACTCCCACCCGAAACGGCCAGCCGATAACCATGCTGGAGTTTCAAAGAGACTTGGCTCGATGCCTCGGCAAGGCTTACAAGGAGGTCACCGGTCGCTCGGCCGAGCATGCCGACTGGCGAGGAACGACGAGGGTCGACCCCGAGGCCTATCTCGACCGGGCCGTGCTCGACATCAACCGGATGCGCGAAATGGGCCTATCCCCCGCCCAAATCCTGCGCGCCCTCAATCCCCAGACCGCCGATCAGACGGCGGGGGTCAACGTCTACAAGACCCAAAAAGCGCTCGGCCGCTCCGGCGCCGAAGGCATCGCGGAGGCCTGCCGCACGCTGACCAAGGAGCTCGACACGAAGGTGCTACCTACCCTGCCAAAAGGCAGCTTCGAGCTGCAGATGTTCCAGCGCCTGCGCGATGTTCTTTCACAAGGCACGAGCGATCCCATGGGCGTGCAGCAGAAGGTGCGGATGGTGACGGGGCGAGACCTCAACCAAGTCGCCCAGATGCTCGCAGCGCGGTTCCGCATCTCGATTCTGGGCGGAGGCTGATGCCAGAACAGGGGGAGCCGGAGCCTTGCCGGCGTTCCGGCTCGGGTCGTGGCGGCCTCAGGCCGCTTTCTTCGTCTTGCCGGACTGCACCGAGAAGCTCACCGTCGTCACCGGCAGCTGCGTCAGCGGCGTGTCCTGGCCGGTCGCCGTTCGCACGAAGCGATACGCGGCCGCATAGTAGCCGGGAGGTACCGACACGTTCTTCGTCAGACTCCCCGACGTGAACGTATGGAACGTCTCTGTCCGATAAGCGCCCTTGATCGGCTTGCGAGTCGGGCTGACCAGCGGCTGCAGAAGCAGCTCCGTCGTAACGCCAGAAGCGTTCGGTCCGCTCGCGGTAAACGTGATCGTTCCCGGGTTTTCCGCCTCCACCATAAGCGTTACGGAATCGCCCTCGAAAACCGACGAAGGAATCTCGGTCGGCAGCGTAGCGTTGGGGTTGACCTGAAGCATCTTGCTCCCCAGCCCCGCATACACGTTGATCGCCGTCTTGCTGCGTCGCTTTCCGGCTTTCGTCGTCATGAACTGGTTCTTGGCATAGTTCGTCCAAGACTTCTTGGCGCTCGCCGAAAACGTGGCGAACTTCGTGGTCGCCTTTCGGAAGTAGCCGCGAACGTCCTGTTGCGCCGCCGTGTCTGGGTTAGTGGGGATCACATGATCGGTGATCACGGTCCCGCTACGAGTCGAGCGGAAGACAGAGTTTCCTGCCTTACCGCTGATAGATTGGGCAAAAGCCCCCAATTTGAAGAGTGCCATCCAGGCCTCCTTCTGCCCATTCCTTGGGATTTTGCGCTCCAGCGCAAGGGAAGGGCTCACCCGGTATCTTTGGCACGAGTGCAGGAGTTCTTTAGGGCGATGGCGCAAGAAACGGAGTAAGCAACGTTCACTCGGGCTGGATGGAACCCTCGGCGGCTTCCGCTCTGAGCCTCCGGTATGCCTCGTCCGCCATCCACGCCGTAACGACCTGTTGGAACGGCAGATCGTTCATGTACCGCACGAAGATTTCCTCGTTTTGGTCCATTCGCTCCGTAAACAGACCTTCCACGAGATTCTTGAATACGAGGTGGAATCGATCTCCAGGGTTGACGATAGCCGCTTGCCGAAGCGTATCGTCCGTCATCGCCGCTTCGACGATCTGGTCGAAGAACAATTGATCCGCTTGGTTGAATTCCGTGCCGAACCGCTCGTTCACCACGTCGATCAGCTGAGAGAGAGGCACTTCCTCCGAGCGGGCCACGCCGCTCCCCACGTCTGTCGGACCGTCGATCGGCTTCGCCTCGCCCTCGCGAAGGTCGATCGAGCCCTCGGCGATCTTCTGCAAGCGGTAGTACTCGAGCCGTATCTCCTCGTCGAAGCGGTACGTCGGCCCACCCGAACGTCGCGGCAGCTTGCTCGCCAAGTGTCGAAGGAAGACGTACGAACGCTCGAGGTCCGAGTCTTGATAGGGCACGACCTGGCTTAAGAACGCGTACAGATTCAAGAAGGAATACACCTTGCCCCGCCAGACCTCGGCCTCCTCCTCGTTCTCCTCATGCAAGGCAGCGAAGCGGTCCACCGCTGGGTCGAGTGCCGCGTTCATCTGCTGGTGGTCGGCTGGGCTTTGCCTCTGCTTCGGCCTGAAGTAGACCTCGCAGAAGCGATCGAGTTCTTCGCGCTGGTACACGCCCGAGGCGTCCAGTTCGCTCTGGATCGCATACATGCGATCCGGCTCCACTTCCTCCCCGATCTGGGCGCCTTCATAGTAGGTCTTGAACGCCTCTCGTATCTCTTCGCGGTCGTTCACGAAGTCGAGCACGAACGTATCCTCTTTGAGCGGGTGGATTCGGTTAAGCCGAGAAAGCGTTTGCACCGCCTGGATGCCCGCCAAACGCTTGTCCACGAACATCGTATGCAACAACGGCTGGTCGAAGCCGGTTTGGTACTTCTCGGCCACCAGCAGAACCTGGTACTCCGACGATGCGAACCGCTCCGGCAATTCCTTCTCAGAGATGCCCTGATTCATCCCCGGTTCGGTGTACGTGGTGCCCGGAATCTTGTCGTCCCTAACCTCGCCCGAGAAGGCAACCAGAGTCTTGATCGCATAGCCCTTCTCCCGAATGTACTTGTCAAACGCCAGCTTGTAGCGCACGGCCTCGAGCCGGGAGCCGGTCACCACCATCGCCTTCGCCCGCCCGCCGATCTTGTGGCGCGTCACCGACTGAAAATGCTCGACCATGACCTCCGTCTTCTGGGCCACGTTGTGCGGATGCATCTTGAAGAACCGGGCTAACGCCCTCGCCGCCTTCTTTCGCTCCACGTTGGGGTCGTCCTCGCAGGCCTTCAGCAGCCGGTAGTAGGTGGCGTACGTCGTGTAGTTCCGCAGCACGTCGAGGATGTAGCCCTCTTCGATGGCTTGGCGCATCGTGTACCGGTGAGCCGGCGCCCCGTCTCGCCCGAAGATGACGAGCGTCGGATGCTTCGGCGTCGCGGTAAACGCGAAGAAGGACAAGTTCGGCTGCCGCCCCCGCTTGGCCATGCTCTTCAGCACTTCCGCGACGTCCTCCCGACCTTCCTCGGCCGCCCATTCGGCCGCCCGCTCTCGAATGCCCTCGCCGCCGAGCACTCCCTTCAGCTCGGTCGCCGACTCGCCGCCCTGTGAGCTGTGTGCTTCGTCGACGATCACCGCGCACTTGATCGCCTTCAGCACGCCGCCCCCGTCCGCGCCCCGCTCCTTGTCCATCTCCTCGAGGTGCTTCGAGACGAAGGGGAACTTCTGAAGCGTCGTGATGATGATCGGCACTTTGTTGGTCAGCGCCTCCGCGAGCTGCTTCGAACTCTCGTCGATGCGCTGCACCACGCCCTGCTTGTGCTCGAACTGGTAGATCGTATCCTGAAGCTGACGGTCCAGCACGACCCGGTCCGTGACCACGATAACAGAGTCGTAGATCCGGCAGTCCTGATCGTCGTGCAGCGAAGCCAGGCGGTGCGCCAGCCAGGCGATCGTGTTGCTCTTCCCACTCCCCGCCGAGTGCTCGATCAGGTAGTTATGGCCCACGCCCTCGCGGCGCGCCGCCGCTTCCAGCATCCGCACTGCCTGCCACTGGTGATAGCGGGGGAAGATCGTCGACTCGGTCTTCACCTTGCGCCCTTCCTCGTCTCGCCTTTCGTCGCTCTGAATGTGGATGAACCGGGCCAGGAGGTCGAGGAGGCTATCCCGCTGGAGCACGTCCTCCCATAGGTAGGCAGTCCGGTAAGCGCGTCCTGCCGGGTCGGGGGGATTCCCCGAGCCACTCGAGTTGCCCTTATCGAAGGGCAGGAACACCGTGGCCGAGCCCGCGAGGCGCGTCGTCATCGCCACCGACTCCGTGTCGGCGGCGAAGTGGGCGAGCGTTCGTCGCTTGTAGGCGAAGATCGGCTCACGGGGGTCGCGGTCGTGCATGTACTGGCGCTGGGCGTCCGCCATAACCTGACCCGTCATCGGGTTCTTCAGCTCGACCGTTACGACCGGGATCCCGTTGACGCTCAACACGACGTCGAGAGAGTTTTCGTTCTTGGACGAGTAGTGCAGCTGACGGGTGATCGTCACCCGGTTCGCCGCGTAGCGGGCCTCGAGTTCGGGGTTCAGGCCGTGCGCGGCCTTGAAGAAGGCGACGTGCAGCGTCCGCCCGTAACACTTGAACCCGTGGCGCAGGGTCGCCAGCGATCCCTCCCGGTCCATCCACTTGCACAGGTCGCCCAGCACCTGCTCTCCGGTCTTGGGGCCGAGGACCTTTTCGAGATGCTCCCACTCCCTGGGCTGGGTCTCGCGGATGAACTCCAGCACTTCGTCGGGAAAGATCGCCCGCTCCCGGTCGAACGAGCCGTGCGCGATGCGCTGGTACCCGTGACCGAGCATGTGCTCCTCGATCACGGTCTCGAAGGCGGCTTCGAAGTGACGAGCGGCCATGAAGGACATTATGTGCCGCTGGGTATCGTAGGATCGTGATCACGCGCCTGTACGCTCACAACTACCGTTGCTTCTTGAACTTCGAACTCAGGCTAGGATCGGACTCCACCTTCCTCCTCATAGGGCGAAACGGAGCCGGGAAGAGCACGGTCAGAAAGGTCCTGGAAATCCTGCAGGCGGTGGCGCGCGGCGAAAACCGAGTCGGTTCCTTGGTCAAGCTTCGTGACTTTCCTCGGACGAGCAATGGCATGCCGCCTAGCAGCGGTGAGACCGAACGGATGAGATTCGAGATCGAATGCGATATCGAAAGTCAAAGCTTTCGGTATGCACTCGTTCTCGAACTGCCTCCAGACTTCTATGAACTCAGGGTGGCCGAGGAGTCGCTCCATGTCGATAACAAAGTCGTCTACTCCCGCGAACTCGCCCAGGTGTTCATGCCAAAGCACTTCGACGAGGTCGAGGCCCGCTTCCGTGTGGATTGGCACCTGATCGCATTGCCTATCGTGCAGGAGCGATCGGAGGCAGATCCCCTCTTTAAGTTCAAACGCTTCCTCCGAAGTCTGATCGTGCTGGCGCCCTTGCCCTCCCTTATCGAGGGTGAATCCAAAGGAGACACGCTTCAGCCCATGCTCACGGGCGAGAACTTTGCCGCCTGGTTTACGGGGCTCCTCGCCCTTTCTCCTGCCGCCTACACCAGTGTCGATACGTACATGCGCGCAATCTTTCCGGACTTCCAAGATGTTCAAAATCCGCTTATCGGCCCGGATGCGCGGAGCATGACGGTTCGCTTTGCGGCGAATGGCAAGACGTTGAGCCTGCCGTTTGGAGACTTATCGGACGGAGAAAAGTGTTACCTACTTTCCGCTATGGTCTTGGCCTCACTCCGTACCTATGGGCCATCACTTTGCTTTTGGGACGAGCCGGACAATCATTTGGCACTCTCCGAGATCGGTCATTTCATCATGGAACTGCGCCGCTTGCCGACGGGATCGCAGTTCATCGCGACCTCCCACCACCCCGAAACGATTCGCCGGTTTTCGGACGAGAACACGCTGCTTCTCCATCGGGCATCGCATCTCGAGCCGACGCAGGTGCGGCCGGTGGCCGAGTTGGGGATCAAGGGCGACCTCGTCGATGCGCTAATTCGCGGTGACGAACTGCCGTGAGCGTGAACAAACACCGTCCGCACTTGTTCGTCGTGCCCGAAGACGATGCCTGCCGCCAACTGGCGAACGGATTCCTGCTGGAGCCGGAAGTGAATCAGCGGCAGATACAGATCGAGGATGTGGCGGGTGGGTGAACTCAGGCACGGGCCCGTGTGATCGAAGAGCATTCGTCACAGCTTGCGAGCTACCCGCACCGTCACGTGTTGCTCATCGTCGACTTCGACCAAAACGACTCCAGACTTGAAGCAGTTCTCGAAGGGATCGATGACTCGGTCCGAAGCCGGGTGTTCGTTCTGGGCTGTTGGAGCGAGCCCGAAGACCTCAAGAAGGCGAACCTGGGGAGTTATGAGAAAGTTGGTCGGAAGCTGGCCCGCGAATGCTGCGACGGAGAGCAAGATGTATGGAAGCATCCACTGCTTGCGCATAACCGTTCCGAACTCGAGCGGCTCGACGAGGCCCTCGGCGTCGTCATTTTTCCTCGCTCGTTCAATACGAACTCATGCTCATGATCGCGGCGGGACAACGATTCGACCGGTGAAAGCGATGGCAAAGGCGAGCGCGTCCAAGCATGCGTGCACAAGCGGGCTGCACCAGATTGTGAGCGTTCGAGGCAATCAGCAGGCCTGCAAACCGAGTCTCGCCTTCGTTATCCGGGGACGCTCCTTACTTCTCTCGACCTGTTCCGCCCTTGTGCTCGATGGGAGGCACCGTAGGGGCGTTCCCGGGCCCAATGTCCTTGTGAATCAATTCCCCGTCCATGGCGGCAGGTGCAGGAGGCATCTCCGAGGCTGGTGCCGGCGTCGGCGGTGTCGTTTCGTCTGTCATGCTCGCATTATGAGCCAACCAGAGGGCATGCGGCAATGATAGAGCCATTGATACCATCAGGATTCCAAGTGACACGCGAAGATGGAGGCCAATCGAGGCTGTTGCCCTCCTGTACGCTTCAATCGGAGCGTTGGCGTTGACAATTAGTTGCCTATAAAAGTGCGCTTCCGTAGGATAGTTGCTGGCGGTATCGAGGATCTTGTCCGGGTGCGGTATCTCGTTTAGTTTTCTCGTGATGCACCCCAACAATGCCCAAGCAGAACCAGCCAATAAGAGAAGAATACTGCCAATAGCGATACAGAGAGTCCAGGGTGGATCGGTTCGGCTTCCGCCTCGTAGAACTGCAAAGAGGCTGATCACCGATCCCAAGGCTCCAGCAGACGCAAAACTAGCGATGATGCCTGCGCTCAACTTCGCCTGATAGTAGGCTTGCTCCGACTCTGCCAACCGCAGCTTTTGCACTTCCCAGCTCTCGCGAGCCATCAGGTCTCGGAGCCTCGCGCGATCCGTCGGCTCCATTCCTGGACTCTTCGGTGTTCCGCATAAGATGCGTAGAACTTGCCTCACGATGCAAAACATCTGCGTTCTAATTCTTCGATGTGGCCCCTGAGGGGGTGGCATGATCCATCTCGCAATGGATGGGTGAGTTTCCGATCATGGCAGCGATGAGACCTGCCCGCCTTTCCCTTAGCAGCGAGATCGTTACCTCGATCTTGCCGTTCAGGACGGTCAGCTTCTCCATGAAGCCAGTCATGCGCTTGACGATGGCTTGCTGTTCCATGAGCGGTGGAAGAGGAAATCGAAGATTACGGAGCTTCTCTGCCGGTAAGTGTTCGATCGTGGAGCCGGTAGACATGGCTCCGAACACGCCCAAGCCCACGCAGGCCCGCATGACGAAAGCAAAAAACTCCGGAAGCACGAGATCGGAATGCAAAGCGCGCAGCCTGTGCAAGGCTTTTTGGTAGAAACAATCGGGCCGCTCCCCTCGCCAGATCGCGGAGCGGCCAACTTCGCCGCCTTCGCAGACGAGAATATCGCCTGGATGGAGGGCATACTTCACTCTATCAGTTTCGGCGAAGTCCATTTCCGGTAGATCCGCGGTGTTCACCGAATCCCATTGAACATCTACGTTTCGCAGGTACGGAGCTTGGTGTTGGCCCGGGGCCCGCTTCTCGTCCAACATACGCCCCAGTTGGACTTCGAAGCAAGCGTACACGGGCGGCGTGGCCCAATGGGAAGGGATGGGGCCGAGCCAGGGGATGCCGGAGTCGCGGAGGGGGGCGGTGGGGTCGAGGCCGCGGGTCACCGCGTGGGTGATCAAAGCCCGCCGCTTCTCGGCCAAGAGGCCGAGCAGACGCTCCTTCGCCGCGATGAGGGCATCGATCCGCGCCGTCTCCCGGTCCAAATAGTCCGCAATCGCCCGCTGCTGCTCAAGGGGCGGCACGGGAGTCTTGAGC
Source organism: Chthonomonas sp. UBA2362 (assembly GCA_002344135.1). Taxonomy (GTDB): domain Bacteria; phylum Armatimonadota; class Fimbriimonadia; order Fimbriimonadales; family Fimbriimonadaceae; genus UBA6659. The sequence goes on along the minus strand of DDTO01000004.1, from coordinate 902,752 downwards.
GCCTTCAGATCATCCGTGCTGAGCTCCATGAAGGTCGAACCGCGTCCAAGGGCTTGCAGGCGGGAACCTTGGCTGGTGAGCCAATAGTAAATGAACCGAGAGTCAGCCCGTCCTGTTGGGGTGAGCAAGAAACAACCTTGATTGGAGCATGCCGGATGTGCCAATACGGCTACCTGGCCGATTGGGGCACGTTTGGTAAGGACGATCGAGCCTTCCTTTGCAAGCGTCACCCCGCAGGCCTCAAAACCCGGAAGTGTGATCTTTCTGCGGGTCTCTCGTAGGATGTACGACGCAAGGCCACTTAGATCCTCGGGGGTCACCCATAGGATTTGCCCGTCCCAATACTCGGGTCTTCCGCTCTCCGGTGTTGCACCACTCGTCACCCGGCACAAATGGCGAAGCTGGATCCCCGTGGCACCTCCTGCATCCGGCGCCCGATCGTCTCTTCCGCCCCCCCCCACTCCGCGGGCATCCCTCCCATCGCTCACGAGGCACCTCCGGCGAACGCAACCCATCCAGCCTTCGAGGCCAGTTCTAAGGCCCGGAGCTTCCGCTGCGCCTTCTGCTCGTCTTCGTCGGTCGAGGTGGGCCAGCCGAGGATGTTCGCATGCCGGGGCGGGGGCTCCTCGGCAAGCACGTCGAGCCCGATCGTCCGAACTTCCGAAGCGAGCAGAGTCGCCGCGCCGTAGGCGCGCTTTCCGCCGAGGTACTCCAGCGCCAACCGCTCCAACTCCTCGACCGGCTCGGCGCTATGGCGGGCCACCGACAAAGCGCCGTTGGCGGGCGGCACAAAGGCGGCTGGCTTCGCGCCCGCGCTGTTGAACTTGCTTCGCTCATGAACGAGCCTTGCAAGCCTCTCGTCGTCTCCGACCGCGTCAGGCAGCCCGGAATCGAGAACCATCGGTCACGCTCCTGATCACGCTGAGCAGCACTTCGGGCAGCTCCTTGCCATTGAAACGGGCCACCCCATGGCCCTTGTCGGTCCCGTCGAGCCAAGCGTAGGCCACGCGGCCCCGGCCGTGGACGCTGAGGGAGACCATGCGGGACCGGGACGGCAACCATTCGACCGCGATCGCCCCATCGTCCTCCACGGCGAACTCGGGGAGCGGCAGATCGCTCGGCAGAGCGAGCAGGAGCCGCGAAGCCTCGTTTCGAACCCTATCCTCCACACCGGGCGAGTCGGCGATCGCGTCCGCTAGGGCGTCCTCAACGGCTCGCAGTCGCGCACCGAGCGCTACCGACGTCTCCCGCTGCTGCGCCACCTGCTCGAGGGTTCGAGCAAGATCCGTACTCTCAGAAGAGACGGCGGGGGCATACATCACGACCGAGGCGGCCATCATCGAGATCATGGGTCTTGAAAGAGTTTTATACATGAGTCCGTCAGGGCTCCTCGAAAGAGACGGTTCTTCAATCCGCGCAGTTCGAGGAGGGTCGCTTCGATCGAGTCCCAATCGTCCGGTTCGATCGACCGTTGTCGCTCGGCTTCGATATCGAGGATGAAAACGGCATTCGAGGGCGATTCATGCGAGTCGGCCAGCGTCACCTTTGCCGTTGCTCCGGTCGTTTCCTCGATCGCTGCGAACTGGTTCACGATTCTCGTCAACGTGAGGTCGGCATAGGGCAGGGATTTGCCGACGGTGAAGTACTCGGCGATCTCGATCGGGCCGGACGGCAGTTCGATGCGATTGATGTACCGAAGGCGGGCGCCGGTGACCTGCACCGGCTTGGCCACCTGGCAGAAGATGTCCCACTCCAGGCGAATCATCGGGAGGTAGTCGTCCAAGGACGTGTAAGGGGCGAGCCGGTTGAAGGAAAAGCCGGTGGCCCGCACCTGCACGAGCTGCCTGTCGGCTTCGTCGTGGAATCGCAGCGCCTGCAAGGTTCGACGATGCTCTTGCGAGCTGCCCTCGGGAGTCACCGCCCAGGACACTTGCTCGACAAACTGATACGACTTCTTCGGATAGCGTGCCCGGAAAGCGTCCACGGCGCTCGGCTCGACCGCTTGCAATGAAAAGTCGGGCGCCAAGTCGCACTCGATGTCGACAACGACCTCGATGATGGGAGCATGGTCCAGTTGGAGCGGTCCATCGGACATCGTCACGGAGTCTACCCTTGCCTCATTTCCCTCGAGCCTCAGCGCGTCACCTCTCGCAGCAGCCGCAGAATTTCCTCCTCCGCTGCCTCTGAGGAAGGGCCGTTCGGGCCAAAGCCTTCCCCCGGTTACCTTGCGGGCATTTGGCGCCCCTCCGGTCCGTCTTGCGCCCTCACAGATGCCCTCCTGCCTGTAGCTCCTTCTCGTAGTCGTCCTGCGACAGGGGGCAGTCCACCAGTTCGATAAAGCGGGCCTTTGTCAAGCGGCATTGTCGGGCCATCTGGCCGAGAAGACCGTCGTCGAGGGTCCGGTAGCCGCTGCCGTGGCTTGTCTTCGTGAACACCACGGACTTCAGACCTTCCTGGGTGAAGTAGGTGAAGACGCGATGGTCAGCCTTCGCATTCTCGCGAAAGCCCTTGGCCCGAAGGCTAGCTTCCACGTCAGCCCGTTCCCTTGGCCTCTGGCTCCTCCTCGAACCGGGCTCGCAGATTCACCTTTAGACGCCGAGCCCCTTCGGTCAACCCCTCGTCCTCGGCAAGAGCGTACTCCGACCAAAGCATGGCGAGCTGAGCGCGCAATTCCTCGATCAATGCCTCTCTCGTGGCGGCATAGCAGTCAATCCCGAGGTCAAGGTCGGTAAGGATGATCAGCGGCTCGGTCTCGTCCAACTCCGGAGCGAGGCGCAAGGCTGGGGTTGCCACGATACGCACACCGTCCAAAGGGATAGCTCGGATCTCGATCTCGTTCAAGTCCAATTCCTCGATCGATTCGACCTCTCGGATCCGCTCGGGGAGCCCCTTGGCGTCGAGCACGACCGTTCCCGTGACCTGAATCAGTTCGCGCGGGTTCTTGAGTAGCATGACTTCCAGCTCTTCTCCATAAGAACACTCGATTTCCCGGCTGGTCACGGGATAGAAGAGCGTCACCCTGCGGTTGTCGAAGTCGATCTTGGTCAGGCGACCCGTCAAGGTCCGGATTGCGGTGGAATCTTCAGACGACGATAGGAGAGCCCGGGCAGCGGCTTGCTGTTTGTCCGTCAGCCGGACCACCGGCCCCCCGCGCTCGGCGATCTCGACTACCCACCCGCTCCCCACCTTCGGCGCCGTTCGCCGAAATGCCTGGATGAACTTGGCCCGCCGGCTCGAATCGGGAACCACCGTTTGCAGTCGGACCGCGTCTTGTTCGGCGATCGCGGAGGTCGCTGCAAAATACCGGTGGAGCACCCTCTCTACGTTTTCCGAGGAAGTCAAGTCGTGTGTCGGATCGCCGATCATCCCTTCCATGACCACGCTTCCCGAACGCACCGCGCCGCAACGTAGGGCATACTTGGCGGCCAACCGGGCGTCCGCCTTCTCTCGCTTCCGCACGGGACGTCCTTCTTCCTGCATGGCGAGCAAGTAGATGGCCTCCTGGAGGGCATCTAAGGCCGTCGTTAAGTATTCGACGGGCATCCATTGGTCGGCGACTTCGGAGCTGAAGCTTACGGTCAACCGACCCTGTCCATTTTCTCTCATCGGAGTTCCCCGGTTCTAGACACTTCTACCCGTTTCATGAGGTCACCTCCTTGAGCAGCCTCAGAATCTCCTCTTCCGCCGCCTTCAGGTCCGCGTCGATCTCTTCGAGCGGTCTCGGGGGCGTGTACTTGTAGAAGTGCCGGTTGAAGTTGATCTCGTAGCCGACCTTGTCCTTGCTCCGGTCCATCCAGGCGTCGGGCACGTGGGGCCGGACCTCGCGCTCGAAGTACGCTTCCACGCTCTCCTTCAAGGGCACGTTCTCGAAGTCCCGCAAGTCGGGGTCGGGCTCGAAGCCCGTCCCTGACCGCACCGGCTCGGCCTCGGGATCGGACTGGGTGAAGACGGAGCGGAAGAGCTTGACCTCCGGCGCTTTCCATTTCGAGCCGCGCCGCTTGAGCAGCGCTTCGATCTCGGTCCAGGTTGCCTCCCAGTCGAGGCGGGGCTCTCTCCCGAGCCCTTCATCGATCGCCTGGACGTCGGCCAGCAGGTGAGGCATGGCATCGAGGAACCGCGCCTTGTCCTCGAGCGACATGCGATAGCGCAAGCGCAACGCGCGTTCGACGGTCACCCGCGTGTAGCCGAAGTCTGCGTTGTCGAAGATCTTGCTCCGCTCGCCGTCCTCGAATCGCCCGTACAGCCGTACCACGTCCTCGATCTGCGCGGCGCTCATGTGCCGCCGTTTGTCGCCGAGGCTCTTCTTGCTGTCCGCGCTGCCGCCGGGCGTCCAAATCTCGCGGGCATCGAGGAGCTGAATCTTGCCGCGACGGCGCTCCTCCTTACGGTTGGTGACGATCCAGACGTACGTCCCGATCCCCGTGTTGTAGAACATCTGCTCGGGCAGGGCGATGATGGCTTCGAGCCAGTCGTTCTCGATGAGCCACTTGCGGATGTTGCTTTCCCCGGAGCCGGCGCCTCCGGAGAACAGCGGCGAGCCGCTGAAGACGATCGCCAGGCGCGATCCGGTTTTCTTCTTGGCGGGGTCCACCTCCTCGCGCTTGGCCCACATGTGCTGGAGGAAGAGGAGCGAGCCGTCGTTCACCCGCGGCAGCCCGGCCCCGAACCGCCCCTCGAAGCCCCGTCGCTCGTGCTCGTGTTCGATTTCGGTCTTCTGGCGCTTCCAGTCGACCCCGAACGGCGGGTTCGTGAGGAAGTAGTCGAACTTTTCGCCTGCGAACTGATCGTCGACGAGGCTGTCTCCGAACCTCACGTTGTTGCCCGCGCCGTTGTGGTCGACCTGTTTCATGAGCATGTCGGAGGCGGCGGTGGCGTAGGCGCGCTTGTTGTAGTCCTGGCCGTAGACGTAGAGCTTCGCGGCCGGGTGGTGCTCACGGAGGTAGTTTTGGGCCTCGGCGAGCATGCCTCCCGTGCCGCAAGCGGGGTCGAGCAGCGTGCGCACGGTGCCCGGCGTGGCGAGGAGGTCGTCGTCTTCCATGAAGAGGATGTTCACCATGAGCCGGATGACCTCGCGGGGGGTGAAGTAGTCGCCAGCGGTTTCGTTGGCGAGCTCGTTGAAACGGCGGATGAGGTGTTCGAAGATGAGGCCCATCTGGGCGTTGGGAACGGAGCGGGGGTGGAGGTCGACGTCGCAGAACTTGGAGACGACCATGTAGAGGATGCCCGCCTCGTTCATCTTCGCGATCTCGGCTTCGAACTCGAAGTTGTCGAAGATCTTCTGGACGTTGGCGGAGAAGCCCCGGATGTAGGCGGCCAAGTGTTGGGCGATGGCGTTCGGGTCGGCCTTGAGCCCCTCGAAGTCGAGTTTGGAGCGGTTGTGGAAGCGTTGCCCCGAGATTCGGTTCAGCTGCGCTTCGAGGGCCTCGCCGCTCATGCCCTTGGCTTCGAGGCGTTCGGCTTCGGCGAGGACCTGAGTTTTCGTTTCCGCCAGCACACAATCGAATCGCCGCAGGACGGTCATGGGGAGCATGACCCGCTCGTATTGGGGCGGCCGGTAGGGACCGCGGAGAAGGTCCGCGATCTGCCAGATGAGGTTCGCGAAGTAGGTATGGTCGGGCATAGCGCTCGGCGGGTTCCAAGGCGTCCCGAGCGCGGTCCATCCCTGGCGCGTCTCGTCGCCGTGGTGGGGCTATCTTATCCTAGCGGCCGGTTCCTGCCGACACGGATGCGGCGGTTTGGCAACATCCTTTCAGATCGACGGTAGAGCGGGGAAGGAGTCTGCGGTCATGGCCGTTCCGCCTTATCCGACAGGGTCTGTAGGATCGGTTAGGCGGGGGCCCGAGGCGGCGATTCCATTGGCGCCGTAGGACGATTTCAGGGCGAACAGCTGCCTCATGCTGGGGTGACGGTTCGCGTCTCACGCTCGGCGGCAAAGGCGAGGCACGCTCGAATGTCCTGCTCCGTGAGTTCCGGGAAATCGGCCATCACTTCGGCGTGCGACATGCCGGCAGCGAGCCAACCCAGCACATCCGCGACCGCGATTCGCATCCCGCGGACACAGGGCCTGCCCCCGCGCTTGCCTGGCTCGATCGTGATGATCCCTCGTACGTCCATGAGCGGATTGTACACTTGGGCATCGACGTTCCGGCGTATCTTGGGCCGTCTTGACGGACGTATGATGTGAGACAAGTGGACGGTGAGCTCACCATCGTGTTCGAACCTGCGGAAGAGGGGGGATATACCGCCTTCATTCCGGAGATACCAGGCGCTGTCTCGGAAGGCGAGACCATCGAAGAAGCCCGTGAGATGGTTTTGGACGCCCTGCGCGTGCTGATTGCCTATCGCCGCGAGGTGGCCCAGCGGGACAAAGGCCCGCAAACGCTCATCGAGCGCATCGCGCCCGCGTTCTAGGCTACAGGGCTTGCGGCTTCAGGCTTCGTCACCCAATGCCTCCAGGTGACGGCGAACTCGGACATCGAGTTCGGGTATGTCCTTCTCCACGACGTTCCAAACTTCGTCGAGGTCGATGCCGAAGTAGTCGTGTACGAGAATATGCCGCATTCCGACGACTTGGGACCAGGGGTAATCCGGGTCCATCGTCTTCAGTTGGTCGCTGATCGATCTTACGGCCTCCCCGATGATCTGAATATGATGGACCATCCAGACCTGGGAGCGACGGTCGGCCATGAAATGCTCGCGTCCCAGGTTCGCCTCTTCGGCGATGCGGTGGATGGCTTCCAGAATGTCTTCGAGGTGATCTCGAACCATTCTCACAAGACCACTGCCTCGGAAAGTATTCGATGCCGGAAGCGCGGCTTGATCCCACGCTCGTTCGCAATCTCGACCGGACGCCCCAAGAGGTCTTGCAGGGCTTCGACCAATGCGGCATGATCCATCAGACTGCGATCGGGATCGAAGGTCACGAGCAGGTCGAGGTCGCTCTCGGGCCCGTCCTCACCGCGTGCCACGGAGCCGAAGAGGCGTACGTTACGCGCCCCGTGTTCTGCGGCGATGCGCAGGATTTCCGGGCGTAGCTCCATAAGCTGGGCGCGAAGCGACATGATCCTCATTATGATGAAGGCGACGCGTGGCCTCGCGGAACCCCGATAGACCCCCAGCCGCCCCAGGCCGCTCCGAAGGTGTTCCTTAGGAACGTTCCTAGGGAACACCTTCGGACAGCCCCGAGCCGACTGCAGTTCTCACGGTGAACGACCGATAACCCGGGTATGGGACTCGTGCAAACGTCGATCCTCGAAGCGGGGCTGAGGGGGAAGGTGGGGAATGCGGTGTTCGTGAGAACGCCCTACGGAGTGAGCGTGCGGGACTACGTGATTCCCACCGATCCGCAGACCGAAGCGCAGATGGCGGTGCGGCAGCGAATGCGGTTGGCTGCCGCGGCGTGGCGGTCCTTGACGGCCGCGCAGATCGAGGCGTGGAACGACTTCGCGGAGGCCACCGGCGGGCGCGAGCCGGGGGACGGGCGTCTGCTGGGGCCGAGCGGGCAGCGGCTGTTCGTGCGGCTCGCGACGAAGTTCCTGCAAGTGAGCCCCGGGAGCGTGGTGCCTCGCGATCCGCCGGAGACGGCGTTCGGGGGCGATGCGGTGTCGGTGAGCGCGAGCGGCGAGCAGGGCGCGGTGCGGTTCGTCGGCTCGGGGCCGAACGCGGCGGGGGTCGTGACCGAGTTGCTGCTGCAGCCGGTGCGGACGGCGGTCTCGCGCGCGTACCCCCAGAAGTTCCGCTCGCAGGGTTTTGTGTCGTTTTCGGGTTCGGAGGTCGTGGTTCCGGCCGAGGTCGGGGGCTGGTATGCGGCTGCCTACCGGTTCGTCCTCGTGGCGACGGGGCAGGCAGGGGCGGTGCTTCCGGCGGGCGTGGTGCGGGTGGGGTGAGATTCGCTCTCCATGCCTCGGCCTTTGCGGATTAAGGCTCGAAGCGTTACGGGTCTGTGAGCGCGCATAGGTTCTTTCACTCCACGGAAGCTGAGGACTATGCCGGCGGAGCTTGGCCTTGGCTGCTCGGGGAAGGCCGCGGGTATCGGCAAAGTTCTCAAGTGGTCACGCGAACTTCTTTCGAAAGTAGTTTAGGGTTTCCGTCAGGGCCGCTTCAGCCCACTTCAGTCCTCGGTCTGGGTGACGATTCACCTCATCGGCCTCCTGCCAGACCCGGACGGGCATGATTACCTCGACGTCGTCTTCGTATCGAGCAAACACGAAGGTGGCAACGCCGGGGTCCATTTCGTCGAGGACGGCTGCCACGACAAGCACCGCGTAACGACTTACTTGCGAACTCTTGATGAGGATGTCGGCGAACATCGAGGGTCGGCCGACCCGCACTCCGAGCTGTTGCTGTAGGTCATTCGGCGCGTCAAAATTGGCCCTTGTCACGATGCTTACCCTCGCTTGAGGGTCAATGCGCATCAGTTCTCGCGTGGCCGCCTGAGCAGCGATCTCCAAGCCGGGCATTATGATGCGATTCAAGTCCTTAACAAACTGGCCCTGCCGAGCCTCGCGCGCCTTGCGTGTGTGCTCTATCGCTTCCCCATATCGGCTTGCAGCTTCTTTGACGTTGTCCTCTGGCGGGGCGACTGCCGCGGAGATCGTCATGGCCCGGCTGAAGCGGCTCTGCTGCTCCCGAGCGATGAGGAAGATCAGGGACCTCAAGTCGCCGTGGTCGGCTCGCTCGAGCGATTCGATGTAGATTGCCTTATCGTCGCGGCTCACAACCATCGGAAAGAGCCCGGCGCGGATCAGCACGAGCGATGCCAGTGCGCGGGCCACGCGGCCATTGCCGTCCTGGAAGGGGTGGATCTGCGTGAATCTGTGATGCAGCCACGCCGCTTCGACCTCTGGCGCGACATCCTGCCCTTGGTGCGCGAGGTGCATCGCCACCAAGCGGTCCATCTCGGCGGCGGCATGTTCCGGCGGGCAGTAATGATAGGTGGTCCCATTTCGCTTCGGGTAGTTGGGCAGCTTCTTGTATTCTCCCTTCAGCAGCTCGGTTTCGAAGCGGTGGCCGCTGTTATCCATAACCGCGACTTTCGTTTGGCTCCGGCACATCGCGGCTTGAAGCTCTTTAATGTAACTCGTGCTGAGGGGTCTTTCCTGACGCACGAAACTAAAGAGGCCCTCCAAGGCCGCTTGCTGGTCGTTTAGCAGTGCCTGGATGTACTCGGGATCCTTGTCGACCGACCCATGCGGCATGAGGGCCGCATCGAACCCCTGTTCGATGAGCGTCTGGGTCACGCCTCGTTCGATGTCATAGAGGTTCTCGATCTGTCCGGTCTCTAGGGCCCATTCGCGATGGAGGCGCTCGGTGAAGGTTTTGAGTTCTTCGGAACCTAAGAGCCTCTCCTTTCGCTCCCTCCAGAGATTCTCGATGTCGCGCATTGCTGGGATGGCAAACTCGCGCCAGTCTTCCGGCAAGTCCCTAATCCCTGAACTCGGCCAAACCTCTTCGACGCGTTCGCTCAAAGCACCCACTCCCGGCCCTCGAACTCGAAGTCAAGCTCCCTCCGCAGGCGATCGCTTATCTCAAGCGGCCCAGCGAACGCCCTCGTCCAAAGATGGATGCAGACTTGGAGGGGATTCGTGGCAGGCGCTGCCGGCAGGGCTCGTTCGGCTTCGTTCATCTTCGGTAATACAAGCGAGTCTCCGCGTCAACTTACCTGCTCACAAGGTGAACCCTCTTTGGCGCAATGGCTCGACGACGATCGGGAGAGTCGCTCGCCCCGACGCGTACTCGGCCTCGCGCATCTCCCCCACGCCGAGGGTGTCGAGGGGCCATGGCGTCGGGCGGAGTTTGGTTACTTGTTCGAAAGCAAAAGCGTAGGCGAGCAGATCGGCGTCTCGGCCGCGTTTTCCGATGAACGTGATCCCGACGGGCATGCCGGCGGTCGCGACTCCTGCCATACCGACGAAGCCTCCATCGCTCTTGCGAAGTCCGAGGGGGACCGTGATGGCGGGGTAGCCCGCGGAGGCGTAGAAGAGCGAGTCGACGTTATCCAGGCTCACGAGCACCGCACTGCGAGAATTCCTGAACGCTTCATCGAGGGCGCGAGCCGTAAGCCTCCGAAAGGCCAGGGCATCCGACTCGAATCGGGCTCGGGTGACGTCACTCGACTTCTCGCTCTGAGCCTGCAACAAGGCTTGGCCGAACGGCGCTCTGCGCTCGGGCACTGCGGCGTTGTACGCGAGGAGGTCCTTTAGGGTCCGTACCCTCGGGTTGACGCGGGAGATCATGCCGATCATGTCGAAGTTCGCCCCGGCGACGACGACACGGTTGAACATCGCCAAGGCGTCTTCTCCTGCTTTGGGGATGACCGCCGGATGAAGCCGTGCGCCGGCGGCGGTGAGGCCCGTAACGGCGGTCTGCAGCACCGACTCGTTGCCGGTGGCGCCGGTGAAGCTGTCGGAAAGGAGTCCGACCCCGACTCCGTCCAAGGCCGTACGTCGAAGTTTCGAGACGTAGGCTGCGCCCTTGCCCTCGATCACGTCCAGGATGATTGCGGCGTCCGTGACCGACCTGGTAATCGGACCCGCCGAGTCGTTGAATCGGTAGAGGGGAACGATGCCCTTTCCACTCACGCGGTCGAGGCTCGGCTTCATCCCGACCACGCCGTTCCACGCGCTGGGGGTGATGAGCGAGCCGACGGTTTCGGTGCCGATGCTCGCCATGGCGAGGAAGGTGGAGACCGATACGGCCGAGCCCGAACTCGACCCGCCACTCGGAAACTCGCCAAACGAGTTCTTCGTTTGCCCAGCGACCGCGCTCGATCCGCCCATCCCCCAACCGTAGGTGATGGCGCCGGCCAGCTCGGATAGGTTGGCCTTTCCCAGCAGCACCGCCCCCGCGGCCTCCAGCTTGGCCACGACGACGGCGTCCGCCTTCGCGACGTGGTCGAGGAGAATCTCGGCGCCGGCAGTGGTGTGCATCGGCCCCATCGTTTCGATGTTGTCCTTGATGCTCAGCGGTATCCCGTCCAGCGGTCCCCTCGCCTTGTTCGCTTTTCGACGTGCGTCGGATGCCCGGGCCTCGCGCATGGCATTCGGGTTGATTTCTGTGTAGGATCGGAGCTTCTCGTCGTAACGCTCGATTCGGGCGAGGAAGAAGAGGGTCAGCCTTTCGGCCGTGATCTCGCCCCGCTTCATGGCGGTCTGGACATCGAGGATCGTGGCGTGGGCCAGGAGTCGGGTCACTTTGGCCTCGATCGAGGGGGTGAGCGATCGAATCTCGGTCTGGAACGGCGCGAAGTCGAGTCGACGGAGGCGCGGCTTGTTCTTGTCGATGGACAGGTCGCCCTGAACAGCCTGCCCCGTGCTGACACAAAGGAGCGCGATGAGAGGCAAGATCGGGGTCAACGGGGCACCATCCGGGCGATGATACCAACCGTCCCAGGAACCACCGGATCGCTGGTTATCGCCGGGTCCGCTCTCTCGGCCTGCGGGGCGACTCTGCTTTCTCTCTTGCTCGCTGCAGTTCGCATTCCATCTTGACGATGCGCCGTCGCAGTTCCGCAATCTCGGCGACCCTGTCATCGCTCGGATGCACGACCGCCATCACCACCGGCCCGTTCTCGGTTTCGAGGGGGCTCAAGCTGATCTCCACGGGAAGCTCCGAGCCGTCTCCGCGCAGTGCGACGAGGCCCATTCCGGTGCCCATCGGCCTCCTAGCGGGCCGCCTAATGTACGCCGCTTGATGCTGCTTGTGTCGGAGCCGAAAGCGCTCGGGAATGAGGTCGGTTATGGGTAGCCCGATCGTCTCTTCGCGCACTCTGCCGAACAGCCTCTCCGCCTCGGCATTGAACTCCGCGATCTTGTGATCTTTGTCCACGATGAGGATCGCATCGGGGGCGACGTCGAGAAGGCCACGGTACTTCGCTTCCTCGCGGGCGTGCGCTTCGACCTCCGCCTGCAGCGCATCGTGTTCGTCGCGCGCCTCCTGGAGCGCCGCGTCGGCAGCGGCCTGGGTGGCGACGGCGATCGACTCGGCGCGCCCGTTCGTGTTGAGCTTGTGCCGAATCCGAAGCCAATAGGTGGCTACCGTACCCTCGCTGATTCCCAGTTTGAGGGCAATGCCCTTATCCGTTCGTCCCGTTGCGGCAAGCTCCAGGACCTCTTGTTCTCGGCTGCTCAGGCCGGCGACACCATTCCTCTCTGCCATTTCCAATCAAGTCGACCTCTCAACCTCAAGGGTCGAGGGAAAGCATACCTTGGGAGGGCAGCGGGTCCCAGGGGCGAGCGTCGGGTTTTGTGGATGGCGAACGATACCTGTCTCACGACATGAGGCGAGATGCCCGGACCATCAGTTGGCCGGACGGGGCGGGACGGTCTCACAGGCAGGCAAACGCTGGAGATCCTTATGAAGAAACTCACCCTACCTCTCGTCATTCTCGCCGCCACCTTCACAGGCAGCGCCGCCCATGCCGTGCCCTCTCTCATGATTCAGGCCACGATCGTTACCGGTCAGCCAGTCTTTCCCTCGCCGATGCCCAGCTTGATGGTGGCCGACAGCAGCGTGGTGCCGATTCGGAGCACGAATGGCCCGTCGGCGGCGCTGAACCTCACCTGCAAGTTCCAGACCTTTCCCATCTTTGGGATGTTCTGTCGGCGTGCGATCATCCATGTCGATGGATTCTCGCGGGCGCCACTGCAAGTCGAGGCCTACAACGTCGTCTCTCGTAGTTGGGCTCGAATCGGATCGGCGACCCTGCCGAACAACCCGACCCGAACGACCTTCCCGATCAACTTCTCGTCTCCCACGATGGCGGCTCGATTCATCAACGCTGCTGGACAGATGTCGGTCCGGTTACGGCGCTCGGACACCCGCCAGTTCGAGATTATCATGGACTGCGTGGGAGTCGAGACCCTCTATTGAGGGCCCGAAGCCTTTGGCCGTGATATCCCAGGTCGGGCACTCCCGGCCTGGCGCACTTCCAGCCTAGTCGGAAAGCGCGAGAGAGCCTGCGCATTCCCCAAGAACTTAACCCCATCACAAAATTACCGGCATCAATTTGGCGGGGACGTGAGTTAAAATGGACCCCGTTGTTTCCGTTTTTTGCGGAGTGTCCGAGCAATCGGGTTGGAGGAAGACAGGTATGAGAGGGTTTGTTTCGTCTGCTTTGGCGTGTGTCCTGGCCGGTGCCGCATGGGGCTCCCAGGTGATCGATGGGATCGCGGATTACCAGTACAACGCGCCGATCGTCGTCCAAAACGTCCAGACCTCGTACGGCGACAACTTGAGCGAGCTCGACGTCGCCTATGCGTACGTGAAGGACGGCGCGCTGTATCTCGTTCTTGCCGGCAACCTTGAGAACAACGGCAACAAACTGAACGTCTTCATCGACTGTAAAGCGGATGGCCAGAATCGCCTTCGAGGGGACAACTGGATGGGGCTCATCGGCAGCTCCTGGTACCTCACGCGGCTGGGCAATTCGGGCCCCCCAGACGGCTTCAAGTTCGAGTCCGGATTTGAAGCGGACTACTACTTCGGCCTGAACCGCAGCGGAGGTGACCTCTTCGTCGATTACTCCGAGACGCCCGACCTGGCAGATAACGTCGGCTATTACTTAGGGAAGTCGAATCTTACCGACGGCACCCTCAGCGGCGGGACGAATCTATTCGGGGTGAAAGCCAACTACGATGGCTCGAATACGGCCGGCGCCGGAGGCGGTACCTCGACGGGCTACGCCCTCGGAGGCACCGTCGCTACGGGCATCGAACTCTGCATTCCGCTCGCCGCAATCGGCAACCCGAGTGGCGCGATCAAGGTCTGCGCTTTTGTGGGGAACAACGACAACAGTTCTCTGAGCAACCACTTCCTCCCCGGTGTCGGCTACAACGGCGGAACTGTGGGCAGCTACGGCGAACCGCGAGGTATCGACCTGGGCTCGGGTGGTTCGAATACGGGCACGCAGTATTTCTATGCGCCGTGGGCGGGGAATGGCCACCTTATTGTCTATCGAATGGGAACGGGATCAGGTGCCCTCGGGAACTCGGCGACCGCTGCATTCTTGGACGAGTACGACATCAACGGCAACCTGATCTCCACTACGCCGATGCCCACGACGACTTCGGGCTCCAATCGTAGCCACACGAACAGCGGCTCAGCTGCGAACGAAGGTCAGATCACGGTCAGCAGCGACTCGCTTTATCTGCTTTCAGCCGGCTACGATGCGCCAGTAGGGACCGCAACGATCGCCTCTTCGAACAGCTCTACCTTCAATCGTGTCGTCGGTCGAGTCTCGCGAGATAAGACGGTCGACACGAGTACGGCGAATATCGGTTTCAACACTCAGGGTCACAGAGGCGCTTCGGCCTTCGATGGAACGAAGCTCTGGAGCGTCGGATCGGGCGAAGGCATTCGGGTTGCTGACTTCGGCACGAGTACGACCGCCCTCGTATCTTCTACCGTAGCGAACAACCGGGCGACGCAGATTTTCAATAACCAGCTCTACCTGAGTACATCTTCGGGGACCACGAGAGGCGTGTACTCCGTCGGCATCGGTATGCCGATTTCTACTGGGACGACCTCTACGAGTTTCGTGAATATGGGTGGTTCTGCCCAGCCTTGTGCGTTTTATTTTGCCGATGCCCATACGCTTTATGTTGCCGACGATCGGACCTCTAGCGGCGCCGGCGGCGTTTATAAGTTTACGTGGAATGGATCAACCTGGAACCAAGTCGCGAACCTGAACACGGGGATTAGTGCCACCACCGGTATTCGCGGTGTATGTGGCATAAGGAATTCGTCGAATCAGGTGGTCCTCTACGCGACTTCTACGGCAGGTCACCTTTTGACCATGATCGATGGCGTAGGGGGCTGGACGACCTTAGTCAGTGCTCCTACCAATACGGCATTCCGTAGCGTGCGGATGAGCATCTTCGCTGCACCGAATTCCGCCCCCACCCTCACCGTGCCCTCCGATGCGACCCTCGACGAAGGAGATACGTACAGCGAAACCGCCATCGCCACTGATCCGGACGCGGGCCAGACCCTGACCTTCTCGAAGGTCTCCGGCCCCGCCGGGCTGACGGTCTCGCCGAGCGGCGCGATTTCCTGGAGCACGACCGAGGCGGATGGGCCGGGGGTGTACACGGTCACGATCAAGGTCGAAGACGACGGCTCGCCCGCGCTGAGCGATACCAAGTCCTTCCAGATCACTGTGAACGAGGTCAACCAGGCCCCCGTCCTCGACCCGGTCGGCAATCAGTCGATCGACGAGGGCGATCTGCTCACCTTCACTGCTGCCGCAACCGATCCCGATCTGCCCGCCAACGGCCTCACCTTCAGCCTCGCCGCAGGCGTCGACCCGGTTCCGGCCGGCGCGAGCATGACGGCAGGCGGCGCCTTCACGTGGACTCCCAGCGAGGCGCAAGGCCCAGGGACCTACACCTTCAAGGTCGTGGTCACCGACAACGGTGCGCCTGGGTTGAGCGACGAGGAGGAGATCACGATCACCGTGAACGAGGTCAACCAGGCCCCGGTCCTCGACCCGGTCGGCAATCAGTCGATCGACGAGGGCGATCTGCTCACTTTCACTGCTACCGCCTCGGACGACGACGACCCGGCGAACGCTCTGACGTTCAGCCTCGCCGCCGGCGTCGACCCGGTTCCGGCCGGCGCGAGCATCACGGCAGGCGGCGTCTTCACGTGGACTCCCACCGAGGCGCAGGGGCCCGGCACCTACACCTTCAAGGTCGTGGTCACCGACGACGGCACCCCCTCCTTGAGCGACGAGGAGGAGATCACGATCACTGTGGACGAGGTGAACCAGGCTCCGGCCTTGGTCGACCCCGGCACGCAGAACGCCTCCGAGGGGGTGGCCTTCAGCCTGCAACTCGACGGCTCGGACGCCGACCTTCCCGCCCAGGGCCTCACGTTCGCCAAGGTTTCCGGCCCTGCCGCGCTCACGGTGAGCGCGAGCGGCCTGGTGGAGTGGACTCCAGGGGAGACCGACGGCGGCACCTCGCCGTCGGTCACCGTTAGCCTCACCGATGGCACGGACACCGTGCAGGAGACCTTCACGATCAGCGTCGCCGAGGTCAATGCCCCGCCCGTTTGGGCGGCCATCCCGGACCAGGGCGCCAGCGAGCACGTGCTCTTCACGCTCGATCTGAGCGCGTTCGCGTCGGATCCCAACGACATTCCGGCGAACTTGCTGACCTACTCGCTCGTGAGCGGTCCGGCCGGTCTCACCGTTAGTCCGCTCGGCCTGGTCTCCTGGACACCAGGAGAATCCGACGGCGGCACTTCGCCGACCATCACCGTCGAGGTCACCGATGATGGCGTTCCCAACCTGAGCGTGCAGACGACGTTCGTCATCGACGTCACTGAGGTCAACGCGGCCCCGGTGCTCGACGCGATAGGCAACCAAACGGTGGACGAGGGCGATCTGCTCACCTTCACAGCTACCGCAACTGATCCCGATCTGCCCGCCAACAGTCTCGCCTTCAGCCTCGCCGCAGGCGTCGACCCTGTTCCGCCTGGCGCGAGCATCACCGCGGGCGGCGTTTTCACGTGGACCCCCACCGAGGCCCAAGGCCCCGGCGCTTATACCTTCAAGGTCGTGGTCACCGACGACGGCGACCCGGCGCTAAGCGACGAGGAAGAGATCACGATTACGGTGAACGAGGTCAACCTCGCCCCCGTGCTCGACGCGATCGGAAACAAGTCGGTGCAGGCTCTGCAGACGCTCTCCTTCACCGCGACGGCCTCCGACCCCGACCTGCCGGCAAACGGGCTGACCTTCAGCCTCGACGCAGGCGCTCCGGCGGGCGCGGCCATCACGCCGACCGGCGACTTCACGTGGACGCCGACCGAGGCACAAGCACCTGGCGTGTACTCGATCACGATCCGAGTCACCGACGATGGCGATCCGGCGCTGAGCGATACCGAGACGATCCAGATCACGGTCGCGGAGGTGCCCGATGAGGTCACCCTCGAACTGACGATCCAACACCATTACCCGCTCGTGGCGATGGGACCGGTGGTTCGCGGCCTCGTGATCCGTCTCGGTGGCACGGGCGGACCCAACGCCCCGCTCATTCTCGATCGGGATGTCACCTTCGATGCGACCGGGAACGCCACCCTCGTGTTCACGGAGGCCGACGGGCTCATGGTCGGGGCGGACTTCTCTCGCATCAGCGTCAAGGATCCGCTCCATACTCTCCGGGCGACGGTTACGCTTACCGAAACCGGGCCCGATCAGTACTCGGCGACGGCCGTCCTGCGCGGCGGCAACCTCAACAAGGACAATAGGGTCGACATCGGCGACTACGTCGTCTTCGTACTTCGCTTCGGAAGTTCCGTGGTGCCGGATACGCCCTTCGATGTGCCAGGGACGCCGCCGACGCACCTGCCGAATTTCCGGCATGCCGATATCAACGGTGACGGGGAGGTGAACATCGCCGAGTTCGCTCTGATCTCGGATGCTTGGGGCAACTTGGACGATGGCGAGGTCGGCAATTTCAGCGCGAACGATACAAGAATCCGGACGAAGATCTCCGTGATCGATGCGATCGCGGAATCGGGCAGCGCGAAGGCGGCCAAGCTCGACCTCGATGGCGACGGGTGGATTACCTTAAAGGAGCTGCCCTTCGTCCGATAGGTCGACCAGGGTGGGGGCTGGCCGGGCCGCCGGCCCACCCGCCCACCCCCGGCGGCCCGGCCAGAATGAGGCATGGCGAGTAGGGAAGTCGAGATTGTCGCCGATGAGCGACGGACCGTCGGGGTGCTCGACACGCCGGACGGCTCTCCCCTTGCGTTGATCGTCCTCGGACACGGGGCGGGAGGCAACGCGCAGTCGCCGCGCTTGCGAGCTATCGCCGAGGCGCTGGTGGAGCGCGGAATGGCCGTCTTCCGCTTCGACTTCTTCTATCGCCGCGCCGGCAAGAGCATCCCAGACCGCATGCCGCTCCTGCTGGAGTGCTTTCGGGCCGCCACCGATGCCGCACGCTCCCAGGTCACGGAGCCTCCGCTCGTGCTCGGAGGGCATTCGATGGGCGGCCGGGTGGCGTCGATGCTGGTCGCAGAGGAACGCCTCTGCGACGGCCTGCTGCTGCTGTCCTATCCCCTCCATCCGCCCGGTAAGCCGGACCAATTGCGGGATGAGCACCTGCCGCGCATCGAGGTTCCGACTCTGCTCTTCAGCGGGACCAACGATCCGTTCTGCACGCCCGCTCTCATGGAAGGTGTGCTCGCCCGCGTCGGCGACAACTTCAGAATGAACTGGATCGAGCAGGCCGACCACAGCCTCCACGTCCCCCGCTCGGCCGGCACAGACGCCGAGGTTCGCGCGCAGCTGGCGGACCGGGTGGCGTCCTGGGTGAAGACGCTTGGCGTCGCCCGTTAGGCGCCCCTGTCATCACGTTCGAGCATATCGTCACGTCCGAGCATGTCATCTCGACCGAAGGGAGAAATCTCGAACCATCCATCACTCAGATCCTTCCAATCAGGATTTGCCGCGACTACCAGTTGGTTCTTCTTCTCGCGCCGCCATTTCCTGATTTCTTTTTCTCTTGCTATGGCGGCGCTGATGTCGTTCGTTTCCTCAAAGTACACCAGCTTGTTTACGTTGTACCTTTCTGTAAATCCCGGAACCAGCTTTGCCTTATGCTCATACACCCGCCGCTCAAGATTGTTGGTCACGCCGACGTACAGGACTTTGTCGTTCTTGTTTGTCAATAGATAGACGTAGTAGCGATGCTCTCTGGGCATGGATTTCTCCCTTCGGTCGAAATGACAGGGGGGTCGGAAAACAGACGACGAACGAGGTTGGAGAAAGCCGAACGACAGCGATGCCACCCCAGCCCGTGTCATCTCGACCAAAGGGAGAGATCT
The DNA here is from genome assembly GCA_002344135.1 of Chthonomonas sp. UBA2362. Lineage (GTDB taxonomy): Bacteria > Armatimonadota > Fimbriimonadia > Fimbriimonadales > Fimbriimonadaceae > UBA6659. The sequence continues at coordinate 883,918 of DDTO01000004.1, read as the reverse complement.
CAACGTGCCACCGCTAACCCGTTCAATGGGCGCGACTTCGAAACGGCAGGATACGCGAGGACCGTGGTTCGCTTCGCCGCTCGCCGGGCGGCCTCGACACCGAAGGGGACCTCCTTATAGTGCCCGCGCCCGAAGAGGGCCATCTGGTCGGCGTAATGCGGGCTCTTGGCATCGGAAGAGTTGCCGTAGGGAAGGGCACTCCAGCTGCGAACGCCGCTCGCCTCGAGCGATACCATCATTCGCCACGAGGAGCCGAAGTCACATTGAAAGGCCCCGTCCTTGAACGCGCCCGAGTTTGGGGCGACCGCAGCATCGCTTCCGACGACATAGCCCCAGCCCAGGACCGGCACCGACCAACCGCCCCGGCTCATCCGATGAACCTCGCCCCACTCGACCGAGAGCGCACCGTGATCTCTCTTGAGTCTTTCGGCTGCAGCGTCGAGGGCTCTCGTGGCGGTGGCGGCCTGCTCGGGGGTCCAGTCTTTCCCGGCGGCTGCCTGCCGGATGAGGGGCGCGGCGTCTTTCTCTCTTGCCCAATAGGCATAGAGCGCGCATCCCCTGGCGGAGATGTCGGCCCGCTTGTTCCATCGGCGAAGAACGTCCACCGCGGGTGAGGCATGGCGGGTGGCCTCGAGGGCGGCGATAGCCTCGCCGGCGAAGGGCACCTTGGTATCGACGGCGTAGGTCTTCGCCTCGTCGAGGGTGATCTTACGGTCGGCGGCAAGCAGAGCGGAAAGGATGTCGTAGCGAGTCGTGTGGCCGTAAGTGGTCACATAGGCGGGCCATTCGCGCGAGATTTCGTCCCCGAGGGTGGTCAGCCATGGGGCGGAGTTGCAGTTCACGAGGAGACCTGAGATCGGGTTCTTCGCATGAGGCAGCTGGTTGGCCGGGATGAGGTCGCCGAGTCGGGTACGCGGGTCGGCGCCGTCGATGGGCTTGCTCCAGTCGAACGAGGGGTCGCGGCGGTTGACACGGGCGTTGTATTGATAGAGGATGTCGCCGGCGGTATCGGCGGCGACGACGTTCCACATCGACAGGCCGAGGAGGGCAAGCGCTCGGCGGGCGTCCTCGACGCTGCCTGAGCGGACGAGACCGTCCGAAGTCGCGAGCAACTCCCATGAGCCGAGCATCGAGAGATACAGCGCCTGGGGACGCAGGGGCACCATGGGTCCCCAGGCCGTGCGCCTGACGCGCTGCTTCTGAGTCTTCATCTCGCCGTCCTCGAGATAACGAAGCTCGACCTCCGTGTCCTCGAAGTTGCGCCACTCGCCGTGGTAGGAATACTGCCTGGGGTTCTCGGGGTTGGGTTTGACGATGAAGAAGTCGTAGAGATCGGGGTCGTTGTTGGTCATGCACCACGCGACCTTGCGGTTGTGGCCCATGACCGGCGCGGGCAAGCCGGGGACGGTGATGCCGCGGAAGGTGACCTCGGGGGTGTAGATGGCGTATTCGTACCAGGTGACCGGCCCGTTCCAGGGCAAGTGAGGATCCATCGAGAGAATGGGCGCACCGGTGGCAGACCGGCTCGGCGCAACGGCGAACTGGTTCGATCCGCTGCCAGGCATCAGTTTGCCGGCGACTTCTTGGAGAGGAAACGCAGCGTTCACGAGTTGGGCTAGTGAGAAGACGTCGACGAGGTCGAAGGTCTCGATCCATGCCGGAAGGTTCGCCTTGCGATCCTGAAGAGCCCTGTTGGCCCCGGCGAGGAACGCCTCGAAGTGGGAGCGATAGGGTCCTCGGCTCCTTGCCTTAGCCCGGGCAAGGTCCTCGATGCCGAGGCTGCGGAGGAACCCGTCCGTCAGAAGTTGCCCTTTGCCCAAGACCTCACCCATCCTGCCGCGCGCCTGTTTGTAGTTGAGGGCCATGCGCTCGGCGTGGTCTTCGACAGACGCGTAGCCGAGGCCGTAGCAGGCGTCGACGTAGCTGGAGGCGACGATGGAAGGCACGCCGTAGAGATCGCGGTAGATCTTAATCTCGCCTTGGGTCGTGAGAAGCGCGAGAGCGAGGGTCGCGAGCATATATGCAGTCTAGCAAAACGAGGCCGGACAGGGTCCGGCCTCGCGATTGGAGGGATTCGAGGGTTGTCTAGTCGTCGCCGACCGAGCCGTACCGCCATGACATCAGAGAGTAGTCGCCGATATCGACGGTTCCGCTGCCATCGAGGTCGGCCCCTTCGATGAAGTTCGGGTCCGGTGTCTCGGCGAGGAAGGCCTGGCTGATTAGGGCATAGTCTCCGATGGCAACTTCGTTGTCCCCGTCGCAGTCACCCGTCCGGACGTGGAACTGAAGCCCGGTCGCTCCGATGTTCGAGAAGTTCACGAGGCGGGTCTCCCGCAGCCAGTTCGAACACTTGATGGAAACCTCGTACGCGCCAGGAGGAAGGTTGGTGGGGACGTAGAAGGCGCCGCTGTTCATGAGGTGGAGCGGCTCGATCTGGATCGGCACGTGGGTGACGGGGTCGCGAATCTCGAGCGTTCCCTGGACGGGTCGGAGCGAGGGTCCGAAGGCCTCGAGGTGAATGGCTCCTTCGACGATCCGCGGTCCCACTACGGGCAGCCGCAGGTACTCGTAGTCGATAGGCACGGGGAAGTTGTCGGCGGAGAAGAACTGGCCGTCGACAAAGGTGTTCGTGGAGCCTTGGAAGGCCAGCCGGACGCCGACGCTTTGGCCCATCGGGGCAAACGTGCGCAGGCCGAGTCCGCCGATGCGGATGCGATCACCGCTCATCGGCGTAGGATCGCCCATGATTTGCAGGCGAATGAAGTTCGGCGTGACGTTCGTGATGGCCACCTGCACGTCGCCTTGGATCTGCAGGTGGATTCCTTGGGGCAGCCATTGGGCCTCGGCGGGGTTCAGGGAGAGTTGAAGGACAGTGCCGGGGTTCCAAGTCTGAAGGAGTTCGCCGTCGGGTCCCACGACCTTCTGGTAGAGGCAAAGCCCGAGGTCGGGCGTGTCTCCCGGCGTGACCGCGGCGCTGCTGAGGTACCACGGGCGAAGCACGAGTTTAGGGGCTTGGTCGGCGTTGGATTGCGAGGAAGTGCCCGTCTTGACGGTGTAATCCGTATGCAAGGTGCCGGAGGCCGTGTTCGGAATCTCGACCGTTCCGTTTCCGTTCGCATCGGTCGAAACCGAGAAGGACGTGTTGACGAAGCCGTCGATTCCCATCTTCTCGGAACTCTGCCAGATCCACACCGTGGTATTGGGTGCCTTGTCGCGGATGGTGACGGTACTGGAAAAGACTCCTTTGCAGGCCGTAACGACTTCGGCTGAAGCCGGACTCGCCGCCAGGGAGAGCGCGGCGAGGAGGGGAAGGGTGAGGGCTAAGTTGTTCTGTAGACGCATGCCCCTAAGGGTGCTCCTCGCGGCGGCAAGCGTTGCAGGTCCGGGACCATTTTTCGGCGGCAGAGCTTCTTTTGTCGCCTATGTCGCCCTTTCGCGGCTCATCCGGCGCGCGATGCGATTGACGAGCGGAGAGCCGAAACCATAGCGGCGCTCTTGGGCTCGGCAACGCTCGATGGCGCTCGCCTGTTCAGCACGATCGCCCAGCCGATCGAGCACTCCGACCGTCGCCACGTCCACGTTGTAGCTCCAAAGTGGTCCGAACCCCAGTGCCCCGAGTTGCGTGAGCATGAGGCTGTCTCGGCTTCCCGTCAGATCGCACTCGACGGCGCGGCGGTAGAGCTCGCAAACCATGTCGGAGTGGGGCACCTTCCGAGGCGCGATCTCGCGTTCGAGATCGGTGAGCATGTTGGCGGCCTCTTCTGGAGCCCCGGCCGTGATGGTGACCCGGGTGAAAAGGAGGGTCGCGTGAACCCGCGCGCTGCACCAATCTCCGTCGAAGAGGGACCTTCGGTACCGGGCGAACTCGCTGGCGGGGAGATCACTCGAGTCGACGTTGACGCGCGCCAAAAGCAGGTTCGTCCCCAGACGAAGCTTGCCGATCGAGGACCAGTTCTCGAGTCGAACGAGCGGTTTGACGAGCGGCCAAGCCTCAAGGAGGCCGTGAGGATCGCCGAGGATCGTGAAGCCGTCCACGAGATCGAGAACCGAATCCATGGAAGCCTCGGCAGTCCGGAAGGACGTCATCCGATCGAGCCGCGCAAACACTTCGAGCCTCGAATCCTGGTCCGGCCGCGAGAAGAGGTCGTTCACGGGCAGGTCGCACCCGCTGGGAGCCGACTCGTGGCGCATGGCTTCCAGCAGCCGATCCGTCGCCTTCTCGCCGCAGCCGCAGGCGAGCGAAATCGAGCGGAGAGTCGCCGAGTCCGGCGCCCGCAATCCGCTCTCGTAGCGGTGAAGCGAGGGCACGCTCACCCCCGTCGCCTCCGAGATCGATTCGAGCGTCAGGCCGTGCCTGCGCCGCTCGGACCGCAAGTAGCGCAGCAGGGGCCGGCCCGCTCCTTCACGCACCTCGGGCCGCCGCACCGAGGCTTCGAGCACCTGCCGGTACGGTGAATCGGACGGCACCCCGAGCCGGTCGAGGAACACGAGCAGGTCAGCGCGCGGGGGGAGCCCCTGACCGTTTTCCCAGCGTTTCACGGTTGCCGTGGAGACGCCGCCCAGCATACTGGTGCGGGCGATCGAATGCCCCCGAGACTTCCGTGCGCTCTTGAGGGCGGTTCCGAGCGATGCGTCGGCGGTCACTGTCATCTATTATAAAGGTGCTTTTCCCCGCGATCGTGTTGCGCGAAGACAAAAAAAGACTAAACCGTCCCCAGCGCATGCTCCAGATCGGCCTCGATGTCCTCGGGCGCCTCGATGCCGACGCTGAGGCGGACGAGGTTGTCGTGGATGCCGATTTCGCGCCGCACTTCCGGCGGCACGCTGGCGTGGGTCATGATCGCAGGGTGCTCGATCAGCGTCTCCACACCGCCGAGCGATTCCGCAAGGGCGCAGAGCCGGACCGAAGAAAGGAAGCGCAGCGTCCCCGCAAGGTCGGATCGGACGAGAAACGACATCATGCCGCCGAAACCGCTCATCTGCCGGGCCGCCAGGTCGTGCTGCGGGTGCGAGGCGAGCCCGGGAAAGAACACTTTCACGATCTTCGGGTGCGCTTCGAGCCAGGAAGCGATCCGCAGCCCGTTCTCTCCGTGCCGCTGCATCCGGAGCGCGAACGTCTTGATCCCGCGAAGGGCCAAAAAGCAGTCCATCGGGGCCGGCACCGCCCCGATCGAGTTCTGAAGGAACTTCAGCCGCCTCATAAGGTCGTCATCCCGCAGCGCAAGGCACCCCATCACCACGTCCGAGTGCCCGTTGAGGAACTTCGTCATCGAGTGCATCACGATATCGGCCCCGAGCGCCAGCGGACGTTGGAAGTACGGGGTCGCAAACGTGTTGTCTACCGCCATCAGGGCCCCCGACGCCTTCGCAAGGCGCCCGATCGCGCCTATATCGCAAAGGCGCATCATCGGATTGGTCGGCGACTCCGTCCACACCAGCTTCGTCGAGGGCCGCATGGCCTCTTCGACCTTCGTCAGGTCGCCCGTGTCCACGAACGTAAACTCGAGCCCCCTCCGCGCGGCGACTTGCGTAAACAGCCGGTACGTCCCTCCGTACAAATCATCCCCGGCCACCACGTGATCGCCCGCGGAAAGGAGGTTCAGCACCGCGTCGGTGGCCGACATGCCGCTGGCGAAGACCAGAGCGTGCTGGCCGCCCTCCAGTTCGGCCAGGCTTCGCTGCAGAGGTGTCCGCGTCGGGTTGTCCGTGCGCGAGTACTCGTACCCCTTATGCTCCCCCGGGCCCGTCTGGGCGTAGGTGCTCGTCTGATAGATCGGCGTCATGACCGCACCGGTCAGCGGGTCGGGCTCCACTCCGGCGTGGACGGCGAGAGTATCGATCGAAGGCATCCCATGAGTCTATCGGAAAGGCCTCGGGTTATGCTACACCGGGAACGCAGTGACCGGACGGCGCTTCGAATGCAGTGCGGGCGGCAAGGGACGCTGGTTCGGCAAGACGGAAGGCCGGCAAGCCAGCCGAGGCGACGGAGAAACCGGCAGGCTACTGTCCAAAGCCGTCTGCACTCCGCCCCAGGGTCTCCTCGGCTAAAGCGAACACTCCCGCGATCCAAGACCCACCTCCAACCAGCGCCCCGCCACCTCCACGGATCACTCAGACTCCCGCAACCGACTCAGAGTCGGCCCCATCGGCCGCCCTGCATGCTCCATAGACCACTCAGGCCGGTACCTAGCACGCCAGGAGAGGGGCATAGAACACCCAGAGAGCGTCGTACCACGCCCAGAGTGCTTCATCGCAAACCAGGCAAGCGACATGGCACACTCGGAGCGTGCCATCGTTCGCTCGGAGAGCGTCCTTGCATGCTCAGCCTTCGGCGCTGCACGCTGTGATCGGTCCAACGCGCACCGACAAGGCGACAACGCAGGCAGTGACTGCTCCATCGAGCGCTCCGGAAGCGCCATCGCATGCCAAGAGCGTTACATCGCGCACCAAGAGTGCGACATCGCAAGCCGTCTCTTCGAACGCGGCTCCAAAACTCACCACATGGCATGGCGCGAGGACGACAAAGTAAAGCCTGTCTTGATCACTGCAGCCGAGAATTACGGCAATCCTTCCACTTGTCGAGCCATAGACCGCCGCGATGGCGTCCACAGAGCGGTGCAGGAAGACAAAGCCATGCACAGACGCAAGGACGCCGGAGACAGAGACGCGGCGGCAATGCGCGGCAGCTTTGTCTGGCAGCGATGATGGCCCCGGGGCGCCCATGGTCATCGCGCCAGTGGCATTGGGGCCGTTAGCAGCGCGTTAGGTGACGACGCCCGTATCCCAGGTCGCCGCCGTGGGCCAGTTGGAAGGAATCGGTCTATGGATTGGCGACGTACGGGCCGCCGCGGCAGGCCTTCAGGTATTCGAGGGCCCGCACTTGGCCAGTCATCTCCAGATCATCGCGGTAGACGGGGTCGTGCCAGCCTTCGATGTCGATCGAACCGCGGTAGCCGCCCTGTCGCAGGATGGTGATAATGTCGCACCAGTTGCTGTCGCCGAATCCCGGGGTTCGGTGGTACACGTAAGTCAGGCCGGAGCGGGTGCCGTGGTCCCTGAGGATGTCGTGGCAGACCGTTGCGTCCTTTCCGTGGATGTGATAGACCCTCCCGACGTACTTGCGGAGCTGGGGGATGGGGTCGATGAGGCTGTACATCTGGTGGCAGGGCTCCCACTCGAGCCCGATGGTGGCGCCGGGGACCGCGTCGAACATCAGGTCCCATGCGCGGGGGCAGTGGGCGATGTTCCAGCGGGGCCGCTCCCACGTGCCGCCCATGTCGCAGTTCTCGAAGGCGATCTTCACGCCTTCGTCGGAGGCGAGCTTGGCCAGTGGGCCGAACACCTCGGCAAAGCGAGGGATGTTCTCGTCGACGGGGCTGTCTTCAATGGCTCCTGCGAACCCGCAGACGACCTTTGCGCCGAACAACTTGCACGCGCGGATGACGACGGCCCAGTCCGCGGCGGTCTTCTCGTCTTGGAGGGGGTTGCCGTAGATGCCGAGGCTGCTGACGATGGCCGCGTCGCCCAGAACATCGAGCACTTGGCTGGCGTACTCGGCCAAGTCGACGTCGCCGACCTGCGCCCAGCAGGTGAGCTCGAATGATTCGAAGCCGTGGGGGAGAACTTTGCGGAGGTAGTCGGGGCCGTTGGAGATGCCGGCCATGGTTCCGATCCTGATATCTTGATGTTGGTCTCTTGACATGTGTTCGAGAGGTTACCCAAGGCGCGCGCGCCACCCGTCGAAGGCTTTTCTGGCGGCTTCGAGTTGTGCTGCGCGCCGCACGCCCTTGTCTCGGGTGGTCTCGGAGGGCTCGGGGAAGAGGCCCCAGTTGATGTTCATGGGCGCAAAGTCCCGTGGGGTGGCGTCCTGGAGGTGCGCGAGGAGGGACCCGAAGGCGCTGGCCCTCGGCGGGGGCTCGGGGGGGAGGCCCCGGTCCGCTCGGTGGGCCATGATGCCCGCGTAGATGCCCATCGCGGCACTTTCGACGTAGCCCTCGACCCCGGTGAGCTGTCCCGCGACGTAGATGCCCGGATGCTGGCGCAGTTCGAGGTTCTGCCCGAGCACGCGGGGCGCTTCGATGTACGTGTTGCGGTGGATGACGCCCAATCGGACGAACTCGGCCTGTGCGAGGCCGGGCACCATGCGGAAGACGCGCTTTTGCTCGCCCCACTTGAGGCGGGTCTGGCATGCGACGAGGGAATAGAGGCTCTTTTCGCGGTTCTCGGGGCGGAGCTGGAGGGCGGCGTAGGGTCGGCGGCCGGTTCGGGGGTCGGTGAGGCCCACCGGCTTGAAGTTGCCGAAGGCGAGGGAGCGCGCTCCCTTGTCGGCGATGGCCTCGATGGGGGTGCATCCGGCAAAATAGTTGATCTTCGCGAGGAGTCGGTCCTCGAGCGGGACCGATTGGTCGCCTTCGGCCTCGAAGTCGTGGATGGGAGCGCGCTCGGCGGTGACGAGAGCGTGAACGAAGGCCTCGTACTTGTCCTTGTCGAAGGGGCAGTTGAGATAGTCGTCCCCTCCTTTGTCGTATCGGCTCTGGGCGAAGACGATGCTGGGGTCGAGGGTCGATGCGTCGACCACCGGGCTGACGGCATCGTAGAAGTAGAGGTGCTCGCGGCCGGTGAGCGAGGCCAGCCAAGCGGAGAGATCGGGGCTGGTGAGGGGGCCGGTGGCTACGACGAGGGGGCCGTCGTGATCTCCGGGGCGAAACTCCTCTCGGACGAGGTCGATGTTGGGGTGTTGGTCGATTCGCTCGGTCACTGCGCTGGCAAAACGGTCTCGATCGACGCAGAGGGCCTCTCCTCCGGGCACGGAATGCTCCTCTCCGAGGGGGATGACGAGCGAGCCGAGCCCGACCATCTCCGCTTTGAGCTGCCCCGCGGGGCTTGTGGGGGCTTTGGACTTGAAGCTGTTGGAGCAGACGAGCTCGGCGAGGAGGCCTGTCTTGTGGGCAGGCGTCATCCGCTGAGGCCGCATCTCGTAGAGCCGCACTTTCGACCCGCGCTCCGCCGCTCCCCACGCCGCCTCGACCCCGGCGAACCCACCTCCGACTACGGTGATCACGAGTGGATTGTAGTCCGAACGACGACTTCCCCCTCACGCCGTGAGGGGGA
>DDTO01000004.1:698198-874784 GCA_002344135.1 Chthonomonas sp. UBA2362 | reverse complement strand
CCCGTGCCTGAGGGGGAGTAATAGGCACCGCCGCCCTTCCCCAGTTTGATTCTTCGGCGTCCTTGCGATTGGTGGTGAGGTTAAACTGGCGCATCATGCGGGCAGCCTTCCTCCTGACCCTCGCTCTTGGCTTCGTTGCGCCGGTCTTGATCGGGGGCTGCGCGGGCTCCCCGCCCAAGAACCCCCCGGACTTTGCGGGCCTCGTCGGCGTTGGGGCCGGGCGCGAGATGTACGTGGATTGTCGGGGCACTGGCTCGCCGACCGTCGTGCTGATCGCGGGCGCGCGGGGCTCCTACGATGACTGGACGACGGTGATCGAGGGTGGCGAGATGAAGCCGAGCCCGAAAGCCGTCCTTCCGCAGGTAGCACGCTTCACGCGGGTCTGTGCATACGATCGGCCCGGAACCACGCGGCTCGACGGGAGCCCGACGCCGACGACGCCCGTGGCTCAGCCGACCTCGGCAGTCACCGGAGTCGCGGACCTGCACGCGTTGCTGGCCGCTTCCGAGATTCCGGGGCCCTACGTTCTGGTCGCGCACTCGCTGGGCGGCACGATCGCGAAGCTGTATGCGAGTACTTACCCTGATGACGTCGTCGGTCTCGTTCTGGTCGATCCATTTTCGGAGTTCTTGAAGACCTCGCTTTCCCCCGCGCAGTGGACGCACTTCGCGAGCGAGGCCATCAAACTGGGCGATCCCGTCGAACTGGAGGCAGCGGACTATGAAGCGAGCGTTGCCGCCCTTCGTGCCGCCGCTCCCGTTCGCAGAATCCCCGTCGTGATTCTCACTGCCGACAAGCAATTCGAGTTCGGCGCGGGCGGTGCAGAAACGTGGCCCGCGTGGCGCGAAGCGCATGAACAGTTGGCGGCCCATCTCCGAGCGAAGCACATCACGGAGACGCATAGCAGCCACGGTATTCAGTTGGAGCAGCCACAGTTGGTGGTCGCTGCGGTCCGCCAGGTCGTGGATGCGGTCCGTCGGCCAGAGACGTGGAAGTAAGATTCCTTACGATTTATCTTTCTTCCAACAGGAACTTGCGAACTTCCCGCACGACCATCGCCTCATAGACGATGAATATGTAGTGGTTTCCGTCCGTGATTTCGATGACCTTGGACCCTTTTACTTCCTTCTTGAAGCGGTCGATTTGGCCACCTATCCACTTCGAAAGGGCGGTAATGCGGCGACCGTACTCCGCCTGCTGCTCGGGATCGAGTCGCGAGTAGTATGGCGCCCTCGAGTTCGGGGTCACGCGATTGAGAATCGCGAGCGTCGGTGCTCTGATTCGATCCAACTTTGCCGGCTGCAGTCCTTCGATGATCTTGGCTGAGATCTCTGGAGGTGTCACTGCGTCGACGATCTTGCCCGAGGCGTCTGTTTGCACTGCATTCATGATCGCCGCCAGCGGTCTTCGAAATCCATCGTCGCGTGCGTTCAACGCCCAAAAACGCTGCACCGACTCCAAATCTGACGCGGTGGGTTCAGGTGGGCCTGGCGGCTGGGGGAGCTTCGTCCAGTCTCCCGAACCCAGGTCCATGCCGTCGAGGTACACCAGCTTCCTGACGCGCTCCGGATAGTCCGAACCTAGCTTGTTGAGCTCCGTCGCAGCGACGGAGTGACCCATGAAGATGGCGTCCTTGATCTTCAGGCTATCCAGAACCGCGATGTCGTCGCGCACGCGCGTTTCGATGTCGTAACCCTGGGCAGGTTGGCTTGACTTTCCGAAACCTCTTCGCGTGATGCCGATGACATGGAACCGATCGGTGAACTGGTACGCGAACTCATCGAACACATGCGCGTTATCGCCGAGTCCGGTGAGAAGAACAAGGTATGGTCCAGTTCCGCCCCAATCCAGCACCTCCAGTTTAACATCCTGCGTCACAGTGATAAAGCTGACCTTGTGGTCTGAGTTATCGTGTATCTCGAAACGCCTTTGCGCTGACCCGTACCACAACTCGGTGCCCAGTATCGCGACAACGGCGCAATGCCAAACGGTTCTATTCATAACGTTCATGGTTGCTATCAAGTGCTGGTGGGCCGATGCCCGAATGGAAGGTCCTCACGCCGAGCGCATGAGAAGCGATGACGAGGATACGATGGCGGCTGGACTCTCAACTGTCTTAATGCTTGGGCACTCCTGGAATCGCCATCAGCGCCTTCTCGATCCGTTCCCCATTCTTCTTGAGCCACTCGCTCATTACGTTGCCGGCTTTGGTGCCATAAATGCGATGGGAGTAAACCAAGGAAGCTCCGGCGTCCTTGTCGAGCAGGAACCGGGTAAACGCCACCTCGATAAACTCCTTTCTGGGAAAGAGCACGACGACGAGGTGCTCGGCTGGTTTGGCTGGTGTACTCGGAACCGAATCGGTGCGAACCACCATCGCCTGGTTGGCCTTGTAGGTCTCCAGGACCGAGCTTGCCGACCTTGCCAGTGCGTCACCGTCCTTGACGGCCGGATAGTCGTTGATCGTGAACATCTCGGTCCACTTCTTCAGGTCGGATTGGCCCTTCGGCGTGAACTCGTGCAGGCTGCCCTTCGTGTATCGGTGGAAGTACTCGACCTTGTCGAACGTAAAGGCTGCTTTCGCGTCGGCCCCTTGGGCCCCGGATGCGGCGAACAGCGTCACTGGGAGGAGGACAACGACAAGGGCTCCCAGGAATACAGGCATCACTCAGATGATTCTACACCAGCCTTTGGGCGGTCACCGCAGGATCGTTACCCGCAGGTAGGTCGCAGGGATGATCGTCGTGTCGTTCCTGCCGCTCGTGTTCTGACTGTCGAACAGCTTTTCCAATTCCTGCTGAAGCTCGACCGCACGGCCGCTTTTCTCCGCCGCCTCGAAGGCATTCATCGTCGGGCCGTAATAGTGGCGGAATTCGGCCAGGAATTCCGACGGCGAACGGGGATAGCGGAAAATCCAAGTGTGCCGCTGGAACGAGATGCTCGGCTCGGGAATGCCCGCGGCAGTGAAGCGCTCTACCACGTGGCTTTCTACTCCCCAAGTCATCGGGCTCACGAATCCTTCGGGCGGCGGTGGAGAGTACGCGGAGCTGATTCTGAGGATTTGCGCGACAAGCGTCGGATCGTTGGGGATCCAGTTGCCCATCACGATGCGTCCGCCTGGCTTGGTGACTCGGACCATTTGCTTGGCCACGTCGAAGGGCTTCGGCGCGAACATGGCTCCGAAGATGCTGACGACGAGGTCCATCGAGGCATCTTGGATGCCAAGCAGCTCTGTCGCGCAGCCTTCTTGGAACCGGCAGTTGTGCAGGCCGAGCTCGCGTGTGCGGCGGTTCCCGGCTTCGACTAAGTTCCTTGCGATATCGACTCCCAGGACGTCCGCCCCGAGCTTCGCTTTGGGGATTGCGGTCGTGCCGTCGCCGCAGCCGATGTCGAGGACTTTGAGCCCCTCGGTGATTCCGAGCTCTCGGACGAGCGCTTCACCGCTCTCCCTCATGCTGTCGGCGATGCGAGTGAAATCTCCCTTTTCCCAAAGGGCTTGATTCGCGTTCATGCGAGAATCATCTCATCAAGCTCGAAGATCCTTGTGTCCTTGACCGCGCTTCGCGCCGGTTGCCCTACCACGTCTCGGTGCGCCACTGGCCCCAAACATGGGACTCTTCCCATTCTTCGGGCGGTTCTTGGCCGTTGAGGCGGAGTGCCAGGAAGATGAGACCGACGTGCCAGCCGTCGTGCCACACCATGTGTTGTAGGAGCAGAACGGGGTTGTCGTAGGTCGCATTCTCCCCCGTCATGGGGCCGCCCACCTTGGCCAGACCCTCTCGCACCGCCTCGCGAACCGCCAATCCACTTGCGCGCAGGCAAGCCTTGATGGCGTCGAGGTCTGAGATGAGAGTCCCATTTTCGTCGGCATAGACCTCCCCCAGGTTCGCCGCGTGCTGTGGCGCCACTTGCGAAAGCCAGAACTTCCTCGTGTTGTGCATGTGGGCGAGTTGCTTGTCGAGCGGCCAGCCATCTTCAGAAGGCTTGACATGGCGGTTCGCCTCATCGACGAGGCTAGCCACTGCCTCCACGATCCGGCACTGCCGGTCCCAAGAATCGAGCAGGGCTTCGGTGACGTCCATTGGCTCGGAATTTACCCGCCCGAGCTGCAGCGCTGGCACGCGCGGACTTCGTGCATTTCGCACGCATAATCCCAACGCATGGCGAACCGCGACAACCGAGACTGGGCCGGCGTGCTACGGGGAGCAGTCGCCCGGCTATTCTTTCCTTCAAACCGAGGGCTCCTGCTCGATCTGTTCGTCTTCCTGCTGAATCTGACCGTGATGGTCGGACTCTCCAGACTCTTCGTCGGCACGATTCGGCAGGCCTCCGAGGGGGATGCATTGGCGCAGGTGTTCATTTTCGGCATGGCCGTCGCCCTCTTCGTGCTGGCGCCACTCGGCGCGACGCTCTCGCGGTGGGGCTACCACCAGCGCATTGCGCGAACGCAGACAGCCATTCGGGCCGACCCGATGGACGGATGCTTGTTCAATCCCATTTTCTATTTCTGTCTGACGGCTGTCATCTTCGCCGCCGTGAACGCCACTATCCTGCAGACGGTTTACGGGAAGCGGGAGCCGGATGGAGCGGTGTTCGTCGGGTCGATCTTCGTGGGGATCGCCCTGATGATTCTGCACACGGTGTTGGTGTATCGTTATTTCACAATTCCTAAGGAGCCACCACGATTCGCCTTCTTGCGTAGCCGAGCAGCAGCTTGGATCGGCGACACATGCTTATTCGCCAACATGGTCTTGTTTCAGCTGATCTGGAACTTGCTTTCGATGGTGGAGTTGCCGCGCGTGTCTGGGGTATTCGACTTTGTAGCCCGATTGCTGATCCTCTGCTTCCTCGCGCTCCTCCTCTATTTTCCGCCGCGAATGTTCTTTTTGGCTGAGGACATCGGCAAGCGGCGCACGTGGCTGATGATCTTGCTGGCGAATTCGCCGATCCTGGTGCAGGTGATGCTGGGAACGGAGTCCGGCGTGCATTGGTAGGCGGCCCGGCTAAGTTCACCATTAAGGCTCCGTTAACCTTCGGTAAAGAAACGATTAGGATTTGCATGGCGACGTCTACGATGGGCGTGGCTGTCCGTATAGAGACGGCCGCATGGAGGAGGCCTTGAAGAAAGCATTTACGCTCATCGAGCTGCTCGTCGTCATCGCGATCATCGCCATTCTTGCTGCGATTCTGTTCCCCGTCTTTGCCCAGGCAAAACAAGCGGCAAAGAAATCTGCCGATCTGAGCAATATGAAGCAGATCGGCATCGCCGTCATGATGTACCTGAGTGATAACGAAGACGTTTATCCTCAAGCGTATTGGTACAAGAACGACCAGGGCGACCTGAACGGGTACTGGCACTGGTCGGCGGGCATTATGCCGTATATGAAGAGCTCGGAGATTTTTGTTTCTCCCGGCGACCCTGGCCGCGGCCTCGTTCCGACGAATCCGCCTTGCGCCAGCATTTCCGAGTCGAATCCCAGCGACCCGCCTTGCGACAGTCAGGTCCCGCGTCTGTCTTATACCGTCAACGCTGCGATCATGCCGCGAAAGCGTCGCAGCGTCGATCCGGCGAACGTGGTTGGGGCATCGGCGATCGAAGCACCGACGAGCCTGATCGCGGTGGCGCCCTTCTCGAATACGCCTCATTGCGTGAACGACACCTCGAACCAACAGAGCACGAACTTCAAGAACAAGTCACACCGTTCGGTCAATGCGGTCATGCTCAACGCGGCGGGAACCAAGTGGAAGGGAGAAGCCGCGAGCGAGTTTCCTCCGACCGTGAATGCAGTCTATGCCGCCACGAGAGTCAAGGCGGAAGAGGGCTTTGCCGGCTGCAAGACGAACCCGGGGCCGGACTACATTCAGCTCGTCTACATCGAGCCGCGGCGCTTTGGAAACGGGTCGAACTATACGTTCGCCGACGGCCACGCGAAATTCTTTAGCGTGGAGGCGACACTCAACCCTCGCAAGTGGCTCTGGGGTCGCAACATGTACAGTGCGCAGGGAATCCCGGTGCTGGACGCAAACGGCGTGCAGGTGGACTAGGGAAACACTTACCCGAACCCCTCCCCTTCGCTATCTGGCGAGTGGGAGGGGCTCCTTGGGCGAACAGCGGCGTCCCGCAGGTCGCTACAGAATCCGGTGGATGAACTCCTGGCTCTTGTCGTCGAGGCCGCGGATGTCGGGGATTTCGAAGCGGTTGCCGTCGACATCGATCAGGAGCAAGTGGTGGTCGGAAAGCCATTGAGCGTTTTCCTGAAGGCTCTGCGTCACGAAGTCGCGGGTGCCTCGGTCGGTCTCGACGTGCCAGTAGGTGGCGCCAAACTCGACTTTGGCGAAGTCCACGCGGAGAACGGTCGCGGTCAGGTAGCGGCGGCGAAGCTCCTCTTGCGCGGCCTTCCAGGAGTCGGGGGGCAGGCGCTGTGGGTCATCCAGCGTGACAATTTCTTCTCCCTTGCTGTCGAGCAGGGCGAGAAACCGCTTGGGATTGCTGAGGGGAGAAGCCCAGGCAGGACGGACCGTGATGTAGGAACAATCGTCTTCGATGGTCATGCGGAATCGGTCTTTGGGCTCGAAGAAGAGCCTAATGCGGCTGGGATCGATCTGTTTCATTGCGGTTTCCAGTCTTCGTCGATGATGGCGCTCAGGACATGATCCTCCCAACGGCCATCGACGAGCAACGATTGGCGGAGAAGCCCTTCGCGGACGAAGCCGAGCTTCTCCAGAACGCGAGCAGAGGCCCGGTTCGTAGGCATGTAACACGCCTCGACCCGGTGGAGCCCTAGAACGCTGAACGCGAACCAGATTACCGCGCGGCAGGCTTCGGTCATTAGGCCCAGTCCCTGATAGGCGCGATCGATCGAGTATCCCAGCGTAGCGCTCTGGCTGAAGTGCCGATACACGTCCTGCAGATTGGCGACTCCGATCACGCGGTTTTCTTCTTCGATGGGGAAGAGCACGAAGGAGTAAGCCTCTTCGCGCTCCGCCTCCTGGACGCTGAGTCTGAAGCGGCGACGCCAGGCGTCTTCGGTAAAGAAATATCCGTTCCTTTCTGGCTCCCAGGGGGCGAGGTGTTCCCGGTTGTCGACCCTAAAGCGAACCATCGGCTCGACATCTGCGTCGGCACCGAAGCGCAAGATGAGGCGCTCGGTCCGCATCCACGGTAGGCCGAGATCGTCTGAACGGTATTCGATCGGTTCGACGAGGTGCATGGTCGAGGTTATCCATCATTGTTCCACGGTTCGGCCGCCTTCGTCACCGCCAAGGGGCTGTATCGGCCGATTATGGGGATGGGCTTGCTCCTTCGAGTCGAACGATGTGATCCGTCTTGGACTGATAGCGACCTTACGAGAAGGTTTTTCGGAGCTATTCATGACGATCGATGGCGATTGGCAGATTTGCTCGCTATACTGTTTGGACACATCATAAGTTCATCAATTGGAAATGGAGGCTTCAAAATGACTCGTCTTGCAGTAATCAGTCTGTCGTGCATCGGCATAGCAGCCAGCATCATTGTTTTGAGCGAGCGTGCGGATTCGCAACCTCAAGCGCATGCGCTCGTTACGCTGCAGCCAACGACACCCGGTACCCCGCAAGTTGGGCACACGAACATTTCGGGAACCTCGATCGCCGATCAGTTCTTGGGTGGGGGTGCGGGCTTGTTGAATCTCAACGCGACGAACATTTCGAGCGGAACGCTTGCTGACGCGCGGCTTTCGACGCGCGTCGCGTTTCTCAACACGATCCAGACGTTCACCGCGGCAAAGACCTTTTCAGCTTCGCCAATCTTCAGCAACGCCACGGTGCCATTCACGGTATCGAGCACGGGCAAGGTCAACAATCTGAATGCAGACCTGATCGACGGATTGGATTCCAGTGCTTTTATCACAACTGCCAGCATTCCGTTGGCGCTCACGGGCGATAGCCTGACGCACATTCTCGCTGTCACGAATACTTCGGTGGGTGCCAATGCCAAGGGCATCTTCGCAACCGTAAGCAGCAACAGTGGAAGGGCTGTCCACGGTGTAGCTGGTTCGGGCGGCGGAACGACCTATGGCGTGTTCGGCGAAGCCGCCTCCACGGATGGGCGAGGAGTGTTCGGCTTAGCCACGTCGGCCTCTGGTCCGAGCTACGGAGGGCGCTTTGAGTCGACCAGCACATCAGGACGCGGGGTGGCGGGCATCGCCACCGCGCCTTCAGGAGCAACGATCGGGGTCTTAGGTTCGGTGAGCAGCACGACCGGAACAGCGATATTGGGACAGGCGAGCGCATCGACGGGGCTCAACTACGCCGGCTTCTTCGATTCGGCCACAACATCGAATGGCGCTTCTACGCTGCGGGTTCAATCCACCGCGACAACGGGAGAGGTACGCGGGATCTACGCGACGACCGCCAGCGCATCCGGTACCGCGGTCTGGGGTCGAACAACGCATTCCAGTGGATTCACATTTGCTGGCTTCTTCGAGACCGTTAGCCCGAATGGTATTGGAGTGTTCGCCACCGGTGGGAGCCTGGGAGTGACAGGCCACGGTTCCTCCGTCGGCGTGGATGGCGTTGCCTCGGGCACGAGCGGTTCAACTTACGGCGGCCACTTCCAGAACAACAGCACTTCCGGCGCGGCTGTCCTCGGCACCTCGGGACTGGCAATCGGCGTCCACGGTGCCTCATCGGCGACCAATCGTGCAGGCGTCTTGGCGGAGAACACCGCCGCAAGTGGATCGACGATCGGCATCCATGGAAGGGTGACGAGCACGTCGGGCCTCGCCGGGCTTTTCGAGAGCCCGGGAACGGATGCGGTGCGAATCAACAACACCGGCTCCGGCCGAGGCTTGCGCGTGGACTCTCCAAGCGATACCGGCATTTGGGTCACCACGAACACCGGCTTTGCAGCGCTAGATGGTCGTAATGCGGGCACTTCGGGAATCGGGGTCTTCGGCAACGCGACCGCAACGAGCGGAAGCGCATACGGCGTTCGGGGAACGAGTGCGAGCACGACCGGCCGAGGCGTTTATGGGCAGGCCACAGCGTCCAGTGGCATCAACTACGGGGTTCTAGGTGAGGCATCCAGTGATACTGGAATCGGAGTTTACGGGACGAGCGAATACGTAGGAGTCCTTGGGAATGGCGGCTACGCCGGAGGCCGGTTCAGTGCTGGCCAAGACGCCGTCCAAGGCTTTGCCACTGCAACGAGCGGACTGAGTACCGGCGGATACTTTGTGACTGACAGCACCTCGGGCAGAAGCGTGCAAGGGAGCAACTTCGAGTCGAGTGGCCCCACGTATGGCATCTACGGCGTGACGGCATTTGCCAACCCTGATGCGTGGTCAATATGGGCGCAGGGCGATTTGGGCGCAAGCGGATTCAAGGGTTTCCGCATCGACCATCCGGAGGACCCTGCGAATATGTACTTGCAGCACTACGCCGCTGAAAGTCCCGAGGTCCTGAACATCTACTCCGGCAAGGTGACGCTCGATGGCAAGGGCGAAGCAACCGTGGAGATGCCTTCATACTTTGCCCGCATCAACCGGGACCCGCGGTACACGCTAACGCCGATTGGCGCCGCGATGCCGAACTTGCATATCGTCGAAGAGATCAGCGAGACCGCGCTTGCTGCAGCATCTCGCATGTCGCCCGGACAACCTGCCCCGATCGTCGTCTTCCGAGTCGCAGGCGGGGTGCCGGGTAAGCGCGTGTCGTGGGAGGTTAAGGCCGTCCGCAACGATCGTTACTCGCAGGAGCGGCCGGCACGCGTGGAAGTCGACAAGATCGGCATCGAGGCTGGCCGCTACCTCCATCCCGAGCTTTATGGGCGTCCCGAGAGCCAAGGGATGGCATTCCGTAAGTCCGGGAAGTAGTGGGACCGAGGCCCCGCTCTCCTGCGAAGACGCAGGGGAGCGGGGCTTTCGTCTAGAGCGGCGGATCGGCGATGCCCGGGAATGGGGCTACCTGATCCGGAGTCAGCACCGAGCGATAGAGTCGCAGGTCGAAGATCGAGCCGTTGAGCGGCTGATTGTGCGGGCCCTTCTCGTTCTGCACGTTCCCGATCCCGATGCCGGGAGCCCAAGCAGGATCGAGATCGAAAAGTGGAGCCTTGCTTGTCGTCGTGAAGGCGACATGGACGCCATCCCGATAGAATTCGACGCGGCCTCTTTCTCTGCTGAACGTTCCCATCAGGTGTACCCATCGGAACAGTGGGACTTCGGTAGATACCGAGCCACAGTTCTGCTCGGCGTCCTGCACCCCGAAGTGAGCGGTGCCGTTGCCGTGGACCACCAGCGTGTAGGGATCGAGTCCGCATCGATCGTCACCGCGGAAGAAGATCTGCGTGCCCGGTCCGTCGTTCCAATAGGTTCGCAGGTAAATCCAGCACGAGACTGTGATCTCGTCCTGGAGGTGGAACACGGGCAGGTCGGCGAGCAAGATTCCCGACCGCTTGCCGTCGAAATCGAATGCTGTGCCCTCGCGAATACGAATCCGTCGAGTGCCCGGGCTGTAAGTGGGTTCGACCATCTTGCCCTCAACGGTGATTCGTCCATCGGGGCGAAGCCACAGGAGGGGCTCGGGCAGGGTGAGTAGCGATGAAAGCGTGACGAGCGCGACGATACCGGTCATGGGCGATTTCCTCCGGTTATCGGACGCAGGGGGTTTCGAAACGGTTACTTCCGTGGCTGGACATCGGGTACGGCGAAACCCGAATCGTATTCGGGTTTCGCCGCCGTGCCCTCAGCGGGTGAGCCAGGTCGCAATGCGGGACTCGAGGCTCTGGGGGTGTGCCTTTTGCGATCGGCCTTGAGTTGGACCGCGACCGGAACCGTAATCCAACAGCTCAGTCTCGACCGTGCCTTCCATGCCGGCGCCTTCCACCCACACGCTGGCCGAGAGCCGCGCTGAGGCGTTGAGCGAAGGGACGACCCAAAGCGTGCCCTCGACCCGCATGTCGATGCCATGCTCGTGGCTTGTGCCGGTGACGGACAGTTTCCATGTGTCGAAGGTGCCAGCCTGAACCGAGGTCCGCTCCCTGCCTAGGACGCGGTAGTGCTCCCTTCGCCGAATGCCACTCGCAAGCGTGTACTCGGATGTGTACTCCGCTCCGACGTAGAACTTCCCCGGCGACAAGAGCGCTTGTCCCGAAGTCACTCGATCCAGTTGATCGGCGCTACTCTGCGCCAGCAGCAGCACGGAACGATCTGATTGTTGTTGCACGTACGAGAACGAGTCCCCCTGACCGTTCAGTTCCTGCACTCGGTAGCGGAAGCACGGGGCGCCGTCGAAAACGCTCTCGCCCAGTTCGTTCAGGAAATTGGATTCGAGTTCCATCCCGTTAAGGACGACTCGGGTTCGCTGCCGAAACCAGGTGCCCGGCGTCAGGAGGCCAAGTTGTTCCTTGATGCCGCCCCCGCCTCCGCCGGTCGATCCGCCTGAGGATCCGCCCGTCGTACCTCCGGTCGTGCCACCCGATGTACCTCCGGTGCTGCCTCCGCTCGAACCGCCGGTGGTGCCTCCGCCCGTACCGCCGTTGGTGCCTCCTGATGTGCCTCCGGTGGAGCCTCCGGTGTTGCCACCCGTCGTTCCGCCGGTCCCTCCGGTCGAACCGCCCGCTGTGATTCCGGAAGATCCGCCGTTGTCCCCGGCACCGCCTCCGCCACCGCAGCCCATGAAGCCGATGGCCAGTGCAAATCCGATGACCGGGAGATACCGCCCAATCGGCCTATCGAACAAAGGATTGTGTTTCATATCAGCCTCAGTGTCTGACCGTGCATCCAAACTTGCAGCGACTTCGAACACGCTTGGACCGTGATGCGAGTCACAGTCGGACTCCGAGGGGCGAAAGCAAGCCCCGCGCCGAGTGGCGCGGGGCAGAAGACCGGAAGTCTACTTCTCGCGCAGGGGAAGGCCCATCGCTTTGAGAAACACTCGCGACTCTTCGTCGGTGCGGGCAGTGGTGCAGATAACGATGTCCATCCCGCGGATGCGGTCGAAACTATCGTAGGGGATCTCCGGGAACACGAGCTGTTCCTTGAGGCCGAGCGAGTAGTTGCCGCGGCCATCGAACGAGTTGGGCGAAAGGCCCTGGAAGTCGCGAATACGGGGGAGCACTACGCTGGCCAGGCGATCGAAGAAGTGGTGAGCGCGATCGCCGCGGAGAGTCACCTTCGCGCCGACCTTCATGCCTTGCCGAAGTTTGAAGTTCGAAATGGCCTTGCGGGCTTTGGTGATAACAGGCTTCTGACCAGCGATCAGCAGAAGATCGCGGACGCTGTTTTCGAGGTTCTTATCATCGTTAGCCTTGATGCCCATGTTGATGACGATCTTCTCGAGGCGGGGCGCCTGCATGATCGACGTGTACTTGAACTGCTCCATCAGTTTGGGCAGCACGTTTTCTTTATAGTGCTTCTTGAGGCGAGGGGCCGGCAGCTTGACTTGAACGGCAGCTTCGGTCGATTCCTTATCTTTTTTTGCCATGACTTTTCCTTCGCGCTGTCTCCCCGCCGAGCAGTCGCTACTTCTTGTCTGTCTTATCGATGAGAGGCAGATCCTTGAGAGTTTCGTTGCTCTTCTTCGCGTAGCGAACGATCTTGTCTCCCTCTTTGCGTCGGCCGATGCGGGTCGGCTTGTCGGTCTTCGGATCGATCAGCATGATGTTGCTGATATGAATTGGTACAGGAATCTGGATACGCGCGGACCGCTCGCCCTGCATCCGAGCCTTGCGATGCTTAATCGCGGCGTTGAGCGGCAGCGGTTGGTCCGGGTTCTCCTCGTTATCCTGCAGCACGATGACCTTCTGCTCTTTCGGAGCGACGGCGGCCACGTATCCGCGCTGGCCCTTATCTTTGCCAGCGATGATCATGACCCGGTCGCCGGAGCGAATCTTCACCTTTACGTGCTGTCGAAGTCTCTTGATGTCGGCTTTTGTTGGCATGGTTACAGCACCTCCGGGGCGAGCGAGACGATCTTCATGAAGTTGGCGTCGCGCAGTTCGCGAGCCACTGGGCCGAAGATGCGCGTGCCGCGCGGCTCCATGTTGGCGGGGTTGATCACGACGCACGCATTATCGTCGAATCGAAGTGTCGATCCGTCGACGCGGCGTACCGCCTTCTTGGTCCTCACGATGACGGCTCGGACAACTTCGCCCTTCTTAACGGGCATGTTGGGTGTCGCGCTCTTCACGGCACCGACGATGACATCGCCGACCGTGCCGTAGCGAGGCTGCGACCCCTTCAGCACGCGAATGCACATGATCTCGCGTGCTCCCGAGTTGTCGGCGACCTTGAGTCTCGTAAACTGCTGTACCATGACGCTTTACTTAACCTTTTCGATGATGCGCGAAACCCGCCAGCGTTTCTCTCTGCTGAGCGGTCGCGTTTCCATGAGTTCGACGGTATCCCCGATATCGCAACTCATCTCGTCGTGAGCCTTGAATTTTCCTGTTCGCAGAACGGTCTTGCCGTACAGCGGGTGCTGTATGCGGCGCTCGACCTTCACGACGACCGTCTTATCCATCTTGTTGGAGACGACCACACCCTGCCGGACCTTGCGGCTGTTCCGGGTCGATTCTTTCTGTTGCTCGCTCACGCCTGAGTTCCTCGCTTCTTCTCTTCGATGAGAGTCAGAAGGCGCGCGATGTTGTGGCGCCGCACCTTCAGGCTAGCGGTATCGGTCAGCTGCCGCAACACGAGATCGCGTCGCGCTTTGTAGAGGTCGGCTCGCTCGGTGGCGACCATAGCCTCCAATTCCGGTACGGTCTTATCCTTCAGTTCGGATGTCTTAAGGTCCTTCATCTACTCGCTGTCCTTCTCGGGGGCTTCGGCCTCCACGACGGTCTCCTCCACGGCAATCGGCTCGTCGATAACCGGTACTTCCTCTTCGGGTTCGGCAGTCTTGGCTGCGCGTGTCGGCTTTGTCTCGGTTACCGGCGTGGCTTCGGCGGATGCCACATTCTCGGTGTTCTTTTGCGACTGCATTGGATTTCCGTACTTGAAGTCTTCCTTGGTGACGAACTTGCAGTCGATCGGCAGCTTGTGAATCGCGAGTCGCATGGCCTCTCGGGCGACTTCGACCGGGACGCCGTTCATCTCGAAGAGGATGCGTCCCGGCTTCACGACGGCCACCCAACCTTCGACGGGAGCCTTTCCTTTGCCCATTCGCTGTTCGAGGGGCTTCTTCGTAAAGGGCTTGTCCGGGAAGATCCGAATCCACACCTGCCCACCGCGCTTGATGTGGCGAGTCATCGCGATACGGGCGGCTTCGATCTGTCGACTGGTGACCCAGCCGCAGTCGAGAGCCATGATCCCATACAGGCCGAAGTCGATCGAGTTTCCTCGGGTGGCCATGCCACACATTCGTCCGCGGTGTTGCTTACGGTGTTTGACTCGCTTAGGCATTAACATCGGCGGAGACCTCCTCAGGGACGGGCGCAAGGACCGGTTCGGCTTCTTCCGGAGCGGGCACTTCGGCGGGAGCGGCTTGGGCTTTCGCTGCGATGGAAGCAGCGCGCTCCTCGTCGCGACGACGGCGGAACTCCTGTTGAGCTTCCGCCGCCGCTTGTCGCTGCTTCTCGGGCAAAACCTCGCCCTTGTAAATCCAGACTTTGATGCCGACGGTTCCGTAGATGGTATAGGCGGTGGCAAGGCCGTAATCGATGTCGGCTCGAAGGGTGTGAAGAGGAATCTTGCCGACCTTGTCGGACTCTCGGCGAGCAATCTCAGCGCCGTTCAAGCGTCCGGACACTTGGACTTTGATACCTCGGCCGTTCATTCGCACGCATCGCGTCATGGCCTGTCTCATCGCGCGTCGGTGCGAGACGCGCTTCTCGAGCTGCTGGGCGATATTCTCGGCGACCAGCTGCGCATCGAGCTCCGGCTGACGGACTTCGGTGACGTTGACCTGGACGACGGCGGTATTGTCTGCCTTGCGGACCATCCGGTTGAGGTTGTCGGTCAGCTCGTCGATGCCCTTTCCGCCTCGGCCGATGATCGCTCCGGGTCTCGCCGTGAAGATCGTGACCTTCACCCGGTTGGCGGCGCGTTCGATTTCGACCCGCGAGACGTTGCCGGTGCCGACGCGGTCCTTGATAAAGCGCCGGATATCGGCGTCCTGCTTTAGCGCAGTGCCGTAACCCTTCTTGTCGTAGTACCAGTGGCTATCCCAACCACGGATGACTCCGATTCGAAAACCGACAGGATGTATTTTCTGACCCAAATGTAGCCTCGTTAGTCCTTCTTGTCTTCCGGCTGGTTGCCGGGTGCGCCTTCGATCTCTGCGATCGCTTCATCGACATCGGTGAGCCCGGTTGCCTCGAGGGTGGTTTGTTCGCTGCTCTCCACCATGGAGGGCTCTTCGGTGACCGCTGCGGTCCCAACCTCGGGTTCGGGAGTCGTGTCGGTGGCCTCGACCACTTCGATAGTCTCGACCGGTTCAACTTCGGGGGTTTCGATGGTGGCGGGTTCCGTCGCTACGGTGGTTTCGGTGGCTTCCGGCTCGACGGCCGCTGCGGCGTCCGCCTTCTCGGCCTGCTTCTTGCCCTTCTTAGGGGCCTCGAACTTCGGTCGGGCCTTGGCCTTGGTGCCGTGCGGCTTTACCTTCGCGGCCGGTTCGTAGTCCTCGACGACCACCGTAATGTGGCTCATCCGCTTCACGATCCGATTGCCGCGGCCCATGGCGCGCTGCTCGATACGCTTGAGGCGTGGACCCTCGTCGACCTCGATGCGGGCGATACGAAGATTCTCCGCGATCGCGCCGTTGTTCTCGATCGCGTTCGAAATCGCGCTCACGAGGACCTTCCTCAGAACGAAGGCGCCCTTGCTGGGATGGAAGCGGAGCTTATGCGCGCTCATCACCGCCGGTTCTCCTCGAACTTCGGCGGCGACCAGCCGAACCTTTCTCGGCTGCACCCGTACAAATTTTGCTACTGCTCGTACTTCCATTTCGTCTTTCGTCCTGTAGGGTCGGTCGTCGCGCAACGCACCGTGCCTCGCCCTCTTGGCGCAAGGCCCCTGATTATACCGCGCGGCCCCTCGATCGAGTCTATCGCAAGCGCGTACCGCGATCGGGAATCACACCGCCGTGCCCGCGATATCGACGGGTCGGGGCAAACTCACCGAGCTTGTGGCCGATCATGTTCTCGGTGACGAACACCGGGATGTGCTTCTGGCCGTCGTGGACCGCAATCGTGTGCCCGATCATGTCGGGATGGATCGTCGATCGGCGGGACCAAGTCTTGATCAGCTTCTTCTCGCCGGCTTCGTTCATCGCCACGACCTTCTTCATCAGGTGATCGTCGATGAAGTAACCCTTTTTGATGCTTCTTGCCATACGTTTCTCAATTGGTTAACAAAAACCGTTTAGTTCTTCTTCCTCCGGCGAACGATGAAGCGGTCGGTCCGCTTGTTCGAGCGCGTTTTCTTACCGAGGGCCTTGTTGCCCCAGCGGTCGACCGGACCCTTCTTCCGTCCGATCGGCGACTTGGCTTCGCCACCGCCGTGGGGGTGGTCGCGAGGAGACTTAACGACGCCGCGAACGTGCGGCTTGCGACCCAGTCCGCGGTTCTTGCCCGCTTTGCCGATCTGCTCGTTTTCGTGTTCGGCGTTGCCGACTTCGCCGACGGTCGCGCGGCAAACCGCGTGAACCATTCGCATCTCGCCGCTGGGCAAGCGGAGAGTAACGTAGTCGCCTTCCTTTGCCATGACTTGGGCCGCAGCACCCGCCGAGCGGACCATTTGGCCGCCCCGTCCCCGCTGCAACTCGACGTTGTGAACCATCGTTCCGAGCGGGATATTCCTGAGTGCGAGGCAGTTGCCGGGCAGAATGTCGGCGCCTTCGCCGCTTTGGATCCTCGCGCCGACGTCGAGCCCCTTTGGAGCGAGGATGTATGCCTTTTCTCCGTCGGTGTAGTGAAGGAGGGCGATGCGGCAGGTGCGGTTCGGATCGTATTCGATCGCAGCCACCTTGGCTTCGACACCGTCCTTCTTTCGCTTGAAGTCGATGATTCGGTAACGGCGCTTGTTGCCACCACCGCGGTTCGCAATCGTGACCCGTCCGCTAAAATTGCGTCCACCCGACTTGGGTCGAGGGGCCAGCAGGCTCTTTTCCGGCTTGCCCTTAGTGATCTCCGAATAAGTGGAGACGATCATATGGCGACGGCCGGGGGACGTCGGTTTGAGTTTCTTGGTCGGCATCTTAGACTCCGAAATCCTCCAGGAACTGGCCCTTGGCGAGGGTGACCATCGCCTTCTTCCAGTCACGCTTCTTACCGGGCTTGCGACCCATCCCTAGGCGGCGAGACTTGCCTTTCATCGAGATGGTCCGCACACTGGTGACGACGATCATCTTGTCGTCCTTTTCTTGTTCTTTCGCCTTGCCCTTGCTCTTCTCTTTGTCCTTGTCTTTCTTCTCGCGAGGGCCGTTGTAGATTTCTTCGATCGCCGCCTTGATCTCGATCTTGTTGGCGTCCGGAGCGACCTCGAACGTGTAGGTCCGCACGACCTCGTCATCGTCCAGGATATGAGGGTTGCCGCGGCTCAGCAGGACCGCCTTTTCCGTCAATCGGGGGCGCAAGATAACATTGTGCGGGTTCTTCATTTCGACCACACCTTTTCCATTTGCTCGAGGGCGGCCTTCGCAATGACGATCTGTCTGGCCACCAATAAATCGCGGGTCGAGAAGGTCACCGTCTTGGACTCCTTCTCGGTGTCGGGCGCCGTGCGCACCTCCACGTTGGGAAGGTTCCGGAAGCACTTGAACGTCACTTCGTCGTAAGCCGGCATGATGACGAGAATGCGGGAGGAGTCGGCGACGCCCAATGCGGTCAGCATCGCGATTGCGTCCTTCGTCTTCGGAGTGGCAAAGCTTATCGCGTCGACCACGGAGATGTTGCCTGCGTCCATCTTGGCCTTGAAAGCGCCGAGAATCGCAGATCGCCGTTCGCGCTTGTTCAGCTTCTTTTCGTAATCACGTGGCTTGACGGCTAGCGCCATGCCGCCGTGAGCGTAGTGCGGCGCGCGGATCGTTCCTTGCCGTGCGTTGCCCGTCTTCTTCTGCCGGTATGGCTTGCGGCCACCACCTCGAACTTCGCTGCGGGTCTTCGCGCTCTGGGTTCCCTGTCGGGAATTCGCTTCTTCGGCGACGACCGCCCGGTGGAGCACCGCAGCGACCGGCTGCGCCTCGGCGAGGGCACCCTTCACGTCGAACTTGCCGACCGTCTTGCCGGCCTTGTCTTTAATCTCTAGGGTCGCCATTAGTTGCTTACCTTCTTGACCGTGACGAGCGAGCCGTTAGCGCCAGGAACGGGCCCGTCGATGAGCAGGAGATTCCGCTCGGCATCGACCTTCACGATCTTGAGACCCTTCTGGGTGACGGTGTCGCCTCCCATACGGCCCGGCTTCTTCGTGCCCTTGAAAACGCGCTGCGGTCCGGTCGCGCCGCTCGCGAGCGGACGTCGATGGGTCATGTAGCCGTGCGTCATGTGCTGGCCCTTGAAGTGGTGCCGCTTCACGCCGCCGGCGAAGCCGCGGCCTTTGCTGGTTCCCGTGACGGTCACCACCTGGCCATCGGCAAAGACGTCGCCGGCCTTCACTTCTTGACCGAGCTCGAATCCGCTCACGTCGTCCACGCGAAATTCGCGCAGCGTCCGCAGGTTCTTTCCCACCCCGGACTTCTTCAGGTGGCCGAACTTTGGGAAGGTGAGGTGCTTGTCCGACATCTCGCCGTAGCCGACTTGGACGGCGTTATAGCCATCGGTCTTGCCTTCGCGATCCTGGTCGCTCTTAACCTGAGTGACATAGACGGGCCCGGCCTGGATGACCGTTACCGTTACCATGCGCCCCTCTTCGTCGAAGAGGTGCGTCATGCCGATTTTTGTTCCGAGTATCCCCGGCAGCATGTTGCCTCCGATTGTCAGTTTCGTCCGCGATTCCCGATTCGATGCCGTCGCCCGTTACTCGGCGGGTCGGCCATCGGGTTCGCTAGAAACCGCGTTTGTCTTTGCCAGGGCGCGTTCGAACGCACCGTGATGGCAAGAAGTCGGGATTGTACCCCAACGGCTGGCTGGTCGTACAACACCCGATCGAGGCACCCCGACAAGCGTTCGGCGCGTATCCTTGCCCATGAGTACAGAGTTGACTCGTCGGAGCGTCTTGGCCTTCGGTGGCTTGGCTGTCGTGGCGCCGACGGTTGCGGCAGCATCTTCGACCGGACAAGGGAAGCCGCGGCCACCCGCGATCGAAGCGAACCTGGTGAAGGACTTCGTCGCCGCCGGTCACGGCGATCTCGATAAGGTGAAGTCGATGCTCGCCGCCCAGCCTAGCCTCCTCAACGCGACCTGGGATTGGGGCGGAGGCGACTTCGAGAGCGCGATCGGCGGAGCGGGGTACATGGGTAGGGCCGACATCGCGACTTACCTCATCGATCAAGGGGCGAGGTACGACGTGTTCGTCGCCGCCATGTTGGGAGAACTCGAAGTGGTGCAGCAATTGGTGGCGAGGCATCCGAACCTGGTCAAGTCCGCCGGCCCCCACGGGATCAGCCTGGTCCGGCATGCAGAAGCGGGCGGCCAACGGGCGAAGGCCGTGCTCGAATTCCTTGAGACCAAAGCGTAAGCGGGGGCTACAATCCATCTCATGATCTCAACTCTCGCGCTATTGCTCGTTGGCAGATCGAGCGGTCCACCTCGCGAACTGCAGAACTACTTGCGCCGACCCGAGCCCGCCTATAGTTGGAGGCGAATCGAGAACGTCCAAAACCTGCCCAAACTGAAGTTGGTCAGCCAAACCTGGCAGGGCATGCGCTGGGAGCACGAGATAATCTTCGCCAGCCCAGCAAGGCCGGTCGCTACGGGAACCGCCGTCCTCTTCGTTACCGGAGGAAAGCCTGGGGTCGACGACCTGATGCTGCTCAAAACAGTGGTCGACCAAGCCGGCCTTCCCACGGCGGTGCTCTTCGACATCCCCAACCAACCGATCTGGGGGATGTCGGAGGACGACCTGATCGCACACACCTTCGAGAAGTATCTCGAGACCGGTGACCCGACCTGGCCGCTGCTCTTCCCGATGGTGAAGAGCACGATCAAGGCAATGGACGCCATTGTCGCCTTCACCAAAACCTCGTCGAATCCAATAAAGAACTTCGTCGTGACTGGGGCGAGCAAGCGCGGATGGACGACCTGGCTCGTCGGCGCGGCGGGCGACAAGCGAGTGAAAGGGATCGCGCCGCTCGTCATCGATAACCTCAATGTCGCCGCCCAAATGAAGCACCAAATCGAATCTTGGGGCAAGTACAGCGAGCAAATCGAGGAGTACACCAAGCGAGGCTTGCAGGCGAAACTCGACACCGCCGAAGGACGCAAACTCGCCGCAATGGTCGATCCTTATTCCTATCGGTCCCGAGTGACGATGCCGACCTTGATCGTCAACGGCGCCAATGACCGCTATTGGACGGTCGACGCGCTCAGTCTCTACTGGGGGGACCTCAAACAGCCCAAGTATTCGATCGTCGTGCCGAACGCCGGTCACGACCTCGGCGACCTGCAATGGGCGATCCGCGGCGTGACCGCCTTTGCCCGGGCGAGCGCAGGCGCGATGCGCATGCCGGCCCTCGAAGCGAAGATCGAGGCCGAGACCGCGCGGATCGTGAGAGTAGGCGCCGGTTTCTCGACGATGCGGGTCTGGGCCGCAGAATCAGAGTCCCGCGACTTTCGAGAGTCCCAATGGTCAGCCATTGCCGAAGTCAAGATCGACCCCCCGACGAGCAAACCCGACGCCAGCCGTCCCGAGGTCCGCTTCGGTTCGAGCCGAAAGAACCGCGCTTTGTTCGTCGAGGCGGAGTTCCAAAGCGGCGGCCTTCGGTTTAGTCTGACGACTCCGGTCGTCGTCCAACTGGCCCGGTGAAGACCGCCGTTATCGGCTGTCGCCCGCTGATGACGCTCGCCGGCGCGCCGGGGGCTCGACGCGGCGCAGACCTAGGCCGCGTGGAGTCGATCCAGGACGGAGGACTCCTCATCGAGGGCCAGGTCCTCGCGGCCGTCGGGGCGCGAGCGGAAATCGAGGCTTTGATCGACCCCGGCACCGAAGTCGTCGATCTGGGCGGACGCCTCGTGCTTCCGGGTCTCGTGGACGCCCATGCTCATCCGGTCTTCGGAGGAGAGCGGGTCGCCGAGTTCGTTCAAAGGTGCCAGGGATGCTCATATTCGGAGATCGCCGCCGCAGGTGGAGGCATTCTTTCGACGGTACAACGGACCCGTGAAGCGACGGAAGAGGAACTCGTCGAGGGCGCCCACCGGAGGCTTAGCTGGTTCATTTCCCACGGCACGACCACTGTCGAAGCCAAGTCCGGCTATGGGCTCGATCACGAGACAGAACTGAAGATGCTTCGAGTCATCCGTCGGCTCGCCTCCGAAGGGCGGATCGACCTAGTGCCAACTTACCTCGCACTCCACGCCGTTCCCGCCGGGCAGACGCAATCCAGCTACGCAGAGGAAGTCGTGCGTGAAACGCTTCCGGTGGTGGTCCGAGAGGGCCTAGCCCAGTATGCAGATGCCTTCCTCGAGCCGGGGTACTTCGACGCGGATACCGTCGAGTTCGTTCTCGACGCCGCGAAGGCTGCTGGGCTTGGGCTCAGGCTGCACGCCGACCAACTCACTTGCAGCGGTGCGGCCCAAATCGCGGCACGGTTGGGGGCGACGACGGCAGATCATTTAGAGCAGACGGGAGCGGCGGGAATCGCCGCATTGGCCGACGCGGATGTGCAACCGGTCCTTCTGCCGGGCTCGGTCCTCGGCCTCGGTCTCTCGCACTATCCCGACGCGAGGGCGATGATCGACGCCGGACTGGCGGTCGTGCTAGCGACCGATTTCAACCCAGGATCGTCGCCGACGGTCTCCCTGCCGATGGTGATGGCGCTCGCCTGCCGATACATGGCGATGACGCCGGAGGAGGCGATCGTCGCCTGTACGATCAATGCCGCCCATTCCCTCGGGCGGAGCCACGATCGGGGCAGCCTCGAACCGGGAAAGCGAGCCGATTTCGTCGTCTTCGACGCCAACGATCCGCGTGAGGTCCCCTACTGGTTCGGCACGAACCTCGTCCGCGAGACTTGGATCGGCGGAGTCCGCTACTGACGGCGAAGGCTCAGAGTTACTCCCATTGGCGCCGGGCCGAGGTCGTTCTCGCGCTGGTTGAACGAGCCGCGCCCGCGCCGCATGCCGAGCACGACGAGGTCGAGTTCCTCGAACGCTTTCCCGTTCCAACGACCTTGTCCATAGATGGTCGCCTCGTAACTACGCTGACCGGCCTTCATCGAGACGCGACCTTTGTATTCGATGCGGCGATCTGAAAGCCGCTTCATCGTCAGCGTCGCTTCGAGCACTTCTTCATCGCGCCAAGGCTGCGTTTGGCCCCGCACGTTGTCCACGAGAACTTCTCGAGCCATTGCCCGAATGATTGCCGGGTCGACCGGTTCTTCGCCTTCGCCGGCGGGAACAAACGCCATGGCCTTCGGCGCCGCGAACCAGTTCTCGTTCCACGCCCACTTCACGAAGTCGCGCCACATCCCGGTGGCCGCCAGTTCGTGTCGGCGCTTGCCGCTCTCGTCGCCGTCGCCGCGCGGCAGATCGCGCAGGTTAACTCGCAAGATCAATTCGCCCTCGACCCCCGGCGGCGGCGACCACGGTTTGGCTGGGATAGGCTTGTTCGCGTACCCCTTTTCCTGGCGCAGACTCTCCCAGCGATCGAGAGCGCGCTTGAGTCGCTCGCGGATGTCGGCTGGCTCTCCGCTGGCCGCGAATCGGCCCTCGAGGTATTCCGCCTCGGGGCCCATCATGTAGATGCCCTGTTTGGTTCCGGGATGGTTCCAGGCGCCGGGAGGCATCGATTCGCCGAACTTCTTGAAGAACTGATGCTCGGCCCGGTCCTTCACGCGGTTCAGGTTGCCAGGATCCTCCGGATAGAGCATGTAAACCTCGTCCGCTACGGTGACGAAGTCCTTGCTGAGACGTTTGATTTCAGGGTCTGACCAGACCAACTGCCGTCCGCGGACGCCGTTGTTTCACGTACATCCGAGCGGGTGACCGTTCATCGTCCAGAAGAGGATCGGCCGCCCCAAAGCGCGCGCTTCCTGAACCGCGGGCCAAAACTGATTCCGCCAATCGATCTCCTTGTAGGCCTGTTCCTTGGCGTCGGGCTGGATAAAGGTTAGCCAGCGCCGATAGTTCTCGGCGTTCGGCTCGGGTGCTGCTTGCGCCAGTAGGATGACGATGGCCGCGATCATGACCGGATTATACAAAGCTCACACAGCAGGGTGGCCATAATCGTCCGTGGATCAGGCGAGGGCGGAGCGCGGACTATGGGTGTTTGCCGGGGTCGCGGCGGTGCTCTTTGCGCTCCGGATCGTGATGGCTTACCTGAGTCTGCCTCTCGCTGCGGCGGGTCTGGCGAGCCTTGTCGCTACAGTCGTTTTCGTCGCAGCGCCGATTCTCGCACTCTTTTCGGCGGCGAGATTCCAATGGACGGCCTTGCACGGGCTGTTCTTCCTGGTCGGTGGGGTGATCGCTCACGCGGGGGGCTATCTGCTGGCTGAAAAGGTCCTCGGCGGGCGCGGCGTCGGTGCAGTCGTCTTGCTTGCCTTCGCGCAGACGGGCTTGATGTTCTGGTGTTTGGGCCTTGGCGCGTTGGTCGCCCAGCGCATCACCGATCGCAACCTACTGCTGCCGATCGCGCTCTTCTTGGCGGGCTTCGACATGTTCCTCGTCTTCTCGCCGACCGGCCCCACCAAGATGCTCGTGCAGCAAAAGCCGGAGGTGTTCCAGGCCGTCGCGATGAGCGTGCCCCGGGTGGCGGGTCCGGAGGAAGCGGTTGGGGCGGTTCAGGCACTGGCCTACGTCGGCCCGGCCGATCTCTTTTTCCTCGCGATGTTCTTCATCGCCCTCTTCAAGTTCGGGATGAGGACGCGGGAGACCCTCGTGGCCATCATTCCTGTCTTGCTGGCTTATCTCGTAGTCGTACTCTATCTCGGGTCGGTTCGGATCGGTGGTGTGAGCCTTGCGATGCTTCCCGCGCTGCTCCCCATCGGTGCGACCGTGTTGCTCGTCAATGTGCGCGAGTTTCGGTTGACCACCCAGGAGAAGGTCTCCACGGCGATTGTCGGCGTGCTGGCGGTCGGGATGGCTTTGCTCGGCCTCGTGCTTGCTAGTCGTCAGAAGTCAACGTCGCAACCTGCGCCTTCGCCGAAGGTGGGCGTCCCAGTGACTCCAGAATTGCCCGACTCGAGTGCGCCAGCCGGTCGAGGTCTATAGCGGTGTGGATGCCGGAGCGCTCCAGGAAATAGACGAGGTCCTCGGTCGCCAGATTCCCCCCTGCCCCGCGCGCATAGGGGCATCCGCCTAGGCCGGCCGCGCTGGAATCGAAGGCTCGAACTCCCTGATTCATCGCTTGTGCCACGTTCGCGATCGCGGTTCCTCGAGTATCGTGGAAGTGGTAGGCCAGCCGCTCGGCGGGAATCTCCGACATGAGCAGAGAGGTGAGGCGTTCGACCTCCTTCGGCACCGCCACTCCGATCGTGTCGCCGACACTGATCTCATCCACCCCGATTTCGATAAGCCGCTGCGCGACTTCGACCACCCGGCGCGGCTCGACGGGGCCGGCATACGGGCATTCGAACGCCGTGCTCACATACCCACGGATCCAACCCTTTGGCAGGGCCGTGCGGAATGCGGAGGCGACTTCGGAGAAGACCTCCAGCGATTCGGCGACGCTCATGTTGATGTTCTTCTGCGTGAAGGCGTCGCTGGCTGCCGTAAACAACGCGATCCGTTCGACTCCACATTCGAGGGCGCGTTCGAGGCCTTTCTGGTTCGGAACCAGCGCGGAGTAAAGACCCCCCGAAGGCAGTTGCGGCCAGAGCTCGGCGGCATCTCCCAGCTGCGGCACCCATTTGGGCGAGACGAACGAGGTCGCCTCGATCTCCCTGAGCCCAGCGGCGAGAAGCTCGCGAATGAACTCAAGCTTGGCCTGGGTCGGAATCGGAATAGGTTCGTTCTGCAGCCCGTCGCGAGGTCCGACTTCGATGATCCGAGTCACTCGTCCCATTTTGATCGCCTCGGGCGCGCCATTTCTCATGCCCTCGCGACAAACAAACCTGGCCAAGCCGTTCTTACGGCCTGGCCAGGTCTTGTTTCGGGCCGAAGACTACTGCGACTTCTTGGCGCGGCGGCGAAGAAGGGCGAGGGCGCCCATACCCAAAGCGGCCAGAGTGCCGGGCTCCGGCACCGGCTCGCAGTTGGCTCGGAGCATCCAGTTGCCGACGAGACCGAAGCCTTCGATGAATCCGCGATTTCCGGCGGGGATCGCATTGATGTTATTCGGATCGATCGAACTGCCGATCGTGAATCCGGCGTAGCTCCGACCCGCGAAGTGCGGGGCCGTCGTATCGAACCCAGCGACGAAGCGCTCGGTCGGTGTCCCCGTCCAAAGCGCGCCGATCACAAAGCCGTCGCCGACATTGAAAGTCCAATCCGGGACGTCGTACGTCGCGAAAGTCGACGTATTCGCCAGTGCGACACTAGAATTGAGTTGGCTCACGACGCCACCCTGGTCGAGGATGCCATCGAGATTCGCATCGAGGCCGATGAACAACGTGATCGGGCGGCCGTTCGAAATGTTGCCGCCGGCGAAGCCGGTCACGACGTCGATGCTGGTAATGACCTCGCAGCCAGCAATGGTGACGAAAGAGTTCGTCCACATGATGTCGAAAACGTCGACGCCGCCGATACCGACCGCGTTCTCCTGAGTGCCGTCATCGAGGACGTACTGTGCCGAGGCTGGTCCTACGACGGACAGCATGAAAGCGAAGCAAAGAAATCGATTCATGAAAATTAAGCCCTCCTTATGGGAGCACAGGCAACATCAGATTCCTGCGCTAACTGGATGATATCAGAGAAAACTCGAACTCAGGCGCGATCCATGGAAAAAGTTCGCAATTTCACCAGGGTACCTACGCTCACACATCCGGGTCGTCGATAAGATCCCCCGCTGTCTGCCGCGTCCCACCGGCGGCCCTGAACAGGCGGGCAGCGTGACGTCGTCAGGAGTTTTGAGGAAGCGGAGGGCTTTGTGGCGCCTTCGTCACGATTACGT
This sequence comes from Chthonomonas sp. UBA2362, assembly GCA_002344135.1. Lineage (GTDB taxonomy): Bacteria > Armatimonadota > Fimbriimonadia > Fimbriimonadales > Fimbriimonadaceae > UBA6659. The sequence continues at coordinate 848,664 of DDTO01000004.1, read as the reverse complement.
CACGAACCTCTCGTACACTGGTACTTGCGCGAGCTGTGCCACTTGCCGGGGAGCGCCATTTGGAGGAAATCATGAGACTCATCGATGCGCTCAAATCACTTCGAGTCCTGCCTGTCTTGGCTGTCGCCTTGGGCGTCGCCGGGAGCGCGGAGGCGGTGCAGCTGTCGACACGAAAGCAGCTGAACAGGATCCTGCTCAGCAACGGCCGTTGCGACGACTTCGAAAAGGTGACATTCACCGGGAACCAACATGGTGTGGGACTCCTCCTGAACGAGTTCACCAGTGGTGGATCGCCTGCTCAAACAGGCCTCGTTCAGCCGATGGTCGAGTATCGACCAGGGCCCCCGCTTGCCGGGGCGGTGACCTTTCTCAACGCAGGGCACGGGGGCGGACCCACGAAGCGCCTCTGGGCAAGCAACTCGGCCGGGATGACGATCACCTATCGCGTGCCGGTACGAGCCTTTGGGATGGACTTCTACGCCTTTCCAGGGTTCGGCGGCAATCTCAACGCGCGAATCACGCTAGCCGACGGCACCATTGTGAACGTACCGTTCACGTTTACCGGAGCGCAAACCCCATACTTCTTTGGGTTCGGCGATGCGCGATGCATTAAGGAAGTTCGATTCCAGGACCTCAACGGCCAAGGTGCAGTGAACATCGACAATCACTGCTTCGGATGTCCTCCGGGCCGAGGATGGTGCGAGCCGTTCCCCGACTGGGCATACGCCTTCAACACGAGCCCTCATCAGAACGCAACTCGCGGCTGGTACCTCGCAGAAGGATTTCCCAACGAAGCGGGACTGATCCAAGACCTCTACTGTTCACCCAGCCGTGGCCTGTTCCTGCACACCACGACCGACCTCATGCGAGATTTTAAGTGCATCTCGAACGGAAAGTACGTTTTCAGCGGAATGTGGTGGGTACCTTCGAACAGCGATCCGGTCCAGCGTTCCTACTTCATGCTGATGAACAATCCGCACACGCAGCCCTTCGCCTTCAGCATGCAGGTCGGGGCCAACGCGACGAACGTCGTGTTCGTTCCGGTCGGAATCCAAGGGACTGAAACGGGCGACTTCATCAGCGCGCCGATCACGACCAAGACGAATCAATGGGTCAACGTCTGCGCCTTCATCGACCTCACCAACGACCGCCAAGAGGTCTACTACGACGGCACATTGATCGCGAAGGTCCGCTGGCGGCCGAACATCACGCAAAGCCTGCTTCAGATCCATACGATCAATGTTTACGGCGGAGACCTCGGTGGCACCTCGTGGGTCGACGACCTTGCCGTGGTCCCCGACTGCCCGAGAACTTATCAAGTCGGCTTCAAGGACGCCTGGGCGTGGGGAGGCGACTACACGCCGGTCAGCCCCCAGCTTCTGCCGTGGCTTCCCGCGACCCCGATCAAGTTCGACAAGTTCCCGTTCGACCAATTCTTCGGCGCTTCGTTCATGAACTTGCCGAGCGGACCCTGCAAAAACTTCAAGGGCACGTTCTTCTCGCCGATGCGAGCGAACCCGACTGCCGGGGCGATCGCCAACGCCGACCAACTACGCCTCGGGTTGACCCCGAGCAACACGTGGGCCTACACCGCCGGTCTCGGCGCCCTCACCGGTACGACCTGGGGTACGGCTGGCCTTCAAAACATCGACGTAAAACTCGACGCCAACGTGCTGATGGCGATCAACGATACGGGGCGCCTCGACTTCCGAACGAACTGGTTCACCGGCGCCGACTACGCCCGGCTCAAGCTGTGGAACTGCAATCCGTGTTGGCGCGGCTATTGGTGGGACACGATAGGTCCCATCGACTTGGACTTCAATGCCGCAGGAAACCTCCTCGTCGACTTTCAAGGGGGACCTGGCACAGTCCTGGGTGATCTCGGGTCATCGAGTGGCGGACAATTCGTGTTCGCCGAGGGTCCCGCCATTGACGATCTGACAAACCTCTTGGCCCTGACAGCGCTTGGTCGGATCAACGGGCAGGCAGGCCAGCAGATCGCGCGACTCAACATCGCGGGAGGCATGAGCGCGGCCGCGATTTCCGGCGACTTCTCCAGCATCAGCCCATCGCAAGTGCGAGTGCTTCTTTACAACCAAGCAGGCGCGCTCCTGCTCGATCAAGCGAGGCCGCCGAACAGCCTTCTGTCGTTCACCTCACCAGCGAATACGGTTATCACTGCTTGGTGCGAGAACAGCCGGCCGGACAAAGAGGAGTTCTTCCTCCATGTCGAGCCCACGTCGGTAGTGGTTGGTGGAACCAACGTCAACAACGTCGCGACGGTCGTCGTTTCGGCGCGTAACCCCGCGGTCAATGTAGAAAACGTCTCACATCTTGAACTTTATGGGCAGGGCAACCCGACCATCGAGCTCTCGAATTTTAGAGGCTACCTTCCCGGCAATCTGGCCATCTCTGCCCTCGGTGGAAGCGTCCTTTCGTCGGTCGAGGGCGGCATCATCGTGAACAGTCTCGTCGACGCAGAGTCCGATGGATTGCTGATCGACCTGCCCAACTCTACTGGCTTCCGGTTCGCCCTCGACGAACCGCAATGGATCCGTGGCTGGTGCCCGAACAGGTTCCAAGCCTTCGGCACCCTGAACGGGACACCGAACTCGCCCGTCGGCACTCTCAGAATCGAGAAGGCGTCCGGCGATTGGGAAGTAACGGCCGACTACTCCTCCGTATCCTCTCCCACGACGAGGGTCATCGTATACCGTCAGGGCCAGGTCCTGACCGACCAGACGGGTCTGCCGCCCCATGCGGTGAGTCTGCTCGAGATGCCCTTGATTTGCGAGAAGGGCCGACAGCCGCCTTGCTTCGTTCTCGAGATGGCCGCGATCCAGCCGATCAAGGTGTCGGGGACTCCCTTCCTCGGCGACCGCGTCGCGATCTTGGCCGAACCTACGGTACCGATCACCGTTTCCGGCTACAGCGCCGTAGAGATCAGCGCCGGAGAGGCGGAGGAGATGTTCGTCCGCAATCCTATGGCGCTTCGGCCGCTCAGCGGGACCGTAACCCTCGGCGAATTCGAGCCCGACGAAGCCGGTCGGCTGGTGTTCATGGAGTTCAGGTATCCGGGCAGCGAGGAGATTCTCGACACCGAATGGGTCGTTCTCGGCGCGGGCGGCTCGTTCTCGACGGTCGTCGGCCTGTATGGCCAGGTCGAAGTCCTCGTCAAGGGATCCCACTGGCTGCGAAAGCTCACGACCATCCAGGTCGGCGACTCCGGCGCGAGCGGGCTTGCCGTCACCCTCGTCAACGGCGACAGCGACGGCGATAACGAGGTCTCGATCGGTGACTTCGCCATGATCTCGGCGTCGTTCAACAAGTGCGAGGGCGATCCGGGGTTCCAGCCCAACGCCGACCTCAACGGCGACGGCTGCGTGGACATCGGAGACTTCGCGATCATGAGCTCGAACTTCGGCGACATCGGCGACTAAGCCGTTAGAATCGAAGGAGACTGCGGGGCCCGTGCTGAGTGCGTGGGCCCCGCGTCTTGCGCAAAACCTCGTATTCTGTGGGGGATGCAGGCTATGGTTCTTCTTCTCGTGTCGGCCACGTCCACTCACGACCCAAGAACGTGCGATTGAGCCACTTCACGAAATCGTCTACGTACGTGTGCATGATCGGTATGTCGAACAGAGACAAAATCGTGCCCGAGATCAGGCCGCCGATCACGGCCACCGCGAGGGGCTGATAGGCGTCCAAGCCAGTCTTGGGAGCTATCGCGATGGGAAGCATGACCACCATCGTTATTCCTGCCGTCATCAGAATCGGGCGCAGGCGCTCCGGGCAAGCGCGCGCGATCGCTTCGTCTCTCGGAATGCCGCGATCACGCAGCCTCATGATCATATCGATCATCAGGACAGCGGTCGTGATGTCCATACCCGTCAGGACGATGATGCCGAGAATCGATACGGTCGAGAAGGCCTGATGAGTCAGCCAGAGGGCTACGAAGACTCCCGCGAGTTCGAGCGGAAGGGAAGCCAGCATCTGGAGTGGCTGGAGGAAGCCTCGGAACTGGACAACGAGCACCAGATACATGAGCACGAGCGAAAACCCGAGCCCAGTAAGCAGTCGCCGGAACGAGTCCATCATTTGGGTCATGTCGCCCCGCATTTCCATCCCGTAGCCGGGGGGGAAGTTGACCGGTGCGATCCCGAGCTTCTCGTTACCCCCGTAAGCGTTCGCGACAAGGTTCATCACGACATCCATAGAGGGCAGGTCCCCGATCCGGTAGTAACCGGTCACTCCGATGACGCGCTTGAGGCCATCGTGTTCGATAGCGGTCGGCGCGCTCGACGGCACGATGTCCGCGACCGAGTTCAAAGGTATCTGCCGTCCGTCCGGAGTCGTGAGGTACACGCTTTCGAGGTCGGACTTCGTTCTCCGGTCTTCCGCGTCGTATCGCAGCAGAATCGTGCTTTGGCGCAGGTTCGGCAGACGATAGAACTCGTTCGTCAAACCACCACGGGTGGCGTAGTAAACCTGTTGCGCAATCTCGTCAGCCGAGAGCCCGACTTCTTGAGCACGCTGGAAGTTGATTTCCAAGCGGTAGTCGGGTACGCCGAGACTCCACGTACGACCAGGCTGATAGAGCTCAGGCATTTTGCTGGCCACGTCGAGGACCTCTCTGCCTAAGCGGTCGAGTACCTTCTCGTCGGGCCCGTAGATGTTGACGTGGATCGGAGCTGCGGCGGTCGCCATCACATCCGATCCCATTTCCTTTATCTGGAGGCGGCGAATGCCCGGAATGGTCGCGAGAGCCTCCCTGCGGATAGAGTCCATGAGCGTGAAGATCGATCGCCTTCTTTGGTCCTTATCGGAGAAGGTCAGCATCATCGCCGCCCCGTTCGCAGCCGGCATTTGGTATCCGGTGAAGAACGGTGACCAGGTCTCGAACATGGATTCGGTTCCAATCTCGATACTGGCCTTTTCGAGCTCGGGACACTTCCGCATGATACTTTCGAGCTTGCGAACGGCCTTCTCCGTCGCGGCAAAGGAAGTTCCCGGCTGCATCTCGAGAACGCCGGTGGCTTGGCCCGTATCCGCGAGCGGCATCATCTCCGATCCGATGAAGAAATAGAAGGTGAATCCGAGGACGAGCGTGGCCAAAACGCGAGTGAAGTTGGCGAACCGGTGCTTCAGCATCCAGCGGATCGACCTCCCGTACCCCCTCTCGAGGCGATCCAAGCCGCGTTGAATCGATGCGAGCAGGCCGAGAGTTCGGCGGTCACTGGCAGGTCGAAGCAGCTTGGAGCAGAGCAGAGCAGTGAGCGTGAAGGATACGAGCATCGAGGCGAGCAGCCCGAAGATCAGCGGCCACACGAGCTCGACGAACATCAGGCCGACGATCCCGCCGGCCCAGATGAGCGGGAGTAATGCGATGACGATCATGAGGGTCGAGGCGATGACCGCAACGCGAACCTCGGCGATCCCGTCGATGGTCGCTTCCTTCGCGTTCTTTCCCATCCGAAGGTGACGCTCGACGGCGTGAATGTCGATGATCGAGTCGTCCACAAGCCTCCCGATCGACAGCAACAGCCCAATGAGAGTGCCGCTGTTGAACGTCATACCGAACGGCATCATCATGAGAACCGCCACCGCAAGCGATGTCGGCACGGTGATCATCGCGATGAGCGTGCCGCGCCATTCGCCGAGGAACAGCAGAACGGCAATGCCAGTCAGGATGATGGCGATTGCCAACTCGTGCCAGACGTTGTCGAAGAGAATATCGACAAAGTGCGCGTTGTCGTAAGCGACGTCGAAGTGAAGGCCTGGGTTCTCGTTCTCGAGCTGCTCGACGACCTTCATCACCGCCGGTACGACTTGGGCGGAACTCGCACCCGGATTCTGAATAACCGATAGCGCGATCGACTCCATTGGGTCGGGTTCTTGTGAATTGTAATAGAGGAAGGCACTGCGGCGCTCCCAATGGCTATCCTCGACGCGCGCCACATCACGCACGTACACGACTTTCGGAGGGGACGATCCCGTTGGCCCCCTCGGCAAGGCGGACGTCGGGGCGCCCGCTCCCATCCCGGCCATTCCCGCAGCAGGTGAAGTGGGACCGAACGGTTGCGCCTTGCCGTCGATCACGACCGCAACCGGATAAGCGCCGACGTCCTTGGCCGATGCCGCCCGTGTCTGAACCCGAACGATCGCCTCGCGTCCACGGTCCGTGATGGTCCCCGCGCTAGCGCCGACGTTCGAGCGGTCGATAGCGTTGCGCACATCGAGGATGCTGAGGCGGTAAGACGCTAGCTTGTCACGGTCGACCAGAACCTGCAGCTGCCTGCGATACCCCCCGAACGGAACGACCGAATAGACGTCCGGGACGGCTTTGAGCCGCTGGATACCCGTGTTATCGGCGAACTCGCGCACCCTGGCCATGTTCCATCCCCTCTCCGCGTCGCCGCGCAAAGAGAGGGTGAGAATCGGAAGGTTCAAGGGATCGATGGCGATGACGAACGAAGGCTTGAGATTGGCGCCAGTAGCCGGAAGGTTCGACTGCACGACGTTCATCAGCGATTGCACGTCGGTTACGGCTCTCTGCATGTCGGTCCCGTACGGAAACTCGAGCGCGACCATGCTGTAGCCTTCCTGCGAGGTCGATCGAACGTATCGAACGCCCTTGATGTTGACCATCTGTTCTTCGATAGGCTTCGAGATGTTGAGCTCCATCTCCCGCGCAGAGAGGCCCGGCATCATCGTGACGATGCCGACCATCGGACTCTCGACGTAGGGCGCGAACCGGCGCGGCATTTCGCGGATTGCGATAACAGCCATCACGAGCATGGCGGTGAAGAAGGCGACTACCGCGTACGGATGCTCGATCGACCAGCGGTGAATCATGTGCAGCGCGTTCAAGCGCGGCTGTTTCACCGAACGACCACCGTTCCTTCGAGCATGTCCATCCCACAGGTGAAGCGGATCTTGCCCGGAGGTCTCGCCGGGATCTCGATCGTGACAGGGACATTCAAGGGAAGCGGTCGATTCACCTTGAGGTCGGGAATGATGATCTCCTCACCGCATGTGGCCTGCGTCTTGCGAATGAAGGTCACCTTGGCGTCTTTGTTGGCCGGAATGGCGAGAGTCCGCGGCTCGTATCCTCGGTCGGTAACCCTGACGGTCAGCCCGTCGTTTTCCTCGGCGTCGGCCGCGGCCTCCACGACGCTGATCCCGGGTCGGAGATCAGGCCCCGGATCGACGACGACCCGCTCACCTTCGGCCAGTCCCTCGTCAATGGCCGACAAATCACCGCTTTCGGCGGCGACACCGACGCTGCGACGGGCCAGGGTGAGATCCGACCCGTCACCTTCGGCAACCCAAACATACGTTTCATCATCGCCCGCTAAAGTTCGGCGTACGATCGCCGATGAAGGGACGACGAGGCTTTCGCGGGCCTTGCCGAGGTCTATCGCCATCGAGAGGTACTGACCTGGCCGAAATCGGTCGTCCTTGTTCTCGTAAAGGGCTTCAACCGTACCCATCCGGGCACCGGTGTCCACGCTGGGCGCCACGGACGTCAAACGCAACTGGAGCGCTGGCGCGTCTGATCCTCTCACGGTGACCACCACTCCGTCACCAACCTCGATGCGGGCCAGTTCGGTCTCCGGCACATTCGCCTGAAGCCGAATCGGCGACGTTGTGGCAAGACGCAAGATCGGCTGTCCGGCAGAGACGACTTGGCCGGGTGCGATCGTGCGCTGCATGATGACCCCGTCTGCCTCGGCGCGAAGGACCGCGTAACCCTTTTGGGTCGCCGCTCCGCGGAGTCCTGCTTGAGATTCGGCAACCGATGCACGCTCTTGCGAGACGCGCGCTTTGGCCGCCTCGGCGGTTCGCTGGGCGGTCCGTACGGCAGCCTCCTTGGCGATTCCGTTGTTCTTCGCGTTGTCGACCCGAACGCGCGCCGCGGCGATTTCCGCATCCACACGTCGCTGGGTAGCCTTAGCAGCAGTGACCGCCGCTTCTGCCTTCCGAAGACTCTGCTCGGCCTTACGAACATCGGCCTCGGCCCGATCGGCGTCGGCTCTTGCGCGTTCAGCTTCGCGCTTGGAGACATAGCCTTGCTCGGCCAGACTCTGCTGACGCGCGACTTCGGCCAGGGTGTAGGTGCGGGTCGAGGTCGCGGACTCTAACTCTGCCCGGGCGCTAAGGACTTCAGCCTCTGCGATTCTGACGTCTGCGATTGCCGACTCCCGGCCCTCGTTGGCGGCCTCCAGCATTGCCTGCGCTTCGCGCTGTTCGCCCTGAGCCATCTTGGCTTCGGCCTGGGCCATAGCGATTTCGCTAAGCGCAGCTTGGTACTCGATGGCGGCGACGCCGACCCCCTGCTGACTTCTCGCCAGCGCAGCCTCTCGCATCGCCACTTCGGGGTCGAGTTGCGAAGTGTCGAGTCTTGCCAGCACTTGGCCCTTCTTCACACGATCGCCGACGTAGACCGGCATGTCGACGATGACCCCAGTAGTTCTGGGAACGATGTCCTGCTCCGTGAACCCCATCGCTTGGCCCGAAAAGCGGGCCCGTGCAACGAATGGCTTCCGCTCTACTTTGGCCAGGACTACGGGCAGGACACCCTCCGGCGCAGGCGTGTTCATTTCCATCGCCTGGGCTTCGATCGGTGTCATTGCTCCGGGTCGCCGCTGAGTTTTAACGAGCCACATCGAGAAAACGATCGCTCCCGCGAGAAGCACGAGCGATCCCCACACCGCCGGTTTGAGCAGGGAACTCGCGTCCAGCTTTTGCCCGGTCTTCCGCATCCGCACGAAAACGACGATGACCAGCGCGGTCAGCGCGACCCACCCGGCCAGAACCTTCCAGTTAAAACCGCCCGTCGAGGCCGTGTTCTGCCCGGTCGTCAATTCGAGGAGCCCCCGACCTTCTCCTGCCGGACCGACCACGGTAAACCTCGCCTCGTAGAGCCCAGCCATGGAGAATACGGCGGGTATGCGGTACTCGCCGGGCTGTTCTCCGGGCCGACCCTTTTCCTCCTTCTCTCCCATCTTCATGCCAGGCATGCTGGCAATCGCCCGAACCTCAGCCCCCTCAACGGGCTTGCCGGACGAATCGGTAACTTTGACGACGAGGGTCGCTCTGCCGACCGGTATCACGCGAGGCTCAGTGCTCACGCTCAGCCGGTAGGGCCCGGCCTGGACAGGTATCGCGAAAGAGGCGGCGACGAGAGTGCCGAAGAGAAGTCCCACGAGCATTGCTCGGAGGAACGGGAATCGGATTGTGGGTTGGGACATGGTTTTCGCCGAATCGCGGACGCGGACCGACTGCTATGCAAGCCGGATCAGGGCCGAAAATCAGCGAACTGGAGGCGCACGAGGGCCGGGATAGGGGAACTCCGGATCGCGGATGAGCGGCACTAGTAGATGCGCGGGCTCGTGACACGGAGCAGATGCCCGGAACTCCGGCAGTGCCGGCGCCGTCAGGATCACCTCCGCGAGGGACGGAGGCGGAGCAGCCGGAAGGACCGCCAAGTCGTGATCCGATCCGCTCCTCACGCTGCACTCGCATGCGGGCTGGGCCGGACCCTCGGGATGCGTGACCGGATCCCCGGCTTCCTCGTGGGGGCAGCAGCAGGGTCTCTTGGTGACCGCTTCCGTGCAACACGACTCGTCGCATTGCTGCTGCCTGTTCGGGGCTACCGTCTGCGCAAGTCCCATCGGAACCGTCCCTATCCCGAGAACGATCGCCAGAACGGCCAAGCAGAGCTTCCGCACCCTAAACACTTCTTTAACTATAGCACCCTAAATTCGGGCATCATCGTCAGAGTCGGACCCGTGATTGAGGGACGTCAGAGATGCCATGCGGCGTTTCTAACCCCTCCTCGCTCGCCTTGCGGCGAAGATCTCCCTCACGGGCATGACGAAGCCTAATACACGGAATCGGGGAAGTAGTAGTCCTTCGCGTTCTCCGGAGTAATCAGCTCGACGTCGATCATGAGGTGCCTGGGCATGAACTGCAGCGCCTTCTCGCGGCCCGATTCGAGGATGCTCGCCGCCATTTGGACGCCGACCGCGATCATCGAAGGTGGATAGGTGATGTCGGCAGGATAGAGTGGATCGCCATCCATGACCCGCTTGACGATGTCCTTCATTCCCGCGCCGCCGAGGATCCAGATGTTCTTGTCGCGGCCAGCCGCGCGGAGGGCGTTTTCGACCCCGAGCGCCATGTCGTCGTCGCTGGCCCAAATCGCGTCGATCTGCGGGTGCGACACGAGGATGTTCTGCATCACCTTCTCCGCCTTTTCGCGGTTCCACATTCCGGTGTCCTTCGCCACGATTTGGATCCCGGGGTTCGCCTTAAAAACCTCCATCGCCGCGTTGACCCGGTCCGTGTTCACGGTGCTGGGAATCCCTTCCAGGACGACGATCTTGCCCTGTCCACCGAGTTTCTCGACGATATACTGCGCGGACTTTCGACCGAAAGCCTTGTTGTCACCTTCGATGAACACGTCGGCCACTGGCTTGGTGAAGCCGCGGTCCACGCTGATGATGAGGATGCCCGCTTCCTTGAGCTTTTCCGCGATCGGAGTGATGGGTTCGCTTTCGGTGGCGAGGATGACGAGTGCATCCACGCGCTGACTCTGGAGGTTCTCCAGGTCGCTGATCTGCTCGCCTGGCTCCTTGGCGTCCTCGATGATCCAGTCGATGTCGGGGTGCAGTTTGGTGGCCTGGTCGGCCCACCATTTGACACCCGCGGTCCAGCCGTGATCGGCAGCGGGGATCGAGACGCCCACCTTGAATCGTTTGCCGTCCTTGGCGACGGTGCGGCCCCCGGTCCCGCTCGTACCCGAAGATTCCGAGCCCCCCTGACACCCTACCATCGCGACTGCGAGTGTGGCCAAGGTCGCCCAAAGCGCGGCCCTAAGAATTGACATGCTAACCTCCTCGGGCCGAGTATACGGAACGGGGCACCTTCAATTCTCGGGCTTTGTCGTGCGCTGAAGAAGAACTGCTATGAGGATCACGGCTCCGCGCACCGCTCCCTGCCAGTTCGGGTCGACGCGCCAAAGGTTGAGGAGCATGCCGATGAGCGTCAGGAGCAGCACACCGACCACGGTTCCCCAGATGCGGCCCTTTCCTCCGGCCAGCGACGTCCCGCCGATCACGACGGCAGCGATCGCGTCGAGTTCGTAGTACAACCCCACCGACCCAGTGCCGACAGAGTTCATGCGGGCGCTGTTGAAGAAGGCCGCGAGTCCGACCAGCCCTCCGAGGAGCGTATACGTCCAGACTTTCACCCACCGGGTGTCGATGCCGGAGTACCGCGCCGCCTTCTCGTTCGCGCCGACCGCGATCACGTACCGCCCATATCGGGTCTTGTTCAGCAGGAAGCCTCCGAGCAGGGCGACGAGGAGGAACGCCAACGTACTCCAATAGAGAATGACCGGCTTCCCGCCGATATTGGTCAGTCCCGGAATCGGCAGGCCGTCGTAGCCGAAGTCGCCGAATGAGCGTACGGTCGAGCGGATCTCCCCACCCTGACCGAGCACGAGGGCGATCGAACGAAAGCCGGCCAGGCCGGCCAAGGTCACGACGAACGGAGCGACTCGACCAAAGGCGATCACCGCTCCGTTGGCGAATCCGGCTACCGCACCTGCGGCGAGCGCCGCTGCCAGCGCAACCATGAGGACCATCCCCGATTCGGCGGCCTTGTTGACGGTCAGGACGGTGACCGCCCCGCATAGAGCTACCAGGCTTCCCACGGAGAGATCGATTCCTCCGGAGATGATCACGAAGGTCATGCCGATCGCGATGATGCCGACGTAGGCGTTCTGGCTCAGCAGGTTGCGCAGGTTGTCGGCGTGGAGAAACGAATCGGGGAACCGAATGGCGGCCATCAGGAAGAGAAGCACGAAGGCGACGAGCACGCCGTACTCCTGAAAGAACCCGGCTCGCTTCAAGCTGCCGCCTCCACACCCGCCGCGAGCCGCATGATGGCCTCCTCGGTCATGGTCTCGCCCGAAACCTCACCCACCGCACGCCCCTCGCGAAGAACGATCGCCCGATCGCACAGGCCGATGATCTCGGGGAGCTCCGACGAGATAACGATGCACGCCATTCCCCGCGCGGTGAGCGAGCGGATCAGAGCGTACAGTTCGCGCTTCGCGCCGACGTCCACGCCGCGCGTCGGCTCGTCGAGGATCAGGATCTTCGGATCGGTTTCGAGCCACTTTGCAAGGGATATCTTCTGCTGGTTGCCGCCACTGAGGTACAGGACCGGCGCGTCCAGGTCCCCAGCGCGGATGTCGAGTTCGCTCTTCCACCTTGCGGTCGCCTCTTGCTCCCGCGTCGACGAAAGGACCGGTCGGCAGTAGGCTCTCAGATTCGCCAAGGTCACGTTCTGGACGCAAGAGAGGCTCAAAATGAGGCCGATACCCTTTCGATCTTCGCTGACGTAGGCCAGTCCGTGGCGCATGGCCTGGCTGGGGTCGCGAATGGTCACGGATTCTCCTGCGATCTCGATCGAGCCCGAGCGGAGGGGTCTCGCCCCGAAAAGCGCCTCCGCGAGTTCCGTGCGTCCCGCCCCGACGAGGCCGGCGAAGCCCAATACCTCTCCGGGCCGCAGGATGAACGAAACCTCCTCTGCGAATCCGTCCACCGAGGCGCGATCGACCATCAAAATCGGCTCCCCGGATGGCGGAACTGACTTGGCAGGGAACATGTCGCTCATCGGACGGCCCACCATCGAAGAGGCGAGCGTTTGCGCATCTACGGGCTCGTTGCGCGGTTCGAACGACGCCACCAACTTGCCGTCCCGAAGTACCGAGATGCGATCGCAAAGGTCGAGGACCTCCGGCAGCCGGTGCGAAATGTAGAGGACGGTGACCCCCTTGTCCCTCAGTCGTTGGATCAGGCCGAACAGCGCCTCGGCCTCGGGTGCGCTGAGGACGGCAGTGGGCTCGTCCATGATGAGAATCGCCGCGTCCACCGCAAGTGCCTTCGCGATCTCGACGAGCTGCTTTCCCGCAATGGAGAGAGACCCCACGCGAGCCGTCGGGCCGAAGGGCGCCTTGACCTCTTCGAGGAGAGCTTGGGTTTCCGCGATCATCGAGCGGCGATCGAGCACGCCGCGTCGGGTGATCTCGCGCCCGAGAAAGACGTTCTCGGCGACATCGAGTTCGTCGACGAGGTTCAGCTCCTGGTGGATCATAGCGATGCCATGCTCCAGGGCGCCCCGAACGCTGCCGAGTCGTTCTGGCCGCCCGTTTAGATGGACCTCACCCGAGGTGGGGAACTGCAGCCCGGCGAGAATTCGCATGAGCGTGCTCTTGCCGGCCCCGTTTTCGCCGACGACGCCGTGAACCTCGCCTGCCTCGAAAGTCAGCGAGACATCGTCCAGCGCCTGTACGGCGGGGAACGTCATCGACAGGTTCCGAACGGCCAAACGCGCCATTCGGGCTACGTTACCCGCCGAGCCTCTGTTCGAGAGGCTTTTCGGCGGCAACGACGGTTCCCGTCGTGGCGTTCTGGTCGACGAGCGCCTCTTCGACGCGCTCGCGAAGGCGATCGGCCATTTGTTGGGACTTCTCGTGGCCGCGCCGCGTGAGCCAGCGGAAGATGGTCGTGCCGACCCCCATGAGGGCGAGGCCGATGGCGACACCCAGCGCGGCGTTCCCCTTCTCGGCCAAGACACCCATGGAAATCATCGAGCCCATGAAGGCCGGATAGAGGCTCATCAAACCCTGCATGAAGCCGTTCGACGTGACTTTGATCTTCGTCCGGCCTCGCCGAGACGTAATGTCCACGAGCGATTGACCGAAGCCGTTCCAGGTGGACATCGTCAAGGTTCTTCCGATCTGAGAAGCCCCGCTGGCATGTTGTCGGCTCATCGGCTTGAGTCCTTCGATGATCAGATCGTATTGCTCGGGATCGACTTCTCCCTCGACGACCCTCTCGAACTGCTCGGAGAAGTGCCAGCGCGGCGGGGGGTTGGTTTCCGACCCCTGGTCCCGGAGGGCGCGCTGCACAGCCTCGGCGGGCACACCCATGTCCGCGGCGATGCGGAGCAGTTCCTCCCGCGTGATGCCGGGTTGGTATCCCGGGCCCCCTTGCTCGCTCAGTTCGATCGCCCGCTGGATAATCGCGGACACTTCCTGCTCGCTATAGACCCGTTCGTCCGCCATAAGCTAGAAGTTGTCGCACTGCCGGTAGGCCTCGATCAGGGCGATCTCCCCTTCCTTTCCAGGTTTGGCGTTGCCGTGTTCCATTCCGAGGATCCCCTCGAAGCCTTTGGCTTGAATGTGTCGGAAGACGTTGCGGTAATTGACTTCTCCGGTCGTCGGCTCGTTGCGTCCGGGGTTGTCGCCGATCTGGAAGTAGGCGATCTCGGACCAAGCGGCGTCCATGTTCGGGATCAGGTTGCCCTCCTGAATCTGCTGGTGATAGAGGTCGAAGAGGATCTTGCAGGCCGGGCTGTTCACCGCTCGACAGATCATGAAGCCTTGCGCGATCTTCGTCAGGAAGAGGTTCGGGTGGTCTCGATAGTTCAAGGGCTCCAGCACCATTACGAGCCCGGCCTTCTCGAAAATCTCCGCACCCCGCCGAAGCGCCTCCACCACGTTCGCGGTTTGGTACCCCATCTCCAACCGAGGCTGGACTACCCCGGGCACTACCGTCATCCACTTGGCGTTCACCCGCTTGGCGACTTCGACCGAGTCCCGGATGTTCTGCACGAAGCGGTCCACGTGCTGAGCCTGCCCGGTCGTCAGGGTCGGATTCGACCAGTCGATGTCGTTCGCCACGAAGACGCCCATCGTCATCCCGAGGTCGCGCATCGTTTTGGCGATCTTTTCCTGGTCCGCGACGGACCGCCCTCGCATGCCGTTGTCTTCCCACGCGCGGAAGCCGACGTCGGCGGCGAACTTCAGCTGGTCGACCGCATCGGGACCCGCGCTCGCCTGAAACATCCCGAAGTGGGGGGCATACTTCATTCGAAACGGCTTCTTCTCCACGGCTTGCTCCTTCGTCTCGCCCAAGGCCGGCGCGCCCATCACACCCAGCGCAAGCCCCGCCTGCACCACTTGTCGTCTCGATATTCTCGCCACGCCCATAGTATGGAGGAACTTGCGCCGATCATGGCCCGATCGAGCTTGATTTCGTCCGTATCTCGGATCGGGGCTCCCCGCCGTCCGCGAAAGGTTCGACCCGGTTCGCACGAAAGTTAGGAAGCACCCCTGACGAAAGACGGTTCTCCATGCGCCTCGGGAGGCCGCAAAATCCGGCATGCTCCTCTGGAGGAAACCAATGAAAAAGACTTTGCCGATACTTTTGCTATCAGGACTCTGCGCTCTCGCCCAGGCCGAATTCGTCACGTTCTCGTACGAGGGAACGATGCAAACGATCGACTCCATCACCGGTCGAGCCACCAACCGGGCAACCGTCCCCAACGAGATCAACGCATCCGCGCTCGCCCCCGACGGAACGATCTACATCAGCTGGGATAGAACCAGGCTCTCCCGCGTCGATCCAGGGACGGGGACGGTCACGACCGTGGGCGTCCATGGCTTGGATGTCCGCGGCCTTTCCTTCGTCGGAAACACGCTCTACGCCATCCACCACGTCGAGGGCCAAAACGACCGGCTTTACACCATAAACACGACCACGGCACTGCCTCACCTGGTCGGGAATACCAATCACTCGGCCCTGCAGTCGCTCGCGACGCGGGCAGATGGATTCCTCGTTTCCTGGGACAACTCACTTGCGGGCATGGTCACCGTCAACAGCGCGACCGGCGCCACGACCGACGTCAACCCCGGCGTCGGCCCCGAACAGAACATACAAGGCATGGACATCGACGCCTACGGCGTCTTGTGGGGCGTCGCACGAGGACGACTGTGTCGAATCGATCTCGCCACCGGGCGTGCGAAACTGGTCGCGCGAACCGCGGATATCGATCACCGCGCGATCACGATTTCCCGCAACGTCGGCCGAATGATGGCGATCGACGCGGGTGGCCGCCTTTGGAACATCGACCTCACCACCGGGCGAGGACAGCAGCTCGTTTCCGGCATCGTTTCGAACGGCAGCCTCTGTGCCATGAACGACGGACGTCTCTGGTGCGAAGCGATCAACCGAACCTCGCACCTCAACCCCGGAAACGGCCAGCGCACGCAACTCGCGACGCCGATCCCCGCGATCGGATCCGTGGCTTCGACAGGCGACGTCCTCTACGCCATCAACAAGGTAGGCAACCAAAGTCTCTACACCCTCGACACCGCCTCGGGCACCGCGACGGCCATTGGATCGACCGGACGAAATGCAACGATCGTCAGTCTTACCGCCGATGCCGCCGGCACACTGTATGCCTGGGATACCGCGCTCGGACTCATGACCGTCAGCAAGACTTCCGGCGTTGCCACCGACGTCCATGCAACCGGAGCCGCGCCTCAAGTCACCGCGATCGAGTTCTCGCCGAACGGAAACCTTTACGGCGCAGGAACGACCCTCTTTCGCCTGAGTAAAACCACCGGAGCGATAGTCGAAACCATCGGAACCGGAAACTACACATCCCTTCAAGCCATGGCAAGCGTCCCCATGCAGGGCAAAGCCCTCGGCGTTGACAACACCGGTAGCGTCTACGATGTCGACCTTGGCGCTCCGAGCAGCACGCTGCTGTCGACTCCCGGGTTCACGATTCAAGGAGCCGCTGCGTGGCCGGAAGGCAAGCTTTCCGCAGTCCGGACGTCACCGAACCCCGATGAGATCCTCGAGATCGATCGAAGCACCGGCGTTGTGAATCCCGCCTTCCTCTTCCAAGCTCCGAATACCGCGTCGTGGGTGAACTGCGCGTTCTCGGACGGAAAGATGGTCCTTACCGGCCAGACGGGAGGAGGCGCGCACCGCATAGCACGGGTCGAGTATCCGTCCGGCATTCCCGTGTCCGAAACCGGTATGTCCCTCGGCGGCCCGATGATCGGAATGACCGCCACCCGGGACGGCTCACTCTTTGGCTATTCGAGTACGAATGGCCTGTTCCAGATACACGCAGAATCCGGCGCATTCTTTCCGGTCGACTTAGCTCCTCCGGGAACGAATCATTTCACCCTCGCCTTTATGCCCGATGGCCGGTGTTACTCGGTAAGCGGATTCAGCCTCTTCTCGGTAAACCCGCTCAACGGCGACCTGACTTCTGTCGGGAACATCGGACACAATAGCCGTGACCTCCTTTGGTCCGGACCGGTCGTCTCGGGTAACGGAACGCTGGAAGGATGGCTCGGCCCGGACTATAATCTCTTCTACGAGATCGAAATCCGTCATCCCGGTACCTTAGAGGCCATCGAAACCCACCTCGTGCATCCGCAGAATGGTCTGATTTCCTTCGCGAGTACGCTATGGGGAACGTACGACATCGCCGTAAAGCCTCGAACCGGACTGCGGCGAGTGTTCCCGAACCGCACGATCGTCAACGAAGCCATCTTGGGGAACGCCATTTGGCTGAACGGCGACGCCGATAACGACAACGAAGTCACTATCGGAGATTATTCGATGCTGTCCGATAACTTCGGTCGCGATTCCTCGCATCCGGCCTGGGATCCCCGAGCCGATCTCGACGGCGACGAGGAAGTGACGATCGGAGACATCTCGATAATGTCGTCGAACTTCGGCGCAGCCGGCGACGACTAGACCGCAAGGGAAGCGCCGCCGCTCATTGGGCGGCGCTTCCCGCGAGCCTCCACTGAAGGCGCCCCGAGCGGGCGCCTCACCCGAAAGATGAACCAAGTATCGGCTTCCTGTGAAGTCTTCGGCGCTTCGATAGCATGGGAGGCGCGGACATTTCCAATTGCAAGCGCGGCAACTGCCACGGGCGCCGCGGCAAAAGCAATTGGTGTCCGATCAATTCGAATTGGACGCATGAAAAGGGATTAAACGCAGCTCCAATTGCAATGGAAGCAGCGGGCATTCGAATTGCGGGCCGTTCAATTGCAATGGATTCGCCCGACGCGGACGCGAGGCGAGTCGAAATTCGGGAAAGAAGAGTTGCTAAGCCTAAGTTTTGGTGGAAACTTCTCCGATAGGGCAGTATGGCTAGTAACAACTTCGCCTCTCGTAGCGACTCTGCCTTGCTGCAAGTCGCGAACCAAGCCTATACGACCATCAACGACGATCCGATCGGATATGGCGTGCAGGCTGGACAATTGACTGCGCTCAACGGTGGGCGCACCGCCCTCGAAGCGTCGATCGACGGGCTGACCGCCGCCAAAGCGGCCTTAGCGGCCGCCACTCAAGCCAGAAACGCCGCACGCGCAACCACCTTGGACGCGTTGGGCAGTCTCGGCGCGACCATCTATAACGCCCCTGGAGTTACGAACGAAATGCTCGCAGCTGCAGGATACGCGATACACGATTCGACGAAAACTCCGGTGTTGCCAGTGACGGTGTCCAACGTGGTAGCAGTACCCTACTCGAACGGTACAGTCCAGCTCAAGTGGTCGCGGAACGGAAACCCATACGGGGTTCAGTTCGCCGTAGAAGTGCGGACGGCAGATGGGGAGTGGGAATGGGTCTCCTCGCCGACCCGAACGCGCATCACTCTGACCGGCATTACACCGGGCGTTACGCGCTACTGTCGCGTGATCGCTTTCAAGAACGGAATCTATGCGATTCCGTCGGAGCCGGTCGTGGTTTATCCTTCCGAGGGGGAGGAGGCCCTCGCCGTCGCCGCTTAAGAAGATAGCCTAAGCCAGCCGGCCCTTCCGCGACTTGCGGAGGGGCCGGTTTGCGTCTTTACTGCGCCTCGGCTCGCTTCCTCGTGGCCACCTTCGCAGGCGGGAAGCGCCCGGCCTTCCGATTGTGGCCGCTGCCCGCGACGAGCTTAGGGGAGATCCGCGGCGCGAGGCCCTGCCTCAGGTTCCCGAAGGAAGGTTTTCGGGACCTTTGGCCCACGAATGTGAACGGTCGTCTTGCTCGCACGTCTTCGCCGCCACGCTCGCAATCCTGCGGGTGTGTCGACCAAAAGAGAAGACCGCCGCTACGGGATAAGGTGACTGAGTTGAGTTGCTAGCGCCAATGTCGCAGTATCCGGGTGGAGTCAGGTCGCGATCACTGAAAGTAAGAAGCCTGGAGAGTTTCCGTCCGGGCTAAGAAATGAAGAGGAATGCAAACCAATGAAAACTATCAACATCAGCCTCGTCGTCGGACTGTTTCTTGCTGCTTCCGTCAGCAAGGCGGTCATCACCCCGTCCCCCGTGTTCGTAAGTCCGCGAACGGAAAATTTCGACACAAAGCCACTCGGCGCCTACCTCATGATGCCGGCGATGTCCGGGTTCGCTATGATCCGTCGGACGACGGCGGCCGGCACCTTGCTGATCGACGTCGCCGGTTCGCCTTTTAGCCCTCCGAACTCTCTGCGAGGGAACGGAACCGATGTCGTCATTCGCCTTTCTGCCGCGAGCAACAGGTTTGGCGGGTACTTCTGTCCGACCTTCGCGCCGTTGGGCGTGGTCTCCGCGTCGTTCGTGTTCCGGGACGCCGCGGGAGCGATGGTCGGCTCCTGGGTGGCCTCTTGGGCGACGGCAACGTGGCGGTGGGAGGGATTCGATTCGAGTATTCCATTCAGGAGCGTAGAAATCCGCGGCGTCGCGCCGGGGACTTTCTGGATGGACAACCTCACGGTCAACTGATCGGTTCGCACGGCCCCCGTTCTCGCAGCGGGGGCCGGGGCGGGTAGAACAAGTTTATGCTCGCCGCCATCGGACTTTCGCTCTCTCTCGTCCCTCTTCTCGCCCCACGGTCGCTTCAGCCCGCGATCCCCATCGACATTCCGGTCCCCCTCACGAAGGCGGACACCGTCTTCAACATCTTGCACCGCGACCCGATTTCGGGACGGCAGACGAGCCTGCATTTAGCGAGGGTGCTGGAGGGCAATCTGCGCAAAGAACAGGTTCCCCACACGATGATCCTAATCTTTCATGGCGACGGCGCTCCGCTTGCTTGCAACGATGCGACTTTCCGGCGCCTGACCGGCGCGAAGGTCGCCAACCCCTACAAGCAGTCGATCGCCGATCTTCAGAAGGCGGGCGTCCAGACGGAGATCTGCGTCGTGGCGATGGAGGCTCAGGGAATCTCTCGGAATCAGCTTCTCCCGGGAGTGAAGGTCAACGGCGGCGCGTTGCTGCGGATCATCGAGCTGACGCAGAAGGGCTACACCCAGTTCGCGTTCTAGGTCCCGCCAGCCGTATAATGGAACTATGGCTGCCTCCAATCGCGTGCTCGTTTTCGATACGACACTCCGGGACGGCGAGCAGAGCCCCGGCGTCCACCTCTCGATGGCCCAGAAGCTGGAGATCGGCCGCGCTCTGGTCGATCTCGGCGTGGACATCATCGAAGCGGGGTTCCCGATTTCGTCGCCGGGCGACTTCGAGAGCGTCAACACGCTCGCGAAGGAACTGAAGGGCGTGACGATCTGCGGCCTGACCCGGGCGCGAGCCAAAGACATCGACGTGGCGGCAGAAGCCCTCGCCCCCGCCGAGCGGCGGCGCATCCATACGGGACTCGGGGTGTCGGACAATCACCTCGAATTCAAGCTTCGCATGACGCGGGAGCAGGCGCTTCAGACCGGCGTCGAAGCGGTCCAGCACGCGAGGCGATATACCGACGACGTGGAGTATTTCATGGAGGATTCGGGCCGAGCGGACCTCGACTACGTCTGCCAAGTCGTCGAAGCGATCATCGAGGCCGGCGCAACGACGATCAACGTTCCCGATACGACCGGATATACGTACCCGAACGAGTACTACCACTTGATCAACACGCTGATCGAGCGGGTGCCGAACAGCGATCGGGCGGTCTTTAGCTGCCACTGCCATAACGACCTCGGCATGGCGACCGCGAACACGCTGGCCGGCGTCATGGCCGGCGCCAGGCAAGTGGAAGTCACCGTCAACGGCATCGGCGAGCGAGCGGGGAACACCGCGCTCGAGGAAGTCGTGATGGCGCTGCATATCCGCAAAGACAAGTTCGGCTGCGAAACAGGGATCGACACGCGAAAGCTGTTGCCCGCCTCGCGCCTCGTGTCGCGACTGACCGGCATGGTCGTCCAGCGGAACAAGGCCGTGGTGGGCGCGAATGCCTATGCCCACTCCAGCGGTATCCACCAAGATGGAGTTCTGAAGGAGCGGACGACTTACGAGATCATCGATCCGCACCTCGTAGGCGCAGAGAAGAGCGAGATCATTCTGACCGCGCGTTCGGGCCGACATGGCTTGAAGCATCGCTTGATGGAACTCGGCTTTGCGTTCCCCGATGAGCGGTTCGAGGAGATTTATGAAGCATTCCTGCGGGTCGCGGACACCAAACAAGAGGTGTGCGAAGAAGACCTGCGCGAACTGGTCTCCGCCCGCTGACGTCGAGAAGCCGGCAGTTAGTACAATCCGTGCATGAACCAGACGATCTCCGAGGGGCGCATCTTCCTCGGCCAAGGCGAGTTGCCAGTTCACCTTCTCCCCAAGATGGGGAACCGCCACGGCGTGATCGCCGGCGCGACGGGAACGGGAAAGACGGTGACGCTCCAAGTCCTCGCCGAGGGCTTTTCCCGATTGGGTGTGCCGGTTTTCATGGCGGACGTGAAGGGCGACCTTTCTGGGATGTGTGTCCCCGGCGGCGGGAAGCCCAAGCTGGAGGAGCGGGCGCAACAGATCGGGCTAGCGGACTATGGCTATCTCGGCTTTCCGGTCACGTTCTGGGACCTCTACGGCAAGCAAGGGCATCCGGTCCGAACCACGATTTCCGAAATGGGTCCCCTGCTTCTCTCCCGGCTGCTGAACCTCAACGACACTCAAGAGGGTGTGCTCAACCTGACATTCAAGCTGGCCGACGACGAGGGGCTGCTTCTCCTCGACCTCAAGGACCTTCGCGCGATGCTCGTTCACGTGGCCGACAACGCTGCCGACCTCACGAAGGAATACGGCAACGTCAGCGCCACTTCGGTGGGCGCGATCCAGCGAAACCTGCTCGTGCTCGAGCAGCAGGGGGCAGACCAGTTCTTCGGCGAGCCGGCCCTCCAGCTCACCGATCTGATGGCGCGCGCACCGGACGGGCGGGGAATGGTCAACATCCTCGCCGCGGATCAGCTCATGTCGAACCCGCGGCTCTATTCGACATTCCTGCTCTGGCTGCTTTCCGAACTGTTCGAGGACCTTCCGGAGATCGGAGACCCGGAGCAACCCAAGCTGGTCTTCTTCTTCGACGAAGCTCATCTCTTGTTTACCGACGCGCCCAGGGCTCTTGTCGAGAAGATCGAACAGGTGGTGCGGCTCATCCGTTCGAAGGGTGTGGGTGTGTACTTTATCAGCCAAAACCCACTCGACGTCCCCGATAGCGTGCTCGGCCAACTCGGAAACCGGGTCCAACACGCCTTGCGAGCCTACACGCCGCGCGACCAGAAGGCTGTCGAGACCGCGGCGACCACGTTCCGAGTCAACCCAAAGTTCAAGACGAATGACGCGATCACCCAGCTGGGCGTCGGCGAGGCTCTGGTGTCTGTGCTCGACGAGAAGGGCATCCCGACGGTCGTTGAGCGGGCACTGATCCGACCGCCGGCAAGCCGCCTAGGACCGGCCGCTCCGGAGGAGCGGCAAGCGGTGATCCAGCACAGCATCATCGGCGCCAAGTACAACCAGACGTTCGATCGAGATTCCGCTTACGAGAGCCTGAAGCGCTCGGCGGAGGCCGCGGCGCCGGTTCCGCCACCACCGGTCCGCGAGTACCGGGCGCCCCAATACGAACGGCCTCGACCCGAACCCGCCCCGCGTCGCCCTGCTGCGAGGAAGACCGACACCGCCTTCGAAGCCGCCACCAAGAGCGTCCTAAGGAGCGCGGGCTCGCAACTGGGTCGTTCTCTGGTGCGGGGGGTGCTGGGCTCCATTTTCAAGAAGCGATGATGCTCTCCGTGCTACTCACTATCGCGGTTACGCCCGTACCCAATGCCCACGCGCACAACGACTACGTCCACGCCAGGCCGCTGCACGACGCCCTCGATGCCGGGTTCTGCAGCATCGAGGTCGACATCTTCTTACAGGACGGCAAGCTGTTGGTCGGGCACGATCGCAACGAACTCAAAGCGGAGCGCACTCTGGAAGCCCTCTATCTGGAGCCGCTGGCGAAGCGAGTCAAGGCGAATGGCGGTTGGGTCTACAGGGCCGATCTGCCGCTGCAGTTGCTGATCGATATCAAAGCCGATGGCGAGGCGGTCTACGAGGTGCTGCGGCCGATTCTCGAACGATACTCCGCGATCCTGACGCGATGGGATGGCGAGCGCGTCGCCCCGGCATCGGTGTCCGTCGTCATCTCGGGGGATCGGCCGTTCGAGAAAATCGCCAAGTCCTCGCCTCGATATTGCGCGATCGATGGACGCGCCATCGACCTCGAGCGGAATCCGAGCCCGCGGTTGGTGCCGCTCATCAGCGAGAGTTGGCTCGGCCAATTCAAGTGGCTCGGCGTTCGATCGATGCCCTCCGATCAGCGAACGCGTCTTCGAGATTTTGTCGCCAAAGCGCACGGTCAGGGCCGCAAGGTGCGGTTCTGGGCGACCCCGGAGACCCCCGACCTCTGGAAGGAACTGTGGGGCGCAAAGGTCGACTACATCGGGGCCGACCGATTCGACGATCTCCGGCGTTTCCTCCTCGAGCAGCGACCGCGATCATGATGCGCTGTGGAAAAGATGTTGAGCAAAGTCGCAGACATAGCACTTGCGGGGGGCACCGAATCGCCAAGATGAATCGTCCATCCGGGTAATCCAGCCAGGTGAGTGCGAATGGTCCGAATCGTCGGTATTCAAAGAAGCCCCGATCCCTATTGCGAGTTCGTTCTTCTCCAGAACCAGGGTAGTTTGCGGCTATCCCTCCGGGGCCACGCGTTGCTTCGTGAAGACGCATTGGAATCGAAGGACGTGGATGGGCTTCTGCACATCTTTACCGACGAGGTCATCATCCCGCCCGGCGTGTATATCCTCCTCCATACCGGGCGGGGCGTGCCTCGATGGTCGCGTTCGCGCGACGGGGCTCTCGTTTACGTTGCATTCATGGAACGCGCCGATTCGGTTTGGTGGGGTTACCACGGCCCGGTCCATGTATTGGCGCCCCAGCACACCTATACGGAACGGCGAGAAGCCCTCGTCGCCGTGTAGGCTAGGGCCGGATGACGATCGATCTCGGGATCATTGGCGGTACCGGTGTGGGTAGCCGGTTAGCTGGCTTGGGTGGCCGACCGATCCATGTGCCCACCCCGTACGGTTTGCTTCGGGGCAAGGTTGTCGCGCACGAAGGGAAGCGCATTCTCGCCATTCAGCGTCACGCCGCCGGCCACCGACTGCCCCCTCACCGAATCAACTACCGCGCGATCGCCGCGGGGCTCGCGAGTGTGGGTGCGAAGGCCTGTTTCGCTAGCGCGGCGGTGGGAAGTCTTCATCCGGATTGGCAACCCGGCACGTTCGTGGTCTGCTCCGACTTCCTCGACTTAACGGGGAGGCGCCTCACCCTCCACTCTCGCACGGTCTATCACCAAGACATGACGGAGCCTTTCTCCGCCCGGAACGCCCTGTTGGAGGCGTGTCGAACTCGCTCGGAGCAAGCGGTGGATGGAGCGGTGTACGTGTGCGGAGATGGACCCCGCTACGAGACCCCTCAGGAGATCCGGACCATGGCCCTGCTCGGCGGCGACGTCGTCGGCATGACGGCGGCGAGCGAGGCGATCCTCTTGAGGGAGGCCGGCGTGCCCTACGCCTGCTTGGCGGTCGTGACCAACCTGGCCGCCGGCCTGGCGCCCGGCGAACTGTTCCACGGCGAAGTGGAGGACGTGATGAAATCGCGCGGAGAAGCCGTGGTTGGCATCCTTCTTGCGGCATCGGCGTTCGTTTAGATCGATCCTGCTCGGATTCGAACTAACGCAGCCGCACAACCGTCCTTATCGGTGAGGGGCGGGCGAAGAAGTTCGCTCGTCCCGATCTTTGCGCCAGCTGTGTCGCGAAGGAGAGGTTTGAGCCTTATGAAGAAGTCATTCGCAATTTCGTTTTCGTTTGCCGGCTTGGCCGCTGTCGGTGTACTTTCGAGCGTCCTGCTCACAGGCGGCCTCGGCCACTCGGATCCAGGTTGCGCAATCGACGGTCCGACTCGAACCATACGCGACAAGGCCCTTTACGAAAAGTGGTACGCCTTCTTTTCAAACGAAGATGGCCGCCAAGTCGATCTTGGCCCGGCAGTCGCCTGCTTTGCGGATGGAACACCTCAGGAGGTCATCGACGCGTTTTTGGCGGCGATGCGAAACCTCGAGAACGGGGCCTGGCCGGGCGAGTTCGGTGCTCAGTACCAAAACAGTACGCGCTGGACCGGCAGCCAAGGTGATCCTCGCATGTTGCGTTGGAGCTTTGTCCCGGACGGACTCAACATCCCGAACGGCATCGGCGAAGGCGCGGCCCCCAGCAATCTGTTCGCACTGATGGACGCCCAGTACTCCGGCAATCGCGCCGTCTGGATCTCGAAGTTCACGGCCGTGTTCACTCGCTGGAGCCAGTTAAGCGGTTTGACCTTTCAGCGAGTGACCGCAGCGGGCGTCGACTGGGATGATGGAGCAGCCTGGGGATCGAGCGGCTCGGCTACCCGGGGCGATGTTCGTATCGCGATGAAGCCGATCGACGGCGTGAACGGCGTCTTGGCCTATAACTCGTATCCGCAGAATGGCGACATGGTCATCGACGGCGGTGACATTTCCCGCTGGGGTAACTCCTCGAACGACTACCGCAACCTGCGCAACGTCGTGTCTCACGAGCACGGCCACGGTATCGGCATCGCGCACGTGTGTCCCGTCGCGAACACCAAACTGATGGAGCCGTTCCTTTCCACCGTTTTCGACGGGCCGCAGCATGACGATATCCGATCCGCTCAGCGACATTACGGCGACCCCTACGAGCCGGACAACACCTCGGCGACGGCCAAGGACCTCGGTACGATTGAGCCGGGCTCACCGGTCACGAGGGGCCCCGTGCCGAGCCCGAACGTTAACTTCGGCTCGGTGCTCAGTATCGACGCCAATGGCGAACAGGATTGGATGAAGTTCACTACGACAGGCGCGAGGAACGTGACCGTGACCGTCACTCCGATCGGCACCAGTTATGGGGATAACGCCCAGAACACCAACTGTACGCAGACCGCGACCACCAACAGTCTGACGATCGCCAACCTGGCCGTGCAGCTTGTTGGGACGGACGGTGCGACCGTACTCTCGACGGCTGACACCCAAGCGGCAGGGGTTGCCGAAACGATTTCCAACTTCGCACTCGGAAATGCCGGCACTTTCTTCGTCCGGGTTTACGAGACCAACACTCCTTCGCAGTCACAGCTCTATCACATCACCGTTTCCGTTACCGCAGGCAACAGCGCCCCGACGCTGAATCCTATCGGCAACAAAGTCGGTAACGAGGAGAACCTGATAACGTTCACGGCGACGGCCACTGATCCCAATGCCGGTCAGACCCTGACCTATTCGCTCATCGGCGCCCCGGCCGGCGCGACAATTCACCCGACGACGGGCGTCTTCACCTGGGTCCCGACCGAGGCGCAGGGTCCAGGGGCCTATCCGCTCACCGTTCGAGTGACCGACAACGGTACGCCGAACCTGAGCGACGAAGAAAACATTACGGTGACCGTCAACGAAGTGACGAAGACGATCAGCGGTATCGTCACGCTGGGAGATTACTTCGGCGACCCGACGACTCAACAGGTGACCTTCCAGATTCGCAACGTCGGATCGAGTAGTTCGCTCGAGACCTACAATGTGACCCTCGGAACGGGCGGATCGTTCTCGTTCAATCTCGCTGGAGTCCTTCCTGCGGGCGTCTACGACATCACTGCGAAAGGAAGCCACTGGTTGCGGGCCCGTCGTAGTTCGGTAACGATTAGCCCGACGGGCGCCTCCGGCCAGAACTTCACCCTCGCGAATGGCGACGTCGACGAAGACAACGAGGTCGCCATCGGGGACTACGCTGCCCTCTCCACGGCCTACGGCTCGGAGCCTGGCGACCCGAACTGGAATGCGAACGCGGACTTGAACGGTGACGGAACCGTGGATATCGGCGACTTCGCGATCCTCTCCGCCAACTTTGGCATGACCGGCGTGGACTAGCGCTCGCCACCCAAGCCCCCTCCTTTCGAAGACGAAGGAGGGGGTTATGTGCGCATCGCGGCGACGATCTGCTCGGCGCGGACGTTGTCCGAGATGTTGACGCTCCGGTACTCCCAAGAAACCCGGCCGTCCGGTTCGATCACGAATACGCCCGGCATCTGCCACGGATCGCCGACCGGTTTGCCGACCCAGTGGCCCCGCAAAGTGGCTCCGAATCCTCTGGCAAAGGTCTTCGGGCTGAACAGTTGTTTGCCTTCGCCGCGACCGAGGCCGAAGGCGCGATAGAGTTCCCGATCCGGATCGACGATCATCGGGTGAGGGGAGCGGGCTTTCTCGCGAAACGCGCGGGTCTGCTCGAGATCGCCCATCGAGACGAACACGATGTGCAGGTTTGGATGGAAACGGAGATCGGAAACCTGCTCCTTCGCGAACAGGCAGCCGCAATGTCGCAAGAAGACCAACACCAATCGGCGTGCAGCATAGAGCGAGGCGAGAGGGACGCGTTCTCCTGTGTGGAGCAGCACTTCGGTGTCCGGCGCGTTCACAGATCGGTCTACGTGGCCGGGCGCTTTCCGGTTGTCGGCTAGCCCGCTCCGATCAGTACCCACGCTCCCCATTGACGCGGTGAAGCCGTAGATTTCCCCCGAATCGAGTCGATACAGGCGGCCTGATATGCAGAGGAGATCGTCATTCCTGAAGCCCGATGTCGATAGAATGCCTCGACCCACACCCGGCCCGATCGGTCGCCGAGATCCCAGCGAGTTGCCAGGGTGCTGGGACAACCTGCAACCAGGAAAGCCCAGCCGAGGCCCAGCAAACCTTCCCCCGCCAGCGCCCGACCCTGCGCCGTGCTGCAGGCAGACAGGACCGCCAACTCGGCGTCGAGCTTCATTTCGTAAATGTCTCGCGCATAGAGCAGCCCTGGATCACCTTCAGGGGTCGGAGCAAGCGCCAAGCATCCCAGCATAGGCGAGGCGGCATTCGGCAGGGCGTGGGTCGCGAAGTGCAGGAGTGGAGCCGACCCTGCCTTCTGCCGGAACGCAGGTACGGTCGCCTTTTGCTCGGCAAGTTCGATTACTTTTGAGCCCAACAGGCGCTTGATCGCGCCCGCTTCCTCTTTGATCCAAGGAAGGTCGGGCAGCGCTGACGGGCCACGAAAGGCCTCAGCCGATCTTCCCCCGGCAGTGAATTCCGACCGGGCGACAAGCAGCCCGGGCTTGGACCGATCCCGCGGACGGGACGCGACGGTCCGGCAAGCTTCCCAAGCCGACGCCGAAGGGGCAATGACGACTGCAAAGTCCTCGATGAGATATCGGCCCTTCACGTTCTTTAGCGAGGCAAACGGAACGCTGTGCAGCGAGCCGTCCGGGCATATCACGACCGTCTTCACTCCTGTTAACGAGGGGGCGATAGGCTCCACGAGAAGGCGATGCAGGCGACTCGACCAGACGTCGAAGTCTCGATCTGCAGCGAGGATTCCTTCCACAAGAGTCTGCACTTCGCTGGCGGTGGTAGAGAGTCGTCGAGCCTCGACTCGCGGAGTCTTGCCACCCTTCAGGATGAGCGCAGCGGCCTCGCTGGGACCTACTACGTACTCTACGATCGCCGTATCCGACGGCAGCGCCTTGCTGATCGCCTCGAGCGTGGCCGGACGGGCGTCCAGCTTTCCGAAGATGGGCTTGCGGGATCGTACTTGGGCCAAGTAAGCATCGAGTTCGGCGAGACGGCGTTCCTTGTTGGGTCCGCTCGAAAGGTCGTACGCGAGTTGAAGTCGCCGCACCTCGTTCCGATCCTTCTCATCGGTTGGCTTTGGCTGAAGTCGTGTTCCTAGCAGCGCCTGACGCAGGAGCGCACCCTTGCCGCGTTGTGCGGCCGCAAATGCCGATTCTGGTTTTCCAGCCGAGAGATAGGCCATCGCGAGATCGGGCGTAAGTCGGGAGAGGCCCTCGGCAGCTCCGGCGGCGATTTCGGGATCGCCAATAGAGCTGCGCAAGCTCTCCAGGCGAGTCATGGCTCGTTCGAATTGAGTGATGGCGTCTGCCGAGCGGCCCTCGGCTTGGGCGACACGGCCGAGCAGCGCGGCGGAGTAGGTGCCTCGGGAACGGTCTCCTACTTCGATGAGCACGCGATCGGCCCGCTCGAGGAACTCCTTGGCCTCCGAAAGGTCGTTCGAACGAAACGCCAGGGAACCCAGCGCCAGATCACAGGATGCGACCTTCTGCGGATTCTGAACGGCCACGAATAGTCGCCTTGCCTCCGTCAAGTGCGCTTGGGCACGCTCGAATTCGCCCCGATTCATGTCCAGTTGACCCAGATTGAGGAGCGTGAGGGCTCGGTCGGAGACGTCGCCTAGCTCGTCGAAGAGAGTTAGCGCGCGATCGAGGCAAGTTCGAGCACGATCGTACTCGCGCAGCTGCCGCAGAGACACCGCGGCATTTAGATACGCGACCGCTTCGTTACGCTTGGCGCGAATCTGACGGAAGTAGGGAATCGCCTTTTGGTACATTTCGATGGCATCGCGGGGTCGCCCGACCTCCGCCAGCAGTGTGCCCATCGCCAAGTGGTATCGGCTGAGCCCCACGAGGTCCTTTCTGTCTTCGAGAACGGATCGGGCACGCTCCAGATACAGAAAGGCTTCGCCGAACCGTCCGTTCAGGGCGAAGTTTTCGCCGCCCACGAGGTTGCAGTGCGCTTCTTGGAGCGTTGCACCGATGCGCCGATAGATCGACGCGGCCTCAAAAATTGCTTCCGCAGAGTCATCCCTTCGACCGACGTCGGCCCAGAAGTCAGCCAGCCCAGCCTTGCCCTCGGCAATCCCCCAAGGTTCGCCGATCCGCTCGCGCAGCTCGATGTACCGCCGGAGTTCATCGTACTGCTTCTCACGTTCTCCCAACGCCGAATAGACCCACGCGGCAACCTCATGACACAGAGCGAGCCCGTCGTCATCCCGTTCCTTGGCGAACGCGGCCTTTGCGTCGGCGAGGGCGAGCAGGCAGGTGGGGAATTGCCGCCGCTCACGCGCGATCAGAGCCCTGACGTAGTCGATCTTGGCCGTCACCTCGGTCTCCGTCAGGCCTTGGGCCATAGCCGCCGCCGCTTGCAGAGAGCGATCGGCTGCGACGATGTTCCCCAAGTACACGTCGGCCTCGGAAATCCCGATCAGGCACCGGATCTCGCGATCGGGCCGACCTTGCGCGTGAAATGCCTCGCGGCACCGTTGCAGCCGGGCCTGCGCGGTCATCTGCTCGATCATCCCTCCGTAGCGGACGTCGAGTTCGCCTGACTCCAGGAGGCATTCCGCAGAGAGCGGGTTTCCCGATTCGCTGAACCGATCGGCCGCCTGCTGGTAGAAGCGGACTGCCAAGTTTTTCGTTTGGGGCGAAGAGGCGAGACGCGCGTTGGCCCATGAGGCGTGCGCCTGCACTTCGGCGTTAGCGCCGGCCTCCGTCAGCAGTAAGAGGCCGCGCCCCGCCTCGGACCAAGCTTGGCGCTCTTTGACCGATGCTTTCCGCAAGGACGAGGCCAGCCGGATGAGCGAGGTCGGTTTCAACCGTTCGGGGGCTTTCTGCGCAATCATCGCGCGCTCATCGGGCGTTGCCGCCCTGGCGATGGATTCCAGCCACCGAATCTCATCGGGGGTCGGGCCCTGGATCGTTCCTAGCCCAGCAAGTGTGTACGTGGTCAATGCCGCGAACAAGAGCGTCATCGATTCGGTTCGCTCAGGCGCCGCTTGAGCGATTCCTCGATGTTCCGACGCCAAGCAAGCATCTTGGGTTCGTCCGAGCGTGGGATGATCCGCTCGGCGTCCGCGAGCCGACCGAGCGCCCGGTAGACCATTCCCGCCGAGAGCGGAGCCTTCGTTTCGTGGGCGATCGCCCACTCGAGCTTGCGAGTCTCTTCGGCATCGGGGACACGAAACACGTACTCGGCGAACGGGTTCCGCTCGCCCACCGGGTCTCTGTCTCCACGTTTGGCCTCGATCCGCAGCCGATAGGACTGTCCGGGTTCGAGGGCGTTCTTGGGCCGCGCTGAGAATCCGACCACATCGATCTCGACCGGCTGAGGACCCGGATCAGATGGCCCCGGCAAGCGCTCGAGCCTCACGTCGTAGCCCGTCGCGCTCGGATGCCTCGACCACTCGAAGGACACCTTGCCGTCCCGCAGCAGCCGGTTGCCGATTTCGGGTCGGCTTAGCACGATCTCGGGAGGTACGGCCTGCCCGGGACCGCGGACGTTCTCAGGATCACCTGCAATGGCTCGCACATCGGCTGCCACCAGGTCGTCGATCCGAACGTCGCCTTCGTAGAGGCCGCCGTCTCGTTCGGCGATGTTTGCGATCAGGTTGCGAGGTCCCGCGGGCGTCGGACTAGGGGGCTCGAAGGGAACGAACTCCGGTCCGGGGTCGGGTGGGTTCTCCGGCGCAGGGCCTGTCTCCGTTCTCGGCTCCGGACGACGGACTTCGAGCGACGGCTCCTTCGGAGGACCGAAGCCAGGATCGAACCGGACTTCGGGCGGAGCGTGGCGATCCCGAACGAATCGTTCCAAGTTCTCTCGGTCCTGAGCCTGCCGAATGAGCGCGAAGATGACGAGAGCCGCTCCGGCAGGCACGAGCAGCCAGAGCCAGCGCCGCGATGCTCGGACGGGCTCGGGAGCGAGTGCCGGCATTGCCCGAAGGTCTTTGAGCAGCTCGTAGCATCGAGAGCAGGCGGCGACATGGGCCATTCGCCGGTCGAAACCCTTAGAAGAGGGGCCTTGCTCGGCCAGTTCGACGAGGGCGTCCCCGTCGAGACATCCCGGTTCGACTCGTTCAGCGAGATGTTCGCCCAGGCGCGCCTCAAAGTCGAGCCGAGGATCAGTGGCGCTCATCGAAGGCCTCCCAGCAATACGCTTCCCACCGCGCTGGGCAAGTACTTTGCGATTTTGAGGCAGGCTGATCGGAGAATCTCGGCTTTTCCCGAGCGTTGGTCGATCGCTTCGCGCTCCTCGACGCTGAGGCCCCCGGACCCTTCGCACCGTCGAACAGCCTCGTTGATCGCGTCCTGACCGCCGACTAGGTCGGGTTCGTGCGTGATCAGTTCTGCAATCAGCTTGGCTCGCCCCCGCCGGTGATGGCTTCGGACCGTCGCATCGTCTAACCCTAACATTTCGCCGACCTCGGCCAGCGATTCACCTCGATAAAGAAGCATCAGCACCGTAAACTCCGGGTTCGAGCACGCCCGTTTCGCGGCATCGAGAATGCGCTCCACGAACTGGCGGTCTTCCACCCGGTTATAGGGACCCGGACCCTCGTCGGATCGTTGCAGGTCTTCGTCGGGAAGGGGATCGTCTATCGAGCGAAGTCCGCGCTCGTAGTACCGCCGTAGCTCGTTCACCGCGATCCGCAGCACCCACTGCGACACCGGACAATCGCCCCGGAAGGACCCGAGGGCGGCATCGGCGCGGGTCAGGGTGCCTTGAACGAGGTCCTCGGCGTGGTCAGGTCGCCGAACGCGCTTGCCAAGGAAGCCGGACACCATCGGCCGGAGCGACCGCCAGAGATCGTCGCGCGCCTGACGGTCGCCCTCCTTCGAGAGCCGGCAGAGGCGCTCTCGATCAGCGGATTCGGTGCGGAGCATCGCCTTCCCGAGTATACGGTAGGCCGCGCTACATCTTGCGCTTTGCAAGGAGGATCGCGCCAACGATACCGACCAAGAGCAGGACGCTGGCCAGCTCGAAGGGGAGTACGTAGGTGGTGAAGAGGTTGCGGCCCACGGTCTGCGGCAGGCCGTAGTCGTCCGGCGCACGCGGCGTCGCACTCGCTTGGAGAGGGAAGAGCACCTGGAACGCGATGAGCGCGAAGAGGGCGATCCCGAGACCCACGCCGATGCCCGGCTTAACGTCGGGTCTCTCCTCGAGGGTCCCGCCTCGCCCGCCGAGGTTCAGCAGCATGATGACGAATAGAAACAGCACCATGATCGCGCCGGTATAGACCAGGATCTGCGAGATCCCCATCAACTCCGCACGAAGCGAAAAGTAAACGAACGCAAGGACGAAGAAGTTCACGACCAGGCAAAGCGCGGACCGTACCGGGTTGTTCATCGCAACCACGCCGACCGCGGCGACTGCCGCCACGAGCGCCATCGCCAGGAAGACGATCAGGTTGGTATCCATCTAGTCCGCTCCCGCTCCGACCGGGGCGTTGGGGATTCCGTCCGTGAGCACGACCTTTCGCCGTTGCATGTCCGGAAATCCCGATTTGTATGTGCTCATGACTTGGAGGTACAGCAGCACCGCCAGCAGGCTCGCCCCGGCCCAAGCGATCCAGCCGCCGGCGACGCCCCACTTCGCGGTCCCCATGATCCAGATCGCGACGATAATGAAATTCGCGACGGCGAGCGGGAGCAGGGATTTCCAGCCGAGCGACATCAGCTGATCGTAGCGGAGCCTCGGCAGCGTAGCGCGGAGCCAAACATAGAAGGTGATTCCTCCGGCGCACTTGCCCAGGAACCACAGGGGCGCTAAGGCGTAGTTGAGCCGGTCCATGAATCCCATGACTCCGGAGAGCGCGGGCACCGAATCGCCGATGGCCAGCCAGTTGACGGGAAGCAGGTTGTAGCCGCCTAGGAAGACGGTGGCGAAGATGCCCCCGAAGATAAACATCGCCGCGTACTCACCCATGAAGAAGACCGCGAACTTCATCGATGAATACTCCGTGTGGTAACCGGCGATGATCTCGTTCTCGGCCTCCGGCAGGTCGAAGGGAGCTCGGTTCGTCTCCGCGACCATGCAGATCAGGAACACGACAGCGCTGATGAGCCCGTACGGAGTGAAAAGGAACCAGTTCTGAATCCAAGGCACGACGCCCCAGAGCGGCCCCTCTTGGGATCGAACCATCTCCGTCATCTTCAGCGAGCCCGATGCCATGACGATGCAGGCAAGGGAAACCCCCATTGCCAGTTCGTAGCTGATCAGCTGAGCCGAGGCGCGCAGACCGCCGAGCAAGGAGTACTTGTTGTTGGATGCGTAGCCGGCGAGTACGACTCCGTAAACCCCGAGAGACGAAATCGCGAGAACGTAGAGGATGCCGATATCCACGTTCGCAACCGGTGTGAGCAGGGCGTAAAAGCCGGCGGTGGCGGGGTTGTCGCTCAACCACGGGCCGAACGGAAGCACTCCGCCGAGGGCGAAAGCCGGGAACAGAGCGATCGCCGGAGCGATGAAATACAGCTTGCGATCGACGGCGTCGGGTGTGATGTCTTCCTTGAGGAAAAGCTTGACCCCGTCGGCGATCGGCTGGAGCAGACCGAACGTCCGAAGCTTCTTACCGCGCCAGGATTTGATCGGAAACCAGCGTGGAACGTTGAGGGTGCCTGTGCGGTTCGGCCCGATGCGGTCCTGCATCCAGCTCAAGAGCCGACGCTCCCACCAGATAAGACCGGGTACGAGGATGAGGATCGGGAGGACCAGCAAGAGGACTCGGATCAGTCCGAGCCAAAAGGGAGGCAAGCCCTGAAGCCACTCCTGCACCATGCGGCGTCCAATTTACCCCGATCTCGGTTAGTCCGGCGCCCTGCCGGCGGCCGCTATCGCCAAGCCGCAGGAGAGGCATTCCGAAATCGCTGACACCCCCATTGCGGTATGTCCCCGCTGCACGGTCCACTGCTCAACCCTCTCCTGCTCCGGAGGAGAGGGTCGGTGAGCGAAGCGAACCGGGGAGAGGTTCCTACGTAAGCTTCGTCTGCCCAGGAACCGCGACCGGTGCTACCGCGAGCGTCATGCCCATTTCGAGTCGCTCCGGCATGAGGCTCTCTTGCGAGTCGAGCGCTTGCAACCACGTCACCTCTTGGCCCGTGTAGGCCGCCATTCGGCCCATGATCGCCGTCAGTGTGCTTTCGGCAACCTGCCGGCCTTCGTTGATTGGCTTTCCGGCGGCAATGCTTTCGTACAGGTTTTTGTGCTCGAGCATGTAGGGGTTCGGCCGATCTCCGTCCCAACGCCAGGTCTTGTCGCCCTTGATCCAGGTGTTGGCGTTCGACGTTCCCTTCGTGCCGACGATCTTCTCCTCGACTCGGCTGGCGGTGCCGTCGATCTGGCGGCACATGCTGATCATCTTAACGCCGTCGTCGTACTCGTACTCGGTCGCGAAGTGGTCGAAGATATGGCCGTAGGCGGGGTTCGTTCGGACCTGTCTGCCGCCCAGGCTAATGGCCTTGACCGGGTGCTTGCCCACCGCCCAGTTGCAGACATCCATGTTGTGGATGTGCTGCTCCGCGATGTGATCCCCGGAGATCCAGGTGAAGTAGAGCCAGTTCCGCAGTTGCCATTCGAGGTCGCTCCACTCGGGCTTGCGAGGATGCATCCAGAGCCCGCCCTGGTTCCAGTACGCATAGCAAGCGACCACGTCGCCCATCTCGCCGTCCTGAATTCGTTTCATCGCCTCGCGGTAGGCCACGTCGTGGCGTCGCTGGGTGCCGGCCACGATCGCGAGGTTCTTCTTTTTGGCAAGGTCGCTCGATTCGAAGATGGATCGGACACCCGGCGCGTCGACCGCTACCGGCTTTTCCATAAACACGTGCTTTCCGGCCTCGATCGCTGCCTTCAGGTGAGAAGGGCGGAACGTCGGCGGCGTCGTAAGGATCACCACGTCGACCCCGGATGCCAGCAGGTGCTTGTAAGCGTCGAAACCGAGGAACGTTCGATCCGGCGTGACTTTGTATCGCTCTTTGAGTTGGTCCTTGAGCGTGTTCTGGGAGTTCTGCATGTGATCGCTGAAGACGTCGGCCATCGCCCAGATCTCCACGTCCTTCGATGCGTTGGCCGCGTCGATGACGGCGCCTGTTCCGCGTCCGCCACAGCCGATCAGGCCGACCTTGATCGAGGCCGATGAGAAGGCGAAAACGCCGCTCGGGATCGCGACGGCGGCGGTCGTGGTGGCCGAGGCGCGGATAAAGTCGCGGCGGGAAAGATCGCGGGGCTTGCTCATACCAAAATCATAGCCGAATCCGGGCCGGATTCGGCACGGTCACCATCGGAATTCGGCTGAGTAGAGGACGGTAGCCTCTTGACCGGCGCCGACGTCGAATTCGAAACGCAGGGTGAAGGCATCGGCCTTCTCCCAGGTGTAGTTGGCGCTGGCGATCGACCAGTCTGCCATCATCCGCTCGAGGATCTGCACGCGCTCGGTGGTGTCCTTGCGATTGCGCACCTTGATTTCGACTTCTTCGCGAACCGCGTTCTTGGCGAGGCGCCTAAACCCGACCTGTCGCCGCTCGGCGACGACGTCGAACGCCCGTCCGACGACGAGGGAAATCCTTTCGCCGCGGGCCGTGTGGCCGATCTCGTCCTCTCCCAGCATCTGCACGGACCCCGAGCGATCGCGCTGATACACCTTGATTTGTCCCTTGGGCATCGGAATCCCCAGGCCCGAAGCTTCGTCGTTCGTGAATTCGATGCGGACCTGCGCATTGACGACGCCCGAACCGATTTCGCCTTCATCAGGGTAGCCATGCCGACGGACGAGCGAGTCGAACACGAGCCGCTTGCCTACCGCGACCCGGTCCGATCCCAAGAGGCCAACCTGCTTGATCTCCCTATCGAGGATCGTGGTCGGTCGCTGAAGCGTGTAGAGGTGATACTCGAAGAGGGTCTCTTCTTCGAACGCATAGCCTGCCGCTCGCTCCGCAAACACCATTGGCGCCATGTCGACGGCCTGGTACCGGCGTGCCCGGTTGACTTCGCCCGCCAGCATCTTCAAGCGGGCGTCCCGATAGGCGGCCCCAGATTCGTTTCGCAGGGTGATCCAGCCCTGGATGTTTCCTCCTGTGGCATCGTCCGGAAGGGTCAGCACATAGTTGGCGGTCCAGCCGATGCCCTGGGTGAGATAGCCGATCTCGACGTCGCGCTCTCCCGGTTCATCGCTCGAGACGAGCCAGTGGAGGGTTGGCCGGCTGATGAGGCCCTCCGGAATCGAGGCGATCTCGATCTCGCCGGAAGGCGAAAGAAGTATCCGACCGCCGTCGGTCGACACGATGGGGCCGTTGTCGCTCAGCAGGACACCGTCGACGAACTCGGAGCGCCCGTCGGGGAGCACGCGGTTGAAGCGGACCCGCTGGCCGATAGCCTTGCGAAGGATTGCTTCCGGGCTCATGAGGTCGTATTGGTAGTTCTGCTCGAGGACCATCATGGAGGGGCCGAGGCTGCGCATGGCCACGCTGCTCGGCTCGATCCGGGCGGCGACGTCTTGGACGTCGACCGTGGAGACCCCAGCGGGCACATTCAACCGGCGCGTGTCCTTGACCAGCGCGAAGTCGTCGTTGTATATCGTAATCTCGAGGTCGCTCATTCTCGTATCGTGCCCGGGGTGGGACTCGAACCCACACGCCCGAAGACAACGGATTTTAAGTCCGCTGCGTCTACCATTCCGCCACCCGGGCTGCGGTCAGGCCGCGACCCGAGCATACACCAGTGGCCTCGTCCCACAATGGGCCATGCCCTATGTGGTCCTCGGCGTGAGTGGAAGCATCGCGGCCTATCGAGCCGGCGACCTCGCCAGAGAATTGATGCGTCGCGGCTTTACCGTACGGGTCTGCCTCACCGACGGCGCCCAGCGGTTCGTGAGCCCGGCCTTGTTCGAGGGCCTAACCGGCCAGCCATGCCTCGTCGATACCTTCGAAGAGCCGGAGCGCGGGCGAATGGCCCACATCGACTGGGCTCGTCAAGCGGCCGCCCTGGTCGTCGCTCCGGCGACGGGAAGCACCTTGGCCAAACTCGCTCACGGTATCGCCGACGACATGCTGACGACCATCGCCCTGGCGTACTCGGGGCCACTGGTTGTCGCGCCCGCGATGAACCCGACAATGTATGGGAGCGAACCTGTTCGTGCTGCCGTGGAAATCCTCCGCGCACGGGCTGCGGCCTTCGTCGAACCGGACGCGGGTGAGGTTGCTTGCGGCGAACAAGGAGAGGGCAAGTTCGCCGGTGTGGAGCGGATCGCCGAGGCAGTGCAGGCCGTCGCAATCCGAGCAAGGCTGCTCGAAGGTCAGCGTGTGCTGATCACCTCGGGACCTACTCGGGAGCCGATCGACGCCGCCAGGTTCCTCTCGAATCGTTCGAGCGGCAAGATGGGGGCTGCCCTTGCCCGAGCCGCGCTTCTCCTCGGTGCGGAAGTGACCGTCGTTTCGGGCCCCGCGTCGGCGCCTCTCCCCATCGAGTGCACCGTCATCCGGGTGCAAACCGCTCGCGAGATGCTAGAGGCTTCCCTCGAAGCTCTGCGCCAATCCCATCTCGTGATCGGCGCCGCGGCCGTGGCGGACTATCGACCCGAGGCGGCCGTCGATGGGAAGATCCGCCGTGTCGATGAACCGATCGATCTTCGGCTGGTGCCGAACCCCGACGTGATCGCGACGCTCGCCGAAAAAGCGGGAGGTTCCGCTCGAGTCGTCGGCTTCGCCGCCGAGCCGTCCGGTGACCTGGACGTCGTTCGAGAGAAACTCCGCCGCAAGGGCCTCCACGCCGTCGCCTCGAACGACATCTCGCTTCCGGTTATCGGGTTCGAATCGAACAACAACGCGCTGACGCTAGTGTTCGCCGATGGTCGGGTCGAGGAGAGTGGCGTGCGTTCGAAGCTCGAATGCGCCCTCTGGCTGCTCGAGTCGCTCTCCGAACCGGTTTAGGCTCGGTCGAGGCCGGCGTGCCCGAGCAGCTGAGACGATTCCGAAACGTATGCCGCGGGTTCGTACCAGGTCAGTTCGAAGCCGAGGCTACGGCAAGCCGCCTCCGGATCGCGGTCGTAAGCGCGCCGAAACGTCGGATCGGCGCCGTGTAGCCTTCGGATCGCCCCGCACTGAATGGCGTCGAGTTCATCGAGCATCTCGAGGGCCTTCGACTGGGCTTCGCGGCTTGTCGTTTCTGTTAGGCAACGGCGGAGGGCGGTGACCGCGAGAGAGAACTGACCCAAGCCCCGCAGCGCCATGGCCTGAAGAATGCGGTATCCCGGCTCTGCCGGGTTGAGAGCGATCAGTCGTTTTGTGACTCGGAGGACCCCCGAATAGTCGCTGGCGAGCCACCGAGCGCGTGCCAGCACTTCGAGAATCGGGAGCGCGTCGCGCCGTCCCCGCAGCGCCTTGTGAGCAAACCGGAGCGCGGAGCGCCAATCGCCGTTCTCGAGGGAGGAGGATGCCTGTGAGAGGGGATCGGAACAAGCGGGACCGCCCGCACCATTCGTGGATCGGCTTCGAGGCGCAGGCAGGTCCGACTGTTTCATTCCATCTCTCCAAGCAACGACGCGGCAAGCCGACTATGCCGGTCGAAGTCAAGCAAACGAAACGTTAGGTTAGCGAATGGCCGTCGGTGGATGCGTTGGCAAAACTGCCTGAAGTCGCCCCTCACGAGGCCATGTGCTCCGAAAACGAGCGTATTTGCCTGCCCTCGACGGTACCAGCCAGCGTTTCGAGCGGCCCGAGTCGAGCAACCTTGGCCCGCAAGCCGAAGGGGATCCTCGCACGGCCGTCCGGCGTGCGCAGGGGCACCATGCTTGCCACAGCGGTAGATTCATTGGCCCATCGACGGGCGAAGGACTCGTCGACGTCGCGCAAGTAGGCGACCAGGTCGCCTTCCCGGCGGCGGCACAGGAGCCCGCCCGCGGGCAACTGACCGAGGAGACGGACTGCGAGCGTCCGCAGGGCGTGATCCACCGCGGGTCGGCCGAAGTTCTCGATCGTTTCCTCCAGTCTGAGGGGTTCGAGATACACCAAGCAGCCTGCCGGGTGCTGCGTGACTGCAGCCTGGAACTCGGTCGGGTTGGCAAGACCCTCCGGGCCTCGGGGTGCGCCTTCCAGTCGTCCGATCGCTCGGGAGAGTTCGGTCGCGGTGCTACGCAGGACGGCCATGATTCCTTCGTCGAGGCCCCCCACTGCGTTGGTCGAAGCGGCGAGATAGCCGTAAGGTTCAGGCCCGAATCGGATTGGAATGAGGCAGTAGCTGCCGGCCCTCCTCTTAAGGGCGACCGTGCGATCGACGAGTCCGCTCCCGGGAACGTCGCGCATGTGGAGCTCCGAGGCTCCCGCTCGAACCCATCCGCCGATCCCGGTGACTCCGTCGAAGTCTAGGTGTTGCTCTAAGCGGACTAACGGTCCTGAGGAGGCGAGCAACAGGGCCTCGTCGCCATCCAGCGCATGGACCGAGACATGCTGGAGCGGCAGCGTCTCCGCCAGCTCCCTCACGACCCGCGCGGCGAGGCTGGTGACGGTCTCGGCGCCGGCAACCACCGTCGCGATGCCGTAGAGGGTTTCGAGCTCCGCAAGACGACGGCGATTGGATTCGCGCAGATCCTCTTCGCGGAGCAGAGTAACGAGCATCGGCATCGCCTCCTCCACCTTAGCAACGGCCTCGTCGAGTCGCTCGACCGCGTTATGGACCATGCAGAGCATCCCGACCAGGCGCCCCCGATCCTTGAGCAGAACAGACCCGGTAGCCTGTCGCGCGTCAGGGTCGCGGAGAGATCGAAGCAACTGGTCCATTCGGCTCCGCTGCTGGTACTCGCTCAAGCCCTGACCGATGGTGAAGGCCGTCGAGTGGATCTCTTCGGGGATCGGGCCGCTCACCCCGCGGACGACCATCAGATCTCCCAAACCGGAAGCAGTATGGAGGCTGAGGGATTCGGCGCCGGTCATCTCTCGAAGGGCCTGGGCGAGACGGGTGTAGGCTTTGCCCGCATGGCCGCGGGCAGCCTCGTACAGGGTCATCGACACACGATCGCGACGGCTACGTCGCTCGAGGTCCTTGCAATGGTCCCGGAGCCGGCGGAAATTCTCCCGCAGTTCCATGAAATGCACCGGCTCGGGTCCCTCGGTGGGGGGCGTGATCGGGATCTCGATCTCTCGGGTTACCGTCATAACGATCCGAGCCTGGTTCATGAGCAGGCCAACCGTCAGCACCGCGAGAACCTGAATCAGCAGCGAACCGCTCGGGGGCATGCGGGTCGCCAGGTTGGCGGCGACCAGTAGCCAGGCGGCGGCGATCGGGGCCATCGCCGCCGAGTTCGATCCATGGCGAGCAGTGGCAAATGCGCACGGCGCGAGGACGAGGAAGGCATACGGCTCGAGCACGCCGAATCGGGCGATCAGGTAGGCGATCAGGGCGGCGTCGGCGACAGCGACGAAACCACTGACGCCAGGATTTCGGAGCCCGCGACGTTCAAGCAGATAGGCGATTCCCGAGTAGGTCGCGAACAGCAGCGCGACACGCCAGACGAAGTCGAATGCCTCCGGTCCGACGACAATCCCTGCACCGACCAGGGCTGCGGCGAGCGCCAACCGCACGATGAACTCCAACATCTACTCGAAGTTTCGGAAGGTTGAAACCTAGAGTTTAGGGTGAAGATATCGGCACGGCCAGTTCGCGGCGGACCTGGACGGCCTCGCCATCGTCGGAACCGGTCGAAGGCTCCTTGAGGAAGCCGAAGAGCGCAATCCAGCCCAGCAGGGTGACCGCGACGAATGCGAACGCCGAAAACTTCTGCATCGCCCGCTGCGAATGCCCGCTGACCGTGATGCCCCACCGTATGCAGAAGTTCCAGAGCCCGTAGCACAGGTGATAGGCCGCGGCAACGATGCCGATCATGTACACGATCAGGATCACGTAGCCGAACGAGGTGAGCTTGTCGTGCCAAGCTTGCCACTCGATGACTTGAGGGCCGTTGATCTTGGCGTTTACCGTGGTGGTCGCCACGTGGAGGATCAGCAGGAGGAACAGCCCGACGCCCGTCCAGCGCTGCAGCCAGAACATTCGGCTCTCACGCCAGGGGTAGGCGCCCTTTGCTACGTCCAGATCGGCCCGCGAGGTAATGAACAGGCCATAGATACCATGGAATAGGATTGGGAGGCCGAGAAGGCCGATCTCCAGCACGAGCAAAAGGTGCTTCGGTACCGACTCGAAAAAGCCGATGACCCCGTTGAACTTGCTCGGGCCGGCAAGACTGAAGGAATTCAGCGTCAGGTGCTGAATCATGTAAAAGCCGATCGGAATGACCCCGGTAAGCGAGTGCAGCTTGTGCCAAAAGAAGTTCTCGCGCC
Source organism: Chthonomonas sp. UBA2362 (assembly GCA_002344135.1). GTDB lineage: Bacteria > Armatimonadota > Fimbriimonadia > Fimbriimonadales > Fimbriimonadaceae > UBA6659. The sequence goes on along the minus strand of DDTO01000004.1, from coordinate 806,483 downwards.
CGAATCCCATCGTCTTCGATGGTACCCTTGGTAGAGGCTAGGGCGGCGCCGGCTCGGGTGTCGCTTCGCCAGGAAGGGGGGCGTCATCGATGCGCCCGACACCCTTGGGGTCGATCATTGCCCTCAGGCCGTCGCCGACGAAGTTGAGGGAGAAGATCGTCATGCTCAGGATCAGGCACGGCCAGAGAAGCTGAAGCGGGTAGGAGTTCATGTTCGATCGAGCGTAGTTGATCATGCTCCCCCAACTGGGCGTGGGAGGCTGGACGCCGATGCCGAGGAAGCTGAGCGCGCTTTCGGCCAAGATCGTCGCCGCGAGGTCAACCATGCTGACGGCCAGGACGAGCCCCCAGAGATGGGGCAAGACATGGCGCAGAACCAGCTTGAAGGTCGAGGCCCCCATGGCGCGGCTCGCGATGACGAATTCGCGGTCCTTGAGCGAGGTGACGGCCGTGAAGACCAGGCGTGCCATGCCGGGCCAGGAAGTGATGGCGAGCGCCACGATGACCGGCACGAGGCCTAGATTCCAGACTCCGATAATGAGAATCGCGAGGAGGATATCGGGAAAGGCGAACATTCCGTCAGTCAGCCTGAGAAGCGGTACCCCGATCCACTTCGGCGCAAAGACGCCTAGAACGCCGACCGCGATGCCCACGAGGAGCGAGATCGCTTGAACGGTTAAGCCCACGATTAGCGAGATTCGTGCCCCGAACGCCAGCCGAGCCACGATGTCGCGGCCCTGCTCGTCCGTCCCGAGCCAGAAGTCGGCGTTCGGGGGAAGATTCGGTTTCGCTTCAGCGGCAAGGTAGCTGTGGCGCGCCCACGGCATGACCAGCGCGAACACGACGAGGAGGACGAGGTACCCCACACCCAGCCAGAACATCCAGTTCGGCCTCAAACCTGAGCCTCGCGAATCCGGGGGTCGAGGATCGGAAGGATCACATCTACGACTAGATTGATGAGGATGAACAGCGCCCCCGCGATGAGGACGGTTGCCTGAATGACCGGCGTGTCGCGCCGCTGAATCGCTTCGATCGCCTCGCTGCCGAGCCCCGGGATAACGAAGGCCCGCTCGATGATGAACGAGCCCGTGAGCAAGAACCCGAAACTGGTGCCGATCGCCGTGACCACGGGAAGCAGCGCGTTGCGAAGGACGTGCTTGAAAATGAGCCGCCGCGAAGGGACGCCCTTCGCGACGGCGAGCCTGACGAACTCCTGCTGCAAAGTGTCGATCACGCTGGCGCGCGTGAGGCGAGTGAGCGACGCCATCGGACGCGCCGCCAGGATCACCACGGGCAAGAGAAGATAGTAAAACTCCGGTGCACGCAGGTTCACTTCCCATGTTTGTGGAAGTACGTCCAGGCGCAATGCGAAGATGTAGACCAAGATGGGAGCCAGCACGAAGTTGGGGACCGTCACCCCGAGAGTGCTGAGGGTCAGGACGGCTTGGTCGGGTGCCCGGTTTTGCCAAACGGCAGCTATCGTTCCGAGTAGGATTCCGACGCCCGCGGCCAGCAGGATCGCCAAGAAGGCGATCTTCATCGTCATCGGGAGCGCCTTGCCGATAATCTGCGAGACGGGCTGCCTTGCGCCCAGAAGGCTGTTGCCGAAGTCGAAGCGAACCGCCTTGCCGACGAATTCCACGTAGCGGACCGGCCAGGGACGGTCGAGGCCCATTCGCTCCCGAAGGCGCTGGACGTCCTCCGGTCGGGCCTTCTCTCCGGCCTGCAGCGTCGCGGCGTCGCCGGGAGATATCTCGTCGGCCACGAAGGTCACGAAGGAGATGAACAGCAGGCTCACGAGGCCGTACACGAGCCGCAACAGGATCGACTTCGCCAGACGCACAGGGCACGGATGTTACCTATCCACGAGGCCCGGTACACTTGCCTTCGATGCTCGACTCCCTTACTCGGCGCCTCGGAGGCGTGTTCGCGCGCCTGCGCCGTAAAGGCCGACTCAGCGAAGACGACGTCGCCGAAATGCTGCGCGAAGTGAGGGTGGCTCTCCTCGAGGCGGACGTCAACTTCCAAGTCGCCAAGGAGTTCATGGCCAAGGTGAAGGAGAAGGCCGTTGGCGAGGAACTCTACGGGAGCCTCAACGCCGACCAGACCCTGATTCGCATCGTCCGCGACGAACTGACCGAACTGCTCGGAGGAGAGGAAACTCGGTTCCAATGGAGCCCTGCTCCGCCGACCGTCGTGCTCATGTGTGGCCTCCAAGGGTCGGGCAAGACGACGACCTGCGCGAAGCTGGCGCTCTGGCTCCAGCGGCAGGGCAAGAGGCCCATGCTTGCCGCATGCGACCTTCAGCGACCCGCCGCAGTCCACCAACTCGAAGTGCTCGGCGAGCAGGTGGGCGTTCCCGTATTCGCTGAACCGTCTTCGGATCCCCCGAGCGTCGCCCGGCACGCCCTCGAGCGATGTCGGCACCTCATGCTGGACGTCCTCGTCGTGGACACGGCGGGTCGTTTGACGATCGACGAGCCGCTGATGGCTGAACTCGGGGCCGTGTCGTCGGCGACCAAGCCCAGCGAGGTCCTTCTCGTCCTGGATTCGACGACGGGCCAAGAGGCCGTCAATGTCGCCAACGCGTTTCACGAGCGGTTGGCCCTGACCGGCGCTATCTTCACCAAACTCGACGGCGACACCCGCGGAGGCGCCGTCCTCAGCGTTCGCCAGGCCACCGGTGTTCCTGTGCGCTTCATCGGCATCGGCGAACAGGTCGAGGCACTCGACATCTTCTATCCCGACCGCATGGCCGAACGCATTCTCGGCTTCGGCGACATCCTCGGCATCATCGAGAAGGCGGAGCAGGTCATCGAAAAGGACCAGGCCGAGGCGCTGCAGGGGAAACTCCGATCCGGTGGCTTCGACTTCGACGACATGCTCTCGCAGATCGGAATGATGCGCAAGATGGGCCCCCTCAAGAACGTGATGAAGATGATCCCCGGCCTCGCCCAGGCTATCCCCGAGGAAGCCATGGGGGCGATCGACGACCGGAAAGTCGACCGACTGGAGGCGATCATGCTCAGCATGACTCGCAAGGAGAGGGCGAATCCGGATATACTAAACGGCTCTCGCCGGAAGCGCATCGCGGCCGGCTCGGGTACGTCTGTCGAAGAAGTCAACAACCTGGTCAAGCAACTCTACGAGATGCGCAAGACGATGAAGCAGGTCGGCAAGATGCAGCGCCGGATGAAGAAGTTCGGCAAGCGCAGATAGCGCAACGAGAGGATTAAGAAAGCAAGTGGTAAAGATTCGATTGAGAAGGATGGGAACGAAGGCACGCCCCTTCTACCGGGTGGTCGTGGCGCAGAGCACCGCCGCCCGCGACGGCGCATTCGTCGAGGTGATCGGCACCTACAACCCGCTCACCCAGCCGCACCTGGTGAAGATCAAGGGCGATCGCGCGCTCCATTGGCTGCTCGAAGGCGCCCAACCGACCGAGACTGTCGCCTACCTCTTGAAGCAGGAAGGGGTCTTGGATCAGTTCTTCACCCAGAGGCCAAAGGCCAAGGCGGCATTCAAATTCCTCGACAAGCGGACTGCCGCCACCACGAAGAAGACCGTCGTCGAAGCCGTCGCCGTCGCCCCGGCCGCGCCAGCCCCTGCTCCCGCTCCCGAGCCGGTCGCGGATGTGACGCCGACGCCGGAGGCGCCTGTTCAGGCTGAGGCTCCCGCCGAGGAAGCGGTCGCCGCGGCTCCGGCAGAGACCGTCACCGAAGCGCCTGCAGAGGCGCCTGCGGAAGCACCGGCGCCCGAGCCCGAGGCGGGTGCCGGAAAGGCCGACGCATGAGCTACGGCCCCCTCGTCGAACATCTCGTGAAATCAGTGGTGACAGAGCCCGAAGCCGTCTCCGTCAAAGAAGCCAAAGACCGCGACGGCCTCGTGTACCAGGTGACGGTCGCCCCTAACGATGTCGGAAAGGTCATCGGAAAGGGAGGGCGCGTCGTCTCCGCGATCCGCTATCTCGTCAGCGCCGCCGCCGCCAAGGGCCGGGAGAAGGCCTACATCAAGGTCCTGACCGACTAGAACCCCACGCGGCCCTCGCGCCATCCGGTCGCAGCACATTCCCCCTCGCGCCAGCGAGGGGGACCTGGCCGGGCTAAGCCCGTGCCTGAGGGGGAGTAGTTGCCAAGGATCCCACGCGAACCAAGCGCCCTCGCCGCCCCGGGAGAGGCGCGAACAGGCGCTGCGCCAGCATTGTATTTACTCCCCCTCTTCGCGCGCTTCGCGGCGAAGGTCCCCCTCGTCAGGACGAGGAAGGAATCCGAAAATCTGGAGTCAAACCGCTCGCGGATAGGTCGAATGCAGGGCGTGCTCGTCGCCATGATGCACCCGGAGGGTCAGGCGCGCCGGGCCAGGGGGGAGTAAACACCTCGTCGTTGGAGAGGTTGGCGAGGCAGGTGAGCAAGTCCGAATTGCGTCCGCGAAATTCAAACGTCCCTCTTTGGGGGGGCTGGCCGGCTCTCACCACCCCGACCTTCGGGCACCCCTCCGGGGGAGGGGAATCTCATTCTTCCTTCCCCGGCGAAAAATTCCCTCCTCTGGAGGGGTGGCCGAAGGTCGGGGTGGTGTCTCAGATACTCGACGACGGCCTCCATATTCTTTAGCACGTCGACCACCGGGATGTGAATCACGGTCAAGCCGAGCGATTTCAGGAACGAATCTCGCCGCTCGTCATAACCTTCGCGGCCGTCATGCGACGGCCCGTCGAGCTCGACGGCGACGAACTTCTCTGCGCAGAAGAAGTCGACGATGTAATTCCCGATGATCTTCTGCCGGTCGAAGTCCAGGCCGTTGAGTTGGCCGCGCTTTAGCTGGTTCCACATGAGGGCCTCGTGGAGCATTCCCGCCTTGCGCAGTTCCCTTGCTCTGGTCTTGAGTTCGGGGTTGTAGGGAAGAGAGTAGTAGCGGGCGGTGTGTCTCATGAACCACCCCGCCCTTCGGGCACCCCTCCAGGGGAGGGGAATTCTTCCTCGGACGCTCGTCCGGCGGAGCCGCGGGCATCGAGGATCGCTCGCTGCCTCCGCGCCACCAGCAGGCCGGCGATACAGATGCTCGCCAGCACGGTCCAGAACACGATGGGATTGAGTTCGGGAATCCGCCATGTGAGGTCGACATCGTGGGTGTCGTCGTAGTGAACGCCGTAGTTATGCCCAGCCATGAAGGCCAGCTTCACCCCCACCCAGCCCACGAGCAGGTAAGCGATGTGGTCGAGGACTGGATACTTGGCGAGGAGCGAGATGAAGAGGGAAGCCGCAAAACGGAGCAGAACCACGCCGATGATGGCGCCGAAATAGACGACCCATATCTTATCGGGCGACTTGATCAGAGCGACTCCCGCGAGGACGCTATCGACGGCAAAGGCGATGTCGGCGATTTCCACGGAGATAACGGTTGGCCAGAAAGACTTTTCGACGGCTTTGACCGCCTTCTCTTTGTTCGCCCCGTGGAAGTGCTTCAGAGGGAGATAGAGCAGGTATAGCGCGCCTATCGCTTGGAGCCACCAGAGGGAGAGAATCGTGGTCGCGAAGAGGATCGCGATAAACCGGAACACGAACGCCCCGCCCAGCCCGTAGAGCAGCGCCTTGCGCTGGAGTTTGCGCGGCAGGTGACGGACCATAACCGCCAGCACGAGGGCGTTGTCGGCCGAAAGCAGGGCTTCCAGTACGACCAAGAACGCCACGATCGCGAGATCGCCGGTCTGAAAGGTTTGGGGAACCATCGACTTTACGGCGTTCTACGAACGCTCTATCCATTGTGTCATAGGGGCCGTTCTCACGATTCGGCCAAGAAGGGGTACCGGTAGTCGGTGGCGGGTACGAAGGTCTCTTTGATGGTGCGGGCGCTGAGCCAGCGATACAGGTTGAGGATCGAGCCTGCCTTGTCGTTCGTGCCCGAGGCTCTCGCCCCGCCGAAGGGCTGCTGGCCGACCACGGCGCCGGTGGGTTTGTCGTTGATGTAGAAGTTGCCGGCGGAATTGCGCAGTCGGTCGGTGGCGAGATCGACGGCGGCGCGGTCTTGGGCGATGATCGCGCCGGTCAGGGCGTAGGGTGAGGTGCCGTCGACGAGGGCGAGCGTCTCCTCGTACTTAGCCTCGTCGTAAACGTACAGGGTCAGCACGGGGCCGAAGATCTCCTCGCACATGGTGACGTAATGAGGGTCCTTGGCCTCGATGAGTGTGGGCTCGATGAAGTAACCGACCGACTTGTCGCCCTTGCCGCCGGCGAGGACTTCGGCGTCGGGCGAGGTGGCGGCGCAATGGAGGTAGTTTGAGATGTTGTCGAACGACTTTTCATCGATGACGGCGTTGACGAAGTTGGAGAAGTCCTCTACCGAGCCCATCTTGAAGGACCGGATGCCCTCGACGAGCCGCTCGCGGACTTCCGCAGCGAGGTTGCTGGGAATGTACGCTCGGGAGGCCGCCGAGCACTTCTGCCCCTGATATTCGTAGGCGCCGCGCAGAAGGGCGGTGACGAGCACGTCGGCATCGGCCGAGGAATGGCCGACGACGAAATCCTTGCCGCCGGTCTCGCCGACGATCCTGGGGTAGGAGCGATAGCGGCCGGCGTTCTCGCCGATCGTCTTCCACATGTGATTGAACACCCCGGTCGAGCCGGTGAAGTGGACACCGGCGAAGTCGGGATGGGCGAAACAGGCGCCCCCGACCGTCGGACCATCCACATATACGAGGTTGATCACTCCATCGGGAAGCCCCGCCTCGCGGAGTACGCGCATGATCATTTGGGCACTGTACACCTGGGTGTTCGCGGGCTTCCAGACGACGGTGTTGCCGCACATCGCAGGGGCGGTGGGGAGGTTGCCCGCGATGGCGGTGAAATTGAAGGGGGTCACGGCGAGGACGAAGCCTTCGAGCGGCCGATACTCCATCCGGTTGTGCATCAGCGGCCCGCTGATCGGCTGCTGTCGGTAGATCTGATCGAGGAAGTGGACGTTGAAACGGAGGAAGTCGATGATCTCGCAGGCGCTGTCGATTTCTGCCTGATAGGCGTTCTTGCTCTGCCCGAGCATTGTCGCGCCGTTCATCAGGGGGCGATACTTGGTGGCGATGAGGTCGGCGGCTCGGAGGAAGATGTTGGCCCGATTTTCCCAGGAGAGCGCCGCCCAAGCGGGTTTGGCTGCCAGAGCCGCCTGAATGGCCTGCTCCACATGAGCGGCCTCGCCGGCATGGAAGTGGCCGAGCAGGTGCGCGATCTCGTGTGGCGGGCGCATGGGGACTTCTTTGCCGGTCCGCACCTCGCGTCCGCCGATGAACATGGGGACATCGGCACGGTCGCTCTTCATCGCGGCTAGCGTCGACTTTAACACCGTGCGCTCGGGACTGCCGGGGGCGTAGGAAAGGACGGGCTCGTTGGTCGGGAGAGGGTAGCCGAAGGTGCCGAGGCTCATGCGAAAATTCTACCGGCGGGCCGGATCGGCCCGCCGATGCCTCAGAGAAGGCGGAGACGGCCTACAGGGTCTGGCGCACGAGCAGGGTGCCCACGGTGGTGCCGTCCATCTCCCGCTCACTGAGGAAGGAGTTGCCGTCTTCGCCCATGAGGATCGTGAACTGGTCGTTCGCCACTGGATTCGCTGCGCCCGTATAGAAGAGCGTGATCTGATTGCGCATGAGGGTCCAGGTCCCCTCGCGGATCACTTGGCTTCCGCCGAAAGTGTCGATCGCCTGGGTGAAGGTCGAGTCGCTCCGGAACTCGATCGTCCCACCGCAGGAGACGATCCTGCCGCTGCTGAGAATCTCGATCGAGCCGGGGCATCCCACGGTCCGGCCGTTCGCGTTCAACTGAGTGTCGCGCCAGAGCCCGAGCAGTTGTCGCCGCTGGAGATTCACCCCATTGGCGTTGCCCGTCCCACCACACCCAAACACAACGAACGCCGCCGTAGAGACGACCAGAACGCTAGCCAAAATCCTCTTCATCGCACCTTCCTTCCGTGTCGCGCTTTCGTAAAGGACGGACCAACCGCCCGAATCGCATTATGGCACTCGAAGTCCGCGGTAAAACCACGGCATGCGGATCGCCGTCGACGGACCGGCAGAAGGGGTCGAGAACATGCGCCTCGACCAGGCGATGCTCGATGAGGTCGAGGCGTCTGGCAGCGCGCGTGCACGGATCTACGGCTGGGATGGTCCGTGGGTCAGCCTCGGCAGGTTCCAGCGGCCCGAGCGCGACCTGCTTCCCGATTGCCCCGTGCCTTGGGTGCGTCGCCCGACCGGCGGGCGAGCGGTTCTTCACGGGCACGATGTCACCCTGGCGATGGCTGTCGCTTTCGACGCGTGGTTGGGTGCGCCAGCTCCGAGAAGTCCGCGAGCATTTGCCGACGAATTGACTCTCCCGATCGCGCGCGCCCTTGCCAGGTGCGGGCTCGCCGCCCGACAGGGCGCCGAGACGGGGAGACCTGGGCCGAGCGCCGACTGCTTCGCGCATGCCGCTCCGACCGACTTGGCCGACGCCCGGACCGGTGTCAAACTTTGCGGCGCCGCTCTGCGGCTGACCGATCGCGCGGTTCTCGTGCAGGCCAGCATTCCGATCGGCCCGCCACTCGTCGATCCCGCTCTCGTGTTTGCGTCACCCGCGCCGACGAATGCCTGCGTGCTCGACCGAACCGCCCTCGAGGCTGCCCTTGTCGACGCGTTCACCGATTGGGCCGGAAACCTGCGGGCGTCCGGAGTCCGCCGGCTGTCGTAGAATAGGCGCATGGTTACTATCATGGCCGCATTGCTCGCCGCGGGCCCGGCGTTCACCGACTTCACGATGGCCGACATCGATGGCAAGTCCACCTCGTTCAAGGCATTCAAGGGCAAGGTCGCGCTCGTGGTTAACACGGCGAGCCGATGCGGCCTGACGCCTCAGTACGCCGGCCTCGAGGCGCTGTACCAGAAGTACAAGGATCAGGGCTTCATTGTCCTCGGCTTTCCCGCCAACGACTTTAAGGAGCAAGAGCCTGGCTCGAACAAGGAGATCAAGGCCTTCTGCACCGAAAAGTACGGCGTGACCTTCCCGATGTTCGGCAAGGTCGTCGTCACCGGCCTTGAGAAGGCCCCGCTCTACCGGTGGCTGCTCGAGAGTTCGAAGACGGAGCAGGAGATCGAATGGAACTTTGCCAAGTTCCTGGTCCACCGCGACGGCAAGACGGTCGAGCGCTTCGCGCCGAAGGTGACCCCCGAAGACAAGGCCCTCGGCAAGGCGATCGAGGCCGCACTTCGCGAAGAGTAAGGAAGAACCCCCTCGCACCAACGAGGGGAATCAGAAAGGAGCCGCGAACGCCGCGAGCGGGACCGTATTCGTTTACTGCGTTCGCGACCCCCCAGAGATTAGTCGCCCACCATACCGAAGTTGTTGCTGAGGATGGCGAAGTCTCCGATGTCGACTTCGTCGTCGCCGTTAAGGTCGGCTTCTGCATTCCAGTTCGGGTCGACTGGGGTTGAGCCGAACGCGATCGAAAGGAGCGAGTAGTCGCCGATGTCGATCTCGTTATCGTCGTTGATATCGCCGTTCGAGAGGCTAAGGTCGACGTTGGTCGTACCTCCCGGGTTGATGTTGACCGGAGCTGACTTCTTGCGAAGCCAGTGACTCGACTTCGCGGCCACTTCGCAAACTCCGCTGGCGCTCGTCGTAAACGAGTAGGCGCCGTTGAGGCTGAGAGCGACGATTTCGGTGTCGATCACGTTACCGCCTTGGATGACATCGAAGGTCACGGAACGGCCGGCCTCGTCGGGGATGTAGTCCTCGAGGTCGATCGAGCCGGAAACGGTGGCTTGCGTGTTCATCAGACCGGGCGCCCAAGCTGCCGCGGAGAAGGTTCCGGTGCCGGTAAACGGCGAAGGTAAGGTGCCCACCTGCTGACCCGAGGCGATGTCGTAGACGTAGAAGTTCGGCTGCGCCGAGATGGGTCCGTCTGTCACGTAGTAGGCTCGTCCGTTGCCGACGGCCAGGCCGTCGATGTCGGTCTCGGTGCCCGGGTATCCGGGAATGATGAGGTTGATCGTCGTTGCGTCGATGAGCTCGTAGAGTCCGCGCGCGGTAGTCGGCGTGTCGGAGAGGCCGAAAAGCTTGGCGGTAGCCGGGTCGTAGTCCAAGCCGCCGAAGTCGAACGTGGTCGAGTAGGCGTACAGGAGGATGCCTACTCCGGTGACGGGGTCGATTTCGTAGACGCCTTCGGTCGTGATGTTGCGCGTGCCGAGGAGCTTGCCGGTAGTGGGGTTGTATCCGAGGCCGACGTAGTTCACGGCGCCGGCGTTATGGGTCATGGTGACGGAGTTGATGGTCGGCGTTCCCGAGAGCAGATCGGCAAACGTCGCGCTGTAGAGCGTGCCGCCATTGTTCCAGTAGAGGATGCCGTTGACGTTGTCGGCGGCCATTCCCCACGGCTTGGTGTTGGTCGTGGTAGAGGTGAAAAGCGGAGTGGCGACGCCGGTGTTCACGTCGATCAGCCAGAGCGACGTCGAGCCCGTCTGGTCGTTGCCGACCACAAGCTGGCCTAGCGCCTGGGTCGCGAGGCCGCCGAGGGCGCATGCGAGAGCAAGTTTCTTCATGGAATCTCTCCTTCCGAAAGGTATTCGGGCAGTACCCGTGACCTCATTGTATCACGCTAGAATCGGCCAGGCCGAAACACGTACTTGATTCCACGCCCTTCCGAGAGGTCTTCGAAGACTTCGCGTGCATCGGCCAAGCGTCGCTCACCGCTGAGCAGCAGATCGACTTCGAACTTGGGGTCGAGGAGCCAGTGGCGCGCAGTGCGAACGGCGCGCGTTCCGAAGTGGAAGGGGCTGATCACGTCGATCTGATCGTAATGCAAGCGACGAGTATCGAAGGACGCTCGGGTCCCGGCAGGGCAACCGCCGAACAGGACGGCCTTTCCGCCTCGGCGAACGAAGTCGATGCTGCGCTCCCAGATTTCCTCGCGTCCCGTGCATTCGATGACGAGATCGTAAACTGGGTCGGGGACCATCTTTGCAAGCAGCCGGGTCGTCGCTCCGAGTCGTTCGGCCAACTGGAGCCGAGCAGGATTCCGCCCTGCCACCGTCACGGAGCCTTGCCCTCGCCCACCCGACTCCTGGCGAAGATAGGCCAGGACCGCCGCGAACATAAGGCCGATTGCGCCGGGGCCGATGATGAGTACCCGACTGTCGGCGCGGGGTCGCATCAGTTCGATCGCTTGCGCCACGCACGCGAGGGGCTCGAGCATCGCCGCTCGCTCGAAGCTGAGACTTTCCGGCTTCTCGAAGAGGTTGAGGCGAGCGATGTGGGCGGGAACGAGTAGGTACTCCGCGTAGCTGCCAAGCACCTTGGTGGCCATGATCTTCTCGCAGAGATTTTCCTGGTCTCGCGCGCACCAGTCGCACTCTTGGCAGGGCGCAGAATGGACGCCCATGACCTCTTGCCCGACCGTGAACGTAGCGTCGTCGCCGACCGCTGCCACGACTCCGCTGTACTCGTGCCCGAAGAGTCCGGGCATCGGGATTTGGGGGTGGCCGCGCAGGTACGCCTTCAGGTCGGTCCCGCAGGTGAGCGCAGCCTCGACACGCACGAGAACCTCACCACGATCCGGACGGGGAACCGGCACTCGCTGAAGCTCAAGCCGCCCAGGAGCCTTCAGCACCAGCGCCTCCATGGCAGGCGATTCGGCGGTTCGCGCGGTCTCGACGGTTCCGATCGTTTGCTCGTGCAGCGTGTGCGCCCCCTCGCCATACGGTACCCTGAAACCCATGCCGACCGTCGAAACCAGCGTCCTCATAGACGCTCCCCTCGATGCCGTCTACGCCGTCGCCAAGGACAATCGCGCCTTCCCCGAGTTCATGTCGGATGTCAAGTCCGTCACCATCGTAGAGAGCGACGAGGGACGGGTGGTCTCGGATTGGGTAGGTGTCGTGCCGACCTTCGGGCTGAAGATCCGCTGGCGGCAAGAGGACCATTGGACGGACGCCGAGCACACTTGCGACTTCCGCCAGGTTTCGGGTGATTACGACCGATTGGAGGGCCGCTGGAAGTTCACCGAGGAGGAAGGCGGCACGCGTTTCGACAGCGTGCTGGAGTACGAGTACGTGGTACCCGGCCTCGGTCCCCTCGTGAAGAAGGTCGTCCACAGCCTGGTCGTGAAGAACATGGAGGGCGTGCTCGGCGCGATCAAGCAGCGGGCGGAGGCGAAGCAATGACTGCCGTGCTCTTGGCGACACTCCTCGCCGGCGGTCCTGCTTACCCAGTTCGCGCGGCTCCCGCCAAGCAACCCGAGGCCGCGCGGCTCGTCGCGGAGAGTGCCAAGAAGCAGGCCGTCGACGCCGCGACCTACGATCCTTCCTATGTCAGGCTGACCTACCCCGGCGGGGACGTAGCGGCGGATCGCGGGGTCTGCACCGACGTCGTCATACGCGCTTTGCGCGCAGCGGGATACGACCTCCAGCGCCTCATCCGCGAGGACATGAAAAAGAACTTCGAGCGATACCCACGTCGGGAGAAGCGGCCCGATCCGAGCATCGACCATCGCCGAGTGCCGAACCAGGCCGCTTTCTTCGCGGCGTACGGAAAGACGCTGACCAAGTCGCTCGATCCACAGCGCTTGGCCGAATGGAAGCCCGGCGACATCGTTTGGTGGAAGTTCGACAATGGCATCGACCACATCGGAATCGTCGTCGGCGGGAAGGGCGAGTCCGGGTTGCCCTTGTGCGTCCACAACTTGGGACCGTGCCGGTTAGAGGATGTGTTGGGGCGATGGAAGATCATCGCCCACTACCGGTATCCGAAGTAGTCTTAGCGACCGACGATATCGCCCTTGGTGCTGCCGACGATGGCGAACAATTCGTTGCGCTCCTTCGCTGGGACCTTATACTTGTCGAGGACCTTGCCGAGGATGGCGGCCGCAGCGTTCCACTCCGCCTCGGTGACCATGAGGCCTTTGTGAGAGTCGAGCATCGTGCGACCGGAGTACTTGAACGGTCCACCGGAGGCTGCAGCGATCTGCTCGGTCACCAGGTACCGGAGGCCGGCCGCACTCACTCGACCCGACTGGAGGGCAGCGACCACTTGCTTGTTGGCGCCAATCGTGGGGTCGGTTGCGAGGAGCAGGATGAAGTCGTCGACCACGAGGCAGATCGGGACGATCCCCCCGAGGCGCGCATAGAGCGACTTAGGGTCCTTGAACGTCTCTGGCGCAACGGTCATGGGTTTCGCAGCGGCGTACTTCATCTCGTAGAGAGCCTTGAGCTCTTCGAACTCCTTCATGCCGACGCCGGCCTTCTCGAAGGCCTTGGCTCGGAGGGTCCAGGCGTGGTCGCGGGTCTTCATGTCGAGCATGAGGGCTCTTTCGAAGGACGGAATGTCGAGGACCGCCTTTTGGGGCCCACCGGCGAGGTTGGCAAGGTAGGCGGCGAGGCCGAAGGCGAGGACCGGCTTCGGCACTCGATCGAACTCGGCGGCGAGTTTCTGGTTCGCCCGCATCATCTCGTCCTCGCCTTCCATCCGGATGCAGTTGTCGGCGGCGGCGGCGATCTTCTGGATTCCGCCGAGCCGCTCATAGAGGCTCGCTTCCATCTTGGCGGCGGCCTCGCTAGGCTCGGAGTGAGCAAGACCGATAACGGCGAAACTGGCGGTGAGAGTCGCCAGAACAAGTAGAGGTTTCATCGCCGTGGATGAAACCGCACGAAGCTTACGGGCGAACGAAGGGCTGCTGAACAGAAGATGAACGCTACTCGTCCCGCTTCGCTGCCGGTCTGGCCCGGAGCCTGGCCCATGTCCGAAGCTCGTCGATCTCCTCGGCCATCATGACGCTGAGGGGCACGCTGGCTTCGATTTCGTGGTGGAGGTCGGTCTGCTTCACTTCGCGATCCTGGTCGAACGCGGCGAGCAGGGACCCGATCACGACTTGCTCGATCTCGGCGCCGCTGAATCCCTCGGAACGCGCTGCGAGCTCGTTCAGCTTGAACTTCTTTGGATCGCGCTTGCGCTTGCGCAGATGGATCGAGAAGATCTCCTTGCGTTCCTCGGTGTCGGGAAGGTCGATAAAGAAGATTTCGTCGAAGCGGCCCTTTCGCAGTAGTTCGGGTGGAAGGGCGGTGACGTCGTTGGCGGTCGCGATGAGGAAAACCGGCTTGGTCTTCTCCTGCATCCACGTCAGGAAGGTCGAGAAGACCCGCGCGGTGGTGCCGCTATCGGAGACTCCGCTCCCCCCTACGCCTGCGAAGCCCTTTTCGAGTTCGTCGGCCCAGAGGATGCAAGGCGAGACGGATTCGGCCACCTTGATCGCTCGGCGGATGTTCTCTTCGCTTTGGCCGACCAGGCTGCCGAAGATACGCCCGACGTCCATCTTGAGCATGGGCAGGTTCCAGGCTGCGGCGATCGCTTTGGCGACGAGCGACTTGCCGCAACCTTGCACCCCCAGCAGCAGCACGCCCTTCGGAACCGGAATTCCGAACTCCTTGGCCTTGTCGGTGAAGCCCTTGCGCCGCTTGGCCAGCCAGTCCTTCAGCAGTTCGAGCCCACCCACGTCATCGAGGCGGTCGGTCGCTGGGTAGTACTCGAGGAGCCCGGACTTCCGGACGATCTGCTTCTTTTCCTCCAGGATCACATCCACGTCGAGCTTCTTATGCTCGACGAGGCTCCGGGCAAAGGCCGACTCGATCTCGTCGAGCGTCAGGCCCTGAGCGGACTTCACGATGATCTCGCGCATTTCGGGCGTCAGATCGGTATCGACCGCGCTGTTTCCCTTGACGGCGGCGACCACATGGTCGAGCTGGTCCGATATCTCGGATGCCTTGGGAAGCGGGAAGTCGAGGACCGTGACATCCTTTTCCAACTCTGTCGGTAGAGCGAGAACCGGAGCAAGGAGGATAAGCGTTTGCGCCTTTCCGCGCAGTCGGCCGGCCAAGTCCCGCAGCAGCCGGATCACGCGGGGATCCTTCATGTATGGGTGGAAATCCCGCAAGAGAAAGACGGTGTACTCCGGAGACTCGTGAGCGAGGGCTAGGGCTTCGAGTTCGCCGGGGAGGGCCGTCGGCTTAACCGGGCCTGACGTTCGCGTGACGGGCGGCTTCATCCCTTGGGTGACCGACCACGTGTGAAGGGTTCGCTTTAGCTTATCGCAGACGAGTTTGACGGCGTCCTCGACTCGGCGCTCCTCCCAGGAAACGACGTACAGGATTGGGTACTTGGCCCGAATCAGGACCTCGATCTCGCGTGCGGCATCCATCCGCGCCGGATGCTACCTATTCGCCGTCGGCGGCGGGGGATCATCGGCGCCCGCGGTGCCCGGCAAGCCCTTAAACCCCTTATACATTTCGGCGACCTTCTTCATCTCGGCTGCGAGTGCGTCGAGAAACTCCTTCGGGAGCTGGTCTCGCCGAACGGGCATCCCTTGCGTGAGCATCGTATCGTCAGCGAGCGAGTATTGCGCCGAAACGGCCTGATTGTAGGTCATCTCCAGCATCTGGGTCTTCCGACGGGCCGCCCGAAAGAGGTCGAGGCTGGGGTTCTCCTGCGCCCAGGGGAACAGCTCTGGGTGTTCCTTGAAGTAAAGCTGCGCGGCAATCCCCTCCAGTTCTTCCCCGAACGCCATCGGCCCGTCTTCCGATCCGTCATAGGCGTACAGCACCATCGTGTCGCTCATCGTGAAGGAAACCTGAGTTCCGGCGGGAATGCCTCGGGGGAGCAATTCGGTCGGTTCGGCGCTCAGTCCTTCGATTCCGATGAAATCGCTCGGGTCGAAGTCGTCAGGCTCGACCTCGACGGCTTCCGATGACGAGACGTTTACGTCCGTGCCGAAGGTGAGCCGCCGAACAAAGCCCTGCTGCTGCGGCGAAAGCGAACCGTAGGCGATCTTCTGCCCACCTCGTAGCGCTTGGCGCTGGATCGGCGTCAGCGTCGCATAGAGGCGCAGCGCGTCTTCGTCGCCTTTCTGCCAAAAGTCGGCAACGACTTGCGGATCGAGGAGTCGGCAGAGCATCTGGGTGACGGCGACGTTGATACCGCGGCTCTTGAGCAGATACTTGGCGATCGAATCCAAGCTAAGCCGGCCCTCTTCGACGATGGCGCGAAAAAGCTCGCCCATCGCATGCCGATCGAGGCGATCGAGCCTCGTCCGGTGAGGATCTGTCGGCCGAATCGTCATCCATCCCGTTCCGGGGTCGTAGGCCACAGTCTCGCCGAGCATCTTCTCGAACCTGCCGATGGTAAGCCCCTTGCCCTTCGTTCCGAGCGATGCGGCCCAGGGTAGATCGCCATCGTTGGCGATCGCCATCAAATCAGCCTTCTTTCGATCGGCCAGTTGAAGCAGCGCGTCCGACAGGACGAACGACAGTGGGTCCACCTTCTCGGGCTGCAGCAACAGAGCGAGCAGATCCGCAGACGCCTTCTGCCAAGCCGACTTCGACCCGATGCCGGTCATGCGGGAGTTGGCCAGCTCTGTGAATTGCCGAGACGCTTCTGAGAGTTCGATGAGTTCGCGCGCTTCGTCATCGGCCTTTTTCTCTTCGGGAACGTAGGGTCTGAGGGAGTTATCCTGAAGGTCGACCCGACCCATCGGCTTGCCGTCCACGTCGACCACGAGCATGGCGTAGTCCACGTCGTCGCTCCAATTGCTTCGCGAGGCGATGAAGAGCACCTTTCCGACAGGCTTCTTGAAGGCCTTTCGGGGCGTCTCGAACGAGCCGACGAACATGCGTCGCTCGTCGTCGCCAGGCATTTGGGCTTGGACGTCCGCCCAAAGGCGCTGCTCGGCGATCATTTGCTCGATCGCTGCTGCGGCATGACCGCCGATCGGCCTTTGCATCGAGGTCGGAGAGGTCGAGAACACGATTCGTTCTCGGGAGCCGATCCCGGCGAGCACCTTCGGGTCGATTCCGACGAGGAGGCGCATGGCGGCGCGCTGGAAGGGGCCGAGATTGGCGAGCTGCTCGTACTTTCGCCACACGACATAGTCGATCCGCCCCTGCATCTTGCCTTCGATTTCCTCGCGCTGGCGGGCGGCGTCTTCGATCGTCTTAGGCGAGTAGTCTTTTGCCAGCAGCTCTCGCGCGCCGGCTTGGATTTCTTTGATCTCCGCGACCCGGCGGGCGTTGCTCGCGCGTTCCTCTTCCTGAGTCTGCTTGAGGTTGCGCGCCAAGAGGTAGGCGCCCCCTTCGAAGCGCCATTCGCCGCCGACGGTGTCAGCGAGTTTGGTGAGGATCTCCCGGATAGGGCGCTCGCCGACCGAGATCACGAGCACTTCGTTCTCGAAGTAAGCGCTCGCCTTCAAGGGAAGGCCCGTCTCTTTCGAGAAGGCGTCGAGGATCGTCGGAACGCGGGCCGCCGAGTGGCGGAATCCGACGGGCTTGGAGAACGCCTCGCCCTCCAACTGCGCCCATGAGACGCAAACACTCAAAAGAAGCAGGCAGACGGTTGCCGGTCGGATCATAGTCGGACTCCTTGACACTATTGTAGTAGATAGACGAGCAAATCCCGCGCTGGGCCCGGTGGGACCATTCGCTCACGCGCCGAGAACTTCGAGAGCGGCTCTCGCGCGGCTCGAAGCGGCCTCCGCTTCTTCCAGGGCCTTTCGCAAGCTTGGCAGCCGCTCCGAGAACGCCGAGGCGGTGGCTTCGGCGGTCTGGTCGTATTGTTGGCGTGCGACTTCGATACGCTTCCACATCTCGGCTTCGAGCGCGGCACGCTTGATCCCGGCGAGGATCTGTAGCACCGCGCCCAACACAAGAGGCAGCGCGATGAGCCCGAGAATGATCTTGCCGACGGTCGTTTCGGGCCCGAGTCGCACCTTCGCCCACGAGAGGGCGAGCGTCGCCGCCACATAGAGGATCATCCCGCCACATCCGATCGAGAGGCTGGTCATACAGCCGCTCTGCAGGCGCGATTCTTCGAAGCGCCGTTCCATTTCGGTGCGGGCGTCGGCTTCCTCGCGGTCGCGAACCAGCCTCACCTCCGCCAAAGCCCGCTCCTTTTTCTCCTGATAGCCTTCGAGGGCGGCCCGGCTTTTTTCGAGGCGGAGGGCAGCATCGGCGGCGCGCTCGGTCAGTCGGATTCGCGCGGCCTCGAGGAGTTCCGTCCGCCGAGCGTCGGCCTCGGCCTCCATGGCGATGGCTTCGAAGAGGCTCGCCGCTTCGAAGCCGCCGCCGCCGTCCGTCCGGAGGAGCGAGCCCAAGCTGATTCCCGGCCCGTGAACGCGCAGCGCTTCGCGAACCTTCTCGCGGGCGGCGGTCCAGGCCTGTATCCGCGCCGAGGCGGACTTTCGAGCGAGGACCTGAGCCGCCAGAACGTGGTCTATGTGCCGTCTGTCGAGGGCGGGCAGGTCTCCAAGGAGTTCGATCACCGAGGCCGGGCGGAGCGAGAGCGCGTTCTTCCACGCCTCCTCCAACCGTCCGGCATCGCCAGCGGCCTGTGCGTACCTGGCCAAATCGAGCCAGAGGTCGGCGTCGGCGTCGTTTCGCCCGGTCAGCGCTCGATCGAGCGTGGAAATCGAGGCAGCGGGTCGTCCGACCCGCATTTGGAGGAGCGCCAAGTGGCGCGCGCAGAGATCGAAGGCCAGATCGCGTCGTCGCACGCCTTCGAGGAGCCCAGCCAAGTACGCCTTTTCCGCCTCTGCGAAGGCGCCTCCGCGCTCATAGAGCCATCCGAGGGTGGCCGCGAGAGGAGCAGGCAGCGAGTGGGTCGCGTCGCCGTAGATCGCCTCGATGCCGCGCCGGGCCTCGGCGAATGCCTCCTTTCGATCGATGCTGTCACCATCGAGGGCCTCGCGGATGTTCCCTGCGATCCCCTCGATGGCTCCGTCCCCTCGTTCGGCTTCCAATTTCCGGATCGTGTGGCGCCATTGATTCCTTTGCTGCTCGATCTCGTAAGCCCGCTCGTCGAGGTACAGAGCCATCGGGCTCTCGTCGGAACCCTGGCCCTCCGCGAGGCCGGCCAGGTCGTCGACCGAGCGGCGCAGTCCGTCGCCGAACCGCTCGACCTGTCGCTTCGACGCATCGTCGAGGGTCCCAGACTCGACGGAATCGAGGAGCACCAGCGCACGGCGTGCCGCGGGAAGTGTGGACCAGGCGAGGAAGTGAGCGATCGCGCTGCGGGATGCCGAGCATTGGAGCAACGCGAGCCGAACCGCGACATCACGACCCCTATCTTCTTCTGATAGTGAATAGTCGACGAGGCGTTGGGCGAGCGGGGTAACGCTCAAAGCCACCCGCTCCTCCTAAAGCCGAGGTACTCGGCGAGTGCGACCACCACCATTAGGCCCAAAGCGAAGAAGTAACCGATTGGCCACTTGAGTTCCGGCATGTGCTCGAAGTTCATCCCCCAAACCCCGGCAAAGAAACTCACGCTCATGAGGATCGTGGCGATCGCGGCCATCTTCTTCATGATATTGTTGAGATTATTCGATATCAAAGAGAGATGAGTATCGAGAATAGTGGAAAGGATGTCGCGATTGAGATCGGCGTTTTCCGTGATGCGAAGCGCGTGGTCGTAGACATCCTGGTAGTAAGGGCGTGCTTCGACAGATATCTCGGGCCAATCTCCGCGAAGCATGCCATTCAAGACGTCTCTAATCGCGCTGGTCCTTCGGCGTATGCGAAGAAGCCGTCGCTTCAGGCCAAGGGCTTCCGCCAACGCCTCTGCCTGGCCGACATAAACCCGCTCTTCCAGCTCGTCGATATGATCCTCTAAGCGGTCGGCGGCGGGAAAGTAGTCGTCCACTATCGCATCGAGAATCGAATGCACCAAGAACGCAGGATTCTTGCCCAAGCGTTTGGGTTCCGCCATCCAGCGATCGAAGAGATGGGCTACACACGAACAGGGCGCCTTTACCACGGTGACGATCAGATGAGGAAGGGCGAAAAAACCCACTTCGTGAAAGCGTTCGTCATCGGGATCTTGAATAACGGCGGCAGCAGAAAAGAAGGTCGCCTCGCCGTATCGCCGTACGGTCGGTCTTTCGTTTTCGCTCAGCGCATCCTCGATCGCGAGGGGGTGAAAGCCGAACTGCTGAAGAAACGCGGCGCCCTCCGCACGGTCCGGTGTGACCACGTGCACCCAGGTCAGGCCGCCGTCCGGCACCGCCACCGAATCGGGATCGGCCTCCAAGGCGCGAGTACGCCGCCCGTCGAAGCGGGCCGCCCGCGCTTCGAATCCGTTCGAATGCTCGGCCATGTCCTGTGCCTATTCTGACCGAACGCGCACCGCTCACGGCCCACTTTGCGATCGCAGAAGCCGAAAAAGTGGCGGCTCTCCAGGATGTCTCGAAAGGAGAACCGCCGAATATCACATCCGCGGGCGAAAGTCTTAGGCGGCAGCCAACTCGAGCGTCTGATCCGTCGCTCCGCTCCACAACACGACGGAGTTGCTTGGAAGGCTTTCGACACCGCGGCGCGTCGCTATGACGCGAAACTCGACGTATTGGCCTGGCGTCCACGACGTCTCGAACTTCGTCTTGGTCGTCGTGCCGAGTTGGGTGAAAGATGCAGAGGCAGAAGCGCGGTATTGGATAATGAAGACCGTGCTCTTGATATTGCCGTTCCGCTTCCACTTGAGAACGATATTCCCGAGGCCGTCGGCGTTTGCGAACGGATCGAGCGGCTGCGCGGGTGCCGTGAGGCTACGAGGCGGATCGTGGGGCGGAAGCATCAGCTGCGCCAGCAGAGCATCTTCGACATCGAGATTCGCGTCGAAAATTCGTGCGAACTTTGCGACGACTTGGCGGCTAGAGGTCAATGTTGCGTCCTTAGTCGTGACGGCAGAGCGGGCGACATTGCGTGCGGCCTCGGCGGCGAGAAGTTGCGTCTGGGCGTCGGTCGCCGCCGCTTCGATTTCGGTAAGCTCGGCATCGCCTAGGTCAAGCTCGGCTTTGTTCGCATCGCACACCGTAAAGAAGCTCTGCAGTGCGGCAACGAAGTCGGCTTCGCGACGCATCTTGGTAATGTACATGATCGTTACCTCCGGCCCACTTCGGGCTCTCTAACAAGTTTTTCGGCAGAACGCGGCTAGATTCTTAGATCCCGTCGGAGCAGATCGTGAAAAGGTCGGAGCTTTAGGGCGAAGGGGCGAGTCAACGGGCCATCGGGTCGATACCCTAAGGCGAAGTGTCGAAGCCCCTGGAAAGAGCGTCGAAACGGCCGGACAAAGGGTCGAAACACCCGGAGAAGGGGTCGAAGCGTCGTCAACGGTCTTCCACACATCTCTTCCCAGATTCGCCGCATAGGCCCAAGGGCGCATTCGAATCCGGATCCGCCACGGATGCCCGTACCATTGTCGTGTCCCGCCACGGCGAGACAGAAACCGAAAACCGAAGGCCGCCGCAGAAGAGCGGCCTCGGCCCGGAAACAGAAGGAAGACTATGCGAAACAATCACAAGAACATTCTCACGAGCATCCTGCTCGCATTTGCCGTCACCGGCGCCGCCGTCGCCCAAGACCTCCGCGCTCCGCTCGATCCGAGCGATCCCCGAGCCCAGACCGACGCCGCCGCCTACGCCGACTATCTGCCGCTCCCCAATCCGGAGTACGGACCCCAGTCTTACAACGCGCTCGTCAAGCTCGTCGCCCACGACGTCGAGACCGGCATCACCGCGGAAGGCAAGTACGTTCCGGCGTTCAAGGCCAACAAGGGCCGCGCGGAACTCTCGACCCCGTTCAAAGGTATCGCCACCACGCTCGACACCGAGCCGAAGGGCATGGATTTCAACATCCAGTACGTGATCGGCTCCGACCAGCGAACGAAGATCACGACGACCGCCAGCTACCCCTGGAGCACGCAGTGCAAACTGTACATCCGCTTCTCGGACGGTTCGAACTGGATCGGCTCCGGCACTCTCATTCAGAGCCGCTACGTGCTGACCGCCGGTCACTGCATCCACGATAAGAACCGCGGCGGCTGGGCCACCCGCGTCGAAGTCGTCCCCGGCATGAACGGCGCCTACCGCCCGTTCGGCAACGCCCTGGCCTCGCGCTTCGCTTCCAGCACCGGCTGGACCAGCGACAAGAATCGCGACCACGACTTCGGCGTCATCAAGCTCGATCGCACGATCGGCAACAGCACGGGCTGGCTGGGCTACGGCTCCTTCAGCGACAGCACGCTCAACAACACGACCCTGCACATCGCCGGATACGATGGCGACCGCGATGGCGGCAACAGCCAGCTCTATCGCTACGGCGCTCGCGACAGCATCAGCAGCAAGCGCATCGAATACACGATGGACACGTCCGGCGGCAGCAGCGGCGCTTCCATCTACCTCATCCAGAGCGGCAACCGCTATGCGGCGGGCGTCAATGCCTACGAGCGATGGTGGTGGTTCTTCGGGACTCACTACATGAACGGCGGAACCCGGCTCGACAGCCAGAAGTTCAGCTGGATCCAAGGCTGGTTGAACGGCGGACTCTAAGGCTCCGCTCCCAACCGCTCGAATGGCTCGGAGGCATTGCCTCCGAGCCTATTTCTTTTGCAGGACCGAGAACGCGATTCCCGAGGGTTGGTCCTTCGTTCGGAACAGGGTGTGGGTCGCCGCCTTGAAGTCCTCCGCCTTGGCCGAATAGATGTCGCAGAACGTTTGCGGGTTTCGGTCGACGAGGGGGAACCAACTGGATTGGACCTGCACCATGATGCGGTGCCCCTTGCGGAAGGTATGCAGCACGTCCGGGAGGTCGAACTTGACGCGATCGATACCGCCTGGGACGAAGGGAACAGGCTTGGAAAAATCGTTGCGGTACTTCGCCCGCATCACTTCGGCGCGGACCAGCATCTGGTAGTCCTTCATCGCGGTTCCCGCTGAGTTGGGTCCCGCGTCCGACGGGTAGACATCGATGATCTTCACGACGAAGTCGGCGTCGGTTCCGGTCGTGGAGATTCGAAGGTCGGCGGTTACCGGTCCTGCCCAGGTGATGTCGGCCTCGAGAGGGTCGGTCTTGTAGGTCAGGACGTCGGCCCTGGCTTCGGCGAAGCGCTGATCGTCGATCATGTACTCCCGAGTTCTTCGGGTGAGGGTCCCCTGCTGATAGGGGACGGGCTTGGCGGGGTCGGCGACGTAGGCGTCGCCGCCCTCGACGGCCTCTGGCGCTTTGGCGTCGAGCTTCTTGTCCTCGCGGAAGTAAAGCGCGCTCGGGGTGACGTCCTTGGGCGGCCATTGGTCGAATGTGAGGAACTTTCCTTGGCCAACATCATACACAGTTGCTTCCGGCAGTTCGACCTTTCCGTCCCCTCGGAGGTGGGCGTCGAAGAACGGCCACTCGACGTTTTCGCGATACCACGCGCTGGGCTCGCCCGCCATGTCGATATCGCCGAAACGAGATCCGGTTCCTCCCGCCCAGCCGCCGTGAGGCCAGGGACCCATGACGAGGTTGACCTTAGCGTTCGGATTAAGGCGATTCGTGTAACCGTAGAGGTTCCATGCCCCCCATAAGTCTTCGGCGTCGAAGAGTCCTCCGACCACGAGGACGGCGGCTTTGACGCCGGTCATGTGCGGGGGGAGGGCGCGCGCTTTCCAGAAGTCGTCGTAGTCGCTGTGCGCCATCATCTGGTTCCAAAACTCGACCTCGCCCTTGAAGTATTTTGCGTTCACGTTCGGGAGTGGACCGAGTTCGAGGAAAAACTTGTACGCATCCCCAGCGAGGTCGTAGGCAGGCCCGCGCTTCGGGGTGGCGGTCGGCGTCGGTCGGGGCTGACCGAATCCTCCCATGAAGGAAAAAGCGTCTTGGAGGAAGAACGCGCCGAGATGGTGGAAGTCGTCCCCGATCCACCAGTCGCTGACTGGCGCCTGCGGGGAGGCCGCCTTGAGAGCCGGGTGGGAGTCGATCGCGGCGGCTCCGGCATAGAAACCCGGGTAGGAGATTCCCCAAACCCCGACGCGCCCGTTGTTCGC
Source organism: Chthonomonas sp. UBA2362 (assembly GCA_002344135.1). GTDB lineage: Bacteria > Armatimonadota > Fimbriimonadia > Fimbriimonadales > Fimbriimonadaceae > UBA6659. The sequence goes on along the minus strand of DDTO01000004.1, from coordinate 782,646 downwards.
GGGGACGTTGTCCACGAGATACTGAACGGTGTCGTAGGTGTCGGTACTCTCGTCGCAGTCCTTCGGTCCTTTGTTCAGGATTTGGGGACGGACATTTACGAAATCGCCTTCCGACATGTACTTGCCGCGGACGTCCTGGAAGACGAAGATATAGTTATTCTTCCGAAAGTTAGCCGAACCCGGAAAGCCGCCTCGGTACTGGCTGGTTCCGTATGGACCGGCGCTGTAGGGCGTTCGCGTCATGATCATCGGGTACTTGCCGGGGCGATCCTTGGGGACGTAGACGGCGGTGTAAAGCTTGACCCCGTCCCGCATTGGGACCATCATCTCGAGCTTGTCGTATTGATCCTTGATCGGCGGGAGGTCTTGCGGAATGCCGAAGCCGAAGAGCGCGAACATGGGGAAGACGTTACCCGGGCGATCGGAGGGCCATAATCGGACATGGCTTCCGCACCCTCCGTCCGCGCCCACGCCGCGCCTCTGGCCGAGGTCGATCCTCTGATCGCTTCGTTGATCGAAAAGGAGGTGGAGCGCCAAGAACACAACCTGGAGCTCATCGCGAGCGAGAACATCGCCAGTCGGGCCGTTCGGGAGGCAATGTCGAGCGTTCTGACCGACAAGTACGCGGAGGGCTATCCCGGCAAGCGTTATTACGGCGGCTGCGAAGTGGTCGACCAGGTCGAAGACGCAGCGATCGAGCGAGTGAAGGCGCTTTACGGGTGCCAGTTTGCGAACGTCCAGCCCCACAGCGGCGCCCAGGCGAACATGGCGGTCTACTTCGCCTTCCTCGAGCCGGGCGACACCCTCATGGCGATGAACCTCGCGCACGGCGGGCACCTTACGCACGGTTCCCCGGTGAACTTCACCGGCAAGATGTACAACGTCGTGCCCTACGGGGTCTCGCCCGAGTCCGAGACGATTGACTACGAGGAGTTCCACCGCCTTGCGAAAGAACACCGGCCGAAGTTGATCGTCAGCGGGGCGACGGCCTACTCGCGCAAGTTCGATTTTGCTCGAATCCGGGCGATCGCCGACGAGGTCGGGGCCCTCCACATGTGCGACATGGCCCATTACAGCGGCCTCATCGCCGTCGGCGAGTACCCGAGCCCGATCCCTTACTGCGACTTCGTGACCAGCACCACCCACAAATCGATCCGCGGCCCCCGCGGAGGCATGATCCTCTGGAACGACGAGAAGTACTCCAAGCCGATCAACATGAGCGTCTTCCCGGGAATCCAAGGCGGTCCCCTGATGCACGTGATCGCGGCCAAGGCGGTCTGCTTCCACGAAGCAGCGCAACCTTCCTTCAAAGACTATCAGCGAAGCGTCCGTGCGAACGCGGACGCCCTCGCCGAGGCCATGACTCGCGAGGGATTCCGCATCGTTAGCGGCGGCACGGATTCGCATCTGATGCTCGTCGATCTTCGGCCCTTCGGCGTCACCGGGAAAGTGGCGCAAGCCGTGCTCGACGAGGCATGCATCACGACGAACAAGAACGCAATCCCCTTCGATCCGGAGAAACCGTTCGTCGCGAGTGGCATCCGATTGGGCACACCTGCGGTCACCACGCGGGGGATGGGGCCGGGGGAGATGGCCGAGATCGCCCATTTCATCGCAAGTGCGCTACGAGCGGGCGAAGGCTCCGACGAGATTTCCGGCGTTCGGGAATCTGTACGAGCCCTCACCGCGCGGTTTCCCGTCCATTTTTGAGGGGATGCCAGGCTCAGCGATCGCTCGTCGGGAAGCCCCATAATGGAGCCGGCTTCCAGTGGCGCGTTGGCCCGCAGTTCGAACGAAAACTTATGGATCACTCACCTACCGAGCATCACCACTTTGGCCACGGCCATGATCCCGACCACCGGGCGCCCTTTGGGCGCATCACCCTCAGCGCAATCGTGCAGCTAGGTGTGGCCGTCGGGCTCTTCGCCTGGATCGCCCCGTCGACCCTCGCTTCTGAAGTCGCCCAGCCGTGGACGCTGGTGTTATGGGCTTTCCTGTTGGGGCTCCCTTTGAGTCTGTTCGAATACCTCTACCACCGCTATCTCTTGCATTCGGCGGTCCTCCCTTTTCTGGGATCGATGCATAAGGCGCACGCCCATCATCACGGGCTGACCTCGGTCAAGGCGCCGGTCACTCCCAAGGAGCCGGAGAAGCCGGTGCCCGTCGAGAGCGAGTATCCGGTCGAACACGAGCACCAGGAAGAGTCGATGACCTTCCCGCTGTACGCGCTGTCGATCTTCATTCCGCTCTTTCTCGTTCTGTTGGCCCTGCCTCTGAAACTGCTCTTTCCCGGCCAGCCGGTCATCGCGGCCGTCATGGTCGCGACGACGTTGTACTACAGCGCTTATGAACTGTGGCACCAGGTCGTGCACTTGCCCTACGAGCGCTTCTGGCGCCCGCTAATGGAATCGAAGCGGGTGGGCCGCCTGGTCAGGCTCGTTTACAGTTTTCACCTCATGCACCACTGGCGTCCGTCGTGCAACCTCGCCGTTGTCGGTTTTTGGGGAGTGGCGATCTGGGATCATGCTTTTCGCACACATCGACGGCCAGTCAATATGCCTCTCGACGGTGCCGACGTTAACTACCTGGACATTGCCATGAAACAGCCGCGCTGGCCGATCTCGATGATCGACAGTTGGCAGGCGAGCCTCTATCGCGCCTCTCGAAAGGCCGAGCGCTTCCTGGCCCGCCTGTTCAAACGCCGTACAGCGTAAGTCGCCGGCTCGATGTCGGTGTAAGATTGCTTCGCTGGCGAACGAACACCCGGGCAGAGTAGGAATCGTGGTCAACCCCAAAGGGGGCCGTGGGCAGGCCGGCTGGCGTTGGGCTGGGTTGCGCCCCCGTCTCGAGGCTTGCTTGCCCAACACTTCTTTCGACGTCTTGGAGACCACTGGACCCCGATCGGCGCCTGCTCAGGCTCGAGCATTGGCGGAGGGCGGCTGTTCGATCGTCGTCGCGGTCGGAGGCGACGGGACCGTCTCACAGGTGATGAACGGCCTAACCGGCACCGACGCCGCGCTTGCCGTGTTGCCCGCCGGGACCGGCAACGACTTTGCGCGAACCCTCGGCTTCGGCCCCAATATCGACGCGGCCGTCGATGCGCTGGTCGTTGGTGAGCGAATGCGCATGGACGTCGGCGCCTGGAGAGTAGGAAACCAATCCGGCTTTTTCATCAACGTCGCCGGCCTCGGCTTCGATTCAGCAGTCGCCGATCGTATCAACCGGGGTTTCCGGCACGTCCGCGGATCGCTCGCCTACTTCGCCGCCATTCTCTCGACCCTGCGGACCTACCGACCTCGACGCCTCTCCGGACTGATCGACGGGGAACCGATCGAAGGCCAGGTGATGCTGTGCGCGCTCGCCAACGCTCAGGCCTACGGTGGCGGACTCCGTATCGCGCCAATGGCGAGTATCGAGGATGGCCTCCTCGACCTCGTCATGGTCGGTGAATTCGGGACAGTGGAGTTTTTGCGCAACTTCGGTCGCCTCCGGCGCGGAAACCACTTGTCCCATCCGAAGGTGTTTCATAGGCCGTTTCGTCGCCTGGAAATCGAAGTCGATCCGCCGGGTCCGTTTCTCGTGGACGGAGAACTGTTCGGACCCGGGCCGGTAGAGGTGGAGATTCGGCCCGGCATCATCGAAGTCATCGCATAGGCACCACCGAAAATTGCTGAAAAGTTCGGCTTGGCGCAAAAAAGGAAGCCCTCGGGATGACTTCCTGACGGATAATAGGGAGATGTTTACGCTTGCGGTTGGTTTCGTGTTAGGGGCGGGGAGCCTGGTCGGAGACGCGGGCCAGGTGTTTCTGGATCGGAAGGGCGGCCTCACGGAGATTCGTCTTGCTGGTGGTTCGGCTTTCCACCGGACGTCCTCTCAAGTCCGTTCTCTCGAAGAAGTGCCGATTCCCGGTGCTGCTCGCGCTTTCACTTGGTCCGAGTCCGGTAAGGAAGGCGTCGTGCCCTACTACGCTATCACGCTCGATGGGAAGACCTTCCCTCGGGTCACGTCCACGCATTTCGATGTCGAGCTCAAGTACGCGAGATTCGACCCACTCAAGGCAGTGCCGCCGGTCGAGCCGGACCTCGCCTCCGACGCCGGCAACGAACTGTACATCGTGCAGTTCAAGACTCAGCCTCTCCAGGAGTACCGAGATGCTCTAGAGAGCCTGGGCGTAAGGCTTTACGACTACTTCACCCAGCACTGCATGATCGCGCGAGTTCATCCGGGCTCGGTCGCACAAGTGCGGAACCTGCCGTTCGTTCGCTGGCTCGGTTCGTTCGAGCCCGCATATCGCCTCGAGCAGCCGATGAGGGATCGCTTGCTGTCCGGTAACCTCGGAACGCGGCGCTACAACATTCAGGTGTTCGAGCGCGGTGGCGAGCAGCACGGCGAGGTCGCTCGGCTGATCGAACTGTTCGGCGGAATCGTCGATCAGATCGTGCCGGAGGGCTTCATCGTCGTCGCCACGCTTTCAGAGTTTCAACTGAGCCAGGTCGTGCGTATGAACCAGGTCCACTTCGTCGACGAGTGGAGCGAACTGTATCCCGACATGGACAACATGAAAATAGTGGGTGGCGCCAACTATGTTGCCGATCCTACTCGCGGTATGTTCCGAGGACAGGGCGTCAGAGGGGAAGTTTTCGACTCCGGATTCCGCCTGACCCATCTAGCGTTCAACCCGAACACGCCGATCCAGCACAACGCGGTCAGCAACGACTCGCACGGAACCGCCACGTACGGCATTTGCTTTGGTGACGGCGATGGCAACGCCTCCGGGCAGGGCCTCCTGCCGATGGGTCAGGGCGTCGTCGGCGCCTCGGCAAACTTCCTCAACGCGAATGTCGGAAACCGTTATGCGTGGACCGCCGCTCTCCTGGGCGCGCCCTATTACTGCGTGTTTCAAACCAACTCGACGGGTAGCAGTTGGGTTACCACGTACACGACGATCTCGGCCACGATGGACGACATCGAATGGATCAACGACATCGTGATCCTCCAAAGCCAGAGCAACCAGGGCACGCGTAACTCGCGGCCCGAGGCATGGGCTAAAAACGTGGTCGCCGTGGGAGCGGCCAATCACTTCAACAACTCGAATCCCGCAGACGATCGCTGGAGCAGTGGCGCCAGCATCGGACCGGCGGCAGACGGGCGAGTCAAACCCGAGGTCTACTTCCCGGCTTACGACTCTGTCCTGACGACGACGAGTTCGAGCGATTCCGCTTACACGACGTCGTTCGGAGGCACGAGCGCCGCCACCCCTGTGACGGCCGGTCACTTCGGTCTCATGTTCCAAATGTATGCCGCCGGAATCTTCGGCAACTCCTGTCTGGCGCCCGTGGCCCCTGCGGAGCGATTCGTGTTCGACAATCGGCCCAGGCCCTCCTTGGCGAGAGCCATCATGATCAACACCGCGACCCAGAACCAACTCCCGCTGGCTGCGGGAAGCGACATCAGCCGCAACGTCCAGGGTTGGGGAATGGTCAACGTCATGAGCCTGTACGACACCCGCGCCAAGATGTTCATGGTGAACGAGACCGACCTTCTGCAAAACCTTCAAACTAAGACCTACCGAGTCCATGTGCCGGCGGGTGAGCCGGCCTTTAGGGCCACGATGGTTTACGTCGAACCGATGGGCTCGACGAGTGGAGGCAACGCCCGCAAGAACGATCTCAGTCTACGCGTGACCGCGCCGAACGGCAACACGTATTGGGGCAACAACGCGATGTCGAATTCGAACTGGACGACCGCGGGAGGCGCAGCGGACACGGTCAATACGGTCGAGAACGTGTATGTTCAGAACCCGGCATCGGGGACTTGGGTCGTCGAGGTCATCGGATCGGACATCAATACGGAGGCAGTGCCGTCGACGCCGGGCGTCGATGCGGACTTCGGTCTCGTCGTCAGCGGTGTCGTACCGGCGGTTCTCGTCGATTCGTTCACGACCAGCTCAGGTTCTCTCATCTCGGGAACCGCGCCGAACCTGTCGCTGAGCGACAATCAGCCGGTTGTTCTCGGAGAGGACCTCAGCACCGATCTGGCCAACGATGCTCGCTCGATCACCGTGAACGGAACGTCGCCGATCGCAGCGCCGACCGAGTTGTCGATGCGTGTCGAGTCTCGGACGGAAGGAATCTCGACCGGCAGAATGTCGATCGAGTTCTTCGACTTCGCCAACAACGCGTGGGTGAGCGTGGCCAACAACCAAGCCGTCGGCACGGCCGATGCGGTCGTCAATGCCGCGGGAGGCGGAACTCTGTCACGGTTTGTTCAGGTTGGTACGCGGGCCGTCAGAGCGCGAGTTACCTGGTGGAACTCGAGCTTCGGCTTGGACACCGCATGGACCGCCCGACCCGACCAGATTCGATGGCTCTTTAGTCCCTAGGCATCGGGAACCCTCGGAGACGAAAGGACGTTGAAGAGGGTAACCCGTGAAGGGGAGTAGCGCCTGAGAATCAGGGGCACCGGTCGACAATACGTCCAACAAAGGACCGGCCGGTGCCAGAATCGCAAGACCTTCACCGCACTCGTGGCGGTGAAGGTCTCTTCATAAGAGCGGGAATGCGAAAAGAATGAACACGATCAAAACAGGATTGCTGATGGCGGCGCTCACAGCGCTGTTCATCGTTTGTGGCAACGCCCTCGGTGGAACTACGGGCGTCATCATCGCCGTCGCTTTCGCCTTGGTGATGAACATCGGAGCTTTCTGGTTCAGCGACAAGCTGGTCCTCGCGATGACCAAGGCGCAGCCTCTCGACGAGCGTGCGGCGCCGGATCTCTACGCCATGACTCGACGGTTGGCCGAGCGAGCACAGATTCCGATGCCCAAGCTGTATGTGGTGCCAGATCCCTCGCCGAACGCTTTTGCCACCGGCCGCAGCCCGAGCCGGGGCGTGGTCGCTGTCAATCAGGGTTTGCTCCAGATGCTCGATCGCGACGAAGTCGAAGGCGTCATCGCCCACGAAATCGCGCACATCAAGCACCGGGATACGCTTACCAGCGCGGTCGTCGCGACCGTCGCCGGCGCGATTTCTGCCATTGCGAATCTGGCTTACTTCGCTTCCTTCTTCGGCTTCGGGAGTGGCGACGACGATGGCCCGAATCCCTTGGCGGTGCTACTCTTGGTGCTCGTTGCACCCCTGGCGGCAACGATCATCCAACTGGCAGTGTCGCGTGCTCGAGAGTACCAAGCCGACCAGACTGCCGCCGAACTCGTCGGCTCTCCGAGAGGACTTCAGAGCGCCCTGTGGAAACTCCACAAGGGAGCGGAAGGGGTCCCCTCGCATACGCCGCCAGCAATGGCGCAAATGTGCATCGTCAACCCACTTCATGGGGGAATCCAGAGCCTGTTCTCGACCCACCCTCCGGTCGAGAAGCGGATCGAGCGGCTCGCCCAGTTTTCGCGAAACGCGGCGTAGGAGTCGGTGCACAATGGGCGTGTGGCGGAGAAAGGCTGCGTCGAACGCATGGTGTTCCCCGGCTCGGGCGATCGTGCCCGAGCCGTAGCGCGATTCGCAAGCAAGGGCGGCCTGATCACCGCCCTGGCCGATGGCCGGCTCCCCGTTTTGCAAGCAATTGCCGCCGAGACCGATGCCCAGGTCTGCCCATTTGGTGAGCTTGTGGGTCGGGTTCTTCGGGGAGCAGGCCAGCCGGCTTTGGGACTCGCTTCGTCCGGCCAGACGAAGGCCCTCATCGGATTGGCCTGCCAAGAACTGTCACCCGACTCCGCCCTCTATGAGTCGGGGCGCTTCGACGGGACCCACGAGTGCCTGGCGGACACGTTTGCCGAACTGCACCGCTGGGGATATCGACCAGAGGATCTCGATTCAGTCCAGATCGATGGCGAACCTCACCCCCTCCTGTCGGCGGTTGCCCACCTGATGCGAAGCGTGAACGTCGGGCTCGATGGCCTCGGACGAGGAACCCTCGCCGATCGCGTCGACGACTGCCTGCGCCTCGGTCGCATCGAGAAGCCGTACTTCGACCGTCTCTTGATCGATCTGGGCCCGGAACGCGCCCCACACTACGAGGACTGGCTGCTCTGGCTTGTCGAGTGCGGGGTCTACGTCGAGGTCTTGCGCGAATCGCTCGACGTGGAGACTTCGAATTGGGCCAAGGGGCTTTGCGCCGAGGGCCGATTCGGCGAGCCACCGGAGGTCGAGACCCTTTGTGTCCCGGACATCCTGTCCGAATGCGAGTGGGTGCTGAGGGGCTGCCTTGCGGCTCGGGAAGAGGGTGTGCTGGATCACCGCATCGCGATCGTCGTACGCTCGCGCGACGACTACGGCCCGTTGCTGCTCTCGGCGGCAGCGAGACTCGGTGTGCCGATCCGCGCCGGATTGCACGTCCCCGTCCTGACGAACGGGTTCGTCTCCTTCATCGATGCCTGCCTCGACGTCGCCGCCGCGGGTGACGTTCGGCGGGTCGCCACCCTCATTCGACGCTCCTACTTCGGACTTTCCGCCGAGGCCAGGCGCGAGGTCGAGCAGGAGATCCGTGAGGCTTCTCGATGTGGTCAGAGAGGCTGGGAAGCCCTCGCCCTGTGGGCGAGAGAGCGAGCCGTCCTCTCGCCTTGGCTCAGCCACTTCGTCCAGTGGACCTTGGAGGCACAGAGCCGGACGGCGACTCTCCCTGAGTGGATCGGCCGACTCAGGCTGCTCCTCGAAGGTGGCCAACTGATCGATGTAGTGACGAGCAATTCGCAGACGGCCCATCGCGACCTGCGGGCCCAAGCCTCGATGGAGCGCTCCCTTCTCGACTATGCCTCTGCCTTCCAAGGAGGCGGAGTCGCGCTCTCGTTGCAAGGTTTCGTCTCGCTCGCCCACCGCATTTGGGATGTGCAGGACACCGTCCTTCCAGGGAGCGAGACTGGCATCCAGGTCGTCGGCTCGGCGGATCAGCTCGGCGACTGCGATGTCGTTTTCGTCCTCGGCATGCTCGAAGGGGTTTTCCCGCGTCGTCGAAGTGAGGATCCGATCATTGGCGACCACGATCGATCCCTCCTCCGCCTAGCGACGCGGCACGAGATTCTCCCCCGCTCGCACGACATTGCCGAGCGCGAACGCTTGGAGTTCGTTCATCTCTGCGCCTTGGCACGGCGACGTCTGGTACTCAGCTACCCGCTCACCGGCGAGAGCCGAGACAACATCCCTGCGTTCTATCTCGCCGAGATAGCAAGTCTTCTTGGTGACAAGCTCATCAAACGGACCAAGCAGAGGGGCGATGTGGCCCCCTTCGACAGCCGCTCTGGCGCGGATCATCGACTCGCCGAGGCGCTTGCCTCCGAGCCGAAGCGTCCCCCAAAGGTCACCCTGCTCGAAGCACCCGAAGCCAAGCGCGCGATCCGGCCCGACCTTGCCGACGAGGGCGTCGACCCCCGTGAGATCGCCCTGGCTTCGGAGTGCCCATTTCGCGCCGTCGCGCGGCACCGCATCCGCGTCTTTCCCGGCACCCTTCGCGACCCATGGCGATCGATTTGGCGACTGCCCTCCGTTGCCGGCCTGCCCAAATCGGAGAACAGGGAGGCCGCGCGGCAGACCCTTTGCGCCGCACTCGCCAACGAACTCGATCGGATGGTTGGCGAACTGGACCCCTGGCAGATCAGAGTCATCGAGGGCAGCGCGCTGCGAATGATCGACGGATGGGTGGACCGTGAATTCGAAGCGCGCGAAGTGTGGCCCCGCAAGGTCCGAACGGGAGTCGCGACAGACGATCCCGAGCTGCGAAACCGGGTGCCGCTGTCCGATAAGCGGTCGGTGCGTCTCGTCGGCCAGATCGATGCGGTAATCCAGATCGGTCCCTATTCTGGGTTGACTGTCTACCAGGCTCGCCGTCCCGATTTGAAAAAGGTCGAGGACAGGCTCAATGCGGAGCAGTTCTTGCAAGGCTTGGAACTGCTGATCGTCTCGACGTCCAATCAGTGCGTGGCCGCAGAGATCGACTCGACCGATGGCGAGCGCCATCTCTACCTGGTGCCGCGCCTCGACGACGTGCCGCTGCGCAAGAGCCTCACCTGCCGCGTCTTCACGCTCGCCGACGCTTGGGCGCCCTATGCAAGATTGGTCAAGTCGACCCTCGTCGTCGCGATCGCCTTGCTTGAGCGGGCCGACATGGAACCCAGGCCGGGCAAGCACTGCGAAACTTGCGACTACGGAGAACTGTGCCGAGCCTCGATCGAGTTCGGCGAAGTCGACGATCCCTTTAGGGAGCGATTCGGCGGCGAAACCGGGTCCGAGCCGGCATAATGGGCCGTGGTCTGGGTGATTCCGGTCTTTCTCATGTGGGTGCGGTCGTGGGGACCGGCCGATCCGATCGAGCGTCTCAGCACGTATCTCGCTGAGGCCAAGGCCGGCTCAGTCGACTTTGCAGTTACATCCCCTCAATACGAAGGGACCGGCAAGGGATCCCTCGTCTGGCGCAAACCCGGCGAACAGGCCTTTCAGGTCGTGTGGGGGCCTGGCTCGGCCGCCTTTGTGCAGAGCCCGGGTGGCGCCATCGAGATCGACCGCATCATGCGGGTCTACCAGGAGTTCCCAGGACGAGGCACGCTCGCGGCACCGCCGTCGGTGGTGACCGGATTACCCGGGCTGGCCTATCCCCTCGTCATCCAAGCTGGCGGGATCAAGGCGGCTTTACCCCCTGCAACCAAGTTTGCGACAGGCCCCAAGCAAACGATCGAGGGAGTGGAGACGGACCGAATCGAAGCCAACTTCACCGACGGCCAGGTCACCGTCGAGGCCCAAGCCTATGTCGCCGCCGACGGCCGCCTCGTTCGCTATCGCGAGAAGAGTCAGTCACCCGGGGGAGGGCGCGAGGTGGAATGGACTTTCTCGAAGTGGAACCGCAATCCGGCCATCGACGCCACGACCTTTTCGCGGTCCGTCCCCGACGGATACGTCCCGTTCGCTCTCGACTACCCCTATCCGCCGGTCGAGGTCGGTGAGACGGCTCCCTTGGGAACCTGGACCGATGCGCGAACTGGCAAGCCGCTCGCGGTGGATCGTCTGGCGAAGGGAAAGGTCGTGCTGATCGGGTTCTTCGACTCCGAGGAGCCCTCGAAGGCGGCCCTCGGTGCATGGGGTCGGCTGAGTCAAGGTTTCGTCTCCGTCGCCGTCGTCGAAGGATCGACCGCCGCACCTGCCGCCGGCAGCGCGGCGCGCGACAAGGACGGCGCGATCGCCAAGCGCTGGCGGATTCCCGGCTATCCGTTCTTCGCGCTCGTGGATGCGGAGGGCAAAGTCTCGGTTCTCTCCTTCGGCTTCACCGCCGCCGAGGAAGCACCGCTTCGCAAAGCGCTCCTCGATGCGAAAGGTGGATAGGCGTGCTATCCTCGGCCCCGTATGGCCTTTGCTAAGAAGATCGAACCCGGTACCGCCGTTCGCCTTGCCGAAATCGACCCCGCCTACGATGCCGGACTGAGCAAAGACGACGGAGAGAAGCTGACGAAGGACCTCGCGAAGCGTCTCGACGAACTCGACGATCTCCACTACGAGGCGGGGATGAACTCCGTCCTTATCGTCCTACAGGGCAGAGATACGAGCGGCAAGGACGGCACCATTCGCTTCCTTCTCTCCTCTCTGAACGCCCAGGGGTGCCGCGTCGCTCCGTTCAAGGTGCCAACGCCGATCGAGCTCGCTCACGACTTCCTTTGGCGCGTCCACGCGGTCACGCCGCCGAAGGGTGGTATGACGATTTTCAACCGTTCTCACTACGAGGACGTGCTCGTGGTGCGCGTCCATAGCCTAGTCCCGGAGGCGGTTTGGCGTCCGCGTTACGAACACATCGACGCCTTCGAGCGCCTCCTCGCCGACTCCGGCACCATCATCCTCAAGTTCATGCTTCACATCTCCAAGGAGGAACAGGAAAGGCGCCTGCTCGACCGCGAAAACGAAGTTCAAAAGGCGTGGAAGCTCAACGTCGGGGACTGGAAGGAGCGGGCCTATTGGGACGATTACACTGCCGCCTACGAGGAGGCGCTCTCCAGGTGCAGCACCGCCCGTGCGCCATGGTACGTCGTCCCAGCCGACAAGAAGTGGTTCCGCAACCTGGCCATCGCCGAGACTCTCGTGAACACGCTGGAGCCCTACCGCAAGGCATGGCTCGAAAGGCTCGAAGGCATCGGAGAGGCAGCCAAGGCCGAACTGGAGGAGTTTCGGCGCTCGCAGGCGTGACATCGGCGTCCGAAAATCGGTGGCGCGGCAACTCCTCGCGGCGGTAGAACGGCGGTATGACTCTGCCGAGCACTAAGGAAATGTATCGGGCGGTCGCCGATCGCGACCCCGAGTTCGACGGCGTTTTCTTCGTCGCCGTTCGAACGACGCGAATCTTTTGCAGGCCGACCTGCCCGGCGCGGACACCGCTGCCGCAGAACGTCGAGTACTTCTCGAACCCCTCCGAGGCGCTCCATGCCGGATACCGCCCCTGCAAGCGGTGTCGGCCGATGGACCGCGTCCCGGGTCCTCCGCTTTGGCTGCGAGATCTCGTCGAGCGGATCGACAAGGACCCCACCGAACGCCTCCGTGAACAGGACCTCCGCGACATGGACCTTGAGCCGGCTCGTGTGAGGCGGACCTTTAAGCGCTACTTCGGCATGACGTTTCACGCCTATCATCGGGCGAGGAGGATTGGTATGGCACTCGGCAAGGTAAGAGAAGGGGAGCGCGTCACCGAGACCGCGTTCGACCATGGCTTCGATTCGGATAGCGGCTTTCGCGATGCCTTTTCGCGCATTGTCGGCGCCGCTCCGTCACGCTCGCGTGGGGCCGGATGCCTCTTTGCGGCTTGGATCGATACGCCGCTCGGCCCGATGCTCGCCCTTGCCGACGACGAGGGTCTCTGGCTGCTCGAGTTCGTCGACCGACGGATGCTGGAAACCCAGCTGCGAACGATCCGCAAAAGGTTCGCCGGCGCGATCGTCCCCGGCGATCACCGTTTCCTCCAACAAACGCGAGGGGAACTGGCCGAGTACTTCGAGGGCCACCGCCGGCGCTTCGACGTACCCCTGGTTCTGCGAGGGACCGACTTTCAGGTCGCCGCGTGGAAAGCCCTCCTCGAGATTCCCTACGGTACGACCCGGTCGTACTCCGAGCAAAGCGCCGCTGCCGGCCATCCGGGATCGCAGCGAGCGATCGGGCGGGCCAACGGCGACAACCGAATCGCGATCATCATCCCCTGCCACCGCGTCGTCCGCGCCGACGGGACGCTGTGCGGATATGGAGGGGGGCTGTGGCGCAAACAGTGGCTCCTCGATCTGGAGCGCAACACCCTGGAGCGTGGGGCAAAGCACGAGGGCTCGTAGACCTGGAAACGCCTGAAAGGAATGGGCAGCAGTGTTGGTCTTGTCTCTCAAAACCCCAGTAGTTACGCCCCGAACCGAACGCCATGCCGCCCCACGCGATCACGGCACGTCTTGCAGCAAGTCAGGGCAGGGCGTGGTGTGCAGTCCTCGCAGGCCAGAAATCGCCCGCCGCACCAGGCGCAGCGGGTTTCGATGCTGCCGGTGAGGCCGCAACCGGGGCAGATGCCAAAGCGTGTGGTCGGCTGGAGGTGCTGGTCGAGGGCGACGCGGTCGTCGAAAACGAAGCACTCGCCTTCGAACTCTCCGTCGGGAAACTCGGCCAGATAGCCGAGGATGCCGTCGCGCAGCTGATAAACCTTCTCGAAGCCGCGCGCACGCAACTCAAGGATCGCCTTCTCGCAGCGAATGCCGCCCGTACAATAGATCATCACGGGGACGTCGGTCGGCAGTTCGGCCCGGTCGAGGTACTCACCCCATTCCGAGAACGCGTCCAATCCGGGGTCGATTGCGCCACGGAATTTGCCCGCGACCGTCTCGTATCGATTGCGCGTGTCGAGCACGATCTTCGGCTCGGGCGAGCCGAGCATCGCATGCCACTCCCTCGCCGACAAATGGCTAGACTCGGGATCGTCCGGGTGCAGGTCGGGGCGTCGCAGGGTGACGATCTCTGTTCGACCGACCACGTTCTGGTGCCGAAACGGCTTGATCTCACTCGTGGAGTCCTTGAACCTGATGCCGTCATCACCGAGTCGCTCGCAGACCAGCATCTTGAACCGTGCGATGGTGTCCGGACTTTCCGCCGCGACGGTGGCGTTGATACCTTCCGTCGCGAGGATGACGAGGCCCCAAATGCCCTGCTCGCGAAGGACCTCGCTCAGCTCGGTCACGAGCGCGTCGAGGCGGTCCGGTTCCAGGTCGAGGAACCGGTAGAAACTCGTGATGGTCCAAGCGTGGGCCACGTGGATAAGGTACCTGGGGCAGGCAAGTCTCTCAGTAACTCACGACTCCAGTCGCATTAGGAATGGCGCCTGAGGCCGAAGCCTCGGCCAGGAGCCGGGACCGTTCGCTCTGCGTTCAATCGAGCTCGAGAAATGGGTTGTGGAAGACCACCCCTTCCAGTTCTCGTCCATGCTGGAAGTCCTCCGAATAGAGAACTCGGCACTCGGCGCGCTTCGCTGCGGCCCAGATGAGGGCGTCCCAAGTCGAGAGGCTGTGCTCCTCCACCACGCGGTAGGCGTTGAGGCACGCTTCGAGGTCGACCGCGATAACCCGGACTGAACGAGCGAATGCCTCGACGATCGCGCGAGCCTCCGCGATGCCGACTGGTCCGCCGCGGCCAGGGCGAGTCAACTGGAAAATCGTCTCGTTCAGCACTTGCGTACTGACGATGAGGCGATCACTCTCTGCAAGCCCTTTGGAGCAGCACCTCGGTCCTCTTTCTTTTGACCGGGTTGTCGCTGTCGAGACTGTAGAAGAACACGTTCGTATCGACGAACGCTGGATTACCTTGGTCTTCCGGTGTCGCCATAGAGGTCGTCTCGTGTCATCGGGGGGCCACCGCCGAGATGCAAGCCATGCTCCCAGATCTCTTTTAGCCGCGCCAGTGCTGCACGTCGCTCGTCGGCTGGCGCGGCTTCGGGAACGACTAGGACGATCACTTCAGCCCCATCCGGCAACGTGGCGCCAGCCTCGAGTTCGATTATGCCGCCTCGGGCGACTCCTTTGAAGCGATGACCTTCGGTTGCCATTAGTCGAGTGTACACCTTAGAAGTCGAGTCGCCTCGGCCCTAGACTTCGGCCGAGACCGGGTCGCTCTTCGGCGGCATTATCGTTTCGCCGCTCGGTCCGCCAGGCCCGACTCGCGTCGTGACCGGGCAAGCGCCCCAGCCGCCGTCTTTTTACAGAGGTTCGGCTCCCTCTATCGCACAGAGCTGTTACGCCGCTTCCATCGGCCGAGGGCGGCTAGGCCCCCGCTAAGCCCGCATGACCGGGCAAACCAGACTTTCACGACGGTACGAAAAGGACCTTGCGAGATCCTTCGCGCTCCCTCCTGGCCGAAGCCGAGGGAAAAAGGCTGCTTTCACTCTGCACGGACCGCTCTTTCGCTTTCTTCGAACGAGCCGGGGTTTGAACCCGGCACCCTCTGATTCTAATGTCAGATGCTCTGCCAATGAGCTACTCGTAATCCCGAACGACGCGCGCGGTCCGGCGTTGCATGCCTTGTTAGGCACCCAATGCGCCGCGCCATCCTGCCCTTCCCCACACCGCGGGTACCAGACGGTCATCTCGGAGCACGTACCCCCTTTTGCGGGAGCCCGCGACCCGGGCGACTGGAGACGCGCTCTTCCGGCGGTCCGGTCGAACACCATCCCCTCCTCTTCGGCCTTCACCCCTGGACCTTCTGCGTGAAACGTCGCGGATGCAAGCCCGCCGGACCTCAGCACTTGCCGTCGGTCCCCGTCTCGGCCTTCCGGTTCAACCCCCGAACAGGTCGGAGGTCTGAGAAGCCTCGGATTGCATAGCGGTTCCCGACGAATCGGGACGGTCGGGATGGGGCCCGACCCTTTGGTCCCGGTTACCCGAGACTTATCCTTATGCTGGGCCATGCCCCAGCCCACCCTTTCGGGCGGACTAGTATTGTATCGCGAGGCGGCGTAGGGTCCTGGGACCTTCATTTCGAGAGTCGCCGAGATCGCGTGTTGGTCGACCGAGAGCCCCCGAGCCCGGGCGGGACGCCCGGGCGACGCATGGCCGAGACGGCCATGCCACTTACCCCTCGATCTGCCGCTTCAGATCATCCGCATCGTGTTTGCGCGTCGCGACCAGCAACCCGTCGCCGCTCTTGAGCACCGTCGAACCACGAGGGATGTAGGACTCGCCTTCGCGGCGCAGCAGCAGGAGCATTGCCGAGGGCGGAAGTTTGAGGTCGACGACCATGCGGCCCACCACCGGTGAGTTCGGCCCGAGGGAAAGCTCGATGGTCGCTTGGGGCACCTTGGTCTCACCCATCTCCTCGACGTCCGGCCCCGCCACGCCGAGCGCTCGGGCAACCCATGGGATGGTCATCCCTTGAAGCACTACCGAGACGACCACGACGAAGAACACGATGTTGAAGAAGGCTGTGCTGCCCGGCACGCCGGCGGTCACCGGGATCGTCGCCAGCACGATGGGCACCGCGCCGCGCAACCCTACCCAAGACACGAACGCCTTCTCGCGACCGCTCATCCGCGAGAAGAGCAGCGAGAGAAACACCGCGATCGGGCGGGCGATGAAGACGAGCACGAGCGACACCGCCAACCCTGTCCAAGCGATCGGCATCAGCTGCGAGGGGAAGACGAGCAGGCCCAGGGTGATGAACATCGCAATCTGCATGAGCCACGCGATGCCGTCGTGAAACTGGATCAGGGCGAGGCGATGGACGAACTTGCGGCTGCCCAAAGCCACACCCGCTGCATAGGTCGCCAGGAACGCGTTGCCCCCGATGACCGAGGCTACGCCGAAGACGCCCATGACGAGCGCGAGGGTGAGCACGGGGTACAAGCCGTCGTATTCGAGGCGGATGCGGTTGATGAGGTACGACCATCCGATCCCGAACGCCACACCGACCGCGGCGCCGAGAGTCATCTGCAAGGCGAAGTCCCAGACGAGAGGCAGCCACGCGCTCGTGGGGTCGAGAGCCAGCGACGTGAGGGCGAAGGTGAGGAAGATCGCCATCGGATCGTTGCTGCCGCTCTCGAGCTCGAGAAGGGGAGTGAGTCTGCCCCGAAGCTGCACCCCTCGCGCCCGAAGAACACTGAAGACCGCCGCGGCGTCGGTCGAGGCGACGATAGCCCCGAGGAGGAGTGCCTCGATCCAACCCAAACCCAGCAAGAGACGAGTCGCGACGCCCACCACGATCGTCGTGAGCAGAACCCCCAGGGTCGAGAGCGACACCCCTTTCCAGAGAACGCGCCGAATCGTCGACCACGAGGTGTCGAGGCCGCCCGCGAAGAGGATAAAGGCCAGAGTCGCGGTGCCGATAACCCGAGCGAGGTCGAAGTCGTCGAACGGGATGCCGCCGATGCCCTCGGAGCCCGCCAGCATGCCGCCGGCAAGGAACAGGACCAGCGCGGGGATACCGAGCTTGGTAGACATCTTGCTCGCTAAGACACCCAGCAGCAGCAACGCCGCGCCGAGCACGAACATCCGTTCCAATTGAATTACCGCGAGTGTCATATTGGGTCGACTTGGAGTTGTCTACCCGCTTGAGGTAGGCGCCTGCCGTCCGGTACGCCTCCCCAGGGAGTCGATAGATGATCAGTAAAGCTCACTTCATCCTCTATGTCGTTGATCAGGAGCGGAGCCGTCGCTTCTACGAAGCAGTCCTCGGTGAAGAGCCGATCTTGCACGTGCCCGGGATGACCGAGTTCGCTTTGCCCGGAGGCTCGGCGCTGGGGCTGATGCCTATCGCGGGCATTCGGCGGCTGCTCGGCGATGCCCTCCCCTGTCCGGGAGCGGCGAGCGGCACTCCCCGGTGCGAACTCTACTTGACGGTCGAGGATCCTGAAGCCCTCCATCAGAGAGCCATTCGGGCCGGCGCCCAGGAATTGAGCCCGCTCCAGCCGAGGAACTGGGGTGACGATGCCGCCTACTCCCTCGACCCCGACGGCCACGTGCTGGTGTTCGCTCGCCCGTCAAGCTTGAGTTAGCCGTCAGGCTGCGACATGTCGTTGCCCCCCTCCCGGTTCGCTTCGCTCACCGACCTCCCCGCTACGCGGAGAGGTGTCCGGTGCTCGTTCCTGCTGCCTGGCGAAGTGAGGACGGGGCATCGTCATCCCGAGCGCAGTCGAGGGATCGTCGCGAATGGGTGCGGGCCGAAGCCGGGGAGGCACAGCGACCCTCCGCATCGCTCCGGTCGGGATGACGCAGTGGCGCAGTACCTCCCGGTTCGCTTCGCTCACCGACCTCGCCCGCAAGCCGGAAAGGTGCCAGGCCATAACCTCCCTCCCACTTCGGATATCCTTGCGGCATCATGCGTCGAGCACTTTCTATCGCCACCCTCCTCGCCGTCACCGTCTGCCACGCGCAAAGGCTCGTCGACGACGACGACCGCCGGGACCCGTATTCCGGCCTGAACGCCTCCTCCCCCCGAGCAAGCCTCGTCAACGTGCCCATCAACGGGGCGACCCGCAAGGGGATCGGCCGGATCAACGACAAGGACGTCAGCTTCGTCTGGCTACACGAGCGCGTGCGAAGCGGCTACATCGGCTTCCGCGTCAGGCTGGTCATGATGCCCCGGTTCGGCATGGGCGGCATCGACAAGCGAGCCTCTCCCGAGCCGTTGGGCGACGTGGAGGTGAACGTCTCGGTTGCTGGCCGATCCCTGCAGCAAGCCTACATGAGCCGCATGATCGTCGACGAAGAGTCCGACGTCTACCACTACACCGCCTCGGTGCCCAAGACCGAATGGCGATGGGAAGAGACCATCAAGCCCGACGGGACCCGGGTGCGCGAGCGCAAACCCTACACTGTTTACGTGAACGAGAGCCGCAGCGCGAACTACACCCGCTTTGTCGGCCAGTTCGACGTCATCTTCGCCGTCCCGAGCGATCCCGGCCCCGACGCTCCCATCCAGTTCGACATCCGATACGGCAAGTCGAATCAGAAGGCTTCCTGGAAGTGGAGCCAATTCACTAGCGGAGGCTGGGTGAAGGTCGATGACGACGGTGATCGTGACCGGCCGACTCGTGGCCCCTCGTTTGCCGTCCTGCCGGTCCAAATCGGCCGCGATATTCGGTTTTCCCGGCCCCGGATGGTCGAGGACGCCCTCGAGGACTTCATCCGCGGGCGTCGTGGTGATCTGGCCTCGAACCGGGCGATCGACCGCGAGCTCGGTGATCTGCGCATCGATGTGACCCGGCCAAACTCGGTTCGCGAGGCCGACCTCGTCCGTCTGGGGCAGGAGTTGCGGGTGGACTACGTCGTGTACGCGGTGGTGGACGATATCTATGGCGACTCGGTCACTCTCAGGGTCTGGGTTGCCGACGTCCGGGCAGGGCGTCTCGACCTAGACGGCCGCACCTTCACTGGCCGCGATCCACACCAAGACGACGCGGTGACGGTCGCAGCGGCGGACATCCTGAGGCCCTACTTCCGGCGCTAGTTCGAAGATCGACCTCGAATAGCCGCTCTTGCTAGTTATACTGAGAGGGCGGCAATGACGGGTCGAGAGAGGTTTTTCGTCACGGAGGGCACCCTGGCGCAGGGGGCGGCCTGCTATGTCGTGCGCCAAGCCGACCAGGACCTCTACGAGGCCCTCCTCGGCGGCGAGTTCGCCTATGTCCTTGATTCGCGCCAGAAGGGCAAGTCCTCGCTGATGATCCGCACCCGCGAACGGCTCGAAGAGGCAGGCGTGCGCACGATCCTGCTCGATCTTCAGCGCTTCGGCTCCAACCTCGATCCCGAGAAGTGGTACGCCTCGATGCTGCTGGTGGTGGGCGAGCAGCTCGGCATCGAGGACCGGCTCTTCGATTTGTGGGACGAGCAGGTCCACGCCGGGCCGATGCGGAAGTTCTTCGGGGCTCTGGAGAAAGGCTTGGAGGAACTCGGGGGCCGGTTCGTGGTGTTCGTCGACGAGATCGACTTCGTGCGGTCCCTCCCGTTCCCGACCGACGAGTTCTTCGCGGGGATCAGGGAAAGCTACAACCGAAGGGCGCAAGGTCCCGGCGGCTCTCCACCCCCCGACCCCCTCCTCTCGCCGGAGGCGAAAGGAGGGGGGGCGATGGTGACCTTCTGCCTTCTGGGAGTCGCCACTGGTCGAGACGCTCTTCTTCTCGCTCAAAGCCCGCACCGACGAGCCGAACCTCTCCGATGTGGCTCGCCGGGTGCTGGAGTCCCCCATCGAGGGCGTCTCCCCCGAGGAGGCCCGCGCCCGCATTCTCGACACCTACCGCCAGATTCGCGACTCCCGGGTGCGCGACGACGACACCGATCCGGTGGTGAGCGTGCTCAAGCTCAGCGGCCTGACGCGGGTGCTGGAGGGCTACCTGGTGGTGCGCAACCGCATCTACTTCCGCGCCTTCGACCGCTCGTGGGTGGAGGCGAACCTGCCGGAGGCGGAGGTCTTGCGGCAGAGAAGGGCGGCCCGGCGAGCCGCGCTGCGGGTAGGCCTGCTCGCGGGCTCGGTGGCGGTGGCGATCGGAGCCCTGGCGGTGTTCGGCTTCGTGAAGGCGAACAGCGAGGCGGCGGCGAAGGCCGAGGCGAAGCGGTCAGCGGTCGTTGCCGATTCGGAGCGGAGACGCGCCAACGATAAGGCCGAAGAGGCGACCCGGCGGGCGAAGGAAGCCGAAGAGGCCAACAAGCAGACCCTGGCCGCCCTGAAGACCGCGAAGGCGGAGAAGGACCGAGCGGACGAGAAAGCCGAAGAGGCGCGCCTGGCGAACGAGCAAACCAAGACCGCCCTTGCGCAGGCGACGCGGGAGAAGCAAACGGCCGACCGGGAGCGCAACCGCGCCGTCGCCGCCAAGAACGAAGCCGACCGCGAGCGCAAGAAGGCGGTCGACGAGAAGAACCGCGCCGACACCCTCGCCAAGCAGGAGAAGGCCGCCCGCGAGGCCACCGACCGCCTCCTCTATCAGGCGAACCTGAGCCTGATCCAGACCGCGTTCGAGAACAACCAATTCGGACGCGTGCAGGAACTCCTCGACGAGACCGCCAAGCCGACCTACGCCGCCTTCCGCGGCCCCGAGTGGGGGTACTGGGATTACCGGATGAGCACCCACCTATTGGAGTTGCGCGGGCACTCCGGATCCGTGAGTTCCGCTTCGTTCTCCCCCGACGGGACCCGGGTGGTCACCGCGAGTCTCGACAATACCGCCCGGGTCTGGGACGCGCGGGACGGCAGAGAACTCGCCGCCCTGAAGGGACACACGGAGCCGGTCTATAGCGCCTCGTTCTCCCCCGACGGGACGCGGGTGGTCACCGCGAGCGATGACAGGACCGCCCGGGTCTGGGACGCGCGGGACGGCAGAGAACTCGCCGCCCTGAAGGGGCATACGAGCTTGGTCGTCAGCGGCTCGTTCTCCCCCGACGGGACGCGGGTGGTCACCGCGAGTCTCGACAATACCGCCCGGGTCTGGGACGCCCGGGACGGGCGAGAACTCGCCGCCCTGAAGGGACACACGGAGCCGGTCTATAGCGCCTCGTTCTCCCCCGACGGGACGCGGGTGGTCACCGAGAGCGATGACAGGACCGCCCGGGTCTGGGACGCGCGGGACGGCAGAGAACTCGCCGCCCTGAAGGGGCATACGAGCTTGGTCGTCAGCGCCTCGTTCTCCCCCGACGGGACGCGGGTGGTCACCGGGAGTGTCGATGGCACCGCCCGGGTCTGGGACGCCCGGGACGGGCGAGAACTCGCCGCCCTGAAGGGACACACGGAGCCGGTCTATAGCGCCTCGTTCTCCCCCGACGGGACTCGGGTGGTCACCGCGAGTCTCGACAATACCGCCCGGGTCTGGGACGCGCGGGACGGCAGAGAACTCGCCGCCCTGAAAGGACATAGGGGAGGGGTCAGGAGCGCCTCGTTCTCCCCCGACGGGACGCGGGTGGTCACCGCGAGTAGCGATGGCACCGCCCAGGTCTGGGACGCGCGGGACGGCAGAGAACTCGCCGCCCTGAAGGGCCACACGGAGCCGGTCTATAGCGCCTCGTTCTCCCCCGACGGGACGCGGGTGGTCACCGCGAGCGATGACAGGACCGCCCGGGTCTGGGACGCGCGGGACGGCAGAGAACTCGCCGCCCTGAAGGGGCATACGAGCTTGGTCGTCAGCGCCTCGTTTTCCCCCGACGGGACGCGGGTGGTCACCGGGAGTGTCGATGGCACCGCCCGGGTCTGGGACGCGCGGGACGGGCGAGAGATCGCCGCCCTGCAGAGGCATACGGGCTGGGTCTATAGCGCCTCGTTCTCCCCCGACGGGCAATTCCTGCTTCTTGCCACCGGCAACGAGGCGAGGATCGTGCCGCTCAGCCGGGAGGCGGCGGCGGAGTTGATCTTCGTCCGCCACGAAGCCTGGGTTGCCGAGCAACTCGCCTCCTCCGCGAAGGCCGGGGACGCGTTCGCTTGGAACTGGCAGACCAAGCACTGGCTTACTCCCAACCTCGTTGGGACCGACGACGTCCAAAACGCCCTCGAGGCCGCCCTGGAAAGTCCTGACCCGGGCATCGTGGGCGACGCCCGCAAGCGGCTGAACCGGCTGCCGATCAATCACCTGCGCTCCAAAGTGCCGATTCAAGCGAGTGAGGGGCGATGGTCGGACCTTGCGGACGTGGCGGCGCAGATCGTGGGTGACCCTCGCGCCACCGCTACCGACCGCAAGTCCCTCGCCCTCCTCCGGCTCCGCCTCGGCGACCGCGAGGGCTGGCGCTCCGCGGCCCGAGCCGCAGTCCAAGCGTTGAAGCCCGACTCGCCCGCCGACGATGTCTTCCAAGCCGCGATCGCGGCTCGCGCCGCTCCCGGCGCCCTAGAGGACTTCGGGCCGCTCCTCGAGGCCGTCGAGAAGGCCGCGGCGAGCGGTCCACAGCGGTACGCCCGCGCCGATTCCCCCGGCGCTTTGCTCTTCCGTGCTGGGCGGTACGAGGAGGCGGAGAAGCGGCTGCATCCGGCGGTCCAGGGGGACAGCCCGAGCCGTATCGGCCAAGTCTTCCTCGCCATGACCCTCGCTAAACTGGGGCGCGAGGCCGAAGCCAAGGCCCTCCTCGCCCAGGTCGAGGCGCGGGCCGCCGCGAAGCCGACGCAAGGCGACGCCCCCACCAACCTCGCTGCCCAAACTTGGGACACACGGCTCGAACTCGAACTCCTCCTCGCCGAAGCCAGAGAGATGCTCGGCCTCCCCAAACCCGACTCCCTCCTCGGCTACGTGGAACGCGCCCTTCGATTCGAAGTCCCGATGCCGGCGGCACGATGCGAGCCGAACCTGCCCGTTTTGCTCGGGAAGACCGTCTGAAATGGCGAACGCCAAGCACGGGCCTGTCCCTTTGCATGGCACTCGGACGGCTTACCGGTGATGCCGTCTGCGCCGCAAGCCTCTATCCCGCGTGCCCGCTTCTAGGTTACGGCTAGGGAATCCACCTCCTACCCAGGGCGGGGCGTGTACCTTAGACGAGCGGTATACAAGCGGTATACCAGCGGTAAACGAGCGGTATACCCACCGGTGTACACCGCTCGTCTACCGCTCGTCGTCCGCTTCTCCTCCGGTCGTCTAACGTACACGCACCGCCCTCACATGCCCGCGAGGGGGATGATGGCCTTTGGGCGGGGTCACGCGGACGCTGTCAAGACGGCTCGGATGAAGTCGCCCAACCGCTTGCCATCGAGCCGGCCCTCCTGCCTCACCCCGCTGCAGACGTCGACCGCGTAGGGACGCACCTGGCGGACCGCCTCGGCGACGTTGCCCGCATGCAGGCCCCCGGCGAGGAACACGGGCTTGGCGAGCCGCCGGACGATCTCCGCGCTGACCTCCCAATCGTGGGTTCGCCCGGTGCCCCCGAGCTCGGGCACGGCCAGGCTCGGGCGCCCCGAGTCGAGCAGGATCGCATCGGCCTCCGTGGCCGCGAGCCGTGCCGCCTCGATGGCGCGGTCGTCTTCGACGTGGACCACCTGGACGAAGCGAACGCCGAACCCGCTCTTACGAAGCCTGCGAATCGCCTGAGGCTCGACCCAGTCCACCAGCTGAACGACGCTCGGCCGGCATCGGCGGATTTGGTCGGCGATGGCGTCGGCGGAGGTCTCGCTCGTCAGCAGGAAACTCGCGACCGGCGGCGGCAGGTGATCGGCGATCTGCCGGATGAGGGGCTCTTCGATCGGCCCGGGTCCGCTCGGCATGGCCGAAACCAGGCCGACGGCATCGGCCCCCATCTTGACGGCGAGATCGGCTTCATCGCGGGACGCGATGCAGCAGACCTTGACGCGGACCCGAGCCATGTTCGCCTAAGAGTGGGCCAGCCGCGGGGCGGGCGCCTCGGTCCGACCGGGGTAGGCATTCAGCGCTTCGCCGAGGCATTCCATGGCTTTGCCCAGGGCCTCTCGGTTGAGAACGTAGGCGATGCGAACCTCTTGCTTGCCGAGCCCCTCGGTAGCGTAGAAGCCGGTGGCGGGGGCGAGCATGACGGTCCTGCCGCGATGCTCGAACGACTCGAGCAGCCACCGGCAGAACACATCGGCGTCGTCGATCGGCAGGTGGACCGTGGCGTAGAACGCGCCATCGATCCGCGGGCAGACGACGCCCTCCATCGCGCGCAGCTCCGACGTGATAAGGTCTCGGCGCAGCCGATACTCCTCCCGGACGGCGTCGAAGTACGATTGCGGCGCGGCGAGGGAGGCCTCGACTCCGACCTGCTCTAGGGTCGGGGGAGAGAGGCGGGCTTGGGCGAACTTGAGCGCCGACGTCATCACCTCGCCATTGCGCGAACAAAGGAAGCCGATCCGGGCCCCGCAGAGCGAGTAGCGTTTGCTTACCGAATCGACCATGACGGCATGCCGCTCGAGGCCGGCCATCTGGAGCACAGAGGGGCATTCCTGGCCCGTGTAGTTGAACTCGCGATAGACCTCGTCGGCGATGAGGAACAGGTCGCGCTCGAGGACGAGTTCCCGGAGTTCCTCGAGTTGGTCGGCCCCGTAGAGCGCGCCGGTCGGGTTGCTCGGATTGCAGACGAGGATCGCTTTGGTCCGGGGACTGAGTCGCCTCCGGAACTCCTCGATCGGAGGCAGCCGAAAGTCGTGTTCGATATGGGTCGTAATGGGCACGACCGACACGTCCGACTCGCACGCGAAGCCGAGGTAGTTCGCATAAAGGGGCTCGGGGACGATCACCTCGTCACCCGGGTCGAGGCAGGCCATCAGGGCAAAGCGAATGGCCTCCGATCCGGCGGTGGTGACCACGATCTGGTTCTCGCCGAGGTCGATGCCCCGCTCCGAGTAGAAGTGGAGCATCTTGCGCCGCAGGGAGGCGTTACCGGCGGAGTGGCTGTATTCGAGCACCTTGTCGCCAAAGCCGCGGATGGCTTTCCAGAACTCCGCGGGCGACTCGACGTCGGGCTGGCCGATGTTGAGGTGGTAGATGTGGGTGCCCCTGGCCTTGGCGGCTTCTGCGAAGGGCACGAGCCGCCGGATCGGCGAGGCGGGCATTTGGACTGCTCGGCTGGAAATCTTCGGCATGACCTAGAAGAAGGGATCGAAGACGTCGGCAGCGAGTTGGACGTAGCCCTTGCGCTTGGTCTTGAGGACCTCGACGTAGGCAAAGGTGGCCGGTCCGCCACGGGCGCCTTCCTCGCTAGGGTTTTCTACCGCTGCCTTGAGAATCCGAACCTCGGTTCCCGGCTTGAGGATCAGCGCGCTGCCGATCTTGCCGCTCGCTTTGGGGGAAAGGGCCGAGTCTTTATAGACGACCCCGTAGGACTGGCTCTTCATCTTCCGGCGGAGGTTCCAACCCTGGAGGCCGTACTTTATCTTGTGCTTCTTGAGGGCGGCCTGCGCGGCGGGCACGTCGATGTGGGCCAGCGCGTACTCGGCATTGAACGGGAAGGCGCCCGTGTACTCGCTCACGTCGGCGTACTTCTTCTTCTGGCCGAGCATCTTATCGAGGATGGGCACGATTTTGGCCCCCTGCGAGATCGCCCACTGAGCATCGAAGAGCGACTCGGTGTAGCCGTTACGGCAGAGGCGGTCTTCGACCTGAGCGAGGGTTGGGCCTTGAAGCGCGACGGCTAGAAGCAGGCAAGCGACCATGGCTTCATTGTGACCCGTTCGAGGCGAAGTCTGCGTTGAAGTGAAGGCCGACGTTCTCCTTGCGGGCCAGCGCGCCCTCGACGACGAAGCTGGCCGTGGCGAGCAGGTTCTCCGTCTCGATCGAGTAGGCCGAGAATGCCGCGCCGGGCAGCTTCCGATACTGCTCCGCCAGGCCGGCGACGGCGCTCCGCGCTTCCTCCAAGCCTCTGGTCGTGCGGACGATCCCCGCCTGCTCGGTCATCGTCTTCTGAAGGGCGCGTCGGATCCGCACGGCATCGTTTTCATTAACGCAGTGAAGCGGGGCGGGCGCGGGCAGCGTCGTTGGTGTGGCGGGCTCGGACCGGACGGCCTCAGCCGCCGAGGAAGCGAAGACCAAAGCTTCGAGGAGGCTGTTGCTGGCCAATCGATTCGCCCCGTGGACGCCGGTGTTGGCCACCTCGCCCGCCGCGTAGAGCCCGGCCACGCTCGTGCGGCCACCGAGATCGGTCGTCAGCCCTCCACACGCGTAGTGCTGGGCGGGGACCACGGGGATCCAGTCCTTGAAGAGGTGGATGCCGACCGACTCCAGCCGCTCCGAGATCGTGGGAAACTCTTCCTCGATCTCCTCCCGCGGAAGATGGGCCACGTCGAGATACACGCACCAGGTATCGAGGCGCTTCATCTCAGCGTCGATCGCGCGGGCGACGATGTCGCGGGGAGCGAGTTCGAGGCGCCCGTCATAGTCGTACATGAACCTCGTGCCGAGGTGGTTGCGCAGGGTTCCGCCCGCTCCGCGCACGGCTTCTGTAATCAGAAACGACCGAAGCTGAGGGTGGTACAGGGTGGTCGGGTGGAACTGCATGAACTCCATGTTCTCGATCCGCGCGCCCGCCCTCGCGCCGAGGCCGATCCCGTCGCCGGTGGCGATCCTGGGGTTCGTGGTGTGCGTGTAGAGCCGCCCGCAGCCGCCGGTAGCCACGAGAGTGGCTCTTGCGGCAAAGCGTCGATCGCCCCGGTGAATGAGCCGCGCGGCAACCCCGACGCATCGGCCTTGATCCACGAGAAGATCGGTGGCGAATGCGTTTTCGAAGACGGTTACCCTCGGGTCACGCCTTACCGCTTCGGTGACTGCCCGCTCGATCTCCCAGCCGGTCTTATCGGCATGGTGGACGATGCGGTGGCGGCTATGGCCGCCCTCGCGCCCCAGGGCGAGGATTCCATCGGCGCTGTCGAACCGCGCGCCGATCTCCGTCAGCCACGTTATCGCCGCAGGCGCCTCCCGAACGAGGAAGCGAACGGCTTCAGGATCGCAGAGCCCGGCCCCCGCGACGAGGGTGTCTTCTTCGTGAAGCTGCCAAGAGTCGGATTCTCCGACGGCGGCGGCGATGCCACCCTGGGCGTAACTGGTGTTCGACTCTTGAATCTCGGCTTTGGTCAGAACGGCGACGGTGCCCGAAGCAGCCGCCTTGAGCGCGAAAGTCAGTCCCGCCAGCCCGCTGCCGACGACCACATAATCGAATTGCTCCATGGGCTGCGCCCCGAGCAGCTAGAGCCGCTCGACCTGGGTGAATTCCAGATCGACCGGGGTCTCCCGGCCGAAGATGTTGATCAGGACCTTGAGGCGTTCCTTGTCGGTCTGTACTTCCTCGATCTTGCCGGTGTAGTCGCTGAACGGACCTTCGATAACCCGGATGATGTCACTCTTGCTGAAAGCGACGCGCGGGGCCTCCTTGCTCGTTTCGAGGTTCGTCATGATCCGGCGGACCTCGTAATCCTCGAGCGGAACCGGCCGGTTCCCGCTGGAGACGAACCCGGTGACCCCGCTCGTGGACTTCACGAGCTTGAAGGTGTCGTCGGTCAAGTTCATCTGGATCAGGATGTAGCCGGGGAAGACTTTTCGGTCCACCTCGACGCGCTTTCCGCCTCGAGTGGTGAGTTCCTTCTCGGTCGGGATGAGGATCTGGAAGAGATCGGTCTCCCAATAGCCCTCGACCACCGCGCGGCGGGTGAGGACGTCCTTCACTTTGTTTTCATGGCCCGCAATCGTGTGGACCGCATACCAAGATTTTGCCACGTGTTAACCCCGCCTCAAGAGTAGGTCGAAGAGCGTCTGAAAGAGGAGTGACAGGCCCGTAAGTATGAGGATGGCGAGCGCGCAGACGGCCAGCACGACGCCCGTGAGCCGGTTCGTCTCGGCGCGCGTCGGCCAAGTGACGTGCCGCATTTCGCGTTGCACGTCCCGCATGAAGCCCTTGAGGCCCCGCCTTTTGATGTTCGGAACCGCCACGCTCGCCGCTGGTTGCGGCTGGGCGCGATCCTTGTCCTTCTCGGTCTTATCGCTCATGGAATCCTTGATCATGGTCGCGTGACGGCTTTCGCCTTAGGGGGAGCCCCCATTGTACCTGCGGGTCACGGGGGGTAGCGAAATTCGGACTAGGCACCGGCGGCCTTCTGGACGATCGCCGGATCGACAGGCACTCCGGGTCCCATCGAGCTGCTGAGGGTCACGCTCACGAGGTATTTGCCTTTGGCACCGGCCGGCTTGGCCTTGATGACGGCCCCGACCGCGGCGTTGAAGTTTTCGAGGATCTGCTCGTTCGTGAAGTTCACCTTGCCGATCTGGATGTGGACGACTCCCGCTTTGTCGGCGCGGTACTCGACGCGAGTCGCTCCCTTGATTTCTCGTACGGCTTGGGCGATCGAGTTGGTGACGGTGCCGTTGCGCTTGTTCGGCGTCTTGGGTCCGAGCATTTTGCCGATCTTTCCAATCTGAGGAGCCATGTCTTCGGCGGCGATCACGACATCGAAGTCCTTCCAGCCGCCCTGAATCTTGGCAATCAGTTCCTCGGCGCCCACGGTGTCGGCGCCCGCCTCCTCGGCTTCCTTGGCTAGGTCGCCCTTGGCGAGCACGGCGACGGTCTTCTTCTTTCCTGTGCCGTGGGGCAGGTTGGTGAGGCCGCGGACGTTCTGGTCACTCTTGCGGGGGTCGATGCCGAGCCGGAGGGCGCAGTCCACGCTCTCGACGAACTTGGCGTTGGCGGTCTTCTTGACGAGGTCGATCGCCTGTTCGACGTCGTACAAGGTCTCCTTATCGATGGTCTTGGCGAGCGCCTCGAAGCGCGGCGAATGGCGATGCTTCTTCGTATTCTTTCGCAAATGCTTCCTCCGTGGTACGAGCGGCTCGCCTCGGCGGGCCTCCCACGAGTTGCGATTATACCGCGAGAGGCGCCAAGGCGCGGACAGGCCCGCGCCCACCAAAGCGGGCCAGCCTTGGTGGTCGTCGCCGGCCGGTCGGCTGAACGGAGAGCCAGCTTTGGGAGTGCGCGGACCCGTCCGCGCTTTTCGTTGCGGCGATCCCGGCGGGCCGGCGAAAGCGCGAGCAGGCTCGCGCACTCCCAAAGACGCCAGTTTTGCTAGTCGTCACCGATCTCTCCGTAGTTCATCGAGAACAAGGCATAGTCGCCGATGTCGACGGTCTCGTCGTTGTTGATGTCGGCCATGGGGTTCCAGTTCGGGTCGCCCATGCTCGAGTTGAAGGCCGTCGAAAGGAGCGCATAGTCTCCGATGGAGATTTCGTTGTCGCTGTCGATATCGCCACACGTGAGCACGAGCGTGCCGATCGAGAAGTCGGTGGGACGGTTCGTACAGTCGACGGCGACCGCCTTCTTGAGATAGCCTGGCGCCTGGACGTAGAAGTTCAGCATTTGACGGTAGTCGATAGGGATCGACACGTTGTGCGATCCGCTCGCGACGCTGGGCGCATAGAATCGATTGTAGGGATAGCCCACTTCGTTACGGAATCCATAGGTGACCGTGACAGGCCGAGGGCCGACGTATCCCTCGAGCTGGACCGTTGCGTTCATGTGCGACGCCCGAAGAACCTGGAGGTTCGTATAGACGATCGGCCCGATATCGCTTTGCGCACCGAACTGAATCGTGGTGTTAGAGCCGGCTCCGAGGAATTGCCCCGTAAGAGACCCACTCGTATCGAGAGGCGACACATAAGTCGACGCGAATTGAGTCGCACCGTTGAAGAACCGCATCGTCGTGCCCGGGAAGGGAGCTGGCCCGGCGAGGTATCCGGTCAGGGTGTAGCTGCATGGGGTAGCCGCAGGGTTGGGGTTAGCGATTATGGAGTCTACCGGCTGCTGGATGTTGAGGGGAAGCCGCCAGATGCCTCGGCCATAAGTCGCGACATAGAGAAACTGATGGTTGTGTGAGATGGCGAGATCGTTGATTTGGACGTTCGGCAGCCCGAGCGGCTGGGTGATGTTCTTCCACGTTTGCCCGTCGTCCGAAGAGTGAAAAATGCCGACGTCGCCGGCTGCGAGCCAGAAGCCCGTGTAGCCGAGCTCGATCGCGTTGATCGACACGTCGGGCAGCCGGCCGGTGCCGACGCCGCTCTTGTCTTCCCAATAGATCGGTGGGCCGCCGCCCCAGGTGTTCTCCATCCCCAAAAAGACATGCCCCGTCCCGGTACCCGATAAGCCGATCGAGTAGCTGCCCGTCAAGCCCAATGCCATATAGTAGGTCATGTCGGTGACCGCGCGATCGGGCAGGGTTGGAGAACCAAGATCGTCGACTCTCATCCAAGTCGAGCCATGATCGTTGCTCCGCCAAACTTCGCCGTCCCGCGATCCCGTCGCCACTCCGCCGACTCCGAGTGGCGACGAGGCCATAGCCGTGACGTAGCTGGAGGAACTGAGCGGCTGGTTGCCGCGACGGTTGTACCATCGGTATTGGCCCAAGTTGGAATCCCACGAGTACCAATGTAGATAGTTACTGGCGCCGTAAAGACTGCTGGTGAAGGGTGCCTGACGTTCGAAGATTGCTGGCGCGATGAAGGCCGTCGTTTCTCCAGCTGTGTTCGGTGTAACGTCTTGCCACGAGGCGAACGAGTCAACTGACAAGTAGATCCCGAGAAACTGGCTCGTCGCCATCATGGTAGAAGAGTTCTGGACGTTGATTTCGCAGAACCCCCCGTCTCCTCCACCGACGTTTCTCCATGGCAGGAACACGCTGCTATCGCTGAATGGCGTCGCGTTATCTTGGGTTCCGGCGAGCATCACCTCACTATTGTAGGGATTCATGCCCAGCTTGTAGCACTGAGTTATGCCGAGATCGGCGTTTCGGCTCCCGTCGAACAAGGCCTGGCCCATCGATGGGTCGTACGTCATGCGATAGATGCCGCCATCGTTGCCGATCAAGAACTCGGATGCGTTCCATGGAATCGGAGTCAGGCAGTGTTGGTCGTTGTGGAGATTCGACGCAGGATCGTACGTCGGACCGCCCAAGGAGTGCCAAGCGTAGCCATGGGCCTGACGTCCACAAACGAGATCGATCAGGCCGACGAAGACGAGATCGTTACCCGGCATGGCGGGGTCCTCGGAAGCTTCGATGTAAAAGTCGTAAGAGGACTGCGACCAGTTGTAGTTAGCCGGGCCGTGAATAAATGCCCCTGTTATGTCGGTCCAAGTCGTCCCGGTATTCGTCGAGCGGTAGATCTTCCGATCCTTAGGAACGAGAAGATAGACGTTGCCCGTCGTCGGGCCGACGGCCAGATCGAGGACAGGATGGTCCCCGGCGCTAATGGGCGGATTCAGCTTGGTCCAGGTAGCTCCGAAGTTCGTCGAGCGCCAGACCTCGCCGTTGTTCTTGCCCCCGGCCGCGTACATCGGTTGCCCTTGCCCTCCCTCGAGGTCGCTCCAGCGAGCGGCGACATTGATGACCCGCGTCCAGGTGTTTCCAAAGTCGAGGGATCGCCAGACGTAGCCCATCCCGTTCGCGCCGCGACCGGTCGAGGCAAGAACGGCTCCTGGTTGAAGGGGATCGATGAGGAGCGCGCTCACCGCCGTCCCGCCGAAGTCGGCTCGACCGCGATTCATCCAGTTCAGGCCGCCGTCGGGAGACGCCATGATGCCGAATCCGGCCCCGGTGTACCCGTGGAAGTCACCGGTGCCCGCATAGAGCCATCCCGTAGATTCGTCGTAGGCGACACAGCTCGTGTGGAGTGCCTCCCACTGGTCCGAGAGCGGATACCATGGGCCTGCCGCTGCTCCGGGAGATTTCCAAATCCCTCCTTGGGGGGTGGCGAGGTACGTCTCACCGTTCGGTCGAACCCAGGCACCATTGACCCGTCCCGAGAGCGGCCTGAAGCCGAAGTACTGCTGGTACGGAATGTCGAGGTCGCGCGGGCCGACGTACTGCCATTGCACGACATTCGCCGGAGACGGTCCTTCGGTAATCGGCAACTCCACTCGCGGCATCTGCTCTCGGTGGTCGATGGCCGCCTGGTAGGCATGCCAGTCCACCTTGTCGTCCGGGAAACTCCGCATATCGACGAAGTACTTGTACGCGTCGTTGAAGCCGGTAGTCGGGGGCGGGGTTGCCTCGAACCCCGTCGCGAGACTGATAAGAAGAGCGGTGATCACGAGCAGCCTCCTGAGCTTTAAGTTAGGATAACACGGATCTACTGGCTGAGCGTCGAAACCTGCAGCAGGTCGACCTGAAT
The DNA here is from genome assembly GCA_002344135.1 of Chthonomonas sp. UBA2362. GTDB lineage: Bacteria > Armatimonadota > Fimbriimonadia > Fimbriimonadales > Fimbriimonadaceae > UBA6659. Next base: position 750,102 of record DDTO01000004.1, on the reverse strand, counting down.
CTCGCAGGGCCCGGATGCGTCGCCCTGGAAACCGACCTTGACCTGGCCCTGCAAGTTCACATAGCTCGTAAGGCGGTTGAGGACGCGAATCGTGCAGGATTTGTCCGATGCCCCGAGGATGGTGGTGGCGACATACTCCCATCGTGAGTCGGGCCAGCTCCACAAACGAACCACAAAGGGCGTGTATCCAGCAGTGGAGAGGGCCTCCAGCCTGATTTGAATCTCTCTTAGGATGCCTGGATAAGCCACCGTGTAAGTAGCATTGGCCGCCAGGACGTGGATCGGGTTCGAGTAGAGAGCGGCTTGGAAGCGAGTCCGTAAGTCGTCGCTAGCCGCCATCTCGAGCGGGCCGCCGCCGACCAGCCATCCATATGTGGCCTGGCAGGAATGGGGCAGGAATGTCGTCTTCGTCATGCCGGTTGGCACGTAGTCGAGCATGGCCCGGGCATTCACCCGGCCCTTGGCGACCCAAGGTCCGACCGGCAGGGAAGTCTGCTCGATCGCTTCCTTGACGTAGGCCGCATTCATTTGCGAGGTGTTGCCGAGGTGACTGAACATGAGCCCAGCGACGCCGGCCACGAGCGGGGCGGCGTAGGATGTGCCCGTCACCGTGCTGTAGAGGCCGCCTCGCTCGGTCGCCAGGATTCCCACTCCAGGCGCCGCAACCCGCACCCATGGACCGAAGCTGCTACCGGGATGGCGTGCGTCGTTTGGGTCGGAGCCGCCGACGGAGAGCACGCTCGGAAGCGCGGCAGGATAAGTCGGGGTCGTATTGCCGTTGTTGCCAGCGGCCGCCACCAACAGAGCGCGCGAGGAAGTATTGGCGACAGTCAGTTGGAGGTAGGGATTCAGAGTGGTGGAGCCGAAGCTCATGCTGATGACTTTCACGTTGCGCCGGTAGGCCGCGTACCAGAGGGAGCGGCAGACGGCCCAAGTCGTCAGCTGGGCTTGGGCATTCGAAGCCTTGACGGGAAGGATCATGCAGTTGAAGCCGGCGCCGGCGATGCCGCTGCCGTTGTCGGTCGCGGCTCCGGCGATTCCGGCGCACCGCGTGCCGTGTCCTTGATTGTCCATCGGCACCGGGTCGTTCTCGCCGAAATCCCATCCCGGGAGGAGTTTGCCGGCGAGGTCGGGATGAGTCAGGTCGACTCCCGAGTCGATGACGGCGATGACGGTGTCGGAGTCTCCGGTCGAGGTGTCCCAAGCAAGAGGGCAGGCCGTGATGGCCAGATTCCACTGAGAGGGGTAGAGCGCATCGTTCGGATGGCCGTAGTAATCGAAGATGTAGTTCGGCTGGGCGAACTCGATGCCGGGCGTCCGCTCGAAGAAGGAGACCCCATCGGCCAGCGACATGCCCTTCGGCAGGGCCACCAGATAGCCGTCCAGGTCGGGGTCGTATTCGAGGGGGGTCGCGCCGATCCGCTGGCAGAGCCTCTTAACGTCGACCGTCGACTCGGCGAGAGGGTGAACGATCACTTCGCCCCAAATGGCGTTCGCCGGGGGATCGCCCCCCGCCCAGGCCATAGTCGAGGCGAGCGAGGCGAATAGGGAAAGCAGGGTTTTCGGTTTCATGGTGAACCTAGTCTCCGACATCGGCGTGAAATGGAGCGTGAAATGCAGCCTGGGGTACCGTGAAATCGAGTGGCAGAAATCCATCTTCTAGGGCGCGTCGAGGTCGTCGAAAGTGGTCGAGCCCGACCGTTGCCCACCCGACATGCCCGACGCCTGCTTTCACTCCTGGTCATGGCGCCACCTCAGGGTCTGGAGCGGCGGAGGCTAGCCTCGGCGCTTTGGCCGGGTACTCCGGAACCCGCTGCCCTCCAGAGCCTGCGCAAAGCCCTGCAGCACGTCCGCCAAGCCCTCGGCCCGGAAGCGCGGCACCTGCACGCGGAAGGCGATCGCCTGCGCTTGGACCGGACCGGGCTATGGATCGACGCGGTCGCCTTGGAATCCGCTTCCGACAGCGAGGTCGCGGAACTCTATCGCGGGCCGCTGGGAGGACCCGACGCTCCCGACCTTGCCGAGGAAGAAGTAGACGCTCTCTGGGACAGCGCATGGGATGTCCGCCTCGCAGAGCGCTCCCAGTCGGCACACCTTCGCTTGGCGCGGGAAGCGCTCGATGCCGGCGATCGGTCACTGGCGGAGCAGTGGTTCGAGCGGGCGCTTCGTACGGACACGACGGACGAAGCGCCCTACCTCGGCTACATGCGCCTGCTCGACGAGGCTGGCCGGCCCGAGGAGGCGGTGCGCATCTACCGTCGTCTCGTCGCCGCCCTCGCGGCGCAGGGCCTTGCCGTCAGTGCCGAAGTTATCGAGACCGCCAAGTCGATCCGTAAGCGCATACGGCGCGTCCACCGGGCCATCGACAAGTCGGAATCGGACCATCCCGCCTGGGTCGCCGTCCAAACGCTCCAAGCGGCCCAGAATCCCCTGGTCGGCCGAGCCGAGGCGATGGAGGCGTTGCGCGATCGGCTGGGAGGGGCGAGAGTCGTTACCGTAACGGGCGCCGGTGGGCTCGGAAAGACGCGTCTCGCCATCGAGGTCGCTTCAGAACTCGGCCATGAGCGCCACTTCGGCGCCGTATGGGTGGACCTCACCACGATTCCGGCCGAAGGCGACCCCGCCGAAGCTCTGGCGGCGAGCCTCGGGCAATCGACGCCGCTGGACCTGACTTACTTGGCAGCTACCGATGCGCTAATCGTCCTAGACAACTGCGAGCACGTGCTTGAGAGGGCCGCAACCCTGGCTCGGGAGTCTATTCGGCGGTGCCCGCGGATAACCATCCTCGCAACGAGCCGAGAGCCTCTCGGGCTGCCGACCGAATCGCGGATGGACCTGGATCCCTTGGACGAAGAGGCGACCCTGCGGCTCTACCAGGGGCGCGTCAAGCAATGGGGCGGTCGCGATTCGAGGTCGAGCCAGGAGGTTCTCGAACAAACCGGCGGCATGCCCCTCGCGATCGAGCTGCTCGCTTCCCAATCTCGTGGCATCGATCCGGAAGCCCTTAAGGGGCACATGCCGGATCGGCATCGTTCTCTTGAGGCCGTCGTCGAAGCGTCTCTGGAGGAGTGCGACGAGGAAACCCGGAGGCTCCTCGCGTGCCTGAGCCTGATCCCAGGCAGCTTCGGCATTGCAGAGACCGTCGCGGCCTCCGGTCTCTCGACAGCAGCCGTCGTTCCGATGCTGGACCAACTCGAGCGGCGGTCCCTGCTCATCCGCAGCGGAGAGGACTACCGCATCCTCCCGACCATCCGGCAGGTCGTCGAGGCCTCACTTCCAGCCGAGGAGCGCGTGGAGGCCTTGCTGCGGCTGGCCGCCCATGCCCGCGAACTGGCGAAGGCCCAACTCGCCCTGACGGCGGTTCGGCAAGCCGAACTGCCGGGACGCATCTCCTCGCGTATGGCCCTCTTTCGCATGGCGTTTCAGGTGTATCTCGAACACGACCCTGCCCAAGCCTTCGCCCTCGCGACGGACCTATCCCTCGGCATGGCACGGCTCGGGCGTGCTGCAGAGGGGCTCGCCATGCTCGAGCAGGCGCAGGCCTTCGCAGCGAGCGGCGCTCCCATCGATCAGGCCCTTGCCTCCCTCGCGATGGGCAACCTTTGCAAAGAACTCGGCCTCAGTCGGCGGGCTCTAGCGGTGTATGCCGAGGCCGAGAGCCTCTTTGCCGGAGAAGAACGGTACCGAGGCGCAGGCGCCTGCTGCATCAATGCGTCCTTCGTGCATACCGATCTCGGCGAGTACGACGAAGCCAGGGCGGCGCTGGCCCGGGCCGAGTCGTTCTTCGATGCCTACGCACCCGAGGCGCCGCCCGACGACCTCGCCTTCGCGCGCCTCAACGTCTTCAAGTCGGCGGCGAGAATCGCCCTCCATCGGAGGGAAGCGGCTGAAGGGCGAAGGATCGGGTGCGAGGGTCTCGCCCTCGCCCGCGAGATCGGCGACATGCACTCGGCGGCGGTCATTCTCACGAACCTCGGGGATACCGAACTGCTCGAGGGCGAACACGAAGCCGCCGAACTGTGGCTGCGAGAGTCGCTGAAGATTTCCGCCGAGATCGGCGACACCGCCGCCATCGCGTTCACTCACGCCGGTCTCGGCCTCGCCGCCATCGCCAAGGCCTCACCCGAGGAAGCCAAAGAGCACTTGCGAGAAGCCATCCGCATGTTCGCCGCCGCCGACCAGAAGCGGGACCTGCTCATGGCGATGACGATGGCCGCCGCGTTGGCCGAAGATGGCGTCTTCCTGCGCCTGGCCTCCGCCTGTCGATACCATCGCGAACGACTCGGCTATGCCTTCAGTCCGGCGATGGCCGTCGTCATCGACCCGCTCTACGCCAGCGCGACCGAGAGAGTAGGCCCCGTCCTCGCCCCCCGTTACGAACGCCTGGGCGAAGGGACCCCGATCGGTGAATTGGTAGAGGAGGCCAAGCGGATCGTCGAGCACGGTGACCCGTCCGCTGACAGAAGAGGATCCGTTCCCTAACCCTCCCTGTGCCGCTGTTCGTCTCGGCGCCGTACGCGTCGTAGACCAGCGAAGAAAGCACGTTCCCGGACGCATCCAACCTCTGCGACACCGAGCTTTGCGCGTCGAACTCGTAGTGGGCTTCCCCCTCGTCGAGACGAGGGGGACCTGGCCGGGCGAAGCCCGTGCCTGAGGGGGAGTAATCTGCCGCGCCAGGCAAAGCGCGGTCAGGCCCGCGCACTCCCAGAGTCGACAGATCCGGCGGGCTGCTGAGTGTCCAACGACCTCGGCGCACCCCAAAACCCCTTCCTTTCGCCCCGCGAGAGGAAGGGGCAGGGGATGGAGAGCGACGGCACCTCATCCAGGCCAGGCTCCCTACTCGAACTGCCCCGGACCCTCCACCCCCTAACCCCCTCCTCCCGCAGGCGAGAGGAGGGGAGAAAAGACCTACCCCACCTTGACCAACCCCAACTCCACCAGACCCGTCGCCTGACCCGTCGACACCCGCACGAATCGCACCGCGCACGCATACAATCCCGGCCGCACCCCGACCTCGGCAGATGGGCCGAACGCGTGGAACCCTTGCGTCCGGTACCGCTCGAGGTACGTCCGCCGATGCACCGAGACCAGCCGCTGGACCAGGAGCTCGGTCGTCACGTCCGGAGAGTTCGGCTGGCTCGCGGCGAACCGAACCGCCCCGACAAGCCCCTCGACGCTCACCACCAGCCCATCGCCCGCGAACGGATTCGCCGGCGGCGAGCGCGGGATAACCCCACCCGCGTTCACCTGAAGAAACCGGATCGCGAGCTCGACGAACCGGGTCTGGGCCTTGGCGGGACGCCAGGGCGGCTGCTGATCGAGGGCGGCGGCGTACTCGCGCCATGACCGCGCCTCGGCCAGGCTCAGCGCCTTCCAAGCCCTCGCCGCCAGCGTCATCCGCTCGCGGGCCGCCTCCTGAGCCGGGGTGCGCGGATCGCGCGGGATCACCCGGTCCCGGATCGAGACCCCGAACGGCGTCTCGACATAGGTCACATTCCCCGCCGAGCCCCGAATCCCCGCCACGAACGCCGAAGTCCGAACGATCGCCATACCCTCATGGTCGGCAGTTCGCGCCATTTTCTTCAGCACCTCCGCGCACTCGGTCCCTAGTGTCCGAGCCTGTTCACCCTCGGACACTCCTCGGACACTCCTCGGACACCGCACGGGAAACGGGGTGGCGGAAGGGGCGATTGTGGGGCCAGATCCCGAGCCGATGCCGAAAGGGGCGACGCCCGAATCCAACAACCCTGCCCAGCGCTTCCTTTACCGGGACACGATCTCGTCCACGCGAACGACCATCACGGTACAGTTGTCGCTTCCCCCACCGGCCAGCGCCGCCACCACGAGTTTCCAGGCGGCCTCCGCGGGCGACTTCGAGAGTTGGAAGGCGATCTCGTCGTCCTCGACGTGGTTCGTCAGTCCGTCCGAACAGAGCAGGAAAGTGTCGCCCTCCTGGAGGTCGAGGGCGTGGATGTCCGGCATCGCGCTCACTTCGTCGGCGCCGATGACCCGCAAGAGCATGTGACTCATTTGATGGGTCTTGGCTTCTTCTGGGGTGAGCTGGCCCTGTCGCACCATCTCTTCCGCCGCGGTGTGATCTTCGGTGAGGCAAGTGAGTCCGCTCGCGCGAAGACGGTAGACCCGCGAATCCCCGACATGGACGATCAAGGCCTGCCGTTGAAGAAGGATGAGTGCGCTGAGGGTGGTTCCCATGCCACGCCGGCTGGGGATCGCGCGCGCCACATCGAGCACGAAGCGATTTGCCGCTACGACTGCGGCGCGCCCGGCTTCCTCGGCCGAGGCGGAGGGGTGGTTCAGATAAACGTCGATAAACGTCTTGCAGGCGAGTTCGCTCGCGATTTGGCCGGCGGCATGGCCGCCCATGCCATCGCAGAGGACGAAGACGAGGCCGCGGGAAGCGAGAGTCCGCTCGTCCTCGGGGAGAAAGTACTCGAACTTGTCCTCGTTGTTCTCCCTCACTCGGCCGAGGTCGGTCTTGCATGCCACCGTGACCCGCGCGCTCGCTTCGAGGGGGATCGTGGCCATCAATTCCGGGATCGGATACTCGCCGGTGATCTCCTCGGTCATTCCTCGACCTCCACTCGAAAGGCAAACTCGCCCAGTTTGATCTCGTCGTCGGGTCTCAGCTGAACACGCTGGTTGGGTCCTATGCGGGCGTCGTTGAGAAACGTGCCGTTCGTGCTTCCGACGTCGGTGATGAACACTCCGGCTTCCGAGACCTCGATCGTCCCATGTCGGCCAGATACGAACGGCAAGGGGAAGACGACATCGTTATCGTCGCGGCGTCCGAAGCTGTTCTCTCTCTCACTAAGGGGGAGCCGCTCGCCCTCGGACGTGACGACCCAGGCGACGGCGGTCGATGCACGGGGCGGGGCGTCCATGTTCGTGGTCCGGCCACCGAGGCCCATAGCCGTCTTCGCCGACTCGCCGGGCAGACTGAGCACGAGTTCGCATCCTCCGAGGGACACCTTGTCTCCTGTCTGCAACGTGCGCTTCTCCCCGACCGCGAGGGCCGCTCCGTTGACGGTCGTGCCGTTCGTGCTCCCGAGGTCCTCGATCGTGATGGAATCCTCGAAGATTGCGGAAGCGTGCCGTCGCGAAACTCGTGCGTCGTCGATGAGCACGTCGCCCTGCCGGCCGATGATGTTGGGGCCGGGCCTCAACGGATGCTCTCTCCCAGCCGAATCCACGAAGCAGGGGAGTAGCACCGCCGCCGCGCCGAAGGCATCGCCGTCGAGCGCGCGGTCGAAGATGAGTCCGCACTCGACGCAGAACATGACGCCGACCGGATTGAAAGTCTTGCAGACCGGGCATTGGACGGGCTTGATCGTCTGCGTGGCGTGGATGGTCGGAGCCTGCCCCATGACGGTCCGGTTCGGATCGACGCTCGGCGTCGCCGACATCGCCTGGGTCCGCTGCGGGTCGCTCATCGAGGACATTCTACCGGTGAAATTCAGCCTAGGCCGCTTGCTGGAAGCAACGGTATTGTATGATTTCTTGCAAGTGCCGCCGAGATGCTGACGATTCGAATGTTCGGAACTCTCGAGGCGATCAAGGGGGAAGAGGAGCCGATCCGGCGATTTCGGTCGCGCACCGCAGCCGAGGTCCTCGCCCTCTTGTCCGTCTCGCTGCCTCGTGTCCTACCTCGAGACGAGGTTGCAGCGATCGTCTGGCCAGAGGACGAGACCGAGCAAGCTCGGCAAAGCTTCCGCACCGCAATCTCCTCGCTAAGGAAGCAACTGGGGGTCGAGGGGCAAGAGGACTACTTCGCCGGCGATCGACATTCGCTGGGCCTCGATCCACGTAGAGTCGACACCGACTACGCCCAATTCAACCGGCTGGTTTCCCTGGCCCCCCCCCAGCAGGGGAACTTGCGCGATGCCCTCCAGCTCGTGCGCGGTCCTCTGCTCCAAGGCATCGATGCATCCTGGACCATCCCCCACCAACTCGCCTTCGAGGAAGCCTATTGCCGGACCGTCGTCAACCTGATCGAATCCCTCACCCGTGACGGCTCCGCTTCGGTCGCCATCGAGATAGGCCGTGCCGCCCTTCAGATTTGTCCCCTGCGGGAGGACGTGCATGTCGCCCTCATTCGCTCGTTCGGCGCCGCCGGGAAGAACGCCGATGCGATCCGCCAGTTCGAAGTTCTCGAGCACCTGCTCATGGACCAGTGGGGAGAGTATCCGTCCCAGGACGCGGTGGCCGCCATCGAATCGCTAGGGCGCCGCCCTGCACGCCGTCCTCGACCGGCGCCTCCCGGTGACGAGGCCCTGGCGCTTCAGATCAAGCAAGGATGGGTCTTTGGCCGGGAAAGGGAAGTGGGCGAGGTCCTCATGGCGCTTCAGGACGGGGGTCCGGAAGCGGATCGGCTCCTGACGCTCGTCGGGGCGGGCGGAAGCGGAAAGACCACGATCGCTCGTGTCGTACAGGAATCGCTATCCGAAGTCATGCCGGTAGCCTTCGTCGACTTGGCTCCACTCAAGGAAGTCGCACTGGCGGTGTCTGCCACGGCACGAAGTCTGGGTCTGGCGAACCCCAATCGTCCGGATGCCGTCGATCGGGTCAGAAATCACCTGGCGAACGAGCGCGTCGTGCTCATCCTCGACAACGCCGAGCACCTTCCGGGGTTCGAGAAGGTGATCGAAATGTGGCATGCGCAGAAGGGCTCGAGTCGGATTCTCGTAACCTCCCGGGCCGCGCTCGGACTGCGTCAGGAACGACTCTTCCCGGTACCCCCGCTCGCATTACCCCGCCGCGACGGGACCCTGGCCGAACTCAGTGAAAACCCCTGCATTCGTCTCTTCGTCGACCGAGCCCGCGCTGTGGATGCCGATTTCGAGCTGACATCCCAAAACGCGCAGGCAGTCGGCGAAATCTGCATCGGCCTCGACGGCGTGCCGCTCGCTATCGAATTGGCAGCGTCGCAAGTGTTGGTCATGTCCCCCGCTCAGATTCTGAAACGGCTCGGCGACGAGCGATTCCGTCTGAAGGCTCACACCAGGGATCCTGGCGATCGTCACGCCTCGCTCGACCGGGTCGCCCGGTGGAGCTACGACCTCTTGCTCCCAACAGACCAGACCGTCTTTCGCCGCCTGGGCATATTCAGGAGCGACTTTTCGCTCGATGCAGCCGAGGCCGTTTCTGCTGAGCCCGATGCGGCGGAGTCCCTTGGTCGCCTTGTCCGTTGTTCCCTGCTCGAGCGGCGGGTCGACGGCGAGTCGGTCCGTTTTCGAATGCTCATTCCGCTCCGGACGTTCGCCCTCGAATGCCTTCGTCAAGCCGACGACGAGGAAGCCTCGCGAGGCCGACACCGGGACCATTTCGAAGGGGTGGCCTTCCGCCTTCGGGAGACTGCGAACTCGCCGGACCCGTCGCCGGCCTTTCGCGAGTTCGAGCAGGAACACGATCAGTTTCGCCAGATCATCGACTACGCGCAGGGGCATCGCACCTGGGCGGGTCCCACAATGCGGATCGCCTTCGCGATCGGCAGCCTTTTGACGGCGACCGCATATCAATATGAGTGGCGCAGTCGAATGCTCGAGTTCATGGGGTGGGCGAGCAATACCGCCGACGTGGACGGGCATGACATGGCTTTAGGCTGTTTTGCCACGGGGCAGTTCGCAGGTTATGCTTACAGGTCTGATCTCGCCGTCGATTGGGTCGAACGCGGCTTGCCCCTGTTCGAAGCGCACTGGAAGCCCGTCGATGTGGCAGGATGTCTCAATCTGCTCGGCCTTTGCTTTGTTCTGCCGGGCCCTAGCGGTCGCCCGAACAGCGCCCGATCGCTTGACGCCCTCGAGCGTGCCCGGGAGATTCTCCAGGGAGAGGTCGGAGACTCTCTTTGGAAGGCGTCCCATCTCAAAGTAGCGATACTCGCCAACCTTGCCGCCGCGTACCGGACTGAGAACCGGTACCCGGAGGGGATCGCGTTTCTTGAGGAAGCCCTATCCTGCGCAAAGCGAGCGGGAGTTACTCGCTATATGCCCACCATTCTGACTGCGCTCGCGGACCACCATAACGACTCTGGTCAGCCGGACGCCGGGGAGCAGTATGCGCGGCAGAGTATCGAGGCCCACCGCATACTGGGCCTCGATACGACGGCGGGTCACTTTGCTCTTGCAGCGTCCCTCCAGGGATTGGGGCGCCATATCGAGGCCGTGCGGCTCTTGACCACTCCTGGGTACTTGTCCCAATTGCGGGAGCGGACGGACACCCCTGGAATCTCCATGTTCCTCCTGGCATTGAGCGCTCACCACCTCGGCAACCCCACCCTCAGGGATCTGGCATACCAGGTGGCCCAACGGCTTGGATTCCCAGGATACGGGGAACCTCGCGGTCACGTTCCGTCGGAGCTGCACGAGCGAACCGTCCACCTCGCCGATCTTAAACCCGGCGATCCGGAAGTCTTGGAGGTCTATCGAGCGTTCCTCGAGGCCTACGGGGAAGGGGCCGAGCACGATCCGGCGGCCCAATTCGAGGGCGCATGATCGGCACCCCCTCGGGTTGCACCCGATAGGCCCGTTCCGACCCTTGCACCGGCAACGAGAGGATGGCCCCGGGGGAACGGGCCGGTTGATCGCTTGGGACCCACACAACCCGCGCGTGCCCACACACGCTAGTACAATGGGAGTGCCGGCATGGTGGAGCAGGAACGCGGCGTTCACCGCGAGTTGACCGAACACGATGTCCAAGAGATGATTCTCTTGGCGGCGCGCTTGCGCGAGTCCCACGGCTCGGAACTGGACGACGACGCGATCCAGGCCGTCAGCGAGGCGACGAGCATCCCCGCCGACTATGTGCGCATCGCGCTCGCCTCGACGCCTGCGGTCGAGCGGCGGGGTGGCCTGTCGCGGCTGCGGTCGCTTTACCTGTCGTTCGATCCGAATGTGCGGCGTTATGTCGCGTCTTCATGGCTCGCCAGCGTGGCGGGTTTTCTCGGAGCGATAGGGAGCGTCTTCGGCGACCCGAGCTCCTTCCTCGGGATCGCGACCATCGTCTGCGTCCTCGGCGCGTTGTGGAATTGTTCTCAGGCGCGAGATTCCAGGGTCGCCTCCATTTGCGGTGCGCTCTTCGGGGGCCTTTGGTTCGTCTCGAATGCCGCCTTCCTGTTCCTCTATTCGTTCTGGTTGAACACCGACGGCTCGCCGCCGATCCTCCTCCTCCTGTACATCGCTCTCGGCGCGATCGGCGGCGGTGTGGCGCGGCGCTTGGTCGATCGCAGCCTGAGCCGGCTCGGAATGAGGGACACCGCGGACAACAGGCAAGAGCTTCTCAGGCAACTTGTCGAACTCCAGGACCGGCTCACGACCGGCGAACGGAGCATGACGTTTCTCTGTGTCGACGTGGCAGGTTCGACGAAGATGAAGGAAGGCGCAGAGCCATTGGACGTCGAGTTCACCTTTACCGAGTACCACCGCTACGTCGAGTCGGTCATTCGGAGGCACGGCGGCACCCTGCATTCCACCGCAGGCGACGGTGTGACCGTCGCGTTCGACGACCCGGCCGCCGCCTTCCGAGCCGCCCGCAATCTCCAATCTGGTCTGATCGAACTGAATACCCATCGCAATCGGCTCGGCGTACCCATCAGGCTGCGCATCGGGATGCACGCGGGCACTGTGATCGTGGCCGGACAAGATGTCCAGAGCGTGAACTTCGCCCACGTCATCGACATTGCGGCACATCTGCAAAAGGTCTGCCCGATCGGCGGCGTCGCCGTCAGCGAAGCGGCGGCGCAGGGCGTTCCCGGTGGATCGACGAGCATCGGGGAGGAGACAGTCGCTGCCCAGGACGTGAGCGCGATCGTGTGGCGCCCTAGGGTGGAAGTCGCGCTCGGAACTGCAACGAGTCCCTGAACTTCTCGATCCAAAGGCGAGCGACCGGGCCCGGCGGGGCGGTAGAACAGGGGCACATGGTTAGCGCTTTCTTGCTTCTTGCGGCTTCATGGCAGCCTTCCGTCACCGCGATCGTCGGCGCCCGCATCGAAATCGGCGATGGCCGGGTTCTAGAAAAGGGCACGATCGTCCTGCGCGACGGGCTCATCGACGATGTCGGTGAGACGGCGCCAGTTCCGGCGGGTGCGGAAGTGATCGACGGCAAAGGCTTGGTCGTCTACCCAGGATTCATCGACGCCTACACGACTCGCGGTCTGCGCATTCCGGCGGCGACCAGTCGAGCCACCGCACCCGACACTCGCACAACGGCTCCCGCGACCATGTGGGCGGGGAATCGCCGCGGTATCCGACCCGACGTAGATGCCGCCACGTCGCTCAACCTGGAGGACTTCGACGATTGGTATTCCCAGGGCGTCCTCGCCGCGATGGTGTCGCCGGGTGGTGGAATGATTCGCGGACGCGCGGCAGTGATCGTCTATACGGATCAAAAGGACCGGCAAGTGTTGACGCCAGGGATCGCCATGGAGTTCGGATTCCGAGTCGGCCAGGCAGGTCCCGGCGGCGGTCCCCCAGGCGGTCCTCCCGGCGGCCAGCCAGGCGGACAGCCAGGGCAGCCAGGCGGTCAGCCGGGGGGCCAACCCGGGGGACAGCCTGGTGGCGGCGGAGGAGCCGGGGCCGGCTATCCGGGCACGCTTCTCGGCTCGATCGCCCTCACGCGGCAAACCCTCTACGACGCCCAGTGGTACGGCATAGGCCCAGCGCCGACCGACGAGAAGGACAAAGACCCCGCGCTGGAGGCCCTGCTGCCGGTAGTGCAGGGCAAACTCCCCGCCCTGTGGGCTGCCGATACCGAGCGGGAAATCGCTCGAGCGGCGCAGCTGGCAGAGGAGTTCGGCCTGAGGCTGTGGATCACGGGCGCCAGGGAGGCGTACCGTGCGATTCCCTTACTGAAGTCCAAGAGTATCCCGGTGATCCTTAACGCCAACATCGCCACGGAACCGCGGCGCTCCAACGAAGAGGGAAGCGCCGACCCGCTGCCGCCGGCGGTGCTCGAAGAGCGCTACCGCACATGGGCCGAGCGGGGCCAAAACGCCAAGGTGCTCAGTGAGCAGTCGATCAGCTTCGGGCTCGGAAGCGAAGGCGACATCACGAGCGACTTCGTTAGGAACGTGCGGAGGCTCATCGCGCTGGGCCTCAAGCGCGAGGCGGCGCTCTCGGCTTTGACCAAGGATGCCGCCGTTCTGCTCGGAGTGGGCGACAGGCTGGGGACCCTCGAAAAGGGCAAGCTGGCGAACGTCGCCATCATGGATGGGGACTTCGTAGAGGAGAAGACTAAAGTGAAGATGGTGTTCGTCCTCGGTAAGAAGACGGAGGTGAAGTGAGATGACGACGATTCTACAGGCCGCCTTGGCCCTTGCCGCATTGCCGACCGACTTCGACGCGGTCGGCGCTCTCATCCCCACGACACAGACGTCGAATCTGCCCTACGAGTTAGAGGCGGACCGGATCCCCACGCTGAAGACCGGCGGGACTTGCTACATAGAGGGCGGAATCATCTTGACGGGCACCAAGGGCACGATCCGGCGCGGCTCGATCTTGGTCCGGGACGGGAAGATCGTCGCGATCGGTCCCGATGTGCCGAAGCCGCCCGGGGTCACCGTCATCGACGCACGGAACAAGGTGATCTCGCCGGGCATCGTCGACGCCCACGTCCACCGCGGCATCGAGACCACCAACGAAGGCACCGACAGCATCACCGCCGAGGTCCGGATCGGCGATCTCCTCAATCCGACGAATCGCAACGTATGGCAGGCCGCCGCGAGCGGTGAGACGACCGGCATGGCCCTCCACGGGAGCGCCAACGCGATCGGCGGGCAGAGCCAGGTGATCAAGTTCAAGTACGGACGGACCGCGGCGGAAATGAAGATTCCCGACGCGCCTCGCATGATCAAGTTCGCCCTTGGTGAAAATGTGACTCGTTCGGGAAGCACGACGGCGACCCGCTTCCCCAGAACCCGCATGGGACAGGAGGCGGTTTATCGACGAGCCTTCGAACAAGCCAAAGCCTATATGGCGGAGTGGGATCGATTCCGAGCGGCCCCCACCGGCAAGCCGCCCCGTACAGATCTCCGCCTGGAAGCCCTCGCCGACATCCTACGCGGCAAAATTTGGGTGCAATGCCACAGCTACCGCGCCGACGAAATGCTGATGATGACTCGCCTGAGTCAGGAGTACGGCTTCAAGATCGGAGCCCTTCAGCACGCCCTCGAAGGCTACAAGATCGCACCCGAACTCGCGAAGGCGGGCGTCGGCGTGTCCATCTTCGTGGATAACTGGTCCTTCAAGATCGAGGGCTACGACGCCATCCCCTACAACGCCGCGATCTGCCATCAAGCCGGAGTGAACGTCTCCATCAATACCGACGGCACGAACGGCACCACCGCCCTCGCGATCGACGCGGCCAAAGTAATGCGTTATGGGGGCCTGAGCGAGGAGGTGGCCCTCCAGATGATCACGATCAACCCGGCCAGGCAGCTGGGCATCGACCAGCGCACGGGGAGCTTGGAAGTAGGGAAGGACGCCGACATCGTGCTTTGGGACGGCCACCCGCTCAGCGTCTACTCGAAGTGCGCGATGACCCTGATCGACGGCGAAGTCTTCTTCAAGCGGCGCGATGCCTTCGGGGTGGACGCCGAATCGACGACCAAGGACGTCCTCGACGCCCGTAAGGCAGAGAAACCGCATGCGGTTCCGAAAGCGGCCCGGCGATATGCGCTCACCGGCGGCACGGTCCATACGGTTTCCGGTTCCGTCCTCGAGGGTGCAACCGTCCTCGTCGAAGACGGAGTCATCACCGCCGTTGGGGAAAGGCTCCCGATCCCACGAGACGCAGTCCGCGTGGATGTGCGAGGCAAGCATGTCTACCCCGGCTTGATCGATGCGGGCACTTCGCTGGGCCTTGCCGAGATCTCACCCATCGGACAGACCATCGATAATCGGGAATTGGGCGAGTATCAGCCCGACCTGACGGCTCTGACGGCGTTCCAAATCGAGAGCGCTCAGTACGAGCCTGCCCGATGCAACGGGGTGCTGGCCGCCGTCACGAAACCGATCGGCGGGACGATCTCGGGTCGAGCGGCGGTCGTCAAACTGGATGGCTGGACCTGGGAGGACTTGGCGATTCGCAACCCCGGTCCACTCTGCATCAACTTTCCCGGCGGCGGCGGTGGCGGCTTCGGTGGCGAAGCGGCGTGCTGCGATGAGATCGAGGACCTCGACCTCACCAGCCACGCGCAAGAGACTCAGCCCGAGCAGCCTGAAGCGTCTGGACAGGTGCGCGCAATCGAGGAGTGGTTCACCAAGGCACTCGACTATGCCAAGCAAGGACCGAACCGAACGACTAGGGACCTGGCTCTCGAGGCGATGCTGCCCTACGCCGAGGGAAAGGAGCTTGTCCTGATCAGAGTCCGCAATGCGGCCTCGATCCGTGACGCAGTGGCCTTCATCAAGCGCAACAAGCTCAAGGCGGCCTTGACCGGCGCGCCTGATGCCTGGAAAGAAGCGAAGCTGCTCGCCGACAGCAGAGTCCCGGTCATCATCGCCCCCGCCGGGCGGAGCACCCTGGGTGCGAATACGACGGTCGCCCAACATGACCCGTACGACACGCCCTACGCGCTGCCGGCGCTGCTTCAGCGCGTAGGGGTGAAGTTCTGTTTCCAGAGCGACGACAACAGCCAGAGCATGTCGCTCCCGTTCAGAGTCGGGCAGCACTGCGCCTATGGGCTTAGCCCGGCAGCGGCACTGCGGGCCTGCACGCTCTCGGCAGCGGAGATTCTCGGGGTCGCGGACCGACTCGGCAGCATCGAAGCCGGCAAGGTCGCGAACCTGTTCGTTACGACCGGCGACGCCTTCGAACCGACCAGCCAGGTGTCTTACGTCTTCATCGCGGGGAAGCCGGTGCCGTTGGAGAGCAAGCACACGAGATTGCGAGACAAGTATCTGAAGCGGCTGAACCCATAATGGGCGAGAGGTGAGATGGCAATGAACGACCGAGAGAACGAGTTGACCCGACGGCAAATGCTCCAGCGCACGGGGGCGGCTGCGGCCGCCATGATGGTTCCGGGCGCCCTGCAGGCGGCTCAGGACGAAGCCCTTCGCAAGAAGAGTCCGAACGATACGATCGTGATCGGCGTGATCGGATGCGGAGGGATGGGTGCCGCGAACATGCGCTCGTTTATGGGCTACTCCGATGTCGAGGTGGCGGCGCTTTGCGACGTGGACGAGAGCCGAATCCCGGGCGACTTCGCCGAGGTGGAGAAGAAGTACGGTCGCAAGCCCGCCGTTTACCGCGACTATCGCAAGATGCTTGAGCGAAAGGACATCGACGCCATCATCGTGGGTTCCCCGGATCACTGGCACGCCTTGAATCTGATCCACACCGTCGAGGCAGGGAAGGATTCCTACTGCGAAAAGCCGATTTCCCACAACATCGTCGAGGCGGTGGCGATGATGGAAGCCGCCAAGCGCCACCGGCGTGTCGTGCAGGTCGGCACCTGGCAGCGAAGCACGAAGGAGTTCACCGATGCGATCGCCTATGTGCGGTCCGGCAAACTGGGCAAGATCACGCATTGCCGTGCCTGGATCGCCGACGGAACGCGGATCGGTAAGGTAAAGCCGACCGATCCACCCAAGCATCTCGACTACGACTTCTGGATCGGCCCGGCAAAGATGGTCCCTTACCAATCGAACAAGGTCCACTGGAACTGGCGCTGGGTGATGAACACGGGCGGCGGCCTGACCACCGACTGGGGCGTGCACATGATGGACATCGCGCTGCTTGGCATGAGCAAGGACCAAGACCTCGCGATGCCGACCGAGGTCGTTGCCTACGGCGGCCAGTGGGCGATTACCGACGACGACCGGGACGCGCCCGACTGCACAGAAGCTCTCCTCAGGTTCCGCAATCCCGACTTCTTGATGACCTGGTCTGTCCTGAGAGATCATCCCGGAAAGCCAGGCCATTGCACCGAGTTCGTCTCCGCCGACGGCAAAACGCTGCGCGTATGGCGAGGAGGCTGGACAGTGCTGGACGCCGATGGCAAAGAACTCCCGAGAGAAGAGTCGGCGGCGCCGCCCAACCACTGGCGCGACTTCCTCGACTGTGTGAAGTCGCGTCGCAAGCCGCGGGCCGACCTCGCCTCGGTCGCGCAGACCACGATCGCCTGCCACCTCGTGAACGCGGCTCTATACTCGGGCGAGACCGTGCAGTGGGATGCCAAGCGGTGGGACCTCGTCGGCAAGGCAGGTCGGAATACCATGGCCTACCAGCGTCCCTATCGCAAGCCCTGGGTCTTGCCCGTTTATCGGCCAAATAGTTCCAAGTAGCCCGTCCTTTTATCGGTCTACCTTCGTATAATGAACCCGAGGAGTTATTCATTCATTATGCGTAAGTCAGCCTTTACCCTCATCGAGTTGCTGGTAGTGATCGCGATCATCGCGATCCTGGCGGCGATTCTATTTCCCGTCTTCGCCCAGGCCAAGCAAGCGGCCAAGGCGACGGCGAGCCTGTCGAACATCCGTCAGCACATGGCAGCCTGGCTCATGTATGCCGACGATAACCAGGACTACTCGGTGCCTCTGGCCAACCAGACGCCCGGACCGCTGCTGTTCGACGGCATGAACTACTCGCCCTGGGGCCAACTGCTCCAGCCCTACACCAAGAGCGTGGATATCACGCAAGATCCGCTCACGGCACCCAATGCGATCGAGAACGGCATCCCGACCAATCTGCTTTGGCCTTACCGGCCCCAATACGGTTACGCCTTCTCCGTCTGGAGTCCGCTCACGACGTTCTCCGGCGCCGGTGACCCGAAGCCGATCTCGCTGACCGAAGCCGCAAGCCCCGCCCAAACCGTGGTCTTCACGGGCCGGAAGTCCCGCAAGACGCTGGACTGGCGGTTCGTTGGAACCGTCATCTGGATGGCTCAGGCAGTGGCCCCGCCTTACTGCGGCGGCGGAAGTGCAGCCACTGCGATGACGAACGTCAATCCGCAGAGCATGTGCGCGATCCTCCACCGATGGGGAACCGACGGCGCCAGCGGGCTCGCGCCGGAGCCGGACGACGTCGACGGCAAGCGCACGGGGTCGGTCTCGCTGCGCAAGATGAGGCAGGCATTGGTCGCTTTCAGCGACGGTCACGCGCGATACATGCAGCCGACCGCCCTTGCGGCCGGCACGAACTACCACTGGAACATCACGAGCACCCAGATCCAGCTGACCCAGAGGGAGAAGTACCTGTGGGACCTCGACTAGTCCTGGTCGCCCTCGTTCTCGGGACACTTGCCCTCGGCGGGTGCTCGCAGGAAGAGCAGGCGACCGCGGAGTCGACGAAGGCGACGACCGTCGAGGCGGGTGATAAGACCGCCGCCACCGGAGGGCCTAAGCTGGAGATCAACCCAGACTACAAGGCACCCAAGTAGTTCGCAGACCCCTTCCTCTCGCGTGCGAAAGGAAGGGGTTCCCTTTGGAGTGCGCGGGCTTGACCGCGCTATTGAGCCGCCCTGCATACCTGCACGTTCAAGCTCGGCTGGTGCGATTCGTGAATGGCTCGGCGGCATACTATTCCTCGACATCGGTGAAGGCATCGAAGGCCTTCTGGGCGCGCTCGGCGAGTGCAAGGTCACCGCGCCGCCGGGCTAGCTCGATCATCTCTCGTGCGGCTTCTCGTCCTTCGTCAAGGCGTATGTCGACGTCTTGGAGCGTCTCTCCGGCGAAAGGCATTCCGGCCTTCGCCGCGTTCTCGACCCGCGGGCGGGTGATTCGGGCGTAGTCGAGATAGATCGAGAGGGCACTTTCGAGGTGCTGTGCTTGTTGGGCCAGGCCGTTCCCGGTGCGGCCGGGCACGAGGCGAGCGAGCACCAGGTGACCGTAGGCGGTTTCTGTCGGAATCACTTCGGGAAGAGCCCGGACCTTGTAGTACGGCATCGTTTCGATGGCGACGAGCGCTGTGGCTTCGCGCCATGCCGCCTCGTCGTCCTTTGCGGCAAGGGCGTTCTCCACGAGCAATCGGCGGGTAGGAAGGTTGTTCGGATCGGTGATCAGCGCCTGTTGTAGCGCTCGCTCGGCTCCGCGCGTGTTTTCGGCGGCCATGTACGCCCGTGCAACGGCCCTCCAATTGCCCGGGCTCGGGGCCAGCGCCGCCGCTTGCTCGAGCAGGCGTACGCGCTCATCTCCCGTTCGAGTCGCCGCCGCGAGGGAAAGTGCTTCACCGTCGAACCGCGCGAGGCCCTCTAGCCTCTGTGCAAGCGCGACCGCCCCCTCGGGATCTCCAGAAACGAGGCTATGCCGGAGCTTAGCCTTGAGCCAATCGACGCCACCGAAGGACAGCAGCGCAAGCAACATCACAGCGCAGGTCGATGCGCCCAGCCCGCGGCGCACGCCGGAAGGAAGCAGTTCCGGGCCAGTGCCGTCCGACGCCAACTGTAGGCCGATGCCCAGCATCGCGAAGAACGCGAAGCCGCTGCCGAAGTAGTGAAGGTCGCTGTCGATAAACGAGTGGGCGCCGGAGGCGACGACCGCCGCGATGACCGCCGCCCGGAGAAGGTTGCGGTCGGGAGGGAGCGCGCGGGCGCCTCGAATGACCTCGATGGCCCAGATGACGAGCGCAGCAGCGAACAGGATGAGGGCGAGGGCACCCGCCTCCGCTCCGATTTGAAGGAAGGACTGGTGGGCCAGCACGGTCGGCGGCACCAAGCCCGGACGCGCCGACTCGAACCGGAACGCCCCGAGGCCGACTCCGGCAGGATCGGTACGCATAAGTCTGCCGGCCGATTTCCAGAGCAGAAGTCGGAATCCGGCGGACTGCTCCGAGGTGGCCGCGGCTTCGGTAACCCGTGAGAGAGCCGACCCGCCCTCGGCCGTGCGGTTGCGGACGCTGAGGCCGAAGACCAGAAGGGCGATCACGGCGAGGGGCATTGCGAGCACAGCCGCCCGCTTCCATGATCCCCAAAGCACTACCAGGAGGGCCAGCGCCACCAGACCCGTGCCCGCGGCAAGGAACCCTCCCTTGGATTGAGTGAGGGCGAGAGCGAGGCCGATGAGCACCGCGAGCCCACCTGCCGCCAGGCGCGGCACACGATCGCGGATCAGCATGAGTCCCAGGGCAGGGAAGAAGCCGAGCAGGAGCATGCCCGCCAGCGCGTTCGGATTCACCCACCCGCCGAAGATGCGCCAAGTCGGATCGGGCTGGGTGGCATACTCCAGGATGCCTCGAGCCGCGAGAAACCCGCAGGCGCCCGACACGGTCCAGAGAAGGATTTCTGGGCCGAGCCGACGCCCGGATGTCGCGATTACCGCCGTGAGAACGATGCCGTACGACGCCCATTCTGTGAGGCTCTGCACGCTGGCCGATTTGAAGCGTGAAACGAGGACCGAGACCGTGAGCAGGCCGAAGAAGGCAGCGATGGCGATCCAGAAGCGGAGACTCGGCGTTTGGACGACTCGCCGATTCCAAAGCGTGAGGCCCAGGGCGAGACAAGCGAGCGCGCCGGCGACGGCATGGGCCAGAACCGGCGCCCCGTCGCCGGTCCAGATCACGCCGATCATCGCTGCGATGCCGGGTTCGACGACCGCTTGTCCGGTCGAGAGTCGGCCTCCGGCGACGATTGCGAGCGCCAGGCTCACGACGACAAGCCAGAAGGGATAAGGCAGGCTCCTCATCGTCTCTTCACCCAGCGGCGCAGAACGTCGACGTAGTTCTTGGTGACGAAGATGCTTGCCCGGCAGGCAAGCGCGAGCGCGGCCAAGAGATAAGCGCCCGGACGCAGCAGCACGAACACCTCAGGGAGGCCGTGGAGCCGATAGAAGCGGAGCATCGAGCGATGGAACCGCACGATCATGCGGTTGGCGGCTTGGTCGGTGCTGCGTCCGATCGCGTGAGTGATCACCGCGCTTGGAAGATACACGACCTTCGCGCCGGCCTGCCAGGCGCGCTTGCAGAGGTCCACGTCCTCGCAGTACATGAAGTAGCCTTCGTCGAAGCCGCCGAGTCGGTCGAGCAACTCTCCGCGAACGAGCAAGGCCGCTCCAGAGACCCAGTCGACTTCCCGTGGCGAGGCATGATCCCAGTCCTGCATGAGGTACTCGCGGCTAAAGCGGTTGTTCGGAAAGAGTCGCCCGAGCGGTGTATTGCGAAAGAGTGCGGCGACCGGGTTAGGGAAGCGGCGACAGCTAAACTGAAGTGAGCCATCGGGGTTCAGCAGCTTGGGACCCAAGATGCCGACCTCGGGGTTCTGGGTCAGGTAGTCGAGGAGGCCGGCTATAGCGCCGGGATGCACCACGGTATCGGAATTCAACGGCAACGCATGCTTGCCTTGGCGCTCCCGGAAGGCGAGGTTGTGGCCGCCGGTAAAGCCGAGATTCGACCGCTGAGCCAGGAGCCGGACTTCGGGAAACTCCTTCTCCACCATATCCGGCGAGCCATCGCTCGACGCGTTGTCTACCACGATGACTTCGAACCGCGCCTCGTCCGCCACCGATCGCAGGCTTTCGAGGCAGGCTCGCAGGTCGCCCGCGGTGTTCCACGAGCAGATCGTGACGCTAAGGTCGAAATCCAGGACTCCACCCCCTTGCACGAACGAGCGCGGCCAGCCACACGAGCGCAGCGACGATTGGAAGGACCACGGCTCGACCAGCTCCCGAACTGTGCTTCCGTAGGTAGCGGAGCAGGCTTCGATGCGACTCCCAGATCATCGACGGTCGTATCTGCCGCGTGCTCGCTCCCCCATGATGGACGATTCCGACCGATGGCTCATACCAAGCGGGGAAGCCGGCGTCGGCCATCTGCCGCAGCAGATCGACCTCGTTGAAGAAGATCGGGAACGATTCGTCGAAAGGCGCCTTTGGCGAGACTCCGGCGGCTTCGATCGCCGATCGGCGAAAGAGCAGAAACGTGCCCATCGGCTGCGGGGCCGGACCTCCGCGTTCGTAATCGAAGGCGCGAAGACGGTAGGAGCCCAGGGCCGCGCGGGGGAAGAGTCGTCCGAGTCCCGTCGCGTCGCCGAAGATTCCCACCAGCGACGGGAAGCCCCGGACACTGGGCTGCGTTCTCCCTTCGGGACCGGGATCGACGAGACGCGCGCCAAGCACTCCGATATCGGGATGTCCCTCCATGAACGCTACTGCGCGCTGAAGCGATTCGTCGACAAACTCCGTGTCCGGATTCAGCGTCAAGAGGAACTCGCCTTCGGCGTGCGCAAAGGCCAGGTTGTTTCCCGCGGCATATCCAAGATTAGTACCCGGCTCGAGGAGCCGTACGGTCGGATACTGTTCGGCCACCAGCGCCGCGCTGCCGTCGGATGAGGCATTGTCCACCACGATGACTTCGTAGGGATCGGAAGGGGGAAATCGGCGGATAGAGGCAAGACATGCGCCGAGCAGATCGCGGGTATTCCAGTTAACGATCAGAATGCTGAGCATGGTCGGCGGGCGGCGAACTTTGGCAGGGTACCCGCGTCGTAAACTGAGGCTTCGATGACGGGACCTTGTCGAGTCTATGTGCTCGGAGCCGTCCGGATCGAGCGTGATGGCCGACTCGAGACACGCTTCCGCACGCAAAAGACGGCCGCCCTGCTGGCCTTTTTGGCCCTTCATACGGGCAGGCCGGTTCCGCGCGAGGACCTCATCGGGCTGCTTTGGCCCGATGCCGAGTTCGCGCAAGGCAGAAACAGCCTAAGCCAGGCGATTTCGTCACTCCGTCATCAGCTCGAGCCGCCCGAGACCTCTGCAGGGAGCGTTCTCGTGGCTGATCGCACGGCGGTCTCACTCGATCAGGGAGTCTGGGTCGACCTCAGCGAAGTCGTCCGCTTGGAGAGAATCGGGGACTATGAGGCGGCCCTTGAACTGATCGGCGGGCCTTTCGCCGCCGGACTGGGCGAAGCCTGGATAAAGACCGAGCGCGACTCCCTGCGCAACCGATTCGAAGCTTTCGCGGTGCGCTCGGCCCGTCGCTTGCTAGGGGAGGAAGAATTCGGTCGGGCGGCGATCGTTGCAAAGCGTTGGCTGTCCGCCGACCCTGCCTGCGAGGCGACCGCAGAGATCGCCGTGCAGGCACTGATCGCGCAAGGGCGACGGGATGAGGCAAAAGTCGTCGTCGCCGAACTAACTCGCAATCTTCGCGCGCTCGGGTTGCGGCCGACCTCCGGCTTGAAGGATCTGCTCGAACGGGTAAAGCCTGACCCCGGCCCAGCAGTCATCGACGAAGGGCCGCCGGAATCTGTGCCGCGGGTCGAGCCGCCGGCCTTGAGGATCCGGATTCCGCAGTTCCACAATGCGTTCTTCGGGCGTGAAGAGGAGGTTGCCCGGCTCGCCGAGAACCTCGCCCCAGAGTCGGGAAGGCGCGTCGCGACCTCCACCGGACCGGGTGGGGCAGGCAAGACGAGGCTGAGCATCGAGGCTGTACAGCGCCTTCAGCCGGCCTACGGCGATCGCCTGTGGTTCGTCCCGCTCGCCGATGCAAGGACGAGCGACGAGCTGCTGGCCGGTATCGCCGCAGCCATCGGGTTCGCGAGCGCTCAGAAGCCGTCGCCGGAGAGCCTCGCCGAAGCGATCGGATCGGAGCCAGCGCTGCTCGTGCTCGATAATCTCGAGCAATTGCTCGAGGATGGGGCGACGACCCGGAGCATCCGAGCACTGATCGACCTCTCTGGCGCGAGGATCCTGGCCAGTTCGAGGCGAAGGCTCGGCATCGAAGGCGAGATCGAGATCCGGGTCGGGCCCCTGCAGGTTCCCGATCCGGGCGCGGAAGCGAGTGACGTCGAAGGCAACGCTTGCGTCGCGCTCTTCGTCGATCGTGCAAGGGCCGTCCGCCCGGACTTTCAGCTGACCCCGTCCAACTCGTCGGCGGTCGCAGAACTGTGCCGCGCGCTCGATGGCATTCCCTTGGCGATCGAATTGGCAGCCTCGCGAGCGCAGGTTCTCGGCCCGGCCCAGATGCTGGAGCGCCTGCCGTCGCGGCTCGACGTGTTCGTCGGGAGGGAGCGTGACTCGGCCGCGCGGCACCACACGATGCGAAATGCCATCGAGTGGAGCTACTGCCTCCTCCACCCGTCGCTGCAGAGGTTCTTCGCCGGCCTGTCGGTCTTTCACGGAGGCTGGACCCTCGAAGCGGCTGAGGAGGTCCTGGAAGAGCCACTCGCGCTGGACTATCTCGCCGAGTTGGTCGAATTCTCGATGATCGGCGGGGAGGAGGATTCGTTCGGCAGCATCCGGTTTTCGATGCTCGAAACTCTGAGGACTTTTGCCTTGGAGGTCTGCGAACGACAGAGCGTCCTCGACGAGCGGCACTTGCACCACTACCTCGCGCTGGCCGAGGAAGCCGAGCCGTTCTTGACGAAGCCGGAATTCGAATCTTGGCAAGAGCGACTGGATGCCGAGCGCGGCAACCTCCGGTCGGCCCTCACGTACGCGATCCAGCAGCTTCAGCCTGAGATCGGCTTGCGGTTCGTCGCTGCCCTGTGGAGATATTGGCACCAGCGTGGGCTCGTCGCCGAGGGACGGGAGTGGGCGGAAAAGGTGCTTGCGCTGCCGATCGAAGGACTCGATGGCGAAGTCCTCGCATCGGCCCTTCATGGAGCGGCCCGGCTGGCCTATCTGCAGGGCGATTACTCCACTGCACGGGCTCGCTCGGAGTTGGCGCATCGGCTCTTCCGAAGGCGCCCGAACATGCACGGGATCGCGCTGTGCCTGACCTCGCTCGGGTCGGTCGGCTTCGAAGAAGGCGAGTATGCGCTCGCGCGTGCGTACTTTCGCGGCGCCCTCGCGATCTGGCGAGTTCTCGACGATCGCTTCGGGATCGGTGCGGCCCTGAACTGGCTCGGCATCGTCTATACCGACCTCCGCGAGTACCAGAAGGCCGAGCAGGTCTTGAAAGAAAGCCTCGAAGTGCGGGAGGCGATAGGCGATTGGCTGGGCGTGGCGCGAGCGCTCAATTCCCTCGGCATCGTGGCGCGGCAGCAGGGGGATCTGGAGTCGGCCGGCCAGCACTACTCGCAGAGCCTCGAGCTCGCCCGACGGGCGGGAGATCGTCGGGCCCAAGCGAGCTGCCTCAGCAACCTCGGTATGGTCGCGCTCAGCCGCGGCGAGCTACAGCGAGCCGAAGAGCTGCTACACGAAAGCCTCGATATTCACCGGGAGGTGGGAGACAAATGGGGCATCGCGGCGGCGCTGGCGAATCTGGGCAACCTAGCGGCGGACTCCGGGCGACTGCAAGAAGCAAACGAGCATTTGAAGGGCAGCCTGGAGATCAGGCGGAAGATCGGCAATCGAAGTGGAGTCGCGCTCGCGCTGGAAGGGCTGGGCGTAGTGGCCTCTCGAGCCGGCGACTCCGAGCGGGCCGTCTTGCTCTTCGCCCGCGCCGCTCGCCTTAGAGAGGAAATCGGCTCTCCCCCGGCTCCGGCCGACGCCTCTCGAGTCGAAGAGGCGCTCGCCCAAGCCCAAGCGCTGCTCGGCACGGCCTGGAAGCCGATTTGGGAAGCGGGGATGGCCGAAAATATCGACGAGCTCTTTTGGCCGTGAGGGAATATCGCGCGGGACATCATGCCGCGCGATGAAGGGGGAGATAACGAGCCCTTCCTTTCGCCTTGCGAGAGGAAGGGGTTGGGGATGGAGAGTGACGGCACCCCGCAAACCACTCCCGGGCCGGCTGGGGCTTCGCCCGGCCAGTTCCCCCTCGCGCAGCGAGGGGGATTCTCGGCTCCCCCTCGTCTCGACGAGGGGGACCTTCGCCGCGAAGCGCGCGAAGAGGGGGAGTAATAGTCAAAGGCTTTCATGACTCCCCCTCAGGCACGGGCTGCGCCCGGCCAGATCCCCCTCGCGCAGCGAGGGGGATTCTCGGGCTCCCCCTCGTCTCGACGAGGGGGACCTTCGCCGCGAAGCGCGCGAAGAGGGGGAGTAATAAAGAAACCTCGCCTGCTAGTTCCACCTCACGAACCGCGTTCGTGAATCGTACGCTCGATGACCTGGAGCCACTCGCCACGCCGGACGTCGTCGAAGAGGTCGAGGCTAGGGATGCGGAGAGTCTGGATTCCTTGACGCCGCAGGTAGGCATCCCGTTTGCGGTTAGCTGCGGGATCGTGCTGCTCGCCGTCGACTTCGATGGCAAGGCGTGCGCTGGGGACGTAGAAGTCGATGACGTAGGGGCCGAGCGGATGTTGGCGGCGAACCCTCGCCCTTGCCTTGTCGCCCCTGAGTTCCTGCCACAGCACCCGTTCGCTGGCGGAGAGCGCCTTGCGAAGGTCGCGCGAGGCGTTGGTTCGCAGGCCCTCCCGCCCCTGCTAGGATCGCCATCGCGCCATAGAACTATCTTACTTGGGGACTGGAGTATTACTCCCCCTCAGGCACGGGCTGCGCCCGGCCAGGTCCCCCTCGCCCAGCGAGGGGGATCCTCGGGCTCGCCAACGCGAGGACGATCTCCCACTCGTCGGGCTCCACCGGCATGACACTGAGCCGTTGGCCTTTGCGAATCACGAGCATGTCCTCGAGGCCAGGCGTCTCGCGCAGCTCGGCGAGCGAAATTGTTCGGGGGAACTTCTCGACGAACTCAACGTCGCGCACCAGCCAGCGCGGGCTCTCCACAGGGCTCTTGGGGTCGTAGTAGTGGCTCTTAGAGTCGAACTGCGTGGGATCGGGATAGGCATCGCTAATGATCCGCATGATGCCGACGATGCCGCTCGGGTCGGCGTTCGAGTGGTAGAAGAAGGCGAGGTCGCCGGGCTTCATGTCGTCTCGGATGAAGTTGCGGACGGTGTAGTTTCGGCAGCCTTCCCACATGTTCACGCGCTCGCGCTCGAGGTCATCGATGCCGTAGGTTTCGGGTTCGGACTTCATCAGCCAATAACGCATCCGCCCAATTGTATCGCGAGGCTAGTGTCGGAAGTGACGGGTTCCGGTGAAGACCATCGCGACGCCTAGACGGTCGGCCACCTCGACGACCTCGGCATCCTTCTTGCTCCCGCCCGGCTGGACGATTGCGGCGATCCCGGCTTCTGCGGCCACCTCGACGGAATCGGGGAACGGGAAGAACGCGTCGCTGGCGAGAACCGCGCCTCGGGCTCCTTCGCCCGCCTGGTCGAGGGCAAGACGGACGGACTGGACACGGTTCATCTGGCCCGCGCCGACCCCCAGCATCCGGAATGCGTCGCCAACGACGATGGCGTTCGACTTGACGTGGCGGACGATGGCCCATTGGAACCGGAGGGCGCGCATCTCGGTCTCGGTGGGGGCTCTTGCACCGGCCACGATCCATTCGAGGATCTGATCAGTGTCGCGGGTTTGGACAAGCATGCCCCCGCGAATCGAGCGGTAGGTGACATCCGGACCGGGCACGGCTTTCCTCGCTTCGAGGAGGCGGACGTCCTGTCCCCAGCCGGTCCTGCTCTGGAAAACCTCGCGGGCGTCCTCGTCGAAGCGCTCGGCGACGACGACTTCGAGAAAGTTGCCCTTCTCGGCCATTGCCTCGGCGGTCGGGCCGTCCACCGCTCCATGGAACGCGGCGATGCCCCCGAAGGCCGAAACGGGATCAGCGGCTTTGGCCAGGCGGTAGCTATCCGCTGGGGTGTTGCCAATTGCTGCTCCGCAAGGATTGCCGTGCTTGACGATGGCGCATGCATCGGGCGGGAGATCGAGGACGAGTTCCCAGGCGGCGTCGGCGTCGAGGAGGTTGTTGTAGCCGAGCTCCTTGCCCCAAATCTGGGTTGCCGCCCCGACCCCCGCCTCGGCCAATGGGTCGAGGTAGAGGGCGGCAGCCTGGTGTGGGTTCTCCCCGTAGCGCAGGGAGAGCGTTCGGCGTCCTCCCCAAGCGATCGCTTCGGCGAGGGGCTCGCCGGTGCGTTCGGCAAGGACCCG
Source organism: Chthonomonas sp. UBA2362 (assembly GCA_002344135.1). GTDB lineage: Bacteria > Armatimonadota > Fimbriimonadia > Fimbriimonadales > Fimbriimonadaceae > UBA6659. The sequence continues at coordinate 722,290 of DDTO01000004.1, read as the reverse complement.
GGAGATGGTCGCGTCGTAGACCGCCGTATGGCGAAATGCCTTCGCCATGAGCCGCAATCTCGCTTCCTGGGCGGCCTCGGGGGCGGCATCGAGCGTCTGAAGTAGAAAATCGTAGTCGCCGGGATCGACGACAACAAAGACGTTCCCGGAGTTCTTCGCCGCGGCGCGGATCATGGCGGGGCCTCCGATATCGATGGACTCGACGATCTCGGGGAACTCGGCGCCACGGCGGGCGGTGGCCTCGAAGGCATAGAGATTGACGCAGAGGACGTCGAAAGGTGCGATGCGGGCTTCTTCGAGCTGACGCGCGTGGTCGGGGTCCGAGCGATCGGCGAGGAGGCCGGCGTGGATTCGCGGGTGGAGCGTCTTCACGCGCCCGCCGAGCATCTCGGGGAACTCGGTGACAGCGGCGACTTCGGTGATGGTCAATCCGGCTTCTTGGAGCATCCTCGCGGTTCCCCCGGTGGCCACGATCTCGTAATCCCGCGCCGCAAGGCCCCTGGCTAAATCGACGAGGCCGGTCTTGTCGGTGACGGAGAGGAGGGCGCGCGGCATGGCGAAGCAATTATGCGGGATGCCGGCCTAAGCGGACAGACTGGCGACGGTGTCTTCGTAGAACCCGCGGATAAGGTCGGAGATGGATTCCGCGTCCGGCGGACCATTCTGGCCCGGCGAAACCCCTGCCCCTCCCAGAGCGACCGCTTGGAAGAATCTGCGGCGATCGAGTTCCTCCCATGCGGCCCGCAAGCGGCGAGCGAGGATGGGATCGATGAAGCCTTTTTGGGTGAGGATGGCGATTCTTGCAAAGAGTTCCGGCTCGCGTGGAGGCTCTTGTTGCAGGTGCCGCGCGACCAGAAGTTGGATGGCCCACTCCAGGTCGGCCATCCCTCCGGGTCCAAGCTTGATGCTCCCGGCGCCCTCGCCTGGCGAGACACGCTCAGATTCGATGCGCTCCTTCATGGCGAGCAATTCAGTAAGAGCAGCGCTGTCGAGGGGCAGATCGTATGCGGCTTCCTCGACAGCGGCAAGCGCGCGCGGATTGCCGATGACGAGTCGTGCCCGGCCAAGCGCGAAACGCTCCCACCACTCCATCGCAGAACGCGAGTAGGCTTGCAGTCCGCCTTCGGGGATGACCAAGGAGCCCTTGCGCCCCTCAGGTCTCAGGCGCAGGTCGAGGACCAGTGGCGAGCCTGCCCGATGCTGGGTCTCGACTTCGGCGAGCAACCGCTCTGCCGCCGTTTCGGCCTCGGAATGGACGCTGCCGGGCGGCGCAAGAAGGATCACGTCCGCATCCGAGGCGTAGCCGAGCGATCGGCCCGCGTAAGAGCCCATGGCGACGATATCGAGGTCGATCTCCGCGCGACGACAGGTCTCCGCGATTTGGCTGTCGAACACTTCGGATAGATCGAACGCGGCTCGTCCGGACAGGACCCGTTGGGTCGCCCAAATCGCGAAGAGCGCTCCGGCGGCCCTTCCGAGATCGCCGGCTTGGCGAAACCGCTCTGCGACATCGACGGCTTCCTCGATCTCCCCGGTGAGAATAAGTTCGGTCAGCGCCGCATCACCAGCCACGCGATCGACGAGAACGGGCGCCTCCTCTGCGAGTCGGGCGAGGCGTTCGCAACCAGGTCCGCCGGCCGCGATAAGCTCGCGAAGGCTTTCTGGAGACGGCGAGCGTCGCAGCCAGACGTCGAACCCATCCAGAGAACGAGAGGTCCGCCCCGCGGACGCCGGGAAGAGCCGTTCGTAGATCGCGCGAATGGTCCTGCGGTGGCCGTCGAGTGCGGCAACGAGTTCATCCGTCGTCGCAAAACCGAGGGTTTGCGCCACGTACCGGCGATCCGCCTCGTCCGAGGGCAGTCGGTGAGTCTGACGGTCGTCCAGGATCTGACTGCGATGCTCGACTTGGCGCAGGAGCACGTAGCCTCCTTCGAGGGCCGCCGCGTCGTCATCAGAGAGCATGCCGAGGGCTAAGAGTTCATGAAGGACCTGGAGGGTACTTCTGCCCCTGAGGCAGGCGTGGGTATTACCCCCGAGCGCCTGAAGGGCTTGGACGAGCATCTCGACGTCGCGGATGCCGCCGGGGCCTCGTTTGAGGTCCTCGGGCTCACTGAACGACTCGGTTCGCTCACGCATGGCGACGATCTCCTCGAAGAACCACTCTCCGCGGGATGGGCGAAAGCAGATCTCCTCGCGAAGCCTCCTCCAGCGCTCTTCGGTACCAGGATCGAGCGGCTTCGAGCGGATCAGTGCCAGTTGCTCCCAAGGCTCGCTGTAGAGTCGGTAGTAGGTTTCGAGTGCTCGCCAGCGGCTGGCGATCGGCCCGGCTCCCCCGTAGGGACGGAGACGCAGATCGACCCGGAAGAGCGATCCGCGACCCATGGGCTCGTCGATCGCCTTTCGAAGCGACTCGCAGTAGCGCAACGCGTGCTTTTCCAGCGCTTCGTCTGCTTCGTCGTCGAGCACGAAGAGCAAGTCGACGTCCGAACTGTAGTTGAGTTCGTCACCGCCCAGCTTGCCCATGGCGATCGGTACGATTGGACACTCCACCTCGCCGAGAGAGCGGTCGTCGCGATAGTGCTGCCATGCGACGTCACGGACGACACGAAGGAGCGCGGAGGCAAGATCCGAAAGCGCGCTCCAGACCTCCTGCGGGTTCCACGCTCGCTCCAGATCGGCCAGGGCGATTGCGAGGTTCCATTTCTGCTTGACGTAGCGGAGTCGGTCGAGGCGATGGGAGTACGAGTGCGCCGCAGCGACCTGGCGTCGCGCCTCGGCTTCGATCAGTTCGGATTCAGGCGGGTGGGCCGGTCGCTCGGGGTCGACGATCCAGTCGGCAAGCTCGGGATTCTGCAAGAGAGCGTCGGGCAGCCGCCTTCCTGCGCCCAAAAGAATAAGGAGTTTCTGGGCGAGCGGGGGATGGCTGCTGAGCAGACGAATTCGGGTGTCGGGATTGGCAGAGGTCTCGATCAGCCGTCCCAAATTGGCGAACGACCGACTCGGCGTGGCAAGCTCCAGCCCAGCCATCCATTCACGCGGGTCGCCATGCCCGTACGCGATGATCCTCCGGCAGGCTTCTTCGAGCGCGTCTGCGTCGTCGGCCATGTCCGCCTTGTACCTGACCCGCGGAACATGAAGTGAATTCGTGGCGGAGTACCGAAAACCTGGCCGGCCACTTGAACTTTCGACGCCCCATCGGGTAACTTAAAAGTTCGCGAATTATCTCCGGAGGCGTGGATGAGAGTTATTCAGCCCACCTCGAAGCGAATCGGGCGATTCCTCGAGGTGCCGAATCTCATTGAGTTGCAGCTCAACTCATACAAATGGTTCTTAGAAGAAGGCTTACCTGAACTATTCCGAACATTTTCCCCTATTTGGGACTTCACACAGACGAATTTTATAGAATTCGTCGGTTTTAACCTGGGCGACCCCAAGTACTCCATCCAGGAGTGCCGGGAGCGCGACATGACGTTCGAGGCTCCGATCAAGGCCACCGTGCGGTTCGGCGGCAAAGATCGGGAGGAGATCGAGTCCGAGGTCTATCTGGGCGACTTGCCCTTGATGACCGACAAGGGCACCTTCATCATCAATGGCCGCGAGCGAGTCATCGTCTCGCAGCTGTCGCGTTCGCCTGGGCTCTATTTCGAGGAAGGCGTCGACTCTTCGATGCAGGTCGTGGTCTCGGCGCGGATCATTCCGTCCGAGGGGCCTTGGCTCGAGGTCGAGTCCGACTCGAACTTCATCGTCAACACGCAGGTCAGCCAGACGAAGAAGCTGCCCATCACGCAGCTCATCAAGGCGCTGCACTGCTTCTTCGATTCGAGCAATCCGGAGAACCTGCGCGGGCGCATTCAGTACCGGATGCCGTTCAAGGACGCGCTTCATCGCAAGCTGGTCGAGCCCCTGGCCGATCCCAAAACCGGCGAAGTGCTCGTCGAAAAGGGCACGATTATCACGCGCAAGGTCCTCGAATCCGTCCCGGCAAAGCAGCAGGCTACCGAAGTCGCTGTCGAGTCGGCGCTAGGGACCAATGAGGAGATGCTCTGGGCGTTCGGAACGGAGTACACCCTCGCACGCCCGAGCGAAGCCGACCTCGTGATGCTGCAAAAGCCCGAGAAAGAGCTCACGACCGACGAGCGAAATCGCAAACCGACGCTGTTGACCGCGGACAACTTGACGGGGCGACGCCTCGTCGCGGACCTCCACGAGGGCAAGCACGTCATCATCCACCGGCTCGAGAAGATCGACCGAGAGACGGCCAAGAAGATCGAGTCGATGAACCTCGAGTCGCTGGACATCCTCGAGGTCGAAGCCCTGGCCGATGCCACTCTCGAAAGCGACAAGACGACGAACATGCGCGAGGCGATCCTCGACATCTTCAAGCGTCTTCGCCCTGGCGAGGCCGCAACGGAGGACGCTGCCAAGCAGTTGCTGTTCAATCAGTTCTTCGATATCAAGCGGTACGACCTAGGCAAGGTCGGCCGCCGATTCCTCAACACCCGAATGGGCCAGCCGATCCCGGCCAACGTCCGGAACCTGACCAGCGACGACCTCGCCGGCGTGCTCCGGTCGATGACCCCCTACCTGAGCAAGGACGCCGAGCGAGACGACATCGACGATCTTCGTAACAAGCGTGTTCGCTCGGTAGGTGAGCTGCTGCAAAGCCAGCTTCGACTCGGATTCGTGCGAATGGAAAAGGTCGCACGCGAACGAATGACGAGCGCGGACCAAGAGAACCTCCTGCCGGGCATCATCCTCTCGGTCAAGCCGGTCAGCGCCTCGATCAAGAGCTTCTTCAGCAGCAACCAGCTCAGCACGTTCATGGACCAGACGAATCCCCTGAGCGAGCTGACCAACAAGCGGAGGCTCTCCAGCCTCGGCCCGGGTGGCTTGCAGAGGACGAGCGCCAAGCTTGAGGTTCGCGACGTTCACCGATCGCACTACGGCCGTATCTGCCCGATCGAGACCCCTGAAGGGCCCAACATCGGCTTAATCAGCCAGCTGACTACCCATGCGCGGGTCGACGAATTCGGGTTCATCATGACCCCGTACCGTCGCGTGGTCGACGCCCGGGTTACCGAGGAGATCGTCTACCTCACGGCGCAGGAAGACTTCACCTACCGAATCGCTCCCGCCGACATCATTACCGACGAAACCGGTTTGATCGTGAGCGAGCGCGTTCAGGTTCGATGCCCCGGTGGCGACAAGCAATTCGCCGGCGCCTCGTATCCGATCGTCCCTCGCGAGATGGTGGACCTGGTGGACGTTTCGCCGGTTCAGATCATCTCGGTGGCCACCGCTCTCATTCCTTTCCTCGAAAACGATGACGCGAACCGCGCACTGATGGGCGCGAACATGCAGCGGCAGGCCGTTCCGTGCCTTCGTAGCGACGCGCCAATTGTCGGTACCGGCTACGAGCGAATCGCGGCCGTCGATTCCGGCGCCGCCGTGATCGCCAGGCGTTCGGGCAACGTCGAATCAGTGACCTGCACGGAAATCCGAATCAAGTCGGACGGCGGCGAGGAGGACGTGTACCCGCTCGCCCATGCCGTGCAGAGTAACAAGTCGACTTGCTTCACGCAGCGACCCGTCGTCGATCCCGGCGACCGAGTCTTGACCGGCGAAGTTCTCGCCGACGGCGCAACCTGCGATGACGGTCGCTTGGCTCTGGGGCAGAACGTGCTCGTGGCCTTTATGCCGTGGGGCGGCTACAACTACGAAGACGCGATCCTCATCTCGGAAAGGCTCGTGAAGGACGACGTCTACACGTCGATCCATATCGAACGACACGAAACGGAAGCCGTGGATACGAAGCTGGGGCCCGAAGAGATCACCCGCGACATTCCGAACGTCGGCGAGGAAGCCCTCAAGGACCTCGACGAAAACGGCATCATCCGAGTCGGTGCAGAGGTCCGGCCCGACGACATCCTCGTCGGCAAGGTCGCTCCGAAGGGTCAAACCGAAATGACGGCCGAGGAGCGGCTGATCATCGCCATCTTTGGCAAGAAGGCGGAGGAAACGCGAGACGTCTCCCTCCGCCTCCCCCATGGCGAAAAAGGCACCGTGATCGACGTCAAGAAGTTCAGCCGCTTCAAGTATCAGTGCTACGGTTGCGAAGCCGTTTATTTCGAGTCCAAGAAGCGCGAGCGCCTCACCTGCGATCGCTGTGAAGCGGCGCTGCACCAGCTACCCGCCGATGAACTGCCCGCCGGAACGAATATGACCGTTCAGGTCTACATCGCCCAAAAGCGTAAGCTGATGGTCGGAGACAAGATGGCCGGGCGGCACGGCAACAAGGGTGTTATTTCCCGGATCCTGCCCGTCGAGGACATGCCGTTCCTCGAGGACGGCACGCCGGTCGACGTCGTTCTCAATCCCCTGGGTGTTCCGAGCCGAATGAACATCGGCCAGATCCTGGAAACTCACCTGGGCTACGCTGGCCAACACCTCGGTGTTCGATACGTGTGTCCGGCCTTCGAGGGAGCGACCGAGGACGAAATTCTCGCGGAAGTCGAACGGATGGCCTACTCTATGCGTACGAAAGCATTGCTGGCGTACGTTAACTCCGAGCTGATGCTCCGAGTCGCCTTCGGTACGGCCGAGACAGTCGAGAGCATGCTGGAGAAGATCGAAGCTCGCCTTCGCGAGCTCGACAAGGACCATCTCGAACGTGTCTCGCGGATCGTGGCGGCGGAGCCGGTCAAGAAGATCGAAGAACTGCTGGAAATCGATGCCGAATCGTTCGAACCCGAAGATCTCGAATCGACCGATGGCAAGCCCCATAAGGCGAAGGATTCGGTTTATCAGTCGATCTTGGAGCGCATCAAGAACAATGTCTTCACTCGAGCGGGGATCGATCCACACTCGTGTAAATCGATCATCCGGGACGGGCTAACCGGTGACCGTGTTCCCAACCCGATTACGGTGGGCGTTATCTACATCCTGAAGCTGGAACACCTCGCCGATGAGAAGATCCACGCCCGTTCGATCGGACCGTACTCGCTGGTGACTCAACAGCCGCTCGGAGGAAAGGCCCAGTTCGGCGGCCAGCGCTTCGGCGAGATGGAGGTGTGGGCGCTCGAGGCTTATGGCGCTGCGTATACGCTGCAGGAATTGTTGACCATTAAGTCCGACGACGTAATGGGACGTGTCAAGGCCTACGAGAGCATCGTGAAGGGTGAGACCCTGGCCGAACCTGGTATTCCGGAGTCGTTCAAGATTCTCGTGAACGAGCTTCGATCGCTTTGTCTCAAAGTCGCTGTCGAGGATGCCAGCAACAAGGAAATCGCTCTGAAGGATCTGGACGAATTGACTGGCGGAGACGACATCCGCCTCGCCAAGTCGGTCGGGTTCTTCAATTAAACCACACCTTACGAATCGAGCCGCGCCGAGCGCGGCTCGACTCGAACCAGCCCCGGGTCCACGACCCGCCTCGAAACAAGAAACGAACTATGGCAGACGTTAGCCTCTTCGACAAAATTCGCATCGGTATCGCGAGCCCGGACGATATCCGCAGCTGGGCCTTGCGCAAGGATTCCAACGGCCAGAACATTCACTACGAAGTCCGTAAGCCGGAGACGATCAACTACCGCACGTTCAAGCCTGAGCGTGATGGGCTGTTCTGCGAGCGCATCTTCGGTCCAGTCAAGGATTGGGAGTGCTCGTGCGGCCGGTATAAGAAGATCAAGTACAAGGGCATCATCTGCGAGCGCTGCGGCGTCGAGGTGACCCGCAGCAAGGTACGACGTGAGCGGATGGGCATCGTCGAGCTTGCCGCGCCGGTATGCCATATCTGGTACCTCAAGGGCGTACCATCGCCCCTTGCATTGATCCTCGATATCTCACCACGCCAACTCGAAAAGGTTATCTACTTCGCGAGCTTTATCATTATCGAGTTGCAGGCCGAGAAGATTCAAGAGCTGCTTCCCAAAATCCGGCTCATGGTCGAAGAGGAAAAGCACAGCATCCAAAAGGAACTCCGTGATCTCGAACTGGAGAGCCTCGAGCGCCTTACCACGGAGATGAAGAACAATCCCGAGGAGTACTCCGACGACGGATTCGTTCGTGAGCGGATGAAGTCGAACTTCGACCGTATTCGTGCCGAATACCGCGATGCCGACGACCGTTTGAAGGACCTCGATGTCGCCGTCGATCTTCTCGGCAAACTGGAACCGAATCAGCTGATCGACGAGGACAAGTGGCGCGCGGTGAGCAAGATGCTCTATGCCGTCGGAAACCGGATGAAGATGGACCTCGACGATCTGGTTCGGGCCAACATCGGCGCCGAAGCCGTTAAAGAACTGCTCCGTCATGTGGACCTGAAGACGATGGCAGTGGGCCTTCGAAAGGAAATCGTACAGACGACGAGCCAGAAGCGAGCGCGCGCCATCAAGCGACTCGACCTGGTCGAGTCGCTCATTCTGTCTAACAGCAAACCGGAATGGATGATCCTCGATGTGATTCCGGTTATTAGCCCCGAGCTTCGGCCCATGGTTCAGCTGGATGGCGGGCGTTTTGCCACTTCCGATCTCAACGATCTCTATCGCCGAATCATCAATCGCAACAACCGATTGAAGAAGATCATGGAGATTCAGGCGCCTGAGTCGATCATCAACCATGAAAAGCGTCTCCTGCAGGAAGCTGTCGACGCGTTGATCGATAACGGACGCCGAAGCCGCCCGGTTGTCGGCTCGAATGCCCGACCTTTGAAGTCTCTCAGTGATATGCTGAAGGGTAAGGAAGGCCGGTTCCGTAAGAATTTGCTCGGTAAGCGAGTGGACTACTCTGGACGATCGGTTATCGTCGTAGGGCCGCACCTCAAACTTCACCAGTGCGGCCTGCCAAAGGAAATGGCGCTTGAGCTGTTCAAGCCTTTCGTGATGAAGACGTTGGTCGAGCGAAAGATCACACAGAATATCAAGACCGCGAAGCGCATGATCGATCGGATGCATCCGTCGGTGTGGGACGGCCTCGAAGAGGTAATTAAGGAGCATCCGGTGTTGCTTAACCGCGCGCCAACTCTCCACCGATTGGGTATCCAAGCCTTCGAGCCGATCCTCGTCGAAGGAAAGGCGATCCAGGTCCATCCGCTGGTTTGCCACGCCTACAACGCCGACTTTGACGGCGACCAGATGGCTGTTCACGTCCCCCTTAGTACACAGGCACAATCGGAAGCCCGCGTTCTGATGCTTTCGACGCAGAATCTCTTCTCGCCGGCGGACGGACGGCCCACGGTTTCTCCGATCCAGGACATCGTCCTGGGAGGATACGCGCTAACCTTTACCGGCACAGATGCAGCCCAAAAGCTGAAGAAGCAAGAAGAACAGCATAAGAAAGACCCGGAGAAGTACCCGGCTCCGTACGTATACAGCGGTCCTGAAGAAGTCGTTTACGCTCTCGACGCTCCGGCAGTCGAAGTTCGGCCCCATCTCAACGGCCCGGTCAAGGTGCGAATTCGGCGCCCGATCTTCCGGCCTGATTCCGAAGTCGATCATCGGGACTCGCGGACGGGAATGGAGTATCGCTACGAAACGATCGAGGACGAGGACGGAAACGAGAGCAGAGAACTGCGTGCGCTCGATCAGGAATTCGAGACGATCGTCGTTACGGCGACCCCTGGCCAGTTGATCTTCAACGACGTGCTTCCGTATCCCATGAAGCACAGCGATAAGTTCTTGAACTTCGAACTGAACAAGAAGAACATCGCCGAAACGATCGTCTCCTGCCATAAAGCGGTCGGCGCGGAGGGAACCGTCCGGCTCTTGGACGACCTTAAGGAACTGGGCTTCAAATGGGCCACGAAGTACGGGCTTTCGATCGCCCTAACGGATATGGACCCGCCCAAGCGACGCGAGGAGATTATCGGCGATGCCGACGCCCGCTCGATGCGCATCAGCGATCAGTTCCGGCGCGGCATGTTCACGTTTAACGAGATGCAGCAGCACCTCGTGAACCTCTGGACCGACACCTACGATCAAATCGGTAAGGAAATCCTCGCCGGCATGGAGCAATTCAACCCGCTCTCGATCGTCACGGTCTCCGGCGCTCGAGGTTCGATCAAGCAGCTTTCCCAGCTTTCGGGAATGCGCGGCCTCATGTTCAATCAGTTCAACGAAGTTATCTACGAGCTTCCCGTCAGGAGCTCCTTCCATAAGGGGCTGACCATGCTGGAGTACTTCGTCACGACCCACGGCGCCCGCAAGGGACTGGCGGATACCGCTCTCCGAACGGCCGACGCCGGCTACTTGACGCGCCGACTCGTGGATGTTGCCCAAGACGTGATCATCCGGAAGCACGACTGCGAAACGACGGAAGGCGTGCTCGTCTCGCGCATCATCGACGAGGGCGAAGTCATCGAGCAGATCGGCGAGCGCATGTTCGGCCGAGTCTCGCTCACGACCCTTACGGACCCTGACACCAAGGAGCCCATCCTCGAATTCGACGCCCTCATTTCGCAGGATGCCGCAAGTCGCGTCACGCAGATCGAATCCAAACTGACCGCCGACCTGGAGGCGGCGCAGACCGAGGAAGAGCGGACTAAAATCGGCGTGCGAGCCGAATCGCTCGGTTTCACCGTCGATGAGCACGGGCGGCTCTCTGTCCGCCTTCGCAGCCCGCTCACTTGCGAACTCGAACAGGGAATCTGCTCCAAGTGCTATGGCATCGATCTATCGACCAAGAGGTTGGTCGAGGTCGGTGTTGCCGTCGGAATCATCGGCGCACAATCGATCGGTGAGCCGGGAACGCAGCTTACGATGCGGACCTTCCACACCGGTGGCGTCGCAGGATCGGCCACGATCGCCCGAACGAACCAGTACAAGACCGGTAAGTTCATCAAGCAGTTCCTCGAGGACTTCAGCACGGCAACCGGGACCGACTTGAAGGAGTTCGACCCCACCAAGGTCCTTGAAAGTCAGGAGGGCGCTGTCAAGGCCCTCTTCAGCCGCGAACGCCTGACCACCAACCAGGACGACAAGAAGAAGACCGACCGCCAGACCAAGGCAGCGGCCAAGAAACTGGAAAGAGCCGATACCGAGTCGAAGAAGCTTTGGGATCGCAGCCGAAAAACCTTCTTCTACACGTGGACGGGCGAGTCTAGCGGAATCGTCCGCGTCGAAGAGATCTTCGAGGCGCGTCGCCAACCTCGGGGCAAGGCGATTATCTGTCCCGTCACCGGCACCGTCGCCGAGATCAAGGACTCTCCCTACGGACGCTGGGTCATCGTGGAAGCCAAGGTCGATACGACGGCCACCCTGAAGAACGCCTATGTCGGCGATCACCAAGATTGGGAGGTCACAACGACCAAAGCCAAAGACGGCAGCGAGAGCACCGGCTACGACGGCAGTCTCGATCGCCTCATCGGCCAGAAGATGACCGCGCCAACCCTGGCCGTCCTGCGAAAGCACAACATTCAGAATCTGAACATCTTCTATCCCATCCTCGTGCCGCCGACCGGCCAACTGCCCATCAAATTGGGCCAGAAGGTCATCAAGGGGGACCCGCTCACCGTCGGTCCCCGCGATCCGCACGAGGTGCTCGAACTGGCCGGCGCCGATGCGGTGCACGACTACTTCGTCCAGAATCTCCAATCGGTCTATAAGGCCCAGGGTGTCGATATCAACGACAAGCACGTCGAGGTCATCATCCGGCAGATGCTGCGCAAGCGCCAGATCAAGGAGCCCGGCGATACCCCGTTCCTGCCCGGACAGATCGTCGACCGCTTCCGCCTCGTCCGAGAGAACGAGAAGGTGCGCCAACTCATCGCGGCCGGAAAGAAGATCCGGTACGTCGATGCGGCGACCGGCGAAGACGTCGAGCGTGATCCCAAGGAAGCGACCGCGAGTTGGATTCTCCTCGGTATCACCGAGGCATCCTTGGCGACCGATTCGTTCCTCTCCGCCGCTTCCTTCCAAAAGACCACACGCGTCCTGACCGAGGCCGCCGTCCGCGGCAAGAAGGACGATCTTGTCGGTCTGAAGGAGAACGTCATCATCGGCAGGCTCATTCCCACTGGAACGGGCGTCAAGCTGTACCGAGACGTGCAAATCGAGGTCGACAGCACGGCCCCGACCTGGGCACAGCAGTCGCTCACCGCGCTCGTCGAGGCCGACGACCACATCCACGAGGACGACCTGGGAGTGCTCGGATCGGTCAGCCTCGCCGACATGGCCAGCGGCGCCGACTTCGAAGAAAAGGAGTAACCCGCCGCCCCCTCAATCGCGTTCGTGGCTCGAACGAGCCACGACGCGAATCGGGGTCCCGATCATCGGAAACTCCCGCCGCAGGCGGTTCTCCAAGTAGCGCTTGTAGGAGAAGTGCAGCAGGTCGGGATCGTTGCAGAAGAGCACGAAGGTGGGAGGGCGCGTCGCCACCTGGGTCGCATAGTAGACCTTGAAAGATTTCCCCTTGCTCGTGTGCGGCCGCTCGAACATCGCGTCCTGGATCAGGCGGTTCATCTGGCCGGTCGAGATGCGGAAGTTCCACGACTCCACGGCGCCGATCACCGCATCGAGAACGGGCTCGAGGCCCGCGCTCTCCTTAGCGCTCGTGAAGCAAACCGCGGCATAGGCAATCTCCGGGTGCTCGTTGCGCAGTTGCTTCACGAAAGCCTTCTTCTCGGGCGACTGGGTTCTCGGCTTGCCGTCGGGGGGCTCGACGAGGTCCCACTTGTTCACCGCCACCACCAGGGCGCGCCCCTCTTCGTGTGAGACCTTCGCGATGCGCTTGTCGCCGTCGGTCAGGCCTTCCTCGCCATCGATCACCACGAGCGCGCAGTTCGCCCGCTCGATCGCGGTGGTCGCGCGCAGAGCCATGTAGTACTCGACCGTGCCCTGGATCTTCCCGCGGCGGCGGATGCCGGCGGTATCGATGAGCCGGAAGGTCTCCCCGCGATATTCGATGAGGGTATCGATGGCGTCGCGAGTGGTTCCGGGAATGTCGCTGACGATCACGCGCTCTTCGCCGGTGAAAGCGTTGAGAAGGGAAGATTTGCCCACGTTCGGGCGGCCCACGATCGCCAGACGGATCTCTTCCGTTCGCTCCACCTCGTCGGCACGGGGGAAGTCGGCGACCACGATATCGAGCACGTCCGCCACCCCGCGACCGTGGAGGCCCGACACCGCGTACACCTCGCCCAGCCCCAGCTCGTAGAACTCGCCCGCGGCGACCGCGCGCTGTGGGTTGTCGGCCTTGTTGGCGATAATCAGCACCGGCTTCTCGATCCCCCGAAGGCGGTTCGCCAGGTCGATATCCGCCGGATTCACCCCGTCCACGCAGTCCGTCATGAACAAGACCACGTCGGCCTCCGCCAGGGCCACGTTCGCCTGCACGCGGATCTGCTCGACCAGCGGGTCTTCGTCGCCGAACAGAATCCCGCCCGTGTCCACCAGCGTGAAGCGGCGGCCGTTCCATTCCGCCTCCGCGTACAGCCGATCCCGCGTGATGCCGGGGCTATCCTCGACCACTGCGATGCGCCGCCCGACGATGCGGTTGAAGAGCGTGCTCTTGCCGACGTTCGGACGGCCGACGATCACGACGACGGGGCGTTTCGAGGACATCGCGGCCTTACAGTCTGACAGGTCCGCGCCCGGGCAAAATGATGCATGCCCTCCGAACTCGACCGCCTCGTCGAAATCACCGACCGCCTCCTCGCCCCCGGAGGATGCCCCTGGGACCGGGCCCAAACCCACGAAACCCTGAAAAAGCACCTCGTCGAAGAAACCTACGAAGTCCTCGACGCGATCGACGCCGGAGACATGGGGCGCCTCAAGGAAGAACTCGGCGACCTCCTCCTCCAGCCCGTTCTCCATTCCCAGATCGAGCAGGCGGCCGGCGGATGGGGCATCGAAGACGTTGCCCGAGCCGTCAACGAGAAGCTGATCCGCCGCCACCCCCACGTCTTCGGCGACGCCACCGCCGAGGACGCCGAGGAGGTCCTGCGCAACTGGGATCGGATCAAGCGAGAAGAGAAGGGCGGCGACCCGGCCTCCGTGCTCGCCGGCGTGCCCCGCGCGATGCCCGCCCTCCTCCGCGCGTTCGCCATCAGCAAGCGCGCCGCCCGCGTCGGCTTCGAGTGGCCCGACCTCGCCGCCGTCTTCGACAAGCTCCGCGAGGAGGAAACCGAGCTCCGAGAGGCCGTGGAGAGTGGCGATGCCGCCCGCATAGAGAGCGAGGTCGGTGATCTGCTCTTCACGGTCGTCAACCTCGCCCGCTGGACCGGCGTCGAGCCCGAAGAGGCCCTCCGCCGAATGCTCGACCGCTTCACCGACCGCTTCCAGCGCATGGAAAGCGCCGCCGGGCAAGACCTCACCACCCTCGCCCCCGCCGAATGGGACTCCCTCTGGGAGGAGGCCAAGCGCGGCGACTGAGCCCCCTATGGAGTGCGCGGGCCCGCCCGCGCTTTGACTCGCGCGGCCTCCCCCCGATGATCGGGAAGTTCTCCCGCGCGGTCGGGAAGTTCTCCCGCGCGGTCGGGAAGTCCTCCCGCGCGATCGGGAAGTCCTCCCGCGTGATCGGGAAGTCCTCCCGCACGATCGGGAAGTCCTCCCGCACGATCCGGAAGTCCTCCCGCGTGATCGGGAGGATTCCCCCTCACCCCGTGAGGGGGACCTGGCCGGGCGAAGCCCGTGCCTGAGGGGGAGTAATAATCCCCCCTCACCCCGTGAGGGGGACCTGGCCGGGCGAAGCCCGTGCCTGAGGGGGAGTAATAGTTCCCCCTCACGCCGTGAGGGGGATCTGGCCGGGCGAAGCCCGTGCCTGAGGGGGAGTAAGAATCCCCCCTCACGGCGTATCCTCTGCCCGGATGCCGGAGCACTTCTACTACCATCCCCGGATGCTGGCCTACTCTTTCGGGCCGAGCCACCCCTTCAAGCCAGAGCGGCTCGCGCGGGCGGTGAAGACCCTCGAGAGGATCGTCGATCTCCGCCCGATGGACCCCGGACCCGGCCTGGAGGACGACCTGCACCGCGTCCACAGCGCGGCCTACCTCGAGGCCTTGCGCGCGGCGAGCAAGGTGCAGGCGGTACCCGACCTCTCTGCCTACGGCCTCGGCCCCGGCGACAACCCGCCCTTCGCTGGGATGTGGGAGGCCACCCTCGCTTTCACCGCCGGCACCGCTGCCGCCGGGAGGAGCGTCGCCGGCGGCGCGAGGCTCGCCACGACCCTCGCGGGGGGCCTCCACCACGCGCGGCGAGCCCTCGCGAGCGGCTTCTGCCTGGCCAACGACTGCGCGATCGCCCTCTCGATCCTCCGCGAGCGCTTCGATCGCGTGGCTTACATCGACATCGACCTCCACCACGGCGACGGGGTCCAGTGGATCTTCTGGGACGATCCCGCGGTGCTCACCTGCAGCATCCACGAAACCGGCCGGACCCTTTACCCGGGCAGCGGCTTCGTGGAGGAGGTCGGCCCCGCGGGGACGAGCGTGAACGTGCCTCTGGCCCCCTTCACCACCGGCGACGTGTGGCTAGACGCCTTCCGCGGCGGAATCCTGCCGGCGATCGAGGCCTTCCGCCCCCAGGCGATCGTCCTCCAGATGGGCGCCGACCCCCATTACGACGACCCTCTCGGCCACCTCCGGGTGACGGTCGCCGAGTGGCTGGAGGCGGTGCGGCTCGTTCGGGACCTGGGGCTTCCGCTCGTGGCTTGCGGTGGGGGCGGCTACGCGATGCACGCCGTCGTCCGAAGCTGGGCGGCGGCAATCCTCACCCTCTACGCGGAGCCCGTGCCCGAGGAACTGACCCTCGACGACGAGCTTCCCGGTCCGCGGGATTCGGGCCGGGAAGAAGCCGAGGCCGTACTGGCCAGCCTCCGGGTGGGGGTCTTAGCCAGCCTGCGGGGCGGCGGCTCCGACGGTGAGGTCGCCCCTCCTGCCGAGTCTTGAGGCCAGCCAGCCATCGACGGACCAAGCCCCCGCACCGCGGAAAACGACCGGCAGCGCCAGGCCGATGGCGAGCAGATGGAATTCGAATCCCTCGCCCGCCTGGTTGCCCATCCAGTTCATGAAAAATCCGTTGGAAAGGTGCACGGCGAAGATCGCACCGACCATGACGGCGGCGATGCCGAACGCGGAGAGCCTCCCGAAGAGCCCGAAAATCAGCGCGAGGGCGCCGAAGAACTCCGCGGCGATGACGAGGAAGACGATCGGGGCGGGGAGCATCTTGGACATGCCCGCCATGGTGGCCTCGAACCCGCCTCCGCCGAACCAGCCGAGCATTTTCTGAGCCCCGTGCGGAAACATGACGAGCCCGAGGACGATTCTGAGGAACGCGAGGGTGCGATCGTTCGTGGTCGAGAGTAGTGCTTTCATTCTGTCGTTCTCCTTGGGTCTACCGACGCTTGCGCGGCGTATAGTTGTATAGTCAAATATATTATACGCGATAATCCTTGCTCGTGCAACGGTTCCCGGTACTATGAGAAAAAAAAGTTATGAACAATCTCGGCCAGATTCAAAAGGAAGCGTGGGTGACGGTGCTTCTCTCCGCGGCCATCGTCCGCCAGAAGATCGCCAAGGACCTGAAGCGGACCGGAACGATGCCTCTCGAGTTGTACGAGGTGCTGCTCGTGCTGGAAGAAGCGCCGGACCAGCGGCTGAGGATGTGCGATCTGGCGGAGGCCGCGGTTCTGAGCCCCAGCGGGGTCACGCGCCTCGTGGACCGGCTGGAGAAGGCGGGCCTCGTAGTTCGCGGCTCGTGCCTCCAAGATCGGCGCACGATCTATGCGAGCCTGACGCCCGCAGGTGTTCGAGCCCGAGAGGAGGCTTGGCCGGTTTACCGGGAAGCGATTCAGCGGCACTTCGGTGCGCTCTTGAGCGATGAAGAAGCTCGGGCCGTCCGCGACATCCTCGTGAAGACGCTCGGCGGCCGCCCGCTCTATGTATCGGACGCTTGCGTCTGAGGTTTCCAGTCGAACTCGACCATTCGGCCGGCGGGCGATCCCTCTCTCGCGCCGTCGCGGACCGCGACCCGTCCGGCGAGGACCACGTGGATGGGTCGACCCACGACCGATTTACCGGTGAACGGGCTCCAACCGCACTTGCTCTCCACCCACGAGGGCTCGATCGTCCACTTCGCCTTGGCATCGACGAGCGTGAGATCGGCGTCGAATCCAGGGGCGATTCGGCCCTTTGCGCGAATACCGTAGATGCGAGCCGGGTTCTCCGAGGTCAAGCGCACCAGGGTCGGCAAGTCGAGCAGGCCCCGGTCGACGAAATCGAGCATCACAGGCAGCAGCGTCTGGGTTCCCGGCATTCCGCTCGGGCTCGCGGGGTATGGCTTGGCCTTTTCCTCGAGGGTGTGGGGCGCGTGGTCGCTGCCGATCATGTCGAACACGCCTTCCCGCAGAGCCCGGCGCAGAGCCTCTCGATGCTCGGCGCTGCGAATCGGAGGATTCATCTGGGCGAGTGTTCCGAGTTCCTCGTAGCAGTCGGGCGACTGAAAGTAGAGGTGCTGGGGGGTGACTTCGGCGGTGACTCGAAGGCCCCGTCGCTTTGCATGGGCAATCATCGGCGGTTCGTCAGTGGTCGAGACATGCAGGATGTGGACCGACCGCCCCGTTTCCTCGCACAGGCGAAGGATGCGCTCCGTGGCGAGGCGCGCGGCCTCGGCGTCTCTCAGGCGCGGATGATCCATCGGTCCGCTGGGCTGGCCGAAGTGCTCGCGGGTCTGGCGAAGCCGAAACTCATCCTCGGCGTGGATCGGACAGGGGCGCGCGCCGTGCCGCAGTACAGCACGCAAGTGATCGTCGTCGGGAACGAGGAGCACCCCGGTGGAACTGCCCATGAAGATCTTGATCCCCGGAGTGCCGTTCAGATTCTCTAGAGCGGCTAACAGATCGACATTGTCCAGGGCGGCGCCGACGAAGAAGGCGTAGTTCGTCCACGCCCTTCCGGCAGCGCGGTGGAGCTTGTCCTGGAGGCTTTCGGCAGTGGTCGTCGGTGGGATGGTGTTGGGCATCTCGAAGACGGTGGTCACGCCGCCCATGAGGGCGCTACGAGTGCCGGATTCGATGTCTTCCTTATGCTCGAGGCCCGGCTCGCGAAAGTGAACCTGGGTGTCGATCAAGCCAGGAAGGACATGGAGGCCCCGCGCATCGAGTTCCTCGGCGGCCGCCCGACCGCTGAGATCGCCGAGTTCGATGATCTGCCCGCTGCCGATCCCGACGTCGGTCTTCACCATGCCCTCGCCGGTCACGACTTCGCCGCCACGAATCACGAGATCGAAGCGCTCCACGAGCAGATTGTTGCACGATGCAGCCGCTGGCGGTCCCAGGACCGTCGCTGAACGCTGTCACAATCCCCGATCTTATGAGCATGGTGAGTCTCTCGAAGGCCCTTAAGTTGAAGAATCGCAAGGTGCAGAAGGTGAACAGCCTTCGCTCTAAGATCCACAATTCGAATTCCGTCCTGATGGGGTCCGATCCGGACTTCCTGGTGGCAGATCTCTATCCAGAGTTGCAGAAGGAACTCGCCGATCTTTGGAATCTCAAGGCAAGGATCAATGCGGCGAACGTGCCTGTGCATCCGCTTATCTACGAAATGGCCGAGATCAAAGGCCAGATCACCTGGCTTAACTCGCTTAACACGGCTCGGGGCAAGCAGATGATCGGCTACATGCAGACCGAGCCGCAGGAATACGTGGCGCAGATGGATGCCGCGCATGTGGCGGCGGAGATCGATCGTCTTCAGGTGAGAATCGACGACATTCAGGACGCGCTGGATCGACACAACGCGACGGTCCAGATCGAAATCGACTAACAGACCAGGGGGGACATGCGGACGCTGTCGATGGGGATGCCCAAAAGGCACGATCGCGAACGCTAGTTCGCAAACCTAAGAAGGCAGATCATGATGAGGATCCCGACCCGAAATCGGGTTTAAGGCTTAATCGTTGACTCTTGCGACGAAAAGTTCAATCCTCAATCCTCTTTGCCCCGGAGGCGACCGCCGTCCCCCTTGGTCCTTAGTCGGAAACGTCTGCTGCCCACTCCCGGTAGCGCCGATAGAGGTTATGGGCCGCCGGATAACAGGAGTGCGGCGACATGAAGTGGGGGAATTCGAACGTCACGATCTTCTCGGCAACACGAGCTGCTGCCTCGAGTTTGAAGCGTAATCGCCGCCAATCCGCCGGCGGGAACTTGATCGGCATGTCGCGATCGAAGGATTCGACGTTCGACCAGATCCGAACTCCATGTTGTCGACCGAGAGCGGCGATCGCTTCGTGAAAGGCCGGAAGCTCTTCGTAGTGGATCTGTCCATCCTGGAAAGCGCAAACGTCGAAGGCGCCCGAAGTGTGCTCGAAGATATGGCGCCAGTGATCCATGGACTCCCCGAGGGAGAACACCTGCGATCCGCCGAACTGCTTCGCTCCCTGCGGAAAAGGCGAGATGAGGACCGGGCGATCGAGCGCCTCGCGGCAGCGCCTGCCGAGGGCATTGAAAATGTCCACGATGTTCACGTCGTTGCGGCTGGTCTCGTGACAGATGTACCACCCCGCGAAGGCAGGACTCGAGCCATACCGCTCCACCAACTCGTCGATGAACGCAAGGTTGACCTCGACCTCGCGCCACCACGCCCCGCGGAGCCAGTGTCGTCCCGAATCGTAAAGACCGAACCAGATGCCGACCCCGTACTCCTCGCCGAGGTCGAGAAACCAGCGACCGAGGTCGTCGTAGGTGTGGAGAACTTCGATGACGCGAGAGGGATAGATGCACTTGTCTTGGTACCCGGCCCGGATCACGATCGCAGTGTCGATGCCGATTTCGCGATACAGCGCGAATTCGCGCCGCCAGTCCTCGTAGTCCCAGTTCTGGGAGGGAATGTCGTGCGTGATTTCGTCGAGAAATGTACCGGTGATCCTCATGCCGGCAGCAGGGTCCAGTCGGCGACCTGTCCCTCATTCAGGCTCCCCATAACCCCCTCGTCTCCGTTGGCGATCGCGCCACCGAGCGTGTAGGCCGAGATCGCTTCTTTCCGGGTCACGTTCTCGGACTGGTCGAAGCCGTCCGGTCGATGGGTAGCCGCGGCGATGCCCGTGACGGGCGAACCGGCAACGATGGGGCGGTCCGAGCTGAAGGATAGCGGGATCCCTGCGTCGAGAACGCTTCGCGCCCGTTTGAGACGGCTCGCCCGTTCCGGTCCCAACTGACGCCGATAGGCCCTGCCGTTCTGAACCAGAAACTCTGGTTGCATCGTGACGTGGCAGCCCAGATCGGCCAGTCGAGCAATCTGATCGTCGCTCAGGATCATGGCGTGCTCGAGGCGGTGCCGGTCGCCGTGTCCGGTTTCTTTGAAGGCATC
This sequence comes from Chthonomonas sp. UBA2362, assembly GCA_002344135.1. GTDB lineage: Bacteria > Armatimonadota > Fimbriimonadia > Fimbriimonadales > Fimbriimonadaceae > UBA6659. Next base: position 701,997 of record DDTO01000004.1, on the reverse strand, counting down.
CATGACGAGGTCGGTGGAGTAGTCGCCGATGCTATGGACGGCGATGCGCCATCCCGCTTCGTCCGCGACGCGCACCATCGAGGTCAGCCGCTCAGGGCTGTAGATGAGTTGGCCGGATGTCTTGGCTTCCTGGCCGGCATACCCTCCGTAGATGGCGGCGGTTGCCGACGCGATCGCCCCGTCGGCGAAGATCTTCAGTCCGAGGATCCGACATCGGAGTGGATCCAGCGCCGCCATGTGCTCGGTGAGGCGGACGGGATCCATCGCCTTGGGACCGAGAACCGCACTCCACTGAAGGAACAGCCGAATCCGGACCGGGCATCCCCGCTCGGAAGCCAGGCGATAGGCGGTCAACTCGTCTTCCAGGTCGAGGTAACCGGTCATCATATCGGTGGCGCAGGTGATACCCAGCGCGTGCATCGCTTGGCCCGCCGCGAGGATGGCGTCCACCATTTCTTCCACGTTCGGCTCCGGCGTCGCCTTCGCGACCTGGTCGAGAGCCCGTTCGAGCAAGACGCCGGTCAGCGCTCCGCTCTCGTCGCGAACGAAGGCGCCCCCACTGGGGTCGGGCTCGTCGGGTCCGACGCCCGCGAGCTTCAGCGCGGCCCTGTTCGCCACGCCCGCGTGACCGTTCATGTGACGCAGGAGAACCGGGCGATCGGGAACCACCCGATCGAGCTCCGCCGCCGTCAAGTGGACCCCGTCCTCGAAGCGAGTCTGGTCGTAGTGAACGGCGAGCAGCCACTCGCCCGGTGCGAGTTCCGAATGCCGAGAAGCCACCGCTTCGATCACCGCCTCTCGCGACGAGCACTGCCCGAGATGGAGTTTCGCAAAGTCGAGCCCGGTGGGCAGAATGTGACAATGGGCGTCGATGAACCCGGGGACGAGTTCCGCTCCACCGAGATCGCGGGCGATGGGCAACCCGTCCAACGAGCCACCGGCGGGACGACGCCAGGTAACCCACCCGTCTTCGATGAGCATTTCTTGGGGTGAGCCGTCCAATGCCCAGCGAAAATTGGTCAGAAGCTCAGCCAACGATGATCTCCTCGGTGGCCCGTTCGGCGCTTTCGAGGGCGCCCTCGATGAACCCGGTCCATTCGGCGGTGTGTTCGCCTGCGAAATGAATGCGACCCTCGGGCGGCGCGATATGCTTCATCGGTCCCTGAACATACCCCGGGGCCAGGTGGGAAAAGGCGCCCTGCGAGAAGGGATCGCCAAGCCAATCGTGAATCATCCCGTGCACGAAGTGCGCCCTTCCTCCGGGTACGAGGCGCCCGACCTCGGCGAGGGCGTCGGCGACGGGATCGGCTCGCCCCGTCCATTGTTCGGCGTCGTCGCCGCAGACGTAGGCGCACAGGACTGGTGCCGCCAAGGCGGGCCAGACCTGCTGAAGTTCGGAATCCGCGAAGAGGAGCCCGCTCCATTCGATGTCTTCCCACCAGCGCCGGTCGTAGACGAGAGCGATCTTGATGGCCCTACTCATGCGACACGATGCGATCGCCTCGCGCTTCTCCGGCGATAGCGCGGGCTCGAAGGCGACGCGTTCCAGGCATCGAGGCGGGAGGGTCAGCAGGACGCGGTCGAAGGCCAGCGCTTCGGCACCGAAATCGAGCCACACCTGGTCGCCGCTGCGGATCACGCCGCGGAGAACGTGTCGAAGATGGGGACGCGCCTCGAGACCGGCGACAAGCGCTTCGATCCAGGCGCCCATCCCTCCGACTACGCGGAAGGCGCTGGCGTCGGTCTCGCCGCGGACGAGATAGTGCCGGAAGCCGTGAAGCCAGCCGAGCAAGCCGATCCGGTCCAGGTCGTCTCCCTCGTCCGATCGGTAGTACACGGTCGGCCACCAGGGGTCGGCGGCGTTCTCTGCGACGAAATCGGCCAGCGTCCGGCCATCGAGCTCGGGATCGGGTTTTTCGGCGAGGAGTGCGGCCGCTCGATCGACGCTCTGCTTCGAGGCGCGCATCACGGGATCGGGTCCGATCGTCGATCGACCGCAGCGGAGGATCCGATAGTCACCTTCGGTACGGGCGACCGCGAGGCCGAGAGCGTCGAGGGAGTCGAGGCATCGACGATGGTCGGCATCGATCCATTCTCCACCTGCCTCGTAGCCGTCGAGGGTCTGTAGGCGCCCGCCCAGTCGGCAGCGCGCTTCGAATACAGCGACCTCGCAGCCCTTCGATTCCAGGGCGAGCGCCGCGTGGAGGCCGGCGATCCCCGCGCCGACGACGGCGACCTTCATGGGCTCCGATCCTTGGCTTGGCGCACGGCCTTGATCCCCATGTCTGCCGCCAACAGCAGAAAGAGGATCACGCCGAGAACCCAGATCACCGGGCCGGGGGCGTTCTCACGCAATGCGAGAATTATCCCGCCCAGACAGGCGAACGCCGAGGCCATCACGTAGCCTCGGCTTCGCTGGGACCGCAGACGCAGCAGCCACACGAGGATCATCGCGCCGCAGAGCAGCAACGCCCCCGCGAACATCGCGTCCGCGAACTCTCGCATCGGATTACAGGTGCCGGTCGATAAGCGCGGCGATCCCCTGCTTGGAGAGGATTCCGATATGGCGATCGACTTCCTTGCCGTCTTTGAAGACGATCAGCGCGGGGATGTTCATTACGCCGTACTGGGAGGCGATCTCGCCATCGGTGTCGACGTCGAGCTTGAAGACCCGGGCCTTGCCCTCGTATTCGGCGGCGACCTGCTCCACCGACGGGCCGATCGCCTTACAGGGGCCGCACCATTCCGCCCAGAAGTCCACGAGGACCGGGACGGGAGACTTCAAGACCTTCTCATCGAATTCGGACATGGTCACTGCGAGATTGGCTGTCATGCTGATTTTTCTTCCTCCGGGTTGCCGTAAGCGGCGATTTTACTTAAGTCTACGCAGGATCAGCCCCACCCGGCGCAGCCCGACTAGGGCCGAACGACGTAGGTGCCGTCCTTTCGCACCGTGACCTGCGGAACTTTCCGCGCGCGCTCGAACAGTGTGTAGCCCGGTCGGATTTCGTTCCAGAATCGCAGGAGATCGGAGTCTGCTCCATGCTGCTTAGCGAGTCCCTTCATCGCCTCGTCGGTCATCCGGCAGGGAAAGACGTGCACGTCGATCGGCCGAGCGGCGTCCGCTGCGCAGACATAGACCTCGCGAATCACCGGATCGGTCAGCGCCATGCAGCCGATGCTGCTGCTTCCGCCGTGGATGAAGATGTCGCCGCCGGGTCGCCGACGGTCGCTTCGCACCCGGTCGCTCGCATTGGGATAATCGAGTCCGAGCGAGAGGTGGAAGCGGCTCTGGGGATTGAAGCGCTCGACGACGTAGAATCCTTCGGGCACCTGCAGATCCCCTTCGACGCGCTTGGGCCCGAGTTCGCCGGATGCCGCGACGATCGCGTAGGTCCGCACCAGCTTGAGGGGCCCCTCGCGCGGGCCTGCCCACATTTCCAGGACGCGCTCGCGCTTGAACGCCCGAAGGTAGAGCCGTGCGGCGGGATAGCGGAGTCCGAGCCCGGCGAACCGTTCGCGAAGCCCGGCTTCCTTCTCGCGCCGCGCGGCCGCCACCCGGTTCTCTCCGGCGCAGGAGGCGGTGGCGAGCAGGAGGACCATGGCGGGAACGGCGCGGACGGCGAGGAGCCTCACGCGTCGATGCTACCCACCGCATTCTCTTTGGAGTGCGCGGGCTCGACCGCGCTTTGCCCCGCGGACATCACGGGATAGAGGCGTGCCCGCCGGTGGCTTCGTGCGGCGCGAAGTCCCGCTCTTCCGCGACTCCCTGCCGCTCTTCCGCGACTTCCCGGCGATC
>DDTO01000004.1:487659-698128 GCA_002344135.1 Chthonomonas sp. UBA2362 | reverse complement strand
GGCGATCCTCCGCGACTTCCCGGCCATCCTGAGAGACCATCCAGCATTTTTTCCGATCCATGAGCCAGGAACCGTAGCTGGGTGCCGCAACGAGGGCGACCGCCAGGGCACCGAGGAGATGCCGGGCCTCGACGAGCATCCCCTCCAAACGGTCCGGCGAGAACCACAAGGAGTCACCCACCCCATGAACCGAACACTCATTCTCGCCTCTGCAGTCGTCGCCACCGGCGGCCTTTCCTTCCTCCTCGCCGTCCCGGCCGATTCCCAACTCGTCGAAAAGGCGTTCGTCACCCTCCAGCCGAATCCGGCCGCTCCCCTCCAGTCCGGGCATATCGGGATTACGGGCAGCCTCCGCTCCGGCTCGGTCGAGGCTCAGGCTCTGCGTCTCGGTGCCGGAGCCGCTCCCGGGCTCGTCATGACCTCCGACGCGAACGGCAACGCCTCGTGGCAGCCCCTCGCTTTGACCCTTCCGTTCTCCGGTTCCGTGAATGTCGCTGGCTGCGCCTTCTCGGTCACTAACGCCGGCCTCGGCTCGGCGATCTGCGGGAACAACGTCTCGCCCACCGGCACCACTCACGGCGTCACCGGAACCGCGACGAGCCCTAACGGAATCGGCGTCTACGGCCAGGCCAACACTGGCGTGCAGGGCGTCTCGACGACCCCCAACGGCAACGGCGTCTCCGGCTACGCGAGCGGCGGCCCGGATGCCTGGGGAGTTTCCGGCGAGACCGGCACCGGGCAGGCGGTCATCGGCCGCGCGGGCACCGGCCTCCCCGGCGGCGGCTTCCCTGGGGGCACCGGCGTCCTCGGCTACTCGAACACCTCCAACGGGTACGGCATGTGGGCGCAGACCACCGCTCCCGGCGGCGTCGGCCTCCTCGCCACGAATACCGCCAACACCGGCGCCGGCTTCGGCCTCGTCAGCTACACGTCGAGTTCGGCAGGCACCGCGATTCGGGCCAACGCGGTCGCTCCCAGCGGCAGCACTTTCGGCGTGTTCGCAGACGTGTCGAGTTCCGCCGGCACCGGCGTCTATGGCGGGGCGAACAACGCCAACGGGAACGCGGTCGGTGTCTTCGGGCAATGCGCGAGCCCGAACGGCGCGGGCGTCCTGGCGAGCAACACGTCCAACACGGGCAACGGCGTCGGACTCTACAGCTACTCGAGTAGCAACGCAGGCACCGCGATCGTCGGCCTCAGCGTGGCGCCCTCCGGTCAAACCGCCGGCGTGCGCGGCGAGACCCAGAGCGTGAACGGGGCCGGCGTCTTCGGCTCTGCGACCGCGTCCTCTGGCGGCACGACGGGCGTCTTCGGCCTCACCCAGAGCCCGACCGGTACCGGCGTGCTCGGTGCGAACGCCTCGACCACGGGGAACAACACCGGCGTGACCGGATACGTCTCGAGTCCGCTCGGCGCGGCGGTCTATGGCAAGTCGTGGGCGCTCACCGGCCCGACGACCGGCGTCACAGGCCATTCGATGAGCGATTCCGGCTACGGAGTTTATGGTCTGGCCCAGGCAGGCTCGGGCACGACCTACGGCGTCGCGGGGGCTGCTTCCAGTCCCTCCGGCTGGGCGCTGTATGCCTTTGGCGATTTCGGCGCGAGCGGCCTCAAGTCCTTCCGAATCGACTACCCTACGGACCCGGAGAACGCCTACCTCGTCCACTACGCCACCGAAAGCCCCTACCCGCAGAACTTTTACAGCGGTAACGTCACCACCGGCTCGGACGGCTACGCCTGGGTCGACCTGCCCAGCTACTTCGATACGGTCAATGCGAACGTGAAGTACCAGCTGACCGTCGTGGACGAAGGCGATGGCGATGGCTTCGTGCAGGTGAAGGTCTCGAAGAAGGTCGTCGGCAACCGATTCCAGATTCGGTCCAGCGCACCCCGCGTCGAGGTGTCCTGGCGAGTCGAGGCCGACCGAGCGGACCGCTATACGGTTCGCAAGCGGCCGACGGACGTGGTCGAGAAGATCGGGGCCGAGCGCGGAACTTATCAGAACCCCGAACTCTACGGCCAGCCCGCGAACCGCGGCCTCGATGCTGCCCTCCGGGTCGGCCCTGCTCCCCTCCAGGCGCCCGCAGCAGGCCGCACCTCGCGGATTCGCTAACTCGACTGAGCTAGCTCCTCGCCGCCTCGATAAAGCGCCGGATCAAGTCCCTCGACTTGATACCCGGCGCTTCTTCGACTCCGGAACTGACGTCGACGCCGTAGGGCCGCACGATCTGGACGGCTCGCGCGACGTTCTCGGGGTCGAGACCTCCGGCGAGGAAGACGGGAATCTCCGAGGCGCGCACGACCTCGGAAGCGAGCCGCCAGTCGACCTTTCGGCCGGTTCCGCCATACACACCCTCGGTGTGGGCATCCAGCAGGATGGCGTCGGCCGAACCGGCTTCTGCAAGGATGCCCTCCACGGTGGCGGCTTCGTGCAGCCGAATCGTGCGAACGAACTCGGAAGCGCCGCGCGGGCGCTCGCCGATCGCCTGGACCGCCGAGAACCTATCATCGACGAACAAGGACGGGGCGGGGCCGAACACCGCGACCATGAGCCCACTTCCGAGTTGGGCAACTGCCCGCAGGAAGGCGTCGTTCTCTGCGACGTAGCGAGGACTGCTCGGCTCGAACACGAAGCCGAGGCGATCCGCGTCGAACTCGATAGCCGCCTCGACGTCTTCGATCCGGGTAAGCCCGCAGATCTTGACCCGCGTCACCAGCCCATGACCTCGCGGACCTTGGCTCCCACGTCCTCCGCGCGGCAGAAGGTCGTGCCGATCAGGACGGCCCTCGCTCCGCTGCGTCGGAGGCGCTCGACGTCGTCGAAGGACCGGATGGCGCTCTCGCCGACCCCCAAAACATTGCGGCCGATTCGAGGAAGTAGAACCTCGCCGATGCCGAGATCGACCTTGAACGACGAAAGATCGCGGTTGTTGACTCCGATGAGGGTCGCGCCGGACTCGAGCGCGCGATCGAGTTCCGCCTCGGTGTGGACCTCCACCAAGGCCACCATTCCAAGCGATTCCGCCTCTTCTCGGAAAGTGCGAAGCTGGGAATCGTCGAGCGCGGCGGCGATGAGGAGTATCGCGTCGGCTCCCATCGCCCTCGCCTCGGCGATCTGGAGTGCATCGACGACGAAGTCCTTTCGCAAAACGGGAAGGCCGGACGCTTCGCGGGCGAGGCGGAGATGCTCGGGGCTGCCTTGGAAGTAGGCGCGATCGGTCAGCACACTCAGGCATTGCGCGCCGGCGTCGCGGTACGTGCGAGCGAGGGCTGCCGGATCGAACGGCTCGCGGATCAGCCCTTCGGAGGGACTCGCTCGTTTTACCTCGGCGATCAGTGCCACCGGAACGCTCGCAGATTCGAGGGCATGGCGAAAGGCGCGCACCGGGGGGGCGTTTGCGAGCCGGGCGCGCACCTCTTCGGGCCGAAGCTTGGCGACTTCGTCACGCTTTGTGGCAAGGATTTCTTCGAGGAGGCTCACAGCGAGCGGGTGACCTCGATCAGTTCGTCGAGCTTGCGGATCGCTGTCCCGGATCGGATCGCCTCCCTGGCGTGGTCCGCGGCTTCGCTCAGGCTCCCGAAACCCGCAAGATGCAGGGCTGCCGCGGCATTCGGCAGCACGGCCCTTGCTTGCGGGGAGTCCGGCTCGGAAAGCGCCCGGCGCAGGAGGGCGGCGTTTTCGGCGAGGGTATCGCCCGGCGCGAGGTCGCTCGGTTCCAGAGGTTCGATGCCGAACTCGTCCGGTTCGACCACCCCTTCCCGGATTTCCGCGCCGTCGACGAGCGCGAACCGGGTCGGCCCGCAAGGAGATATCTCATCCAGTCCGTCCAGGCCGTGCACGACCATCGAGCGTTCACAAGCCAGCGCCACGAGAGCCTCCGCCATCGGCCGGATGAGGGCGGCGTCCCAAACTCCGATCAGCTGTCGATTAGCGCCCGCCGGATTGGCCAGGGGTCCTAACTGATTGAAGACAGTGCGGATTCCCAAAGCCTTTCTGGCCGCCGCAACGTTGCGCATGGCCGGATGATGGTGGGGCGCAAAGAGGAAAACGATGCCCACCGAGTCGAACACGTGCTGAAGCACTTCCGGATCGGACACGAGAACCACGCCGAGAGCCTCAAGGACATCCGCGCTGCCGCAGTTGCTGGTCACCGCTCGGTTCCCGTGTTTGGCCACCTTCGCTCCCGCGGCGGCGGCGACGATCGCGGCCGCCGTGGAGAGGTTGAAGGAGGGCCGTCCTCCTCCGGTGCCGCAGGTGTCGACCATTGCCGGGTGGGCTCGGGCAAGGCCCAATGCGCTTTCGCGGAGGACGGACGCAAACGCCGCCAACTCGCTCCCCTTGGCCCCTTTCATGCGGAGGGCCACGAGGGTCCCCGCGATCCAAGGGTCCTCGGCCTCGCCGGACATGTAGAAGCGCATGAGGGATTGCGCTTCCTGCCAGCCCAGATCTCGGCCGGCGGCGAGGGATTCGAGGAGGGCGCGGGCGGACATCGACGCGAGTGTACCGGTCGCCGTCGCTAGGGGTACCATGGCGTCGATGGGCGAGTTCATGCCGATCGTCATCCTGCTGGGCGTCGCGGCCCTCGTCTGCGCGGCGATGGTGACCCTTAGCTGGGTGCTGGGGCCGAAGAAGGTCACGCCCTATAAGGCCTCGCCCTACGAATGCGGGGTCGAGCCCAGTGGCACCGCCCGCGAGCGCTTTCCGATCAAGTTCTATCTCGTCGCCATGCTCTTCATCCTCTTCGACATCGAAGTGGTCTTTCTCTGGAGTTGGCTCACCGTTTTCAAGAACCCCGGCATGGGCTCGCCGGAGACCGATCTCGCTTTCCAGTGGTTCAGCTTCTGCGCGGTGATGGTCTACATGGTGCTCTGGATCATCGGCGACGCCTACGTTCTGCGGGTCAACGCGCTCGCTTGGGACGAGGCGCCGGAGATTCACGAAGCCAAGTTCGGGGCGCCGGAAGCGCCTGCCGCTACCCCGATTCCCGACGCCGCTCTACAGCCTGCCGGGGGAGGGAAGTAGATGCCTGACCCCATGGTCGGCCACGAGCGGATGGAGGCCGTTAAGGTCCGCGAAACGTATTCGGACGATCTGGTCAAGGTCAAGGAATTCCGTGGCGAGACCTATCTTTGCGTGCGGCGCGAGGCCCTGCCCCGCGTGATCGAACTCCTCAAGAACGACCCCGACCTCCAGTACGACTATTTCAGCGAGTGCCTCGGCGTCGATTACAGTGCGTGGAACCACGAGCGCGACTTTGAGGAGCGGTTCGAGGTCGTCTACAACCTCATGTCGCTCAAGCACGCCTCGCGCATTTTCGTCAAGGTCGGCGTCGACGACGGCCAACGGGTCCCGACGATCAAGCACATCTTTCTTGGCGCGGAGTACCCCGAACGCGAAGTGTGGGACCTGTTCGGGATCGTCTTCGAGGGCAACGAGCAAACCCAGCGGTTCCTCCTCCCCGACGACTGGGTGGGTTTCCCGCTCCGCAAGGAATACCCCCTCGGCGGCGAGGACGTGCTGTTCGACAAAGGCACCCGAGGTCCCGCCGTAGAGGACCTTTCGATGCCGCACGCCGGCGAAAGCTTCGAGGGCAAGACGGGCACCGAAGACGTCTCCGGCCGCTGATCCCCTCACGTTCGGTGCGTGAGAAGTGAGACTGCGAACGGGATGGCGCGGGTCTTTAGAAGGTATCCTCTTCCAGCAAAGCAGGCCCCCTGTTCCTTCGAGGAACCGTTTGGCCATAGGGAGCAACATGAACACCAGAAAGTACGAAGCGTTTTACATCGTTCGGCCGAACCTCAACGACGCCGAGGTTCAAGCGATCGCCGACAAGTTCAAGGGCGTCGTCGAGACCCAGGGTGGGACCGTCGAGCGCGCCGCAAAGTGGGACAAGCGCAAACTGGCTTACGAGATCGACGGCCTCAAAGAGGGCAACTACGTGCTGATGAACTTCGAAGCCGAAGCCAAAGTCCCCCAAGAACTAAGCCGCCAAATGCGCATCAGCGACGACGTTATTCGTCATCGCATCTTCCTCAGAGAGGCCTGAAATGTCGATAAATCGAGTCGTTCTCGTGGGCAGACTGACCCACGACCCCGAGTTGAGGACCACCACCACCGGCAAGAACATGCTGGACTTCCAGATCGCCGTCACCAAGCGGATGAAGCCGACCGACGGCTCGCCGGACGCCGACTTCTTCCGCGTTAAGTGCTGGGAGAAGACCGCCGAAATCATCTCCAGCTACGCCAATAAGGGCCGCTTGGTCGCGGTCGAGGGCAGGCTTCAGTCTCGCAAGTACACCGATCAGAACGGGGCGAACCGCGAAGTCGTCGAGATCGTGGCCGATAACGTCCAGCTGCTCGATCGCCCGCGCGATGACGCCGGCGGAGCTCCCGCCTCGGCCACGGCCGCAGTCTCGACTGCGCCCACGGTCGAAGAGTACGACCCGTTCGCCGAAGAATAGGCATGGGCTCGCTCGACGATGCCGCCTTCGTCCTTCGACATGACCCGAAGGGCATGTACGGGCTAACAGTCGCCTATCCCGAGCAGATCCGCGAGGCGGTGGAGATCGGTCGAGGCGTTCCGTTGCGCCTCGAGCGCAAGCCGAACCTCGCCCTCCTCACCGGCCTTGGAGGCTCAGCGGCAGGGGGCGACTTCGTTCGCGCCCTCTTCGAAGCCCATGGCGACATCCCTTTCTTCGTCAACCGGGACTACCACCTGCCGCACTACGTCGGGAAGGACAGCCTCGTCTTCGCCGTAAGCTACTCGGGCAACACGGAAGAGACTCTGTCGGCCTACGCCCAGGCGAAGGAGGCGGGCGCCCAGATCGTCGTCGTGACCAGCGGAGGGAAGCTTGCCGAATGGGGCGAAACCGATGGCTTCCCGGTCGTGCGAATCCCCGGCGGACAGCCGCCGCGCACGGCCCTTGGCTACAACCTGATGCCCGTGGTCGTGGCATGCGAGGTCTTCGGGCTCCTGCCGACGCAGGATTACGGCGCGCTCGTCGAATTGCTGCAGAGTTGTGCCGCCGAATGGTGCGTGGAGACGGCGTATGATGGCAACGAAGCGAAACGCCTCGCATTCGCTTTGCACGGCCGGCTCTCCGTGCTCTACGGCCTCGGTCAGTGGCAGGGGCTTGTGGCGAACCGTTGGAAGGGCCAGATCAACGAGAACGCGAAGAACATGACCTTCGCGAACACGTACCCCGAACTGTGCCACAACGAGATCCTGGGCTGGGTCCTGGCGGATCGCCAAGGCGTCGCCGAGTGGGTGGGCATCGTGCTGGAGGACGGAACGGAGAGCGCGAAGATGAAAGCCCGTGAGCGGGTGACCGCCGGCCTCGTCCGTGGCCTATGCACCTTCCACAGGGCCAAGGCGCGGGGCGGCCCGCTGATCGAGCGCATGCTGAGCCTCGCCTACTTGGGCGACTTCGTCTCGCTGTACTTGGCGGCCCTCAACGAGGTCGATCCTGAGAACATCGATTCGATCAACACGCTCAAGACGGAACTCGCCCAGGTGCCGTAGCGTTTCGTCGCGAAGGCGCCATTCCGCAGGACTCTCAAACCGCCACGCTCCTCGATGGTGAACCTAATCCAGGACCTTTGCCGGCTCGTCACGATCCTGTCACGATCGGTCCCGAATACTGATCACGTGCCCTTCGGGGCGCGGAGAATCCTGATGAAAAGACCTTCCCCGAACCCCCTCATGCTGCCTATGACCATCGTCGCGGCATTCGTCCTTTCGGCCATTGCCACGGCCCAAAACCGACTGCAAAACGGCAGCTTCGAAGTGTCGCACTATTCGCTGGGCCAACAGAAGCTCGCCGCGCCGATCCTCGAGAACTACGATCTCGACTACTGGTGTTTCGACAAGAACTACGTGGAAGTCTGGTCCGGCTATGGCGGCACCAATGGACGCACGATGGTTCACACGGTCGAGCCACCGATCAGTCAGACCTTCAATCTCTTCGGCTGCACGCAGGCGATGAGCCAGCCCTATACGCGGATGCCCAACGTCCTCCTGTTCGACTGCATCGCTCAACGGAATGCGGGGCAGCCCAATTTCTCGACGGTTCCGAATACCATGCTCACCGGAGGCAACGAGTTCGACTTTTGGACCTATACCGCGGTCGGTACGGCCCCGCCGATTAGCGGATGGCGCACTCTGGCGCGAATCTTCCGCTTCACCCCGACGGCGGATTGTCAGATGTTCGGTTTCAACGATAACTTCTACCAACCGACAGTCGGACGAGTTCACTTCGACAACTTCCACCTCTTTAACTGTCGGGACTTCGACCCGGCGTTGCCGCAATCGGCTCGCGGCTACACCGCGACCAATGGCACGGCAACGGACGGACACATCGCGAGCATGTTCAATCTCGGCGACTCGCGTGTTGTGAAGCTGTCCTCGGCAACGAGCAAGCAATGCGGGATCATCTTGGCCGGCTATGTTGGCGCAACGGTCCCTGCCACCCTCTCGATGACCTACGACGCTGCCCGAGATCCGGATTGCGGGCCGGTCTATGCCTATGTGTCGATCTACGACTTCGTGAACCAGAGGTGGCGTGGTTTGAACCCGAACTACGGCCTTGGGCCGGTTGGCTATCCGATCGGTGTGACGAATACGTTCCGGCTCAACACCGTGTCGACCGCGCTCGCCAATCACACTGTCCCTGTCGTCTTGCCGACCGGTGGGGCGAACAACATCGTGCTTTGGATGATCGACTTTTCGCCCTACAAGCAGCCGCCGATCCAGCCATTCCCCGGCAGCCCGGGGCCCGCATATCCGTGTATCGGTGTCGACATCGATCGAATCCGTATTTTCTAAGAGTCGCCTTTCGTGCCGACACCCAGCCTCTGCCCTTCGGGCAGGGGCTGTTCGTCGCCCGAGCATTGATCTCGTACGGCCGAGCACCACGCCGGAAGTAGCCCCTGGGTTCGCGCTTCTGACCGGCACCTCAGAACCGGCCGAAACGGTGCCGGAGGAGCGTCCAGAAGGCGACGGGGGCGTCGGTCCACCGGATCTTCTTGCCGGCCGCCTTGGTCCGGGGCTCGTAGTGGATGGGCATCTCGACGATCCGCTCGCCGAGCCGGCAGGCCTTCGCAGTGACCTCGGGGCAGAACTCGAAACGGCGGCACACGAGGTGCATGCGCAAGAGGAGGGTGCGGCGGATGGCCTTATAGCAGGTGGCTTCGTCCGTAATGCGGCGAAAGTAGAGGAGCGCCACCGCCCAAACGAGGAGCTTGTTCACGAGCTTGTTGGGCAGCGCCATTCCTCGCGGCAGGCCATGGGCGAAGCGGGTGCCATAGACGACGTTCGCCTTACCCGCTAGGATCGGGGCGACCAGGGAGGGGATCTCCTCCGGTTTGTATTCGAGATCGGCATCTTGGATGACGACGACCTCCCCTAGTGCGACTTCCAGTCCCTGGCGGATCGCCGATCCTTTGCCGCTGCGCGGCGAGGGCGAGTTGAGGACCGTGATCCGATTCCCGAATGCGGCGAGGATTTCGGCCGTACGGTCGGTGCTGCCGTCGTCGACCACGATCACCTCGAGATCGAGGGGGAGGGCGAGTAGCCGTTCTACGACCTCGCCGATGGTGTCCTGCTCGTCCAAAGCGGGGACGAGTACCGTGACGTCGGGAGCGTGGGCGACGGCAGTTCCGGGCTCGTCCGGTGCTGGCTGGCGCTCAGGGTGGTCTTGCTCGCTCATGAGCCCTCGAGGAAGGGGTTGGGTCGCTCGGCGAGGGCCTCGATCCACAAGCGTTCTTGCTCCGCATACAGGGCGGGATCGAGCTCGACGATCCCGTAGGGGCAGTCTCGCAACCCCGCCCGGACCGCCCAGCCCGCATCACCGAAGCTGTAGTGCCAGAACTCGTCTCGGCAATTGGAGAACCCGGCGCCGAGCATGGCCTCGATCATCATCTCGCGGTGGCGCAAGGCGTCCCGGTCGAGGCCGAGGGTGTAGGTCGCAGCGGCACGGAACCGGCCGAAGGGGGCGGAGACGTCCACTTGCTCGCCGTCGGGACCTACGAGGAAGACGTCGACGGCGCCCCCCGTGCAGTGCCCGGGTGGCGCCTTGCGGTTCCACGGGGCTACGAAGCGGTTCACGCGCCGGCGCACGGCAGCATGGGGAAGGTCGGGCCAGACCTCGAGCACGCAAGAAGTCATCCATTCATAGATACGGCGCTGACGGATCAGGGGGCGCCAGGCGTCGATGACGCCGAGCCGGTAGCCTGCGGGCAACGCCAGGCAAGCCGACTCCAGCATGCGGGCCACGCTCTCGCGGAGGTATGGAATGACGGTAGGCCGGAGGATGACCGCTGAAGGCGACGCCTCGGCCAGGTGGACGAGCGGCTCTCCGCTCTCGCGCTCGACGATGCGATCGAGAGCGCGGACGGGTTCTGGCGAGCCCTTGGTGGTGTCGCGTCGAATCACCGACCGAAGAGGAGGAACATCAGCAGAACGCCGGCCCCAATCTTGAGCGGGTCCAGCTTGGGGCTCTTCTTCGGGACGATGATGTTGTCGCCTGGTAGCAGCGGCATATCGGGCGCAAATCCCTGGTTGATGCGATCGACGTTGACGGACTCCTCGGTGACGGCGTTCTTCCGGACCAACTTCACGCGGTTCATCGCGGCGCTGCCTAGCGGCCCGCCGGCTTCGTTGATGGCCTGGGAGATGGTCTTGCCCTGGGCGAACTCGACGCTGCCGGGACGCTTCACCTGGCCGTCGACGAAGACAAAGCGCCGCTCGCGCACGACCTCGATCATGATCCGGTCCTGATCGACCAGCACGGCATCGGCGCTGGCGATGCTGAGGTCGTAAACGACGATCTTGCCCTCGCGCTCGATAGAGACGCGGGTCTTGTCGCCCTGAGTGCCCACTCCCCCCGCTCGGTCGATGGCCTGGCGCAAGGTGAGTCCTTCGGTCCAGGGTTGAGCGCCCGGATTGCCCACGGCGCCGAGGACGAAGACTTCTTTCGGCTTCTCCTTGATGAGGAACATCACGATATCACCTGGCCTAAGGGCCGGGTTGTATTCGTCGCGGATGCCCTGGAATTGGGCGAAGTTGACGACGACCTTGTCGCCGGTGGCGCTGGTGATCTCGACCCGCTCGAGGTCGGCGACCTCGGTGGGTTGCGCGATCCGAACCACCTCGACCAGACGTAAGCCTTCCTTGAACGGCAGCTCTCCCACATTCACGACGGCTCCCGCGAACTTCACGGGTGCATCCGGAAGGACGAGCCGAATCGTCACGGTGGCTTTGGACAGGATCTTCTGCTTGACGAGCTCCGCGGCGACCTTGTCGGAGGCCGACTGCTCGGTATTGCCTCCGATCTGGATCGCACCAACGAAGGAGAGGAGGATATAGCCATCCTTCGTGATCGTGTACTCCCGGTTCAGTGACGGTTCTTCTTCGCAGGTGAGCTTGACCTTGTCGCCGGCTTTGACGATCTTGTCTTGTGCCGATGCCGGGAACGCCCCGGCGACGAATGCGAGGAGCATCAAGAGCAAGGCCGCGATCTTCATCATCGTGGTTCGAGGCTACCCCATGCCGACGGCCGATGCGGGAGGCACGTAGGCAAGGCTATGCTCGAAATCGGACAACCGTTTCCCGAATTCTCGCTCGCCGACCAAGACGGCCGGACCGTGACCAAGGCTGACCTGCTGGGCGCCCGAGCGGTGATCTACTTCTATCCGAAGGACGACACTTCGGGATGCACACAGGAAGCGTGCGAGTTCCGGGATGCGCTTGGGAGTTTTGAAGGCGCGCGAGTGATCGGAGTCTCGCCGGACGGCGCGAAGAGCCACCGCAAGTTCGCCGACAAGTTCGGATTGAGCTTCACGCTCCTGGCCGACACCGAGCAGGTGCTTGCCCAAGCCTGCGGCGTTTGGGTGGAGAAGTCGATGTATGGGCGGTCCTACATGGGAGTCGAGCGCACCACGTTCCTGCTCGATGCCGAAGGCACGGTCACGGACGTTTGGCGGAAAGTCAAGCCGGCCGGTCATGCCGAAGCGGTCCGGGCGGCGCTCGCCGGTTGAGCGCCGCCCCTCGCCTACGGATTGCCTGTCAGACCGAAGTTCGCGCTGAGGACGGCGAAGTCACCGATGTCGGTGGTGTCGTCCCCGTTGAGATCGGTGGTCGGAACGAAAAGGGCATCCCCCAAGCTGTAGCCGAAGCTTGAGGACAGGAGCGAGTAGTCGCCGATGTCGACCTCGTTGTCTCCGTCGCAGTCCCCGTTGATGAGGTCGAAGGCGAGCCCGGTGACGCCGACCGGCGTGATCCAGACATTCGAGATGGTCCTTCGCAACCAGTTGGGCCCCTTCACGGCTACGTCGTACGTCCCCATCAGGTTCACTTCGGCAGTGAAAGCCTGGGGACCGCCCCCACCAATCGGTTGCGTGACGCTCGCGACAGGGGTGGTCGAGCCGGGGTTTCTGAACTCGATCGTGATGGTCCGGGGTGACGCATCGGGATTGAAATCCTGCAGGTTGATCGTTCCGCTGATCGACTGGAGGTTGGTTATGCGGATATACCACATGCCGCGCCCGTAGGTGGCGGCCATGAGCCGGCCCGTTCCGGGAACCGCCTTGATGTCGTTGACCTGGGTGTTGGGCAGGCCGAGCGGCGCGGTGGCGTTCGCCCATGTAACGCCCGAGTCGCCCGTGGCGAAAACTCCCACATCGGTCGCGACGTACCAAACAGACTGAGGGCTATTGGGATCGCGAGCAAGCATGTTGACGGGGACGTCGGGCAGCCCTGTCAGGCCGGAGCCGCTGACGTTAGTCCACACTCGATTGGCGGCGGTCGTGTCGGTGCATCGCCACACGTGGCCCGTCCCGGTCCCGCTCACCGTGACGAGGACAGCGTTTTTGTTGGCCGGGTTGACGCTGATCGAAGTGATCGTGCGGTTCGGCAAACCCGGGGAGCCGGTGTTGATTTGGGTCCAATTCGTGCCGCCGTTGGAAGTCATCCAGACTTGGCCGTCGCTCGCGCCGGTGTAGATCCGCTGTCCATCACCCGGAGCGATGCCAATCGAGCGAAGGTTGCCGCTCGCCGAGAGGAGTTGGCTTCCGAGGCGAGCCGTCCAAGAGTTGCCGCTGTCGTTGTAGCGCCAAAGGTAGTTCGTCCCCGCGTACAGTAGATTCGGATCGTTCGGATCGAGGATGAACGGGGCGATGAAGGCGCGGCTGTCGGAACCCCAGTTCGGGCTGATCCCCGAACTGCTGCTCCAACTATTCGTTGTCTTGTACAGGTTCAAGCTCTGCGACTCGCAGAACTGGCGATTCGTCGAGTTCGGATTGATCGCGCAGAAGCCGCCGTCGCCACCGCCCACGTTGTCCCACACGTTAAGATTGCCGTTGCAGAACGGGGTGGCGTTGTCTTGCGTGCCGCCCAGCATGATGTTCGGGTTGGTCGGATGGAAGGCCGACTTATAGAACTGGGTCACTCCCAAGTTGGCACTCAAGTATCCCCAGGTCCAGGTGTTGTTCGCCGGATTATAGGTGAACCTGAAGAGCCCTCCATCGCCGCCAACGAGGAGCTGGTTGGGGTTCGTGGGGTGGAGCGCGACGGACTGCTGATCGTTGTGCAGGACCGAAGAGTTGCTATAGGCAGGGCCGCCCACCGATTGCCAGGTAGCGCCACCGTTGGGCGACATCACGACGTCGATGAGACCAACGTAGATCGCATCGTTGCCATTGGCGACGGAAGTCTCCAGGAAGAAGTCGTAGGTTCCCTGCGACCAGTTGTAGTTGTTGCTACCGTTGACGAATCCGGCCGAGATGTCGGTCCAGTTCGCGCCCGCGTTGGTGCTCTTGTAGATCTTTCGGGCAGAGGGGCACAGGAGGTACACGGTGTTCGGGTCGATCTTTGAGGCTTGGATGCACATGCCGCCCTGGCTCCCGCTTACGGGGCTCGTGAGCTGGGTCCAAGTGGCGCCCTGGTTGGCCGAGCGCCAGATTTTGCCGCCTGCCGAGTCGCCACCCACCGCGTAAACGTAGCGAGCGCCGCCTGCGGGAACGCCGTAAGACATATCGCTGTAGCTGGCGGCGGTATTGATGACGGAGTTCCACGTAACGCCACCGTCGATGGAGCGCCAGACGAAGCCGTTGCCTCCCGAGCCGCGACCAGTGGTGACGAGCACGATCTGGGGATTCGCCGGGTCGATGAGGATCCTCTCGATGGCCCGGGTTCCGAACTGGGCGCGACCGTAGTTGGCCCAAGTCGCTCCGCCGTCCGTCGACTTCATGATCCCCATCGAATAGGGACGGCTGCCGGCGTAATCGCCCGTACCGACGAAGACTACATTGGGGTTCGTCGGATGGACGGCGACGGCGCTGGCCGCCATCACTTCCCACTTATCTCCGAGGGGCGTATAGTTGACGCCGTTATCGGTTGTCTTCCAAACGCCCCCTTGTGCGCCGGTGACGTAGAAGGTTGTCGGATTGGTCGGATCGTATGCAATGCCGTTAATCCGTCCGTTGAGCGGCGGCAATCCGTAGTAGATGCGGTAGGGCGTATCGAGATTGCGCGGTCCGACAAAGGTCCATTGCCCGTTGAAGCCTTGCGCGCCGGGTTGGGCGCCTTGCCAGGCGGGCATGCGGTCGCGGTGCCGTCCCGCGAGGTCCCAAGCCGCCCAGTTCGGCTGGTCGAACGGGTAAGCCCGCTCTTCGACGTAGAATCGATACGCCTCGATGTAGTCGAGCCCGGGCCACTCATCGCTGGCCTCGTCTTCATCGCTTCGCTTCTGGCCGCAGGCGTCGAGGTAGCCTTGATACTTGGTCTTGTACTCGTCGACCATGGCCCTCATGCGGCTTACGGACCGGGTCTCCAAAAGCATGGTCGGAGGTACGGGGGTCACGGCTTCGACGGCCTTGATCCCTCGGACTCGCTTAAGCCTTTCGATGGCTCGGACGACCTGGCCCTTGAGTTCGACGCGATAGCGCGCGCTGCCCGCCTCGCTGTCCAGCACCTTGCCCGAGCCTCCGATGATGCGGATGGCATGGTCGAGTGACTTGGGTTTCTGATCGAATTCGACGAGCACATCGACACGTTGGGCCGGGCAAAGCACCGACAAGAGGCAAAGAAAAACGATTGCAATGAGACGCATGACGGACCTCGCTTACATAACAACGACCGCGCGGGGACGGAAGAAGGTTCGCCCAAACAAAGAGCCGACCCTCCGCGGCGGGATGTCTGCGGAGGGACGGCTTGCGTTTGTGGATCAGCGAGTCTGGGATCAGTCGCCTTCGATACCGAAGTTGTCCGACATGATCGAGTAGTCGCCGATCGTGACTTCGCTGTCGCCGTCTACATCGGCATCCTCGTTCCAGTTGGGTTCACCAGGGAACGAGCCGAAGGCCGTGGAGATCAAGGCGAAGTCGCCGATCGCGATTTCATTGTCCCGGTCGCAGTCGCCGTTGATCATCGGGAACTGGACGCCGTCATCGTTTTCAGGGTTTGCCGGGAAGATGTTGGCGCGAGTGTTGAGCCACACCCGGTACTGAAGGTCGATGAACTGAGGAGCCAGGTTCGAGACCGGGGCCGTGAACGAGTGCTCATAGCCGTTGGCCGCAGTCACGACCGGATACCGATATGCAACGACCGCGTCGGTGTTATCCTGAACGACCCATCGCCACCAGAAATCGAGTGCTGGGCCTACCCAGGACTGCCAAATCACTTCACCGGAGCAGACCTGCGAGGTTCGACCGCCGTTGCCGTACAAGGCGAACGAGACGTTGTAAATCTCGCGACCGTCACCCATGAGGGGCGTCGGCGAAAGGACAGCGGGTGTCAGGCTGTATGGCTGGAAGCCAGGGGCCGGATGCGTCGCCGAGCGCCACGCCTGGTTGTTGTTGTAGGCGATGGTGTCGTTGGCGGCGCCGGTCAGCCAAGCTGCGTTCTGGAACTGGGTGAGGGTCTGGGTGTTTCCGTCACCATAGATGGTGAAGTAGTAGTCGCCCGGGTTGAGCGGGATGGCCAGGCCCGTGTAGATATGGAGCCAGTCGTCCACTTGCGGAATCTCGGGGTTGTCGATGCCGGGACCCATGATCCCGAGGACGCCTTCCTGGATGAGCGCGCCGGGCGTGTTGAAGCCGTTGCGCTGCCAGATCTTGTAGCGGATGTTGTCGCCCTCGAAACCGGCCGGGATGAAGTAGTTGACATGAACTTCAGTGATGACCGCCGGGCTATCGAAGATCGAGAACGGGGCCGCCCACCAGCGCTGCTCGAGTCCGACACCGATGTTGCCCGAGCTGAAGCCCAGGTAAGAATCAGCGCCGTTGTAGATCACGATCTTGGGAGAGCCGGTGTTCCACAGAGGCCTTTTCTTCGGCACGACTTCCGAGATGACCACCTCGGTGCCGACGTCGACATTCTTGATGTTGCTGCCGTCGCGGGTCCACCAGGCTTCGTCGACCGTCAGTGGATCTGTGCCCTCGACGGTGACCTTGTAGGTGTCGCCCTTCTTCAGCGAGTTCCCCGCGAACTGGGCGTCCAGATTCTCACCGTTGGCCGTCAAGGGAACCTGCGTTTTCGGGTTCACCGCCTTGGGGTTGGCAATGTTCTGGTTGAAATTGATGTGGATGTCGTTGCAGCCCTTCGGGGCGTTCTTGATCTCCACTTGAAATGTTGCGGCCGCACCGAAACTCACGGCCAAGACGACGAGCAGATTGAACAGGAGTTTTGCTCCCATCGTGAGGCATGTGCGCGTCACGACCATGTTCTTCCACCTCCAAACATAAGAATTTCACTCTCCAGCTTCATTATAGAGGTGGTTTGCCGAATATGGGCAATCTTTCTTCCTGCTTTCCGGGTTTTCACCCGAATCTTGCGCGGCAGCCGGGGAAAGTGCGCGGCCTTCCGGATCGTCGCCGCCTGCCCACCCGCCCACGGTCGCCCCGGCCAGCCGGGGCGACCTCCCGCGGCGACGATCCGCCGGGTGATCGGAGCCCATCATCGATCGGCCCCAGCCGCTTGGCCGCAAAGAGCCCTTGCCCTCCCGCAACGCCGCATTCCCTCTTTCCGGTGCGTCGGTCTCTCTTTCCCCTGCAACAGATTTTCTTTCTAGTGCGCCGGATTCTCATTTTGTTGCAGCAGTTTTTTTCTCCAGTGCGTCAGATTTTCTTTTTACTGCAGCAGATCTTTTCTCCACTGCGTCGCTTTTTTTCTCCGGTGCGTCGCTTTTTCTTTCCGTTGCACCGCTTTTCTTCTTCGGCGGCCCATCCTTTTCGCAAGATTGCCTAAGGATTAGCCGAAGAGACACCGATAGGAAATGTGATAACCCGCAACCAGCGGGAAGGAGAAAAACACAAATGCCCTACATCACCGAGATCGATCGCGACGGCGATCTGAACCTCGCAATGGCTAACTTCTCGGCCGTCTGCGCGGCCAACGCCACGCCTTTAGGCCTGACCGGCCCCATGCTGGGCGAGATCGACGACGCGGCGACCGACTTCGCGACGAGCTTGGCGAGTTCCACGGCCGCCAAGGCTGCCCAGCGCGCCGCCGTCGAAGCCAAGGACGAGCAAAAGACCTCCAGCCGCGAGATCATTTCCAAGTATGCGAAGATCTTTCGCGCCAATGCCGCGATCGATGATTCGCTGCTCGCCGAACTGATGCTTCCGCCCCACAACACCCCCGGAAGCCAAGCCGCTCCAACGACACCGACCGACCTCGTCGCCAACGCGAACGGGGATGGCGTGACGAGCCTCAAATGGAACCGAAACGGCAACATTCGAGGCACGACCTTCCAAGTCGAAAAGCGAACGAGCCCCGAAGGTTCGTGGACCATCGTCGACACCACGACCCGGCGGAGACTCGTCACGATGACCACGCCGGGCCAATACGTCGCTTTCCGAGTGATCGCGGCCCGCAACGACATGGCGAGCCCGCCCTCGACTCCCGTCGTTCTTTGGGATGGCTCGGGAGAATCGGAGACGACCCTCGCGATCGCGGCCTAGCAGCCCGAACCGGCTCGCCGGCGGAGGGGCATGCCCTCCGCCGGCGGCCCTATCGACTCCCGCGAACTTTCCGGACGAGCACGGTGCTCACCAGAAACGCCACCGAGGCCGCCAGGAACACCGCGCGGTAACCGAGTCCGAAGCTGGAGACGTTGAGCGCGTCCACCGCGCGACCCGCCGAACCCGCCACGATCTGCACCGACGACGTGCTCATCTGCCAAACCCCCATGTCCTTGCCGTAGGACCCCGCATCGGGCAGAACGTCGCTCACCAAAGCCCAGTCCGCCGAAAGATACATCCCGTAGCCCACGCCGAAGAGACAGGACATCACCCAAACGATCCCGAAGTTCGGCACCAGAGCGAACGGGACCAGCACGCACGCCATCAGGCTCCCCGCCAGATAGATCGTCCGCTTGCGCCCCCAGCGATCGGCCGATCGGGACGCATAGATCGACCCGGCCGCGCCGAAGAGCGAGATCGTGAGTGCGATGAGGTTCGTCGCCATCCCCGCGTCGGCCAGCCGAAACAGCCCGAACACCGAGAAATCCTTCACCACGTCGTCCAAGTAGAACCGCAGGTACGGCTGCACTAAGTAGAAGCCCAGCGCGTTCAGGAACCGCGTGAACCACACCCAAAAGAAGTCCTTGCTCTTCCACGGCTCCAGCCACCCCTGGAGGAACGTCGGCAAGAACCGGCCCCCGTCCACCACCGGGGAGGCCACCTCGCCCCGCAGGCAGTAGATCGTCCACGCCGCCGCGAGCAAGTTCACCGATGCCAGGCCGACGTAGATCGACGCCACGTCCCCGCCGACCACGAAGGCGAAAATCCCCACCGCCAGCTGACCCGAGAGCGTCATCAAGCCCATCGTTCCGCTCGCCTTCCCGCGCCGATCCTCCGGCACCATCTGAGGGATGATCGCGCTGTAGGGCCCGGTGCCCACGTCGTCCGACACCTGGAGCAGCAGATAGCCCACAGCGAGTATCCACAGTGACGGGGACTGCCACAGCGCCATCAGCGCGATCACCGTTGCCGCCGCGCCGAAGGCCAAGAACGGCTTGCGACGCCCCAACCGGTCGCTCCAGTGCCCGAACAGCGACGGGCCTATCATCGCCCAAATCGCGCCGATCGCGAAGACGAGGCCCCAAGCCGTGTTTTTCTCCCCGCCCGGCACCATCCGCTCGACCTGGCCGGGCAGAACGACCTGCAGGAGGATGAACCACTTCGCGCTCGTGGCGAACCAGTACGCCGAGACCCCGAAGTACCAACTCGGCCGGTCGCGAAAGGCGGTCATCGGGTCGATTCTGGCACGGTGCTTCCGCTGCGTCCGGCCGACCGAAGCGAAGCGGAGGGAAAGCGCGGCGAGGGGGAGTAATAGCCCCTTCCTTTCGCTCGCGAGAGGAAGGGGTTGGGGATGGAGAGCAACCGCACCACGCCAGTTACTCCGCCTGCTGGCACGGGCTTCGCCCGGCCAGCTTCCCCCTCGCGCGAGCGAGGGGGATTTGCGGAACTCCCCGTCGCGCCCATCGTCAGTACGCTTTCGCGAACACCACGCGCCGCGCGCTCGGCTTGCCCGTCAGCACGCAGGCGCCGGGCGCGTCGTCGCCGGGGTCGAGGGGGCGGAGGGGGATGCAGCGGATGGTCGCCTTGGTCTTCTCGGTGATCGCGTTCTCCGTCTCCGTCGTCCCGTCCCAGTGCGCGAGGACGAAGCCGGGGCCAGCCTCCCCTTCGAACATGCGCTCGAACTCTTCCCAGGTGTCGACGCGGTGGGTGTTCGCCTCGCGGAACTCCAGCGCCCGGTCGTAGAGGGCCTTCTGCATCGTTTCGAGCATGCCCGGGGTCTCGGCGACGAGGGCCTCCAAGGACAACGTGCTCTTCTCGCCGGTGTCGCGGCGGGCGACCACGCACGTCCCCGCCTCAAGATCGCGCGGCCCGAGCTCGACGCGCAGGCACGCCCCCTTGAGCTCCCAGTCGTTGAACTTGAAGCCCGGGCTCTCCTTGTCGCGCTTGTCCACGTGGACGCGGATACCGAGGGCGCGCATCTCGCCGGCGAGGCGATCCGCCATCTCGATGGTCGCCGCGCGGAGGGCTTCCTCCTTGCCCATCGGGACGAAGACGACTTGGACGGGGGCAAGGCGCGGCGGGCAGACGAGGCCCTTGTCGTCCGAGTGGGCCATGATGAGGGTGCCGATCAGGCGGGTGGACACGCCCCATGAGGTCGCGTAGACGTATTCCTCGCGTCCCTCCGCAGTCTGGAACTTCACGTCGAACGCCTTGGCGAAGTTCTGTCCGAGGTGGTGGCTGGTGCCGGCCTGGAGGCAGCGCAGGTCTTGGGTGAGGGCCTCGATGCAGTAGGTGTGATCCGCGCCGGCGAACTTCTCCCCCTCGCTCTTGACGCCGGTCAGCACCGGTACCGCCATCCACTCCTCGGCGAAGCGGCGGTAGGCGTCGAGCATGGTGAGGGCTTCCTGTTCGGCCTCGTCCCACGTGGCGTGGGCGGTGTGCCCCTCCTGCCAGAGGAACTCGGCGGTGCGGAGGAACAGCCGTGTGCGCATCTCCCAGCGGACGACGTTGGCCCACTGATTAATGAGCAGCGGCAGGTCGCGGTAGCTTTGGATCCACTTGGCGTAGGTGTTCCAGATAACGGTTTCGCTGGTCGGGCGGATGATGAGTTCCTCTTCGAGCTTCGAGTCGGGATCGACGACGACGCCCTTGCCATCGGGGTCGTTCTTGAGGCGGTAGTGGGTGACGACCGCGCACTCCTTGGCGAAGCCCTCGACGTGGGCGGCTTCTCGGCTAAGGTAGGACTTGGGGATGAACAGCGGGAAGTAGGCGTTGACGTGGCCGGTGGCCTTGAACATGTCGTCGAGGGCGCGCTGCATGTTCTCCCAGATGGCGTAGCCGTGGGGCTTGATGACCATGCACCCGCGCACGCCGCTATGATCGGCCAGTCCGGCCTTGACGACGAGGTCGTTGTACCACTCGCTGTAGTCGGTGGCCCGAGGGGTGATGCCCAGGTTGCTCATGAGCCTAGGATTGTGGCACCCGCGGGCCGGGGGCTACTGGGCCGATGGCCAAGTCGAGCCTAATGCTCGCGCCAATACTGCTTCCACCACGCGACCTTCTCGTCGAGCCCCGGATAAGTCCAATCCCGACGCTCGTCGTCGTACCTGCCCGTGGTCACGGTTTGCTCACGCATGCCCCGCCAACCCGCAAAGCTCCTCACTACCCCAGCGCGAACGCGACGGTTCGGATCATCGAGGAGTTGGGCATATCGCCTTTGCTGGTCCACGCTCGGCGCGGCAAAGGACTTCCAGACCAGCAGTGCCTTGACCTTGGCGTTTCTCGCCGCGAGCAGATCATCGACGCATCGATCCCCTGAAAGTGGGACCGGGGAGTATCCCGGCGGCATCTTGGTTCCGATGTTGTAGGTGGGAATCTCATAGTTCTCGGGTGGGTTCACGAACGCATCGGGGTCTTGAAGGCATGCGTACAACGTTCGCATATAGGGCTGGTAGGCATAGAGAACGCTCCAAACGAGCAGAATTCCTTGCACATAAGCCCGTTCGACCAGCGGCTTCGTCATCGCGATCTCAGCGATCCGACGAGTGAGGGGGGTCGGTTCGATGTACAGAGGCGGAAGCGGCCGTTCGTCGGAGCGAACGCCGGGGTACCTCGAGTTCTCGTGGAGCTTGACCAGGTCTCTCAAGTCGCTTCCGTGAGCGGGGACTAGGCATTCGGCTAGGGCGAAGGCGAGCCGTTCGGACGGCGAACCGGTGGCCGGCAGCCGCGTCGCCTCGGTGCGGTACATGAGAAGTGCAACTCGCTCATTGTCGTCTTCCGCCGCAAACCAGGAGAGAAGCTCGACGGCGCTCCAACTGCCGACGGGAATCTCGAGACGCCCATTTCGGGCCTTGCGTCCGACGATCAGGTAGCGCATGGTCGGATCAGGCGGTGGGAGATGCAAACCAGCGGGATGGACCCGGGCGACGTAGGTCACTTCGCTTCCGGCCGCCGCCCACGTGGCATGCACGATGCGGACCGTGAGCTTCTGCGTCGTCGCGCCGGACCGCTGTTCGGGGCTCTCTCGACGCACGAGCGGTCCGAGGCGAATCGGAGTGACGATCGCGACGGAGTCGTACAGGTCGATCGCGCGATAGCACACCCCTTCCGTTTGCAGCGGCAACGTTCCATACTGCTCGCTGCCTTCCTGTGCGATGAGCGTGGCGAGGATTATCGATAGCATTTCAAGATCTCCTAAGGTGCCTGGCTCGCGATTCCGGGTCCGAACCAGGTGACGACCGTGCCCTCGGGTTGGGGGAAGACGGACACGAAGCAATCTTGCGTCTTCTGGAGGTACGAAGGCGGAATCGGCAACGCGTAGTGAGAGTAGCCGAAGTACTCGATGAACCACGCTTTAGTATCGTCGTTGCCGTCGTGCTCCCATGTAAGGACGCTCCCAGGGGCGATCTCGATCCTGATCGGTCCGCTAACCACGGCGCACGTTCCCGAAACGATCACATCGACCGGCTGCCCCTGCGGGTTCAATAGCTTCACCGTACACTCGGCCCGGAAAATGCCCGGTCCCTGCGCGATCCCGGTCGCATTGCGGTTGTTCAGACCTTGCGCGAGCACCGGCACGCATTGGCCGGAATCGACTGGCCCGGGAGCGGCGGATATCGATAGGACCATTGGTAGCCGGTCAGACTCCAGTCTCCCATCGGGTCATTCTCCACGGATAGTTCGAAACGAGCCTCCTGGAGCGTCTCCGTCTCAATGTTCGGACTCAACTCCTTCCCCCGCACGTCCCACTCGATCCAGATCGCTGGCGGACTAGGCTGTGACGCTAAGCCCGGGGGGGGGCGATCAGTGCGCAGAGCAGCAAGAGTGCGGTCACGCAACCACTGTATCACACTCTTACCGGGATTCGACCAGTTTACAGTGGACCTC
Source organism: Chthonomonas sp. UBA2362 (assembly GCA_002344135.1). Taxonomy (GTDB): domain Bacteria; phylum Armatimonadota; class Fimbriimonadia; order Fimbriimonadales; family Fimbriimonadaceae; genus UBA6659. The sequence goes on along the minus strand of DDTO01000004.1, from coordinate 675,222 downwards.
TTCAACTTTGTCGTGAGCACGGTCGTTGCACCACTCGCTGTAGTCGGTGGCCCGAGGGGTGATGCCCAGGTTGCTCATGAACCCTGCATTGTGGCACCCGCTGGGAGCGGTCTTCCCGACCGTAACGAAGCAGAACGGAGGCATCTCGCCGGGCGTGCTGGCCCGGGACGATCCCTCGGATTCGCTCGGGATGACGAACCGGCGAATCCGATGGGCACCTGAAGATCGAGTTGGCCGCGGCGAATCGAGCGGGAGCGCTCGCCGACGTCGCATAATTTGCGCGACCTACATGAGGATCATTCTCATCGGACCGCCCGGTGTCGGCAAGGGCACTCAGGCTGCGATGCTCGAAGAGCGGCTCGGTATGAAGCCGCTGTCTTCGGGCGTGATCTTTCGCTCCGAGATCGAGGCGGAAACCGACCTGGGCCGCCTTGCCAAGCGCTACATCGACCACGGCGAACTGGTGCCGAACGGCGTCACGATCGAGATGATGGCCAAGCGTATCCGGACCGACGAGGTCCGCAAGTGCGGCTTCATCCTCGACGGCTTCCCTCGAACCGTCAAACAGGCCGAAGCCTTGGACGAGATGCTGGCCGACATGGGCATGGACATCGACGAGGTCGTTTCGATCGAAGTGGACGACGAGGTCGTGATCGGGCGCCTGAGCGGACGGATGGGATGCACGAAGTGCGGCGAGATCTACCACAGCGCTAGCAAGCCGCCCAAGCGAGAGGGGCTTTGCGATAAGTGCAACGGACCGCTATTCGTCCGCACCGACGACCAGCCAGAGACGATCCGCGATCGGCTGCGTGTCTTCCACGAGAACACCAGCCCGGTGATCGACTACTACGCCGGCAAGGACAAACTCCTGAAGGTGGACGGCAGCAAGTCGCCGGAGGACGTGTACGAACAAATCGTCGCGGGCCTCCGCCGATGATCGTCTACAAGAAGCCCCACGAAATTGAGATGATGCGAGCCGCTGGGCGGGTGGTCGCGCGGACTTTACGAATCGTGTCAGAGTCGATCGTCCCCGGCAAAACAACGCCGCGCGAGCTTGACGCCCTTGCCGAGAGGCTCATTCGCGAAGCGGGCGGCATCCCCAGCTTTCTTCACTACAGGAACTACCCCGCGGCAACCTGCATTTCTGTCAACGAAGTCGTGATCCACGGCATCCCCGACGACCGGGTGCTGCAGGAAGGCGACATCGTCGATCTCGACTTCGGGGTCACTCTGAACGGATGGGTGGCGGACGGTGCGTGGACGTATGCGGTGGGGAGAGTGAGCGAGGAGGCCCAGCGCCTGATGAACGTCACCCGCGAAAGCCTCATGCAGGGTATCGCGAAAGCCAGAATCGGCAATCGAATCGGAGACATCGGCGCCACGATCCAGCGCTACGTCGAGCGCCACGGATATTCGGTGGTGAAGGACCTCGTCGGACACGGTGTCGGCACGAGCGTTCACGAGGAGCCCAGCGTCCCTAACTTCGGAAAGCCGGGAAAGGGTCCGGCGATCAAGGAAGGCATGACGATCTGCATTGAGCCAATGGTGAACCAAGGCACCTTCAAGGTCCGGACGCTGGCCGACAAATGGACCGTGGTTACCGCCGACGGCAAACTGAGCGCCCACTACGAGCATACGGTGGCGATCACGAAGGACGGGCCGGATATCTTGACCTCGGAGTGAGCGTCGGAGTGGCGTAGCCGCGGGATGGTTCGCGCCCTCGGCTCCGCGTCGTCTTCCCGCGGCACAAGCCATCCGCGGGCTACCGGGATGGAGAAGGGCGAAAAGCGCGGTCGAGCCCGCGCACTCCAAAGGCGCAGCGTATAAACTAATCGCATGATCATCGCCACCTTACTCCTCCTCACCACGCCGAAAGTGGATCTCGACGTCGTTTACGCGAAGGTCGGAAGCGACGAACTGAAGATGGACATTTACTACCCGACCGCGCCCAAGTCAGGACCCTCTCCGGTCTTCGTCGCAGTTCATGGTGGGGCATGGATGGGGGGCAAGCGGCAAGATATGAGCGAGCTGTGTCAGGGCGCGGCGGCCAAGGGCTTCCTGGCGGCGACGGTGCAGTATCGGCTCGCTCCTCGCTCGAAGTGGCCGGCAATGATCGACGACGTGCAGACCGCGGTCCGCTACCTGCGCGCGAACGCGAGCAAGTACGAGATCGACCCGAAGCGGGTCGCGGCCGGTGGAGCGAGCGCGGGAGGGCACCTCTCGCTGTTACTCGGCTACAGGGACACACGCGACCCTAAGCCGGAGCACTTCCCTAAGGAGTCGAGCAAGGTGGGGGCGGTCCTGGACATCTTCGGTCCGAGCGATCTCGGACGAGACTTCCCAGCGACCTTCGACTTCTTGTACCAAGCGGTCTTCGGCAAGCCGAAATCGGAATCCGCCAAGGACGTGGAGGAAGCCAGCCCGATGAGCTACATTGCCAAGGGTGTGCCAACCTTCATCGTTCACGGGACGGCGGACGAACTCGTGCCGATCGTGCAAAGCAAACGCCTGAAGGAGAAGCTCGATCAGGCCAAGATTCCGGTCGACGCGGTTTTTATCGAGGGCATGGGACATAGCGACGGAGGCGACGATCCGGCCAAGCGCAAGGCCTTTCGCGAGGCTCTCGACAAGGGGCTCGACTTCATCCTCAAGCACCTGAAGTAACCCAGACGGCGGCTTCGAGGAGGGATTCGAAGACGCGCTCCGGAGGGTGGGCGAACCACTTCTCCCCGCCGTGCGGAGTGACCCCGGACATGACCAGCAGGGGGCGACAGCCGGCCCGGATGCCGCATTCCATGTCGGTGTCCTTATCCCCGATCATGAAGGCGCTTTCGAGGTCGAGGCCGAATTCGTCGCGCGCGGCGAGGATCATGCCGGGCGCAGGCTTTCGCCAAGGATGACTCTCGCCGTCGTGAGCGGTGCAGTAATAGAAGCTCTTGATTTGAAACCCATACGGCGCGATCGCGTCTTGGATGGCCGCGTCGACCTGGCTGAGCACTTCTGGCGGAGTCAGGCCGAGGGCCACACCCTGCTGGTTCGAGATCACGAAGATGTCGAATCCCGCGCGATCGAGGAGGGTGAGAGCTTCGACGGTCCAGTCGAAGAGTCGAAAGTCTTCGAGCCGGCAAACGTAGGGGACGATGTCGACGTTGATGACGCCGTCGCGGTCGAGGAAGATGGGCCGGCGCATGGCTACGGGCTAGGATACCGGTCTGGGTCTTGCGACCTGCCGGTCGGGTTCGTCACGACGCCGTCACGGGTGAAACGCATAATGGGTGAGACGCCAGCGATCGAGCATGCCTCTAGCCCCGGCGATCCAGAAAACGGAATTACATGAAGAACTCACGCACGAAACTCACCCTCGGCCTGATCTCCTTACTCGTCCCTATGATGGCGAGCACGCCGGCATCTGCTCAGAACCCGCTCAAGAACGGCGGATTCGAGTCCCACGTGCCGATCGGCGGAGGTTTTCCGTATCCGCAGTACGGCTTTCTCACCAACTGGATGACTTGGGGGGCTCCCGAACTGGGATATGGCAACGTTCTCGGAACCCCGCAAGGCATGACGGTGGTTCACCTCCCTCCTTGGAGGTCGCTCGTGCAGGGATTCGTTGCCGATTACCCGAACATGATGATGGTCTTCGAGGCCGGCGGGCGACCTAACGGGGTGCAGAGGCAACTCTATTCGCACGCCGGCGTTACGATCTTTCCCAGCATGAACGGCGCAGGGAAGCTCTTCTCTATCCCCGTGGTGGCCGCACCGGCGACCAGTCCGCCGACGTGGCGGACCCTTGCGGGATCCCTCGCGCTACCCGCGAACATGCCGCCGGGCCAAACTGCTCGCTTCTCGATGGCAACGTACGAGTTACCATTTGTCGCGGGCGCAACCGGCTGCTACTACGACGACGTCTACCTGATCCCGCTCAATACCGTGGCGCACAGCGGAGGCTTCTTGTCTGGCGTGGCGGTACAGAACCACAGTCCATCGACGGGCCATCCCTTCCTTACCCAGTTCAACAACGGCTCGCTCACCGTTCAGAATGATCCGACGTTCAAGGCCTCGGTCACCATCGTAGGGATCGCGCCGGCCGCAAACTCGACGAGCGGCTTCAGCGTGCGGTGGTCTGCGCGCGCCTTGAGCAGCACGGCCTATCAGCGTCTGGCCCTCTACGACTGGACTACAGCCTCATGGGACGTCGGAGTGGCGCAGCCGAGCGCACCCGTCCAGCTGCCTCAAGTACTGACTAGCTATGCCCGGTTCATCCCAGGCAGCGTCTTTCCCAACTACTTCGAGCCGGGTACCGGAAGAGTGCTTGCCCGCATCGAGTGGAATTCGACAGGCTGGACACCCGGACCGCTCTTCCCCTTCACCGTGGAGGTGGACAACATTCGCTTCCAATAATTGGGGAACTACGATACACCTGCAAGCCGGCGCCGATGAATCCAACCGAGGACGGCGCCGGCGGTGACGCAACTGCCTCCCACGAGGAGGGCCTCGCGCAGGCCGGCTTGCCGAGCCAGCCACCCGAAGAACAGCGCACCGAAGGGCGCCAGCCCGGACAAAGCCCAAATGTGCATTGCGATGACGCGGCCCCGCAATTCCGGTGGCGAAAGCAACTGGAACAGGGTGTTCGTCGTGTTGAACTGCATCACGCCCGCCCCGCCGATCAAGGCGAAGAGCGGAAACGCGACCCACGGCGATGGCGCGAACGAAAGGCCCACGAGACCGACCCCGATCGCCGACATCGCGCACCGAACGACCGTGGCTTTATACGGCAAGTGCGATAGGCGGGCCACAGTGAGCAGTCCGATGACCGCGCCGACCCCCATCGAGGTCATCGCGTTGCCGAGCCCGACTTGACCCAGGTGGAACATCTCTTTGGCGATGGCTGGCATGAGGGCGATGTAGAACAGGCCGAAGAGAGAAACCGTGGCCTCCATGAGGAAGAGGGTCCGCAGCCGTTGATCGTGCATGGTGTAGCGAACACCCGCCAGCAAGAGATCGCCGAGCGGCTGCGGCTCCCGACCGACCGCTCGCAGATCGACGCGGAGGGCCACTACGGAGGCGATCATCGCCAGATAGCTCAGCCCGTTAATGAGATAGCAGGTCCCCGGCCCGAACTGGGCGAGGAGGATGCCCCCGATCGCCGGTCCAACCATTCGCGCGGTGTTGAACGTGAGCGCGTTGAGAGGAACCGCAGAAGCCAGATCTTCCTCGGGAACTACAGACGAAACGATGGACTGGCGGGTCGGCGTTTCTATAGCCGATACGAGACCCAATACCCCTGCAACCGCAAGAATATGCCAATACTGTACGAAGCCTCCGAGTGTGGCAAAGGCAAGGAAGAGCGCGCCGAGGCCAAAGATCGTCTGGGCGGCGATCAGCACCATCCGTCGGTTGAGCGTATCGGCGAGAGTGCCGGCGAACATCCCGAAGATCGAGACCGGCGCCATGCCGATGAAGGTCACCAGCGCCAGTTTTGCGGGGTCACGAGTCAACTCGAAGACGAGCCAACCTTGGGCCACGCTTTGAACCCAGCTGCCGGTGAACGAGACGAACGCTCCGATCCACAGGAGCCGGAAGTCCCGGTGCCTAAATGCGCGGAGCGTGCCACCTGCGGGAGCGTGGGTGGGCTCCGCGGTGTGGCTCATGCCTGGATTATGGGCCAGTCATCGGACAGCGGGTAACGAAGCGAGGGACCTTCGGGATTAGGCCACACGCCGTAGCGGCGGAGATCCCTCCACCCCATGGCGCTCCGTTCGAAATGACAGGACGAGTGTCGTCCCTGCCACCCTAGTAGAAGGACCGGTATTGCAGAATCCTGTATGAGGAAAATACCTGAAGATTGTATGAACCAACAAGAATGCATTGCCGTCTTGATGTATCATTGCGCTCTGAGAGCAATCTATACGATCAGGAGTAAAGGAATATGAACAGACTGTTTCTAACCGCCTTCGGGCTGGCGCTAGGCGTCGGCGCATCCGCCCAGAGCATCAGCTCGTTCAACGTCGCCGCGCTCACAGGTATCTCGGTAAACCGGGTCGGCAACCAGATTACGCTGAACGTCGGCGCGGCACCGACCATCCTCTGGAACAGCAACACCTACAACGTGACGGAAGTCTTCGGCGTCTGGGCGCTGGACGACGATGACGACATGGGTGCGACCGGCGTGAACCAGAACGGCTGGAACTGGGACACGAACTTCTCTGGAGTCGGTGGCATCGCGGGTTGGAAGACTAACCCGAACAGCGGCATTCTCAACAGCTCGCTGGTCTTCAACTACACCACGCTGACAGGGACCGTCGAGGACTTCGGGTACCACATCCGCGTCGACGGCAACTTTCCCGGTGGCGGCAACACGGCTTACTTCCGCAACGTGCCCGAGCCCGGCACCATGGCGGTACTCGGCCTTGGCGGACTGGCGCTTCTGCGCCGACGCCGAGCCCGCTCGTAGTCTCTCAATACGAGCGGACACTGGGGATGCGACGAGTTATTCGTCGCATCCCTTCTCCTTGTCGGGGCGCCGCCGCGTCATAATCCTTGGCATCGCGCGGATGCGCGAGGGACAGTCAAGGAGAAACTTATGAGAAGGAATCTAAAGCCCCTGGCCGTGCTGCTAGCCACTTGCGCCCTGTTTTCTGCGGCGAGCGCCGATCGGCATGGCACGCCGAAGGAGATCGCCGAAGCCTACGCCAAGTTCCAGAACGCGTTTCGTTGGAACAGTCCAGTCGCCCTCCGGAACCTGGTCTACGACTACTCGACACCGGACTTCACGTCCAACTACGGTGGACTGCGTGGTGATCTGTACATGGAAGTCGAGAACGTCATCCAAATGGGCAGGATGGTCGAGAAGGTGCGGCGCGCCGACCTCGCAATCACTGGCGTCGCGATCCATGGACAGACCTGCCAGGTGACGGTTCGGATGAACGGCCAGTTCATCGGCCAGATGGGCGGTAAGCGGCAGTTGGTAACGATGAACATGCTTAGCCGCGATACTTGGATCAAGACGACCGCCGGCTGGAAGATCAAGCACTCGCACGGCCTCTCGCAGTCGATGACGACGAAGCCCTATTCGGGCAAAAGAGGGCGATAGAAGTGAAGCGCCTGATCGCGTTCCTCCTACTGATTGCGTTCGTCCTCGTCGCCTGTTCGAAGACCGACGAAACGGCCGGCACGGGGAACGATACGACGAATCCCATCGCGACGACCGGGAGCACGAAGCCGACCACCGGCGAGCCGGACAACACCGCCGAGAAGGGTTCGACGACGAACGAGCCGAACGCCAAAGGCCCCGACGAGCCCCTCAAGTCGGCCCCCGAGAAGAACCAGCCCCACGCGACGGGGTCGACGGTCAAGGAGCCGACGACCAGTGCCGACAACGACTACGTCGGGCAGTATAAGGCCTCCCGTGGTGTCGGGGAGGACTGGGTGATGTACATGCTCGACATGAATCCGACCGGCGACTGCCTGGTCAAGGTCATGGCCGCCAACGGCAAGGCGGAAGAGCGCAAAGGAAAGTGGAAGCAAGCCGGCGGCATGGCGATGATCGAATGGCCGGGCGAAACGCCGATGGTTCTGCAACTCAAGGGCAGCGAGATGACGGCGACCGAGTTCGACAAGAAGAATTGGCCGTTCACTCGGCTCATCTTCTATAAGAGATCCAGCCCGGGATAGTACACTGTGCCAATGAAAGGATGCATCCTGGCCGGTCTCGTCGGCCTCGCAACGGTCGCCACCGCTCAGGACGTGAAGTTCGGCCTCGGCCTTTCGGCCGGGGCCTTCTTTCCGTCCGATGGCGCGCTGAAGAGCTCGTTCGGCGATTCGTGGTTCTCCTTCGGCATTTCGCCATCGGTCATCAAGGAGCGCAACGGCCTCCAGATGGACTGGGACTTCCGCGTCACGGGTCGCGATCGCGACGGCAACCGGATCCTGATGATGCGACCCACCTTCGGTGCCAGCATTTCGCTCGGCTTCGGCGATGCGGTGCCGTATGTCGCCGCCAGAGCGGGCCTTGCTTATCTGGACTATGCCTTCAATGTGCCCGGAGGGCGCGTCGACGGGCGGAGGATCGGCCCGACCACCAACTTCGAGGTCGGCATCCTGTTCTCTAAGCGATTGGGTCTGTCACTGCGCTACGACTGGATTTCGTCCTTCGATGGCGTGGGCTTTAGCGGGCTGACCTTGAGCGCAACCTATCAAGTCTTCCGATTCTAAACGTGGACGAAAATGCCGCCGCCCCGACGCTCGGGACGGTCCTTTCGTCCACGGCTACGTCCACATCTGCGACCGAAAATCCTCTTCGGACCCGGCAAGACCGCCGGGCCGGAGGAAACAAGTGCAGACAAGCAAAATCGACAACAACAGACTCGGCCGCACCGCGGCATTCGCCTTCGCCGCGGCATGCGCCACGATCGCCAACGCTTCCTACCAGACCTACCAGATCATCGATCTCGGCACGCTCTCGGGCGGCACCTACTGCAAAGCCTACGGGGTCAACAACCTCGGCAACGTCGTCGGAATCGCCGACAACAGTGCGGGCCGCGCCCGGGGCTTCTACTGGTCGAACGGAGTCTTCCAGACCATCGCTCCCGACGCCAGCGGTGACGTCGGCGCCGGCCAGATGGCCCTCGACAGCCGCGCTCTCGCCCTCAACGACAGCAATCAGGTCGTCGGTTATCGCGATCACTGGTACGCCTCCGCGGGCTACAACGTGGACCGCGCCTTCCGCTGGACCGTTGGCGGAACCATCCACAACATCGCCAACTTCGCGAACGCCTACCCCTTCGAGAGCGTTGCCACCGGGATCAATAACCTCGGCACCGTCGTGGGGTACGCCAACGGACAGGGCGGGTGGCCGAACGGCTCCCAGATCCCCCAGGCCTTTCGGTGGACCCAAGCCGGCGGAACCCAGTACATGGGTTCGCTCACCGGCAGCAGTTCCTCGCAGTGCTACGGCCAGGACATCAACTCGCAGGCCAACATCTGCGGGTATGGGCAGAACGCTCAGAACAACTACCGTTCGTTCCGCAGCAACGGCGCGAACCTGATCGATATGGGTGGTTTCCCGAACCCGCTCATCTTCGAGCCGCCGCTCGAGTCGTTCGGCCAAGCGATCAACGACAACAACACCGTCGCTGGGTACTACAAGCTGAGCTCTTCGCGATTTAATGCGTTCGTAAAGACCGCGAACGGTGCTTACGAGGACCTCGGCTTGCTGCCCGGTTCCAACGTTCTCGACGACTCTGCCCAGGCCTATGGCATTAACGGCACCGGCGAAGTCGTCGGATCCTGCGAGGTCGGCAACGCCAACCACCGCGCCTTCATCTACGAATCCGTCGGCGGGAACTGGCAGATGAGCGACCTTAACTCCCGCATCCCGGCTGGCTCTGGCTGGGTGCTCGAGCACGCCATGGACATCAGCAATACCGGCTACATCGTCGGCTACGGCAAGAAGAACGGACAGGTGCGAGCCTTCCTCCTCAAGCCCTCAATCGCCGTCAGCGGCCAGATCACGCTCCAGGACTTCGATGCCAACCCGTCCGGATACTGGGCCAGCATCGAGGTTCGCGACTCTGCCAACGGCCAGCTCCTCGAAACTCAGTGGCTCACTCTCGGTCCGAACGGCTCCTACTCGTTCACGACCAACAAGGTCGGGAACCGCTACCTCGTCGCCAAGGTCTGGCACTGGCTCTCCAAGAAGACCGGCACCATGAACTTGACCAACAACTGGAGCGGCGTGAACTTCTCGCTCAAGAACGGCGACGTGGACACGGATAACGAAGTCTCGATCATGGACTACGGGATCTTCTCCAGCGCCTTCGGCAGCAGCCCCGGCAGCGGGAACTGGGTCGCCTCCGCCGACTTGAACGGCGATCTCGGCGTCGACATCGGCGACTACGCGATCCTCTCCATGAACTTCGGTCTGCTCGGCGATGAGTAGGTCTTCCCTGAAACTCGCATAGTGTTATCTCTCGGCCTCGCCTCTCCCCGCAGGGGAGGGGCACTTTTTTCGCCTCTCATCACCTTCGGCGGAAACTACACACCACGGTAGCCCGCGGATGGCTTGTGCCGCGGGAAGGCGGTCTCGCGGGGCATGAACCATCCCCCGGCTACCTCCCAAACAGGCTCAGCCGCTCAGGAGCAAGCCGACTTGATGGATGGCGACGGCGGCGAGGTAGGCGAGGCCGGTCATGTAGGTGAACATAAACACCGGCCACTTCCAGCTGTTCGTCTCTCGCTTGACGGCGGCGAGGGTCGCCATACACTGACAGCAAAGGGCAAAGAAGACCATGAAGCCGACCGCGGTCCAGCCGTTCATGAGGGGGCGTCCGTCTGGCCAGCGAGCGTCCTGGATAGCGGTGCGAAGGTCGGTGTTGGCTTCGTCGACTTCGCCACCGAGGCTGAAGATGATGCCGAGGGAGGAGACGACGACTTCGCGTGCGGGGAAGGCCATGAGGATGGTGGTGGAGAGCCTCCAATCGAAGCCTGCTGGGAGGAAGGCGGGCTCGATGGCTTTGCCGATTCGGCCCAAGAACGAGTTCTCGATCTGGCGCTGCCGGATGTAGTTTTCTTCTTCGATGTGCTTGCGGGTGGCTGAAGTCAGCGTGGTGTACTCGCCGCGGTACCGCTCCTCGTCCCCTTCTGAGCGGGGGAAGTATCCCAGAAACCAGATCACGAGGGAGAGGACGACGATGATGGTTCCTGCGGTTTGCACGAACACCTTGGCACGGGAGAAGACCGTGAGAAAGACGTCGCGCCATTTCGGCCACTGGTAAGGCGGAAGTTCGAGCACGAAGGGAAGCCGCCGCCCCTTGAGCACTCCTCGGTTAAGAAGGGCCACCACAGGAATGGCCACCGCTAAGCCCACGAGGTGCATCCCGAACAGCGCGACGCCCGCCCACAGTGCGCCGTATCGAGGCTGAATGAATGCGCCGATGAGGAGGATGTAGACCGGAAGCCTGGCGCTGCAGCTCATGAGAGGCGAAACGAGGATGGTGGCGAGGCGGCTCTTCGGATCGGGCATCACGCGTGCCGCCATGATGCCCGGCACCGCACAGGCGAAGCTGGAGAGAAGGGGAATAAAGGCGCGTCCATTGAGCCCGCACCAACCCAGGAGGCGGTCCATGAGGAACGCCGCGCGAGCTAGGTAGCCCGTGCCTTCGAGGATGGCGATAAAGAGGAACAGAATGATGATCTGGGGGAGGAAGGTGAGCACCGAGCCGACGCCGGTCAGGAGGCCGTCGATCACGAGCGACTCGAGCACGGGAACGCCCGAAAGCCACGGGCGGATGAGATCGCCGAGCCATTCGAAACCCGCGCCGATGCCGTCCATGAGCGGTCCGGCAAGCGTGTAGATGCTCTGGAAGACCACGAACATGACTGCGGCGAAGACGATCATGCCGGTAAAGCGGTTGATGAGGAGGGCGTCGATCCGGTCCGAGGTTCGAATACGCTTCAGGCTCGCGTCGGGCAGGACCTGGCGTCGGATTCTGGCGGCCCAATTGTATCGGCTGGCCGGATCGGTGCAGCCCTTGTCGGGGACGCTCGCCAGCGACGAACGTGCCTCTTCGAGGGCCTCGCTCAGTTCGGGGAACGGGGCGAGACGCTCGTCCAACTCAGTCGATTCACCGCTGAGGGAATCGCGGATGGTGGATCGTTCGACGTCGAAGGCGTCGCGGGCGAGCCTTTCGGCGATCGCGTCGACCTGGGCGTCGAGTTCCGGCTTCAGGCCCACGTCGAATGCCGGTACCATCGGATGCTCGAGGTTGTCGAGGATGGCCCGCTCCAACTCTTTGATGCCGGTTCCCTTGTGGGCGACGACAGGAATGACGTCCACCCCCAACAGTCGGGACAGCCTGGCCTGGTCGATCGGCGTGCCGTGCTTGGCGAGGAGGTCGGTCATGGTCAGCGCGACGACAATCGGATGCCCGGCCTCCGCCAGCTGACTGAAGAAAAAGAGGTTGCGCTCAAGGTTCGTGGCATCCAGAACGCAAACGAGCAGGTCGGGCTTTTGTGAGAGGCCCGGTTCGCCATGAACGACCCCGGCCGCGACCTCCTCGTCCGCCGACTGGGGCTGAAGGCTATAGAGCCCGGGCACGTCGATGACGTCGAACTCTTTGCCTTCGAATCGAACGTGGCCGGTGACTTTCTCGACGGTGACGCCGGGGTAGTTGCCGACGCGTTGACTTGCGCCGGTCAGGGCATTGAAGAGGGAGGTCTTGCCGGCGTTCGGGTTGCCGACGAGGGCGACGAGCCGGGTGTCGGTGGCGATCACTTGATTACTTCGACAAGGATGCCGACCGCTTCGTGCTTCCGAAGGCACAGGCGGTAGCCGCGCAGAAAGATCTCGACCGGGTCCCCCAGGGGAGCGACCTTGTCGACGAGGAATTCCGCGCCTTCGGTCAGCCCCATTTCCTGGAGCCGGAGCAGCGCAGGAGCATGGGGATCGACGCTGACGACCCGTCCTCGCATCCCCTGTTTCAGCTCCGAGAATCCGATCGTTTCCACGCCCCCGACCACGCTTCGATCATACCTGGCCGTGCACGAATCAAGCGGGCGCCCGACCCCTATGGAGTGCGCGGGCTTGACCGCGCTTTTGACCCTCCCAAGGTAGTAGAGCCTCCCGTTGGTTCGACGAGCTGCTATTCGCTCCCCGTACGGCTTTCGGTGAGAACCGAGCGCCGACGGACATGTCCGATCAGGAGTGCGATGTCGCTGGGCCGGACGCCGGGCACGCGCGAGGCTTGGCCCACCGTTCCGGGTCGGATGCGTCCGAGCTTCTCCTTCGTTTCATTGCTCAGGCCGCCGAGGCACGAGTAGTCGAGGTCACCGGGGAGGCGCATCTCATCGAGCCGCCGGGCCTGATCAGCGGCGCGCCGCTGAATATCGATGTAACCCTCGTACAGGGCGGTGATCTCCAACTGTTCGCTGACTTCAGGCGGGATGTCATGGAGAGCGGGATCGTCGCACCACTGAGCGATGTCGACCCAGTCGACTCCGGGGCGGCGGAGCAGGTCGAAGAGCGAAAGCCGATTCGAGATCGGGGCGTGACCCCCCGCACTAAGAACGGCGTTCGACTGCGAGGTGAGGTAGGTCGTTCGGAGGAGATGTTCGCCGCGTTCGATGCGATCGACCTTCGCTTCGAGCCGTTTCCTTCGGTTCGAGCACGCGAGGCCGAGTTCGACGGCGAGAGGGGTGAGGCGCTGGTCTGCGTTGTCGTGGCGAAGCAGCAGCCGATGCTCGGCGCGTGCCGTGAGCATCCGATAGGGGTCGTCGACCCCTTTGGTCACGAGATCGTCGATCATCACTCCGATGAAGCTGCCGTCGCGGGGGAAGAGGACGTCTTGCCGTCCCATCGCCTGGCGTGCGGCGTTGACACCGGCGACGATCCCTTGTCCCGCCGCTTCCTCGTAGCCGCTCGTCCCGTTGATTTGACCTGCCAGGTACAGGCCCGCGAGCAGTTTGGATTCCAGCGTGGGTCGCAGTTGAAGCGGATCGGCCATGTCGTACTCCACCGCGTAGCCTGGACGCAGCATCTCGGCCTCTTCGAGGCCAGGTATGGTGCGAATCGCCTGCAGTTGCACATCCGCGGGCATAGAGGATGAGAAGCCCTGGACATAGACCGACTCACCGTCCCACTCTTCCTTCTCGAGAAAAATGGGGTGGGAATCCCTTTCCGCGAAGTGGACGACCTTGTCCTCGATGCTGGGGCAGTAGCGCGGCCCCACGCCCTCGATCGCGCCGGAGTACATCGCGCTGCGCTCAAGGTTGGCTCGAAGGCGAGCGTGGGTCTCTATCGTGGTTTGGGTCTTCCATGCTGGAAGCAACTCGCGCTCGGGTCGAATCCGCTCGGAGAGAAAACTGAGCGGTCCGGCGTCGGGTTCGCTGGGCATCGGCTCTGTCCGCGCGAAGTCGATGCTCGAGAACGCGAGCCGTGGAGTCGTTCCTGTCTTGAAGCGTCGGATCGTGACGCCGAGATCGCGCAGGAATGCGGACAAGCCGCCTACCGCTTCGTCCCCCTCCCGAGCGGCCACCGTCTGGCGCTGCCCTTCGTGGCACAGACCATTGAGGAAGGTGCCGGTGGTCAGGACGACGGCTCGGCACTCGATGTCTGTGCCCCCCGCCAGTCGGACACCGCATACCGCGCCGCTACGGGCAAGAACGGTTTCGACCTGTGCCTGGATCAGCGCCAGCCCCGGCTGCTCTTCTAGTGCACGGCGCATCAGGGCGGGGTAAAGCGACTTGCAGACGTGGGCGCGGATGGTCTGGACCGCTGGGCCCTTTCCGGTACCCACTCGCCGGATGTGGGTGAGCGCACGATCGGTCACGACCCCCATCTGGCCTCCGAGCGCATCGACCTCCCGCGCGATGTGGCCCTTGGCAGGACCGCCGATCGAGCAGTTGCAGGGAAGATGCCCGATTCTGTCCAGCCGAAGGGTGATACATGCCGTAGCGAGGCCCATGCGCGCGCAGGCGAGGGCCGCTTCGGCCCCGGCATGCCCGGCCCCCACCACGACAACGTCGAACCTCACGACGCCAGTGTACCGGCGGTAGAATCTGCCCATGCCCGCCGAGCCGATTCCCTCGCTCTGGAGCGCGGCGGCCCCCCAGGATGTGGTCGATCGCCTCGTCTATGCGTCGAACCTGCTCGGCTCCGATCCCCGCATTACGAACTTCGGTGGCGGCAACACTAGCGTCAAGACCGAGATGCCCGATCCCATCGACGGCCGCCCGACCCGGGTTCTCTGGGTCAAGGGCTCCGGTGGCGACCTCGGTACCGCGACTCGGGCAGGGTTCGCCAGCCTGGACTTGGACCGAGTCCTCAGTCTCGAAGAGAAGCTTCGCCAAGCGGGGCTGGACGAGGATGCCGCGGTCGGCCTCTACCCGCATTGCGTCTTCGGCTTGAACCCAACACCGTGCAGCATCGACACACCGCTGCATGCATTCGTGCCGGCCGCCGCTGTCTCACACATGCACAGCGACGCCGTCATTGCCGTAGCGGCAGCTGAAGGCGCACAAAGGCTCTGCGAGGAAGTGTGGGAGGGCCAGATGGGGTTCCTTCCCTGGAAGCGGCCAGGCTTCGATTTGGGTCTCATGCTCCGGGACCTGATCGAGGAGAAGCCCGGGACCAAAGGCGCGTTGATGGCCTCCCACGGTTTCATCTGCTGGGCCGACGATTGGCAGGAGTGCTACGAACTGACCCTGCGCTTGATCAACCGGGCCGCCGAGCACCTTGAGCGAATCGGTTCGGCGCAGGCCTTCGGACCAGTCGTTCGCGAGCGGTCCGCTAATGCCGAATGGCGCGAATTCCTCCCCCGGCTTCGAGGAGCGGCGGCGTACGGGGGGCGTCGTCTGGTGGCACAAGTCGATCGATCGGAGGTTGTTCTCGATTTCCTCGCCCGCGAGAAGGCCGAGCCCCTGGCATGGCTGGGGACCAGCTGCCCCGACCACTTCCTCCGCACCAAGATTCGGCCTCTTTTCTTGGCTGATCCCGCGCAACTGGACAGCGCGCTCGCGGGGTTCCGGCAGGAATACGCTGCCTACTACGATCGGTGCCGGCGGCCCGACTCGCCGCCGATGCGGAACCCCAACCCCAGCGTGGTCCTCATTCCCGGATGGGGCATGGTTTCGCTGGGGAAGAACCCGAAAGAGGCGCTTGTTACCGGCCAGTTCTATCGCAACGCGATCGAAGTGATGCGCGGTGCGGAAACCCTCTCGCGGTACGTCGCCCTGCCCGAGCAAGAGGCGTTCGACATCGAGTACTGGGCCCTCGAGGAAGCGAAATTACGACGGTTGCCAGCCGACCGCGAGTTTGCCGGGCAAGTCGCGGTCATTACGGGCGGCGCCCAGGGCATTGGCCGGGCGACGGCCCTTCGCCTGGCCGAACGTGGAGCGTGCGTCGTCTTGCTCGACATCGACGAGGAGCGGCTGGGAGATGCGGTTCGAGAGGCTAACAAAGCGGCTGGCAGCGACCTCGAGGTACGGGGTGTTCGGTGCGACGTCACCGACGAGGCGGCTATGACGGCGGCCTTCGATGAGGCGGTGTTCACCTTCGGTGGCGTCGACATCTTGGTTGCCTGCGCGGGCAATGCTCGCCGGGGCACGGTTGCCGAGACATCCGACTCTGACTACGACTTCCAGGCGGCCCTTCTGATGCGGGCTTACTTCTCCGCGATGCGCCAGGCCAGCCGAATCATGATCGAGCAGGGAACCGGCGGTTCGATCGTGGTCGTGGCTTCGAAGAACGGGGTCGCGGCCGGGCAGAACGCTGCGGTCTACTCGGCCGCCAAGGCATTCGAACTCCACCTCATGCGGTGCACGGCCGCGGACCTTGCCCGTCACGGCATCCGATGCAACGCGATCAACCCGGACGCCGTGCTCGAGGGGTCCGGCATCTGGAACGATCGATGGCGTGCGGAGACCGCTGCGATGCTCGGCATCGAACCGGACCAACTTCAGGAACACTACCGAAAGCGCACGCTCCTGGGCCTCGACGTCCGCGCGGACGATTGTGCCGAAGCCGTCTGCTGGCTTGCCGGGTCGGCCAGCTCGCGAACGACCGGAGCAACCCTCCCCGTCGACGGCGGCGTCCGCGAGGGTTTCTTGCGATAGCGCGAAGGACCGCGGGAACGGTCGGCGTTCCGAGCCTGTATTCTCATAGTGAGCACCCAGTAGGAAGCCTATGAAGAAGTTCGTGATCATCGCCGTTGCCGGATTCATCGGGGCCCTTGCTGCCCTCCAGTTGAACAGCTGGATCCAAACCGCCAGACAAGGTGGCCCCGCTTCCGATTTCTTCGCGCGAGAAAGGGATGGCAGCGTCAGGATCGTCTCGCTCGAGGCCTTGCCGGCGCCGGTCGACTTTCGGGAGGCTGCCAAGCGGATCATGCCGGCGGTCGTCGCCGTCGACACGATCACCCAGCGCCAAACCTGGTTCGGTGACACGTTTGCCCAGAAAGGGAAGGGTTCCGGCGTCGTTATCTCCCGCGACGGCCACATCGTGACCAACGCCCACGTCGTCGAGGGGGCCACCGAGGTGCGGGTCCACTTTTCCAACGGCAAGAGCCTTGCCGCGAAGATCGTCGGATCGGATTCCCGATCGGACCTCGCGGTGCTCAAGGTAGAGGGTGGAAATCTCACTCCTGCTCTCGTAGGCCAGAGTTCCAAGCTGGAAATCGGCGAGTGGGTCATCGCCGTAGGCAACCCGCTCGGATATGAGAACACCGTCAGCGTCGGCGTCGTGAGCAGCCTCGGGCGCACCCTCCCGACCGAAGCATCGATCCTCGTCGACGCAATCCAGACCGACGCGGCGATCAACCAGGGGAACTCCGGCGGAGCCTTGGCCAATGCCCAGGGTGAACTCGTCGGCATCAACAGCGCCATCGCGAGCAACAGCGGTGGCTCGATCGGCATCGGGTTCGCCATTCCCATCGACCGCGCCAAGCGGATCGTCGACGAGATCCTCAAGCATGGGCGAGTGCGTTACGGGTGGCTCGGCATCGAGACCGACCGGCGCGCGGGCCTGCTCGAGAACCCGCGAGCCCGGGCAGAGCTGCAGAGCATCGTGGGGGCGGCTCCTCCGTCCGCCGGCCTTCTCATCCAGAGCTCGCGCCGAGGAAGCCCGGCAGAACGGGCGGGCATCGGAAGGTTCGACGTGATTCTCGCGATCGACGGCAAGACCATCAAGGAGCCGATGGACTTTCAGCTGACGATGCTCGATCGGCGGCCGGGCGAGGTCGTCGAGGTCAAGTTCTGGTCGCGCGGCGAGACCCGGTCGGCGAAAGTCACACTCGAAGACCTGTCGGAGTCCTAAGTCACGATCTCGAGCGGCTTGGCGTTCCGCCACTTGCCGCGGGTGAAGTCCGGCACGTCGATCGACTGCGAGCGGTTCGCGACCGACCACTCCGAGAGAGGCGTGATCACCGACCAAGCGGCAGCGTCGTAGACATCCTGGTCCAAGGGCAGGCCGTTGCGCAGACAGTAGACGAGCCGCCAGAGCATGATGAAGTCCATGCCGCCGTGCCCGCCGTTGCGCTTGGCCTCCTCTCCCATCCGCTTCCAGAGAGGGTGGTCGTACTTCTCGTAGATCGGCGCGAGGTCGTCGCGCTGGGTCCAGGAGTCGGTGGATTTGGTTTCGCCCTCGATAACGACGCGGTCCGGGAAGCCGCCCCACACGCCGCGGGTACCTTGGATTAGGTTGAGGCGGTTGTAGGGGCGCGGCAGCTGCTCGTCCCATTGGATCATGATCGACTTCCCGCGCACCGTCTTGACGATCGTCGTGTTGATGTCGCCGCAGACGAACTTGAGGTTCCGCCGTGCATGGCCTTCGGGGAACTTCTGTCGCGCGTAGATCGCCCGCACGCGGCTGGGTGAGCTCACCGAGGAAAGGTAATCCAGCCGGTCGCCACGGTTGATGTTCATGTACTGGCAGACCGGGCCGAGGCCGTGGGTGGGATAGAGGTTGCCGTTCCGCTTCGTGTATTCGAGGGTCCGCCACGAGCCGGTGCCGTGCTCGATCTCGTGCATCTGGCCGCGCAGGTCGTGGATGTACGCCGCCTCGCCGTGCAGGAGTTCGCCGAAGACGCCGAGCCGGCACATGTTGAGCACCATCAGTTCCTCGCGGCCGTAGCAGACGTTCTCCATCATCATGCAGTGCCGGCGAGTCTTCTCGGAGGTATCGACGAGCTGCCAGCATTCCTCGGTCGTGATCGCGGCGGGCACTTCGAGGAACACGTGCTTGCCGGCGTTCATCGCGTCCACGGCCATCCGGGCGTGCCAGGACCAAGGGGTCGCGATCAGGACGGCGTCGATGTCGTCGCGGGCGAGCATCCGCTTGTAGTCGGTATCGCCGTTCGTGTAAAGCGTCGGTGCGGGGGCGTTGCGCGTCTTGAACGTGCCCAGGATGTTGTTCGCCGTCGGCACGTGGTTGTCGGCGATCGCCGGGATCTCGACGCCTTCCAGGAGCAGCAGTTGGCTGACATGCCCGCTTCCGCGCGCTCCGACCCCGATGACGCCGAACCGGACCTTCTCCATGCGGGGGGCCGCGTAGTCGAGCATCGACTGGCCGCCGGAGGGCTTGCGTTCCTGCGCCGAGGCCGTCGTCGGCAGAATCCCGGCGGTCGCCAGGCCGAGGCCGGCCGCTCCGGCGGTCTTGAGGAAGTCACGGCGGTCGATTCGCTTGGGCATGAGAGGGATTGTAACTTAGTTCGGTCCCTTCAGCCCGAACGTCACCATTTGTATCCAGCTTTTGTAGGGAGTCAGGTATCCGCTGTAGGCCAGGCCGCCGTAGTGGAACGGCTCCTGCACGCCCGAGCCCGGCAGGACATCGACGAACCCGTGCAGCGCCGCGACGCGCCACATCCGGTCCTTGAAGACCAGCATCGGGCCGCCGGAGTCCCACGCCGCGATTCCGCCCTCGCCGGCCACCGCCGGGCCGCCGAGCGAGCCGTTCGAGAGGCCGTTCGGGTTGTCGATGTCGCACACCAGGTAGTCCGTCGTCTTGAACCGTCCACCACCGAAGTCCAGGGTCACGTTCTCGAACCAGTCGATCACGTTGTTCGCCGAGCGCCGCACGCCCTGGGTTCCGTCCTGAATCTCCCAGCCCAGCGTCCTCGCGATCCCGGTCATCCCGTAGCCCACCAGCTTGCAGGGCTGCCCCAGCAGGGTCGAGAGGGGGCCGAAGTAGACCGGCGCGGTCTGGGCCACCGGGCTCGCCAGCTTGAGGATCGCCAGGTCGGCGACCGGATGGAGGTACCGGCTCGTCACTGGAATGATCTGCCCCGTGACCGACTCGAAGTGCGTCGAGTTGTTCACGTGCCAGACGGTAAGGACGTGGGTCGGGGTGATGGCGACCGCGCTCCCGTTGACCACCCACTGCCCGCCCTGGTTCAGCAGAAGCCGCCCCACCGCCCCGAAGCCGGGTTCGGGGTTGTCGGGGAAGATCGCCATCGCGGGCACGGCGGCGATCGCGAGGACCAATGAGAGGAGCTGCTTCATAGCCTCGACTTTCATTGTAACAAAGGTTTCGCCGGGCACCCGGGCTCCCCCTCCTGCAAACGAGGGGGATTCGGATTACTCCCCCTCGTGCGAACGAGGGGGAAACTGGCCGGGCGAAGCCCGTGCCTGAGGGGGAGTAATGAATGTCGGTTTGACATCCGCCGATCCCCACGAAGGGGTGGACTATTACTCCCCCTCGTCGGGGGACGAGAGGGATTCGGATTACTCCCCCTCTTCGCGCGCTTCGCGGCGAAGGTCCCCCTCGTCGGGGACGAGGGGGAGCCATTGCCCAGCCCTCCGGAAGCTTTCCCTGAGCCTAGGGGCCGGGGCGGGCCATGCGCCAAGCGGAAGCGAGCCCGCCCGACCCATAATTTGGCTCTATGTCCAGCGACATCCTGAGGATCGTGGCGACCGACTGCGGATCGACGACGACGAAGGCGATTTTGATCGAGCGCAATCCCGGCGGCGAGTACCGGCTCGTCGCGCGCGGTGAGGCGCCGACCACCGTCGAGCGGCCGTTCGAGGATGTGACCGTCGGGGTCGTCAACTCGATCACCGAGCTCGAGGAGATCACCGAGGAAACGGTGCCCGAAGGCTTCTCGCCCGGCCGGCGCAAGCTGCTCGAAGACGGTCACGTCTGGCGGCTGCAGAAGGAAGGGAAGGAGGAGGGCCAACGCCCCGATCCCCTTTCCGCCGCCGATCTGTACGTCTCGACGTCGTCTGCCGGCGGCGGCCTGCAGATGATGGTGGCGGGGGTCGTGAAGGCGATGTCCGCCGAGTCCGCCGAGCGAGCCGCCCTCGGCGCCGGGGCGATCCTGATGGACACGCTGGCGATCGACGACGGACGCAAGGAGTTCCAAAAGGTGGAGCGGCTGCGGCAGCTCCGCCCGGACATTATCCTCATGTCGGGCGGGACCGACGGCGGCACCAAGTCGCACCTGGTGGACATGGCGGAGGTGATCCGCCGCGCCGACCCGAAACCGCGCTTCGGCGACATGAAACTGCCGGTGATCTTCGCCGGGAATCGCGACGCCCGCGAGGACGTGGGCTCGGTCTTGGGCGAGTCGATCGCCTTGAAGATCGTGGACAATATCCGGCCCAGCCTTGACAAGGAGAACCTCGATCCGGCGCGCGACGAGATCCACGAGATGTTCCTCGAGCACGTGATGCAGCAAGCGCCCGGCTACTCGAAGCTGCTCGACTGGACGAGCGAGGAGGTCATGGCCACGCCGAACGCGGTCGGCAAGCTGATGAAAGCCTACGCGGACCAGGAGAAGATCAACATCCTCGGCGTGGACATCGGGGGCGCGACGACGGACGTCTTCTCCGTTTTCGGCGGAATCTACAACCGCACCGTATCGGCCAACTTGGGGATGTCGTACTCGATCTGCAACGTCCTCAAGGAGGCGGGGATCGAGAACATCGCGCGGTGGCTGCCCCTTCAGATCGATCCCTACGAGGTGCGGAACCGGCTGCGCAACAAGATGATCCGCCCCACGACGATCCCCCACTCCTACGAGGACCTGCTGATGGAGCACGCGGTCGCCCGAGAGGCGCTCCGGCTGGCCTTCGATCACCACAAGTCGCTCGCGCGCTCTCTTACCGGCTCTCAGCAACAGCGCGACATCGGCCAGATCTTCGACCAGCAGTCGAGCGGCCAGACGCTGATCAAGATGATGGATCTGAACATGATCATCGGCTCGGGCGGCGTGCTCTCCCATGCGCCCGACCGCGCCCAATCGGCCCTCATGATGCTCGACGCCTACCAGCCGGAGGGCATCACCATGATCACCGTCGACTCGATCTTCATGATGCCCCACCTCGGCGTGCTCAGCGAGCACTTCTACGAGGCCGCGCGACAGGTCTTCGAATACGACTGCATCGTCAAATGCGGCCACAACATCTCGCCGGTCGGCGTGGGCAAGCCCGGTGAACCCGTGGTGACGGTCCGCGGATCGGGCGTGAACGAGACGGTGAACTTCGGCGAGCTGAAGGTGATCCCGCTCGGGCGTGGCGAGTTTTTGGACTTGGAGATCGAGCCGACGAAGAACTTCGACGCCGGATTCGGTAAGGGCAAGTCGGGGAGTATGAGACTCGAGGGCGGGCTGGTGGGCATCATGATCGACGCCCGTGGCCGGCCCTTCAACCTGCCCGCCGACCCCTTGGAGCGGATAAGAAAGCAGCGCGAATGGCTGGCTGCTTTCGGGCTGCCGCTCCCGCACTAGGCGCCTGGGTCCTTGTTCCTATCCTGCCGAACGGCTCGGCGGGACGCGCGTTCTCGCCTCCCGTGGCCGGCACAAAGACCGGCCCAAAGGAGAAACAAGGAAATGCGTACAATCACCCACACTCTCGTCGTAGCCGGACTGGCTCTCGCCGCCGCCGCCCAAGCCCAGTATCGTCAACTTTACGATCAGCCCCTCGGTTCGCACGTCAGCACTGTCATTAGCTGCACCAATCCGTTCCCGATGCCTCGGGCCGCCGCGGACGACTTCCGGTTCCAAGACAACTATGCCGTCCGCCACTTCCGATGGTGGGGCACGGTCAGCAGCATCCAGCAGTTGAATCGCGTGTACTACATCGCCATCTATGAGGAAGGCGGCTGTCGGCCTGGGAAGATCCTCTTCCAGCGGTGCCTGACGCCGCAGGCGGTTGCGGCTGCCGTGGACTGCACCGGCAAGGTCGTCTACCGATTCACCGCGAGCCTCGCGGCCCCGATCAACGTTCCGGCGGGGCACTACTGGTTCCGCGTCGCCGAGTCGGACGCCGACTCGGTTCAGATCGGCTCCGTCGACTTCCAGTGGTCGGCTGCTCGGCCGATCAAGGGTTGTGACGCCGGATGGCATGATGCAGGGGGATGGAGTTCACCGCTCATCGACCCATGCGACGGCAAAAAGGAAGACCTCGCTTTCTGTCTGCTCGGCTAACTCCTGAGACGGGGCCCGGAAGCCTACGGCGGATGGGCCCCAGGCTAGACTTCGTAGCGCTTCGGGCCGCTCGTGTCGCCGCCCTTGCCTTGTGCGATGCGCTTGACGAAGGTCACGAGTTCCATCGGGTTGAAGGGCTTGGTCAGGTACATGTCGGCCCCGTAGTGATAACCCTCGAACACGTCCTTGTCCTGGGCCTTCGCGGTGAGCATGATGACGGGCAGGTCCTGAGTTTCGGGCTCCTTGCGCAGAGACTTGAGCACTTCGAACCCGTCCATGTACGGCATCATGACGTCGAGGACGAGGAGGTCCGGCTTCTCGGACTTCACCTTTTCGAGCCCCTCTTTCCCGTCGAATGCGGTGACGACCTGGTACCCCTGCTTTTCCAGGTTGACTTGAATCAGTCGCACGATATGTCGCTCGTCGTCGCAAACAAGAATCTTTAGGGCCATAGGGTCTCCAAGAAGAGGTTGGGCCCATTCTACTTCATGCGGGCCTTCCTGTCAAACGCGATCGAGGCCGCGAGAGACTCCAGAAGAGCATAATCGGCGTCGTGGTCAGAACTCAAGGCCTGGTCAAGGTCTTCCCCGATTCGAAGCGCGGAGAGGTCCGAGCGGTCGATGGGGTCGACATCGAGGCGCAGCCGGGTCGTATCTTCGGCCTGCTGGGCGTTAATGGAGCCGGCAAGACGACGGTGCTGCGCATCCTTTCGACCGTCGTACGGGCCACAGCGGGTAGCGCGGAGGTCGCCGGCTTCGACGTCTCCCAGCAACCCGAGAAGGTCCGGGCCTCGATCGGATTTCTGAGCACGAGCACCGCCCTCTATGGTCGCCTCACCGGTCGCGAAGTATTGCAGTACTTCGCCGGCCTCTATGGCCTGAGCGGCGCGCGGCTGAAAGAGCGAATCGACTTCGCGTGGCGCAAACTCGGTCTCGAGGAATTCGGTGATCGGCTGTGCGACAAGCTTTCGACCGGCCAGAAGCAAAGGGTCTCGATCGCGCGCACAATCCTCCATGATCCGCCCGTGCTCTTCTTCGACGAGCCCACCGTCGGTCTAGACGTCGTCACGAGCCAGACGATCATGGAGTTCATCGAAGAAGCAAGGATTCAGGGCAAGACCGTGGTTTTCAGCACCCACATCATGACCGAGGCCGAGAGGCTCTGCGACGAGATCGCGATCATCCACCACGGACGGATATGTGGGCGTGGATCGGTGAGCGACTTGCTCGCCGCCACCGGGGAGCCGACCCTCGAACAGGCCTTTTTGCAGATGGTCGGCTACCGGCGCGAACCTGTCGCCTAGTGCATCTCCTTGTCGCCGTAGAGGGTCTGAATATAGGAGATCTGGCCGAGGTGATAGTTGAAGTTCCACCGCGGGTAGTCCATCATCTCGGGCATCGCAAAATCCCTGCCGCCGTCGTAGGGCAGCCATTTCGTCTCGGATAGCCTGGAATCCGGCATCTCGCGAAGGTACTGGAAGTACTGCTCGAGGCGGCGGTTGCACTCTGCCTCACAGTCGTCGACTGTCTTCCACTGCTCCTGCTCCTTCTTGATTGCCTCCATCGTCGCCTCGTTCCATTCGGGCTGCTCCTTGTTGGAGATGATGTCGAGCGCCCAAGTCGGGCACATCGCCAGTTCGCGGCATTGGTCGAGGACCGAACGACCGGTATCGAGGGGCTTCCAATCCATCTTGTCCGCCGGAACGGCGCGGGCGTATTGGAACGCCTCCTTGGCCGCCTGCCGGGTCACGTCGATCATGTAATCCTGTAATCGCATGAATCATTCACCTCGACAAAAGTGTAGACGTGCGTTATCTAAAAAAGCAAGCAGGCCCTCTCGACGAGAGGGCCTGCAAGTATCGCTAGTGACTAGCGGCGGCGTCGCCGCACCAGAGCAAGCGCGCCAATGCCGAGGGCGGCCAGCGTTCCGGGCTCCGGAACCGCGTGGAAGGACGTTACCAAGAAATTGGCGTTACCGCCGCTAGTGCCCGCTGCGTTCCCGGTCCAGCGACCAGCGAAGTCGACGCCCCAGCCGTTGGCGGGGCCGCCGGAAGCGGTAACGGCGTCGAATGGCGATTGCGTGGTGCTGCCAACCTGCGCACTGAACCGCATTTCGAGGGTCAGATCTCCGCCACTATAGAGATAACCAGAATCAAAGCTGATTGCGGGGCCGAATGCGTTCGGAGAACTCCCTGCCGTGAAGGAGCCTGCCGTGAACGCCAAGGGGCCATTCCGAACCTGCGTTGGGGTGGCGGTGAAGTTGCTCGCGAAAGTGTTCGACATCGCGCTCGGAGCGACGCCGGGGCCGAGGAAGATGTCCCAGTCCGCGTACGTAACGTTTGCCGGTGGCCACGCCGCTGCGGCGGCACCGTTCAGTCGGAAGCAGATACCGAGCAGGGTCAATCCATTGAGGCCGGTCAATTGGTTGGCGGCCATCGTCAACTGGAACGTTCGCCCGGTACTCCCCGTGGACGTCAGAGAGAACGTACCGTCTCCTTCGGTTCCGGCCGTGTAGTTGGGTACGACCACTGCGTGAGCGGCGCCGACGGCGCCCAATAAAACGACGAATGCAAGATTTCTCATCATCTCCTCCAAACTCCAACAGGGCCGGGCGTTTCCCGGCCAAATCATCACCTGACATTATAGCGGCGATTTGCGCTGTTCACGACTTCACCCCACCGTTTTAGTACCAGGATATTCTGGATTCCCGGACAGCCGGCGTTCCGACCGTTGCTGCGGGTACGGTTTCGGAGTGGCTCTCCCGACCGATCGGCCATTGAGCGCGACTTGGTGCGTATTCCGCAAGGAGGCTCGCGAGATGCTCCGTGACAAGCGGGTCATCAACGGGGCATTCGTCATGCCGGTGTTCCTCATCGCCCTGCTGATGATCCTTTTCGGATTCCTGAACGATACGCTCAGCAAGCCCAAGCCGGCACGAGTGGCGGTCGTCGACTCCCCTGTCGCCCGGACAGAAATGCCCCAGCGTTTTCCGGACTCGATCCCGGTGTTCGTGACCGATCGATCGTCCGGGGAAGCCAAGTTGCGGAAGGGTGACGTGAAGCTCGTTCTCGTGTTCAATCCAGATTTCGAGGGGCAGTTAGCCACGGGCAAGGCCAGGATTACAGCAGTCTACGACCAGAATGCGACCCTCTCTCAGGTGGCCCTCGCATCGATAAGCAAGAGCGTTGCCGAAGCCAACGCACAGCGGCTGACGACGCTCTTGGTCAAAGCGAAGGTACCGGAGTCGTCGCTTGAGGCCATCGAACTGAAAGTCGAGAAGCCAGAGGGAGACACGGGCAAAGGGCCAAACATGCTCGTGCAGCTGCTGCCCTACCTCATCGTCATCTGGGCTTTCTATGGTGGGTTCAGCACGGTGGCCGACATGGTGGCTGGAGAAAAGGAGCGAGGAACGATGGAGACCCTCCTGATCAGTCCGGCTAGCCGGGTCCAGATCGCGCTGGGCAAATTCTTGGCACTCGCGGTCGTATGCCTGGCGAGCAGCCTCATGTCGCTCGTGGGTCTGATCGTCGTCCGACTCATCGACCTTCCCATCACGAAGGAGATGACCAAGCACTTGAGTGCACTGACTCCCGAGGCCCTAGGCGCGATCTTTCTCGTCCTCATTCCGCTCGTCCTCTTCTTCGCCGGGCTCTTGCTGGCGGTCAGCGCGAGCGCACGCAACATGAGGGAGGCCCAGACCTACCTGACCCTCGTAAGCTTCGTCGTCTTGATGCCGGCGATGTTCAGCCAGTTCCTGGGCTTCACTGATCTGGGTACCCAAGCCTGGGTGCGCTACACCCCGATTCTAAATGCTGCGCTGTCGATACGCGACGCCCTCCTTTCGAAGACGGACTGGAGCCTCGTATTCACATCCGGCGCGATAAGCCTCGGTCTAGCGCTCGCCATGCTTTCCATAGTTGCTCGCCTCTTCCAGCGAGAACAGATTCTCACGCGCGTCTAGCCTGATCTATACCCATACCTGCCTTCGATCTTCCTTTCCCTAACCCTCGATAAATCAGGTACTTCTGGCGTGAAGAGCCTCCAGTCGATGCCAAGAATCGACATAGACGTGACCAGAAGAATGGCTAAACGAGTTTCGAGACGAAGGCGGGGCGCGCTCTTGATCGATCTAATGATCGCCGTCTTTGTCGTGGGCTTTGCCGCGCTGAGCTTCTTTTCGCTCTTTCCTACGATTGCACGGTCGCATCGCATTGCGCGCGACGAGACGGTCGCCCAACAAATGTGTGTCCGGCTCATCGAGCAGCTTCAGCTGCTCAAGCCCAGCGACGTCGATTCCCAGACGCTGACCGCGCTCAACCTGATCGACACGGGCCAGACCGCGTCTCCGTACTCCTTCAGCCACATACCTCTGGATGAAGCCTCGCGTTACAGCCCGAGCCAGGTGCTTCAGAACGGTCGCGGGACGCTGACCGTCACGCATCTGGACGCTAATAGCGTGCGTCTGGACGTGACGATTCGGTGGGTCTCCTCCAAAGGCAAGGAGATGAGCGTTTCGTCGGGGACGATCCTGGGAGGATACCGATGAAAGCGCGGCGCGGCTTCACCCTAGTCGAACTCATGACCGGCATGGGGATTCTCGCAGTAACCGTGCTGGTCATCATCAATCTGCTCATCTACGGAATCCGATCGTTCGGCAAGACAACGACCGACGTCAACATAAGCCAACAGAACGCGCAAGGGATGCGGCGTGTGATCGAAACGATCCGCTCGTCGGTGTCGATTTCGATCTCGACGGACGGCAAGCGAGTTACGTATTCCCTGCCGAAAGTGTCGTCGGTCGAAGATCCGGTCACGGGCGAGAAGGAGTTCTTGGTGCCGATTCAATCCGACGGCGTAAGCCGATTTTTCCTCGTTTCGGGCGGCAACCTGACCGACCACACAGGCAGGATCCTGGTTCGAAGTATTACTGCTACGGACCCTGAGCCTTCGTCGAGTCAGTACAACCAGGCCTATGCGCCCTTCCAATCGACGACCATCGGGTCGCGACGCGCGGTGACCGTTACGCTGATTACGAAGGAACAGGTCAACGGCTCGCAGCGTTGGGCGCGCATGAAGAGCACGGTGCTCATCCGAAACAGCCAATGAAACGATTTAATCAAGGCTCGACCAGCATGATCGCGCTGATCATGATCATGGTACTTCTCACCGTCAGCCTAGGCGTGTCCGGGCTCGTGATCGGTTCGATGACTCGCGCGAGCCGAGATAGAACGACTATGGTGGCCTTCCAAGCGGCTCAGGCTGGCCTCGATCTCCAGATCGCCCGCGCCTACCGAGATCTGATGGCCAACGACGGTGCCTTCGTCAGTACCGACGCGAGTCTCGCCTACGATTTGGCGACTCTTGCGCCTGGCTCGGCGGCAACGGCCACGGTCCGTCCGCAAAGCGATAACACCTACGCTTGGGTCACGAATACCGTCACATATGGCGGTCGGACGCGGAGCGTGCGCTCCATGATTCGCGCCAGGAACGTCGGCATTTGGAACAACGCGATCTTTGCCGGAACCGGGGCCTCGGGCCAAGCCATCAACGGCAACGTGGACATACGCGGATCGGTCCACATTCTCGGCGAAGGAGAAGCTTACTCGGACCTGAACAGCAACGGTCGCTGGGATGCTGCAGAAACGTTTACGGATCGAAACAGGAACGGAGTCTGGGACCCAGGCGAAGCCTGGGTCGATGCAAACAACGATGGCGTCTGGAATAGCGCGGAGCCCTACAACGACACGAACAACAACGGACTCTATGATCCTCCTTTGACCCAAACGGACCTTAACTCAGCGTTTAGCGGCAACGCCTATATCGGAAACAACTACAGCGGGATGGATGCTGGGCTCGAAGCTCAGGTACCAGCCCCGCCCCGTATCTCAGGCATCGAAACGTTAGGCGCCGAAGTGCGATGCAAGCATGGCCGCATCTCCATCGGTGGTAGCGCAACAATCGGCACGGATAGCCTGGTCGACGGAGGCACTAGCAAGGCTACCGTGGACGGATCCTTCGTCAGTGACGGCTATACGGGTACGAGAGGAGCCAACTCTGTCTACAGCGATAACGGGACGAATAACTCGTATGATCTCGGGCACCTGGGCATCGACTTTCCCTTGATTAGCGGCATCGGCGCCCCGCCATACGTTGATAGGACCGGGACCACCTGGCCTACTCAGGAGGCGTACCTCGACGCGAAGTCGATGACGGTCAATCTGACGTCGATCACAGCCACGACGGCCGCCTTTTCCTATGCAGACACGAACGGAAACTCTCTAACCTTTACGCCGGAAGTTCGAGTAGGTGGAACTGTGGTGACGCCAGCGTCGCTGGCGGTGAACGGTATTGTGAAGTTCACGAATGACATCCAGATCGGGGACTCGCACCAGACTATTCGATACTCGGGGAATGGCACGATATTCTCGAAGCAAGACATCTCTATTAGCTGCAACCTGCTACCAAAGGCGGGGTTCACTTTTCCGACGACCGCGAGAATCGGTCTGCTTGCGAAGAGAAACCTTAACTTGGCAACCGGCAGCGGAGACGCGCAGTTGAAGATGGCAGGCGCATTCTATGCCCAGGGACGAATCGTAAGCCGTAAACAGAACGAGATTATGGGAACGTTCGTAAGTAACTTCTACGATATGGGAACGAACGTACCGAAAATCTATCAGGTGCCGGCTCTTCCGACGAATATGCCTCCGGCGATGCCCGGAGACAAACTGTACTTTACGCTCAAGGTCCATTCCTGGCGAGAGCGTTGATCGAGTTGGGCGAGGCGCCGTTCTTCTTGCGGCTCTACGGCGTCCTCGTCCCGACAGCCTTTCCGGTGTATCCTAGGGCGCATGGCAGGTTTGCGAATCGAGCTGTTCGGTGGCCCGATTGCGCGCGTCGGTACGGAAACGATTACGAAGTTCGAGACTCGCAAGACTGGCTTACTGCTCGGCGTGCTGGCGTTCGAGCCAGGTAGGACTTGGAATCGCAATGCGGTTTGCGAAATCTTGTGGCCTTTCGAAGACCCGGAAATCTCTCGGACTCGCCTCCGGCAGGCCGTCGCGGCCCTGAGGCGCGCGTTGGGAAGCGTGGCGGACTTGCTGCTTGCCGACCGAGTGGACCTCCGTTTTGACGGAGCAGAAGTCACTTCCGACGTCCAGGAGTTCGAGCGCGTGCTGCGAACTGCTCGATCGGAATCTGGTGAGGCGCAGGCTCGGTGCTTTAGCCGGGCCGTCGCGCTCTATCGAGAGGACTTTCTCCCGGGATATCTCGAAGATTGGGCGGGTGTCAGGCGAGAGCATTACCGCAGCGAGCATCGCAACGCCCTCGAAGGAATGATGCGCGGGTTTGCCAGCGTGGATCTGCGCCGTGACGCCGTGGAAGCCGGCCTGGCATACCTCCGAATCGATCCTCTGAACGAGGTAGTGGGCCGGGAGGTCATGAATCTCTACGCCGCTGAAGGCCTAATTGCCAACGCCCAGCGCGTCTACCGAGACCTGGAAGCCGCGCTCAAAGTCCAGATCGGCGTTGAACCATCCGAAGAAACGCGAGCGCTGCTCGAGCGAATTCGGACGGCAGTACCGCGGGAGGTCACGCCGACGCTTGCCCAAGCGAAGTCCGTCGAGGCAGAGTCCCTGCTGGCTCCGCCGCTGCCCGAGGTCGCGGGTCCCATCTTCGGTCGCGAACCCGAGTTGGAGCGGCTGACAGAGTTGCTCGCTCCGGATTCGTCGACCCGGCTCGTAACACTGACGGGAATCGGCGGCATCGGCAAGACCCGGCTCGCCCTCGAAACTGCCTGTCTCTTGCGCGAGCCATATCGCGGGCTGGCATGGGCCGTCCTGCTCGATTCGGTCGCGGATTCAGCCAATCTGGCAGCACACATCCTGGACTTGAGCGGGCTCAAGCGCAGCGGACCCGCTGATCCGCTTGATCAACTTGCCGAGAGAATCGGTCAGGCGCGTGCTCTCCTGGTGCTCGATAACTTCGAGCAACTGGTGCCAGATGGCGCCGACCTCGTCGCGACGCTTTTGTCGAGGTGTCCGAACCTGCGTCTCCTCGTGACGAGCCGCATCCAGCTTCTGATCGGAGCCGAACGGGAAGTCGCCCTTGGTCCGCTGAGCCTTCCGGGAGCCGATGGCGAGCCCGAGGCTTCACCGAGCGTCCGGCTGTTTCTCGAGCGCACGAGAGTGTTGCGCCCCGACTTCCCCTACTCGGAGGCCGTTTCGATACTGTGCGAGCGTCTCGAAGGGATCCCTCTTGCCCTCACCCTGGCTGCCTCCCGAAGTCAGGTGCTGTCCGCCGAACAAATGCTTGAGCAGATCGATCGGCGGCTCGACTTTCTCTCCGGACGTCGGCGCGACGTGCCACAGCGCCACCGCACGATGCGGGCGACGATCGAATGGAGCGTCCGCGATCTTTCGGAGGATCTGCGGCGCTTCTTCGTGGCACTCTCCGTGTTCCGTGGGGGCTGGGACCTCGAGGCGGCGGAGTCCGTGGCCGGCCGCTATGTGGCCGATCCCGTCGAGGCTCTGCAGGAACTTCGGGACCGGTCGCTCGTCTTCGTTACCGAGAGCGCTGCCGGCCTGCGATTCGGCATGTTCGAGACGATTCGTGAGTACGCGGTCGAGCTTCGAGAGGGTGTCGAGGACCTGGAGCGGCACGTGGAGTACATGGCCACCCTCGCTCAGCGAGGCGATGACGAACTGCGAGGTCAGGGGCAGGGTACGTGGCTGCAGATCTTCGACATCAATCGACCCAACGCGCTGGCAGCTCTCGAGTACGCGTGCGAACACCGGCCAGAGACTGCCGCAAGAATAGTCGGATCGTACTGGATGTACTGGCACATCCGCGGTCGCTATCACGAAGGCCGCGAGTGGGGAATGAGGGTGGTCGCCGCCTACAACCCCGATCCGCCGACGGACGTCCTTGCCCGCGCTCTCAATGGCCTGGGAGTGATGCACAACCGCTGCAGCGATATAGACGCCAGCCGGGCTGCCCTGCGCAAGAGTGCAGAGACCTTTAGAGCGCTGGGCGACGACGAACGAATGGCAGGTGCCTACAACAACCTCGGAAATCTCGAGTTCGAAGCCGGCCGTTACGAGGAAGCACTCGAGTGCCAGCAGAAGGCGTTGGAAGTGTTCCGTCGATTCGGGGATGAGCGGTCCATCGCGATGACGACCGCGAACATGGGCAATGTCACCGCCGCACGCAAGGACTTCAGCGCTGCAGAGGCATATCTTCAAGCGGCACTTGCGGTGAATCGCGCCACCAACAACCGGCATTGGGAGGCCAACAACCTGACCAGTCTCGGCATCGTGGCGCTTTTCATGAACGATCTCGACGCTGCCGACGAACGACTGAGCAAGAGCCTGGAACTGAAGCGGGAACTGAACCAGACTATAGGAATTGCGATCACCCAGAACTACCGGGCGAGAATCGCAGTGAAGCGCCATCGATTGGACGAGGCTAAGGAGACGATCCTCGACTCCCTGTCCTTGCTCGGCTCGATCGAAGCGATCGCGCCACTTGCCGACGCGATCGAACTGGTGGGGATTGTCGCCATTGCCGAAGACCGCTGGGCTGACGCCGTCGCATTCGATGCCGCCGCCGATGGACTCCGCGAGAGGCACGCGCTCCCCCTGCACTACCTCGTTCAGGACGAAGTCGCGGCTCGCCGGAAGGAAACTCGCATCGCGGTCGGGGACGATCTCTATAATCGCCAGTGGACGGTCGGCCGCCTTTGGACCCCGCCCCAAGCCGTTGCCCAAGCAAGAGGTTCGCTTGTTCGAAGCGAATCTGACGCTGATTAGCGTAACCTCTATGAGAGCAATGCAACGACCGCCTTTGGTCGATCGATACGGCCGCGTCCACCGTTACCTGCGGGTGGCGCTGACCGACCGGTGCAACTTTCGCTGCCGCTACTGCATGCCGCTGGAGGGCGTCGCTTGGCAGGCGAAGGCCGAGATTCTGACACTGGAAGAACTCGAAGTTCTCGTTCGGCTCTTCGCTCGTCTCGGGATCGATAAGGTTCGCCTCACTGGCGGCGAGCCCACGGTGAGGCGTGGTTACGAGGGCCTGGTTAAGGCACTGGCCGCTATCCCTGAAATACGGACCCTGGCCATGACTACAAACGGGTGGACCCTTGCCGAATCGGCGGGCACGCTTCGTCGCCACGGTCTCTCGCTTGTAAACGTCAGCATGGATTCGCTCGATCCGGAAAGGTTTCGAGCGATAACGGTTCGTGGAGAACTGGACCGCGTCTTGACGGGAATCGAATCCGCCCTCGGAGCGGGCCTCGAGGTCAAGATCAACTGTGTGGTCATGCGGGGAGTGAACGAGGACGAGATCATCCGGTTCGTCGAGCACTTTGCCGATTGCGACGTGACGGTGCGATTCATCGAGTTCATGCCGTTCGAGGGCAACCGATGGGACCGAGCGGACATCTACCCCTATGCTGCCATGCGCCGCGACCTGGAGGCTCGCTTTCGGCTCGAGCCCCTGGAGACGGACCCTAGCGCCGTCGGCAAGGATTTTCGCATCGAAGGCTGTCGATGCCGGGTCGGCTTCGTGACGTCGATGACCGAGCACTTCTGCGACGGATGCGACCGCCTCCGCATCACCTCGGACGGCTATCTCAAGACATGCCTTTTCGGCAGAGAAGAGGTCTCACTGCGCGATCTCGTCCGATCGGGCGAAACGGCAGAAGTGCTCGAGGAAGCCATCCGGAGGGCGCTCGAGCGCAAGTGGAAGGGCCATCCCGACCTGGCGACGCTCCCGCAGCTACCCAACCGGAGCATGATTCAGATCGGAGGGTAACCATGAGAGACGTGTCAGCTAAGGTGCCCTCGCTGCGAATCGCCTCCGCCGAGGCGATGGTGACGATGAGCCCCGACACGATCCGGCTGATCGAAGAGGGTCGAACTCCGAAGGGTGATCCTCGCCCGGTAGCCCAGGTCGCCGCGATACTCGCCGCGAAGGAGACCCCACGGATGCTCCCCTACTGTCATTCGGTCGCTCTGGACTGGGTGCACGTGGAATTCGAGCTGCATCCGGCAGCAATTCGGGTTGCCGTCACCGCCAAGGCGATCGACCGGACCGGGGTCGAGATGGAGGCTCTGACCGCGGCGTCGGTGGCGGCATTGAATCTCTACGATTTGCTGAAGCCGGTCGACGAGTCGATGGAGATCGTCGCGATCCGACTGCTCGGCAAGACGGGTGGCAAGAGTGCATTTCCTAGTCGCCCCTTCACGGCCAGCGTCCTCGTGATCTCGGATTCGGTATCGAGTGGCGAGGCGACCGACCGATCGGGAGCGGTCCTGGGCGCTCGACTGAAGGATATGGGCGGAGAAGTCCAGGCGCCCGATGTGGTTCCCGACGATGTGGCTCGCATCCGCGACTGGGTGGTCGCGCAGAGAGACCAGGTGGATTTCGTCTTTACCACCGGCGGTACCGGCTGCGGACCTCGGGACGTGACCCCTGAAGCCGTCCTTCCCGTCCTCGACCGAGCCATGCCGGGCGTTGTCGATCAGATCCTCTCCTTCGCCTGCCGAAGGAACCCGCTCGCTATGCTGGGGCGCCCGATGGCGGGTCTGTTGGGATCGACGATCGTGATCTGCCTGCCGGGTTCGCCCGCGGCGGTGAACGACGCGATCGACGCGTTGTTCCCTTATCTCATTCACGCCCTTTCGATCGTGCGCGGGGGGGGACATGACGACTAGCACCACCGAGGCCTTTGAAGATCGGCTCCGGATGGTCCTCGATTCGGTTTGCCGGGTCCCGAGCGAGCGAGTCCCGCTTCGCGATGGCAACGGGCGGGTCTTGGCCAGCGACGTAATCGCTCAAATCGATAGCCCCCGGTTCGACAACTCGGCTGTCGACGGCTACGCGATCTCGGAACGAGACCTCTTGCGACTCGATCAGGGAGCAGAACTCGACCTTCGATGTGTGGGGGTTTCGAGGGCTGGAGAGCCGTATCCCGGCGTCCTTACACCCGGGACGACGGTGCAAACGATGACCGGCGCCGCCTTGGCGAACGGAACCGTTGGCATCGTGATGCAGGAGGACACCGAACGAACCGGTGATTACGTAACCGTTAGGTCGGACGCCCGTGCCGGACACATCCGAAGGGCCGGCGAGGACTACCGTGCGGGTCGCGTGATCCTGCCGGCGGGCACGCGACTTACCCCGCCCGCCATCGCGGTGGCCGCCGGTGCGGGCGAGGCCGAACTGCTCGTTTACGTTCGTCCCCGAGTGGCGATCCTAGCGACAGGCGACGAACTCGCTGCGCCTGGAGAGGCACTCAACGTCGGCGAGATCTACGAATCGAACACTTTCGCGCTGCGCGGTCTTCTGGGGACGCTTCCCGTCGAGGTCGTTGCGGTTTCTCGAGTGGGTGACGACGAGGACGTTCTTCGAGATGTGCTCGAACGACTTCTGGGTTCTTGCGATGTGCTGGTGACAACGGGCGGAGTCTCGGTAGGAGCGTTCGATCGCGTTCGGTCGGTGCTCGGCGCGCTGGGAGTCGACGAAGTGTTCTGGCGGGCCGCGATCAAGCCGGGAAAGCCAGTCTGGTTCGGAACCCGGAAGAACCCTGCCGTCGCAGTGTTCGGTCTTCCTGGCAATCCCATGTCGGCGATCGTCACGGCGGCGCTCTTCATCGGCCCGTTCCTTCGCGCTTCGGTTGGATTGACGCCGGTCGAACGGCTTCAAGCATTCCTTGCGGCGCCCTTGCGATCGAACAACGAGAGAACGGAGTTCGTAGCGTCCAGGCTGACTCTCGATGCCGGCCGCATCATGGCGACACCGATCGAAGGGCGATCCTCGCACTTGGGTCTGCCTCTCGTCGACGCGCAAGGATGGGTGGTTCTTCCGGCGCGAGCCGACTTCGAGGCTGGTTCGCTGGTGGAAGCCGTCCCCGCGCCGTGGGCGACGTTGGAGTACCCTGGGGAGGCGCAATGAGCCCAAGTTCCCGGCGAGTTACGGTGCTCTGGTTCGCCGTCTTGCGCGAAAGGCGCGGACTTCGATCGGAACTCCTGGAGACCGCGGCGACAACCCCGGCCGAACTTTACGCGGAGCTTTCCGCGCGCCATTCACTCGGACTCGAGCAGCGTCTGGTCCGAGTCGCGATCGACGGAGCTTTCTCGACCATGGAGGCCCGGTTAATGGACGGCGTAGAGGTCGCTTTCATTCCGCCGGTCGCGGGAGGCTGACGTGTTTCAAATGACCCTTGAGCCGATTCCAACTGAGCCACGGGTGGAGGTCGGCGCTGGCGCCGTCGTCACGTTCGACGGGCGCGTAAGGAACATGAACGATGGCCGCGAAGTGGTCTCCCTCGAGTACGACGCCTATGCAGAACTTGCAGAGAAGGAGGGTGAGTCGATCCTCCAGGAAGCGATGAGACGATTCGGTCTCATGGAAGCCTCATGTGTGCATCGAACCGGGCATCTTCATCTCGGCGAGGTCGCCATACGGGTTCGTGCGGTGGCGGGGCACCGGCGAGAGGCCTTCGACGCGTGCCGCTGGATCCTCGACGAGGTGAAACGCAGGGTGCCCATCTGGAAGAAGGAGCACTACGCCGACGGCGAATCGGATTGGCTAATCGGGGAGAGCGTCGCTCCTGCTCCGAGCGAGTACTACGACCGCCAGGTTCGAATGCCGGGGTTCGGGCCCGAGGCTCAGCAAAGGCTGGCGGAAGCCTCGGTGCTGATGGTCGGTGCAGGTGGCTTGGGCTGTGCCGCCTTGCCTTATCTGGCAGGGGCCGGGATCGGCCGCATAACGGTCCTCGACGACGATCGGGTCGCGCTCGACAACCTCCACCGCCAAATCCTGTTCGAAGCCGGCCAGGTCGGACGGAGCAAAGCGGTGATCGCCGCCGAGCGTCTCGCCAAGCAGAATCCTCTCATCCGAGTGGAAGCGGTCGAAGGGCGGCTCACCGCAGCCAACGCGCTCGATTACGTCGCCGGTTTCGATCTCGTTATCGACGGCACCGACAACTTTCGAACGAAGTTTGCGCTTAACGATGCTTGCGTATCGGCAGGTGTTCCGCTTCTCGTCGCCAGCGTCCACGGCTTTGAAGGCGAGATCATGCTCGTGGATCCGAATGGCTTAGGAGGATGCCTTCAGTGTCTTTGGCCGGACCCGCCAGAAGACGGCTGTGTCGGCACCTGCGCGGAAGTCGGCATTCTTGGAGTCGTGCCGGGCGTACTCGGCCTCCTTCAGGCGACCGAGGCGATCAAGTGGCTGACCGGACTTGGGCACACGCTAGGAGAAGGGCTACTGCTCGTTGATCTCCTGGAGGTGTCTACGCGGCGCTTGGCTCGCGCGAAGCGACCCGAGTGCTCCGTTTGTGGCTCGGGAAAGTCGCCCGCAGTGCAATGGACGATCGAGTGGCACGAACGCGGGGTGCGAATGTTGATCGATGTTCGCGACCCGGCCGAGATCGCCCTTCAGCCCTGCCCGGAGGCGGATGTCGCGCTCCCCTACGACAGTTTCTTGGCCCGCCTCGACGAGCTTCCCGTCGCTGACGGCTACGCTTTGGTCTGCAGGTCGGGCACGCGGACCGAGCACCTGGCGAGGGTCCTTCATCAGCAGGGCCGAACCGAGTTCGTGTCAATCGCCGGCGGGCTTCGGGCGCGTCCTTCCGGCGACCAAGTGAGTACCAATGGGCTTCCCGGACGTCTT
Source organism: Chthonomonas sp. UBA2362 (assembly GCA_002344135.1). Taxonomy (GTDB): domain Bacteria; phylum Armatimonadota; class Fimbriimonadia; order Fimbriimonadales; family Fimbriimonadaceae; genus UBA6659. The sequence continues at coordinate 637,631 of DDTO01000004.1, read as the reverse complement.
TAAACGAAGATGATTGCCTTTGCGCTGCTCGCCGCCTCCCTCCAGACCCAGAGCGAGGCCCAGACGCTGCTCGACAACCTGCGCCTCGCCGTCTCCGGCGGGACGCGGGCAAAGGTGGAGCAGTTCTTCGTTCGACCGGAAGACGCCCGCGGGCTATGGGACATGGCCGAGGACCGCGGCGGCCTGCGCAACGTTCGCCTCGCGGTCATCCCGGCTCCGCCGGGCTGGACAGAAGGGGGCCGCTATTGGGCGATCTTCCATTCCCGCCAGGATATCGAGTCGCATACGGATAGGGTGTTCGCGCTCGCCCTGACAGCGGCGGGGGCCAAGCTCGGAAAGGAACAAAGAGTCTGGGTCGCTAAGTCTGCCCGCATCGCGCACCAAAAACTCGACGTCCGCCTGAGCCCCGATGAGCACCGCGTGGATGTGACGGCAGCGACCCGCATCTCGCGAATGAGCGGCGACGCTTCGCTTATCTTCGGTCTGGGCGATCCTTACACCGTGACACTGGCCAAGGCGGGGGATAAGGCGTTGCCAGTGGTCCAGGTCACGGACCGCGTGGTTCCTGCCCCCAAACCCGGCGACCTGGTTCGTGCGGGTTCACTGATGGTCGTCTGGGGGCCTCCCTCTGCCACCGAGAACTACACTTTCGAGTATTCGGGGATCGTGAACTCCGCTAGCGAGGACAAGATCACTCCCACCGCGACCTTCTTGACGGCTTGGTGGGCGCCGACGATCGCCCAATGGCCCTTCACCACGGAGACCTCCGTCCGAGCCCCCGCTGATTGGGTGGTGCGAAGCGAGGGCGTAGCTACCGGGCCGAGCGGCTTTCGATGCGATGTACCGATCTCCTTTCCGAAGATCATTGCCGGGAAGTACCAACTCGCGGCCGAAAAGACCGATCGCGGCAAGACGTTTCGCGCGTGGCACCTGGGAGCCGTCGATAAGGCGAGGGGCGAGCGAGACGTTCAACTCATGGCGGACGCGTGCAAGTTCTTCGAAGACCGCCTCGGTCCCTTCCCGTTCCCGGGTTACGAGTGTTTCGACGCGGATACCTACTACGGGATCGAGTCCTACAGCTACACGCTGCTTAACCATCGGTACACGACTCGGTTCGTCGCCCACGAGATGGGGCATACCTATTTCGGCGGCCTCGTCCCGTGCGCCTACATCGACGACACTTTCAACGAGAGCCTGACCCAATACGTCGATAGCGTCCTGCGTTCGGGCAACTCGGACCGGACCTTAGAAACCGGCCTCCGCTCGATCAATGTGCCGGTCCCGCTTTCGAAGATGAACATCGCCCACGCGAACAACAACGCCACTTACATGCGCGGGGCCTATGTCATGCGGATGCTCGAAAACGAGATCGGCCTAGACGCGGTCCTCGCCGGACTGAAGGACCTCGTCAAGGACCGAGTCGGCAAGCCGACGGTATGGGCCGACCTCCGGGCCTACTTCGAGAGAGCCTCCGGCAAGAATCTGGACTGGTTCTGGTCGCAGTGGATCGACGGCGCAACGTTCCCGACGCTGGAGGTCGGGGCGGTCGAGATCATCCCTCGCGGCGACCGTTCGACCGCGATGGTCACGGTTCGCCAGAAGGGAACCGACGGCTACCGGCTGCGGTTCAAGATTCGGGTGACGGGGCCGACCGGGCAGGTGTCTGAGAAGGTCGTTGTGCTCGGCAGCGCGTATCAGGAGTTTCAGATCGATGCGGCGTTCCGGCCGGTGGAAGTGTCGATCGACGTGTTCGGATTCTGCCTGGCTTCGGTGGCGCCAGCGAAGAAGTTGTAGGCTTCCTCGGGCGGGTGCGGGTTCCGGGCCTTCCGTGGGGGTCGAGAGCGGGATTCTCGGAGAGAGATTCGCCCGCTCTCGACCCCGAGAACCAAGCTATCTGGCGATAGAGCGAACGGCAAAGGCCCGAAATCCATCGCCGAAGGGCCGAGTAATGGAAGAAAACGGCGGGATTCGCCTGCTTGCGGAAGCCGCGGCGGCGCCCCGACTGAGGAGCGAATCCGCGCTGGACCGCTGCGCCAGAGCCATGGGTGCGCCGCACGGGTGAAGGATTAGAGCGCGGGAAGCGCGCCGCTCGCCTCGCCACCAGGTCCACGCCAGGCTGACGGAGCTTCCCGGCCGGATGAGGTCCTCGGCCCGGCGCCCGGATACGGCGCGAACGCTTCCGTCGCAGAAGATGAAGAACTGGGCTCGGCTGGTGTCGAAGGCGACGGGCCGGCCCTCGACCCGGGCTATGAGTCGATCTTGCCGGACCTCGTAGCTGGTGACCTGAACTTCCTTGATCACGTAGGCGTCGGCGGGGGCGAGAAGGGCGAGGCCGAGACCGGCGGGGGCGGCGAGTTTCAGAGTGATTCGTTTCATCGTGGTAGTTCTCCTTGGATGGCGGGTCAGGACGCTGGCCTCCGGGGGCCGTTCAGGGGGCTGGGTCTTTGGTCCCGATGGGAGCTACGGAGGGTCGCCGCATCGGGCGGGTACTCTTCTCCGTCTACACGGTATGGCCAGTACAACCGACCTCGCCAAGGATCCGGTCGTCGGTTCGCTGGGAGTTTGCTCACCGCCCCCGATCGCGATCGAATGCGAAGCCTTCACGGGCTCGCTCGCCGCGCTCTTCGATGTGGTCCGCCGGCACAAAGTGGATCTGCTGGAAGTCCCTCTGCTGCCGATCTGCCGCGCTTACTTCGATCACATGCGGCAAACCTCCGCGGGCGACCTCGACGGGGCCGGAGCCGCGGTGGCGGCTCTGAGCTACCTGGTCGAACGCAAGGCTTGGATGCTCCTCCCCCTGCCCGAGCCGGATCGCGAAGAGGAACCCTTCGAGCCTTTCGAACTGGGCGAGCCCTCAGTGGTGGAGTTCCAGGCTGCGATTGAGGCGTTGGGCATCTGGCACGAGGAACGCGAGCGCCGGTTCTTCCGCGGGGGCGACGGCGCTGGCTACGAGATCCCCTTCCAACTGGGCGAGGTTTGCGCGGACGACTTGGCTCGGGCCTTCGAGCGGCTACTGGCGCGGGCGAGCCCCGAGCCGTTCGAGCCCTTGGGCCGCGCACGGCGCTCGCTCACGGAGCAGATGACCGTCGTCCTCAAAGCCCTGCGCCTGGAGTGGGCTTCGCTCGACACCTTGCTCGAGCCGCCCTTCACGAAGCTCGAAGCAGTTTGGTGGTTCCTCGCCCTCTTGGAGCTCATCCGCTTGGGCCAAGCCCGGGTCCGCATGGATGAGGGTGAAGTCCAGTTCGTGAGGGCCACTGGTTGAATCTGATTCGGCAGCTCGAAGCCGTCCTCTTCGTGGCCGATACCCCCGTTCCGCTCTCGGCGCTCGCCGAGAGCGTTTCCGCGTCGGAGGAGGAGGTGAGGGAAGCCCTCCAGAAGCTCGGCGCGAGCCTGCAGACCGGCAGTGCGCTCCAGCTCGTGCGCATCGCGGGCGGCTACCAGATGTGCACCCAGCCGATCTATGCCGACGTGGTCGCCACCTTTCTGAAGCCGGCAAAGCAGCGCTTGAGCCGAAGCCTGATGGAGGTCTTGGCGATCGTCGCCTACCGTCAGCCGGTGACGATGGCCGAGATCGAAGCGGTTCGCGGGGTGCAATCCGACTATAGCGTTCGGCAGCTAGCGGACCGCCGCCTGATCAAAGAGGTCGGACGCCGGCACACGCCGGGCCGGCCTCTGCTCTTCGGCACCACTCAGCAGTTCCTCCACCAGTTCAACCTGGAGGATCTGTCGCAGCTGCCAAAGCTGGAAACGTCGCAGCCGCCCCTCCCGCACATGGAGGAAGAGGCGGCCGGCGAAGAGTGATCGCTACTTGGCTTTGAGTTTGACACTCTTGCCGTCGATCGAGAACGAGACTGACCAGGTCCCTTCGGCAGGGAGGTCCTTGATGAGCTCACGCTGCATATCGGTGAGGTCCTGAAGTGTCAAGTGGCCCTGCACCTCCTGTTTGGCCCATTGGTCGGCGGAGAGGCTCTCGATGAGTTGGCGAACCTTCGTGTCATCGAGGAAGAGGCTCTTGGACTCGAGTGCTTTGCCTTGGCGGAAGAGCTCCTGCTCCATCTCCTCCTTGGCTCTCTTCATTTCGGATTCGTCGGTCTTGAACTTCTTGGCCTTCTCGACAAATTCCTTGGCGCGCAGTTCCATCTTCTTCTGGAACTCGGGTCCGAAGGATTTCTCGACGTCCGCACGCCACTTTTCGACCCACTTCTTGAACTCGGGGTCCTTTTCGAGCTCCTTGTCTGTCCAGACCTTGATCTTGGGCCCACCGAACTTTAGGTCGAGGTCTTTGGCGTGAGACTTCCACTCCTCGGCCCACCTCTCCCAGTCCTTCTTCCACTCCTCGGCCCACTTCTTAAACTCGGTGTCCTTCTCCAGGTCTTTATCGGTCCAGACTCGAACCTTCGGACCGTCCCATTCGATTGGCGGGAGATCGGGGAGGTCGGGCATCGAAAATGCAAAGCCCTTCGAAGTGCCCTGCCTGAACACCCACAGCTCGCCTTCCTTCGTCCACGAGCCGCCGAAGGCTCTCGCGATTGCGCTCATGACGTCGTTCACCGGCTGATTCACAGCGTTGATCGACAAGCGTGAATTCGGATCCACTTGATCCGGCCGAACGACGAAGTTCACGCCCTGGGACTTCAGCCAGTCGAGGACTTCGCTCAGCTTTGCGTTGTCGAACGAGCGGGTGACCCTGCGCTGGGCTACGCTGGCCTGATTGGCATCGCCCTGAGCGGAGACTTGGGTGTAAACACCGATGCTGAGGCCGGCGGCGAGCGCCGCGGCGAGAGACCACTTCAATCCTGCATGCATTGAATCTAACCTCCTGGAAAGAAAGCTCTACATCCTGCGATACGTGCGCAATCGCCCTGCCGGTTTCGACGATTTGTGCTAATCGAGCACGACCTTCGACTCGACTTGGCCTTCTGGTGAAAGCGAGTAGACGAGCGGCACGCCGGTTTCGAGGTTCAGTTCGAGCACGGCTTCTTTCGAGAGGTTCTCGATCTTCATGACGATCGCCCGATTCGAATTGCCGTGGGCCACGACGAGGACATTCTTGCCCTGGCGGATGTCACCCATGATGCAGCGCTCGAAGAAGGGAATCGTTCGGGCTGCGGTGTCCTTCAGCGCCTCTCCGCCGGGAGGGGGCACGTCGTAGCTTCGCCGCCAGATTTTGACCTGCTCCTCGCCGTAGAGTCGCCGCATTTCGTCCTTGTTCATGCCCTGCAGTTCACCGTACATCCGCTCGTTCAGTGCCTGGTCCTTGATGACGGGAGTGTCGAGTTCGAGGGTCTCCAGGATGATCTGCAGGGTGTGCTGGGCTCGGGTGAGCGAGCTCGTGTAGGCGACGTCGAACCGGTACTGCCGTATCTTCTCGGCTGCTGCGCGAGCTTCTTCCCGGCCCAGCGCGGTCAGGGGCACGTCCACCCAGCCGGTAAAGCGGTTCTCGAGGTTCCAGAGCGATTGTCCGTGACGAATGAGGATGAGGAGCGACATCGCAGGAAGGATAGCAAATGACGGCTCACCCGCGGCAAGCTCGGTGCGACCTCGACTTGGCATACTCGCCTCGTGGCCTTCCTCGTCATTCTGCTTCTGTTCGCCATTCTGGCCGTCCTGACTGCCGTTGAAATGGCGACGTTCTCGGCTCGAAAAGAGCGAATGGTTCAGGCGCTTCAGGCGGGTGACCGCAGAGGATCGCTGGTCAACGTGTTCCAGAGGTCGCCTGCGAACTATTTATCGGCCATTCAGCTGATCGTGACGGCGGCCAATTTCGTCGTGGGCGCGATGATCGGAGCGAACCTGGAAGCCCCGACGCGGCAGGTGCTCGGGCAGTGGCTTCCGGGCTTCGCCTATACGCCGGAACTGAGCTGGACCATCGCGGTCGGCTTCACGACGATTCTCGCGTTGATCTTCACGAACGTGCTGCCCAAGCAGATCGGATTCGTGCGAGCCAACGAGATCGCACTGAAGTCCGCGCCGCTTATGCAGTTTTGGATTCGTGCGTCGTGGCCGATCACGAGCCTGATTCGTTTGGCGACCGTCGCGATCGCCAGGTTGCTTCGACTGGCACCGGACGAGAAGCACCGGGTGACCGAGCGGGATATCGAGGCCCTGCTGGCCGAAGGAGCCCGGGCGGGCAGCCTCGATCGCCGCGAGCAGGAGATCATGCGGCGGGCCCTGCGCCTGAGCGACCTGCCAGTGCGGGAGGCGATGGTGCCGGCGGAACGCATTAAGTGGCTCGACGCTATGTGGACCGCCCGTCAGATCGAGCGGTTCTTTCGGGAGCACGGCTCGTCGAACTACCCGGTTGGCGAGCCGCGGGTGGGAAAGGTGCAGGGGATCGTGCGCGTGCAGGATTGGTTTCTGCACCAGGGCTTGGAGGGGGCGATGACGCCGCCCGTATTCGCCAGCGCCGATGAGAGCGTTCTGAGGGCTCTGGAGTTGCTTCGGCCTTCGGAGACTCGGCTGTTGCTGGTTCTGCGGGGCGAAAAGGTCGTTGGTCTGCTCACTCTCAACGATGTGCTCGCGGCGCTCGTAGGCCCGATCCAGCGTACATAGGCGGCGCCTTCCTCCGCACGCGGAGGAAGGCGCTCGCGCTGGCGGTTACTTGAGTTCGACCTTTCCGCCGGCCTCTTCGATGGCCTTCTTGATGCGCTCGGCTTCGTCCTTGCCGGCGCCGTCCTTGATGCTCTTCGGTGCGCCGTCGACCAGGTCCTTGGCTTCCTTGAGGCCCAGGCCCGTGATCTCCCGGACGACCTTGATGACTTCGAGTTTCTTCTCGCCGGCAGCTGCCAGGACGACGTCGAACTCGGTCTTTTCCTCGGCGGCCGGAGCGGCCTCGCCGCCACCCATGCCGGCCATCATCATCGGCATGCCCATCATCGGGGCGGCCGCGGTGACTCCGAACTTGTCTTCGAGGGCCTTCTTCAGCTCAGAAAGCTCGAGCGCGGTCATGCCGCTGATGTCTTCGACGATCTTCTCTACGGTGGTTGCCATGTTCGTGTATCTCCTCTAGTTCTACGGGGGCTGAATCAGCCGTTGGGCTCTTCGGATTCTGCTTCGGGGGGCGTCTGCTCTTCGGCAGGCGTCTCGGCGGGCGCGTCGGATGGTGCTTCCTCAGCGGCCGGTTCGCTCGGCGTCTCGGCAGGGGCTTCAGCGGCGGACCCTGCCACCGCTTCCTCGGCCGGAGTCTCGGCGGCAGGCGCCTCTTGAACGACGTCAGCCGTCGCTGGTGCGGGCTCGGACGCCGGAGCAGGTGAGCCCTCGGCGACCTTGTCGGCAACCGCGCCGATCGTGCGGATCGGATCGGCGTAAAGCGCTTCGATAACGCCGACGAGGTTCGTCAGCGGAGCAGCGATCGCGCCGATGACCTGAGCGAGCAGCACGTCGCGAGGCGGAAGCTTCGAGAACGCCTCCGTCTGCTTGGCGTCCATCAGCTTGCCGCCGACGAACGCGCCTTTGACCTTGAACGCTTTATGGGTGGCTGCGTAGTCGAACAGCGCCTTGGTGCATTCCGTTTCGTTATCGAAGAGGAACGCGACCGCGGTAGGACCGCTGTGGAACTCCAAGTCGATGACGTTCGCTTCGTCGCCGGCGGCCAGCCGGAAGAGGGTGTTCTTGATCACGTGGATCTCGCCACCCTTCTTCGCCAGTTCGGCGCGAAGCTGCTGCATTTCCTTGACCTTCAGGCCGCGGTAGTCGGTGAAGATGACGCCCTTGGAACGCTGGTACCAGTCGCGGGCTTGTTCGATATTCTTCGCCTTTTCGGCTGTGGGCATACTCGGTCGACCTCCTATAAACAAACTCGGGGCTCCTCGCATGAGAGCGAAGAGCCCCGAGGAGGCCCGACTCGGGCCCCTGAAACCGCTTCTGTCCCCCTAGGCTGGCTGGTCCGAGGACCGATTAAGGCAATGCCGCCGGCTGTCTGCGAGAGTGCTCCGGAATTATGGCACATCCGTCCGTGACGCATAATCACCCGGCATGGGGCGGCGTGGTCGAGTCGGATTCATCGCGACCTTTCTCGGGCCGGCGGTCGCGTTCTACGCCATCTTCGTGCTCTGGCCGCTCGGCCAAGCGTTCGTCACGTCCCTCTACCGCTGGCGCGGCGTGTCCGGCAAGCGAACGTACGTCGGAATCGATAACTTCGGTCACCTCGCGGAGGACGCCGTCTTTTGGCAGGCCCTGAAGAACAACCTGTGGTTGCTGGTGGTGGGCGGTCTGGTGATCCTCGTGTTGGCGGTTGCCCTCGCCGTTGCGATGGATGGGGCCGGGAGGACGGCGCGGGCTCTGCGCGGCATCTATCTTTTCCCGCAGGTCATCTCGCTCGTCGTGGTCGCGATCCTTTGGCAGTTCCTCTACAACCCGTCGTTCGGCCTGATCAAGGCGGGATTCGCCGGTGTCGGAGCGAAGTCGCTTTCCGAGCAGGTTTGGCTCGGGGACCCGCAGACCGCCCTTCCCGCCGTCGGGGTGGCCTTTGCCTGGTACGTGCTCGGCTTCTATATCATGCTGTTCGCCACGGGTCTCAAGCAGATACCTCAAGAGGTGAACGAGGCCTGCGCGCTCGACGGCGCTCACGGCATGACGAAGTTCCGCTACGTCACCTGGCCGATGCTGTGGCCGGTCAAGCGGATCGCCGTCATCTACATGGTCATCAACGTCATGAACGTCTTCGCGCTCGTCTTCCTGATGACCAAGGGGCAGCCCGATCGCAAGACCGAGGTGATGCTGACGTACCTCTACGAACAGGCGTTCACGAACGGCCAATTCGGTTATGCGACCGCGCTCGCGGTGGTGAATTTCGTCGTTGCCATGGCATTGTCCCTCTTGCTCATGTGGCTCTTCCGTCGCAGCCCGGAGGCCGCCCGCGCATGACGCGTCGCGCTTTCGTCACTGCCGGCCTCCTCCTCTTCGCGCTCACCGTCGCGGTGCCGCTGCTCTGGGTGGTGCTTACATCCCTGAAGTCCAGCGATGAGATCTTCCGGACGCCGTGGGGCTTGCCGCAGAGTCCGAAGTGGGAGAACTACGCCAAGGCCTGGACCGAGGCGAAGATCGGGGCCTACTTCCTGAACAGCCTCATCGTCACCGTCGGCGCGCTCCTTATCCTCATCCCGGTCGGGGCGATGGCGGCATACGTCTTCGCGAAGTATCCGTTTCGGGGGTCCAAGACGCTTTTCGGCGCCTTCCTCGGCGGGATGATGTTTCCGAACTTCCTCGTCATCGTGCCGCTGTTTTTCCTCATGAAGAACATCGGCCTGCTCGACACTCGCACCGGCCTGGTTCTCGTCTACGTCGCCTATTCGCTCTCGTTCACGATCTTCGTGCTCACCGGGTTCTTCCAGGCCCTCCCCGACGAACTGGTCGAGGCCTCCCATTTGGACGGTTGCTCACACGCGGCGACGTTCTGGAAGGTGATGATGCCTCTGGCGCGCCCCGGCCTCCTCGTGGTGGGCATCTTCAACGCCATCGGGCTCTGGAACGAGTACGGGCTCGCCCTCGTGCTCCTGTCCCGGGATCAGAACCGCACGCTCCCCCTCGGCATCGCGGACCTCGTGCAGACCCAGCACTACCAAAGCGACTGGGGCGCGCTCTTCGCGGGGCTCGTCATCGTGATGCTCCCGGTCATGATCGTGTACTGGATCTTCCGCGACAGAATCCACGAGACCATGCTCGCCGGCGCGATCAAGGGCTAAACGAGGTCGCCGGAGCGGATGGCCGACGCGAGCCGTTCGATGTCGTCCGACCACGCCCGGTCTTCCGAAAGGGGGGCTACGAGAGCGCGGACGGCCCCATAGACGCTTTCCACACCCCGGCCGGCGCGGAGCGGGTGGCGGTACTCCAGGCCCTGGCACCCGGCGATCAGCTCGATGGCGAGGATCCGCTCGACGAGGCCGACGATCTGGTCGAGCTTGAGCGCCGAGGTCATCCCCATGGAGACATGATCTTCTTTGCCGCCCGAGGTGGGGACCGAGTCCACGCTCGCCGGATGCGCGAGGACCTTGGCTTCGGCAAGAAGGGCGGCGGCGGTGACGTGGGGGATCATCAGGCCCGAAGACGTGCCCGCGTCGGGGGTGAGAAAAGGCGGCAGGCCCTCGCTGAGGTCCGGATTCACGAGCCGGTCGATCCGCCGCTCGCTCATGCTCGCCAGGTCCGTCAGCGCGAGCGCCGCATAGTCGAAGGCGTAGCCCAGCGGGGCGCCGTGGAAGTTGCCCCCCGAGATCACTTCCGAGGAGAAGACGAGCGGATTGTCGGTCGCGGAGCCGGTCTCGGTCTCCACCACGGCCCGCGCGTGATCCAGGGCGCCCCACGCCGCGCCGTGGACCTGCGGCATGCAGCGAAGGGAATAGGCGTCCTGCACCCGCGGATCGTTCTGGCGGTGCGATTCGCGAATCTCGCTCTCCGCCAGGAGATCGCGCAACCGGGCGGCGCAGCGGATCTGCCCCGGATGCGGGCGAGCCTCGTGGATTCGCTCGTCGAAGGCCGCCGGCGTTCCGAGCAGGGCCTCCAGCGTGGTCGCTCCGGCGGCGTCGGCGAGATCGACGAGCCGCAGCGCCCGGGCCAGCGCGAGGCCGCCGACGGCGACCATCGCCTGGGTGCCGTTGAGCAGCGCCAGGCCCTCCTTCGCCTCCAGAAGGAGGGGAGTCAGGCCCGCGCGGGCGAGGGCCTGGCCGGTCGGCAGTTCTTCGCCGCGCAGCCGGCAGCGCCCCTCCCCGATCAGGGCGAGCGCGAGGTGCGCCAGCGGAGCGAGGTCTCCCGAGGCTCCCACCGAGCCCCGCGAGGGCACCACCGGGAGCAGGTCGGCGCGCAGAAAATCCAGCAGCCGCTCGGCCACTTCCGGCCGCGCCCCGCTCAGGCCCTTGGCCAGCACGTTCGCGCGCAGCGCCAGCATCACGCGCACGGCCTCGTCGGGCAGCGGTTCCCCCACGCCGCAGGCATGGCTGCGCACGAGATTAAGCTGAAGGCGCGCAAGATCGGCGGGCGCGATGCGAACATCGCTCAGCTTGCCGAACCCGGTGTTCACGCCATACACCCGCTCGCCGGAGCCGAGGATCGCCTCGATCGTCCGCCGGGACTGCGTCATGCGCGTCCGGGCCTCCGCGGCGAGCCGGACCGGGGCCTCGCCTCGCCCAATCCGCTCGAGCTCGGCTAGCGCCAGCGGTCCGCCATCGAGCGTCGCCATCCCGCGGGTTGTACCTCACCGCATGCTTCGCGCCGCCGGCGGAATTCCGCCCCGACGCGACGGAATTCCGTCCAGTCACGACGGAATTCCATCCAGTCACGACGGTGCGCCGTAAAGTCGCGACGGAATTCCATCCCGAGCGGACGAGCGCGATTCCGTCATGACGGAATTCCGTCCAGTCACGACAGAATTCCATCCCGTCACGACGGTGCGCCATAAAGTCACGACGGGATGCAATTCCGGACGGCAGAATTGCGCCCCGTCATGACCGAATCGCGTCCCGACGGGCAGGCTCGATATCGGCTCGCGGAGACGAGGGAGGAGTATAGTAATCGCAAACGCGTCCCTGTGGCGCGAAATGTTGCGCCGTTTGCCTCGCTCGGTAGGCCCGCAGGGCGCCGGCGAGCCCGACCACAAGGAGTATCAAAAATGGCCGATTGGCTATCCCCGCGCCTTGCCGATCTCCCTCCGTTGTTCAACAATCTGTTCATCCAGGCACAGCTGACGGGCACTGCCCATGGGCTGACCGCCGCGCAGGTGACTCAGATTGGCGTGGACGATCAAGAGGTCGGCGGCATCGTCGACACGAACACCGGGGTCGAAACGTTTCGACAGGCCTGGCGGCAGTTTATCGAGGTCATGCTTTATGCGCCGATCGGGACGCCGCTGCCGACGCCTCCGACGCCGCCCGATCTTTACGAACTGCTTCCGACCGCTCAATCCGCGATCATCCCGCGGCTGCGGCAGACTCGGAGCATTCTTTACGCGAGTCCTACTTGGAACAACGAACTGGCCGAGGCTTACGGGCTGAGAGCGCCGAGCAGCGATCCCGGGACGCCCAAGCCGGAGCTTCGCGGGACGGCGGAAACGGATTTCGCGGTTCGGCTGAGATTTGCGATGCACGGCCACGATCAGCTGGAGATCTATTCGCGGCGCGGCTCGGAGACCGAATGGACGCTCATCACGGTGGATACGAACAACCCGTATGTGGACGGCCGCGCGCCGCTGGTTCCCGGCCAGCCGGAGACGCGAGAGTATCGGGCTCGCTATCGGGATGACGATCTGCCGGTGGGGGAGTGGAGCGACGTGATCGCGGTGACGGCTCAGCCGTAGCGCCCGGCGATCGCCTCGTCGTTCGATTTTCTCGCGGAGGGACAGGCAAATACCTGGAAACTGCGCGCCTTCCGCCGTATAATTCACCTTGCGGGCAGGTGCCCATGGAGGATTAAGGATGAAGTTTCGATTGAGTTGCGTCGCCGGCATGCTGGCGGCGAGTATCGGGATGGCGAGCGGCCAAGCCCAGGAGTTCGTACCGGGCGAGGTCTTGGTGAAGTTCACCGCCACGGGTTCGCAGGCTCGGGCCGTCGCCGCCGGCGCCCTTCTCGGCGCAAGCGTGAAGCGCGAGATCGGGGGCATCGGCGTGGCGCTGGTTCAGCTGCCCCCCGGCGTCTCGGTCCAACAGGCCGTGAGTTTCTATAGCGGGATGTCTGGCGTCGTTTTCGCCGAGCCGAACGGCATTATGCAGGCGATGTTCGTGCCCGACGATCCGCTGTTCGGCACCGATCAATGGGGGCCGCAGAAGATCAAGTGCCCTGAGGCCTGGGACCTCAACACCGGCGATTCTAGCGTGATCATCGCGATCATCGACACGGGCGTGGACTACAACCATCCGGACCTCACCGGCAAGACGGTCGCCGGCTGGGACTTCGTCAACGGCGACAACGATCCGATGGACGACCAGGGCCACGGCACCCACTGCGCCGGCATCGCCGCGGCGAACACGAACAACGCGGTCGGCATGGCCGGCGTGGGCTACAACTGCTCGATCATGCCGGTGAAGGTCCTCGATGCGGGCGGCTTCGGCTCCTGGGCGGATATCGCCAGCGGGATCGACTTCGCTTCGACGAACGGCGCCCACGTGCTGAATCTCAGCCTGGGCGGCGGTGGCGGCTCGGCTGCCCTGGAACTGGCCGTGAACAACGCTTGGGCGAACAACCGGCTGGTCGTGGTGGCCGCCGGCAACAGCAACACCACGGCTCCTTCCTATCCGGCGTTCTACACGAACAGCCTCGCGGTCGCCTCGACGACATCGACGGATGCGCGATCCAGCTTCAGCAACTACGGCAACTGGGTCGACGTCGCGGCTCCCGGCTCGGACATCATCTCGACTCGCTTCGGCGGGTATGAGTATCTCAACGGCACCTCGATGGCCTGCCCGCACGTGGCCGGCCTCGGCGGCTTGCTCTTCGCTCAACTCGGTGCGAATACCCCGGTGAGCACGATCCGCCAGCGAATCGAGAATAACTGCGACCCGGTGGGCAACTTCGTCTTGAAGGGTAGGGTGAATGCGTTCAAGGCCCTGACGGGCGGCGGCGGGGTGGTCCCAAAGATCACGACGCTGACCGCGACGCCTCGCGTCATTCGACCGGGACAACGCTCGCGCATCCTGATCACCCTCGACCAGGCTGCTCCGGCGGGTGGAACTGTCGTGACCATCACGAAGAACTCGAACGCCGTTCTGATCCCCAGTTCGATCCGCATCCCGGCGGGGCGCAGGTCCTTCGAAGTGATCGCGATCGGTTCGCCGACCTCGGATACCCGACGAGTGGACCTCACGTTCAAAATTGGGCGCAACTCGAAGATGGTCTCGATCCTCGTCCAGCCGTAGGCTCACGCCCCGCGTCCCCTCGCCTTCAGGCGAGGGGACGTTTTCGTATGAACGGGGCGCTCGTACAGCCTGCCCGTGATCCCCGAGCGAATCGGGGGATCGTCGACGGGTAGCGTGGCCGTCGAATTCGCCCCTAGCGCCTGTCCTCCTGCTGCGATGGAGTCGTGGAAGAAAATGCTTGTTTGATGACACGATGTGATGTACACTGTGTTTGAGCCGGCATCGGCTCGTGCTTCGGAGGATTGAGGTCATGACTGTAAGGAGAGGTTGGCAGCTGACCCTCGCGGCAGGATTTCTTGCTGCGGGCGGGGCCGCCGAAGCCGCGGACGACTATGCTCTTCGGGCATCGCTTATGATACGGGCGAGCTATTCGCCATCGACCAGAAACATCTGTTGCTGAACGGAGATGTGCCGATCGTTCCGGTGGGCAATACGGGAGTGACCGGCTTATGTGGGCTCGAACGGCACCCGACGAACGGCTTCCTCTATGGATTCACCTCGGGGGCACAGAGCAAACTCTACAAGATCGATCCGTGGGACGCCACCGCAACGGAGATCGGAGCGCTGAACATCGGGTTCGTATTCGAGGGCTCTCTCGTGTTCGGCCCGAATGGCACCGCTTACGGCTGCAATGCCGGGGAGGCGGAGAGACCGGTTTTCTTTACGCTGAATCTCACGACCGGCCGCGCGACGCGAGTCGAGACGATCGGTAGTCTGCCTCATGACGTGAATGGACTCGCGTTCCGCAGTGATGGGAAGCTTGCCGGGTTCGATCGGGAGTCGAGTCGCCTGCTCATCTTTCGTCCCCAAGACGGCGTTATCACCGAATCCTTCGAGCTGCCGCTGAGTATCGGAGAAGTCGGCGGAATGACCGTCCTAGAGGATGTCGCTTACCTGAACACGAGCGGGATCGAGGGGATCTTCCCGGGTTCGAACCAGCTTTTCAAAGTCGATTTGATGACCGGTCAGACGGAACTATGGGGACCCATGACGCAGGGGTTCCCCGCCGGGACCGGGTGCAGTGGCCTAGCGGCGGTTCCCGAGCCTGCGAGCCTAATCGGACTGGCGCTCGGCACGCTTGCATTGCTCCGTCGGAGCAGGAGGACAAGTAAATGATCGCGAGGATTCTGCGCGCTCTGGGTGCGCTGTTCGTCATTGGGTTCGGGTTTGGCGTCCTCGTTCCTCCTCCCGCCGTCGTGGTGGACAGCGTCGACCCGATGCTGTCGGTGTCGAAGCTGCGTGCACTCGTCGAGAAGGAACAAGAAGAGAAGCGAGCCAGCGGGAAGAAGGAGGCCGACGCCGGTTATCTGGCCGGATGGCTGGAATACCTCATGTTCCGGGCCTATCCGTACGATACCGTCGACTGGGAGACCCTCGATGCCGAGGCCGAGAAAGCCAGCAAGCTAGCGGCCGACCAGCGGGACCGCCTAGGCGTTCAGGCCGACATTTGGACTTACGACGGGCCAGAGAACATGGGGAGCGGCGGCGGTGCGTACTTCGGCCCTAATCCGGTCGCAGGGCGTGTCTCTGCGCTGGCCTATTCACCCGATGGGAATACGATCTATGCGGGTAGTCCGAGCGGCGGCCTCTTCAAGGCCACTGATTCCTCCGCATGGACGCGCTTGTCCAAGGATTGGACCTATCAGGCCGTTAGTGCGGTAGCCATCAAACCGGACAATGCTCGAGTGATTTTGGTCGGTACCGGCGATTTCGCCGGCGGGCGCCCGCTGGGCGCCTGCGGCATCAAGCGATCGACCGACGGAGGCCAGACTTGGACCGATGTCATCGAACCCTTCGGGAAAGGGCGCCCCGTAAGCGCAATCGTGTTCGATCCCGAAGATCCGACCATCGTCTTGGCCTGTAGCGGACGCGGCGCCGCGAGAGACGCCAATGGTCGATTGACCGGAAATGGCAGGATCTTTCGCTCGACGAATGCAGGCGCGACGTGGCAGGCCGTTGCTGGCACCCCCGCAGCCATTTGGAGTTCTATTGCAGTCGGTGCGCTCAGCGCCACGACCGGCCGGAGACTCTACTATGCCAGCGCCATCTCGCCCAAGGGCGAGTTGTGGCGGTCTGCCGATAAGGGCAGGACGTGGGAGAAGCTCCCTACGTTGTTGGCCGACCGCGAGTACGACTGCGTGAAGGTGGCGGCGTCGCCAACCGAGCCAGGCAACGTTTACTTGATGTCGGGAATCCATCGGACTACTCCCCTCCGGCGTGCCGTTCATCGAAGCAAAGCCGGCGGAAAGCCACTGGGTTCCTGGGAAGTGATTGATATTGGGCTATTCAATACGGCCGAGGAGTGGAACCAGTGCCGTTATGACAGCTATATTGCCTGCACGACATACCGTCGCGGGGAAGAAAACCGCGATGTCCTTTTCGTTGGACTGAAGGATCTCTTCGTATCTATGTACGCCAATACGGCGCGAGTCGCCGACTTTGCTTGGGAATCTGCTGGTCTAGCTGATCAGAACACGGCAAAGATTCACTACGATCAACAGTGCATGACGTTCAAGCCAGGGGTCCCCGCTCAAGGTTTCGCAGGCTGCGACGGTGGGTTATACAAGTTGACGATCGACTTTGCAACGCCCGGTTTCACTTTCCAGACCGCCTTCAACGAAGTTCTGCCGATCGCCGAAATCTATCGCGGAGATTGGCGGGCCACAGGCGGCTCGCCAACCATCGCCAATCGGACCTTGGTCGGTATGCAAGATAACCAAACGGCCTTTTACAACTCCCTTAACCTCGACTGGCCAAACGCCTGCAACACCGGTGACGGGCACGGCGTGGGGATATTGGGGATCGTACCGGGCGGCGGTGCCTTGGGAGACGTGCAAGCAGCCAGTGGCTACCAAGATGGCGGAGCGGTTACCTTCTATCGCACGGAAGATCAATGGGGCACGCGACCTCCGGCGTCCAAAGACGTTACCTTCGTTCGCGGCAGTTCGACCCTCTTTTTCCCTCCCATGGCGATTGCCAATGCCCACGATGAAATGTACGTGGGCTCGACCTACCTCCACCGGAGCATCGACGACGGCGCGTGGACGGAGATCGGCGTTAAAGCCGCTCGAGGACCGGATAAACCCCTTGCAACAAATGCGCTATCCGCCATCGCCGTCGCCCCCAGCGATCATAACATCGTGTATGTTGGTGGCTTCGACGGCGAGTTGTGGCGCAGCACGAACCGTGGCGCGAACGACTCTTGGACGGCGATAAACAAAGGAACACCTGCTCGACCAGTGACGCACATCGCAGTCGATCCGCGTGATCCCAAGCGGGTCGTTGTGTGCTTTGGCGGAAACACCGACATGAGGTGGAAAGTCTGGCGTTGCGAAGACACGACTGTGCGCCTCATCCGGTGGTCCCAGATCAGTGGCGTCGAGGACACCGCCGGATGCCTCCCGAACGTGCAAGCGAATTGTGCTGCCATAGACCCCGACAACAGCGACTACCTCTATGTGGGAACCGACATCGGCTTCTACTATACGCGCACGAACGGGAGAGTCTGGAAAGACGGCACGAGGAATCTCGGCCTGCCTGTCACCCAGGTCAACTCCGTGAAGGTGCTCGGCAACGGCAGAAACGCCCGGATCTACTTGGCTACTTACGGCGCGGGGACGTGGTACACGACCTATAACGAACTCCCTTAGGAGTGCAGTCGCCGGAAGTGGTGCTTGCCGACGCGAAGCACCTTTCCGGCGACGTCCCCTACGGGGAGGGTGACCGTCGGATCGGCCAACTTCTCGCCATCCAAGGAGACGGCGCCGGCCTGCATGAGGCGCTTGGCCTCTCCGACGCTCTTCGCGAGGCCGAGCGTGGCGACGAGATGAGCGATGGAAACAGCGCCCTCGCGCACCGACTCCGCCGGAATTGCGGCTTCGGGCGCCTCCACCGGCTGGGCACGTTTGCTAAAGGTCTCGACGAAGTACGTCTCCGCCTTAGCGGCCTCTTCGTCTCCGTGATACAGAGCGACGATCTCGCGGGCGAGGCGCATCTTGACATCGCGTGGGTTGAGATCGCCGGTCGCAGCGTCCTCGACCAGGCGGCGAGCCTCGTCGAGTGGGACGTCGGTACAGAGTTCGAACCAGTTCGCCATCAGCTCATCGGGAATGGACATCGTCTTGCCGAACATGTCGTTGGGAGTGTCGACGATCGAAACATAATTGCCCAGCGACTGGGACATCTTCTCCTTGCCATCGGTACCGACGAGGAGCGGGCAGAGCATCACGACTTGGGCGGGCTGTCCGTACTGCTCCATGAGGTCACGCCCGACGAGGTTATTGAACTTCTGGTCGTTCCCTCCGAGCTCGACGTCGGCTTCGATCTGGACCGAGTCCATGCCCTGACAGAGGGGGTACATGATCTCGTGCATCGCGATCGGACGATGCTCGGCGAGGCGCTTGGTGAAGTCGTCTCGCTCGAGGATTCGGGCGACGGTATAGCGCGAGCAAAGCCGGATGACGGCCTCGAAGTCCATCTTGCCGAGCCAATCCTTGTTGTAGGTGATCTCGGTGCGCTCCGGGATGAGAATCTTGTAGAGCTGCGCTTCGATCGCGCGGACGTTGGCCTCGACCTCTTCGCGGGTGAGTTGAGGTCGAGTCTTGCTCTTTCCGCTGGGGTCGCCGATCATGGCCGTAAAGTCGCCGACGATGATGACGCCGGTATGACCGAGCCGCTGGAAGTCGCGGATCTTGCGGAGGACGACCGCCCATCCGAGCGTCACGTCGCGCGCGGTGGGATCGAGCCCCAGCTTGATGCGGAGCGGGCGCCCGAGGCGCAGCTTTTCGGCGAGGTCGACCTCGCTGATGATCTCGGTCGTCCCTCGGCGCAGCAGCGCGATCTGTTCCTCGATGGTCATGAAGGCGAGGAGTTTACCGAGTGGCACGCAGGCGCCCGAGTTGTGCCATAATTCGGGTTCGCGCGCGGGCCGTGCCCGGGCGGAGGCATCATCATGTACGCAATCGTCAAGACCGGTGGGAAACAGTACAAAGCGGAAGCCCAGGAGCTCCTGATCGTCGAGAAGATCGAGGGCGAGCCCGGGACGAAGATCGATCTCGAAGAGGTCGTGATGGTCTGCGACGACGGCAACGTAAAGATCGGCTCCCCGTTCGTGAAGGGCGCGAAAGTGAAGGCAGAGATCGTCCGTCAGGCCAAGGCCAAAAAGATCGACGGCTTCAACTACAAGCCCAAGAAAAACGAGCGCAAGCGCTGGGGCCACCGCCAGCCGCAGACTCACCTGCGCGTGCTCGAAGTGGTGGGAGGCAAGTAATGGCACATAAGAAGGGTCAAGGTTCATCGCGGAACGGTCGAGATTCGAACTCCCAGCGGCTGGGCGTCAAGCGCTTCGGCGGGGAAGTCGTTCGCGCGGGCTCGATCCTCGTCCGCCAACGCGGGACGCAGTTTCACAAGGGCGAGAACGTCGGTATCGGCAACGATCACACCCTCTTTGCAAAGGTGGACGGTCAAGTAAAGTTCGAAGGGCCGAAAGCGCGCCGACGCGTCAGCGTCTATCCGCACCAGGTTTCCTAGCCGCCCGTCGGGGCGGCGACCGTCATCCCGTCCCAAGCCGTAGAATAGGATGGTGGCGTGGAAGCTGTATTACGACGGCGGGTGCAATCTCTGCCACGCGTCGAAGCTGAGGGTAGAACGCTGGGCTGAAAGGGCCGGGCAACCCCTTGACGTCAACATTCTCCAAAGCCCCGAAGCCATCGAGAAAGGCTACGGCGATGCGATGGTCCTCGAAGCCGACCGGGTCTACGTCGGGGCCGACGCTTGGCTTCGGCTGATGAGCATCGCGCCTTGGTATCTGCGCTGGATCGGAGCCATGCGTTGCACCCGCCCCACGCGCTGGCTCGCCACGACCCTCTACCGTATCGTGGCGCGCCTCCGGTATCGACTTTTCGGTCGACGTGCCTGCCCGATCCCTCGCGCTAAAGCTTGAACACCGCCTGAACATAGCCCCACCACTGGGTCGTGCGGCTTCCGGTGATGCTCTCGACGTATCGTCCGGGCAAGAACGCCGCCACTCCAGCGCTGAGGGTCCATCGCGCATCCGGGCGGTAGATCACCTCCAAGTCGAGCTCGTGGCCGATGTCGCGCCCGCTCTGACCCGTAGGATCCTGGAACACGCCGCCGGCCCATCGGTTCGGCGCGCCACCGTCGCTATACCACGCATCGGCCGGGTCGCGAAGCATGAAGTAGTGCCACCCTGCGAGGAGCGTCGTCTTAGGATTCACCTTGTGTTCGGCGCTCAGCGAGAACGAGTTCATGTTTCGCCAACCCTGCACATCCATGATTCCGTAAAGCTTGTGGTTCGAGGCGAACAATTGATCGAAGGTATGCGAGACACTGCCCGACGTTCCGCCGCTCGCTGCATTCACCTCCGCATAGAACCGGGTGCTCGACCCCGGACGCTTGTAACCCACTCCGGCGTGAAAGGCCCATGCCCGCTGTTCGAGCCCCTTGGTGTGTCCGCCTTGGAGGGCAAGCTCGGCGTCGAAGTCCCACGGACCCTGCGTCCGACGGTAAACGTGATCGAGTGTGAAGAGATCGTCGTCCCCGGCCGGGTTCGCGTCATGCTTGTAGATCAGCATCGTCTGGCCACCCGACCAGGTCTTCGACAAGGCAGCCACCCGCGCATCGCGAACGCGCGTGGCGTTGACGCCGATCTTAGAGGCCATCACCTCCCAGCCCTTTGCCGAGGCATAGATGCCGTCCCATGAGCGCCCGCGATTCCCCCAATCCCCCGTTCCGATGAGTCGCTCCGAACTGAGCACGATGCGTTGCCGTCCGGCGACGATCTTGAAATCTTGATTCTCGAACTGGGCGTTCGCATAGAGAACGTCGCTGTTCTCGGTCGAGAAGTTGCGCGCCGGTGTCCATGCCCAGTCATGGGCGTACTGGTAGACCAGCTGCGCCTTCCAGTTCTTTCCGTACCGAACCTCGAGCCCGGGTCGAAGACGGGTGAACTGGTCCGATCGGCGGTCGGGTACGCCGGCATCGAAGTCCTTCTCGATGCGGGTTTCAAAGCGCTCGCGGGCTTCGAGAAGCGGTTTGATCTGCCAATCCTGGGCGGCTTGCTGCACGTAAAGCGGAACCATCCGTATCCTCCTATCCTCTCGCTGGCAGTATACAGCCGCTCTTAACGCTCCATAACATGACCGCGGTCATGGGCGGCGCGGAACCTCGAAGAGGCCGCGCGATTGCAGCTCGAGCGCGAGCGCATACATCGAGGTGACGAGGAGGCTCGTGGCGACCAAGCCGATCGCCCACCGCACGATCTTGCGCCCGTGCCGCAGGGCGAAGAGGTTCTGGCGGGCGATGGATCGCTCGGCCCGCTCTCGCCATCGCCGGGGCACCGCCCGCAGGCTCGCCCTTCGGAGCGCCCTGGCCCAGGGCCGCCGCATGAGGTGCAGCATCGCGCCCCAGAGGCGCCGCGTCATCCAGTTCATCCGTTTCGGAACCTGCAAGCCTCTACGAGTCGCCTCGCTGAACCGTTCCTCCGCCCGCGAGAGAGAGAGTCTCCCCCTCGCAAGAGCGAGGGGGAAGCTGGCCGGGCGAAGCCCGTGCCGGCAGGGGGAGTAATGAAATACGAGTTTTCGACTCTTACTCTCCCTCTTCGCACGCTGCGCGGCGAAGGTCCCTCTCGCCTTGCGAGAGGGATTCCCGTCTCCCCGTCGCGAGAGCGAGGGGGAAGGTGGCCTGCCCGTGGATGGGTCGTGCCGCGGGATGACGGTTGTGATCTGGGGAAAAAGCCATCCCCTGGCTACCTCCTTTCGGCCGGGATACGCGAAGACGGCTAAGTCCCCGAGGGTTCGGCCTGGAGGTGCTGGACGTCGGCGAATCGGACGACTTCCCAGCGATCGCTGGAGCGGGCCAGAAGCGTTACCGAGGCATTGGGGAAGCGATAGGTGCGTCCGGCGTCGATGGGCTCTTCACGGAGCCGGGCGAGGAGCAGGCCCGCCGCCCCTCCGTGGCTGACAACGGCCAGGTCCCCATCCTTCAAGCAGAGCGTGGAGGCGAACTCGCCGATACGCTCCCAGACCTCGCGGATGCTTTCGCCGCGGGGGGGTGCGAAATCGGCGGGGAGCTGCCCGGAGTTCGTCGCGTGGACCTCGATCTCGGCCCGCCAGTCCGAATAGAGCCGCCCCTCCCATTCGCCGAAGCACTGCTCGCGGAGGCGGGGATCGGTGGTCAGCGGTGCGCCCGTGGCGGATGCGACCGTTCGGGCGGTTTCGAGGGCTCGGCTCAGGTCGCTTGAGACGACCCTCGCAAGCTCCACGCCGCGAAAGGCTCGACCGAGAAGTCGGCTTTGCCGCAGGCCTTCGTCGTCAAGACCTACGTCCGAATGTCCCTGCGCCCTTCCCTCGACGTTCCAAGCGGTCTGGCCATGCCGAATGAGGTAGAGCCGCATCGAGTCAGCGTTATACCCGTCCAGGTGCCTAACTCCCTGTCCATGCTTTGATGGGCGCAACCTATCGGAGTTTCAATCTGGCTCAACCCAAACCGACCGTGGAATAGGCTAAGATTCCGGCTTGATGAGGGTCTTCGTTCTCTGCGCCAACCATGTCCTGGGAGAAGGGCTCGCCAGTCTGCTCAAACATGCGGGCGGCTATGACGTCGTCGGGCGAGATATCCGTCTGGTCCCAGAGGATGTGCAGCATAGCTCGCCCGACATCGTTCTCCTTACGGAGGACTGTCTCACCGACGAGGTTCGCACGCTCTTGGCGACCCAGCCGAGACCGATTCAATCTCGGATCGTCATTATCGGCCGTGATCCCAGTGTGGCCACCTTCGCGGACGCCGTGATCGAGCCGAGTCTCGGGTCGGGCGAATTGTTCTCCCGTCTGCGCACTCTGCCGTTGCCCGGGGTCGGCGCCTCTCGAAACGGAAGCGGGTCGGATGAAGGCTCGCGCCTGAGCCCGCGCGAGAAGGACGTCGCCCGGCTCGTCGCGAACGGACTCAGCAATCGTCAGATCGCGGAGAAGCTCGGGGTGCAGGAGCAGAGCATCAAGAACTGCGTCAGCAGCCTAATGAGCAAGTTGGGAGTTGAGAACCGCGTCCAGATACTGCTCCGAGTGCAGGAGTCCGGCGCCCTGGTGGACTAGGCGTTCTACTCGTCGCTGGAGCTAAGGATCCCCTCGACCACGAAGATCGGCGCTTCGAAGCGCACCGCCATCGCGATCGCGTCCGAGGGGCGGCTGTCGATCTCCATTTCTTCTTCCCCGCGGCGAAGGTACATCTTGGCGTAATAGGTCGTGCTCCAAAGGTCGTCGATGACGACGCGGACGAGTTCGGCGCCCAACCGGTCGATGATATTCCGCATGAGGTCGTGCGTCATCGGCCGGTCGGGAGTGGCCCCGTCGAGAGGCAGGCTGATCGCCTGGGCCTCGAAGGGGCCGATGAGGATCGGAACTTTGCGCTCGCCGTCGCTGAGAAGGACGAATCGCTGGATGTTCCCGTTCGATTCGTAGCCGAACACGCCCTCGATCGTGCATTCGATGGGCTCGCCTCTCTCGCCGGGGTCGCGCGGAAGATCGACGTCGCCCTCGTAAGGGAAAAACGACGGCGGCTTGTCCAGCCCTTCCGAATCGTCCGGTAACTCGTCCGACATGCTCATAGAATACCGTGGCCTACCAGAGGGTCTCGCACGTGTAGGTGATCTTCTTCGTTTCTCCTCCGGCGAGGTTCACCACGAATTCGATCGTCTCGGCATCCAGCTTCTTGAAGGGCAAGCTGTTGCGGACGATCCGATACTCGTACCAGTGTCGCTCCCAGACGTTCACGGTCTCCGGCGTCTCCTTGCGGTTCCGCACTTCGATTTCGTAAGACTCGCGCGCTCCTCGGATGTCGTTCTTCTCGTTTCTGATCCACTCGAACGAGGTGCGCTTGCGATCGCAGACGATGTCGAAGGCTCGGCCGACGACGAGTGAGATCTTCTCGTCGCGCGGCGTGTGCTCGATCGCATCTTCGCCGAGCATCTGTACGCTCCCGCTGCTATCGCGCTGGAAGACTTTGAACTTGCCCATCGGCAGCGGCATGCCCAGGTTGCTCTTCTTGTCGTTGATCAGTTCGATGCGAATCTGTGGCTTGATGTTGCCGGTTCCGACCGCGCCTTCCTGAGGTCGCCAGCCTCGATACTGGCGCATGGCGTCGATGAGGAGCAACTTCGTGACGGGCACGTCGAAGGATTCCAAGAGCGAGACTTGCTTCATCTCGCGGTTCCTCACCGAGGCGGGTCGTTGCAAGGTGTAGAGGTGATAGTCCGCGAACTGCTCTTCGGCAAAGCCAGCGTCGGACTTGGCCATTTCCGCGATGCCACCTCCTCGACCGCCCGGGGCACGGTTCATCTGCGCTCGGGCCACGTCGCCGGCGAGCAGCTTCAGCTTCGCGTCCTTGAAGGTGGCGCCCGAGTTGTTCGTTAACGTCACCCAGCCCTTGAGGTCGCCCTTCTTACCGTCACCGTCGAGGCTGAGGACGTAGTCCGCGTTCCAACTCATTCCCTGTGTGAGATAGCTGATCTCGACCTGATTTCGCCCGGCGCGTTCGGCGACGACGTCCCAAAGCAGACTCGGCTTGCTGATGAGCCCCTCCGGAATTGCCGCAACCTCGATTTCGCCGCTCGGGTCGAGGAGAATCCGTCCGTCGTCGGCTCGAATCACCATTCCGTTATAGGTGTACTGCGAGCCTCCCTGGCCGCCGATGATGGCGGTCGGCGAACTGAGCAGGGTTCCGGTCACCCGCTCCTTTACCCCGTTGGGCAAGACACGATTGAGCGCGATCTTCTGGCCCACGGCTTTGTTTAGAATCGCCTGCGTGCCGATGAGGTCGTATTGGTAGTTCTGTTCGAGTACCTCGAAAGACCCGGGCGCCGACAGGCTTCGGATGCCGACGCTGCTCGGCTCGATCATCTGGGCGACATCTTCGATGCGCACGTCTTGTCGGCCTGACCGAAGTTCGAGGCTGCGAACCTCCTTGACGAGCGCGAATCCTTGATTGTAAACGGTGAGTTCGGTGCCGGTGTCGGCAACCGCGGCCAGCGTGGCCAAGGCGAAAGTCCAAATCATGTCCTAGTTCCTCCAGGTATCGGAATTGTGGCGCTGTTGATTTCGACGCCGCCGGGAGTCCGTTAGGTCGCACGCCGGCGTTTTGCCGCCGGAGGCGCTTGAAGCACTGCAGCGAGACGCCCGAATGCCGAAGCGCCGGCATACCGCGCACTCGATCCGAGGGCCTCTTCGATGCGGATCAGCTCGTTGTACTTGGCAACTCGGTCGGTTCGGCTTGGCGCGCCGGTCTTGATCTGGCCGCAATTGGTGGCTACCGCGAGGTGGGCGATGGTCGTATCTTCGGTTTCCCCCGACCGATGGCTCATGACGGCGGTGTAGCCTGCCCTACGGGCCATGTCGACCGCACTCAACGTCTCGCTGAGGGTGCCGATTTGGTTGACCTTGACGAGAATCGAGTTCGCGCATCCCGTATCGATCCCGCGCTGCAGCCTTTCGGTGTTGGTGACGAAGAGGTCGTCACCCACGATCTGGCATCTATGACCCAGAGTCTTGGTCAGCAGTGCCCAGCCCTTCCAATCGTCCTCGG
This sequence comes from Chthonomonas sp. UBA2362, assembly GCA_002344135.1. Classification (GTDB taxonomy): domain Bacteria; phylum Armatimonadota; class Fimbriimonadia; order Fimbriimonadales; family Fimbriimonadaceae; genus UBA6659. The sequence goes on along the minus strand of DDTO01000004.1, from coordinate 612,201 downwards.
CGAGTCCGTCCTCGATGCTGATGATCGGGTACTTGCTCACGAGTTGGGCGAGATACCGCACCTGAGAAGCCGAATCACGGACACGAGTGCGCCCCGACTTGTAATGGTACTTGCCCTTGCTGTAGAACTCGGTAGCCGCCGCGTCGATCGCCAGCCAAACGTCCTTGCCCGCAGTGTAGCCGGCCTTGTCGACGGCCTCCAAGATGTAGTCGAAGGCGAGTTCCTGGCTGCGAAGATTCGGCGCAAAGCCGCCTTCGTCCCCGACCCCAGTTCCGAGTCCGCGACCCTTCAGAACCCCCTTGAGCGTGTGGAAGATTTCTGCGCCCCAACGCAGCGCGTCAGCGAAGGTCGGCGCGCCGACTGGAAGCACCATGAACTCCTGGAAATCGACGTTCGAATCGGCGTGCTGACCACCGTTGAGGATGTTCATCATCGGCAACGGCAGCACGTGTGCCTTAACTCCGCCGACGTACCGAAAGAGGGGTAGTCCAGTAGCCTGAGCGGCCGCCTTTGCTACGGCCAGCGATACCCCGAGGATAGCGTTGGCGCCCAGCTTGCCTTTGTTTTGGCTGCCGTCGAGATCGATCAGCGCTTGATCGACCGCCCCTTGATCGGTTGCGTCTTTATCCAGTAGCCGAGGCGCGATGACGTCGTTCACGTGGTCGACGGCTGTCAGGACGCCTTTGCCCAGGTAGCGCTTTTTGTCTCCGTCGCGAAGCTCGACGGCTTCGAAGGCGCCGGTGCTCGCGCCGCTGGGAACCGCGGCCCTCCCGAACGATCCGTCGTCGAGGAAGACGTCCACTTCGATGGTGGGATTACCGCGGCTGTCGAGGATTTCGCGGGCGACGATGTCGATGATCACTGGCATGGCGCTCAGAGGATACCGAACTCACTTCGGGACTTTTGGATCGATAGTTCTACAAGTATCGAACTATAGTGCTACAATGCTCGTGTGGACGACGTGACGCGCCTAGCCAGAATGCTCAAGACGCTTGGCGATCCGACCCGGCTTCGCATCTTCGGTTATCTCCGGTGCTGCGAGGCTTCGGTAGCGATCGGCGACGACGGGGGCCTTGCACCTGCAGAGGGGCCTACCGCGGGGCAGGTTTGCTGCTACGTCACCGGCGATCCGAAGGTGACTTCGACGATTTCGCACCATCTCAAGGAGCTTCGCGAAGCTGGCCTTATCACCATGGATCGCAGAGGTCAGCGCATGATCTGCCGGATTCGACCGGAAGCCGTCCTTTTCCTGAACAAGCTGCTCGAGCATCCGTGCGACGAGCGCTCGACGATACGACTGAGCCCGATCGGGGCTCGCAAGGAGAAAGCCGAAGAATGAAACGAACGAACGACATACGCGAAACCGTGCGCCAGAAGTATGGCGAGGCCGCCAAGACCGTGCTGAGCGGCAAAGGCGCTGCCTGCTGCTCGGGCAGCGGGGAAGGGCCGGATCCGATTTCGGAAGGCCTTTACGACGCGGCGCAAAGCGCCGAGGTCCCCGATGAGGCCATGCTCGCTTCTCTTGGCTGCGGCAACCCCACCGCGCTGGTCTCCCTCGCGGAGGGAGAAACGGTCCTCGATTTGGGCAGCGGCGGCGGCATCGACGTCCTCCTCTCAGCCAAGCGGGTCGGGCCGACCGGGTTTGCCTACGGACTCGACATGACCGACGAAATGCTGGAGCTGGCGGAACGAAACCGGCTGAAGGCCGGCGTGAGCAATGTGCGCTTCCTCAAGGGGCACATCGAAGAGATCCCGCTGCCGGACGGCAGCGTCGACGTGGTCATCTCGAACTGTGTCATCAACCTGAGCTCCGATAAGGGGCAGGTTCTTCGCGAGGCCTACCGAGTCCTGCGGCCGGGGGGACGGTTCGCGGTCTCCGACATTGCGGTGGAGGGGCGTCTGCCCGAGGCGATCCAGAAGGACATGGAGGCCTACATCGGCTGCGTGGCGGGTGCGCTCGACGTCGACGAATATCGTCGCCTGCTCGAATCGGCCGGCTTCGTCGACATTTCGATCGAGCCGACGAAGCGGTACCGCATCGATGAGATGGAGTGCGGCTGCGGCGCCAAGGCGATCGAGAAATTAAGCCCCGCGGAGCGCGAGCAGTGGGATGGCAAAGTGTTCAGCGCGTTTGTTCGGGCACGCAAGCCGGGCTCATAATCGGGTCTTGCACCCGCACCCCCGACGCTATGTCTGCCGTCGATCGCCGGAGCCTCCGGCGTTCGACGGCGTCCTTACTGAAAGCGCATGGTCTTTGGCCCCTTGGACAGAATCTTTCGTGGACATCGAAGGCGACGTCCGCCCCGTCCCTCGTTACGAGTCCCGGGCCAAGATGCTCTGGGATAACGAGTACTTCTATGTCGCCGCCGAGATGGAGGAGCCCCATCTGTGGGCGACTTACACCGAGCACGACTCGATCGTCTTTCAAGAAAACGACTTCGAGGTCTTTATCGATCCCGACGGCGATACCTACGACTACTTCGAGATCGAGATCAACGCGCTCGGGACGGTCTTCGATCTCCGGCTGGTCAAGCCCTATCGCGAGGGCGGCCCGGCGCTCCATGAGTGGGATGCCGTCGGGATGCAGTCCAAGGTGACTCTCCGCGGCTCCCTCAACGACCCCTCGGACGTGGACGAGGGTTGGACGGTCGAACTCGCCATCCCATGGTCGTGCTTAGGCAATCGGACGGCTCCCGAGGTCGGCGCAATCTGGCGGGTCAACTTCTCGCGTGTCCAGTGGCAACTCGACATCGTCGAAGGGATGTACCGAAAGGTTCCCGACACCCGAGAGGACAACTGGGTCTGGTCGCCCCAGCACGCTATCGACATGCACCGCCCCGAAATGTGGGGTTACGTGGTCTTCGCCGGCAGTCCAGATACGGAGTGCCCGCTCGATCCCGACTTCGAGAAGAAAGTGAGGCAGGCACAGGCGCGATCCCAGCCAGATTAGGGTGAACGCGACACGCCGGCCGACGTCCTATCCAGCATGGCGCTGAAGACCGAGCGAGAGAAAACGGCCCACCTCCTCCGACGATTCGGGCTTGGGGCGAGCGAAGCAGAGATCGAATACTACGGCAAGGATGGCCACAAAGGCGCGATCGACCGACTGCTCGCGTTCAAGACGGTCGACGAAGGGGCGTCTTTCGACATCAACGATCTCGCCAATCAGAACGGCCAGATCAACATGCGAGCGGTGCAGGCCTGGTGGTACCTGCGGGTCGTGGCGACTCGGCGGCCCCTGCAGGAAAAGCTCACGCTCTTCTGGCACGATCACTTCGCGACGAGCGCCGCCAAGGTGGATGCGCCCATGGCGATGCACGATCAAGTCCAGATCCTGCGCGACAAATGCTGTGGCCGGTTCCTGGACCTGCTCACCAAGGTCAGCAAAGATCCGGCGATGCTCTACTGGTTGGACAACCAGTTCAACGTCAAGGGTAAGCCGAACGAGAACTTTGCCCGCGAGGTGATGGAGCTCTTCACGCTCGGAATCGGGCATTACAGCGAGAAGGACATTCAAGAAGCGGCGCGCGCATTCACGGGCTGGAGCTTCGGCATTGGTCCTCGTGCGATCAAGCCAGAAAAGCCTCTGCGCCGGGCCAGGTTCGTCTTCCGCGAGAACGAGCATGACAGCGGAGTCAAAACCATCCTGGGCAATACCGGTCCCTTCGACGGCGAAGCCGTGCTCGGCATCCTTTGCGGCAATCCGCGAACGTCCGAATACATCACCGAGAAGATGTGGGAGTGGTTCGCCTATCCGAAGCCGGAGAAGGCGATCATCGATCGCCTGGCCAAGCGCTTCCGGGATTCCGGCCTCGATGTCGCCGTTCTCGTGCGGGCGATCATGGAAGCTCCCGAGTTCTACTCCGACAAAGCCGAGCGCGCGGTCTACAAGAACCCGATCGACTTCTGCGCGGCGACGTACCGGCAGCTCGGAGTCGGCGAGCGGATGCTCGAAGCGATCGAAGCCGTGCCGGACGACCAGCCGAAGCTGCGTGCGATGGCGCCCGTCAACGGTCTGAACCTCGCGACGAAGGCCATGGGGATGGAACTCCTGTACCCGCCCGACGTGGCGGGCTGGGACACCGGCGAAGGCTGGATCAGTTCGGCGACGATGGTCGAGCGCATCAAGTGGGCGGAACGCCTGTTCGGTCCGGGAACCGCCGCTCGTCCCGCGCAGGGGGCCGCCCGTGCGCCCACGATCCGGTATCCGGCGGCAAACCTGATCGGCGGCCTCTCCGCGCTCGACGCGGTGGCCAAACTCCTCTCGATGTTCGATGCGGCGTTGCCCGAGGCAAAGGTAGCGCAACTGCGCAAAGCGGCCGAAGCCGAGTCGGGGGGGACCGTGACGAACGCCAACGCGAAGGCGGTGGCGCTGGCGGTCTGTCGGCTGATCTTCGCCGCTCCCGAGTTTCAGTTCTGCTGAGTCCGGCTCGCCGCGACGAGCCGGACTCGCTGAATGCTAGGCTCCTCGCCGCCGACGCAGCCAAAGGCCGACGCCGGTGGCGAGCGCGAAGAGCGAAGCGGGTTCCGGCACGCCTTGGATCTCCTCGAAGGCCTCGCCGTCGCCGTACATGTGGAACGAAGTGTCGGTCGCGTCTGGTCCGAAGTCCACATCGAGGACGAGGGAGCCGAAGTTCACGCCGAACACGCCTGGCGAGCCAACGGATGGCATGAGGCCAGCGAACATGCCACCATCCGAGGAAGCGGTCACGAAGCCGTTGCGGATGCTGAACGAGGCCGTGCCGCGCTGTCGGCTTCGGGCGTCGCCGAAGACCAGGTTGAAGTCGGCATGCTGGGCGTCGACGTTCATCACCCCGTTCTCCCAGAGGACCTCCTGACCGACCGCGCCTTCTCCTAGCAAGTCCAGGTCGAGGCGGAAGAGTTCGCCCTCGATCCAGCCTTCGTGGGGGTCGAAGTAGCGATACGAGAGGGGATCGCCGATGCGGCCTTTCTGCTGGAGTCCGGTCGAGCCGCGAGACTCGCCGAGGCGGGCGCGGAACCTGGGATTCCATTGCACTTGGCCGTTTCGGAAGTTGCCCGCCGCCGCATCGAAGTATGAGTACGACGTGGCGCTAGCTCGGGCGCCTTGGCGCTCCGGCGGATAAACGTCGGCCCAGCCGAAGGCCGAGGTGCCACCTATGAGAGGGGCGCCGATCCCGAGCACGCCGAGGTGACCCTCGGTGTCGGCATAGGCGTCGGCCCAGGGGACGACCGCGGTGCCGGACTGGAATCCGTTGTACGGTCCGCCGACCGGCCCGACGATCGGACCTTGGCCGCTGTTGGCGCGGCGCTGGCTGGCCGGCGAGGTGTCGCGGGCGGCGGCATCGTAGCCCCAGTGCCATCGGGCCGCGAAGGCCATGGTCGGGTCGGTCGGGGCGATGTTGAATTCGTGGGCGTCTATGTAGAACGAGAGCGCCGAAGCGGGGATGGTCGTGGCGGCGACGAGGCCGGCGAGAATGATGCCCTTGATGGACGTGCGCATTGTCTGTTACCTCCGTAGAGTTCTCCTTTCGTGAAGAGAAGCAAGTGAGTGGAAGACTCGGGATCAGAGGTGACGCGGGCGCCCTCGCTTGTGGCACGTGTGTGCAAAATCGGCGTCTTCGCGACTGGCGCAACGGCATGGTTATCGGGCGCAACGGCGCCGCGACGCCCGCGGCGGGAGTGTTGCGTTCGCGGCGGCAGGGCTGCACGGCGCGGCGGCGCGGCCAGACCCGTTGGCCCAATTGTGGAGCCCCCGGATGGCTCGGATGCGCTCAAACGTGGCCTGTTTCCGCGCCGAACCGGTCGGGTGGGGTGGGTATAATTCGCCTTCGCGGGGACCGATGCAGTCCGCGCATCCGTGTCCGGGTGACGCTTCTCTCTGCCCGAGACCAAACCAAGCGAGACCGATATGGCCAAACAAGTCACCCAAGTTATCAAGCTGAACATCGCCGCCGGAAAGGGCACGCCCGCACCCCCGGTCGGCCCCGCGCTCGGTCAGGCCGGCATCAACATGATGGAGTTTCTCAAGAAGTTCAACGAGATGAGCGCTCCCATGATGGGCTTCACGCTTCCCGTCGAGATCGCCGTCTACGCGGACCGCAGCTACTCCTTCGTCATCAAGCAGCCGCTGAGCAGCGACCTCATCAAGCGCGCCGCCGGCATCGATAAGGGCGCCTCGAACCCGCTCAAGGAGAAGGTCGGCGTACTGTCGAAGGACAAACTCCGCGACGTCGCCAAACAGAAGATGAAAGACCTTAACACCGAGGACGAGGAAATGGCGATGCGCGTCATCGCCGGCACCGCTCGGTCGATGGGCGTCCGTATCGAGGACTAGCCGCCTGCGGCCACCGTGCCCATCTACGAATATGAAGCCGACGGATTCGACTGCCTGATTTGCGGCGGCCGGTTCGAGACTATTCAGGGCATCCACGATCCGCCGCTTGAGTATTGCCCCACGTGCGGGCTTGAAGTGCGGCGGATCATCAGCCGCGCCTCGATCAAGATCGGCGGCAAAGTGGACTTCGATCGCGCCGCGCGCAAGGGCCTCACGACCTGGCGCAAGAGCGGGGAAGGAACCTGGGAGAAGGTCGCGGGCCCCGGCGTCGATGTCATTCAAGGGACGCCGGAGGATATCGCCGCCGTCGACGGCGAGCGCAAGCCGGTGAAGAAACTCGACCTCGACTCCGATCCCCCCGACTAGCGCTCGGCGACGAACCGGGCCATCGCCGCGAGGGTCTCGTCGCTGACGTGGTGCTCGATGCCTTCGGCGTCGATCTCAGCGGTTTCCTGCGCGACGCCGAGGGCCAGGAGGAACTCGATCACGATTCGGTGCTTTTCGCGCATCCGCTCGGCGAGGGCCTGACCAGAGTCCGTCAGGAAGATGCTTCGATAGGGGCGGCTCGTCACGAGCCCATCGCGCATGAGGCGCTGAACGGTCTTCGTGACCGTTACGTGGCTGACCCCCAACTCCGCAGCGATATCGGCGGCGCGCGCCTCTCCACGGGCCTCGATCAGTTCCTGGATCAGCTCGACATAATCCGCCGCTGTCTCGGCAGCGTGGTCATCGCGCGTCCTTCGGAATTTGTTGGTGGTCACGGGGGCTTGACAAGTATAGCCCAAAGCGACTATTGTGTAGCCGATGCTACACTCTCTAAGTTGGGCTCCGCAGTTTATCGTGAGCATCACTCGATCTTGGCAGTTCCGAAGAGGGCATAGGTGAACCCCTGATGCGGTGTTCTGTGCTGCTCGCGATCGTCGGATTGCTTGCTTTCGGCTGTGGTTCGAAGGAAGCTGGAAAGGACGATGGGGGCAAGCTGAGGGTCGTTAGCACGGTCGGCATGATTGCCGATGCCGTGAAGGAAGTCGGCGGCGAAGAGGTCGAGTCGATCGGACTGATGGGTCCCGGCATCGACCCCCACCTCTATCGGGCTACCGCCGGAGACGTCGAGAAGCTGGAATCGGCGGATGTGATCTTCTACGGCGGCCTCGAACTCGAGGGGAGGATGACCGATATCTTCGTGAAGATGGCCGGTCGCGGAACGCCGACTCACGCCGTGAGCGAGCGCGTGCCCGGGGCGGAACTTCGAGAGCCACCGGAGTTTCATGGCAAGTTCGACCCCCACATCTGGTTCGACGTGCTGCTGTGGAAGCATGCCGTGGAATCCATCCGGGATGGCCTGGCGAAGGCTCGTCCAGCGTCGACCGCGAAGATCGGCGAGCGGGCGGACGCCTATCTGAAGAAGCTCGACGATCTTCATCGATACGTCCAAGAACAGGTTGCGCGGGTGCCGAAGGAACAGCGAATCCTCATCACTGCGCACGACGCGTTCGGATACTTCGGCAAGCGCTACGGCTTCGAAGTGATCGGCATTCAGGGGACCAGCACCGCCACCGAAGCAGGGGCCGGCGACCTCCGGCGAATCGCCGACCTGATCACCCAGAAGAGGGTGAAAGCCATCTTCGTCGAGAGTAGCGTGCCGCCGGCGACGATCGAAGCCCTCCAGAAAGCCGTCCAGTCGCGGGGTTGGAACGTGGCGATCGGAGGCGAGCTGTTCTCCGATGCCATGGGTCAGGCGGGCACGCCGGAAGGCACCTACATCGGGATGGTGCGACATAACGTCGATACCATCGTGGGGGCGCTCTTGTGATTCCAGCGATCTCGGTTCGGGACCTGACGGTCGCTTACGACGAGAAGCCCGTTCTTTGGGACGTCGACCTGGACATACCGGAGGGCACCCTTTCAGCAATCGTCGGGCCGAACGGCGCCGGGAAGAGCACCCTCATCAAGGCAATCCTCGGACTCGTGCCGATTGCCGCGGGAAGCATCCGGGTCTTTGGCGAGCCTTACCGGACCGCCCACGAGAGAGTCGGATACGTCCCGCAGCGAGGCAGTGTGGACTGGGACTTCCCGACCGATGCCCTCGATGTGGTGACGATGGGTCTCTATGGCCGCCTCGGCTGGTTCGGCCGTCCCGGGCGGCAGGAGCGCCGCATCGCCCTGGAGTGCCTCGATAAGGTCGGAATGCGCGACTATGCGCGACGTCAAATCGGGCAGCTATCGGGCGGCCAGCAGCAGCGGGTCTTCCTGGCTCGGGCCTTGGCCCAAGATGCGGCGCTGACGTTCATGGATGAGCCCTTCGCCGGAGTCGACGCGACGACCGAGCAGACGATCATCGACACCCTGAAGGCGCTTCGGGATGCCGGCAAGACCGTCGTCGTGGTTCATCACGACCTCGATACGGTCCCCCGCTACTTCGACTTTGTCGCCCTGCTCAACGTGCGGCTAATCGCCGCCGGTCCCACCGAGGCCGTCTTCGTGCCCGACAATCTGCAGCGGGCCTATGGCGGCAAGATCGCCTTCCTCCATCGATGAACCTCATTCACGACCTCATCTTCGATTACACGCTACGAAACGTGGCGTTGGGATCGGCGATCTTGGGGGTCGTGAGCGGGGTGCTCGGCTGTTTCGCGGTCCTTCGCCGACAGGGGCTGATGGGCGATGCCCTCTCTCACGCCGCGCTGCCCGGCGTCTGCCTCGCCTACATGGCGACTCATTCGAAGAGCCCGGTGGTCCTGATGATCGGAGCGGCTCTTGCCGGACTCATCGGCATGGCGATCATCCTTCTCGTGGAGCGGCGGACTCGGATCGATCCGGGCTCGGCGCTCGGGATCGTGCTGACTGTCTTCTTCGGCTTCGGCGTGGTGCTCTTGACTGTGATCCAGAAAGGCAACGACGCCAATCAGGCGGGGCTCGATAAGTTCCTGTTTGGGCAGGCCGCCGCACTCGTGTCCGATCAGGTGACGACGATGGCGATCGTCGGCGGCGCCGCGCTGTTCGTGGTGGGCCTCTTGTACAAGGAGTTTAAGCTCCTGGCCTTCGATACCGGATTCGCGGGCGTGCTGGGCTTTCGGCCGCACTTCCTCGGCGGACTCCTTACCGGTCTCTTAGTCGCGGCGATCGTGATTGGACTGAACACGGTCGGCGTTATCCTGATGTCGGCGATGCTGGTCGCCCCGGCCTGCGCCGCGCGGCAGTGGACGAATCGCCTGTCCGCAATGATCGGCATATCGGCATTGGTGGGAGCACTGGCCGGCCTGTCGGGAGCAATCATTAGCGTTCTCCAAGAGCGCGTGCCGACCGGCCCAGCGATTGTCCTGCTCTTGGGGGCTATCGTGGCGATTTCGTTGCTATTCGGTTCCGCCGAAGGCTGGGTGTGGGATTGGATTCGCCGGCGCAGAAACCGCCTTGCGCTACCGGAGCCGTCGCGATGAGTGCCGATCTTCAGATCTCGCTCGTTGCCGTCGCCGCCGGAGTCGCCTGTGCGCTGGTCGGGGTATTCCTAGTTCTCAGGCGGATGGCGATGATGGCGGACGCGATCAGCCATTCCATTCTGCCGGGCATCGTCGCCGGATATGTCCTCGCTCACGGTCCGAACCTGCTTCTCGGCTTCCTGGGCGCGACGGCGTCTGGATTGCTGACGGTCGTGCTGGTCGAGGCTCTGTCCAAGGGCAAACTACGGCAGGATGCTGCGATCGGGCTGGTTTTCCCGATTCTCTTCGCGCTTGGCGTACTCGTCGTGTCCAAGTACTTCGCCAACGTTCATATCGATACGGATGCGGTGCTTTACGGCGAGATTGCATTTGCTCCGTTCGACACCGTGAACGTTGCCGGTCGAGACATTGGGCCGAAGTCGTTTTGGGTGCTCGCAGTCCTCGCGATCGTAAACACGGGCTTCATCGCCGTGCTGTACAAGGAACTGAAGCTCGCGACCTTCGATCCCGGCCTCGCGGCTTCGCTCGGCTTTCGGCCCGCACTCCTGCACTATTTGCTCATGGCACTCGTAGCGGTGACGACGGTGGGCGCGTTCAGCGCGGTGGGCGCGATCCTCTCGGTGGCCCTCATCATCGTGCCTCCGGTGGTCGCCTCGCTCCTGACCGAGCGACTGCCTCGGATGATCGCTCTATCGGTTGCAGTGGGCGCGCTCGGCGCGGTTCTCGGTCACCGGGTCGCGGCTTGGAGCAACGTATCGATTAGCGGGATGATTGCGACCGTGCTCGGGATTCTTTTTGGTGGGGCGCTCCTGTTCGCTCCCGGCCGAGGGCTCATCGCGCAGTGGTCTCGTCGGCGCGCCCAGAAAGTGAGGTTCGCCACCGAGATGCTGCTGGTTCATCTCGCGACCCACCAGGAAACCGCAGCCCGTGACATCGAGTGCTCGCTCCCACACCTGGAGTCGGAATTGGGATGGGACCGCGAGGTAGCTGCACGAATCGTCGGGCGAGCAGAGCGGCTCGGCCTGCTGGAGCGGGAAGAGTCTCTGCTCTCGCTCACCGAGGCCGGGCTGCGCCAGGCGTATCTGGCCGCCGAGCGCTAGCCCTCGATCTTCTGGAGGATTGCCTCGAAGGAAAGGCGAACCGTCACGACGTCGCTCGCGCCCTCCGTGCCGTCGGGAAGCTTGAACTGGTTGCCAATGCCGAAGTCGCTTCTGCGGACGGTGATCGGGTCGGCGATTACCCCGATCCGTGTCTCCTCACCGCCAATCGTGAGCTTTAGCGGGCCATAGTGCTTGAAGGGGATGGAAATGGTCTTCGTCTTGTCCTTCATCGTTAGATCGCCGATGACGACGTAGCCTTGGCCCACCCGCTTAACCTCCTTGCTGACGAACTTCATCTCTGGATACTTCTCGACATCGAAAAAATCGGCCTTCTTCAGGTGTTCGTCTCGCGCTGTAACCCCGGTATCGATCGAGGAAACCTTCACCGTAAACTCGACCGTCGATTTCGTCAGGTCCTTCTCGTCGAAGTGAATCGTGCCGGAGCACTCGTCGAAGAGGCCCATGACCTTCGAGAGCCCGAGATGAGTGATCTCGAAGCCAACGCTGCAGTGCATCGGATCGACGGCATACCGGGCTTTGCCTTGGATGGAAGTTGCAGCATTCGACGCCATTCGGGGCTCGGCCCAGCCTTTCCCGGGGTGGAAAATGACGATACTGGCAACGGCCGCCACTGTGAGTGTGGCTGCGGATACGGTCAGTCGCAACATTTCCCGAAGATTACCTTTGCGGGCCGGCCGGGGGTCCCGACGCGGCCCGCTGCCAATCGGCGAGTTAGCCGCCCTTCGCGACGACTTCGAGCGCGTTTTGCAACTCGGTCTTCCGCTCCGGGTCGGTCGTCTTCTCGATCAGCGCTTTGATCGCCAGCGTGTGCGCCTCCTGCAACGCCTTTGCCGGGTCGATCGCGATGTCCGGGCTGACGCCCGTGCCTTCCCAATTCTTCTTCGAGTGGGGGTTCTCCGCGCGGCCAGTCGGGATGAAGCAATCGAAGTGGTCGCTCAGGCGCACGGTGCCTCCGGGGTTCGCGCCGCCCCATGTCGATTCGCCGATGATGGTTCCGCGCTTCAGCTGCTGAAAGTTATAGGCGCACTCCTCGGCACCCGAGCCCGTTCGCTTGCTCGTTAAGACATAGACCGGCGCCACGGGGAATCGTGGGCCCTTCAGGTCGGCGAGAGTCCAGAACTCGTTCTTCACGACCTTTTCGCCTTCCCTGAAGTAGATGTCGTTCAAGTGAACCGGCTTCTCGCCGAAGAAATGACTGCAGAACAGACGAACTCCCTCTGGGCTGCCTCCGCCGTTTTGGCGAAGATCGATGATGAAGGCCTCGCAGTTGGCAAGGAACGTCATCGCACTCTCTAAGGGCCTTGCCATTTGCTCGGGCTCAGCGAAGTGCCGAAACATGACATAGCCGACATTGCCGGGCAGCCTTTCGACCTTCTCGAACCCTGCATTAGCACGGCGCACCATCTCGTTGAAACGCCGTTCTTCGTCCGGTGACGGCTCGTCGCGTCGCTCTCTCTTCGGCAGTGGCGCGGCGGAGTACCGGAAGCGCAGGTGGGCATCGGTGACGCTGGCCTTCAGGAGATCGTTAACTTTCTGTGCGAAGATCAGGGGGCTCTCGATCGCGGTGTATTCTGGCGTCTTCGTCCACTCCTTGAGGGCCTTGTCGATCTCCTTGGCGCGATCCGGGTAGATATAGCGCTCGATCAGCTCTTTGGCAAGCGTCTCGAGAACCTGACTCTTGGTTTGGGCGTCGATGGCGGGAGCGGTGGAGCGCGCCTTGACGGCATCTTGCCCTGGCAAGATCGCCAGAGCGAACACGATCAGCGAATGGAGGATGTTCATGGTTGGTCGTCTCTGGAAAGTTCGATCGCCCCGCATAGGAGCGTATCGATCATGGAATCGAGCCTTTCCGCGATCGACTCGGGCGAGCCGAGTTCGCGCGGGCTAAGGCTGTAGGGAAGAAAGGCGTTCGTCGCGAGGAGCAATGCCTCGGCGATGCGGCGGTGATGATCCTTCGCCGGACCGGGCTCGGCGAGGACGCCCGCGAGAATCGCGGTTTCCTGGGCGAAGACGACGGCGCGACGCGCCAGATAGGCCGGGCGCACTACTTCGAAGAGTTCGTCGAGGCTGTGAGCGTAATCCTGAACCTGTTCGATGCGTCCCATCACGCGGCGCTCGAGGAGACGTCGGAGGCGTACCTGGCGGGGCGCCGACGATTCAGCAATCCGCTCAAGCTCATCGATCACCCGGCCCACGACCCGCCCGATCGAACTGAGGCCGACGTCCTCTTTGCTGCGGAATTGGAGGTAGATGGTGCGTTTGCTGATCCCCGCTTCCCGCGCCACGTCCTCGAGAGTCATCTTTCGGAACCCATAGCGAGCCATGAGTCGGTCGGTGGCATCGAGTATCGCCTCGCGGGTGGAAGGCTTTTGAACGTCGGCCGTCATACGGAAGAGAATACACGAATGCACGATCTGAGAGTTTCGTGCATAGGACCATTTTGTTGGGACTTCTTATGGGGGCCGGCAGGTGCCAAAATCGGGCATGCCTTCTCCGGCCCGCCGCCTGTCGTCGATTCCGCCGTACCTGTTCGCCGAAATGAGCCGGATCAAGGCCGAGGCCATCGCCAGAGGGGCCGATGTCATCGATCTCGGGATCGGCGACCCCGACCAACCGACGCCGGAAACGATCCGCGCGGCCCTCGTTCGGGCGATCGACAATCCGGAAACTCACCGTTACGACGAGACCCCCCGTGGCTGGATGCCCTTCCTTCGTGCGGCGACCGATTGGTACACCCGGGTGTTCGGTGTGACTCTGGACCCCGCGACCCAGGCGTGCCAACTCATCGGCAGCAAGGAAGGGCTCGCCCACCTCGCTTGGGCATACGCCGAGGTGGGCGACGTGGTCATCACACCCAATCCCGGTTACACCGTGTACAAGGTCAATGCCCTCATGGCGGGAGCCGAAGTATTCGAGACGCCGCTTCGCGTTGAGAACGGATTCTTGCCGGTACTCGCAGACATTCCATCCGATGTGGCGCGCCGGGCCAAACTGTTCTACATCTGCTATCCGCACAATCCGACGGGGGCCGTGGCCGACGAGAGGCTCTATCATGAGCTCGTGACGTTCTGCCGCGAGTACGACATCCTCCTCGTCAGTGACATGGCGTACGCGAGCGTAACCTATGATGGCTTTCGTCACCCGACCGCGCTCCAAATCGATGGCGCTGACGAAATCACCGTCGAGTTCCACTCCCTCTCAAAGATGTTCAACATGACGGGATGGCGCTTGGGATTTGCGTTGGGCAACGCGGACGCCGTCGCCACACTTCAGAAACTCAAGGCCAACCTCGACAGCAAGCAGTTTCCCGCCATCGCGGAGGCCGGCGCTTTTGCGTTGAACGAGGTCGACAACCGCGGAACGCTCAATTTGTATCAGCGCCGGCGAGACCGACTTTGCCAAGGCTTGCGAGAGATCGGCTGGAAAGTCCCGATTCCGAAGGCGAGCTTCTATATCTGGGCGCGAGTCCCGACCGAGGGTATGTCGAGCGCCCAGTTCGCCACGGCCCTTCTCGAGCGAGCGAACGTGCTCGTCATTCCCGGAAACGGCTACGGCGACGCGGGGGAAGGGTACGTTCGCATGTCGCTGACCCTGCTCGGCGACCAGGATGGCGAGCGATTCGACGAGGCGGTCCGTCGCATCGCCGCTTCCGGTCTCGTTTCGCCGACAACGGCGGGTTTGGGGATCTAGCTGGGAGATTGTATGGGGATGCTCGTTCTTCTTGCCTTCGCCTTGCCGGATGCGGCTTCTGATCGGCTGTTCGACCGGTGTCTGGCCGCCCATCGCGCGTCGGGAGCGGCAACGATCCGGGCCGAACAGACAATCGGGCAGCCGCCGAGCGCGAGCCGGACGGTCTTCCGCGTTTCGTACCGGCGCCCGGATCGGCTGGCGATCACCGTTTCGCCTTCGACGGGCCGTGGTTCGAGGGCGTTGTGGGCTGGGCCGGGGGGAATCACGCTGCTGGACAGGGACTCTTCGCTCTACACGACATTCCCCTATGAAACGAAGCTATCGCTGAGTGCGAACGTGCTCTCCACGAACGCGGGCCTCGACAACCTCCTTCTCGCTCTCGTGGATCCCACGCTCATGCAAGAGACCCTCGACCTGCTGCGCAAGGGGGTCGGCTGGCGGGCGTCGAGTTTTGGCGGCGTGACGACCCTCTCGGGGACTGGGGCGAGCGGAAAGATCGAGGTCGGCTTCTTAGAAAACGGCGGACGCCTGCGCTCGCTGGCGGTCACGTCGTCGGACGCACAGCGAATGCGGTGGGTTTTCGAGTACGCGGCCCTGTCACCGGGGCTGCTGAACGTTGCCTTGCCCAAGGACGCCAGGCGGGTGGGGAAGAGCACGATGGACGCCAAGCCCGAGCCGAAGGTGGAGGACAAGGAGGCACGGACGTTGCTGGAAAAGACCTTCGACCAGTACGACCGACTGCGTGAGGTCGCCTATCGCGTCGACGGGGAGGGCGGACGCCAGCAGGTCTGGTTCGGCGAACTGGGCGTGCGGCAGAAGGGTCCTCGATGGGAGTGGGCCTATAGAAGTGGGAGTCTAGCCATCGCCGATCACATGACGAAGCGGCTCTTCGAGGGAAAGTGCCGACCCAGTGAGATGACCCGACTCTTGAACGCGCTCGGCTTGTCTTGGGACCCGACGGTGCGCGAACTGATGGCCGACCGCAATCCGGTGCGCGCGATCCTGAGCAACAGGATGACCGTGAGGACAGCGGGATCGATCGCACTCGGGGGCCAACCGTGCGCGATCCTCCAAGCGACCGCGCCGAAGATCCGGCTGACCCTCATGCTCAGGCGAGCGGACGGTCTCGTTGCAGGGACGACGAGCGATAGCCTCGACGAACGGGGGCAGGTCGTGTCGACTTCGGAGCGCCGTTTCGAGTATTCGAGTGTCCGAACTCGGCTGCCCGCGTCGGCCTTAGCTGTAGCGGCCACGGGCTACAAGCGCTCGCCGCTCGCCGCCATTCGATAGCCGCGACCGTCTCTACTACACGTGGCGCACCGGGTTCGAGAATC
This sequence comes from Chthonomonas sp. UBA2362, assembly GCA_002344135.1. Lineage (GTDB taxonomy): Bacteria > Armatimonadota > Fimbriimonadia > Fimbriimonadales > Fimbriimonadaceae > UBA6659. Next base: position 596,303 of record DDTO01000004.1, on the reverse strand, counting down.
GATCGAGGAACGGGAGCGGGCGACGCTCTCGTCCTTCGCGTCGATTAGCGCCGACAGCGATGGACGCCGCCGAACGGAACCTTCTGACCCCGTTCGCACCTGCTTCCAGCGCGACCGAGACAGGATTCTGCACAGCAAGTCGTTTCGGCGGCTGAAGCACAAGACGCAGGTCTTCATCGACCCCGGAGATCACTACCGGACCCGGTTGACCCACAGCCTGGAAGTCGCTCAGATCGCTAGGACCATCGGCCGCGCGCTGCGGCTGAACGAGGACTTGATCGAGGCGATCGCGCTCGGGCACGACTTGGGCCATCCTCCCTTCGGCCATGCCGGAGAGGCCGCCCTCGACGAGGCTCTGCGCGAGCACGACGATCCGGCCGGACCGCGGCATTTCCTGCACTACGAACAGAGCCTCCGGATCGTGGACATACTCGAAGACCTGAACCTCACGGAGGAAACGCGATCCGGTATCGGAGGCCACAGCAAGGGACAAGGCGACCTTACCGCCTTCGACGGCACGCCGACCTCGACGCTCGAGGCAGCGGTCGTTCGGATCGCGGACCGCGTGGCGTACCTCAATCACGACCTGGACGACGCCGTCCGAAGCGGAATCGTGCGCGACGTGCCCGGCCGGTTCCTCGAGATCGGGGACTCGCACGGCCGCAGGATCGGCGCGATGGTCGAGGATATCGTTAGCCACAGCCTGGATTCCCCCGCGGTCCGGCTCTCCCCGGCGATGCTAGGGAAACTCAACGAGATGAAGGACTGGCTCTTTAACGAGGTCTACCTTCGGTATCCGGTACTGTTTCCCGACATCGACAAGGCCAAGTCGCTCGTTCGCTCGCTGTTCCTCCACTTCGCCCAGCCGGAGAACGCCGCCGTCGGCTTCGAGGGCCTCCAGGGAGCAGTCGATTACGTAGCAGGCATGACCGACCGATATGCGATCTCGACCTACGCCCAGTTGAAGATTCCCAGCAGCTTTGAGCCATAGAACGAACGGCGAGGCCGGGCGAAGATTGGCCACAATCCTCGCTTACACGGATGTACTTCACCAAGGTCCCTCACCCTGCCAATTTCGCCTATCCCGAACGATACGACCCCAAGACGGGCGTCCTACGCGTCGGTGGGCGTCGCCTCGAGGCGACGCTTCAGGCGTATGAAGGGGGAGTTCATCGGCTTCGGATCGAAGACCCCGAGCTTTGGGAAGACGGGCTCATGCTTTGCCCGCTGACCCCGCCACCGGCGTCGGAAAGCGGCATGGTACGGGTGACTAAAGGCTTCGAAATCGAAGTGTTCGGTGTGAAGGGTGAACCGATCCTACGCTCCCGCCCTGGCTTGGGCTTCGGCCTGATGGGGGCCGCATCGATCTTCGTGTTCGCGCGACCCGAAAAGGCGAGGTTCTTCGGCATGGGTGAAAAGACCTTCGGCCGGCTCGAACTGAGCGGGATTCGAACCAAGTTTTGGAACACCGACGTATGGGCGGACTTCCACTGGATGCAGTGGAGCAGCCACCCGAGCGATCCGTATTACCTGTCGGTTCCCTATATCGTCGTCGATTGCGGCGAAGAGTTCGTGGGGCTGCTCTTCGAGAACGCCTGCGCACCGTTTATCGAGACCGGAGCGGCAACGACGATTCCGACGGAGCACGTCGAACCTCAAGACCTGCTGATCGGAGCCGAGGACGGTCTGCCGACGCTCTGGATCATCATCGGGCCAACGCTCGCCGACGTCACCTCGAAGCTGGCCAAACTGGTTGGAACGACGCCCCTGCCGCCGCTTTGGGCGCTCGGATATCACCAGAGCCGCTGGGGATACGGCGGCGAGAAAGACCTAATCGAACTCGACACTGCCTTCGAGCAGCACCGGATTCCCTGCGACGGCCTGTGGCTCGACATCGATTACATGGAAGGCTATCGCGTCTTCACTTACTCCAAGAAGGGCTTTCAGAAGGGACCCGAGAAGGCCGTGAAGAAGGTCTCGCCTCGGCGCGTCGTTCCGATCCTCGATCCCGGCGTGAAGCTCGAGCCGGGCTATCCTGTTTACGACCACGGACAGAAGCAGCGGATCTTCTGCCAGAACCCCCAGGGCCAGGATTTTGTGGGCATGGTCTGGCCGGGGCGCACGGTTTTTCCGGACTTTACGACCGAGAAAGGGCGGAAGTGGTGGACTGGCTACGCGAAGGAGTTTCGAGCGAAGGGCTTCGCTGGCGCGTGGCTCGACATGAACGATCCGGCCACCGGGGCGGTCGACCCGCTCGCGATGCTCTTTCGCGACGGGCGCTACCCCCACCGATTCTTCCACAACCAGTACGCCCTCGGAATGCAGATGGCGACGCGGGACGGCTTTCTGGCTGCTGAGCCAGATCGAAGGCCCTTTCTGCTTACGCGGAGCGGCTGGATCGGAACCAGCCGGTTTTCCGCAGTCTGGACCGGCGATAACGTCTCCAACCGGTTCTATCTGAAAGGCTGCATACCGACGACGCTCAATCTGGCACTAAGCGGCATCCCCTTCAATGGACCGGACGTGGGTGGATTCGGGGACGACACAACCGAAGACCTGATGCTCGACTGGGTGAAGTGCTGCTTCTTGTTCCCATTCATGCGGAACCATTCGGTCTTCGGCTCGCGGCCCCAGGAACCCTGGCGCTTCTCCCGACGCGGGACGAAGATCATCGGCCACTTCATTCGGACTCGCTATCGTCTGCTGCCCTACTTATACAACCTCTTCATCGAGCAGGAAGAAGAAGGACATCCCGCGATTCGGCCCTTGCTCTATCACTTCGCCGATCCCCAGGCGATCTCGGACCAATTCCTCGTCGGCCCGAGTCTGCTTCAAGCTCCGTTCCTCGACGGTGAGCCGTCCCGTCTCGCCGTTCTCCCCGGTCGTCGGCGGTGGTTCAGCTTCGAGACGGGGGAATGGCTCAAGCCTGGGCGGGTTCGGGCGGTCGCCGATCTTGGCGCGACGCCTCTGTTCGTTCGCGATGGTTCGATCGTTCCGGCCTTCCCAGATGAAGAAGAGCGAAGCCTAGCCAGAGTCGAGTTTCATGTGTTCGTGGATAGGGTCGACGCCCGAACGGTCTATCGCTTCGATGATGGAGAGACCTACGGATATCGCCGAGGCGAGCGAAGTGCCGTCGAAGTTCTCGCAAAGCGGCGCAAAGAGCGGCTTGAGGTCGAGATACTGTCCCTCGCGGAGGGTTCCGGCCCGCTGGACTACTCGGTGGTGATCCACGGCGAGCCCGGCGCAGTGGTCTTGAATGGGCAGAAGGTCGGGCTTCAACGCACGACCGTCGATTGGGCAGGCTGTCGAGTCCGGGCGAACCGCCTGAGGCTTTCCCGGTAGGAACTTGCGAGCGCGGGACGTATCGTCTTGTGTGGCATCTCTAAGGGTGAATGCTCCATAATGCCGCCGTTATGAAGAAATTCATCGGACTTTTCTTACTGACTCTCATGGGTGTGAGCCTGATGGCGGGTTGTGGCAGTGATTCAGCGACGGCCGACGGCAGCGACGCGGTGCCCACGGCGCAGCCTGGTGAGCAGCCAAAGGTGGACGAGAAGAGCGGCAACGCGATGGCCGCTCCCGAGAAGGCTTCAACCGACTAGGGTCGAAGCTATGCAACACCCCCTTCTCGGTCTGGTCGCCGGCATCTGCGTGCTGGCACTCGGTGGGTGCTCGTCCGGCGGTGGATCGTCCGCTTCTGCGCCGGCGACTCCGGGTCAGTCGGGGCGCACCGCCAGCTTCAAGAAGGGGGGCTATGCTCGATACGTAAACGCCTCCGACAAGGCCGTGAATGGCTTTGCGGGGCCGTTACAGATCGCGAACAACTTGGTTCCCGGTACGGCCAACAGCTTCCAGTTGGTCAATCGGGGCTCGCTCGAGTTCCGCGCCGGACCAGGTGGCGGCGACGAGTTCAAGCAGACCGAAAAACTCGACTCGGAAGAGACGATTTCCGTCTATGTCTATGGGAGCGGCGCGGGGCGGAAGTACAAGGTGGTACGAGACGATCTCCGCTACTCCGGGGGGGCAGACGTCAAGGTTCGAGTCGCCAACTTTTCGAACGCGAAGGTGGACGTGCGATCGCGTGACAAGATCTTGGCGTCGGGCCTCGGCCCCACCGGCCTGAGCGACGTGGCCGACATGCAGAGCGGCAGCGGTTCGTTCGACATCTCGGTAGGAGGCAAGAAAGTCGCATCGGCCAACGGTTCGCTTGCCTCTGGCCAAGCCTACACCGTGCTTGTCCTTCCCGGATCGGGTAGCGGCGCCGCGCGGGCGATCCTGATTCAGAACACGATCAAGATGGAAGCGGCTGCTGCTGGTGGCTCGCCGAACTAGGCGGCGCGGCACGTTCGAACGCCGAGCGGCGTTCATATTCGGAGAGACTATGACTGAAAGATTATTTTCAACCCTGAGGCTAGCGGCAGCGCTTGCCATTGTCGGCGTGCTCGCGGGCTGCAACAGCGGCGGAGGGGGCGGCAACCTCACCGACGTTCAACAGGCGCAGCGCGACGAAATCGTCGCCATCCAGAAGATTCAAGAGGACATCGCCGCGAAGAAGAAGGTCACCAAGTGGGAAGTGTCGGCAAAGGACGTGCAGGGCGATCCGCGAGCGAAGGAACTCAAGCTCGACGACGAAATGGGCCTCCAGAAGATTCAGGGCGCCCTCGGTATCGAAATCGAGGATATGCCTCCGGTGAAGGACTTCAGCGGCTACAAGCGTATCGACTGGAAAAGCCCGGACGAACGGTTGAAGAAGTACTGCGTCAATAAGCCGCCACCTGAAGGCGCCGCCCCGCAAATGCCCTCGAACGGATTCGAGCCGTTCATCGACCGATACAAGGATGCAAAGATCGTCGTGATGGACCTCAAGGTGACCACGACCAGCGCTCCGCCCCCCACTGAGGCAGGCCAGCCGCCCCAGCCTCCGAAGGAGAATACGGTCGAGATCACGTTCGGCCCCATCATCGAATCGGATGCCGACAAGCTGATCAAGCAAGCCGAGCAGGGTGGCACGAAGGTGCAGAAGGTCAAAACCTATCCTGCGTACCTCTACATCGGCCCCAAGGGCAAGATCGCGGTGGCCGTCGAGGGAATCGCCAGCTCCGCCCGGCTTCAGCCGCCCCGTGACATGCAGTACTACATGGTCGATGTCGCGACGATGGAGAAGCTGAACGAAGCTCGCAAGAAAGAGGCGACCCTTCCGATGATGCAGCCTAAGGTCTTCGACTTGGCCATCATCGACTACAAGAAGACGACTCCGAAGAAGTAACCCTACTTGTACTCGTAGTCGCCGTTGTGGGCGTCGTCGATGTATCGAGCTAGCAAGGCCACCGATGCATCGACGTCGTCCTCGTGGACCGTCTCGTTGACGGTGTGTACGTACCTCGTCGGTATCGAAAGGGTGATCGAAGGGATGCCCCCCTTCAGCCTCTGAACGCCGCCGGCATCGGTCCCTCCAAAGGGCAGAATTTCCATCTGGTGGGCGATCTTGTGCTTCTCGGCCAGCGCCCGGAAGTGGGAGACCACCTTCGGGCTGCAGATGAGCGAGCTGTCCATGATCTTGATCGCTGTACCTTGGCCGAGGCGGGTGATCTGGTCCGGTTCCGGAATCGCGGGATAGTCGTTGGCAAGGGTGATATCGATCGCCACGCAGATGTCGGGCTCGATCCGGCCGGCAGAAGCCGTCGCCCCCCGCAATCCGACCTCTTCCTGAACGGTGGCCACGGCGTACACATCGACTTTCGGGTCCTTGGCCGCCTTCACCGCCTCGATCATCACATAGACTGCGACCCGGTCGTCCATCGCCTTGCACGTCCAAAGCTTTCCCATCTGTTGGAGGGTCCGGTTCATGGTGACCATGTCCCCGAGGGCGACTCTCGACTTCGCTTCGTCGCCGGACAGACCGCAATCGACGAAGAAGTTGTCGACGGTCCACGACTTGGAGGCTTCTTCTGGGGTCAACAGGTGCTTGGGCTTCGTGCTCGCCATGAGCACCCCGTTGATCGGTCCTTTGGCGGTATGGACGAAGACTCGTTGGCTCGCCATTTGGCGCGGATCCCATCCACCGAGGGGCTGAAGACGGAGAAAGCCGTTGTCGTCGACGAACTTCACCATGAAGCCGATCTCGTCCATGTGGGCGGCGAGCATCAGCTTCTTCGGCTCGCTTTTTCGCTTAGACGCACGCCGAACGCAGATCATGTTGCCCATCGAATCCGAAGAAATGTCGCAGACGGAGCCGAGTTCGTCTCGGACGATCTCGCGGATTTGGTCTTCTTGGGAGGGGACTCCGTGGGCTTCGGTGAGTTTGCGCAGCAGCTTTGCGTTCATGCCGCTTTTTTACCTGCCTCGACGCTGTGCAGGTCTGCCGCATGGGTAACTCGGTTTCGCCCGGCTTGCTTGGAGGCATAAAGAGCACGGTCGGCTGATTCGACGATCGCCTCGATCGATGGGACCTCGAAGTCCACCAAAGTCTGCACTCCGAAGCTCGCCGTAATCTTGCGAAGGTCCCACTCGTGGTCCGCGATGACAGCGCGGAGCTTCTCAGCAACTCCGATGGCGTTTTCCCGTCCGCAGTTCCTGAGCAAAATCGCAAACTCTTCGCCCCCGCACCGCGCAACCAGGTCCTCCGTGCGCGAATGACAGCTCAGGAGCGCGGCGAACTCCCGCAGGAGTGCATCGCCGGCCGGATGGCCGAATGCGTCATTGAAGTGCTTAAAGTGGTCGATGTCGCAGAGCACGAGCGAGAGGGGTTCGCGGTGTCGCTTCGCATAGGCAAGACTCGGCTCCAGCGCCTCGATGAAGGTCCGGTGGTTCTTGAGCCCGGTGAGTCCGTCGGTCGTGGCGAGTTCAGCGAGACGGGCGTTTGCCAGAGCGAGTTCTTCCTTGCCCGCTTCGAGGGCCTCGTTGAGGTTGTTCGCCACCCTAAGTTGTTCGGCCAGCTGTTTTTCCAGATTGCGCTGGGCGGTGAGGTCGCTGCAAGTGCAGACCACGCCGATGATCCTGCCGGCGTTGTTTTTCAAGGGAAAAGTGCTGTAGAGCACGTAGCGTGGCGAGCCGTCTGGTCGGTGAACGGTGCGTTCCTCGTTCTCGATGCACTGGCCGCCGATCGAACGCTGCACGAGGGACTCGGCCCACTCGAGGTCGTCGGGGTCCGCGAACACTTCCACCGCTTGACGCTGCCAGACCTCATCGGCGTCGAGGTCGAAAAGAGACTGCGCCGCTCGGTTCCATTCGGCGATGCGGCCCTCGGTGTCGAACGTAATCGAAGGTACTGGAAGGCCCATAAACAGATCGGAGAATCGCCGGTTGGCCGTCTCGAGATATCCCGTCGTCTGGCTGAGCTTGGCGGAGCGGGTTCGGAGTTCGTCCTGCATGTTGAGGATTCGCCGGGCCGTCGTGAGTCGCGCCTCGAGTTCCGCGGTATCCACGGGCTTGGCCAAGAAATCGTCGACGCCGGCAGCGACCGCTTCGATCCGTGCCTCTCGCTCAGATTTCGAGCTCAGCAGAATGAAATAGGTATAGGCGCCCTCGAGCCGAGAACGAGTCAGCCGGCAGAGCTCGAGTCCGTCGACTCCTGGCATCATCCAGTCGGAGACGATCACGTCGTAGGGGCTGGTCTGGGCCAGTTTCCACGCCTCGTGGCCGCTGGCCGCATGATCGACGTCGTGGAGTAAGTCCTCCAAGACGCGGCGCAGGACGAGCGCGGAGACCGGATCGTCTTCGGCGATCAGTATCCTCAAGCGGCCTCCCGCTGTTCGTCGAGATGAATCATCAGGCGGTGCCATGCCTGTTCGAGTTCCTGAAGGCAAGTCGCGATGGAGCCGAGACCCTCTTGCTGGACTCGAGTTTCCCACCTTCCGGCAAGCTCACCCATTTCCTCGGCCCCGACCGTTCGGGCCGAACCTTTGAGCGTATGAAGCAGTTGGTGCGCACCCTCGGAGTCTCCGTGCTCAGCCGCCTCGCGCAGACGTTCGAGGCACTCGTGCCCCGATCTCGTGAACTCGTCGAGGACCAGCACGATAAAACTCCGATCGCCGCCGCTAATCTCGCGCAGCTTCGACTCATCGAAGATCGACATCTCACTGAGCATCATCGGCTTGCTGACACCTCGATCTCAGGGTGATGGAACCGCGGAATCTGGTCCGGTAGCCACTGGATTGACCTGATCGACTCATGGAGCCTGCCGGCTGAGCAATCTGGCCATCAAGCCTCGTAGGAGTCAGTATGGGTTCGTTCAAAGGCAAAGTCGCCCTAGTCACCGGTGGGGGCTCGGGATTGGGAGAGGCCATCGGCAAGGCGATTGCGGCAAGGGGGGGAAGTGTGGCGCTGACCGACATCAACTTGGCGGCCGCCGAGCGAGTTGCATCCGAGATCGTGAGCACTGGGGGCGCCGCAACCGCCTTCCGGCAGGACACCGCCAAGCCGGAGGATTCCGAAGCAGCCGTTCGTTTCGCGAAGGAAACCTACGGAGCCCTGCATTACGCCGTCAACAATGCGGGCATCGGCGGGGCCCAGGCCTTCGCGGGGGAAGCGGACCTCGCCGATTGGCAGCGCGTTATCGACATCAACCTGAACGGAGTCCTCTTTGGGATGCGCTACCAAATCCCCGCGATGCTCGAGGCGGGGGCAGATCAGTGCGCCATCGTCAACATGGCCTCCATTCACGGCACGGTCGCAGCAATAGGCAACAGCGCCTACACTGCCGCGAAGCACGGCGTGGTCGGTTTGACCAAGAACGCAGCTGCGGAGTACGGTCCAATGGGCCTGCGGATCAACTGTGTCGGACCGGCATACATCGAGACTCCGCTGCTGGCGAATCTGACGGCCGACGTGCGAGCTTCGCTCGTCAGCCGCCACCCACTGGGCAGGCTTGGCCGGCCAGATGAGGTCGCGCCGCTCGTTTGCTTCCTGCTGTCGGAGGAGGCCTCGTTCATGACGGGCGGGTACTACCTCATCGATGGAGGTTACACTGCAGTCTAGAGCGCGTTCACATACACCTTCCCCGAAAGATCAAGGAGAATCAGATGATCACCAATACAGAAGAGCGGAACATGGAGCTCATGCAGACGCTGGACGATGCTTGGAACGCCCAAGACATCGAAGTATTCAAAGCCAGGCACAAACCCGACGTGATCGTCCGCTGGCCCGGCAAGACGGAGCCCACGGTCGGGATCGAAGACCACATCCAAGAGGCCTTCGATTTCTGGCACACTTTCCCGGACCAGCGGCTCGACAATCGACCCTACCGCGTCTTCTTCGCCTCTGGCGATTGGACCTGCTCGATCGCCCGCATGCGCGGCACGATGACGGGATCCATGAAGCTGGCAGACGGAACCGAGATTCCGCCGACCGGCAAGTCGTTCGACGTGGACTTCTATACCGTTGCCAAGTGGCACGACGGTCAGATCGTCGAGGAGAACCTCATGTACGATCTCGTCACGTTTCTCAGGCAGATCGGGCTGAGCGGCTGAATTCTTAGACAAGGAGATAACTCATGGCGACATACAAGGTGGGCTACTTCGTTGGCAGCCTCTCATCGAATTCGATCAACCGCAAGTTAGCGCGGGCGCTGATCGAACTTGCACCCGAGGGTCTAGAGTTCGAGGAGATTCCGATCAAGGACCTTCCTCTCTACAGCACCGATTACGACGGCGCCTTTCCGCAGGAGGCCAAGGCCCTCAAGGATGCGGTGAGCCGGTCCCATGCGATCCTCTTCGTGACGCCTGAGTACAACCGCTCCATTCCGGGCGGCCTGAAAAACGCCATCGACTGGGCGAGCCGTCCGTGGGGCGCGAACTCGTTCGCCAGAAAGCCGACCGCGGTCATCGGCACCTCGCCCGGCGCGATCGGCACCGCGGTCGCCCAACAGAACCTTCGAAGCGTGCTGAGCTTCCTCAATGCACCGCAGATGAACTCGCCCGAGGCATACATCACGTTTACTCCGGACCTCATCACCGATGGCGGTCAGGTCACGAACCCTTCGACAGAGGCTTTCCTCCGAAAGTTCATCGACGAGTTTCACGACTTCATCGTCAGGGTGCTGACGGTGTTGCCTCACGAAGAAGTTGCCTGTCCGACGGAGCCATAGTCCGTCTCAAGGCGATTCGCGTTTGCATCGGGGAAGAAGAACGAAGGCTGTCGAACTGCCCGAACTGCTCCAGCAGCCGCTGAATGGTGGAGATAACGGGATTCGAACCCGTGACCTCTTGCATGCCATGCAAGCGCTCTCCCAACTGAGCTATATCCCCACGCGGGCCCCATTATACCAACCTGTTCGACCCCCATAGGCCCGGGTAGCATCGCCGCCGTGGAACTTGAGAAGGCGCTCGCCGGGCAGCTTCATGCGGGACTCGCGATGCTTGCCTCCTCCATCGAGCGGTGCCCGAGCGATCTCTGGTCCGCTCCGAACCCGCCGGCGGCCGTCGAGGCGCGCCCCGATAATCCCGACTGGAACGGCGTCGAGCGGCCCTTCTGGCGGATCGCCTTCCACGCCGTCTACTTCACCCATCTCTATATCGGCCAGGGCGAAGGGGCGTTCGTCGAACCTCCCGCCGCGCTGGAGGTTCGACGCCGACCTGACTTCGAAGCAATGTGGCATGCGCCCTGGTCGCTTGAGCCATACGAGCTGCCGCCCGGCGCTGAGCCGATCTCGCGAGGGAGTCTGCTCGAGTATGCGGCGTTCGTGGACGGGCTCGTCGACGTAACCTTGGCCGGCCTCGAACTCGGCTCCGGCGAGAGCGGCTTCCCTTGGTATCCGGGCGTCTCCAAGCTTTCGCACGAGTTGCTGAATCTGCGACACCTGCAAGGCCACGTCGGCCAGCTGTCCGAGCTCCTCATGCTGCGCGGGATCGACATCGACTGGGTGTAGGCGCGGACTCGACCGCAAGGCGGGCGGACTCGGTCACAAGGTCCAGGGACTCGGTCACAAGGTCCCGGGACTCGGTCACAAGGTCCAGGGATTCGGTCACAAGGTCCAGGGATTCGGTCACAAGGTCCAGGGATTCGGTCACAAGGTCCAGGGATTCGGTCACAAGGTCCGGGGATTCGGTCACAAGGTGGGCGGATCGGACTACAAGGTGGGCGGATTCGATTGCAAGGTGGGCGGATTGGGTTAGCCCATGGGCGGATCGGTGCTCGCCACCTTCGGGCAGGGGGGCGGGCAGGGCTGCGGTTTGCGAGGTTCTGCGCGGAACCTCTGATACAATGAGCCGTAGGGAGAAGCAGATCCATGAACGACCTTCGAACGCTCTCGACCTTGGCCCTGGCAGGCCTTTCCATCGGTATCCACGCCCAGAACCTCCTCCGCAACGGCGACTTCGAGGCGATTCCTGGCCCCAATGTGGGGCAGGGCATCCTCCCCAGCGAGTGGATCGTCGTAATCGCGAGCCCGGACACCTACAGCAACGACGGCTCTTACGGGCTTCCGCCGAACGGGTTCGGTAACTTCCCTAGCGTCGTCGCCCATAGCGGCCTGCGATGGGTGGCGGGTTGGAGCGGAGTTCCGGAGGTCTTCGGGCAGGTGCTGACGGCCCCCCTCGTGGCGGGACGGAGGTATCGCCTAAGAGCCTTCCTGCACCAGGCCGTGCGTGTCGACCTCAATTCTCCAGGGACCTACGAAGTCACCCTGCGGCAAACCGGTCTGCCGAATCGGGTTCTCGGGCGCTTCGACAATACGGTCTCCGTGTCGGAAGGATGGGTCCCGCGGTCCTTCGATTTCGTCGCCCCCGCCGATGCCGGAGCCTATTCGACCCTGGCGTTCGACCCCAAGGCAAACCCCAGCTTCTTTTCCTACCCCGGGATGGATTCGGTTTCGCTCGTCGCAGAGGGCGCCACATCCGTATCGGTCCATGTCGACCTACAGGACTACCTGGCCAGCCCGGCTACGGTGTCGGCGGTGATCGAGGTTCGCAATCTGGGCTCCACGAGTCCGCTGGAAACCCACCAGGTCGCGCTGGACGCCTCTGGGAACGGCTCCTTCCAGACGAACCTTTCGGGCAGCTACGACCTGGCGGCGAAGGCCTCGCACTGGCTGCGGCATACCGTCCCCAACGTCGCCTTGGGCTCTGGCGCCAGCTTCGTGCTCATGAACGGAGACGTGGACGACGACAACGAGGTGGCCATCGGGGACTATGCGCTTCTTTCGGTCGCCTTCGGCTCGGAGCCCGGCGATCCGAACTGGAACTCGGACGCCGACCTGAACGGCGACGACGGCGTGGACATCGGGGACTTCTCGATCCTCTCGCAGAACTTCGGCGAGGCGGGCGACGATTAGACCCTCGGGCGATCTGCCCGACCACGTGCGTCGCAACCGCGAGTACTGGACGCGGACTCAACCCGACTGGATCGAGCCGGGGAGGCGGGCCTGGGCCAAGGCCGACATCGACTGGGGGATCTGGGGCGTCCCCGAGGCCGAACTGGGCGCCCTCGGCGACTTGTCCTGGTACCGCGGCAAGGACGTCGTCGAACTCGGATGCGGAACCGGATATTTTTCGGCGTGGATGGCCAAGGTCGGCGCTCGCCCCGTGGGTATCGATATCACCCCCGCCCAGCTCGAATGCGCTCGCGGCTTCCAGCGGGAGTTCGGGATCGAGTTCCCCCTGATCGAGGGGAGCGCCGAGGAGGTGCCCTTGCCGGACGGATCGTTCGACGCCGCGATCAGCGAGTACGGCGCGAGCATCTGGTGCGACCCGCATCGATGGGTACCCGAGGCCGCGCGGCTGCTGCGCCCCGGCGGCGTGCTCGTCTTCATGCGCAACACGACGCTCTCAATGTGCTGCTCTCCCGATACCGGCCCCGCCACGGAGACGCTGTGCCGCGATTGGTTCGGACTCGGGCGCATGGAATGGGGTGGCGACGAGGGGGTCGAGTTCCACTTGCCGACCGGCGCTATGCTTCGTTTGCTGCGCTCGTGCGGCTTCGAGGTGGAGGACCTGATCGAGGTCCAGGCGCCGGAGCAGGAGCCCGAGCGCCGGTGGGAGTACATGACCCACGACTGGGCCCGCCGCTGGCCGTGCGAGGAGATTTGGCGGGCACGAAAGCGCTAGAGGCGACGCGAGGTCATGGAGGCGCCCATGTTCGAGAACTGCGTCGGGCCGGAGAAGATCCACGGCACGTCCAAGGTTCCGGCGTTGAATGTCCCGCTTGCGGTGGGGACGCTTAGCCAGATGTTCGCATTGCCGTTCAGCATGGGATCACCCCAGGTGCCGAAGAAGCGGTCGGCTTGCTTCGAGACGACCGCCGCCGTCGGTTCGACCGGCACCCAGCCGTACTCTTCGAGCCAGACTAGCGTTCGCAAGTGGTGACCGGGCTGCCCGAGCAGGTTGCCGCTCACCACCCTGACCGGGATCTCGGCCGTTCGGAGGATGTTCGCGTAGAGTTCCGAGAGCCGCCAACACTCTCCGCTCTTCGTCTGGATCGAATAGACCCACTGACCGAATTCGCCATGCTTGCGGATGGCGGCTCCGTATGCCGGTTCCTCGTTCGGGATGCGATAGGTGTAGTCACGCGCGATGGCTTCGAGCACTCGACGAGCGAAGGCGATGTCGGTCTCGTCCGTGCGGCGTCGCAGTCCGGCGGTGTCGAGGTAGTTCGCGAACCATTCCCGATCCTCGCGCTTCGCCCAGCGGCAGTCGAGAAAGACCCGGCGATGCTCCGGGTTCAGTCCTTGGGCCTTGCCGGGGTCACCGAGCCGCGTCGTATAGGCCTGAACGACGACCTCCACCTCGACCTCGACCCTGGAAGGCTGCGGTACCTCGATCAGGAGCACCGGCTGCGCCAAGTGGGACGTGTCCCTGATCTGCCGTGCCTCGACCGTGCGCCCAGAGACCCGAGCGATCATTCGGCACGAGGTGACCGTTTGGCCGGGGTCGTCCGGCGGGATCGGATAGAGGATCGCTCCGGTGAATGCGGTCATCGAGCCGGTGAACCGCACCTGCCATCGATCAGCGGGCCGACGGATTAGCCCCGGATCGTCGCTGCCTTGCACGAGAAGAGCGCTGAGGAGTATAGCCAGAGTCATTCCAGTTACCAAGACGTGCAATCGGATCGAGAGATGCGGTCCTATGAATCGGTGGGTCGGCCCGGATACGGCTTGAGCGAGAGATGGTCCTCGACGTACGTATCGCTTTCGTCGGCGACCACGACGTGGACTCCCCAAAGGGGGTGCCCGCTCACATCGACGGCCGGCATGGGGGTCACGAAGCGTCGCTCATCGGCGTAAGTAAGCAGGTTCTCTCTCTCGAGTAGCTGGATGAAGTCGTCTCGATCGAGCGTCTCAAGCCCACGCAGCGGGAAGAAGAAGGTGATGCAGGTCAGTTGATCCTTGGCCCAAGCCTCTGCTCTCCAAGGGCGGCCGTCGGAGAGAATTCCCTCGTCCCATCCGAAGTCGATGGAGTCGTTTTCTGGCGTCTTCACTCGATTCGGGATCTTGGCGTTCGACCGGTCGGGTCGAGGCAAGCCGTTAGTGAAGGAAAGGTCGTAGAGACGAAAGGCCACCCGCATGACCTCTTCCGCCAGCGGGCCGGGCATCCGTTCGCGGTAGATGTGGCTCAGCTCCAGGTAGTACCAGAGGGTGCCGTCCTTGCCTCCCTTGAAGCGGGCCCAGAGGTCGTCGCCGAGTTGTCGATAGTCCTGCTCGATCGCCCGGAGATTGTGGAGCTTGTCGGCAGCGGAGACGAGGATCGTCGAGCGGTCCGCCTCGGGCAGGTGGGCGAGATACGCTTCCTTGCGAGCCCGCCACGCCGGTTTGGGCTCTGCGAGCGTGTCCGAGCAGCCCAGCACGATGTCGGCCACGCGGTCGCCGAATCTGGCCCGGATGTCGTCGATACGCTCCTGCCCACCCGCATCCTCGCCGGCGTCGTGGAGGACCGCCGCGACCGCCTCGTCTTCGTCGCCACCGTGCTCGAGCACGATCGCCAGGACCGCCAGCAGGTGGGACATATAGGGGATGTCAGTCCCCTTGCGGGCCCCATGGTGAATCTCCATGGCGTACCGTATCGAATCAGTCAGCCTGTCCGTTATGTGTGTCATCTATCTGTCAGTATGGCCGCCCGACTGGGGGGAGTAGGCCCAACGAACCAATCTCCGGCTGCACTCTTGGCATTAGCCGAAAGTTCGCGGATAATGAGTCCAGAGCTAAGCGCTCCAAGCAAGAGAAACAACCTCCTCCAAAACAACAACAGACGATCAACCGGCCGGCTTCCCATCAGAAGAAGCGGCCGGACAGAAAGAAAGCCAAGCCTCGCCGAGTCGGTCTCCTCTCCTCCCGACTCGGCGTTTTTTTGTGTAGTGGTCTAACGCCGCCGGCGCTTTCGAGCTATCAGACCGGCAACCGCAACCCCGAGGGCCACCAGACTCGACGGTTCGGGAACAGCCTTGATCCCGGTCCACCCGGTTACCCTGCGCGAGAGGGCGCGGTTGAAGGGTGTGAACTTGGAGATCGCGCCGTACCTGTCGTGGGCGACCCCGAGCCCGACCGTGCCCGAAGTGATCCCCACCATCGCCGTGATGCCGTTGACTTCGGCGAACAATCCTCCGCCGCTGTCGCCCGGGGCGATTTGGCCTTCGAGATCCAGCCAGGTTCGAGAGGATCGCTGGGAGTTCGGAAAGCCTGTGTCGTCGACGTCTTTCGCGTCCAGCATATTGTGTGCGCGATCGTTGCGATCGAAGTCGGTCAGATATCCGTGGACCGTCTCGTCGTCTCCGCGTCGCACGTTGAGGCCGTCGATTCGGTTGGTCATCGCGCGCTTGACCTTGTCTGCGTTGCCCATTCCTTTGGTACCGGTGCCGGGGCGGCCGAAGCCGACGGCGGTTCCGATGGTGCGTGAATCCACATTTGCAGGGATGGGGATCGTGTCGTTCCAGAATCGGGCGGGTCGTAGGGTAAGGCGAGATCGCGGATCGAGGATTCGGGCGACGCCGATGTCGTCCAGTCCCTCTTCTGGCGGGTCGACCCAGCGTCGGCTTTGGAGTTCGATGTCGTAGGTGTGCCCTCCGATCGTGAAGCGACACCAGTCCATTTCCTCGTTGAGGTTGTGGCCCGCCGTTACCAGCCATTTCTTGCCTCCGGTACCGACACCGATGTAGTTGGCGGTGCCGTATTCCGTGTCTCCGTCCGTCACCTTCCATTCGATCAGTCCGACTGCGGCGTACTTGTCGTTTGCCGCGAGTTCCCGGTAGAGGCGATCCGCCTTGTCGTGGCGCATGACGATCGCTTGTGATACACAGGTCGTGGCGGTGAGTCCGCAGTATGCGAGTGTTCTGAGTGCCGTGATGTTGAACATTGTCTTCTCCCGTCTTCGCCCCCCTTCAGGGCGACCGACAGGGTCAAGTTACAACCGGTCTCCCACCGTCACTCGATCTCACCGGAAGAGGGAACGATTCACGGAAAGTGGAACAGTGCGCATCCCTATCCGCGTGCCCGAGTGCATCCCTAGGACCAAGGGACCAATATCGCCCCCAGCCCTTGGCGCTGACCCAGAAGTCGCGGATAATGACCACAGAGCCAAGCGCTCTAAGCAAGAAAGTAAAACCTCCTCCAAAACAAACAGACGATCAAGCCGGTCAGCCTCCCACGAGCGGGGGCGACCGGAGCAGAAAAGAAAGCCAAGCCTCGACCGAGTCGGACTCCTCTCCTCCCGACTCGGTCTTTTTTTGTGTTTTTCTTGACCGTCCCAACCGAGAATCGAATTCGGCGGGTCGAAACACGGGTGTGGCGGCGTCTATAAGGACGGTAATATCCAAACGACCAAGGCCGAATGCCGCGAGAGCGGCAGCGGGGGAACCAAATCTGGGGTGTAGCGCACTGAGCGCCGGGTAGTTCTTGGCCCGAATCCGACAGCTAACCTCGTAGGCCGATGCAAGAACCGGGCAGAGACCCGGAGGAGGTACGAATGCTATCCGAATACGAAGTGCGGACGATGGTTCAGGCCATCGAAGCGAGTGGCGCGTCCCCGATGACCAAGGCGCGCGAGCTTCTCTCCCTTGTCCAAACATTGCGCAGGCAGCTTGCGTCGATCCGGCGCGGAGGCATGATTCTCGAAGGCGACCTCGACCATGACGCCGCAGCCCGGCTGGCGCGGCTGGAGCGCCAAACCGAGCGGCTCATGGAAGACGTGCGCCTGGCCGCTCTCCACGCGCTGCGAGCTCGACCCCAGAGGATCGGGTTCGAGACCACACCGACGCTCTCGGCGGTCATGATGCCGCCGCGCGACGTGGCTGCTTCGGCGAGGTAATTCCTTGGAGCAAGGAGCAGAAGAGCTCCTGGCTCCAAACCTCTTCATCGCTAGAACTTCTTCAACTCCCAGTAAACCGGAACCTCGTCGGATTGGCTCGACATCCATGCTGAGCCAACGATGATCGTGCCGCCGGCGCTGATGTCGTAGGCCGCGTAGTTCGTGTATGGCGTCCCCGCGGTGTTACTAGGCGCGGGCAGTACTTGAGCAAAGGTTGTGCCCGGAGCAGGAGTCTGGGTAAGAGGATTGAGGGACCAGTAGAGCGCCTTCGTCTGCGGGCCGGTTTGTCCGGTCCCGACGACGGCACTGCCACAGACACCCTCCGCGATTGAACTGGTGAACTTGAATGGTCCGACCTGAAACACATTCGCGCCTTGAAGATCGGTGAACTCCGCGATGCCCGCGCCATCTCGTCGGTACCACAGCCCCGCTCGACTGGCGCCGTTGATCGCGACGCTGCCGCAAGCGAAACTGTAGTAGGTGTCCGTCAGCCAAGATTCGCTGAAACCGGCCGGATGCCAGTTTTCGACGTTCCACGCTGGCCGTAGCCATGCCACGGCTTGCCTGAGCCCCGCTGCGGTCGGTCGCTCCCAACCAACGATGAATCGGGTATCGATGGCGCTACATTCGGAGTGATCGTTGATGTTTAGCATCGGCAGCAGTGATGGCGCCCAAGTGGTTCCGCTCCAAACGATGCCCATCCGTCGATTCGCGGAGGTTTCTACCGTGCCGCAAATCGTTGGCGTCAATCCCCCGAGCCAATAGCTGTCGCACCCGGAGGCCCAGCTCTCGTCGTAGGTGTTAGGATGGATATCATGGAGCCCTTCCCAGGTCGTGTTCACGACACTCCGGTCCCAGAGCACGGCATGGCGCTTACCCGTCGCCGTCAGGATCGCAAGACCGACAGTCGTGTAGCCCCGGGTCCCGTAGGCTTGGCTGAAGTTGTACTCCGTTGAATGCATGAATACGTACGGTGCATTGGGTGGCGTCTGCGAGAACTGAACGGCTCGACAAGTTGTCGAAGAGAAACTGCAGCCCACGATGATCAGATTGCCACTCGCGTCTTCCGCTTGAGATACGGCGTGGACATGACCGCGTACTGATCCCGTGCTATTCGTGATCACCGTCGGAACCCATTGCCACCGGGTTTGTCCTCGGCCCATCGAGGCCAAAGTCAGCGTAGTGCCTGCAACAAGAATAGGCAGACATGCATAGGGGAGATGTCTCATCGTTTCTCCTGCGAGAGTGTCGCAATAGAGAGTTTAGCCTCTGCAACGTAACAGGAACGTGACATATCTACGGGAGTCACACCGATTTCGACAACCACCGACCGCTCCAGTGAGGTGATGGTTCGTTCCAAGGCGAGGGGCGGATCATGCGAGCACGACCCCCACGGTCATCGAACCGGGGACGCTAGAGCGTCCCGTAGAGCCGGTCACCGAAATCCCCGAGGCCGGGCAGGATGTACTTGCGGGGATCCAGTTCGCGGTCGAGCGCCGCAGTGAAGATCGGAACGTCCGGATGGTCCGCCTGGACTTTTGCCACCCCCTCAGGAGCGGCAAGAATGCTGACCATGACCGGCCGTTCCGCACCGTGAGCCTTGAGAAGGCTGAGCGCCTGCGAAGCAGATCCGCCTGTCGCGAGCATCGGGTCGAAGCAGAGCGTGAAGCGGCCCTGGAGCCGCGGCAGTTTGCAGTAGTAACTATGCGCGATCGCGGTCTCGTGGTGGCGCTCAAGGCCGATGTAACCTACCGCCACGTCCGGGAACAGCGATACCGCTGCCTCCAACATCGCCAGGCCGGCACGAAGCACGGGAACTACCGCCAGCGACTGAGAAACTCGGCGGGCGTCGGCCTCCTCCAGCGGCGTATGCACCTTGCACGTTTCTGTCGGCACGTCGCGCGTGGCGTCCAGGAGGAGGATCGTCGTGAGCGTCCGCGTGAGATGGCGGTACTGCTCGGGCGGCGTTTTGCGGTCGCGCAAGGCGCCGACGATATGGGCCGCCAATGGATGCTCGACGACGAGGAGATTCATCGCGGGATTATGCGCGCCCCAACGCATCGCGGGTGCGACAGGATTCGGATCCGCGTGCTAGCCGGCCCCTTTCATCCGGGCGAGGTTCTTCTTGGCGTCCTCGTTCTTCGGATCGATCTTTAGTGCTTGCTCCAGCACCTTGATCGCGTCCGCGCGGCGATTAAGCTTCTCGAGGGTCACCGCGAGGTTGACGTAGGCCGGGAGATAGTCCTTTTTCGCAGCGATCGCCTGCCTGAAGTAGGTCTCTGCCTCGGTGTTCTTGGCCTCGTCCAGATTCCAAAGCCCCAGGCCGTTCATCGCACGCGCGTTGGCCTTGTCCTGCATGAGGACCTGCGTGTAATGGTACTTGGCGCCTTCCTTGTCGCCGAGCTTCCAAAGTGCGGCGGCGAGATCGAGGCGTGCATCCAGCTTCGAGGGTTCGGCCTTGACGACCTCCTTCCAAATCTCTGTGGCGCGCGTCAACTTGCCGGCCATCGCGAGCGCGGAGGCTTGGTTCAGCTTAGCCGAAGTATTCGCCGTGGCGATTCCGGCGAGCCTCCCGAAGAGGTCGGCGGCCTCGTCGTACTTCCGCTGCTTAAAGAGCAGCAGCCCCAGGTTGTTCAAGGTGTCCGGATCGTTCTCGTCGATCTGTAGTGCGTTGCGATAGGCGATCTCGGCTCCTTCCGCCTCCCCGGCTTCGTTGCGCAAGACCCCGAGGTTGAACCAAAAAGTCGCGTTAGCCCCGAGATCGGTTTGCATTGACTCAAGCAGTCGAAGGGCGTCGGCGCGCCGGTTGAGACGGGAGTAGCACTCCGCCAGGGCCAGCACGACAGATGCATCCTTGGGGTCGGCGGCAGCCTTTTCGAGGAAGGGAAGTGCCTTGGTGTCCTGGCGCAGGCGCAGATAGGCGAAGGCCGCGTTCCGAGCGAAGATACGGTTGTCCGGCCTCAGCGTCGCCGCCCGCAGGTAAGCCGCCGCGGCCTGCTCGGTCTGCTTGAGGGCCTCGTAGGTCGCGCCGAGGTTGTTTTGAACGAAGGCGTCGTCGGACTTGAGGCCGGCGGCCTTCTTGAAGGCGTCGAAGGCCTTGGGATAATCCTTCTCGGCCAGAAGAATGTTGCCGATGTTGTACCAGGGCTCGAACATCTTTGGGCTCAGCTCGGCCACCTTCCGGTACATCTCCAGCGCCTTGCCGTTTTCGCCCGTCGCGACGTAGGCGTTCCCTAGGTTGTTGAGAACCTCGAGGTCCTTCGGTCGGATGGCGGCGGCCTTCTCGAGAACAGGAACGGCTTTGGCGGGGACCTCGCGCCGCAGATACAAGAACCCGAGCCAAGCAAGGACATCGGGGTTCTCAGGGGCCTTCTCCTGCAGACTTTCGAAGGCGGAGATGGCCTCATCCAGCTTGCCCGCCCGGTAGATTCCCACCGCGCTTTGGACCGCCTGCCGTATCGCGTTGTCGTTCTGCGGGGGGTCCTGCGCGAAGCTGAAAGCCATGCAGAGCAGGGCGAGTAGGACGGTGAGCACTTGGGGGGTCTTCATGGGTCGTTGTCGTTCATTTTAGACGTTCATGGCGGCAGCGGGGTCCTCTTCGCACGGAATGGTGAGCCGGGCGGTCTGCCAAACTCGTGGCGATGATCCGGATGATCGCGCTCGACCTCGACGGGACGCTCCTCGATTCCTCGCGGCGAATCCCGCCGGAGAATGCGGCGGCGATCGAGCGTGCGATAGACCGAGGCATCGAGGTCGTGCTCGCCAGCGGTCGCAACGCGAGCAGTTTGGTGGGCTACTGGCAGGAACTCGGGCGTCCAGGGGCGATCGTGAGCAGCAACGGCGGGTATGTCCTAGATCGCGATGGGAAGGAACTGCACCACCGGGCATTGGACGATCCCTTGCGCGATTCATTGCTCACCTACGGTGAGGCCGAGTCGCTCCACACCGCACTCTATAGCCGTGACCGCATCCTTTCGGCACGGAGGAACGAGTGGGCCGACTTGTACGAGTCGCGCCTCCATAACGCGACGCCCGAGCGAGTGGACGTGAACGTTCTCGGCACTATGCCAGCGACGAAAGTGCTGTTCGTCGACGCGCCGAACCGGATTCTGGAGCACCGCGCGAGGCTGGGGCCTGAATTCGCCGATAAGACGTATATGACGATTTCGGAGCCAGAGTATCTAGAATTTCTTTCACCGGAGGCGAACAAGGCCGCAGGGTTGGCAATCCTGGCTTCCAGCAGAGGGATCGCGCGGGAGGAAGTCGCGGCGATGGGGGATGCGGAGAACGACTTGGAGATGGTTCAATGGGCCGGATTCGGGGCAGCGCCCGCGAATGCGATAGGCGCTGTCAAGGCGGTGTCGCAGCGGGTTTTTGCATCGAACGAGGAGGCCGGAGCGTCTCAATTCATTGACTCGATCGTCTACAATCTGTGAGAATAGGAGGGAGCCGTATGAAAGGAATCGCACGGATCGCCGGTTGTTTGTTCGTCTTGGTCGCTCAGATCGCCTGGGCGGGAACGCTCACCGTAACGTCGCCGAACAATGGCGACTTTTTGGGCCGCAACAACCAGATTCGCTTTAACATCCGAGAATCCGTTGTGCAGGTCACGGTGCGTGCGACGGTGACTCGCGACGCGAACCCGTCGGAGCGAATTCAGGTCGAGCGAAGATTCACTCCGGACGGCGACGGCAAGATCACCGGCGATCTTCAGTTGAACTTCAACGAAGGAACCCCGGAAGGGAACTACACCATCCGGGTCGAGGCTATCGAGCCGAACAACCCCTATAACTCGGAAACCCGAAACGTCGTGGTCGACACGAAGACTCCGCGATTCCTCGAATTCAATCCGATCAACGGAAGTTTCGTTCGCGGCGTGGTTCCTATACGCGTGCGCCTCGACGAACCGAACCTTAAGGAGTGGCGAGTTCAGATCGGCTCGCAAGACATTCCGAACAATTCAGGCAATCAGGCTTCGTTTACCGTACCGTGGGATACCCAGAACGTCATACGCGACGGAACGCAGACGATCAATGTGAAGGTGGACGACGAGGCCAACAATTCGGTGACGAAATCGATCAACGTCACCTTGGATCGGGTCGCGCCGGCGATCCAGATTCTTGCCCCCACGATCACGCCTGTGAATCCCGGCACGGATATTCCGGTGGCGATTAACATCAACGACCAGTTCGAATCCTCGATCCTTCAACCTGGAGTTACGGTCCAGCTTCGAACGATGTCGGGCCAGTTCATTTCGCACGTCGCCCGGCGGGGAACCCGCATCTCGGGCAACGTTCTGCAGTGGACGGGCCGGATTCGATGGCAAAACAACCTCCCCGGCCAGTTCAAGATGGTAGTGACCGCCGTCGACCGAGCGGGCAACCGCGCGGCGACCCAAGAAGTCGTGATTACGATTCGTGGGCGTGGGAGGCGCTAGGTCGGCAAATAGGAGAAACGCGTATGGATGCGAAAAAAATCGGAATGGCGACGCTCGGAGTCGCTGTGGGTACCTGTGCAGGAGCGCAGGTACCTGACCTCGTCTCGGCGTTGGACGCCGGAGGCCGAGCGATGGGCATGGGAGGCGGTATCTATACCGCAGGCGCCGACACGATGTCCTCGTACAACAATCCGGCTGGATTGGGCTACCTGAGCGACACCACGATCGGCCTCAATATCCGAAATCTGCCGGAGAGCGATACCGTGCTCACTCGGGACTTCCGCACTCCCCAGACCGAGACGACCTACGGGTCCGGCCCCCGAGCGATTACCCACGCGGGTATCGCCTATCCCTTTAAGGGCCGGGGCGGAAGAACCAACGGCACCCTTGGCCTGGCCTATACGACGGGCGGATACATGCGGGATTTTCGCTCGGGCACCGACCTCCGGGACGGCGACCTCACGATTCGGAACATGGCCGAGCTCAACAAGGTCAAGTCCGACTTCTTCACGATCTCGTATGGCACCGCGGGCAACTCGTTTGCATGGGGTGTGGGCGTGATCTTCACCGCCACGCAGGTCGAGACTCGGCAGTTCTATCAAATCTTCGACCAAGACAACCAGGACCGAGGCTTCGTGGACACCGATAATCGCGACACGGCCAACGGCGTCGGTGGCATTGTCGGCCTCCAGTTCATTCCACCCGGCGGCAACATCAGCGTCGGTCTGAGCTATCGCACTCCGATCGACCTGAACGGAAACGACAGCACGGAAGGATACTACGATCGAATTCCGGGTCGGCTGTCGGGCGGCCTCGCAATTCGATCGGGCGGTCTTCGTGGCGGCCGGGACTTCTTGATCTTCGGCGTGCAGGCCGACGGCTACATCGGAGGAAAGAAGGACGCCGTGCTCAGCCGAAAGGACCAGTGGGTGTTCGGCGGTGGTGTCGAATACAACTTGAACTTCGCCAACGCGCTCATTCCGTTCAGGTTCGGTTTCAACGCAGTGGGCAAAGGCGGTGACGGGTTCTTCGAGGAGCGGAACACCTTCACCTTCGGAATCGGCTACCGGCCCTTCGGGAGCACGGTCGGCCTCGACTTGAATTTCGCGACGACAGGTGAGGGCGGAGGCATGGACATGGCGCTCGGTCTCACCTACCGATTCGCGTCAAAATAGGAGCCAACACGAATGAAGGTTTCACGGACGATCGCTTTCCTCATTCTGCTGGCCTCCTGCGTCGGCGCCAGAACCCAATCCTGGGTCGACTCCTACGAAACAGGCCTCGCTGCCCTTCGCGCCCAGAGTTGGAGTGCCGCCAGGGCCGCGTTCAAGGAAGCGACGACCCTGCGCAAGGACGACACGAACAGGGGAACGACGCTACCTGGTCCCGTGACCGACCGGAAGCAGTGGCGCGGGGGCTTGCCTTATTCGCCGAACTTCGCCGCTGCCTACTGCGGACTCAAGCAAGCCTTCGCCTACCGCGATGATGCGGAGAGAACCGCTCTGCTAAATGTCGTGGCCGGTGAGTTCGAAGCCCTGATCGCCAAGAAGCAGCAGAGCCGAGAGACGTACTACTTTCTCAATATCGCCTACACCGCCATCGGGGAGAGCGAAAAAGTCCGCGACCTTGAGACGCGCTTCCAGAAGAACCGCAAGAAGCTGAACTGGAAGGTCGATCCGGATATCGTGGGTCCCGAGGAGATGGCGGCCATCGACGAGCTCGCCCGCGTGGACGCGACATCGACGACAGGCTCTGCCGCCGCAGCGATCCTCCCAGATCAAACGAACCCGACAAACCCGACGACCAGCCCGCGGACTCCGCCGAAAGAACCCAAGACATCCCCATCTGATCCTGCCAAAGCGGATCCGCCTCAGCGGCAAGATCCGACCAATCCCGCCAACCCGGTCGTCCCGAAGCCCGAACCGCGCCCGCCTCGAACAAGCGATGGAATCATCCGGCCAGGCGAAGGACCCGAGGGCCTGACGCCCGAAGGGAAGGTCGTCACACTGCCTCACAAGTTCGCCCTCGTGATTGGGAACTCGGAGGGGCGCATCGCGGAAGCGCCAGCTCCACCCTTTGCCAGCGGTGACGCACAGATAGTCCGTGATGCCTTGGTAGACAGTGCCGGATACGGCGAAGACAACGTCCAGATGTTGCAGAACGCGACTGCAGGTCAGATTAGAGGCGCTGCGGAAGCATTGGCCGCGCGGATGCCAGAAGGCGGAACCCTCTTTATCTTCTTCGCCGGCTCGGGTGTGAACATCGACGGAAAGGACTACCTCGCCGGGATCGATTCGGAGGGCGCCACCGACTCCGGCACGATGATCTCCAAAGACGACCTCTTCGCCCCCTTCATGTCGAAAGGCGCGAACATCTTCGCCTTCTTCGAGGTCAACCGCGGAATGAACTCGAGCGCTCGGTGCTTCGGGATGGACGTCCCAATGGTGGGCTCGATCGCCCAGGTTCAGGCGACGGTACCCGGCGGATCGGTGCTCGGGGTCGTTCGCGGAGGCAAGATGGTCGGTGTGTTCGCCTTGGCGATGACAAGCGTCCTCAATGAATACAAAGCGAATCGAGTTCCTGTTCTGGAGTTCTCGTGGCAGGTATTCTACAGGATGCGCCGGGGTGGGACCGGTGGAGAAGGCGGCGGCAGCCAGCAAACGCCGACGCTTCCGATCTTGACCAATATTGCCTCGGACGCCAAATTTTAGGCAATTGCGGCCCGGGGCCGCTTGGAGGAGTCCGTGTCTGTCGTGGAGTTGAATCCGCGGTCGGTCGCCATCATGAGACTGCTGGCGGGTGACCGAGCCGACCGGTACATCGGGGAGGTCTGGTTGCCCAGCCTTTCCGCTGCTACGCGCTCGGAATCCGCCACGTTGAAGGACCTCCGGGACGCGTTCTCTCACCCCTACCGATGCCTTCAGGCCTTCTACCAGCACTACGCTTTCTCCCGGCGTGGAAAGGACCGGGATGATCTTGCGTACATGGCCGTTCAGGCTCTAAGGCGAACCACCGCCGAGGACCAGATCGAGCGCCTTCTCGCCGAGCCCGATGGAACCAAGGTTTGGGAGGCTTTCGAAACCGTCTGCGCTGAGCGCAAGCGAAAGAACTCAGAGCAGCTGAACCGGGGCCTCGTCGCAGGCATGGTCGAGCTCGCTCAAGAAATTTACCGCCTCGACGGTATCGGGAGTATCGCGGGATGGATTGTCCGCGGCGTGATGCAGACCGACCGACTCGAACCGCAGTTCCTCCGCATCGTGGACATCCGCGGCGTGGGGCCAAAGACGACGTCGACTCTACTGCGCGATGTCTGTCATCTCTTCACCCTCGAGGACCAGATCGACCACGCCGACCGGCTCTTCCT
This sequence comes from Chthonomonas sp. UBA2362, assembly GCA_002344135.1. GTDB lineage: Bacteria > Armatimonadota > Fimbriimonadia > Fimbriimonadales > Fimbriimonadaceae > UBA6659. The sequence continues at coordinate 570,274 of DDTO01000004.1, read as the reverse complement.
CCAGCCCGTCGACCGCTGGCTCAGGATGGCCGTCGAGGAGATTGCGCCCGAACTCGACGACCTTGAGGTCGTCGATTGGATCGTCGCGGGCAAGGTCGCCAAGTACACGAGGCACGCCGGAGTGAGTGGGATACGCTTCAACATGGGGACCACGTACTTCGGAGTCCGCGAAGTTCACGAGACTAGCCGTTGGGACGAAGCCATCCAAAACCTCCTCCGTCCCGGCAAGCCGGCCCGAGTCTGAGACGGCGCATAATCGTCCATGCCCAGACGAGCGATGATCATCGTGCTCGACGGATGCGGAGCCGGTGAGGCGCCCGACGCGCCTGAGTTCGGTGATCACGACCACCCGGACACATTGCGCCACATCCGCGATGCCGTCGGCGAGATCGACGCTCCGCATCTCGCGGCGCTCGGGTACCTGGCCTCGGCCGGCTATCCCGCGGCGGAAAGGCTCGCCGACCGGTGCGTCTGCTATGGTCGGCTGCGCCCCCTCTCGATGGGCAAGGATTCCGTCACCGGGCACTGGGAGATGATGGGTGTCCTCGTCGAGCGCCCGTTCCCCACCTATCCGAGCGGCTTCCCGATCCCCCTGGTCAAGGAGTTCGAAAGCGCGATCGGACGGCAGACCCTCGCCAACCGGGCCGCCAGCGGGACCCAAATCATCGCCGACCTCGGGCAGCAGCATGTCGATACGGGCTTCCCGATCCTCTATACCAGTGCCGACAGCGTGTTCCAACTTGCCGCCCACGAGGAGGTCGTCCCCATCGAAACGCTCTACGAATGGTGCCGGATTGCCAGGGCCTTGTGCGTGAAGCCGAACGACGTCCAGCGCGTGATCGCCAGACCATTCGTCGGGGACACCGCGGGCGGCTTTAAGCGCACGGAGCGGCGCCGAGACTTTCCCCTGCCGCCGCCCGCGAACCTCGTGGACAGGATCGGTGATGTCTACGGCATCGGCGTCGTGCCCGAGCTTTTCGACGGACGTGGCTTTCGCTCGGTGCCGCGAACCCAGAACAACGCACAGCACTGGAAAGAGATGGAACGGGCCCTCGCTTCCGATGCGCGGTTTCTCTTCGCGAACTTCGAGGACTTCGACATGCTCTACGGTCACCGTAACGAGGCCGACGGGTTCGCTCGATGCCTCGAAGAGTTCGATGAGCGCCTCGGTGGCATGATCGCCGCGCTGAGGCAAGACGACCTCCTCATCCTGACCGCCGACCACGGTAACGACCCGACGACACCGTCGACCGATCACACTCGCGAGTTCGTCCCCATTTCGGTCCTGACTCCCGTCGGGCCCCCGTCGAGGTTGGGCGACCTCGAAGGGCTCGCGGCCGTCGGGGAATTCGTGGCTTCCTGGCTCGGCATACGGTAGCCGAGCCCGCCTGAACGGCGAAACCACCTAGGGGGCATGCTAAACTCCAAGCCGCATGGAGCACTCGACCGGCTTTGGGCTGCTGAGCCTCGTCACGTTCTTGCCGCTCATCGGCGCGATCCTGTTGATGTTCGTGCCGCAGGAGTTCTCCAAGCTCGTCAAGTACCTCGCATTCGGGGTGGCGGCGGCGACCTTCGCCGCAAGCTTGGTCGTCGTCAGCCGGTTCGAAGGGCAGACCTACCACCTGCAAATGATGGAGACGATGCCGTGGATCCCTGCCTTGGGGATCCAATACAAGCTCGGGATCGACGGGATCAGCGTGTGGCTGGTGGCGCTTACGACGTTCTTGACGCTCATCAGCGTGTGGTTCAGCTTCTACGTCGAGAAACGGATCAAGACCTACATGGTCATGATGCTCATGCTGGAATCGGCGATGCTGGGGGTGTTCCTGGCTCAGGACATGATCCTGTTCTACACGTTCTTCGAGGCTTCGCTCATTCCGATGGCGCTGCTCATTTACATCTGGGGCGGCGAGAATCGGAACTACGCGGCGGTCAAGTTCTTCATCTATACCTTCGCCGGCTCGATCTTCATGCTTTTGGGGATGATCGTCCTCCACAACCTGCACCTGTCGGCGACGGGTGTGAGCACGTTCGACATGGTCGCGATCCAGGACTCGGTGGCGACAGGGACCTTGTGGAAGGGCGCGATGCAGCTTCAGCCGTGGATCTTCTGGTCGTTCGCGGTCGCCTTCATGATCAAGTGCCCGATGTTCCCGTTCCACACCTGGCTGCCGGACGCTCACGTCGAGGCGCCGACCGCGGGCTCGGTGATACTGGCCGGGGTCTTGCTGAAGATGGGGACTTACGGGTTCCTGCGGTTTTGCCTGCCCTTGTTCCCGGACGTGATCCGGGCGCAGGTCGTGTGGATCATGGCGCTCGCCGTGGTCGGCATCCTTTATGGTGCGCTCGTCGCAGCGGTCCAGCCAGACGTGAAGAAGCTGGTGGCGTACTCTTCAGTCGCCCACATGGGCTTCGTCATGTTCGGGATCTTCTCGCTGACCCACGACGGGCTGGTAGGTGGCGCTTACCAGCAGCTGAGCCATGGCATCAGTACGGGTGCGCTCTTCCTGCTGATCGGCCTCATTTACGAGCGACGGCATACGCGGCTCTTCAAGGATTTCGGGGGCCTGAAGGCGCAGATGCCGATCTATGCGGCTATCTTTCTGATCATCATGCTGAGCAGTGTCGGCTTGCCTGGGCTAAACGGCTTCGTCGGCGAGTTCTTGGCGATGCTCGGCGGTTTCCAGGCCTCTTTCGCGGGGGCGTTCGGGTTGAACGTTTGGTTCGCCGTACTGGCAGGGTTCGGGGTGATCCTCGCCGCGGTCTACCTGCTGATCATGTTTATGCGGATGTTTTATGGGCCGAACGAGAACCCCGAGAACCGACGGCTGCGCGACCTCAAGCCTTGGGAGATTGCGATGGCGGGAAGCCTGGTTCTGTTCGCCGTTTGGGGCGGGCTGTATCCGAACACGTTCCTTAAGCCGATGGAGGCCTCGCTCGGGGCCGTGCGCATGATGGCGCTCAACCCGGTCGGAGCTCGGCCCAGCTACGCCGACCTCGGTATGGAGATCGACTCGAAAGGCAATCTCGTGCAGGTCGAGCCGCGCAAACGAGACGGCGAGCTCGGGCAGTTCACGACGATCCGCGAGATCGCGCCGGCGAACTTCCATTTCCCCTATCCGAAGGACGACGATGAACGGGTCGCCGCTCGCTAGCCGATGGACGGGCGTGAGCGACTCACGGTAACGGTTCGGGGCGGCACGGCAGACCGCAAACCGATCGTCGTGCGCTCGATCTCTCCCGGCCACCAGGCCGACGGGGTGATCGTGCCTGCGCTCGACATCGTGGATGCCATCCGCAGCTACGCGGACCAGGCGGTGCTAGCGGAAGTGAAGAGCCCCTTCGGATTGGCGCTGGAGCGAGGGCTTCCGCTCAACGATCTGCTGCGGGACCAGCCCGCGGAAGGCGAGGCAGTCCTGCGGGGCCTGGATGAGACAGTTCGATCCGCGATCGACTTGGCACTCGGAGCGGGCGCGGACGGCGTGTTCTACGTCCTCGACGGCGCTTATCCACCTGCCGCGAGCCCCATGCAGTATGGCGGCCACTATCTCGAAGTCGATCGCGCGATCTTGAGCGGCATCGCCGAAGCGAGGCTGAACATCCTGTACGTTCCCGGCGGTCCGGAGACCTATTTCGATTGTCTGACCGACCTCTCGGCCCACGCCATCGCCTGGGATTTAGCCGCATCCGGGGTGGCGGTCGAGCAGATGCGAGCGATGCGGCCTGGCGCACTGGCAGCAGCCGACTCGGCGGCAGACATCCTTCTGCTAGAGCGCTTCGAAGACGCCGAACTTCTTTAGCGGCGCGGCTATACTGGGCCATGCAGGGAGCCTGGAAAGTCGGTCTGTTCCTCTTGCTCTTCGCCGGACTTGTCCTCGGCGCGTACAAGATTCTCGGCAAGAGCATGTTCGCACCGGAGACGAACCAGTACGAGGCCGATTTCGACGACGCCGGCGGCCTCTCGGCCGGAAGCAAGGTCGTCATGGCCGGCGTCCCGATCGGACAAGTCACCAAGGTCGAGCTTGCCGGCCCGCGCAGCGCCATCGTCTCGCTCGCGATCGAGAAGGATTTCCAGATTCCCGCCGGCAGCGTCGCAGTCCTGCAGACGGCGCTGATCGGCATCGGCGACCGCCAGGTCGAGATTGCGCCTCCCCTGGCGCCGACTGGACAGTATCTCAAGCCGGGAGATCGCTTTAAGGGCGTCAAGAGGAGCGCCCTTCAATCGATCTTGCCGGAGAGCGATCAGATGCTCGGCCAGATCAACGATACGCTGACGGCGGTTAAGCAGGTGCTCAACGACCGGGAACTGAAGGGCAAGGTCGAGGGTGCGGTAGACGAGACGAAGCTGCTCATCGCCAAGACCAACAAGATGATCGACAGTTTCACTAGCCTCTCGAATCGGGTCGACCTCCTGCTGGCCCAAAACCAAGCGACCGTCCGCCGAATGCTCAGGGAAGGAGTGGACGTCCTCACCAGCGTCCGAAAGACGAGCGCTGAGATCGCGAAGCTGGCCGACGCGGGGAAGTTCGAAAAGAGAATCGACGTCTTGCTCGACAACATGAACAAGACCATCGCGAACGGCAATCTGCTGGTCGAAGACATGCGCGGACTCGTGACCGATCCCGAACTGCGGCGGTCGATGGAGGAGATTCTGGCTAACGCCAAGGAGATGACGACGAGCGGTACCAGGATCGCCGCCAACGCAGAGAAGATGAGCGAGAACGGGGTCGTGGTCAGCGAGAAGGCGATCGAGATCGCGGACAAAGCGAGCAAGCTCGCCGACGAAGCCAGCGAACTGATCCAAAGCTTCAAGAAGACTATCGAGAAGCTGCCCTCGACTCCGAAGGGCGCCGACATCCAGGCCTCGATGACGGTTACTCGAAACACGCGGCCGAACTATTGGCGTACCGACTTCGAAGCGAGCGCTGCGATCGGCAGACAGCGACTGCATCTGGGGCTATGGGACGCGTTCGAGTCCAACAGACTGAACCTACAGCTTGGCCAGCCATTCGGGGATGGGAGCGAACTCAGGTACGGAATGTACGCAGGGAAGCCGGGGGTTGGGGTAGACTTTCGCCTCTCGCCGCTAGTGAGTCTACGCGGCGATCTTTTCGGGTTTAACGAACCTCGCCTGGACCTGAGGGCGCGGATCGACCTCGGAAAGGACTGGACCGGGTGGGTGGGGATAGACCGGGTTTTCGAGAAGAACTCCCCGTCCATCGGAATAGGAATTCGGCGATAGGCGATTGTGCGCCGCCGCCACAGCGAGACGACGACCATGAAAGTGATTTTGAACCAAACCGTGCCCAAGGTTGGCAAGGCAGGCCAAGTGGTGACGGTGGCCGGTGGATTCGCCCGCAACTACCTTTTCCCGCGTGGCCTCGCCGTGGTAGCCGATCGTGGCCAGCTGAAGGCGCTCGAAGCTCGGCGCAAACGAGTGGACGCCCGGCTCGCCGAAACCAAGAGTGACGCTGACACCGTGAAAGACCAACTCCACGGGAAGAGTGTTCGGATCGAAGCGAAAGCTGGCCGAGAAAACACCAAGCTGTTTGGCGCGATCACCGCTGAGAAGGTCGCCGAGGCGATCAAAGAACAGCTCGGCGTTATCGTCGAGAAGAAGCAGGTCGGCGTCCTGGAGCCGATCAAGCGGCTCGGTAGTTACGCGATCGAGATCGACCTCCACCGCGACGTGGACGCAACGGTGACGGTCGAGGTGTTCGACCCGGAGGCCGTCGTCGTTGCCGAGCAGGAAGCGACTGGGACCGCCGAACCGACCGACACACCGGAAGGCGAGGCCGAAGAACTCGTACAGGCCTAGCGTCCGGGCGGTGGCGCCGCCCCAACCTGGACCGTCACCGAGACGATCTGCCCGCGTACCCACGCCTCGATGGTCGCTGAACCCTGCCCGAACGCTCGCAGCATGCCGCCTTGGTCGATCCATCCGGCTCCCGATGCTCCCCAAAACACCTCGGCAGTGGGAATCGTCTTTCCATCCTCGCCAACGATCGTGTAGAGACCTCGGCCACCGGCGTCGATTCTTGCCGGTCCCCTGATGACGACGGGCGAAGTCGAAGGCTCGGCCAGCTTCCCGACGAACAGGATGGCATTGCTGAGCGGCCGCTCCTTGCCATCGCTGGGCCTATTCATTCCCACGCCGTAGAGATTCAAGCCAGTGCTGCCGCCGCCATCGAGATTGATGGCGTCGATGCAGCCGAGACCGAGCATGACCTCCGCCATCTCGTCGAGCGTCGCGCCCTCGCTCATAGGCTGGCGACCGTCGACGGCGACGAGCCAGAGATCCCCTGCTTTCGTGCGGCCGATCGCGGTGCGCGGATGCCGCTGCAAGGCGAAGTTCTCCTTGAAGCCAGCCTGCTTCCAGTCGATGAACTTCATACCGTTGACGACGAGGAACGGCCCTCCTCCGATGACGTTATCGACCTTCTTCCAATCGAGCCCGAGGGTAGCGACGTCGATGGTCACCTTCTGCCCCGGCTTGAGTTTTGAAAGGCGTGAGATTCGAGCCTCGCCGCGCGCAACCAGGATCGCCCGGCCCTCGTCGATCTGAACGGCTTCTTGGTCGGTGATGACGCTCTCGAAGACACCGGTCACTTTTCCGGAGGGCGGCACCAGGCCTTCGTCCAATTTGATGACGAGATGCGCGTTGGGGAGCTTGGCCATCGAAAGCCCGGACGAAGCGGTGTTGAGGACAAACCCGTCTTGTCCCCATTCCTCGTTCATGGCGTCGATATCGAACTTCTCCGCGCCATCCGGATAGAGGGTGGCCTTCCACTTCAGGCGGCCGACCGCGGCGGCTTTCGGCCCCCAGGCAAAAACGGCGCGATCCGGGAAGGGTGGGCTGATGAGCTCGCCGTTGCGAACCATCGCTCCTAAGGGATCACCGGTAAACGGGTGGAAGTCGCCGTTGATGCCGGCCACCGCGCCGACGCGCTTGACGAGCGACGACAGTTCTTCCCGCCCTTTCGTCTCGTTGGGCGTGTAGACGACCAGGTTGGCAACCTCGGGTCGTGGGCGAACGAACGGGCTTCCCGGACTGTAGCGCAAGGCATGGATCACCCTGGGGGTTGCGAGATCGACCTCCATGCGGTAGCTCAAGCCGGGCATGACGAGCTTTTCCCAGGCCTGGGCTTGGGCGGCAGCAACGCCTAGGGCGAGCGCCGCGCCGGCGACGAGTCTTGATCCAACAAGCATCACAGTTAGTCCCCTCGAACCGCACAAGGTTCGAGGTAAGTAAGGGTACCCGCCTCGGCGTCCAAACGGGCTCGAATGCCGAGCGGCATCGTCAGCATGTTCTTGGCGTGGCCGAAAGGATAGTCGATCACGCAAGGCAGACCGAGCGGGATGAGTCGCTCGGCGACGATTTCTCTCCATGGCTTGCCGCCGATACTGGCGTCCGTTTTCTCGTCGGTGGAGGTCATTTCCCCGATGACAATGCCCACCGCCTTCTGGATGATGCCGGCTTGGATCAGGTGGGTGAGCATCGCGTCGACCCGATGCGGGTGTTCGTCCACGTCCTCGATGAGCAGGATGCGGTCGGTGACGTCGAGGGCGTCGGGAGTGCCGATGCTGTCGGTGAGCAGGCAGAGGCATCCTCCCGTTACGATTCCCTCGGCGTTTCCAGGGACCAGCGTACGGCCGGGCGGCGCCGCAACAGGCGTCCTCGTCTCACCGGCTAATGCATTGAAAAAGGACTCGTGGACCCAAGGGGCTCGTTCGATAGAGAACGAAAGCGCCATCGGAGCATAGAGGGTCGCGAGCCCGCGGCGGTTTAATGCAAGGTGAAGGGTAGTGATGTCGCTGAACCCCAGAAACATCTTGCCTGTTGCCGCGATGGCGTCCAAGTCCAGGTAGGGCAGAAGCTTGGCGCAGCCGTACCCACCCCGGGAGCAGTAAACGGCATCGACTCTAGGATCGAGGAAGGCCGCCTCGAAATCGGCGGCGCGATCGGTGTCGCTGCCTGCCAAGTAAGCGTCGGAATCGAGGGCATGCGCGGCCAGTTCGATCCGGTACCCGGCTTCGCGAAGCCGCTGAAGGCCTCGCTGGAGTTTTTCCTCCGCGATCGGTGAGGCGGGCGAGACGACACGGATGACTGCGGGCGGTTCGATGGCTCTCGGCTTGGTCATCGACTTGTACCGAACCGCCCGCTGAAATGAAGGACTTAGCCGATCTTGGTTCGGCTGCTGCGAACCGTCTGAACCTTGCCGGCGACGATGCCCTTGGCGATCATTTCCTGGCGAGCGGTGGCCGCGGAGTCCTTGCAGCCGAAGAAGTGATACTTGCCCTGGGCGTAGACCTTGAATTTGGCCTTGACGCCGACTTCGTTGCAGCAGCCCTTGTCACCCTTGGCCATCGGCTTGGCGGCAGTGGACTTGCAGCAGGCCTTCTTGCCTTCGGCAGCGAGAGTCATGCGCTGGGCTTCCTGCATGAACTCCTTGTCGGCCATGGCGTGAACGGCGGGCTTCTTGGCGTCGCAGCAGGCGCTCTTGCCCTCTTCGCACTGGGCGAAGGCGATGGCGGCGACGAAAGTGGCGAGCAGAACGGTGATCGATTTCATGATGCGTCTCCAGAAACAGGCGGACTGCGAGAATCCGCCTTTCACGATTATTGTACCGCCTGTGAGTCGAGAGGCCTCCTAGGTAAATTCGCGGTTATGGTCGCGATCGTCTTTCCTGGCCAGGGATCTCAGCGACCCGGAATGGGCCAGGACCTCTACTCGACTCACCCTGAGGCGCGGGCCGTATTTGACGAGGTTTCGGAATCGGTTGGAATGGACCTGGCCGCACTTTGCTTCGAGTCCAGCGAGGAGGGTCTGCGTCAAACACAGAACGCCCAGATGGCGCTCTTTACTTGCGGAGTCGCCGCTTACAGGGCTCTCGGAGTAATGCCGGCCTCCTTTGCCGGACACAGCGTTGGCGAGTACGCCGCCCTCGCGGCGGCGGATGTCGTTTCCCTCGCCGATGGCGCGAAGCTCGTCAAGCTCCGTGGGGAAGTGATGGCCTCGGCGGGAGACCAGCGCCCCGGGACGATGGCGGCGGTTCTCGGGCTCGAGCGGGAAGAACTTGAAGCCGTCTGCAGGGTCGTTGATGGAACCTGTGTCATCGCCAACGACAATTGTCCCGGCCAGCTCGTTATCTCGGGTGATGTCAACGCCGTTCAGGCTGCAAGCGCGCTCGCCGTCGAACGAGGAGCGAAGCGGGCGCTCCCGCTGAACGTGAGCGGTGCTTTTCACAGCCCGCTCATGGAGGAGCCCGCGCGCAATATGGCCGTTGCTTTGTCGCAGGTGGAGTTTCGTTCTGGGATCGCGCCGGTCTATTCCAACGTCACCGCTCGCTCGGTTGCGGACGCCGCGCAATGGCCCGATCTCCTGGAGCGCCAGCTGAAGAGTCCTGTTCTCTGGACCGAAACCGTTCGCAACATGATCGCCGAGGGCGTCGATACCTTCGTCGAATGTGGCGCGGGCGAGGTGCTCGGTGGCCTGATTCGAAGAATCGACCGCGAAGCGAAGTGCTTCCGCGTCGTCGACTCGGCAACCCTCGAAGAGACCCGGGCGGCGCTGAGCGGCTAGACTTTCCGAGCATGAAGGATCATCCTCGCTTCCAGGATAAGGTCGTCGTCGTGACCGGCGCGAGCCGCGGTATCGGCAAAGAGATCGCCGTTCGCTTCGGAGCCGAAGGAGGGAAGGTCGCTTGTGTGGCGACGAGCGAGGCCAACGCGCTGTCCACCGCGACCGCCATTTACGATTCCGGCGGTGTGGCAAGGGCTTACGGCTGCGATGTCGGCGAGGCTGATCAGGTGGAAGCGACCTTCTCCAGGATCACCGAGGAACTCGGCCCGCCTGAGATTCTCGTGAACAACGCCGGCCTTGCGCGCGATGCCCTCCTCATGCGCATGAAGGACGAGGACTGGGAGCGCGTGCTGGCGGTCAACTTGAAGGGCGCCTACCTTTGCATCAAGGCCGCATCCCGGGCCATGATGAAGGCCCGATACGGGCGCATCCTCAATGTGACCAGCATCATCGGTACATCGGGCGGAGCGGGGCAAGCCAACTATGCGGCAGCCAAGGCCGGCCTCATAGGGCTGACGAAGTCGGTTGCCAAAGAACTGGGCGGGCGAGGAATCACCTGCAACGCGGTAGCCCCGGGCTTCATCGAGACCGACATGACCGCCGACCTGCCGGAGGAGATGCGCGAGAAGATCGCGGCGACCGCGCCACTGGGCAGGCTCGGGCAGGCGAGCGACGTCGCCGGGGTCGTGCTCTTCTTCTGCTCCGACGATGCGGGCTACGTTACCGGCCAAACGCTGGTAGTCGATGGCGGCCTGACCCTTTAGTGCCCAAACGGGTCTTTCGTCCTGGGGCTTCGGACCGTGTGGCCGGTTTAGCCCTCGCTAGACTGTAGACATGACGGACCCGAGCATCGAATCCTTCTTTCGTTGGGCAAGCGGCCTGCTGTTCCTGGCCAGCGGCCTCATGGTGGCCGTCACCCGCGACTTCGGCCTCAAGGAGAGCCAGATCGCGACCGGTTGGCCCGCGTTCGGGGTCGGTCTTGCGATGACGGTCGCCGGAATCGCGATTCTTGCCTCATGCGTCAGGTCGCTGCGCGAGCGCGGCTAGTGGCTCAGACCGTCGCGAACGACGACTTCACCAACTCCAGCACCTCGCGGAAACGAGGGTGGTCGGACGCCTCCAGCCACTCGTAGGCAACCGACTCTGAGTGCGTGATGAACGCTCCCGAGTCGGACATCCGCCTCAAGCCGATCTCGTGAGCTTCTCGGCTCCTTGCCGAGACGGCGTCCGCGACTACGAAGACGTCGAATTCGGAGGCGAGCAGATCGAGGGTTGTTTGACAGACGCAGATGTGAGTCTCGATGCCGCACACCACGATCTGCACCTGGTTCGAGCGCTCGAGTCGCTTTAGGAACTCTTCATTGCCGGCGCAGCTGAAGGATTGCTTGTCGAGGATGTCCTTGGCCCCGAGCCGGGCCCCGATCTCGCGATCGAGGCCACCCATTCGCGGAGCGACCTGTGTGGTGGCGAGAACCGGCACTTCGAGGAATCGGGCGACATCGAGGAGAAACGCGCTTCTTCGGAGCACCTCGTCGGCGTTCGGGATCGCGGCGAGGAAACTGGGCTGCAGGTCGATCGCCAGGACCACGGATTCGCTCGAATTGGCCGTTTGATCGTTCATGGCCGAACCACGAGAACCGAGCACGATGCGCCGGCGGCGACGTCATAGGCCACGCTCCCGATCAAGAATCGCTGGATGATCCCGTGGCGGGTCGCGCCGACGACGATCAGGTCGGCAGCGATCTCGCGCGCAGTTCGAACGATCTCGGTGGAGGCGTGCCCGTGGGCTCGGAGCGCCTCTACCTTGGGGGCGATTCCCTGAAGGTCTTCGGCGGCCTTCTCAGCGACCGGGAGAGCATCCTCGCTTTCGGGGAAGCTGAGGGCGGCGACCGCGGGACCGATCGTTGCCGGGAAGTAGGGGACCGCGTCCACAGACAGGGCAATGACTCGCCCGTAGCCGGGGCCTCGCTCCTTGAGCCAATGGACGGCCGCCTGAGCGCCATCGCCCGCATCTACTCCCACCAGAAGCGTCGGGTCCTTGGGCCGCAGTATGGCACTGCTTTCCTCTGAGGTCTTGTCGTCGTAGTTCCGTGCGACCAACACGGACTTCTTGCAATGGGCGACGAGTTTCCTCGCCACGCTGCCGAGCAGCATCGCTGCCAGGGCGTTCTCGCCTCGATTGCCGACCACGACAAGGTCGAGCGGCTCCCGTTCGGCGTAATCGAGCAGCTCGCCGGCGATATCGCCGTCGAGCACGACGTGCCGAGCCTGGAATCCCGCCGAAGTGAGCCGCTCGGCTGATTCGCGAGCGGTTCGCTCGGCATGGGCGTGCAGCTCCTCCCAGAGTTCTGTGGATTGCTCGGTGTAGGTCGGTTCGGCGATCGCGGGAACGCCGACGCCGAGGATGGGGAGCGGTGTACTAACCGACACCACGTCGACCGCCGACCCGGCCAAGCCGGGGATCTTGGCGAGGACCGTTTCGGCGAAAGCCGCGTGCTCGGAGCCGTCGGTGGCGAGCATGATCCGCATGGTGGCCCTAGTCTAGCACCCGCCCACTCTGACCGACATTCGCCTGAAATCTTGTTCGCGGCGGTTCATTTGCCTTCGCTAGGCCGTACAATAGAGTGAGAGGCGGACGCTTCCTGCGTGCCGCTAGGTGACTTATGAAGAAGGTTCTTTTTCTGGCTTCGGCCGGCTTGCCCGGCCTCGCGATCGCGGGCCTTTCGGGGGAGTACGTCCCGGGCGAGGTGATCGTCAAGTTCAAACCCGGCACGACCGTCGTGCGTCAAGCGGCGCTTCAGCATGTCGGTGGCGTGGTGATGAACGAGAACACGGCAATCGGGACCATCCTGGTTCGCCTGCCCGCTGGCAAATCCGCCGAACAAGGGATCAACCAGTTCCGATCCCTCAGCGCCGTCCAATATGCGGAACCGAACTACATCTATAGGGCAGCCTTCACGCCCAATGACCCGAGCTACTCCAGCCTCCAGTGGGCGCCGCAGAAGATCGAATGCCCGGCGGCCTGGGACATCTCCCGGGGTGACGCGGGAACCGTCATTTCCATTATCGACACCGGTGTTCAGCTCGATCACCCCGATTTGATCGGCAAAACTCTTCAAGGCCGCGATTTCGTTAACGGGGACAACGATCCGACCGACGACAACGGCCACGGTACTCACTGCGCTGGCAACGCCGCTGCGAACACCAACAACGGGGTCGGCATCGCCGGCATCGGCTTCAACTGCCGCATCCTGCCCGTGAAGGTCCTCAGCGGTGGTGGAGGCGGCACGCTCGACTGGGTCAACTCGGGTATCACGTGGTCGGCTGACGCCGGCGCACACATCCTCTCGCTGAGCCTCGGAGGTCCGAGCCCGTCACAGGCGATGGAAGATGCGCTTCGCTATGCCTTCAACCGCAACTGCACGATCCTCGCCGCCGCCGGCAACAACGGCAGCTCGAGCCGCTTCTATCCCGCCGCATACGATCAGTACGTGATCGCCGTCGGGGCCACCGATCGGAACGACGCTCGCGCCGGATACTCGAACTTCGGCAGCGACTGGGTCGACGTCGCCGCCCCCGGCGGACTCGGCCAGGGCTCGAACCCGCAGCAAGAGATCTACGCAACTTGGATCGGCGGCGGCTATACCGCGATCTTCGGGACCAGCATGGCCTGCCCGGTCGCGGCAGGCGTGGCAGGCCTGATTCGATCGATCCTCGGAACCGGGGCGACCAATGCCCAGATTCGCAACATTCTGGAAACCACCTGCGACCCCGTCGCCAACTGGACCTTCTACGGCCGCGTGAACGCTCGAAGGGCCGCCGACCTCGCTGCCCAGCAGGTTCAGCCTCCGATGGATGTTTTGCCGAGGACGCTCTCCATGATCACCGGTAGCGGCGCGATCGGCAGTGCGCAAGAAATCGGCAACTCCGACAACATCTACTATGTGGTGAACTCCGTGATGTCGGGTGCGCTCGGTCAGGTGTCCGAATACCAAGCCGGATTCATTCTGCCGTCAGGGAACATCACGCAGGTCACTCTGAACCTGGAAACCTCCGGCGTGTACGGCGGCACCGGCATGATCTATCTCTGGAACTTTAGCCAGGGACGCTGGGTCCTCGTCCGATCGTTCGCGATGAACACTTTCGATACCACGCTGACCTATCGCCCGAGCCCGCTGAGTTCCTACTTGCGAGGTGGGGAAGTGCGCGTTAGAGTTCGAGGCCTGAATCCGTTCCGGCGATCCAACCTCGGACCGCTGCCTAGTCCGCAGCCGTACGCCTTCAAGACGGACAAACTCACCGCTCAGATCCGCATGCAGTAACCACTCCGGATCGAACACCCCTCCCGGCCACGGAGGGGTGTTTTTGTTGTTGGCCCAGGACCCTCATTCCGACGAAGGTAGCCTCGCAGATTCCCCATGCTCTTCTCGATCCTGCAGCGGCTGATGTTCGCACCAACCCTGACGCTCGGCGGTTCGCCGAGGTGGTTCTGGGTGTCGCTTCTCCTGCCACCGCTGCTCGGTCTCACGGCGGCGGCGGTCTGGCTGGTGGCGCCCTTCGCGATCTGGACGGCCTTCGGCGTTGGCTGGCTATGGCTGTGGCTCGTCCCCACCGGCGTGGCAGTGTTTTCCGCCGGTGGTAGCTCTTCCGAATTCGGATGAGCTCCGCCTGACGACGCGGACGGTTCGTCCGCGTGGGAAAACGCACCTGAGGACGCCGTAGAGTCCGAAGCACCGGAAGAATCGGAGACCGAGGCCTTCACCCCGCCGCCGAGATGGACCGGCATCGCGTTCCCTGCAATCTGGGGCTTGCTGAGCCTCTTGCTCGCCGTCACCGTCATGGCCCAGTGGTTCCTTTGGTTCGTGGCGACGTCCGCGCTGTTCGCGCCGTGGGGAATGGGTCTGGGGATCGTCGTGGTCGCCGCCCAGATCTGTGCGCTCTTCCTGCGAAAGACGCCCGAGAGTTGCTAAACCTCGGCGGATGTCGGCAAAGTGTCGTGTAGAATCGAACCGATGCCGACGATCGACGACTACGCCCCTTACGCTCCATTCACCATCGAGGAGCTCGTACGGGCGCTCAACTCCATCTTTCGGGACCGTCGGCGTTTGCACGTGCAGGCGCGGACCGTGCGCTATTACATCTCCAAAGGCCTGCTGCCTCCACCGAGCGGCGGGCCTAAGTTCGCTCGCTATAGTCTGGAGCACCTAAAGCGGCTCGTCGCGATCCGAACTTGGCTCGACGAGGGGATCAGCCTCGAAGAGGCCATGGTTCGGCTGGGCGGTCAACCGCTGCCCAACGCCCCCGTGGCCAAGCGCAGTCCCGTGCTTCGCGTCGAAGAGCCTAAAGCTTACTACGGCAACGATCGCGTCGTGCGGCGCATCCAGCTGAGCCCTACCTGCGTTCTCGAAGTCGATGCGAGTGCGGACCTCCGCGAACAGATCAGGGCGATCCTGCCCATTCTCGAGAAAATGGTCCCAAGCTAGGTCCCATTCGACACTATACGCCAGGCGATGCGGTATACTGTCGCCATGAGTACTGCCAACACACCCCTCTCATCCCTGGACGTCGTCCTCACCGCCCACCGCGACCCCGAGCAAAGCCTCCTACTCGCTACGGTCACCGCCCACGAAGCTGCAGATGCCGCTCCGCGAACTCCTCTGCAGGTCGCCCTCGTCATCGACCGGAGCGGTTCCATGTCAGGCGAGAAGCTGGCCATCACTCAGCAGGCAGTGGCGCAGTTCATCCGCTCCCTCGCACCCGATGACCGCGTCGCGGTCGTCGTGTACGACGACTCGGTCGATGTCGTCTGCGGTCTCGTAGCACCCTCCGAAGACCTGGCTCGCAGGATCGAGCGCGTCCAGGCGGGCGGGTCCACCGACCTCTATGGCGGATGGGTGACCGGCGCCAAGATCGTCGGCCCGGGCGGTCGCGTAATCCTCCTCTCGGATGGGCTCGCCAACCGCGGTCGCTTCACGGATGCGGCATCCCTGGCTGCCAATGCCGCCCACTCCTACCGAGAGTTCGACGTCACCACCACCACTATCGGCGTCGGTCGGGACTACGATGAGGCCCTCATGGCGGGCATGGCTCGCGAAGGGGGCGGCGCACACTACTTCGCCCACGACGTCAAGGCAATCACCGACGCGTTCAGCCAGGAACGCTTCTCGGCTGAGAGCATCGTCCTGTCCGGCGTCCAACTGTCGGTCGGCGATCAGACCGTCGAACTCGGACACTTTTGGGGCGGGGAGTGTAAGAGCGTGGTATTGCAAGTCGTCGGGTTGCCGGAACTCGCGACGCTGCGGTATACGGAACGGGCGAACGACACGGTCCACGCGAACGATCTCACGTTGCCCACCGCCTTCGGCTATTCGGAAGAGGCCCGCCTGCAGTACCTGGTCCAGGAGGCCGCCCAAGCCGAGGCCGATATGCTCTGCGTCCGCGATCCCCGGTCCGCTGGCGAAATGAAAGAGCGCTTGCGTGCGATCGTCCTCAAGATGCTCGAGCACCCCTCCAGCGACGAGCCGACCACTGCCGCCACCATCGACCGCCTCCGGGCTTCCATGGAGCGCCTCGAGCAACTGGAACGGCACTACTCCGAGCAGGAGGCCACGATCCACCGCAAGCGGAGCATGCAATCCAGCCACAATCTGCGCGAGAGCGCCAAGGCCTTCTCCTCGTTCGAGGAAGACCGGGCCTTCGTCGAAGGGCAGGTTCTTTACCATCGACCCAGTTCAGCGGCACCCGTCGAGCTGAGGTTCGATCGCGAAGCTCTCTCTCTTGCGCCGATCGAGCAATGGCGCGCGTGGGGCGTCCTGCCGATCGCGGTCGATCCCCACGTCGTACGGGTCGCGATGGAGAACCCCCGCGACGGCTTCCTCCTCTCGGAAATGCGCGCCGCGACCGGCCGCAACGTGAAGGGCGTCTTTGCGCGGATGTCAAGCGACGAACTCGTCCGCATGCTCGTCTGACTCCAACCCGACCGAACCCGGTTAAGACCCTCTTCCTCTCGCACGCGAGAGGAAGAGGGTGGGCTGCCTAGCCTTCGCCGGTCTGGCTGAACCTCGCCGAGAGGATCGCATAGTCGCCGATGTCGACCGTGAGGTCGCCGTTGAGGTCGGCGTTCACGTTCCAGTTCCCGTCGCCGGGCGAGCTGCCGAACGCGCTCGACAGCAACGCATAGTCGCCGATCGCCACTTCGTTGTCGCCATCGCAGTCACCGTTGATGACCGAGAAGGACTGACCGGTCGCGCCGCTCGAGCCGATCACGATGTTCCCACGCTTCCGGCGGAGCCAATGCGTGGGCTTGCAGTACAGATCGTAGTTGCCGCTGGCGATTGTGGTGAGCAAGACGTAATTGCCCGCCGAGTCCAGTTGGACGTTATGGGACTGCAGGACGATCGAACTGCCCACGTTTCGGATCTGGAAGTTGACCAGCGGCGACGTGTAGTCGCCCTCGTAGTCCTCGAGGCGCACACGACCGGTGATCGCTTTGCCGATGTAGATGCCGTTGCTGACGCCCCACGTGTCGAGGCCGCTCATGTTACGAGCCACCACGGTGACGTAATAGGTGGCGCCGGCGTTCATCGTCAGCCCGGTTATCGTGTGGTCGAACAGGTCGATGTCGCCCGTGGCGTGGAAGACCCAGTCCTGCTCGTCGCCCAGGTAGGGCGCGGTGCCGACTCGAGTCCAGTAGCCACTGATGCAGCCGTCGCCTTCACTCGACGTGGCGACGAAGTGGATCTGCGTTTGATCGGTTTGCGCGACGCCGTCGTCGGTGACCGTCACCGGCCCAGGCGCTGTCGCGTCCCACGCGATGATGCCATCGGTGTAGGCCCAGGTGTCGAGGCCCTCGATGTTCCGGGCCACGACGGTGATGTAGTACAGGGTGTTCGCCGCAAGGCTCATCCCCGTGAGCGTGTAGTCGTAGTTGTTTTGGTTGTTCGCCGCGTGGAAGACCCAATCTTGGGCATTACCGAGGCCGGGCGCCGTCCCGACGCGCGTCCAATAGCCCTGAATGCTGCTGTCTGCGTCGAATGCGCTTCCATAGACGCGCAACGAAGTCTGACTGTTGACGCAGTCTCCATCGTCGTTTGCCGCGCAGAAATCCGGTGGATCGGTATCTCGTATGACGTTGACCGAAACCTGCTGGTTGGTCCCGGGTTCCGCCGGATCGAGCAGTTGCCAAGCGTTGTCCGAACGGTAGTGCCCGGCCGTAACGGTATAGAGCCCGTACACGAAGTTCGGAGCGCCTGAGTTGTAGCCCGTCTGATCGGCGGTTAGCCAGACGTTACGGGTCGCTCCGGCGGCCAGAGGGGTTCCGTTGCCGTCCCCGCCGAACTGCCCGACGTCCTGGCCGCCTGGACCACGCAGCCAAACATAGCACTGGTTGAGGTTGTAGGCGATGCTCGAGTAGTTCTTGATGTCGAAAGAGCCTCGTCCGTAACCCCCGTAATACCATGTTCCACCATAAAGGCTCACGCCGCTGTAGAGGCCAATCGTCGGCCGTGTGATGCCTTGATTCATTCCGTGAACGTGCATCTGGGCGTTGATCTGCGGGCGGTACGCCCAGCCTCGCGAATACCAGCCATTGAAGAACTCTTGGATGCTATGGCAGTGGTGGCCGCCGGTCGTGTAGAAACGGAGCACGTCCTGTATCTCGTTATCACCCAGCGTCGTCCAGTCGTAAGGGTCGGTCGCGGAATTCCTCGCATCATCGAGATCGAGGAGGAAGGCGAGTACCGCGGATTCGGTGTCGTATCCCCAGTTCGGGTTATTGCTCAAGTTGTCGGCATTGCCGTTCGCCGCGCCATTGCCGTCCCAGTTGGCGTCGCAGTCGAAGTGAATCAGGTTGCCAGGGTTGTTGTCGTCGTACCACTGCTCGTCGCCCTGGGCGCTGCAGGAGTAATAGGTCGCATACCCCTCGGTGATCGCCAATCCTGGAGTGTAGTGGTTGGTAAACCAGTGGGATCCGCCCGCTCCCGGGGGCCAATCCGTTTCTCCGTAAACCGAGTCGTGAAAGCTGTGACCGAATTCGTGAATCACCACGTCCGGCGACATGAAGTCGGGTTCCTGCAGGAAGACCCGATCCTGGGAACGGGTGTAGTAGGTTCCGTCCGTGCTGTTGTCGTACCACTGAAAGTAAGTGTAGTGCGGTGTGAAGCCCAGCGTGTAGTTGCCATGGGCCCAGCCGGCCGACCCGATGTCGCACACCTGGTAGGCCCGCTCGATGCCGTCGGCCACCCCGGGAGTGCCCGTATCGTAGTACCAACTTCCGTAATCGAAGTTCCCGTTGGGAATGTTCGCGACGATCGAGCCCGCTCCCGTGTACCAGCCGCCTGATCCGGAATTGTCGTGAACGCTGATCGCTCCGTTATAGGTGCGCCACTCCACGTAGAGATCCGTCGTTCCCCCTTCGGGGTCGTTGTTGTCGAACGTGGCCGAATAAAACCCGTTGGAGTCGCAAACGACTTGCGCCATCAGGTCGTCGGGACTCAGCGTGTCGTCGTCCCATAAGAAGGCTTGCGTTCCGTATGCCCCGTGAAGGGTGCCATCGTTATGGCGATATCGAAAGTAGCCGGTCACGGTCACCGGCGCCTGAATTCCGACGCCTCCGCCTTCTTCCTGGAGAGGCTCCCCGTTGGGGTCGGTCTTGATCTGGCTGCGCGGCGTGATCGGCACCGGACCCCATTCAGCCGGTCGCTCGACGTCAGTGATCGTCTCGTTCAGCTGAGTTCCCATCGGAACGGGCGGGCTCTCGTGATCGGCTTTCGGTCCGGTCTTGCTTACCTTGATCGACGCGCCGTCATAGTCGATGTAAAGCGATTCGCGACGACCGAAACGCGCTTCGGGCACGCCGGCGACCGCCGAGGCGCGCACTTCGAACTGTCCGGGCCGCTCGATGGAGACGGTAACCGCGAACTCGTAGGCGCGGCCTTTCTCCAACGTGCCGCGCATGGTGGTTTGGCCGCCGTGGAGGGTCATCTCCGGCGGAATCTCGAAGTAGATCTCGGCATCGCCGCCCGCCTCCATCGCCATAGCGCGGAATACGAGGCGCACCGGCTGGTGCGGCGAGGGGTCAGAGACGAATCCGAACTCGGTCTCCATCGGCGCTTTCGGGGCGCAACTGATCGAGCGCTTTTCGAAGGCGCTCCGCATCCTCTCGATGGCTGAATCATCCCGAGTGAACGGATCTTGCTGAAGACTCAGGAGCAGCAAAGGCAACAAGGAGAGCGCGGCGCAACACCGGCTTAAACTCAATATGCGGTTCATATAGACTGTCCTCCCGGGCACGAAGCCCGAAGTCATCGCCGGTAGTCCGGCACAATTGACAGTATCAGTATAAGGCACTTTTGGAGGTTTGAGGCTCCGTCGCACAGGAACTTCAATGAAACTCGTGGAGGATCGGCGCAGACGGGAGAGAGTCGCCTCTTCGGGTACCGGGCCCGAACGCCGGCCCTACTCGGGCTTGGAGCGGGAGTAGAGTTCGCGGAGGTCAGCTTCGATCTGGCGGCAGCCCTCATCCCCGAGTTTGGCGAGCGTCTCGAAGACGAACGTCCGGATCAGCCAGCCCTCGGGTTCGCGGTTCTGGTTGAACAAAGCAATCGGCAAGTCAGCCTGATGGCACGGCGCCGAGGCTTTGAGCGCCCAGTTACCCGGGTGCTCGTGTCCAAGGCGGCGTATCTCTTCGATAACGCGAGGCATCAGGCAAAGAGGGCCCTCGAAGCGCCAAAGCACATGCCGGTTCCAGTGGAATTCCGAATCCCCGGGTTCCAGCCACCCGTGGGCGACCTCAATGGTCTCTACCCCCGGGCCGTTGACGCTTGCCCAATACACATGGGCGTAGTCGGGGTGACAACTCAGGTAGATGACCTTGTGAACTCCACCCGGCCGGTCCACCCGATCGTTCACGTGGACGACGGGAACCTCGAAGTTGCTCCGCTCCCAATCCTCGTCCTTGGGCTCGTTTTCGGGTTTGGCCCGTTTCTCGCTCGGCAAGTCGCCCTGGAGCGGAAGCTGCATCATGACGGGGACGATGTCGCCGTCCGTTCCCACGTCGAAAAACTCCCGCCAGGGTTGAAGCTGAGTTCGGGCGCATCTCTCGACCGGCGAGGCCCGAAGGAGCATGTCGATGAGCCCGTTGTAGTCGCGCGCGCGGATTTCGAAGGCCGGCTCTCCGCCCGGGAGCATCTGCTGCCAATAGACGTAGGGCTCCTTGAGGCGCAGCACGGCATAGAGAGGGCAGGAATCGAAGAACTTTCTCCCCTCCTCGTCCAGCCAAGCGCCGGAGTCGTTCGGGTCGGGCGGAGGCTCGGGATCGGGCGGGGCGAACCCAGGCGGCATGGCGTCACAGACCGCAAAGCGTCGCCCGGCTTCGTTCAGCAGGGCACAGGTGCCGGGGCGGCTGTTGGCAATGAGCCCGAGCGGGACGGCCCGGTAAGTGAACACCATCGCTCCGTCCTCGTCGATCTCCGGCTCGCCCTGAGGGCAAAAGCCGAAGTTGAAAATGTCATCGATCTCAATCTTCGTGGTGTCGTCGTCCACGGTTGTTCCTTGTACCCCTTTGGATAAACGATCGGTCCATGCCGCAGTCCCTCACCGCCGTGACGCCAAGAACGCCAGTAACGCAGCTAATCCGACGAATCCGTACTGGAGCAGGCGCACCACGAGAGGCGACAGTGTGTCGCGGATGGGCAAGAGGAAAAGCAAGATCAGCCCGAGGATTGTCGCTCCGAGGGCCACCCACAGCCATGTCGACTTCCGGCGTCGGGTGGCCGCCTCCCGTTCCGAGAACCGGTCGACAAGCTGCTCGACGATTGCCTTGGGCGGCCTCGGGTTTCCCAGCCCCGGCGCAACGAGCGACCACACGACGAGTTTCAGATCGTGCTTGGCATGGGCCGTCCCGAGCAAACGTATCTTCGCCATGTGCTCCGGAAACGGCTCCAAGGCCTGAGCGGCCGCATCGGAAAGCAGCACATGGCCCGGGTCGCCCACGTCCATGATCCGCTTTGTCTTAATCATTGCATCCCCGACGACGTCTAGCCGACCGTTGATGTCCCTCACGATATGTCCCGGGCCGCAGTGAATCCCCATTCGCAGATTCAGGGTGGGGTGATTTCGGATCGCCCGGTCGATCTCCATGGCGCACAGGAACGGCGCTTCGATGCCCGAAAAGAACGCAATCGCCATTCCGTCCCCGACCGGTCGACAGACGAGGCTGCTCTCGGCGGCTGCCTTGCGATAGACCTCGGTATCCCGAACGATGCTGTTCAGTTCGTCGCTAACGTTCAACAGTTCGGTCGGTGAGAGGCGAGACGACCCCACGATGTCCAGAAAGAGGACAGAGACGTCTGCCGAGTCCGTCCGCGAGAGCATGAGAGCCTGCACATCCGCGCGCTTGACCCTCGGGTACATGGCCAGGAACTCCTCGATGCTGTGCCCCCGCGCCAGGTGCTCGTCCAGCAGCGCGACCGGAACGAGGGTGTCGGGAAAGTTCTCGCCCCCGGGTTTTCCTTTAGGGAAGGCTGGCTCGTCGCCGCTGGTCACGCTGCCCCGAATCCTACCTTGCCGTAAGCGGTAGATCCGCTCCTCTTTTGGAGTGCGCGGGCCCGCCCGCGCTTTGCCGTCTCCCGCTCGCCCGGCTGAGAGTGCGCTGCCTTTCCTGGCGAAGTAGAATGATCGTGCTGACGCGGCGCGCGCCAAAAGCCGGGGAGATCCGTCCGCCTGCCATCGTTCCGGTCGGGATGCTGGGCGTGGGATCGCCCTGGCGATGATCCGGAAACAACAGGTCCATCCGACTTGGATTCCCCCGTATGACGGCAGTCATAGTCCTAATAAGCGCTGCCGCGAATCATGAGGCAAGTGGTTGGCCTCCTCGCCTAGCCTTGGTGGCGGACAAGACCAACCGTCGAGGTGTAACGTGAACAGGTTTGCATGTCTTTCGAGCCTCGTGCTCCTTTGCGTAGGCGGCGCCCGGGCTCAAGACTTCTGGACGAAGCAAAGTCCCATTCCCACGGACCGGAGCTTGTCGGGTGTTCACGCATTCTCCGGCGATCGAGTATTCGTCTCCGGCCTGAACAGGCACCTCTTGGAAACCAAGAACCGCGGCCGCTCGTGGATCACTCACCGATCGGCCGACTATGGCGCCGATCCGTTCTACGCGGTCCGATTCCGCAACGCCGAAGTCGGGATGGTCGTCGGCAACAACAACGACGCTCTGCGAACGACGAACAGCGGCGCATCGTGGTCGCCTGTTGGATCGGTCCTGCAAGGGTCTTGGTATCACATCGACTTCGTGTCGGACTCCGTGGCCATGATCGGCGCGAACGGAGCTTGCATGGCGAGCACCGACGGAGGGGCGACTTTTGCCCTGCGGTCGGCCTACCCCACCTGTCCGGTGATGTACGGCATGGACTTCCGGGACGCCGACGTCGGCTTGGTCGGCGGCTGGCAAAGCTCCACCCAAGAGTACGGGATCTTCAAGACGACCGACGGCGGACGCAACTGGGTCCGCAAGCACTCGGACGCTGCCAACGCCGTGCTGTGGATGAGTCCGCTCCGCGCCATCGCCGATAGCGGCACGACGATCCTGCAGACAATGGACGCCGGTGAAACGTGGTTTCCGATCGCCGTCGGCATCGGGTCGGGCATCCTGAACTTTGCACGGGCCGGCTCGGGCGAGGTCGTATGCGGCGTCTCCGGCAAAGGCGACATTTGGCGCAGCGAGGACGGCGGCTTTACCTGGGTTCAGACTCTCGACGGTCCGGGAGCCCTCCCTGCCGAATGGAACATGCACTTCGCCGATGCGACCCACGGTTGGGTGGTGGGCGACATCGGCTTCATCTTCGAAACCAGCGACGGCGGCATCACCTGGCATCAGGTCAATCATGGATGCGGGGCACAGATCACCGATATCCAATTGCTCGACGCCGACTTCGGCATGGCTGTAGGGCACAACGGCTACATCTTCCGGACCACGAACGGGGGCGCCTTCTGGGACGTGAAGAAACTCGAAGTCACCGGCCAAATCTGGGGTCGAGACGAAGACCTCGTCGCCATCGACGTCGTCGATCGCTCCTTCGCAGCGGCTGCGGGACCCGGCGGTACGGTCTTCAAGACGATGGACGGCGGAGAGAGCTGGGTCTCTATCGGCTATCCCGCCCTGTCCGGCAATCTCTGGCTCTATGACGTCGACTTCGTCGATCACGATCTCGGCTACATCTATGGGGTGGATTTCGATGGCACCCACACGCACTCCCTGTATCGCACCACGAATGGCGGGGCGAGTTGGCAGTGGATCGACCTCGGCCAAAGAGGCGGGGGCACGACCGTCCAGTTCATTGACACTCAGACGGGATGGATCTCTGCAGACAACGACTTCGGACAGCGAACCCTGGATGGCGGAGTCACTTGGATCGACTTTCACCTACCCGGCTACTTCACGGGCCCGGAAGTCTCGAAGGTCCGGTTCCTCGATCGGCTTCGAGGTTGGGCCGTCGGCTGGTTCGGCTACGCGGCAAAGACCTCGGACGGGGGAGCGACCTGGACCTTGGTGGACATGGGGACGATCGGCGACAACCTCTTCGACGTGGTCCCGGTCAGCGCATCGGAAATCTGGATGTGTGGTCGGGTGGATTCGTCGTCTGCCGGAGTGGTCTACCACTCGACCAATGCCGGCCAAACCTGGAGCCGGCAGGTGGTTCAGCCCTGGCCGACCTACCCGTACCGGATCAGCGCACTGGATTCTGGGCACGTCGCGTTCGCCGGATATGGAGGGACGATCTTCCGCCGGTCCACGCGGGTGACCGGGACCCTCACGCTGGGTGACTATCCGATCAGCCCGGCGGGGCGAGAGGTTCGCTTCGACCTGCTGCAGGGCGGTCAGGTCGTGGAAACGCGCTGGGCGGTGCTCGATTCGCTGGGTCGCTACTCGTTCGAGAGCGTGCGGCGCGGGCCGACGACGATTCGGGCAAAGGCGAGCCACTGGCTGGCAAGAACCGTCGCGACGGTTTCTCTGGCGAACGGGACCGTCGCCGCCCCGTCCGTCGCGCTCGTCAACGGCGATATCGACGGTGACAATGAAGTCAGCGTCGGCGATTACGCGCTCTTGTCCGTGGCGTTCGGATCGAGCCCCAGCGAACCCGCCTGGAACGCCGAAGCCGACTTGAATGGAGACGGCGCGGTCGACATCGGCGACTTCGCGATCCTGAGCCTTCGCTTCGGGGCAATCGGCGACTAAGCCCCCCGGCCCCGACTCGACAGTGCTTCGTGTGGAGTGGGTCGGCCTTGACGAAGCCCGCTGTGGAGTGCGCGGGCTCGCCCGCGCTTTTCCCGTAGGAAGCCTCATCCTCGCCGCGTCGAGGCATGTAGGGGGAATAGTCGAGATCTGACCGGGGAAGGAAGGCATGATTTGACACCTCTCCCGCGTCATCGGGAGAGGGCGCCCGAAGGGCGGGAGGGGGCAAGCAACCCAGTGCTCACACCACGACCATTCCGAGCTCCATTGGCGCTACCACCTGCCCTGTGCTTGCCCGAACGAACCGCGCCGCCACCGCCCACACCCCCGATGCGACGGGCAGCACCACCGAAAGCCCCGCATCGAACCCCGTGAAAGTGCCTGTCCGGTATCGCTGCAAGTAGGTTCGGCAGTGCACCGACGGCAGCCGCTGCTGCATCAGCTCGGTCACCACCCCCGGCGCGTTCGGCCGGTCCGCGGACACCTGCACTCCGCCCGACACGGACGCCAAGGTGAATGCGAGGGCATCGCCCCCGAACGGATCGCTCGGCGGGGTCAGGGGAATCTCCGCCTCGGGATCGATCTGCAGGAGCTTGGTGGCGAGGGCGTTGAACGCCTGCTGCGCACTGATCCCACCCGATCTGCGGCTTTGGGGCAGGTCCCCGTTCAGCGCCACGGCATACGCCCGCCACGCCGCCGCCTGCTCGAGCGTCATCGCGCGGAACGCTGCCGAAGCGCGAGCGAGCCGCATGCGGACTTCGGCCTGTGCGGCGCTCACCCGCGGGCTCCGTTCCGGCAACTCCCGCATCGTCATGCCCCAAGGGGTGTCGGCAAAGACCACGCCCCCGAGGCGCCCCGAGATCGGGCCTACAATCGCCGCTTTGACTCTCGCCATACTCCGATCTTCGGTCGCTATCCATCGGTTCTAGAGGGCTGCAGTACCGAATCGGCAGGAATCCGTAATGCTCTCCTTTCGGATGCCTTACGCACGCCTTTCGAACGCCTTTCGGAGGGAGGGCGAGTCACAAGCCCCCACTGGTCCCAGGCGCTTTGGTGCTCCTGTCGAGACGCCGCAGTTCAGCATCGCACTCGGCGACACCCGCCGCATCGCCGACCGTGAGGAACCCGTCGCGGGCTTGTTCGAGCCACCAGATAGCCTAACTTAGCACACTGGGCTTAAGTTGGGCTAACTTCGGCATCGTCGGAGAGCGGGCCAAGTACAATTCCTAGTAGGAACTTCGATTTTGTGACCGAGGAAGATGTCGGGTCCCCGGAGCCAGCCGCACACTGCGGGAGAGAGGATGGGGCCAGTTGCCCCCTTGGGAACTGCCAAAATTTCCTGCGAGTGGCGGCATGGCGCGGCAGATTTGTCTCTCTTCTAAAAGTAGCACGATTCCTTTTCCGGAGTTTGACGCATGACATACCCTAAGCAGCAGTTTCACGATCGCAATCACCTGTGGTTTGCAATGACCGTTCTCCTTGCGATGCTCAGCACGAAGGCCCCATGTCAAGGCGACACCTTTGCTGATGCCTCCGTTATCCGAAATCACCGAGTGCTGGTTCGCACGGGCACGCTGGATAGCTACGGACGCACACTCACCACGATTGACCCGTGGGTGTCGGTCAACCGCAATGGCCTGGTGGCCTTCAGTGCCCGAACGACCCGTGGCGACGGTCGGCGAGTTCAGAACATCTACGCTTTCAATAGCCGCATGTCTGGCGCCGTTCCCTATCCTCTGATGGCTCCAGGGGTCGAGTTGGGTAATGGCTCATATACATTGGAGTTTCCCGATTCTGGAGATAGGCCGTGGCAGGAGTTCACCCCACCGGTCCTGAACGATAGCGATGTGGCTGTTTCCCGGCGCCGCATTGATCCAACCCTCTTCGTCAACTACTTGATTGGCGGGATACCAGAGCAGCAGGTTCAGTATCCTCCGATGACCTACATCGAAAAGTGGGATGCAACCCAAAGCCGACCGAATAGCATCCTCGTAGAGGGTGCGGACCCTGGCATACGTGCCCTCGTGACCGCTCCCTTCCACTGGTTCTCTCACTTCGACGTGTATCCCATGGGCAGTTGGCCCCTTGGGATCGACGGGCGACCGACCTGGGAGAACGGCCTGCCGGCACCCTTCCGTCCACTCGGACCGAATCGGTGGCTTGCGTTCCAGGGACCACGCAACGAGGCGTTTCCCACGATGAATAACGACGGCCAAGTCCTCTTCACCGGACTCGGCGACGACAACCAGAACTATCTCTCCTCGCCTGGCAGGACGCGACAGCAGTCCTTACTGACGCCTGAGCCCCGGCGGCCAAAAGCGGGAGGCGCGTCTTTTGTCACTTACCGCGACCAGGGTCCTTCGATCATCAAAGGCTCGGTGACAAACCCTGCCTCGTTCACGACGATCGCGGCATCGCCTACGTTTCTGAACATCGGGCTCAGCCCCGGCATCTCAGATGATGGAAGTGCCGTAGTCTTCGCAGCCGACAGAGCAGCCGCCAGTTCCTCCGAAACAGCTGGCCCCGGCATTTGGCTGCACACAACAGGAACCCCGATTCGGGTCGTCGGCACGCGCGTACCATATGATCCCCGAAACGCGTATGTCTACGATCCCGGCGTTGACTATCGGGACACCGATCTCGATGGCCAATACGAACCAGGCGAGCCCCTCCGCTCGGTTGTGAAGTCCATCCTCAAAGATGAGCGAATCTGTGTCATTTCGAGCGCGGAAGGTGGCAATACCGTTTACGAGGTTCTCTTCGTCGCTCTCGACAGTCGGGATCGTAAGACGATCTTCCGATCTCGTGTCCAGCCGGGTAACGCCCAATATCGGGCTTCGGACCCGATGCCCATACTGTCGGTAGGGGACACTGTGTCCGGCGTCGGCGTCGTGTCCAACGTGGCTCTTTTCGACTCTCTCACCCCGAATAACGAGAGCCTCGACGGTGAAGCGGTCTGTTGGGTGGAAGCAGGGGCTGCTCAAGCAGTGGTGGAACTCCGTGCTCGATACGAACCCCTCATCTTTGTGCCAGGTATCGGAGCAACGATGATTGTCGACGGCACCGGTGACGTGAAGTGGATTGATGCTGGCACATTCTACGATAACTCCTACGCCCACGACCTCCGAGACATGGCTATGGGCATGCCCGTCGTACCAGACACGATCTACCACGACGCTTACCGAGACCTGATGTCCTTCATTCAGTTCAAACTTGGCTATCGCATGCTTGATATGAGCCGAACCAATCGAGAGACGTGGACCAACGATTCCAGATTATCGTACAGCGCGTTCACCTTTCCTTATGATTGGCGATTCTCGAATGCAACGTCCGCAGAAAGTCTAAAACAACTGGTTGACCGAGTTGTCCAATACTACAAGCAAGGGATGGGATCGGAGACAGAGCCGTCATTCTCTGTCATCGCTCATAGCATGGGAGGACTGGTTTCTCGCCGCTATTTACTCGATCACCGCACAGACCATCGTGTTCGCACGATGACGACAATTGGCTCGCCGTTCTTAGGTGCATCGAAGACCGCGCACATTTTGGCGACCGGCGAGTGGTTCCGGCACTGGCTCCTTGGATGGCTGCCAGTAGACGCCATACGGGAGGTGGCTCAGGACTATCCGGGCGCACACGAACTCATATCGAGTTCGGCGTACTTCGACCTTGGAGGCAGGCCCTTCCGCGAAGAGGGATGGGACGTGGACGGAAACAACGTCGCCTGGGAAACTTATAATTCACAACAGTACTTCACCTACGTCGACGGACTTTCAGTCCGTACTGATCCTGGCTCGCACTCTAAAGAATTTCATAAAGCATCCGGCCAAGACGATTGGAGTAGTTCTGGCCTCGGAGTCAAGTACCTCCACTTGGTGGGGAATCAGGCGGAGGATCAAACGATCTTGGCCGTCGTAGCCCGACACACTGCTTGGTTTGCGCTTCCGGATGCACTCGGTGGCCGGGAAGTAATGGCTGATGATGTTCTCGTTACGGAGACTGGCTCAGGCGATGGAACCGTCCCACTGTTGAGCGCCACCCGACGCACTGGAAGTACGGACCTCAATGCTCCAGATGCCGTACTTAGTGTGTTCAATGGAGGGTCCGATTATGCTGGCCAGGATGGTAGCGTCGAGCATACAGAACTATGCAAGAACACGGCGACGTTGCGCAATGCGTCTTCTATGATAAGATGGGAGACACCGTTTGAAGTGTCCCCCACCGTCACCGGCCCGATAACTCCGCAGATCCAAGTCGACGCGCAGGGTCTCGGCAACCGCTTGACAGTTATCGATAGTTCTGGCCGGCGGACAGAAGATGTTGGCGAGGGAGTCTCGGAGCCGCCAGGGGTCACCCGCAGTACGGGTTCTCCCAGCGCAATCACCTATCGTATGCCGGCAAATCAGTCCTATGCGTTGGAGTTCCGGACCATGACCGGACCGTTTGGGTTGGATATGATCCGGCGCAACGCACTGGGTGTGCCGAATCGGGTCGTACGGTTCCATGACGTCAGTTTGCCACCCGACACATTCATACGGATCGCCATCTCCGAAGACGGATCTGTACTTGCCCTCGTCGATTTGGATAGAAACGGCACGCCAGAACTGCCGCTCAACCCAGACTACAACATCTCTGGGCCAGAAGCAGCCGACATCGACCCACCGGTCCTCCGAGCACAAGCCGCGGGTCAGAACATCACGCTGCAAGCCACGGATACAGCGGGTGTTGATGATCTCTACTACTCCCTTAACGGCACGACGGCGTATCCTTACACCGGTCCTATTCCCTTCGATCCATCGGAACAAGTGTTCGTCTATGCGCTTGCAGTCGACGGCGTCGGGAATCGATCTGCCTTGCTAAAGATGGCACTCTCTCCGCCCATTCGAATCATAGGATCCATTGATTTGCAGGACTTCGTAGGAATGCCTCCTGCGGTCGTCCTCGAATTCAGGCGACCTGGTTCCATGGCGAGCCTGGGCACCGCGCGAGTGTCTCTGAACACGGATGGGACCTTCGAGACACATGTTGTGCTGCCGCCCGGAGCGTATCAAGTCCTTGTGAAGAGCGAGCATTGGCTCCGGCGCGCGGTGTCGGCGTCTGCAAACACTATGGAGATGACGCCGATTACCTGCTCCCTGTTAAACGGAGACTGTACAGGGGACAACGTGATTGATGTCCAGGACTTCACCTACATGAGCCGATCATACGGCTCGGTTCGTGGCGACGCGTCCTACGATTCAGGATCAGACCTCAATGGGGATGGGCAAGTGGCTCTGACAGACTATCAGATTCTTGCCCGGAACTTCGGACTCGATGGGGACTAAGAGATCTAAAGCGCTTCTCGGCTCGATCAGGCTTCCTTAGACCTGAAGAAGCCACTCCCGGTACGTCTACTCCGATGGAAACTAGATTGAACTCGGAGATACTCCGGCGCAGCATGTGGCGCCGGAGTATCCTTGTCCTCAGTCCTGACCGACTGCGCCGCAGGACGGGAGAGGTTCGAGAAGTCCTGTACGTCGACTCGCCCGAGACCGTTGTGGTCGGCATCGGGATGGTACAGGCCGTCGCCTTCGACTGAGCCGGAAGACCGGTGCGGGGAACCTGTTCATGGTGTTCGGGGAGCCGGATATCACGGTGCGCGGGGCGCCCCTCACCTCCAAACCGACCACTCCTCCTGGACCTGGGGAGGAAGGGCTAGAAGTCGAGCTCCATGGCCTAGACGTGTTCGACCCTACGACGGGCGAGATTCGCAGCGCGAGCACGGACGATACCGCGTGCTGGTTCATCGATACGGAATACAACGGGGAGTCGTTCTTCGTCCGACACGCTTACTTCACTGGGTCCAACGAGCCTTACGAGAAGCTGAAGAAGGCCCTGCGTGCCGATATCGACGAAGACGCGTGGGCTTCGCTGTACTCGACGAGATCTCGGCCTTTTCCGAAGCCGGCCTCGGGGAAGATCGCGGTGAAGGTGATCAGGACTTAGGGGTCTTTGGGGACTCGGGGGACACTGAGTCCCCTTAGTCACCTGAGCCCCAAAGACCCCGAAACCCTAAAGAGCCCCGCAAGATTGCCGACAATGCATGCTAGCGCGGGCGCCATCTAGGTAACCATACGGCGCTCGGCTAGGTGAACAGAATATATGGCTCGACTGAAGTTGGCGCCGCATCTCCTGGCTATGTCCGGTAGGATGGCGAGCGTCGTTTACAAGGTCACTCGATTCGGTACGGAAATGGCCGAGTTCGAAGCTCCCAGTAATCCGAATACTCCTGCGCAGCAAACGGTGCGCAACAACTTTCGGAAGTCCGCCCAGCAGTGGCGGACACTGACTAGTCCTCAGGCAGCGGCTTGGCGCGCTTATGCGGCAACGAAGCATGTCGAAGAAGAGATCACGACCGAACGGTACAAGCCGACGGGGTTCAACATGTTCGTCAAGCTGGCGGCCAAGTGGTTCGCGGTGAACCCGAACCAGTCGACGGCTCCGTCCAATCCTCCGACGAGCTCGTTCGCCGGGGATACGATCTCTCTGATCGCCTCCTCGGAGGGCGCAGGGACGATCGAGTTCACGGCATCGGGTGCGAACGCGGCGAACATGACGACGGCGATTCTGTTCCAACGCGTGAGCGGACCGAACAGCGTTCCGGTCGACGGGGCGTACAAGATCGCCAAGTACTTCCGATTCCAGTCGGGATCGCTCTCGACGACGATCAGCGTTCCTCCGGGCTACTACGCGGTGGGCTACCAGTTCGTGAATACGGCGACGGGCCAGACGGTCACGCCGGTTCACCTGGCGAACCTGGTGGGTCCGGTCGGCTTCACGATGGTGTCGAGCGGTACCTCGGGCAAGTCGAAGAAAGCGGCTTAGTTCGGTTTACTAGAGGGGCCTTCCTTCGTGAGGAGGGGGGCCCTGATTGCGTTTGTAACTCGCGGCGAGCCTTTCTCTCAGGGATGCCGGCGGGTATAATGGACGCTCATTCCGATGCGCCCGCGCGCGCATCGACGAGGACTTTATGAAACCCACCCGACTGCTCGCCCTTCTCGCCATTTCGTCCGTTGCTATCGCCGCCGTCCCGCAGGATATCCAACTCAAGCGGGAACTGAAGGAAGGGGCGACCGACTCGTATCTCGTGACCTCTAAGACGAAGCAGGTCATGGACATCCCGCAGATGGGAGAGCAGGAGATGTCGATCAACACCACCGTCAAGCTGGCCTACAAGTTCGGCAAGGTCACGGACGGCAAGGCCGACCTTCAGGTGGTTATGACCGACGTCAAGGTGACCGCGGAGGGGATGATGGCGGAAATGATGGACCAGGTCGCCGGCCAACTGCCTAAGGAAGTCAAGAGCACCGGCAAAATCGACGCCTTGGGACAGGTGAGCGAGCTGAAGGCGGAGAGCACCGGGATGGCCGAGATGATGGTGCTGGGCAGCCAGCAGATGTCGAACGCCTTGATGATGATCACGTTCCCGGACAAGGCGATCAAGATCGGAGACACCTGGAAGATGCCGGTGCCCGATAGCAAGATCGCCGGCATCAAGGGCGCCAGCCTCGACGCCAAGCTGGTCGGACAGAAGGACCTCGCGGGCACCCTCTGCTACGAGATTTCCTCAGAAGGAACGGTGCCGATGAAGCTGAACATCTCCGACATTGCCGGGGACGCGGGTGTGCCCGAGGGGATGGTCATGAGCGGCAACATCGTGATGAAGGGCACCTCGTTCGTCGAGGTTGCCAGTGGCCGACTGGTCGAGTTTAACGGAACGATCAAGTCGACCAATTCGATGGACATGGCCGGACAAGGCACTATGAACATCTCGGGGAACACGACGATCAGCGCGAAGCTGCAGAAGTAAGGCTTTCGAAGGGCCCTTCGCCGTGGTGAGCGGCCGAGGAGCCTTCTTGGGCTTGCCGGGTCTGGCCAGCAGGTATCTTGTAGCCGAATGCGGTTTCTCCCCTTCCTGGGTTCGAAGCAGCGAGTTTCGGATCCGGATGAGTTTCGCGCCTCTTTGGTCGAGCACCTGGAGGAGCTGCGAACCCGCATCTTCCGCATCGTGCTCCTGCTCGTCGCTGGGTGGGTGGTCGGCTGGCTCACCGAGCCGTGGATCTACGATCAGTTGAACAGCCTCGTCAAGCCCCACTTGGCGAAGCTGCCCGACTACAAAGAACCGTTCCGTAGCTTCACGGACCCCTTCATGCTGAAGCTGAAGCTATCGTTCTTCATCGGCCTCGTTCTCGTCCTCCCCTTCTGCGTGCTGCAGGTATGGGGGTTCGTCGAGCCCGGCCTCAAGGAGAACGAACGTCGCCCGCTCCGGGTCGTGGCGCCTCTGAGCGTGCTTCTCTTTGTCATCGGTGCCGGCTTTTGCTGGCTGATCCTGCCCAGTGCCTTCGCCTGGTTCATGAGCTACGTCGAGGATTTTCCGGGCACGGTCCTCTATCCCGAGCCGGGCACGATGGTGTTCTTCATTCTGAAGATGCTGCTCGCGTTCGGCCTAGGCTTCCAGCTTCCGCTTCTCGTCTACTTCCTGGCGAAGATCGGGCTGCTCAGCCAGGACGCGCTCAAGACGTACTGGCGCCAGGCGACCGTGTTCATCTTCTTCGGGGCCGCGATCATTACTCCGAGCAACGACATCTTCAGCATGCTCATGATGGCGGTCCCCCTGACGCTGCTGTTCTTCATCAGCATGTGGGCCGTCCAGATTTCGGCCAAGAGGCGAGAGCGACAAGAGGCGGCGGCGCTTTCCGAGAACGAGGACGACGTCCTCAGCGCCTGATGGGCTGACCGGCGAACGGCCATAATGAGCCGTGCCGGTCTGGGGGATCGTGAATCAAAAAGGGGGCGTCGGAAAGACCACGACAGCCGTGAACCTGGCCGCCGGATTGGCACGCCGAGGCTGCCGGACCCTGCTGGTGGATGCCGATCCGCAAGGGAACGCTACGACCGGACTCGGGATCGACAAGACGGCGGTTTCTGCGACGCTGTACGACGTCTTTGCCGCTCTCGTCGATGATCCGGATGCCCCAGATGCCTTGAGGAAGGCGGTCGTCCGGACGCCAGAAAACCTGGACGCCGTCCCGGCCACGCTCGACCTCTCCGGCGCGGAGGCGGTCCTGATGAACGCAGTGGGGAAGGAACTGCTCCTGCGCGACGCCCTCTCGCCGGTGCGAGACGAGTACGACTGGATCATCATCGACGCACCGCCGAGCCTGGGCCTGCTGACCGTCAATATCCTGGCCGCCAGCGATCGGGTGCTTGTTCCGATGCAGTGTGAGTTCTATGCTCTGGAGGGCCTGAGCCAACTGATCAAGACGATCGAGGTCGTCAAGCGCCGCATCAACCCCGATCTCGAGATCGTCAAGGTGCTGCTTACCATGCATGACCCACGGAATCGCCTCAACAACCAGGTGGTCCGCGAGGTCGAGGACTACTTTGGCCCGAAGGTATCCCGAACCGTTATCCCGCGAAACATCCGGCTCAGCGAGGCGCCCTCCTTTGGCGAGCCTGCCATTGCCCGGTTCCCGGAGTCTAAGGGCGCCGCCGCCTATGTGAAGTTCGTCGACGAGGTGCTGAGCGAATGCGGCGCGCGTTAGGGAAGGGACTCGCACAACTGCTGGGCGAGCAGGCGGACTCGGGAGTGCTCGAGGTTTCGGTCGACAGCCTCGTCCCGAACCAGAGGCAGCCTCGGACGAGCTTCGACGAGCAGTCCCTCGACGACCTCGCCGCGTCGATCCGGGAGCATGGCTTGCTTCAGCCCATTTTGGTCCGCCCGATCGCAGAAGGGAAGTACGAGGTCATCGCCGGCGAGCGCCGGCTGCGTGCTTGCAAGAGGGCCGGGCTGGCTCAGATTCCTGTGATCGTCCGAGCAGCCGGAGCACAGACATCGCTCGAACTGGCCCTTATCGAGAACCTCCAGCGAGAGGATATCGGTCCGCTTGAATCTGCGCGCGCCTACCGCCAGCTTGCCGACGAGTTCGGACTCAAGCAGGAAGAGATCGCGGTGCGCGTGGGAAAGGCCAGGGCCACGGTCACCAACGCGCTTCGGCTCTTGAAGCTCCCGGAGGAAGTGCGGACCGGCTTAGAAGCTGGAGCGATCACCGAGGGCCATGCAAGAGCGATCCTTGGCGTCGAGGGTGCCTCGGCGCAAGTGGCGCTGTATCGGAGAGTCGTCGCCAAGGGGATGAACGTCCGCGAAACCGAGCGCGCCGCTCAGCCCGCCGAACGCCAAAAACGGCCGCCGTCGCGGTCCACTCGCCCGGTAGTGGAGGATGCAGATCGCCGCGCCTTGGAGGAAGGCCTCTCTATCTACCTCGGCAGCCCGGTTCGGATCGAGCGAGCCGAGGCCGGCGGCCGTATGGTTATCGAGTTCTACTCCGATGACGATCTCCAGCGAATTCTCGATGTCCTCTGCGTTCACCTTTAGCGTGCGGCCCATGAGCGAAGATGACCTCGCCGGCGCGGTTACTCTGCAGAGGTCGTGCTTTCCGCTACCATTCCCAGAAGAGCTACTCTGGACACTCGAGCATCTTACCCGGCACCTTTCGGTCTTTCCTGAGGGTCAGCTCGTGGCCGAGCAGGGCGGCGATAGTATGGTCGTCGGCTCTGCTTCGAGCCTCATCCTATCGGAGGACAACTGGCAGCGACACTCAAACTGGGACGAGACCGTCGGAGGCTTCTTCTTCGCTAATCACGATCCAACCGGCACCACGCTTTTCGGTGCCGACATCTCGGTGCATCCCGACGCGAGGGGACAGGGCATCGGGCGGGCACTCTATCAGGCTCGGTTCGATCTTGTCCGGCGACTCGACTTGGATCGCTTCGGAACTGCTTGCAGGATGCCGGATTACCGAAACTGGGCCTCGGCGACCGGGGGCGAGCCCGCCGAATACGCCCAAGCCGTCGCCCGGGGTGATCTGCGGGACCGGACGCTGACCCCGCTTCTCCGAGCCGGGCTCTCGTTCACCGGCGTCATCCCCGACCACATGGAAGACCATGAATCGGGAAACGCCGCCGCGATTCTGGAATGGAGGCCACGATGAGGGTTGCGGCGGCCGCTTGGAAACTCCGGCCGATCAAGGAACCCGCCGACTTCTTCGCCCACCTCGATGAGTTCTTCCGCCGCGCGGTGGCTGAAGCCGCCGACTGGCTCGTTCTACCGGAGCTGCCGGTGCTGGAACTGCTCCACCTGCATTCCGGAATCGCGGAAACGAGTGCCCCGGCAGTGCTTGCTGGTTACGCCGTCGCCTACGAGGAGGCGTTAGTCGAGTTCTCCAGCCGGACGGGGATCTCGGTTGTCGGCGGCAGTCACTTCGAGGGCGAACCTGTGCGCCACGTCAGCGCGATCGTGGAGATGGGCCGGGTCGTGCGGCAGACGAAGAACAAGACGACGGGCTACGAGCGCACTCCCTGGGGGCTTGGCCCCGGCGATGGCCTGCGGCGACTCGCCGATCCGAGGGTCGGCGTTCTAGTCTGCTACGACTCCGAATTCCCCGAGGCCGTGCGCGTGCTCGCCGAAGCAGGGGTCTTGGCTTTGATGGTTCCTGCTTTCACCGAGACGAGGCGCGGCTTTCAACGGGTTCGTTGGTGCTGTCAGGCACGAGCCGTAGAAAACCAGATCTTCGTCGTGCACGCCTCGCTGGTGGGCGATTTGGGTGGCGAACCCGTCCCCAGCACGTTCGGCAGTTCGGCTATTCTCACACCGAGCCACGAGTCGTTCCTCGAGACCGCCATCCTGGCGGAGACACCGGTCGGCGAGGAAGGGCTCGCCGTCGCCGATCTCGACTTCAGCCTGCTAAGCAAATGCCGTTCGGCCGGCGACGTCCGAAACTGGAGTGACCGTGATCCGTCCGTCTGGCGGCTCCTGCCTTAACCCTCTGTGTTACTCGTCGCCTTCGACGCCGAAATTCGAACTGAGAATCGAGTAGTCCCCAATGTCGATCGTGTCGTCACGGTTGAGGTCCGCGTTCAGATAGAAACCCGGATCGCCGAGGTTGGTACCGAAGGCTTGCGAGAGCAGAGCGAAGTCAGCGATATCGATGGCTCCGGGGTCGTCCGCATCGACATTGCCGTTCACCATCGTCATCGAGGGCGCCATCCGAACTCCGGGTGTACCTGTTACCGCGATCGGACCCACCGAGCGGCGAAGGAAGTGGCTGTCGATGCACGAAATCGTGTAGCTTCCTGGCACACTGGGGGCCGCCAATCGGAACTGCCCGCTGGCCGGAATAGAGACGGTTTGCACGGAAACGATGTCGAGCGGGTCGCTGGCGACGCGGATGTAGAAGGTGGCGCTATCCGCGGGCCGCGTCGTGCCGGGGTCGATCCCCGAAAAGTCGATCGTGCCGCCGATCAGCTCTGCATTGGCATCGACGAAGAGGGCTGCCATGCCACCGAGCACTCGGGGTGGTACGAACGAGCCGAAGTCGTAGCTATATCGCTCGCCGAGAGGGCCGGGCGTGTGGTCGAAATCGGTCGGGTTGTCGTCGTCCCACTGCCACTGGTCCGAGCGGCTCGGGTTCGTCCCCGGATAGGAAGGATTGCCAGACCAGCGCGTGCCCCATTGCATCGGCTGGGCCAAGGTCGCAGGCACGAAGTTGCCGGAGATGAGCGTGGAGTAGTAGATGACGATCGCGCCGCTTCCGTCACTGGGAAGGGCGAGTGAATCACCGGTCGATCGAAGGTCGACATCCGCATAAAAGTAGTCTTGGCTGGGCGCAGTCACGCCGAAATCGATCGCGACTCCATGGAAGCCGGTCGCCCACGACGGCCCGGCATCGGTAGCCCCGAATCGGTCTGCGGCAAAGGCCAGCACGACAAGCGACTCTGGCCCAGGCGGATTCCAGAACCAGGCGATCTGCATCCGCTGGGCGAGGAGGCCGCCGGTGCCCGTGGCGAGGACCATGTCGTTCGAGATGTAGGGGTTTCGGAAGAACTCGCCCGAGAAGTACCGCTGGCTGCCCAGACCGAGCGCCGGACCGTAGATGTTGTCTGCCGGTACGCCCGTGGCGTCGCCCTCGTAGCAGTCGAACGCGACCTGCCAGTTCGGTGTTTGAGGCCACTGTGTTTGAGGGGTGTAGGCCCTCCACGGGCCCAGCAGACGACCATGAGAATCGATCGGCGCAGCCCGCACCGGCTCGATCCGCCTTGCGCCGCCGGTGAAGAGCGTCGGCGTACCCTGTGCCGAGCATACCGAAGCCGTTGCCACCGCCAATGCGGCACCTAATCCGAATCGCACGAAGCCTTTCAAACCAGAGTCCTCCTTTCGCCGAAGTCGGCGGGCCCAAAACAAAGATGCATTCGGCCGCCCGATAGTTCGGCGGGCTCCCCTCCAGTGTATCACCTGAATCGGCGAGGAGACCCCGTTTTTGGCCCGGACCCGGTCTGTGGGCGGTTGGGCAAGGTACGCCAAAGCCGGGTCTCTCCTCGAATCATTCGCGCTGCCTGGCCGACGAGCCAAAGGTAGTGATCATTCGAGCCGTCTTGAGCGAGGAAACGGACCGAACCGACTGGAGGGTCGCTGGTGACTTTGAAAATCGCCGTGCCCTCGTCGACCTCGTCGAACATGGCTTGGTACACCATCGTCGCACCTGCCGCCTTGGCCTCTGCGTATTGGGCCCAAAGGAATCGTCCTCCGCTTCGCGGGATCTTGTCGAAGGTGTCGCCCGGATAGAGGTTTTGCCAGCTGAAGCCGGGATAGACCACCGGCATGAAGTCCTTGAAGCGCTTGGTACACCAGGCGATATCCTCGCGCAAGCGTCGTTCGCCGTATTCGCGTACCTGCTCGACGTTCTTGAACCGCCCAACCGTCCACGGACTGATGATATCGGCCGCCTCGGCGATTTCTAGCAGCTTCGGGTCGGCAACGCTGTCCCCATTGAGCGTACGCCAATAGGTGGGCACGCCGACCATCACAGTCAGCCCTTGGCGCTTGAAACACTTCACCAGATCGAGGCATTCGTCGAGCGTGTAGTCTCGCCGGTCGTTGAAGCCCATCCCCCAGAGCCCGACGACGGGCTTGCCGCGGTGTCGCTGGTAGGCGGGGTCGCTGGTGATCCGCATCCGATCGACCAGCAGCTTCCAATCCTCCTGAATGATGCTCGTTCCCCCCTTGGGAAGGCTCGACAGGTCGTACATGATGGCGTAGGTTCGGCCGTACTCATTGGCGCCGGAGCGGCAGTGACCAAGAACGGTATTGGTGAACCGAAGATCGACAGGTCGTTGAATTCGGACGCCGAAGCGCTGAACGAAAACGCCATCTATGCCGTACTCCTCCATCCATCGGAAGTGCCGAAGGACGGTCTTGCGCTTATACGAGCTGAAAACTTCGGCGATACGGCCATCGCTATGGCGGAACGGGGTCGAAAACCGCTCGTCCGGGTCCAACTCGGAAACTTCGGGCCACATCTCGACATTCACGTTGTCCGTTCCGAAGCCGTTCTTGTCGCCCCAGTGGAACCAGCCCATCTCGGATCCGTCCCCGGCGGCGGCGAACCAGCCTTGGTAGCCGCACATGACTTT
Source organism: Chthonomonas sp. UBA2362 (assembly GCA_002344135.1). Lineage (GTDB taxonomy): Bacteria > Armatimonadota > Fimbriimonadia > Fimbriimonadales > Fimbriimonadaceae > UBA6659. The sequence goes on along the minus strand of DDTO01000004.1, from coordinate 530,951 downwards.
GCCGGTAAGGGTTCGGGACGGAATCGAACGTCGAGACTGTCCGGAGTACGGGGTCATCGTGGCCCGGATCACCGTCTCCCGGTCCAAGACTTGGAGATCGAGCAGGGCGGTGAGGACCACGCCCGTCGGCACGAGCATGGTCCTACTCTTTCTTCATCGGCATGAGGAGCGTGGCAATGAAGCCACCGTCACCCAATCCGCCGCGAACGCGGACTTTGGCGCCTGCAGTCAGCAGTTCGAAAATCTTGTCCTTGTCGCTTGCCTTGCCGGCGAGGTCTCGGAACAGCGTCTTTGCGTTGATGACGATCGGAAGCGTCTGCGCGTCAGAAGAGAAGCCAGAAATCTTGGTCGGGTTGATGGTCAGGGTCCCTGCAGCCTTATCGACGCTGACGACTTCGCCGATGATTTCTCCGGCGGCGGCGCCACCGCGGAGAATGTTGTCCTCGGGCTTGTCCGGTTCGGCCTTGCCGTCGCCTTGTCCTTCGGCCTTGGTGCCCGCGTTTTGGGCCGGGGCTGTCGCCCCGTCAGTCGCGGCGGGTGCCTTGGCCACGGTGATCGGGCCGTCGATTTTCAACCGGCTAGCTTTAATTCGGTCGCCCGCCTTGTCGAAAGAGCCGTCCACTTCCACGTGTGCCCCGGTCGCAAGCTTGAGGAACTCTTCTTTAGAGACCTTGCCTCCACTCGCCTGAAGATAGACGGTCTCGCCACTTGCGTCGATATGCAACTGGTGTGCGGCTCGAGCGGAGCCGGTAGTCGTTCGCGCGGCAAGAAGCAGTTCACCCTTTTCGACTGCCGCAGGATCGAGAACTCCGGTCACTTCGTCCCCCGCGCCCTTGCCCAGGACGGTGACCGCTCCGGCGTTAAAGGTCTTGGTCTGAAGGTCGAAAACGCCGCGTACTTCGACTTGAGCGCCGTTCGTCAGCTTAGCGATCGGATCACCCTTGGCGTCCAGGATCGGACTCGATTCGGAGGTCACCACCCGGAGCGAGCGGTTTGCGCCTAGGTTGAGTCCGAAGTTGTAAGTCGGGGGTTGGCCGTTCACGGCGACAACTTTGCCGGTGAACGAAGTCAAGGCGAGCCGGCTCGTGTCGGAGACGGCAGCGTAATCGGCTTCCTTAAGCGCGACGAGGGTCTTGCTCTGCTTATCGTCGGTCCCTGCTCCGAGGTTGAAATCGAGCACGATTGCCGGCACGCCCTTCTTGGTGAGGTTCAGGGTCAACTTGGCCTTGTTCTTTCCTTCGGCGAGCGAATCGGCGAACTGGCGTACTTCGCTCTCGGACTTGCCCTTGGGAACGATCACGAAGTCCTTACCGACCTCCATTTGGACTCGCACGAGGTCATTGGGAGTCGTAGCGGTGGCGCCGAGGAAGAGGGCACTATTGGTCAGACCCTTGAGGTCGACGACGAGACCCTCGCTTGAAGAGAAAACCGGGGTACTCGCCTTGGCGCCGTAAAGGCTTACCTCGTAAACACGCACGTACGCGTGATCGACCTGCGAATCGGAGGTGTCGGTGAGATAGACGGCGACGCCGCCAGCCAGCGGTGCTTCGGTCGTCGGTCCTGCCTGTCCTGCGCCTCCGGGCTGGTTGCGGGGCCCACCCGCTTGATTCGAGCGAAGCCCTCCGCCGGAGGTCCATGAGCCGGAGGATCCCCCGAAGCTGCCGGTTTGCGAGCCGCCACACCCGATGAGGGCTACGAGCCCGAAGAGTCCGATCCACCATCCCGCGCGCATTTGTTTCATAAGCATTCCGTCGCTGGAAATTATACTTTCCCCTGGGTCCAACACCCTTCTGGACTCAGGAGTTCCATTCATGAGACGTATGAAAACCGCCTGCGATGCGTCGTGACATGCAACCGGCATCAATGCCGGAGTAGGAACGGGGGCCACTCCAGAACGGAACTCTCGTTCGACAGCATAGGTAATCTCGCTCGGTATGAAGTGGTTCGGTCTCGTTCTTCTGTTCGGTTCGGCGTTCGCGCAAGCCCAAGTCGGTCCCGGGTTTTTCGATAACATACGGGCGCGGCAACTAGGGCCGACGACCATGGGGGGCCGCATCACCGATCTGGCCGTTTACGAGAAGGAGCCTCGCATCTTCTACGTCGCGAGCGCTTCGGGCGGGCTTTGGAAGACCACGAACGGCGGTTTGACGATGACTTGCGTCTTCGAGCGAGAGAACTCGATCTCGCTCGGTGCGTGCGCGGTCGGCCAGAAAGATCCGAACCTCGTGTGGGTCGGCACGGGCGAAGCGACAAGCCGAAACTCTGTCGCTTGGGGCGACGGCGTCTATAAGTCGACCGACGGAGGGAAGAACTGGGAACACATGGGGCTTACGGCGACCAGACACATCTCGAAGGTGATCATCGACCCCACGAACCCCGACGTCGTCTACGTGGCCGCCATGGGCGAACTCTGGGGCTACAACGAAGACAGGGGAGTCTATAAGACCACCGACGGCGGGAAGACTTGGGCGAAGGTTCTCTACGTCGACGATAAGACCGGCATCGCCGACCTGCGCATGGACCCGAAGAACCCCAAGGTGCTGATGGCGGCTGCCTGGCAGAAACTGCGAAAGGCGTATGACTTCACGAGCGGCGGCCCGGGCAGTGCGATGTATAAGAGCACCGACGGTGGCAAGACCTGGCGCAAAATCACGCGTGGCCTGCCGACTACGAGCCTCGGCCGTATCGGCTTGACCTACCACAAACAGGACCCCAGAGTGATGATGGCGATGGTCGAGTACTCCTTGCCGCAACGTCCCGCCGGAGAAGCTGCACCTGCTAGCCAACCCGGCCAGCCGGCCCAGCCAGGCCAGCAGGCTCGTCGCCGCGGGAGCGGGACCTTCCGCAGTACCGATGGTGGCGAGTCGTGGAAAGAGGTCAATGCTCTCAATCCGCGCCCCTTCTACTTTTCTGTCGTCGAGATCGACCCGACGGACTCTCAGCGCGCCTATGTGCTCGGCGTCGATCTGAGCGTAACGACGAATGGCGGCGAACGGTTCCAGACGCTCAATCTCAGAGTCCATTCGGATTGGCATGCCCTCTGGATCAACCCTGCCGATCCCTACCACATCATTGCGGGCACCGATGGCGGCGTGTACCAGTCTCGCGATCGCGGGGAGCGGTGGGAACATATCGACAGCTTGCCTTTGGGCCAGTTTTACTGCGCGACCTACGACATGCGCAAGCCCTACTGGGTTTACGGCGGCCTCCAGGACAACCTGTGCTGGGCGTTTCCGACTCAGACCATCCGGGGAGGGGCGATCGCATCGGACGCCTACACCGTCAATGCCTCCGGCGACGGATTCCACGTTGTAGTCGATCCGAACGACTGGACGACCGTGTACGCAGAAGCCCAGGGCGGCTCCTTGACGCGCATGGATCAGCGCAACGGAACGAGCCGCGGTATTCGACCAGGTGCGAACAACACGACGCCTCGCTTGGCGCAAGGCGAGCGTTGGCGGTTCAACTGGAGCGCCCCCATCTTCCTCTCGCCTCACAACTCCAGGACGATCTATTTTGGGGGCAACAAGCTGTTCAAAAGCATCAATCGTGGCGACAATTGGAGGGTCATCAGCCCCGACCTGACGACGAACGACCCGACCAAGCAGCGCCCGGGGGCTCGGAGCGTCACGCCGGAGGACACCGGCGCCGAACGACACTGTACGATCATCACCATCAGCGAATCGCCGCGGCGGCAAGGACTTCTTTATGTCGGCACCGATGATGGACAGGTGCAAGTCTCGATGGACGATGGAGGTTCTTGGACGAATCTTACGCGGAACATTCCCGACCTGCCCCTGAACACGTGGTGTTCCCGCGTGATTGCCTCCAAATGGGAAGAAGGGCGGGTTTACGCTACCTTCGACGGCCACCGGAACAACGACTACAGGCCCTATGCGTACGTGTCCGAGGACTACGGCAAGACCTGGACGCGCATCACGGATGGGCTCCCGGACTATGACTGCCTCTACGTGATCCGCGAGGGCGAGCAGAACCCGAACCTTCTCTATCTCGGCTCCGAGATGTCGCTTCGATTCTCGCTAGACCGAGGGAAGACATGGGTGCGGTATCGAGGAGTAGGGTTTCCAACGGTTGCCATTCACGACGTGCAGGTACACCCCCGCGAACTCGATCTCGTCATCGGTACCCACGGCCGGAGCATCTGGATATTGCCGGTTGCCGCTCTCGAGCAGCTAACGGCTGAAGCGCTGGCTGCCGACGCCTTCGTCTGCCGACCCCAGAACGTCTGGATGATGGGCCGCTCTACTTCGGGCGGCGCCGGTTGGAATGGCGATCGCGGATTCACTTCGCCTAACACGCAACCGGGAACCAGCGTCTATTACCACCTCAAGCAGGATGCCAAGGACGAGGTCCGGATCGTGATCACGGACATTCTTGGTCAGGAGATCGCCAGCCTACGCGGGCCGCGATCCGCCGGTTTGCAGGCCGTCGTATGGAATCTGCGCGGGCGCCGCCTGGCCGCAGGCGATTACCGGGTCACGCTGACGGTTGACGGCAAGGACTACATCTCGGCGGTGAAGGTGGAGGACCTCGTCGCGATGGGTGACGTGAAGGAGGGCATCGGCCTTCCTGCCGGAGACCAAGGAATGGACGATGGCTCCAAGGAGTTCTTCGCTCCATGGCCGGTCAGTCGATAGGCTCTCGTGTAACGATCGGCAAATTCGTGAGCTCGGCCAGTTCGGCCGGGCTCAGTTGCTCCAGGCTCATGAGGCGGTCGATAAATGGAACGGGATCGGTCAAGGCAAGGCTGCCGAGAACCTGGAACTTGTGTGTGAGGATCGATCGTAGGTCGGCGCTCGTGTTTCGCGCGTGACCGGCGGGATACATCACGAGCCCGGAATCGTAGGTGCGACCACGACTCGTGCGGATCACGACGCGGGTCGGAATCCCGTCGGGGTACTTGGCGTCGTATTCGGGGCCACCGTGCTCGAAGCGGATCCGCTCCATGATCGCGCGTGTTTCTGGGTCGAAGATAGCCGCCTGGGAATAGTCTTCCGGCGCGAGCATGAGCCTCTTCCATACGCCGTCGTGGGAAGGCGAGGAGTCCAGCGCGAACGAGCCCTCCATCCTGGACCGAAGCGCCTTGCGCAGAAGGGTCGCGACGATGTATACCATCGAATGATCCGCGCTTTGACGGGTGTGTGGGTCGCGCTTTGCCAGGTCGCCGATGATGCCGAACGCAGGCTCATAGGCCGTGATCACGATCTCGTCGATTGCCCCGGGGTCGAGCACTTCGGGGTGGTTCGATACGATGTCGATCACTCCTTGGAGCGCGCCCGCGCTTTGGTGCTCGTAGAGCCCGAGTTTGAAGTGCATCCCCATCACCGCGAAGTCGTCGCCCGAATAGGAAAGTTCGAGGTCGAAGGCTGAGTCGCCTTCGGTCCTCACGAATTGGCGAAACATGGACTCCGGGTTGCGGAAGATGTCGCGGGGGCCGAGGAACCCGGCCATGGCACGCTTCATCGAGAGGACCGCGGCTTCCGCCGAGATCGCGGCGCTGGCGCCCTTGGAATCGCTAAGCTGCTTTCCTGCTCGGATTGCCCGCCACGGGATGTAGTGCGCGACGAACATCCCGATCGCGCTCTCGATTTGTTCAGGGGTCGCTCCGCAAAGGGCGCCATAGGCGGCCGCGCTCCCGATGGCTCCGTGGACGACATGGTCGATCTTGTAGGTCTTGAGACTGAAAACCTCGGCCAGGCGGCCCCGAATCTCATCGAGGAGGATCATGCCCATGAGGGCGTCTCGGCCACCGAGGCCGCGCTCTTGGCAACCGGCGACCACGACGGGATAGAAGTCGTTATGCCCGAACTCCCCGGCGACAGCGCCCTTTTCGGGGCGGAAGCCGAAGTTCGTGCCGTTGCTGTCCCACTCTCGAACAGCGGCGGAGTTCGCGACGACGGCCTTTTCGGCCTTCACGCGGCTGGATGCGCCGAAAACAGTCGCGCCAGGTGTATCGGGATAGGTCAGGGCCTCCGCGCGAAGCAGCGTCGGCGCATTGGTTTGAAGGGCCAACGCAGAGAGCCCGCATAGAACGGCATCGGCGTGGAACAGGATCGTCCGCTCCCGAACCACGTCCCCCGGTTCTCCGCCGAGCCTGCCTCGGACGAAGTCCACGGCGAACTGGCCGATGCCGAGGGCTTGGTTGGAGGAACGGGGGAGGGCGACGCTGCTCATGGCGACGGATTTTAGCCGTGCCTGTTCGCTCGGCGCTCTAGCGGCGTCCGGCAGAGTAAATGGAGGTCGCCCTCTGGTTAGGAAAGCCCTTCTCGACAGCGGTACAAAGCTTCTCGAACTTGGCGACTTGGGCCGAGTGAGCCGCTCCGGAGTAGGGCTCGACCTTGCGACCGGCGATACGCAACGGAATGAAATCGGCGCCCCGGTAGTTCGCTCCGTCGAAGCGTAGTCTCATCAGACCGGTCTCGCCGGGCAATGGCGAGATGAGATTGCCCATCGAGTAGAGAATGGGCTTGCCCTTGTAGATTTCAGCTCCTTGGAGGCGATGCGGGTGGGCCCCTGCCACCACATCGGCGCCCGAATCGATAAAGGCACGGCCCAACGAGACTTGGTAGCGTGTCGGAACCGTCGTTCGTTCGACGCCCCAGTGCATTGCGACGATGAGGAAGTCGCACGATTGCTTCGCTTCGCGGACGATGGTCTTGACCTGCGCTTGCCTGGCGGTGTCCATCTTGCCTTGGAAGGCAAGCGCCGCCAATCCCGGGGAAGTTTTGGTTGCCGGCCAGGTCGCCCAGTTCGAAGAGTCATCGACGAACGACATGAACGAGATCATCCCCACGCGCAGATCGCCGACCTTCCGTACGGCGGGGCGAGTCGCCGCGGAAAGATTCTCTCCCGCCCCCGCATAGTCGATCTTGGCCCTGTCGAGTGCGGCCGTCATTTCACGCAAGCCTGCTGGACCGAAGTCCATCGAGTGGTTGTTGCCGAGGCTGACGATGTCGAACCCGACGTCGGCGAGGTGTTGAGCGTGGGCGGGCTCGGCTTTCAAAACGAACTGACTCTTCCGCGCGATTTGTTCCGCGGTCTTCCTCGGCGTCTTGCCGGTGGATGTCGTGAGAGGGACCTCTAGATTCGCGTAGGCGAGGTCGGCGGCCCGCACGTGCTTGGCGATCGCCGCCAGGGGCTTGTTGCGGGCGGAGATGCTGTTCATCATCACGTCGCCACCGCAAATGAGGGTCCAGGTCCGAGGCGCCACGACGAGCGCGATCAGCGAGATCATGAGCCGATTATGCGTTGCCCGCCGCGGCGGGCGATAATCGGGCGTGTTCACCGGGCTTGTGCAAAGTGTCGCTCCAGTTCTTTCGATCGCGCAGAGGCGCCTCGTCGTCGAGCGTCCACGGTCCTGGACCGGCGAAGATCGACTGTGTCCAGGCGAGAGTATCGCCGTCAACGGGTGCTGTCTGACCGCAGTTCCCGACAGCGACGAGCTCGCCTTCGATCTCAGCGCAGAAACACTGACCAGGACAACGCTAGGATCGTTATCGGCCGGCGAACGGGTCAATCTCGAACGAGCGACCCGGCCGATGGACCGTCTGGGTGGACACCTTGTTCAGGGGCACGTCGATGGCGCGGGACTCGTGCGGGCGATATACGAGGAGGGTAACTCCCGCGTACTGAGGATCGCCGTCCCCGAAGGCTCCGGCCGGTACCTGATCGACAAAGGCTCCGTTGGCCTCGATGGCGTCAGCCTGACGGTCGTGCGCCCTCACGGAGACGAGTTCGAAGTATGGCTGGTGCCCCACACCCTCGCGGAGACCAATCTCGGGGATCGCTCCCCTGGGGATCAGGTCAACTTGGAGTTCGACATGATCGCCAAGTACGTGGAACGATTCGTAGGGGCTTGGCAGGATCGCATCCGGTAACTCTTTCGGCTCGGCGACCGTCTGTATCATCGGTGAAACGCTCGGACGGGCGTACCCTGTTTCCCGATATACTCTTCGCCAACAGACTTGGAGGTTCTCAGGTTTTGAACGGAAAAACGACTTGGTATCGCGCGACGCTGGCCCTTATGGCCGTCGTCGCTTCGGTCGCCAGCTGGGGTCAGTTCGAAGGACCCGCCCCTATGGCTTGGCGGTGGGCGCAGAGTGGGAGCGTTCCCCCGACGGGTTCGCCGGTGGTGGGCAGTGACACGGTCTACTGCGCGATCGGACAGCGAATGTACGCTCTCGACAAGGCGACCGGCAACCAGAAGTGGCGATATCCGGTCGGCGACCCGCTTCCCGGTAACTTCCGCACCAGCTGCGTTCTCTCCGACGGCGTCGTTATGGCGGTGGCCGACAACAAGACGGTCTACGCCGCCGACGCTCTCTCCGGCCAGCCGAAGTGGCAGTACGCGTCCACCCAGCCGGTGGTCGGTGCGCCGGTCGTGGTCGGCAAGTTCCTCGTGTTCCTTCTCAGCGACAACAGCCTCATGGCAGTCCGTATCGCTGACGGTCAGCCTGCGTGGGAGAATTCGCTCCGCATTTTCGACGGAGTGCTCGGCAGCCTTGGCTCTCATCTGGGCAACATCCTCGTCTTCTCGAACAGCTTCAAGCTCTACGCCATCGATGTGGCGACCAAGAAGACGACGTGGGAGGCTTCCTTCTCCACCCTCGCGCCCGAAGTGAGCGCGACGGTCTTCGGCGACATCCTTTACGTGAACAGCGGCGATTTCGTCATCGCCCTCAATGCCGGCACGGGCAGAGCGCGCTGGCAATCTAACATCGGCGAGCGGCTGATGTACAACCCGGCGGTTTCGACCGAAGGGATTCTCGTTTCGACGCGAGACGGCAAAGTGTACGGCCTCGATCCGAACGGACGACGCACTTTCCGACAACCCGTCGATCTCGGGTCCATACCGGTTTGCAACCTGACCGTCGTGGACAAGCTTGCGGCGATTTGCACCTCCAACGGATCGATGCAGCTCATGAACATGAAGAGCGGCCAGGTCGTATGGAACTTTGTCATCCGGCCGATGACCGCTTATCAAGCCCAGCCTGAAGCCGGCGGCGGCGGCGCGGGCGGCGGTCTCGCCGGCGCGGGAGTCGGCGGGGCGAGCAGCGGCGGCGGCGGACCGGTCGGCGGCGGCACTGGACGAGGTGGCGGCGCGGGTCGCGGTGGCCTCGCTGGGGGCGGTGGCGGTGGTGGCGGCGCGACGGCTGCGGCTCCTCCGACGACGGTGAACGCGGCGGGTCCTCCGGTTCTTGCCGGGCAAACCCTTCTGGTCGAGGCTCGCGACGGCAGCATTCTCGCCTTCGACAAGAACGAGGGTGTCGACCTCACGGCGCCGCGCGTAACGATGATATTCCCGAATCCCGGTGATCAGATCAACGGCAATCCGCCGTTAGGATTCACCTTCCGGATCGTCGACGAAGCGACCGGCGTGCATGAGAGCACCGTGAAAGTCGACATCGATGGTCAGAACTACAACTACACGATTAGCCGTGACGGCTTCCTCTTCGTGGACATCGGCCCGACGGCGAAGAACCCCGCGCTTTCGAATGGACGCAAGACCGTCACGGTCACCGTATCGGACTGGATGGGCAACGAGCGCAAGGCCAAGTTTTCGGTGACCGTCGACAACCAGTTGCCTCCCACCGGTCGCGGCTCGGCGCCGCCTAGCCGAGGGACTTCTGGCGGCGGCGGCGGTGGTGCCGGCGGTAACTCACGCGACGGATAGCAAGTCAAGGGAGGCCCTCGACGACTCGGAGAGGGCCCTCCTAGCGTACGTTGAAGTACTTTGCCGCTGGGTGGTGGACGATAATCGCGCTCGTCGACTGCTCCGGCACGATCATAAACTCCTCGCTCAGCGTGACACCGATCTCCTCCGGATGCAGGAGCTCGAAGAGTTTCGCTTGGTCCTCCAGGTTCGGACAAGCCGGATACCCGAAGGAGTAGCGCGCTCCATGGTAGCGCGCGGCAAACAGGCTCTTGATGTCGGGCGGGTCCGCGTTGCCGATCCCGAGTTCATGACGAATCTGCTTGTGCCAGTACTCGGCGAGCGCTTCAGCGGTTTCGACGCCCATTCCATGAACGTATAGATAGTCTTGATAATCGCCTTTCTCGAATAGCTTGCGTTCATAGCGACTGATCTCCGGGCCGACGGTGACGATATGAAATCCCACTACGTCGGGCCGCTCGGAGTCGCGCGGGAGAAAGAAGTCGCTTAGGCAGAGCCGGCGCATGTCGGACTGCCTTGGAAATGTAAACCGGAGTCGTTCCGTGATGGCGTCTTCTTCGTATATGATAAGGTCGTTGCCTTCCGATCGACACCAAAAGTAGCCCCAAGCAACTTTAGGTTCGAAGATGGACGCCAACTCGCGCTGTAGCCGCTCGAAGATTGGGCGTGCGGTCTCCTCCAGCCACGCATTGAAGGTCGGATTATCCATGTCCGCGCCGCGCTTGAACTGCCACTGCCCACGCCACAAGGCAACAGGATTGATGTACTTGTAGAGCTCGAAAAGGTCGAAACGTGAGTTTTTGCGCGCACCGTAGAAGGGCAGATCGGGGATATATTCGGCAGGCGGCGTGTCGCTCTTCACCCCGTCGAACACGTAGAGGTTCGCACTCGTGTCTGCCAGCCGATGGCTGGCGACCCGGACGGCCTCCTCAGGTTCCGCGGTCACTGGTTCGCCGCCTCCGCAGAGGTCGCCCATGAGGTGCAAGCCTTCGAAGGCATCCTGTGCATAAAAGACGTTACCTCGATAGATCCGTCGCAAGTCCTGCTCGACGTAGGCGCGAGTGAGAGCGGCACCGCCGAGAATGACCGGATAGTCGTGAAGACCACGCTCATTGAGTTCGAGAAGATTGTCGCGCATGATGAGCGTGCTCTTCACGAGCAGGCCGCTAAGGCCGATCACCTGGCATTTCGACTTCTTGGTCTCTTCGATTATCGCGTTGATCGGCTGCTTGATGCCGATATTGACGACACGATAGCCGTTGTTGCTGAGGATGATGTCGACGAGGTTCTTCCCGATATCGTGGACATCTCCCTGCACGGTGGCCAGGAGAATGGAGCCCTTTTCATCGCCTTCGACCTTCTCCATCAGGGGCTCGAGATAGCGAACGGCCGTCTTCATGACTTCCGCGCTCTGGAGGACGAACGGGAGCTGCATCTTCCCGGCGCCGAAGAGTTCGCCGACGGTCTTCATTCCATCGAGGAGAATGTCGTTGATGATTTGAAGCGGGGCATAGGTCTCTAGTGCCTGCTCCAGGTGCCGTTCGAGGTTCTTCTTGATTCCGTCGACGATATGCTTCTTGAGGCGATCCTCGATTCCGAGCCCGGCGAAGGGGTCCGCGCTCGAGTCTATGGCGCGCACGTTCTCGAAGCGCGCCATAAGCTCGATGAGTGGGTCATACACGCAGTTCTGCTCGACCGGATTATCGCTCACCGAAGCTAGATTATGGCTTTTCCACCGTTTGCCCGCACTCCGTGGGCGAATGGAATGGGACGAAGGGCGCATTCGAACGCGGGTGCGGCACGGTTTCCCCTAGACTGGTATACGGCCCGCGGCGTGGTTGACCCAACCGAGGAGGAATGCGTCACAAACCCCTTGTCCGCCCCACCCGCCGCTGGGCCTCCTCGGTAACATCCGATGGCATGACGATCGCCACCTTCAACGCTAACTCGGTGCGGGCGCGGCTAGACCTGATCCTCGACTACCTTGCCGAGCATCGACCGGATGTGATTGCGCTGCAAGAGACCAAAGTGGAGGATGCCAAGTTTCCGGCGGAAGACTTTCACGAGGCCGGGTACAACGTCGTCTTCCACGGCATTCGAACCTACAACGGCGTGGCGATCGCCAGCCTCGATCCTCCGCGGAACGTCGAGATCGGGTTCGGCGACCTCGAATTCCAGGCCGACGCCCGCATCATCGCGGCCGACATAGGCGAGGTACGGATCATTGACACCTATGTCCCGAACGGCAACGCATTCGGCAGCGAGAAATTCGCCTACAAGCTGAAGTGGCTCGATCGTTTTCGCGAGTACTGTGAGGGCCTGGATCCCAGTCGGCCCATCGTTTGGCTGGGCGATGTGAACATCGCGCCGACCCCTGACGACGTCTACGACTCCGCCCGGAAGCTGGGCGGAGTCGGTCACCATCCCGACGAGTTCGCGGCACTCGACGCGATTCTCGAATGGGGCTGGGTCGACGTCTTCCGTAGGTTCCACTCCGGGCCTGGACATTACACGTTCTGGGACTTCCTCATTCCCAACGGCGTCGACCGCAACCTGGGGTGGCGGATCGACCACATTTACGCGTCGCCTGGTGCGGTGGAGAAGTGCGTGCGCTGCGAAATCGATCGGCAGCCACGCCTGCACGCCCGGCCTTCCGACCACACCGTCGTCTTCGCCGAATTCGAGCTCTAGGCGATCTCGAAGCCGTCGCGGGCGGCGAGCAGCGCGGGTTCGAGTCCCGCTTGCTTCTCCTGCAACTTCTGATAGTGTCGCTGGGCGTCGGCGAAGTCCATGGTCGGATTCTTATAAACGATCTCGCGCGCGGCAAGCATGACATCGAAAAAGCTCGTGTTCTGAATCAAACCTCCGCAATGCTCCTTTCCGGGGCCGAGCGCGGTGACCATCACGTTGTCCGAGGTGTGGTTGGTGCTGGTAAAGCCCGCCTTCGAATAGTTGCCGAGCACCATACCGAGTGTGCCCTGGAGGTTCGTTTTGAAGCTCGAGAGCCGGAACGGCGACCTCTTGTCCATCGAGTCCACCACTGCCTGCGCCTCGGCGCCAGAAAGCTTCACCGCTAGATCGGTTTCGACGACGTCCTGAACCTGCTTGGCGTTCGGTTTGACGCCGAACTTGGGGATCATGCGTTCGTAGCTGGCCTTCATGCGGGCTACCGATTCGAGCCCGGCCGTGCTTTCGATGTATTCGTTGCCAGCACCGTTGAGGGCGACGCCTCCGGTGGCATGGTCGGCCGTGATGATCACGAGCGTTTCCCCATCTTCGAGGGCGAAATCCACCGCTACCTTGACGGCCTCTTCGAACGCGATTTGGTCATGGATCATCGCAGCCAAGTCGTTGCTGTGGCCCCCGTGGTCCACGCGGGCGCCCTCGATTTGGAGGAGAAAGCCGTTCGCGTTGGAGAGATTGCGGATCGCAGTCCTCGCCATTTGGGCCAGAGTCGGGGCCGAGCGCTGGAGTGCGACGTCGTTGTCCCGGTCGACCGTATAGGGAAGATGGCCGTTTGCGAAGATGCCCAGAAGCTTGCCGTCACCGGCGCTAAGCGCTTCGTCGCGGTTGCGTAGCACGGTGTATCCCCGGGATTGGAAGTCCGCGTAGAGGTTCCTCTTGTCGGTTCGCTTCTCGGCGCTGAAGAAACGGTCGCCTCCGCCGAGGAGGACGTGGATGCCCGAGGAGAGGTATTCCAGCGCGATCTGGGCCTCGAGGTCGCGCTGCATGCAGCAAACGGCGAAGCCGGCGGGCGTGGCGTGAGTGATCGTTGCCGTCGTCACGAGTCCGGTGCGCATACCCGCCTCTTGCAGGAGGCTCGTCAGGGTCCTCAGCTTCGTTCCATCGGGGAACATGTTGACCATCCCGTTCCAGATCCACCGGCCTGATCCCCACGACGAACTCGCCGCCGACGAATCAGTGACGAGCGAGTTCAGCGAGCGCGTGTCCTGGAGGCCGTTCACGACGAACGGCTGGTTCATCAGCCAGCGCCAATAGGAGCCCTTGCCGTGGATGCGCTGCTGAAAGTGGTCCACCATGGTCGGCACGCTTGCCGCCATACCGTCGGAGACGCAAAAAATGACGTTCTTCGGGCGCTTGCTCTTTGGGATGCCCTGCGCAGGGCTCGGCAGGCTGCATGCGGCGCTGGCCAAGCCGGTCGCGCCGAGGGCGAGGAGATCGCGTCGAGAGAGGCTCATCTGGTGAGGATACTCCGGCGTTCGTTATGGCGTGGTGAAGGTGTGCCGCGGGTTGGGATTACCGTCACAGGAATCGCAGGAAGTTCAGGAGCATGCTGCGGTCCAACGGGGAGAGCGCCTCGTACCGCGTGCGGGCTTCCAACGCCTCGCCCCCGTGCTGCCGGATCGCCGCGTCGATCGAGGTTGCACGACCGTCGTGAAGGAACAGCGACCTGAAGCGAAGGCCCCAGAGCGGTGCCGTCCGGAACTCGGTCGGGGTCGCCATCTCCTGTGGCGTTCCGTCCGAAAGGTCGGGGCCCATGTCATGGAGGAGCAAGTCCGAATAGAGATTTACGTCCCTATTGGCGAGAGCGGCGATCGGGTGAGGGCCGGTTTTCAGCGTGGGGATGTGGCACTTCGCGCAACCGATATTCGAGAAGACGTTCCTCCCCGACTTGTTTATGATCTGTACGCTCGGCGGAGCGAGAAGGCGCTGGAAGTTCGTCACCGAATCCACCAGGGAGCCGTCGTCTTCGGGGTCTGGCACCAGATCTCCGCCAGGGGGCATCGCTTGTCCTTGCGGCAGATGCTCCATCGGGAAGGTCTGATTCGTGATCCCCATTTCGTCTTGGAAGGCCAGGCTGGTGAAGTAGTGGATCGTAGAGACCTGAGCTTTCCAGCCGAAACGCCCCAACTCCACCTCGTTTGTCTCTGGATTGAGCACATTGTTCGGGCGACCGGAGATGCCGTCGGCGTTGAGGTCGAGCGGATCGGCGTTGATCAAAATCGCGCTGTCGGGAATCGCTTCGATGAAACCGAGCCCGAAGAGCGGCGTGGTAATGCGCCGGGCCACGATGGTGGCTTCCGCTGGGACGACTTCCGGAAAGACCGGGTGGTTCGGAATGATCTCGCGCAGTGAGCGCCGTTGAATCACAGGGCCACCGAACGAGGGCATCGTACTGAAGTTTCCGTTCACGATGCGCCCGATCCGAGTTACCCTTCCGAGCACGAGATCGTTTCCAGCTCCCCCTGGCGCACCTGCGTTATGGCACTCGAAGCAGCTGATGCCATTGAAAACGGGGCCAAGGCCGTCCTCCGGTCGCATGACGTTGAGGAACTGATCGCGGCCCGCTCCGAACTGGGCGAGTTGGGCCGGAGTCAGGCCTGCTAGTGGCCCGCCCGGTGCTGGAGCCTCGGGGAGCGACAGCTGTGCCTGTCCGCGCCATGAAGGGAGTAAGACACCGAGGACGAAGATGGCCAACGGCGTCAGATATCGCAAGAGGCTAAGCCTTCGACTTCGCTTCCACATAACTGGGTGACCGGATCGCGACATGGCGTTCCCGATTCATTGTAGGCCAAAAGGGGGCCAATTCGGCCTCTCTGGAGCTTCCCGACCGCGATTCCCGCAAAAGATCGTGCCCACGGAACGCCAGGGCTCGCTCGTTCGCTCCTCGCCATTCGATTCGCGCCCTCGCTTCGGTACCATAGCGGCATGGCTGGAAAACTCGAAATCTCACAGGCCACCAACGGCGAGTACAAGTTCAACCTGAAGGCCGGCAACGGCCAGATCATCCTTACGAGCGAGCTTTACAAGGAGAAGCGCAGCGCGATAGCGGGGGCGGAATCGGTGAAGGCGAATGCCGACGACGATGGCCGGTACCAGCGCAAAACGGCCAGCGACGGATCTCCCTTCTTTAGCCTGACCGCCACGAACGGGCAGGTCATCGGTCGGAGCGAAATGTATTCTTCCGAGTCGGCGATGGAGAACGGGATCGCCTCCGTGAAGGCAAACGGCCCGGAAGCCGAGATTGTAGACACGACTGAGTAGCCTCTTGGACGACCAGTGTCTGCGACCCGACGAGGCCTACGCCCGGATTACCCAGGTGTTAGGTTGCAAGTGGTCGGTGCTAATCCTCGATGCGATCCGGCGCGGGGTCTGCAGGCCGGGCCGTATTTCACGGGAGATCGAGGGTTTGCCGGTACGGGTGATGCACCGCTGCATGAGCAGGCTCACCAAGGACGGCCTGATCGCGAAAGAGAGCTTAGAGGGTAAGACTCTCCACGTGGAGTATTCCTTGACCGACCAGGGCCGCCAGTTCTTGGCGGTGGTCGATGCGGTCAAGGACCTCTCCGAGTCGTGGCAGGGGAGCCAAGGCGTCCTGCGCCTGCGCTCTTGAGCGGCGGCCTTCCACCTGTCAGAATGGCCGCCATGGGGAAAACGCGCGTGGCGGTGATACCGGGCGACGGGATCGGTCCAGAGATCATGGATGCCACTCTGGGCATTCTGGAGGCTACCGGCTTCGAGGGGGAGTGGGTCTATCTGGATGCCGGCCTCGCGGCGATCGAAAAGGGCAAAGACCCGGTCCCTCACGAAACACTCGACGCGATTCGCGAGATCGGCGTTGCCCTAAAGGGCCCCACGACGACGCCCTCGGCCGGCGGCCACAAGAGCGCGAACGTCCAGCTTCGCCAGGCACTCGACCTGTTCGCCAACGTTCGACCGGCGAGAACGCTTCCAGGCCTTACCGGCCCGTTCGCCTCGATGCACCTCGATATGATCATCGTGCGCGAAAACACCGAAGACCTCTACGCCGGCATCGAGTACAAGCCGCATCCGGATGTCGCTCAGGCGATCAAGGTGATTACCCGGCAAGGATGCGCTCGCCTCGTTCATTACGGATTCATGATGGCGCGCGAACAGGAGCGCAAGCGGGTGACGGCTGTCCACAAAGCGAACATCATGAAGATGACCGACGGGATGTTCTTGGAAGAGTTCTACAAGGCGGCGGAGGACTTCCCCGAACTAAAGGCGGACGACATCATCGTCGACAACTGCTGCATGCAACTCGTAACCAAGCCGGAGCAGTTCGACGTGCTCGTAACGGAAAACCTGTACGGTGACATCGTGAGCGACCTTTGTGCGGGGCTCGTGGGCGGTCTCGGGCTCGCGCCGGGAGCGAACATCGGCGAGCACTGCGCCGTCTTCGAGGCGGTGCATGGCTCGGCCCCCGATATCGCGGGGAAGGGCGTCGCGAACCCGACTGCTCTCGTCCTCAGCGCAGTGATGATGTTGAGGCACCTGGGATTCCACGAGCAGGCGAACCGCATCGCGAACGGTGTGCTCCGCGTGTGCTCGCAAGGCCAATGCCTCACCGTGGACCTTGGTGGCCGGGCCAACACGAAGGAATACACCGTCGAAGTGATTGCCCAGGCCCACTAAAGCAGCATGGGCCACCTCTCCGGCTGGATCGCGGCTCCCCTCCTCATCGTAGTGGTTGCGTCCGCCTCGGTGTGGTTCTCATTGCTCGTTCGTCGTCGCCACGCGCTCGAGAAACTGATTGAGAACAACGAGATCGCGGGCTTCAAGTTCGGTGTTGTTGGGGTGCTGTACGCGGTCATCCTTGGCCTGGCGGTGGTGGCGGTGTGGGACGACTACAAGACGGCTCAGGCGACGAGCGCTATGGAGGCGAACGACGTTGCCGACATCTATCGCGATTCTGCCAGCCTCGACCGGAAGATTCGCGACCCGATCCACCACGAACTCAGGCGCTATGCGAAGGCGGTGATCGAAGAGGAGTGGCCGACCCTCCACGAGGGCCTGGCAAGCGTCAACGCTGAGAAGAGCCTTGACCACCTTTTCCCGATCGTGCTCGGCATCGATCCCATTGGAGCGCGAGAGCAGAACGTGGCCGACGAGTTGGTTCGAAGGCTGAATTCACTCGCCGATCACCGGCGCGGACGTATCCTCGATGCGCAGTCGAGGATGCCGAGCTTGGTTTGGGCGGCGTTGATTGCGGGCGGGGCGATTACCATCTCATTCACCTTCTTCTTCGGAAACCGCAACGCGCGCGCTCATTCCTTGATGACCGCTCTGCTCTCGGGGTTCATTACGCTGCTCCTCTATGTCATCCACGATGTGGACAGCCCCTATTCGGGTGACGCGCGGCTCGAGCCCGATGCGATGAAGGCCGTCCAAACACGGATCGCCTCCGATCTCGACTAGCTGGCCGATACGAAGAGCGTATTGAAGAGCAGCTTGAAGCTGCCATGCGGCTGGGCACGGAAGTTGATCTCCGGCCCGACGAGCAGCAGGGTTCCTTTGCCGACCGGAACCTCCACGATGGCGGCGGCGCCGGCTAGACGCTCCTGTCCCCACGCCCAGCCCGATCGGAGGGTCTTCTCGCCCTCGTAGACGCCGACTGCCTTTGCTGGGGCTTCGATCCGGAAGGCTGGGGAGTCGTCGAAAACGACGTCGACGAACTCTCGCAGACCGAGCGTCCATCGGCTGGGCAGGACTCTCATACGCATCAGCGATCCTGGAATGTAGAACTTGCTGTTCGGTAGAGGCTCACCGTTCTCGACGAGCGCATCGTTGACCGGAAGCTTCCAGTGCCGAGTGAGGTTGAGTGCGCTCGATCCGATGGCCATCACGCGGCCCCCCGCCTCGAGGAATTCTTTCAGCTTGGGCAGCGTGGCTTTGGCGGTGACGCTGCCCATGCGTCGCCGCAGATAGAAGGGGATCGTGGGGTCGTCTTCGAGACGGCTGGGGCGCCCGGGGGCGGCATCACGAGCGGGGACCGCGCCGGAGGGAAGCAGTACGACATCGTACTTTTCGGCAAGCCGGCCATAGTCGAGATCGGGAGGGAAGACGACTTCGTAATCGAAGCCGAAAGCCTCGAGGGTATGGCGCATCCAGCCCGACGGCATCGATCCGCCGTACCGATCCCACAGGGCGATCCGGGCGGGTTTCACACGGTCAGAACCGGGCGGCGGTGAACCGACGCCGAAGAAGTCGCCGTAATGGGTCATCGGCAGGAGACGGACGACCTCGTCTCGGCTCGCCTCTACGACGACCGACCCCGGCTCGAACGTGCGGTCCCCGACGCGTAGGGGTTGGGTCGTGCGTGATATGGGCAAGCGGACCTTCGCCGCCGCCGTGGCAAGGGCGAAGGTGTCGTTCTGCCGAGCGTCTCCGATCCATGTCCGGGCCGCGGTATCACCTGCGAGCGTGGCACCACCCTGCGAATCCAGGTCGATCCGCTCGGTCGGGCCCAGGAGGCCCGCTGGATCATCGAGCACTCGTTCGAACTGAACGCCCATCTGGAAGGCGAGGGTGTAGCCGGCATTGTCGTATGGCGGGATAGGAGGACCCCCCGGGTACTGAAAGTCGTTCGGGTGGTCTTGCGCTTCGAACATATCGAGCACATGAGGCCGAAATGGTTGGTTCCCGCGTACCACGAGCGAGCCTTTCGGCCACTTGCCGTCTGCAGTCGTGCGCTCGATCTCGATGCCGGTGAACATGAGGCGATCGGCCAACTTCTTGGCCGTCGAAAAGTCGGGCTGGTCGGAAGGCAGCACGTAGGCGCGAGCATCGCGCAGCGCGGGATCGGAGAGCGCTTCCTCGCGGCGCTCGCGAACCCGTGAAGAGTACCGAGTCCAAGAATCGCGCGAGCCGCGCTCGATCGAGTTCATGGCCATCGTCCAGTTGTCGAAGAGCACTCTCTCGCGATAGCGCGAGGCGTAATCGAGGAGGGCGTAGTTGGCGAGGACTTCGTACCGGAGTGAGTCGCGCAGATGCCACATGCGCACATCGATCGGCTTCGGCAGGTCGGAGATGGGAACCTGACGCTCCACTACGAACGGGACGCGAGTCGGATTCGGGCTTCCCCAGGTCTCGGTGAGGATGCCGATCATGTTGTGGAAGTACGTCGTCGTTCGCAGCCCTCCGTTCCACCAGCCGGAGTAAGGCGCCCCCCCGCGCATCACGGTGCCCCCGAGGCCCTCGGCGATCAGGCGCTGATGCATGTGGACGCCGGCAAGGTCGATGCCGATCTGGTTGAGCGGATCGACGTGATAGTTAAACGGATTTCGGAAGGGCGGAATGAACATGATCGTTCCGCTCGGTGCGCTCTGGTGATGGTTGTAGACGATCTGAGGCAGCCACTCCCGGTAAAGGATGCGGTTCATGTTTCGCGTCTCGGCCAGGTTGCTGGCGAAGAAGTCGCGATTGTTATCGTGACCGGCGTACTTCTGATACAGCACGGGCACCCCCTCGAGAGCGCGGTCTTCGGGCTTGGGCCTTCGCATATACCAGTCGCTGACCAGGTCCATACCGTCGGGATTCGCGTGCACGAGGAGGACGACGCAGTCCCTGAGAATACGGCGATTCTCTTCGTCGTTTCGGCTGACGAGGTCGTAGGCGGTCTGAAGCAGTTGCTGGGCGCCGAGAACTTCGCTGGCGTGAAGCCCGCCGTCGATCCAGACGATCGCCTTTCCGCGGCGGGCGATGGCCTTCGCTTCCGCCATGCTGGTACGTCCCGAGGCCAGCCGAACGTTGTCTCGGCGAATGGCCTCCAACCGTCGCAAGTTGGTGGGCTCGCTTACGATGGCCATGAACTGATCGCGGCCTTCCTCGGTTTTGCCGATGCTCACGATCTTGATTCGCGGCGATTCCTGCGCGAGGCGTGCCCAGTACGAGGAAAGGCCCCGGTAGTTCACGAGTTGGTAATCCTCGCAGATCTCGTGCCCGAAGAAGTCCTTCGGACTGGCAATGGTCTGAAAGGCGAGCGCGGCGATCAGGAGGGAGGTCATGCGCCTAAGTGTTCCTCACCGGGGCGAGCCCATGTCGGCGCTTCCTCTGTAGTAGTCGCCGAGGAGGTGCTCGGCGAAGTACTCCATCATCAACCGGGTGAAGTAAGGCTGCATGTCGCCGAAACCGTGAGCCTTGCCGGGGAGCATCATAAAGTCGAACCGCTTGTTCGCTTTGATGAGGGCTTCCACGAGACGCATCGTGCCTCCCGGATGGACGTTGTTGTCCATGTCGCCGTGAACGAGCAGGAGGTGACCCTTTAGGTTCGCCGCCAGTTCGGCGTTGGTGGGCACCTTGATCTCGAACTTTTTCTCGGCGGTGTCCTTGCCGTCCTTGTCCTTTACGGGGACTTCCTTCAATCCGTGGTGCTGCTCGCTCCAGTTAGCGTTATAGATGTTGTTGTCGTGGTTGCCCGCGCTGCTGACGCCGACCTTGAAGAACGTATTGTAGGGTGGCAGAAGGAGCGCCGCTGCAGTCATGAACCCTCCGCCAGAGTGCCCGTAGATGCCGACTCGGTCGAGGTCGATCCAGGAGTAACGGGCGGCGAGCTGCTCGATGCCGGCCTTCTTATCCTCGAGTCCGTAGTCGCGCAGATTGTAGTAGCCGTAGCTGTGGTAAGCGTTCGAGCGGGCCGGATTGCCGCCTCGGTTGCCGATCTGGATGACGATGAACCCCAATTGGGCAAGCCGCTGGTTCGTCGCCGTCGCAGAGAACCCTGCGGTCACACTCTCGGTCTGAGGTCCCGGATAGACATTGGCGATGATCGGATAAGACTTCCTGGGGTCGAAGTCGGTCGGCTTCCACATGTTGCCGTAAATGTCCGTGACACCGTCGGCCGCCTTCACGACGAAACGCTCGGGCATACGCCAGCCCACCTCGACAAGACGGCTGATGTCCATCTCCTCCAGTTCGAGGATGACCTTGCCCTTGCGATCTCGCAGCAGGGCCTTCGGCGCCATGTCGGTCCGGGAGCAAACGTCGACGATGAAGTCCTTGCTCGGTGAGAGGCTCGATTGGTGATCGGCTTCGTCTGGGTCGAGCAGTTCGAGGTCGGAGCCGTCGAGTTTGCTGCAGTAGAGGTGACGGTAGTAGGGGTTCTCGCCTGGTTCGCGGCCCATGCCCCGGAACCAGACCATGCCCTTGTCGGCGTCGACTTCAACGATCTGAGCCGCACGGTACGGGCCACTCGTGACAGCGTTGAGGAGCTTGCCATCGTTCGAGTATCGGTAGTAGTGCCCCCAGCCGGTGCGTTCCGAGAACCAGAGGAACTCGCCGCCGGGCTTGACGTAGCGAACGTCCTGGGTTTCCAAGAATGCGTTCTCGACGGACTCGCCTAGGAGGACCTTGATCTTCTGTTCCTTGAGGTCGATTTCACATACCTCGAGGTTGCGCTGCAAACGGTCGCGACGAATGAAGCGGAGGGCGTCGGAGGTCGTATCCTGCCAGTGGATGTTTATCAGGCGTTGGTCTTTCCATTTCTCGACGGGCAGCTTCGCGAGGGCCTTCTTGTCGGGATCGAACGCGTGAAGTTCGATCTGCGACACGTCGGTATCGCCAGGCATCGCGTACTTGTAGGTCAGCAGGGTCGGCCGCGGCTGCGATAGTGAGTTTACGAGCCAGAGTTCCTTCACCTTGCGAGAGTCGCTCCGGGTGACGTAGAAGCGCCGGGAATCCTTGGACCAGGTGACATTCGCTCTCACGCGACGCTCCTGACTTTGAGCAGTCGTCTGCTGTTGGGTGGTCTGTTCCTGCTGGTCTTGCTGGTCCTGCTGCTGCTGCTGTTGTTGTTGTTGCTGTTGTTGCTGGAATTGCTGCTGGGTGTCGCGGCTTCCGAAGCTGTAGTCCTTCTCCCCATCCTTCGTTAGCTGAATCGGTTCGCCTTCCTTCCCGTCGACCACTTCGACGAAGTAGAGGTTGTGGTCCATCGCGTATACGAAGGCTTTGCGATCGGGGGAGTAGTTGCGGAAGTTCTGGGCTCCGGCGCCGGGAGGACCCCCTTGGCCACCTTGACCGCCTTGCCCTCCGCCGCCGCGTCGTCCTTGGCCGGGCGCGCCGCCGGGGGCAGCACCGGGCGCCCCCGCTGCGCGAGGGAGCACCTTGAGAGTTTCCTTGACGAGGTCGTATTCGTAGCGGACGTTCTCGAGCGTGAAGCGCATCAGGTTCGCATCCTTCTCGTCGAAGGTCACGGTCGTGATGGGTAGATTCGTCGAATCGTAGGGCTTCTTGGTGGCTTCAGATAGCAGGGCAGCCATCTTCGCAGAGTCGAACAGCATGGTCTTCTTGCGAGCCTTCGAGTCGACCTTCCAGAACTTAACGCCCTTGTCGTCACGCCAGGAATACCAGAAGGTATCGGTCCGGTTGATCCATCCCGGCGTGAGCGATGAGCTGTAGACGAAAGGCCGAAGGCTCTCGGTGGTGAAACGGTCGGCGAGCTTCCAGTTCGCACGGTTGTTCTTAGCGAGCGGGCCCTGGGCGTGGACGACGACGGCCAGGGAAACAAGAGCGAGCGTGGCGAGGCCAGGACGAACGAAACCCTTCATAGCGCAGTAAACCCTCCTACGCAAGGGCCATCGGACCCTGCGCGTTCTGTGACGATACTATGGTCTATTCCTCGCGAGGTCGTCTCGGGTTCCCCGACCTCGGGCCAGGGGATCGTCGCGACCGTGAAACCGCTCGCAAAACGGGTGCAACTCGGCTCCAGAGTGCGTTGTATTATGAAACGGAGCGATGTTGATGCACGCCGACGCCGAGCCCGTGATTACTACCGAAGAAGCGCAAGCCGTCTTCGAGCTTTGGGCGCGGCGCAAGCAAGAACTCGACGCGCTCCGGCAACTTCCGACATCGGCAGACCTCGCCGAGGCGATGGGGGTTACGACGGAGGAGGTGGAAAGCCTGCTCCAGGAGGTTCGGCGAAACCGGGTCGTCACGCCGCCGCCTGTACTCCCCCGTCGCCGACGCAGAAGGGTCTTTCTTGCCCTCGCCGTCGTGGGCGGATTCGTCGTCGCGATGGGGCTCGGCTTCATGATGGGGGCCGAATCCTCGCCGAGCCGTTGGAGACCGGTGTTTCCAACCGCCTACGCTCGCGTACAGATGCAGCGGCTGCCCGCTGGACTGAAGGCTGAATATCGCGGGTATACGCTCATCGGCGAGGATCACGGCCATTGGGATGCGGCGGCGCTCGAGGCCAACCTGCTCGAATCCCTGGGGAGCGTCGTCGAACGGATGAGCCCGAGCCCTCCCTTTGGCACCCGTGGTGAGCCGATCGACGAAAGCGAAGTGATTCGCGCCCTGAGGGGCAACGAAGCGCCGCCTTCCCTCAGCAACGTCCTGGCCTTCGAGCCCATCGAGGTCTCTCTCGGCGCCAAGTCGACGAAGGTGTTCGTCCCAGTCGCCCTCACCGGCGACTACCAGCTTAGGACGCTGGTCGACGCCGAGCGTGAGCGCCGGCTGCAGGTAGCCGCAAACCAGGCCGCAAGGCTGGTCGTGGAAGCGCGCGCGGACAAGCCCGCCGTTGCGCCGACTCCGCGCTAAGGCAATCTCTCCAGCTCGCTTCCGGTCCAACACCGTGCGAATGGACTGTGCAGGGACCCTACGAGGACATAACAGGGACTCTTATGCGGCTTAAGAGTCCATAAAGAGTCCTGATCCGCTCGCTGAAGAGTCCACCCGCGAAGCCCCCGCACCGAGGACTCAGAGCACCTGCTCCGCTTCATCATTCTGCTGGGCGGCGGTGAATCGCGCGGCGAGCGCCGATCCGTCGAGGACCGTCTCCCATCTTCCGGAGTCCAGTTTTACGGAGAAAGCGATGGGCTCCACCTCGAACTCCAGCGAAGTCCCGTCTTCCAGCGAGAAACGAAGCACCCCGTCCTCGAATGCAGCGGTCAGGATCGCCTCCCGGGCAACCCGCAGCTTCCGCACCAAGCCCCCGAAGGCGAGTCCGTTTTCGTCGAGGAGCAGTTGCCCTGAGCCGAGGGGGGAGCGATTGTCGCCCGATCCCTCGACGCGTGCGGCCGGACCCCTCCAGATCACGCGAGCGTCCCGCGAATCGAAGGGAAGTTCGCCCGAGACATAGGCCTCGCGCAATGCGGTCGCCACCTGTGCGGTCAACGTGTCCTCTTCGCCGACCAGGGGCAAATCGCGAGCGATCCGGTGCCAATTTGCCAAAGTCAGGCTCTGGCCGATTCGCCCGCGCAGCAGGTTATGCGTCGATCGTGCGAGGGTCAGAACGTCGCCCGAGCCGTCGAACTCGGCCTCGCAGTCCCCGCAGACCAACCCTTCGCGGCCGCTGGCTTTGCCAACCGCTAGCCACCCGACGTCCTCGCTTCGCAAAAGGCGGCCCAGGTAGGCGCCGGCGAAGCCGAAGGGATCGCGGGATGCCGAAAGGAGGGTCAATCGGTCACCATCGAGAAAGTAATCCGCTTCGCAGGCATCGCACGTCGCATTGCCCGCGCCGGGATCGAGTCCGGCCGCAATTCGGGCCCACTCGTCGAGGAACAAGTCGTCGAAGTCGTCGGGCTTGGGCGCGGGCACGATTTGGCGCATGCGATCGTCGGGCAGGCGATCGAACTGGGCGGCACAGACGTCGCATCTCCGGACGTCCATCGATCGGCCGCAACGCTCGCGCCAATCGGCGGGCGACAGCGCGAGATCGTCGGACTCCCGCCGCCACGGGTTTCCCTCTACAACGTACGACTCCCCACAGTCGCTGCAGACCCGACCCCGTTTGCGGAGGCCGAATCCTCGTCGCGTGAGAAGCCCGACCCGGCAAGTGGGGCAGATTCGCAGGGGATTCGAGTTGACGATCTTCTGGAGCACTCCCACACGGCAGATCGGGCATGCCGCCTCGCTGATCCGCCTCAAGCGGATCGTGCCTTCGCGACAGACTGGGCATCGGAGACCTCCGCGCGCGCTGCGAAGGGGCAGCGGCTGCTCGAGCACTCCTCCGCAAGCTGGGCACTCTCTAACGCCATACCAGAACTGCTGAAGACGCACCAGCCGCTCGTCGAGTTCCCTGAGCGGACTCTTGGCCGGCGAGCTGGGGGTCGGCTCGTCGAGCATGGCACGCAGGGCGCCGGCGCTCGCGGGGCGGCGGTCGAGTTCCATCTCGAGACCGGCTTCGATTGCGGCGGCGACCCTCGGTTCCACATCCGGCCGGACGGCTCGCAGCGGAATCAGAGGGGCGCCCCCGGCACGATCCACGGCGGGCGTCGGCGGCGATCCGGTCAGGAGCGCGTATGCCAATGCGCACAGGCCGTAGAGATCGGTACCCGGCCCCCGCCGCCCAGACTCGCTCATCTGCTCGATGGGCGCATAACCCGGCGTGTACTCGACCGTATGGTGGGCCGAGCGGTCGGCATGCCACTCCCGTGCGCTCCCGAAATCGATCAGGTAAGCCTCTCCCTTTGGACCCAAAAGGACGTTCGAGGGCTTGAGGTCGCGGTGAAGCAGCCCCCGTGCGTGAATCGCCTCGAGTGCCTCCAGCAGTTGGTACACGATATCGAGGACCGCGGACACGTCCATGCGGCCTTCGGAGAGCAAGACCTTCTGAAGGGGCATCGCGCCATGGACGTAGTCCATGGCGATGTAGGCGGTGCCGTTCTCTTGCCATGCGATCCGGACGGGGATGATCCCTCGGATGTTGAGCCGCCCCAAGACATGAGCCTCATGGACGAACTGGTGTCGAAGCCGCTGAGCGGTGGTCGCCCCGAGCGGTCGGAGGTCAAGCCGCCCGTCGGAAAGGCGAACGGCACTGGCCGGGGCCAGTTCCTTCACCACGCACAGGTCCTTGCGATCGAGGTCGGAGGCCACGTAGGTGATGCCGAAGCCGCCGCGACCCAGCGGATGATCGATGCTGATCCGTCCACGCAGCACGAAGCCGTGATCGAGAGCCTCGGGCAGCGCGGACATAACCGAAGTTTATCGCCCCGCCGCGATCTGGCATGCGAGCAGGGTTAAACTAAAGGCATGGGCGCCATCAGCCGTCGCGATCTTCTTGCCGCAACTTCCGCTGGCATCCTCTTGCCGAACCTCGCCGGGGCCGCGGTGAATCCCAACCGCAAGCGGACGATTCGCATCGCACACCTGACCGACATCCACGTCCAGCCCGAGCGCGGGGCGCCCAAGGGAATGGAGGCCAGCATCGTCCATGCGCAAAGCCAGGTCGACAAGCCCGACCTGATCCTCACCGGTGGCGACCTTATCATGGACTGCTTCGGCGCCGATGCGGCACGCACCAAAACCCAATGGGACGTCTTCACCGCGGTGATGAAGACGGCTTCGCTTCCAGTCGAGCACACGATCGGTAATCACGACGTATGGGGCTGGGCCAACCCGGACAAGTTCGCGAAGGAGCCCAGATACGGGAAGGCGTGGGCCTGCGAAGTCCTCGGCCTCGAGAAGCCCTACCGCAGCTTCGATCGCGCGGGCTGGCACTTCGTGATCCTCGACAGCACCTACCCAGACGGCAAGGGCTATAAAGCCCGGCTCGACGACGAGCAGTTCGAGTGGCTCAATGGAGACCTCGCCGCCGTTCCGAAGACGACTCCGGTGATGGTCGTGAGCCATATCCCGATCCTCGCGATCTGCTCGCTGTTCGATGGCGATAACGAAAAGACCGGCAACTGGGTGATTCCTGGCAACTGGGTCCACATCGACGCGCGGCGAATCAAGGACCTCTTCAGGCAACACCCGAACGTCAAACTTTGCGTGAGCGGTCACGAGCACCTCATTGACCAGGTGGTCTACAACGGCGTGACGTACTTCTGCAACGGAGCGGTCTGTGGAGGCTGGTGGGCCGGCGACTACCACGAATGCACATACGGGTATGCGCTGACCGACCTCTTCGACGACGGTTCATTCGAAAACCGGTACGTGCCGTACGGCTGGAAGACGGTCGAGAACTAGCGGCTCAGCCCGTCGCGGGCCCGGCCATATACGGCTTCGAGGCGCTCCACCATCTGCTCCAGCGTGAACTTCTCCTCGATGAGCCGCCGCGCGTTCTCCCCCATTCGGGTCCGCTCCTCCTCGTGGTCGAGCAGGAACATCATTCCGTCGGCGAGTTCGGTCGGATTCTGGTCGACCAGCAGACCTGTCTGCCGATGCACGACGAGCTCGGACAGTCCTCCGACCCGAGACGCCACCAGCGCCTTGCTGCGAGCCATCGCCTCGAGCGCCGCCAACGGGCAAGCCTCCATCGAGGAAGGCAGGATTGAGAAGTCCATGGCGTCGATGAGCCGAGAGACATCGTCTCGGTTGCCGGTGAAGGTGACCCGGTGGTCAACGCGCAGGTCGAGAACGGCTTGCCGAATCTCTCCCTCGTAGCCAGCTTCGAAGCGCCCGACGAACATGAGATGGGCTTCGGGATGGGCCGAAAGCACGCGCGGCAGAGCCTGCACGGCCAGCATGTGGCCCTTCTCGCGGCACACGCGACCCACCAGGCCCACGACCTTGCGTTCCGAGGGGATGCCGAATTCGGTCTGGACGCCTTCGCGAGGTTCCGCAGAAAAGCCGGCGAAGTCGGTGCCGTTGTAAACGACGTCGATGAAGCGCTCGGGGATGCCGCGGCCGTGGAGGACGCCGCGAACATAGTTGCTGACCGCCACGAGCCGATTCGATCGGCGCGCAGCGGCCTTATAGATCGCGTCGTGGGTCGCCACGTGGACCGAAGCGACGAGCGGCACGCGCCGGAAGAGGCCGGACACGAAGCCGAGGTAAGTCGCCCGCGTGAGGTGGGCGTGGATGACGTCGAACTTGCGACGATGGACGAAGCGCAGCATCCATCGATGGGCGGCCAGCGTCGAGCGCCCCTTCATTTCGATCGGATGGACAGGAATCCCGTGCCGCTGGAGGTCCGTGACCATCCAGCCACCCTTGGGGCAGACGACCTCGACCGCATGCCCGCGTTTTCGGAGCAGGAGCGCGAGCGTGAGTGCGTGCTTTTCGGCGCCCGACGTCGCCGAACTGGAGATCACCTGCAGGATTCTCAGGTTCGCCCTCTGCCCTTCCCTCACGCTCGCGCGAGTATACCGGAGCCCCTCCTCTGGGCCGGTGCTAACGTCCGCTGGTTGCTCCCAAGGCGAGCATTCCGCCGAAGAACAAGATCCAGAAGAGGAATGCCGCCGCGAACAGCGCCACGCCGACGATGCCGAGGATTCGTCCTATCTGCACGAGGGAGCGCTCGTTCGGATCGCCGTATCCGCTGTCGATCGCCTTGAGGGCGTTGTTGCCCATGATCCAAGCGGGTATGGCGGTGAATATCCCGCACGCGATAATCCCTAGGATGCCGAGGATAAGGATGAGGGTGCCTTGACCAGATTTGGCTGCCATTCGAATGTGACCTCCGTTACGTCAAACGACGAAACCGGCCCAGCGAAAGTATCGCTGGGCCGGTCGGCTCCCCCGACGGCAAGCCGGCGGGGCAGGAGTGTTTTCCTCAGCCGTCCCGTCGCTGGGGTGCAGGAAACGTGAACGGAGCACCTTTCATCTGCGTCCACTGGCTCTTCTGAGAGGCCGTGAGCACCCCGAGGACCTTGCTTTCCACTTCCTTACGGTGCTTGTCCATCGACTCTCGGCTCGGGGGCGGCGAACCGGGTTCTGGTCGCGGCGGTCGGTTCTCTTCCATGACCTTCCGGATCTGGTCGATCTGGCTCTCGGAGAGCCCGAGCTTCTCGGCGATGTCGGGTCGAGTGACCGCCATCGGGCCTTCTGCTTGGAGTTCGAGTTGGAGCAACCGGTCGAATTGGCCAGCCGTCAGCGCCGCCTTCAGGTCTTTGTGGATCTTCTCCACCAGTTCGCGACCCTGGCCTTCGCCGCCGCCGGGAGGACCACCCGGTCCGCGGCCTTGGCCCCGTCCAGGTCCACCGCCTTCACCCCGCGGCGGACGGTTCTTCTCCATGATCTCGCGTACCGAATTCTTCTGTGCTTCGGTCAGCTTCAGCTCGGTTTGGACCTCGGGGATCATGACGATCCGAGGGCCACCCATCATGCCGCGGCCACCTGGGCCGCCCGGGCCACCGGGACCACCGGGTCCACCAGGTCCGCCTCGCGGGGGACCGCCCTGCCCGAGCGCGAAAGCGGCGAGCGCCACTCCGACGATCAAGAGAGAGATTCTGTTCAGTTTCATTTTCTAACCTCCACGGGATCCCGTCGCCGGGTTCCCTCGATCGTCACTATAGGCCTTGCGTATGAGAATTCTGTTTGGACCCGAAAAATCCACGGGTCACGAAACTTCACGAGTGACCGAAGTCAGCTTCCTCCGGGTCCGAGCCTCAGGCCCCCTTCTCGATCTGGGCGGCCTCGACGATGATCTGGTAGGCAAGGCGGGCGGTGTCGATCAGGTCTTTCCGCGAGACGTACTCGTCGTGGGTGTGGATCTTGTGCATCCCGGTGGCGAGGACGATGCTCTGGACTCCCTTGGCATTGAAGATGTTGGCGTCGCTTCCCCCCAGCGTGGTGCGGAGCGTCGGCTCGAGCCCGAGCGCCCTGCTCGCGCGCTGTCCGATCTGCACCACGTGCTCGTCGTCCGGCACCTGATAAGCGGAGTAATGCCGCCGATGGTCGATCTCCACGGTCGTGTTCCATTCGCGGGCGGCCCGCTCGAACTCAGCGATCATGTGGGCGATCTGGGCATCGAGCTTCTCCACCGAGGTGCTTCGCGCTTCGGCCTTGATCTTCACCGACGGGCAGACGACGTTCACGGCCGACCCGCCTTCGATAAGTCCGAAGTTCGCCGTGGTTTCTTCGTCCACCCGTCCGGACTTGATCCGCGCGATCGCATCCGCCGCGACCTCGATGGCGTTGATGCCTTTCTCGGGGTCCTTTCCGGCGTGCGCGGGGCGGCCCTTCACGATGAAGTCGATCTTGTCGTGGGTCGCGGTGCGCGTCACGAACGAGCCGACAGGTGGCCCGGTATCGAGCACGTACCCGAAGTCGAGGTCCAGCGGCTCGATATCGAGAGCGGCGGCCCCCTTCAGGCCGATCTCCTCGGCCACCGTGAGCAGGAGGACCACGTCGCCGTGCGGTTCGCCGGACTCGATCAGCGCGCTGACGGCCTCGATGGCGGGCGCCATCCCCGCCTTGTCGTCGGCACCGAGAATCGTGTCGGAGGCGCTATAGAAGACGCCGTCGCGCTCCTCGATGACGAGCCCAGCGGTAGGTTCTACGGTGTCGAAGTGTGCGGAAAGGTAAATCCTCGCCGCTCCCTTCTTGTTGCCCTTGAGAGTGGCGATGAGGTTGTTCGCGTTCCCTCCGATCTTCGAGCCCGCGTCGTCCTCGTAGACCTCGAGGCCCAGCCGCTCCAGGTATTCGCGGGTAAAGCGCACCGACTCCTTTTCGGCCAGTGCGGGAGCGTCGATCAGACAAAGGTCACGGAAGAGCGCGACCAGCCTTTCCTCATTGATCACGCCCGGATTATGGAGGAACAGTCCCGGTTGGTGGAGTTGGCCCGCCGACCGCGGAGTTCAGGCTACGTGCATTTCTGCCCTTCAAAGGAGGACCAGCCTGCCGTGGCAATGGATGGTGTATAGAATGCAGGGATGATTCTGTTTGCCGCCCTCTTCGTACTCGGCGCATCAGCGCCTTCCACGATCGAGCCCTATGTGCCGACGCCCTCGGAACTGCGCGAGAACTACCGGCGTGCCGACCGGCTGGGAGGCGAGGCAAACAAGCTCGTCGACCGGCTCAGCCTCACACCGAACTGGGTCGATGACCAAACTTTCTGGTACCTGACGCGCGATCGCAAAGCAGGGAAGCGCTTCGTTCTCGTGCGGTGCGTGCCACCCGGCAAGGGGCCGGCCTTCGACCACGAACGAATGGCCAAGGCCTTGGGCGAGACCCTGAAGCGCGATGTGCGGGCCGGAGAACTGCCCTTCGACTCGATCGAGATGGCAGCCGACCGGAAGTCGATCTCTTTCCGGATAGACGACAAGCGCTATCGCGTCGACCTCGACAAGTACGCCGCCGTCGAAGAAGCCCCACCGGCCGCAGAGCCTCGGACGCGCCGCGAGATGACCACGCGGATTCACGAGGGCCAGGTGCAAGTCCGCAAGAGCGGGGAGTGGACGACCATCACCAAGGAAGGGAACTACTCGTCGTTTTCCCCTGCACCGGACGACAAGCGCGGGGTCGCCTTCCGCTTGATTCCCGGAGAGCGGCGGAAGACCTTCCTCCTCCGGAGCACCAACGAGAGCGCGCGCGCGGCACTCAGCGAACGACTCTACGACCTTCCGGGCGATGTGCTAGATACCTTCGAGACCTGGGTGATCGACTTGGAAGCGTCGACTGAGCGCAAAATCGACCTCGACCCAATTATGGGGGGCGGCCAACCTTGGTCGCGCCCACCGAACTTGCAGTGGACGTCGAAGGGTCAGGCGATCATGCACTTTCCGATCCGCGGCTATCAACGGGTGAAGGTGGTCGGCATCGACGCGGCAGCGGCGACGGCAACGACCCTGGTGGATGAGCGCGCGGAAACATTCGTCGATCTCGGGCGCCTTATGCTCCATGTGTTGGGGGACGGCTCGCTCATCTGGCGCTCGGAACGGAGCGGATGGGGGCACCTCTACCTTGTCGAAAGTGGTCAAGCGCGGGCCATCACCTCGGGGGACTGGGTCGTGCGCTCGATCGAAAACGTCGACGAGGCCGGGGGGACGATGGACATCACCGCGAACGGTCGCGAGCCAGGACAAGATCCCTATCACATCCACCACTACCGAGTCGGCTTGAAGGACGGAAAGACTGTGCGGATCACCGAGGGCGATGGGACGCACCGCGTCTCGTATTCACCGAATCGCAACTACGCGGTGGACACCTGGTCCAGGGTGGACTCGCCGCCGAAGCACGTGCTGCGCCGCACTCGCGATGGAGCGAAACTGCTCGATCTGGAGCAGTCGAGCGACGAGGAACTGCGCAAGGCTGGGTTCCATGTCACCGAGCGGTTTACAGCTAAGGGCCGCGACGGCAAGACGGACATCTGGGGCGTCGTCGTTCGGCCCACATACTGGCAGGCAGACAAGAAGTATCCCGTAATCGAGAACATCTACGCCGGACCACACGATAGCCACGTGCCCAAGGAGTTCCGCGCCTACACGGGTATGAATTCGCTTGCCGAGTTAGGCTTCATCGTCGTGCAGATCGACGGCATGGGCACCAACAATCGCGGCAAGGCCTTTCACGACGTGTGCTGGAAGAATCTCGCTGACGCCGGGTTTCCCGATCGGAAGCTTTGGCTCAGGGCGCTCGCTGCAAAGGACCCGACCGTCGACCTCTCTCGCGTCGGGGTCTACGGTACGTCGGCCGGGGGCCAGAACGCGGCCGGGGCAGTGCTCTTCCATGCCGACTTCTACCATGTCGCAGTCGCCTCCTGCGGGTGCCACGACAACCGAATGGACAAGCAGTGGTGGAACGAGCAGTGGATGGGCTACCCAGTCGGTCCACATTATGCCGAGCAGTCGAACATCACCCATGCTTCAAAGTTGAAGGGCAAGCTGCTGCTGATGGTGGGCGAACTGGATCGCAATGTCCCGCCGGAATCGACGACCCGGTTCGCGGACGCGCTGATCAAGGCGAACAAGGAATTCGAGTTCGTCTTGCTTCCCGGCCAGGACCACACGGGCGGCGGAACGTATGGCGAACGGAAGCGCAGGGACTTCTTCGTAAAGCACCTGCTTGGCGTCGCACCTCCGGATTGGAACGGGGGATAGCCTCGGATCCCCTATCCTTGGATAGGGACCGTTTTGTCCATTCTTGATTCTGCCGACTCAAACCGACCAGCATTCGACTACGCCCCGACTGGGCGAAGGAGAACCTAGAATGCTGTGCACAAAACACTCGTTTCTGACCGGCTTCCTCGCGGGAACGTCAGCGACCGCGATCCTCTTCAGCGCCGTCCATCTTGGACCCAAGGCCGAACACAAGTCGTTCAAGAAGCCCGACGAAACACGGACTTTCCCGAAAGGCAAGCTCGAACTGGTGAAGGTGGGTGGCGCCATGATCGGAAGGGCGACCTTGGAGCCGGGTTGGCGCTGGTCGACGTCTGTCAAAGATCTCGCGAAGACCGATTCTTGCCTCGCGCCCCACTTTCAGTACCACGTCTCCGGGACGCTGCGGGTGCGGATGGACGACGGTACGGAATTCGACTGCAAGCCGGGCGACATTAGCCTGCTTCCGTCCGGGCATGACGCCTGGGTCGTCGGCAACGAGGCTGCCGTGGTCGTGGACTTCCAGGGCATGCTCGACTACGCAAAGGCGGACAAGGAGTAGTTAATGAAGAGGCCTGACTCGTGCTGCGGTCGGCGCGTAGCCGCCGCCGATCACGCTCAGTCCCGGCATTCCTCAGGCTCGACCCAGAAGGTAGGCCTGGTGAACGCCACGGCGAAGCCGTTCTTTTGGGCGTTCACGTGGGAGACCGACCCCGGCAACGCTCCCTGGCAGATCAGTTCGCAGCCCATCTCCTTGGCGAGCATCATCCGGTAGGCCTGCATGGCCTTGTGTAGACCCCGGCCACGATAAGGAGGATCGACCGCACCGCCTCCCAGCCAGGCGATTCCGTTGGCCAAACCAACGGAGCAACTCGCTACCGGAACGCCTTCGAGGAACACCTCGAAGGCGTTCGTTCCCTCCGCTCTGGTCATTGCGGAGACGACTCCAGCAAGTCCGGGAGGCGGTTCGCTTTGGTAGAACCGCTGTGCAGATCGCTGTCCGTAAGCATCCGCGTCGATATCGGGTACGCGCCGGATGTCGATCTGGGGTGGGGCGGCGTCGTAGTCGGAAAGTGCCTGCACGAGGATGGTCTCGAATTCCGGGATTCCGATCGCCCGCCGAACGACCCATTCCCGCAGCGACATCGGCGAGAGTACCGAAAGCTTGAATTCGAACCGGGCGCAGTTTCGATAGTGCGAGATGATGAGGTCGAAGTCAGTTTCTGCGAGATCCACCCCGCTAGCCACGCCTATCGCTTGGGTCATGACGTTGCCTTCGCCACAGTTCGCTGCGACGCCACCACCAATCGGCAGGACGGACCCACCGAATGTCTCCGCCGACACGCGTACACGCTCTGCCTCGGACCGCTCGATGCGTCGAATGAGCTCTTCGGTAACAAACATAAACCCGGAGATAGCGACGGATGCCGGCGACCCGGGGTTGCTTACGTCACTTCATTTCATGCCATAACGCTCGCATGTCCTGGTTCACGAACGATACGATGGCCTTCTTTCGGGAGCTCGAACAAAACAACGATAAAGTCTGGTTCGAGGCCAACAAGAAGCGGTACGAGGGCTCGGTAAAGCGGCCGATGGAGGAGTTCGCCGCTGAGATGATCGGGCGGATGCAGGCGCTCGACCCGGCGATCGACACCACGCCGCGGCAAGCCGTCTTCCGCATCTACCGGGACACCCGCTTCAGCAAGGACAAGACCCCGTACAAGACGAACGCCGGGCTCGCCATTTCGCGGGGCGGTAAGCACAACCCATCGACTCCCGGGCTCTACTTCCATGTCGACGGCAAGGAGGTTGCGGTCGCTAGTGGCTGTTACGCGCCAGACACGGCGCAGGTGCTCGCGATTCGAAAGGCGATCGCGGCAAACCTCGACGAGTTTGGCAAGCTCATCGGGGACAAAGGTTTCGTGGACAAGTTCGGAGAGGTTCGCGGCGAGCGCAACAAGGTCTTACCTCCCGAGTTCAAGGAGGTCGCGAAGATTCAGCCGCTCATCGCGAACAAACAGTTCTATTACTGGGCTACTTTGGATTCCAAGGCTTTGGTCGCCGACGACCTGCCGGATCGAGTCATGGGATATCTGGCTACAGCCGCGCCCCTGAACCTATTCTTAATGAAGGCATTAGGAATCTAATGGATAACCGCTCATTGAAGCGAGCCATAAGAGGCCAATATCATGCCGGTCTCGCTATGCTGCGGGAGACCATCGAGAAGTGCCCGGACGACCTATGGCTCGCAGGCGAGCATCCGCGCAATACGTGGCGCATCGCGTACCACCTCCTCTTCTATACCCATCTCTATTTGCAGACCAGAGAAGAGGCGTTCCGCGCTTGGGATAAGCACCGCGACACGATTCGCCTTCTCTGGGAGGACGAGGAGCCGGTCCCGGTGGACCCTGCCTATTCCAAGGCGCAGTTGTTGGACTACCTCGACCTCGTGGATCGGAACGTCGACGGGTGGGTCGAGGCGATCGATCTCGATTCGCCGGAGTCGGGGTTCGATTGGTACGACATGCCGAAGCTGGAGCATCAGCTGCTCAACATCCGCCACCTGGGAGTTCACGTCGGTCAGCTGCAGGAACTCGTGATGGCCCGCGGCATCGACCTCGATTGGGTGTCCACCGGCTAGCGATGCAACACAAGAACGACCAACTGTTCCTGTCGGCGTCCGACTTGGCCAATCATCTCGGGTGTCGCCATCTGACGCAACTCGACCTGCTGGCCGCGTACCGCCAACTCCGCCCACCCGTGTGGATCGACCCCAAGCTCGAAACCCTGCAGCGACGAGGTCTCGAGCACGAGGAGAAGTACGTCCGCCATCTGGAAGACACCTTCGGCATGCAATCGCACCGGGTGGAAGAGGGTCTCGAGGGACTCGCTGCGGTGGAGCGTACCGTGGAGCTGATGCGGCGGGGCCAGGACGTCATCGTGCAGGCCTCGCTTACCCAAGCGACTTGGCGGGGCAGGGCCGACATCCTGCTCAAGACCGACGCGCCCAGCGACCTCGGCGGCTGGTCGTACGAGATCATCGACACCAAACTGGCCCGGCAAACCAAGGCCGAAACGATCCTTCAGCTTTGCCTGTACGCGGAGCTCGTCGAGGCGATCCAGGGGCGTCTTCCCGAGCGGATCGGCGTCGTGACTCCGCTCAGTCAACAGCCGGAATGGTATCGGACGCGGGACTTCATGGCCTACTTCCGCTACGTGAAGCGTTCTCTGCTGGCGGCGATCGATGCGCGCGAGGAGACCAGCGCCGATCCGGTGGTCCGGTGCGAAGTCTGCCGCTGGTGGAGCCATTGCCGCCAGCACTGGCGCGAGATCGACCACCTCTCCCTCGTCGCCGGCATTTCACGGGGGCAGCGGCGAGAGTTGGAGGTCCGTGGCGTCGTCACCCTCGCCGCCTTCGCCGACGCCGAGCTCGACTTTCCCCGAAAGTCGCGAGAGTCCTTTGCGCGGGTGCAGAACCAAGCCCGGCTCCAGCTGACGAGCCGCCGGAAAGGGACAATCGTGCACGAGCGCAAAGAAGCCGTCGAGCAGAACGTGGGGTTGGGGAGGTTGCCCGAGCCGTCGGCGGGGGACTTATTCTTGGATTTCGAGGGCGACCATTTCGTCGGTGAGCGGGGGCTCGAATACCTCACCGGCGTGGCGTTCCTGGAGGAGGACGGGAGCGTGGGCTTCGCCCATCGTTGGGCGTTCGCCGCGCACGAGGAAAAGGAAGCGTTCGTGTGGCTGGTCGATTTCATTGAAGAGCGGCGTAAGCGCTATCCAGACTTGCACGTCTACCACTACCACCACTACGAGCCAACCGCCATCAAACGGCTGATGGGGGCCTTTGCGTTGCACGAGGACACCGTCGACGATTGGCTGAGAGAGCACGTCTTCGTCGACCTGCAGCGCGTGGTGCGGGAGGGGGTCCAGGTGGGGGTAGAGGGGTACTCGCTGAAGGATCTGGAGCCTTGGTTCGGGTTCGCCCGCGAGGTGCCCTTGGACGATGCTCGCCCCGCGCGAATGGGTCTGGAAGTGGCCATCGAGGTCGGCCTCCCGAGCAAGGTCGACCAAGAGACTCGCGACACGGTGCTGGGATACAACCGCGACGACTGTGTGTCGCTGATCGCGCTACGCGATTGGCTGGAGGGCCTGCGCGGAGATGACGATCCGCGACCGAACTACAAGGAGGAGGAACGCAAGCCGCTCACCGATCGCCAGGCACTCATCGCGGAGAAGACCGAGCGGCTCGTCGCCGGCATATCCGATAACGAAGGGGAGCGAACGCCCGAGGAGCAGGCTCGATGGCTCCTGGGGCATTCGCTCGGCTACTACCGCCGAGAAGAAAAGGTGTACTGGTGGGAGTTCTTCCGTCATAAAGAGATGGCTTATGAGGATTACGAAGGTGAACCGCTAGCCCTTTCAGGGTTGGCATTCGATGGCGAAGAGTTAGACGGCAGGAAGGTTTACCATCGCTACAAGTTTCCGCCACAAGAGTGCCAGATCAGGAAGGGAACCGTCTACGACGAGGAGGGCGAGAAACTGGGCGGTTTAGTCTCGATCGATACGGTAGCCGGACTCTTCATGTATAAGCCGACGAGGAGAGCCCGGGAGAAGCGGCCTAATGGCGTCTACGTCCTCGAGTCCCTCATCGGCAGCGGAGAGCTCGAGGAGTCCCTCATGCGCATGGCTGATTGTGTCGCCGAGCAGGGGCTCGGCGGTGACGGCCCCTTCCGCGCCGGTCGCGACCTCCTGATGCGCGAGAAACCACGCCTCAGCAGCGGTGCATTCTTGTCGGACGAGGGTGCCGACATGATCGAACAGGCCAAGGTCGTGTGCCTCGACCTCGACGAGTCGATCCTGCCGATCCAGGGACCACCGGGAACCGGGAAGACCTATCTGGCGGCGCGCGTTATCCTCCATCTCGTCCAGAAGGGGAAGAAGGTCGGTGTGACCTCGAACAGCCACATGGTGGTCAAGCACCTGCTTGCAGGAGTCGTCGATGCCGGCAAGGAAGTCGGCATCAGCCTCAGAATCGGAAGGAAGGGAGACGAGGACGAAGAGGGTGAAGAGTCCATCGAATGCGTGAAGGCGAACGATGAAGCGCGGGCGGCCCTCGACGACTGCCATGTCTTCGGCGGGACGAAGTTCCTCTGGGCGCGTGAGGAGTTCATGAACTCCGTCGACGTCCTCGTCGTCGACGAGGCCAGCCAACTGGCTCTCGCCGACGTGCTCGCCGTCTCCCCTGCCGCCAAGAGCGTGGTCCTAATCGGCGACCCGCAGCAGTTAGAGCGCCCGCAGAAGGGCAGCCATCCGCCGGGGGTCGATGTATCTGCCCTCGACCATTTGCTCGGCGAGGCGGCCACGATCCCTTCGGATCGCGGCTTCTTCTTGCCGACCACGCGACGCCTCCATCCGAGGATCGCCGAGTTTACGTCGGAGCTATTCTACGACGGCCGCCTCGTCTCGCTGCCGGATTGCGAAAGACAGACCCTCGCTCAAGCCGGGCCCTTCGACGGCGCCGGGCTTTGGTTTGTGCCGGTGGAGCACGTCGGTAACCGCTCGAGTTCGGCGGAGGAAGTCGAAGCGGTGCGCCGCCTCGTCGACCGCCTGCTCGCCGGATCGACATGGACCGACGCCGAGGGCAACACTCGCCGCCTGGTGAGCGACGACATCCTCGTAGTCGCACCCTACAACATGCAGGTGCAGGTCCTACGGGATAGGCTGCCCAGCATTCGGGTCGGCACGGTCGACAAGTTTCAGGGCCAGGAGGCCCCCGTCGTGATCTACTCGATGGCGACATCCAGCCCGGACGAGGCACCTCGCGGGCTCGAGTTCCTTTACAGCCTCAACCGCCTCAACGTGGCGACCTCGCGCGCGAAGTCCACGGTCATCCTCGTCGCAAGCCCCGGCCTTTTCACCGTTGACTGTTCGACGCCCAAACAGATCCGCTTAGCGAACGCGCTTTGTCGATACCTCGAAATGGCGACCACTGAGGCGAGTAGCTTCAGGAGAGCCTCGGACGGCGGGGTAACTTAGGGTGTGCCGAGCCTCGTTCACATCGCCAAATCCGACGTCCGTTGGGCGATGATGCGGCATCATTTCACCCCGTGCGCCGATCAAGTCGGCGTGTTCGACCGGCTCCGCAGTATCCAGTTCGACCCCATCGCACCCGTGGGCTGTAACCATGATCTCGTCTTGCAATCTCGGTTGAAGGACTACCGAGTCGGCGATTGGCAGAAGCTTGCCTATGAGGATCGTCACGTCTACGACGGCTGGGACAAGATGGCGTCGTTAGTGCCCTTCGAGGGCTGGCCCTTGCGACGACACATCTACACGGTTCATCGTCGCGCTTTCGAAGAGAAGATCTTCGGCGAACACAAAGACGCCGTCGACCGGGTCCTGAAGGAAATCGAAGAGCGCGGTCCCCTGATGCCGAAGGACTTCGACTTCCAACAGCGCAAAGAGGAGTGGAAGGGATCGTGGTTCGGCCCCAGCGTCACCAAGCAAGTGCTTCGAGCCCTCTGGCACTCGGGCCAGATCATGACCGCGGGGCGCAAGAACGGTCAGCACATCTACGACCTCACGGAGAGGGTCGTGCCGCAACGCCTCCGCGAGGTGCCGCCCCTTGCCGCCAAGGACGCCGAACGTGAGTTGGTCTTGGAGCGACACAGGGCCATGGGGATCGTGCGACCTGCCGCTCCCGGTGAGGTCTGGTCGTACTCGGTGCTCGCGTACGCCAAGCACGAGGCGATCGCGGCTTTAGTGGAGCGTAGGGAACTCGTCCCGGTGAGCGTCGAAGGCGTGAAAGCGCATGCGACCCCGGCATTCCTTTCTCTCCTCGATCAGCCCCTGCTAGAACCTCGCGTCGTCTTCGTGGCGCCCCTCGATCAATTCATGTGGGACCGGAAGATGATCGGCCATCTCTTCGACTTCGAGTACGTGTGGGAGATCTATGTGCCGGAGGCCAAGCGCAGGTGGGGGTACTACGTTTTGCCGGTCCTATTCGGCGATGCCCTTGTCGCGCGAGTGGAGTTCCATTGTCGGGAGGGCGCGCTCGAAGTGAGGAGGTGGCACTGGGAGCCGCGTGACCCGGGCCCCGGCTTCCTGCCTGCGCTCGAAACTGCTCTGCGCGAGTTCATGTCCTACTGCTCAGCGACGAGCATCCGAGTCGAGGCAGGCATCGACGAGAAGATCGGTTCAGTTGCTGCCTCTCTTAGTGGCGAGCGACGCCCGATCAACGAGTGATCGGGCGTCGGGAGGACGCTATTCGATGCGACGTACCTCCAACTTGTAGTTTCCGATTCCCCCGAACATTCCGATGAACACCGGGAATGGTCCTTCTTCGATCGTGAAGGTGGTCGGACTGTCGATCGCGGGGACAGTACCGTTTCCTCCACCGATGTCCAAGAAGTAGTTGGAAGCGCCTTGCGGTTTCTCCAAGACTCGTACCACGTAGGTTCCGGGGTCCAGCATGATGAGGAAGTGGTCCTTGTCTTCCAGATCGCTGAGTGATCCGCCTGCGGTCTTGACGCCACCGACGTTCTCGATGGGAGGGATCAGGGTCGCGGTGTCTTCGAGATCGTTCGGCTCGACCTCACGGACATCGACTCCGCCGCCGCCGCCGCCACCGCCCCCACCACCGCAGGGATTGCCGGGGGCGCCGGGCACGCCGTTGGGAACGCGAGTGCCCATGCCCATTGCACCGCCCGCGCCGGGAGGCATGCCGTCTCCGCCTGCGCCCCCGTCGCCGGCCACGCCGTTCGTCATTCCCGCGGCGCCGTTCGGATTGCCCTGACCGGGGTCTCCGGGCGTCGCGATCGCCTCGCCGCCGCCGCCGCCATTACCGCCCTTGTCGGGATCGTCTCCGCAGCAGTCGTTGCCGTCTCCGCCTCGGCCGCCATTGGTGGTCGCGTTGCCGCCGTTGCCACCCGGACCGTCTGCGAGAGCTCCGGCCACTCCGCCGGCGAGCGAAGTCGTCGCATCGCCTCCGTGGCCGCCGATCGAAGTCGCCTTGCCGCCTTTCCCACCGTGGGTGCCCGGTTTGGCGAGGTCGTTACCGCCTCGGCCTCCGGTGGTCGTGGCATCGCCCCCGTCGCCGCCGTTGTTCGAGTTGACGATCAGGTTGAACAGACCCGTGACGTCGCTTCCGGCCGATCCCGGAAGAGCGCCGAGCCCGCCATCGCCGCCGGTCGCCTTGGCGCTGTACCCATCTTTGCCCGGCTTGCCGTCTTCTCCGGGCAGGCCGGTGGCGGTGGCGTCGCCACCTCGTCCTCCGCGTCCGAAGTTCAGTGTGAGCGGCTGTTGGATGTCGATGCCGTGAAGGATCCCCAGGAAGGCGCTGGCCATGATGAACTTACCGGTGTTGCCTCCGTTCCCGCCTTTGGCAATCGCCTTGGCGGACGTCGCGGGTCCAGCGATCGCGCTGCCGCCGTCACCACCGCTCCCGAGGTTGAACGTGACCGGACCGGTGACGAGAATCCGGTCGGCCTGCAAGGCCACCGAACCTCCGTCTTTCCCGTGTCCTCCAACGGCGTTGTCGCCGGTTCGATTGGCGCCCGGGGCGCCGTCGGGAAGAGTGTAAGTGATCGGAGGGGCGCCCGCAGTGCCGCCGACGTGCAGCGGTCCGAGGACGTTCACCCAGAGATTGCGCTGGCGTGCGCCGGGCAGCCAG
This sequence comes from Chthonomonas sp. UBA2362, assembly GCA_002344135.1. Lineage (GTDB taxonomy): Bacteria > Armatimonadota > Fimbriimonadia > Fimbriimonadales > Fimbriimonadaceae > UBA6659. The sequence goes on along the minus strand of DDTO01000004.1, from coordinate 489,124 downwards.
ACGATGGGTGGCAGATGGGTGGGGTTTCCGAAGAGGTCGCGTCCGCTCGGCGCCATGCGGGACTTCGTCTTCTCGGCGCCGATCGCGAGCTTCTTGTCGAAGGCCTCCTGCATTTCTGCGTCGGTCGGCACGTCGGTGGGCGCACTGACGATGACGACATCGCCGTCTCCCGCTTCGATCCCGCCCGCAGAGCCGACGTCCAAGCCTCCCTGAGGAATGAGCGTGAGTTTGCCGGAGGCGCTGATCCTTCCGTTCAAGGTTGTCTTGCCCGACACTTGGATCACGACGTCGCTCGGGACGGTGAGCTTGGCGCCGGCGGCGATCGTCAGGTTCCTGGCCTTGACCTGAGAGCCGAGCGTCCTGTCACGATCGATGACGAGATCGGTCGCGAGGTCGTTGCCTCCACCTCCCGATCCGCCTCCGGTCGAACCGCCTCCGGTCGATCCCCCGGAGCTTCCGCCCGTCGATCCGCCGCTGGAACCGCCGGTCGATCCTCCGAATCCGCCCGAGCCTCCGCAGCCGATGAGAACCGCGAGGGCGATGGTGAGAAGGGCCCCGCCGACGAATCGTCCGCCGACCGGTCCTTTGTTTTGAGTGTTGAGTTGCATTGTATTGTCTCCTTGATCCGATTTCGCATCGGTGAGGAGACCGTAGCCGCCGACTCTGACAAGACTCTGACAGGCTTAGGCCGAGAGTCCTACATCGGGATCCGCCCGCTTCCCGCGCGGGAAGCGGTCAAACTGGCCGGCATGGAAGTTGCCCCATCCGAGGCCCGCGCGGAAAGGCGCGGATACGTCATCGAACTCGTCACCGCGCTCGTCATCGGCGCCGCCACCGTCGGCGCGGCCTGGGCGACGTACCAGGAGTCCCTCTACAGCGGGCAGAGTCTGGACCGCTACAACGAGGCCATCGCCAAGCTGGAGGACTCGAACACCAAGAACCTGGAGGCGCTACAGGGCTACTCCTTCGACATGATCACCTGGATGGAGTGGCAGAACCACACCATCGCCGCCGACAAGTCCACCGGGCCCGCGGCAAAGGTCGAGAAGGAGATTGCCGACACCATCTTCGCCGACTTCATGGAGGAGCGGATGCGCGACGCGCTCGCCTGGGCCGAAGAGGAGAGCCAGAAGCAGAAGAAGGTGGTCCATCCCACCGACTCCGACGAATACGCGATGAGCCTCTTCGGAGACACCTTCCAGGTCCGCGAAGAGAGCGACCAGGCCATCGAGGCCGCCCGAAAGGCCAGCGAAGTCGGCGACCAGTACACCTTGATTACCGTGTTCTTCACGATCGTGCTCTTCTTCGCCGGCATCGCAACGGTCTTCAAGCGAGACCCGATCAAGGTCGCGATGCTCATCATGGCGGTCGTGATTCTCGTGGGGACAGGGATCATGCTCATCGGCCAGCCGGTCGCCGGCTGAGTGGCGAGCGACGGCCCCTCCCTATTACTCCCCCTGCCGGC
>DDTO01000004.1:0-487590 GCA_002344135.1 Chthonomonas sp. UBA2362 | reverse complement strand
CCCCTCGTCGAGACGAGGGGGAGAGCGACGGCCGCTACCGATTACTCCGCACGGCGCTATCACGATCCGCGCCGGCGCTACCCTTCCCCAGCCCTCCCCCGCAAACGGGAGAGGGAACCGGAAGGAACCGGCGGGAGAGGGGACCGGACAGAACCGGGGGGAAAGGGGAGCGGGCGGAGCCCGTCAGCCGCCGGTCGGGTTTCCCTTCGGTTTCAGCGTCGGCGGCTGCCACTCGGCTTCCAATTCGTACTGCCGTGCGACCTCGGGGCTCAGCGAGAAGCGCTGGGGAGCCATGTCGTAGGTCACCTCGGTCGAGACGAGTTCTTGACCCTCCTGGGCCAGCTTCCAGCGGATCGTGGTTCGCAGGCTGCCCTGCGCTATCCGGACGAAGTAGCGAAACTCCTGACCCTTGGGCAGATTCACGCGGTGGCGGCTGTTCCCGCACCAGGCCCAGTGGTGATACTCGATCGGCCGCCACTTGCCGGTGGCGTCCTTGGCCTCGAGCCAGCCCTGCAGGCTGCCGTCGGAAGCGCGCAGCCAGGAATCGCTCCTGTCGTTGCCGATATGAAGCACGACGCCGGCCTTGGAAGGTAGCAGGAGCGCGGTCAGGCCCTTTCCGCGAAGTTCCTTGCGGGTGATGGGGGCGGGGAAACTGTCGGAGGCGCCATGGCCACCCGGAGCCTCGGGATCGGCGATGGCTGAACCCGCGGGATACGAGGCGAGGCTCATGTAGCCGGCGTTTTGCAAGGCGACGAAGACGAGGTTGGCGAGTACCATCGAGTTTGGGACGGATGGCGGGCCGCCCGGGTTACACGAGTCTGCCAACATACTCCCAGATGTCCGAAGCGATCCTTATCGTCGACGGCGACAACCTCGCCCATCGCGCCTACCACAGCACTCCGAAGTCGCGCGACGGGGAGCCGATCAATGCGATCATCGGGTTTTTCTCCATACTCCTGCGGCTTTACGAAGCCGAGCGGCCAGGCCGCGTGTTCGTCGCGTGGGACACCCTGGGAGTCGATACGTACCGGAACGAGCTCTGGCCGGCGTACCAGGGCGGTCGGGAGTTCGACGCGGACATCCTCGTGCAGCTCGATCGACTCCCCGACCTCTGCCGATCCTTCGCGTTCGGGGTCGGGAAGGCTTCGGGCTTCGAAGCCGACGATCTGATGGCGTCTGCAAGGGCCGTCTTCGACGGCGAGGCCCTCCTCTACACGACCGATCGCGACGCCTACCAACTCGTGGACGAGCGGACCACCGTCCTCTCGCCGCGGCGCGGGGGCGGCGCGCCGGAACGCATCGGGGTCCCACAGGTCGTCGAGCGACTGGGCGTTCTGCCTGCGCAGGTCGTGGACTTCAAAGCGCTCTGCGGCGACCCGTCCGACCGCATCCCGGGCATCAAAGGGATCGGACCGAAGTCGGCGGCCTCCCTGCTGCTCGCCCACGGGACGTTGGATCGTGTCGTCGAGGCGTGGAGCCGTCCGTCCGAGGACACCGAACGGGCTCGGCTTTTTCGGAAGGTCGTGACGATGCGCCTCGACGCGCCGGTCGTGCTGCCCGAGTCGGCGCCCGATTGGGTCGGTGGGGCGGAGGCCTTGCGGGCGGTGGGGGCGGCAGGGCTGGCGGCTCGGTTGGAGCGCGCCAGCTTGGATCTGCATATTTACTGAACCCAAACGATACCGTCCGATCAGCACACCGAAAAGTACGAAAGTGCAGGCAATTCAGATTGGGGCTTGACTGAGCCGGGGGGGGGGTAGGATTTGTTTCATGGAAAGTGGCCTGTATCCGAAACTTGCTATGATCTTTGTAGGGACTCTCGTCTCCTCAGCTGGCTTAGCTGGCGACTGGAAGCAGAGTTCGTTTTCGCTCGTTTCTGCGAGGTGGACGAAGATCGTTCATGAGGTCGGCAATACTGGTCCCTCGGCGATCACGGTCATGGGTGTAAAAGGCAATGATGTACAGTACCAGCGCGTAATCGGCGCTGCGGTTCAGAACCCGCCGACCTGGCACGCGAAGTTCACACCCCTATCTTCTACTCAAGTGACATACCAGTGGGACATTGTTCAGTATGTCTTGCCCTCGATGCATGTCGGAAGAGGTATCGTGCTTTGGGATCGCGAACTGGGATGGCAGGAGTTCGAATGGCACGAGGATGACCTGGGGACAGGTTTGAAACTTCGGCGTGATCGCGAGTGGCATGAGAACCCGGGGTTCGTGTTTGGGATTTTCCCGATAACTGAAGAGGATTAGGTAATGTATAGCGTTTTTTATGGGCTCGCGGTGCTAACGAGCCTTGCCTCCGCGAATCAGGCATCGACGTCTCTTGAGAACATACCGAGACCGATCGCGAGAGTGATTGCGACCCTTGACGATGGTGAAATACCGACCTGGTTCCAACAGCGCCAGCCAGAGGGTGCGGATCTGCAGAAGAACGCCCGGCAACACGAGTTCGATTTCGAGGTTGTCAACGGTCGAGCCTATCTGGTTCACCAGCAGCTCTACGACCTTCCTGCCAAGGAGCGGCACCATGCCGCACTGGAGGAACTTCAGACGGCTCTCCGGTCGTCCGGGGTGTTCTCGGTCGGGAACCACCCAGAACTGTCCCGGCTGGTTCGGGCATGCTTCGGCCCACCGAGCATGAACCATGAGGACGTCGGCGACGCTAACTATACGGTGTTACCCTCCCTTGCTCTGGCACTGAGTGACGGCTCCAAAGCAGTCACGGTTTACCTTCAGCCAACGCCTTCTCCGGAGACGGTCCGCTCCCTGCAGGAGCGACCAGTGCGGCCAAGCTCACGCGAGGTTCCAGCGGTTGCCGCGGAAAGAGAAATCGGCGTTGGGTATAGCACACTCAGGGGTTTGAAGTTCGAGGTCCGAGGCCGAGATGCCTTGAGCAGAGATCAGCGAGCTCGTGATCTGCACGTCATCACCCGCCTGATCGTGGCCAAGGAAGAGGAGTGGGCAGCCAAGCTGAGAGATCGCCAAAGTGCCGTACTCGATTCGTTGATGAAGTTCTATCCCGAATTCGAGAGAGTCGAGAACTTCAATGGCAGCGCGGACCGATTGCCGGAACGCGTGCGTGTTCAAATGACGACCACCATCCTGGGAGACTTTCAAGGTTACGGCTTTAGCTCCGAGGCCGAAGCATCGGCGTTCCTTTCCCGCGCAAACGCCCGGACGACACCCTTCCTCGCTCTGGCGGCTGGCAGTCGCATGGCTACTGGTTTCGGTCTCGTCGTCTATTCTCTTCCGATCCCATAGGATCTGCCTCGGAAGGGGAAAGGCACGAACAACATGATGCAAACATGCCCCCAGACAGGGGTAGAAAGAGGCATGATCGCTACCCTTCTCGCCGCCACCCTCGCCCAAACGGCCACGATCGAGGTGTTCGTCGTTTCGTTCTTTCCCTGCAGAGGCGACGAGATCGACCAGAGCGTGACCCACGATGTTGGAGGCAGCTACGCCGATCTCCGGGCGAAGACCCGCGCGCTGACCATCGATGCCGCCAAGGCGCTTGAGGAGGGCTCCCGCTTCCGGGGCTACAAGACCCAAAATCCGCCCTCCCTGCGCTACCGGGTCGTCGGCCAGGTGGAGTACAAGGAGGCTATCCCCCTCCGTCCCGCCCGAGGGAACGATGCGCCGCTGCCCGACTATAACGCGATCATGGAGCGCATCGACGCGAAGAAGCTGGTGGAAGAACAGGGCGTCGACGAGATCTGGATGTGGGGCTACCACGGCAAGATCGGCTTGTGGGAATCGAACATGTCGAGCCCAACCGGCGACGTAAGCAACTCGAATCGTGACCAGAAGGACCTGCCGGTCTTCTCAAGAACTTACACCGTTTACCACTACAACTACGGCCGTGGCCTTGGTGAGATGCTCGAGAACCACATGCATCAGCTGGAGCACCTCCTCAACCACGTCGACGGCCGGGAGACCACGCCGCCGGACAAGTGGAGCGAGCTTCTTTTCTGGGGCAAGTTCGTGGGCAGCGACGCCTCTCACAAGATCGTAACGAACCCTGCCCGCTGTGGCTGGACCCACTATGCCCCTAATAGCGAGAAAGACTACGACTGGGCCAACCCGCGCTATGTCGAGACCGACATCGAGGATTGGAAGCCGGAGGGGATCGGCAAGACCCAGCGGATGAACGCGGATCGCTGGGATCGCGACCCGATCAAATGGCGGATCTACTGGCTACAGGCTATACCCGGGCTAGGACACAAGCTAACCTATCAGGGCCGCCCGCTCAGGAACTGGTGGAGCTTCGTCGCTGACTGGGACAAGGCTAAGAAGGAGAAGTGGACTCTCGTCGAATAGGCCTGGCCCAGTGTCTTCCGGATCGTCGCCGCCTCTAGTGGCGGGCGCGTTGCGGAACGACCGCACCCGAAGCGTCAGCGAGACTTGCCCTCCACCCAGGCATGGGCGCCGATAGCGCGCGCCGGGCTGTTCGAAGGAACGGTCACCGTGCCGGGGGGTACGAGCGTCGCCTGTGGGTTCACCCCATAGGTGCCCCCGATCTCGGCGGTCGGCAGGGTCGGCGTGCTCCGGTCCGGGCGATCCGTGCAATACCAGAAGTTTCCTTCGAAGCGAAAAGAGCGCGGATAGGTGTTCGGCCCGATGTTCACGCCGCCTTCGCCCCATTGCGTCGAAGTGAAGACGACGAGGTTCTTACGAAACGCGCCCGACCGGCACGGGACGAATCCGGCGGCGACCGTCTCCTGAAGAATCCGCATGGCCCAGCGCTCGGGTTGGTAGATCGTGCAATAGGCGACGGTCGCCCTGTCCACCCCGACGAACGCGACCGGCGCGCGCCCGCGCACGAAGGTGCATCCCTCGACGGTGAGGTTCTTGGCCTCGTACTTTTCCGTCATGGTCTCGATCGGGGGGCGGAAGAACTCGAAATCGGTCGAGCCGCCGAGGTTCACGCCTCGCTGACCGTAGTCCACGAAGCGGCAGCCGTAGACGGCGACGTCGCTCGACCCGCCCTTGGCCTGGACGCCGCTATCTCCGCCGTTTTGGAATAGGCACGCCCGGATCACGCCCTTATGGCAGCCCACCATATCGATCGCCGAGCCACCCCAGGCCTTGACGATGCAGTCCTGAACGACGAAGTCGTCGACGCCGCTCAATTTGATCCCGTCGTGAATGCCCGTGGGTAGCTCGGAAACGTCGAGCCGTTCGATCCGAATGTGGTGAGAGGGCTGTGTTCGAACCCCGCCGTCGTCGATGTTGATCCCGTTGTTGGCCATCCGCCGGATGACGAAGTCCCTCAGGACGATGTGGCTGGTCTTCGAGATCTGGAAGGCGGTGCTGCCGTCCTGGATGATGGGTGGATTGGTCGAGCTTTGGCCGGCGATCGTGATGGGCTGTCCGGCCTGACCGTGGATGTCGGAGAGAAAGATCCCGCCCGTATAGGTGCCCGGAGCCAGAAGGACCGTGGCGCCGGGAGTCGCCGACTGAACGGCCGCGCGGAGCGAGGCAAGGCTGTTGACCACGATCGGTTGACCGGCGACATTCAGCGAGAGCGCGAGGATCAGGGCCGTCATGGCCTTAGCCTACACCATCGGCGGAATGAGCCCTAAAGATTTCCGGCGAGACCTCCGAGATCTTCAATAGGCCGCCATGGGGCGTGCCGCCGGAGCGAAGGATCGGGCCGGCTCGCAAGCGTAGGGAAGCGCGGGAGGGAAGACCGACCGTGCCAATGCTGGACAATCTGTTTCATCCGAACCTGAATAATCTGACTCGCGCCCTGCAAAGAACCCGGGATCGCCAAGGCATGCTTATGGCGAACCTTGCGAACGTGAATACGCCGGGCTACAAGCGTCAGGACATCGACTTCGCGATCGAACTGGAGCGGGCGGAGGGCCGGCCCTCGGTCGGCGCCACCCGAATGCAGGAGCGCCTAGCGCGCTCGACCGCGAACCGCGTCGACGGCAGCACCGTCGATCTCGAAGTCGAAGTATTCGGATTGGCAGAGACGGAGCTTCGCTACCGCACGCTGACCGAGATGACGACTCGTTACTTCTCGGGGCTCAAGAATGTGATTCGGGAGGGACGGTAAATGACTCTTAGCCAATCGATGCGCGTCAGCGCGACAGGAATGTCGGCAGAACGGACGCGAATGGACGTCATCTCCGTAAACATTGCCAACGCAAATTCAATGCGTACGGGTTCGCAGGATGCCTATCGGCGAAGGAACGTCGAACTGGCTGGAGGGCCGGATGGGGTCCGCGTCGTGCGAATAGCCGAGGACCAGAATCCTCTGCGGCAGGTCTACGACCCAGGTAACCCCTTTCGGGACGCTAATGGCTTCGTTTACTACAGCAACGTCAATCCGATACAAGAAATGGTGGATATGCTCGCTGCGGGTCGTTCTTACGAGGCGAACATCGCCGCCTTCAACACCGCCAAGTCGATGGTACAGGCGGCGCTAGGAATCGGTCGAGTCTAGGTAGTCTGGAATGAGAATAGACGCCACGCCAAACGTCACGAAAGTAGCTACCGAACAAGTTCTATCGCCCAAGAGCGAGAAATCGGGCGACTTCGGGGAAATGTTGATGGACGTCCTAAAGGAAGTCAACCAGGGCCAGCAGGATGCTCGGTCCAAGGGTGAAGCCTTTATGGCGGGTCAACCGGTGGACATCGACGAAATGATGATCACCATGGAACGGGCGAGCGTTGCCATGCAGCTAACGCTGCAAGTACGAAACAAACTGCTCGAGGCCTACCAAGAGATCGCTAGGATGCAAGTCTGACGAGCGAATGATCCGCCGGACGTCATGGCAAGCCCATGAGTTCGATATTCTTAAAACTGAGAACGTGGTGGGAAACCGCGGACCGCACCCAAAAGGTGGTCAGCCTCTTCGGCGGCGCCTTCTTGATCGCGATCTTGGGGATGACCTTCTTCTTTGCGAGCCGTCCGAAGTACGAGCTGCTCTACGCCGGCCTGACCCAGAAAGACATGGGGATGGTGACCGACGAACTCGGCAAGGCGGGAATACCAAATCGCTACGACGTCCGTGGAAACGTCGAGGTACCGAGTGACGTGAAGCCGGAAGCACAGGCGGTACTGGCCCGAGCGAACGCCCTTCCGAGCAGCGGCCACGGCGGCTATGCCGACTTCGAGAAGATGGGCTGGATGAACACCCCGACCGTCGAGCGTGAGCGGATCAAGGCCGCCATCGAAGGCGAACTCGCCAAGTCCGTCGAGCAGGTCGAAGGGGTGGGCTCCGCCCGCGTCCACATCACGCCAGGCGACGACTCGCGCTTTATGAGCGATCGCAAGCCTCCGACGGCCAGCGTCTTCGTGACGCAGGACGGCAATGGCGGCATCGGCCCGGACGAAGCCCGCGCCATCGCACGGCTCGTCGCAAATGCCGTTCCGAAACTCGAGATGAAGCACATCGCTGTTATCAGCAACGAGGGACTCACCCTCTGGGACGGTCAAACCGAGCAAGGAGCCGATGGACGGGCTGCCGGCAAGGTGCAGGCCGAGATTCAGGAATCCAAGCGACGAGAGCAGGAGATCCAGCAGAAGCTCGATGCGGTTCTCGGTCGAGGAAATGCCGTCGTGAGCGTCGACCTCACGATGGACTTCGACCAGACCAGCCAAAGCGAGACGATTGTCACACCGTCGGATGGGCCAATCAATTTCGAGCAGACCAAGGAACAAATGGGACCGGGCGAAGCGAGCGGCGCAAGCGGCGACGCCTTCAATAGCAACACATCCGGTGGAACGCCCAGCGGTCCTGCTGAAGGCGGGTCGAAGGCGGGATATTCGAGCGAACAGACCGCCAAACAGTTCGACCGCAACGTGACACGCAGGAACACCGAAAAGGCCGTCGGGGCTATTAAGACCTTGAGCATCAACGTGCTCGTCAACAAGTCGAAGGTCGAAGACGTCGGTCCGGTCAACGAGTTTCTCGACGGCTACCTCGGCCCAAACCTCGACCAACCCGGGTTCAAGGCGAGCGTCACCTCGCTCGAATTCGATACGGCGACGGCCAAGAAGTCGGAAGAAGCGTCTTCGGCGGTGGCCAGCCAAGCGCGGATGCAACAACTCATTTCGATCTTGCCGATCACGGCCTTGCTCTTGGTGGGCTTCATGGTCGTCAAAGCGATCGGGAAGGCGGTTAAGCCGAACGTGATGGTCGCCGCGATGCCCGATGGCACGATGATGTCCATGGGGGTCGGTCCGGCCAATTCTGGAACACGAGCCCTCATGGAGCCCGTGACCAGGGTTGTCGGCCCAGATGGGCGCGAAATGGTCCAGGTCCCGAACGGACCATTGCTCGACCCAGACACTGGTGAGCCGATCGTCGGCATCGCGGAGAGGGTCGACGTGCCCCTCGAACAGATAAAGAAGATGTCCCAAGAACGCCCGGACGTAGTCGCGATGCTTCTTAAGAGTTGGCTGTTGGAGGAGCGCCGATGAGAAAGGTTATTCCCGGTGAAATGTCCACGCGGAAGAAGGCCGCGATCATCCTGACCGTGATGGGACCGGATGCTGCCGGCTCAGTGCTCAAACGCTTCGACGAAGATACGGTCGAAGCCCTTTCGCTGGAAGTCGCTCGACTGGAGAAAGTAACTCCCGAGCAGCGCGAGGCCGTCGTGAACGAGTTTCACGACATGGCGATCGCGCAGGACATCATCGCCGAAGGCGGTATCGATAACGCCAAGAAGGCGCTGGAAGCGGCCTTTGGATCGGACAAGGCCGAGAACATGGCCCAGAAGATCATCACGGCGATGCAAGTCGTCCCCTTCGAGTTCCTGAAGCGGGCGGACCCGCTCCAACTGCTCAGTTTTATCCAGGACGAGCACCCTCAAACGATCGCGCTGATCCTCTCGTACATGCCGATGAATCAGGCCGCCATGATCCTGACGAGGCTGCACGGGGAACTGCGGGCCGAGGTTGCAGAGAGGATCGCCTCGATGGAGCAAACGCCGCCCGAAGTCATTCGCCGCGTCGAACAGGTCCTTGAGAAAAAGGTCAGCAGCCTCCTCAACCAGGAGATGGCGAAAGCGGGCGGACCTAAAGCCCTCGTGGACCTTCTCAATCGGGTCGATCGCTCGACGGAACGCCTGATCCTCGAGTCACTGAGCGAAAACAATCCCGAACTCGCGGATGCGGTCAAGAACATGATGTTCGTTTTTGAAGACATCGTCACGCTAGATGACCGGGCGATCCAAGCGGTGCTGAAGGAAGTCGACGCCAAAGACCTCGCCACAGCCCTAAAGGGCGTCGGCCCCGAGGTCGCCGACAAGATCTATCGGAACATGTCGGAAAGGGCCGTCAACATGCTCAAAGAAGACATGGAGTTCATGGGCCCGGTGAAGCTACGGCTGGTCGAGGAGGCCCAACAGAAGATCGTCGCCGCGATCCGACGCCTGGAAGAGTCAGGCGAAGTGCAGATTGGTCGTGGCGAGGAGGACGTGCTTGTCTAGGAACATCCTGGACAGAGCCACGAAGGCAGGCAGCTTTGCCGAGGCGATGCCGCCACTTTCGGAACTGCCTCCCCCCGAAGCTCGCGGAAAGAGCAAGATCGCCGATTTCGTCAATCGACAGCGTGAGGAGGTCCGGCAAGCCGCCAGAGCCGAAGGCTACGAGGAGGGCTTCCGACGCGGGCTCGAAGACGGTGCTGAGAAGGCCCATGTCGAGGCCGAAGCCCGCTATCGGGAGGAGATCGCGGCCTTCGCCGATCGACTTGCGGGGCAGGAGAAGGCCTTCGACGACTTCATCCGTGCCTGCGAACATCGGCTGGCGATCCTGGCGATCGTCATCGCCGAGCGACTCGTCCGCCGCGAATTGGAACATAGCCGTGAAGCCGCCTACGATATCGCGCGAGACGTGGTCTCGGAGATTCGAGACGGGACGAGAATTCGGATTCGAGTCAATCCGATGGATTCCGGCCTCATCGAGGGCCGGAAGGCGGAGATCCTGGAGGCCTGTTCGGGGCTCCGCTCGATCGACGTGGTCGTCGACGGCTCGATCGAAGCCGGATGCGTCGTCGAGACTGATGCCGGGCTCATCGATGGCCGGATCGAGGCCGCGCTGGAGCGACTTGCCGTCGGCTGGAGAGGTGAGACGACGTGAGTCTCTTTGCCCGGCTCGACGAGTGGGTCCAGCACCAACCGCTCACCCAGCAGCGTGGCCGAATCGAGCAGGTGATCGGGCTCGTTGCTGAGGCGACCGGGCCCATCTCGCGGATTGGAGATTTGTGCCAGGTCGTGCCGGAGGGAGACGAACCCGTGATCGACGCGGAGGTGGTCGGCTTTCGGGGCGAGCGAATTCTCTTGATGCCGCTGGGGGAGATGACGGGCGTCAAGGCGGGTTCTCTGGTCGTCAACTCTGGCCACTGCCTGAGAGTCCCTGTTGGCGATGGCCTGTTGGGGCGAGTCGTCGACGCCCTGGGACGCCCTCTCGATGGTCTCGGCCCAATCAGCGCCGAAGAGTCCTACCCCGTTATTGCTGCGCCACCGAACGCAATCGAGCGCCAGATGATTGCTCGTCCGTTTCCGACGGGAGTGCGGGCCATCGACGGCATGCTGACCTTTGGACAGGGCCAGCGCGTCGGAATCTTCGCAGGCTCGGGAGTAGGGAAGAGCACCCTGCTTGGCATGATCGCGCGAAGCGGCAGTGCCGATGTGAACGTTATAGCGCTCGTCGGCGAGCGTGGTCGCGAGGTCCGCGAGTTTATGGAGAACGATCTTGGAGAGGAGGGTCTCGCGCGGAGCGTCGTGGTCTGTGCAACGTCGGACGAGCCGGCCTTGCTCAGGATCAAGGCCGCTCAGACCGCCACAGCGATCGCCGAGTACTTCCGCGACAGGGGCCAAAACGCGATGCTGATGATGGATTCGGTCACCCGCTTCGCGATGGCCCAACGGGAGGTCGGCCTCGCCGCTGGCGAGCCGCCCAGCACCAAAGGCTACACACCAAGCGTCTTCGCCCTGTTGCCACGCCTGATGGAACGCGCTGGCTGCGGACCGAGGGGCGCGATCACCGCCATCTACACGATCCTCGTCGAGGGCGACGATACGAACGAACCGATTGCAGATGCTGCCCGATCGATCCTCGACGGGCATATCATGCTCAGCCGAAAGCTGACGAGTCGGGGCCACTACCCTCCGATCGACGTGATGAACAGCCTCAGCCGCGTGATGCCGATGGTGGTCGATCCCGAGCACCTGGCGGACGCCAACGCCTTGCGTGAACTGATCGCCGCCTATCGCGACGTGGAGGACCTCGTCAGCATCGGGGCCTACAAAGAGGGAAGTCGACCGGCCAGCGATAGGGCGATCGAGCGGTGGGAAGCCGTCAGCGCCTACCTGCGCCAGGATCGACGCGAATCCTCGACCCTCGACGCGTCGGTGTCGGCGTTACAGGAACTGGTGAGCTGAAATGAAGAAGTTCGAGTTTTCTCTTCAGCGCGTCCTCGACTACAGGCAGATGGTCGCCGAATGGGCGCGTGATGCTTACCTCGAAGCGCGGAAGCGCCTTGAGGACGCCCAGGCCGGACTGGTGGAAATCGATGATCGCCGCCGCCGAGCTTCGGAGTCGGCTGCCGCGACGGTGTCGGAACTTCTCGACCACGAGCGCTACCGCGTTCGCTTGGATGACGAGCGTCGAGCTCAGGAAACGATTATCGCCATTCTCGATCAGGAGGTCGAGGCCGCGTATCGGGCGTGGGTGGAGAAGCGAATCGAGGCCGAGGCCCTCGAGAAACTTCGCGAGCAAGCCTTGGCCGAGTACGAGGAAGAAGCGCGAAGGGCCGAGCAGCGCGAGCTGGACGAGTGGGCGGTCCTAAGAAGGAGGGCGGCATGACGCTGAAACTCAAGGGTCCCGATGCAATCCAATCACGGATGAGAGAGATTCAAAGTCGCCTCGACGCGCTCTACGGTCGCCGCTCGGAACCCAAGCGGGATCTGCCGTCAGAGTCGCCAGGCAGCGGCCTGACCGGCGCAATCGGCGCTGGCGGGCCCGGCGGATTTCGTCCGATGAGTCCGTTTGTGCCTGGCTTGGACACCGGAGGATCGCTGGCCCCAGCAGACCTAAGGCCCCTTATCGAGAGCGCAGCCGAGAACGCGGGCGTCGACCCGCAGCTGTTCGAAGCCCTCGTCGCCCAGGAGAGTGCCTTCGACCCGCACGCGAAGTCGGCCGCCGGCGCTATGGGTCTGTCGCAGCTGATGCCCGGAACCGCCAAAGCGCTGGGTGTCGAGAACCCCTTCGATCCGGTTCAGAACCTGTTCGGTGGCGCACGCTACCTGAGCCAGATGATGACCCGATTCGGAGGCGACATGCGACTTGCCTTGGCCGCTTATAACGCAGGCCCGGGTGCAGTCGAGAGGCACGGGGGCATTCCACCTTTCAGAGAGACGATGAACTACGTCCAGCGTGTGATGGGCCGGTATGAGGCCATGAGGAATCGATGAGCGAAATACGGAAGAGCCCGGCCCGGCTGATCCTGATGATCGTCGGCCCACTGGTCCTGATCGGCGGAGGCGTGGTTGGCGCGGCTCTGTTCGGCGTAATCAACGTCCCGGGTCTCACGCCCGCCAAGAAGGCGAAGGCGACCGCTGGGGCGCACGAACTCTATGCCGATGTCCCGACGCCGAAGGAGCCCGCACCTGCCGCCAAGAGAGTAAAGCCGCCCGTTCCGAAACCCGAACCACCCAAGCCGGACCTCGAATCAGGTGCGAAGCAGGTGGCGAAACTTTGGAACGGCATGCCGACCAAGAGTCTGCTTGCGGTCATCAAGGAATGGAGCGATGAAGACCTGGCTCGCGTCCTTCGCAAGATGGACACCGACAAGGCCGTCGAACTCCTGGCTGCTCTCGATCCCAAGCGGGCTTCCGCGCTGAGTCTGCTGATCCAGAATCAGACCGCTCTCGCGATCGCCCAGCCGACGGGCGGGTAAGAGGACCGCAGAGCAAGAAGTCTAGTTTTCTGATAATCATTATTATGTCTTGATACACTCTCACGTGCGATTGGACCGCCCCGCGGTACCCTCTGGCTAAGATGTTCCTCGACGAGGCGATCGTGACTTTCACCTCAGGCACCGGAGGCTCGGGCGCGGTTTCCTTTCATCGGGAGAAGCACGTGCCGAGAGGCGGGCCCAACGGCGCCGACGGCGGCAAGGGTGGCGACGTCATCCTCGTGGCCGATCGAAATCGCCGCACCCTTTACGATCTGAAGCTCAACGACCACATCGAGGCGGACTCGGGCAAGCACGCTCTGGGCAACAAGCGCGGCAAGAACGGCGGCGATATCGTTGTGAAGGTGCCCGTCGGGACGGTGATTACGGATGTCATCCTCGACGAGGTGCTGGTCGATCTCAGGGTCGACGGAATGAGATACGTCATTTGCAAAGGTGGGCGCGGAGGCTTCGGGAATCTCCACTATGTCTCAAGTGTACGCCAGGTCCCGAACTTTGCTCAAAAGGGAGCCCCCGGTGAGACTATCCGGGCCAAGCTCGAACTCAAGCTGCTTGCCGATGTCGGCCTCATAGGGCTTCCCAACGCCGGCAAGAGCACACTCCTCAGCCGGATCAGCGCGGCCCGGCCCAAGATCGGGGATTACCCCTTCACCACGCTCGAGCCGAACCTCGGGGTAGTCAAACTCGGAGATGAGACCTTTGTCGCCGCCGACCTTCCCGGCCTCATCGAGGGCGCCAGCGAGGGCCACGGCCTCGGCCATCGGTTCCTCAAACACACCGAGCGAACCAAGGTCCTCGTGCACGTCGTCGACGCTTTCCCCATCGACGACTCCGACCCGCTGGCGAACTACGGCATCGTCGAGGAAGAGCTCCGCCTTTACTCGAAGGACCTCTATGACAAGCCGCGCCTCATTGCCCTCAACAAGCTGGATCTCGCTCCTCCAGACGAGGCCGCGAAGGTCGAGAGGAGGTTCTCCGAAGCCGGACAACCGGTCTTCCCTATCAGCGCCGTCAGCGGGCAGGGAGTGGAGAGGCTTCTCTACCGCGTGCTCGAGTTGGTCCGAGCCGCCGAAGCGACCGAACCCACTCCGGTCGTTTTTTCTCCGGAAGAGCGAGAGATGGATTCGAGTTGGGATGTGGTCCGCGCGGAAGACGGTTTCGAGGTCACCGGCAAGCGGATGCTGCGCATGGTTGCGATGACCAACCTGGAGAATCGAGACGCCGTGCGGTATCTTCATAAGCGGTTGGTGCGTTTGGGAGTGATCGATCGACTGAGGGAGATGGGAGCGGAAGAAGGAGACACGGTCTACATAGGCGAGGCGGTCTTCTCGTTCACCGATTGGTCATGAAGATCGGATTCCTTGGCGGTACGTTCGATCCCCCCCATGTGGGTCACCTTGCCTTGGCTTCGGCCGCCCTCGAGCAACTCGTACTGGACGAGGTCATGTTCGTGCCTGCAGGAAGGAACCCGTTCAAGGCCAGAAGCCGAACGACGCCAGCCAAGACCAGGCTCGAGATGGTGGAGCTCGCCATCGAGGGTGAGCCCCGCTTCTCGGTCACCGACATCGAGACCACTCGGCCCGGTCCCAGCTACACTGTGGACACCCTAGAGGAGCTCGCAATGGCTCGCCCAGCGGAGTATTGGGTTCTGGTTGGCGCCGACGTTCTCACGGGGTTCGCCGACTGGAGACTTCCCCGCCGCGTTCTCCAACTGGGCCGTCTCGGGGTCGCGAACCGGCCACCCAGCACCCGCGAGACCGCCGAGCGGGTCCTTCCCGACTGGATACTGGAAAGGGTGGACTGGATCGCCACCGACCTGCCCAACATCTCCGCAACCGACATTCGAAGTATGATCGTCAGAGGAAGGCGCATCGATCGATGGGTTCCCCCGAAGGTGGCCGCTTTTATCGCCGACCACGCCCTATACAGAACCATGGAAGCATCTTGACCTCCAAAGAGAAAGCTGACCTTATCGTCGGGTACGCCGATGAGTTGAAGGCAGAGCGAATCGAGACCCTTTCGGTTCGCGATAAGACCTCCATCACCGACTACTTCGTCGTCTGCACCGGCAACAGCGACACCCACATGAACGCCATCGCCGAGAAAGTCCGCGAAAAGATGAGTGAGCACAAGGTCAAGCCCTTGCGGAGCGATCAATCCGGGGGAGGATGGGTCTTGCACGACTACGGCGATGTCGTTTTCCACGTGATGCGGGAAGAAAAGAGACAGTTCTACGATCTGGAGACCCTCTGGGGATCGATACAGGCCGACCCGAACCTTCTCGAATAGGATGATGAACACCGACGACCGCAAGCAGCACGAACCGGAAGAACCGCTTCCTGCGCCTCCAGATGCGGAAGCCCTTGAGAAAGCCGAGCGGCTCATCCGCGAAGCCAGGCTCCTCAAGATGCGCGGCAACAAGGCCGCCGCTGGAAAACTCCTCGAGGAGGCCCTTGAAACTGCCCCTGGATCGGCTGCGATCCTCGAAGCGGTCGCCGACGACCTTATCGAACGTCGGCAGACCCGCGCCGCGATGGATATCTACAAGCGAGCCATGCGGATTGAGCCCCAGAATGCCTCGGTCGAGCGCAAGTATGCCGAATGCGTGCTCGGAACCGCGAGGAGCCTCGACTTCCCTACCCCTGGCGGGGACGGCATCGACGCGGCGAGCGGGAAGATTGCCTTGTTGCTCTCGATTATCGTCCCCGGCCTCGGTCAGATCGTTACCGGGGCGACGGGTCTCGGGGTCGGTCTCCTCGCGGGCTGGTTGACCGGCTGGGGCCTCGCTTGGCTGATTCCCGGCGGAATGCAGGGCGTGCTAAGCCTGTTCGGCGTTCGTGGGCAAGGGCCGACTGCGGAGTTCAACGGCATAGTCCTCCTACCTCTCCTACTGGCCGCGATCTGCCATATCTGGGCAATTTTCGATGCCGGAGGAAAGGCGAACCGCTACGAGCGCAAGCCGATCGAGCGCCCGGTTCCGCCAGTGGACAAAGACTTCGAGCTCTAGGGTCGTCCGCGCCGGCGAGTCTTGCGACCAAGCGGAGCGAGAGGGCCTTAAAGAGCACCACTACTTGATTAGGGTCGCCGATTCGTGCTCGCCCGGAGCGAACCGGGCGAGCACTTGATTCAGCTATGCTTGCGTTCTACGGCCGCTCAGGAACGAGAGGAGCGCGAAGACCAAAAACACTACAAACAGAACCTGTGCGATCCAACTCGCGGTTCCCGCGATACCACCGAACCCCAAGAAGGCTGCGATGATCGCGATGACTAAGAAGACTAATGCGTAATGCAGCATACTGCTGGTCCTCCTCTATTTCTGGATTTTCTCCTTCAGCTGTTCAGCCCACTCGCGCGAGCGGCGTCCCGCTGATTCAATCAATATCGCTTTTGGATGAGGCCCTCAAGTTGGTCGCGCTTGCCTTCAAGCTGGGTAATCTCGTCATCCGTAAGATCTCCCCACTTCTCGCGGATCGCTCCGGTGAGCTCCTTCCAATGGCCTTCAATGATATTCCAGTTCATCGTTAATCTCCTTATGGCAGCGACGATGTGCCTAGATATCGGTTAGACCCCGAACGCGTTAGTGATGTTCCCAAAATGCCACACGGCTTCATCCAGCGATCGCGATCGCTCCGGCTATCCGTTTGGGAAGGTCACGATGATGCATTGTGGCTTGTGATGTTGCTGAAAAAATGGTCCGCTTGTCAGACGTGCCACAAGGATAGCGAATCGACGTTGTCTGGAAACTCCGTCGACAAATCATCGAGTACTATGGGAGTCTTGAGTGTTCGCTTCCTCTTTCTTAGTACGTGAACTTTGTGGAGCCTTCGAACTGACGCCTGGCTTGCGTGATGGGCGACGCGGGAGGGCCGTTGTCGGCAAGGTCGCCGAAAGGCCGTAATCGGCCTTCGATCAGCGATGACCAGATTACGTAGCCCCGCGTGCGACGGATCAGTGAAATGGCCGAACTTCGACTGGAGCCCGACAGGCTAGAGCGGCTTTGCGGCCCCACTGCAGTGCCTCGTCCATGTCGGCGCACTCTAACACCCAGAAGCCGCCAACGTGCTCCTTGGTCTGAAGGTAGGGCCCGTCGTCGATGAGTAACGTGCCATCGGGATGAGCCCTGAGCGACTTTGCGCGGCTTGCCGGGTGCAGGCCGCCGACGAAAATCCGGACCCCCGCCGCCACCATCTCGTGGTTGAGCGCGTCGATATCGCGCCCCATTGCTTCGTCCTCAACGGACTGGTCGTAGTCGTCGGGGTGGTGAATTGCAACCAAGTATCCTGCCATTTTTTCTCCTGGAGCAGCCACGGGTGAGCGGTTTATCTTCTGCCCTGAATGCCGTCGACGAGGCCATCAACTGGTGCGGGTTATACCTGGCAAGGATGACGACGAGGCGTCGCGAACAAGCCTGACCTCGATGGTGTCGCCGTTCGGGGACGGAATTCCCTCTGCATCAAGGAAATGGCCGTAGCCACAGAAACGGGCTGGCGAGCCTGTCAACTCGCCAAGCCGTCATGCATACGCTAAACTGAATAATGCACTCCCCTTCAGACGACTGAAGGGGAGTCCAACTATCAGGCCTTTCGTCGGCGACGAAGCAGCGCAATGGCGCCGAGCGTGAGCGCGGCCAACGACCCTGGCTCAGGTACGAGGCTCATGTTGTCGTAGTACACGTTCGAAGTGCCGTTAGCGAACAGGTCCACGTTCGCCAAGTTCAGTGCCGAGTCACCGTCGGTGGTCCAGGTCCCTGCCGAGAGCAATGCACCGTTGATGTAAGTGGATTGCGTGTTGGCAGTGAGATCGATGTCGACCCGAATGACGTTCCACGCATCGAGTACGAGTGACCGAGGGGTCTCCGGACGGAAGTCGTCCAGCACGGCGCCGGTGGCGGACATGGAGAGCTCGATGCTCCAATGCCCGTTCAGCCATGGGCCGGACGGACTATACGTGTTCATGAGGATAAAGTAGGTCGTGCCGGCACGCCCGGACGGCATGTAAATCCCCGTGCTGAAAGTCCAGGCGCCGGAATTGACACCCGAAAACTGGTGAACGAGGTCGCTGCCTCCGCCGATGGCGGCAGCATTCGGGGCGCTGAGTGCTTGAGCGTTCGAGGTGAGAGCCCCTGCGCCGGGATCATTCCCCCAACCTTCCCACCCACCTTGGCCGATGAGTTGCGAACCGGTTGCATAGGAATCGAAGTTGTCGCTCCAGACTGCGAAGGCATTAGCCGACAGCGCGGCAAAGGCCACCAGACAAGAATAGAATTTCAATGGAATCCCTCCCTAAAAACGGGCCAGAAGCCCAAGTCGAACCAACTAAGTCAGATTACAGCAAACTGGGCGAACATGGGCGCCCTCATAACATTTACTTGGCTAAACTAGCAATCTTTACAGGCAACGACGAAGACCTGCGCAACGGTGGCACCGAGGGAACCTCTCCTCGGTTCGCCCGAGCATGGACCTTCTTCGCGATAAAGGTTCTCGTTCAACCGCCGTTGAGCGGCCCCATCTTGACGACCTCGAATTGGTTTCCGCGAATCTGCTTGAGTTGGTTCATTTCCTCGTCGTTCCATCGCGAATCTGCGGTGCCGGAGAGGAACCAATCAGAGCCGTTGTCGGCCACCATCATGCCGTACTTTTTGAGCGCGCGGAGGATCACCTGGCAGCGAGGCGAGAAGCCGGAGATGTTTACGCCGGCCTTGAGGCGAACGCGCATCCCCATCGGCGGTAGGTTCGGATTCGTGTCCGAGCTGGCGAAGTGCCTTGCGGGATGGATATAGGCTCGCCGGGTCTTGGAGACCGTGAAGCGCAGGGCGTGGGCGATCTCACCCGCTTCCACCTCGTCGTAGCGAACGAGTCCGGGGAAAATCGGGAGCCCGGCGGCATCTGCGGAGGTCCACCCCGCGGGCCGCAAGGCATTCGAGTTCAAGGCCCAGATCGCACCCGAGCCACAGGCCCAGCCATTGCCAGAACGCTCAGCATCGAAGACCTCGTAGAGCCTCCAGTTGTCACGATCGACGACGAGGATGTGGCGGTCGCCGCCCGGCTCGATCGGTGGGTTCGAGGGGATCGGGTACGGGCCGGGATCGCTTTCATCGGGATAGTAAAAGGAAACCGGCACCTTCGCTTGGCTACCGGAGACGACGACGTAGGGAATTCCGAAGGGGCCGCCGTTCCAGTTCGCGCCGAAGTCCGGATGCAGGTTGTCGTCGAGGCCGATGCTCGCGATGAGGGCGGCGGAATTCGGGTCCACCGGTTCTTTGTCGATGGGAGTGTTCCAGGGGTTGTCGTCCGGGAAGGGTCGGCGGCCCCTCATGTCGGCATTGGGTCCGAGGTCTGGGAGGCCGCCACCGCTCGATCCGGTCGTTCCGGTGGTCGAACCGGTATCGCCGCCGTCGGTACTGCCGGTCGTCGCTCCTGTGGTGCCCGTGGTAGACCCGGTGGTACCGCCGTCTGTGGTCCCTGTGGTCGATCCCGTGGTGCCACCGTCCGTGCCTGCGGATGTTGTGCCGCCATCCGTGCCCGCCGTCGTCGTACCTCCGTCGGTACCGGCGGTCGTTGTTCCGCCGTCGCTGCCGGCGGTCGTCGTTCCGCCGTCGGTGCTGGCCGACGTCGAGCCGGAACCTCCATCGGTGCCGGCATTCGTCCCGCCGTTTGTTCCACTGTTGGTGCTTCCATTCGTGCTGCCGCCGTTCGTGGTTCCTCCGCCGGTCGAGGTGTTGCCTCCGGTGTTGCCGCCGTTGGTCATGCCGCCCGAGGCTCCGCCGGTCGTGTTCTTCGCTCCGCTAACGCCACCACATCCAATCACGATCACGAGAGCGGCAATCGCCACGATTCCCCAGGGCCTTTCCATCCTGTCCATGATACAAGGAAGACGCGCGAAAACCGAAGATTAACCATATGCCGGCAGAATCGACGGCTCGGAGGCGCCCCGAGACCCCTTCCCTTTCCGTCTTCTATCCCGATGCCCACGCGAAATCCACGGGTGGCCGAACGATGACGCTGCTTTACACGGCGACCATCTTCGTCAGTGCGTTCCTCCTTTTCCTTATCCAGCCGATGTTCGCCAGGATGGTTTTGCCATTGCTCGGCGGCTCGCCTTCGGTTTGGAACACGGCGCTGCTCTTCTATCAGGCTGTCTTGCTGCTCGGGTATGGCTATGCCCACCTGAGCGGCCGGTTCACCGTCCGGACCCAGATTATCGTTCAGGCCGTGCTCGTCCTCTTGCCTCTGGTGGTCCTGCCGATCATGGTGCGGTTCGGCAATCCGGCGGGAGGGGCGAGCCCGGTCCTCTGGCTGCTCTGCGCGATGGGGGTCTCGGTCGGTCTCCCGTTCTTCGTCGTGTCGAGCACTTCCCCGCTGCTCCAGCGATGGTTCGCGGCGACCCGGGTTCCGGGCTCCGGCGACCCCTACTTCCTCTATGCGGCGAGCAACGTGGGAAGCATGCTCGCGCTGCTCGGGTATCCCTTCTTCTTGGAGCCGCGCCTTCGTCTGAGCGAGCAGAGCGGCCTGTGGGCGATCGGCTACGGGCTGTATCTGGCGCTGGTCCTCGCCTGTGCCTCTCGACTTTGGCGAACGCCGGGCGGCCTGACTTGGTCGCCCCCTCCGCCCGATGACGAGGGTCGTCTTTCCGCGCCGACCTGGACGCGCAAAGTGCGGTGGATCCTTCTCGCGTTCGTGCCGTCGAGCCTGATGATCGGCGCGACGACCTCGATGAGCACCGATATCGCGGCCATCCCGATGCTCTGGGTGGTTCCCCTTGCCCTCTACCTTCTGACTTTCATCCTGGTCTTCGCGCGCAAGCCGCCGATTCCTCATTCGTGGATGGTGGCCCTGTTACCACCTCTTCTGATCGCACTCGTGCTGGTGCTCGCGATCCCCATCACAAAGCCGCTCTCGTGGTTGTTCGGGCTGCACCTCTTCACCTTCTTCGTCGCCGGCATGGTGTGCCACGGAGAGATGGCGAAGGATCGGCCTTCGGTGCGCTACCTGACCGAGTTTTTCCTGCTCATGTCGGTCGGCGGCGTCCTCGGTGGGCTTTTCAACGCGATTATCGCGCCGATGGCGTTCCACTCGATCCTCGAGTATCCGATTACCTTGATCTTGGCTTGCCTGCTTCTGCCGACCGCCGTCCCTCGTTCGCCGGAGAGCGGGCGCACCAAGCTGTTCGACTTCCTGGCTCCCGCCGGAATCGTGGTTCTCGCCCTGGCATTGATCCGCTATCAGTCGGGCCAAGGCTACACGTTCGGTTGGTCCGCTTGGAGCACAATGTATGCGGCACCCGCCCTCGCCTGCCTCCTCTTGGTAAAGCGCCCCCACCGTTTCGCCTTGGCCGTCTTCGGGTTGTACATGGTCGGCGTGTGGCACTCGACTTCGAATGGTCGAGTGGTCTATGAAAGCCGCGGGTTTTTCGGAGTCCTTCGCGTGCGCGAGGACACGGCTGGCGATTACCGGCGCCTCCTTCACGGCACCACCCTGCATGGCGTCCAAGCCATCGACCCCGCCAAGGCGACGACCCCCCTCTCGTATTATCACCCGACTGGCCCGATCGGGCAGGTCTTCGAGTCCATCGACCTCGCAGGGGCCGACATCGCCGCCGTGGGCCTCGGGGTCGGATCGCTAGCGGGCTACGCCAAGCCCGGGCAAAGGTGGCGATTCTACGAGATCGATCCCGAGGTCGAGAAGATCGCCCGCGACCGACGGTTCTTCACTTACCTCGCCGATTGCCCCGCCGAGCTCGCCGTGGTGCTCGGAGATGCTCGCCTGTCCTTGGAATCATCGGACCGGAAGTACCGTCTGATCGTGCTCGACGCCTACAGTTCGGACTCGGTCCCAGTCCACCTCCTCACCAGAGAAGCCCTTCGGCTCTATCTCGACCGATTGGAACCCGGGGGAGTCCTTGCCTTCCACATTTCCAATCGGCACTTGGACCTGGAGCCGGTGCTCGGTCGGCTGGCTGAGGATGCGGGACTCTTTTCGATCACCCGTGCGGACTACACTACGCCCGAGGAACGCCAGGTCCAGAAAGCCAGCTCGACCTGGACACTCATGTCTCGTGAGGCGGCGGACGTCATGACGATCGCCGGCGACCAGCGATGGGAGCCGACGGCCACACGCGATGACGTCCGCGTATGGACCGACGACTATTCGAGCGTCCTCACCGTCTTGAAGCGGCTGTGATTGTGCCCCCGGATCGCGACCGTCTTCCCGCGGCACGAGCCATCCGCGGGCTACCGCAGGCTCACTTGCCGTTGATCTTGAGGAGTTCGATCTCGAAGTCGAGCACCTGGTTCGGGCCGATGGGCGGCTTTCCCGAGGCACCGTAGGCGATCGCCGGGGGAATGATTAGGCGTCGCACGCCGCCCTTCTTCATGCCGGCGAGGCCGGCATCCCATCCGGGAATCACTCCGCCGGCTCCCAAGCTGACGTCGAAGGGTTGACCTCGATCCTTCGAGGAGTCGAACTTCTTGCCGTTGAGCAGCTTGCCCGTGTAGTGGACCGTCAAGGTGTCCCCCTTCTTCGCGGCGGGCCCGGTTCCCTCTTTGAGGTCGAACTTCTCATAGACCCCCTCTTCGCCTTTCTTGACGAGGTAGAGGCACTTGATCTCGAAAGTCAGATCCGCCTTCGCTGGGATTTTCGGGGGAGAACCGTCCGGACCGTACGCTTTCATGTAGGGGATCGTTAGTTTGCGAACGCCACCCTTCTTCATGCCGACAAGCCCTTCGTGCCAGCCCTGAATCACAGGAGAGACCCCGATTACGACCCCGAAGGGCTCCGCTTCGGGGGCGGTGTTGGAGTCGAACTCCGTCCCGTCTTTGAGCTTGCCGGTATAGGTCACCAAAACGAGGTCCTCGTTTTGGGCCGTGGCGTCACCCTCGCCAACTTTGATGTCTTCGATTTCCACCTTCGCATCCGTTGGCGGTGGCTCCGTCTTGCCGGAGTCGGCGTTGTCCTTGGTGTCGTTTGGCTTCGCGCCTTCAGTCGTCGTACCTGATGTCTTAGCAGCGTTTTCCGTGGCCTTATCGCCGCATCCGCCAGTCAAGAATAGGGACGTAGCGAGGCAAATCCAAATGCACCATCTCATAGCCGCCGAGTTTACATCTCGCAGGCCCGGGCCGGCGCGCAGGGCGCCGGTACACTAGCCTCGATGGCCAAGAAGGGGAAAGCCGAGGAGAAGAAGGCAGGTCCGGCCACGATCACGAATCGAAAGGCCCGTTTCGACTTCGAAATCCTCGATACGTGGGAGGCAGGGTTGGTTCTGGTCGGGTCCGAGGTCAAGAGCATTTACCTCGGACGCGTGAACCTGTCCGACGCCCACTGCCGCATCCTCGACGGCGAGGCTTGGCTCATCGGCGCCGATATCGAACCCTACGACAAGGCCGCCCACTTCGCACCCGATAGGCGGCGGGACCGCAAGCTGCTCCTCCATCGCCGCGAGATCGCCTTGATCGGTCGCCGGGCTCAAGAAAAGGGTCTCACGATCGTTCCCCTTCGGCTGTATTTCAAGGGCGGGCGAGCAAAGCTCGAGATCGGGCTCGGTCGCGGCAAGCGGCAGTACGACAAGCGCGAGCAAATCGCTCAGAAGGAGTCTCGCCGTGAACAGGAGCGGGCCAGGGCGATGCGGGATTAGCCACAAGGCCCCGGTCAAAGGACCTACCGAATCGCCAAACCGAGCTAAGTGCCCGTAGTTGGGTGTATGCTGAACGGAAGAGTTGCCAAGGAGTCGTTTATGTCGAGTCCGCTGAAAATGGGTGTGTACCTCTTGGTCGGCGTTGTCGCCCTCCTGATCATCGCGAAATTGATCGCGAGCCTCCTGAGTTGGATTCTCCCTTTGGCGGTGGTCGTAGCAATTGCCCTCGTCGTGTATGGCCTCGTGAGCCGCAAGTCGCTCGGCGGCAGCGGCAGAAGTCTCCCCTGATAACTCTCCATCGGCCTCGACCGGCAGGCAAAAAAACGCGGGAACGCTGAAAGGAGAGCAAAGCACGTTCCCGCTAGTTCTTTCCAAGTCCTTACTCTTCTCAGATCGACCGGTCGGCCTCCCAGCGAGAGCATAGATTCTTGGTAGTCGTTATTATTACAACGTAAAGACCCCCCGAAAAGCAACAGCCAAAGGATGCTAGTCACACTTTTTTCCACACTTTTGTGGAAATCTTGGGGGCAAGTGGTCAATTCGAAGGTCGCGGGTACGGGTAGCCGACCGTACTAATTTCCTGGTTTCCCTTCGTCCAGCGGACTTTATCTAGCCCGCGAAGGCTCCAGTTTCGAGGCACGAGGCGATTTGCTATGCTCCCGCAGGGAGTAAGCAGAGAGAATGATCGAGATCCTTGTTGCCGCCTTCATTGCCGACGATCCGACGAATCCGCTGGACCTGGCGCAGCGGGAGATCGCGCGCCTCGACGGTGCGGCTCGGCAAGCCCGGATAGAGGTCGTGCCGGACCGGCGGCGCGAGGCGTTCCGGATCGAAGTCCAGGGCGCGAACACGAGGATCGTCGCTTCCGATCAGGTCGGTGCGATGTACGGCGCCTTCGAGTATGCCGAGCAGATGAGGCGTCGGGGCCGAGCGTTCGCGACGTCGAAAGAGCCCTATCTGGCGGAACGGGGCCTCAACCTCTTCCTCACCTTGCCTTGGAACCTTAAGACGAACGATACCGATACCGACATTCGCGCCCTTACCGACCCCGCGCGCTGGTGGTTCCACGACGACGACTACTGGCGTAGCCTGTTCGACCTAATGGCGCGCTCGCGGCTCAATTGGCTCGACATCCATGGCACCTGGGACATTGCGGTCACCGACGCTCCGAATCTTTACGCCTACTTCGTGACGAGCCCCAGTTTTCCCAAAGTCGGCGTGCCGGAGCCGGTGAAGGAGGCCAACCTCAGGCAGCTCAATCGAGTCATCGAACTCGGCCACGCGCACGGGATTCGTGTGAGTCTCATGGCCTACCAGGCCGGATTCAAGATCCCCCAGAACCCAAACCCGCCCTACGAAGCGACAGAGGCGAACGTCTACACCTACACCCGCGAAGTCGTGGAGCAGATGATTCGCCGTGCTCCGGCACTCGATGCGATCGGCTTCCGCATCGGCGAGAGCGGCAAGGGAGAGTCCTTCTTCAACTGCTATCTCGAAGCGGTCAAGCGCAGCGGGCGCGAGATTCCCCTGATTACGCGCTCCTGGATCACCCGCCGGCAGAAAGTGCTCCCGCTGGCAGTCAAGTCGAAAGACTTCACCGTTCAGATCAAATACAACGGCGAGCAATGGGCTGCGCCGTACCAGATCGCCGGCGGGCGGATGGCCGACTGGTACTCCTACTCCTTCGAGGATTATCTTAGCGATGCCGGCATTCGGCGGCCGGCCAAGCTCTGGCCGGGTCACTTTGACGAGTCCGGTGAGCGCTGGCCCTCGAACCCCTACAAGATCGTGTGGCAAGTCCGCTCCAACGGAACTCACCGAATCTTCCCCTTCTACAACCCCGATTGGGTGCGGCGCTCCATCCGCTCGATGAAGATCGGCACGACTTCCGGCTACACCGTCGAGGGACTCGACGCTTACTATCCGAAGGACCCGCTCTACTATCTTGCCAATCCGGACCACAAGGCCTATCGCTGGGTTCATGAGCGAGACCGGATGTATTGGACTACCTGGGGTCGCCTCGGCTACGATCCGACGACCCCGAACGAAGTATTCGACGAGGAGGTGTCGCGGGAATTCGGGCCCGGCGGCGCCGCCCTCGCCGGCGCCTGGAAGATCGCCAGCCTCATCATTCCCCACGCCCTCCTCGCCAAGGCCATCGGGTCAGACCACCGCGATCATGCTCCTGAACTAGAGAATGGGGGCGACATCGATGCCTTCATTCAGGGCGATCCGCTCGACGCGTTCGTGTTTCGGCCGATTCGTGAAGAGGTCGCCTATCGCGCACTGGGTCTGGAGGACGGGCGAATGAGCTTGATGGAGGTGCAATACCGCCTGCGCGAGTGGGCCAAGAGCATCGACGAGGGACTCGCGAAGATCGACTCCTCCTCGATACCGCCCGGCGCAAGGACCAAGTTCAAGGAACTCTCAACGTCACTTCGGATGCTGCGGAACCTGGCGCTCTACTATGCTTCGCGGTTCCGCGCGGCCTATACGTTGGCCACGCTCGAACGGCTGACCGGCTCACGTGGGTCGAGTGCCCTGCTCGCAAGTGATCTCGACTCTGCCGTTTCAGCCTGGCAAAGCCTCGTCGACGAGCCGTTCTATCGCCCGTTCACCGAGCGGCTGCGGATGCGGACGAACACCTTCCAATGGCGCGATCAGCTTAAGCCCTTGGTCGACGAGGCGATACGCATCAAGGCACTGCCCACAACAGCCGATCCCCTCTTACCCTCACCGGCAAGATCGGTCGTCGAATCCGAACTGCTCAGGTGGAAGTCTGTGGACGGATTCGTCGAAGCCTGGGTCCCAGAAGAGGGCGTTGACGGGGCATGGCTCCTTCACAAGCCCCTCCCCAGTTCGACTTTCTTCCACCGAATACCCATGCGACGAGACTCTCGCGAAGAGCGCTGGTTTGCACGGATACCGCGCGAGCGCTGGGGGCACTGCCTCGCGTTCGAGATGAAGATCGATGGCGAAGTGCTTCGCTTCCCTTGGCAGGCCGAGGAGACGCCCTACAGAATTGTCCCGTCGCAGCGAGGTCCGACGCCTCCGATCTATTCGACCGAAGAGGCGATGACCTATCTCGACCCCAAAGTCCTCGATCCTGAGAAGCACGGCACCATCCTCCTCGCCCCCCGCGCCTGGAAGTTCTTCCGGTTTTTCGACAAAGGGACGAAGCGCAAACTCCTGGAGCCGGTGGCTCGCGGAATGAGGCTGATCGTCCTGCAGCAGGACTATGTCAGCGGTCGCTATCCACTCGACTGGCTGCCCCCGATCCGCACTCGCAACCATCCCGAACCGAATGTCTTTGACCCTGGCGACGCCCTTGGTCTGGCGCGTGTTGTCGCACCGGGAATTCTCGGGCAGTCCTTCATCGCAGGGGCGGGATGGGAGGTTTTTGGATCGGGCGGCGTTGCCAGGCTCCGGCACGGCAAGGGCGAAGTCTGGCTGATTCAGGCACGACTCATTCAGAACCTCACCTACCCAACCGCGGCAGCCGCATTGCGGACGATCCTGGAATCGAACGGACGCGCCAAGCCGGTCATCCTGGTGGATGCCGGGACCGAAGGGGCCGCCTTCACGACGGCCCTCGTTCCCGATTTCCTCAACGCCCTGGGCATTCCCTTCTTGACCCTCGGCGAGGTGATCGCCAAAGAGCAGGGCATGAATTCCCTTGTTCCGGTGCCTGGAGAGGCGGACGACGACGTCCTGAAAGGCAGGGGCCGTGAGATCGCCAACCGGTTCCTGCGCTCGCAAGTCCAGACTCTGGCCCGCCGACCGGTGCCCTCAAGCGGAACCGAATTCGAGACAGATCGCCGACGTCGGCGTGCAGAGTTATTGCGGTGCCTCGGTTTGGATCCGTCACCCACCCGGACGCCGCTTAACGCGAGGCTCACCGGGATCATCCAGCGTCCGGGCTACAGAATCGAGAAAGTCGTCTACGAGAGCCGACCGTCGTTCTTCGTGACCGCCCACGTGTACGTACCTGAAGTCGTCGGACAGCCCCAGAGGCTGCCGGTTATCGTACACGTGAACGGACACTGGGCCTACAAGAAGGGGCAGGATCGTGTGCAACTTCGAGCCGCCTTCTCCGCCCTTCGTGGCTACCTGGCGATCGCCATCGACAGTCCCGGTCATTCGTTCGAAGGCGATCGGCCAATCGAGCGCCGGGCCGAGGGCGATCACAACGATTGGAACCTTTTCCTCGGCACCAACGCGACGGGAATCTACGTGTGGGACATCATCCGAGGCCTCGACTACCTCGCCACGCGACCTGATGCCGACATGTCCCGCGTTGGAATCACCGGCGCATCGGGAGGCGGCCTGGCCACGCTCTATGCGTTTGCCGCCGACGATCGTTTTAGCGTGGCGATTCCCGTCGTTTACGCGGCAAGCCTCGAGGACGCACCCGACAATGGCTGCCTGTGTAATCATGTCCCCGGTACGGTTCAAGTGGGCGACCGGTCGGACATTCTGGCAATCCAGGCGCCGAAGCCCGTCCTCATCCTGGGAGCCGAGGATGATCCGGAGTTCCCGCCCGGCGCGACGCGCAAGACCTATGCGAAGCTTCGTCGCGAGTACGCCCTCGTGGGGGCAGCCGCTGCAGTGGACTGCCAGATCTTCCCTGGCAGCCACGACTACAGCAGACCCATGCGCGAGGGTGCGATCGGATTCTTCGATCGGCACCTTCGAGGAATCGGGGCCGGGGCGCCGGTGCCCGAGCCGCCGATCGAACTCTTCGACCCGGAGGACTGGACGACCTTCGTGCTGCCGGCTCCGCCGAAGAATGAACGGACCATGCGAGACATCGTACGCGAGTACCTCGATGGGTCGAATGCCAAACCGAATGCCGAAACGGCGATCCGCCTCAACGGCGGAGTCCCCAAGCGAACTCCGATGCGTTACGCCGAGGTCGGCTTTGGCAGCCATCGAGCGGTAACGTTCGAGAGCGAGCCTGGGCTGGTAACTCCTGGCATCCTTCGGTTGCCCGCCCTGGGCAACCCTAGCTCTGTCGAGATCGTCGTCGACGACCAAGGCAAGCCCAGCCAAACCCCTCTCGCCGCGGTAAGCCGAGCCGTTCTCTACCTGGACGTGCTCGGCGTCGGTGAACTGGCGGGCATCGAAATGCGCTATCCGATCGTCTTGGGGCGATCCGTCGCCTTCATCGCGGGATGGCAAATCGTCCGCGCGGCCGAGGCGATGCGACGCTATGCTTCACAAATCAGCGTGCGGGTACGCGGACCGCTCTCAAGCCTCGCCGCGATGGCTGCAGGCTTGCTCGAGCCAGGCTTCGCCACGATCGAAGCGACCGGGGCGATGAAGACTTGGTCCGAAGCGAGTGCCCCGGTCCTCGTTCAGCCTCGCGCGCACCTTCTCGGCCCGCTGGACGGGTACTACGCACTAGTGCCGGGCGGCCGGTTTCGGCGCTAACACCGCCTGGCCTGAACCGGCCGGCCGCCCTCGCCCACAGTCTTACCTCTCCCCTTGCCCCTCGCCTGCGCCTGAGGTACATGGGTAAACCGGGCTTGGTGAGGCGCAGGAGAAGGGAGTCCGACGGTTATGCTGCCCTCGCATGCACCGTCGATTCCGCGAGTGAGAGCCTGTTGTATCATACAGAGAGGTGTGCGCGGGTTGCCGCGCGCCGGGAGGAGTTATGAAGTATCGAGCTTTTGCTTTCGCCGCCTGCGCCGCGGCATCTCTCACCACTTCGATGGCGGTCAGCGTGGCGATCTGCGCCGCCGCGAACTCGACGATCGGACCCAACTTTACCGACCCCCAGACGAAGCTCCTTAATACGGGCCTCTTTACGGCGGTCGACATCATCAACGCCACGAGCGCGACGCCGACTCTTGCCCAACTGCAGGCCTACGATGCGGTCCTTGTTTGGAGCAACGTGAACTTCCAGAGCAATGTCGCCCTCGGCGACGTGCTCGCCGACTATGTCGATTCCGGGGGAGGCGTCGTGGTATCCACCTTCGCGAACAGCACGACCACCGCGAACCGCTTTCTCGCCGGCCGATGGCTGGCCGAAGCCAATACCTACGAATGCATCGTCAGTCAAGGCGGAAACACCTCGGGAACCTTGCAGACCCTCGGAACCGTGCTCGATCCCTTGCATCCGATCATGAACGGGGTCGCCACGTTCTCGGGAGGGACGTCCAGCTTCCGGCCGAACACGACGGCCGTGCGGCCAGGAGCCACAAAGATCGCCCTCTGGTCGGACGGGCGCACTTTGGTTGCCGTCGGCCCGCATCCGCGCCGCGCCGACCTAGGCTTTTATCCGCCTTCCAATGCGGTGTCCGCCTCGTGGTGGGATCAAAACACGGATGGCGCCAAGCTGATGGCCAACGCTTTGCGGTACGTCTCCCGGCGGCCCAGCGTGAGCGGCACCGCGATCCTCGAGGCTTACGAGGGCCCGACGGCGGGCGGTTCCCTCGTGATCGAAGTGTGGCAGGGCGCGGGCCTGGTCGAAACCTTGGACGGAAACTATGGGGCCGGCGGATCCTTCACTTGTACGCCTACTGCAATCGGACCGGCGACCCTGAAATTCAGGTTCCATACGTCCCTCGTAAAGGGTGTCTCGGTCGTTCTCGGCAGCCAGATCGAGAACCTTATGGTGGAGCTTTTCAACGGGGATTGCGATCACGATAACGAGGTGGCTATCGGCGACTTCGCCATCATCTCGACGGCCTTCGGCACCAATGAAGGTGATCCCGGTTACGATACGAATGGCGACACCAACGGTGACGGCTCCGTCGACATCGGCGACTTCGCCATCATGAGCTTCAACTTCGGAATGGTCGGCGACTAGCCAAGGAGAGACCTAACGACCGCCCGCGCGGATGGGAGTGAACCGGAACTCCTCCCGCGCGGGCTTCTCTTTCTCGACGCCCTCGATCACGCACAGGAGCGCTCCCGCCTGCTTCGAGTAGGTGATCTTCGAGGGAAAGTCGTTGGTCGGGCACTCGAAGACGGCCTCCCCGGCGTTGGCCTTCGTCATCTTGAAGGCTACCGGTGCGGCGACGCTCTTGGACGGCTTGCCCAGGAGAATGAACATCGTCAAGACGCCGTCGACGCTCTCGATCGAAAGGAACTCCATGAACGTCGTCTTCCCGTCCACGATCAGGCGTCCGGTACCCATCATCGTGCCCGCGGAGGGCGGCGACCAACGCTCCTCGAAAGTACCTCCCCACTTGGGACACGACCAATCGCCGGCCAGCCATGCCAGTTGGTCGATGGGGTCGGTCGTGAAGGCGCCGACGACCGCAAAGGCCAGAGAGAACATGGGCCTAGGCTACCATTCCGAACAGCGTTTCCGGCAACGAGAGCCAGCCCAGACCGCGGCAGAGACAGATCCCTGCCGCGTCGAGATGCACCTATCTGCGTCGTCTGCGCAACAGCGCGAGGGCGCCGAGCGAAAGGGCTACGAGGGTGCTAGGCTCCGGCACCATTCCGCACACTCGGTTTATGTGACTGATGTAGTTTTGGCCATCATGCGTACCGGTCGTCCCGCTAAGCCAAACGTGGTACTGATCCATGCCGTAGTCTCGGAACTGCCGACCGACTCCCCGTCCTTGCCCACCTTGATGCACGCCGAACACGTCGTAAGCGTAGTACGAGATCCCCTGACCCGGCTCGGAAGCGACGCCGCTCGTGAACAGTGGCGCTCCGGAATCACCGTCGTAGGCTGCCCCCGTCCCGGGAAACACGGTGCCCGGATCGAAGATGATCTTGGAAATGACGGCGTCGTATGTATAGCCGCCATTGCTAAAATTGGGAGAGTATCGGTTGACGACGTTGTTCTCGTACCGTTGCGTTCCGTAGTTTCCAACGCCTTGGTACCCCGTCGCAACGCGTCTTGCCTCTTGGCCGAAGCCGATGATCGAAAACGTTCGGTGCGAGTTGTCGGCAACCAGATTCCGAACATAGATATCGTTTCCAGCGTTATACGCGCCGTAGTTGACAGCAACCAGAGCGAGATCGACCGCCGATGCCGGGCCGAAGAGAGACTTGGTTCTGACGGCGTAGCCCGCCATGACCGGCCATGCGGCAACACCATCGTCGCCTCCATTGCCCACGGAATTCATCTGGACTGCGCCGATCCCTGCTGCGGTCGGGTCGCCCGGCCCATTGGTACTCACGACATGGTCGGCCGTCAGGATGCAATACCAACCCTGGCCCTGCTGGTTCACGTTGCCGATGATCGTCCCCGTCCCATTGAACGAGCCGGTATTCGCACCGACGTTCGTGTTCAACAGGATGCGAACGACACCGCCCCATTGGGACCCGATCGCGCCGCCGACGACCTGGTTATCGGGGCCGATCGCCATCGCCGGTCCGATGAGCGCCAGCGGGATCGAGACTGCAAGCAGCCGTAAAGCAGAACGAAACATTGTTGCCTCCAATAGATCAGTTACAGTCACCACTATACGAGGAAAACCCCACCGGCTGGCCCGTACTGTTGCTGGCTTTTTGCCTGGCGGACGGGATCGGATCCCTAATCGCAATCCGACTGGGGTCCCGGCGGATTCGGCTCGGTCTCCACGTCCTTGATCGCGGCGACGATATCCGCTACGATCTGGCTTGTGGGGACGCTGGTCTCGTTCGTGCAGAGCGCGACGCTTACTCCCGCGTGGACGTAGATCGACATCTGGGCCGAGTAGCCTGGCAAGCCTCCGTCCTTCCGGTAGATCTTATAGTCCTCGGTCTCGACGACGTTCCACCCGAGACCCCACTGGCTGGAGCGCGTGGGAAGCTCGACCGCGGTCCACATTGCCTCGTAGGTGGCCGGCTTGAGTATTTTCTTCTGTTCGAGCGCAAGGAGAAACTTGGCTAGGTCACCGGCAGTCGTCACGACGGCGCCCGACGAGAAAGACGAGAGCGGCGAGCGCTTGGCCGGCTCGATCCAAGCCGAGCCCTGCCACGAATACCCCTTGGACAGCGTCGCCGGTGTGTTCCCAGGCAGGTGGACGATCGTGTTCGTGAGGCCGAGCGGAGTGAACACGTACTGCTTCATGTAGTCGGCGTAAGCCAGGCCGCTCAACTGCTGGATCACCTCGCCGAGGAGCATGTAGCCCGGGTTGCTGTAGCAGTACCCGGTGCCGGGACCGAAGTCGACTCCCTTCGCCGCAGCCTCGGCGACGATGACCTGCCAGATCTTCGTGTTGCTCGACCCGTCGGGGATACCGCTCGTCATGCTCAGGAGTTCGCGCACCGTGATGTTCTCCCACGCAGGAGGTATCGCCACGTTAGGACTATCGGCCAGGTAGACCGCCACTCGCTCGTCGAGGGCCAGCGCGGCGATCCCCGGCTTCGTGATGAGCGAGGGATCGTCCAGCATGCGAAGAAGCCCGAAAGCGGTGAAACTCTTCGAGCAGGAGCCGATCTCGAACGGCGTGTTGGCGTCTGCGGAAGTGCCAGGCCCGAGGTCCGAGACGCCGTAGCCTTTGACGAGGACGACCTTGTTATCCTTCACGACGCCGACCGTCGCTCCTGCGATATGGTTCGTGAACTGATAGTCGCGGACGACCTGGTCGACGCGTGCCTCGGTAGCGGCATCCAAGAGGCTGATGTATCCGGGATCGTTGGGTCCAGGGTTTCCGCCGCCCCCACCTCCACCCCCACCGCATCCTACGAGCAGGACCGATGCGAGAACGAGAATGCCGATTCGATTCATCGCCCTATTCTACGCCTTCGCGAAGTACGACAGGACTCCGGAATCACTCCGCGCCGGCGAGCGTAAACTACGTGAGTGGTGCGGCGCGCGTTTACCCTGATCGAGCTGTTGGTCGTGATCGCGATCATCGCGATCTTGGCTGCGCTGCTCTTTCCGGTCTTCAGTCGAGCCAAGATGGCCGCCAAGCAGACCCAGTGCATCAGCAACCTGAAGCAAATCGGGGCCGCCATCTCTCTCTACATGACCGAGAACGACGACATCTTCCCCCATGCCGTCGATCCGACCGATCGTTTCACGCCAGAGATTTGGAACGCCCACCCGGAGTTCCAAGCCCGCATCCCGTACATGCCGATGCTCCACGAGGTGCTTCAGCCCTACTTGAAGAGCGCCGAGATCTTCCACTGCCCCGCCGACAACGGCTCGGAAGTCCTCGATTCCCACCCCTGGATGACCTTCCAGACCGCGCCCACGATGTATCGCGTATACGGCACGAGCTACCTTTACCGGACCGAGATCGCTTTCAAGTTCTTCTCCCAGACCTCGTTCGAGCTTCCGGCCAATGTCAACGTCATGTTCGACGGCGCCGGTCACTGGCATGGCAGCACCCGGCGTCTGAGGATCGGCGAAGCTCCCCAAGACATCTTCCGTCTCTGGAAGGGCTATCGCTACGGAACGCTCTACGGCGACATGCACGTGAAGTCTCTCAGCTACGACGCTCTCCAGGCTGCCTGGGACACTCCTCTGTGATCCTGCGGCCTTACGGGGTCGTCGTTAAGGGGCGCCTCGAAGTCGGCCTGGAGGTGGTCGTCGATGATGGGCAAATCACCGAACTTCGGCCTCATACGGGGATTCCCGAGAGGTACGTACTGTCGCCTGGGTTCGTCAATGCCCATTCCCACCTCGAATACCGCGGTCTGCAGGATGCGATCGACGATCGGGCCTATTGGCCCTGGATCCGGAGCTTGACCCAATTGAAGTCCGCTCAGGACCTCCAAGGCGTCCGATCCGATACTCATCGGGCAGCCCGAGAGAACGTCGCTACCGGAGTCCGGTTCATCGAAGAGCACTCCGATCGGCCCTTCGCAGGTGAGGCCCTCACCGGGGTGGGACTCGGCGGAGTTATCTACCAGGAACTCATCACTTTCCTCGAGCGGGATGACCCCGCCCCGAAACGGGCCAAAGTCGAGGAGGCCGCGGCGGCCAATCGGTCAGTGTTTTCTCCGGTCCACGTCTCGCCGCATAGTCCGTACACGGTAGACGAGGACACACTTCGGTCCTTTGCCGAGGGCGGACCGTTCAGCATTCATGTCGCCGAAACGCCCTTCGAGAACGAGTTCTTTCGAGAAGGCAAGGGACCGATCGCGGACCTCTACAACCAAGCCGGCTATCCCACTCGAAGCACCGGCGAATCCGTGCTTCGCCTTTTAGCACGCCTCGGGCTCGTCCGACCCGGTGCGCAGTTCGTCCACGTCTGCGACATCGTAGACGAGGAGATCGCTTTGCTGGCCGAAGGAAGGGTCAGGGTCGCCCATTGCCCCCGATCGAATGTTCGGTTGGGATGTCCACCGTGCCCGGTCCGGCGCATGCTGGAGGCGGGGATCGACGTTGGAATCGGCCTAGACTCGCCGGCCAGTTCGGGGCCGGTCGACTTCTTTGCCGAGTTGCGCGGCGCCCTCGCGGTTTCGCTCGATCGCCGAGAGCCGCTTTCGGCCGAGACCGTCTGGCGCATGGCGACGGGACATCTGGAAGACTCGACGAACTTCGCCGACTGGATCGGCCTCGCCATCGAGGGCGCCCATTCGACCGATGGTCTGATCGAGCGAGCCGAGCCAAGCCTCGTGTTCTCGACCAGTTTGCTCGCGTCGTAGTCCGTCGTGGTTCCGAGCCTCTGCCGTCTATCCTCTGATTTACCTTTGATCTGCGCTTGATTTCCCTCCGATTTGGATCATAGGAGAATCTTGGGTAGGTCGGAGGAGGATCATGAGCCGGAAGGCGTACCGACGGTACCGCGAGGGTCTCGTCGGCGCAACATCGGCGCGGGTATCCTGCGCACTACCGGGCGGTTAGCTCAGTGGTAGAGCACTTCGTTCACACCGAAGGGGTCACTGGTTCAAATCCAGTACCGCCCACCACCTGCGGGCATGTGGACGGTTTACGTCTTGCAGAGCGAGTCGAGTGGCCGGTTCTACGTCGGGCATACCGACGATCTTGCTCGACGGGTGCCCGAGCACAATAACGGGCAAACGAAATCCACCCGCAATCGGGGGCCGTGGAACATCTTCCATACCGAGACCTTCGACTCCAAGAGCCAGGCCTACGCTCGCGAACGCCAGATCAAGTCCTGGAAGTCTCGCCGTTCGATCCTCCAGTTGGTCGAAAGGCGGTAGAGCATCCCGGCTCGCCGGGAGGGTCACTGGTTCAAATCCAGAACCGCCCACCACTTCGCAAGGCGTCAAGCCTGAGGCCTGGTCCGAGGAAGGGGCGAAGGGCACTCCTCAGCAGAACCGCCGAGCGATGACGAACTGCCTTCCTTGATCGTGCTCGCGCTGCAAGCGGCGATCGTTGAGCTAGCCTGATCAGCCGGGCTCTCCGGCGCCCTCTTCTTGCAGACTCTGTTCAATCGGGCCAGAGGGGGCGCAGGCCCTGAACTCCCTTAGGCAAGAACCTCTCGAACGACTTCCCGTTGAATTTGTACGGCCCGCCCGTTTGGCTGGCGATCCACAGGTCGCCCCGACGATCCTTATAGATCTGGCTCATGTACGCATCCTTGTCCCCGTCCTTGACCGGGTAGCGGGTCATCCTCTTCCCGTTATAGCGGAAGATTCCGCCGCCCCACGGCATCATCCACAGGTCTCCCTCCTTGCCCTTCACCACCGACTGGAAGTACAGCCACTCTCCGCCGATCACCGACTTCAGACTTCCGATTCCTACCTCGCTTTTGTAGTGGATCAGGCCATGAGCCGGGAGGTTCCTTGGCGAGACGAGATAACGATTGCGGGTGTTGCAAACCCAAAGTTTTCCCTCGCGATCCTCGATGATCGAGCGGATTCCGAACGAGCCGCCGCCGGGCACATTCGTCAAGTGATCCTCATAGAGCCAGTTGATCGTCCTGCCATCGTAGCGGCAGAGCCCAGCATCGGCCGTACCAAACCAGAGATATCCCTTCCGATCCTTGTAGATGGTGTAGATCGCATACATGCTGGAGGCGGGCTTCAGTGCGAGCTTCGCCTCTTCGAGGTGGTGCTTTGGAAACCGCAAACAATAGAGGGACTTGCCGTCATATCGGGACGGCCCACCGTCTTTGGACCCATAGACGAACCACAAATCGTCCTTGTGCAGGCGCCAGCCTTTGTCGGGGGCGTCCATCACGACGGGGGTCAGCGTGGTAAAGGCCTTTCCGTCGAATCTGCTGATCCCGGCGTATGTGGTGAAGTACAAGTTGCCTTTCTTGTCTTCCTGGATTTCGACCACTTGGTCGCTTGGTAGACCATCCTGCTTGGTGTAGCGCAGCAGGGTCTTCCCGTCGTAGCGATAGAGCCCCTCATGGTCGCTGCCGATCCAGTAGTGGCCGTTGCGATCCTGGTAGATGGTTCGCAGGTTCGATGCGAACGCAGTGACAGGGGCACCCAGTTTTGGCGGCGCCTTGCAGTCCACTGCAAGAACAGGTGGCACCGACAGGAACAGAATGGAATGGAGCAACATAGATGACCACCACAGGCCCCGCGGCCTTGTCTCTGTGCTTGCAACGCTGCGGGACTCCTCTGCAGTTCCCCGATCCGGATAGTATCGGGCGAGCGATCCGCATGAGCATGCCCGAGCCCATTCATCTCGTCGTCCTTTGCCTCGTCGGCATGGTCGCCGGTGGAGTCGGCGGGGTCGTCGGCTTCGGCAGCGCGATCCTGCTTCTGCCTGCCTGCAACGCCGTCTTCGGCGCGGAGCCCAGCGTCGGCATCCTCACGATTGCTGCACTCATCGGCAACTTGTCGCGGGTGGCGCTGTGGTACCGCCAGGTCGAGTGGGTCGTCGTTTGGCGCTATTGGCTAGGCGGAATTCCCTTGGCGATAGCCGGTTCCTTCTGCTTAAGCAAGATCGACTCCAGATTGCTCCCTGCTCTGTTCGGGGGATTTATCCTAGCGCTGATCCCCGTCCGGCGATGGTTGGAACGGAGGGAGCGGCGGATGCCATTGTCGCTCTTCCCGGCCCTCGGCGCGATCATGGGCTTTCTCTCGGCGGTGGTCTCCACGACCGGACCGCTCAACGCCCCCGCCTTTCTGTCTTACGGCCTGATACGAGGAGCCTATCTCAGCACGGAAGCGCTCAGCACGGCCGGCATTCACCTTACCAAGAGCCTAGCCTATCGGCGGTTCGAACTCTTGAGTGCCGACGGTATCGTTGTCGGTCTGGCCCTCGGCGGCTGCATGCTGATCGGGACCGTTCTCGTCAAACCCCTGGTGGAGCGGCTGGAGCCCAGACGTTTCGTTCTCGTGGTCGAAGTACTGCTCGCCAACTCGGGTCTAGCGATGATCGCCCAGGCCATCTGGCCCTGAAGACCGGTCTAGGCGCGGGGGTACACTCCCGGGCATCACGCGCTCGTAGCTCAGTGGATAGAGCACCAGCTTGCGGAGCTGGGGGTCGGAGGTTCGAGTCCTCTCGAGCGCGCCATTCGCTAGACCGGTCGGCTTGCTAGGCACGCCCGAATCAAGGTCAGCGTCTCTTCCCTTTCCGCAGCGGCAAGCGGGAGCCGCGGCGCCCTCACTCGCTCGTTCCCCATCCCGACCTCTTGCTGTACCAGCTTGATCAGCTGCACGAACTTCGGGACTGTATCGAGACGCAGCAGGGGCAGAAACCAATCGTAAAGCCGCCGCGCCTCCTCCCATCGCCCCGCCATCGCCAAATCGAGGAGCCGGACCGATTCGCCCGGCAAGGCGTTGACAAGGCCGGCGATCCAACCCGTCGCCCCCGCCGCCACCCCCTCGACGAGCACGTCGTCCACGCCGACGAACAGGGCGAGGCGGTCGCCGAGTCGCGCTCGCAGAGCGGTGACCCGGCGCACATCGCCGCTGGACTCCTTTACCGCATGGAGATTCGGCCACGCGCACAGCTCCTCCACTTGTTCCGGAAACACGTCGACGCCATAGGCGATCGGGTTGTTGTAGAGCATGAGGCTGAGGTCGGTTGCCTCGAAGACCGCTCGGAAGTGCGCCCGGGTCTCACGCCAATCGCCCCTGTAAACGTAAGGTGGAAGGACCATCAAGCCTCGGCATCCGAGGCGCTGTGAAGTTCGAGCCAACTCGACCGCGTCGTCCGTTGCGAGCGCCGAGATGCCCGCCACGACCGGCGCGCGATTGCCCGTAGCCGCAACACAGGCGCGAAGAACCGCCTCTTTCTCTTCCCTCGTCAACGTGCCCGCCTCTCCGAGTGACCCGAGCGCGACCAAGCCGGTGCATCCTGCATCGATCATCCACGCGGCATGGCGTGCGAGGAATTCGAGATCGACCGAGCCGTCCAGGGCAAAGGGAGTCGTTATCGCGGGAAAGACGCCTTGCCAATTCATGGCGGCATTGTGACGCGCCACGAGCACGGAGGACCTGGCGCAAACGGAATCAAGTAAGGCGTCGCTTCGCGTTTACCGTGTCATAAACCTGTCGAAAGCCGAGGGCGACGTTCAGCGCGAACATGGGGTTGTTCTCTTCGTTGTCCGTATACACCTGCCGGACGCCGGCCTCCCTGGCAAGCGCGAGGGCGTGGCCTTTCATCGCGGAGGCGAGGCGGCGACGGCGGTGTTCCCGCCGAACGCCGGTTAAGCCGGTGTGAAAGAGGGCCGGCTCCACCCAGTTCGGGAGCAATTGCGTCATCGCCACCGGCCGACTCTCGGCCAGAGCGAAGAACTGCCAGTCGAAGCGGGTCGGATTGGCATCGAGGTCACGCACCCAGTCCTCGAAAGGCACCTCGACCCAGGGGTCGGGTAGGGGCACGTCTTTGAATAGGTCCATTTCGATTCGCCAGAGGTCCTGCTTCCACGATTCCGGACGAGCCTTCGCGTACGACGCGAGGTCTACGATTTCGTATCCCTCGGCGAGAACGGCGTCCCTGCGCTCGAGCCAGGGAACTGGATCGAAATCGGCCAATTCGAGACACGCGACCGGGTTGCGCTGTCCGTCCTCGTACCCGCGTCGTTTCAGCGCTTCGCCGAGGACGGGGCGATCGGTCCGGTACCAGCAGGTCCCTGCGGCACCACCCAACTCCCTGATCGTTGCCTCGGAAAAATCGATACCTGGATCGACCCCGTCTTCGCATTCACCGAACATCAGGTGGAACCCGAACAGATCGGGATTTGGCGTCCAATAGTACTGGATGATGCTGCCGTACACGAGGTCGATGCCGTCACGCGTGAGCAAGAACCGCCGCTTCGGTACATCCGCCTTCTCGGCGAGGGCGTAGTTGACCGCTCTCTCGACGGGAATCGGTCCATCCGGGTTGTATGCGTTGCGCAACTTGACGGCACGGCTCCATTGCTCGGGCGACTCGACGTTCTCGACGGTGAGGGTGCTCATGCGCGAAAGTTTGACGCCTGTGGGAAGGTCGCCTAGGTCTAAGGCCCCCGGGACGTAACGGTCCGGCTTGTGGCGTTGCATTCCGCAAGAACCCCTAGGTAAGGTGAACAGAAGGTTCCACCGGCGCATTTGCTCTCCCCTTGGCGCTCGGTCGGGACCTTCTGCACGTCCGCTGCGCGACGAAATCGGCGCGCTTTGCCGTAAGATCGCATAAGCCGATGAGAATCCTCGCCCTCGCCTTCTTCGCACTGCCGTCGCTCGCGCTCGCAGACGTCCACTACACGTTGCGGACGGAGCCCGCCTCGCAGACGATCCGCGTTTCTGTCCGAATGGACGACGCCGCACCGAACACGGTGTTCCGGATTCCCGCGTGGTGCCCGGGGTTCTATTCCATTAAGGCCTACCAGGAGAAGATCTCAGACGTCCGAGCCGTGAACGGTGATGGGAAGGCACTGGAAATTCGCCGCCCCGACGAGCGTGCGTGGCAGGTCGCCAACGAGCGTGGCCCGATCACCCTAAACTATTCGGTGCTGGGCGACGATGGGGGACTGGGATTCTTCGGCGTGAATGTGCGGGGGCACACCGCCTTTGTGAACGGGCCGGCGGCCTTCATGTATGCCGACGGCCGAAAGGACGAGCGCATGCTCTTGACGGTCGTCAACCCACCCGGATGGGATACCGCCGTTTCTCTGGATCGCACCGAGGCCGGGGCATACGTCGCCGCCGACTACGACGAACTTCTCGATAGCCCGATTCGGGTCGGCAAGTTCGAGCGGCGGTCCTTCAACGTGAACGGCACGCCATTCGAAGCGATCTACGCCTCGACCAACCAGCGCTATAACCCCGACCTAGAAGAGCAAACCAAGATGCTTGCCACGATCAGCGCGCCCGCGATGGCACTGTTTGGGAGTCCACCCCCCTTCAAGCGATACCTCTACTTCGTGAACCTCGCGGTCGGGGACTTCGGCGGTGGTTTGGAACACCGGGCCAGTACCGTCCTGGCGATGCCGAACGTGCGCAACCTGCAGATGGAGACCCTGGCCGCCCATGAGTTCGTGCACGCCTGGAACGTGAAGCAGATGCGACCTCTTCCGCTGGGCCCGTTCGACTACACCAAGCCGTGCCGCACAGGCAATCTGTGGCTGGCGGAAGGCGTGACCGACTACTACGCGCAAATCGTGGCGTATCGCTCGGGGCTCTTCGACGAGGCGTGGCTCCTGCGCTCGCTGTCGGACAACATCCAGGAGCTTCAGCGGGGCTCGACGCGGCTGAAGGTAACGCTCGAGGAGTGTTCCAATCAGGCCTGGGAGCACGGCGGATTCTCGGTCGGCGACCTTAGCTACTACACGAAAGGCCTCGTCGCGGGTTTCGTGCTCGATGCCGCCATTCGGGGCGCGACCGACGGCAAGAAATCGCTCGACGACACGATGCGGTCGATGTTCGCCAAGTATCGACTTCCCTTGCCGGGATACCCGGAAGACGGGCCGCGACAAGCCGTCAACGAGACTGCCGGCAAGGACCTCTCTGCGCTCTACGACGTGCTCGTTCGAAGCACGAAGGAGGTGCCATACGAGGAACTCGCCGCGATGGGCCTCCGCGCGCTCGCTCCGAACAAGGAAGTCGAGACGCTTGGCTTCTCGTGGAGCGGCGACAAGGTCACATCGGTCGGACCTGGCGCACTCCTCGTGCAGGTGGGCGACCAAATCGTGCTGGTGGACGGCCAGCCGTTTGTGCCGGGTGCCTTCTCCGGCAAGAAGCAGACTTACCGGCTGACCGTCGAGCGCGACGGCGTGCGCGAGGAGATCGACTTGCAAGTCGCCAAGCAGGCTGCCCGGCGGTGGACCCTCGAGCGTGACCCATTTGCCGATGCCGCGGCGATCGCCCGTCTCGAAGGGTGGCTTAAGCGCTGATCACTGCATCGTGAAGAGCACGACCTCCTGGGTCGCCTGAGACACCATCGTCGAGCCCGGAAGGTAGTACTTCTTTCGATCGGCGTTCGCCGGCCTCCACACGTGATAAAGGCCGATCGCCCCACTCTGGCGGACGGTAATGACAGAGAATCCGAAGTAAGGCACGCCCATCGCTTGCCACTCGGGCGGCGGAGGCGTGCCGTTGAACCAGTTCGACTCCAATTCGCTGCCACCGTTTCCCGCGACGATTTGAAGCACGTTGGTCCCTGAGGCAGTCTGAGGGCTCCACAAATGAGCGTGCGCGCAAGCATAGAAGGCGAACTTCGGCACTCCAGCAAGGAACGTCGACAACTCGCTCCCCAAGGTCGGATCGATCGGATTCTCCGAAGCGATCGTCGGGACGGTGATCGGCCGATGACCAAGCAAGACGATCGCGCCGACGCTGGCGTCCGCTGCCGCCGCATCGATGTCTGCCTTGATCCAATTCAAGGGAATCCAAGCCGCCGTCTTGTAGTTCGAGTCCAGCGGCGAAGTGACGGTGTTCATAGTGTCCGTGTTGATCACGACGAAGTGGACCTTGCGTGTGCCCATCGAGAGATTGAAAGTCACGTCGAAGGAGTAACTCATCTTCGAGTCGTCGAACATGAGAGAATCGTCCGGGTAAGCCGCCGGCGTTGGTCCATTGCCCGCGAGCGCCGCATACCCATTGGAGGTCACCCAATCGAGCCAGATCGCTTGCGTGGGCGGATTCGGAAACTCAGTGTCCTCGTCGCTTCCGGTCTGCTGGAGCATTTCGTGGTTGCCCGCCACAGCCACCATCGGTACAGGCACCTGTGACTTGAACGCGGTCGCCCAGGCAGCGAGTTGGGAGGTTAGGGTCTGGCCCTGATCGGTCGCTTCGTTGTCCACGATGTCTCCGAGGAAGAAGAAGAGGCTCGGCTTGGGACTGACCAAAGTGGAATTGGCGAGATCGGCAAGCGTTTGGGTCAGCTGGGGAACGTTGGCGGTGCTGCCGTTGGCCCGCGGGTCCTTGGACGCGTCCCCTCCAGATATCCGGTTGCAGCCGACAAGAGCATACGTCGCGACGATCGGATCGGCAGGCGCCGGTTGGGCGAACTGAACGAGGCCAGGGTGCGGGTGAATCTTGGCTCGCGGGCTGGACCCGCCATCCCCCCCACATCCGAGGAGCGCAGTAATGAGCAATGCGAGAAGCGGCAGCCGATTCATGGTTCATTCCACCCCATCACGTCCTCGTTCGTCGCGGTACGCACTTGCCATTTCCACAAATTCTCCCGTCCACCCTCAAGCTCCGAGGAAACCTGCCGACAATTCGAGTGGGCCGACTCCGGCCGACCCGAGAAAACCTGAAGCAGGTTGTGAGGAATGCAGGTCCATAGCGTCGAATGTCAGCTCGCCCAGGCCCAGATGAATCTCTATCTGGCCGGCGACACGATGGCAGAGGAAACCGTTGCCGAGTTAGAGCGGCACATCACGGGATGCGAATCGTGCCGCCAGGTTCTGCGCGTCAAGA
Source organism: Chthonomonas sp. UBA2362 (assembly GCA_002344135.1). Taxonomy (GTDB): domain Bacteria; phylum Armatimonadota; class Fimbriimonadia; order Fimbriimonadales; family Fimbriimonadaceae; genus UBA6659. The sequence goes on along the minus strand of DDTO01000004.1, from coordinate 444,352 downwards.
AGCAGTCCCTGCAGTCGATGCTCAAGGCGGTCGGCGCTCCCGATCCCGCACCGGCGACGACACGGCAAGAACTCCGAATCGAGCCACGCGCCGCAGAAGAGGTTCCCGACGAATCCGTGCCCGCCGCGCTCCGACCCGCCACGGCGAAGGAACCCTCCAAGTCGACTCCGACCCGGAATTGGAAGCCGGTCTACTACTCCGGCGCCCTCGCGCTCGTCCTTGGCGCCATGAGTTTCATGGGTGATCCGACCCGCCTCTTCGGGGCGAAGACGGCTCCGCAAGATAAGACCTCGAAGGAAGTCAAGACGGAAACGCCTAAAGTCGCCGACACCAAGTCCGCCAGCGCCGATGCCGCCCTCGAGGCGGCCGGTGAGGCCCCGGACGACGTGCTCGACGATGTCGACGCCATGCCGATGTCCGAGGGATCGGAGCGCCCGGTCGGCCGTTACGCGGTGTCGATGGCAAACGCGGATCCTGACGACAAAACTCCCGCCGTCGAGCCGACCCCCCCAAAGACGGTCACAAAGCACGTCACGACTTCGAAGGCCGTTGCCAAGCCCAAATCCAAGCCGAAGGCTAGGCCGGCGCGGACCAAGCGCCGGGCGATGCCCGCCAAGAAAACTGCGTCGTCGATCCCCGGTGGCCTGAAGGTGTACGACGAAGCAGGCAAGCCGATCAAGTTGAAGAAGTAGCCATGAGAAGCCTCTTACTGATCCTCATTTTTGTGCTCAGCGCCGCGGCTCTTGCCCAAGATCCAGCCGCCTCACGTCCGCCGACTGTTTCGATTTCTGCTAAAGGCGACGACGTCCGCCGCGTGCTGGTGGACCTGTTCTCGCAGGCGAAGAAGGACTTCGTTCTCGAGCCCAATATCCGATTCGTGCTGTACATCTCGCTGACCGACGTCGACTTCGAGGACGCACTCCGTATCATTTTGCGCACGGCCGAACTGAAGGTCGATCTTCAAGACGGCATCTACTTCATCAGCAAGAAGAAACCGATCCCCCAGGTTGCTCCCCTCCTCGCTCCTCAGCCGAAGCCGGTCGTCGAGCCGCCGAAGGGCAAACTCTCCGCTCAGGTGCTGTCGAAGATCGTCACTACCCGGCTGTCGAAGACCGACCTCCGAGAGACCGTAGCAGAGATCGGTAAACAAGCCGGTATCACCATTGAGGTTGCGGAGTCGATCCCGCGGTACAAGTTGGATGCCTTCTTCATCAAGACTTCCGTGAAGTACGCCCTCGACGTTCTTGCGCGAGCGCTCGGAGTGCGATACGTCTTCACCGACAGGCAAACGATCCTGCTGACGAACGCGAAGTAGGCCGAAATCACCGGGACGAGGCGCCCGGAATGGGATCGGGTTCGGGCTCCGACTTCGCCAGACAGGAGCCCACCATCTGACCCAGCTTGTCGCCCACTAGAGTCTCTTCGTCGACGACGAAGTCGGCTCCCTTGACGTTGAGTTCTTCCGCCATGATGTGGTAGCGGGATCGGACGACCACGGGGACGTGCGGCGCCAGCATCTTCGAGAGACCCGCAATCCCGCCAGAGAGAATCGGCTCCGGGATCGTAATGACGAGTGCGGCGGCTTCCGGCAGGTGCGCCTCGAGCAGGTTCTCGGCTTGGCTGACGTCCCCCACTCGGGCGAGGAACCCCTTCGATTCCGCCTGTCGCACGAGATGTGGGTTCAACTCCATGACTAAGACCTTGAACCCTGTGTCGCCAAGAACCTCCGCCGCACGCTGGCCCGCTTCGCCGTAGCCGGCGAGGATCACATGGCCAGTGAGTCTTTCTCTGCGTTTGGTCTCATTCTCCGCGCCAGCCAGCACTCGACCGGGCAGGACGCGCTTCGCAAGGGCACGCGACCACGAGGCCGCCCGAGGCACCACGAATGGCGTGAGCACCAGGCTCGTGACCGAGACGGCAACGACCAGTTGAAACAGAAACTCGTCGAGGAGCAAGCCTCTGTGGGCTACTTGGGCAAGAACGAACGAGAACTCTCCGATCTGGCACAAGACGATGCCGGTTGCCGCGCTGGCGATGACCGAGGGTACGAAGGGTTTGCAGGCCAGGAATGTGAAGAGAGCCTTGCCAATGCAGACCGGGATGAGAGTGCCCAAGATGAGCAGCCAATGGTCGGCGAAGAAATGGACGTCCAGCACGAGGCCGATCGAGGCAAAGAAGAGAGTGACGAAGAGTGTCTTGAGCGGATTCACGTCCGAGCGCATCTGGTCGGCGAACTTCGATTCCGCGAGCAGCATGCCGGCCAGGAACGCTCCTAGTGCCGGCGAGAGACCCGCCGCGTGTGCTCCCCAAGTCGCCGCCATGCACGTGGCGATCGCGATGAGGATCGTGAACTCTCGGTTGCGGGCCACGGTACGCGCGTCCAAGATCCGTGGCAGCACGAGCATGACCAGCAGAAGTAGCGCCCCGACGAGCATCGAGGCGTTGAGGAGGGTCTGGCCGATGCCCCCGGCTCCCTTGCCGCTCGTTGGTGTTACGCCGCCGAGAAAGGTCAGGAGCATCACGAGGGGCACGACCGCGATGTCCTGGGCGAGCAGGATGCCGATCGCGCTCTTGCCGTGTACGCTGTCTAGGTCGTTGTGGTCCTTGAGCAGCCGGAGGACCACTGCGGTGCTTGCGAGGCTCGCGATCGCGCCCAGCGCGATGGATGCCTTCAGGTCCATGCCGAACGCATACGCCGCTGCGCCGCCGAGGCTCAGGACGAGGATGACTTGGAGGGGGCCGCCCACGAACGCAACCTTGCCCAGCCGTACGAGCCGACGCCAAGAGAACTCAAGGCCGATCGTAAAGAGCAGGAGTGCTACGCCGAGTTCGGCGAGAATAACGACGGTGTCGGCATCACGAATCCACGCCGCTGCACCCGGGCCGACCGCCACCCCGGCCAGCAAGTAGCCGATCACGGCGCTCTGCCGAAGCTTCTCCATCACGAGCCCGAGCAGCAACGCGGCAGTCAGGGTGACCAACAGATCGAGCAGTAACCCCCAGCCGTCCGGCATTCCCCCTTTTACCCGCCACAGCGCTCAAGGGGGTGAAGATCGAGCAAGGCTGCCCGTATACTATGACTAGCGGATTTGCCGCAAAGGGATTTCGGTATGCCAAAGCTCGTTCTGTTGGGTTCTTTCGTCTTGGCCGGAGCGCTCGTCCTGGGAGGGTTCGCCACCGATGGCGAGAAAGCCACGCCGTCGCGAAAGGCGACAGTGATGTTCTTCTTGAGCACCGACTGTCCAGTCGCGATGCAGTACACGCCGCGCATCAACCGGCTTGTCGAGGAGTTCGGTGTAAAGGGCGTAGAGTTCAAGGCGTACTTCCCTAACGAATTGGAGTCGAAGGAGGCGGTCGAGCGGTATGTCCGCGAGCGGAAGTACGTCTTCGATTACGAACTCGATCCCGCTGGCGTACTGGCCCGAGCGATTGGGGTCAAGACCATCCCCACCGCCGTTGTCCTGGACGAGAACGGAAAGGTTGCCTACCTTGGCGCGATCGACGACTCGAAGCAGTCAGACTCCGTCAAGAAGACCTACCTGCGCGATGCTCTCGCCGCCGTCGTCAGCGGCAAGAAGCCTTCGGTGACCAAGACGAGTGCGTTTGGCTGCCTGCTCATGGCTGGCCCCGAGCCGCCCTCCGTCGCAAAGGTGAACTTCGCCGAGCATGTCGCGCCGATCCTCTTCCGATCGTGCACGACCTGCCACCGACCCGGCGAAGTGGCGCCGTTCTCGCTAACGAGCTACGACGAGGCACGGAAGTGGGCGGACAATATCGCCGCCGCCACCAAGCGCCGTTCGATGCCGCCCTGGAAAGCGGTGCCCGGCTACGGTGAATTCCATGCGGAGAACCGACTCACCGACCTCGAGATCGCAACGCTGCAAAATTGGGCCCTGGCTAAGGCTCCTCGCGGTAACATCGCCAAGGAGCCCAAGGCTCCCACGTTCCCGAAAGGCTGGGGGTTGGGCGAACCCGACCTCGTCCTGTCTCCGAGCAAGACTTTCAAGCTGCCCGCCGAAGGGCGGGACATCTACCGCCACTTCGTCCTGAAGACGAATCTGAAGGAGCCGGTTTGGGTCACCGGTATCGATGCCAAGCCGGGCAACCGCGCGGTCGTCCACCATGTCATCGCTTTTCTCGACGGCAAGGGTCGGGCCGCCAAACTCGACGGACGCGAGAAGGACGGGCAAGATGGATACAACGCCTTCGGAGCCCCTGGCTTCATCCCGGACGGCGCGCTAGGCGGTTGGGCTCCGGGATCGCAGGCGGTCAACTTGCCCAAAGGCGTCGGCTTCCGACTCGATCCTGGCGTCGACGTCGTGCTCCAAGTACACTACCACCTCACCGGCAAAGAAGAGGTGGACCAGACCAAGCTAGGTCTGTACTTCTCGAAGAAGCCAGCGGACCGCGAGGTCCGCATTCAATGGCTCGCGAATCCGATCTTCCGCCTCAAGGCTGGCGACGCGAACGCGGTCGTCAAGCTGACGGTGCCCATTTTCCAGGACCAGATCTGCTACGGGGTCATGCCGCACATGCACATGCTGGGCAAGTCGATGAAGGCCGAAGCCGAGCTGCCCGACGGCAGCCGCAAGCCCCTCATCTGGGTGCAGGACTGGGACTTCAACTGGCAGTTCACCTACGCCTTCAAGGAGCCGATCCGTCTGCCGCGTGGCTCGAAGGTCCACATCGAAGCCGTGTACGACAACTCGGCCAACAACCCGAAAAATCCGAACAGCCCGCCGAAGGACATCACTTGGGGTGAGGAGACCACCGACGAGATGTTCTTGCTGGTCGCCCTTACGGCGCGCGATACACCACCTCAGAACTGATCGGTGAGGAACATCTGGGGAACCCGCTGGGTTCCCCAGGCGAGCAGGAAGGACTCCGCCACCCGGCTCCGTAAAGGCACCGCCAGCGCGTCGGTCAAAGTGCTCAGCCCCATCCACTGGGCTTCAGACACGACCGGCCAGGCAGAAAGGTGGCCGAGGCCTACGGCTTCTCTGACGAGGCCCGCCTCATGGCAAACGTACCCCTCCCCTGCGCTCTCGCACGAGCGCATGTGCCACTTCCAAAGCTGCCAATGCCTCTCGCTGCGGCGAAGCCGGTCCGGATGCTCGCTGGCCCAGGCGGTGTAGAGTGCCTGCACGTGCTCGAACTCCATCGGGGGCCCTGGCGGGGTGTCTTTGTCCACCTCGATCAGCCCCCGCACCTTCCGATCGACCTCGACGAAGCCGTGCCGCACGTAGAGGCGGGGATCGTCGGCGAAGAGATAGGCCGCCTCCACGCCGTGGGTTGCAGCGGCGGCGAGCGAGGCGTTAAGCAGGCGACCGGCCAAGCCGAGGCCCCGGAACCGAGGATGCGTGGCGACACCCGAGATACCGACCGCCGTCCCCCATCCGAACTCAAGAGGCGTCAGCGTGAGGACCGAGCGCATCTGGCCGCCATCGAAGAGCGCCCACTTCCGTTCGAGATCGAAGAACGGCTCGGTCATGAACACGCCATGCGCTCGGCCGTAATCGAGATCGAAAACGTCGCACAGCAGACGTAGAAAGGTCTCTGCCTCGTCGAGCCTGATCGGCCGCGCCTCCATCGCGCTCTCATACCCGATGGCACCTAGGTTTCACCCTTCCTCGCCGCAAAGGAAGGCCGCTGAGCGGTCGAGACCCGCACCCTCTCCAGCTGCGGTGGAGAGGGTCGGTGAGCGTAGCGACCGGGGAGAGGTCCGCGAACCGCGGAGAGGTCCGCCGTCCTTCAGGCAACTGGGCTAACCTCTTCGAAATGTCTCTCACCAGCGAAAAGCTTCTGCAAGCCGGGGAACTCGTTCGAGCGGCCGGCATCGATGTTTGGCTGACCTTCATCCGTGAAACCGCGGGCGGCTCCGATCCCGTGCTGCCCCTGATCCTGGACGGAGGGCTGACTTGGCAAAGCGCGCTCGTGGTGGACCGAAGCGGCCGTCGGGTGGCGATTGTCGGCAACTACGATGCCGATCCCCTGCGCGCATCGGGCGATTGGGACGAGGTCGTGCCCTATGTTCAGAGCATCCGAGAGCCGTTCCTGGAGGTCCTCGAACGCTCGTGCGGCCCCAATCCACGCATCGCGGTGAACTTCTCGGAGAGCGACGTCAAGGCGGATGGTCTCACCCATGGCATGTACCTCGTCCTGCTGCGGCACCTCGTTGGCACGCGCTTCGAAGATTCGCTGGAGAGTGCCGAGGGCCTCGTAAGGCGTCTGCGCGGGGTGAAGACACCCACCGAACTGGTCCGCATTCGCGCGGCCATCGCCGCAGGCGACCTCATCTTCGCCGAGGTGCCGACCTTTGCCCGGGTCGGAGTGAGCGAGCGCGAGGTCTACGACCAAATACAGCGCCGAATGCGCGAGCGCGGCCTGGATTTCGCCTGGGACGAATCCGGTGATCCGATCGTGAACAGCGGGCCACACAGCATGATCGGCCACGGCATCCCCTCGACTGGCATTCGCCTGGAGGAGGGGCACATCTTCCACATCGACCTCGGTGTCACCTTGGAAGGCTATTCGAGCGACATCCAGCGCTGCTGGTTCGTCGGCTCCGAGCCACCCGCCGATGCCCTCGACGGGCTGACCGCCGTGAACGCCGCGATCTCTGCCGGCGCCGAGGCGCTCCGGCCGGGTATTGCCGGCTGGCGGGTGGACGAAGCCGCCCGCACCGCCCTGGTCGAGCGCGGCTATCCGGAGTTCCTTCACGCCTTCGGGCACCAAGTCGGCCGGGTCGCTCACGATGGCGGCACCCTGCTCGGCCCGAGATGGGAACGCTACGGCAACACTCCCGAAGGTGAAATCGTGCCCGGCGAGGTCTACACCCTCGAACTCGGCGTCGACGTTCCTGGGCGGGGCTACCTAGGGATCGAGGAGATGGCTGTCGTTACTGACACGGGGTGCGAGTTCCTGTCGGTGCGTCAGTTGGAGATGCCAGTGCTGAGTGAGGAGCGACGCTGAACAGCGCTCGGCCCGGTGGCTTACATGCTCATCGTTCCCACCGCGTCAACGAAGAAGAGTTTCGGGACGCTCATTTGAACGACAAAGTGTGGCGGACCCTTGCTGGTGCGCCATACTTCCTTTGGTAGCCCATCCCATGATCAACTTCCTCCCTGTCGCATTCTCCGTCTTGGCGTTGACAACTCGGCTCGATCAAGTGGTCTTCGCGTTCGACCGTCCGGAACCGAAACTTGAGGCACGGATTTTGTCCTGCGAGACCGAGGAGTCCCTTCGCGAGTTGGCGAAGCAAGAGAAGCTGACGGTAATCATCGAGGGCGAAGTCACGTACGTTTCGCAACGAGACATCCTGTCGATCGATCAAGCCTTGGGGCGCGCAAAGCTGATTCAGTTCTTGGCTTCTTCGAGTCAGGAGGCGCGGATTCCGAAAAACCTGAATGATCTTCCTCCCGAACATCAAGAATTGATACGGCGGGAGATCGCTCGACAGGCGGGCGATCGAACATCGATGCTGCTACGATCGAAGAGCGCCCCATTCACCTTCGAACCTCAGCTCTTGTTAGAGTTCAAGCGCGGAGATCGAAGCGCGACGGTGGATATCGGCCCGAAAAGTAAACGCTCTTTCGACGACACGCTGGGGATGCTCGTTGACCCGACGCCAGTACCAGGGGACAAGTACCCCATAGGCATCGGCCCCGAACAGCCGGAGACTAGCCGGCGTGCGAGCCTCACTTTCACATTCGCTGATTCATCCGGCTCTCAGGAAGATCGGCTGGAAGGTATCCAAACCTTTACCAAGATTCTGAGCGAGCGGGTCGCTGAAGCGACAGCGGAATACGAGAGGGCGGCGAACCTCGCTATGCCGTATTTGCTCGCGGAGTATAGCGACATTCACTTGAGCGAGAAGCCTAAGTCGCTTAGCGATCTTTCCGACCGTATGAAATCCATGGCCCGATCCCTGATCATCGATGGGGACCTCCTTCGGCTTGGCTCTCGTGCGGACGCCACATCATTCGCCGATGGAGCTCGGATCGAGGGAATTGATTACGTTCCATCCATCGTCTTTCGCATCAAGGATTTCTATCACGAGGGTCCAGGATCGCGAGGGGTGGGCCTAACGACCCCGATCATCCGACTGGACAATCCGCTCGGAAAGTCGACCCGTCTTCGCTGAGGAGTCGGTCGGCCAATTGTAGAGCGATGCGGTCTGAGACATCGACATCAGCCGGCGGATGCCCAGACGGGTGGCTCGCGCTCATCGCGTCAGGTCCGTATGAAATGGTATCGCAGCACATATTCTTGCAGAGTCCTTGACATGCGCCGGGGGGGGGTAAGGTGGCCCCATGAGAAGTACGAGACGTCTTGCCATCTTGGGCGCTATCCTCATGGCGGGATTGGAGGCTGCCGCCAGTGATGGCTATAGCCTCGGACCCGATGGCTTCACCTTTACCTTGCAGAGCATGGCGTGCCGGTGCACGACGAACGATCCTTCGACCTACACGGTCACCGTGCCGCTGGTCACAACTTTGGAGTATGGTGGCGAATGCACGATCGAGGGTTGGTGCAGCATAGTGGTCACGACAAGCGGAACGACGCAGCATCAGTTTACGATCCCCTTGGGCTATTGTCTGGTTGCCGGCAGCATTAGCTTCTTGAACGTCGGTTACTTTCCGATGCCGTGCATTTACGGAACGGATAGCTGTCCCGACCCGCAATCATTCCTGATTGGCTCATCGAACTACTCGTGGGTGGGGGACTTCATCCCGTGTCCCCCTTAGTCCACCTATAGATCTTCCCCGGGAGGACTTGATCAATGATTGCTGTAGTGTCTATTCTTCTCTGGGCACAGACGTCGGCGCCCACTTGGGAGGCTGCCCTTCGAGACGTTGCGTCCCGCATGGAAGGTAACGTGGTGGTCGACGTCGTGCGCAGCGTCGAGCCTCTAGTTGCCCCTGCGACCTGGTCTGCTTCTAGCGCGCTCTCCCTCGTTGCCGGTGCGACATGGTGCACACTAACGGAGATGGACTCGGGGCTAGTAGTCCATCGCAGTGCACCGGATGGCTCCGATAGAGGACTCCTCGCGAATCGATTCGTCCAGTTTTGCGAAGGCTTGACGAGCGAGCAGGTCTTATCATTGTCTAAGGGTGAAGCCCATCTTTCGGACCTGGATATCGCCGCCGTCGCTCCGCTTCTGGCTTCTCTCAGCCTGGATCGGCAGAACCTAGCGGTCATGCTTGGGGAGCCCGAGGCGGTCGGAATCAGTTTGGGATTCACGTTAACTGCAGAATACATCGACCCCACGACGAGCCTGCCGCGTACCGCTACGGTCGTACAAACCGTTTCCGCCCCTCCTCAAAGGGCTGCTGCCACGAGGCCTAAGCCTACGGCCGATCCCGTGATGCGAGCGACGCCGCGAAAGCAGATCAAGGACGCTTTTGTCGTGGAGCCAGGCCGAATCTGGAGAGTGAAGGATTTGATCGAAACCGTTACCCGAACGCTTGGTGTCAAGTTCATATACGACAAGCGGTTTGCGGACGCGGAGGTATTCCTCTCGGGTTCCTTTACCGCCGAACAGCTCGATGAGGCACTTCGGCTCGTCTTAGCTGCCAGCCCGGTTCGGCGGCGGCTTGACGAATCGGATGAAACGCTAAGGGGCGCGTTTGCTCGCGAACCGCTTCGGTCGCTTGTCGATCGCTTGTTTCCGAGGTCAGAGGCTAGGGACGCACTTTCGGGCGCGCTCTCGGGAGAGAGTGTTCTAGCGTCGAAGCTGACCGTCCCTTTCAGCAGCTTCCGGGAGCGGTTGGAGCGTGAGAGCATCGACCCGACCAACCTGAATGTTCGGCTCAAGTTGGAGCCAACTTTCAAGATTCGTATCGAAGGCCTTCCAGTCAACTTTTCTCGGTACGGGATCGTGGTTCGCTAGTTCGCGGGGCCACAGCCCGGCGGTGCATTAGCGGTTCAAGAGTTGCTTCGCCTCAAAGTCGCTGCATTTTGGCACGGCAGACCCAGACTTACTCGAAGGCAACTTCAGTCTGCCAACTGCAAGGCGATGCGGTCGGGAGCGGGGGCATCGCCCGGCTCGACCCAGAGCCCATCGGCTTTCAGCAGCTCGATCAGTGCGTCGACGCCCTGCTCTTGCGGAATTCCGTGCCGGACGGGTTCGCGTTTGCGGTAGAGGGTGATCTTGCCGCCGGCAGCGCCGACGTAGCCGTAGTCCGCGTCCGCCATCTCACCGGGGCCGTTGACGATGCAGCCCATGACCGCGATGTCTAGGCCGACGAGGTGCTTGGTGGCTTCGCGGACTTGATGGAGGACCGTCGGCAGATTGAACTTGGTCCGTCCGCAGGAGGGGCAGGCGATGTACTCGACCTTCGTCTTGCGCAGGCCGAGCGATTGGAGGATGTCGTAGCAGACGGGGACCTCGTTCACCGGATCCTCGGCGAGGGAGACGCGGATGGTGTCGCCGATGCCCTCGAGGAGCAGGGTCGCGATGCCGGCGGTGGACTTGATGCGCGCATACTCGCCGTCGCCGGCCTCGGTGACCCCGAGGTGGATCGGGTAGTCCATGCCTTCCTCGTCCATTCGCTTCACGAGGAGACGATTGGCGGCGACCATGACGGGCACACGGCTGGCCTTCGCGCTGATGTTGAGGTTCTCGTACCCGTGCTTGCGGCAGATGCGGAGGTATTCGAGGGCGCTCTCGACCATGCCCTCGGGCGTATCGCCGTAGGTGACGAGCAGGCGCTCGGCGAGGGAGCCGTGGTTGACGCCGATGCGCATCGCGATGTCGCGCGCCTTGCAGGCTTCGATGACCGGGACGAGGCTGTCTTCGATGGCGGTGAGTTCTTCCTGCCATTCGCCCGGGTCGTATGCGAGTTCGGCCCGCAGTCGCTCGACCTCGTCGGCCTCTTCACGCCCGCGCAGGTCGAGTTCTTCGCCGCCGACGCTCTTGGCGCGACTGCCGTGGCGCTTGAACACGAAGAGCCCCGGATTGAGCCGGACTTCGTCGACGTGCTTGGCGGCCTCGATGGCGATGACAGAGCCCTGGTGGTGGACGTCGGCGGTCAGGGGCACTTCGCGGTAGCGCTCGCTCACTTTCGCCCGGATCTCTCCCACGCACTCCGCTTCGCCGAGTGTAGGTGTCGTCACGCGGACGATCTCGCATCCGGCACGGTGGAGAGCGATGATCTGCTCGACGCACGCCTCTATGTTCCGGGTTTCCTCAGTGATCATCGACTGGACGACGACCGGATGATCGCCGCCCATCGTGACCGAGCCGACCCGCACGGTACGCGTGCGGCGCCGAGGGTAGGTCGTTTCGAGGTTCACGAAGTGATTCTACGCCGTCGGCGCCTCTTCCACCTGCCCGCCCTGCAGACGGAACACGACCGCGGCGAGGATTCCACCGAGGAATGGGCCTGCCAGATAGAGCCAGACTCCGGACCAATCGCCTGCGTCCACGATCGCCTTCACGGCCGTCGCACCTGCTCCAACTGCCGGATTGTAAGCTCCGCCCGAGATGGGTCCCCCCACAAAGGCCGCGACGACGATCACAAACCCGATCGCCAGTCCGTAGTACGAATTGCCGGCCGTCTTGCTCGAGGTTGCGACGTTGAGGACCGTGAGTGCGAGCATGAAGGTAAAGACAAGCTCGATGACGAAAGCCTTGACGATCATCTCGTCGGGAACCGATAGGCCCGGCGTGCTGCCGGTCAGCCAATAGCCCAGGTAAAACGCAGCGAACGAACCGAGGAGCTGGGCCACGACGTAGCCGACGAAATCCTGGAGCGTTATCTTTCCCCGGAGGAGGACCGCCAGCGAGACCGCCGGATTGTAATGCGCCCCGGAGATGTGCCTTCCCATGTAGACCATCGTCATTAGAGCGGCGCCGATCGCCAACGGCGCGAACGGGCCGATCAACACCACAGCCATGGCGATCACCAGCATGAAGAGAAACGAGCCGACGAACTCGGTGAGCAGTTTCATGCCCTAGAGACGATCCTGGGATGGGCTACGCTTCCCGTTCCGCGACTCGCTTCGTCGCGACCCATTCAGCCCACAAGAGAGCCGTCCTGCCAACGGGCTTTCCGGGTTCACCGCTCGCCAGAACGGTGCGACCGTGTCGTCGTCGGCGCCCTCGGACATCTTCTCCAGCACGACTTCTGCCACGATGCGCAGGAAGATCGAGGTCGAGGTGGGGCAACACAGGTCGGCCTGGTGCGACCTTGCCAACCGACGCCGGAACTCTGACAGATCGATAACCGTTCCCGGCGGGATTCGGCGAAGTTCCGCTTCCACAGCGGCTGGGCTGGAGATCACCATCCGGTCCCCCGCTTTGCCGCCACCGAAGGGCTTTGGCAATACGACGATCTCAGGTTCGGTTCTTGCGGCGTACTTTTCTTCCCAGGTTTTGCGCGGCACCTCGATCCCGATTCTACTTTCGCAGCCGCGTTGCCATCGCCGCCGGCAGGACCACGTCCTTTCGTCTCGCAGCAGGCGATACGTCGAGCCGCACGATCGTGCCACCGCGCACCTCGGCCTCTACGACTGTCCGGCCAGGGGCCCAAAGCTTGAAGCGGACGTCCCAGTCGCGCGGCCAAGCCGGCAGGATGTAGATTTTGCCGCGGTCGGCCTGAAGAAGCATCGCCTGGAGGGTGGACATGATGTTCCCGCCGTGGCACTGGTCCGGCAGCCAATCGTAGTTCGGTCCCCACATTGCAGGGAATCGGTAGGCGGGATTGGAGTTCGCCACCTTGGCAAGCAGGCTTTTGGCGGCTTCGTGGGCAAGGCCGGCGATCGCGGCGCATTGCCCGTCGTACTGCCATCCGCTGTTCGACTTCTCGATGCGACTGAGGAAGGTGTTCTGCGCCACTTCGAGGTTCAGCCGTCCCACGCCGTAAATGCGGAACGGCCAGAGCGCATACAACTCAGGGTTCTCGACGTTGTTTCGATCCTTCTTATTCTTGGCCGCCGGCTCGATGATGATCTTGCCATCGCGTTTTCCCAAGGGGATCGGTGGGAGCGCCTCCCGGAGGCGGTCCAGGCGGGCGCGGTCCTCGGCGGTTAGGGCGTTCCGGTGCGGCGAGAGCCGTTCGATCACGGTGTGAAGCCCCGCCACGCTCGGTGTGTCGTTCACGACGCCGAACCAATAGGTCTCGGCAGACTGCGTTGGTATGATCGTCAACTGGCCGAAGGCGTCCCGCGGAAACCGAGTGTCGTAGTACGCCAGCACCGAGCGCGCCATCGGCGCGAGTCGGGTCTTCACGAACTTCCGATCACCCGAATACTCTGAATAGTCGAGCATCAGGACCAGAAGTTCTAGGCCCTGCTGCCACGCGTATTGCCACCAAGGACAAAGCACTTCGCTGGGTTTGCGGCCTGTTCGGTCCCAGCCATAATCGCCGTTGGCGTAGGTTCCGAAAATCGTCATGGTTTCGGGGAAGTACACGCCACCCGCCCCGTAGTAGAGACTCGCCCGCGCTTCACAGGCCGGACGCGTCCGCTCGTAAAGCCCGAACAGCGAGTGCATGAGATCGAAATCCCCGGATGCGGGGAGCGGGGCATAGGGCATGCGAGTGTTCTGCCACCAATAGGCGTCGCCCCATCGACGCCAGTCCGGGTTGTGGTCGGGACCTCCGGTGACAGACGGTTCGACGGTAAAGATACTGCCATTGAACTTGATCGGATACTCGCCGCGCCCTCCGCAGGCGGTGATCCATCGCTGCAGAGCATAGGCGCGATCAATCTGCAAGTTCCCGGTGAAAACGTGGCTTCTCGACCAAAACGAACGCCACCAGTGGACGGTTCTGCGCTCAGCCGCTACGGAGTCTCGGGTCGCCATCGCTTGCCGTCGCAAACCACCGATGAAGGCCGTATCCGTGGCGGTCTGCTCCGAAGCGGTCACGATTTGGACCCCGAACTTGCGAACCGGAGTGGCGGACGCCAGCACGACGGCGTCAGAGGTCACGGAGATCGACTTCAGTTCAAGGCTGGCCAAGCGCGTGCCGAAGCAGCGGTCACGCAAAGGATCGTCGATGGTCTGGCGAATCGGCCCAAGACCCTGGTGCTCGATCGTCTCGGGAACGATCGAGCCCTCGTTTCGGTGATAGACCACGCCGGCCTCTCCATCCTTCGCAGCCAGGTCCGGGGATTCCCAGACGGGTCTCGGCGACCCCTTCATTGTCCAGGCAGATTCGAGTTCTGATCCCTGCAGCGAGCGTCGAGCGGTCCGCCACGTCTCCAGCCGAGCGCGGACGCTCATCCCTTTGCTGCTCTTCCCCACGATCCAGGCAACCGGGTGCTCGGCATCGACGAAGACACGGAGGCGGCACCCATCGGCCTCGATCTCGATGAGTCCATCTTCGAGGTGGAGCCGCTGACGCAACGGCTTACCTGTTGCAAACGGATTCGGCGAGAGGGAGAGCCTTACACGACCAAGCTTCAGGAGCCGGCACGCTTCCGACCAGGCATCGGTTCGCGAGACGAGCAGGACAAGGTCGCCGCCTTCCTCGACCCAGGCGTTGAGACCTACAGTGCCGTTGCCGATCGGCATCGAGCCGGACGAGTTCTTGCTGGGAGTAGTCCAAACGACGTCGCAACGATCGATGGGGCTGGAGGAGGCCAGGAGAGGCACGCCCGAGAGGAGCACGGCGAGTTGTGCGCGCATAGGCCTGCAGATTACACCGCGAGCCTAGGCAGCGCGTGGCAAAACGGATTCCTCCAGCAGTCCTTCGCGTCCGACGACTCGAGCGAGAACCTCGATCAAGCCCGAGTCGAAGCGGCCCATCAGGGCTTCGCGCCTCAGCTCGTCGAGAGCGACCTCGAATGAAAGCCCCTCGCGATAAGCTCTGGTCGAAGTCATCGCATCGAACGTGTCGGCAATCGCAGCGATCTGGACGATGAGCGGAATCTGGTCGCCGGCGAGTCCATCGGGATAGCCGGTGCCATCCTGGCGCTCGTGATGCCATCGGACGATGGGGGCGCACTCCTGGAACATCGGAATCCCCTCGATCATGCGGTAACCAAGGTCGGGGTGCGTCTTGATCAGGGCGTACTCGTCGTCCGTGAGTTCGGCTGGCTTGTTGAGGATGTCGTCCGGGACACCGATCTTGCCGACATCGTGGATGAGAGTCCCCATTTCCAGTATCTTGAGTTCGCGCTCCTCGAGCCCGAGCTCTTGGGCAAGCCTAACGCTGTAGCCCATCACCCGCGCGGAGTGCCCCGCCGTGTACTGGTCTTTGGCCTCCACCGCCTTGACGAGGGCATAAACCATCGCCATGAGGTTCGCCTCGAGGTCTTCGAGCGCCCGGGAAAGGAGTCGGTTTTTGTTGCGGATCTCCTTGTTCTTCTCGTTCAATTGCTTTCGTGCGTTGACGGTGCGCGTGATATCGAGGCAAAAGGCGAGGACGTGGAGGAAAGTGCCGTCGGTGCCGCGGACGGGAACGCCGTGCAGTTCGAGATAGCGGTTCTCCCGTCCCCAGTCGCCGATACGGCATTGGATGAAGAACGGCTCTTGCGTAACCTCGGCGCCATTCAGAGTGGCCTCCACCCTCCTTTCGTCCTCGGGATGGATCGAGCGAATGAGGGCAGCCTCGCGTGATTCTTCGGCCTTGCGGTCGGTCAACACGTCCCAAGCGGAGTTCGCATACACGCACTTGCCCTCGCGATAGGCGTAGAGGCCGATCGGGAGGCTCTCCACCAGATGACCGTGGGCCGCTCGCTGCTCGACGTGCTGGTCGTGAAGATGTTTGAGGTCTTGATCCTGACGCGCGGCCGCACGGATGAAGACGAGAGAGGCCAGCGAGAGGATCGTCGCCATCGCGAAGAGCGAAATGAGTGAGTCGCTGCGCTCGCCGATCCTCTCCACGGCCTCGGCGCGACCGACGACCGCGTTGCGGATGGCGCCGATGAGCCCGATCGAAGCGGAGTTCTGCAGGCTGTTCCAATCCGCCTCGCCTCGGGAGGCGCGAGTCCGCTCGCGATCGATGTCGTTGACGAGCCACGACTGGCCCAGGCCGGCGGCTTCGCTCCTGATCTTGTCGAGTCGGGCGCCATCGTAGCCGCTCCCGAAGTGCATAGAATCCAGATTCGCCTTCAGGGAGAGCAGGCGCTGTTCTGTTTCCGCGGTTTCCCGGATACTCTCGATGTCCGATCCGGCCTGATAGTAGCTGACGATTCCTCCCACCGCGAGCGTTGCCACCACCGAGTACAGCGCGATCTCGAAGAGGGTCGAGCGGACCAGGCCAGTCACGAGGCGAGAACGAACGAGGCCGGTGGAGCGGCGAGCGAGGCGTGAAGAAAGCAGGTTCGCGACGAAGAGGCTCAGAAATGCGGCGAGCAAACACGCGCCTAGAGCCTGCCGCTTGATCCCGAGCTCGTGAGCCAGGATCAGCGAATAGTCTCGGTCGACGCCGAGAACCGCCACCACTCGTCCCTTGCCGTCCTTGACGGGGGCGTAGGCACTCAGGAACGTTCCCCAGCGATCGCGATTCGGCTCGGAGTCCACCTGAACCGTCCCGGTGCGAAACGCGGCAATCGCATCGGGCGCGATCTCGGGGTAGGGATCCATCAGGTGCGATTTGTCGTTCACGCCGTCCCCGTCGCGATCGCCTTCGGGCGTCGGGTCGAGGACGAAACGGAATCCGTCGCCGTCTTTGCGCAGGGTGTAGATATAGCGGATTCCGCTCGTTCGCTGGAGGGCGCGGTCCAGCTTCTCGATCTGATCCCGATAGAGCGCGGTCGATTCCTGGCCGGGTTCGCGCAGCTGCTCGTGAAGCTCGGCGTCCACCTGCAGCGCCACGACTTCGGCCACCGTCGCCAATTCGCTGCGAACGGCCTCGCGGTAGTTGCTCAAGGAGGCCGAGAGGAGCAGGCCACAGACCGCGCCGCTGACGATCATAAAGCCGATCGTGAGAACGACGAACATTCTGAGCCCAGTCCGGTCGCGCTGTGGCATCGTTGTAACGATCAAATTTTCGGCAAACGACGCAAGGAACTTCAAGGCAGTTCGTGCCCCATTCCGAGCACGATCGTCCTTCCCGCCCAGGTACAATCGAGCCTGATTCCGATGAGCCAGACCGCCCTCGAGCCCACCACGAGCCGACCCGGCGCCGGCGGAAGGTGGATGACCGTGATCTTCGACGACGACGTGACCCCGGTCGACCTCGTCCTCGTCACGCTCGTCGCCGCCACCGGTTGCGATATGCAGGAGGCGGCCATGGAGGTCTGGGAAGCGGAAGCCTATGGCAAGGCCGCCGTTCATTTCGCCACCGAAGAGGAATGCCGCCAAGCCGCCGCGATCATCGCGCGAGCCCGCATCCAGGTCGACGTGCAACCGGAATGGAGCGAGTGAGCGCCAGCGCAAACGGCCCGGGCATCGGCGTTATCGAAGCCCCCGAGATCGAGTCCACCGGCACTTCCCGCGGCGGCTGGATCGTCACCGTCTACAACAACGACACCAACACCTACGACGAGGTGATCTTCATCCTCATGGTCGCCACCGGCTGCGACGAGGAAGAGGCCTACATCGAGACGTGGGAGATCGACCATCTCGGGCAATCCGTCGTCCACGTCGCCGACGAGCCCGAGTGTCGCCGCGTCGCCGGCATCATCGCCACCATCGGCATCCGCGTCGATGTGAGCGAGACCTAACAGGCCTTTTTGGAGTGCGCGTGCTCAACGGCGCTTTTCCCCGACCACGCGGAAGTCCTCCCCGATGGAGAATAACTCCCCCTGCCGCCACGGGCTTCGCCCGGGCCGCCTCCCCCTCGTCCTGGACGAGGGGGAGTCCGGAATCCCTCTCGCAGCCGCGAGAGGGACCTTCGCCGCGGAGGGTGCGAAGAGGGAGAGTAATCGTTGAAGCTCCATTCATGACTCCCCCTGCCGGCACGGGC
Source organism: Chthonomonas sp. UBA2362 (assembly GCA_002344135.1). Classification (GTDB taxonomy): domain Bacteria; phylum Armatimonadota; class Fimbriimonadia; order Fimbriimonadales; family Fimbriimonadaceae; genus UBA6659. Next base: position 426,491 of record DDTO01000004.1, on the reverse strand, counting down.
TTCTCCCGGCCAGCTTCCCCTCGTAGGGGACGAGGGGGATCGGGTATCCTCAGGCGCGATCGCCGGGGCCTTCGGGAGCCCCCGCCCCATTACCACGACCATGGCTATTCGACCGGAAGAAATCACCTCTATCCTCGAGCAGGAGCTTCAGAAATTCGAGCGCAAGGCCGACGTCGAGCACGTCGGCACCGTGCTCCAGGTCGGCGACGGCATCGCCCGCGTGTACGGTCTTCCCGACTGTCAGATGGGCGAATTGCTGGAGTTCCCGGGAGGGATCATGGGCCTTGCCCTGAACCTCGAAGAGGACTCCATCGGCGCCGTCATCATCGGCGACGACACCCAGATTCGCGAAGGCGACCCGGTCAAGGAAACCGGGCGCATCATCGAAATCCCGGTGGGCAAGGCGCTGCTGGGCCGCGTGGTCAACGCGCTGGGACAACCGATCGACGGCAAGGGCCCGATCGCCTCGACCGAGTTCCGCCGCCTCGAGACCATCGCGCCGGGCGTCGTCGATCGCCAGCCGGTGAAGGAGCCGCTGCAAACCGGCATCAAGGCCGTCGATGCGATGATCCCGATCGGGCGCGGCCAGCGCGAGCTCGTCATCGGCGACCGCCAGACCGGAAAGACCGCCGTCTGCGTCGATACGATCATCAACCAGCGCCGGACTCACGAGCCTGGCGGCAGTCCTGTCTACTGCATCTATGTCGCGGTGGGCCAGAAGATGGCGAACGTGGCCCGCGTCGTCGATACGCTCCGCGAGAATGGCGCCCTCGACTACTCCGTGATCGTCGTGGCCTCGGCCTCGGACTCGAACGCGATGCAGTACCTCGCGCCGTTCGCGGGCGCCTCGATCGGCGAATACTTCCGGGACAACGGGATGCACGCCCTGGCGGTGTACGACGACCTCTCCAAGCACGCCCAGGCCTACCGCGCGCTGTCGCTGCTCCTCCGCCGCCCGCCGGGCCGCGAGGCGTATCCGGGCGACGTTTTCTATCTTCATAGCCGCCTCCTCGAGCGCGCGGCGAAGCTGTCCGACGAGAAGGGCGGGGGCTCGCTGACCGCGCTGCCGGTCATCGAGACCCAGGCCGGCGACGTATCGGCCTACATTCCGACGAACGTCATCTCGATCACCGACGGACAGATCTACCTCGAGCCCGACCTCTTCTTCGCCGGCGTGCGCCCCGCGATCAACGTCGGTATCTCGGTCAGCCGCGTCGGCGGCAACGCCCAAATCAAGGCCATGAAGTCGGTCGCCGGCCGCCTCAAGCTGGAGATGGCGCAATACCGCGACGTGGCGGCCTTCGCTCAGTTCGCGAGCGACCTCGACCGCGCCACGCAGATGCAGCTCCTGCGCGGCCAGCGCCTCACCGAGCTTCTCAAACAGGGCCTCGCCACGCCCTACGACGTCACCGACCAGGTCGTGCTCGTCTTCGCCGGCACGAGCGGCTTCCTCGACGACATTCCGAACGACGCCGTCGGCCGCTTCGAAACGGGCCTGCTCGCCTTCGTCAAGGAGCGGTATGCCGACGCCGTCGAGACGATCCGCATGACGAAGGAGATGTCCAAGGAGACCGAAGACACGCTGAAGAAGGCCTACGCGGAGTTCGTCGCGCAGTTCGACAAGAGCGGCCAGAAGGTCTACGACACCGGAAAGACCTCCGAAGACGCGCTCAAGGACGCCGTTCAAGCGTAACCGATGGCGACCCTCAAGCAAATCCGGCAGCGGATCAAAACCTCGAAGAGCATCCAGCAGATCACGCGAGCGATGAAGCTGGTGGCGGCGGCGCGCCTCAAGAAGGCGCAGGACCGCGTGCTGGAGGCCCGGCCCTACTCGGACAAGATGCGCGACTTCATGACCAGCATCTCCGGCGCCGGCGACCTCCCCGCCCACCCTCTGCTCGAGAAGCGGCCGGTGCAGCGGGCATGCCTGATCCTCGTGACCGCCGATCGGGGCCTCGCCGGCTCCTACAACACCAACTTGATCCGCAAGGCCTGGGACTTCCTTAGGGCGCAGACGGTGCCCACCGATCTTATCTGCGTCGGTAAGAAAGGCGGCCAGTTCCTTTCAAAACGCGGTTACAGCGTGCTCCACCAGATCACGGTGCCGACCTCGGGGGCCCGCGTCGAGGACGCTCGCGAGGTCACCCGTCTGGCGCGAGAGGTTTTCGAATCGGGCGAGGTCGACGCGGTCTATGTGTGCTACAGCAAGTTTTACTCGCCGATCCGCCAGGTGCCCCAGATCGTGCAACTGCTTCCGATCGAGCCCGTCAAGTCCGAAGGCGGCGCGGCGGCGAAGAACTACATTTACGAGCCGGGCCCCGAAGAACTCCTGGGCACTTTGCTCCCCAAGTATCTCTCGACGCTGATCTATCAGGCCCTCCTCGAAGCGACGGCCTCGGAGCACGGTTCGCGGATGACCGCCATGACGAGCGCGACCGACAACGCCGGCAAGATGATCCAGCAGCTGACATTGACGGCCAACCGTGCCCGCCAGGCCGGCATCACGAAAGAGATTCTGGAAGTCGTCGGTGGCGCCGAGGCGCTGAAGTCGTAGCGTGAGGCCGGCATGAGCTTCGCCCAACGCACGCACGGTTGCGGTGAGCCACGCGCTTCCCACGCAGGCGAGCAGGTGATCCTGAACGGGTGGGCCCATCGCGTACGCGACCTCGGCGGCGTGTGCTTCGTCGACCTTCGCGACCGATCGGGCATCGTCCAACTCGTCTTCGACCCTTCCAGGTTCCAAAACCTCGCTGAGATTCGTAGCGAATCCTGCCTAAGCGTCACCGGAACCGTCCGACTACGCGACCCCGACACCAAGAACCCGGCGATGCCAACCGGCGAGGTCGAGATCGTTGTCACCGGCTACAACGTGCTAGGGCCGGCTAAGACGCTTCCCTTCCCCGTCAGCGACGAGGAACAGATGACCAGCGTCAACGAGGAACTGCGAATCAAGTACCGCTACCTCGACCTCCGTCGTCCGGCGATGTACCGAAAGTTCGCCATCCGAGCGGCCGCAATTCGTAGGATCAGGGCATACCTCGATCAACGCGAGTTTCTCGAGATCGAGACGCCGATCTTTACGAAATCCACCCCGGAAGGCGCCCGTGACTACCTGGTGCCCTATCGCCTCGAGCCCGGCCTCTTTTACGCCCTGCCCCAAAGTCCGCAGCAGTACAAGCAGCTGCTGATGGTGGCCGGCGTCGAGCGCTACTACCAGATCGCCAAGTGCTTCCGTGACGAGGCCCAGCGTGCAGACCGTCAGCCCGAATTCACTCAACTCGATCTCGAGATGTCGTTCGTGACCCAGGAAGACGTCCTTCGGCTGATCGAGGGCCTCACGGTAGAAGTCGTAAACGGTCTTATCGAAGAGTTCGACCTGCCGAAAGACCGGGTCGAAGGCTTCGCGAGGCTCACCTATGACGAATCCATGCACCTCTACGGGTGCGATAAGCCTGATCTTCGGTTCGGACTTCAGTTGTTCGACATCTCCTCTGTCGTCAAAGACTGCGGTTTCGGCGTCTTCAAGTCCTGCATCGATGGCGGCGGATTCGTGCGAGGCATCCGATACCCTGGAGGCGCGTCTCTTTCGCGAAAGGAAATTGGCATTCTAGAGGAGTTCTGCAAGGAGTTCGGCGCCAAAGGGATGGCGAGTTTCGGCCTCGCCCAGGACCCTGCGGATGCGGGCGAAGGTGCGGTGGTCCTGGCGGACGGTCGCGCGGTGAAGGGCTCGATCGCCAAGTTCTTCAAGCCCGAAGAGCTCGTGCAGATTCTGGAGACGGCCAAGGCCGAACCGGGCGATCTTCTCTGCTTCATCGCCGACGCCTATTCGGCTGGAAACAACGTCCTCTTCCGGCTGCGAAACGAGATCGGCGAACGCTGTGGCCTTCGAGACCAGCGAAAGGTGGCCTTCTGTTTCGTGCTCGACTTCCCTCTCGTCGAGTGGAATCCAGAATCGAGCCGGTGGGACGCCACCCACCATCCGTTTACTGCTCCAAAAGCTGAAGACCTGATCTACATCGACACCGATCCTGGCCGAATCCGAGCGGACTGTTACGACGTGGTCTGCAACGGGACCGAATGGGCCAGCGGGAGTATTCGAATCCATCGGCCCGATATCCAGGAGCGCTGCTTCAAGCTGCTTGGCCTCGACGAGGAGACGATCCGTGCCCGATTCGGCCATATGATCGAGGCTTTCGAGTACGGCGCCCCTCCCCACGGCGGCATCGCACCGGGAATCGACCGACTTATCATGTTTCTGACCGACGATGAGAACATTCGAGAGGTCATCGCATTTCCCAAGATCGGGCAAGGAATGGACCCCATGATGGGAGCCCCGAGCACGATCGATCCCCAGCAGTGGGCCGAACTGGGCCTACGCTTGGGTGAATAGGAGGCGCCTGTCGATCGTCGAACCTTCTATAATCCTACGGAAGGGATCCCTATGAGCACGATCGCCTTAGTTTTTGTCACCGCCCTCGGACTTCAGAGCAAGATGTTCAACAGCCCGGAGTTGGACCTCTCGTTCCAGCATCCCGCAAACTGGAAGGTCATCCCGGGCAAGAAGGGAGACACGAAATTGGAGATCCCGCTGGCCGGTGGCGGGAAAGCGACTCTCGAAATCTTCTCCGTTGCATTCCGCGAACCCGCCGAACGCTGGCAGGAATATCAGCTTATGGCGAACCAGAACCTCAAGCGAACGGTCGACCGCCAATGGCAAGAAGAGGTACTCGGCTCGCCGCTCCTGATGACGCGCATTTTTTACACCGTCAAGGCTGAACCGATGGCGACCTTGGTCGGACTGATGTACCGTTCGCACCCGAAGAAACTGAACTTCCGACTCACCGCGTCGAGTTCGGTCTACGAGGAGGCCGAGCGATCTTGGCGGGAGGCCCTCCAGTCGCTGCGCACAATGAGCGGCAGCATGCCGGAAGCCGAGAATCCGGATCGGATCGTCGACACGCCGATCGTACCGCCGAAAGTCGAGAAACCTAAGCCGCAGGTGACCTTCAGCGCGAAGGGTCCGACACCGTCGAAGCTGTATCGTGGACCGGTCAAGGTTTCGGCTCGAGCGGCCGGCAAAGACATCCTTCTGCTCTTGCCCGATGGCTGGCGAGCCGATCCCGACGGTGACGCGTTCATTCTCACCCGGAAGGGCTTCAATGGAGTCGTTCGAATGGAAGTGGCCGGTACCCTCGACTCGCCGCCAGCCCAGCGAGCACTCCTCGCATCCGCCGCTAAGACTCTCGGCGAGTTTGCTCAAGTCACTATGCGCGATGAGAGTCGACCCGTCACCACCAAAGCCGGCGCCCTGCTTCAGATCGTGCGGCGCGAGGGCCGGTCGATGGACGGCGGCTTGGTGATCCTCCACGCCAGCGGAGCGAGCGGAGATTACTACTGGCTGCTGACCTACCGGGCGAACGACCCGAAGCACTTCCGAAGGGACTCGGGATCGCTCGATTCGCTGATGAACGGGGCCAGCGTGGTGCTGGCACCGTGATCGCAGTCTTCAGCACGTCGAGCCCGATTGCAAGCGTCGCTCTTTTCGAGGGTGACCGCTTGCTCGCCGCCGAGTACCGCGAAGCTCAGGGCAAAGCGGGAGCCGCATGCCTGTGGATCCTCGAAGCGCTCTTGTCTGATCCGGGAGGGACCCTCGGCGACCTCACTGGCTTCGTAGCCGACGTGGGACCGGGCGGGTTCTCGGGTACACGGGTAGGCGTGACTCTGGCCAAATCTCTCGGATTCGCCAAGGGCGTTAAGGTGGCCGGCGTTGACGCCTTCGACCTCATTTCCTCGGCTGGCCCTGTCGCGATTCCGGTTCGCCGCGATACCTATCTCGTGCGAGAGCCAGGACGAGCGGCCTCCCTGACGAGCGAAGTCGAGGGATCGGTCGGCTACGGGCCGGCCTTCGAATCTCCGATCTTCCCACTCGCCGAGCGGGCGATCCCGAGTCGATTGACCTGGATCGAGCCGGAGGCACTCCTTCCCGAATATCTGGTCGAGCCTAGCATTAGCACCCCCAAGAAACCCTTCGCGCCGCGGGTGGCGGAGGTCTAGCATGGAGGCTCCCCTACGGGAGACCCGGTCTAACGTCTCCCTTGCACCGCTGACGACGCTGAGGGCCGGAGGCGCCGCCGAACGTTTCTGGGTCGCTCGGACAGTGGACCAGCTGGCCGCAATCTCAGGTCACTTGCACGCAGAAGGGACTGTCCCGACGATCCTAGGGCACGGCAGCAACGTCCTGCCCTCCGACGACGGCGTGCCGGGTGATACGGTTCACGTCCTTTCGCGCCGGATCGAGATCGAACCTAGCGGCGTGGTGACAGCCGATTGCGGCTGCGCTTTTCAGGACTTGTTTCTGGCGACCGCTCAGGCTGGGTTCCTCGGGTTCGAGTACGCCGTGGGCATTCCTGGCACCCTCGGCGGCGCGCTTGTCAGCAATGCGGGCGCCTATCGGAGCAACGTCTCGGAATTCCTCACCGAACTCGAGGTCGTTCATTCTGGCGAAAGGCGATGGGTTGAACCGACGTTTATGAGTTTCTCCTACCGCGACTCCAGGCTTAGAAGGCCTAGGCCCGAAGCCTGTACTCTCTTGCGGGCTCGCTTTCGGCTCCCTCGCGGCATTCCCAAGGCGATCTACGACGAAGCGCGGGAATACCAGCGCCAGCGAATCTCGAAGCAGCCGCCGCCCGCGAGTGCCGGATCGTTCTTCAAGAACGTCACCGGCGCAGACTTTGCTGCGAGCCTCGAGAACTTGCCAGACCGACTCCGCAATGCCGGAGTCGTGCCCGCCGGATTCCTTATCCAGGAGGCCGGGCTCTCTGGTTTCCGGCACAAGGGTGCGATGATTGCACGGCGTCATGCGAATTTCATCGTCAACGTCGGCGGGGCCACCGCTTTCGCAATTCGAGAGCTTGCCGAATTGGCTAAGCGACGAGTGCTCGACCAATTCGGCGTCCTCCTCGAAGAGGAAGTTCTCTACCTCGGCGACTGGAGCCGCTTTGGAACGGCAGAGGCCTAGTCTCCGGCCATATTGAAGTTCGCGGAAACTATCGCGTAGTCCCCGACATCGACCACCCCGTCGCCGTTGATGTCGCAGTCCCGCGGCGTGACGAATTTCTCGTTCATCCGGGTCCAGGTGGTCGACGACTCGTCGAGGCCCAGGTTGTCCGAGATGAGCGCATAGTCTCCGATGTCGATCGAGTTGTCGCCATCGATATCGCCGTTAACCAGTGTCGCGCTCAGTCCGGAAAGCTTGCCGTCGGTGACCACCACGTCGTTGAACTTCTTCCACAAGAATCCGCGGACCCTCAAGAAGATGTCGTAGGTCCCGTTGGGGTGGACCCAACCCAGGAAAAACTTGCCGTCGGGGCCGATGTCGCATTGGCCGGTCGAGATGACTTGGGTTCCAGTGGAGTTGTAATAGACGGCGTCCAGGATGAGATCGCGCTCCCCTTCGAAGCCCGACAGGGTCAAGGTGCCCGACCATTGATCCGTAGGCGTGACGATGGTGTGGCTCTTGTACGCCCGATGACTCTTGGCTGCCGCGATCGAGCGTACCAGGGCACCGGAGGGCTCGGGCGAGTTCGCAAAGGCATCAACGTGGCTGCGGTCGGCGAAGACCGTGACGCGGGTCTTCCACTGTGAGCCGGTCTGAGTCCAATTCAAGTTCCTCCAAGTGCGCTCGGCATCGGGGAGAATCTTCCAGCCGTCTTCGAGGGGTCCGGGGAGATCTTGTGAGTAGTTACCCATCGAGGAGTGCGTGCGAGGTCCGACCGAGTACGTTTCCTTGTCGGCTTGGATCTCGGCCTTCGATGTGCCAAACGCTCCACCGGGTTCCGAAGCGTGGCTGAGATCGATTTGGATTTGCGCGCCGATCTTGCGAGACAGGACGAGGGTGAGCCGAGTCGAAGAGTTCGGCTGCTGGCCGGTATAGACATCGATGTCATACGAGGCTAGGAGCGAGTACTTCAGACCTAGAGGTCCGTTCTCGTCGCTAGCGACGTCCGCGCCGCAGCCGATGAAGAACGAGCAGTTAGCGGCGATCCTGCCGGTCGTGATCCAGTCCGGACAGCCCTGACCGATCGAACTCGGATAGGTGCTCCATCGGAAACTGTTCTCGACCAAGGAGACGTCGGTCAGTTGCGCGAGCGCAGAACAAGTCAGGGCGATCCCTGAAGAAGCGAAGACGAAACGATGCATGGTGTCCTCCAGATGTGTGATTGGAACTTGTAGTATATGGTGCGCGTCCTCGAATGCCAAGCGACTGCCGGCACCAAGGGCGGCCTGGGGAACGTAGACTTATGGAGAACGCATGACACTCGCCGACAGCTTCCAAAGCGCACTTCGCGCGATCGCCGCCAACAAGCTCCGCTCCGTCCTCACGATGCTGGGGGTCGTGATCGGAGTCGGTTCGGTGATCGCCATGATCGGCATAGGCGAAGGCACGAAGCGCAAGTCTCTTGAGAACATCGAGATCATGGGGACCAACATGATCATGATCTTCCCAAACTGGAATCGGGGAGGGAGCAGCCTCGGCTCGTCGGCGACGAGCCTTAAGCAGGAGGATGTCGATGACCTCGGAAAGCTGCCCTTGGTGAGACTAATCTCCGGCGGCGTCAGAAGCAACGAAACCGTCAAGTTCCTTTCGCGCAACACGCGGACTCAGATCATGGGCGTCGAACCTCAATTCGCAGTCATCCGAAATGCGACGAAGATGCTCTACGGGACCTGGTACACCACCGAGGATGAAGCCATGATGAACCGAAAGGTGGTGTTGGGCTACCAGGTGTACGACCAGCTCTTCGCCGGGGAAAACCCGCTCGGCGCGACGGTTCAGATCAAGGGCCAAAGCTTCGAAGTCGTTGGTGTCGTGAACTACAAGGGTGGATCCGGCATGATGAATGCGGACGACCAAGTGTACATTCCTCAGAAGACGGCGATGAAACGTCTCATGGGCAAGACGAACATCGACATGATCTACATCCAGACCGTGAATACCGAACTGATGCCCTTAGCCCAATCGCAGATCGAAGAGACGCTCGCCCAGAAACGGCGCAGCGCAACCGGAGAGGCCCAGTTTCGCGTTATGAACCAGGGCGAGTGGATCGAGCAGATCGAGACCCAGACCAAGCTCCTGGGTTTCCTGCTGGCAGGCATCGCGTCGGTATCGCTCCTCGTCGGGGGCATCGGGATCATGAACATCATGCTCGTTTCCGTCACCGAGCGGACCCGCGAGATCGGCCTGCGCAAGGCGATCGGCGCCCAGCGAGAAGGCATTCTCACCCAGTTCTTGCTGGAAAGCGTGGTCATGTGCGTGATCGGGGGGACGATCGGAATCCTCCTCGGCGCGGGGGCGACCTACTTCGTGGCCCAAGCCCTCAAGGTTCCGCCCATCGTCAACCCCCAAGCGGTTCTTCTCGCATTCGGGTTCTCGGCCATGGTCGGCCTCTTCTTCGGACTCTACCCTGCGCTACGCGCCAGCAGCCTCCAGCCCATCGAAGCCCTGCGTCACGAGTAGGGTTCCCGGGTAACATTTTTTCGCCGGCCTCGTAGCTCAGCGGATAGAGCGCCTCCGTCCTAAGGAGGGCGTCGGGGGTTCGAGTCCCTCCGAGGCCGCCAATCCCCCTCGGGTACCCTCGCCTCGATGACCGAATCCGAACCCGCGAGCGGGCGACTCGAAAGCGTCGGCGTGGGCCGCTGGCGCGGCGTTGACGTCATGCCCTACAAGCCGACCGGCACGCACTTTCAGGCCATCTCCCGTCAACTGCTGTTCGGAGGCGATCGAGACCTGCCCATCGAGATTCGCTACTTCGAAATCGAACCGGGTGGTTACTCGACTCTCGAACGGCATGAGCACACGCACTGGGTGATGGTCCTCGAAGGAAGCGGCCGTGCGCTCGTCGGGACCGAGGTCGTACCACTCCATATGCATGACATCGTTCGAATCCCAGCCTGGACTTGGCACCAGTTCCACGCGGGAGAGTCCCACGGCATCGGGATTCTCTGCGTGGTCGCGGCCGATCGCGATCGACCGAGCCGGCCCACTAAGGAAGATCTCGCTGAGTTGATAGCGTCGTCCGAGGTTGCCGAGTTCATCCGTGTCTAGCCGATCGTCCATACTGGGCTATGGCCGACCCGAAAGACGTTGAAGCCACGAAGATCGTCCGCCGCGAGTTCAATCGCAGGGCGATCGACGTTACCCTCGCCGACATTCGCGTCTCGCACGGTGTGGTGTACATTCGAGGCACGATCAAGCCGATGCGGGGCGGCGTAACCGACGTCAAGCACGAGGTCGAAATCATCGCGCGGAACCTTCGAACGCGTCCTGAAGTCAGGGACGTGGTGATCGACGCGATCTTCCGTACCTAACCCTGATGGAGGCGATCCGTGGCAAGACCGCCGTTCGCGAGCTCTTCAAGACCTACCGTCGTGAGCACCCGTCCGCCATCGAGATCGCATTCCTGCTCCAGGATTGGACCGACGCTTACAACGTCGGCGGCATGTTTCGGGTGGCGGACGCCTGCGGAGCGCGCGAACTCGTCTTCACAGGTCGAACGCCCACCCCTCCGAACCCGATGATCAGCGTAACTTCGCTCGGTCACCATCGGCGCATTCCCTTTCGCACGATCGAGCATCACGAGGATGCGGCCCTTGCGTTGAAGGAGGAGGGTTACCACTTGGTCGCGGTTGAGATCGCCGAGGGTGCCGTTTGCTACACGAGCTACGAATACCCGGAAAAGGTCTGCCTGATTCTCGGCAACGAGGAATCGGGCGTCTATCCGAAGGTCATGCGGCATCGGGACGGGGCCGTTTTCATCCCCATGTACGGCAAGGGACGATCGATGAACGTGCACGTGGCGGCGGCGGTGGTCGCCTTCCACGCCCTCATGGCGACTCTGCAGCACTAGGGGGAGCCGGCCTCCGAAAGGTCACAGCGTTGCCGCAGCCTTTGCACTGTCCCTTTAGGCCCTGCGGCGGGATCTTGTCGAGTGGAACGGTCATCAAGTTCCCGCACTTGGCGCACTTCGCCGACAGGACCTTTCGAGGCCCCTTTGCCGCGGGTGTCTGCTTCGGACGACTCTTTCCCGGAGGATCGCCGGGGGCGCGCGCCACGAAGTCCCAGTGGCACTTCTTGCACTGGCCCAGCATCAGGGTCGTGTTTGGAGTGCCGCATCGCGGGCACAGAACGATAGTTCGGTCGTGATACTCCAGTCCTTGACAGCGAACACAGACGAAACTTGGGTCGGCGTTGCTTCGGCTGATCGCACGAACGATACTCCGCTGCCACATGAGCACCATGTCAGCGGTGCGTCGGCGCTTCTGCATCTGCTCGTAGTCCGGGTTGATGATGCGTTCCAATTTGCACGAAGCGCAGGTCCTCAGAATTCGCTCCTCGAGTCCGTCCCGCAGTTCGACATCCTTCAGGCACCGATTGTAGAGGCTCACCTCGGCACCGGTGAGGGTGAACGATGCGATCCAGGTCGAGGGGTCTTGCTGCAAGGATGGCTTGGCTCGCCCGACGCCCTTGAGGAGATTCGAACTCGTCGTCTTGACGAGATGGGCGGCCTGACCCCCGAGCCCGGGCATCCCGTGGAGCCCGACCAGATGCTGGAAGGCCTGCTGGAGTTTGGTGTCGAGCGACAGCGCGACGTGGGGATCCAGGTCATGGGTCGTTGTCGCCATGGAATCCCGGGCCAGACCTTGAGTAACGTCGAGCACGTCGGTCAGAGTCTCGAAGGGAACGTGATTCGGTCCTTCGACCGCAGGCAGTCTCGCCGCTCGCACCGCTGTATGCGCGACGACCGGCGGCTGGTGATGCACCGGCGTCGCCATGGGAGGCTGATAGACGGTTGGGGACGCCGGAGGCGGCGATGCCACCACCGGGGGAGGGCCGGAAGGCGGGGCCGGAGCGGCAACGGGCGGTGGAACCGCGCCCGCAACATCCCTCGTCGCGGGTTCAGGAACAGGGGCGCCGCAGGCGTGGCAAAACTTTGCGCCAGCCACGAGCCCCGCTCCGCATGACGAGCAGGACAATTCGTTCGCCATCGAACCTATTCGGTCGACCCTGTGTCGTAGCTGGTGTCATACGAGGTGCCTGCGTCATAACTCGTTCCGGCGTCGTAGGTGGCACCTGTGTCGTAGCTGGTCCCCGCATCGTACGCGCCCGCATCGTATGCGGAACCGGCGTCATAGGACGTGTCGTAAGACTCGGCCTCGACCTCGGCTTGCCAAGCGACGCTGTCGGCCGACTCGGTGCTCTGCCAATCCAGCGGATCCGAGCCTTGCGACACCTCGTCCCTGTCGCTCCAGGCATCGCCATCCGTATCGGTTTCGAGCGTATCGGTCCCAATGGCATGCTCTTCCACGTTGGTCAGGCCGTCGCGGTCGCTGTCCAATGTTTGGTCGTTCGTCGTGATCCAGTCCACGCTGTTGACGTCGGCATCCATGATCGACGTCAGATTCTCCTGACCCCACCCCGAATCGAACTTTCCGTCGGCGTCGGTGTCGTACTGCTGCATGTCGGTGACGCCGTCGTCGTTCACGTCGCCTTCGGCCATGTCGGCATAGCCGTCGCCGGTCGTGTCGAATACTTGCACATCGGCGACGCCATCCCCCGTCGTGTCGATCTCCTTAAGCAGTTGCGGTGTCGGATCGGGTTCTTCGGCGACTACGGCCTCCAGTCCTTCGATGCCTTCGATTTCGTCGGGTTGCTGCATCCCTCTATTATCCGCCTATTTGCTGCAAAACCTTCGCTCGAGGCCTGCGTTTTTATGAAGAGAGGTGAAACCCGACGTTTCCCAACCACTCACCGGAGGCGATTCCATCGCGGATGGCCTCCATGAGATGTGCATAGTAGGCGAGATTGTGGAGAGTTGCCAAACGGGCGGCCAGTGGCTCGCCGCACTTGAAGAGGTGGCGAAGATAGGCCCGTGAATACCGATCCAAGCCGGGGAACTCCGAGAATGGCCGATCGTCATCCGCCCACTTTAGGTTCGAGGCGTTGACCCGTCCGGAATCGGTGTAGAGGCAGTGATGCCTCGCCATGCGAGTCGGCAACACACAATCGAAGAGATCGACGCCCGCCATCACGGCATGAACGATGTCACCGGGATGACCGACGCCCATCAGATATCGAATGCTCGCTTCAGGAAGTTGGGGCGCCGTGATCGTCACCACGGGCCGTTGCATCTCCATCGGCTCGCCCACGCTGACTCCTCCGATCGCGAACCCATCGAACGGGAGCGCGGTGATCGCCTCGACGCTTCTGGCTCGCAACTCAGGATGGACACCGCCCTGCACGATGCCGAACACCGCTTGACCCTCGCGTCTGGCGGCCAGATTACGCGGGGCCCAAAGGTGCGTCCGCTCCATCGCCTGCTCGGCCTCCTCGAAAGTGCAGGGGAAGGGCGGGCACTCGTCCAGCGCCATCGACACGTCCACGCCCAACTGAGCCTGAATCTCGATCGCGCGTTCCGGGGTGAGAACCATTTCCGAGCCATCGAGATGGGAGCGAAAGCGCACACCCTCGTCGTCGATCGACCGCATCTTGGACAGGCTCATCACCTGATAGCCGCCGGAGTCGGTGAGAAGCGCACCGGACCAGCTCATGAACCGATGGAGGCCCCCTAGCTTCTCGATACGTTCGCTTCCTGGCCGCAACGAAAGGTGATAGGTATTGGCGAGCACCAACTGGTATCCGAGCCGTTCGAGGTCTTCGCTTCCGACGGTCTTCACCGAGCCTTGGGTGCCCACGGGCATGAACGCCGGAGTCTCGATCACCCCATGAGACGTGTAGAGGCGCCCCCGCCGAGCGTGAGTATGCGGGCACGTGGCAATGAGTTCGAACTGCAACTCAGTACTTGCGCTGGTAAAGCTGGATCACGAGATCTCCGGGAGCCTTCAGGTAGGTGATGAAGCCATACCCGTGATCCTCGATGTCGCCGACGAACTCCACGCCGTTGGACTTTAGGTCAGCCACCGTCCCCTCGATGTCGTCGCAGTAGAAGGAGATGTCGTGCCGATTATCGCCCGTTTCGGGATGGCAGCCGATTTCCGCCTCGCCAGGATTGAAAATCAGCCAGCCGTCCCCGACGTCGATGTAGGGGAAACCGAGCTTGTCCCGGATGAACGCCCTCAGTGCTTCCGCCTGAGACGTATAGAACATCGCATGAACGCCACGAATCATGTCGCCTCCGTCCGGAACTCGAATCTACGGTCCCGGCGCAAAACCGCCGATGATTCTACCGGTGATCTCAGCGGTTCTCTCCATGGTCCTGAGCGTTGGAACGACCAATTGGGCAGGTTTTGTGCATGGCTTGGTGACCCAGCCGACGTACTTCCCCCCCGCTCCCATTCCTGTCGAATTCGCAATGGGGCGCACCATCGCCGGTCGGCGCACGGCCACCCTTGCCAGCACCTACCTTGCCGATCGTCAGACGATAGGATCGTGGTACGACGGCATGATGAGCCGGGATGTCGAGCATGCAGTCTGGCTCTCCCCGCGACTGATCTCCCGAATGCTCGGATTCCTCAGCCGACGCGAGAGCCTGGAAAGCGACGAGGTCCTGCGCCGATGGAACGCAATCCGAGGTGAACTCGAAGGTCGGCTCACCTTCATTCTCGACCTCGCCGCTCTCAAGAAGGTATCCATGGCCGATCTCACCCCGGAGGTACCGGCAACGACGATGGATATCGAAGGCATTCGCTGCTTCGTCGATATCGGTGAGGACGCCCGTAAGCCGCTCCACATCGACCTTGCCGATCAGTCGAAGGAACGCGAAGAGCCGGTCGCCGTCTACCGGTGGGCTCCCGGCTCAAGGATTGTCCGGCAACGGATTCCGGCGACCACCACACAAATGGGACTTTGGAGGGTACGCGACCGAAAGACTCTCTTCGAGTTCAAATGGTGGCTCGAAGTGCCGGTCGGCGCCCACGTCACACCCCTAGCCGAATCGCGTCGCCGCGGTCCTCTCTACCCACTCGGCGACTACTACGGGGCTTGGTATTGGGTGCAAACTCGAGCGCTGCCCGGAACCTACTACACGCCGCGTTTCACCCTTGTCGTGCAAAGCCCCTCGAAGGAGCGACGCGCCAAGTTCGACGCGAACCTGGCTCCTCCTGGCCGCGACGACTAACGGGTAACGTATCGCCCATGCCGGACACGCTCGGAGAGGCGACCCGTCTCGTCGGCGAACTGGAGCGGTTCATCGACGCAGCCGTCGCCGCCAACGGTGGCCGAACCGAGGCGGAACGACCCGCCCACCGCATTCCCTTTCATTGGCCGCCCCATCCTGTCGCGCCCGCCTACCACGTGCTGGAGAGCGACTGGACCGGCCAGGCCGAAGTGGTTATCGACGACACCCGCTATTCAGTGCGGACCGCACGCACCCCGTATGGCGTATTCGGGCGCTGCGAGTCGCTTTGGGTCGATGCCCGAGCGGACTCCCAGCATGAAATGCTCCGCGAGTTGACTCGCCGCGCGGAGCCGCTGATCGCCCGACAGCGAATCATCGGTTCGACCCTTGGAATCAACGGTCGATACGAACGCTCGATAGGAGACCTCGAGCCGATCGGCGTCATGAAACTGCTCTACTGTCCGGACCGAGACGTGGCCAACGAAGCGCGGCTAGAAATCGAGACGCGAGCCAGCAGCGGTCTGTTCGGTCCCGCGCTCGTCGCGATTCTACAGGATCGTAGGCATCCCCATCGGCGGATCGCTCAGTGGTGCGTTCTCGATTTACTCGAAGACATCGGCAGCTTCTTCCCTGATGCGAAGTCGCAAACCGAGGCGATTGCGGCAATCCGGGATTTGATCTGGAGCGCCGAAGACGATTACGCCAGGACCGTGTATAAGGCTGGCGTTGTCTTGGGCGGTCATGTCTCGACCGAGCCGGCTGCTGAGGCCCTCATCGAGTGCTTCGAGGCTCCAAGCCGAATCGGTCGACGGAGCGCTATCCACGCCTCGTTCCACCTTGCCGAATGGCTGCCCGAACGGCGCAGCCAGATACTCACCGCGCTCTCCAAACGCGCAGAATCTGATCCTGAACCCCTCCTGAAGGACTTCGCCGCGGGCATCGCTCGCGACATCGAAGGCGGTGAAGTCGATCACGTTATGGAGCCGGTCTTCGAGAACGAATAGTCCTGGTCCCAGCGAATCCGTGACGTAAGAAGGAAGCATATGACCAAGTTCCGGCGCGATCAGCGACTCCTTCTTTGGGCAAGCGCGATCTCATTCGCCCTGCTCTTGCTCCCGCTGGGCCGCTTCATCCTGTTGCCGCTGACGTACCTCAACACCCATATCCACGAACTGTGTCATGCGCTCGCAGCACTGGGGACAGGTGGCCAGCCCTTGGAAATCAAGGTACTCGCCAATGGAAGCGGAACGACACCGGTAACGGGCGGCTTCTTGTCCGTGATCGCATCCGCGGGCTACATCGGGAGCGCCGTGATCGGGGCGGCACTCATCTTCTTCGGCAGAACCGAGCACGGCGCTCGCACCGCGCTCACGGCACTGGGAGTCGGTTTGGCCGTCAGCATGCTGTTGTATGTTCGCGGAGACACGATCGGCGTCATCTCTGGCTTGGCATGGATCGCCGTTTTGTTCGCGTGTGCTCGCTTCCTAAGCGCTCTCCACGTGGAGTTTGCTGCCCAGTTTGTCGGCATCCAGCAGTGCCTCAACGCCACGCTGTCGCTCTGGATTCTCCTGAGAATCAGCACCATACCGGAGATTCAAAGCGACGCCTCGATTATGCAGCAGGCCACCAGCGTCCCCGCAATTATCTGGGCCCTTCTCTGGACGCTAACGAGCGGGGCCTTGCTCTTCCTCACCTTGCGGCGTTCCTGGCGCGAAGCACCCTCCAAGCGCCCCCGATCATAGGCCGAGAGTCCCGACTTTCCTGACGAAGACCTGAATAGTGCGAGGGATCGGGAACTTTTCTACCGCGAAATGTGCCTGATTCACCATATACGCTATATCAATGGCATTGCGTATGCCGTCCAACTACGCGTATATTAGCAGCGGCATGGCCGACGCATGGTCGCCGCCGGATTAGGAAAGGAGAAGAATTTGAATAGTCGAACCATCGTTTCCGCGCTGGCCGTTGTCGCCAGTTCCCTTGTTGCCACCTCGGCCAACGCCCTCGTATTCAATCTGGACACGATTTACACTGGGTCTACTCCCGGTGGAACGGCTCCGTGGGTCACGGTGACCATCTCGGACGTAGCCGCGAACAAGGTCAACATCCGGGTCGACCACAATGCCTCTTCGGCGGCCGGGCAGTTCGTTTCCAACGTGTACCTGAACATGGACCCGTTCGTTGCCAGCCTAACGATCAGCAACGAGATGAACTCGAACAAGCGCGACGGCGCCTTGTCGGTCTCTCTGAACGGCGTCAATGGCGCGGCAGGCAACCAGTTCGATCTCGGAATTCCCTTCGAAACCTCGAACTCGGGTGGCGGCGTAAACCGCCTGAAGCCGGGAGAGTTCTGGTCCGCGGATATTACCGGAACCGGTCTTGCCGCTTCGAACTTCAACGCGGTGTCCAACCGGGGGCTTTATGTCGGTGCCCATATGCAGGGCATCGCCGGCGGCCTTTCCGGACATATCACGACCGTGCCCGAGCCGGCGTCGCTGGGCGTTCTTGCGCTCGGAGCCCTCGGCTTGATTCGGCGACGACGCAACCGTTAACCGGCCAAGGCAGGTTGCATCGAGGCCTTCCCCGGTATGTCCGAGGGAGGGCTTCGTCGTTGGCACTATGTCAAACTCATGCCATGTTTATCGTCGTGTCCCGCTGGGCCGTCCCGTCACAACATTTGGAGGCCATCGACCATGCTGGCAAGCAGGTGCGCGAGGTCTTGCGCAAGCAACCCGGGGTCCTCGATGTTCGTGGATTTCGCAACGAGGAGGGCGTGTTCGTGGCGGTCGTGTCGTATGCCGATGAGGCCACCTATCGTAGGGTGATCGACGACCCTCAAGGTGCGTTCGTCCGAGCCTTGGAGGAATCCGGCCTGACGCAACACGCCGTATGGATCGGCTCCGAACGCGGCGAGGCGCAGGACTAGCGGTCGCCTACTCTCGACGAAGAGCAACGATCGGGTCCAGTCGCGAAGCGCTCACGGCCGGATAGAAGCCAAAGACCATCCCGATCATCGCCGAGAAGGTCGCCGCCATGATCGCTGCAGGGAGGGGGAAGGGCGTCGCCAGGCCGTCCTTGTTCGGCCATTGCGCCTGGATCGTCCACAACGTCACCAGGTTGCCCAGCGTCCACGCAATCCCCATGCCGATCAGCCCGCCGACCAGCGACAGCGTGGCCGCTTCGACCAAGAACTGGCCGAGGATCGCCCCGCGCTTCGCGCCGACCGCCTTCCGCAGTCCGATTTCCTTGGTTCTCTCCGTCACGCTCACCAGCATGATGTTCATGATCCCGATGCCGCCAACGAGCAAGGAAAGGGCGGCAACTGCGGCGAGCGCTGCGCCCGCTACGCCGATCACCGACTGAAAGACCTTCAGCACGTTCTGTGACGACTCCACCATGTAGAGGGAGCGATTCTTCGACTTTGCCATCAATGCCTGGTGGATTTCCTCCAGAGCGTCGTCCACCTTTACGCTCTTCTTGGGCCTCACGAGGATGAGATCGATCCGGTCGCCGCCGAGCCACTTTGCGTTAGCGGTTGCCAGCGGCATGAAGAGCGTCTTGGTGTCGCGATCTCCCATGAGTTCGAGCGGCTCTGAGACGCCGACCACCTGGAGCGTGATCCCTCCCATCGTCACATACTTGCCCACCGGGGCTTCCTGACCGAAAATCGCCTTCGCAGCATCCGAGCTTAGAACGCAGACGTTGGCCCGCTGCGTCTGGTCTTGCTCGCTGATGTACCGCCCCTCCTTAAGCTCGATTCGATTGAGCTCGATGAAGTTCTGGTCTACCGCCCGTACGCCGACGTTCTTCACTTCGGATTCACCGAACTTTACGGTATGGCGACCGGCTTCGCGATACCCGGAGGCGATCTCGATGCTTCCGGTGCGCTCCTTCAGGTAGTCGATGTCTGTAAGCCGCAGGCGGTCCAGATCACCTTGGATCTGCCCGCGCTCCAGGCGCGATGGCTCGAACGCGATGAAGATCGTGTCCGATCCGATCTTGGCGAATTGGGCCTCGAGGTAAGACTGAAAGGCGCCCGAAATCATGACGATGATCGTGACGCTCATGACTCCGATGATCACGCCGAGCATGGTGAGAAACGCTCGCATCTTGTGCAGCTTGAGCATCCCCAGAGCGATGAGGAACGACTGTCCGAGGTTCACCTAGTTCTCCTCGTCGGGTCCGAACTGAGCGCCCTTGCGTTTGGGTCCACGGAACAGGGGCTTGTAGATCTTGGTACCCGCGGAAACCCCCGACACGATCTCGACCGAGGAGGCAGTTTCCAGTCCAGTTTTCACGTAAACCCGGTCAGCATCCGTGGAGGTCGCGGTCTCGGGCTTGATCGCGAGATAGGCCTTCCCATCTTTCACGCCGACGTACTCGGCGGGGACCTTCAGCACGTTCTTGACTCGAACGGCATCCATGACGCACTTGGCGCTCATCCCCGAATTGAGCCGGACATCACCGCCTTCGATCCGAATCTCGACCCCGTACTTGACCACGGGTGAGGACTGGCCATTCGGCTGACTCTCCGCACCAGTCGTCTTGCTAGCCGGGGAGATTCGGTAGATACGGCCCTTGAAGACGCGGTCGGGCAAGGCATCGACCGTAACTTCGGCCTCCAAACCCGGCTTGAGCTTCGCCACGTCGATCTCGTTGATGTCGAGTTGGACCAGCATCTCCCTGCGATCTTCGATGCGCACGATAGGGGTTCCGCTGCTGAAGCTGCTTAAGCTGGAAACGAGTTCGCCTACTTGAATCAGCTTCTTGGTAACGACCCCCGAGATAGGAGACAGGATGTCGCTCTCTCCAAGAAGTCGCTCCGAGTCGCGGAGAACGCTCTGCAGCTGATCGACCGTGGCCCGGCTCTGATCTCTGCTGCGCTCGAGCACTTGGACGTCTCGAAGGTTAGCCCGGGCCTCTTCGAGGGCCGACAGCGCACTCTCGTACTCCTTCCGCTTGATATCGTCTTGGATCGAGTTCGCCTTCGCCCGCTCGAGTTCGGCCTTCGCCTGCCGCACCCGCTCATCGGCTTGTCGCCGCTCGATAGCCTGTTGACCTTCCAGGCGGCTCAGGCGGTCGCGAGCGCTTTGGAGCCGGGTGGCGGCCAATGCCATCTGCAACTGGGCATCCTCGACCGACTTGAGAGCGACGTAGCCCTTTTCGAGAAGATTCCGGCGTCGTTGGAGTTCCTGACGAGCGTTGGCCTCGTTCGCCTCCGCTTCTCGAACCGAGCTTTGGGCTTCCGTTCTCTCGTTGGGCTGTGTAGTCGTAACGAGTTGGTCCCGTGCCTGTACCGCCGTGTTGTAAGCGGTGTCCGCAGCCTCGATTTGAGTTCGAGTGAGCGTCGGCTGGGCCTCGAGCTCCTTTTCCAGCTGGGCGACCCGCATCTTCGCTCGATCCACACCGCTCTTGGCGGTGACTCGGCGCTGTTGTATCTCGATCGACGTCCGAGCAACCGCGCTCTGGGCGCCGCGAAGCTGGGCTCGGTCCTGCTCGACACGAAACTGAGTTTCCTGGGGATCGATAACCGCGATGACATCGCCAATCTTGACGACCGAGCCCTCGTCGACAAAAATCTGTACGATGCGGCCCGCAACGCGACTCTTGACCTCCACAGCCTTCACCGCATCAACGGTGCCGGTCTCCACGACCTGCACTGCAAGGTCGCCGCGTTCGACTTCGATCGGTTTGGGCCCAGTGTCGCGCTTTTGCGACATCGCGTTCCGAAGAGCATAGAGCCCGCCGCCGCACACGACGACGAGCACGACCGCCAAGATCAGGCCGACTTTCTTCATGCTTGCCGAGGAGGCCTACGAGGAAGGTCGAATCGCGGTTGCGACGGGAGCAGCTCCACTAGGACTTCAAGGGCCACTTCTCGATCGTGATTTGCTCGATGGTCGCCGGGTTCTTCGGCAGCGGATTGTCGCGAGCGTCACGCTCGAGATTGACGATCTTATCGACGACGTCCATCCCTTCGACCACCTTGCCGAACGCGCTGTAGCTGCCGTCGAGCGAAGGGTACTGGTTCACCATGATGAAGAACTGACAGCTGGCCGAATCGGGATTGCTGGAGCGGGCCATGCTGAGAATCCCTCGCTCGTGCTTGATGTCGTTGAATTCGGCCTTCACGTACTGGCCGCTGTTCCCGGTTCCGTCGTTGGATCGGTCGCCGTCCTTGCTGTTCGGATCGCCGCCTTGGATCATAAAGCCGGGGATGACGCGGTGGAATTTCGTTCCGTTGTAGAACTTCTCGCTCGCCAGCTTCTTGAAGTTGGCCACGTGGAGCGGCGCCTTGTCCGGGAAGAACATCAAGACCACGCGGCCCAGGTTGGTCTTCATCACCGCCACTTCTTCGCCGTCGGCAGGCTTACGATCGGCGGGGTTCTGCGTGTTGGTCTCGGTCTTCTGTTCTTCGGTCACAGGCGGACTGTCCTCCTTCATCGTCGTCGTCTCGTTCGAGGTCGTCTTGGTCGTACTTTCGGTGGTCGTGGCCGACCCGTTTCCTGTTTCGGTGGGCTCGGTTTTCGAGCATCCCCACAGGGCGATGGCGAGCAATAAGATTGTCGTTGTCTTCACGGTTGCACACTCCTTCGGGCAAGGCGCCCGACTAGACTTCGGACGCCGGAGTAACGCCCAGCGTGCCCATTGTGACAGTCCAGGGCCCGACTCGGCATACCCCTACAGCGATTCGGCTGCGGACGAGAGTTTGGCGATCGTCTGTTTGGCATTGCCGAAGACCATGATGGTGTTCGGCTGCAGGAAAAGCTCGTTCTCGATGCCGGCAAAACCCGGGCTCATCCCGCGTTTGCACACGATGACCGTGCGCGCCTTGTCGACGTCGAGGATCGGCATTCCGTAGATCGGGCTGGCCTTGTCGTAACGAGCAGCGGGGTTCACCACATCGTTCGCTCCGATCACCAGAGCGACGTCGGTCTCCACAAACATGGGGTTGATTTCTTCCAGGTCAAAAAGCTGGTCGTAGGGGACGTCGGCCTCGGCAAGCAGGACGTTCATGTGTCCAGGCATTCGTCCCGCAACCGGATGGATCGCATATTTGACGTCGATGCCCTTTGCGGTGAGCCGATCGGCGAGTTCCTTGACCACATGTTGGGCTTGGGCGACCGCCATCCCGTAGCCGGGCACGATAACCACGCTCTCGGCGCTGGCAAAGATGATCGCCGCATCCTCGACGCTGTAGCTGCGCACGCTGCCTTGAAGTGCCGACGCCGTCGAACTGGCTCCGGATGGCGCGCTGCCGAACGCGCCGAATACGACGTTTTCGAGAGAGCGGTTCATCGCCTTGCACATCTCGAGCGTGAGGATGAGCCCGCTCGCCCCCACGAGGCCGCCGCCGATGAGCAGAGCGGTATTGCCCAACACGAACCCGGCCAGGCCCGCGGCACAGCCGGTAAAAGAGTTGAGCAGCGAGATGACAACCGGCATGTCTGCCCCCCCGATCGGCAGCACGAAGAGAATTCCGATGGCCAGACTCGCGCCGAGGAGCGTGAGGAACAGCGGGAGCGAATACGGCCCTGCGCAGAGCAGGATCATCAAGGCGATACATCCAGCCAAGAGCAGCAGGTTCACCACTTTCTGGCCGAAGTAGGTGATCGGCCTACCCGTCATCAGTTCCTGAAGCTTGGCAAACGCGATAAGGCTTCCCGAGAAGCTGATCGCGCCGATGAAGAGGCTGAGGACCGTAGTGACCGCCTGCACCATGTCGCGGTGTCCCATTCCTCCAACCTGCATCGCCTCGATGAGTGCGACCAGGGCCACCGCGCCACCGCCCAACCCGTTGAACAAGGCGACCATCTGGGGCATAGCCGTCATCTGGACGCGTCGAGCGGACCAAACGCCGGCGACGGTGCCGAAAACGAAAGCGCCGGCCATCCATTCGTAGTTTCCCAGCACCCATCTGCCCGAGGTGGGATCACGCAGGAAGAAGGTGGCGATGAGCGCCAGCGCCATTCCTGCCGCCGCCAGCAGGTTTCCTCGGCGCGCAGTCTTCGGCGAGTTCATCAGCTTCAGGGCGAGAATGAAGCAGACGGCGGTGGCGAGATATGCGACCTCGATAAGGTCGTTCATGACTTCCCTTCCCGTTCGCTCGGCTTGGGCCTCCGCTTGAACATCTCGAGCATCCGATCGGTGACCACGAATCCGCCGACGACGTTCAGCACGGCAAAGACGGTCGCCACCGTGCCGAGGACGAGTGTCGGTGTATCACGGGCCGCACCGAGCACGATCATCGAGCCCACGAGGATGACTCCGTGAATCGCATTTGTCGCCGACATGAGCGGCGTGTGAAGCGTCTGAGGCACCTTCGCGATGACTTCGAGACCGACGAAGACGGCGAGGACGAAGATGGCGATGACGGCGATAAGGGTCATAAGCGTCAGCCTCCTTTTTCGATCGCGAGCCGAACCACGTCGTGAACGATCCGCCCCTCATGGGTGACGAGAGTGCCTCGGACGATCTCATCCTCCAGGTCGAGCTTGAGCCCTTCTGGTCCGAGGATCACGCCGAGGAACGCCACGATGTTGCGAGAGTACATCCGGCTGGCATCGGCCGCCATGCTGGCCAGCAGGTCCGTTCTACCGATCACGGTAACGCCGGACTCGAACACGGTCTCGCCCGGGACCGTCGCTTCGCAGTTGCCCCCGTTCGGCGCGGCAAGATCGACGATGACCGAGCCGGGTCGCATGTGCGCCAGCATTTCCTTCGTGATGAGCACGGGCGCGCGCTTGCCCGGAATCAGCGCAGTGGTTATGACGACATCGACGTTCGGCAAGCGAGACGCGATGAGGTCCATTTCCTGGGCGTGAGTGTCGGCCGTTACTTCCTTGGCATATCCGCCGGCGTCCTCGGCCTCGTCAGAGACGAGCGAGAGGCCGACGAACTTACCGCCGAGGCTCTCGATCTGCTCCTTCACGGCAGGCCGAACGTCGAACGCTTCGACGATTGCGCCCAGACGCTTGCAGGTCGCAATCGCCTGCAGGCCGGCAACGCCCGCGCCGATGACTAGTACCCTTGCTGGTGGCAGCGTGCCCGCGGCCGTCATCAGCATCGGGAAGAAGCGAGGCAATGAAGCCGCGGCGAGAAGGGCTGCCTTGTATCCCGCAATCGTGCTCATCGACGAAAGGGCGTCCATGCTCTGGGCCCTCGAGATTCGTGGGATCAGGTCCATTGCGAAGGCCGATATCTTGCCTTGCGCCAAGGCTTGAACAATCGTCGGGTTGCCCATCGGCGAGAGAAGGCATACCAAGCCACTCCCCGGGTTTAGTGTGCCGATCTCGGTTCCCGACGGTGGCTGGACGCGAACGACTAGCCCGTCATCGCTCGGCTGATCGACCACTTCGGCGCCCGCCTCCGCATAGGCCGAGTCTGGAATGAGCGATCCATGCCCGGCAGCCCTTTGGACTTCGATACGCCTTGCGACAGGAAGCATCGCCTTGACACCATCCGGCGTCAGAGCCACTCGCCGCTCACCAGCAGCGGTTTCCTTCGGGACGACGATCGTCATAAGCCGTTGTCGTGAAGACGAACATGCGATGCGATTCGAACCTCTCATGGCGGCATCGCATGACACTTCCTCCCGATGCTGTTGAAAAAGCGCAAGGAACTAACCCGGAACGGCGCCCGCGACGGAGACGGTGCGCGGGCGATCGGCGACTTCGAGCACGAACTTCGGCGACGCAGGGCGGCTCTGAACACAGACAAGTCGTCCAGCTCGCTGGTGAACGGCCTGGAAGCGTATAGAATAAGGTCGTGAGGCGCCTGTCAAAGCTTGTCTGGTTGGTCGCGGCGACCCCCTTCGCGATCGGTCTAACCGCGGATTACGAGTTGCAGGAAGTCGTTTATGGGCGCGACATCCTGCCCAACCTAAAGGGGCGATGCGGTTCTTGCCATGCCGGCCCTTCGGCTGCCGCCGGTCTGGATCTAACGACCATCGACGGCATGCGTCGGAGCAAGGTCGTCAAGGCGGGTGATCCTGACAACTCGACTCTCGTGCGTCGGCTGCGCGGCCTCGATGGCAAGCCCCAGATGCCGATGGGATTCGTGCCGTTGGACGAACGCGAAATCCAGCTCATCCGCAAGTGGATCGCGGCTGGGGCGCGCATCGAGGACCGGGTCGCGGCCCATTGGGCATTTGAGCCGGTCGAACGTCCGGCCGTGCCTGTGCTCGACGACAAGTGGGTGCGCAACCCGATAGACGCCTTTGTTCTCCACCGTCTGCGCACCGAAAAAATCCAGCCGTCGCCCGATGCGGTCAAGGAGACCCTCCTTCGAAGAGTGAGCCTCGACTTGACCGGGCTTCCCCCGACGCTGGAGGAACTGGACGCATACCTCAAGGACGGGCGCCCCGACGCTTACGAGCGAGTCGTCGATCGTCTCTTGGCCTCACCCCATTACGGCGAACGCCAAGCCCAGTTTTGGCTCGATCTTGCGCGTTACGCCGACAGTAACGGCTACGAAGTCGATCGCACGAGGGCGCATTGGCGGTATCGGGATTGGGTGATCGCGGCGTTCAATACGAACATGCCCTACGACCGCTTCTCTATCGAGCAGTTGGCCGGCGACTTGCTGCCGCAACCGACCGCCGAGCAATTCGTCGCCACGGGTTTCCACCGCAACACGATGTGGAACGAGGAGGGCGGAGTCGACCCCGCCGAGGCCATGTTCGAGACGATCTCGGACCGTGTCGCAACCACCGCGACGGTCTGGCTCGGCGTCACGATGGCCTGCGCCAAGTGCCACGACCATAAGTTCGATCCGATCACGCAGAAGGACTACTACCGAATGTATGCCTTCTTCGCCAACAACGCGTTCGAGGCTCAGGGAGACCACAACGTCGGGCAGAGGAAGTTCTACGAACCCACGATGCCGTTGCCGGCCCCGGAGGATCTGCAGCTGATCGCGGACCGAGAAGAGGAACTGCGCGATCTCGATGCCGAGCTCGAAACAGCGCGACAGGGCGCCAAAGCCCGCGTGTCGAGCTGGGAAGAGGCGGCCCGTAAGCTGAAGTGGACGAACTTAACCACAAGGGTTACCGCTCGTGCGGGATCGGTCCCTGCGGCCACCGAGGACGGAGGCGTTCGATTCGAGGGTCCGACACCCGATCAGGAGGCCTATACCCTCGAATTCGATCTTCCCGATGGCCAAACGACGGGCGTTCGGCTGGAGGCACTCCCCGATCCAGTTCTGGTCAACAAGGGCCCGGGCCGATCGAGTTCGGGCAACTTCATCCTTTCGAAGGTCGTCCTGACCATCGATGACAAGCCGGTCACTCCGCAGTTCGCGGCCAGCTTCGTCCAGGATGGCTACGCACTCTCCGGTCTATTGGACGACCTCCCCGACACCGGCTGGGCACTCTATCCGCAGCTGGGGATTGGTCAGGAGCTGATCATGGCCTTCCCCGCTTGTCAGGGAGGGAAAGCGAAGCTCGTGCTCCGAATGGACTCGGCCACCTGGCCGAAGCACGTGATCGGCAAGCTTCGCATTTCGACGACCGATGCCCAGAGCCCCGAGCGCTTCGCCATGACCGAAGAAGTCCGCAAAGCGCTGGCCGCCGGCGACAAGGCGATCTTAGAGTCTCACTACGAGAAGGTCGACCCGATCTTGGCCGACCTTCGCGCGAGGCGAATGCGTACGAAAGCCGTCATCGACCAAACCAAGGCCGCCATCCCTCACGCGCTGATCCTGCGAGAGCGTTCGGACCAGTTGCCGCTGAAGGCCCGCATCCACAATCGGGGCGAGTTTACGAACCTCGGTGACGAAGTCGAAGCCGGCACGCCGGCGTTCCTTCCCGCCATGCCGCCCGATCTTCCCGTGAATCGGCTCGGCCTGGCCAAATGGCTGTTCGGACCGAGCCAGCCGCTCACGGCGCGCGTGCAAGTCAACCGCATGTGGGCCCAATACTTCGGGACTGGCCTCTCGGAAACTCTCGACGACTTCGGTACCCAAGGGTCCAGGCCGACCCATCCGGAATTGCTCGACTGGCTGGCCAGCGAGTTGGTCTCCAAGAAGTGGGACCTTAAGGCCATTCATCGGCTGATCGTGACCTCGTCGACCTATCGCCAAAGCAGCCGCCTACGGCCCGATTTGCAGCGGATCGACCCCGCCAATTCGTTGCTGGCTCGGGGGCCACGATTCCGAATGGATGCCGAAATGATCCGCGATCAAGCGTTGATCGCCGCTGGCATTCTCGAGCGCAAGATCGGTGGCCCGAGCGTTATGCCGCACCAGCCGGAGGGAGTTTGGGACAGCCCCTATAGCGGCGAGCGCTGGCAGGATGCCCAAGGAGCAGAAGCCCGAAGGCGGGGCCTCTACACGTTCTGGAAACGTACCTCGCCCTACCCCAGTTTCGCCGCTTTCGACGCTGGTTCGCGAGAGTCATGCATCGTCCGAAGAACCCGAACCAATACGCCACTCCAAGCGCTGGCGCTTCTGAACGACCCGGTCTACCTCGATGCGGCGCGCGCTCTCGGGCAGCGGATGGCGAGCAAACAAAACGATCACGATCGAGTTCGCTTCGGCTTTCGCCTCGTCACATCACGGAATCCAACCAAGGACGAGGAGGCTCGTCTCGTCAGCCTTCTGGCCAGTCTGCGCGCCAAGTATGAAAAGGACCAAGCTGCTGCGTCGAAGATCGCTGGCTCGCCCGATGTTGCCGCGCTCGCAATGACGGCCAGCGTCCTGCTTAATCTCGACGAGGCGATCACCAGGGATTAGGCGCCCGCTGTTCTTTGGAGTGCGCGGGCTTGACCGCGCTTTCTGCAAGCAAGCCAGGTCTATCTAATGGCTCTGGACGATCGCCGAATGGGCCTGGATGTAGTCGCCGAGCATCTTGAGTACCTTGCCTCTATGACTCACCGCGTGCTTCTGCTCGGGCGTCAGCTCGGCCATCGTGCATCCGAGTTCAGGAAGCAAGAAGATCGAATCATAGCCAAAGCCGCCGGTGCCCCGTGGCTCGAGCGCAATCCGACCTTCGCACACGGCCGCAAAACTATGAACCGGCTGGTCGGGCCGGGCGAGGGCGACGGCAACGCGGAAGCGGGCGGATCTCTCTGCGTCGGGAATCCCAGCCATTTGCTCCAAAATCGCCGCGATCTTCTCTTCGAAGGGCGTGTTCTCTCCCAGGAATCGCTTGCTCTGAAGGCCAGGCTTGCCGTTGAGGAAGTCGATCTCGAGGCCTGCATCGTCAGCGACGCAAGCCTCGCCTGTCGCGGCGGCGGCAGCTTCAGCCTTGATGACCGCATTCTCGGCGTACGTGGTGCCGGTTTCGTCGGGCTCCTCGATTCCGGGATAGTCTGCCAAGGTGAGGAGTTCCAAGTCGGGAAATCGCGCGACTAGGATTTCGCGCATCTCCTGCCCCTTCTTCTCGTTATGGGTGGCGACGACAAGCCTCCTCATAACCGGATTGTGCACCAATCGGTCGAGGAATTGGCTACTCAGTTAACACACGTTCAGCCAACACGTAGGCGGCGTAGTCGTCGATCGGTACCGGCGGTACCCACATCGTCGCTGGTAGGAGCCGGCGCCAGCCGCGACGCGGGTTTCGCTCCCAGTACCGCTCCCGGGCCTGCATCGTGGTATCGCGCTCGTCCACCACGAGGATACCGACGCTGGGAATGGACTCTCGCAGGAGCTCGACGAAGTTCCGAGACGCCGTGCCCGAGCCTACGATGACCATGCTGAACTCAGCCTGCCGAGCCGCTTCGTCGAGAGCGTCACAGAAGGCCTCGACCTTGGCGATCGTGTGCCACAAAAGCTCGATGTTGCCGCCGGGGTTGCGGCGAACGAGTGCCAGCCCGCACTTCGCCGTTCCCGGGTCTATTGCGAGGACAGTTTTTGAGCCCAAGCTCATCGAACGCGGAACTCCACCTTGAGCGAGTCGGCGGCCCGAGTATCCTGGGCAGCCATCGCCAGGAGGCGAATGGTCCGGCGAGCATCTTTGATCTCCTTGACGAGGGCGAGGATATCTTCCGCCGGCGCCTCACCCAAGGGACGCTCTGCGCCGATCGCGGGAATCATGCCGCTCTTGATCGCTTCTTGACCGACTTCCTTGAGCAAGAAGGTCTGAATCTGCTCGAGGATCGTTTCCTCCGGCAGGGTCCCGTCTACCCGCGTCTCCGTGATTCGCTGCCCTCGCGAGAACACGATCGGATTCTGATATGCCTCGATCCGCAGCGGTAGGAACTCGCCGGTGAAGCCATTCCAAAAGGCATACGCAATCAGCACCGTTTCCTGGGGGCGTTGGGTGACCGCCCGCGCCAGGGCGTCGAACTGTTCCTGGGCTGTCACGACCCCGCGTTCCATCGGGATGTCGACCAAACCAGCGCTCACTCCCTCCCCATTCGCCGAAGCGCCCTTCTTATCGGCCCAGAGGCGGGCGCTTCGGAGAAGGCTTGTCAGCGCTCCGCGCGCCGCTTCGAGAGTCTGGTTTGCCCCCAAGCGAACCCGCGTCAGCTCCTCGCCTCCTCGAAAGATAAGCGGTTGTGTCCGCGTGATACGCAGGTTCAGATCGAGGCCCTGCTGAGCGGCGGCTTGAAGCTGCCGCAAGCTTGCGAGTTCCCATTCGACCCGCTCCTTTTGGCCCTTGATGGTCTCGTAGGCAGTCTGGGCCTCATCCCTGGCGGTTCTAAACTTCTCGAGTTCGGCGCGGGCCGCTCCGATGTCTTGTTCGAATGTTTCTCGCGCGATGTCGAACTGCTTGACGGTGGTGTCGAGCTCCTTCTTGGTTTCGCTGAGTCGTTGCTCTCGTTCGCTCAGCTCCTTGTTGATGGCAAACACGTTGTCGTTCAGGTTCTTGACTTGCTTTTGGTAGTCCTGTTCGAGCTGGCCGTACTTCTGGGCCAACCCCTTGTACTTGGACTCGAGCGAGGCGAGACGGGCTTGGGCCTGAGCCCGCTGGGTTTGCGCAGCGGCGAGTCTCGCTCGCTCCCCTTCGAGGAGCTTCTTGTTCTCTCGAATCTCCTCGTTCTGACCGGCGACTTGAATCTGAATCGTCTGAAACGACTGCCTGAGCTCAAGGGTTTGCTTGCCCAGGCTCTCTCGCTGCCGTTGGAGATCGCGAATCTCGGCCTCGAACGTCTTGCGATCCTCCGAAGCGCGCCGAATCAGCTGTTGATTCTCCTGGATAGCCTTGCGACCTTCGATGAGCCAAACTCGCACATCGCGCGAAAGCAGCGCCACGAGGGCAACCGTGAGGATTGGAATCAGGAAGCCTGCGCCGGTCGTGATGAGGGCGGCGGTGTGACGCGGGCGCAGCTTCCTGAACGAGAGCCGCTTCTTGCCGATGGTGCGCCCGAGCCAGTCAGCGCCGTAGGCGATCGCCGCCCCGACGACTCCGAACAGCAAGATGAAGCCAATCCCCAGTAAATCCACTTTGCTTTGCTAGACCATTTTGTAAGACGCAATCGGATGCCGTCTCTGCACCGAAACCCTCAGCGATTCTTCACGGCAATGAGGAAGGCGGCCACGACGAGCCCGATCGCCAGGGGAGTCAGGCTCGCCACCGCCGCAGGCAGAAGGCCGCCGCGAGCCCAAACCGCCATGAAGTTCGCCAGCATCATGTAGCCGAAGATGATAATGACCGCGAGCCAGAAGCCGCTTGCCGCGCTGGTTCGGTGGTTCCGAATTGCGAGCGGGGCTCCGACCAGGCCGAAGGTCAGGGCCGCCAGCGGAACGGCGATCTTGTTGTAGTAGCCGAACTCGAGATTGGCGATCTGTCCGCGATCGAACTTGGGATTTGCTCGTGCTTTGCGAATCTGCTCCCGTATCTGGCGCATGCTCAGCGAGTCGAGGTCTCGCAAGTTAGCGGCGAGCAATTCCTCGGGAGTGAAGGACTGCTTGGGCACCTGGGTCGGCCAAACGTCGGTTAGGCGGGCGATCTGGCGCCCGTCCGGGCTCGTCAACCGCGCGCCACCACGAATATGCCAACTCTTGTCGTTCAAGAAGACGAGTTCCTTAGCATAGAGATAGAAAGTGGGCGACGCATTTTGGTCCCAGACCGTAATCAAGGCATCGCGCAGCGATCTTTCGCCGAAGTCGAAGTCGAGCGCTTGAACAGTGGCGACCACGCGGCCGTTCTCGAAACTGGGAAAGAAGGTGGCCTGGGCGGATCGGCCATCGAGGCGGGCGACGATCTCCTGCTGCAGAGTCGTGGCGCGCAGCGAAGCCGCCGGCACGAGGGTTTCGTTGAATCCAAAGGCCAAAGCGGAAACCGCCAGCCCGAACAGCGCCACCGGTGCGAGCATGCGAGGAAGGCTCGTGCCCGCCGCTTTCATGGCTACGACCTCGCTGTCGCCGCTGAGTCGCCCGAAACCGAGAAGGGTCGCGAGGAGCACGGCCATCGGAAATGTCTTGGCCATGATGCCGGGCAGCAGAAGGACGCTCAATTCGATCACCGTGGCCATTCCCACACCCTGAACGATGTAATCGGTGATCTTGAACAGATAGGTGCCGGCCATGATCAGAACCGTGAAGATCGCGACCCCGAAGCACCACGGGCCGATGATCTCTTGTCCGATTAGCTTATCGATTCGCCTCAAGCCTGCTCCTCGCCGGCAAACGAGGGATCACGTTCTTCCTCGACGACCAAGACTTCTGCTTCGGGAAGTACGATCGGTTCGAACGCTTCACCAAGGTAGTGCTTTCGAACGAGGGCATTTTGCGATATCGCCGCCGCATCGCCGGAGGCGACGATCGAGCCGTCGATGAGGATGAAGTTTCGGTCGGTGATTCGAAGTGTTGCGGCGACATTGTGATCGGTGATGAGGATGCCGATGCCGCGCTGCCGAAGCTTCCCTAGGATTTGCTGGATTTCCTCGATCGTGACGGGATCGATGCCGGTGAAGGGCTCGTCGAGGAGGATGAACTTCGGATCGGTGGCGAGCGCCCGGGCGATCTCGACTCGTCGCCGCTCTCCACCGGATAGGATGCCGGCCGTGGACCGCAGGATCCGCTGAATATGGAGTTCTTCGGCCAGTTCGTCGATCTTCCGGCGAATCTGTTTCTTGGTGGCCCGGTTCATTTCCATCACAAGCCGGATGTTGTCTTCGACACTCAGCCGGCGGAAGACGCTGGTCTCTTGCGGCAGGTAGCCGACACCGGCTCTGGCTCGTCGGTACATCGGCCAGTGCGTGACAACCGTCGTATCGAACAGCACGCTGCCCTTGTTGGGGCGGACGATACCGGTGATCATGTAGAAAGTTGTGGTCTTGCCGGCCCCGTTCGGCCCGAGGAGGCCTACGATCTCGCCCTGGCTAATGTCGAACGACACGCCATCGACGACCCGGCGGCCCTTGTATTGTTTCACGAGGCTATCGGCGACGATCTTCACCGACGGCCCCCGTCGCGAATCTCGCTCCGCCCTGGGCTCCCGCTGAATTCGATGTCGACGATCTCCCGCTTCTCGTTCAGCGTGATGACGACCCGATCGGCCTTTACTTCGGCGCCGATAATGCTGTCGCTCCCCTTGAGTTCGACCTTCCCGACCAAGGTGATCGTGCGAGCGGAATCGTTGAAGGTCGCCCGATTGGCTTTGCCGGTGACGCGGACCTTTCTGGGCTCTTCCTTTCCCGTCGGATCGCGCTCGAGGCTATCGAGGCGCATCGTGATAGGCCCCTCGACGGTCGCCGATCGGATCGGCCAATCCGACTTCTCCCCGATCGGTGTCAGCGTGAGGTGAGCACTGGAGCCAGAGACCTCGAGCGATTGGGACTGTGAGGGGACCTTGCTGACGATATGGACCGGTCCGGACAGGTCGGCCTTCGAGTCGGTCCCGTCGTACTGGATCGTCCGGCACCAAAGCTCGGTGGTTCGGGCAGCGCCATCGACCGTCTCCTCGATCGTCGCTGATGCGACATCACGGATCGACGCCTTCTGGAGTTGATAGGCGCCCTTTGCGTCCTTCTGGGCCGTTCCCTCCATGGACTGAGCGCGGACCGTCAGGCCCTGCTCTTTCCAAGTGGCTTCGAAAGGCGCGCCGATCCCCTTGAAGGAGATCGCCTTCTCGGAAAGACGCTTGGCCCGCCAAGAAGACAGGTTCTTGACCACCATATTGCCTGCAGCGTCCTTCCAGACGGTCACGTTCTGGGCAGTGGCAATCGCGGCCGTTCCGATCAGGGCCATGGCGAGCTTCCTCACTTGCGTTTCCTTGCTTTGAACATATCCGGAGTTCCTACGTCCTTCAGGTCCGGAGTCGCCCACAGTTTGGCAAAGGGACCGGCTTCGTAGTCCGGACTCTTTACCCGTACCGCGCCAGTCGCCTCGATGAGGCCCTCCGCTTCGATCCAACGAACCTCGTTAGCTGTTAGTTTCGCTTGCTCCTCGTCAGCGGTAAGGGTGACTTCGCCCTTGAGCTCCAGTTCTCGCTTCGCCTGATCCGCCTCACCGCCGAGCGCCTTGAAGCGGCTCACGGCCTTGTCGGCATCGAATAGTTCGCCTTCGACGTCGTCGAGCGTTCCGCTCAGCGCACCTTCCCCGTGGAAGGCCATTGTCGACGACTTCGCCCTGACCGTCCACAACCGCTCCTGCTTCTCTCCACGAGCGGTGAGTTCCAAGGGCCCACTGGCGGCGAACCTCGGCTCGATCGGCTTTTCGTCAACGACTTGCTTCTCGACCGGCTGCTTTGAGCCACAGCCGACAACAACGACGATCGCCACAACTCCGGCAAGGGAGGATCTCATCCGCTCACCGGAAGAGCGACGCTCACGCGTCGCCGGGCGAAGCGCCCCTCGTGCCGCCCGGCGAGTTGCCCACATGCCGCGGCGATGTCGTGGCCACGCTCGACTCGTTCCGTGACGTTCACTCCCCGGGCTTCCAATTCGCGACGAAAGGCCCTCATGTTCTCCCTGGTCGGACGGCGGAAGCCCTGCTCGGTGTCGACATAGTTGAAGGGGATCAGATTGACGACGTGTGGGACGCCCTTGACCAGTCGTGCGAGGAGGCGGGCTTGCTCGATCGTATCGTTTACCCCGTCGATGAGCAGATACTCGATCGTGATCTTACGCCCGGTCGTTCGCTGATATGATTTCATAGCATCGAGCACCTCTGCCACGGGCCACCGGTTATTGACCGGCATGAGACGCGAGCGCACCTCGTCGATGGGAGAATGGAGGCTCAATGCGAGGTGGATGGGGAGGCCGCTCTTCGCCAAATCGCGAATCTGCGGGACCAAGCCAACCGTGGAAACCGTCATGTGGCGATAGCTGAGCCCCACCTCGTCGTGCAGTAGCCGCAGCGAAGCGAGCAGGTTGTCGTAGTTCAGCAAAGGCTCGCCCATCCCCATGAATACGACATGGCCAATCCGACCTGCCCGAAGGTCCGGTCGGTCCGAATGCTCGTTCACGAAGCCTTGAAGCAGGAGATATTGGCCGACGATTTCGCCTGGTCCGAGATTACGGTCGAACCCTCCCAGCCCCGTGGCGCAGAAGGTACATCCCATGGGACAGCCCAACTGCGTCGATAGGCAGCAGCTAATGCGCTTGGCATAGGGCAGCAGCACACACTCGAAGACCTGCTCGTCGCCAGAATGGACCAACAGCTTCTCGACCCCGTCGCTTGAACTCAATCGGGTCGTGATCTGGAGGGGGTTAACCGTGTAGTCGGCGAGCATCTTCCGGAGCGTGGCAGGTAGGTCCCGCATCTGGTCCAGATCGGTTTCAGCGGCGCGGTAGATCCACCGGGCGAGTTGTGTCGCTCGAAACGGCTTCTCGTCCATCTCCGCCAAGAGCGATCTCAACTCCGCTCGGCCAAGGCCCACGAGGCTGGATGGGGGCGGGATCACAGGTTCGAGTGTACCAGCCGAAGGTGGCCATCCTCGGTAGAATCCGCCCATGACCTTCGTCGCCGCTTGCGCTCAGATCGCGCCTCGCAAGGCTGAAACCGCGGCCAACCTCGACCGGATCGCCGAAGTCACTCTCGAGGCATCGGCGGCCGGCGCCGACCTCGTGCTCTTCCCCGAGACGGCGACGAGCGGCTACTTCCTCGAGGGAGGCGTGTACGAGAGCGCGATCTCGTCCGCGACTCTAGCCCAAGAACTGGAATCGCGCATGCAAGGCCTGCCAAAGCCAATCGACATCGCACTAGGCTTCTATGAACTCGAAGGGGCGAGCCTCTACAACGCGGCCGCCTACCTCGAAATCGGCGCCGAAGCGCGGATCAGGCAGGTCTACCGAAAGTTCTTCCTCCCGACCTACGGAGTGTTCGACGAAGAGCGGTTCGTCTCACGCGGCAGGGAACTCGGAGTTTTCGAAACTCGATTCGGACGGATGGCTCTTCTGATCTGCGAGGACGTCTGGCACTCGATCCTGCCGACGCTCGCCGCAGTCGCAGGCGCGAGCGTTCTCCTCGTTCCGAGCGCCTCACCCGCTCGCGGCTTCGGCAGCTCCCATCCAGACAATCTGGACCGATACGAACGCCTCCTTAAGTGCGTGGCCGAAGAACACGGCGTCTTTTGCGTCAATTGCCAACTGTGCGGATTCGAGGGTGGCAAGGGCTTCACCGGCGGGAGCATGATGATCGACCCGATGGGTCAAACCATGGTTCAGGCGCCGATCGTCGAAGAGCACATCATCTACTGCACCATCGACCTGGACCTCGTTCCCCTTGCCAGAGCGCAAACCCCTCTGCTTTCCGATCTCGAATCGGCATGGGGAGATATCGCCCGCATCGCCCAGTCGAACCGACTGGCGGCCTCCGGCTAAAGACACCTCACTTTCGGCATGAGCCGGGCGGCCCAAGGCGGTCGGCGCGGCCGTTCCCTCCTTCGTCGAACTTGCATCGCTTCAAGCGAAATCTCGACAGGAAGGAAGACATGCAAAACCATACAAACAAGACTCCCCGTCCGAGCGGCCATCTCCAGGCGGTGGTCCAGTGAGGAAGCGATTGACGATCATGCTCAGCCTCTTCGCAGCACAAGCCGTGCTCGCCCAGCCGGGGATTCCCGTGTCGATGTCGACCACTCAGGGTGTGCGGGAAGCCGGCGACCTGTTCAGCTTGGCGACCCCGGATACTTTCAGCTACACGATTCGCGCTAGCAACGGCACGTTTCGCTTCGCAGAGGCCGTCTATACGGCCCAGAACAGCCTGTTTCGGCTGAGCACCGCAGTCCGACTGAATCTCTATCTGAAGCTACAGCGGTCTACGCGAGGAAACGTCTCTATCGACGTCTTCAACTGGCGGCAAAACGCGTGGGAGACGAAGGACATCCGCTACGACATCACGGGGATCGACAGCTACTATCAACTGGCCGCAGGACGGGATTTCTTCAGCAGCAGCGGGGTCGTCAGGGTCCGCATTCGTTCCCGACAGTCGATTCTCTTCCGCATGCACTTCGATGCGGTCTGGATCGTGGCGACCCCTTAGGGGTCGCCACACGGAGATCGTCAGCCTTGGAGTTCGGCCAGCAATTCTTCGAGCCGATCGTAGGACTCGCTTGCGCCGGACTCCATTCCCGATTGAAGGTGTCCGTCGCGAGCTTCCTTGGTCTTGTGGCGGACCGTTGCCGTCAAAGTAGTCCGACCACCTTCCTCGGTCAGTTCCATCGTCTCGATCGACGGATGGTCCCGAATGAACTCGACGTCGTACACGAAGGTCTGAACGATCTTCTCGGTCGGGACGATTTCTATGAACTCTCCCCTGAAGGGATGCTCCGATCCGTCGGGCATCCGCAGGACGCGGCGCCATCGCCCGCCGACGCGAAAGTCCATTTCGCATTGGGCGAGGGTCATGTCGCGAAGACCCCACCACCGAGCGTAGTGCTCGCACTTGGTAAAGGCTTCGAACACCAGATGTTTCGGGGCGTCGAAGGAACGCGTCAGAACGATCTCTAGGTCGTTCGGTAGGGTGACGGTTAGCTTGGATGTCTGCTGCATAGTCCTGTTTCTCCTATCGGTCGGTCCGGTCATGGCTCTCCTGGCTCTCCTTGGCCCTGAGTTCGCTGAGGTAGTCGTCGAGCCGATCGAAACTCACATCCCAGAATCGTCGATAGGTCTCGAGCCATTCCGCCACGTCGCGAAGCGGTTCCGCGCGGAGCCGCGCCGGCCTCAGTTGAGCATTCCTTCCCCGCTCGATGAGGTTGGCCCGCTCGAGCACTCGCAGGTGCTTCGAAATCGCGGGCTGCGAAATCGAAAACGGTTCCGCAAGCTCCTTCACCGATCGCTCACCTCCGGCGAGGCGGGCCAAGATTGCCCGTCTGGTCGGATCGGCGAGTGCGAACAAGGTTGAGCTGAGGGTGTCGGTAGGCATTACTTAATGGATCAGTTATATAACTGAATGGTTATTCTAGCGTCCTCCTTGCGGTCGTGTCAAGGGGCTGAAGGTCCCGGGTACGGCAGATCCGCGCCCATTACTCCATCTAGGTTCGCTGGTCCACCACGAACGGGACCAGGAGGAAAACGAAATGAAGTTCGATCGAGCCAGTTCTCAATGCGCGCGAATAGTGGCGCTCGGTACGCTGACCTTGAGCAGCGCGGTTGTCTCAGCACAGATTTCACACTCGCTGGTGGCGCTTCAGAGCGCCTTTCCAGGAGCGGCACAAGTCGGCCATATCAACATCACGGGGTCGATCCGGGCTGGCGGGCTTCAGCTTCCGGCCGGGGCTTCGGACGGTGCGGTGCTTCGCTCCAACTCGGACGGAATGGCTGCGTGGAGTCCGGACGGACTCGCGTTGCCCTTCTCCGGGGTTTGCACAGTTGAAGGGGATGCCTTTCGCATCCAGAGCAGCGGTCCGGCCATCAGAGGTGTTTCCGAGCAGCTCGGATTGATCGGTCTGAATTCTGCGACCGGAACCCTCGTCGAGATCGCCGCACAGAACAAAGGCCTCGCTTCCTTCAACGGCAACACGGGCGTCAGCGCCCACTTGGCACAAGAATTCGATGCCGTCTTTGGCCACAACGCAGTTTCAATGACGTTCGGTTACCTCGGCACCCGTTGGGAAGGGGTCCTCGGTGTGACGCCCAACGAGAACCAGGCAGGCGTCTTCGGAGATGCGAATCGTACATCCGGATTCGCTATGGGAGTCCTCGGCAACACGAACAGTCCGGATGGCGAGGCCGTCGTGGGAAACAACCCCTCGGTCGGCACAATCGGCATGCTCGGCACGAGATACGACGGGGTCGTGGGTCGGAACTACGGTGCCTTCGGCTCGGGAGTCTACGGCTATGCCCACGGCAACGGCTCTCAGAACTTTGGCGTCTTTGGGCGGAGCGACAGTGTGCAAGGATATGGTTTGCACGGCCAGAACAGCACTACCGGAAACTTTGGGGACGTCGGAGGGCCGAGTGTAGGCGTTTACGGCCACACGAACACCGAAGGAGCGGCTGGTGTATACGGATACACGAACACATTGTTCGGAAGTGGCGTGGTTGGCAAT
Source organism: Chthonomonas sp. UBA2362 (assembly GCA_002344135.1). Taxonomy (GTDB): domain Bacteria; phylum Armatimonadota; class Fimbriimonadia; order Fimbriimonadales; family Fimbriimonadaceae; genus UBA6659. Next base: position 387,977 of record DDTO01000004.1, on the reverse strand, counting down.
GGCCTTCGAGGTAACACCGGTTCACTCGGCAATTTCTACGATGGCGCAGTAGGCGTGACCGTCGTCCCGTCCGGCGCCGGAGTCTGGGGCCAAACAAACTTCAGCGACAACGGTACATTCGGCGTCATGGGAGTGGATGTTTACGGGTATGGCTACGGCGTCTACAGTATCGGCAACTTCGGCGCCAGCGGCCTCAAGTCGTTCGAGATCGACCATCCGCTCGACCCCGAGCATGCCTACCTGCGCCACTATTGTTCCGAGGGACCGGAACCGACCAACCAATACGGCGGCACGGTTCGGACCGACACGAGTGGCCATGCCTGGGTGCAACTGCCCGATTACTTCGAGGCGATCAACGCGAAGCCGCGATACAACCTGACAGTGATCGATGAAGGCGAAGACTTCGTTCAGGTGAAAGTCGCTCGCAAGATCGAGAACGGCCGATTCCTGATCCGCACGAGCCGCCCTAACGTCGAGGTGTGCTGGCAAGTTCTGGCCAAGAGAAACGATGCGCATGTTCGTCGATATGGAGCTCCTGTCGAAGTGGAGAAACAGGGAACCGACGTCGGCAAGTACCAGCGCCCCGAACTCTACGGCAAGCCGCCATCGGCGGGAATCCACTACGATCGGACGCGCGAAGCATCGGCTGCGGTCGCCAATCGGCCAGCCCCGGGTTCCGATCCTCGCTCGCCGAAGCCTCGGCAGTACCCGAAGTCAAGGTTCTGAGTCCTTCATCGGCGGGCGAGTCGAATCTGAACTCTCCCGCCGAATCTTCCACTCTCCTCGAGGATCTGCCGATGATTCTCTCAGGATGAAGCTTGCGGCAGTTCCGGCAGCCTTCTTGGCTGTGGTGTTCGCCTTCGGGCAGGACCGGCCGGTGACGGGCGTGGTGGAGCAGTTCATCAACGCCACGCCTCAGGGCGACGCATTCGTGGGTCGCAACAACGGCACGTGGGCACTCCTCTTTATCGACCTGACGCCGCGAGCACGCCTTACCTTCGGCTACTGGGAGATCAACTCGCGCAAGATCAAGATGCTCGACGAGAACTTCCTGAGTTTGAGTTTCGACAAGGCCGAAGTCTGGGTCGGACGCATCCGCACGCCCTTCGGCCATAACAATTGGGACGACGCCTGGTATTGGGGCACGACCTTCCGCCCTCTCGTGCAAACGATGGCGATCGCCGATCTGCGCTCTATCCTACGCCTCGACACGGGGGTTTCCGTTCACGCGAACCTGGGGCCAGTCTTCCTACAAGCATCCGCCGTGGACGCCACTTCGGATCGGTGGCAGGTTCTGCCAGAAAAGATCGACCATTACGTCCTGCGCACGGAGATGGCGGTCGGGGACGCTATCGTCGGCTTGAACGGTCTGGTCGGGGACAGGTGGTTCGCCAAGGATGCGCCCAAGGCCTACGGGCTCGACTTTCGCTACTCCCTGCCAAACATCGTGCTTCGAGGCGAATTGCTGGCCAACTCGAAGGGTGGCAAGACCGCGGGCGGTGGCTATCTCGATGCAGGCCTCAAGATCGTCGGCATCCCCAAGCTGACAATTCTCGGGCGCTACGACTTCAATAGGCTCCCTGGCAAGACTGAAACGCTCGAGCTGCACACCCTCGGGGCCAAGTACGCCCTTACACCCAATATCGTGCTGATGGTCGCCTACGGCTTCGGCCCAACCAACACCGCGACCGCCGACCTCAAAGGATGGTCGTCGATGGTCATGTTTCGCTATCGTTTCTGAACCGGAGTTCCACCATGCTGCTCGCCACCCTCACAGGAATCCTACTCAGCCAAGATTCGACGGTCGAAGGCACGGTCGTGCTCTCGAAGAAGCCCGCCGCGAACGCCGTGGTAACCCTCGAAGGCAATGAGCGGGCAAAGCCAATCAGCGGGGCGAAACTCTCGCAGAAAGGGAAAGTCTTTCGCCCGCACGTTCTCGTTGTCACAGTCGGATCGAAGGTCGAGTTTCCGAACGACGACACGATCTATCACAACGTCTTTGCCCATTTCAAGGCCAAGAAGTTCGATCTCGGAATGTATCCGCGAGGGTCCTCGAAGTCGGTTACCTTCGACAACCCGGGACTCGTCTCGATCCTCTGCAACGTGCATCCCGAAATGAGTGCATACATCATGGTCGTCGACACGCCCTACTATGCAACGACCGACCGCACCGGCAAGTTCAGGATCGCGAACGTCAAGCCAGGAGAGTACACCGTGAAGGTCTGGCATGAGAGCGGCAGAACGCGGGAAAACCGATTGCAGGCATCGGGAAACAAGATCATCGACATCGACCTCGGCGCCAAATGACGTTCCGGACGAAACTCGGGTTGTTCGTGTTCGGGGGCTTGGCTGCGATGGCCACCCTCATGTGGTGGACGATCAATGCAGCCGCAAAGCAGAGCGTCTTAGACCTCAGCAAGGCCAATCTCCGCAAGACTGGAGCAGCTCTCGGCAACCTGCTCGATAGTAAGCGGAGAGCGCTTTCGAGAGAAGCGAAACTCGTCGTCCAGCTACCCATCATCCGCTCCGTCGTGGAAACGCGGGACCGGGCGACCATCGAGGACGCCCTGCGCTACTACCAGAAGCAACTCGATGTTCAGGGTCTCATCGCGATCGGAGCCGAGGGCGAGTTTCTTGGAGCTGCTGGTGCTCTGGGTCCAGGTGACAGGCACTTCTTTTCGTTCGATCGCTCCGACGCCAACGGTGAGTGGTCGGCCGTGAAGCTGGTCAGTGAGCGAGCCTGTGTTCTGGTTGCGGTCTCGGTCGAGATCAACGGATACACGAAGGGCTTTCTCGGTGTCCTTTCGACCCTCGACTCGAAAGTAATGGCGGAAGCAGCAACCGGTCTCGGGGTCGGAGTCTTGCTCACCCAGGGCAACCGCACGCTTGCCTCTTCTATGTCCGAGGTGCCCGCCTCGATCCGCCTCTCATCGGAACCCTATCAAAGCCGGATCGGCAATCGAGAAGTGTATCTGGCCTGGTCACCCCTTGCGGCTGGAGAACCGGGCCTCGGGTACGCGATCTCGATGCCCGCCGCCGAAGTGGCCGCCCTGTCGAACCGCCTCGTAGGCAACAACGTCTGGCTCTTTGCCGTCCTGCTGCCGTTGGCCATCGCCGCCGCGTTCTGGCTTGCCAAGAGCGTAACTCGTCCGCTCGATGGAGTCATCGTCGCCGCAAAAGCCCTTCAGCGCGGCGAGTGGCCCAGCGCGATTGCCACAGATCGCCGAGACGAGATCGGTTTGCTCCAGCGTGTGTTCGACGAAACCTGCGACGCCCTCCGGACTTCCCGAGAGCGCCTTGCCAGCCTGGCATACCTCGATCCGCTCACCGAGGTCCTCAACTACCGGACGTTCCGCGAGAGGATGGAAGCTTCCCTGGCAGAGCAGGTTCCCGGCGGACTCGTGATTCTCGACGCCGAGGGCTTTGCAGCCTTCAACCGCGAGCACGGACACGCCCGAGGCGACGCCATGCTCGCGATGATCGCGCGGGGCGTCGAGGAGCACGCGCCCGATGATGCGCTCGTCGGGCGATGGTCCGGCGACGAGTTTGCGATTTACGTCGCGGGCGCAGAGGAGGCGATCACTTCCCTCGCCCTGCGTTTGGTCACCGATCTCTCTTCTCCAGGACTTAGCCTTCGGGCGGGCTACGCGATGTTCCCCGCCGACGCCAGCAGCGCCGAGTCGCTCGCCGTTGCCGCGGACCTGGGATGCACGCTCGCCAAGGAACAGCCAGATTCGGTCGCCAGAGGCGCCCTTGCAAGTCACGGCGGCCAGGAAGCCCTCCACCAGTTTCTAGGCGCAGGCGACATGGCAGCGATCATGGCGCTCGCCGAGGCCGTCGACGCCAAGGACCCCTACACGCATGGCCATTCCCGCCGAGTGGCCGAGTACGCTTCCAACCTCGCCCGGTGGGTGGGAATGGACGACGACTTCATCGACCTCGTCTACCGAACGGGCATTCTCCACGACGTTGGGAAGATCGGCGTTCCCGACGCCGTTCTCAAGAAGCCCGGTCGGCTAGACGAGGACGAGCGCCAGATGATGGAGCGGCATCCCGAATTGGGCGAGCGCATCGTCAGTTGGCTCCCGCATCTGGCCGATACCCTCCCCGGGGTGCGGCACCATCACGAGCGCTGGGACGGCCGCGGGTATCCCGACGGCCTGGCCGGCGAGCAGATCCCCTTCGTCGCCCGCTTCCTCGCGGTTGCCGATACCTACGACGCGATGACCAGCGACCGACCCTACCGCAAGGGCCTCGATGCGGGCATCGCCCTCGGTGAGATCGAGAAGAACGCGTCCGTTCAATTCGATCCGGACCTCGCCATCGGATTCGTCGCCCTCATGCGCGGCGAGCCACCCCTTCGCATCGCCGCCTAAGTCCCCTGCCGCAGGGGTACGCTCCTGATCATGGCGCCGGTCGTTCCCCATCTCGAAGAGGCTTGCATCGCCGTCGTGCGCGGACTGGCGGTGGACGCCGTCCAAAGGGCAAAGAGCGGGCACCCCGGCCTGCCTCTGGGAGCGGCGGCCATAGCCCACGCGCTCTGGACCCGCCATCTCCGATTCGACCCGAGCGATCCCGGCTGGCCGGACCGCGACCGCTTCATCCTCAGCGCGGGCCACGGCTCCATGCTCCTCTACGCCCTGCTCTTCCTTACCGGCTACGATCTTCCTCTCGCCGAGCTCCAGAACTTCCGCCAATGGGGGAGCCGGACGCCCGGGCACCCGGAGAACCACCTCACGCCGGGCGTCGAGATGGCGACGGGCCCCCTCGGCCAGGGCGTCGCCACTTCCGTAGGCATGGCGCTCGCCGAGAGGTTTCTGCGCGCCACCCGCGCTCGGCCCGGTTACGAGGATCTCTTCGGCCACTGGACCTACGTCCTGTGCTCGGATGGCGATCTCATGGAGGGCGTCGCCCAGGAGGCCGCTTCGCTCGCCGGGCACCAGCGCCTCGGCAGGCTCGTCTGGCTCTACGACGACAACCGGATCACCATCGACGGCGGGACCGACCTCACCTTCAGCGATGACACTCCGCGCCGGTTCGAGGCGTTGGGCTGGCACGTCCAGAGCGTCGACGGACTCGACCCCGACGCGGTCGACCGCGCCATCGCCGCCGCCAAGGCCGCGGGAGAGCGACCCAGCCTCATCGCCTGCCGGACGGTCATCGGGTACGGCAGTCCCAACAAGGCCGGGTCGAGCAAGGCGCATGGCGCTCCCCTCGGGCCGGAGGAAACGCTCCTCACCAAGCGCGCCCTCGGCTTGCCCGAGGAGCCTTTCTTCGTCCCCGACGACGTCCGCGACTTCTACCGCCGTGTGGGAGAGCGGGGGACGGAGGCCCATCGCGCCTGGAGCGAGCGCTACGACGCCTATACGCAGGCCTACCCGAGCGCCGCCGGGGACTGGAAGGGCGCCCTCCCCACCTTCGCCGAGAGCGTAGCCACCCGCAAGGCGAGCCAGGCCGTCATCGACGCCGTCGCGGCGCTCTTTCCGACCCTCGTCGGCGGAAGCGCGGACCTCGCGGAGAGCGTCTTCACCGAGATCCACGGCGGCGGCTCCATGCAGGCCGGCAGCCCAGAGGGGCGCAACATCGCCTTCGGCGTCCGCGAGCATGCGATGGCCGCCGCGTGCAACGGAATCACCCTCCACGGCGGCATGCGGGCGTTCGGCGGCACCTTCCTCATCTTCAGCGACTATTGCCGGCCCGCCCTGCGGCTGGCGGCGCTCATGCAGTGCCCCACGATCTTCCTCTTCTCCCATGATTCGATCGGCCTGGGCGAGGACGGGCCCACCCACCAGCCCATCGAGCAGCTCATGAGCCTGCGCGCGATTCCCAACTTCAACCTCATGAGGCCCGCCGACGGCAACGAGACCGCCGCGTGCTGGGCGCTCGCCCTCGAAAGCGCGGCCACGCCCTGCGCGATCGTCTTGACCCGTCAGAGCGTCCCGGCGGTTTCTCCCGCAGACGTCGTCGAGCATCCCGCGCGCAGGGGGGCCTATGTCCTCCGCGGCGAGGGGACTCCCGCGGTCGTCCTCGTCGCGACCGGAAGCGAGGTCGGGCTCGCCATCGAGGGCGCCCGGCTTTTGGCGGACGAGGGAATCGCCGCGCGGGTCGTCTCGATGCCTTCCTGGTTCCTCTTCGAGCGCCAGAGCGAGGCGTACCGCCAGAGCGTGCTGCCGCCCGGGACGCCGACGCTCGCCATCGAGGCAGGCGCGACTCTCGGGTGGGAGCGCTGGGCCGACGCCGCCCTCGGCATCGACCGTTTCGGGGCTTCCGCGCCCGGCGAGGTGCTCTTCGAGAAGTTCGGCTTCACGCCCGCGAACGTCGCGGCTCGGGCGAGGGACCTGCTCGCGGGCACTTCCGGCGCCGCGCGAGAGTAGTCACTCGTCATGAAGCATGTCGCTTTGGCGGGGCTCGCCCTCGCGCTCTTCGCCGCCGGTCCCGGCGTCATGGTCGCCCAGGCCACCCCCGTGTACGCCCAGAAGGAAAGGAAGGCGTGCAACTTCTGTCATCTCGCCGACGCCGGCGCGGGGCCGCGCGGCTTCCGCGGGCTCTTCTATGCCGCCAAGGGCCACAGTTTCAAAGGATTCGACGAGAAGAAGGAAGCCAAGGCGGCGGGGGTCAAGGCGGGCGCGGTCGGCAAGGCGGCGAAGCCCACCAAGCCGTACCCGCCGACAAAGAAGTAGCCGAGCGCCTTCGCTCGGTTCCAGTCGGGATGGGGGTTCGTCAAACCGAGCTTGCCGAGGGATTGTCGTGGGGGAGCCTTGGCCGAAGCTAGGGCTTTGGCAGGACGATCCCTCCACTCCGCTTCGCTCCGGTCGGGATGACGAGCACGAGGGGGGCGCTCGCATCGGCTATCATCGGCCCATGCTCGCCCCGCTTCTCGCGGCCGCCCTGCTCGGCTCGCCGTTCGACTTCCTCGGCTTCGGGCCCTATGATGCAGCCGTTCCGGACCCGGCGCGGATTCTCGGCTACGCGCCGGGCGAGCGGCACACGACCTACGACGCCCAGGAGCGGGTCCTGCGGGGGATCGCGGAGGCCGCGCCCGCCCGCATGCGCCTCCTGCCCTACGGCAAGAGCACCGAGGGGCGCGAGCTGCGCATCGCCGTGCTCGGCAGCCCCGAAAATATCGCCCGCCTGGACGCCATTCGCGCCGGGTGGGACTCCGTCGCGAGGGGCACGGACGCCAGCGCAGGGGCCCGCCGCGGCCTTCCCGTCGTCGTGTGGATCAACGAGTGCGTCCACGGCGACGAGACGGCTTCCTTCGAATCCGGGATGTGGCTGATCTACACGCTGGCGGCCTCGCGCAGCCCGCGAGTCGCCGAGGCGCTCGCCCACGCACTCGTGATCGTGAACCCGGTCTACAACCCGGACGGCCACGAGCGCTTCGTGGTTTGGTACAACTCGGTGGCGGTCGGCAGCCCCTCTCGCGCGGCCTTCGAGCAGCGCCCGCCGAGCGTCGTCGGAGGCCGGACGAACCACTACCGGTTCGACATGAACAGGGATCGCGTCGCGATGTCTCAGGCGGAGTCGCGGCAGGAAGCCGCCGAGGTCCTGCGCTGGAACCCGCAGGTGTATATCGACCAGCACGGAGAGGTCGACACCTATTTCTTTCCGCCCTGCTCCATGTCGCTGAATGTGAATATCGGACGGGAGCGTTACGAAAAGTGGACGGACCTCTTCGGGCGGGCGAGCGCGGCGGCCTTCGACGAGCGGGGCTGGCTCTACTTCGTGCGGCGGACGTTCGACTTCTACTATGCGGGTTACCTGGACTCGTGGAACACGCTGACGGGCGCGATCGGGATGACCCACGAGACCGACGGCGGCTCGCGGCTGGCCATCGAGCGCGGCTCGGGCGTCGTCACGACGCTGCGGGACGGCATGGCGAAGCACCTGACCACGGCGCTGGCGACCATCGAAGCCGCCGCCGCTCGCCGCGAGGCCCTCGGCGCGGAGTACGCCGCCTATAAGGCCTCCGCGAACACCGGCGCGGCTTTGGGCCGATTCCGCCGGGTGATCGTGACCGCGCCGGACCCTCGCCCGCTCCTCCGCCTCCGCGAGCAGCTGGGCCGCCACGGGATCGCGAGCGGCTGGGCGACGAAGCCCTTCAGGCAGCGAGCCACCGCCTACGCCGGAGGCAAGGCCGCGGACCACGACTTCCCCGCCGGAAGCCTCGTCGTCGACCTCGCACAACCCCAAGGCCTCCTCGCGAAGGCCCTGCTGGAGCCCGCGTCCGATTTCGAGCCGGAGTTCGTCGAGCGCCAAGCCGCCGCGTTCAAGGCCCGGAGCGCCAAGGAACAGTATCCGCCGGGGCCGGAAGCCGAGTTCTATGACATCACCGCCTGGTCGCTGGTCTACGGCCATGGGCTGACGGGCTGGTGGGCTTCGGAGACCCCGGCGCTCGTGCTCGGCGAACCGGCCGCGGTGCGCGGGACCGCTCGCCTCGGCAAGCAGGGCGCGGCGCTTCGGTATGCCGACCGGGACGACGCCCTCGCGGCCTTCGATCTGCTCGCCGCGGGCGTGCGGGTCGACGTGGCCGACGAGGCGATGACCGTCGGAGGCAAGACGCTCGCCGCGGGGACCTTCCTGGTCCTGCGCCAATACAACGCGGACGTGGCGGAAACGCTCGCAAGGGTCGCGGAAAAGCGCGGCGTGACCTTCGAGCCGCTGGAAACCGCGTACCCGGACGGCGGCGACACCGGCCCTGGAAGCGATGCCTCGCCGCTGGGCAAGCCGCGTATCGCGGTGGTCTTCGGCGGCGAGGGCGGGACCACTTCGTTCGGATCGGCGTGGTTCGCGCTGGAGCGGACGTTCGGCCTGCCCTTCACTCCCGTCACCACCGGCGCGCTTTCCGATCCCGGGGACGCCACTTGCATCGTCTGCCCTCCCGGCGCCTATCCGCCGCCCAGCCAGGCGCTGAAGGACTGGGTCCGCGCGGGCGGCTCGCTCGTGGTTCTGGGTCGGCCCGGCTGGGCGCTCGGGGAGAAAGGCTTCGCCAAGCTTCAGACGCGCGAGGCGATGAGCATCCCCGGCTCGATCTTCCGGGCCGAGCTTAACCCTCGATCCAGCTTCGCTGCCGGGTACGACGCCTCGCTTCCGCTTCCGGTCCCGATCGACGGCGGCAGCTTCCTGGTGGCCGCCCCGGAAGGAGGCGCGGTCGTCTCGTTCGCCTCGGCGAAGGACGCCAAGAGCCTCCTCAGCGGCTGGGCGTGGCCCGACAGCGAGGAGGCCCTCCGCGGCGCTGTCTGGCTCCACGACCAACCCATGGGGCGCGGCCACGTGTTCGTCTTTGCCGAAGACCCGACCGAGCGCGCGATGTGGCCCGGGCTGGATAAGCTGCTCCTGAACGCGATGCTCGCCGGGCGCCGGGAGTAAACTCCTGTCATGAAGGCGTGGTGGTTGCTCGGCTGTGTGGTGCTCCTGTTCTCGGTCGGTTGCGGCAAGTCCGGCGGCGGTTTCTCGGAGCGGGCGGCCAAGGGCAAGGCGAACGTGCTTCGCTACCCGATCCCCGACGATCCCACGACGCTCGATCCCGGCCTCGTCCGCGACGGCGACACCATCGACGCCCTGCAGCAGGTCTTCGAAGGCCTCGTCGGCTGGGGCGAGGACAACCTGCCAGAAGGCCGCCTGGCCGAGAGCTGGGACGTCGAAGACGAAGGCCGCACCTATGTCTTCCACATTCGCAAGGGCGTGAAGTTCCACAACGGCCGCGAATTGACCGCGGACGACATCAAGTGGACGATGGAACGCAATACGAGCAAGGATCTCGCCTCTCCGACGTGGCAGTACCTGTCCGACATCGTCGGCGTCAAGGAGCATCACGACGGAAAGGCCGGCGGCATCAGTGGGATCGTGGTGCGCGACCCGCATACCCTGGCGGTAACGATCGACAAGCCGCGCCCGTACTTCCTGGGAAAGCTGACGTACCTGATCTGCTGCGCCATGCCGAAGGAGGCCGTCCCCGCCAGCGGCCCGATCACCGCCGTCTCGCAGATGGTAGGCACCGGCCCCTTCAAAGCCGCCCAGTACGAACGCAACCAGCTCATCGCCATGGAGGCGAACCCCGATTACTGGGACGGCAAGCCCGCGATCGACCGCATCGAGCGCCCCGTGATCAAGGACCCCGCCACCCGGCTGAACAAATACCGCAGCGGCGAGATCGACATCGTCGCCCTAGAGAGACAGGATCTCGACGCGATCAACAAGGACGAGAAGCTCGCCAAGGACCTCAAGCCTTTCGATCGGCCGTCCATCTACTACATGGGGATGAACCAGCAGTCGTATCCGCCGTTCAAGGATCGGCGAGTGCGCCAAGCCTTCGCGACGGCGGTAGATAAGGAGCGCATCGTGCGCGACATCTTGGGCGGCGTTAACAAGGTCGCCAAAGGCATCGTGCCTCCGGGTGTCCTCGGCCACCGGGAAGACGCCAACGACATCAAGTACGATCCCGAGGGCGCCAAGAAGCTGCTGACCGATGCCGGCTACCCCGGCGGCAAGGGCCTGCCTCCGATGGAACTGAACTTCCGCGACGGCCGCCCCGACGTCCGAATCGTCGCCGAAGCGCTCCAAGGCCAGCTGCAAACCAACCTCGGCGTGACGATCAACCCCCGCATGATGGAGTGGGGCGCGTATCTGGAGAAGGAGGGCAAAGGCGAGCTTCAGCTGTTCCACATGCGGTGGGCCGCCGACTATCTCGATGCCGAGAACTTCCTTTCCTACATGCTCGCTTCGTATGGTCCCGAGAACAAGGTCGGATATAGCAATCCCGACTACGACAAGCTGTGCTCGCAGGCCGACAGCCTGCTGGACTGGGAGGCCCGCGCTCCACTCTATGCCAAGGCCGAAGACATCGTGCTTCAGGACGCGCCCTGGGTTCCGATCTACTATCAGAAGGATTTCGAGCTTATCGCTCCGCGCGTATCCGGGCTTCGCGAGTCCCTCTTCGGCCATCTACCGCATTCCAAGGTCCGCCTGGCCGCGGATTAGGGCGAGAAGAAGGGCCGCCGCAAACCGCTGTCGAGGCCGTGCACTGCCGAGAACCTACCGCTCGCCCGGAAGAACGATGCCGCGCATGATGACTCGCTGGGCTAAGAGGAAGACGACCAGTGTGGGGAGGGCGGCAAGGGTGAGCGCGGCCATCATGACGGCTTTCGGCGCGACCGCCTGAAGCTGGTAGATCCACACCATCAGCGTCCACATGCGCTGATCCTGGGCGACGAGGAACGCATACATGAACGCTCCGTAGGCGCTCATAAAGGCGAGCAGTGCCAGGTATCCGAGGACCGGCTTGCTGAGCGGGAGGGCGATCTTCCACAACAGCGTGACCTCCTTTGCTCCGTCGATCTCCCCGCTCTCGTAGAGTTCGCGCGGGAGCGAATCGAAGAAGCCCTTGAGCAAGAAGATCATGTACCCGCTCGCCGCGCTCGGCAGGACTAGCGCAGCAAACGTGTTCAACAGGCCCAAATCCTTGAGCAGCAAGAAGGACGGAATCATCGCCACTTCGGCGGGGAACGCCATCGTCGCCAGCAGAAAAAGCAGAATCTTCCCCGCTGCCGGGATCGGGTATCGCGAGAGGACATAGGCCGCCAGGGGGTTGACGATCAGCTGCGTGAGGACTGCAAGAAGGCAGAAGAGCGCTGTGTTCCAGACGGCTCGGCCGTTGATGAGGATGTAGTCGAGGATGTAGCGGTAGTTGCGCCCGGCGAACTCCCGGCGCAGCTCAGCAGCGTTTGCTTGGACGAACTGGGCTTCGTACGCGGCGATGGGCAGCACCGCGCCAGGTCGCCCGATGAAGCTCTGCCATAGGTCCTCCACGGTTTTGCCGTTGCGATACCGGGCCGGCAGTCGCTCGCGGACGAACTTCGAGGCGAGCTCGCTCTCCATCCCCCTACCCCCTTCCTCTCGCAAGCGAAAGGAAGGGGGGAGCGCTTCCTCGAGGATTTGTGCCTCGAAAGCGATCTCCTCGAACTTCTTCGCATCGCCACGGAGCAAGCCGGGCACCGCGTCGATCTGGTTCTGAAACTCGGAGCGAAGGAACTCTTGCCACATCCTTCGTCCCAGCATGGGGATGCGGAACTCGGCGGGCAGTGTGCGCTTGAACTCCTGCCACTCTTCGATCTTTTTGCCCGGCAGAGGTACCCAGTTGGCGCGCTCGAGCAGCTCGTTCGGGGGCGAGACCGTCTGAAAGGCGACGTTCTCCTCGATGTAGGCACGATTGAGCTCCTGGATCGTCCGATACTTGCTTCGGAGCCACGCTTGATACCGGAGGCTGAGGCGGCTCGTCACTTGGGTCGTAGCGGTACGAAAGCCCGCCTGCCACCACTCGTTGGGAAGGCTCATGAGAAACCGCTCGTAGGCAGCGATTTCCTCGGGTGTGGCATCGGCTCCGAGACGCGTGGCGCCGATCAGACTGATGTTGCCGGAATACTTATCGTCGAGGTATTTCTCACCCAATACGGCCGGGTCAGAGAGGTAGGCAGGCACGAGATCGAGCGTGTTCTGGTCGGTCGGCCCCTTGAGCCCGGTCGAGGCCATGATCGCGAAGGGATAGAGCGTGGTCAGCGCACCGGCTGCGAGGATGAAGTAGAGCACCACCATCGCCAGCCGTGCGCGCGGTCGCTTCCTCCCCACCCGTCCCACCAGCGGCATGCCCTAGTGTGGCACGGCGTAAACTGCCCCCATGCACGTCGACGACGCCCTTTCCAGGCTCGACCGCTTCGAAATCGAGACGCCCGCGTGGGGCTATGCCGATACCGGGACGCGCTTCGGCAAGTTTCTGCAACCCGCGGCGGCACGGACGATCGAAGAGAAGATCGAGGATGCCGCCACGGTTCACGCCTTTACCGGATGCTGTCCGCGGATGGCGACGCACGTCCTTTGGGACTTTCCCGAGGGCGTTGCGCCTGCCCAAGTGGCTGAGCTTGCGCTGCAAGAAGGCATCCGCATCGGATCGATCAACCCCAACCTCTTCCAAGACCAGATCTACAAGTACGGAAGTGCCGCGAGCCCGAACGAGAAGGCGCGCGAAGCGGCGGATGCTCACGTCGAGCGCTCCATCCAGATCGCCCGGGAGACCGGTTCCAACGTCCTAAGCCTCTGGTTTGCCGACGGCACGAATTACCCTGCACAGGACGACCTTATACGTCGCAAACGTGCGATGGCAAGCGCTCTTCACCAATGGCACGACGCGATGCCCGAGGGCATGACGCTGCTCGTCGAGTACAAGCCCTTCGAGCCCGCCTTCTACCACAGCGACATCGCGGACTGGGGAATGGCGTACACTTTCGCCCAACAGGCGGGCGCCCGGGCCAAGGTGCTGGTCGATACCGGCCACCATCTGCCCGGGGCCAACATCGAACACATCGTCGCCTTTTTGCTCGACGAGGGCATGCTCGGTGGCTTCCATTTCAACGACCGCAAGTACGGGGACGACGACCTCACCATCGGGAGCATCGACCCGTACGCGGTGTTCCGCATCTTCGCCCAGATCGTCCTCGCCGACGAAGTGCACGGCATCGATACCCGCAGCATCGCCTACATGATCGACCAATCCCACAACCTCAAGCCCAAGATCGAAGCCATGGTGCAGACCGCCGTCACGGCGCAGGAACTGTACTTAAAAGCGCTCTTGATCCCTGCGGCTCGGCTCCTCGAAGCCCAGGCCAGTACGGACATCGTCGGTGCGGAGGAGATCTACCGAGAAGCCTTCTACCGGCATGTGCGTGGACCGCTCGCCGAGTGGCGCCGACATCGAGGACACGAGGCGAGCCCGCTCGAGGCCTATCGCACCTCCGGGATCGAGAACGAGCGTGCCAAGATCCGTTCGGACCGCCGCGCCGCCGAGGGCTACACGGGCGGGGGATCGTACGCTTGATACCGGACTGGTGCGCTGCTCGAACTCCCGGGGCAGGATCGCCGCGACGTAGAAATCCAGCATCACCAAGAGGAGAGCCAGTACGGCCCACGCCCATTTGCCGATCAGCCGAACCGCTCCCGCTCCGAAGATGATGGCGATCGACGCGATCGCCGGATATAGGTACCGTGCTTGGCCCTGGAAGTATGTCGAGTTGAACTGTACGAAGAGCAACCCGACTACGGCGAGGAACCCGAGGACCACCCAATTGAAGCCGCGTCCTTCCTTGGGACCACGAATCCAACCCACGACCCACGCTGCGACCAAGACCAGCGCCGCCGCAGACGCCAGGCGATACAGGGGCACAGGCAGAAAGACATCCATATAGCCGAAAGCCCCGAAGAAGCTGCGCAGCGTCCACCAGCCGACCATTTCGACCCAATACCCCCAGAGCCCGAACGCCGAGACGAACACGCTAGCCTGCGGCGAGCCGACGAAGGCCGCATTGAAGGCTTTCATCGCCAGCGGATCTCCGTACAGCGCGTTGTTGCGCATCCACCATGGCAGGGCGAGCAGGATAAACGGGACGAAGACGAGCAACAGCGCGCGTATCTTCGGGTTGAGACCCGTCTCCGAACCCCTCTCGCTGGGCGACAGCCAGAGCGCAATCGCGATGGTGGGTAGGAGAGCGAGCGCCGAGGTCTTCGTCAGCATCGCCAGACCCGCCAAGCCCCCGACGAGCAGGGCGCGCTTTGGCGTCCATCCATCCCGCACTCCACCCAGGCAGACCGCGACCGTCCAGGTGCAGAGGAAGTAAAGCAGCGGATCGTTGCCGACCGATGCATTCAGGGCGAGAACCATCGGCATCAGCGCCGCCACTGCCGCCGCCGCGAGTCCCACTGCTTCCCCGCGTCCCGGAGGAAGCCCCCAGAGGCAGGCAAAGAACACCCCGAGCGTGGTGCCCGCACCGATCAGGATGTTCAGCAATCGCAGCCGCAGTCCGGCGCCGGGGTCGGGGGGATCGGCGCCGACCATCCGGCACCACCCGGCGGCGAGCAGGTAGTACAGCGGCGGCTGGTGGCTCTGGTACGTCTCGCCGAGATCGGGCGAGCCCGGCACGAGAACGGGGAACCCCTTCCCGTCCAAAAGGTGCGCGATGTAGTTCGCGTGCTGCCGCTCGTCCGGCGCACCGACGTCGGGGACCGGCATGGGCGCACCCTGCGAACGCTGGTGGATCAACACTCCGGCCTGCCGATACGGTGTGACCGCCGCGAACCGCACCGCAAGGATGAGGGAGGCGGCGAGCACCAATATCAGCGGCCATCGAGCCATTGCGGGGATTGTATCCGGCACTCCTTTCCTCCGAGCACCGTCAGATGGCCACCGGATTCGCCTGGCGTTGTATGATGGATATGGTTACAGCAATTCTTGGAGATTGATATGAAAGGTGTTCGACTGCCCGTCATTGCTCTTGCCTTGCTCCTGTCGCATCCCGCTCTGGCCATCGGCCGGTGGATGGGGGATGCCCTCGCCAACAATAACCCACCGGCTCGCAACTTCGAATTGCCCGCCGGGATTCGCAATTCCGTCGTGCGGGTCGAGTCCATGTACGTCGTCGACCAGGTAAGCACGACGCTGCTCGCCTCCGGCGTCGTTATCGGCGCCCGCCGCGACCGTGAAGACGGACGGCCCGCCAAGACCGGCATGCTGTGCGTGTTGACCGCCGATCACGATTCCGCCTTTCCCGACGGCGTGCGAGAGGGGATCCTCAACTTCCGGTCCATCATTTTCGCCGACCGCGGTCCCGGTCAGCGCGCTATTTTAGCGGGTCGAAACATGTTCGTCCGGGGTCCGGGGAACCAGAGGGCACGGGTAGACATCGCCCTGATGGGCATTCCCATCAGGGACTGGGATACTCAGGTTCCAAGAGATTTGACTCCGGCGCCCCTCGCTCAACATCTCGCTGACACCGACATCGTGGTCGCCGGATTCGGCCGCACGGCCACGATCGATACGGCTAACCGGCGCATGGACATCCTCATGCAGAGCCACCCTCCCGGAACCTATCGAGCGGGCACCAACCGCATCGACGGCACCGATAACGCAGCCCGCGAGGCGAGCGCCCGCCTCGGTGGCCAAGGCTACGCTTACACAGGAATCCGCAGCAGCATGGATTTCATCGGCAACGCGGGCGCCGAAACCGGTGCGGACGCCCATTTTCTCAATGCCGACTCCGGCGGTCCCACGTTCCAGCGGATCGACAATCATTGGCGCCTGATAGGAAGCCACGGTGAAAGTGAGCAAACGCGGGAGGGCCGCATCACCGAGGGCAACCGGCAATGGGACGTCCTCCTTTGGGAGCACCGCCAGTGGATCAACACCAACTGCGAAAACCTCCTGCCCGAGCCGTCTACCTTCCTGGTCCTGGGAGGTTTGTTCATCGGAACGATGAGTAGATTCCTTCGCCGCCGCGGCTGACTTTCCGCCCGTCCAGTGGGCTTCAAGGTCCGTTCCGGCCCGCTGCGAAGAGAGATGAAGGACCTTGTGTGTACGTTAGACAACCGCATGAGAAGCGGACGACGAGCGGTATACGAGCGGTAAACATCGGTATGAATACCGCTCGTTTACCGCTTCTCATCCGGTTGTCGTCCGGCTGTCTAACGTACAAACACCGCCCCCGGCAGGGCTAGGCCTGCCCCCGCTGCCGCGGCGGAACGACGGCGAGGCTTGCCGACTCCGCGGCAGGGTATCACGAGAGCGCGGCATGAAGATCCTCGGCATCGACCCCGGCCTCGAGCGAGTCGGATACGGGCTTATCGAGCAGGTTGGGTCACGCCTCACCCCGCTCGACTACGGCCTCATCATGACTCCGAGGATCGACCTGCCCGACCGCTTGCGCCTCATTCACGAGCAGGTCGAGGCGCTCGTCGAGGCCGGACATCCCGACCTTATCGCCACCGAGCGGCTTCTCTTCGCCGTGAACAAGCGCACGGCGATGGAAGTGGCGAAGGCACTCGGCGTGGTCCTGCTCGTAGCGGCCGAGCGAGGCGTGCCTTGGATGGAGCTCACCCCTCCAGAAGTGAAACTGGGCGTCGTAGGCAACGGTGCCGCGGACAAACGTCAGGTGCAGTTCATGGTCGTGAAGCTTCTCGCGCTTACCGAGACACCCAGACCGGACGACGTTGCCGATGCCCTCGCAGTCGCGATCGCGTCCGCTCTGCGTGGTCGCCTGCCGCGCGGCTAAACTCGCCGCATGCTCCTCGAACGTCGAATGACGGCTGTCCCCCTCTCGCGCATCCGGGTCACCGACCCCTTCTGGCGCGGCTGGCAGGAGACGGTGCGCCGGGTGACTCTTCCGATCGAATTCGCTCAATGCACCAAAACAGGGCGCATCGAGAACTTCGCGCGAGCCGCCCGCGGCGAACGGGGCACGCACGAGGGCTATCGGTACAACGACAGCGACGTCTACAAGTGGATCGAGGCCGCCTGCTATCTTCAGATCGCTCTTGGGCCCGATCCTGCGATCGCCGCCGACCTCGAGCAGACCGTCGAACTCATCGCGGCGGCCCAGATGCCGGACGGTTACCTCAACACCTACTTCCAGCTGCAAGAGCCCGATTTGCGCTGGCGGAACCTGAGCATGATGCACGAGATGTACTGCGGGGGGCACATGATCGAGGCCGCGGTTGCTCATCACGAGTCGACCGGCTCGACCAAGCTGCTCGATGTCGCAATGCGGTTTGCCGATCATCTCGCCTCCTTGTTCGGACCTGACCGCCGCAAGGGATACTGCGGCCACCAGGAGATCGAACTCGCCTTGCTCGCATTGGCAGCGGCGATCGAAAGGGAGCATCCCGACCGGAGTCGCCGCTACAGGGCCTTGTCGAAGTGGATGATCGAGACTCGAGGCACCCGCCCCAGCCCCTTCGAAGAAGAGTATGCCGATGCCGAGGGTATGCGGCTGGCCCCCTATGCTCGTCAAATGCTCGACCGTGAGGGGGTCTACAGCGGTGAGTACGTCCAGGACCACCTTCCTGTGCGAGAGCAGACCGAGGTGGTGGGCCACGCCGTGCGTGCGATGTACTTCTTCGCCGCCGCGACCGAGGCCTTCACCGACTCCGGCGACGAAGCGATGGGCGAGGCCCTCTGGCGGCTGTGGGACAACCTCACCCAGCGCCGGATGTATGTCACCGGCGGCATCGGCGCCTCCCGGTCCAACGAGGGATTCACCCGCGACTACGACCTGCCCAACCGCACGGCTTATGCCGAGACCTGCGCCTCGGTCGGCCTCGTCTTCTGGGCCCAGCGCCTCCTCGAAGGCACCGGCGATACCGGCTACGCGGACCTTCTCGAACTCGCGCTTTACAACGGCGCGCTCGCGGGCATCTCGCGATCCGGCGATCGGTTCTTCTACGACAACCCCCTCGACTCCCATGGCGAGGCCCATCGGAGGGAGTGGTTCGACTGCGCCTGCTGCCCCCCGAACATTGCGCGTCTAATCGCCGCCGTCGGAAGATGTTTCATCGGCGAGGCCAAGGATGCCGTGTATGTAAACCTCCCGGCGTCCTGCGAGGCACAGGTGCGCGTTGCGGGTCGCGAAGTCGGGCTCCGGATCGAGTCGGAGTATCCGTGGAAGGCGAAGATCGGTTTCGAAATCACCGTGCCCGAGCCGACCGCCTTCGCCCTGAAAGTTCGCATCCCGGGCTGGAGCGGCGACACCCGGGTCGAGTTGCCTGCCGACTTCGACGAGGCCGAGTACGACGGCAATTACATCTCGATCCATCGCGAGTGGTCGGGCGTCTCGCGAATCACGGTGGACTTCGAGGACGAGCCGACGTTCGTCGCGGCCCATCCCGCGGTGCTCGAATGCCGAGGTCGGGCCGCCCTGACGAAGGGACCCCTCGTCTATTGCATGGAGGCCGCCGATCTGGGAGGAGACGCCCCGCAAGCCTTCACCGTCGACCCCAGCGACGCCGAGGTCGGGCCCATCGAAGACGGCCTCGTGCCCATCACCGTCAGGGGTTGGATCGACCGAGACGAAGATGGACCGCTCTACCGCAGCGACGCCGAGACCCCGGAGGCCGAAGAGCGCCGCGCGAGGATGATTCCCTACTTCGCCTGGGACAATCGGACGCCCGGCCCGATGCTGGTTTGGCTCAGAAAGGCTTGATCTTGTGTTATCTTATGGGAGAGGTTGATGATGATGAGGACTTTCCATTTTTCGCTCTTGGCTGCCGCCCTTTTGCTCGCCCCGGCGATTCACGCCCAGCAATCGACGACTATTCCCCTGACCGGCGTCCAGTTTAGGAATGCCACCAACCAGAGCCGAAGCAGCGCGACGCCCATCAGTCCGGCCTTCGTCTACGACTACCAGATCGCCGGCAATGCGCGAGGCGTCGGAGGGGCCCTCGGCATTCTCTTCCCCACTCCCACTCCGATCGCGACCATCTTCGAGTTCCTCGCCCCGGGCTCCTCGGCCTTCCTCACCGGCCAAGGGCCTAACATCAACGGCACTCATCCCTTCCCGGTCGCGAACCAGCGCATCGATGGCACCACCAACGTCAGCGGAATCAACGTCACTTATGGCTTCGACTTGATGATCCAGATTGCCGCCAATGGCATCGTCTCGTTCTCTCTCACCAACGTGGTGCTCACGCCTTCGATCCTCGTCGGTTACCTGGAGTTTACGAGCGGACAGGTGACGATTCAGCGGACCCGGGGCGTGATCGGCGGGCAAATGTCGCTGCAAGACTTCATCGGCGACGCCACGACCGTTCCCATCACCATCGAACTGCGTAACCCAGGATCGACCACAGCAGTCGCGACCTATAGTGTCAACGCCACCGCGGCCAACACTTGGTTCACGGTAACCGCGCTCCGGGGCACCTACGATGTTACTGCAAAGTCATCCCATTGGTTAAGACAGAAGGTCGGCAGCGCGGTAATCACCGACGATGGCACGATGAACCTCCATTTCAGCCTGATCAACGGAGATGTCGACGGCGACAACGAAGTGACGGTCGGCGATTACAGCATCCTCTCATCCCAGTTCGGGACGACAGGACCGCAGGCCGACCTCAACGGCGACGGCGATGTGGATATCGGCGACTACAGCATCCTTTCGAGCAACTTCGGCGTGGCCGGCGACGACTAGCGGGATTTCCAGTCATGCCGGCCCGAGCGCAGCGGATTCCATTCGCTGCGCTCGGGATGTCGAAACCCAGATTTAACCCTTCAAGAACGCGTTCGGAACGACCTCGGACACGACGCGCGGCTCGGGGACGCGGCACGGGACCAGGGTCGAGACGCCGGGCTCCTGCATCGTCACGCCAAACCAGATCTCGGCGTTCTCGATCGTCACCGGGTTGTGGGTGATCAGCATGAACTGCGATGTGCCGGTGAAGTCGCGGAGTATGTCGATGAACCGTTCCACGTTGCGTCCGTCCAGCGGGGCGTCGACCTCGTCGAGGACAACGAGTGGGCTCGGCTTGACCTTGAGCAGGGCGAAGAGAAAGGCGATGGCCGACATTGACCGCTCGCCGCCGCTCAGCAATTCGAGCCGCTGACGCTTCTTGCCGGGCACCGTGACGTCCACCTCGACGCCCGTCACGAGGAGGTCGTCGGGATGGCTCAGCCGGAGGTCGCCCTCACCGCCGCCGAAGAGTCGCGCGAAGGTCTCCCCGAAGGCGACGCGGACGGCCTCGAAGGTCGACTCGAACCGGTCGCGGGTAAGGCGGTCGAGTTCGCTGATCCCGGCCTCGACCTCGGCCTTCCCTTCGACGACGTCCTCGCGCTGTGAAAACAGGTCTCCATAGCGTTCCGTCAGTCGCTCATAGGCCTCGATAGCGCCGAGGTTGACCTCTCCCATGCCACGGATCTCGCGTCGCAGACGGGAAACCGTCACGACCGCGTCGTCGGGCAGGGTGAGGTTCGGCGCTTCGCGAAGGGCGTCTTCTTGCGTGAAGCCGTACTCCTCGAGAAGGCGCTGGAGCGCCGCACTCCGACGAGCGTCGGCCTTCGCTCGGGCTAGTTCGGCCTGGTGGGCGAGGTCGGCGCAGGCAGCGGCATTGCGCTGGGCCTCCGCAGCCTGTTCGCGCAGGGTGACCGCCCTTTCGGTTAGGTCGCGCTTTCGCATGGAGGCCTGTTCCAGTTTCGAATCGAGATCGATGCCCAGGGACTCCGCGGCAGTCTTCAGGCCCTCGTGCTGAGTGATGGACGCCCGCGCCTTGGTCCGGTCCTCGTCGAGCGTTGCCAGCCGCCTTTCGCGATGGACTCCGCCCTCCCCGAGGCTCTCCAATCGCCGTTCGGCCTGTGCTCTGCGGGTGCGGGCTTGCTGAAGGCGCTGCTCGGCTTCTTGGAGGCGTTCCGCGCCTTGGGCGGAGTCAGCGAGTCGGGCCGCGAGCGCCTTGAGGGCCTCGTCCCGCCGACCCTCGACTTCTGCGACGTCGACTTTCGGAAGCGTTCCCGGGGCCTGGATGTCGAGGCTCGCCAGTTCGGCAGCAAGCTGCTCTTTGCTCTTGAGGGCCGCCCGCTGCTCCGATCTGAGCTCGCCGAGCCAGCTTTTCGCCTCGTCCAGTTCGGCGCGGACTTCATCCAGTTCGGCGCGGACGGTTCGCTCCTCGCTTCGGACAGATTCACCGCTTGCCTGAGCTTCCGCTACGCTGTCCTGGAGTCGCTCGATTTCAGCGTCGAGCTTCGTGAGGTCTTCGACGGTCCTCGTCAGTTCGGCTTGGCGCTGGACGAGGCCGACACCTTGCCTGGCCGAAGCACCGCCGGTCACTGCGCCCGCCGAGTGCACGATCTCCCCTGCCAGCGTGACGAGTCGCGACCAGCCGCCGGTCTTCGCCAGTCGCAGGCCCAGATCGAGGTCCTTCACCACGACGATCCGACTCAGGAGGCTATCCACAACCGGGCGATGCTCAAGGCGACAGTCGACCAGTTCCGACGCGATTCCAAGCACGCCATTTTCTCGCAGGAGCCCCTTGATTTCGGGCGAGGCGGCGCGCGGACGCATAAGCGGGATCGGCTGGAACGTCGCTCGCCCGAGCCGCTCGGCCTTCAGCACCTCGATTGCCCGCTTCGCGTCTTCCTCCCGCTCCACGATCAGGTCGTGGGCGGAGGCACCGAGCGCCGTTTCGATCGCGAGCGCGAGCTCCGGCTCGACGCTCAATGCCTCGGCAACCGGCACGTACCGAGCTTTCAGTCGGCCCTTGGCGGCGAGATCGACGACTGCCCGAGCACCCTGCGCGAGACCCTCGTGCGTTTCGATGGTCGCTTCGAGACCCCGTCGCCGTCCGTCGAGAGCTGCCCGCTCGGAGAGAGCCTCGCGCAGCCGGTGGCTGGCCGCGGCTTCGACTTCTTGCGACCCCAATCGACCGTGAAGGGCCGAGAGTCGTGCGTCGAACTCACGACGCTTCGCCTCGAGGTCAGCGACTTTGGCTTCAGATTCGGCGATAGCGGAGTCGAGATCGGGCATCGTCCGCTCGATCCCTTCGAGTTCGGCTCTTGCGAGGCCACGTCGCCGCTTCGCGTGGGCGATCTCGGCTTCCGATCGCAGGCGAAGACCCTCGATGCGCTTTGCCTCGGCGAGTTCGGTCTCGATTCGGTCGAGGGTTTCCTTCAGCGACCGAGCTTCTTGGTCCCCGCCACCGACTTCGGCTTCGAGCCGGGCAAGGGCCTCGGCCTCGGCGGCTTCCTCGACGCGACAGCGCTCGAGGTCGGCGCGTGCCTCGGCAAGTCGGGTCTCGGCGGCACCTGCTTCTTCGGTGAGGCTCGCTTCGAATTCGTCGAGCCCGGCCAGTTTGTGCTGAGCGAGATCGAGGGCGGACTGGGCCCGTTCCAATGCGGTGTATGCCTCGTGGCGCTGCCGCCGTAGGTCTTCGAGTTCGGTTTCGAGGGCATCGAGACGTGCCTGGACGGCCTTGCTCTCGGCATCGAGGCGTTCGGCGGTAGCCTGCTCGGCCTTTGCGTTTTCGAGCGACTTGGCGGATCGCGCTTCGAGGTCGGCCACATCCTCCACGGCCGCGGCGATCTCGGTCATGAGGAGCCCGGTCTCCAGGGAGCGGAGTTGATCCTGAAGATCCCGGTAGACGCGAGCGCGTTCGGCTTCTTCACGGAGCGGCTCGCGCTGCGTCTCGATTTCCCGCAGAATGTCGTCGATCCGGTCGAGGTGATCCTGAGCCAGATCTAGCCGCTTGAGCGATTCGATCCGCCTCGCCCGGTATCGCTGGACCCCGGCAGCTTCGTCGATCCACGCCCGTCGTTCCTCAGGAGAGGCAGCGAGGGCGGCATCGATGTCCTTTTGCCCGACGATCGCATAGCCGGCTCGCCCGAGCCCACTGTCGGCGAGGAGTTCGAAGATGTCGCGCAATCGACAGGACTTGCGGTTGATTTGGTATTCGCTGTCGCCCGATCGGGTGAGCCGCCGAGTGATCGAGACCTCGGGTGAATCGATACCCAGCGCGCCATCCTCGTTGTCGAAGAGCAGGCTGACCTCGGCAAAGCCGAGAGGCTTGCGACGGCCGCTACCGCTGAAGATGACGTCCTGGCTTGTTTGCGCGCGAAGGTTCCTCGCGTTCGGCTCCCCGAGTCCCCAGAGGATCGCGTCGACGATATTCGACTTGCCGCAACCGTTCGGACCGACGAGCGCAATGAGATCGCCTTCGAGGTCGAATTCCGTCTTGTCCGCGAAGGTCTTAAAGCCGAAGATGCGAACCCGCTTCAGCCTCACGCCGGCCCTTTCCTCCGCTCGCCGAATCTATTCACTTCCCTCTCCAGACGATTGTGGGGCGACCTTTGGACGTGCCATTTCGAAAATCTCCATCTCCGCCAGGTCCACGTATTCTCGTCCCCCCATTCGCCCGAGCCCACGAAAGTCGCCCGGCTCGAACGAGCCTTCCTTCCAGAGCCCGATATCGATGTGCATCATCTCCACCACGCCGATGACGTACACGGTCCCCGACGGCCCGTCGCCGAGTCGGATGACCTTACTCACGCGACATTCGAAGTGCACCGGGCTCTCAGCGATGCGAGGTGGCCGAACGATGCGCGAAGGGAGCGGCGTGAGGCCTGAGACTACAAACTCGTCGACGTCGGGAGCGAACTCCGACGCGGTGATGTTCATCCGCTCGGCCATGTCGCCGGTGACCATGTTGACCACGAACTCGCCGGTTGCTTCTGCGTTAGCGAGGCTGTCCTTCGGCGTGCCGTCGGGTCGGAGCACGGGGCAATAGACGACGCTCGGTGGGTTCGCGCCACCCGCCGTGAAGAAAGAGAAGGGCGCAAGGTTTGCTCTTCCCAGAGAGTCCACGGTCGAGACGAACGCGATCGGCCGCGGCTGGACGGCGCACACGAGCAGGTCGTAAACCCTCCCGATCGGCAGTTCGACCGGCGCGATACTGGCGAACCGTTCGTTCAGCGCTTCCGGGTCTCCGGACGGGTCGTACGATCGCTGGCTGAGCCGGGCTTGAAGGTTTGGATGTCGGGCTGGTCGGTCGTCGGCTTTACCTCACCGCTTTGTTCTTTACGCTTCTCGACCGCTTCGCGCATGCGCTCCATCTTCTTGTCCTTGCGTTGTCCACCCTTCTTGCGTTCGTGTGACATGTCTTATTCTACGCGTCCCGCCCCGTTTGGTGGGCTCTGTTGCAAGGCGAACCTGGACGACGCCCCGCAAGGCGTGGCTGACCTCTTCCCGGTTCGCTTCGCTCACCGACCCTCTCCTCCACCGACCCTCTCCTCCGGGGCAGGAGAGGGTGTTTGGCGTTCTTATCGGCCTAGACGGTGACGGCGGACATGTGCTCGATGATCGCGTCGCCGAACGCGCTGCACGAGATCTCGGTGGCGCCTTCCATGAGTCGAGCGAAGTCGTAGGTCACGCGCCCGCTACGGATCGCGCAGTCGACGCCGTCGAGGACGAGCTGGGCGGCTTCGGTCCAGCCCATGTAACGCAGCATCATCTCGCCGGACAAGATGACCGACGAAGGGTTCACCTTGTCGAGGCCGGCGTACTTCGGCGCGGTGCCGTGGGTGGCCTCGAAGATCGCATGGCCGGTGATGTAGTTGATGTTCCCGCCGGGGGCGATGCCGATGCCGCCCACCTGCGCGGCGAGGGCGTCGGAGAGGTAGTCGCCGTTGAGGTTCAGAGTCGCGATGACGTCGAAGTCTTCGGGGCGGGTCAGAACCTGCTGCAGCGTGATGTCGGCGATGGCGTCCTTGATGACGATTCCCGCGCCGCGCTGCCCCTCCGGAATCCGGCACCATGGCCCGCCGTCGATCTCGACCGCGCCGAAGTATTCCTTGGCGCATCGATATCCCCAATCGCGGAACGCGCCCTCGGTGAACTTCATGATGTTGCCCTTGTGGACGAGGGTGACGCTCTTGCGGTTGTTCTGGATAGCGTATTCGATCGCACTGTGGACCAGGCGCAGGGTGCCGCTGTAGCTGACAGGCTTGATGCCGATGCCGACCATCACCGCATCGTCCACCGGCGCGCCGACTCTATCCCAGAACTCGCGGGCCTTTTCGCGCGTGCCGAAACGGATCTTCTCGAAGTCCTTCGGGAACTCGCGGGCGATGAAGTCCAGGATCTTCTGGGCTTCGGCCGTACCGGCAGCGTACTCGATGCCGGCGTAGATGTCCTCGGTGTTCTCGCGGAAGATGACCATATCGACCGCGCCGGGGTTCTTCACCGGACTGGGCACGCCCTGGAACCATCGCACCGGGCGGAGGCAGACGTAGAGGTCGAGGATTTGCCGGAGGGCGACATTGAGGCTGCGGATGCCCCCGCCGACCGGCGTCGTGAGAGGTCCCTTGATGCCGACGAGGTATTGCTTGAAGGCGTCGAGGGTGGCGTCGGGAAGCCAACTGCCGGTCTCGTCGAAGGCCTTCTGCCCGGCGAGGACCTCGGTCCACGCGATCTTGCGCTCGCCTCCGTACGCCTTCTCCACGGCGGCATCGAGCACGCGGACGCTGGCGCGCCAGATGTCGGGCCCGGTGCCGTCGCCTTCGATAAAGGGGATGATGGGGTCGGCGGGAACTTGGAGACGCCCCTCGGGGCCCATGGTGATCGCGGTGGCCATGCCGAGAGGATACCGCGGCTAGGTATCGAGGCCTTCGAGTCGGTAGATGTCCACATTCACTCCATCACTAAAGATGACGTGCTCCCACGGGAAACTGGGAAGGCCGCAAGCTGCAGTGAGCGATTGGTGGCAGGAATCGAGCCGGGCGCCGCGGACGGGGTACGGTCGATGCCACACCCTGGCTTTGCAGAGCACTCCCGCGCGCAGCGCATAGAGCAGGTACCGCTCGAGCAGGAAGAAATCGAGGGAATGTCCCTCAACACAGCCGGCAGCGGGGCCGATGGTAGCGACGGTTTCAAGGGTCGCGCTCTGGTTGCCGCCCCCCTCGATGCGAGTGCTGTCGTAAACAACGGTCTCCCCGTGCCGTTTGACCCTCATGTGCGCATGCCAGTAGGCGAGGCCGAACTGGCTGCGACCGATCTTGCAAGCAATCCACCGGGCGGCATCGAGGCTGAAGAACCACACGCCGGGTTCCTTCCCTGCGCGGTGAACGTAGGTCCGGACGTTTGTCTCCGGAAAGGCAGAGAGCCAGGGCAGAGAGGAACTCCAGGAAAATCGGATGCCTTCCATCCGAAAGGGCACCACGCCGATCCACGCGCTGGGGCGGCCGCTGCTGTCTGGATAAAGGTCGAGGTCTAGGCCCTCGGGAATGAGCGGCCTTAGTTCGGCGGGGTCCATCGCGAAGTGCATGAAGAGGAGGTCGCGCCATTTCTGTTTGTAGGCTACTTTGGCGGCCGGACGCTCTCGCATTCGTTCGCGCTCCTCCCAGGCAACCTCGGGCATGGGCTATTGTAGCGCGTCCGTCGTCATCGCTTACGTAAGCCCCAGCAGCGGCAGGATCAGTCGCAGCACCCCGAAGATCACGAAGAATGCGATCGCGTCGAGGAAGAACCCGGCCCGTATCATCTTGCCCTGCGGGACGAGCCCGGACGAATAAACGATGGCGTTCGTGGCGGTGCTAAAGGGCAGCGCGAAACCCATGCTCGCGCCAAGGGCGACTCCAAGTGCGGGGGCGGCGGGCGCGACATGGGCGCTCTGTGAGAGGCCGATAGCGACGGGCAGTAGAGCGGTGGCGGTGGCGGTGTTGCTCGCGAACTCGCTCACGAGGATCGCCAAAGCGGTGCACAGCGCAGTGATGGTCCATAGGCTGTTCGCCCCGGTGGCGCTGGCCAGGCTCTCGCCTAGATTCCTCGCTAGTCCGCACTCGAAAAGCGCGGTGCCTAGCGAGAGCCCACCAGCCAGCAAGAGAATGATCCCCCAATCGATCTGGGCGGCGTCCTTCCAAGTGATCGCGTGACCTCCCGGCGCGCCCTTGGCGGGGATCGCGAACAGGAGCAGCCCCGCCAGCACCCCCGCGACATTCGCCGACAGCCGCTCGATGAGCCAGGTCGAGACCTCGGGCATCATCGGCTTGAGCATCGGCGCGGCGATCGGCGGCGCGACCCACAAGGTGAGTGCGATGAGCAGAACCCATGCCGTCGCCCGCTCGGCAGGTGAGGGAGGACCCAACGTCGCGAGCTGCTCGGCGCACTTCTCCCGAGCCTGGGTGGTGCCGGGTGCCGGCCGACCCATCATCGAGCGCATCACCAACCCATACCGCCAGCAGCATCAGGAGGGTGACCGGCATCCCGAACGCCATCCATTCGACGAAGCCGATATCGATTCGCGCGACCTGATCGATCTGATCCACGGCGATTAGGTCGGGGGGCGTCCCCACGGGCGTGCCGACAGTCACGTTTGCAGCGAAGGTCAATGAAAGCATCAGGGCCGCTGCGAATCCGTGGGATGGACCCTCGGTCTCGAGGACCTTCAATACGCTCAGGGCGATCGGGAACATCGTGGCGACGGTCGCGGTGTTCGAGAGGAAGAGCGACGCCCCCGCGGTCAGCGCGCCCAGGGCGAGCAGTAGTCGGGCGGGGCTCCGGGTCGGCCAGTCGCGAGAGAGCAGTCGAAGCGCCACTCGCTTACTCAGGCCAGTCACCTCCATCGCCTTGGCCAGGATCAAGCTCCCGATGAAGAGTGGAATCACCGGATCGCCTAACCCGGCAAAGGCGCGATCTTCCCCTACTCCGCCGAAAAGCGCGAGCATGACCATCCCGAAGAGGGCGGTGATGCCGACGGGGAACGCCTCCGTTGCCCATAAGACCACCGTCGCGGCGAAGATCGTCCCCACCGCCCGCTGATTCTCTGGAAAGCCACCTAGCAGGAGATAGACGCCGCCTGCGCCGCTGGCGGCGGCGAGCGGTTTCCAAAGGTGAAAGGAATGCCGAGGCGTCAAGCCCTCATCTTAGCCCGCTATTTCGAAGTGCGCGGGCTCGTCCGCGCTTTAGACATAATTCGAACTGGCGAGTTCCATGCCCAAGGCTCTCAGAACCAAGCACTCGCTTGCGATCCGGTGGTTCCATTGGATCAACTTCCCGGTGCTCCTCGTCATGATCTGGAGCGGGCTGCTCATCTACGGCGCGAACCGCGTCTATCGTATCGGCGTCGGGGACTGGACGCTCTACGCCTTCGACACCGCCTTCGCCGAGCGCTTCAACCTCCGCTTTCGCTTGGCGGAGGGGATGGCATGGCACTTCACGTTCGCTTGGCTCTTCGTGCTCAACGGCGCCGCCTACGTGCTCTACCTCGTCTTCAGCAAACAGTGGAGGCATCTAGCGCCCGGACGTGGCGCCCTGAAGGGAGCCTGGCGTGTGTTCCTCGACGATCTCCGCTTTCGCCGAAACGCGCCGGAAGCTGAGGGATACAATTCGGCCCAACGCTTCGCCTACTCCGGTGTGATCCTCCTCGGCGTCCTGTCGACGGTAACCGGCCTCGCGATCTACAAGCCAGTCCAGCTGAGCTGGCTGACCGCCGTCTTCGGCGGATACCAGAGTGCTCGGTGGATCCATTTCTGGATCACCGGCCTTTTCGTCCTCTTCATCGTCGTCCATGTGCTACAGGTGATCCGCGCGGGCTGGAACGCGTTTCGCGCCATCATCACCGGAAAGGAGGTCGTCGAAGAGTCATGAGTCGCGATCCGGACTTCGAGCAGGAGGTGCGCCGGGTGTCGCGCCGAAGCTTCCTGTGGGGCGGCCTCGCGCTCGGAGGAGCCGTCGGCGTTTGGCAAGCCATCCTGCGAAGTCCCAGGTCCGACGGAATGCTTGCCCCGCTCCGCGCGGTCAACGGATTCAACGGCGCGCTCTGGCAGAGAATGTTCCGCGAGGGTGCGCAGGCCCCAACATTCGAGCCGAGCCTCGCCGGAGCCCGTTTCAACGGCGATATCGGACTGCGCTCGCCCCTTAATCTCGCCGATTGGCGGCTCCGGCTCGAGGGCCTGCCCGGAGGAGAACGCCTCCTCACCCTCGACGACCTTCTCGCTCTGCCTCGCACGGAGCAGACGACCGAGCTCATGTGCGTGGAAGGCTGGAGCCAGATCATGACCTTCGCTGGGGTAAGGATGACGGACCTCCTCGACGCGCTAGGAAGCCCGACGATTCCTCCCTTCGTCGGGATGGAAACCCCCGATGGGCGCTATCAAGTGGCCCTGGACGCAGCGAGCGCGCTCCATCCGCAGACCCTTCTCGCCTACGAGATGAACGGGCGTCCGCTGGAACCCAGGCATGGCGCGCCGCTCCGCCTTGCGATGCCCGTCAAGTACGGCTTCAAGCAGATCAAGCGGATCGGAAGGATCAGGTTTACCGAACGGCCCCCGCTGGATTACTGGCACGCGCGGGGGTACGACTGGTTCGCGGGGCTGTAACACCCGTCCACAGCCGCTCCACTTCGCGGACGAACCGATCCACCGCCTCCTGTTGCTGTGCCGCAGGCGCGATCCCATGGTTCACGATGAGGCTGAGGTACAGGCGCTCGGGAGAGGAGATTGTTACTCCCTCTCCTCGCGTGGGCGGTGCCGGGCGAAGCTCCCCCTTCGTTTCGCCTGCGAGAGGAAGGGGGTAGGGGGATGGAGAGAGATCGCGCGCGCAGAGGAGATGCTGTCCGGTTCGGAATGCTCCAGCCCTCCACGCCCCGACCCCCTCCTCCCCTAGGGGAGGAGGGGGAGCGACCTGCAGCGAACCGCTCAGCGCCACCACGCCGTCGAGCGTCCCCGTCTTGCCCACGAACGACGAGCCGGCCAGGCGGGAGCGCAGCGTCCCCTTGCCCGGTGAGGCGAGGCAGGATCGAAGCGCCTCCCCCCAGGGCTGGCCATCCGCCCAGGCAAGCATCCGGCACATCGCGCGCGGCGTCACCCAGTTATGCCGGCTCAGCCCGCTTCCGTCGTCCGCCCGAATCGCCCCCGGTTCCAGTCCAACGGTCTCCGTCAGGAACTGCTTGA
Organism: Chthonomonas sp. UBA2362; assembly: GCA_002344135.1. Taxonomy (GTDB): domain Bacteria; phylum Armatimonadota; class Fimbriimonadia; order Fimbriimonadales; family Fimbriimonadaceae; genus UBA6659. The sequence goes on along the minus strand of DDTO01000004.1, from coordinate 357,739 downwards.
GAAGGTCGGTGGCTTCCGGATACGGCTTGAGGACCGAGAGGGTCGGGCGAAGCCGGGCGGCCGCAATGAGGAGGAGGTTTTCCGCATAGTGATTTGAACTCTCCACCAGGCAGGTTCGGATCAGCTCGACGAGCGGCGGCCCCTCTAAGGTCAGCGTAGGCGGCTCGGAGGGCAGCGCGGCCCCCCGCACCACCGGTGAGCCGAAGAGGCGCGCCGCAACGAGGTCGGGATCGCGCTGGGCGAGGGTCTCCAACCTCGTCTTCGCCCGGGGCAGCGTCCCCGAGACCGTCAGCCGTGCGGCGAACAGATCGTATTCCACCCGGGACGACCCCGGCGCGGCGACCGTCGTGACGCGAAGACCTAGTTCCTTCGGTAACTGGAGCAAGCGTCCACCCTCTGCCCACACTTCGAAGGCAGCGCGGTCGGCGGAAAAGGCGGTGATCGGCGCCGCGTATCGGTTGGGGAGGTCGTCGTATTCCCAGGAAGGCGGATACCCCGGCCGGTAGGGTTGCGCCAGATGCACGGGCAGGGGGCGGCGCGGCAACCCCAGTCGCGAGGCGACTTCTCGCAACTGGGCAAAGGTCAGCGAGGGATCCCCTTCCGCCGTGATCACCACCCGGTCGGCGAGGCGCCAGAATCGCGTCTTCGGGCGGTAGTCGAGCCCGAGCACGGATGCGGCGAACAGGCAGGTGCCCACTTTCTGGTTGCTCGCAGGCATCATGCGCTGGTCGGCGCTTCTTTGGTAGAGGACGGTGCCATCGGCGCGCATGACGCACGTCGCCACGACAGCTCCCCGCAGCACGGGATCGTCGAGGATGGTATCGAGATAGGCGGCCTGCGCCAGGGCCAGAATGGGCAGCATCCGCGAAGTTTACGCCCGATCGACGAGGCTCTTGCCCGCCATGAGGGTATCGAGCTCCTCGTTGGTGGCAGCGCGAAAGGATTGCGCGATCCGTTCGCGCTCGGCGAGGTGGAGGGCCCGCAGCTCGCGCCGAAGGCGACCCTCGAGGAAGGCGATCTTGTCTTCCCGGGTCTCGCACTCCAAGCGCGGTACCTCCACCGGCTTACCGTCCCTGATGGCGACCATCGTCACCCGGGCGGTGTTCGTGTGCCGACGCTCGCGCGAGTAAACGTTCTCGGCGAACACCTCCACGCTCACCTCCACGCTCGTCCGTCCCACATAGGAGACGTGGCCGATCATCGTCACGAGCTCGCCCACCTCGATCGGTTGATGGAAGTCCACGCGGTCGAAGCTGGCGGTCACGCAGATGTTCCCCGCGAAGCGGCTGGCCGTGGCGTAGGCCACCAGGTCGATCATGGAGAGGATGGTGCCGCCGAAGACCTTGCCGAGGAAGTTGGCGTCGTTGGGGGTGACGACTTGGCTCGTTTCCAGACGGGTCTCTCGAACGGGGACCGAAAGCATCGGCCTAGTTTGGCACCGCCTCCCGGCCGCGCATACGGCGCGCGATCCAGATCAGGGCGAACACCATCGCCGCGCCGTCGAGCAGAACGTCCCACCAGGATCCGCTTCGGCCGAGCGTCGCCATCTGGCGCGACTCATCGAACAGCGCATGGGCTAGCGCCCAAGCCAAGGCAGCAAGGGCGGCCGCCCGGGAACCTTCCACCGTCTCCCGCGTCACCATCCACCCGACCGCCGCCAGTCCGCCATAGAAGACGACATGGACGGTCTTGCGAAAGGCGATCACGATGCCCTCGACCACTTGTGGCGAAAGCCATCCGAGATCGAACAGCCACCCGCTCATCGGACCGGCGCTCCCCCGCGTCCCGCTGTAGTAGGCGACCAGCAGCCCCATCACGAGGAAAAGGGTTGCCAACCCCCAGGCACGCCCGAACCGCCACGCTCCTCCGACGAGGAGCCCCGCGATCCCCAAGGGCACCCAGCTTGGGGCATCGGTCTCCACCGACACGAAGAACACAGCAGCGAAGAGATCGACGTAAAGGAACAAGAAGACGAGCCGCTTCCACAGGAGAACTCGGCTCGCGGAGAGAACCCCGCCGGCGGCAAGAAGAAGAGCCGCCGCCGGCATCGCCATCGTCATGGCCTACTTGGGCGGCGCGATCAGCGGGGTCCGTCCGTGTCGAGCAAAGTACCGCCAAGCCTCGACCGGCTTGGGAATCGCCATGCCTTGGAGGTTCGGTTGGTCCCACTTGCCGGCGTTTGTCATCGCCGCCATCCCTTCGGACCCCTTGTTGGTTTCGCCGAGCGCGCAGGCGAGGGCATACCAGCCGGCGGCATACTCGGGTCCTGCCTTGACCGCGGTTTGGGCCAAGCGTAGGCCCTCGGGTTTGTTGCCTTCGACGAGAGTCAACAGCGCGATGCCGGTCAGGGCCTCGAACGACTCCGGACGGGCCTCTAGGGCGGCTTCGAAGAAGCTGCGGGCAACCTTCTGTTGATACTTGCGATCCGCCTTGCGGGCTTCATCGTCCGTCTCGGGAGTGCCACGCAGAGAAACCGCGATCGCCTCGTTGGCTCTCTCAATGTACATGTCGTAGCAGACCGGATCAGCAAGAACGCATCGTTGGAAGAGTCGTGCGGCCTCGTCGAGGTTGCCCAACTGGTAGTTGACCGTAGAAAGGTAGTAGAGGACTTCCGGACGCTGGCCCTCCGTCTGCTCAAGTTGGCCAGCGATCTTGCTCAACGCGCCGGTGGCTCCTCGCTTGAGCGCGAGGTAGGCCTGGGCGGTCCGCACGCCAAGGCTCTCGGGATCGCTCAACAGGGCTTCCTTCTCCGCATCGAGGGACTTCTGTGCATCGCCAGCCTGAAGGTTCAGAATCGCGACGAGTGCGCTACCGTAGCCGTCGACCATATTGCCCTTGAGATACTCTTGGAGGGTCACGAACGCGTCGCGCATACGGGCAGTTCGCATCTGCGCATAAAGCAGCCGGTTGGCGACGTCGGGCTGTCGAGTGTCCTTGCGAAAGAGGGGCAGCAGCTGATCGATCGCCAGACTGTAGCGTTGAGCACGGATGGCGAGATCGGCGTACTGGAGTCGGTTCGCATCGGTCACCGCACCGAATGAATCGAGTTGGGCTTCGAGGACGGCCTTCCGGTTCTTGACGGCCTCCTTGAGCGCGTCGCCAATCACCTTGAGGGTCGCGTCGCGATCACCCGTTCCGCGGCTGAACGTATTGAAGGCCTTCTGGAGGTTGATCGCCGCCAGCAGATCGCGGGCCGTGGCATTGTTCGCCTCGGAAGCCAGCACGTCTTCGGCGAACTTCTGGGCCTGATCGAGGACCGATTTGCCGAGATACGCTCGCGCCATGACGAGCCTGGCCGGGTTGAACCCCGGCTTGATCTTCAGCGCTGTCCGCGCAGACCGGATCGCATCGTCCCATTTCGATTCAGCGAGCGCCTCGCGGCCTCGGTCTACGTGCCAGTCGGCGTCCTTGCCCAAGCCGTTTTCGACCTTCAGATTCAGGGTTTTCGCAGCGCTTTCCGCTTCGGATGTATAGGCCACGAACCGAACCTTGAGGTCACCCTCCTTCTCCGCGAGTGTATCGAGTTTGAATTCGTAGGGAGTGCTGTCGTCCTCGGCGCGAAGATCGTCACCGACGTAGAACTCGACTTTGGTGACCAAGTTGTCCGAAATCACGGTCACCTTGAATGTCTTTTCGCCGGCAATCGATTCGCCGTCCTTGACATCGACATTAACCGTAATTCCGGCACTCGCCATGCCGACCAGGGTGCTCGCCCATACGCAGGCAAGGAGTTTGACAATGAAAGCCCGAATCATAACGAGATTATGACGTCCCAGCAGGCGGGGAAATTCGATCTGGCCTCTGGTCGGTCAAAATGGGCCGATGCCCCGCCGCTCCATCAGCGATTCCGAGGCCTGGAAACGGATGGTGCTGCGTTCGATGCCCCCTCCGGCCTGGCTCGGCAAAGACGCCCCCGAAGGCGACGTGGTTGTTTCTTCCCGGGTCCGATTCGCCCGGAACCTCGACGGTATCGCGGTCCCTCACCTGGCGACAGACGACGAGTTGGCGGCCGTGCGTGATCAGGTCCTTGAATCAGCGCGTCCCCTCGAACTCGAGGTGCTTAAGCACGTCTCCGAAGCCGAGCGGGATTACCTTGTGGGATGCCGCCTCGTTTCACCGGACTTCGACGCACGGGGACACGGGCGGGCGCTCATCCTCGATCGCGAGCGCTCGGTCAGCATCATGGTGAACGAAGAGGACCACCTGCGAGTGCAGGCACTCACCGCGGGCTGGTCGATCGAGACCGCCGGTCGCTTGGCCCAGCACGTTCTGAGCCGGCTGGAAGGTACGCCCGACGCCGATCCATCGCCCTTCCACAGGCCGGCCACGGCGCGCCCGACCGGTCTGCGCTTCGCCCGTTCGGACTCTGGCTTCGTCACCGCCAGCCCGACTAACCAGGGCCAAGGAAAGCGATTGTCCGCCCTCTTCCACCTTATAGGCTTGGCGCACGCCAAGCGGCTTCCTGCAGTCCTCACGGCACTCGCCGAAATGGGTCATACCGCACGCGGGATTTATGGCGAAGTGAGCCGCGGAGTGGGGGCTTTCATTCAAGTTAGCTCCACCTCCAGCCCACTGTCCCACTTCTCTGGGGCGACCGAGTATCTGCTGCGCGAAGAGCGACTGGCTCGCCGCGAGGTTCCGCGAGAGCATCTGGCGGAACAGGCCCGATCGGCCATCGACTTCGCCGTTGCTTCGAGCCAAATCACGCTCGCTGATGCCCTTCGAGTGCTGGCTTGGGCCCGGTGGGCGGCCTCCTCGGAGATCGAGGGCTTCGGGTTCGGCTACCGCGACGTCGATCTCTGGGTCTCGACTCTCGAAGTCCGCAGCACTCACGACGAGGATGCCGCGGCCCGGCACCGCGCTTCATTTCTGCGCGAGCGGCTCGGCTAACCCGATTCGAGCAGTCCTCGAACCGCTGCTGCGGTCGGAATGGAGGGCTGGGCGCCAGCCATCGACGCCGTCAATGCACCCGCAGCGGACGCCCACCTGAGCGCCTCCTGCAGTTCGTCACCCGCAGCGAGGCGAGCCGCCAAGGCTCCGTTAAATGCATCCCCTGCCGCCGTGGCGTCGATAGGGATTACTGGGCAGGGTGGCACGAGGCCTTCACCGCGGTCGTTCATCCAATAGCACCCGCGGCCACCGAGGGTGATGACCACGGTCGCCACTCCAAGCGAGCGGAATGCACTTGCCGCCGCCGCACAGCTGCCGGCGTCTAAGGGCCGAATCCCCACGAGAGCCTCCGCCTCGGTTTCGTTCGGAGTCACGACGCCAACGCGCTCCCATGGGAAGTCGGGCGGCAGATCGAGTGCTGGAGCGGGGTCGAAGATCGTCAATCCGTTGGCCGCGTTTAACCCATTCACTACGACGCCGAGAGGGATCTCGAGTTGGAAGAGCGCGACCTTCGCTTCGGCGACCGCCTCCTCGACCCGGAAGTTCTCCGCCCTTCCGTTGGCGCCCGCCACGACCACGATCTCGTTCTGTCCCGATTCCTCGACCCATATCATCGCCACGCCGGTAGGCTCGATCGGGTCGCGGATGACGAGTCCGATGTCGACCCCCTCGCTCTTGAGACCGGCAGCGAGAGTGTCGCTAAAGGCATCTGCGCCGAGTGAAGCCGCAAACGACACTCTCGCCCCCATCCGTGCCGCCGCGACCGCCTGGTTCGCTCCCTTCCCTCCCGGGATCTTCCGGAAATCCGCGCCAAGAATGGTCTCACCCGGCTTCGGCAGGCGAGCGACGCGCGTCACCAAGTCCATGTTCGCGCTGCCTACGACGGCAACTTCGATCCCTGCGGGCATCGGGAGGTGAGGGTACCCGCGGCGCCGACGAGAATTGTCGGTCGCCCTGAACCCAGATCACCGACCTAATTGCCGGTGTAGGGCGGGATCGAACAACCATCCCAGTGATCCCAGCAAGCGGCCGTCACCGAACGGCGCTGAGCCTCCCTTGCATTGATCTCACTCCTGTGTTATACTGAACCGGATGGTACAGTATCCGACAGCCACATTCGATGCTACGTTCGGCGCACTTTCAGACGCCACCCGGCGCGGCGTTTTGGAGCAGCTCGGGCGGGCGGACGCTTCGATCACAGACCTCGCCACCCGGTTCCACATGACCCTCACCGGCATGAAGAAGCACGTCGGCGTTTTGGAGCAAGCGGGGCTCGTCGTCACCGAAAAAGTTGGGCGCGTGCGGACCTGCAAGCTCGGGATTCGCGGGCTGGAAGAAGAGGCGGCATGGATCGAGACGCATCGCCAGCTTTGGGCCTCGCGCCTCGATGCGCTAGACCAGGTTGTCGAGGAACTGATACTCAAGGAGAAAACAGATGGAAGTTAGTCAAGAGAATAAGACCAATGTGGAGCGGGTATCCGACGTCGAACTCGTCGTCACCCGCACCGTCGACGCGACGGCGCGCCTCGTTTTCGAGGCGTGGACCAGGGCGGAGCTATTCAGAAGGTGGTGGGTGCCCAAATCGTATGGGCTGAACCTGGTTTCCTGCGAAATGGATGTCCGCGTTGGGGGGCAGTATCGTTTGGCGTTTCTTCACGAAGGGGCGACGATGGAGTTCTTCGGCACCTACCTGGAAGTGACACCCGACTCGCGCCTCGTTTGGACCAACGAGGAAGGCGACGCCGGCCAGACCGTCACCACGGTGACCTTCGAGGAAAACGAAGGCAAGACGCGGTTGGCGGTTTACAATCTCTATCCCTCCAAAGAAGCGCTCGATGCCGACGGATCGACGGGCGCGCTGCCCGAGTCCCTCGACCAACTCGAAGAGCTTCTCGCCAGCCTGGGAAGTTCGGAGACGGTGGTCTGACTGCTTCAGGAACGGTAGACTCGGACGATGCGAAATTGGGAGGTTGTGCAGCAGCTTGATCCTTGCCTGGCACAGGAATTCCTGGCGGACAGGGATTGGAGCAACATGATCGTCGCAGGCGAGGCGGCCGAATCCCTTCGAGCCTTCCCCCGAGAATGTATCGACTGCTGCATGACGAGTCCTCCGTACTACGGCCACCGGGAATACGCAACGCCTGGAATCGGTCAAGAACGCACGCCCGTGGAGTACATCGACGCGTTGTCCGGAATCCTCCGGGAAGTGAAGAGAGTTCTCCGGCGAACGGGCTCCCTGTGGCTAAACATTGGCGATACATATCGGAACAAGCATCTGCTCGGCATTCCTTGGCGCGTCGCGTTGAAGCTCGGGGATTCGGACGGCTGGATTCTCAGAAACGCGGTCGTCTGGAACAAGGTCAAGGGGAGCCCAGACAATTCGGTGGACAAGCTTCGAAATGTTTACGAGATGGTGTTTCACTTCGTTAAGGACACGGACTACTACTACGACGTAGACGCCATCAGATCAACGCCCAAGAAGGCCCAAGTGATCAACGGCTCCATCGTCTCCGCAACCGGAGTCAGCGGCGTGCGCTATCGCCGCCAGGTAGAGCTTTCGAGTGACCTCTCCGACGCAGAAAAATCGGAGGCATTCAAGGCGTTGGAGGCCATGCTTCAAGAGGTGCGTGAGGGACGATTGGCTGATTTTCGGATGATCATTCGCGGGCAACAACGAACAACGCATTCAGACTCCGAGAACGTGTCGGGCAGAGCAAGAGAACTCCGAGAGCGGGGGTTCTACTTCCTTCGCTACCATCCAAACGGAAGCAAACCCAGCGACCTGTGGGACATCATCCCCGAGGATACGCAAAAGCGCGAATCGCACTTCGCTCCATACCCTGCCGACCTGTGTCGAATCCCGATCTTGGCAACGTGCCCTCTCGATGGCATCATGCTCGATCCATTCTGCGGAACCGGCACGACGCTCAAGGTGGCAAACGAACTCGGCCGCCGCGCCATCGGGATCGATGTTGCTCCAGTCTACGCGGAGGCGGCATACGACCGACTGAGGACGTTGTTTTGAGTGACCGAATCTTAGAGCTGTTTGGCACGCCCGCGGGACAGCCGGGGGCCAAGTGGGCTGCAATCGTCACCGCCCAGGAATGCCCCTTTCTGCGCCGGTCGTGCATCAAAGTTCGAAAGAGCCAGCCGGAAATCTCCATAGGAACATGCACGGTTGAGTACGGGACGGCGAACGAGCCAATCCTGATCTGCCCGTATCGGCTTCTTGAGCGACAGCAAGTCTTTACTGATTGCCTACACCTTCTGACGCTGCATGAGCCAGGAAACGAAATACACTTGGTGTCCGAGCTTGCAATCCCGGGAGGAAGCGTTGACTATTTCGTCGTTTCAGCCCGCGACGGTAAGGTCGTTGACTTTGTGGGGATCGAGCTACAAACGCTCGATACGACCGGCACAGTCTGGCCAGAGCGCCAGCGCTTTCTGCATGCGATGGGAGTTCCAACCGATCAGCGAGACCGCGACTCGAAAAAGCCATATGGGATGAACTGGAAGATGACCGCGAAAACGATCCTCGTCCAGCTTCATCACAAGATCGAGACATTCGAGCATGTGAACAAGCGGCTTGTGCTCATTATCCAAGACCGTCTGCTTTCCTACATGCAGGGCGAGTTCTCACTGGCGCACCTGCGAGCCGCACGCCTCGGCGACTCCTTGCACATTCATGCTTATGCCTTGGCGAAGTCAAGCCAAAATTGGCGACTTCGCCTCGATTCACGGCTTAGCACCGATGCTGCTGGGCTCGCCAAGTGCTTGGGCCTTCAGGCCAGTCCCCAGGTTGAGCTTCAGGAGATGCTTGACATGCTTACTCAGAAGATTAGCGGCGATACCCTGCTTACGATTGGTCCGTCTGCTTGAATCCGGCTGTGGAACGGTAGAGGAGCCCGGAGAAACTTCAGATCAGCGTGCATCCGCCCCTCCTCCAACCTGATCCGGCCTTCCTCCACCTGCATCCACGACGGATTCATCTGAATCCAAGCCAGATCAGCCTGCATCCGTCGCTCCTCCAGACGGACCAGCCTTAGCTCCGCATGCATCCAAGCCAAATCCGCTTGCATCCGCCGTTCCTCCACCCGGCAGAATCGCGAAAACAGACCGCGCAAAGCCTCCTCAGAATCGTTCCGGGGCGGCAGCGCCCGAAGGAGGAACAAATGCCCACTTGGCTACCCTTACGCGAAGAGGAACGATTGACCTGGTTCCAGAATTTCGCCTTCAAGCTCGACGTGTAGGTCGGCGCAGTCGGCATCGTCGATGTCGCTCGGCGATAAACTAGGACTGGGCTACAACCAAGAGACCATGTCGGACCGAACGGCCCTTCGCCTGCTCAAGCGCATCACCGCGGACCCCACAGCCTGCGGCGGAAAGCCCTGCATTCGAGGCATGCGCACCCGGGTGAGCGACGTGTCGGACCTGTGGCATGAGAATCTGGCTGGACGTGCACCTCCCGCCTGCGCTCCTCCCATGCCTGAACGAGCGCTTTGACGTCGAAAGTGATGCGTTTCGCAACGGTGGTTGGGCAGCTCGGGCTGAGCGAGTGAACATCGGACGTACATCTCGGGAAAGGAGCCAATGAATGGCGACGTATAAAGTGGGCTACTTCGTGGGAAGCCTGGCCTCCACCTCCATCAACCGGAAGCTAGCAGATGCACTCATCAAACTGGCCCCGGCGGGTCTGGAGTTCGAGGAGATCCCGATCAAGGATCTCCCCCTCTACAGCAGCGACTACGACGGCGACTTTCCTGCCGAAGCGAAGGCCCTCAAGGATGCCGTAAGCAGGTCGCACGCCATTCTCTTCGTGACGCCGGAATACAACCGCTCCATCCCCGGCGGCTTGAAGAACGCGATCGACTGGGCGAGCCGACCCTGAGGCGCGAACTCCTTCGCCCGGAAGCCGACGGCCGTCATCGGGACTTCGCCCGGCTCGATTGGCACCGCGGTGGCCCAACAGAGTCTTCGCAGCGTCTTGAGCTTCCTCAACGCGCCCCAGATGAACTCTCCCGAAGCCTATATCACCTTCACACCGGACCTTATCGACGCCGTTGGGAACGTCACGAACCCCTCGACCGAGGCTTTTCTGCGCCAGTTCATGGAGGAGTTCCATGACTTCATCGTTCGCGTGCTCACTGTACTGCCACACGAGGAGACCGTCTGTCCCACTGATCCTTAGATGCTTGAGTTCGAGAAACGCGACAACCGAGTAAACTTTCATAATGTTGCTGGTCGCTGCGCTGACCTTCATGCTGGTTCAAGATGTGGACTTGTTCGTCGGTAGCCGAGTCGACGCATCGGCACCTTACGACACCTACCGAATCCCTGCCATCTGCCGCACTGCAAATGGGACCCTCCTTGCTTTTGCCGAAGGCAGGGCTTCCGTTTCTGACCAGGCGTCCAACGCGCTCGTCATGCGACGTCGTCTAGCGAAGTCCAACACCTGGACGGCACTTCAAGTCGTGGCCAGCGATGCGCCCCATGCGCTGAACAACCCGTGTCTTTTGCCCACAAGTTCGGGTCGGGTCTGGCTGGTCTATCAGCGTTATCCAGTAGGACTTAACGAGGCTTCTGTTAAGCCGGGAACTTCGCCCGAGACCTCTTGCCTGACCTTCATGAAGTGCAGCGACGATGAAGGGAAGTCTTGGAGCGCGCCTCGCAACGTCAGTTCGATCCTAAATGCTGCAGACTTGCGTTCCGTCGCCAGTGGGCCGGGAGTCGGGATTGAACTCCAACGAGGCTCCCACAAGGGCCGCTTGCTCTTCCCATTCAACCAGCGGGGGCCGGACGGCTGGACCTCGTTTGGCTTCTACAGCGACGACGAGGGAAAGACTTGGCTCCGGGGTGCGCCTGCGCCGAGGGAACCCGGAACCCAGCCGAACGAGGTCCAGTGCGTCGAGCTTGCCGATGGTAGCGTTCTGATGAATGCGCGCAATCAGGCGGCTGGACGATTCCGACTGCAAGGGACAAGCCGTGACGGCGGCAAGACCTGGTCCATGATGAAGCCCGTGCCGACGCTCGTCGACCCGGTCTGTATGGGCTCGATCCTAAGAGTTTCTTTCTCTCCCGACCTGCTGGCCTTCACAAACCCAAACCACGCGAGCAAGCGTGAAAACGGTGGTCTCCGATTCTCCCGGGATGGCGGCGTCACCTGGTCCGAACCAACGATCGTCATGCCCGGATCGTTTGCCTACTCTTGCCTAACCTTGGCTGGCCCTAAGAGATTAGGCCTGCTTTACGAGACTGTTCAGTGGAAGGAGCAGACGGAGGTTTATGTCATCCGCTTCCGGGAGCTCGATGTGCCCAACTGAGTTGAACGAATCAGCCCCGACTTGGGATTAAGTTCGGAGACAAAATGAAACGACCCATCCATCAAGCACTTGCTTCGGGTTTATGTTCAACAGCACGGAAGACAGCTTTCGAACTCATGGCGCCCATGATGACGGCCGCAGTTTTCGCTCTTGCTTTGCCCGGCCACGCTCAGCATCATCCTGTCTATACGGGTAGGGTCGTGCGCGTCCTCGATGGAAAGACGCTGCAAATCAAGGTGAGATCGCGCGACTTCCCGGCGGACACGATGGCCACCGCGCGGCTTTGGGGGATCGACCTTGGCAAAGACAAGAAGCATGCCCAAGCCGCCAAGGATCTGCTGAGGAAGCTGGCGCTCGACCGCAACGTTCATGTAGACGTCTACGGGAAGGGAGGTTGGGTACGGGTAGAAGGCTCGCGGACCTCGCTCAGTGCCGCACTTGTTTCTGCAGGGCTCGCGCGTCGTTGGAAGCCCTCGGGTATCCGCGACTTTGAACACCATGAAAAGGAGCTTGAACTCGCCGAAAGCGAGGCCAAGGAAAAGAAGCTTGGCATCTGGGAGACCGCGCAGCCGGAGTCAACGACGGGCTATGCGCTAGCTAATGGATTGAACATGTACTTTGATGTTCACCGCATGGGCGGCCAGGTGGTGCTACCTTCCCGATCCGCTGCGCTCACTTCCCTCCGGCGGGATCTTCGACACGGCGCGTTCATGACCATCGCCAACGACTGGGACGCCCCAAACGTGGGATCATTCCCAATAGATGAAGCTGACGGCGGCCCTGCTTTATGCCGGCATCGTGGCGTCGCTCTGGTATGCGGCGGTCAACGTCATCGTGCCTTTGCAGGACGCGAGCTATGACTGGCAATCGCAGACGGTGAGCGAACTCTCCGCCATCGACGCGCCGACGCGGGAGCTTTGGGCTTGGCTTTGTGCGCCCTACGGATTCCTCATGGGCGCGTTTGGCTGGGGAGTGCTGCGAATGCGCAGCAGAGCGCTAGCATGGGCCGGCTGGATCCTCATCGCAAGCGCGGTGGTCGGTGCGTTTTGGCCGCCGATGCACCAGCGCGAAGTTCTCGCCGCGGGCGGCGGCACGGCGACCGATATGCTCCACATTGCATTCACGATCTTCTGGGGCATGGCGTCGTTCGCCGTCATGATACTTGCGGCAGTCGACGCTAAGCGTGCGACCTTCTGCATCTTTACAGCCGCAATGGCGGTCGCAACGATCTTCTTCGGCGTCCTAACCGGCACCCAATCCCCCGACATGCAGAAAAACCTGCCGACTCCCACGATTGGCATCTACGAACGTATCGGCATGGGGGCCTATATGTTCTGGATTATTGTCTTCGCCGCAACGCTGCTCACTCGCCACCGGCGCACTTCATAGCATCGCGCTCTCTGGCCGGGGTACTCGCCGCGAAAATCGCGGTTTTCTCTCGCGAACCAACTCGGTTGCGTCGTCGTCGTGTTATGATAGAGGTACGCGATGGACGCAGTTCTGACCACTCACCTGCCGAACGAAGCCCTTGTCGAGGAGCTTCATTGGTTGCAGCGTTGCCGACAGGGCGACGAGGCGGCGCTCGCCATGGTGATCGCGCGCCATCGCGCCCGGATCATCCGAACGGCCGCGAACATCCTCCGCGATCGGCACGAGGCCGAGGACGTGGCGCAGGAATCCTTCCTCAAAGCGTTCCGCGAGCTTCACCGACTTCGGGACGATCGAGCCTTCAGTGGCTATCTCTATCGCATCTGCGTCCGCCTGTGCATGGACCGGTTGCGTTCGCGAAGGATCGAGCCTGCCGAATTCGACTCCGTCGAAGAATCGCAGGGCGCTCGAGTCGAAAACCGGTTGGTGATCCAGAAACTTCTCGGACAAATGCCCCCCGACCTACGCGCCACGCTCGTCCTTCGCGAGATCGAGCAGTTCAGCTACGAAGAGATCGCCGAGATGATGCACGTTCCGCTCGGAACGGTGCGTTCTCGGTTGCATACCGCTCGCGAGCGATTCCGCAAACTCTGGATCGACGCCACGAGGGAAACGGCGTGAGCCTCTTCGGCCGGCGAAAATACGTTGCTCTTCTCAACGAGCGGCAGGATCGAGTCTTGACCGAGCGCGAAGAGGCATTCTTAGACCGCTATCGCGCCGACCATCCCGAATGCGTTGCGGAAGAGTCACTTCACGATGAGGGGTTCGCGATGCTGCGCGGCCTCGGCCTGGACGAAGACCCCGCGGCGCCCGAGCGATTCGAGCATCGCGTCATTCGACGATGGCGAGTCCAGAGCGTCAAGGACACCGCCGCTTATTGGTCTCCCGCGATCTGCGGCGCGCTGGTCGCCGCGATCGCGCTCCTTGCGATGTTCCAACTGGTCGGTCGCTCCTCGACGATGCCGCCGATCGACGTCACCGGCAATGAGGCACGACGATTAGATCCGCCCAAGCCCGTGTTTCCGAGCCTGCCCAACCCCGGAGAGCCGATCGCTCCTCGATGAGCCCGTGGCGTAGGGCGCTCATCGGCGTCGCCCTGGGCTCGCTCCTCGTCTTGATGCTCCATCCGGCCTCGCGGCCGTTTTTCGCAGGGTATCTGCGCCTCGGGGACTCACGCTGGCTGGCCACCACCGACCTGTTGCCAGAAGGAGTCACTTTCGTCAAGGAACCGGCTTCCCTCGAGGAGGCTGCATACGTCCTTCTGGTCGCCGCGGAGGCTGAACTTCGGAACGAAAAGCTCACGGATGAAGACTTCCGCCGTTTGAGCCGGATCGCCACCTCATGGCAGCGCAAGGACCCCGACAACGCATTTTGGTTCCAGATGAACTCCTACTTCTTGGCGCGACTCCGGCAGACCGCTCTATCCGACGATTCCTGGATCGCCGCCTCGCGTGCCGCACGATGGGACGACTATCAGACGGCACGGCTGATGAAAGTGGCGGAGGGCCTACGGGCGGAGAGCGGCGCCGCGCTGGCGTGGCAATGGGCTTACTTGTATCAGCGCCGATCGAACGCCATCCCGATGCTGCTGCTTCGTCATGCGCGGGCGATTCGCGATCGCTCGCCGGTGGAATCGGCGGCCGGACTGGAGACGAGATATGCGACCCTTCTCAACGGCGTCCACATTCGCGACGGTGCCCGGTCCAACCTGACCGGCCAACTCGGGGTCGAGATGGTCGAACTCGCGAGCTACCCGGCAAAACTGGCGATCGAGGTCTCGCAGAAGAAGCTCCTCCTGGCCAGGCAGGCGCTCAGTAATCGATTTCGCGAAGAGGGACGTCCCGAAGAGGCTAATCGCGTGGACGTCGGATTTCGCGACAACGACGCCTGGGTTGCTCTTGTCCGGCCCGAGGAGGCACCTCGGCGAGCGCATCGGCTTGCCTGGATCGCGATGCTCACGGCGAGTGCGGCCGGCATCGCCCTTCTGCTGGCTGTATTCGGGGCGCTGATCGCGACTCTGGGTTGGTCGATCGAGCGTTCGCCGAGGCTCCAGGTGGTCTTCTCGAGTCCCGTAGCACCGGTCGTCGGCTTGGTGCTGGCGATCCTGACGTATCTGGGCACCGAACTCGTCTTCCCTTCCCTTTGGGCCGTCCTTTGCCTCACGTTCTTCGCGTTCGCACCTGAGCACACGCGAAAGATCGTGCCGAGTGATCTCGGTCCGCTGTTCCGGTTTACACTGCTCGTATTGGGAGCAGCATTGGCTGCGCTCCTGGGCTGGTTCTTTTTGGGCCTCGGGGCTCCGGGCGCGCGACTGCTCCCGCTACTCGGCGTTCCGCGCGAATACGGCACAGGCTCGACCCTTGTACTCGGTCTCTCGGGCATTCTCTTCGGCATGGTTCTGTTGACCGCTCCGGCGTGGGGGATCGTGCAGCGCTTCGCGCCGCCTCGCCTCGCCGGGTTCGCCCTGCGCGAGTTCGGCATTGGCATACTTGTCGCCTCCGTAGCGATCGCCATGATCGCCGGGCCGATCGCCATCACCGCCGACAGCGGCCTCGAAGGGGAACTCTCTCAGCTCGCGCAGAATGAGCCGCTCTATAGCCAAAACACGACCTTCGACCAATGACAACGGCGCTACCCGAATTCGTGACGAAACTGGCCGAGCAGCGGGTTCGGCTGCTGGCTGAACTGGAGGATGCTTCCGCCTCCGGCTCCGGACTCGACTGGGCGGCTCGACACACCGCGCTCGTGGACCGGCTGGTTCTGAGCCTTTACGAAACCTTCCGCGTCGGGGAGGACGACCGCGTGGCCGTAGTGGCGACCGGTGGGTATGGGCGGGCCGAACTCTCGCCATTCTCAGACCTCGACCTCACTCTTATCCCGGCCGACGAGGCCGATGCCCGGGCCGACGATCTGGTTCGCGCCTTTTCGCGAGCGCTGGACGCCGCCCTCCGCTCGATGGGACTGAGCGTCGCTTACTCCTATCGCCTTATCGCCGATGCCCCGGGATTGGATGCCGACAGCCGAACCGCCCTTCTCGATGCGCGGGTGGTTGCCGGCGCCCATCAGCCGTTCGAGGCGCTCATGAGCGAGTACTGGTCGACATTCCCGGTAGGCGAGTTCCTGATTGCGAAAATCGAGGAGCGGCAACGTCAGTTTGTCCGCCACCACGACACTCCGCTCGTCGTCGAACCCCAACTCAAGGAAGGGGCGGGCGGAATGCGGTGCTTCCAATGCGCGAACTGGGTTCGGCAGGCGATCGGCGAACGGGCCGCGCGGCCGAGCTCCGCTTACGATCACGTGGTCCAAGCGAGGAACCTCCTGCACTTTGTTTCCGGTAGGGCCAACGACCGCCTGACGCGGCAGAGGCAGGCCGAGATCGCCGATTTAACCAAGACCGACCCCCTCATCAGTGGCGCGAAGCTGGCGGAGAGCCTGGTCGACAATTACGAGCAGTACCAGCGCGCGCTCGAGCGACTTCATGATGCCCGCTTCGAACTCTGCCCTGGCGTCGTCGCGCTGCGCGGTGAAGCCAGGATCGAAGCCACAGCGCAGGCCGGGGAGGCCGCGGTGGGCATCGCGCTGGCAACTCGGCTCGGTATCCGAGTGTCCGACATCGCCGCATCCACTCGACCCGAGGTCGACGGGCCACGCGTCGTGGCCGCACTGGCCGGAGGAGAATCGGTCGTCCGAAACCTGGATCGCTCCGGTCTCCTCAAGGCTTTGCTGCCGGAACTGGAGCGCTGTCGAACGCTAATGCCGAACGACAGCGCCCACACCTACACGGTCTTCGAGCACACCCTCCGGACCGTTCGCGAGATCGATGCTTTGCAAGGATCGGCGACGCTCGTCGCGCAGGTCTTGAGCACCTTGCCCAACCCCGGAATCTTAGTGCTTGCCCTGCTTCTCCACGACGTCGGCAAGGCGGTGACCGGGCGGCCGCACAGCGAATCCGGGTCCGAGATTGCCGAGGGAGTCGCCCAGCGATGGGGCCTCGGTGAATCGAGTGCGTTGCTGCTGACCTGGCTCGTGCGCCACCATCTCGAGATGGCGCGCGTCATCCGCATGCGCGACGTCCACCACCCCGACACTGTTAGGGAATTTGCCGAACTGGTCGGCTCGCGCGAGAAACTGGACCTGCTGACCCTGTTGACATGGGCGGACATTCGATCGGTGGGAGAGGGAGCGTGGACTCCGGCGCAGGAAGCCTTTCTCGGTGATCTGTACACGCAGACCTTATCCGTGCTGGCAGGCGACTCCAGTTCCGATCTCGACCCCAGGATCTTTCGCCATCGGGCGAGGAAGCGGCTCGAGCGCCTCGACGTTCCCGAGCATGACCTCACCGAGTTCGTCGATAGCCTCCCGGCTCACTATCTGCTCGGGACATCCGCAGATCGGATTCACGACCACTTCGAGTTCGCTCGACGAGCGAGAGCCGGAGAGATGATTGTCGAGGCAGAACATCGGGACGACCTCGACGCGACCCAAATCACAATCTGCTGTCGTGACGCACCCGGCCTGCTGAGCAGGGTGCTCGGTGTGTTCTATGCCCTCGATGTCTCCCCTCTTGCCCTTCGAGCATGCACGACCATCGGCGCCGATGCCATTGCGCTCGACGTCTTCACCGTCAGCTTCGCCGGGAAACGGCTGCCCGTTGCCACAGCCGCAGCCCTCGTGGAAACCCTCCAGGACGTCCTTTCCGGAACTCGATCCGTGGAAGAGGTGCTCTCCCACGCTGGGAAGGAGGCCACAAGGGAACAACGCCTGCTGCAGTACTCATTCCATCCCGGTTCGCCCGGCATTCTAGAGGTTCGCGCGCCCCGAGGGCGAGGCATGGCATACCGGCTGAGCCGAATGATCACCGCCCGCGGATGGAACATCCTCGCCGCGCGAGTGGGGCAATGGGCAGGCCAAGGAGCGGCTGCGTTTTACGTCGAACGAGCCGATCACTCTTCGCTATCCACGGACGAGGTCGAGAGCGCTTTTGCAGCCTACGAAGGCGTACCCGAGTCCGGTGTTGCCTCCAGGTAAAATAGCGTCCCTGAGGCGTCGTACCCAAGTGGTTAAGGGAAGGGTCTGCAAAACCCTCATTCAGCGGTTCGAATCCGCTCGACGCCTCCAAAACCACTCGTAGAGCCGTTAGTCCGCGCCGAATAGACGTTCTATAATGAAGCGCGAGACATGAAGAGCGGCAGCCCAGAAGCGAGAGAGGTCGGCGCGCGGATCAAGGCTGCGGCACAGTCGGCGGGGCTGTCTCTCCAGGACTTGGGCCGGCATATCGGGGTCTCACGTCCCACCATCTACGCTTATGCCGCGGGAACTTTGCGAGTCTCTGCGCAGCGCCTCAAGCAGATCGCGGAAGTTACGGGACAGTCCGGCAGTTACTTTAGCCCGAAGATAGGCTCGGCCGAAACCCGTCGCCCGCTTGAGGAACTGGTCGGAGCCTTGCTGTCCAATGCCAACCTCACCCGCGCCATCGAACTTGTCTCGAAGGAAGTCGAACTCGCTGCCGCCAGCGGGCGACAATACGAACTTGCCGGGGTCCAAAAACGACTCGGCAACGCCCTCCTCCTCGACGGCGACTACCTGGAAGCAGTCGGGCATCTCCAGGCAGCTCGCAGTGGGTTCTTGGCGAGGCACCAGGCGGCGGAAGCATCGGCATGCAGCCAATCGCTCGGATATGCCTTCATCAACACGGGTCGGCTAGATCGAGCGCGTTCCTGCTTCGACGAAGCCATCGCCCATCTGGCACCGGATCAGCGCTGGAAGGGCGAGGTCTCGCTAGCCGCCCTGGCTGAGCGCACGGGTCATCTCGCCGATGCAAAGAGCCGACTGGATCGGCTGCTGGCCGACGAAATGCTCCCTCCGGCTGCACGTACATACGTCATCGCCAATCTGGCTAGCCTTCACGCCGCTGCCGGTCGCTGGCTCGAATCGGAGGCCCTCAACCGCACCGCCCTCTCCGGGACTAGTGGGACGACCGATCAGAACCTCGAGCGCTTCCTTCAGATTGGTCGCTGTCTGCTTCGGCAGGGGCGACTGGAAGAATCCAGCCTCTGGCTTGCGCGTGCCTCGGACGGCGCTCATCTCCTCGGCGATAAGGCGCGTCAAGGCTACGCCGGGCTGCTCCAGGCACGGCTGCTATTCATCGCAGGGTATCTGGCCGATGCCCGGCTACTGGCTCTGCGATGGCAGCGTGAGGCAATCCTGCACGAGCACCGGCGCTCCGAGGCAGAAGCCCGGCTGCTGCTTTCCGAGATCGCCTATTCGAAAGGCGAGGACGAGACTGCCCAAGACTACGCCGCTCAGCTGGCAGCCTTCTGTGAGGCGAATCAGTATCCCATCCTCGCAATGGTCGGGCGTGCCATGGAAACCGCTGCATCGGGCCACCTCGATCAGGATGCACCCCGTCCCGCTCGACACGATGCACTCGATCCGTCGAGCCTTGGCTCGCCGCTGGCTTGGCAGATTGCCGCGCACGCTTCAGTGCTGGGTCGGTCTGATCCGGCTTCCGCGGCCAGAGAAAGCACAAAAGCCATCGCACTCGCCGAAGCGTCTGGCGACCTTCTAATGGCTGCCGCCGAGCGCAAGCGGCTCGCCGTGTACCTGGTCGACTCCGGCGAAAGCGAGGGTGCGAAGCAACAAACTCGCGAATGCGATGAATTCTCTGAGCGCTGGAGCCGTCAAAACATACACTGCGTCAATTCAGACGGTATCGAAACGAAGCCGGTGCTCTCGCCGACTTGGACCGCTTTTGGTAATCCATGATGCTGAACCGCCTAACAACCTGCCGCCTTGCCGCCGCCTTGCTGACCTGCGCCCTGCTCCTCGGGTGCGGGGGAGTGGTTTCGGGCGGTCCTACCCGCGGTGAGGGCGACATCCCGATCGGGCGAGTCCGCATCGGCGGCGAACCCATGACGGTCTCGATCGAGCAAGGAGAGAGCACACAGCTGCTCACCACGGATGCTTCGGGCGTTTTCCGAGGGGCTGTTCCGACCCCTGGTTCGATGCGCGTGACGCTCTTGGACTCCGCTTCTACTCAACAGAGCAGTTACGACGTGGTTGTCGGTCCGAACGCGCGCTTCGTCATCAACATCGAGCCGGAACCAAAGGGCAGCACTACTGTTGTCGAGTCGATCGAACTTGAGTTGGTGGGTCAGCCCGTCGCACGAGGGGCGACTTGCGTCGTCAAGGCAACCGTCCGCGGCCAAAGAGTGGGCGGCCTCAAACCGACGATCTGGGTCGATGGGGGCATCGGTACTCTGGATACAGGCAACCGTGTCCTCTTTGTCGAATCGGGTTTCGGGACGATCCACGCCGAACTGTTCGGAGTCGAGGCGACCCTTCCGGTCGTCGTTCCGTAAGCCCATTTGCCGGCGGCTGATCTTTGACCGCTGAAGATCGCCAGGCAGCAATACCGCCGACTCGGTCTCTGTCCCAGGTAAAATGAGCGTTCGCCCCGTACGGCTGGGCTAAACTGGATCGAGTCGGATTCCAGGGAGGGAAACGGACGGATGGATGTGCTGAGAATCATCGGAGGAAACCCCCTCAGGGGCGAAGTGGACGTGCCCGGGAGCAAGAATGCCGCCCTTGCGATTCTTTCGTCGGTGCTCCTTGCCGAGGGCCCGGTGGCGCTGCATAACGTGCCCAACGTGTCCGACATTCGCGACAAGCTCGCCCTGCTCGAGCGCCTCGGCGCGCAAATCGAGTGGAGAGAGGGCAGCCTCTTTATCGACTGCACGACCATCACTTCGCACGAAGCCGACGAAGAAAGCGTCCGCCCGATCCGGACGTCGTTCTACCTGCTCGGCCCGCTCTTGGCGCGTGTGGGCCGCGCGAAGCTGCCCGCCCCTGGCGGTTGCAAGATCGGAGCCCGACCCGTCGACTACCACTTGAAGGGCCTCGCTCTGCTCGGAGCGACCGTCGATCTCATCAACGGCTCGTACCACGCGCAGGCCGGGGAATTGGTCGGCGCCGAAATCTATTTCGACTTTCCGAGCGCAGGCGCGACTCAACACCTCATGTCCACCGCTGCCCTCGCCCGCGGAGTGACGGTTATCGACAATGCCGCCGTGGAGCCCGAAGTGACCACGCTGGCCGAGTTCCTCAACCGGATGGGCGCCAGAATCGAGGGCGCCGGAACCAGCAAGATCACGATTCAGGGCGTCGAGCGATTGACCGGGTGCGAGTTCCGAGTCCCCGAAGACCGTCTTCAAGCAGGGACCTACCTCCTCGCAGGGGCCATCACCAAGGGTGACATCACGGTTCGCGGCGTCATGCCCGAGCACCAGACTTCCCTTGTGAGCAAGCTCCGCGAAGCGAACGCCGAGGCTTTCGAGGGCTCCGACTGGGTCCGGGTAAGTGCACCCGGACGACTGCGAGGCATTCGCATTAAAACGATGCCCTACCCTGGCTTTCCGACCGACATGCAGCAAGTCATGGCGGCCACCCTCGCCCTCGCCGCAGGAACGAGCGTGGTCGAGGAGACCATCTACGAAAGCCGGATCGGCCATGTGACCGAACTTAACCGAATGGGCGCTAAGATGAGCCTGGAAGGGAGATCGACGCTGATCGAGGGCGTGCCTCACCTCAAGGGCGCCGTCGTCGAGGCGAGCGATCTTCGCGCGGGTGCGGCGCTCGTCTTGGCAGGCCTCGCCGCCGAAGGCGAGACGGTCGTCCGCAACGTCCACTTCATCGACCGCGGATACGAACGATTCGAATCCATCCTCAACAGCCTAGGCGGCGACGTCGAACGGATTCCGGCCGCAGAATGGGAGCGGGCCGCTTCGCTGACCGAGCCAACCTAAATTGAGATTCGTCCCCGAAATCGGCATCGACCTCGGCACAGCCAACATCCTCGTCTACCGACGGGGCAAAGGCGTGGTGCTCGAAGAACCCACGGTCGTCGCCGTCGCCACCAACACCAAACGGGTCCTCGCGGTCGGCAACGCGGCTCGCGAGATGCTCGGGCGCACACCAGGCAACATCACGGCCATCCGGCCCATGAAGGACGGGGTCATCGCCGACTACACAACGACGCTGCGCATGATCGAACACCTGCTCGACCAGGTCTGTGGCAAGAAGCGACTCTTTAAGCCCACCGTCCTGATTTGCGTGCCGTCGGGAGTGACCAACGTCGAGCGCCGCGCGGTGCTCCAGGCGGCCAAGATGGCCGGTGCAGGGCATGCCATGACTTTCGAAGAGCCGATGGCTGCGGCCATTGGGGCCGGCCTCCCCATCGCCTCGCCGGGGGGCAACATGGTCGCCGACATCGGGGGCGGTACGACCGACATCGCCGTCATCAGTTTGGGCGGCATCGTCATTTCTCAGAGCATCCGCGTGGCCGGGAATAAGATGGACGAGGCGATCGTCCGACACATCCGCAATACCTACAACCTTCTTATCGGCGAACCTACCGCCGAGGAGGTCAAGATTAAGGTCGGCTCGGCTTATCCACTCGCCCAGGAACTTACGATGGAGGTTCGCGGGCGCGATGTCGTGGCCGGCCTGCCGAGGATCGTGGAAGTGACGAGTGACGAGATTCGCGAGGCGCTCGCCGAGCCGGTTCGCCAGATAACCGAGAAGATCTGCTCCGTGCTCGAGGAAACCCCTCCCGAACTCGCGAGCGACCTCATGCAGCGCGGCATCACGCTCACCGGAGGCGGCGCCCTCCTCCGTGGCCTCGACAAGTTCCTCCAGAGCGTCACCGACATCCCGGTCCACGTCGCGGAAAACGCCATGCACTGCGTGGCGATCGGCACCGGTCGAGCGCTCGAGGAACTCCCCGCGATTAGGGCGAGCGGGGCGGTGACCACGATATGACCTTACGTGCCCTTCTCTTCCTGTCTGCCTTCGCTTCGGCCGTCGCCTTCGGCGAAGACCTCGTGCGCACGGGCGAACTGGCAGTGACGATTCAGCGCACCGACACGATCTTCCGGACCGTGCTTAAGCTTCCGGCGCCGAGTCCACCAACCAAGCCGAAGGACGAAGTTGCGAGCCGCCTCCAGATTCTCGAAGGTTTTTGGCGTCTGTATTCGACTGCGAAGCCGAAGTTCGTCTTCACCCTCACACCCGTGAAGTTCGATGCCAAACGCCTGTCCTCCGTGTTCAAGGGCGTGGCCCGCGAGCGGCTCGTGACGCTGATCCAAGGCGGCTTCGTCGCCCCTTATGGTCCGCTCGCGACCGGCACTCGCTCCGTCCTGACCCTCGAAGAGTATGGCGATGCTCTCGGCCACCTCATCGCCCGAGCCATGGAACGAACCCACACCCCGAGCCGCCAATACAGCCCCTATCTACAAGGCTTCGGCTAGGCCGCGTGCCCCCCTTAGTCCAGGTACAATAGAAGTCATTCCGGCGCCACTTCTGGCCGCCCGCACGTCTTCAAAAAGGTTACCGTGGAAGGACAAGACCCCCGAATTCAAACCGTAAACGTCGACGAAGAACTCAGCCGCAGTTACGTCAACTACGCGATGTCGGTCATCATCGCGCGCGCACTTCCCGACGTACGCGACGGGCTCAAACCCGTGCAGCGGCGCATCCTCTATGCGATGCGGATGCTCAACCTCGGGCCGGATACCGGCCACAAAAAGTGCGCCAAGGTCTGCGGCGACACGAGCGGCGATTATCACCCCCACGGCGAGGCCGTCATTTATCCGACGTTGGTCCGCATGGCGCAGCCGTTCAGCATGCGCTATCCGCTGATCGACGGTCAGGGCAACTTCGGAAACATCGACGGCGATCCACCCGCCGCTATGCGTTATACGGAGTGTCGCCTGACGGCGCTCGCGCTCGAAATGCTCGAAGACCTCGACCGCGAAACCGTCGACTGGATGCCGAACTACTCCAATACGACGAACGAGCCGGTTTGCCTCCCTGGAAAATTCCCCAACCTCCTCTGCAACGGAGGGAGCGGCATCGCAGTGGGAATGGCGACGAACCTTCCGCCTCATAACCTGACGGAAGTCTGCAACGCAATCCTCCACCGTCTCGCGCACCCCGACTGCACTTTGGACGAAGTCATGGAGCATCTTCCGGGACCCGACTTCCCTACTTACGGGATCATCATGGGGACGCAGGGGATCAAGAACGCCTATCTCACTGGCCGCGGCTCGGTGACGATGCAGGCCAAGACCATGATCGAAACCGGCGATGCCGGCAAGTCGGTCATCGTGATCACAGAACTTCCCTACCAAGTGAACAAGGCCAACCTCGTCAAGTTGATTGCCGACATCGCGAAGAACCGCAAGTTCGACGGCATCCTTCGGGTCGACGATTTCTCCGACAAACGCGGCATGCGCGTCGAAGTCGAGGTGCGGCGCGATGTGCAGCCCAACAAGGCGCTCAACTACCTGCTCAAGCATACGCCACTAAGAACGACCTTCGGCTGTATTATGCTCTCCCTCGTCGATGGTGCTCCCCGAACTGCACCCTTGCTGACACTGCTCGATGAGTACATCAAGCACCGAAGGCTCGTCATCGACCGACGCACGCGCCATGAGCTTTACCGGGCTCTCAACGACGTCCACCTGAACGAAGGATTCCAGATCGCTCGCCGGTTCATGGACGACATCGTCGCCCTCATCCGTGCCTCCAACGACCCTGGAGAAGCCCGAAGCGAGATGGTGCGACGATTCCGAATGTCGGTGGTTCAAGCCAACGCCGTACTCAACATGGCGCTCAGGCAGCTCACCAAGCTGCAACAGTCGGAACTCGAGCAACGCTTTAAGGAAGCGGTCGGCAGAGTCCAGAACCTGATGGACATCCTCAATGACCCGATCCGCCTCACTGCGGTCCTTCGCGAGGAAGTCGAGGCATTGCGCGATAAGCACGGGGACGAGCGTCGGACCAAGCTGATCTCTCGCGAAGCCGGAGAATTCAGTGACGAGGACCTTATTCCCGAGGAAGAAGCCATTATCTCGATCTCGCGTGATGGCTACATCAAGCGGGTAAGCATCGACGCGTGGCGCGAACAGCATCGTGGCGGCAAAGGCGTGAACAACACGCTCAAGGCCGACGACGAACCGGCTCATCTGTTCCAGGTCAATACCCATCACACGATCTTCTTCTTCACCGATCGCGGCCGGGTCTACCGACTCAAGGCGTACGAGATTCCCGAAAGCGGCCGCTATGCAAAGGGCATGCCGGTCATCAATTACATCAACATTATCGGTGGCGAACGCGTTACGGCAACGGTGAGCGTCAAGGACCTGAATGCCGACGGTTATCTCACCCTGATCACGCGCGGCACAGGAGCCAACCGCTGGGCCGAGGTAAAGAGAACCCCGCTGAAGGCTTTTGCGAACATCCGGAATAACGGCCTGATCGCATTCGATATCGAGGAAGGCGACGAGCTTGGCTGGGCCCTGCGAACACGCGGAGGCGACGAGGTCATCCTTATCACGCGTTACGGTCAATCCATCCGATTCAACGAAACGACGGCAACCTCTCGATCACGCGCCGCAGGCGGCGTCAAGGCGATCACGTTCAAAGACAACAAGCCCGACGATCAGGTCATCTCCGCCGCAGTCGTGGACGACACGATGGAACTGCTCGTTGTCGGCGAAAACGGCGTTGGGAAGCGCACTTCCCTTGCCGAGTACCGAGTGCAAAATAGGGGCGGCTCGGGCATCCTCACCATGAACGTCACCGATAAGACGGGTCTCGTGGTCGGCGCCGAGATCGTCCAAGACGGCGATCGCCTCCTCATCATGACCACGCAGGGCAAGGCGATCCGCATGCCGATCAACGACGCCCTCCGCAAGGTAGGGCGAGTAACTCAAGGCGTCAAGCTCATCAACCTCGCCGCCGGCGACTCCGTCCGGTCCATCGCCCGGATCGTGCAAGGCATGGACGATGGCGATGTGGAAGAGGTCGACGCCCTGGGAGAAGACGCGGAAGAGTAATCAGGGCCGCTCTGTTACGCCAAGCACTAAGCAAAGAATCCTGCCCTTTCGGGACAGGATTCAGGTTCAAAATCTGGCTGCCGCAGTAGGACTCGAACCTACGACCCGCTGATTAACAGTCAGCTGCTCTACCGACTGAGCTATGCGGCAATGCGCAGGAAATATACCCCATTGTCGGTTGCACATCGACGGGACTAGAGGACCCCGGGGCCGGATTTGATCGAGAACGCCGGAGAGAACGGAGCCGAAGCGCTGAAGCGAACAATGACGCTAACGGCGCTTCCATTGGGCAACGCGTCCGAGTTTAGCCGTAGGTAGGGGCGCTGTGGGGCGATGAGGCTAATGTCGAGCCGGTTCGTGACCTCGACGCCGGACGGCACGGCGATCAGCAGGTGGAGAGGCCCAAGAATCGACGCGCCGCTCGTGTTGATAACCGTCACCTCGATCGCGCTCGCTCCCGCTTGGCGCGGAACCGGCATCGGGCGCGTCTTGAGCACGATGCCAGCAGAAACAGTGCTCGCGTACCGCAGGTCGTAGTTCACCGACTGGGGGAGAGTGATCGGCGCCGTTCCCCAGTCGTTGTTCACGCTCACCTGTGGGGGCACGATCTGGTTACTAAGCCACGAGGCGGGGGCAGGTCGACCTCCTAAGGCAGCGCGGTTGGGATCTGCCGCCGGAAGCGTAGACCCGGTTTCGCCCGTCGTAAGGAGCATTCCGACAAAGCCGATGCGAGCGCCGGAAGAGATTCCGGAGGAGTAGACTTGACGCAAGGGAATCGCAATCTCGGCACCGCTCGCGGGATCGGCGCGGTTGGCGCGTGGCTGATAGGCGATCGCGCATTCGCGGCCGCCGAGAACTTGGGTCACCACGTCTTCCACGCGGTAGAGCCCCGCCTGCGCCCCAACGGCAAACGGAAGCCGCGGGCCTCCCGGACGGCCGTCCTCCGGCGCAGTCCCAAGGCGCGAATGGCGGAAGACCGCCAGACCGAACTCCGCACCGAAGGCCACAGGAAGCGTGATGCGGCTATTGGAGAGCAGGCGCGGGGCAGGCCCGGAATCGTCGTTGGGTTTCGACGTATCTCGGAGGCCGGTACCCACGCCAGGATCGGTGTCCATCCAAAGGGCGAATCCGTTGGTCAGCCCCTCGGCGGTATCGACCCGACCGGCCAGCCCGAGGTAGAGATAGCGATCGTCATTCGTCACGTAGAGCGCATCCAAACGGTTCAGATTTGAACTCGGGTTGCGCGTCTGGGCCGTAAGCGGCGATCCGAAGTCGGCCAGCATGCCGTCGAGGGTCCACCCAGTCGGAAGCCCGCGCCGGAGGTAGAAAAATGCCTGAAACTCCGAGAAGACCGGCGGGCGTCCGGGGGCATGGGTGAAGACACGAGCCCGCAAGAGATGGAGGCCATCGGCAAGAATCGACGCGTCGATCCCATTGAGCCGGAACTGGCCATTGGCGATCTTGTCCATAGGGACGTAGCCATCGTAGAACCCCTCGGGGGACCCAGTCGAGGGGGTTCGACCAGCCACTGAGAGGCCATTATCGAGTCGCAGGTAAGCGCTGGCGCCGGTACTGTCGGTTCGGAGTTCGACATCGAGCCGGTCTCCGGTAACGGAGGCCGCTGCGAACGACCCCGCGGTGGCGTAGGTCCCACCCGGCAATGCGACGTTCTCGAAGGGGATCGCAACGCCGGAAGCGTCGAGCAGCCGAATCGGATCGCCGACCGGCTGAGGTGTGACCGGCGCATAGAGGACGTAGCCTCGGGCGTTGTTTTGCGAGCCGGCGTCGGAGTTCGGCGGCACTGTGATCGAGACGCGCGAATCGGAGGCAACCGTCACGTTCGGGCGCTGGCCGCTGAGGTCGGTCAGCACTTGCCCAGGCGCGAAGGAGGTCTGCACGATCTGGCTCATCGCCCCGCCGGTGTCACCCCGGATGTTGAGCCCGACGAGAAGCGTGCCCTGACCGCTGACCTGGCGTTCGTAAACGTACAGGTTCGGCGAGACGTAACGGTTGACCAGCGCGCCGCGGGCGAAGCGCTTCTTCGCATCGAGAATCCGCAGGAGGAGATCGCTACTCTGGCCGAGTGCGTCGAATCGTCCGGGCCGAGGAAAGTGCGTCCAGTTCCCCGGCTGGATGTTGTTGCCGTCGTAATACACCTTCGCACGGCCGGACCGGGTGAGTAAGAAGGCGTGCGCCATGTTGTTGGCTTGAGGGGGCCCATCATCGTGGCTCTGGACGAAGCCGACGCCCACATGTGGACCGAGCCCACCATTCTGATAAGGAAGACCAGTCGCGGGATCGATCCCGTAGCCGTTCGAGAGGGCTGCTCCCATGTCGCCGAATCCCTGCGAGTTGAAGAGGCTCCTCAGATTGAAAACGAGGGGAAAGTCGAGAAGCTGCGTGCCGGTCTTCGCATACTCACGTAGTTCGTAACCCGACGATGTATAGTCCTCGCCGAAAACATAAGCGGTCGGTGAAATGCCGTAAACGTAAGGCCAAAGGTCGCCTTGGCTCGAAGCCGAGCCGGGCTGATTCTGGAGACTATCGAAGAATGCGGGAGGGATGTGCTTCACCGCGTCGAGTCGGAAGCCGTCGAAGCCGATGACTTGGGTGAGCCACCAGCACCATCGCTTCAGATACTGGCGTACGTCTTCCGTCACCGGCGTCAGGTTCGGGTAGTACTGGGGCGTCGTGGCATTCCGAACGAACGTCGGCTTGTCCCACGAGTTGAACGAGGCATAGCCGGGCAAGGTGAAGGCGCCGGTGCGCGTGTTGTTACCGTCTTCCTGGGCGATGTCGACGAGGCCGACGAGGTCGTGGTTCAGCATCCCGTGAGAGAAGCTCGAGGCCGTGTTGAAGTCGATCTCCGAGTTGCCGGTATCGCTGCTGGCACGGATGTGAAAGTCCTCCGGGATCATGTCCGGGTAGCGATCGATCCCCGTGCTGGCTCGGTTGTCGTTATGGTTTAAGACCAGGTCGCAATAGACCTCGATGTCGAAGCGGTGGGCCGCCTGGATCAGTTCCTGAAGCTCCTGCGTCGTGCCGTATTGCGTGCGAACGGTGCCCTTCTGGAGGCGGTCGCCGAGGTCGAACCGGTCGAAGGGATTGTAGCCGGCGCTGAAGCCTCCCCCTCCGGACTTTTGGGGGCCGGGCACATAGAGAGCGCTGTATCCGGCGTGAACGACTTCGGGCAGACGCTTGAGCATCGTCCGATAGTCGGTCTGGAACCACTGCAGGATGGCGCCATCGCGTGCGGTAGGCGCCCATCGGGAGACGTATCCGAAGTTCTGCCAGCCGTTGTTGTCGTAGCGAGGTCCGCCGGTGCCCTCTGCTCTGATGTAGAAGTCGACTTCGGTCCCAGCCGGGAAGGGGCCGAGGATGCGATACCATTGGCTGTTGTTGCCGACGTGGTAGTCGAACGTGAACTCGTAGTCTTGTGTCGTCAGCCAGCGATTGGTGGTGACCACGGCGAAGACGCGCTGCCCAGGCTCGATGGGATAGGTCTGGCTCACGACGGTGAGCGTCTGCCATCGCTCGGTGTAAGCGCCTCTCGTGGGCATGGTGCGGCCGTCGAGGTAAAGGGCCGTGTTGCCGACCCAGCTGATAGCCTGGACGTGGGCGGTCGCGAGGACAAGCAGAAGCCCAAGAATCCAACGTCGCATTGCCACCATTATAGAGGAGGAATGCGTGGGACGCAACCAAAAAATACGTATTCCTGGTTCAGCGCTGGGGGGCTAGTCGCGAAGATAGTCCTTCGGACGCGCCACGCGAAGCTGGTTGCCGTCGACGCCCACGACGAGAACCTCTTCGCCGGCCTCGATCGCTCCACCGTCGTCGGCGACCGCGATCATGTCGATGATCTCCCCCTTCGCCTCGATGCGCACCTTCCCCATCGACTCCGGCCTGGCGCCGACCAGCATCTTGGCTTGCTTGCCGAGCAGATCGTGAATGCTCGCCCCGTCCGTGGTCGAGGCCGACTTGAGCCAGCGCATGATCCAGGCGACCAACATCCCCGTGATGAAGCCACCGCCGATGGCGAGCAGCGCGGTCATCGTCGCGTCGGCGGCGTTCAAGATAGTGAGCAGGAGGCCGATGATGCCGAAAGCCGCCGCAAAATAGGTCCAGAAGCGGAGACTGAAGAACGGAAGCCAGGCGCCGGAGACCACGTCGGCATCGTGGTCGCCATGCCCGGCGTCGACGTCATGCCCTCCGACATCGACATCGTGGCCGGCGTCGAAGTCGTGGTCGGTGTCGTGCCCCCCGCTGAGCGCCGAAATGAGAATCAGCGCCCCGCCGATGATCGCGGTTACGATATACAGGGTGAGCATCCCGATGGGATGATAGCCGAAACTCCTCGCCACGGGCACCCGAGAGGATGCAGACCGAAGTCAACGCGTATTCACCCACCACTGGTCGCGCGGCCGGAGCAGTCGGCGCCGGGTAGACCTACCGAAAAGCCACTCATTCAGCCAGACCGTACAGATCGCGCATGGCCCTTCCGGGCCCTGGCAGCTTGCGCCCGGAGATCGTGTCCTCATGTCGAACGAGCTATCGCCGAGCCCGTCCGGCATTACGAGTTCTCAAGCGAGGCTCAGCCGCCGACCTTGGATCCGAAGGGCAGAGCGACCGACGCCTGGCGCGTCGAAATGCATTACTGCAGGCACTCACGGTTTGCCCGATCCCATCCCGCCGTTTAAGCATAAGTCCCTTCCGTGAGCATCTTCAGTCGGATCTAGTGAAACAATGCGCATGTACCATTAGGGCACAGCGAGATCGGAGGCACTACAATGGAGTTAGTCCCGGCGCATGAGCCGGGAAAGGAGGGAGATCATGAAACCTAGTCTCCTTATGCTAGCTTCCGTCGTTCTCGGCCTATCCGCGGCGGTCGTCTTATCCACGCGCTACGCCGGGTCGCAACCGACCGCGAAGGCACTCGTTAGCCTTCAGTCGACTACTCCCGGCGCCCAGCAAATTGGGCATGGCCACATCTCTGGCACGTTCATCGCTGGGCAGTTCCAAGGAGGCGGTTCGAGCCTGATCGGCTTAAACGCCTCCAGCCTTGCTAGCGGCACCCTCGCCGACGCCCGCCTATCCTCCAACGTGGCCTTGCTGGCGGCTCCTCAGACTTTCTCAGGCGCGAAAACCTGTTCGACTGCGCCTTCCTTCACCGGCGCCGGTGTGCCGTTTAGCGTCTCGAGCTCAACGCTGGTGCCGAATCTGAATGCCGACCGCCTCGACGGGCTCGATTCGACCGCGTTCCTGCAGTCGATTCCCGTGCCGTTGGCGCTCAGCGGCAACACCCCGGCCGCTGTTATCTCGGCCAGTAACAACTCGGTGAGCCCTGGTTCAGCGGGAGTGGCCGGCGTTTCTTACGGCGCTACTGGAATCACATACGGTGGCTACTTTCAAAGTGATAGCAACGCCGGCAGGGGTGTCACCGGGTGGGCATCGTCTGCTAGCGGGGCCACCTTTGGGGGCTGGTTTCGCAGTGACAGCAACGGTGGTTTTGGTGTGTACGCCGAAGCGACGTCGACCGCGGGAACGAACTTTGGCGTGCTCGGGAAGAGTTCCGGCCCAGCAGGGGTCGGCTAAAAGGGTTGGCCCACGGCCACCAGCGGGCAGGGTTATGGCGTTGGGGCCAGTCCGACAGCGCTGACGGCTTTGGAGGCTACTTCTTAGGGCGAGGCTACTTCTCCGGAAGGCTCGGGTTGGGTACTGCTACACCTGTTGCTCGCCTGGACGTCGAGCACGATAGCAGCACCAACGATCCGACCTTACGTCTACACGAGACGCAAGCGGAGTTTGCTCGCTTAGCAATCGGAAACACCAACACCGAGCGTCAGTGGCAGATCGCGGGCTTGGTGGCTGCGACTCAAGTCGGCGATCGCCTCAATTTCTGGAACAGTGCACAAGGCGACATCTTGACCCTCTGGGGTGCGGGCGCCGCCCAAGTCTTCGGCACGTTCAGTGCTTCGGGCACCAAGTCCTTCCAGATCGACCATCCGCTGGATCCAGAGAATCACTACTTGAACCACTTCTGCACGGAAGGACCGGAGCCGTACAACGTCTATCGCGGCAACGTGATAACAGACGCTAGAGGATACGCGACGGTTGAACTGCCGGAGTATTTCGATAAGATCGACCGAAACCCGACTTACGACCTAACGGTTATCGACGGCGGTGACGACTTCGTGCTCGTGAAAGTTGTGCGCGAAGTCCAAAACAACGTGTTCACCATCCGCACCAGCGCGCCGCGCACCAAGGTGTCCTGGCGCGTGGAGGCCATCAGGAACGACCGTTGGGTGCAAAGGTACGGCTACCTTGCAACGCAAGAAAAGGAGGAAGAAAACAGAGGCAGATACGTAAGTCCAGAACTCTACGGTCAGCCGGTCGAGATGGGTATCCCCTACCACTCGGAAGGGCCGTCGGCAATTTCTGCTATGACAAAGCGGCAGTAGCTCCTAGCCCTCGGATGGATCGTGGAGGGACCCAGTCGCTGAGAGGGAGTTTATGCTGGTCGAACATTTCGGCTGGGCCGCCGTCGCGGTCCCTGCCCCATTGCCACCGGCATGAAGCGCGGCAGCGCCGCGGCGTGACCATAAAGTTCCGCAACCATAGGTGGAGCGGCTTGAATCGTGAAAACTTACAGCGATGCGACAGATCCGAAGGCCGCAAGCGGCACGAGGGGGGTTCGAGTCCCGTAGGATCCACCAGGGACCTGACCTCCTTCTCAGCACTCTCCAACCGAAGCCCGAGCAACCTCGCCTCGAGCACGATTCGCACTTTCACGCCCCCAGAAGCGCCTGCTGCAGTAGGGGCCTACTCGTCCCCGATCAGGCCGAAGTTCTGGGAGAGAAGGGCGTAGTCGCCGATCGACACTTCTCCGTCCCCGTCCAGGTCGGCGAGTTCGTTCCAGCTGGGGTCTCCGGGAGAGCTGCCGAATGCCGCCGACAAGAGGGCATAGTCTCCGATGGACACCTCGTTGTCGCCGTCGATGTCGCCGCCGGCGAGGTGGATCAGGACGTCGGTGACATTGCCCTGGCTCGTATCGACCTGCACGACCTTGCGAAGCCAGCGAGGGTGCTTGACGGCCAGATCGTAGAGGCCGTCCGGTGCAGGACCCGACATGGTGAAGTAACCCTCGGCATCGAGCAAAGCCAGCGCGCTCCATACGGACTGAGTCGTCCCGGGCTGGCGGAATTCGAATAGGCAGACGCTCGGCGTTATCGAACCAGGGGTCAATCCCCCTAACACCACTTGCCCGGATAGGCTTCGGCTGTCGGGTTGGTATTGGTGCAAGAAGATGTCTCCGGCGCCATTCGTGTCTCCCAGGACGAAGGTCGAGGCTCCGGACTCGTACGCCACGAAGCGCCCGTCCGCGCTGATCGAGGGGCCCGAGCTGTTCGCGTGTCCCTGCTGGCCACTGGAGGACACGGAGACTCGCGAGGTCTGGCTCATCTGGCGATCGTGCACGAAGACGTCCCAGTAGTTGTTCGTGTCGCCCGGCACAAGGCCGGCGGCGGGGGAGTGAAACGCGACGAAGCGACCACCGGCGCTGATGGAGGGGCTCGAACTGAAGTTGGTCCCCTGCTGGCCAGTGGAAGACACCGAAACGCGCGAGGTTTGGCCCGTCTGGCGATCATGCACAAAGACGTCTTCCCAACCGTTGCCGTCGCCCGCCACGAGGTTGCTGCCTTCGGAGCCGAACGCCACGAACCGCCCGTCCGCGCTGATCGAGGGCCACCAACTGCCGCCGTTCCCCTCCTGGCCGGTCGAAGACATGGAAACCCGCGAGGTCTGGCCGTAATAGCGGTCGTGGACGAAGACGTCGCGAGCCCCGTTCGTATCGAACGGCACGAGGTTGCCGGAGAGGGACTCGAACGCCACGAACCGCCCGTCCGCGCTCATCGAGGGGGCGTTGCTGCTGTAGTTCCCCTGCTCGCCAGTGGAGGACACCGAGACACGCGAGGTCTGGCCCGTCTGGCGATCGTGTACGAACACGTCGCGGCCTCCGTTCGTATCGCCCGGCACGAGGTTGCCGGAAAAGGATTCGAATGCGACAAACCGACCATCCGCGCTGATGGCGGGTCTCGAGCTGTAGTTGGTGGCCTCCTGGCCTGCGGAAGATACCGAGACCCTCGAGGTCTGACCGGTCTGGCGGTCGTGAACGAAGATGTCCCAGTAACCATTGGTGTCGCCGGGAACGAGGTTCGTAGCCTCGGAGCTGAACGCGATGAACCGCCCGTTCGCGCTAATGGAGGGCCACCAGCTGAGATCGTTCCCCTCCTGGCCGCCGGAAGAGACGGAAACCCGTGAGGTCTGGCCAGTCTGGCGATCGTGAACAAAGACGTCCCAGGTGCCGTTCGTATCGTCCGAAACGAGATTCGAGGCGACGGAACTGAACGCCACGAAGCGCCCGTCCACGCTGATCGAGGAGTACCTGCTGTTTGCATTCCCCTCAGCACCAAAGGAGGACACGGAGATCCGCCACGTCGTTCCCCACTGGCCCGCCGCGGGGAGGACGGGGGCCCAGAGCAAGCAACCAAGGAGCAACCAACGACCCATGCGACTAGCCTCCATCTAGCACTGTATCACATCATTGTGCGGGCTAAGCAGGCTGCCTCGGTAGGCAAGTCCGATGTCCATCGCAGCATTTGCGAGTCTGCCACCGCCTGGGGCGGAGGAGTGGAGTGGCGAGGGTGTGGCCTGGAACCGGGCGGCGGAGTCCGGGGTGCGGCCTGAGGTCGGCAGGAGATCGCTGCTTGATCTATGCCCGGTCCGTGGGCTCTGCCCAAGGATCCCCCACGGATCCCTCAAGGATCGCTCATCGATCTACGGGCGCAAACAGGGCCTCCAAACCACCTGGTTGAAACCTGGGACAAAGGAACCGAAGGACTAGTCTTCTCCGTTCGCACCGTTGCTTAGAGCCGCGATGAAGTGCTGCCTGTGGACCGATCTGCGAGTGAATTGACAATCGCCGCTGTAAACTACGAACGTGGCGCCCCTGCGCATCGAATTGTTCGGCGGGCTGCGCGTTCGGCAGGGCCCGCGCGTCATAGAGCGATTCCGAACCCAGAAGACGGCCTCGCTCCTAGCCCATCTCGCCACCTTTGGCGACCAGAGCCACTCGCGAGAAGCGCTCGCGGATCGGTTTTGGCCCGAGCAGGACCCGGATGCCGCACGCCTCAGCCTCAACAGCGCTCTCTACTCGCTGCGCAAGCAGCTGGAGCCACCCGGAACGCCACGGGGATCGGTGATCGTCGGGGACCGCCACGTGATCCACCTCAATCTGGCCGCCTACGCGAGCGACCTTCAAGAGATGCGCGAAGCGGTTCGCAAGGCCGAGGATACGAGGGAGCCGATGGGACGGGTGCCCCACCTCGAACAGGCCGCGGCAGTTCTCGACCGCCAGTTCCTCCCGGGCCATTACGACGACTGGATCGAGCAGGAGCGGAGAATCTTCGAGGAAATGCATCTGGCGTTTGCCAAGGAACTGGTCGAAACCCTCGGTCTCGCGGGCGATCCCCGGCGAGCGCTTCCCTTTGCTCGTCAGGCGGTACGCATGGATCCCTACGGCGAGGAGACGTGCCACGCGCTCCTCGAAGTGCTCGTGGAGTGCGGCGAGACCGATGCCGCCCTCGACGAGTACCGCGCCTTCGAGCGACGCCTCGCCGAGATCGGGCTGACGCCTTCCCCGGATACGGTGGCCGCGGTCGCCCAAGTTCATAAGAGTCCCCGGAGAAAGCCCGCGACGATCCCCACAGCGCCGACCATCCAATCCGGCCCAATCGTCGAGCAGCGTGCAAACGTGCCGCTTCGGCTCAATAGATTCTTCGGCCGGGAAGACGACCTCGACCGGCTGACCGCCCTAGTCCTGGCCGACGACGTACGCCTCGTCACCCTGACGGGCGCGGGTGGGAGCGGTAAGACGAGACTAGCGCTCGAACTAGCAGAGCGCCTCTCGAGTCCTTACGAAAACCGGGTCTGGTTCGCGCCGCTGGCGGACCTAATCGACGCTCGGCAGGTCGCGGAGGAGATTCGTGACGTGATCGGCTTGCCGCGAGAAGGCGAGCCGTTGCCGGCGGTTTGCCGAGCTCTCGATCAGGGTCCGACCCTGCTGGTCCTCGACAACCTTGAACATCTGGTCGTCGAGGCCGTCGGAGTCGTCCATGCAATCCTCGCCAAGGCTCGTAACGTCACCTGTGCCGTCACCTCTCGGCGCAAACTCAGCCTGCCGGGAGAGCACGAGTTCCACGTTCGTCCCCTTCCCGTCCCGAACGCCGACGGCCTCGATCCCGAGCGCCTGCAGGCCTTTCCTAGCGTCCAACTGTTCGTTGACCGAGCTCAAGCGGCCAAGCCAGATTTCCAGGTCACTCCCCGAACCGCCGAAGCGGTGGCCGCTCTCTGCCGACGCCTGGAAGGCATCCCCTTAGCCCTCGAACTGGCCGCGGCGCGAGCCCAGGTCTTCACGCCTGGCCAGATGCTCGAGCAGCTGACCCACGGATTCGACGTCCTCGCTCAACCGCACGGGGGGAAGGAGAGACGGCACCAGTCTTTGCTGGCGACAATCGACTGGAGCTACGATCTGCTCGGCCCCGAACTTCAGGCCCTCTTCAACCAACTTTCCTGCTTCCGTGGCGGGTGGACGCTGGAGACCGCCAAGCGGGTCTGCGCCACTGAGGGCTCGATTCACGACGCGATGGCTCAACTAACGACCCACTCGCTCGTCCAGTCGGAAGCCGCCGAAACGGGCATGCGTTTTCGGATGCTCGAGACCCTGCGCGAGGTGGCCGATTCGAGGCTGAGTCCTCGCGAGCGAACGGACCTGAGGACTCGGCATGCCGAGCACTTCGCCGACCTGACTTCAGAAAGCTTCGAGCACCTTGATCGGCCCGAACTCGGCGAATGGACCCGGCGATTGGAGGAAGAGCACGACAACATCCGCGCTGCCCTACAATGGGCGATCGAATCGGGCCAGGCCAGAACCGCCATGCGGCTCGCCATGATTTGGAGATTCTGGCTCGCCCGAGGGTACATGGCGGAGGGCCTGCGCTGGTCCTTGGACAGTTTGGCTCTGCCTGGAGCACAGGAGCGAACCGCCCTGCGAGCACATGTCCTCAACGGAGCCGCAGGCCTCGCCTATCGCATCGGGGACTTCACGACGTCCAAGCGAGCCTTCCAGGAAGCCCGAGACATCCGGAATGAGATCGGCGACGAACCTGGCGCGCTCCGCATCCTCAGCAACATCGCCCACCTTCACGTACTCGAGGGCGACCTGGACCAAGCCGAGTCGCTCTATCGGCAATCGTTGGAGGGGCAGGAACGCTTTGGAGAAACTGATCGCACCTCGGTGACGCTCAACAACCTCGCGCGGGTGGCCATGTTCGCCGGAGACTTCGATCGTGCCGTGGGGCTGTTCGACGAGGCTCTCGCCCTGGACGTCGCCGCAGGCCACGCAGCCTGGCAAGCATTCGATCTCTGCGGCCTCGGCCTGGCCAAGATGTATCAAGGGAACTGGGAGCAAGCAAGGTCACACTTCTTCCAAAGCCTAGACCTCTTCGAAGGTACCGGCAACAAATCGATCGCCGTGCTAAGCCTGCAGGGCCTTGCAGTAGTCGAGGCGCACGCCGGCAGTTTGGAGGTAGGGATTCGCAGACTGACCGAGTGCCTGCAGATGTGCCTCGACTCTGCGACCCAGCAGGTCGCCATCCAGGGCCTGGAGCGCGCTGCCGAGCTGCTCGCCATGGCCTCGGCCTGGTCCGCGGTTGCCGAGCTGCTCGGGGCTGCCGAGGCCCATCGCTCACGCACGGGCTTCATGCGACCGCCCTGCGATCGCGCGTATGTCGAACTCGCCCGCCAGGGGGCCTTGGGAAGCCTGGGCTCGGAGGCCTACGAGGCGTCGCTAGCCGCCGGTGTCGTGTGGGAACTGTACGAGGCCGTCGAACGCGCCGTGCGAGCACTTCAGGACGCGCTCGCCGACTTGTCATAGATCTGTCATAGACGTCGGCTAACGTGATGCCATCGATGATCCTTGCGCTCGGAGAGTGCTGGATCGAGGAGACACATCATGAATCGTCGACTATTCATCTGCTCAATCTCGGTCGCTGCAGTCGGTGGTGCGATCGGTTTTCTAATGGCGATGTCGCCGGACGCCCGCGCGCAAATCGTCACCCTAAAGTTCCTTCGGCTACAGGCCTTGACTCCCGGTACTCCTGACAACGGTCACGCCAACCTCTCGGGAATGATGATCGCCGAGCGGTTCGTCGGGGGCGGATCCATGCTCACCGACCTCGACGCCTCCAACTTGATGACCGGCACCGTGCCGGGTGCCCGCCTGCCAGTACCAATGAGCCTCTTCCTCAACAGCGCGTCCGACGTCACGCTGACCGTCGAGAACGCCGCCGCCTCGGGCACCGCCCTCACCGTACTCGGCAACTTTAACGTAGGGCCCGGCGGCAAGTTCCGCGTCGACAACGCGACCGGTAACGCCCTCTCGCAGGGCACCGTCACGGCGAACGGCCTTTTTTCGGCAGACGACACCGAGGTCGGAGGAGTGTTGCGAGTCATCGGACTGGCCGACCTGATGGGCGACGCCAAGGTCGGCGGCAACCTCGACATGACCGGCGGGGGAATCGCCAACATCGGCAGTAACGGCTCCTCGTTCAATTCAACCGGTGACCTTGACGTCAGAGGTTTCTTCTCCGCGGTCTCACCCGGATTCGGCTCCTCGGTCGTGTTGGGAACCGGCACCGCACGGCTCCATGGCGTGGTCGGTGTCGATCTCCTCTCACCCGCCATCATCGGGGTAGCCGCCCCTCTGATCACCCTGACAAATGGCGTGACGGAGGCGACGTTCGATGCGAATGGCCTGTCACTCACCGGCGACTTGCACCTGGCACAGCGCTTCCACGACGGAAGCGATTCGCCCGGAGCCAATGGTGACCTGCTCATGTCTACCGGCACCCAAACCCGCTGGGTAAACCTCGTCGGTGCCGACGGCGAGTCACTGATCGTGCGGGGTGACGCCTCCATCGGCGGAGCCAACGCCCCCCGCATCTTTACCTTGGAGCGACTGCCGAGCCCGAAAGTGACCATTCGAGGCCTATTCGACGTCATGGGAGCCGTTTGTACGGACAACTCCTTCGCCTTCAAGACCTCCACAGGTACGCCTCCGACTTCTACCCACATTAAGTCGCCCGCCAACGACACCATGACCTTCCACACGATGGGCGCCGAGCGCTTCCGCATCGCCCCCAATGGGAGCGTCAACATCGGCACTCTCTCCGGACCCGGGCGCGTGAACATCAACGGGAACCTCATCATGCAGGGCACCGGCAGCATCTTCGCCGTTGACTCGACCCTCGCCTCCACCGCTGGTGCGGGGCGTGCGTATGCCTTCGTCAACGGCGGATGGGGCGAACAGCGATCGCGTAACAACCTCGGCCAGGACGTCTTCCTCGTAACCGGACCGGCGACCGGCTTCAGCGACGGCTTCGTCGGCGCATCCATCAACAATGCAGGCACC
Source organism: Chthonomonas sp. UBA2362 (assembly GCA_002344135.1). Taxonomy (GTDB): domain Bacteria; phylum Armatimonadota; class Fimbriimonadia; order Fimbriimonadales; family Fimbriimonadaceae; genus UBA6659. The sequence continues at coordinate 318,677 of DDTO01000004.1, read as the reverse complement.
GCGCTTAACGCAGGCTTTCAGCGAGTCCAGAGCACCAACCTGACCCACCTCTTCGCCAATGGCACCAAGTCGTTCGTCGAGCCCAACCCGAACGATCCCGCCACCGATATCTACTATGCCGCCCTGGAGGGACCCGAAGCTGGAATGTACGTACGCGGGACCGGGAGGCTCGTCGGGGGCCGAGCCCTCATCACCCTGCCCGACCACTTCGTCGCCCTCGCTGACGAGAACAGCATCACCGTGCAGCTCACGCCGCTCTCGTTCGACTCGGAAGGCCTCGCCGTCGGCGCCAAGTCTCTTGCTGGAATCCAGGTCGGCGAGTTGCGCGGCGGCAAAGGCTCGTATGACTTCGACTGGGAAGTGAAGTCCGTTCGCCGCAAGTTCCGCGACTTCAGGGTTTTGCGTCCTTGGGACGATCTCGTCCTGCCTAGCGCTGACCGACAGCAAGCCTGGGAGGCCCGCATGCAGCAGATGCGTAGCCACTAGTATCCCCGCGATGCCCTCGCCGCGTTCGCTCATCCGGGTCGGCCGGCGGGGGCTTCCGAATATGTCACCATTGCGGCGGCATGCCGACCTCGACTATCGACCCCGCCCTCACCTACTTCCCCCCGATGGGCGTCTACGAGACGCTCTTCAAGTTCCTCGACGCCACCGGCCGCTACATGGGTACCGAGGGGACCCACCCTTGGGCGCAGGGCTTTCCGCTCACCACTCCCGTGCCGGGCGGCCCCGATATCCCGACGAGCATCGAGTTCACCCATGCCGACCTGAAGTATCCGCCCGCGACCGGCGGCATGGAGCTGCTGACCGCCATCCGCGACTACTACGCCCGCTTCTATGGCGCGAACCTCACCACCGACAACATCGCCATCTTCGCCGGCGGGCGGCCCGGCATCTACGCGACCCTCGCCTTCCTCAAGCCCGAGTACCGCGTGCTCATCGAGGAAACCGAGTACACGCCGTACTACGACGCGCTCCACATCCTCCGCCGCGAGCCCATCATCGTGCCCAGCAACCCCGAGAACCGCTTCCGGCCCACCCTCGACGACTACCGCGCTCTCGCCCCGGAGCGCTCGTTCGTCGTGAAAAGCAACCCCTGTAACCCCACGGGCGTCGTCTGGACCGACGACGCCCTCCGGGCCCTCGTCGAGTTCTGCCAGGAGGACGGGCGCGGCGGACTGATCGACGAGGCGTACGAGTACTTCCACCTCCCCGAGCCGGTCAGCGCGATGCGCTACGTCCAGGACATCGACCAAACCAACCTCTTCGTGGTCAGCGCGGCGACGAAGGGCCTCCAGGCGCCCGGCCTGCGCATCGGCTGGGTGGTCGCCTCCAAGGCGAACATCGAACTCTTCCGGAACTTCTCGAGCATCGCGATGGGCGGTGTCGCGCGCCCCTCCCAGATCTGCGCCGCGGGTCTCCTCGAAGGCGAGCGGGTCGCCCAGGCCCGTCGCGCGATCGGCGCCTTCTTCGGCTCCCAGCGCGAGCGCTACGCGGTCGGGCTCTCGGAGCTAGGGTTCGAGTTGTTCACCGGCGAGGGCGGTTTCTACCACTGGGCGCGCCTCCCCGGCGGCCTGACCGCCGAGGAGTTCAACGAGCGCCTCTTCCGCCACCACGCCGCCATCCTCCCCGGCCCCCTCACCGACATGCTCCGCCGCGGCCCCGCGTCTCCGTTGGCCCGCTTCGTCCGCTTCTCCTTCGGGCCGCTGAAGGCGGAGTCTTACGAGGGGGATTTGGCGATTCTGCGGAAAGCACTAGCGGGCTAGCGTTTCGCCTTGAGCATCTTCTCGATCTCGGCCAGCCGCCTCTCGAGCGAACTCCGCGCGGCCCTCTCTCTAGCAAGCTCAGTCTTGAGCGATTCGATCTGGCTCTGCTGCTCGCGAATCGCCTCAACGGACAGCGCGTCGAACTCCGAAGTGCCGAGGGCGCGATACTCCCCTTGTTGGCTGACCCATTGCGGCAGAACTCCCTCGACCTCTTGGGCGATGAAACCGTATCGAGTACCCGATGGGAAGTCATACCCGAGATTTTTTCGGTACTCGTAGCTGTGTCCTCTTAGGAGAAGCAAGGTTTCGAGCGGGCTCTTGATACTGCCTATTCTTTGCTTCACACGCTCATCGCACCAAGTGTTCCATATTCCGGTTCCTCCAGCGGCGCCGTAAACCATGAGAGATCGACCGGTTACAGACGGACCGCCTATCGTTACGCTTGATGTCGTGTCTATTTGGCCCTCGCAGATGATTCCCCCTTTGACAGTTAATCCAGGAGCGGAGTTTAGGCCGATTTGTACAGGGCCGTTGCTGTTCGGATTCAAGTACAGCGGCTGGGCCCACAAGGATTGAAGGCTCAACATCCCTTCTCCCTGAATGGATCGCGACGCTCCAACGAACACATCGCCGCTAGTCCGAAGGGTTCCGTTTACGTCTAAGGCATACGCCGGGGACCGTCGAACTCCGACATTACCGCGGAAGATACTGTCTTCCTCGACGTTGAGAGTCCCGGCCACATCAAGCTTATAGAGAGGGTTAGGCGTTCCAATACCAACTCGACCCGCTTGACTAACAACCATCGGTGCGCTCCCATCTTGGCCTAGATAGAGATCCTTGCCAGGAGTGACCGCTAGCTGCCCGTATGCGTTCGTTGAAAGGAGGTAAGTCCGCACCGCGGATGATGTGTTGTGCACGCCCATCGCGACGGGCCCCGCTTCCAAAACCTCGAATTTCCAGTTTGGAGAGCCCCCTATGCCTATGGCGTTGTTGCTGGCCCCGTATACGCCCATGAGCCCGTTCGTTACTTTGGCCAGGCTCGCATGATCGCTAGCCAAGTGGGTGCTAGCGATCGCTCCAGCGGGCACGGTTCCCGCGATGAATGCCCACGGCGAACTCGTGACGATTTGACGTGGCGACAGATCGGTCCAAGTTGTGCCTTGCTTGACGCTGATCTGGAAGTAACGCAAGCCTGGGATAAACTGGGCGCTCGAGAGAGACGGCGTGCCGCCTTGCAGGAGCACGCTGAACACGCCATCACGCACTTGGACTATCTGGATGCCGCTGTCCCAAACCTGCGTTCCCCCGGCGGCGGCGTCGAACAGCAGCAACCGTATCTCCGCAGGCCCATTGGGAAACAATGCTCCGCTGATTTGGCTCAAACGACCCTGGTAGTTGATCATGAGGGGCTGCGCGCCGGCAATGCCAAACGTCAGGCCTAGCAATGTGGCTAGCAACAACTTGTGAGCCCCGTTTATTATTCCCATCTTCTTCACCTCTTCTTCCGATCCATCAGCAGCTGCTCCAAGCGTGCTATTCGCTGGTCGAGTGCATTCATTCGCGACACTTCCGCGCGCAGCTTCCGGTTTTCTGTTCGGAGCGCATCGATCTGGCTCTGCTGCTCGCGGATTGCTTCGGTCGCGAGAGCGTCGAACTCGGACGTTGCGAGACCCTTGTACTTCGGCTTTAGATCCGTAACCCAATTGGGAAGCGTCAATTCCACTTCCTGTGCGATAAAGCCCATTCGCTCTCCTTCCGGGAGTCCAGCGAGCAGATCGTGGCGATACTCGAAGGTGTGTCCGCGGAGCGATAGAAGCGTTGCAAGCGGGTTCGTTATGTCGCCGATTCGAGTTTTTAGCCGCCGGTCCGACGGACCTTGCCAGGCAGTCGTACCGGATGCCGGCCCGTACACGAACAGACCAGGTTGGCTAAAGCCACCGACAATCACCTGTCCCGAATTGAACGGCTGAATCCGCACTTCCCCGTTCTGCTCGAGCCTGCCGAAGAACGATATGCCACTGACCAACCCAGCTGACTCTATATCACCGTCTACGCGCGCTAGACCATTTACATGCAGTTTAGCGGATGGAGACACGGTGCCGATACCCAAGTTACCCGTGCTGGCCTGAAGTGTCAACGCAATTCCCTGGTCCCCTCCTCCGTAACGACGATGAACCTTCAAGTCAAATGGACTGCCACCGTAATCTGTAAGTTGGCCAAGAATCCAAGTATTCCCTCCGTTTGCGCTACGATTGAAAAACACACCGTGATTATCTCCAGAACTTTCAAAGTAACCAGACGAGGTAATGGTGCCGCTAGCCGCGGCAGTACCGTTTACATGGAGTGTGTAAGCTGGATTTGGAATCTGAATTCCAACTCTTCCAAGCTGGCTGATAATGACTGGTGCAGATCCATCTTGCCCTAAGTAGAGATCCTTGCCAGGAGTGACCGCTAGCTGCCCGTATGCGTTCGTCGAAGAGATAAATGTACGCACTGAAGATGACGTATTGTGCACACCCATCGCCACTGGTCCTGCTTCTAAAACCTCGAACTTCCAGTTTGGAGCGCCCCCTATGCCTATGGCATTGTTGCTGGCACCGTATACCCCCATGAGCCCGTTCGTTACCTTGGCCAGGCTCGCATGATCGCTAGCCAAGTGGGTGCTAGCGATCGCTCCAGCGGGCACGGTTCCCGCGACGAGTGCCCAGGGAGCGCTCGTCACCACCTGTCGTGGCGAGAGGGTCGTCCAGTTCGCGCCCTGTCGAACGCTGATCTCGAAGTAGCGCAGACCAGAGATGAATTGCGCGCTCGTAAGCGAGGGCGTGCCCCCTTGCAGGAGCAGGCTGAATACGCCATCCCGCACCTGGACGGTCTGGATGCCGCTGTCCCAGACCTGCGTCCCCCCGGTCGCGGCGTCGAAGAGCCGGATGCGTACGTCGGCAGGACCATTCGGGAAGAGCGCGCCGGTCAGCTGGCTCAAGCGGCCTTGGTAGTTGACCATCAGCGGCTGGGCACGGGCAAAGGCCGTGGTGAGCCCTACGGCCAAGAGTGTCGAAGCGATGCATTTCAGTTTCATCTTCTTTCCTCGGTGATTGATCAGAACCAGCGCAACCGCTTAATCAGCGGCCCCACTGTCCTCCAAAAGGCATTCGAGACCCGAAGAACCGAGTCTTCTTGCGAGTCGGGCACTCCGACGATGGGTTCACCGAAGGTGCCCTGAAGCGTCCATTGACCCGCGCCGCCGATCGGAACGCTGTCGTACGTCACCGCGGCCGACGCGCCGATGATGTAGTTCTCGAGCTTGAGTCCCTTGCTACCTACCTGGATGCGCCCGGTTCCTTCCGAGGCCGTGTACTGCGGATTCGGGCCGCCATCGCCCTCGAAGCGCACGAGCAGCTCTAGCGGGCCGACGAAGGGGATCGGGCCTCCGGCCGGGACGGTATAGAGGATCGTCGCCATGCCGTTGACGTTGGTCGTCGCCCGTCCGATCTCGACCAGGCTAGGAAGCCTGAGGAAGACGAGCTCTCGACCGCCGACCGGGACGCCCGTCGGCGCCTCGCTCAGCATCGCCCGAACCGGAACGGTCTCCCCGGGCAATGCCGAGACCTCCGGCACCGCCACGCGAGTGTCCGAGTAGATGTCGAGCGGCTGGCTGGCGACGACGAGGTCGTAGTAGGGGTACACGTCCCCGCTGGTCCGGCCGAGCAGCGTGATCTCCGCGCGAACGGGATTCCCGGGCTGACTGACGCCAATGCCGGTGGGAACGACGCCGCTGAACGTCGCTTGTCCGGAACCGTTGGCCACCTTGTAGTTCCCGGGCAGCGAATCGAAGTAGGCGCGGGCGCCGGTGGCGGGGTTTACCAACTCGCAGAGCAGTTGCCCGCCGGCGATTCCTTGGTTGAAGATCGTGTCCTTGGCGGTGACGGTCAGCATCATCGAGGCGCCGAGCTTATGCCTCGGCAGTCCGCCCGGCAAGGTTAACGTCGTGGGCAACGCCGGGATCGTTAGGTCGGCGGACAATGTTTCCTCGCGGTAAGCGAGAACGATCTTCGAGCGCACCTGCACGCGCTTGCCGGCGTCGTTTCTCGCCACCGTCAGGTTGTTTGGAGGGTTGGTTGGGGAGGTGGGATCCGGGGGTATTCGGTCCTTCCCAACGGAGATCGTGAGGTCGAGTCCGGTGTTGCCGCCAAGCGAGATGGGGGTGAACGTCGAAGGACTCCGCGCATCGAAGAACTCGAGCCGACCGGGAATCGGTTCGGCCTGATGGTCACCGAGATTCAGCGCGCTCAACGGAGGGCAGTAGCTCGTCGTTAGCTGAAGTAAGACACCGTCCCCTGGGGTAATGCGGTTCCCTTCGCCGGCTCGATAAACTGCGACCCCTCCAATGGCGCGCCCGGTATTCCCTCGATCGATCTTGGGCCGCGCAATCACCGCATGGATGCCTCCACCGTTCTTCCGAGCATGCATCGCGACGGCGGGAATGTAGGGGTTTCGCGCGTTGGGGTCAACGTTACAGACCGAGTAGGCGGTATCGAGGAGTCCCGAGCGATAACCAAAGAGCGGCTCGTCGGGGGAGATCGGCACCAGCGCAGGCGTTCCTCCGTTATCGTCGGCGTAGAATGCCACGCCGAGTCCACCCACCGCCGAGGTGCCGACGATGCGGCCGTCATCGTTGATGTCGTACGCTCTGGTGGGGCCACCGACGAAGTGCCCCAGGAGACGTACGCTTCCGCTTGTCCGCACGAACCCTCGCGTAACGCCACCGGAGGTCCACTCTCCGACGACGTGCCCGTGCCGGCTTACGCCGTAAGCGAACCCGTTATTGCCATCGGTCAGGACAGTGAGCGAGAAGACGCCTCCGGGGATCAATCTGGTCCAGAGCGCCGCCCGCCAGATCGTCAGAGCGCTATCGTAGACCGCACCCGCAACGTAAGTGGCGCCGGAAAGACTGGTCGCGACTGCGAATGCCCGGCTCTGCTGATATCCTCCCGGCAAGTCGGTTACCGTTCCCTCGGCCGAACGGATGAAAGCCGTGTCGAGCAGGGGGAGTCCGGTCGTCTGCCACCCCACCACGTTTCCGAAGTCGTCCACTCCTCGAGCCGTGCTCTGCGTCGTCAAGAACGGAGTCGCTTGATACCCTGTCCCTGAAGGCGTCCAGACGGTGGCGCGGGCTGCCGGCTCGCTGGGGTTCTGCTCCCCTACGATCAGGTACTGCCCGATCTGAGGAAATCGGTTGGAAATCGCATAAGCCCGTCCCCCGATCATCCCTCCGGCTAGGGGCAGGTTGGTGACTCCGCCCTCGCTTGAGGCCACATCCCAGACGAACGGCTGCGGTACGCCCGACACTTCGTGCCAGCCGACCGTATAGAAGTCGTCGTTTATTCCCCGCGAGATCGAATTGACCCCGCCGAGATAGCGGAGGTTGTACTCTTCCGGGTTAGCGGTGGCGAGCGCTGCGAGCGCTGCAATCGCCGTCAAGAGTCCTGCGCGCAATTTGGTTGTAAGGCGATTTGCTACCATGAGGTCAGTCCAGTATACGAAACTGTCTCCTGAAACCGAGGGAGGAGTCAAAGAAACTCGAGGTCGAAAAGGAAGGTTCCAAAGTCGCCTTCCTCGGCGGCCGATTCTGACGGCACTACTTCTAGACCGAATTCCTCGCAGACTGCTCCCAGCTCCGACTGTCGAATCCGTGCCAAATGACCGCAGGCGTCTCGCGCCACTCGCAGCTTGCCCAGCACGATCAGGTTCGGGATGAGGGCCTCCAGCGTTTCGAGCAAGACGTGTTCATAGCGATGTTCAGAAGCGAGGTCCATGGCGCGCCGACATTGACCGACCGCGGCCGCCGCTTCGCCCCGGGCCGACTCGACGTGGGCTTTGAGCAAGGCTGCATGGGCGATGCCGACTTCGTCACCGATGTCTTCGTAGATGGCTTCGGAGTCCTCTGCGAGTGACCAGGCTCGGTCGAGGTCGCCTGACTTCCAGGCCAAATCTCCCAAGTTGTGAAGGCAGGTCGCGGCATCCGCACGGTTGCCGACCTGAACGAAAAGCTCATAGGCCCTGTCGTTGAGTTTCCTTGCCGAATCGAGTTCGCCTTCGTCCGTGAGCACGAGCGCCATGTTCACGTAGGTCGCGGCAATGGGCGCCTTGTCACCGATCTGCTCGCGTACTTTCAGGGCTTCGCGCAGCCATTTCTTCGCCTCCGGCAGATTTCCGGCCCGCCAGTTCAAGATCCCTAGGTTGTTGAGGACGTTTCCCTGGCCGACGGAATCTCCGAGGCCGTCATGGAGGCTCAGCGCTTGTTGAAAGCGCCGCCTCGCCTCGTCTAACCGAAGCTCCTGCCATTCGACCAGGCCGAGGTTGCTCAGCGCACGAGCCTTCCCTAGTCGATTTTCAGTCGCTTCGAACAAGTCGAGCGCCCTACCATAGTAGGAGCGGGCATCCTGCAACCTGCCGAGCTGCCACGACAGCACGCCGCGGCCGTTCCAGATCTTGCCGCGAAGGTCGTCGTCGACCTCCAGGTCGACGGCTTGCTCGAACCAGCGGAGCCCTTCACCCAGTTCGCCATAGTGTCGCCAGAACGGCTCGAGAGCAACGATGATCCGCGCCGCATCTGTTCGGGATTCCGGGCGGCCCATGAGGCTCTTCAGGGCGCGGAGGACGTTGTCCTGGTCGCGGTAGAGGGCCGCGAGACAAGCCTCGGACGTCTGCCCGGACGCCGGCAAGCCGCCGACGAGGGCGGCGTAATGCCTGGCGTGCCGCGTCCGCACCGAGTCGGCCTCCGAGTGTTCCCGTGAGAGTCGAGCGGCAAACGAACGCAAGGTTTCCAGCATCCGATAGCGAGGCAGATCGCCTTCTTCTCGGACCAGGAGCGACCGATCGACCAGTTCGGCCAAGCAATCGGAGAAGTCCACTCCCTCTTCGTCCGTCAGGCGACAAACCTCCTCGGCTGCCTCCGGCTGAAATCCGCCCTCGAAGACGAAGAGCCGGCGCCAGACGCTCGCCTCTTCGCCGCGAAGCATCTCATAAGACCACCACAGGGCTTCCTCGAGCCTGCGATGGCCTGGCAACTCCTCTTCCAGTCCCTGCGAATCCAGGTGAGCCTCGATCTTGCGGGCGACCTCGACCACCCCGAGGCCGGGCACGCGGGCCGCGGCGAGTTCGATCGCCAGCGGTATCCCATCCAGTCGGTGACAGATCTCCGCCACCGCCTTGATTTCAGCCCCACTCGGACGGAACCTGGTATCCGCTTGCAGGGCCCGCTCGAGGAACAAAGCCGTAGCGTCGAACGCGAGCAGGTCGTCCAGCGTCCGGACCTTCGCCGGGTCGGGATGAGGAAGCGGGTGCACCCGATGGGTCGTCTCTCCCGAGACTTTGAGGGGTACTTGCGACGTCGTGAGAACGGATAGCCCCTCGTGCTGACGCAAGGCCTCTTCGATGAACTCGCCGCAGGGTTCGAGCAAATGCTCGCAATCGTCGATGAGCAAGAGAGTTCGGCGCGACCTGAAGTAGTCGGCGATGAGGTCCGGCAGCTCGCTTCCTTGCCCCTCGCGCAGGCCGCATGCCGCACCCACTCGAGCCATGATCCGCTCCGCATCACGGCAATCACCGAGCTCTACGAGGCGGACGCCGTCTGGATAGAGGTCGGTCGTTCGCCTCGCCGCTTCTTCCATCAGCCGCGTCTTGCCGCAACCGGCAACGCCGACGAGCGAGACCAGCCGGCGAGATTCGAGTTTCTCTCTGAGGTTCCGCAAATCCTCGGAGCGCCCGATAAAGCTGCTCAGCCGTTCCGGCAGGTTGTGTGTGGGTTGGCCAGAGTCGAGTGGCCCAAAGACAAAGGCCGGATCGTCCGGCTCGAAGAGGGTCTGCAGGCCAAAGTCGCGAATCCGCACGTCACCGAGCGGACGCCACTCGCAGGGCGGATCGACCGATTGGTCGCACATCACCTTCATCGCTTCCGACACGACGATCTGGCCCGGATGGGCGATGGCTCGCAGGCGCGCCGTAAAGTTGACGGCGGTGCCGAAGTAGTCCCCTTCGCGTGGATCGACCTCGCCTCCGTGGATGCCCATGCGGAGCGCGATGGGCGTTCTTTCGGGCCAAGTTTCGACCGCCAGAACCCGGCGGACTTCGATCGCGCCACGAACAGCGTCTCCGGCTCGATCGAAAACCGCGAACACGCTGTCCCCCTCACCTTTCGTTCGCACGACCCGCCCCCCGCACCGCTCGACGACCTCCGTCAGAAGGGCATCGTGTCGAACTAGCGCCCGGCTCATATCCTGCGGGAAGTCGCGCCACATCCCAGTGCTGCCCACGATATCGGTGAGCAGAAAGACCTTCAAAACCAGATCTGGAGGACGGGACTCCATGGCTTGCGACCATGATACGGCATTGCAACCAGGCGGGAATGTGGCTGACGAACCATCGAACCCAACGCTCGCGCACCACGGGGTAGCGATGCGGGAATATCCCTAGGGTCTGGCTCGACGAGTGGGCCGACCGCCCGGCGAAGGTCCGAAGCAGGTCTCAGTGGCTCATGCGTGGCTTCGGCGCGATTCGTACGTGGGTTATCCAGGGGGATGAGCCACGGATGCCCAGCGGATCTGCAGCGGTCGAATCGTTGAGATCTGCATTGCAGCCGCAACGAACCATGCTCCCATCCGCTGAAGATAGGCGCTTGCCTCCAGGAGAAGCGCGTCTTCCCCAATGCGATAGCACCATGCTGCCCGCCACTTGACAAGCCCGCAACCGATCGCGGTACTATTTGAGTGAGCACTCAACCAAGACCGCCATGGAAGCTAATACTCGAGACCGGCTCGTCGTGGCCGCCCGCGATCTCTTCCTTGCCAAGGGCTACAACGCCACCGGCATCAATGAGATCGTGCGGACCGCGGGGGTTCACCCAGGAAGCCTCTATCACTACTTCCCCACCAAGGAGGACCTGCTCGTCGCGGTCCTCGAATGGTATCGGGACCATCTCTACGATGGCCTGCTCCAGCCCGTCTGGGAACGCATCGACGACCCCGTCGAGCGCGTCTTCGGACTCCTCGATGGGTACCGGCAGCTGCTGGAGATGACGAACTTCGACCTCGGGTGCCCCATCGGCAACCTCGCGCTGGAACTTGCCAACTCCCATCCCAAGGCGCGGGCCCTGATGCAAGTGAACTTCGTTCAGTGGACCGGCGCGATCCGCGAATGCCTCGATGCCGCCGCAGACCGACTGCCAGAGGGCATCGACACCGATAGCCTGGCCACCCACGTGCTCACCGTCATGGAAGGAGCCGTGATGCTCGCCAGGACCCAGCGCAGTTTCGAGCCCTTCGACCGCGCCATTCTGCACCTGCGCGATTATTTTGATCGCTTGCTCGCCGATGGCACCACTTGGTCCGCACCGGTCGGATGTCGACCGCTATCCCACCTGAGAGGTGACGAATGAAAGTTCAACTGAAGGCCGACCACGTCATCGGCGAGGACACCTGCGCTACGGCTACCGGCAAGCCCCTGTCGCACTGGATTGAGCAGATCGCGGCCAGTCCCGAGCTGGCATCCTCCCGGCGTGAAGCCATCAACTGGCTCTACGCGCAGATGAACAAGGACGCGTGGTGGGCGACCACCGCGTGGGTCGAGTACGAAGCCAGTCGGGGCATTATCAAGAAGGACGGGCGGCCCGAAGGCTACAACATCTGCGTCACCAAGACGATCGCCGCTCCCCTGCACAAGGTCTTTGCTTCTTTCGATGCGGCGGGGCTCGCAGACTGGTTTGGTTCAATCCGGGCAGAAGGCGACACCATCTCGGATGAATCCGGGAATCGCCTGACCGTCCTCCGCGTTCGCGACGGCAAAGATCATCGCTGGAAGTGGCAAACCGCCGGCGTCGAGAGCGAAACCGATATCGATATCCTCTTCAACGAAAAGGCCGGCAAGACCGGCATCGTCCTCAACCACAACCGCATCCCCTCCCGTGAGGAGGCCGACGGCCTTCGCGTTGCCTGGGGGGAAGCCCTGGCCCGCCTCAAGTCCCTGCTGGAGTCCCAATGAACCTGATCACCGCTAGTCTCACCCTCTTCGTCTCGCTAACCGTTTCCCAGGATCCGGTTGCCAAGCCAGCACTGCGCGGCCTCGACCCCGTCGCCTTGTGCGAGGGTAAAGAGGTCCCCGGATCGGAGCGCTGGACGGCCGGCGCCGCGGGCCTGGTGTACCGCTTCTCCAGCGAGGAGAACCGGACGAAGTTCCTGAAGGACCCCGAGCGGTGGGGCATCCAGTTCGACGGCGCGTGCATGAAGATGGGGCCGACCAGCGGCAAGGGGAGCTCGGATCGGTTCGCGGTTCACGAAGGGCGAATCTACGTCTTCGCCTCCGATGCCTGCTACCAGTGGTTCGTTCTCGACCCGGAGCGCTTCATCGACCGTCCGGATCGGTGGGAAGAACCGACGGCGGACCAAGTTCGTCGGGCCAAAGGGCTGCTCGATTCGGCGGTCGCGCGGATCGGTGGCGCCGATCGCTTGCGCCGCGCCAGCATCCTGCAGTTCCGCTACGATGTCGTCGAGGCGGCACGCCGCGGCGAGATTCGGCATTCCGTGATCACCACGTACCGCGATCCTGGCGCAATCCGGCGGGATTACGTGTACCCAGGGTACGCGTGGAGCCTGCTCAGCTTGCCCAAGGCAGGCTACGTCCTCATGAAGGAAGTCGAAAAGACCGGGCGCGATACCCAGGCATACATGCTCCGCTCGGTCAGCCACGAGCCGCTGTACCTCCTGCGCGAAGCGGTCCTGGGCCGGGCCAAGTTCGCCTGGCAAGGAACATCGATCGATCGCGAAGGGGCCTTCGGTCGTGTTCGGCTCTATAGCGGGGGGGCGGTAACGGTACTCTCGATCGATCAGGTGAGCGGCATCATCCGAAGCGCGGAATACGTCGGCCGTTCGGGCCCGGGCATCGCGAGGGTGGTGAATCGTTACTCGGCGGAAGGAGACCTGGCGGGCCTTCGAGTGCCCCGAGAAGTCCGGACGGTGTTCGGCGGACTGCCAGAGAAGGAGACCATTACGCTTTTGGCCGACCTTCGCCTCGATCCGTCGCTTCCGGCGGGTTTCTTCGAGCCGCGCCCGCTGCAGTAGCGTGTTCAGACGTTGGAGAGTCGTTAAGGTTGTCCTGGTTCAAGACCCCATGAGCACTATCAGGCGAGTGGTCCGTCGAAACGAGCAGCCGGCTTCCGTTTACCCAACCCGGTTCATCATAAGCGTGTTCAAGATCGGTGAACGTCCTTCCCCGCTCCTGGTCACACCGGCGAGGGGCGAAGGGGGCGGCGCATAATTCGCGCATGATCCTCGATGGAAAGAAGGGCCTCGTCCTCAACGTCGTCAACAAGAACTCGATCGGATGGGGGATCGCCGAGGCGGCGGCAGCGCATGGAGCCCTGGTCGGGGTCGGCGCCCAAAATGAGCGCATGCTGGAGGGAGTCGCTAAGCTGATCGACGGCGACGATCGGTACCGATCGTTCATGGTCGACTTCCAAGACGATGCCCAACTCGAACGCCTCGCGGCGACGGTGAGAGAGGCGTATGGGTCGATCGACTTCCTGGTCCATTCAGCGGCATTCGCCAAGCGAGAGGACCTTGCCGGGCGATTCATCGAGACCTCGCGCGACGGTTTCGCCCTCGCGCTGGACGTGAGCGCCTACTCGCTGGTGGCGCTGTGCCGAGCCTTGGAGGGCGTTTTGGCCGACGATGCGAGCGTCATGGCATTGAGTTACCTCGGAAGCGTCCGCGCGGTGGGCAACTATAACGTGATGGGCGTAGCCAAGGCGGCCCTCGAATCAGCGGTGCGCTACCTCGCGCAGGACCTTGGCGTGCGCGGCATCCGGGTGAACACACTCTCTCCGGGGCCGATCAACACGGTGGCCGCGCGCGGCGTGAAAGACCTGGTGAAGATGATCGACTACGTCCACGAGAAGGCGCCGCTCAAGCGACCCTTCGCGCAAGCCGAAGTGGCCGGATCTGCCGTCTATCTGATGAGCGATCTTTCTCGGGGAGTAACGGGACAAGTGATATACATCGACAGCGGCTACAACATCGTCGGGATGTAGGTGGAGATTCTCGCCTCTCCCCAGTGGTCTTTTGGGCGTGACCGGGCATTGCTGCGCGAGTTCGCGGAGATCATCGACCTCTTTGGCCTGCATTGCCACTACCTCAGTGCCGAGCCGGATCATAACCGCACGTTCACCGCTTTCTCGGGGGATGCCGTGCCGGTTTTCGAGGCAATGGAGCGATTGTGCGTTGCGGCGTTCCCCCGCATCGATCTCCAGCGTCAAGCGGCCGGCTTCCCCCGGCTGGGTGCGCTCGATGTTTGTCCTTTCGTCCTCTTAGAGGAGGACTCGGAGCGGTCGCTGCTCGTGCTCAATCGCTTTATCGATCAGTTCTCATGGACGCTCGGTGATTTCTATGCTTTGCCCGTGTTCTACTGTGAGCGCTCGGAACGGGGACGGCCGGAGTCGGAACTCGCCTCGATGCGGCGAGGTGGCTTCGGCGCGCTACTCGACCGGGAGCTTCGGCCCGACTACGGTCCTGCTGCGGCCAACCCGTCGCTCGGCGTGACCTCGATCGGGCGTCGGGACTTCTTCCTGACCGTGAACGTGAACCTAAGGACGGAGGACATCGGAGTGGCGAAAGCGCTCACCGCGAAGCTGCGAGAGGAGCGATCCGAGGGTGACGAGCGCTTTCTCGGCGTGAGCGCCCTGGCGTTGAGGCTGCCCACCAAGGAGCAGACCCAAGTCCACCTGACGCTGGCGCTGCCCGACCTCACGCCAGTGGACGCGATCGTGAAGTGGGCACGGAAGGAAGCTTCGCGCCATGGGGCACTCGTAGGGACGACATCGTTCGTCGGGGCGGTACGACCGCAGGACCTGGATGGTGGCGCATTGGCGCGGCATCGCCCCGAACAGGTCCTTGCTGCCAACGAACGTCCGCCGGGCTAGGGTGGGCTTGAGCGCGGCCCTCCGGGGGCAAGAACCCTGCCCCGGCTACCGACCGTCGGCGAATCGCTCCTGACATGAGCGAGGACGCCGATCTATTCGCTACGGGTCATGTCGAGGGGTACGACCCAACGATCGAACTCTTCCCCGGTGACGTGGCCGAGTTCGAGGGCGGCCTCACGCAGAGACTTCCCCTCCTTGTGAGCCTTCTTGGCAATGGCGGCGGCCTTGTCATAGCCGATATGCCGGTTGAGCGCGGTGACCTGCATCAGATTCGTGCCCAGGTTTTCCGCGATGCGGGCGAGGTTCGGCTGGATCCCTTCGGCGCAATGTTCCTCGAAGGCGAAACAAGCATCGCCGAGCAGTTGGATGCTGGTCAGGACGTTGTGGACCATGACGGGCTTGAAGACGTTCAGTTGGAAGTTGCCTTGAGTGCCGGCAAAGGCAACGGTGGCGTCACACCCGAAGACCTGCGCGACCACCATCGTCAGCGCCTCCGATTGGGTGGGATTGACTTTGCCGGGCATGATGGAGCTGCCGGGCTCGTTCTCGGGAATCGTGATCTCACCGATGCCGTTGCGGGGGCCTGAGGCAAGCCAGCGCACATCATTCGCCATCTTCATGAGTCCACCGGCGAGCGTCCGGAGCGATGCGCTCGTGGCGACGAGGGCATCGTGTGCGGCAAGGGCGGCGAACTTGTTCTTTGCGCTGACAAAGGGAAACCCGGTTTCCTTGGCGAAGTAGGCAGCGGCTCGGTCGCCGAAATCCCTGTGCGCGTTGAGGCCTGTGCCTACCGCGGTGCCCCCGATCGCTAGCTCGTAAAGCCCTTTCTCGGCGAAGCGAACCTGATCGACCCCAAAATCGATCTGCGCGACCCATGAGCCGATCTCTTGACCGAGGGTGATCGGGGTGGCGTCTTGGAGGTGGGTCCGGCCGACCTTGACGATGGACTCGAACTCCTTGGCCTTGCGGGCGAGTGTGCCCCGGAGCCTTTCGACGTTCGGATAGAGATGGCGATGGAGTTCTTCGACGACCGCGATATGCATGGCCGTCGGGAAGGTGTCGTTGCTGCTTTGGCCTCGGTTGACGTGGTCGTTGGGATGAATAGGGTCCTTCGAACCCATCACTCCTTCGGCGAGTTCGATGGCGCGGTTCGAGATCACCTCGTTGGCATTCATATTGGACTGGGTGCCCGAACCGGTCTGGAAGACGACGAGGGGAAAGTGCTCGTTCAGCTGACCGTCCATGACCTCTTGGGCGGCACGAACGATGAGGTCGGCCTTGTCCCGAGGCAGTTCACCGAGATCGGCATTCGCGAGCGCGGCCCCCTTCTTGAGGATTCCCATCGCACGCACGATGGCCGGGCTCATCTTATGGCGGTCGACTCCGATCGGGAAGTTCTGGATCGAGCGCTGAGTTTGAGCCCCCCAGTAACGGTCTGCGGGAACGGCGATTTCGCCCATGCTGTCGGTTTCGATTCGTTGGCTCATTCTTTCCCGCTAGGTTACCGAAGCGGAGACTCGGCCCGAATCCAGTACAATGAGGGAGCGGTCTCGGGCACTCTAGGCCTTGGATTCGCTGTTGAAGAATAATTGGAAGTCACACGATGAAACGAACGATCCTGCTCTTGGGCCTGCTTTCCGTGCTCTTCGGCTGCTCGGGGGATGCCGCGAAAACCGCCGACGCCGGCAAGTCCGATTCTTCAGCCACGACCGCTGACGGAAAGAAGGACGCACCGAAGAAGCCTGAGGTCGTTCGCACCGTTGATCCAAAGACCGGGATGGTCACCGAGAAGACCAAAGACGGCACCAGCGAATCGACCATCGACCCCAAGACAGGCTTGGGCGTGATCAAGTCGGTCGACAAGTATAAGAAGCCCTTTACGCTCGACCGCACGGGCAATGTTCCCCTGAGCGAGGTTGGCCTTCCTGAGTATCCGGGCGGCCAGATTCCCCCCAAGCAGCCCAAGGTGATGAAGATCACCGCCTATGGCGGTTGGGAATGGGGCATGGTACGGACGACGAGCGACACCCCAGAAAAGGTCATCGCATTCTATAAGAGCAAGATCCAAAAGCCCGAAGAAGAAAAGAGCGATGGCAGGATAATGATCAAGGGTGCGAAGCCCAACGGAGATAAGGTCACCGTCATCGCTTCCAGGAACCCGAAGAACGACAAAGAGACCATGATCTCGGTTCAGGTGCGGCGTCGCGACCCCAACGTCAAGGCCCCGCCGAAGGAAGAAGGGGATAAGCCAGCCAAAGATCAGAGCGGGATCGCCAAGAAGCCACCGGTCACCGGCCCAGTGACGCCGCCGAAGATGCCCGCTGGTCCGCCCAAAGTCGTCACCGACACCGATCCGGGCTCAAAGTCGCCAACGACGAAAGTCGACACCGGCGGCAACTAGCCGGCTCGGCCAGTCCTCGCCAAGAACTTAATCGTGCCTTAATGGTGCCGTAAACGGACCTTAACGACCTCCTCGCAGACTGGGCCATCTGTGAAAGGAGGGACGACATGAACAGAGTATTCCTGACCGGGTCGATGCTGGCCCTTGCGGCGGCTGCCCCTGCTGCGATTATCACTCAATGGGACTTCAACTTCGGTGGCGACAACAGCTTCGCCACCGGAACCACGAACCCGGCCATCGGTGCCGGAACGGCTATGCTCATTGGCGGGGTGACCTCGACTTGGGCTTCCGGGGACGTGAACGGTGGTTCGAGCGATCCCAACGTGGGAGACGACAGTGCGTGGAATCTCACGACTTGGGCTCCCCAGGGCACCGAGAGCGGGCTTCGCGGAGCGCAGTTCGCCGCATCCACGGCCGGGTACGAGAACGTGGTGGTCACGTGGGACAACCGCCACAGCAACACCAGTTCGCGGTACTTGCAGTTCCAGTACTCGACCGACGGCACGAACTTCTCGAGTGCCGGCTTGGCTGGAAACGGGCTTTTTTTCGCCACCGCCGGGGACACCTGGTACAACCAGCGGTCAGTCGATCTAAGCTCCATCTCGGGTGTCGCGAACAACCCCAACTTCGCCTTTCGCGTCGTGACGGTGTTCGATCCCGCGGTAGGCACCGCCTACTCGGCGTCTAATTCCAGTTCAACGTACGGTACTGCCGGCACGATCAGGTTCGATATGGTCACCATCCAGGGAACTGCCTTGGCGACCGCCTCGATCGCTGGTCAGGTGAGCTTTGGCGACCGTTTCGGCAACTTCCCGACAAGCGTGAACATCGATTTCGAGAACCTGGACAACACCATCGCGTTTACGGCAGTGAACGTAGCGGTCGACTCGATGGGCAATTTCAGCACGAGCGACCTGCCTCCGGTCGCAGGAACCTACCTTGTCTCGATCAAGCGCGCTCCTTGGCTGCGCAGAACGATCGGTCCCTACAACACCGGATCGAGCCACTCCGGCTTGCTTTTCTCCTTGGTCAATGGAGACATCGACGGCGACAACGAGGTTGCGATCGGCGACTATGCTCAACTCTCCACCGCCTTCGGCGCGGAGCCCGGAGACCCGAACTGGAACGAGAGCGCCGATCTTAACGGAGACGACGCCGTCGACATTGGCGACTTCGCAGTTCTCTCGGCGAACTTCGGCATCGAAGGCGACAACTAGAGGTCAAGCTCGTCGAGTGGTCGAGCCCGACGCGGTCCGGTCCGCGACGGGCTCGACCACAGTTTACAATGGGAATCTCGCGACTTCGACCCGCATGGGACCCCGGAACGAAATGGGTCCATGGACTCGTAGCGATCAGCGATGAAGACCCTCTGCTTCCTGAAGAAGTGGCCGGCGCTGATTGTGCTGTTGCTCTCGGCGTCCCTCGTACGGGCCCAAGAAGGTCCACCGATGGAGGAAATCCTCCTCGGACGGCCGATCTTCCTGGTCTTCCGCGACCACGTGAAGGTCGAGTTGAAGCTGACCGATACGAGTTTAAGGAAGATCGAGGATGCCTTCGAAGGTGCCGTACAGGCTCGGGGTGCGATGGTCAGCATCCGTCTCGAAGGAGATATGGACCTCGATGCGATGGAAAAGAAGGCTTTCGGCCACTTAACCCCAGCCCAGCGGGACCGGCTCTACGAGATTTGGCTGCAGAAAGTCGGCGCAATGTCGATCCTGAAGCCCGAGTTCGCCAAGAAGCTCGGCGCATCTGAATCCCAAGTCGAGCAAGCTCGCAGGATCGGCCAAGCCTGCGTGGACGAGATGATGGAACTCATGGCGTCAGGGCCCGACCCGGCGAAGGCAAAGGAGATAGATAGGCTGCGTGAGGCAGCCGAGCAGAAGATCACGTCCGTTCTCAAGGCCGAGCAACGCAAGAAGTTAGAAACGCTCCGAGGCAAGCCGTTCAAGCTCTGATCGGTCTCATCGAACGTCGGCGAGCCCCATCGCCGGGAGGATGAGCCTGAGCGAAAGCCAAGTCAGGGCAAAGCCGAGAAGATCGAAGATCAACCCCGTTCGCATCATCACGCCGGGCTTGACCAGTCCGCTCGAGTAGATAATCGCGTTAGGCGGTGTGCTGATCGGAAGCATGAAGCCGAGATTGCAGCCGATGGTCGCCCCGAGCGCGGGCGGGATGGGGTTGGCGCCCGAGCCGATCGCCAGCGCGATGGCGACGGGCACGACGATGTTGGCCGCCGCGGTGTTACTGGCGAGTTCGCTCACCACGATGCCCATTCCTATCGCGATCGCGGTGATCGCCCACACGTCGGTTGCCCCGAAGAAGCCAGCGATCGAGTGGCCGACGGTCGCCGCCAGGCCGCTGGCTTGGGTCGCCTCGCCGAGGGCGAGGCCGCCCGCGAAGAGCAAGATGGTGCCCCATTCGATGCCAGAGGCCTGGCGCCATGAGATCGCGCGGCCCGACTCGGTGTCTGCGCACGGGATCACGAAGAGGAGAGCAGCCCCGATGAGAGCCGCAACCGCCTCGGGAATTCGGCTCGCCAGGGTCTTCGTCAAAGCCGTGTCCGACCCGAGGACGTACTCGGCGAGTCCCGGCACGATCCAGAGAGCGAGGGCGACCGAGAAGGCAAGCATCGTTGCTCGTTCGGAAGGCTTCATCGGTCCCAACCGCTCGTACTCTTCGATAGCGACCACCCGGGCTTCCTGGGTCGACGGAACCTCGCTCCTCCAGCGCCCGAGCAACAGCCATGCAAGGAGAAGCAGGGCGATCGTAATTGGCATGGCGAAGATCGCCCAATCGACGAAGTTGATCGAATGCCCGGTGGCTTGGCGTATGAGACCGACTCCGAGCACGTTCGGCGGGGTACCCACGATCGTTCCGACAGCGACGCTCGACCCCCAGGTGAGCATCAGAAGGTAGGAATTCGAAACCGGATGGTCGCGCCGCTGGACGTTCATTGCCCGGAGAATCGTCAAGCCGATCGGCAGCAGCATCGCGGTCGTAGCGGTGTTGCTCACGAAAAGGCTAATCACGCAAGCGACGACACCGAGGGTCAATAGCATGGAGGAGGCCGTCCGGGTCGCCCAGGGCTTCCGGAGCAGCCAGTAGGCAAGCCGGCGATCGAGGCCACACTCGTGCATCGCCTGGGCGAGGATGAAGCTCCCGACGAACAGGAGGACGATCGGATCGCCATACGCGGCGAAGGCCTGCCGGGCGGGCAGTGCTCCCGTTACCACCAGCGCAACCGTCGCCAGCAGCGCGGTGATCGCTAGGGGCAGGGCTTCCGTCACCCAGAGCACGACCGCTGCGGCGAAGACGGCCGCTACGGTGCGCGGACCCTGCTCAAGGCCGCCCGCGAGGAGATACACGCCTAGCCCCAACCCCATCGCCGACCAAAGCCCGATCGAAATCGGCCTCGGCTCGGATGCCCTCGCTTCCATGCCTCCAGCAGGTTACCGCTCCTGTGACATCGCGTCTCGCATGGTGCTTATCGGCACCCCACCTAGACTAGTGCATCCCGCGGGGAGAGTACTGCCGCGGGCTGCATGCGCTACCGAGGAGCGATCGCGGGGCTGGCAGGGGAGAGGTCGGGGGCGTCTTTCAGGCTCGTGCCGGCGGCGATGCCGTCGGCGGGAAGGCCGACTTGGAAGGGCAGCAGGACGGTCACCCGCCGGTTTTCCCCATTGTAGGGATCGTCGGGCCAGCGGAGGCGCCTGTCGGCGTTGCCGCGAACCTGAAGAAACTGCCTCTCGCCCACCCCGACGCTTTGGAAGGCGCGGCGGACCGAGGCGGCGCGGTCGGTGCTGAGATCCCAGTTGTTGTATGAGGGCCGGTCGAGAGGGCGGGCGTCGGTGTGCCCGTCGATCACCATCGGTCTATGAGTGCGTTCAAGCAGCCTTCCGATGCTGTGGACGATCGGCAGGGCCTCGGGGCGGATAGTGGCGCTTCCGATCTCGAAGAACGTACGGTGCCGCTCGATGAACTCGATCTCGACCCCTTCGTCGGTGACTTCGATCTCGACGCCTTCGAGGAGCGCCTTCAGCGCGTCGTCGCCCACCGCGGCTTCCCGAGCCACCTCGTCTTGAAGCTTCCTGGCGAGGTTCTTGGCCTGCTGCTCGACGCCCTGCTTCTCGTCCCCGTTCTTCTTGGTCGGACCAGGCTTCGACTTCGGAAGCCCGCTGGAGATGATGTTGGTCGATCGCGGGTGGTTCTTCATGAAGCCGAGGGGGTCGTTGAAGTAGCCCTGGATCTGGGCACGCGTCTCGTCGGAGAGCCCCATGATCCACATGACCATGAAGAACGCCATCATCGCGGTGACGAAGTCGGCATAGGCGACCTTCCACGAGCCGCCGTGATGGGCATGGCCGTGCCCCTTGACTTTCTTGACGATGATGGGCTGGTCGTGGTTGGCCATCGCTTAGGCGGCCTCCTTCTCCTTGACGGCCTTCTCCATCTCGACGAATCCGGGCCGGACGGCGGGTTCGATGTTTCGGCGGGCGAACTCGACGCAGGTGATCGGCGATTCACCGCGGGCAAAGCTGAAGAGCGCGTAGCGAATGCAGTTCATGTATGCCCCCTCGCTGGCGAGGCGCAGCTCCATGGCGCGGGCCATCGGCCCGAAGACCCCATAGGCGAGGAGGATGCCGATAAACGTCCCGACGAGAGCGGCGGCGACCGACTGGCCGATGGCGGCGGCGTCGCCTCCGATCTTTCCCATCGTGATGATGACGCCGAGAACGGCGGCCACGATGCCGAAGCCGGGCATGGCGTCCCCGACAGTCTGGACGGCTTCCTGGGGTACTTTGGCCTCGCGGTGGGCGACTTCGAGGTCGAGTTCCATCATCTCGGAGAGATCGTGAGGACCGACAGCTCCGGTGAGGATGACCTTGAGGGTGTCGCAGAAAAACGCGCAGGCATGGTGGTTGGCCAGGAAGGCCGGGTACTTCTTGAAGATCTCGCTCTCCTCGGGGTTTTCGATGTGCTTTTCGAGTCCCAGCAGCCCTTCCTTGCGGGCGACGTTGAAGAGCTGGAACATCATCTTGAGCAGATCGAGATAGACCGGCTTTGTGTAAGGGTCGGGCTTGAGCAGCCCCATTACGCTCTTCATCGCGGCCTTGAAGTTATTCATGCCGTTGGCGGCGAGGAACGAGCCGAGACCGGCGCCCCCGATCACGACGAATTCGTTGATCTGAATGAGCACGGCCACGCTGCCGCCATGCATCGTGTACCCGACGATCGTCGCCACCAGCACGACCACGATTCCGATGATTACGAACATCCGCCAAGCGAAAGTATCGGCTTGCCGGTGACGAACCTGGAGGAGGGCAAGCGGGGGAAATCTGTGCTCGAGCGCGCCGAGCATGCCTGGCGAGGCGTCTAAACTCTTAGGAACGAGCAATGGATAACTGTGCACCGAGTGCCTTCCCCGGGGCAGATCAACGTGGCCGGAGGGCGGATTGAGCCTCCTGATCGATCCCGCTGCCGGCCCCGGCGGTCCCGCCCGCCGAGTTCGGCAGCTCGACTCTCATACGGTCAACCAGATCGCGGCAGGTGAGGTCGTCGAACGGCCAGCCTCGGTGGTGAAAGAACTCGTCGAGAACGCCCTGGATGCAGGAGCGCGCCGGATCGAAATCGACTTGGAGGACTACGGTCGCCGGCTCATTCGGGTTGCCGACGATGGACATGGGATGCCCGAGCCTGACGTCCGAGTCGCACTCGAGCGCCACGCCACGTCGAAGATCACCCGGGTCGAAGACCTCGCCCACGCGGTTTCCCTGGGCTTTCGTGGGGAGGCGCTTCCTTCGATCGCATCGGTTTCCAGGATGACCCTCTCCTCCGGGGACTCCGACGGAGTCCGCCTGGTACTGCGGCTCGATGGAGGGCGTCTCGAGCGCGAGGAGCGCACGGCGGGACCGCGGGGCACCACCGTCGCTGTCGAAGACCTCTTCTTCAACACGCCAGCCCGTCTTCGCTTCCTGAAATCGGACCCGACCGAGCTTTCCGCCGCCATCGATGTCGTATCTCGGTATGCCGTTGCGTATCCGGACGTCTCTTTCCTCCTCAGGCATGGCAGCTCCTTACTCCTGACTTCGTCGGGCAGCGGCGACCTCCTCACGTCGATTGCCGAAGTTTGGGGGCGAGATCTCGCCCGGAGCCTCGTCGAAATCGACCTCGCTCTGGGAGGTCTCCGAGTTCGCGGGTTCGTCAGCCCCCCCCAGGTCACCAAGCCGACTCGCACCTACCAGTGGATTTTCGTCAACGGGCGGCCGATCCGTTCGCGCTCACTCGGAGCGGCTATCGACCAGGCTTACCGCTCGCTCACTCCGGAGCGCCGCCATCCGATCGCGGTGCTTCTCGTCGATGCCGATCCCGCGCGGATCGACGCCAACGTCTCGCCGACGAAATCCGAAGTGAAGTTCCAAAGCGAGGGCCAAGCGTTCGACGCGGTCCGACATGCCATCAAGTCTGGTCTGATGGCGCAGGGAATGGTGCCGAGCGCTGCCGACGTCTTCCACGCCAACGCTGCCCTTGCGGCAGTACGGGAGGCTTCCGCTCCGCCGCTGTACGCCGATACCGGTGCTTCCGGCAATGCGGGGTCTTCGGAACTGCCGGTGGACGGCAGCGCCACAATGGCAGCGCTCGGACGTCTGTTCGGCGAAGTTTCGGCGGCTCCGCCGGCGAGCGGTTCCCAGACTTTGATCGGGGGAGGCATGACCGCCGGCGATCTGCTCGACGGCCTTCGCATTCTCGGCCAGTTGTTCGAGACGTTCATCGTCGCCGAAAACCGGCGGGGCCTCCTTCTCATCGATCAGCACGTCGCTCACGAGCGGATCCTCTACGAACGGCTACGGGACACACGCGGCGCGGTGCCGATCGAGAAACAGGGCTTGCTCGCTCCTCTCACCCTCCACCTCGACCGCCGGTCTGCGGGGCTCTTCGCGGAACAGATCGAGGAGGTTCGCGCCCTCGGTTTCGACCTCGAGCCTTTTGGCGGGACGAGTTTTCTGGTACGTTCGGCGCCCGCCGCGCTCAGAGGCCGCGACCCGCTTCAGGTCCTCAAAGACCTTGCCGTCGAACTCGTCGACGGATACGGGGCGGGCCGTCTCACTCCGACTCGCGACGCCATCCTCGTGATGTGCTCTTGCAAGATGGCGGTGAAGGCCGGCGATCCCTTGAGCGTCGCCGAAATGGAGAAGCTAGTCCAGGACTTGGCGGCCTCTGATAATCCCTATTTCTGCCCTCACGGGCGGCCGATCACTATTGTCTTATCGCGGGAGGACCTTCTTCGCAAGTTCAAGAGAGCCTGAGAAGCGAGTTATGGTGCAAATCGGCCTGGTGGTCGGCACCTTCGGCCTCGACGGGTGGCTCAAAGTGGAGCCGCTCACCGATTTTCCCGAGCGATTCGATCCCGGCAGCCGGATCTGGCTCGGAGAAAGCGAGTACCGCGTCCAGGCGAGTCGATGGCATCGGAGTCAAGTGCGCATCAACCTGCGCGGGATCGACCACATCGACCAGGCCGAAGCGCTTCGGGGCCGCTATCTCGAAATCGAGGAATCGGCTCGCCCGCGCTTGGGAGAGCGAGAGTTTTATGTGACCGATCTTCTCGGTCTTCTCGTGCTCGACGAGAGCGGCAAGGAACTCGGCCCGCTGGAAGCGGTGATCGATTCGCCTGCCCATGATCTGCTCCAGGTCGGAGACATTCTCATCCCATTCGTGGGCGAGTTCGTTCGCGAAGTCGACCGACAAGCCGGCCGGATCACCGTGCGTCTTTTGCCGGGAATGCTCGAGGATTAGAAGTAAGGAGGAAGCCAATGGCCTCCTCCTCGTCGCTGCACTGCGGCTTACTTCTTGCCGCGCTTTCGGGTTTTTACGAGCCGAGGCGCGCCCTTGGCATCGTAGCCGAGTTTGTATCCGGCAGGAATCTTCTTGAGCACTGCCGCCAAGTCCGAGGGCATTTCGACACTTTTCGCCGCCGGCCGTGATCCTCTCTTCCTTTTTTGACGGAACGAGGCTGCCGCATTCTGTGCCTCGTCCATTTTGCCTACCGGCGTGAGGCCTTTATCTGTTACTTTCAGAATTCCCGCAGTAGGTGGGATGTGGACGAAAACGTAGTCGTTCGACGAAAGTAACCGTATTTCGAAGGGCAGGGTCAGCTTTTTAGTGCCGAGGCGGAGGGTCAAGGCCTGATTCTTCGGCTCAGCCTTAAGCTTCAGGGCTCGTTCGATGTCTTGAACAGTCTTTGCCATATGGGTTTCTCCTAGAGACGAGACGTATCGTACCGCGAACGAGTCTCGCTCCTCCACGTTTATCGGGTACTCGCTGAGAAATTCCGCACAATCGGAGAACCTGCCTACGAAACTTTCGCATTGGCGCCGGGTTCGATTCCCACGTTGTCGAGCAGTCGAACCCCATCCAAACGTGCAGCAACGACCAGGCGACAGCCCGGAGATAGTCGATCGAGCGGGTTCATCGTTATCGGATCGACAAGAGACAGATACTCGACAGCAATACCGCGCTCCGTGAGTGCGGCAACGGCTCTTCCGATCGCGAGGTCGACGTCCTGCTGCTCTCCGATGGCTTGTGCGGCAAGGACGATGCTACGAAAGATCTGGGGGGCGATCGCTCGTGCCTGTGGACTCAGGTAGGCGTTACGGCTCGAGAGGGCCAAGCCGTCCGAATCGCGAACCGTTTCCAGGAACCGGAGGGAGATCGGAACGTCGAGGTCTTCCACCATTCGGCGAACGACAGCGCACTGTTGGAGGTCCTTGAGCCCGAAGTAGGCAACGTCCGGGCGGACGATGTTGAAGAGCTTGAGCACGACCGTCGCGACGCCCTCGAAATGTCCGGGACGGAGCGGACCTTCCCAACGGGACGACACTTCCTCGACGCACACCTTCGTCGTTCGTCGGGGAAAGATCTCCTCCGAAGACGGAGCGAACAGCAGATCGACACCCGCCGATTCGGCTAGGTGCGCGTCCACTTTTTCTTGCCGGGGGTAACGGCTAAGGTCCTCGCTAGGGCCGAACTGCGTAGGATTCACGAAGAGTGTCACCACGACCGAGGCGCACTCCTTTCTCGCTTGGCGCATGAGCTCGAGGTGTCCTTCGTGGAAGGCGCCCATCGTCGGCACGCAGCCTATCGGGGACGGAAGGTCCGCCGCCCTCAGGGCAGATATCGTTCGGATGACCTTCAAAAGCTGTGCTCTTCGGTGGGAAAGGCCGCCTCACGTACGTCTGTCGCATAGCGGGTGAGGAAGGCAACCATGTCGCTACGCGCCTCGCCATAGCGCCGAGCATGCCGAAACGTCTCCGCGCTAAGCCCCACCAGGTCGTGGAAGACCTGGATTTGTCCGTCGCAGCTTGGACCAGCGCCGATACCGATCGTCGGGCAGCCCACCGCAGCCGTTACCTCGGCGGCGAGAGCGGCGGGAATCAATTCCAGCACGATGCCGAAGACGCCGGCTTCGTCCAGCCGCTTGGCCTGATCGACAACCACGGGCCCTTCGGAACCGCGGCCCTGCACTCGAAAGCCTCCGAAGCGATGGACCGACTGAGGAGTCATGCCGACGTGCCCCAAGACCGGAATACCCGCTCGGACGAATGCCTCTACCACCTCTGGATAATCGCCCTCGAGTTTCACCGCCTCGGCCCCCGCCTTCATTAGCGCCACCGCGCTCGCCACCGCCTGAGGGACGGACTCTTGATAGGTTCCGAAGGGCATGTCGGCCACGAGGAGTGGACGGCGGCAGACGCGGGCCACCGCGCGCACGTGGTGCAGCATTTCATCCAAGGTCACCGGGACCGTCGTTTCGTAGCCCAAGACGACATTGCCCACCGAATCGCCGACCAAGACGACATCGACTCCGGCCTCCTCGGCGATCGCTCCCGACGAGGCGTCATAAGCGGTAACGCACACGATGGGCTGGCGTCCCCTCATGGCACGGACCTTCGGCGCAGTGACCTTATCGCCCATCGTGGCCGAGTTTACCGGCACCCGTGAGCCGTAAGAGTTCGTCGGCCCACTCCCAGGGGCGTTCCGCGTCCTCGTGCTTGCAAAAGACGTAGGCGTCCTTGCCGAGCCCAGAGAGGTAGCGCGCCCAGTCGGCCAGTTGTTCGGCCGAGTATTCCGTCTTCCGGAGCCGGGCATAGCCAATCGAGCCGGTGTCGCGTCGCTGGGCGTCGGTATCGTCGGTATCGGCAGCGACCCAGGCGATCTCGGCCTCGCAAAGCAACGCCTCGACCTCCGGCGTGTGCCAGGTCTCGTTCCGAAACTCGATCGCATATCGAAGCGGCACGCGGGCCCCCGGACCGGCGGGCAGTTCTTCACCGGCCGATATGGCCGAGTCGGCCATGGTGCGAGGGAGCAGCCTTAAAAACTCGATGAGCCGCTCGTCGTTTCGCTTCATGTTGGGGGGCAACTGAATGAGAATCGGGCCGAGTTTGTCGGCGTCGGCCATCGGACGGAGCCGCTTGAGGAAGAAGCGAACAGAGTCGAGAGTGTCTGGCTTCAAGCGGCCGACGTGAGTCACGTTACGATGCATCTTGGGGGCAAACCGAAACAGGTCCGGTGTTGCGGCGATCCAGCCCTCGACGCCTTTCTCGGTCGGCATCCGATACCACGTGCCGTCGGCCTCGACCGACGGATAGCGCTCGGCATAGAATCGCAAGAAGTCCTTCGCCTTAATCTCGGGCGGATAGAACAGACCCTCGCCTTGCCACTCCTTGTAAGAAAAGCCGGAAAGGCCGACGAAGACGCGAGCCATGGCTCCGGCCTAACGAGCGTAGAACTCGACGACCGCGCTCTCTTTGAAGAACGAGGGGAAGTCCTCGCGCTCGGGGAGAGCGACGATCTTGCCGCTCATTCCAGGGACGTCGACATCCATGTAAGCCGGAACCGCGGCCCCTTCGTAGTGGTTCATTCGGGCGATCTTCTTGCTCACATCGCGATCCCGAACCGAGATGACATCTTGAAGGCGAAGCGTGTAGCTGGGGATGTCTACTACGTGGCCGTTCACGCAAATGTGGCCGTGGACGACCATCTGGCGGGCTTGGAATATCGTCTTGGCGTAGCCCAGCCGCCAAACGGCGGTAGCAAGGCGCAGTTCGAGGAGCCGGAGAAAGTTGAGGCTGCTGTTGCCGTGCATCCGCTGAGCCTTCTCGAACGTGTTACGAAACTGCCGCTCGAGCATATGGTAGTAGCGGCGGATCACCTGCTTGGCCAATAGCTGCTCGCCATATTCGGAAGTGCGGCGATCCTTCAGGTTCGGACCGTGCTGTCCAGTCGGGTAGGCCCGTTTGTTGCTCGGGCACTTGGCCTGGCCCCAGATGTTGAAGCCGACCTTGCGGCAGATGTCCGTTTTCCGTCCTCGATAAGTCGCCATAGTCGCTGGTAAAACGGCCCGGGCACGCCAACGGCGGCCTCTTACGAGCCGGAGGGCTAATATACCCCAGGAAAGCTCAGTTCAACAGCGCTTCCATCTCGTCGAGGCGGCGGGTGATGTCCTCAGCGAGGTCGTCGGCGTCCTCCTCCCGCCATTCGCGGATGCGCAATGCCGCTAGCGTCCCGAAGATGCCCGCGACCAATCCAGCGAAAAACCAACCCACACCGCTCCTCACGCCTCGAATGTACCCAACGGGCTCCCATGGTCCCTCTGGCGTGAAACTCTTTCGCGCCGCGCTCCATAGAACAGCGGGTAGCCGTCCCAATCTTTCGGCACACGATATGATTCGCATGAACAAGATGGAAGGCCGCTCGATCAGAACGGGGTACTGCGTGCGGGATACGTTCGGCGACGGCGATCGAGGGGTGATCGTGCGGTGATGGTCTGGGCAAGCGCATTGACACTGATCGGGTTGGCGACGCAAGGACCGCCGACCCTCTCGCTCGCCCAAGCCGAACGCCTGGCGGTCGAACATGCGTTCGCCGTTCGGATCGCCAAGTCGAACGTCGAAAAGGCCCTCCAGCAGCGGCGCCAAGCCGAGGGAGGCCTTGGTCCACGCTTGGACCTCGCGGCGACCTACACCCGACTCGACGAGCGGGCCACCGTCTTCCCGGGATCGGAGACTCAGGATCCGATTCTGGGGCCAATCGACACGAAGGTGACCCGGCTGTCGCTCGTCTTCCCTATCGATCTCTTCGGCGTGCTCCGAAAGTCGGTCCAAGCCGCAGAACTGAACCGACGAGCGACTGCCGATTTGCTGGCCGACCAAGTCAACGCTGTGAAAAACCTCGTCCGCGACGCCTACTACGAAATCCTGCGAGCGGATCAGGTCTTGGAAGTTCAGAAGGAGGCTCTTGCCAGCGCCGAGGAGCGCCTCGATAAGGCGCGAAAGCGTCTCGACGCAGGAGCGATCGCGAAGTTCGACGTCCTTCGGTTCGAGACTGAAGTCAGTCGGGCGCAGGCCGCAGTCATCGCGGCGACCAACCGCCGCAAGCAGGCCAAGAACAACCTCAACAGCGTTCTGGGACGTCCCATCGAGACCGCCTTCGAGACAGAACCCGTGGTGGCGTCAGCAGCACTCTTGCCGGCAGCCGACCGCTACGTGGAAGCAGCGCTCCGCAATCGGCCCGATCTGCGGTCGGCGCAGAACATCGTTCTCGCCTACGAGCGCATTCTCAAGACCGCGATGGGAGGGAACCTCCCTACGCTGAGCCTCGGCGCCACGCACACCTGGACGATCGATCCTGGCTTCGGGGGACGCGAGAATCAGACGGTCGCCACGGCCCAGTTGACCTTCAACGTCTTCGACAGCGGGATCACTCGGGCGAAGGTCGCCTCCGCCAGGGAGGAACTCGAGCAAGCCCGCATCCGGCTCGAACAGCTTCGCCTGGCGGCTTCCCTCGAAGTGCGGCAGGCCCTTATTCGAGCCGAAAACGCTCTGCAAACGCTCGAAGTCGCTGAGCGAACGGTCGTCCAGCAGCGTGAGGCCCTTCGGGTCGCGCAGTTGAAATTCGACGTCGGCGAGGGAATTCTCCTCGATGTCACCGACGCCCAAGTCGAACTCACTCGCGCCCAAGAAGCGGTGATCGCCGCTCGATTCGACTACCTGAGCGCCTATGCGGCGCTCCAACGAGCGGTCGGCGTCGACGAACTGGGCTCCGCGCTCTCGGGAGCACCCACACCATGAGAAGATTAGTCCCCTTGTTCCTGTTGGTTCTTCCGCTCGTCGCGGGATGCGTGAACCGCGAGGCTCAAAAGCAAGCCAAGCGCACGGAAGCTCTCGTCAGCGACCCCACGGTGCCAGTGTCGGTCGCCAAAGCGGTAACCCGCGAGATGACCGAGACCTTCGAGATCACCGGCGCCATGACGACGAGCGAGGACTCCGTGATCGGGGCAAAGATCGCCGGTCGGCTCGTTCGCGTGATGGTCCGCGACGGGGACTCGGTCAAAGCCGGACAAGTCATCGCCCAGCAGGAGACCACCGATCAGGCAACGCGGGTGCGGCAGCAGCGGGCGCTCGTCGATGCGGCTCGCGCACAACTCGAGCAGGCCAGGACGGAGGCGAAAGTCGGCCCATCGCGATCGTCGGCGGCCGTTCGAGGGTCGGAAGCCAGGCTCAAGCAGGCCGAAGCAGCGCTGGAGAAACTGCGCAAAGGCGCTCGTGAAGAAGAACGAGTGCAGGCCGACTGGGCCGTAGAGAATGCGAAAAAGAACCTCGAAGTCGCGAAGGCTGCCCTCGATCGAGCGCGACGGCTCTTCGACGAAGGCGCCATCGCCAAGTCCGAAGTCGAGCGAGCGGAAAACGCGCACATGTCGGCCCTCGCCGCCTACAATGGCGCCCTCGAAAGCCGCCGAATCATCGAGAACGGGGCACGCCCCGAGGATGTTGCCGCCGCGGAGCAACAGGTTGCCGCCGCGCGCGAGCAGCTAAATTCCGATCGTGCCGCTCAACGGCTCGATAGCCAATACCAAGACCGCATTCGTGCTGCTGAAGCCAATCTGAGATCGGCTCAGGAAGCCCTGGTCTTGGCGCAACAGTCGCTATCGGACGCGACGATCAGGGCGCCCTATGCCGGTCGTATCTCAGGGCAGCCCACCCAGGCGGGGTCCTACGTGGGACCCGGTTCTCCCGTGGCTCGACTCGTCGACACGGGCGGCATCTACTTCGAAGGCGACGTCCCCGAGCGCCGAGTGGGTGAGATGCAAGCCGGTCGAAGAGTGACCGTCACGATCGAAGCACTAGATCGGACCCTGAACGGTACGGTTGCCACCGTCGATCCCATTGGTACCGACGTCGGCCGTCTGTTCAAGGTCAGGATTCAGCTGGACGGGGATACGTCCGGAATCAGGCCCGGTATGTTCGGGCGAGGGGCGGTCGAACTGAGACGGGTTCCCAACGCGGTGGTGATTCCCGCTATCGCCGTCGTCGGTCAAGGCAAAGAGAGGCGCGTCTTCGTGGTAGAAGGCAAGAAGGTGAAGGAAGTCGTCGTGACGACCGGCTTGACCGACGACGGACTGGTCCAGGTTCAAGGCTTGGAGCCGGGCCAAGAGGTCGTGATATCAGGTCAGTCGAAGTTGGCCGATGGGATGGGAATCGAAATCAAGAAGGAGAGCTCCGCCAATCCGAGCTAAAGGCTCGAAGGGAACGCGGAAGAGAATCGAATGGGCCTGACGCGAATCGCCATTACCCGGCCGGTCTTCATCCTCATGCTGATGTTGCTGGCCTTCATGATGGGCACGATCGGCTACCGCAGCATGCGGGTCGAGCAGAATCCCGAAGTACAGTTCGGCGTCGTGACGATCACGACGATCTACCCGGGTGCTTCCCCCGACGAAGTCAACACCCTCATTTCGCGCAAGGTCGAAGAAGCGGTTTCCGGTGTCAACGGCCTGCTCGAAGTCTTGAGCACGTCCCAAGAGGGCGTGTCGGTCGTGACCGCACAGTTCAATGTCGGGACCGACATGAACGTCGCCCTGAACGACGTCCGCTCGAAGGTCGACGCCATCGTGGGGCAGCTTCCGAGGGAAATCGAAAAACCCGTCATCAACAAGTTCGACTCGGCGGGCGATCCGGTCATGGTCCTCGCACTCAAGAGCGAGAAGTACGACAACCAGCAACTGCGCGATCTGGCCGACGACAAGCTCAAGGACAAGTTCGCTCGAATCGATGGCGTCGCGAACGTGACGGTCGGCGGCGGCGACATCCGGGAGATTCAGGTCCAAGTCAAGAAGGACCGACTGCTCAAATACAAAGTCGGCATTCTCGACGTCCAGCGGGCAATCCAGGCCGCTTCGATGAACGTTCCCAGCGGACGAATCGTGGAGGGCGAGCGAGAGTTCAGCGTCCGCGTCCCGGGCGACTTCCAGACGATCGCGGACATCGAGCAGGTCCGTATCCAGATTCAAGACCCGAACCGCATGGGGGCGAAACCCACCCCCGTGCAGTTAACGGACGTCGCCGTCGTCACCGACGCCAGCGCGGAGCGGCGTTCGCTCAGCCGTCTGAACGGCTCCGACTCGGTGTCGATGTCGATCCAGAAGTCGCGCGAAGGCAACGCGATCGAGATCGCCAAAGCGGCCAAGGCGATGATCCCGGCCCTCGAGAAGCAGTTCGGCATTCAGATGGTCGTGACGCGTGATCAGTCGACGATCATTCAAGAGTCGCTGAGCGACCTCAACTTCACGCTCTTGTTCGGCATCTTCCTCGTCACCGTCATCGTCTTCATTTTCCTTCACAACCTGCGCGGCACGTTCATCGTGGGGCTGGCGATTCCACTCTGCATCTTCGCGACCTTCACCGTGCTCTGGGCAGCGGGCTTTACGATCAACAACATGACGATGCTCGCGCTCTCGCTGGCCATCGGCGTTCTCGTCGACGATGCGATCGTCGTCCTGGAGAACATCTATCGCCACCTCAAGATGGGAGAGGATCCGCGGACTGCCGCCATCAACGGGCGAGGAGAGATCGGGCTCGCTGCCATCGCGATCACTCTGGCCGACGTGGTCGTGTTCGTCCCGATCGCCTTCATGGGAGGCATCGTAGGGCAGTTCTTCCGACCGATGGCACTCGCCTTTGTCGTCGCGGTGATCTTTTCCCTGTTCGTCTCGTTCACGGTCACGCCGATGCTCGCCTCGCGCTGGTACCGCAAGGGCGAGGACATGGAGCACCCCACTGGCCGCTTCGCGAGGGCCTTCGAACGGGGCTTCGGTCGGTTCGAGCGGGGCTACCGCAGATCTCTTGAGTGGTCCCTGAAGCATCGCTACTTCGTTTTCTGCTCGGGCTTCGTTGCGCTTTTCTCGGTGTTCATGATGATCGGTGGCAGCTTCGCGGCCGACATCGCCGGCGCGATCACAGTCGGCTCCGGACCCATGAACGTCGCGATCGGGATTGGCGTCATCGCCTTCGTAGTGAGCCTCCTCCGTCGCCGTGTGACCTTCAAGCCGATTCTGGGCGGCGTTCTTTTCGGCCTTTGCTTTCCGGTCGCCGCCGTTATCGGATTCCAGTGGGCTCAGTGGAAGGACGCCCCGATCTTCAATTTCCAGTTCATGCCGCAAAGCGACGGAGGGCGCGTCGAAGTCAAGCTCGAACTCGCACCTGGCGCCTCGCTCGAGGAAACCAAGAAGGCGGTCGAGCGGATCGAAGCGATTGTGGCTAGGAACCCGAACGCTAAGTACGTTCTCTCGAACGTCGGCACGCGGAGCGCAGGGTGGACCGCCGCAGACCAAGGAACGAACCTCGGCGTCGTCGGCATTACTCTCAATGATCGAGCCGCCTTCATGGACGACCTCCTCTTCTGGGTCAAGCACGACGAGAAGCTGAGGCGCCGATCAGACTCATCGATCGCGGCAGACATGCTCGAAGCGCTCGGCCGGATTCCTGGCGTACTGATGACGGTCAGCGCGACCCAGGCGCAAGGGTTCGGCGCACCGATTCAAATGTCCTTCGCATCCGACGATCGCGATCTTCTGCTGAAGACCGTTTCCAACATTCGCAATCGACTCGCGCAAGGTGAGATCAAGTACGTCATCTCACCTCAGATCTCATCGAACCCCGGTAAGCCCGAGATTCGAGCGATCCCGGACCGAGTACGTTTGGCGGATTCGGACATGACGACCGCGGACGTGGCCGCGGCTCTCCGGGCGATGTACGAAGGCGATAACCAGACCAAGTTCAGGGTGAAGGGCCGCGAGTACGACGTTCGCGTCATGCTGGACCTCCAAGATCGCAACGACCCCAAGATCGTCGAGCAACTTCCGGTCGCCTTTCGGAACGGCAACCCGATTCTGCTCGACCAGGTCACCCGCTTGGAGCCCGGGATCGGCGTGGACAAGATCGAACGGCGAAACCGAGAAGAGGAGATTCGCGTCACCGCCGACCTCCTTCCCGGGGGCGCCGCCGGCACCGTCCAGCAGCAGATCAACGACTGGCTCGTCAAGGAGAACATGATTCCCGAGGGAGTGGTGAAGAAGGACCTCGGCCAGGCCGATGCGCAGAATCGGGAAAGCACCTATCTGTTCAGCGCTCTCCTCATCGGCCTCGTGCTCGTTTACATGCTTCTCGCTTCGCTGTACGACAACCTGCTGTATCCGCTGATCATCCAGCTCGCCCAACCGCAAGCCTTCGTCGGCGCATTGCTGGCGCTGATGATTACCGATAAGGCCCTCAATATCGTTGGCTTCGTCGGCATTATTGCGCTGGTCGGTTTGGTAGGCAAGAACGCGATCCTTCTCGTGGACTATGCAAACACGCTGCGAGCACGCGGCCGCTCGCGTCACGAGGCCTTGGTCGAGGCCGGACCGGTTCGCTTGCGGCCGATCATGATGACCACGCTGGCGATCATCCTCGGAATGCTGCCGGTCGCGCTCGCCATCGGGCGGGGGTCGGAGTTCCGCGAGACGATCGGTATCACCATCATCGGCGGTGTGACCCTCTCGACCCTGCTGACGCTCCTCGTGATTCCCTGCTCCTATACGATCTTCGACGATTTGTCGCTGGCGATCGGAAGGCTGTTCCACCGACACACCGAGCCTGAAATCACTGAGGGTGAGGAACCTACGGCCGAAGAGGTCGAACCCGCCCAGCTTTAGGCCCTCTGCGGTCTGGACGCCCGTTCACCCCACTTGACAAACTGCGGTGCTTGGGCTACAGTTCAAGCCGGTTTGGACGACCGCCGCTCAGACAACGAATCCGGGCTTGTGTCCGGATTCGATCCATCTGCGAGTCGCGCAAGCTTCCATGGAGAGGGGGCCGATTCGCCATCCGGCGAAGAGGGCTCAATTACTTTTTCGTACAGATTCGATCTCCTAGGGAGGGGGCGTTGAAGAGTCCGATCGCCAAGTGGGCGTGGGGGCTCTTGCTCTACACGCTGGTCGTGATCGTCTGGGGGGCCTTCGTGCGAGCGAGCAACTCGGGTGACGGCTGCGGCGCGCACTGGCCCCTCTGCAACGGCGTCGTAATCCCGGGTGACGTCGAGCATAAGACTTGGATCGAGTTCGCCCATCGAGCCTCGAGTGGCTTGCTCGGCATTCTGATCCTCGGGCTCGTGGTCGCCGTTTATCGAACCCAGCCTGGTAAGAGCCTGGCTCGAAAAGCGGCTTTCTGGACCCTGGTCTTCACGATTACCGAAGCACTGGTCGGGATGATCCTGGTGAAGAAAGGTCTGGTCGCGGACAACGACTCGATCCACCGGGCGATCTGGATGTCGATCCACTTGGTCAATACTTTCCTGCTCTTGGCGTCCCAGACGATGCTTGCTTGGACGGTCGCCGGCGGGGCGCCTCTCCGGCTTCGTGGTCAGGGCAGCGTTGCTTGGGCTATCGGGATCGGGCTGTTCGGCCTGCTCTTCCTCGGCGTGAGCGGGGCGGTGACCGCTTTGGGGGATACGCTCTTCCCTTCCAAGTCGCTTATCGAGGGCATCAAGCAGGATTTCTCGCCGACCGCCCACTTCTTGATCCGGCTCCGGTTGTTCCACCCGATGATCGCCATTTCGGTGGGTCTCTACTTGGTGCTCGCTTCGTCCCTCGTCGCCAATCTCCGCCCCTCGCCAATGGTGAAGAAGGCGGCGGGATGGGTCGTGACGCTCTTTTGCGCGCAGATGCTGATCGGCCTCATCAACCTTGGGCTACATGCGCCGATACCGATGCAGCTGGTTCATCTCCTGGCTGCCGACCTGCTCTGGATCGCTCTCGTAATCGCAGCTGCTGCGGCGATGGGAGACGGCGTTCCGCGGCGAGTTCTCCAATCCGACCGTGCCAAGAACGAGACTGCACCTTCGCTCCACGGAGCCGAGCCCGTCACATGGAAGGCCTATCTCGCCCTGACGAAGCCGCGGGTCATTAGCCTTCTGCTTTTCACGACGCTGGCCGCGATGTTCATCGCCGGCGGCGGCTGGCCGGGCGGCTGGCTGCTCTTCTGGGTGGCGTTGGGAGGCTACGCCGCCGCTGGTGCGGCCAACGCGATCAACATGATCATCGATCGCGACATCGACGGCCGCATGAAGCGGACGGCGAACCGGCCGACGGTCACGCAGGCGATCCCCACGTCCCGCGCCACAGCGTTCGCTGTTGCGCTGGCCGTGTTCTCGTTCGTGTCCCTCACATGGGCCGCGAACCTGCTGAGCGCTATGCTCGCGATGGCGGGGCTGGCGTTCTACGTGATCGTGTACACGCTCATGCTAAAGCGACGAACGTGGCACAACATCGTGATCGGAGGCGCGGCGGGGTGCTTTCCTCCACTGGTCGGGTACGCGGCGGTCGCCGACAGTTTGAGCCCGCTCGCTTGGTGCCTTTTCGCCATCATTTTCGTCTGGACCCCTGTGCACTTCTGGGCGCTCGCTCTGCTGATCAAGGACGACTACGCCGAGGCGGGCATTCCGATGCTTCCGGTCGTGCACGGCGAGCGTGTCACCGTGATCCAGATCGCCCTTTACGCGGTGGTGACCGCGCTCGTCTCGGCCATCCCGTTCGTCCAGCGGGAAGTCGGCTGGCTTTACCTGGCGCCGGCTGTGGTTCTCAACGCGGTCCTCGTTCTCCAAAGCCTTCAGCTACTGAAGAATCCCGAGCGGCCCCGCGCCGTGAGGCTCTTCCACTACTCGATGGTCTATCTCGCTTTGCTATTCTTGATGATCGCAATCGATCGGAGCGTCACCCTATGATGCGCACGGAGCCCAAGCATGCCTAACGTCTTCAAGCCTCAAGCCAACACGCTAGCCAAAGCGAGCGTGGCCATGAGCCTGATCCTGCCAGTGGCGGTTCTTTACGCCGGCGTGACCTTCAGCCGGTCTCCTGCCAATACGAAGGTCCATGTTCCCCTCGACCAGCCGATCCCGTTCAGTCACAAGCACCACGCATGGGAACTGGGTATCGACTGCCGCTTCTGCCACATCTCCGTGGAGAAGGGCGCGGTGGCGAGTGTGCCGCCGACCGAGACCTGCATGACCTGTCATAGCCAAATCTGGACCAACAGCCCTCTGCTCGAGCCGGTGCGAAAGAGTTGGGAGACCGGAGCCCCGATCAAGTTCGTGAACGGCGATGTGGGCTGGAACAAGGTCAACACGGTTCCCGACTTCGTGTACTTCAACCACAGCATCCACATCGATCGTGGAATCTCGTGCAGCATCTGTCACGGTGCGATCACCGATCAGCAGATAACCGAGAAGGCCAATCCGTTCCAGATGCGGTGGTGCCTGGATTGCCACCGCAATACCGAGCGGTTCCTCTACAAGGACCCCGAGCAACCCAATCTGAGCCCTCGACAGCAGGTCTTCAATCTCTACCTGAAGCTACAGGAGGGAGCCACACTCACCCGGCGCGAGCAAGAGATCCTCGATGGCCGCGGCGACACTTACAAGCCGACCGAATTCGAGATCAAGGAAGGTCTTGCCCTCGTGAAGGAATACGGCGTGATCAAGGCTCAAAACTCGGACTGCTCGACCTGCCACCACTAGCACTCACGGACGAACCATGCCCAACGAACCAACCGAACCCATAGAGACGGCGAGCGAGACCCTCGTCGAGATCGCGCGGCGCAAGCTGGCCGACAGCCGCGGGCAACACTACTGGCGAAGCCTCGAAGAACTTGCCGAGACCAAGGAGTTCCAAGACTGGGTCGAAGACGAGTTCCCGAATCGGCAGTCGCTCCTCGGGGTAGACCGACGCGATTTCCTCAAGTTCATGGGCGCCTCGATGCTGCTCGCCGGACTCGGCGGGTGCCGTGGCTACTTCCTGCCACAGCAGAAAATCGTTCCGCACGTGAACGCCCTCGAGGAACGGGTTGCCGGCGGCATTCTCGAATACGCGACAGCCGCTAGTTCGATGGGCTACACGGTCGGTGTCCTTGCCAAAAGCTACGAAGGTCGCCCCATCAAACTCGATGGAAATCCCGACCACCCAGCGATCGATGGACATGCCGACCCAGCCAAGCGAACCAAGGGCCTCGATAGCATCACTCAATCGACCTTGCTCCAACTCTACGACCCCGAGCGAATCAAGGAGGTCAGCCTCCTCGCCGGCGATCAGACGAACATCGCCGACTGGAACACCTTCTTCCAGCAGGTTCGCAAGGACTTCGACGCCCAACGTGGCAACGGGGAGGGCCTGCATATCCTCACCCTTCCTTCATCGTCGCCGACTCTGGCGGCCCAGATGAAGCAGCTTCGCGGGATGTTCCCCAAGATGCAGTGGCACCAGTACGAGCCGATCAATCGCGATTCGGTCCTCGAAGGCGCCCTCATGGCATTCGGCGAGCCAGTGGACGCTATCTACCGCTTCGATCTCGCCGACGTCGTCCTTTCGCTCGACTCCGAGTTTCTCACCCAGCTTCCCGGAAGCACCCGGTACGCAAAGGACTTCATGAACCGCCGCCGGGCTGAAGACAACGGCGGAACCATGAATCGTCTCTATGCCGTCGAGAGCGTGCCGACGGTCGCGGGAGCGAACGCCGACCACCGGCTGGCGATGAAGGCATCGGAAGTCCTCGACTTTACGGCGTCGCTCGCCGAGAGCTTGGGGGTACCCGGTGCGAGCGGGGTCAAACCGAAATCCGTGCCCGACAAGTGGATGCAGGCTCTCATCGCCGATCTCCTGGCCCACTCGGGAAGATGCATCGTCGTCCCCGGGGACCAGCAGCCGGCCGAGGTCCATGCGCTAGCCCATGCGATCAACGCGAAACTCGGCAACGTCGGCCAAACCGTTCGGTACATCGAGCCCGTTCTTTCCCCGGAGAACCGGATGGGCTCGCTCCGCAGCTTGGTCAAGGACATGACCGAGGAACGGGTCAAGATTCTGCTCGTCGTCGGCGCGAACCCAGTCTACGACGCCCCAAAGGACGTCAATTTCGCCGCATCCCTCGCCAAAGTCCCCTTGACCATGTATCTGGGCACGCAGCACAACGAAACGGCCAACGCGTGTGCATGGCGTTTGCCGCAGAGCCACTTCCTGGAGGAGTGGAGCGACGGACGCGCCTTCGATGGGACCGCGTCGATCGTCCAACCGCTTGTCTCGCCTCTTTACGAGAACCGGTCGTTGCACGACGTGCTCGCAGGCCTCATGGGCAAGCCCGACACCGCTTACGACCTTGTGCGAGCAACTTGGCGACAGCATGCCGGCGGCGACTTCGAGAAGAACTGGCAGGACTGGCTGAACAAGGGTGTGATCCCCGGCACGGAGGCGGTGACCAAGAACCCGACCCTCGCAGGCAACTTCGCCGCGGGAATCGCCTCGGCCACGAAATCCGGGCTCGAGATCGTGTTCCGGCCCGACGCCTGCGTCTGGGACGGGCGTTATGCCAACGTGGGGTGGCTTCAAGAACTCCCGAGGCCGCTGACGACCCTGACCTGGGATGGGGTCGCGCTCCTCAGCCCGAAGACTGCCGGGCAACTCGGAGTCGCCAACGAAGACCTCGTCACGATCACCTATAAGGGTGTGACCGTCGACGCGCCGGTCTGGGTCCTCCCCGGACATCCAGACGACGTGGTCGGGCTACAAACCGGATACGCACGGAAGGCGGGAGGCATTGTCGGAACCGATGTGGGCCTCTACAACGCGTTCGCGATGCGGTCCACCGCCAACCTTTGGTCCGACTACGGTGTAGAAATCTCGAAGGCGAACCAGCTCTACGCGCTCTCCGCATGCCAGACCCACCACTCGATGGAGGGAAGAGACCTCTTCCAGTCCGAGAACCTCGCAGACCTCGGCAAGGAGAAGGAGCACGACGAAAGTCATTCGCACCACGAAGGACCGTCGATGTATCCGGACCAGGTGTTCCCCGAACCTTGGGACGGCGCGAAGTGGGGGATGACCATCGACCTCAACACCTGTATCGGCTGCAACGCCTGCATCACGGCCTGCCAGGCAGAAAACAACATCGCGGTGGTAGGGAAAGTTCAGGTCAAGCGAGGCCGCGAAATGCACTGGATCCGCGTGGACCGGTACTACCGGGTTCGCGAAAATGGAACGGTCGAAGATGCGACCCAAAACAACTCGCAGTTGGCCGACCCCCAGAAAAACGACCCGGATTTGCTCGATTCGAACGCAATCGAGACGGTGTTCATGCCCGTCAACTGTATGCACTGTGAACTGGCCCCCTGCGAGCCGGTCTGTCCGGTGGCGGCAACCACTCACAGCCACGAAGGGCTCAACATGATGGTGTACAACCGGTGCGTCGGTACCCGGTACTGCTCGAACAACTGCCCCTACAAGGTTCGTAGGTTCAACTACTTCAACTTCCTGGATCGCAAAGACTATCCGAACTGGAAACAGCCTTGGGATCGCATCC
Source organism: Chthonomonas sp. UBA2362 (assembly GCA_002344135.1). Lineage (GTDB taxonomy): Bacteria > Armatimonadota > Fimbriimonadia > Fimbriimonadales > Fimbriimonadaceae > UBA6659. Next base: position 277,832 of record DDTO01000004.1, on the reverse strand, counting down.
AGGCGGACTCGCTCCTCCTCGTAAACAACCCGAACGTGACGGTTCGTGGACGAGGCGTCATGGAGAAGTGCACTTACTGCGTCCAGCGGATCAACGCGGCGAGGATCACCGCCAAGAAGGAGCGCCGCAAGATTCGTGACGGCGAGATTACGACCGCCTGCCAAGACGCCTGCCCTACCGGGGCCATCGTCTTCGGCGACATCGGCGACCCCGAAAGCCGAGTTAGCCACACTGCCCACAGTCAGCGGAACTACACTCTGCTGCCCGAAGTCAACACGAAACCGCGAACGACCTACCTGAAGCGGCTTCGCAATCCCAACCCGGAGATCGAGAAGGCCTGATGGCACTAGTCACCCGAGAACCCGAAAAGGACATCCTCCTCACTGGCGACCAGAGTTATCAGTCGCTCGATGCCCAGATCGGCGACGTTGTTCTGAACCAGAAAATCCACCAGCGGCGCTGGATGATGATCGTGGGCGTTGCCTTCCTGTTCGTCAACATTCTGCTCGTCTCGATCGCCTACCTGGTCTACCAGGGCATCGGCATCTGGGGCAACAACCAGCCGGTCGCATGGGCCTTCGACATCATCAACTTCGTGTGGTGGATCGGTATCGGCCACGCGGGCACCCTCATCTCGGCGATTCTCCTTCTCTTGCGGCAACAGTGGCGGAACTCGATCAATCGGTTCGCCGAGGCGATGACGCTCTTCGCCGTCATGTGCGCGGGTCTCTTCCCACTTCTGCATACGGGTCGACCTTGGGTGGCTTATTGGCTGTTCCCTTACCCGAACATCCTCGGAATGTGGCCTCAGTTCCGCAGCCCGCTGATCTGGGACGTCTTCGCGGTCACGACGTACATCACGGTCTCGGCGCTCTTCTGGTTCGTGGGGCTCATCCCCGACTTTGCAACCCTTCGCGACCGGGTCAAGAAGGTGTGGCTGAAGAAGCTGTTCGGAGTGCTCGCCATGGGCTGGACGGGATCGGTCAAGCACTGGCACCGATACGAAGCGGCCTATCTCATTCTCGCCGGCCTCTCGACCCCGCTCGTCTTGTCGGTTCACTCGATCGTGTCCCTCGACTTTGCGGTTTCGATCGTCCCCGGTTGGAACGTCACGATCTTCCCGCCCTACTTCGTCGCCGGTGCGGTGTTTGCCGGCTTCGCAATGGTGCTGACCCTCGCGATTCCGATCCGGAAGTGGTATCACCTCGAAGATCTCATCACGGACAAGCATCTCGACTGGTGCGCCAAGATCATGCTCGCCACCGGCCTGATCGTCTTCTATGGCTACATCATGGAAGTGTTCTACGCCTGGTATAGCGGGAATCCGTACGAGCTGTACTTGATCTCCAACCGGTTCGCCGGACCTTACGCCCTGCTCTTCTGGTCGCTCTGGATCTGCAACGGCCTCGCCGTTCAGCCTCTCTGGAGCAAGAAGGTTCGCAACAACACGACCGCTCTGCTGATCATCTCGGGTTTCGTCAGCGTGGGGATGTGGCTCGAACGGTTCGTGATCATCCCGATGAGCCTCCACCGAGACTATATGCCGAGCGCTTGGGGAATGTACTACCCAACCTGGTGGGACTTCGGGATGTTTGCCGGCACCATCGGCTTCTTCGTCTTCATGATGTTCCTCTTCATCCGCTTCGTCCCGATGATCAACATCTTCGAAATGAAAGACCTGCTCCATCGAACGGGGGACGTCGACCATCGCAACGGCAAGGCCAAGGTAAAGGTCGGCTCACCCGCTCCCAGCATGGGCGGCAAAGGAGGAGAATAGATGGCGGCCGTCGCACACGAATCGGCTCACGGCACCGGAGGCGGCAAACCCACGCTGTACGGGATCGTCGCGGAGTTTCTCTCCCCCGAGGAGATCCTCGATGCCGCCGAGCGAGCGCGCGAGGCGGGCTACACCCGCCTCGACGCCTACACACCGTTCCCCGTCCACGGCCTCGACGATGCGATCAAGTTCTTCGACCCTCGCATCAAGTGGATGATCTTCTTCGCCGGACTCTTCGGTGGTGCGGCGGGGCTAGCCTTCATCTACTTCACCGCGGTCATCGACTACCCGCTGAACGTCGGTGGCCGACCGCTGTTCAGTTGGCCCTCGTTCGTGCCCGTAACGTTCGAGTGCACGATCCTCTTCGCCTCGCTCACCGCGTTCTTCGGGATGCTCGCCTTGAACGGCCTCCCCAAGCCTTTCCACCCGATTTTCGACGCGGAGCGCTTCGAATTGGCCTCCCAGACGAGCTTCTTCCTCTGCGTAGAGAGCCAGGACCCGATGTTCGATCCAGGCAAAACGAAAGACTTCTTGCAAAGCTTGGGAGCCCACAACGTCTGCGAAGTCGCCGAACCGAAGGAGGACTACTGATGCGTTACATCCGCCGTCTTCGCCTGGCTGCCCTCGGACTCGTCGTCCTTGCGGCCGGCTGCCACACCGACATGTGGGTACAGCCAAAGGCCAAGTCGCAGGCGCTGTCCGGCTTCAGTTCGTGGGAGGGTCAATCGGCTTCGCGAACCCCAGTCTCTGGCACTGTGGCCCGAGGACAGGTTCGGCTCGACGACGCCTACTTCACCGGTTTCGAGAACGGGAAGATGATCGATCGGTTCCCGATCAAAGTTACTAAGGAGGTCCTCGAGAGGGGACAGGAGCGGTTCAACATCTACTGCTCGCATTGCCACGGCCGCATCGGCGACGGCAAAGGCATGATCGCCCAGCGAGGCCTGGTTCTCGCTCGTCCGCCCGCGAGCTACCACACGGATCGGCTTCGAGAGATGCCAGTGGGCCACTTCTACGATGTGATCACCAACGGATACGGGGTGATGTATCGGCAGGCACCCAACGTCGACCCGGCGGACCGCTGGGCGATCGTGGCTTGGCTTCGCGTGCTCCAGACGAGCCAGAACGGACGTATCCAGGACGTTCCGAACGACCAGCTTTCCCAACTGGAGACACCGCCGACCGGAGAGGGCAACTAGACCTATGGAAGCCAAGAACACCGTCCACCTCGGCATGGCCCGCTCGATCGGCATCGGACTCGCTATCTTGGGCGGCATCGGGATTGCCGCCGGAATGAGCGACCAGAGCGCGATGTTCCACTCCTATCTGTTCGCGTGGGTGATGGTGATGGCTCTTACGCTCGGCTGTTTCGGCGTGACCCTGCTCTATCACACGACCCGCGGCAGTTGGGGGACGGCCGTCGTTCGCCTCTATGAGGCGGGTGGCGGTCCCTGGATGTTCGTCTGGATGTTTATCGCCTGGATACCGATCGCCCTCAACCTGGGCAAGATCTACCACTGGGCCCATCCCGGAGAACTGGCCAAACTCGCGGTCGAAAAGCAGTACTACCTGAACGAGACCTGGTTCCTGGTTCGAACCGTCCTGTATTTCTTCGTCTGGTTCGGTCTCGCCTGGATTCTGCGGGCGTCCTCCTTGGCCGATGACAAGAGCCCCGATCCCAAGCGGGCGATTTTCCGCACCAACCTTTCCGCTCCTGGAATCGTGGTCTTCGTCGTCAGCGTCACCTTCGCAATCACCGACTGGGTGATGTCCATCGACCCCCATTGGGGCAGCACGATTTACGGGTTCTGGTACGTCACCAGTGGCGCTTTGGCGGCACTCAGCCTCGGCACCATCATCCTTTGCTGGAACCGGGCGAAGAAGCCCTACAGCGAGATCATCTCGCCGCAACTGACCAAGGACTTGGGCAACCTTTGTTTCGCCTTCACGATGTTCTGGTGCTACGTGACGCTGTCCCAGTTCATCATCACTTGGTCCGGCAACCTGCCGGAATACACCCGATACTATGTCGATCGCCGGATCAGCCAAGTCGGCGAGTTTTGGAACGTGCTCGGTGCGATCAACGTGGTCTTCGGGTTCTTTGTCCCTTGGACGCTGCTCTTGGCTCCGAGAACCAAGAGCAACCCCCGCATCCTCCTCGGCGTGGTCGTGCTGATCTTTCTCATGCGGATCGTGGACATGTATTGGAACGTGATCCCGGGCATGAGACAAACTGGCTTCGACCCGCGCGACCTCGCCGCGCTCGCCCTGGTCGGCGGGCTCTGGCTCATCGTTTTCGGCTCGGTGATTCGCACCGGCTCCGTCATTCCTACCTACGACACTCGGCTCCTGGAGGCCGAACCGCACCATGCATAAACCCGACCCGGAACAAGCAAACGCCCAAATCGAGGAGATGCAGAAGCTCGGCTACGACACGCGCGACGTGGACGTGCCGCTCATCAGCAAGGCGGCCATAGGCTTCTTCGTCTTCACGACGTTCAGCGTGCTTATCGGCATCGGCGTCGTTTGGGCCTTCGGTCTGTTGGGCTCGAAGCCTCACCCCCCTGTTCGTACCTCCCCATTGGCCGCCAAGGACTCCCCGCAGCTGCAGACCAATGTGACCGCCGTAAAGGACATTGCGACCCTGAGGCGCGAGGAGAACGTTCGGCTGACCACGTACGGTTGGGTCGACAAAGACAAGGGCGTCGTTCGCATTCCAGTGGAGGTCGCCATGGAAATGGCCCTCCAGAAAGGCTTCGCGGAGCGAGGCGTTCCTCAGCCTGAACCGGCGATGCCCGGAGTGGCCCCGTCCGGGGAGCCTGCTCCATCGACCGAGGGCGGCGTCGAAACCACTCCGACATCCCCCGAAGGAGCGACTCATGGTGGCTAAGACTCTCATTACGATGGCATTTGCGTTGGTCTGCTCGAGCCTGTGGGCTCAGGCTCCAGGTCAAAGCCCGCCCACTCCGCCCGATCGTGACATTGGCATCGACCAGAACCTCGATACCCTCTTGCCGCTGAACACCGAGTGGACCGACGAGCATGGTAAGACCGTCAAGCTGGGCAACTACTTCAAGGACAAGCCCGTCATTGTTGTTCCGGTGTTCTACGGTTGCAAGGGCATCTGCCTGATGACCCTCGACGGCGTGATCGGCGCGGTTAAAGGGATGAAGAACTTCGAGCCGGGCCGAGACTACGAGATCGTCACCTTCAGCGTCCACCCCAAGGAAACCCCGGAAATGGCGGCGGGCGTCGAAAAGGAAACGCTCGCTAAGTTCAATCGCCCTGGCCTCGAGGATGGCTGGCACTTTCTCGTCGGCAAGCAGGAATCGATCCAGCCGCTCACGAAGGCCCTAGGCTTTCGTTACACCTACGACCCCGATACCGGGCTGATCGACCACCCGGCCGCAATCATGATCGCCACGCCGGATGGTCACCTCTCGAAGTACTTCATAGACGTCGTTTATGTGCCCAAGATGGTGCTGAACTCGCTCAAGGACGCTGGTCAGCAGAAGATCGGCGCCGTTACCACGGAGGCCAAGTGGTTCGGGTGCCTCAACCGCGACCTCCGAACCGGTGAGATCACCCTCAACGTCATGCGAATCAGCCAGATCGCTGGCGGCCTCACCCTTGCCATCGTGGCCTTTTCCATCGTTCGAATGGCCCTCAAAAATCGTCGGGCCGCCTTGCCCCGGCCCACCAAGCCCGAGGGGAGTCCACAAGTATGAACTTTCCGATTCGACCCGAAGCCGCCAGCGAACATGCCGGGAAGCACGACGCCCTGTTCTACACGATTACGGCGCTCACGATCTTCTTTACAATCGGCGTCTATGTCGCAGTGTTGTTCCTAGCGCTCAAGTACAACCACAAGAACAAGGCGGACCGGAGCAACGCCCCCCACGGCAACACGAAGCTCGAAATCGCCTGGTCGGTGATCCCCCTCGGAATGGCGATAGCAATCTTCGCGTGGAGCACTCAGCAGTTCGTGGACCTCTATAAGGTGCCGAAGGACGCGATGCAGGTCTTCGTCATCGGAAAGCAGTGGATGTGGCAGATCCAACACACCAACGGGATACGGGAGAACAACGAACTCCATGTCCCGCTGGGGGAACCCGTTCAGCTGACGATGATCTCGCAGGACGTGATTCACGCCTTCTACATCCCCGAGTTTCGCCTCCAGTGGCACGTCGTCCCGGGCAGATACACGTCCTTCTGGTTCACCCCAACGAAGCCGGGCAAGTTCCACATCCTCTGCGCGATGCACTGCGGCACACAGCACTCCGAAATGGGCGGCTACGTCTACGTCCTCCCAAAGAAGGAATACCAGGAGTGGGTCGCCAAGGGTGGCAACCGCTTCATCGCCACTCCGACCTCTATGGCCCAAGCCGGCAAACAGCTTTACGAACGCCTCGCCTGCGGCACCTGCCACGGCGACAAGGACAACGAACGAGGCACGACCCTGTACGGGCTGTTCGGCTCCCAGCGAAAGCTTAAGGACGGCAGCATGGTCGTCGCCGACAACGCCTACATTCGCGATGCGATCTACGATCCGTACCGTCATTTGGTGACCGGCTACGACAAGACGATGCCGGTTTACGAGAAGAGCCAGGTCTCGGAAGAGCAGATCTTGCAGCTGACCGAGTACATCAAGACCCTCGGGCAGGCCCCGGCGACGGACGTCGTGGCTAGCCCGCCGATCCCCGCTAGCCCCACCCCAGGAGCCGAACGATGAGCGCCGTTCTCGAACCGACCAGCGCACCCGAAGAACCGAGAGAGAACTATCTCAACGTCAAGCACACGATCGCCTCGTGGCTGCTGACCGGTGACCACAAGCGCATCGCGGTGCTGTACCTCATCAGCATCTCGTTCTTCTTCTTCCTCGGCAGTGTCGCTGCGGGCCTTATCCGCCTCGAACTCACCTCTCCGCAGGGCACCCTGATGACCTCGGAGACCTACAACAAGATGTTCTCGGCCCACGGGATCATCATGATCTTCTTCTTCCTGATCCCCTCTGTGCCGGCGGTGCTGGGCAACTTCGCCTTGCCGATCATGATCGGCGCGAGAGACCTCGCCTTCCCCCGACTCAATCTCTTGAGTTGGTACCTCTACATGATCGGTGGAGCCTGCATGATGGCCGGCCTCCTGATGGGTGGCGTCGACACGGGCTGGACCTTCTACACGCCCTACAGTTCGCTCTACAGTAACTCCCAGGTCACGATCACCATTGTCGGAGCATTCATCGCGGGATTCTCGTCGATCGCAACCGGCCTCAACTTCATCGTCACCGTCCACAAGATGCGGGCACCTGGGCTCACGTGGTTCCGGCTACCCCTCTTCGTGTGGGCACAGTACGCAACGAGCGTCATCATCATGCTGGGTACGCCGGTCGTCGCGATCACCCTTGCTCTCGTGGTGGTCGAGCGAGCGTTCGGGGTGGGTGTCTTCAGTCCAGAGCTCGGCGGTGACCCGGTGCTCTTCCAGCACATGTTCTGGTTCTACTCGCACCCAGCGGTCTACATCATGCTCCTGCCGGGCATGGGCGTCATATCCGAAATCATCGCCTGCTTTAGTCGAAGGCGCATCTTCGGCTACGAGTTCGTCGCGATGTCGAGTTTGGCGATCGCGGGCCTTGGCTTCATCGTCTGGGGACACCACATGTTCGTCTCCAGTCAATCGATGTACCAGGGCATCGTCTTCTCCTTCGTTTCCTTCCTCGTAGCGGTCCCCTCCGCCGTCAAGGTCTTCAACTGGACCTCGACGATGTACAAGGGCTCGATCCACTTCAACACCCCGATGATCTACGCCCTGGGCTTCATCGGGCTCTTCGTCATCGGCGGCCTCACCGGCCTGTACCTCGCTTCCCTTTCCACCGACGTCCACCTCACGGGGACCTACTTCGTCGTCGCGCACTTCCATTACGTCATGGTCGGCGGAACGCTCATGGCCTTCCTCGGAGGGCTGCACTTCTGGTGGCCGAAAATGTTCGGCCGGATGTACAGCGACGCTTGGGGCAAGGTTAACGCCGTCATCGTCTTCCTCGGTTTCAACCTCACCTTCTTCCCGCAGTTCATCCTGGGCTTTCTCGGGATGCCCCGGCGATGGCATTACTATTACTTCGAGCCCGACTGGCAGATCTGGCACATCCTGTCGACCGCGGGCGCGTCGTTCCTCGCGATCGGCCTCATCATCCCCGCCTTCTATCTCACCTCTTCCCTGCGAAGTGGTCCCAAAGCCGGACCCAACCCGTGGGGAGCCAAAGGCCTCGAATGGGAGACAGACTCCCCGCCGCCGACCTACAATTTCTATGAGACGCCCGTCGTCACCGAGGAGGCGTACGACTACGACCCCGAGGCCGACGCCGCCGAATCTGCCCACCATCACGACACCACCCACGTCGCGCATCAGGAGGACCTCTAACCCATGGAAATCACCGCGCAGGACAAACTCGGGCCCGTCGAACACGAGCACGGGCACGGCCACGATCCACTGCTGAAGCACCAGTACGAGGACATGGACCAGCAGAGCGAAAGCTACGTGGTCGGGATGTGGACCTTCCTGGTGACCGAGATCATGTTCTTCGGCGTGCTGTTCGTGATGTACAGTATCTACCGCTGGAAGTATCAGAACGAGTTCTATCAGGTCCATCGCCTGCTGGACGTCGTTCCCGGCGGCATCAACACGACCATCCTACTGATCAGCAGCTTCTGCATGGCGGTCGCCGTCCACTACGCCCAGAAGAAGGACCACCGCCGCGTACTGATGAACCTAGCCGCTGTGCAGGTCTGCGCCGTCGCCTTCCTCGTCATCAAGTGGATATGGGAATGGCAGCCCAAGATCAGCCACGGTCTTCTCCCGACCACCAACTTCACCTGGAACCTAGAGAGTGCTCACAACGACCCCGCTATCGCCGCAGTGCCCGAGAACATCGCCCAACTGTTTCTCAGCCTCTACTTCACCCTCACCGGGCTCCACGCCCTCCACGTCATCGTCGGCATCATCGTCATCGGGGCGCTGATGTACCTCCACTGGAAGAAGACGCATTCCGCGCAAGACTACGTCAACACCGAAATGGTCGGCCTCTACTGGCACTTCGTCGACCTCGTCTGGATCTTCCTCTTCCCGCTGTTCTATCTGATCCCGAGATAAGCCATGAGCGAGAACCACTCTCACCACATCGTCCCGATCAAGACGTACTTCGGCGTCCTCGTCATCCTCTTCGTGCTGATGGGCCTGACGATCTTCGTCTACGAAGTCCACTTCACCGACAACAGCTACATCAACAACGCCATCGCCATGACGATCGCCATTATTAAGGCGAGCCTCGTCATCGCCGTCTTCATGGGTGTCAAGTACGGGACGAAGCTTACGAAGATGTGGGCGATCACCGGCTTCGTCTGGTTCCTCCTCATGTTCCTCATGTACTGCGACTACATGACCCGCTCGTGGGAGCCTGTCGCGGGTTGGGAGGCGGGCGCCGAGACCGCTCTGCCTCGAGGCCCTTACGTACCGCCAGCCGCCGACAGCCGCCTCATGACCACGGAAAGCGCCTCTCCTGCAATCGGCCACTAGGGTCTTACTTCGGCGGCGAGAAGACCTTCTCGTCGATCGTCGGGTTTAGTTCGAGCTTGACGATCCGGGCATCCATGAACGGCTGTTTGTCGCCGATCATCGTCGCCACGGTGCGCCAGATGAACTTCGTATCGGGGTCCACGAAGTAGCGGACCTCCACCTTCTGCTCGGGGGCATGCTCTTCCAGGACGAGCCAGGACTCTCCGTTCCAGTCCTCCTTGACGATCTTCAACTTGCTCTTTTGCATGTTGCCGCCCTGTTCGGTCGAGAGCTGGCGCTTCCAGTCGAAGAAACACAGCGTCTCGAGGTTGGCAAACAGCGAGCGCCCGAGGCTGTCGAGCGAGTAGTCCATACTCCGTACGACTTTCCCTTCGATCGCGACCGAGACCTTCGCCCCGTCGCAGTAGAGCGTCACCGCCCCGCTCGGCACCCCAGTGAAGCTCACCTTCATCTTGTTGGGTGACATGAACTGCCCGTCGAGCACGACAGTGAGCTCCTGACCGGCTTCCCGGATTTCCGACTTCGTCTGGAAGTTCGCCGTCTTCGTTTCGCGGTAGGCCTTGCGCATGCCGGACAGAAGCTCCTCGACGGTAGGATCGGAGGGACACGCGAAAGCGGCGAGGCCGAAGGCGGCCCCGAGGGCAAGAAGTCGATTCATGCCTTACACTATGGCCCAACTCGCCGCGAAGGTTCCCGCGTTCTCGCTAGACAACCCGGTCCGTCGTGCGCGGAGGAGGTGGCGGAGTCGCCGGAAGTTCGCCCCCTCGACTCAGGCCGTCCATCGCGATGATCTGGGTCTGAAGCAACTGCTTCAACTCGTGGACCTCGGCCCGTAAAGCCACGACCTCGCGCGCTGCAGTATCGTCGACGCCCCGCTGGTGAATCAGCTCAGCCATCTTGCGCTGGTGATGGGTCAGAATCGCCACGATCGGGATCATCAGGGCGAAGATGGGGATGCTTATGGCGAACAGTTCGACGAGTTGCATGGCCGTTACTCGATTGTACGCGTCCTCCGGCTCTTGGGATGCGCCTTCAAGACGGCTTCCCGAAGTCGCTCAACGCTGACGTGGGTATAGATCTGCGTGGTCGCTAGGCTTTCGTGACCCAGAAGCTGCTGGACCGACTTGAGGTCCGCGCCCCCGTCCAGAAGATGGGTGGCGAAACTGTGCCGAAGCGTGTGCGGAGTGGTCTCGGGAGGCAAGCCCGCCGCTCGCGCCCAACGCGCGACCACGTTCTGCACCGTCCGAGTCGAAAGACGCCTTCCCTGGCGGTTCGTGAAAAGGGGACGCTCCGGCCCTCCGCTCGGCTGCTCTCGCTCGCCCTGGAGGTAGGCATCGAGGGCGCCGGCGCAGGTCTCGCCGAACACGACGATCCGCTCCTTGTTGCCCTTGCCATACACGCGGAGCGTTCGCGAGGTGAAGTCGAAGTGCTCGAGATCGACCCCCACGACTTCGCTCGCCCGCAGGCCGGCCGCATACATCAGTTCGAGCAGCGCGCGGTCCCGTTGGGGAGTCCGACCGACGTCGTTCTGGTCTAGCAATTCGACGGCCTGATGCTGGCTGAGCGATTTCGGCAACCGTCTTCGACGGATCGGGGCCTCGAGCGCCTCGGTCGGGTCTGACTCCAGATGTCCCAAGGTCTTGAGGAAGCGGACGAATCCCCGCAGAGATGCCAGTTTTCGGGCGCGAGTCACCGGCGTCTTGCCGAAGCGGCGCAGGTAGGCCCGGAGGACCTCCGGCTCGAGCCAATCCGGCATGGCGCCCTCCCGCACCGTCGACGCCAACTGGGCGAGGTCGGATCCGTAGCTGCGAAGCGTATGAGGCGACCGGGTCGCGCGCAGATGGTCGATATAGCGCTGGATGAGCGTATCGAGGGTCTCGCTCACGCGTGAATTATGCATGTGGCCGTGGCCCCTGGAGCCCCGAAGCAGTAGAATTGACGAGAAAGGAACCTAAACAATATGCGCGCACTCTATGCCCTCGCCCTCGCCCCGCTCGCCATAGGCTTGTATTCGCCGGCCGACCCCATCGTCGACAAGCATGTCGCCACCCTTACCAAGGCTCCAGCCGTCACGTTGAAGCTGGCCATCACTCAGGTCGGAGGAGCCACCGAAGAAGGGACTCTCGTGCTCTCCAAGCCGAACTTCTTCAAGTGGGAAACTCCCCGCACACTTGCGGTATCCGACGGGAAGGACCTGTTCGAGTACGACAAGGCAAAGAAGACCTACGTTAAGAAACCGGCGAGCCCGGAGAACCTGCGCAAAGTGCTCGGGAGCGACGCGACCTGGGCATGGTCGGCCTTCCTCGACGAGGACTTCGCCAAGTCGATCACGGGTGTTCGAAAGGGCGCCGGCCGAAAGGTGCGGAACGTCCAGGTGACGGACGTCGCCATCAGCCGCAAGGACCGGAGCGACCTGACCCTCTTCATCGAGGACGCCACCGGAATGGCGCGCGGCGTTTCGTTCATTACGGCGGGCGCTGCAGCCGCCGAGGAGTCCGCGGGAAGCGAGACCATCGTGTTTGCCAAAGAAGTGACCTTCGCCGAGGCTCCGTTGGCCGGCGAAACCTTCGCCTGGACTCCTCCGGCAGACGCGAAAGAGGCCGCAGAGGCAGCAGCTCCGAGTGCCGATGCCACGACGTTCGCTGCGGTCAAGTCGATCTTCGACATGAACTGCGCGGGCTGCCACATGGGACCCGGTGCGAAGAAGGGCGTCGATCTCACCTCCTATGCCGGGGTGCGGAAGAACGTGACCCCAGGGAACCCGTCCGGAAGCCGCATAATGCGAGAAATCAACCGTGGAAGCATGCCGCCCACCGGCCGCTTGCCCAAGGAGCAGATCGACCTTCTCGCCAAGTGGATCGCCGACGGCGCCCACGAGTAGACGCTGGCCAAACTTGATCTTGTGCCGAAAAGCAAAAAAAGTCGCCCCAATCGGGCGGGACTAGATATATACTGAGTTAGGCGCAGGTCTTTCGCCGTGCGCTCAATCTATTCGAATGGGAGAGGAGGAATTCATGCTCCGATTGAACCGAATCGTCTGTCTCTCGTTGCTGGCTGGTGTCGCCGTTTCAGCGTCGGCCCAGTGGAATCTTTACAGCAACCAGTCTAACAACCCAAACGTGCCGCAGCTCAATGCGCAGCTGCTCACCGATAGCGGTGTCGGCGCTCCGGCTGGCGCCTTCTGGTCCGAAGTCGAGGACAACCCGGCATTTCCGGGGGTCTCCAACACGGTCGCCGGCTTCTCCGTGACGTCGAACACCGGCACCGCCGGAACGTTCTTCCGACTCGCGGACGACTTCGTCGTGCCGAAGTGCGGCTGGACGCTGTCCGGCGTAAAGGTCTACGGCTACCGAACCGGACTGCCTGGCCAAATCACCGGGGGTAACCTCAAGATCTGGGATCGCAGCCCGCGCGATGCCGTGACGGGCGGACAGGACCCCAACGCCGTCCTTCTTTATGATAGCGGCGCTCAGGGATCCGCGATCACCGACCAGATTCAGGCAACGCCGGCTGCGGTCGGGATCATCTATAGGATCTTCAACACTCAGGTTCCTGTCGGAACCGCTCCTGGCACGACTCGCAAGCTCGAGCAGGTGACCCTTCCGGTCAACCCGCCGCTCGTGATGGGCCCCGGGACCTATTGGATCGATTACACGCTCGATCCCGCCGCCGCCGGCGCGGTCTTCAATCCCAGCACGACCTTCGATAATCTGCGAGGCATCGCCGGATCGAATGGATTGCAATGGCAGAACGCGGTCAACCTCTGGGTCTTCGCAGAGGACACCGGTAACCCGGCGACCCCGCCGAACGTCCCTCAGGACCTTCCGTTCATCCTCGTTGGCCGGCCTGGCTTCTGTGGCGTGGTCACCCTCGAGGGCTGCGACTTGCCTGGCGGAGTCCAAGTGACGGTAGAAATCCGCAACGTCGGCAGCACGAGCCCGCTCCAAACGGCGGTCACGACGCTCGACAGCGCCGGCAAGTTCTGCGTCGACGTGGCGGCGAACATCGCCCAGGGCGTCTACGACGTGGCGGTCAAGGCCGACACTCGCTGGATGCGCAAGGTGACGAGTTCCGTCGATCTTCGCAACCGCGCGACCTTCACCCTGTTGACCGGTGACTGCAACGGCGACAACGAAGTCGACATCGGCGACTTCGCGATCCTCAGCGCGGCTTTCGGTTCCCAGCCTGGCGATCCCAACTGGGACGAGAACGCGGACCTCGACTGCGACATGGAGATCACCATCGGTGACTTCGCTCTGCTGAGCAATAACTTCGGCCAGAGCGGCGACAACTAAGTTCCGCGCCTCCCTACCCCCACCTGGGGATGAGCGCACAACAATTCCCCCTCGCGATCGCGAGGGGGTTTCTCTTTGCAGACCGCCATCCGCAGCGCCGTTGGCAGCCGGGGGCATGGTTCGTGCCCCCGGATGTCTGCCGTCTTCCCGCGCCACAATTCATCCTGGGCTGCCGGCCAGGAAGAGGAAGCCGGGGGATGGCTCGTGCCCCCGGATGTCTACCGTCTTACCACGGCATGACCATCCGCGGGCTGCCGGAGGTTGCCGGGCGGACCGGGAGACGACCCCCGAGGGGTCGAAAACCTCCTAGCCCCGGGTCGAAGAACCGGGGAGGCAAGGTCGTGCCGATTGTGGCACCCCGCAGGGGTGCCACAATCCGTCATGCGTTCGCCGGATTCTGCGACCCCTTCGGGGTCGAACTGATTCGCGCGTTCATTCCCGGGGTCTGCGACCCCGGGCTACCGAATCTTCGACGCCTCCGGCGTCGCCCCCCAATGACCGCAATTCCGACCCGTTGCCAAGGGCGCCTCACGAGATTCAGACGGCGCGGCCTCCTTCACGACCCCCTCCCGCCGCACAGCCCAGCCGGGGGAAGGCTCGTGCCCCCGAGAGAGGGTAGGCTACCCTCGATGATCGAGAACGCCTTTTTCGTCCCGATTCTCCCCGGCAAAACCGAGGATGCCCGCGCCTTTGCAGAGACGATTTCCGGTCCAAGACGGAGAGAACTCGATGCTGCGCAAACGACCGTGGTCAAGGAAAGCTGGTTCTTGCAGGAGACCCCGCACGGCGACTTCCTGATCGTTTACTACGTCTCGCCCGATCCGGATCGGGTGCATGCAGCCCTTGCCGTTTCTGAAGACCCCTTCGATATCTGGTTCCGGGCGCAAGTCCTGGACGTCACAGGCATCGACATCTCGACCCCACTCGGCAACCTGCCCAAGCAAATTCTCGCTTGGTCGCGAGCATAGGGAGGCTGGCCGCACCGATGGGCGCACCCGTAGTCCTGCGGGTTCTGCGACCCCTTCAGGGTCGGACCGAATCGCGGGTTGATCCTCCCGGGGTCTTCGACCCCGGGCTACCGCATCTTCGACGCTTCCGGCGTCGCCCCCCGGGAACCGCATTCCCAGACCCTTTCGCTATTGTCCGGTCTTCGCAGCGCCGTACGCGTTCTTCATCGCCGTGAAGTTCGGCTTCTCGACATAGTTGTCGAGGGGATACGTCCAGCCGTTCTTAGCGAAAGTTCCCTGCCTCCCGGACGGAGCGCCTAGGCTGTAAACCCCGAAGGTCGCCTCTGTACCCCCCTTATAGGCTTCGTTGACGAACGAGAACACACACTGCCCGAGGTACAGCGACGAAGAATCCTTGGCGAAGGGAGTGACGGCAGAGAGCTGGGCCGCGTAGAAGGCCCCTTGCTGCTGTTCGTCATGGACGTCGCCGTAGTCGGGGCTGTCGACCCCGTCGCGAACACCACCGATCTCCTTACCCACCTCGAAGAGGCAGAAGGGAATGCCGACCGCCTGCTGGAACTGGGGTATCCACCGAGCAAGGTCCGAGCCCGGATTGAACGAGTTCACCGAAGCGATCCAGCGACCCGACCATAACTTGGAGAGCCCCGCCGCGTCGAACGCGCTTTTGAGTGCTTGAGTTTTCACGAGCCCTTCGATGGAACTGCCATGAAGGCCGAAGGTCACTGGGGACGTCATAGCAGGCCGCTCGGATTCGAGAATGCCGAGTTGGTCCTCGACGTCGGCGATCTGCTTTGCAGTCCTGGCGATCACGGCGGGGTCGAAGTTGTTGCCATCGTACTCGTTGCCCACCTGCCACATCACCAGGCCAGGCCATCGCTGGGATCCGTTGTACAGTTCGCGAACGATGTTGCCCACGATGTCGGACCGATTATTGGAGATCGCATAGTTGCTGATCGGCACCGCGTACGTCATACCGTTGTCCGAGCAGTGCTGCAGGAAGTTCCTATGATGCCTATCGAAGTTGTTGGGGCCGCTCGTGAAGTTAGGGTCGTTCCAATCGTAGAAGTGGAGGAAGTTCACCCCCGCTGCCTTGAGCTGCGCGATGTCGTTGCGGCCAGTGGGCCCCCAGGAGTCCTTAAAGTCCTCGCAGCAGAAATCGGAATCTTCGTAGGGCGATCCCTGCCCCGTTCCTTTCTGGGCGAAGTCGGAGGGTGTCGGCTTATAGATCGCGCCGAGCAGAGGCCGGAGTGCAACCACACGATCGACCGACGCGCTGTAAGAACTCTTCGCATAGAGCCCTTCTCTAAAGTTGGCTCGCGAGGCCTGACCCGTCTGCCAGCCCACCCGAACAAAAAGATGCTCTGAGCCTCGGTTGACGAGCTCCACTCGATATCGACCAGAAGACAGCGGAACGATGGCCGCCGGATCGCCGGATCGAGCTTGCGCCACTTCCGCGCCTCCCGGTGAGAGGAGGCGGAGTTGGACGTTCGGAACGTCGAGAACTCCGAAGCCGATCGTGCGCGGCCGATCGACGTCGATGTCCCAATGATCGGTTCCCGAGGCGCCGGTGTCGTTTCTTTCCGCTATGGAGCCGACAACCTCGAGTGAAGCGAGGAGTTGGTCCACCAACTTGACCGAACCCGAAAGACGATCTTCGTGCACCAGGCGCGTTACCGGCGTGGTGACGATCGGCGCGCCGCTTCCGCCTCCACAGCCGGACAAAGCAATACAGACACCGGCTGTCACCGGCAGAACTACCGAAAACTTCATAAGACTTCCAGGCTCAAGACGCCTCAACCGTTCTCAATGTAGCACTTTGTAAAGGAGCCAATCAGCAGCAACTGCGGCGTGTCGGTAGACTTCGGCGATGCACATGCGCTCGGTAGCCTTCCGCCTTTTCCTCGGGTTCTCCGCGCTGTGGTCGACCGTGGGCGCACACGGTTCCGAAGCCAAGCAGATTCTCTCCCTCCTCGACACTCAAAAGAGCGTGCGCGGGCTCAACGCACTGATCTGCGGAGTCTGGCGCGACGGCAAGCCGATCGTCGAAGTCGCCTTGGGGAATTCGATGGTGAATGTGCCCGCAACCAGACAGATGAACTACCGAGTCGGCGGCGTAACCTACACCTGCGTCGCCACCCTGCTCCTCATGTTCGCCGACCAGGGCAGGCTGAGCCTGAGCGATCCCGTGTCGAAGTGGTTCCCCGATTTGCCAGATGCCGAGAAGGTCACCCTCGCGATGCTCGCCAACTGCACGTCGGGATACGCGGACTACGTGCTCTACAAGCCCTTCGTCGACGACTACGTGAGGGACCCGTTCCAGCAGTTCTCGTCCGCGGACCTGCTGCGCTACGCCTTCGCGACGCCGAAGCACTATGAGCCGGGCAAGGGCTGGAACTACTCCCACACGAACTTCGTGATCCTCGGCGATATCCTCGCCAAGGTCGGCAAACAACCCTTGAGGCTCCTGCTCGACCAGTACATCTTCAAGCCCCTCAAGCTGCGCAACACCTACGTTCCTACCAATTCGCTGATCCGCGAGCCGGCTCTTCACGCCTATACGCACGACCGCGGCGTTTATGAAGACAGCACGGCCTGGAACCCCTCTTGGACGAGGGAGGCGGGGATGCTCGTCTCCAACGTCCGCGACCTCGGCGTGCTCGCTCAAGCGCTCGGGACGGGACGCTTCCTCTCCCGTATGTCGTTCGAAACCCAGATCGCGCCGACCAGCGTCGGGCTTGGAGGCAACCGCGCCAGCATGTACTACGGTTACGGCGTGATCCTGCTCAATGGCTGGTTCGCTCAGAACCCCAACCTCTGCGGCTACTCCACGATGTTCGGCTACCTGCCCTCGAAGAAGATCGCTATTACGATCACCACGACCAAGGGACCGAAGAGCGACCCGGACGGGGGTGCCGACTCCCCTCCGATCTTCAGGGAGATCGCCAAGTTGCTAGCGCCGGGCAACCCCATTCCGGATAGCTTGAAGTAGCACTCGGGCGTAATGACCGTGCCGCGCCGGAGTTCGATCACCAGGTAGCGTCTTGGAATGGAGTCCAGGCCAGTCTTTCTGGGAATTGCCGGAGGTTCCGGCTCAGGCAAGACGCACCTCGCGCAGCGGGTCCGCGAGCTTGCCGGGCCGCAGGTGGCGGCCCTGATCTCGATGGATCAGTACTTCCGGACAAGCTCAGAGGTCGATACGGCAGATCTGAACTTCGACCATCCCAACCACCTCGATCTCGAACTCCTCACCCACCATTTGGCAGAGCTTTCCGAGGGTCGCGGGGTGAGAACGCCGGCCTACGACTTCGCCAAGCGGGAGCAGAAGCCGGACGTGATCGAGATTCAGCCGGTGCCGGTCGTGATCGTCGAGGGGCTCTTCGTGCTCTCCGCACCCGTCTTGAGCTTCCTCGATATGACTTGCTTCCTCGACGTTGCCGACGATCAGCGCTTGCTCGGCCGGATTCTGCGCGATCTCAAGGAGCGCCAGGATCGCATCGAGAACATCATCGCTCGGTACCAGCGGTTCGTCCGGCCCAGCTATCACGTCTTCGTCGCTCCCTCGCGTCAGAACGCAGACGTGGTGGTCGACTTCACCTATCGGCGCGCTCTGTTTACCCGCTTGCTTGCTCACATCGTCACGGACTACGCCCGCGGCTACGTCGACCTCGTGGCGTTATTGGCCGATCTCAAGAGCGAGAACTACACGCTCGGCTACCGCGCCGACGAGAGCATCATGCCCATCGGCATCGATATCCGTCGGCTCGCTAAGGCTTACCCGGAACACGCCTTCCCCGAGGCCAGCCAAGACGACCAGGTGGAACCGCGCTTGCACCTGTCGCGCGGGCGTCAGGAGGAGCGAACATGATGTACTGTGTTCCAGGCAGGCCCTCGCGCCTCTTCAGTCCCAACGAGAGGTCCATCTCGCAAATGACGCGCCCCACCGATTCCTCCCCGGAGGAATCAGCATGATAACCTCACTCTGGCTTGCGGCCCTTCTCGTCTCCACGGAGTTCGCAGGACGCGTGGACATCGGCGGCGGACGCCACATCTACATGCGGTCCGCCGGCAAAGGCAGCCCGACGGTCGTCCTGGTCGCCGGACTGCGCAATACGGGCGACATCTGGAGCGTGCAGGCGGACGACGGGACAACACGGACGATGGTCTTCGCGGGAGTGGCGAAGCTCGCCCGCGTCATCGCCTACGATCGTCCGGGAACGACCCTCGGAGCCGACCAGTTCAGCCGCAGCGACCCAGTTGGTCAGCCGCGTACGGCCAGCGATGCGGTGACCGAACTCCGTGCTCTGCTGAGGGCCGCGAAGGTCCCCGGCCCTTACGTCCTCGTGGGCCACTCGACAGGCGGCCTCATCGTCCGCCTCTACGCCAGCACTTACCCCAAGGATGTCGCGGGTATGGTGCTCGTCGACGCGATCCCGGAGACGATGCAGACTCTGCTGAGCCCCGAGAACTGGAAGATCTACGATCGCCTCATAACCGAAGTCCCCACCCCCCTCGCCAATTACAAGGACCTCGAGACCATCGACTTCAAGACGAGCTTCGAGCAGATGCGGAAGGCCAAGCCAAGTTCCAAGATGCCCCTCGTCGTCCTCTCGCGTGATAAACCGTCCGAGATCGGAGCCGACTTCCCCGCAGGTTTCACGGACACCGTCGAAAAAGCATGGCGGGACGGACAGAGCGGCCTCGCGAAACTCGTGCCCGGTGCGCGACACATCATGAAGTCACAGAGCGGCCACTACATCCAGCTGGAGCAGCCCCAATTGGTGATCGAGGCGATTCGGCAGGTCGTGGAAGCAGTCCGACATCCCAGCCGGTGGAAGGAACGGCCTTGAGCATGAGAGGTCTTGCCGCTGTTTCTTACGATCAGCGGCGGCGCCCCCGGCAAGCGGGTCTCGTGGCGAGTGGAGGCTGTTCGGAACGACCGATGGGTCCAAAAGCACGGGGCGCCGGTCGAGGTCGAGAAGGAAGGCTTCGAACGGGGCAAGTACCAGCACCCCGAGTTGTACGGTTTGCCTGAGGCGCGAGGCATGAACGACCAGCCGGTCATGGTCCGAGAGCGGGGCCGCTAGTGGCAGCCGCGACTCGCAGCGCGCCGGGCCGAATGGCAAAGCGGATGGGGGTCCGAAGACAGACCTCACCGTCGACGGTTACCCTGCGGACCGGTCGGGTGCTGATATGACCGCTTTGAGCAGCGTATGAGCGCACCTGATCCATCTCGACGTGGCGGCCGCCGCGCAGGTGCATGGCCATGCGCAGCAAGTCGCTCTTGCGACGGCTCGCCAACGCATACACCGCGAGCCAGCCTCCGGTGAGGCTGGCTTCCGGCAAGACCGGAAAGGGTCCTGCGTGGAACCGGCCGTTGCCGACAACCACCTGCATGGAATCGAACTCGTGCAGGACTCCATCGAGCTCGAGATCCACGCGAAATGGACGCACTAGCGCCAGCGCGCGAACGAGTGCCGCAAGATAAGCGAGGCGGCCGAGATATCGCTTCGCGCCGGAATCGAGGTTCAGCGCGATCAGCGTGCTCAAACCCACGGTCGCGACGTTGACGAAAGCCCGATCCTCGATAAGGCCCAAGTCGACTTTGGCGACCTGACCCCGCGCGAGCACCTCGCACGCCCCCGCAATCGAGATCGGGATGCCTAAGTCGCGGGCGAAGGCGTTGCCGGTGCCGAACGGTAAGACACCGAGCACCGACTCGCGATCCGCGAACAGTCTCGCCACGGCTCCCACCGTGCCATCGCCCCCGCCGACGATGACGTAGGGCCGGTTCTCGGACATATACTTTGCAACCGATCGTGCGAGCGTCTGAGGATTGGGGAAGAGAGTCGCGCCCTCGATCTCCAGACCGTAGCCACGGAGCACCGCCGTGGCTTCCTCGAGCAGGTGAGCCCCGCGCCGGGATTTGGCGTTGGCAACAAGCACGGCGCGACGAGGGAGCTCCACTTGCTTCGCGTTTTACCTGCGACGGCTCACCGCATCTCCCGGCTCACCACGGCTCACACGAAATGGCCCGTGTCCTCCGCGCGGCAACGAGGATTCGGAACAGTAAGCGCTAACGACGACATACGAAAATCCTCCCGCGCGCAACACCATATCTCCTCCAGACACCCTTCCAACAGCGCGAGAACGATCGCGATTTGGAGGAATGTCATGAAACTCAGTCTTAAGCTTGCCTTTTCGTTAGTAGCCGTTATCTTCGCCATCCCGACCTTTGCCGCACATGCTGGCGAGCAGCGCGGCGGTGGCTCGAACGTGGCTGGAATCGGACAGCTGTACTTCGCACTCGTCGGTGGCGCGCACTGGGTCGAAGCATTTGCCAGCGCAGGGCCGGTCGACGTCGACTACGTGCCCGGTGTGTACGCAGCAGCGGGTGGTTCGACCGTGACCCGAACTGTTCGAAGTTCCACCCCCACCATCCGAGCCGCCGCATGGTCAGGGTTGTCCTGGGCCCCCATCCCGGGTGGAGGGATCTTGGCGACCGCCGAAGGTTCATGGGCCCAAGTTAATCCTCCCACGACCCCTATCGGACGAGCACGCGCCTATTGGGATGTGGCCGATCCACAGCTCTTTCAATCATTGGGGTCGAGCACAAATGTCTTTTCAGGGGAAGTGAGCCTGACTGCGGGATTCCGCATGCAGGCGCTCGGCACGGCCGATGTCTCCTATTCCCTATCGCTTGGTGTCGACCAGCCCGGATTCGACTTCCTCTGCCAAGTCAATGCACGGTTGACCGGCTCGACTCCTCTTGAACTTCGTATCCATACCAACCCCTTCTTCGGCGTTAGCGACAGCCAACTCGAAGCCATGGTGCGCGGCGCCTTGCGTTACGATTCGAGCGACAATAGCTACACTCTCGATGAAGAGTTGCCGCTCCTGTCGTATGCGATCCAGCTCGACCATCCTGGACAGCAAGTGGTCCTCACCTTCGATCAGCATGGAGAAGCGAACCTGGTAGGAGCCGTACCGGAGCCGACCACTCTTGCCGCGCTCGGCACCTCGCTCCTCGCTTTGCGACTTCGCCGCCGCCGAAGCCGATCGTAGGCTCGAGGTCAAAACACGCCAGTCCTTCGCCGCGAAGTGCGGTGAAAGACTGGCGTGCTCTTCAATGCTCGATTCTTCTCCGTCCTAAGAGAAGGTCACCGACACCTCGTCGAATCGGTGGACGAACGGCTGCAAAGAGAACGCGAAGAGGTGAAGCTTCACGACGCCTCCAGAAGAGATGAAGCTTCGCACGTTGCTGGTAAGCGTAAAGCTGTAGCGCTGATCGAATGTCGCCATACTTTGAATCGCAACCAGCTGTGTGGTTCCCGTGGGTCGAATGGCCAGGATTCGCAGGGGAATCTCGGTTCGGTCGGTCCGCCCGACGATTTTTACAATCATGCGCCGGAACAGCCCCGTTGCGAGAAGCGGATTGTGGAGTGTGATGGTCGTCCGGTAATCGTAGAGACTGCTGGTCGAGCGGGTCGCCCTAAATGAAACGCGGCGCCCATCCGTCGACTGGAGGTCGAACGGAGTTCCGACCGACAGTTCGCCGGCGGTCGTCGAGATGTCGATGCAGCGCGCGGTAACCGACGCTTGCGAGGCCGCCGCGGCGGCGAGGATGACGAGACTGAGTGTTGCATTCTTCATTTGTTTTTCCTGTGCGCCCTTACGGCGCGTAATCCAGTAGACCGCTCTGTCGGAGACCGGAAAACGGCTATGAGTCCCCGGTCTCATATCCTGAGATATGGGCCTTTCGGGGGTGAGCGATTGCTTGATTCCAGTCGTATGGGCGCCACGAACCCGGCTACAGCGTGACGGACGAGAATCGGTCTCCGCGATTACCAGGGTTACACTAGATGTATGGGTCGCCGAACGAAGGCTCCGCGCTTGAACCCCGAGATGACGGTGCTGGATGCTGCGCGCGTGGCGATCGGCACGAATATGGATCGAGTCCTGAAGTTCCTGCCCCTTGCGACACACCACACTGACGACGACCTCGAAGACGTTCACCAAATCCGGGTCGCCATCCGGCGCACCGCCGTCTGCCTCGCAATTTTTTCTCCTTGCATGCCCAAGCGGCGTCGATCGGCTCTGAAGTCAGCCCTCGGCCGCCTGCGAGATGGGGCAGGAAGAGCGAGGGATTGGGATGTCTTTCTCGAGACCCTCACCGCCTGGCGCGAGACCGCTCCGATCGACCACCTTCCCGCAGCGGACTGCCTGCTCGGGTTCGCACTGGGCAGTCGGGCCGCCTGCGATCACGAACTCGCCCGGCTGCAGGCCGATCTCGGCACGGACCGCGTGGAGAAGCTTTGGAAGAGCGCCAAGGAGTCCATGCGAATCAAGGGCGACATCGCCGACATGACCCTGCGGGAGTTTGCCCAGCAAGTGGTCGCACGCCGACTCACTCCCTTCGAGGCCGGCCTCGCCGGCACCCTCACGCAAGAGAGCCTCCACCGCTTCCGCATCCACACGAAGCGGCTCCGATACACGCTCGAGGCCCTGGGCGACTTGTTCGACAAAGGCTCACTCGAAGACCTTCTCTCTTACGTGGAGGCATTGCAGGAGATCCTCGGTCGCTTACACGACAATCAAATCGCCAATCAGCGTATCGATACCGCAACTTCTCTCACGTCTCGGTTCGATCGAACCACCCCGACCCCCATCGATCCGGGCATCGAGGGGTTCCGTCGGCATCTTTCCGAGAAGAACGGCCTGTTGATGATCGAGTTCGAGCATTGCCGAATGCGAAGCTTCGACCGAAATCTCTCCCTCGCGCAGTAAGGTGACCCTCGCTTGCGAAGCTGCCTGATCCTGAGCGAGTTCTCGAATTCGCGTCCATCGCTCCTAGCTCGCCATTCACCGCGGCAAGGAATGGATGCCTCGCGATGTTTGGGGCGATCTTCGATCGCGCGAGTCCGTTCCGAGGGAGTGGTTCCCGTGTACCACCCACTTTGCGCGTACCGCCCGAGTCGCCACCGGGTCACGACCGAGTCATTACCGAGTCATGAGTGACTCGGTAGTGAGGGGCGCGCTCCGCGCGTGCCTCAAGATCGCACGTCGAATGGCCGATGTTTAGTAGGTATGGCCAAGGCAGTCGGATCGGTTTTGCTCGGCGGGCTGAGTGGTACTTCGGGCAGCGTCGTCTTCGTACGCAGCGCGAGTGGCGAGATCATCGTCCGCGAGCGAGTCACGCCCCGCGACCCCTGGACTCCCGCCCAGGCCTCCGCCCGCGCCATCATGACCCGCGCCGGACACTTCTTCGCCCAGCTAACGGATGCCGAGGTCGACGAGTGGGAGCGATACGCGCGCGGGCTGCAGCGTGACGCGCATCTCAACGGCACGCAGACGAGGGTCCGGCCCTACAACGCCTACATGAGTTTGGCGACGAGGTTCCTGGCCCTGCACCCAGGATCGAACCCTCCACGCACGCCGCCGACGAGCCCCTTCTTCGGCGATCGGATCGAGATCGAGGCGATCGCCCTCCCCGATGCCGTGCGCTTCGCGGCGTCCTCGGGGAACGCGGCGGAAGTCACGACCGAACTCCTACTCCAGGAGTTGCGCTACGCCCACGGCAATCCGCAGAGGGATAAGTATCGACGCCAAGCGTTCGTCGCTTTCGAGCCGGGCTCGCTGCACGCCGACATCCCCGCCAGCCCCGGCCGCTGGGCGCCCGCGGTGCGCTTCTTGCGCCTTACTACCGGCCAATCCTCCCCCTTGATCCCCCTCCCGACCCTGCGCATCGGGTGAGACGGGCCAGCAAGAACCAGAACCGCCACGCCGGGCGTCCTAGGGACATGAGCGGTAGATCAATAGGCATCTTGGCCTTCGGCTTAGCGGCTTCGCTCGGACAAGGTTGTTGCATCACCTTCGACGATCAGTCCATGCAACTCGCCCTAGAAACCGCCATCGTCGTATGGGATGCGGAGCGAAAGGTCGAGCATTTCATCCGTAGGGCGGACTTCATCGGCAAGGCCAAGGACTTCGGGTTCATCTTCCCGAGCCCGACCCAGCCTTTTCGTATCGCGGTTGCCAATGAAGGAGCGTTCGTCGCCCTCGAGCAGTTTCGCCCCAGGGCGCCCGGCATCGGATGCAGTAAGGAGGAACCTGCGGGCGCGACCGACGCCGTCGAAGTGCTCGAGGAAAAGAGGGTCGGTGACTTCAAAGCGACGGTCTTTCGAGCGAAAGACGGCGCCGCGATCACGAACTGGCTCAAGGCGCAAGGTCACCGAACACGACCGGCAATGACGCCGTGGTTCGACCACTATGCCAAAAAGGACTGGGTCTTCACCGCCCTCAAGTACCAAGGCAAGAACGGCCCGACGCCGACGAAGGCTCTTTGCATCAGCTTCAAGGCTAACGAGCCGTTCTATCCGTTCAAGATGCCATCGGACACCTTCGCCCCAGAGGCCTATCGGCGGATCGATCTGTACGTATTGAGCCAAACCGAGATGGACGCCAGCCTGACCGGTGGTTCGGGTTGGAAAGGCGAGAGGGTCTGGTCGACCGACTTGCCCCACTATGCGGCAGTCTCTCTCAACAAAGGTCTTCTTAGTGACAGCTCGGCCCTGGAGATACCGAACCGGCTCGCCCTTACGCGTTTCCGAAATACGCCAGAAGCCCATGTCTTCGACGAAGACATCGTCTTTCGCCCGAGCCAAAGCTACGCGCCGTTCTGGATTGGCGGCGCAGTCGTTGCCGTCGTGCTTCTTGTATGGCGCAGTCGCCGGCGTAAGTTGGCTTCTTAAGCGCCCTCGTCGACCCTGGAGACCCGCGCCGACAAAGCTCGAAAACCGTGCCGGGAACATCCCGAACCGCACGTCCCGGCTGAATCGGCGGTAGAAAGAGGTATGTCTTGGCTTCGAAGGGCGACGATCGGCATCGGCTGGGCCTTCTGCTCGGCCGTCGCTTGGGCGCAGGGGGATCTGATCGTGTACGGCGAGGCCCTGCAGAATGGATGGCAGGACTGGTCCTGGTGCACGCGCGACCTCGCCTCGACCGACTATGCCCACGCGGGAAGCCGCAGCGTGAAGGTCACCATGGCCGCCGGCTGGCAGGGCTTCTACCTCAGCCACGGCTCGATGTCGACGGTCGGCTTCACGACCCTGGAGTTCTATGTTCACGGCGGGACGGTCAGCAACCGGACTCTGCGCGTCGCCGGTGTCCTCGCGGGCAGTGCCGGGCCAACGGTCGACCTGAACCCCTTCATCGCAGGCGGATCGATCGCCGCTGGTCAGTGGCGGCGGGTGAGCATTCCTCTGTCGGCCCTCGGCGCCGCTGGCGCCTCGAACTTCACCGGCTTTTGGATTCAGGAGTCCGCCGGCGTGAGCCAGCCTGCCTTCTACCTCGACGACATCGTGCTCAAGGCGACCGCGCCCCCTTCGTCGGTGAACCTGACGGTCGATCTGGGCCATGTCCTTCAGATCGCGGACCCACGGATGTTCGCCTTGAACGGCACGATGTGGGACGCTCAATTCAACACCGCGACCACTCGCAGCCTATTGCTCGGCATCCAGAACCGGGCTCTGCGCATCCCCGGCGGTTCGCTCTCCAACGAGTACCACTGGGCGACCAATACGACCCTCGACAACACGTGGACCTGGGCAACGGACTTCAATTCCTTCGCTTCAGTCGCCCGCGACACCGGCTCGCAGCTTATGGTGACGACGAACTACGGTACCGGCACCCCCCAAGAAGCCGCCGCATGGGTGCATTACGCCAACGTCGTCCGGGCTTACGGCGTTCGGTTCTGGGAGATCGGCAACGAATGCTATGGGCAGTGGGAAACCGACCACCGCCCCCGGCCGCACGACCCCTACTCCTACGCCCTCGCCGCCCGCGACTACATCCAGCAAATGAAGGCGGTCGACCCGTCCGTCAAGGTCGGTGTGGTGACGCCGCTCGGCGAGGAGGCCTACGCCAATTACACGGATCACCCGGCGATCAACCCCCGAACGCTCCAGGTGCACAACGGCTGGGGCCCGGTCATGCTCTCGACTCTGCGGTCGCTCGGTGTCACCCCCGACTTCCTGATCTACCACAAGTACCACCAGGAGCCGGGTCAGGAGAGCGATGCCGGATTGCTCCAGTCCTCGACGTCCTGGGCCGACGATATTGCCTCGCTACGCCTCATGCTCGATGACTATCTCGGCTCCATTGCCGCGAATGTCGAGATCGTCTGCACGGAGAACAACTCGGTCTCCCATAGCCCCGGCAAGCAGACCACGAGTCTCGTCAATGGGCTCTTCTGGGCCGACAGCGTCGGCCAGGCCCTGAAGACCGAACTCCGCGGCCTTTACTGGTGGGACGTGCGCAACAGCCCCCATACCGGCAACAACAACTCGCCCTCGCTTTACGGATGGCGCGGCTACGGCGATTACGGCATCATCTCGATCAGCAACGGCGATCTGCACCCGGCCTATTACTCGGCCAAGCTGGTCAAGGAGTTCGCTCGGGGCGGCGAGCAAGTCCTCGCGACGACCAGCGACTATGCTCTGCTCTCGATCTATGCCGCTCGACAGCCGAACGGGACCACCCGGCTCCTGATCATCAACAAGAGCCCTACCCTCGGCCTCCCCGGGAACATCGTGTTCTCCGGCCCCGGCACGTTCAGCCCGGCGGCAACCGTGCACCGCTACGGCATCCCGCAGGACGAGGCAGCGCGAACCGGCATCGGGAGTCGCGACGTCTCGAAGGCGACCGCAAGGACTACTGGCCGCAACTTCAGCATGCTCTTTCCGCCTTACTCGATGTCCGTGATCGTGCTCCCTCCCAAGGGTGTGCTTCCGCCACCCTGATAGGCTGGAGCGCGTTTCCCCGTGCGCCTTAGCTGGCCTAGAGATTCCTGCACAAGAGACTTCTTGCCTCGATGCTCGCAGGGTCGAGGCTACTTCAGCCTAGGGAGTATCCTCAACACCGTACCGCAGCAGCACTTTAAGAACCATGGCGTGGCGTGTCAGGCGGTCTTCTGGGGACGAGTTTGCCTTGCCGAGCGACCTGCGCACCGTTTTCGACTGTCGGCGGCCCTGGCCTCAGTAAGAAAGCCTCAACCCTGCTTAGGGTTGAGGCAAACAGAGGACTCCGCTGCATTTAGGGCCTTAAGACGCATCGCATCTCACAGTGAGCTACCCGCAAGGGGCAGGCCAGGGCCGACATCGTCAGGGAGCAGAGGGTGTAACGATGCCGGCATGCGAGGCCTGGTCGGCCTATGAAGCGCGAGTTCTTTCCTCGATCACATTGGACCAGCTGATCCCCTCGGCGTTCCTGGCACCAACTCGAATCCAGTATCTTCTGTTGGGCTGAAGGTCGGAGATTCGGCCACCCGTAGAATTGACCGGACGCCAGGTCTTCGGCGTCCATGGGCCACCGCTGCCGGCCGTACTGATCTGGATCTCGAACTCGACCTCATTATCTGAGTTGTCGTTCCAGTTGACATCGATGGTTCGCGCCCAAACATTGGCACGATGCAGATTTGAAGGTGCTCTTGGAGGGGCCTGACGTGTGGTGACCGCGATGATGTCGCAGTACTCTGAGTAGCCATACGGATTGCCAGCCCGCACTTTGAACCAATACGTTGTGTTGGGCTGCAGTCCATCGATTCGAGCATTCGTGCGGTTCGCTTCGACTACAGCAGCGTTGTTCCAACTGGCACCGCCGTTGGTGCTAATCGCCACCCGAAACTCGGTCTCGTCGTTGGAGTTATCGCGCCAATTCAGATCGATCCGCTCCGACCAAACATTTGCGGGTGTGAGGTGTGATGGCGCCGAAGGAGGACCGGGGGGCGGACTACCAGTTCGTACCTGAACGACGTTCGAGTAACCCGAGTATCCGACGTCGTTCTTGAATGCTCGGACTCTAAACCAGTAGTCGGTATTGACCTGCAAACCCGTCACGCGGAATGAAGGATCATTGGCTGAAGACCATCCGATATAGACCCAATCAGATTGCGTTGTCTTCATTTCGATTCGAAACGTACTCTCGTCCGAAGAGTTATCTCGCCACCTGAGATCAAGCTGGGTCGCCCAGATGTTGACGGCCTCAAGATGTGATGGATCTGCTGGGTAGGTGTTCGGAGTTACTTCTAGGATGTTGGAAGGTGCTGAATAGCCTCCTATGTTTCTCGCAAGTACCCTAATGCGATAGCTTGCCCCGGGCTGCATCCCTCCGAGGGCTGAGGTAGTTTGGTTTGCACCTACGGTCCAGGCCCATCCCCATGGACCGCCGTTCATGCTCCATTCGATTACGAATTCAGACTCATTGATCGAGTTATCATCCCATGCAATGTCTACGCGATTTGAGGTGAGGCTTATTCTGCGAAGCCGTGATGGTGCTGCCGGAGGCGTAGCTAGCAAGAGTGACCGCCTGGCGTTGACGCGGCCGGTCCGAATCCATGGCCCGATCGAGTCGCAGCCTGCTTCGAGTGCGGCACGGATAGGCTGTGGCGGTAGGCCCCGCCCGGTTCCATAGACAAGAAGCGCCCCAATGCCCGCGACCAGAGGACAAGCCATGCTCGTCCCACTCTTGAACTGATAGGTACTTCCTAGATAGGTTGAAAGAATCTGAGCGCTTTGGGGAGTTCCTGGACCAGCTCCGCCAGGAGCCGCAACATCAACCCAACTTCCATGGGAAGAGTACGACGCTCTTTGGTCCATTCGATCCGTTGCAGCCACGGCAACGACGGTCGGAATGGCAGCTGGGTAGCGAGGCTCAATGGAGTTGCTGTTGCCAGCAGCAGCTACAACAAGCGCTCCAGCTGACTCGGCGACTTGTGCGGCATCTCGAAGGACCTGCGAGTCGAAAGCGCTGCCGAGGGAAAGAGACAGGACGTTGGCACCGTTCTGTACCGCCCAGATCATCCCAGCGGCCACGTCGGCATTGTATCCAACTCCCGTTTGACTAAGGACCTTAACTGGCATTATGTTGCATCTCATGGCGACACCAGCGATGCCAGTTCGATTGTCGGTGGATGCGGCTGCAATACCCGCGCAGTGGGTACCATGTCCGTTATCGTCATTCGCACTGCTGTCGAGATTGACGAAATCGTAACCCGGAACGATTTTCGCGCTCAAATCTGGATGATTGAGCTGCACGCCGGTATCGATGATGGCTATGGTAACATTGTTGGAGCCTCTTGTGATGTCCCATGCAGCCGGAGCAGCCACCTTTGGCAGGTACCACTGGCTTGAATATCGCGTGTCGTTTGGCGTATGAAACGCATCACAGCGATAGTTGGGTTCGACGTACTCTACGGCTGGATGCCAAGCAAGAATCGACCCCAGTGTTCCTTCGTCGGAAGTGTGCACGACGACAAACTCAGAGCCCGGGAACTCCTGGATTCTGTCGCTTTGATGACCAAGTACCGCCATCATTTCGAGCCTGGTGCCTGGTTTGAACTTGACGATCAGGCCGTTGGCTTCTGGTGCAGCGATTCTGGCATCAATTTGAGCATGCGCTGTCTCCGCAAGCAAGAGCAACGAAATTGTTCCAATTGCCAACGGGAGCGCGGCTTTGCGAGTGGAGAGTTTGTACATAGATTTCTTCTGCCTCCTGGTCCATTTGGGTTTTTGGAAATGGACCTTCAGTGTGTTAGGAGGCAAGAAGGGGTGCTCAGATGCGCAACAGTAGGACCAGGGCCGTCCCGTACTCTGCTCGCTCCCGGAGCACCGCAACTCGAATAGCACGCACACATGTTCAAAGCATGGGAAGGTCTGCTTCCAATAGGAATGCGGTGTACGCGTCGGCTCTGCTCGTTTCGAGCGGCGGGGTTGC
Source organism: Chthonomonas sp. UBA2362 (assembly GCA_002344135.1). Taxonomy (GTDB): domain Bacteria; phylum Armatimonadota; class Fimbriimonadia; order Fimbriimonadales; family Fimbriimonadaceae; genus UBA6659. The sequence continues at coordinate 247,455 of DDTO01000004.1, read as the reverse complement.
TCACGTGGGCTGGACGAAGGCCGGATCGAGAGGGGTGAGCTGGTGAGGATGGCGGGCAGGCCGCGCACTCCCACATCCTGACGCGTTTCGACAATCATCTCCGATCTCGCCGAAGTTGACCCAAGAGGGCAGCCGCCGATGTCGACGCTCAGGTCGTGGTTGCAGGTCGACCAAGCGCGGTGGGTGGGCGAGCCGGCGGCGCCCCAGAGCATTGATTGTCGGCCCTGGGCGGGGCGCCAGGCAACCGATGTCCGAGACGGACATGCCAGAGGTGTCGTGAGTAAACTGCGTAAGGGTCGCCGTCATGCACACTCTCGCTCTCTTCGCTTCGCTGGTCGGCTCTGGTTCGCAACAACCGATCGACCTCCTGCCGGGCAAGGACCTGGCGGGATGGATCAGGCGAGGGGGGGTGGCGACCTACGGGGTGGAGGGCAACGAACTGGTCGGCACCTGCGTACTGAACACGCCCAACACCTTCCTCTGCACCGAGAGAACCTTCGGCGACTTCGTCCTCGAGTACGAGTTCAAGGTCGATCCGCGCCTGAACTCGGGGGTGCAGGTCCGCAGCGAGTGCTTCGATCTCCCGAAGAAGACCCTTTGGCAAGGCAAGGAGATCGACATTCCGTCGGGGCGCGTCCACGGCTACCAGATCGAGATCGACCCCGACCCTGCGCAGGACCGCTGGTGGACGGCCGGGATCTACGACGAAGGGCGGCGCGGCTGGCTGTACCCCGGCCCGCTCGGCGGGGACGGCAAGACGTTCACCGGGCAGGGCCGGGCGCTCTTCAAACGAGGCGACTGGAACCACGTTCGCGTCGAGGCAAAGGGCGAATCGATCAAGACTTGGCTCAACGGCAAGCCCTGCGCAGAGGTCCGAGACGCGATGACCCTGCGCGGGTTCATCGGCCTCCAAGTGCATGGGATCGGAAACGACGAGCAGAAGAAGGGGGCTCAGGTGCGATGGCGAAACATGAAGCTTGCCGACCTCACCCCGCCGCCGAACACCCTGGCGCGGCACGAGGAAGCGGCGGGCTGGCGGCTGCTCTGGGATGGCAAGACCACGAAAGGCTGGCGCGGGGCGAAGAGCGACGCTTTCCCGGCCAAGGGCTGGCAGATCGAGAACGGGGAGCTCACGGTCCTCGCGAGCGGGGGCGGCGAATCCGTGGCGGGGGGCGACATCGTCACGACCGAGCGCTTCGGCCAGTTCGAGCTCATGCTCGAGTTCAGGATCGCGCCGGGGGCCAACAGCGGCATCAAGTACTACTGCCAGCCGAATCTTGACCCCATCACCGGCACCGGCGCGAAAGCGGCGACCGGCTCGGCGATCGGGCTGGAGTATCAAATCCTCGACGACGAGCGCCACCCCGACGCCAAGCAAGGCCGCGACGGCAACCGAACCGTCGCCTCGCTCTACGATCTGATCCCCGCCCTTTCGACCAAACAGCCTAGCCCGATCGGCGAGTGGAACTGTGCGCGGATCGCCTGCGTCGGTTCGCAGGTGACCCATTGGCTCAACGGTCAGAAGGTACTGGAGTACGAGCGGGGGTCCTCGGCCTTCCGCGGCCTCATCGCACAGAGCAAATACCGAACGATCCCGAGCTTCGGTGATTGGGCCGACGGCCACATATTGCTGCAGGATCACGGCGACCGAGTGTCGTTTCGGAGCATCAAGATTCGGACCGCCACCTCCGCTGGGGAAGGTGAGTTTGGAGCGCGCGGGCAGGCCCGCGCTTTCCCGCCCGGGCTCTGCGCCGATGCAAACCCTCTCCCCGGTTCGCGACCTCTCCCCGGTTCGCTTCGCTCACCGACCCTCTCCTCCGGGGCAGGAGAGGGTGTTCAGAAACCATGAACGACGATAAGACACTTCAAACGGCTATCGATCGACGTGCCTTCTTGAAAGGCGCCCTTGCCGCCGGCGGGTACGCGATATTGCCTTCGTCCATCCTGCGTGGATTTTCACCCAATCGGAAGGTCGATATGGCATTCGTCGGCATCGGCAATCGTGGCGCGGACATCGTCCGGGCGATGCATCGGACCAGCCAAGTCAACGTCGTTGCGCTATGCGATACGCAGATGGGTGCGCCGCACACTACGACAATCCTCAAGGAGTTTCCGGCTCTTCCGCAGTTCTATGACTTCCGCTCGATGTTCGACAAGATGGGTAAGCGCTTCGATGCGGTATGCGTATGCACGCCGGATCACTCGCACTTTGCCGTTTCGATGCTCGCCATGTCGCAGGGAAAGCACCTCTTCGTCGAGAAGCCTTTAGCCCATACCTTCCGGCAGATGGACCTGATGATGGCCGCCGAACAGAAGTACAAGGTGGCCTGCCAAATGGGCAATCAAGGGCATTCGGAAGCTAACTTTTTCCAGTTCAAGACCTGGGTCGAAGCCGGGATCATTGAGAACGTGACGAAGATCACCGCCTTTATGAACAGCGCACGGCGCTGGCATGGGATGACGGTAAACGACTACCCACCCGAGGAGCCACTACCCGAGTCCTTGGACTGGGACTGCTGGCTGGCGACTGCCCAGGCGCATCCGTTTAACAAACAGTACCTCAATGGCGACTGGCGCGGATGGCACGATTACGGAGCAGGCGCGCTCGGCGATTGGGGCGCGCATATCCTCGATACGGCTCATGAATTCCTCGATCTGGGGTTGCCGGAGGAGGTCGACCCGGTTCTCGTCGAAGGGCATAGCGCGATCATCTTCCCGCAGGCGTCGACGATCGCCTTCCGCTTCCCGGCTCGGGGCCTGATGCCCCCGCTCGAACTGACTTGGTATGACGGCCAGAAAAACCTACCGCCTCTGCCACCGGGATTCGACGGAGGCGTGGTGGACCCCAACATTCCGCCGCCCTCTAGAGGAACTATCGACACCAAGGTCTACCCGCCGGGCAAAGTGATCTATGGGGGACGCTTAACGTTTAAGGGAGGCTCGCACGGCTCGACCCTCCAAATCATCCCTGCCGCAGCGGCCAAAGACATGAACCTGCCCGAAACTCCCAAGAGCCCGTCCAATCACTTTGAAAACTTCGTCCGCGCCTGCCGCGGTGAGGAGCGGTGCCGATCGCACTTCGGCGTCGCCGGACCGCTGTGTCAAGCAATGGCCATCGGCGTCATAGCTCAGCGGGTGGACGCCAAACTGCGATTCGACCGAACAACGAAGCGAATCACCAACCACAAGTTCGCCGACCAACTTCTCGACGGCCCACCGCCCCGAACAGGCTGGGAGCAGTTCTACAGGATGTAGCGGACAAGGGTTCAAGGTACGGAGCCCCAATCTAGCGCTTGCCAAGATCGGAGCGAAGTACCCTGAGGCGATGGAGCGCCGCAATCAAGACTCCCGTCCTGAGTTCGCTGTCGACGTGTCCATCGCAGAAGCGCTCGCCCCGCCGGCACCAGGCGAGGTATCGGCGCACTTGATCGAAGCTAGCCGTTCGAAGGGTATCGATCGTCTCGCGGCGGGCCATGGGGTCGAATCCGTCGGATGAGCGAGGGGCGTCCTCCGGTAGATCGGCATACGGATGGAAGGCGAACGTCGCCGAGCTTTCGAGCTCGAAGAATTGCTCCACTGAAGGGTGGTAGTCGGGTAAGGCAGGCACATGACGGTCTCTCCACTGGGGAGCGTGGTTCGTCGTTCTGGCCAGACCGCCGGCACGAAGTCGGGATCTTCGAAGATGGGCAACAGTTCGAGCATGGCATCGATATCTCCGATCGACCAGGAAGATTGGCCCATGGCAGCAGTTTCCCACAATCTGACGGACACGCTTAGGAAGAAGCCCGCTCCGACCCCCGGCCGGAGGGGCTCAGCGAGAACGTAATCGCTGCGTGTGGCCCTCGATTCCCTGTCCGTCCACCCCAGAACACCCCCGCAGCTCTTTGTTCAAACGGCACTGTTCGCCATGACCGGGCACGATCGAATTGGTAGTTTGTGGGGGGATCTACAGTAGAATGTAGCCTGTCTTGGAATCCCTTCTGAACCGGAGGTTCGAAAATGAGAGTCCTTGTTTCCAGCTTTCTTCTCGCTGCTTGCGCTGGAGCTTCCGTCGCCGATACCCTCAGCGTTGTGCTGACCGTCGACGATGCGTTCGATGCGTACATCTCGACTGACCCGGCGGTACAGGGCGCCCACTTCCTGAGTAGCCCCGGGCTTTGGTACACGAACGGCGTCGCCACGGTCGGCCTCAACCCAGGCGTCATCAACTACCTTCAGATCAAGGGCCGTGACATCTACGGTAATCCTCAAATGTTTATCGGTCAATTCACGATTAACGGAGTTAACTTTCGTTTCGAGAACCAGACGGGTTACCTTCTGACGAACACGACGAACTGGCTTATGACGGTCGACGGCTTCGGAGGTACACCCGAAGTCATCCGCGATATCGGACCCAACGGCACGGGCCCGTGGGGTATGCGCAGTGGGATCGATCCTAATGCTCGGTTCATTTGGACTCAGGCATTCTCGTCCGGCAACCGATACTTCACCGCCCGTATCGTTCCCGTCAGCGCGTTTCCTGTCATTGACGGGCGAGTCCAATTACTTGAGTTCGACGGCCTCGTCGCCGGACGAACTATCGATTTGACGATCTCCAACGGCGTCAACAGTGAGAGCGGGTCCGCAGTACTCGATGCAGGCGGACATTTTAACTATTCGACAACCTTGCCAGCTGGTAGTTACGTTGTCGGTATCAAGTCCAGTCATTGGCTGCGGAAGAACACTCAGGTTGCCCTAACCGTGGCTGGGCCGAACCAAGTCAATACTGCGCTGGTCAACGGAGACGTCGATGGCGACAACGAGGTGTCCATCGGGGACTACAGCCAATTGTCATTCGCATTCAACTCCGAGCCTGGCGATACGAACTGGAATGCTGAAGCAGATCTGAACGGAGACGACGGAGTCGATATTGGCGACTACGCCATCCTCAGTGCTCACTTCGGCGAATTCGGAGACGAGTAAGCAGTTTCACCCCAACCGGCGGTCCTTCCGAGGGGCTAGAATCCCAGCGTGGAATCCCTGTTCGAATCGGCCGCACGGGCAGGTAGGACTCCGCGCGAGACTCTCCGAAGCGTATTCGGCTACCCGGACTTTAGGGGCGAACAGGAAGCGATTGTCGACCAGGTCTTGGCCGGGCACGACGCGCTCGTGCTGATGCCGACCGGAGGCGGCAAGTCACTTTGCTACCAGATCCCCGCGCTGCATCGGGAAGGCGTTGGGATCGTCGTCTCCCCGCTGATCTCCCTCATGAAAGATCAGGTCGACGCCCTCACCCAGAACGGCGTTCGTGCCGCATTCTTCAATTCTTCGATGGCGGCCGAGAGTGCCCGCCAAGTGCTTCGCAACCTCGAATGTGGAGCCCTTGATCTGCTTTATGTCGCTCCCGAGAGACTAATGAGCCCAGATTTTCTTGCGCGTCTTCAGACCGTGAAGATCGCGCTCTTTGCTATCGACGAAGCCCACTGCATCTCCCAGTGGGGCCATGAGTTTCGGCCTCATTACACCCAACTAAGCGCGCTTCGTGCGACCTTTCCAGGCGTTCCGATCCTCGCATTGACCGCCACCGCAGATCCACAGACTCGGAATGATATTCTGCACAACCTAAGCCTTTCCGACCCTAAGGTCTTCATCGCCAGTTTCGATCGTCCTAACATCCGTTATCTCATCGAACAAAAGGCGAAGCCTCTCAATCAGCTCCTTTCGTTTCTCGATCGGTGGGAGCAAGAATCCGTCATCGTCTATTGCCTCGCAAGGAAGACGACCGAATCGGTGGCGACTCACCTCATGGACAAGGGTTTTTCTGTAGCCGCCTACCACGCAGGCCTTGCCACCGCCGAGCGATCACGGGTCCAAGAAGCATTCCTTCGCGACGATCTGAAGATCGTGGTCGCCACGATCGCCTTCGGCATGGGTATCGACAAGCCGAATGTTCGCGGAGTGGTGCACTACAATCTGCCAAAGAGCGTCGAGGGATATTATCAAGAAACGGGGCGAGCCGGACGCGACGGCCTGCCGAGCGAAGCGCTCCTCCTTTATGGCCTGGGAGACGTCGTGAACGCGCGGAGAATGATCGCCGAGCAGAGCAACGAAGACCAGAAGCGCATCGAGCTTCACAAGCTGAACGCGATGACCGGCTACGCGGAGGCTTCCACCTGCCGGCGGCAGGTGTTGCTTTCTTACTTCGGCGAGTACTCTCCAGGCGATTGCGGCAACTGCGACGTCTGCCTCGATCCGCCCGCGACCGTCGACGCGACCGATGACGTCGTCAAGGCCCTCCTGTGCGTCTATCAGGTGAAGCAGCGATTTGCCGCCGGTCATGTGATCGACGTACTGCGGGGGGCCAACAACGAGCGCGTGCGCCGGTTCGGGCACCAGGAACTTCCCTGCTTCGGTTCCGGCGAGGGCAAGCCAACCTGGTACTGGGAGAGCCTGCTGCGGCAACTGGTCCATCGCGGCTTCCTTGCCCAAGACATTGCCCAGTTTTCTGCACTTAAACTCACGCCACAGACTCGAGGACCCCTTCGAGAGGCGAAGGGGTCGCCATCACACCCCCTCGTGAAGTCGAGCGTCCGAGCCGGAAGCGAACTCGCGACCGCGGCTCGCGCCGAAGCCCACTTTTCGAGGCGCTGCGTCGACTGCGAAAGGAGCTGGCCGATCGCCAGGACATCCCTCCCTACGCCGTGTTCTCCGACGCCACTCTCGAGCAGATTGCCGAACGACGCCCGACTTCGCGAGAGCAGTTTCTCGCCGTCTCCGGAGTAGGTTTGGTCAAGCTGGAAAAGTACGGAAACCAGTTCCTCGAGGTCGTGCGCGCCCATCGAGACGAGGAGTAACCAAGCGAACGAAACGGCGCTTGTTCCCCGACGTTATACTTGGTGAGGCCGCCAAGGAATGGGGCCAGGAGGAGCGACGCCATGGAAGGTCGGAGCCGAATTTCCGCAAAGGGGTCCCGATTTCGTTCAAATCGGGGTGAATCTGAACTCAATTCCGCGATAATAACAAGTGGAGTGATTGGGTACAGGCCCTGTTCGTTGCGTTTGCTTGCTTTGAGTCTCGTTTTTACGATGGCTCTCGAGGTTCGCGCACAGACTCCCTTCAACCTCGACAACAAGCCCGAAGGCATTGCGGGAGCCCCTGTCGGCGGCAAAACCACGATCGACCTCATCATCGTCGACACGATTCCCAGCGTTCCCCTGCGCAACGGTGGCGTCGTGCCCCAGTCCGAGCTCATCCAACTCGACGGCAAGGCGCTCACTCGTGGCTCCGACTACGCGATGGACTATGCGAGTGGCACCGTGTACCTCAAGGTTCCATTCCATAAGGGCCAATCCCTGCGAGCACAGTACCGGTACGATCCGAGCAAGGCAGGGGTCGCCGCCAACGGGACCTCTTTCGGCGCGCCAGGCAACGTCTTCAGCCTCAACTTCACTCCCTCGACTGGCGTGGTCCTCGGCTTCGGCATGACCGAGCGGCGCAGTGACGGGGCGCTCATCAGCTCGAACGTCTACGGCCTCAAGAACAACTTCACACTCCAGGGCGGTGCGCTCAAGGGCCTCTTCGTCGTTTCCGAGCGCAAGGAAGTCCGGTCGCAGTCGCTGTACGACTTCCAGGGGCAAAGCGGCCCAGTCGACGAAGGAAAGTCGCAGGCCCTCATCCAGGACCTCTCCTCCGAAGTCGCCGGCGGCAAGATTCACGCTGGAGTCCAGGACGTGGGAGAGAAGTTTGCCGGATTCCAGGCCTTCAAGGAAGCGGGCTTCGACGACAAGGCGGTGGGACGGCTGCAGAAGGAGAAGGGCCTGAAGCGCTATGGCTTCGGCTTCGACAAGATCGGCCTCGGCGAAGTCAAGTTTTCGAACGACTACCGCCAAGTCAAGGACAACCAGGGCTCCATCGAATGGCGAAGCTACGGCATCCAGGCCGGGCCGCTCAGTCTTTCGTGGAACAGCCAGCGGGTCGATCCTCAGTTCGGCCGATTCCAAGACCTCGCCGAGGGCGATCGGGAGTGGTTGGCAAAGGAAAAGGGCCTCGACCGTGAGCACATCGAAGGCGCACTTCAACTCAAGGGTGGCAAGGCCGAGTTCAAGAGCCGCGCCGTCGAAGACACCGAGGGCAAAGGCGTCGTGCACCGGTCCGCGAATCTCGATTGGTCGGGCTTTAAGCTCGGATACTTCGATCAGCACATCGAGAATGGCTTTACGCGGTTCGCCTCGCTTCGAGACGCCGAAGCGGGCCAGTGGGCGCGAGAAGCCGGCCTGCGCAGACAAGGGCAGTCGGCAGAGATTGGCCCGTTCTTCGGCATGAAGTACGCCGGCTCGACGATCCGCACCGATGCTGGCGACTACAAGGCAACCGACCTGAGCCTTGGCGGCAAGAATTGGTCGATTCAGCATGCATCGCGCGCCGCCGACGCGGGTTTCGCCTCGGTCGGCTCCATGTCGGAGCCAGAAGTCCAGGGCAACATGCAGGCGATCGGCAGGATGTACGACGGAGCGGGCGTCCAGCTTCGTCCAGAAGATCGTAACTGGTTCCTCCAGACCGCCGGCATCGAGCGCTCGGCTTGGCGGCTTACCGCTTCGCCGTTCGCCGGCAACAACTTCGCGGTAGAACGGCTTGCTCTACGGGGCGCCGAGGGTGGCGGCTCCGTCGAGTCCTATCGCTGGAGCGGTAAGAACTTTAACCTCGGCTATCGTCACCAAGGCCTCGACGAGAAGTTTGGCGAACTGGGCAAGGTCATGGAGTTCGAAAGGGCACGACTCGGCACGATCGTCGGACTCGAGCGTTCCGACTTCACCTTCGACGCCAATCTCGGCTCGGGTCGAGCGATCGCCGCCTCGCAGATGAAGGCCGACGGTCCCACCGGTGAAGCATCGCGCCAAGCCCTCTCGTACACGGATAAGAGCCTTCAAGTGGGCTATTCCCGCCGCGATGTGGACCTCGGTTTCGAAAACGTGAACCAGCTGGTCGACCCCGAAAAGGACCTCTTCGCCATGCTCCGCGGATTCGCCCAAACCGACTTCCTGCTGAAGTGGAAGCCATCCGACTCGCTCAGCCTCGACCTCGATTGGAAGGACGGACAGAGCGACGAACTCGACCAACAGCGAGGCTTCCGCAACAGTTCCGCGCTTTGGAAGCCCGACCGGTTTACCCAAATCACCTACAACCGGCTCGACCAGCGCAACGACGACCCAACCCAGCTTCTCTACGGCCACCGTCTGCAGCGCATCGCTGTTTCCCGAGCGTTCGGTAAGACCGCCCTCTTCCAGTTCGCCCACGAATCCAAGAACTTCGATGGCACCCAGACCAACCTCCCGGATTCCGAGAGTCATACCGTTGCCTTCGAGACCAAGCTGACCGACAAGACCGCGTTCCGCACCGAACAGACCCGGACTCGGTATGACACCGGCGAGCAAGAGAAGATCAGCCAGAACACCCTCAGCGCCGAACTGACGGGCAGAACCGGAGTTAGCGTCACCGAAACCAAGATCGACCGCGATGGCGACAAGCCGGACGAGACGAAGCGCAACTACGGCTTCTGGTGGGACTTCGGCAAGGGCATGCGCTTCTCCTACGGCTACGCGCGACAGCTTGACAGCACCCGAGCGGGTGTCATGCAATCCGGCGTATCTCTCACGCCCGGCACGATCGGTGGCGTCAAGGTCGATCAAGCTCAATACAACACCACGCGCTGGGATGCTGCTCGCAACCAGTCGACCGGCGCGGTAACCCTCGGAACGGTCAAGCCGGTGCAACTCGGCTTCCTTAAGGATTTCACATTCAATCTGAGCGCGAACACCCAGCGCGATAACAACGCGTGGCTTCAAGAAAACGACAGGTTCGGGGTCGGCTGGCGGATAGGAAGCAATACCTTCGGCTACCAATACTCCAGCCAAATCACTCCGACGGGCGATCGAGCGGTCGATCGCTTGTTCAGCTTCGCCACCGACCAGTCAGACAACCGTTGGCTCAAGGCGAGCCTCTCTTACAAATTGCGAACTCTTCCCGGCGACCAGCAGGTGATGGTCCGCAATTACAGCATCACCGCCAAGCCCAGCAAGGGCCTGGAACTGACTCACCAACTCCAGACCAATCCCGAGCAGGCCAAAGGGGACGTGATTCTCGGCAGTCTTACGCAGCCCACTCGGTCGAACAAGTGGAAGCTGGACTATACGGGTTCCGACTCATTCAAGGCCGGGCTCTCGTGGGAAGAACTGATCAATGAGCAAAACCACACGCTGACACGCATCGGCGGCGTGAACTTCACCCTGTTCGCGAACAATCCTTCGCCGCTTTCCCTGTTCTACGGCGTCGAGCAGGGCGATCTGAATGGCCAGCGCCGAACCGCCCACCGGTACAGCCTTCGCTTCGATCAGCGCCCCGGGCCCAACCAACTGCTCAGCCTGTTCGCCGGGAACCTGAGCTGGCAACATAGCCGTGCGGAAGACCAGAAACTCCAGAACTGGAACATCCGGATCGAGTATCAACTGCGGTTCTAGTCGCGATACTTTTCGACTGCCTGTGCACGTATCTACAGAGTAGGGCCATGAACCGCAAGATCATCTGTGCGCTCGACACGGGAGACATCCACGAAGCGCTTCGAGTCGTGGGTCGGTTATCGGGCCACGTGGGCGCTTTCAAGATCGGCCACGGGCTAACGCTGCCTTACGGCCTTGACGTAATTCGAAAGCTGCAGGATGCCGGAGCGACCCGGATCTTCCTCGACCTCAAATTCCACGACATCCCGAATTCGGTCGCTCTCGCCGTCCGAGAGGCCGCCCGTCAGCACGTTTGGATGCTCACACTCCACATCGCCGGAGGGCCGGCCATGATGACAGCGGCCGTCGAGGAGGCTCGCAGTTTCGGTGACACGGACGCGCCGCTGCTGATGGGGGTCAGCGTATTGACGTCGCTGGACCAGCATTGCCTCACCGATTTCCTCGGGGTTCAACGACCGCTCAGCGAGCACATGCTCCAACTCTCCAAACTCGCGATTGAAACAGGCCTCGATGGAGTTGTGTGCCCAGCGCCCGAGCTCGCCTCGATTCGTCCAGCGGTTGGCCACTCGGCTATCCTCGTCACTCCCGGCATCCGCATGCCCCACGAGGATCACGGCGACCAGAAGCAGATCGGTACTCCGCGCCAAGCTCTCGAAGACGGAGCGGACTACCTTGTCATAGGCCGGTCCCTCCTCAACGCAGACGACGTCGAGGCGACTCTGGCTGGGTTCAACCTGGCGGAGACTTCGCATTAGGCCCTCGTGGCCAGAACGGCTCGTCGCCTGGTACCGAGCCAATGCCCGCGCGCTGCCGTGGCGCGAGACCTCCGACCCCTATGCGATCTGGGTCAGCGAGATCATGCTGCAGCAAACCCAGGTGACAACAGTCCTGCCCTACTACGAACGGTGGATGGCTCGATTTCCAACTCTCAAGGCCTTAGCCGCCGCGGACGAACAAGAACTTCTCTCCTACTGGCAAGGGCTCGGCTACTACTCGCGATGCCGGAACCTCCACGAGGCGGCCAAGAGAGTCGTTGAAAGCGGGCTCCCTACGAGATCGGACGATTGGAGAGTGTTGCCTGGAATCGGCGCCTACACCGCCGCGGCGATCGCCTCGATCTCTGCCGGGGAGCCTGTTGCGGCCGTCGATGGCAACGTCGAGCGCGTCTATGCTCGCTTCGCTGCCTCGCAGGAGCCGAAAGCCCGCCTCAGCACAGCGGCCCGAAAATGGTCCGAGAGCCACATGAGGTTGTCGACCTGCGAGCCCGCGCAGTGGAACCAGGCTCTGATGGAGCTTGGGGCGAGGATCTGCTCGCCTAGGAACCCTGACTGCCGAGCATGCCCGCTCGCGAACGCCTGTCAGGGAAAGGGGGACCCGCACCGCTTTCCGGCGAAGAAGCCGTCCCGAACGGTCGTCGAGATCAGCTACACCGTCTGGGTCCCCGCTCGGGAAGGTCGATGGGGCGTTCGGCGCGTTCCTCCGGGCGGTTGGTGGGCCGGACTCTGGGAGTTTCCACGTCGAGCCGAAGAATCGGCCCTCCACCAGGAATTCGTCGGCGCATCCCCTCGCGGCTTGGGTGAGGTCCGCCACCAAGTAACTCACCATCGTCTCACGCTTCGGGCGTTTCTGGTGGAGGAGGCCCTTTGGCCAAACGACCTCGACTGGCTCGACACCGATGAGTTGAAGCGGCGTGCGATGCCGGCGCCTCAGCGCAAGATCGCCAACCTTGCATTGAGAAAAGTGGTAGCGGCGAACGGACTCGAACCGTTGACCTAGCGGGTATGAACCGCTCGCTCTAACCAACTGAGCTACGCCGCCGCGAGCCTCCTATTATGGCCGATCATCGCGGACCTACCGGGGCTGAAGTCTTGCCGGCGCCTGAATCTCTTTCCATGCGACCGGCACCTTGAATGTCCCCGCTGAATAGGGCCCGCAGACGTAGGGCTCGAAAAGGAAGGTCAGGCCGCTCTTGGTCGCCGCGAACGGTGTCTTGCCCGCATCGATCTTGCTGGACCCGTCGGCGATGAACGCCGCATCCTTGTTCGCCAGCAGCTTCTGCGTCAAGACCTGCGTGAGATCGCCGGCGGCACTCACTTTGTTGGCGAACAGATCGCCGAGTCCTGCGTTCTTGGGCTTGCCTCCGACCTGTCCGTAGTTGAAAGACCGGAAGGTCGTCATCCCATGAGCGCCGCCCATGAACTCATAGACCGTCCAGTAGCCACAGACCCAGTTCGGGTTCAGGAGCGTAAAGGTCGGCTCCAGATAGAGCTCGAGCGTCCCCGCCATGTCCTTTGGCAGATCCTTGAACGACTCCTGCGCTGCCTGCTTGAAGGAAGCAAGGACCGAATTCGCGTCCTTCTTCAGCTGCGCGTTCGCGAACTGGATGACGGCCGATCGTCCACTCACGCTCGGCATCACGACCGTCGTTTTCCACTTGCCCTTGACGGTCGATGTCTGCTTGGCGGTGGTCGTCTTGACGGATTGAGCGTGCCCCAAACCAGCGCAGGCGACCAACGATACGAAAACCAGGAGCCCCCTCATCATGGACCGAGCGTACCTTCTCGGCTGAATTTCCTTTGTCATCGGTAGCGCGGACCAGCCGCCAATCGGTAAAACACGCGCATCCGGCGACTTCGCCGGCATGAGGAGGAATTATGCGTTTCAAGGGATGGATTCTAGGCCTGGGATGTATCGCCCTAAGCTTTGCCGGCACCACTTCCGTGTTCGCCGACGAATTGGTACTCAAATCGGGCGAGAAACTGACCGGCTCGATCGTCGGCATACAGGGCGGCAAGGTCAAGTTCAAGTCCGCCAGCCTCGGCCTCTTGGAGATCGAGCGCGCGAAAGTCGACACCTTCACGACCGATGGAGAAGTCAAAGTCATCGACGAGAGAGGACGGCAGTGGCGAGGTCGAGCGGTTGCCGACAAGGAGGGGCAAGTCAAGTTCGAGGCCGTCATCGTAGGGCAGGACGGCGGGTCCAGCAAGAGCCCGGCCACTCCATACGCGGCCGGAGAGGTCATCGAAGTCATCGATATTCGCGAACTGAACTGGGTGGCGGACGACCATCGGGGCATGTGGCACGGCAAAGTCCACGCCGCCCTCACGGGCACTCGATCGAACACGAACACGAACGATGTGGATGTCAACGCGCAGGCAGAGTACGAGACCGATACGAGCCGAATCAAAGCTTGGGGCTGGTACGAGTACGGCATCCACGACAAGGAAGGCATAGATGAAATCAAGCGCAACAACTACGGCGCCGGAGTCAAGTACGACCTGAAGCTTCAGGACCTCTGGTACATCTTCGCCAAAGCGCAGGTGTCTCACGACTCCATCCGCGAGATCGACCGGGAGTGGATTCTTGCAGCTGGTGTCGGCAAAACTCTCTATCAAGCCGATGGCAAGATCTTCCGAGCCGAACTCGGTCTCTCTCACATCGACACGCGGTACATGGACTTCACCCCGAGCCGCTCGGACATGGCGGGCTACGTCGGCTACACCCTGTCCTGGCGATTGAACGACCGAGTCGACCTCGAGCACGGAGTCACCTGGTACCCCGGGTTCGACGGTGTCCGGGATAACTACATCGACGCCTACTTGCAGCTGAACTACGAGTTGAACAAGAGCCTCACCCTCGGCTTCCGGCTTACCGATATCTATCACTCCAAACCGGCCGAAAACGGGGTCAAGAACAAGTTCACATACGGGATTTACCTAGGCTATAAGTTCTAGAACCGCCTCGATTGGGGGGCCGATGCGTCAAACTAGCGGTATGACACGCCTCGTCCGCTGGTTGATCGTCGGCCTCTGCCTGGCCACCGTGCTTCCCTCACTCGCTGCCGGTCCCGAGAAGAAACTCAAGATGCGGATCGCTGTCGCTCCTCTCGATTGGGGCGACCGGTATTGGATCAATGACTGGCAGATTCCGATCGAATTCCGAAATGCCATCTACGAGAAGCTCGTCAAGAAGCTCCTCGACACCGGTCGGTTCGTCGTCCTCGAGCGCGAGGCGCTGGAAGCACTCCTGACCGAGAAGGGCATCAAAGAGGAGAACACCGGACAAAGCCAGCGCGGCAAGATCGTCCCCGCCCAGGCTCTCGTCAAGGGCGTGGTCTCCGATTTCTCGCTCAACACCCGGGGCGCCGGCGGCGGCATCGACCTCGGGCCGGTGCGGGTGGGTGCGAGCGGCAGCGAGGCCCGGATGAAGATCAACGTGCGAATCTTCGACGTCGATACGAGCGAGATGCTCGCCAGCGAAGAGGCCTCGGGTTCCGCCCAGGCCGGCAGCTTCCGAATCGGAGCCAACATCGGCAGCACCTTCACCGACTTCGGCGCGTTCGAAAAGAGCCCGCTCGGCAAGGCGACGACCACAGCGATCGACAAGGCCGTCGAGAAGATTCTCGAGAAGCTCGGCAAGTCGCCTTGGCAAGCGATGGTCGCGGACTATGACGCCGGCAGCAAGGAAGTCACCATCAATGCAGGTCAAGAACTCGGGGTAGCCGACGGCGACTTCTTCGAAGTCCACCGCGTCACTCGCGTGATCAAAGATCCCGAAACAGGAGCAGTCCTCGGCAAGCGCACCGAAAAGGTGGGGACGATCAAGATCATGAGCGTCGAAAAGAAGTTCGCCATCGGCCTCACCGTCACCGGCGAGGGATTCCAACCCGGCGACATCGTGCGAGAAGTCAAAAGCGGTTCATGAGCCCCGAGCAGCGAGTGGCCGAATACGCGGCCACTCTTCCCTACTCCGAGCTGACGCATCCGGCCGTTCACTCCGCCAAGGCGCGCGTGCTCGAGATGCTGGCCAGACAGACTTCGAATTGGCTTGGCGAGGCCTCGAAGATCGCCCGCGACTACGCCTATCTCAACGAGAGCCATGGTGGCTCTACCATCGTCGGAACGAGGTCGCGGGTCGCTCCCGAGGTCGCCGCGTTTGTCAACACTCTTCAGGCAGCCGGTGACGACGAGGAGCCAGGATCACTCGAGATCATGCCTGCGCTTTTCGCGCTCGCCGAGCTGGCCGGTAAAGGGGGTCAAGACCTCATCCTCGGCGTCGTCGTCGCTCACGACGTGGCCGCCGAGACTCAGAGTCTCTTCGCCGCCGGCGCGGCGGGCTCGGGGGCCATGCTCGGAATGGACGAAGACACCATCGAACTCGCCCTCCGATTCGGCGCCAACCCGGCGACTGGCGGATTCGAGGCCGCCTCGATTGCGCGCGACGTCGTCACGGCGTGCTGTCTCGCGCAAATGGGAATCGGCGGAGCCGCGATTCCGGACCTGCCTGCTGGCGCAGATTTCCCGACACCCCGCGTAACTCATTCAATCGAGACGGCGTTCGACGATGCGGCAGGTGAGCATTTTGCCGAAGCCGCGGAGCAGGTGCTTCGGCCCGTTCAAATCGAGTCCGTGCTCCACCTCGTCGAGACACTCGACGAACTCGATTCGTTGAGCGACCTCTTCGATTGCCTAGTCGTTTGAGGCCGGTCCGGTCTCTGCCAAAGCCTGTTCGAGCAGCTGGCGCATGTCGCCCTCGATCGTCCGGCGATTTTCGTCATCGACGTCGTCCAGCTTCGCCCAGAGGTGGCAGGTGAGACGATATCCGAAGCGCTCGGCGTCGGCTTGGTAGGTCACCTGCGGCTCTTTCCAATGGTGGGCCGGATGGATCGCGCGCATCGCCCAAAGTCCCTTATGCCCCAAGCCGTTCATCTGGATCCAATAGAGCATGCGGGGCACGATCACCAGCGGTACCTCCATCCTCCAAACCCAATGCCGCTTCCACTCGAACTCCCATCCGTCCTTCGGCAGGACGGCCATGCATGTCTCCACCAGTTGGGCGACGGCATCCTCGGGAATGTCCAACATCTCTGAAACGCGGCTTTCATCGCAGGCGAAGACGAGGACCTTCCACGGGCCCCAGGGCATTTCCATCTTCTCCCACTCGTGCACGCGGGGGAGTTGGAGGGGCGCGTCGGGGGCCGGCGGCTTCATAAACACCGCCACGTGCCGGGCGTTGCTGCCGGTGGGCAGCATCTCGCGAAACGGCTCCAGGTACCACGCCGCCCACTCCTGGATTGGATGGAGCGAGGTCACGTCGCTCATCATGCGGTGGTACTGGTTGGCATCCGCCGCGAAGGCCTCGCTCCCGTCCGGGGCGAACTGCCGCCATTTGAACCCGTTGTGAATGGAGAACTCCCCGTACTTGGGCAGGCCTTCGAAGAACTTCTTTCCTCGCTCCGACAAAGCCTCGATCGGCTCCGTTTCCCAAGGAAGGTCACGGAAGGGGATCTCCTCGCCCGGCTGGAACTTCTCGGCGGCCTTCTCGATCCGCGCCAGGGTCTGCATGCGATCCTGGTGCCAGAGCGCCATCGGGAGTGCGCGGTAGGTCCAGGTGGCTTTGCCTTCTTCGTCCACTTGCGGCTGAATCTCCGCGCAGAAGCCGAAGCCGATGCTCAGGTTGATCGTCAGGGTTTGCTTGCCGTCCGAGTCCGGTTCGGTCATCTCGGGGGGAATGATACTGGATTCCCCGGCGGGCTCATCGATCCCTCCGGTACAGTCGTCCGAATGCTGCTCAAGTGCATCAACTACTGGTCCTTCCCCGGTGGGCTCGAAGGCGCCCTCGATCCGATCGAGTGCCTTCGCCTCGCCAAAGAGCACCGGTTCCCCGCCGTCGAGTTGGCGATCTCGGAGTCCGGCGCACTAGGATTCGGCATCACGGAAGCCGAATGCCAGAAGATCCTCGCCGAGGCCGAGGGGCTCGGCGTGAAGGTCGCCAGCATGGCGAGCGGGCAGTATTGGTCTCGCGCTTTGGGCGACAAGTCTGAATCCGCGCGTCGCGCTGCCGCGGCCGACCTCGAAAAGATGCTCCAGATCACGGCTTGGCTCGGCTGCCGCACTCTCCTCACCATCCCCGGCGCGGTCGAGGTCTTTTTCATGCCCGAGCGCGAGGTCCTCGAATACGATTTCGTCCATCGACATGCCACCGAGGGCTTGCGAGCCGTCCTCCCCACCGCCGAGCGTCTGGGCATTCGTATGGGGATCGAGAACGTCTGGAATAAGTTCCTCCTCAGCCCGATCGAGCTCGCCGCCTTCATCGACCAATTCGCGTCGCCGAGCATCGGGGCCTATGTGGACGTCGGCAACGTTCTCCTCTACGGCTTCCCCCAGCATTGGCTTCGAACTCTGAGCCACCGCGTGGTTGGGATCCACTTCAAGGACTATCGCCGCGCCGTCGGCACCGTCCACGGATTCGTCGACCTCCTCGAAGGCGACGTGGACTGGCCGGAGGTCATGGAGGCGATCGCGGAGATCGGCTACCAAGGCCCGCTCGTCGCCGAGATGATCCCGGGCTATCGCTTCCATCCGATGGTACGCATCGCGAACACGTCGAACGCCATGGACGCGATTCTCGGCACCTGATCGCTGCGTGGGGCATCGTGATCGCCCGAGGGGCCCTTCCACCCAGGCGAAGTCCCCAATCACTTACCGGACTGCCCTGTTTGCTTTCCGAATGGCGCCAAGCATTTACCGGAGTGCGCCGTTTTCTTTCTGAATGGCGCCAAACATCACGCGGAGTGCCCCGTTTCTTTTGTGAATGGCGCCAAACATCACGCGGAGTGCCCCGTTTTTTCTCTGAATGGGCCTAATCATCGGCCGGATTGCTCTCTCCGATTTTCCGATGGGGCGCCCCCTAAAGAATTCGGCCCGGCGGTCCGATGAAATTACTACGAGCCCGTGCAGAGCGGGCGAGGAGGAAAACTCTATGCCTTGGATTACAGAAATCGTCGCCGATGGGCAACTCAACGGCGCACTTGCGAACTTCGCCACGGTCTGCGATAACAACGCCGGACCGCTCGGACTGACGGGGCCGATGGTCGCCGAGATAGAAGGTGCGGCCACGAACTTCAGCGCGGAACTGGCAGCCTCGACGGCCGCGAAAGCCGCCAGGGCTGCGGCCGTTCAGTCCAAGAGCACGCAGAAAACGACCAGTAAAGCGATCGTCTCGAAGTATGCGAAGATCTTTAGGGCGAATAGCGCCGTAAGCGACGAACTCCTGGCGCAGCTGATGCTGCCGCCCCACAGCACCCCCGGCAGCGAAAGCTCGCCCACGACCCCTCTCGACCTCACCGCCAGCGCGAATGGCGAGGGAGTGACGACCCTAAAGTGGAACCGAAACGGCAACATCCGGGGAACGATCTTCCAAATCGAGAAACGCACGAGCCCGTCTGGAGCCTGGTCGATTCTCGACACCACGACGCGCCGAACCTTCGTGACGGCCTCCGCTCCCGGCCAGTATGTGGCTTACCGAGTGCGGGCGACGCGTAGCGGCCAGTCGAGCGCGCCGTCGACGCCGGTCGTTCTCTGGGACGGCTCGGGTTCGAACGCGCAGACGCTCGAGATCGCAGCCTAGTCTGGCGAGAGGCCAGCCCCTTCCCCCCTCGTAGTTCACGAAGGGGGAAGGCTTTTGTTTTCGCCCCGAAAGGCCTTGGTCGAACCCTCGGCTCAGTGGCCGATCCCCGACAGGTCGATCGATTCGAGGCGCGGTCCGAGCTTGCTCACGACGAGCGAGGCGCCGTAGGCTCCGATGCGACCCGCCCGTTCGAGGTCGCTGCCGTTCGTCAATCCATAGAGCAGCCCCGCGGCATACATGTCTCCGGCTCCGGTGGCATCGACCGCCTCGGCGGGAAAGGCCGGGATCTCGGTGGTAGTTCCCGCATGGCGGATAAGGGAGCCGCGTTCGCTCATGGTGACGGCGGCAATCTCCGACCATTCCCCGAGCCTCGCCGCCGCCTCGGTGGCCGACCCCGCGTCGGTCAGGGCCATCGCCTCGTCTTCGTTGCCGAAGACGACATCCACATGGCGCTGAATAAGGGCGAGGAAGTCGTCTTTATGGCGCCCGACGCAGAAGGGATCGGACAGGCTGAGGGCGACCTTGACACCGGCGCGGTTCGCCTCCGTCATCGCCAGAGAGACGGCTTCTTTCTGGTTGTCGGTGTCCCATAAGTAGCCGGTGACATAGAGATACCGGCTCTGGCGGAGGGATTCGAGATCGACGTCGTCCCGGGTGAGGGCTCTCGCCTCGCCGAGGAAGGTGAGCATCGTCCTCTCGGCGTCGGGCGTGATGAGGATGAGGGAGATGCCGGTGTCGCCGCTGCCGATGGCGAGGTTGGGACGAACTCCCTTGGAGGCCAGGGACTCGTGATAGAGGCGGCCGTGGTCGTCCGGCCCGACTCTGCTCGTGTAGCAAGCGCTCCCGCCGAGGAGGCCGATCCCGAGCATCGTGTTCGCGCCCGATCCACCCGCCTCGCTGTGGACGATGTGGGTGTAGACGTGGGCGACGATGTCGCGCTGGCGTTCCTCGTCGATGAGGAACATGCCGCCCTTGGCGAAGCCGACCTCCTCGAGGAGACCCTCGTCGATCTCCGCCTGGATGTCGTACAAGGCGTTGCACATGCCGAAGACGTCGAAAGGCATCTGCGGCTAGTTGGTTTCGACCATCTTGGTCTTGAGCGCCTTCATCGCGGCCTCGGTTCGGCTGTTCACCTGAAGGGCCTTGAGAATGTTGCTGACGTGGTTCTTGACGGTTTTCTCGGCGATGCAGAGTTGGGCGGCGATCTCCTTGTTGCGAAGCCCTTTGGCAATGAGGTCGAGGATTTCGGACTCCCTGTCGCTCAGGACGTACAGTTCGCTGTCGTCCGTCTCTTCGTCCTCCTTGATGCGGCCGAAGTCGCCGAGAATCTTGGCGGCGATCTTGGGAGTGATCTTCGCTTCACCGCGGTCGGCGAGCCGGATCGCTTCGATGACGTCCTGAGGCGTGGAAGTCTTGAGCAGATAGCCCATCGCGCCGGCGCGTACGGCGTCGAAGACGGTGTCCTCGTCCTCGTTGACCGTCAGCACGACGACCATGATGCCTTTCTCCTGCTTCAGAACGCGACGGACGAGCTCGATGCCGTTCATGCGTGGCATGTTGATGTCGGTGAGCAGGACGTCGGGCGGATCGGCAAGGCAAGCCTCGAGCGCTTCCTGACCGTCTTTGCATACCGCGATCAACTCGCACTCGGGCATGAGGGTGAGTGTTCGCTGGATGGCGTTCCGGTACGCAGGCTCGTCCTCGGCCACCACGACTCGAATCAGGGAAGACATGGGCGTGAGTATACACGCCCATGTCTGGCGCCAAACGGCGGGTTCTTAGTTGTCGCCGATCATCCCGAAATTGTTCGAGAGGATCGCGTAATCACCGATCGTGACCTCGTCGTCGCCGTCGAGGTCCGCCTCGGGATCCCAGTTCGGATCGCCGGGTCCTGAGCCGAACGCGGTGCTCAGCAAGGAGTAGTCCCCGATCGTCACTTCGTTGTCGCCGTCGATGTCGCCGTTGGCCAGCGAGAAATTGACGGTCGGTCCGGTTCCCGTGACGGATACGCCCGTAACCTGCTGTCTGAGCCAATGTGAGCCCTTGGCGGCAATGTCGTAAGTCCCCGGAGTGACAGTCGCGGTGAAGGAGTACGATCCGCCAGCTCCTAGCGTGACGTTCTCGGTCTGGACCGCAATGCCGCCGCTGCGAATCTCCATCAGAACGGTACGGCCTGCAACTGTCCCGAAGAAATCCTGGAGGATAACGGTCCCCCACACGATCGGCGAGGTGTTGACGAGGTCGTAGTTGACGTTCCCGGAAAAGCAGCGATTGGCGAAGCGCGTGCCGGTGAATGCGACCGTAGCCACCCGGGAGACGTCGCTGAACAGCGACAGTTCGCCATTCGACCAGTTGGTGACAGGCGGGACCGCAGCCGTCCCCGTGTATCGGATGCCGCCGGAAGCCGTTGCCTGCAGGCAGATCCCTAAGGTCTGCCCAGCCGAGATCGCCAGAGGAGTTGTCAGCACGATCGGAGCGTTGACAAGAGTGCCCGCTCGGGTTGCCAGGATCGTTTGGGTCAGCGTCCAACCGGCTGAACTCGCATCGAAGCCAACGTAGCTCCCGGGCCGGGTCCAGACTTCGACATTGACCGTCGTTCCAGAGGTTCCGGTAAATGGCGAATCGAACGAGGTGATGCTGACATCGTTCGCTCCGGCCGTCAGATCGAGAAAGATGCCGCCCGAACCATTATTCGAAGCAGCGGTCGAAAGCGTGTTAGCCAAGCAGAATGCCGGCAACAAGATGGCGAAGAAGAAGACGAGCCCTCTCATGGGAATCCCTCCAAAACATGTGATGTGCGGAATGCACCGCTGATCACAGTATACAGTAGTCTCCCCAGGCGCCCTCGCAGTCTAGGGGGGCGCTATGGCTCGAAGTATGCCCTCGGTTTGAACGTCTGCCAACGCGAGCAGTCCTTGGCGTAGGTCTCCGACTGAGTGAGTTGCTTGACGTGCCCGTCGGCGAAGCTCCAAGTCACTTTTTCGGCCTTGGCGAGCGTTCCGGTGGGTGCAAACGGATAAGCCGAACATCGACCGTTCTCCGGAGCCACGACCGGCGAACTGTCGGCGTTGATGCCAAAGAGGAACGTGTCGGACGGAATCTGGAAGCTGGAGAGCGAGAGAGAATCCTCCCCGCGGCTCGCCCAGAAGACCTGAGCCCCATAGTTGCCGACGTAGCGGATCGCGGACCCGGCGGGACAAAGCGTGCCAGGAGTATTGGGAGCCGTCGGGCTCACGAACAGCCGTCGTGTCGTGAGATACGGCAGGAGGCGCTGGCGCCAAGTGGCATCCTCCGAACAGAGGTCCGACCGATTATGTGGGTCGAATGCCAGAGGAAGGCGGTCGTTGGAATCGAGCGCGTAAACCTCGGTGGCCAGACTGAGTTGTCGAAGGTTCGACATATCGGTTGTCGTCTTCCCCCTCAGCTTCGCCATGCCCAGGATCGGAGCGAGCACGGCAACGAGCAGCGCGAGCACGGCCGCACTCCCGAAGATCTCGATGAGTCGGGGGGCGGGCCGGCGTGTTCGGTTGGAATGGGTCATCGTTGGATTACCTGCCTCCAGCGTATACAGTTCGGATCACTCCTGAAGTGGCGTCGGGACCAAAGAATGGGACCGTCGGGCCAAATCGGGACCTGTGCCGTGGGTCTAAGGTCCCGTTATCGGGCGATTTGGTCGATCAAGGCGAACGCAAAGAGCCCGATGGAAACGAAGCCGTTGAGCGTGAAGAAGGCGAGGTTCACCTTGCTGAGGTCATCCGGTCTCACTAGGCTCTGCTCGTAAACCAGCAGTGCTGCGGCGGTCCCGACACCCAACCAATACCACGCCCCGGCTCCCACCAGCCAACCTGCCCAACCCAGGAACAACGGGGCGAGGACGTGACAGATGCGACTGATCGTCAGCGCCCGACCCTTACCGAGCCGACGTGGAAGCGAACGCAGGCCGTGCTCTCGATCGAACTCCTCGTCCTGGAGACTGTAGATGATGTCGAACCCTGCGGTCCAGAGAAGCACTCCGGCGACCAGAGGAAGAATCGCAAAGTCGAGCCGGCCGGTCACCGCAATCCATGCTGCCGCCGGCGCGATCCCCAGGCTAAGGCCGAGCACGAAGTGGCTCAGAGAAGTGAAGCGCTTGGTGCGCGAGTAGAACAGCGTCACACCCAGCGCGACCGGGCTCAGAGCGAGCGTGAGTGGATTGAGCAGCGCCGCGCTTGTAAGGAAGACCGCGCAACTGAAAAAGAAGTAGAGGCTCGCCTGGCGAAGCGAGAGGAGCCCGGCGGGAATCGCCCGCATCCGCGTCCTCGGATTCTCGGCATCCACGTCTCGGTCGGCGATGCGGTTGTAGGCCATCGCGGCACTCCGACAGGAAACCATGGCCGTCACGATCAGGCCGAACGTGATCCAGCCGGGCCAGGCGGTTCCCAGGCTCGCTCGCGCCGCCCACATCATTCCGATCATGGCAAAGGGGAGTGCAAAGATCGAATGCTCGATCTTGATCATTTCCAGATACACCCGTAGCGCCCGAACACCGGTCGCGGCAGTGGCCATTGGTCCTGAGTGTACACTTGGCCGATCGTAAAGCTTGTCCTATGCAAACCGCATCAGATTTCAGCCAAGAACTTGCTCAACTCGCCCAAGTAGTGACCGGAACCGTCTACGCCTGCGACTCGCCGGGCTACGAAGATAGCTGCGCCGCCTGGAACCGCGCCATCGATCATCGACCCTCTGTCGTCGTCGAAGCGGAAAGCGCCGAAGATGTCCAGAAAGCCGTCCGATTCGCCACTCGACACCGACTCCCCATCACGACGCAAACGACCGGGCATGGTCAGCCGCAGATTGCGGCTGGAGGCCTCCTCGTTCAGATGAAGAGGCTGAACCGTGTCGTTGTCGATTCGGCAAACCAGACGGCGAGCGTCGGCGGCGGAGCTCAGTGGAGTGATGTGATCGCCGCGGCGTATCCGGCTGGGCTCGCCCCGCTCTCGGGCTCGTCGCCAGGCGTGGGGGTCGTGGGCTATCTCTTGGGCGGTGGTTACGGGTTGATGCTCAGAACTTACGGGCTCACGGTCGATCAGCTGCGCCGCGCGAAGGTCGTCCTCGCCGACGGATCGCTCGTCGTGGCAAGCGAATCGGAGAATCCAGACCTGTTCTATGCCTTGCGCGGTGGCGGCGGCGCATTCGGCATCGTCGTCGAACTGGAGATCGGCCTCGTTCCGCATGCAGAAGTGTTTGCCGGGAGTGTCGCCTTCGATGCGAGCAACGGTGCGGAGATCTTCAAGACCTGGATGGCTTGGACGAAGACCCTGCCTGACGAGATCACGAGCGGGATCTTTGTCATCACTTTCCCGCCGGTTCCCTTCGTCCCCGAGTTCCTCCACGGGCGATCACTCGTGTTCGTGACGGCCTGTTCGACCCTTTCGCCGGAAGAGTCGGAACTTCTGCTCGCTCCAATCCGATCGCGGCCCGGCGCCGAACTGGATTCGTTCCGCATGATGCCCTACACCGAATCGGGCTCCATTTACAACGAGCCGGTCGATCCGTTGCCGCTCGTCGGCCGTGGGGCAATGCTCACAGACCTGGATGAAGCCGCGGTCGAGGCCTTGTTCCACGCCATCGGACCGATCCCCCAGTCGCCCAACCTCATGATCCAGATTCGCCATTTGGATGGCGCGTCGGCGAGGATCCCTGCTGGGGCGACTCCGATTGGAGACCGGCGCAACGGTGGTTACCTTCTGTACGCTCTCGGCGTTCCGATGGGACCCCACTCGCCGCAGAGTATCGCCGCGCATGGGGAAGGCATCCTCGACGCTCTGGAACCCTGGATTCATGCTCGCGCGCCGCTCAATTGGATCGGCGAAGCCTCGATCACGGCCGAACAGATTCGCGGTGTCTACGACGATGCATCCTTCGAGCGGCTGATCCGGGTGAAGAAGCAGGTCGATCCCGACAACCGCTTCGACAAAGCGGGGGTGGGCATCTGGATGGCGGCCCAACCGGGCTAGATACGGGACCGTCCTTGCGGGTCGGGGCGGCGATCGGTCACACTCTGGGTGTCAACGGCCCGGTCGTCTAGTGGTTAGGATGCCGCCCTTTCAAGGCGGAGGTCGCGGGTTCAAGTCCCGTCCGGGCTACCAAGGTTTTCCTGCGCCTCCGGGAGTCGGGTCGTAGAATTGCCACTCGATTTCGGGCAGCGAGAGCGCCATCCGTCGGCACAGTTCCTCCATGCCGGGGTTCTCGGTCGCGTAATGCCCTGCCGCAAGGATCGCGATCCCGGCGGCCTCGGCCTCGACCGCGACGTTTTGCCGCACCTCACCGGTCACGAAGACGTCTGCCCCGGCCGTGAGGGCGGCTCGCCATTCGCCATCGGCCGCCCCGCCCACAAGGGCAACGGTCGCTGCCAGTTTGGCCGGGTCGCCCCATGTCCAAGATCGGGTGGCGAGTCGTTCGTCGACGAGGTCACGAAAGCGCCGCAGGTCGAGCCCCTCGTGCAGCCGCCCGATCCGTCCCATGCCCGGCCCGCTGCTTTCTCGCAATGCCAAGAAGTCGTAGGCCGGCTCCTCGTAGGAATGGGCGCGGCGGAGGGCATCCTCGACGCGACGAACCTTGTCGTCCGGTACGAACATCTCGATCCGGGTCTCTGCAACCTCTTCGATCCGTCCCGCCTGCCCGATCGTAAGACGACTTTCGTCGCCTCCGCGGAACGTCCCCGTTCCGTCGTGAAAGAACGCGCACCTCTGGTACTCGCCGATCACGCCGGCACCCGCTTCGGAGAGCGCGTCGACGAGCTTATCAGAGTCTGCCACGGGGGCGAACACGACGAGTTTGTAGGCACGAGCCGTTGATCCGACGCCGAAGCGACGAACATCGCGAAGGCCCAATTTGGAAGCAAGCACATCGTTGATCCCCCCGGCCGCCGCATCCCAATTCGTATGGGCGGAGACGAACGCGATCCCCGAGGCGATCAGCGTGCGGATCGTCGGCCCCGGGTGAGCTGATCCGATGGATTTGAGGGGGTCCCAGATGAGCGGGTGGTGGCTCAGCAGGAGTTCGCAGCCACTAGCCGCTGCTTGGACGGCCGCGGCGGGCGAGGAGTCGAGCGACACCATGGCTCGCTCGACTCTTGCCTCTCGCTCGCCTATCTGCAGCCCGATCCGGTCCCATGGAAAGGCGGCCGAGGCGGGCGCTATCGCCTCCAGGGCATCGAGGACGTCACCGACGGTTCGCACGTGGGCGAGTCTGGCACACGCCAGGGCCCAAGGTTTCGCCGCGAACGGCTCTTGCAGGAATGGTAGCCACTGAATCGCGACTGCCGGACGATCGGATAGACTCGCCGACGTGGAGCGGTATCGGGGCGAGACACTGCCAGCAGGGACGCCGGCCGTCGTTATCGTCAACGACGCCCTCGGCAACTTCGTTGCCGCCACGCCCCTCCTGCGCCTTATGCAAGTCGCCGGATGGAGTACCACCCTCCTCTGCGGGCGTCGGGTATGGGAGTTCGTGCCGGGCAATCCCCTTTTCGAGCGCGCCTATCCATTGTTCGGTACGCCGCCCCCGGAGATCATGCCCCTTCTCCCGGCCTCCGGCAGGCTCGTCGTAAACCTAGAGAACACGTGCTACGCCAAGTCTGTGGCGGCGGTCGCCTGCCAGAAGGACGGCTACGTCTGCGGCCCGTGCGTGGACGGCGAAGGGCGAGGCGATCTTCCCTTCACCGATGATCCGCGAGGCGCGCTCTGGGCCGACCCCGAATGGATCGCCGAAGATCTGACAGCGAGGTATCCCTTCCTCGAATCCGGCTTCATCGGCGAGATCTTCTGCCGGCTCGCATACTTCGACGGTCCGATCCCTTCGTACCAAGTGCCCTGGAGGCCGGCGCCTCTCGAAATCCCGGATATCTTGGTCGCCGCCAGCGGAAGCCTCGAAGAGAAGCTGTGGCCTTTCGAGAAGTGGCGGGAGGCCTTAGACCGCCTACGAAGCAAGGGTTACTCGGTGGGCCTGCTCGGAGCGAAGCCGACCGAGCAAAGCCGCTATTGGATCGGCTTCGCCACCGAGGAGCGGCTCGTCGAGGAGGGCCTCGTCCACGACCTCCGCGGCCGGCTCGCCCTCCCCGAGGTGGTCGGGGCCTTGTCGGCCTGCTGCGCGGTCTTCACGATCGACAACGGCATCCTCCATCTGGCCTGCGCCGCCGGGACCCCCACGGTCGGGCTCTTCCGGCATGGCATCCATCGGCTGTGGGCGCCGCCGATCGAAGGCCTTCGGGTGCTGACCCCCGCACCCGGCGAGGCTGTGGAGACGATCCCCGTCGATACAGTCAGCGAAGCCGTTCTCGCATCGCTGGCCTAGGTCCGCCTTGCGTTCGGGCCATGCGACCGCAAGCTGTCGCTGATCCTCGCCCCGAATCCGGAGAGCATTCCAGTTTGCGCGATGATCCACTTCGGATCCAGGCGAAGCAGTACGGGTCATTCGGCGAGCCTGACGAATCGATCGGCAAGCCTGACGGATCAATCGGCGAGCCTGACGGATCAATCGGCGAGCCTGACGGATCAGTCGGCAAGCCTGACGGATCGATCGGCTAGCCTGACGGATCGTCAACAAGCCTGACGGATCGATCGGCAAGCCTGACGGATCGATCGGCGAGCTTGACGGATAGATCGGCAAGCCTGCGGAATGATCCGGACGAGGACTCATGGCGTCCAAAGAGCGATGCACATCCGAAGGGCCTTCCCTCCGAACGGCGGATTGATGCCTCCGCCCCCATGGGGTCGAGACTGATGCGCATCAAGCCTTAGATGCATAGCCCCACAGATTCGTAGTCATTCCCACCGGAGCGAAGCGGAGTGGAGCAATCGTCGTGCCTCGATGCGTGTTATATCAGGACGATCCCTCAGCAGGCTCGGGATGACAAGTGCGGCGTCGAAAAGCGCGGTCAAGCCCGCGCACCCCAGAACAAGCTTCCGGCGCTCGACCTCTCCCCCGGCCCCTCTCATCCGCCCGGCGTGCATAACGATCCCTCGGCAAGCTCGGGATGACGGGTGCCGCGTCGAAAAGCGCGGGCAGGCCCGCGCACTCCATCGTCTATATCGCCCAGCCGCGACGCAAGTCGGGACGGATGTGGCCGTCGAACTCGGGTCTTCCCTTCACCGCGAGGCGCTTGGCATCCCACTCGATCCGCGTGCCGGCCGCCCAGACGGCGAGATTGCCCAGAAGGACGGTCTCGGTGAGCGGACCGGAGTAGGCGACGATGTTGCTGCGGGCGGGGCGGCCGCCGCTGATCGCTTCGACCCACTCCGCGAAGTGACCGGGCGACGCCTCGAAGGGGACTTCGGGCATCGGCTCGCCGCTCGTGAGGACGACCTCGGTGCCGTACTCGTTCGGCGAGTAGAGTACGGCCTTCTCGCAGACGATGATCGCCCCGTTTCCTTGGTAGGGGTGGTTCGGTGCGAGGTCTTGCGGCGGTCGCTTGCCGCCGTCGTACCAGAACAGCTTGACGGGGCCGCGTTCGCCACGGGCAGCGAAGTCGTATTCCACGATCGACCAGACCGGGTAGCTTTCGCCGTTGTGCCCCGAGGTCTGGGCGATCACGCTCGCTGGGTCGCGAAGGTCGAGGGCCATGAAGGGCAGGTTCATGTTGTGGCAGCCAATGTCCCCGAGTGCGCCCGAGCCGAAATGCCACCACCCGCGCCAATGGAAGGGGTGATACCCCTCGGCGAAAGGACGCTTCGGCGAGGGGCCGAGCCAGAGGTCGAAGTCGACGTGAGGCGGGCAGGTCTTCGAAGGCGGACGTTCGACACCTTGCTTCCACCAGCCGCCGGCACGGTCGGTCCAACAGTGCACTTCCCGCACCGCGCCGAAGGCACCCGCCCGAATCGCCGCGGCGGCCCGTCTTAAATCGTTGTGCGCTGTCCCCTGGTTGCCCATTTGGGTGGCGACCCGCTTCTCTTTGGCGAGCTGGGAGAGCCTCCGCGCCTCCCAAAGAGTCCGCGTAAGGGGCTTTTGGCAAAAGACATGCTTGCCCATCCCCATCGCCATCGCCGCCGCGACCGCATGGGTGTGGTCGGGCGTGCTGACGGTGACGGCGTCGATGTGCCGATCCATCGTCTCGAGCATCTGCCGGAAGTCGGCGAAGGCCGCGGCACGCGGGTGCTCGGCAAGGCCCTTGGCGCGAGTTTGGGCGTCGATGTCGCAGATCGCCACGACCTCACCGAAGCGGGCGCAATCGGCCGCGTCGCTCTTTCCCTTGCCTCCGACGCCGATGCAGGCGAAGCGGATTCGGTCGTTCGGGCTCTTGGGCTGCATCGCCGATCCAGGCAAGCCTAGCGCCAGGCTCGCAGCGCCAGCTGCGCTGGCACGAAGGACGTCGCGGCGAGTTAAGTCGTTAGCCATTGGACTTAGTATGCCGCACTCGGGGCTGGCGCCATTGCCAACACGCAAGAGTTGATCGATTGGACAAAGCCCGAGATGAGAAGGACATGCGATACGGGGCTCGATCTAGCAAAGAGTGTTGTAGAATATGCTACTGGTGGCAATAATGGCGTCATCAGACCTGAAAGAGGAGGGACGTGTATGTCTTGCTTTCGCTTGTCTGCCCTGATCGTTGCGGGTGCATGCACCGGCATGGTTCGAGCCAGTTCTCCCGACTTCCAAGTCGTGAATCAGGCTGCATGGGATGCGGTATGTCGAGTCGTGATCGGGAACCAGGGAATGGGAACCGGGACCGTATTCGACAAGATCGTCAATACCCGAGATGCGCTCGGCAACCCCACCAACTATTGGCTGTGCATCCTGACGGCCGGCCATGTGACGAGCGGTGAGGCTCCAATGAATATCCGGGCGGCGTTCGGCAACCAGAGCCTTACCGGACCTGGTCCCGGCCTCACAACCCCGGCAGTTTATAAGGCTGATGATCCGTTGATTAGGAATTGGAATCGAGACCTGAGCGTGTTTGTCGTGAACGTGCCCGCGGATGCGTTCTTCAATGCTCTCGTCCCGATTCGCGTGCTGCCCGCGTACGATCCCCTCGGGAACTACGATGACATCGAGATCCCCGTGGAGTCACCCTTTTCCATCGTCGGCTACGGCAACACTGGCACCTTTTTCAACAATGGTCCCGCGGGGTTCCGGAACGGCTATCGTCGCCATGACGGCACCTTCGGCGTCAAGCGATTCGTGAACCAGACGGTCACCCAGCACGACGTCCGCGGGGGCCCAGGAAATCCGGAGTGGAATCCCGAGGAGGAAGGCTACCCCGGAGGGTACTGCGGTCTCGCCCTCGATTGGGAACTCGACAGTCCCATGAACGCCGCACGCGTCGACGGTGAGGGGACGGCATGGGGCGGCGACTCCGGTGCCCCCTACCTCTTCGACGATGAGAGGATGCCCTATAGCCACAACCTCTACGACTGGGTGACCGGTAATCGCCTCGCGGCACGCAGCCGACTCTTGCTGGGAGTCCACTCCGGATTTTCCGGCACGGCAGCCCAGGGGTTGCCTGAAGAAGTGAAGCGCTGGCGCTACATGGATGACGGAACCGGGTACGGCACCAGTCTCAGCGAAGGCATCGTCCGCGAGTGGATCCACGACCAGTGTATGAACGGAGTGCCCGAGCCAGGCACCATGCTCGCCCTTGCGGCCGGCCTCGGCGCCTTGATCGCTCAAAGACGCCGCAGATAGCCTCTCTGAATTTGCCGGGCTTCCTCTGGGGAAGCCCGGCCTTTTTGCCGATCATCCCGATGGGCCATCCGTGCGCCTATCGCGATGACGACTCTGCAGAAGATCCTCAAGCACACCGATCTCTTGCTCGGCTTCGGGCTATTGGTCGTCGTGGCCATGCTCATCCTGCCATTGCCCCACTGGGCACTGGACACCGGACTCGTGATCGCCATCGCCGCGTCGGTGATGATCCTCTTGATGTCGGTCAACGCGAGCGACCCTCTGCAGTTCTCCGTCTTCCCTAGCCTCCTGCTCATCACGACCCTCTTTCGCCTTGCTCTCAGTGTCGCCGCCACCAAGCTGATCCTGGGTACCGGCGCGGCCGGTCACGTCATCGAGACCTTCGGCAACTTCGTGATGGGAGGCGACCCGGTGGTCGGATTCGTCGCCTTTCTGATCCTCGTGATCATCCAATTCATCGTCATAACGAACGGCGCGGGGCGAGTGTCAGAGGTCGTCGCACGATTTACCCTCGATGCCATGCCCGGTAAGCAAATGGCGATCGACGCCGACCTCGCGGCCGGGTTGATCGACGAGGACCAGGCACGGGAGCGCCGCAAGGCCGTCAAGCAAGAAGCCGATTTCTACGGCGCGATGGATGGTGCCTCCAAGTTCGTCAAGGGCGACGCGATCGCCGCCATCCTCATCATCGCCGTCAACATCATCGGCGGCTTCGTGGTCGGTTTCATGCGCGGCGGCGGGGACGCGATGACGATCCTGAAGACGTATAGCCTTCTTTCCGTCGGCGAAGGCCTCGTCGCCCAGGTTCCAGCGCTCCTGATTTCGACCGCGAGCGGCTTGCTCGTCACCCGTGCGGGTCAAGAGCGCAGCATGGGTGGCGCGGTCATCGATCAGGTAC
Organism: Chthonomonas sp. UBA2362; assembly: GCA_002344135.1. GTDB lineage: Bacteria > Armatimonadota > Fimbriimonadia > Fimbriimonadales > Fimbriimonadaceae > UBA6659. Next base: position 215,994 of record DDTO01000004.1, on the reverse strand, counting down.
TCGGCCAACCCAAGGCAATAGGAACCGCGGCGGCGGCCCTGGCCGTCTTCGCCTTCGTGCCCGGATTCCCCGCGATGGTCTTCCTCGGGGTAGCCGGCGTTCTCTTCGGCGTTTACCGCTACGTCGGCCGACAGAGGGCGATGATGGAATCCTTGCCCTCGACCAAGGAGGAACCGAAGGGCGCACACCCGACCGGACCCGAAGCCGTTCTCCCCCTCCTGGGCGTCGATCCACTCGAAATCGAGATCGGCTACGGCCTGACGCGCCTCGCGGACGCCAGGGCCGGCGGGGATTTGCCGGATCGAGTGACCGCCACGCGGCGGCAGATCGCCCTCGAGCTCGGTTTCGTCATGCCGAGCGTCCGCATTCGCGACAGCGTCGCCCTGCAGTCCAACGAGTACGTGCTAAAGGTCCGTGGCGAGGAGGTGGCGCGAGGGAGTGCCGAACCGGGACTCCTCATGGCCATCAACAGCGGCCAGGCCATGGCGCCGGTCGTCGGAGTACGCACCACCGAACCGGTCTTCGGCCTCGAGGCGACCTGGGTCGAACCTGCGCTGCGCGAGCAAGCCGAGAGGAGCGGGTACACGGTCGTCGAGCCAAGCGCGGTCATCGCGACTCACCTGAGCGAGGTGGTCAAGTCCCACGCTCCCGAACTCCTCAGTCGGCAGGACGTGGCCACCCTTATCGATCATGCCAAGCAACTGAATCAGCAGGTCGTCGATGAAGCGGTCCCCGCACTCTTTTCCGTCGGCGAAGTGCAGAAGGTGCTCCAGCACCTGCTCCGCGAGCGGGTTCCCATCCGCGACATGGTCACCGTCCTCGAGACAATGGCCGACTATGGAAGCCGGGTCAAGGACCCCGACCAACTCGGTGAACTCGTCCGTTCGGCGATCGCGCGGACAATCACCCGTCAATACGTCGACCACGAGAACAAGCTGTACTGCATCACGCTCGAATCGACTCTAGAACGCACGCTGACCGAAGCTCTCCAACAGACCGCGGGCGGCCTGGTCCTTGCCCTGGAGCCCGTCGAGCAGCAGCAGATCATCGGCGCGCTCAAGGAAGAAGGCGAGCGAGCGATGGCGCAGGGCCTCACTCCTGTGCTCCTGTGTTCCAGCCAGTTGCGCCTCCCTGTTCGGCGGCTTCTCGAACGCTACCTCCCAGCCCTCCACGTGATGGCCTACAACGAGGTCGCCGCCCGCGCGGAGGTGGAGTTCGTCGGTCAAGTCAAGGCGGCCTAGTCCGTTAAACATTTCTTAACATTTCTCCGCTAGACTGCGGGCGTGGCCATGGCGGAAATGGTGCCGACTAAGGAGCCCGAAGCGCCGTCGCCCGCCATCGCGCCCCAAGTCGCGAACGCCGGCCCCCTCATCTCCGCCCAAGGACTGAACTTCTTCTACGGCAAGTTCCAGGCACTCAGAGACGTGTCCATCGACGTCCGCGAGCGCTGCGTCACGGCTCTGATCGGCCCGTCCGGCTGCGGCAAGTCGACCTTCCTTCGATGCCTCAACCGGATGAACGACCTCATCGACGGCACTTCTCACACCGGCCGCATCCTCCTCCAAGGCGAGGACATCTACGGACCGGGAGTCGATCCCGTCGAGTTGCGCAAGCACGTCGGCATGGTGTTCCAAAAGCCGAACCCCTTCCCGATGTCGATCTTCGACAACATCGCCTACGGACCTCGGATCCATGGGGTCCGGAAAAAGGCCGACCTTCAAGCGATCGTCGAGCGCTGTCTGACCAGGGCTTACCTGTGGAACGAAGTGAAGGACAAGCTCCACCAAAGCGCCCTCGCGCTCTCTGGCGGACAGCAGCAGCGTCTTTGCATTGCCCGCACCCTCGCCGTCGATCCGACGGTCGTCCTAATGGACGAGCCCTGCTCGGCGCTCGACCCGATCGCAACCTCGGCCATCGAGGATCTGATCGACGAACTCAAGACGCAGTACACGATCGTGATGGTCACCCACAACATGCAGCAGGCCCAGCGCGCCAGCGACTACACCGGCTTCTTCATGATGGGGCGGCTCGTCGAGTTCGGAACCACCGATCAGATCTTCCAGTTCCCCGCGGTCAAAGAGACCGAGGATTACATCTCTGGCCGGTTCGGCTAGCGCCGGACCATGACCGGCGGCGGTACGTTCAGCAGCAGCCAGTACATCCCCAGGCTCAGGATCATGTCGGCAAAGGCGGCGCTGTCCGTCGGCTTACGCACGTAACTGTTTGCGCCGAGCTCGTAGCAAGTGTTCACCTCCGAATCGTCGTCCGAAGACGTCAGGACCACGACCGGCAGACGCCGAGTCCGATCGTCCTCGCGGATCCGGCGTAGAACCTCGACGCCGCTGACCTTCGGCAGCTTCAAGTCCAAGATGATCAGGGCGGGTGGCTCCGATCCCTTTCGGTCCTCGAACTTCCCTTCCCCGAAGAGGAAGTCCAATCCCTCCTGGCCGTCGTAGGCGACGACGACCTCGTTCATGATATTGTTCTTCCGCAGCGCCCGTAGCGTCAAACGCTCGTCGCTGGGGTTGTCCTCGATGAGCAATACGATCTTGGTGTTCATGCCGCCCGCTGGGGCTTGGTGAAGCCGCCCCATCCCACACTATCTTAACCCACGACATCGATCCATCGCACCGGACTTCTTGACAAAAGGACATCAAATGAGCACCGACACCCTCAACGCTAACGGCCTCCCGGGCGAGTTGCCGCGCAAGATCAACGTGACGATGATCGGCGCGGGCAGCTTCTTCACCAACTCGATCCTCAAAGACGTCGTCCTCATTCCGGGCTCCCCCGGCGGCGAACTGCGTCTCGTCGACATCGATGCCGAGCGGCTCGCTCTCACGCATCGGCTGATGGACAAGATCGTCGCCGAGGCGGGCGCCGACGGTCGCTGGATCGTCCGATCGAGCACCGATCGCCTCGAACTGCTCGCCGGCTCGGACTACCTGATCAACTGCATCGAGGTGAGCGGCCTCGCCTGCGTCCGCATCGACAACGACCTCCCGCTCGAATACGGAGTCAGCCAGAACATCGGCGACACCATCGGACCGGGCGGCCTCTTCAAGGGGCTGCGTACGATTCCGGTTTGGCTGGACATCCTCCGAGACTGCGAGGCCCAGTGCCCGAAAGCGGTCGTTCTGAACTACACGAACCCGATGAACATGATGTGCCTCGCCGCTTCGAGAACTTCCTCGATGCAGGTCGTCGGGCTCTGCCACTCCGTCCAGGGCACGTCCAGAATGCTCGCCAGGGTCGCCGACGTGCCCTACGAAGAGGTTCGCTGGAAATGCGCCGGCATCAATCATCTCGCCTGGTTTACCGAGTTCGATAGCCCATCCGGGTCCCTTTACCCGCTGCTCTTCGAGAAAGCCCGCGACCGGCAGAGCGAGTTCGCGATGGCGGAGCCCGTCCGCACCGACGTGATGCTCCATTTCGGGGCGTTCGTCACCGAGTCCAGCGGGCACCTCAGCGAATATCTTCCCTATTACCGCAAGCGTCCGGACCTCCTCGAAAAATACACCGACACCGGATACCGTGGCGAGGAGGGATTCTACGCCGCCAACTGGCCCACTTGGCGGAAGGACCAGGACGAGCGCCGACAGCGACAGATCGCCGGCGAAGAGCCCATCCCGGTGGAGCGCTCCCTCGAGTACGGCGCTTGGATCATCGAGGCCATCGAGAAGAACGTGCCGATCGTCATCCACGGCAACGTCTCGAACGAGGGCGGCCTCATCGAGAACCTGCCCCACGACGGGTGCGTCGAGGTCGCCTGCCTCGTCGACAGGAACGGCATCACGCCCACCCGCTTCGGCCGCCTTCCCAAGCCGATGGCCGCCCACTGCGACGCCAACATGAGGATGTTCGACCTCGCCGCCGACGCCTGCATCGAGCGCTCCAAGCGACTCGCTGCCCAGGCCCTGATGCTCGATCCCCTCACCAGCGCCGTCTGCTGCCCGGCCGAGATCGAGGAGATGACCCAGCGGATGTTCGAGGCCGAAGCCGAGTTCCTGGCCGGGTATCGCTGAGGCTCGCGCTACAAACCGCGACGCCGCGCGGGCGTCCGGCGTTTTCTGCTTCGGGCGGGTACGCTCGCCACCGAGGATATGTCCATGAAGTCAGTTTTGTTTTCGTCTCTTCTGGCGGCAGTGGCCGCGGCGCTGATCGGGTGCGGCGGCGGGCCGCGCCAAGTTTTGCCATCCGGCCTCGTCTTCTCACAGTCGCGCACCATCGGCCCCGGCGGCGGCACCATCGAATCCACGCGCGATCGCGTTCGCGTCGTGGCGGGGCCAAACGCCCTACTCGCCGCGACTAGCGTCAAGGTCGAAATCTATGAAAGCCAGTTCGGCATGATCGGCGCCGACGGCTGGGCGGTGCATACCCAGGGCGTCAAGCTGTTCATCGATCCCGAGTCGGTCCGCGGTGGTCGGTCCATCGTCATCGAGATGCCGTTCCCCGGTCCTCACGACGCGGAAGGGACCATGCTCGCCGTGCAGAACCGAAACCGCGAGATCTACGCTCTCGAGTCGCGACTCTCGCCCGACGGCACCTATCTCTCCGCGAATCTCGACTCCAGACGCCTGCGCGAACTCCAGACGACGACACCCGGAACCGGCGCGCAGGAAGAGCTCATCGTCTTTACCGCCAGCAGGACCGCCACTCGCGGCATCCCGCCGCTGGAGACCGCGGTCTACGGCTTCTCGAACGGGCAGTTCCAGGGGGTGCCGCCCAACCTCGCCGGGCTGAAGGTGGCCATCGTCGTCCACGGCATCGACTCGAGCCTCTCGGACCTCCAGTCGCTCGGCCAGTTCCTCGCCGGATACCGTCTGCCGGGGGACACGACGCCTTACTACGATGCCGTGATCGGCTTCCAGTACTCCTCGAACAATCCGCTGGCGAACATCGGCCAGGCTTGCGCGGGCATGCTCGCTCCGCTGATTCGGAACGCCGGCTCGGCGGACCTCTTCGCCCACAGCATGGGGAACCTCGTTTCGCGCTACGCGATGGAGACTCCGTCGCTCGGGTCCAACCGCCTGGGACAGTGGATCCACCACTACGTAAGCCTCGGCGGTCCTCATGCCGGGGTGCCGTTCGCCAACATCCCGTTCATGCAGACCCTCACCTGGATCTTCGGCGGCGATTCGTACTACTGCATCAAGGACCTGGCCACCGATGGCGAGGGCGGCGCGCCGCTGACCAGCTTCCTGACCGACCTCAACACCACCAGCCAAGGCCCCGACTACGACACCGCCAGCTACTTCACCCTCTCGGGCAGCGACTACAAGGACCTCTACAAGGGCATCATCCCCGAGGGAGAGATCATCAACGGCCTCTACACCCTCAGCGTCGGCTCGGGCACGGTCAACGACGGCCTCGTCGCCGAGTTCTCCGCTCAAAGCGGCGTCCTCGCCCAGCAGAGCTCGATCTGGCAGCCGGGACCGACCCTGCCGCTCGACCACACCGAGCTCCACACCGCCCCCTCGGCCTTCCAGCAGATCGGAAGCTGGATCACCGCCTGGGGCCAGGAGTAAAAACAGCGAGGGCGGCGCCTCGATGGTGCCGCCCTCGCCGAATTCAAACCTGGTGCGCGGGAAAGGACTCGAACCTTCACGCCTTGTGAGCACTACCACCTCAAGGTAGCGTGTCTACCAATTTCACCACCCGCGCGTGAACGAGCATTATACCGCGGCGTAGCGGCTTATCATTGGGTCTTGGACTTCCGGACTACTCGTTGGCTTTCACAACAATCTTCATGTAACATGTTTGCCGAGGGGCAAGCATTCCTTGGCAAATCGAGAAGACCGCTGGCAGTTCCGACTCTTCGGGACATTCGAAGGGGAGAGGAATGGCCGCCCCCTGCCTAAGCTGCGCTCGAAGTCGAGCCGCGCTCTGCTCGCCCATCTCGTCCTCAACGAAAAGCGCAAGTTCAGCCGTCTCGAACTCGGCGAGATGTTCTGGCCGGACAGCGACGGGGACCGCCAGCAGCTGAGCCTGCGGCGCTGCCTAACCGACATCCGCCAGGCGATGGAGCATGACGGCGAGCGTGGAGCGATCCTTCACTCCAGCCCTGAAGGGGTATGGGTCGAAGGTGACCGGATCGATAGCGACGTCGAGCGCTTTCGATATCTGCTTCAGGCCGCCAAACTGGTCGCCAGCGCTGCACGGATGGCCGCTCTCACCGAGGCGATCGATCTCTATCGCGGCCCATTGACCTGGCGCCTACGAGGCGAGCTTCGCTTCGGCCCGGAAGGGGCTGGAAGAGGCGTACGCCCAAACGGTTTGCGATGTCTGTCGAGAGCTGATTCCGGTGACTCCTCGTGAGGCAGTCCGAATCGGCCTGGTAGCGCTCGAGCATGCTCCCGTTCGAGAAGACCTCCACTTGATGGTGATGCAAGCCTATGCTGCGGCGGGATTGTCCACCGAGGCCCTGAAGCAGTTTGAAGAACTCGAACAGATGCTCGACGATCTCTACGGAGAGACACCCTCCGAAGCCGCCTATGAAGCGATGCGGGCCATTCCGCGGGCGAGCGGACGACAGGCCCCCCCTCGCGCAGAGGGCAAGATCGTCATCGTCTCCGATCCCGCGGATCGGGTTTTCGCGGGTGTTCTTTCGGCCGAACTGCGCCGCATCGGCCTCGACACCATCGCCCACCGAGAGAATCTGCCCGATGCCGGGTGGACGAGCGCGCTCGAACGCCGCTTGCTTAAGTCGCGAGCCGTGCTCTTCCTCGAATCGGAGCACGCCGCCGCCAACGAAGCGATTCAAGCCGAAGTCGAGCTCGCCCTCGCCTTGGAATCAAGAGAGGAGCTGAGGATCGTCACGCTCCGGAAGGCCGGCGGTCCTCCCCTCCTGCGCGATCGCCTGCCCGCCGCCGAGTGGTCCGATCAGGCGGAGGTGCGCGCGCTCGCCCGGCAGGTCGTCGCGGCCTTGGATGGAGGCGTCACGGCTCGCCCCGAACTCGAACTCTCCGGCGGCGCGGTGCCGCTGGAATCGAAGTACTACATCGAGCGGGAAGTCGATCGTCGGATGGCCTATGCCATGGCCCACGGCGAGGGTCTCCTCCTCATCCAAGGGCCCCGCCAGATCGGCAAAACTTCCCTGCTCGCCCGGGCGATGCAAGCCTTCCGCTCCACTGGGCGCCGCGTGGTGCACTGTGATTTTCAGACCCTCAGCGGCTCCCAGCTCGAAGACCAGGATCGCCTGTACCGCTCGATCGCCCACCACCTGGCCAAGGACCTCGGCACGGACGCGGCGTGGCGTGAAGCGTGGACCGATTGGAGCGGCCCGAACGACAACCTCGACGAAGCCGTCGAACGCATTTTGAGCGGCGTCGAAGGTCCGGTTCTCCTCGGCTTCGACGAGGCGGATCGGCTGTTCGGGCAACCCTACTCGGACGATTTCTTCGGGTTGCTTCGCGGGTGGTACAACCGCCGCTCGCTCGATCCGGATTCGCCGTGGCCGCGCGTTACCATTGCCCTGACCTACTCCACCGAGGTCCACCTCTTCATTCGGGACCTCAACCAGTCGCCGTTCAACGTCGGGCTCCGGCTATCCCTCGAAGACTTCACCCTCGAACACGTGACCGAACTCGCCGGGCGATACGGCCTGCGCATGGCTGCAGACGACCTCGCGGAAGTCCATTCGCTAACCGGCGGTCAACCCTACCTCTGCCGCAAGGCCTTCGACTGGCTCGCCCAGACGGGCGGCACCATCTGGGATCTTGAGAACGACGCCGCCAGTGAAGGAGGACCCTTCGGCGAGCACATGCGCCGGCTGGGCGTGTCGGTCGGACGCGATGCCGAGCTACAGCAGGCCGTACGGGCGATGCTCACCTCCGAACCCGTCACCGACCCCGATCCCGTCCGTCGGCTCGCGTCCGCGGGAGTGGTCTCCCCACTCGCATCGGGCGCGGTCCGCTTTCGTGCCGGGGTCTATAGGGAGTACTTCGCGCGCGTCCTCGCCGTCATCGCGTCCTAGATTGTTCGTCCCGGTACGCCGACCAGCGCAGAAGACGACCGCCTTCGTCGATCGACACGAGATGGACGCCACCGGGCAAGAACCGCACGCGCCAAACCTCGTCCGTATGACCCCTCAAGATGGAGAGCAGTCGCCCGGTCTCCGCGTCCCAGATGCGCACGGTCTTGTCCGCCGAGGCCGTAGCAATGCGCTTTTCGTCCTCGGACCAGCAGACGGAGAGGATGATCGCCGCGTGGCCACGGAGCTCGCGGACGATCTTGCCGGATTCGACGTCGAGGATTGCGGCAACGTTCGGGTCGTAGCAAAGCAAGAGGCGCTTTCCGTCTTTCGAGTAGTCGCCATCGTTGATCGTGAAGCGCGTGACGGAGACGGAGCGATCCTCGCCGGTCGCGAGATCGAAGAACCGCAAGGTTCCATGATCGTTGCCGACAGCCAGCGTCTTGCCGTCGGGTGACACGTCGAGACTCCGGGTGAACCGGTCGTCGATGCCCTCGATCGTCCCGCGCACGGGGTCCAACCGCCGGACGCAGGGAACCATGAATCCGAACCCGAGGTCCTTCCCCGCTATGCCTCGGAAGACCCATTCCGCTTCCTTGATTTGGCCGAGGTAGCTTGGCCGATAGGGCTCCCATGCTTTCGGGTCGTAGAGCCCAACGAGGTTGGAGGGCATGATCCCCGCGCCCGGTCCGCGAGGCACGGCGCCCCGATGGAGGGAGACCAGGCCGCTATGCATCGTCGCGGCGACCCGCACGTCGCCCTCGATGACGGCCACGCGATGGGGCCGTGGATCGACCTCCGACAGGTCCATCCGCACCCATTCGATGCCGCCGGTCGTTTCCACCGCCCCATAGACTACGTTGGCTTCTCGCTCGAAGTAGACGCTGGAGCCATGAACGAACTTGATGTCGAGATCGGGGCGGGCGACCGCATCCAGATCGAGCACGGTCGGCGGGTGGAAGCGGGCCAGGATGCGCTTACCCTCGAGCGAGAAGTTGAAGCCCCAGTATCCGTCTAGCTTCCTGACCAAACGCAGGCTGCCGTCCTCCAGCGAGAACACCGCCCCCTCACGGTCCTGGGAGCTCGCGAAGAGCCAGCGCCCACTCGGATCGAAGGTCAGTCCCCAGACGGTCGTACTCCCAAATTTGTATCTGCCAATTTCACGCCAAGAGGGCACCTCCATCACGACGAGCGTCGAGTCCTCGGTCCCATAAGCAAGGAGTCCTCGCTCCGGGCTGCCTTCGACGACCCGCACGGCCGGTCCTGCCTTCCAAGTAGCCATCTCGCCCGTGCGGGCGTCGATTCGGGCCACCGCGTCCATATGTTCCTTTCCATCGACCGTGATCGCATAAAGGATCGGCGCTGCCCCATAGGTGAACGTCGGCCGGCGCAACCGTCCAGGCACGTCCTTCGGGGTTCCGCTTTCGAGATCGACGATCTTCAGGCCGCTCGGCGTTTCGGAGACGAGATATCGCCCATCCGCCGAAATCCGGTTGCCGTTCGGCCAAAGGAAACGCCCGAGAGCGAGACGCCACCGGTCCACGCCGGTCTTGGGGTCGAACCGTCGGATATCCCCATCCCGACTCAGGTCGAGGAAATCGCCGTTCGGCAGTTCCTGCGTCGTCCAAAACGGTCCCGACGGCATCTTCACGCTCCCGAGCAGCCGGAAGTCGTCGGGCGAGTAGAGGCGGACTTCCCCGTCCATCCGGGCGAGAAGACGCTGACCCGAGTAATCGAACTGCCAGCCGGGCGGCGTGCTTCCCAGGCTCGGCACCGGCCTGCCCATCAGCCGCGACCTCCAGAAGTACCACTCCCAGTTCTTCCACGGATCGTCCTTGTTCGACTCGAGCGTCTGGTAAACCCCACTCGTGTCGTGGTCGTCCCATTGCGTGGTCGCGACGATCATCCCAGAAGCGTAGGCGTCGTAGCGGGCGGCTTGTCGCAGCTGGTTCTGCGCCGCCGCGAGGCGATCTGCGCGAAACCAGAGGTAGCCGATCGTCCCCAGCACCGCCGCCGAGAGCAGTCCCGTCCAGAACACCGCGCGACGGGCGGCGGCGCGCTGGCGGCGGCGCTCCTCGTCGGGCTGGTTCGCACGAACCCACTTCTCGTCGAAGACGCGCCGGTAAATGCGGTTGCGCGGAACCAGCGTTCCGCCCTCTTCGGCGACCGCTCCGCACAAGCGCAAGGTGGCGAGCCTCCATTCGCTGTCGTTCACCAAGAGCCGCCTGCCCCGCAGCACCTGCAGGTAGGCGCTGAGCATTTGAACTCGTGCCTCCTCCGGCATCACCCCCTCGACCTGCGCCTCCAGGATGCGCCGCGAGATGTCGAGCAGGTTCGGCTGTCGCTGTCGGGCTTCGGTTGTGAAGAACATCCGCGCCACGATCGCGTCCACGTCTCGCGGCTCGATCACGGAGGGGTCTTGGGCGATCTCCAGGCAAATCGCCTGCGTCAGGTACGGATGCCCACCGGTCCAGTAGTGCACTCGCTCGACCAGAGCCGGGCCGTCCTTCGGGAACTCGAAGGCCGCGGCGAAGGGCCGAATCTCGTCGAGGGTGAAGTCCGTCAACACGATCTCGCGGCCGATGTTGAAGGGCGTGATCTGGATGTTCCTCACGAGCTGACTCGGCGTCGCCGAGCCCACGAGGCAGAACGTCAGCCGCCGAAACTCCGCGGCTTCTGCCCTGCGGTTGTGGCACTCCCGGATTCCCGCGAAGAACTCGTCGGTCGAGAACGGCAGGGCCCGCACGAAGTCGACCTCGTCGACGAACGCCACGATCGGCTTGTCGGTCGAGCGCAGCACCGCACGCTCGAGGACCGCCAGCCATCGGGCCAGTGGGCCCAGCCGCGCCTCTTCTCCCCAGATTTCGAAGACTTCCCGCTCGATCCCCAGCCGCTTGCCGAAGGCCCGCAGAATCGCCGCGTACCACTGGTCTGCGCTGAGGTTCGACCCTACACGCTGCAGGTCGATCCGGACGCACACCGTCCCGCGCTGTTCGAGTTCCTCGATCACCCGCGCCACGAGCGAGGACTTCCCTTTCTGCCGCGAGTCGAGCAGGTAGGCATACTCGGATCCGAGGAGCGCCGCGAGCAGCTGGTCGTCCGCCGCCCGCCGCACGTAGCTCGGCGCATCGCGAGCGAGCGTCCCTCCGGCGATAAAGAACCGCGCTCGCACCTGCAGGCCGGTCTCTCCGCTCAGCGCCGAACGCAGTTCCACGTGTACTTCATGTCCGCACAGGTTCCCACGTCCTATTATCCGTCACGGATCGTGACGTGGGTGTGACGACTGGGATGGATCATGAGCGGATCCTTCGGCGGTGCGCGAAACATCGGGGACGAGACTCTGTAGAATAAATCATGAGCAAAACCATCAGCGTCCAGGACCTCGCTCGCCTCGTCGGAAGTGGCGAGGCGATCCAAGTGGTCGACGTCCGCTCCGCGGGAGAATACGCGGCCGGCCACGTTCCCCAGGCCACGAACATCCCGCTGGAGCAAATCGAAGTTCGCCTCGACGACCTCGGCCGCGCGCCGGTGGCGGTTCTTTGTCAGAGCGGCAACCGCGCCGGGATGGCTTGCGAGGTCCTTGCCGGGCATCACGAGGACGTGATCCTCGTCGAAGGGGGGACCGACGCCTGGATCGCCGCGGGTCTGCCGGTCGTCTCGACGACGACGAGCAAGTGGGCGCTGGAACGGCAGGTTCGCTTCATTGCGGGGCTTCTGGTACTGGCGGGGACGGTGCTCGCGGTTTTGGTCGCGCCGTCTTGGGTGTATCTTGCGATGTTCGTGGGGGCGGGCCTGACGTTCGCCGGGCTGACGAACTTCTGCGGGATGGCGTTCCTCTTGGCTCGCCTGCCGTGGAACCGGCCCGCCGCCACCTCCAGCCGGCACGTGGAGGCGCATCCGTGATCCTGCGCAACTTCTACGACGACAAACTCGCGCAAGCGAGCTACTTGGTGGGCTGCGCGGCGACCGGCGAGGCGATCGTGATCGATCCGCTTCGCGATATCCGGCAGTATCTGGATACCGCCGAAGCCCTGGGCCTGCGGATTACCGCGGTGACCGAAACCCATATCCACGCGGATTTCCTCAGCGGCTCGCGAGAGCTCGCCCGGGCCACGGGGGCGCTGCTGTTCCTCTCGGACGAGGGCGACGAGCTTTGGAAGTGCGCCTTTGCCGGTGAACCGCACATACGGCTGATGAAGGATGGGCACGTCATCCGCATCGGGAACCTCTCGCTGACCGCGCTGCACACACCCGGGCATACGCCCGAGCACCTCTCGTTCCTCCTGGTGGACCACCCGATGGGCGAGACGCCGCACTCGCTCTTCACCGGCGACTTCGTGTTCGTCGGCGACGTCGGACGGCCAGACCTTCTGGAACGGGCGGCGAACTTCGCCGGCACCATGGAGAAGGGCGCGCGCACGCTGTTCCGCTCGCTCCAGCGCCTGGCCGACCTGCCGGATTCCCTGCTGCTCTGGCCCGCCCACGGGGCCGGCTCCGCCTGCGGAAAGTCGCTCGGCGGAAGTCCGGTGACCTCGCTCGGCTACGAGCGCGCGACAAACTGGGCGTTTCGCATCCAGAACGAAGACAAGTTCGTCGAGGAGGTGCTCGCCGGGCAGCCGGAGCCGCCGAAGTATTTCAAGGAGATGAAGCGGCTGAACAAGGAGGGCCCCACCTTGCTCGGCTCGCTCCCCCGTGTGGCCCGCATCGCCGAGCCCGTCGGGACGCTGCTGGACGTTCGCGAGGAGGAGATGATTCGAACGGACCTCGTGGAAGGCAGCCTCGCGATTCCGCGCAGCCGGTCCTTCCCGACCTGGGCCGGCTGGCTCCTCGACTACGAGACACCGGTGACCTTCGTCGCCGACTCCCAGGAGCAAGCCGACCGCGCCGCCCGCGACATGGCTACGGTGGGGCTCGACGCCGTCGCCGGATGGCTGCCGTCGTCGGCACTCGAAGGCCGCCCGCGCGTGGATGTCGTCGAGGTCGAAGCGACGGATCTTCCGGGAGACGCGTTCATCCTCGACGTCCGCGGATTGAACGAGCACTCTGTTTCGAATATCCCGTCGGCCACGCACATTTCGCTCGGTTCACTTCCCGACCGGCTCGACGAGCTTCCCCGGGACCGGACGATTCACATCTTCTGCGCCTCGGGGTTCCGGACGATTATCGCGGACTCGGTCCTGCGCCGCGCGGGCTTCCGGAACGTGGCAGAGATCCGTGGCGGGCTGGCCCGCATCGCGAGGACGCGACCCGAGTTGCTCGCCTCGGGGAGGCCTTCCTAAGCAGCGACGAGGAGCGTCTCGCAGATTTCTCGGAGCTCGTCCAGCGTCGAACAGGTGCTGAGGCGACCGCGGACGACCGAGGCGCCGGGTTCGCCCTTGATGTACAGCGGCAACTGGGCGCGGAGCGATCGGATTGCCCGGTTCTCCGCGCGCCGATACTCGTCTTCGGGGAGAGCGCGGGCCGCGGAAAAGCTATCGACGTCCGCTTCGAGGGCGATCATCGTTTCGGCGTGCTCGATGGCGGTCTCGATGCGGTCCCTCGCGGTCGGCGGTGCGGGCTCGGGGCGGCCAGCGATCGCGGCAGCGATCCGCGCGAGAGCCCACGGATTCGAAATCGCCGCTCTGCCGACCATCACGCCGCCGCATCCGGTTTCCGCGAGAAGGCGAAGGGCGTCGGCTGGTGTCCTCACGTCGCCGTTGCCGACGAGAGGGATCGAGATCGCGCGACGCAGTTCTCCGACGAGCCGCCAGTCCGCCTCGCCCTCGAAGCCCTGCTTAGCGAACCGGGCATGCAGGGTCAACATTTGGGCGCCGACGCCCTCGAAGCGCCGCGCGAGATCGGGCGCGGCGAAGAGCGAGTAGTCCCACCCGGCGCGCACCTTGACCGTCACCGGCACGCGCACCGCCTTCACGACCGCCGCCACGATCCGCTCGGCGAGGTCGGGGTCCTTGAGAAGCGCCGCGCCGGACCCCGTCTTGCATACCTTGGGCACCCAGCAGCCCATGTTGATGTCGACCAGATCGGCGCCGCATTCCTCGGCGATTCGGGCGGTCTCCGCCATGATCTCGGGGTCTGCGCCAAAGATTTGTATACCGAGGGGTCGTTCGGCCGGATCGACCCGCATCTTCCGGAGCGTTTTCATCGCGCCGTGGTGGATCGCCATCGCGCTCACGAACTCCGTGAACATGAGACCAGGCTCGGCGATGCGCTTGGCAATCTTGCGAAAGGCCAGATTCGAAACATCCTCCATCGGCGCGAGGAGAACCGGCGGATCGACCCGCACTGGGCCAACCCAGAAGCCCGGAGCCGGACGACTCTGACGCGCGATCACCGTCAAAGAAGGTACCAGACCACGACAGCGCCGCTTCTACCTGGTCAAAATACGGCCTATGCGTTCACATCTAAGTTTGCCTTTGCTCCTGGTGTGCGGCCTCGGCCTATGGGGTTGCGGGGGAGAGAGCGATGGTCCCTTCACCCGACGTGTTTTCGGCGAGCGCTCTGTCGTCGCAGGACAGGAAGTCGAGACCTGGGAGACCCAAGACCTCAACGGCCGCGTCATCGAGGTGGGCTACTCGATGACCAAAGAACTCGTAGACAATCCCCCCGCCGGCATGGGCACGGGCCCGTCGGGCGCCTTTGCGGTTCTTCGCTTCCCCACCGCGACCCGCTCACAGACGTTCTTCGAGCACTTCGAACTCCACTGGAACACGATGGGGCACGAGCCGCCCTTCTACATGAAGCCTCACTGGGACCTCCATTACTACGGCGTCCCGGTGGACGAGGTGTGGAACGCGCTACCACCCGATCCGGGCAACCCGCATCCGGACCAAATCCCTCCCGGCTACCTTTACCCAGGGGCGGAGGCACTGGTTCCCGAAATGGGGGTCCACGCGGTGCCCTTCCGCGACTTGGAGCCCGGCTTCGATTTCGAACACACCCTCATCTTCGGCTACTACGGCGACCAGACCACGTTCGTCGAGCCAATGATCACGAAGGAGTTTCTGGAACAGGGGGAGGGCTACGTGATCGACGTGCCGCAGCCCGCGCGACTCGGGCGCGCCACCCGATTCCCCACTCGCTTCACGGCTCGTTATATCCGATCAGCCCGCAAGTGGGAGTTTGTTTATAGCCACTTCGTCTCCATGAACTAACGCCATGGCCACCGCACGGGTAACCTCGTGCGGTGGCTGCTCTTTCGACGCTCGTCGCTCTCGTGCTGGCCGCGCAGGCTCCGGCCCCGATCCAAGATGCACCGCGGCTGCGCACGATCCTGAAGTCCGGCGCGATCTCACTCATCGAGCGCATGCCCCTTGCCGACCGGTGCAGCGTTCAGTTGTGGGCGACTGGCAGGGAGTGCGCGGAAACGCCTGAAACTCACGGCCGGCGACACCTCCTCGAGCATCTCGCCGCCAAGGGCCGTAATCGCGACCTCGACCGACGCCTCGAAATGCGAGGCATGATCCTGACCGCCCAGACCTATCGCGATGCGATGAAGTTCGAGATCAACTGCGCGCCGAAGGACGTCGCCTTCGCCACCCGCGCCCTCCGCGAGATCATGGATCCCATGGACTTCACCGCTGAGGAGATCGCCAAGGAGTCGAAGATCATCGAGCAAGAACTTGCTCTCGTGCCGCCCGAGCAACATCTTGCCGCCGCCGCTTGGAAGCAGGCCTATGCCGAGCGCGGTCTCGATCCCCTTGGGAGTTCGTTCGCCATCAAAGAGACCACACCGGCGGATCTGAAGGACCTTCACGCACGACAATTCGATCGTCGCGGCTTGGTGATGGTTATCGCCGGCCCCGTCTCGCTGGCAGAAGCCAGCGTGCTCGCTGCCGACGCTCTTGGGGACACGCCGGGACCCAAGAAGCCAGCCGAAGAGCCGCGCCCCATCGGACAGCCCGGCGAGGCCAAGTCCGATGTCCTCGGCGAGTCCCGTGCCGCGATCGTCCCCGGGCTCGGCGAGAGCCGCGCCATCTGGGCGCTGACTGCCGGGATGGCCCTGTCCGCTCAAGCCGAACTGGGCATTCTCTACACTCCCAGCGCGCAAAACGCCCTCGTCGCACTCACCTCTCAAGAACCTGGCAAGTTGGCACGAGCCATCGACGAGATTACCGATGCCCAAGCCCTCGCCCTCTTCCCAGCCGGGATGGCGCTGATGGAGGCTTGGCTCGGACAGTCGAGCGACCCTTCTGCGGTTGCCTCGCTCCGCGGCGCCCTCCTCGCGCAGCGAGTCGATCTCAAGCCCGAGACCCTCCTCGAGACCCTCCGCCGCATGACACCCGAAAACTTCATGGAGGGGTTCTCCGCGTTCAAGGTGGGCAAGGCGGTAGTCGTCGACGCCGGAGCTGGCGCGGGGACTCTCGCCCGAAGCTCCCTCTCCCGCGAAGCGGGCGATGTTGTCGTTGGCTCTGTCGCTTCCGGGCCTTCGGCACAACCTAGGCCTGCGTCCGGCGCGGAACGGCTCAGGCTTGTCGAGATCTCCCTTCCCTCTTCCGAAGTCGTGGTGTTGCAGGCCATCGTTCCCGCGCCGGGCTTAAGCGGCAAGGACCGCGCCGCGCTGACGATCTTGGGAGAAGCGCTCCTCGACGGAACCCAGGAATACACGCGCAACCAGTTTTACCAGTACTCCTCGGCCGCTGGGATGCCCCCCATCATAGAGGTGCTGCCGGATCACCTCCGCATCCAGATCGTTTTGCCCAAGGACGGCCTTGGAGTCGCCGCCGGGCTGCTCGAGTCGCTCGTCCGAAGACCCTCACTGCGCGACGAGGACGTCCTACTCCGCCTCCGTCGCCGCGCCGCAGTCACACCTTCGATCTGGGCGCAGGCCCTCGACCCAACTCAGCCGGACTTCACCCGGGTGAAGCCCGCCGACGTGCGCGAACTCCACCTCCGGCTCTTCCGGCCCGAGCACGTGCAGTTCGCGGTCGGCGGCGGCTTCGGCGCGGGGGTCGGAGAGAAGGCCCTGCGCACCGTCTTCGAGGGCTGGCAGCCCAAGCGCGTTCCCAAGCCGGCCCCCGATCCGCCCGCCAAGCCGCTCTGGCTGCGGCGCCCCCTGGTAGCGACGTTCGAACTTCGCACTGATCCGATCAAGCTTCCCGACACCCGCCTCCCAACCCTTATGCTTGCGGCATTCGCGCTCGGAGTGGGCAAAGACGGATCGATGCACCGTGTTCTGCGCGATGCCAACGCTTGGTCCTATCGACAGGAGGCAATCCTTTGGCCGACGCTCGATGGATGGCAGATTCGCCTGATTCTTGCGCAAGCCTCCGCCGACGGCCAGCAAGGCCTGCCGGAAGCCGTAAGGAAGGCTCTGTACGCCGACATGAGCACCTGGACCGAGGACTCCCGCACTCGGGCGATCGCGATGGCCGAGGCCGCTCTCACCCGGAGCGTCGAGACAAGCCCGTTCTGGGCTGGACCAAATGGACCAGTGCCCGCGGGTCCGATCGGGGCGACCTACTGGGGCGCCTACAGCGCCCTGCTGGGGAATCCGTCCTTCAGCCAAGCTGGCTTGCTGGAAGCCATTCGTTCGGTCACCCTCGATGAACTAAAGGGCGCAGCCGGAGAGATGCTTACGGAAGCGAAAGTGGTGATCGTGTACGGCGGCAAACTTCCGGAATCTTAGGTCGTTTCGCTTCCCGGCGGTCAAAGCGCGGTCAAGCCCACGCACTCCAAATCGACTACCGCCCCGCAAGGAACTCGAAGACCGGCGCCGTCACGAACGAGATACCGAGGACGCCCACGGCGCAAATCGCTGTGGCGAGCGAATTGCCGAATGTCACCGGTCCGCTCATCGCCGGCCGCACGGGCGAATCCTCCGCCACGAACGCGGCCCGGACGATGCCGAGATAGTAGTAGATGCTGATGGCCGAGTTGACCGCCAAGACGATCGCCAGCGGCGCAAGGTCCGCCTGAAGCGCGTCGAGGAAGATAAAGTACTTGCCGAAGAACCCTGCCGTCGGAGGGATGCCGATAAGCGAAGCGACAAAGACCACCAGCAGTCCCGCCGCGACCGGCGCCCGGCGATAGAGACCCGCCAGATCGTGGAACCGCGTGCCCTCCTTGCCCCCCTTTGCCGCGAGTGATACGACCGCAAATGCGCCAAGCGTCATGAGGCTGTAGGCCACGAGATAGAAGATCGTTGCCTGCAATCCGACCTTATCCGGGCTCTTGAAGTGCGCCAAGAGTGCCACGAGCAGGTAGCCCGCATTGGCGATCGACGAATAGCCCAACGTTCGCTTGACGTCGCGCTGCGTACACGCGACGAGGTTGCCGAGCGTCATCGTGAAGATCGCAATCCAGAACAGCGCCGGCATCCAGAACTCCTGCATCACCCCGGAAGCCTCCAGGACCCGGAAGAGCGCCCCGATCGCCGCAACCTTCGAACCCGCCGCCATGAAGGCGGTCACGTTGGTGGGCGCGCCCTGGTAAACGTCGGGAGTCCATTGATGGAAGGGCACGAAAGCGCTCTTGAAGCTCAGTCCGATCAGGATGAGTCCGAACCCGAAAAGGAGGAGGTTTCGCATCGAAGGATCGTCTGCCTTCCACGCCTCGGCGATCAGGTCCAAGTGGAGGCCACCCGTCGCCCCGTAGACGAAGGCGATCCCATAGAGGAAGAACGAACTCGCGAACGCACCCAAAAGGAAATACTTGATCGCCGACTCCTCCGACTTGGCCTCATTGCGGCTCATGCCCGCCATGACGTAGAGTGCGATCGACAGAATCTCGAGGCCGATGAACTGGATGAGCAGACTTTTCGTGGCGATCATCACCATGCCGCCGCTCGTGGCCCACAGAAGCAGAGGATAGAACTCGCCGAAAGGAATCCGCTTCTCGCGGAGATACCCCTCGCTGAATAGGATGGAGATAAACGCGATCCCGATCAGGAGCAGCTGAAGCACAAGGCCAAGGCGGTCCCGCACGATCATCCGCGCGAAGGTCTCACCATCGGGCATCCCGAACTGGATGGCGGTGAAGTACCCCGCGACGGCTAAGCCGATCAGGGAGAGGAAGATAATCGCCGAGTTGCTCCGCCGCGGCCAAAACATCTCCACCATCAACGCGACGATGCCGACCCCCGCTACGAGCAGGGCCGGCATCGTCATGAGCCAATCGATCGACGGTGGAGCCGGGTATCCGTTCGGCGTCATTGGACGCTAGGATACCGCCGACCGCTTACGATTGCCCGTTCGTGTTCTTCTTCTCGCTCTTGATCGCCGGCGGAAGGGCCTGACCCTTCACCGGGACCTTGATCGCCTTCGGCTTCGGCTCGACGATCTTCGGCATCGTGATGTAGACGAACCCGTCGCGGAACTCGGCCTGAATCTGGTCGACTGCCACGTCTTCAGGGAGCCGCACCGATCGGGTGAAGAGTCCGTAGGCATACTCGCGTCGATAGACGCGCATATCCTCGGTCTCCTCCTCGTGCCGATGCTCGCCCCGGATCGTGAGGATGCTGTCCTCGACCGTGATGTCCAGGTCCTCGGGTTTGATTCCGGGCACAGCAGCCTTCACGGTAAAGGTGCCATTCTGCTCGTAAACGTCGAGCGGGAGCGTGAAGGTCTGGCTCGCAGCAGACCCATTGGGATTACCAAAGAGTCGATCTAGCACCTCGTTCATCCGGCGGAAGTCGTGAACCGGGTTGAGGCTCAGCATTGATTGCGTCATTGTTCTTTCCTCCGTTTAGATTGGGGTCATAGTATGAGCCCCTTCACTAGTACTAACGTGAGTCTTATGCCATCATGTTCCGATTCCGACCTCATGATATTGCCTTTCTTATCTCATGAAGTGACTAGGCAGCTTCTTGGTCGCTCTCGGCCAGGCGGCGGGCGACCTCGTCTTCGTTCAGCGCGTCGATCAGCTTCTGGATGTCGCCATCCATGAAAGTCGTCGTATTGCTGATGTCCATCCCGATTCGGTGATCGGTGATCCGGCTTTGGGGGAAGTTATAGGTGCGGATCTTCTCGCTGCGGTCCCCGGAGCCGATCTGGCCCTTTCGCATTTCGCCTCGCTCCTTGGCGAGCTTCTCCTGTTCGAGTTCGTACAGCTTGGCCCTCAGCACCGCCATCGCCTTCAGCTTGTTCTGGGCCTGGCTTCGTTCGTCTTGGCAGGTGCTCACGATGCCGGTCGGCTTGTGGATGATGCGGATCGCGGTCTCGTTCTTCTGCATGTGCTGGCCGCCCGCGCTGCTCGAGCAGAAAGTCGAGATCTCGAGATCGTCCGCCTTGATTTGGACATCGACCTCTTCGGCTTCGGGCAAGACCGCAACGGTCGCGGTGGACGTGTGAATTCTGCCGCTGCTTTCCGTGGCGGGAACGCGCTGGACGCGGTGTGTTCCGCTCTCGTGCTTGAGCTGGCTGTAGGCGCCCTTCGCATCGATGGTGAACACGACTCGATTCAAGGAGCCCATTCCGTCCTCTTCGTGGTCGACGACTTCGTACTTCCACTTTCGCCGCTCCGCGTAACGGGTGTACATGCGGAAGAGGTCTGAGGCGAAGAGGCCTGCTTCGTCACCGCCCGCGCCGGGTCGGATTTCGATGACCACCGCCTTGTCGTCGTTGGGATCTTTCGGAACCAACATCAGCTTGAGCCTGGCCTCCGACTCCGCTCGAGCCACTTGAAGCGATTCGATCTCTGCTAGCGCGAGGTCTTTCATTTCGGGATCGGCAAGCATCCCCTCTGCGCCCTCGAGTTCGGCGAGCAGCCGTTTGTAGGCCTTGATCTCTTGGACGATCTCCTCGAGGCCGGCACGCGCTTTCCCGAGGCGCGCAAGTTCGGAAGGCTGGCTGACGATGGCCGGGTCTTGGAGCTGAGCCTCGATTGCCTCATAGCGCTTGAGGATCTCGTCGAGCTTGTGGATCATGCCTCGATGGTACCTGCAGGCTGGCCCGCCGTCCGGGACGGCGGGCCAGCGAGAGTCGAAGGGGACCTAGTGGGCGACGAGCTCGGGGTGGTGCTCGTAGTGCTCGCTCGCGCATTGGGTAAGCGTGGTGAAATGGGCGCCACGCTCCCGGAAGTAGCGAATCGTCTTTCGCAGATCGGCGACGGAGTCGTGGTAGTCACGCATGCCGATGCAGATCACTTCGCGGTCCATGTTGGCTTCGAACAGGGGCCGGAGTTCTTCGAAGCCTCGATCCAGGTAGGCGTGAGTGCCTTCGTGAGTCGCAACCGGAACGTGGAGGATCCGGTTCGAGCCGACCTTGTGGAGATCGTCGGGGTGGCTGTGGTAGGGCTCGTGCGGAGCGCCACGCCAATCGACGAACATCTTGTAGTCGGAGTCCGGGACGATCGACGAATCGACGAGGATGCCGATGTCTTCGAGGTATTTGATGTCGGTCGGGACGAGGGCAAAGCAGCCGGCCCTGAAGCTCGAAACCTTGATTTGGTGGCTCTTGAGGGTTTCTTTGGCCACTCGAATGATGTTGCCGCGCTCCCGCTCGTCTTCGACGTAGCCCCTCTCATTTTCGAAGTTGACCTTCATGCCGACCTCGTGCCAGTTGGGAATCTTGTGATAAAACTCGTGCCAGTACAGCTTGGTGTTGGCGCTGGGATCCTTGAGGGAGACGTGGATCATCCACGTGGCAGGCACGAACTCGAATTCGCAAACGTCGATGTATTCTTTGGTGAAGCATCGATCGTGATGTGCAGCCTCACAATCGACGGTGAGCACGACATTGGGCATATCTAGGGTACTCCTTGAGTGACTTGAATCGAATCGTGGGTGGCGACGAGGTTGTACCGCCGTCCGCGCACCGCGAAGTTCTTGAAACGGACCGACTTCCAGGCTTTAGGCAGGTGGCTCTCGATATGAAGGTACGCCCCCTCGCCTAGAGGGAGCGACCACCCTGCCCCGGAGTCTCTCTGCGAGTCGATGCGAAAGCCCAGGAAACCAAAGACGACCGTCTGCAGGCAACCCGCCGCTCCGGTCGTGAAGTAGCCGACGTCTTTCGCACGTTTCTCGGTAAACAGCATCAAAGGGTGGTCCGTAAAATCCATCCAACCGGTTCGCCAGGCATCGTACGCCTCGTCGACCATTCCTATTCTAGCAAAGATTGTCGCGTGAACGGAATCCGACATGGCAGGTCCGTTGGGCGTGACCTTCCCGGCGAAGCGAGCCATCATCGTCCGTGCCTGTTGCTCGGCAGCGGCATTCTGAAGCGGGAATATCGCTAGCACCGCCGCGGCTTGCTTGTACCCTCGGAGTCGATCGTGGTCGTAGGTCAGGAGTCCTTGCCCGTCGCTCGGCTTGCGGAACGTGACGGCTCGCCATTCGGCTGGACCGTATCGGCGGATTACCCATTCGGCGAGCATGTTCGTATAGAGGTCGTTGTCCCCGATGTGGAACTCGTCTGGGCTCATCACGCCCAGGAGCGTCCGGTCCTTGAGGGGCCCGGCAGAGCGGAAGATGTAGTATCTCGCGACCCCGAGTCCCACCCGGTCGACTTCGGCTTGAGAGACGATGCCCAAGTCGGCACCGATTTGGAGGCTATGAACCACGTCGCCAGAGACGTGGACTTCGTGTTTGGAATCGCCGGGAGCCACTTCGAGTCCCGACACGCTGGATTGCCATGGGAATTGATACACGGGTTCCGCCGGCATATCGCCGTCGTTCTGCAGGCGGAAGTTGGCGGTAGCCGAGGGGAGGAGACGAAGCCGATAGCCGGAGATCGATGCGGCCGCATCCGGGTCGAACCATGCGACTGCGGGGAGCACCCAAGTGTCGGCGTCCCAGAATACATGCCCGGCATAGGTGTTGTCGGTCAGGCCGAACGGAGCGACACTCATCCGTGCTTTTGGGTGGACGGACGAGCGCAGGTAGAAGATGAAAGACCGAACCGCTAACTGATCCTCGGCAGGACCATCGATCTCGATGTCGGTCTGCCAGCGGCGACTCCAAATCGCCCTCGTTTCTTCCAGTAGCGAATCCATGGTGTGCGGCGGCGAGGTTTCGAAGGAGACCAGCTTTTCGAAGGTGACTTCCCTGGCGACCGACGTTGCCGTCCACGTCCAGACAACTCCTTGCTCTTGCCACTCGCCGATAGGAGCCTTAAGGCGGTGTGCAGCGAAGATCGGACGGCCGGAGCCCCACAGTTTGACGACCGAAGACTCGGGGCGACCGCCGCTTTCGGCGATCGCGCCCACACCGCCCTCTACCGCGGAGCGGAACCCGACCCGAGTAGGACGATCGGCTTCGATCACGATCCTGATTCCGGCGGCAGGGCGGCTCGGATGAATCGCGGTTTCGACTCGCACTCGAACGTTATCGCCCGACTTCCATTCCGTGACGAGCACACCGGTTCGCAGGTCGATACGCTGGCGATAGCCGGTGGCGGCGGACAGATTCAGGGGCCGCCCATCGATCGTCGCCGAGACGGCGAGCGGGTTGGGGAGCGTGCGAATCTTCTCTTCACCGCTCGTTTCGTACTCCTCGTGGAAGAAGCACGGCAGAGGAGCCCCGGATGCATCGAGGCCGGTACCGGTTCTTCCGATCCGCAGTCCGAGAAGTCCGTTCGACAGGCTGGCTGGAGTTCCTGTTTGCGGGTCCGTCCAGGAGAGGACCCAAGGATCCACTGGCTCGATGGCCCGAACTCGTGGTGCGGATCGGCAACCGCCCAGCACAGCAAAAAAGAGAGGAATTGCCACTGCGAGGACCCGGAGAATTCGAGGACTCGCTGTACAATGATTCTCGGAGGATCGATGAGCGGAGCGGACGTTCCCGCAGAACTTGCCCCGGAGTTGACTCGTCTCGGAGCCCGACGCATCAGAGCAATGCGTGGCCGAGTGGGCATGGCGATGAGCTACGGCGTGCCGGCCGACGAGATCATGGATTGGCTGATCGAGGGCGGCTGCACCGTCCAACTCGCCGAGTGGATCATCGATCAAGCCCGCTCGGTGCGAAGCTCCCGAGGGGATACGCTGCGGCATGCGATCTTGGGAGACCCGGTGCGGGTGAAGAGTCCGTTGGAGGCTTTCGCAAACTCGCTCTGCGCCGCAGCATGGTTGTTCCTCATCGCCGTCGCTTCGATCGCTTGGCGCGCCATCGACTTGCTCGTGCCGCTCTTCGGGCTGGGGCTCGTTCTCGCAGGAATAGGCTTCTCGCGCAACCTCTTCGAACTTTGGCAATGCGCAGGAGAGTGGCTCGCGCGTCGCCGGGCGAATCGGAGCGGCTCGAACACCTGATTCGACTTGGGACCGCGAGATCGCCCCTGGTATTCTCATCTTGGCGGGAAGGGTGGCTGAGTGGTTTAAAGCACCTGTCTTGAAAACAGACGGCGGGCAACCGCCCAGGGGTTCGAATCCCCTCCCTTCCTCCATCCTCATATCCTACGCGGAATCGGCCATCGCGAGTCTGACTTCTTCGGCGCAAGCCTCCTTTCCCGGCATGCCTGCGGGTTGCCTATTGCGAGGAATCTGGAACCCTAACACCAGGGAGTTCTGTGCCCGACGGACCCCGGGAAAACGCCATGAAAATGACCACGCAAGCTCGAGTCGCAGGATGGAGTCTGACCTTCGCCCTAATGGCGGGCCTGGCCGGGCCAGTAGCCGCGCAACAGGTCTCACCGGCTTGGCAGTTGCGCTACGACGGTCCCGCTGGCTTGCAAGATTCGGCCAATGCCGTGGCGACGGACGCTGCCGGGAACCTCTACGTCGGCGGCCAGACCTTCCTCGGCAACGACGGGGACATGTGGATCGCCAAGTACGGACCGAACGGCGGAATGATCTGGTCGGCAACATACGCCGGTACGGCCGTCGATGACGATAACTGCACGGCGATCGCCGTCGACTCCGCGGGCAACGTCTATGCGGCGGGCAACTCCGCGGGCTCGATTGCGGTGCTCAAGTACTCGCCGGGAGGCGGACTCCAATGGGTTCAGCGGTTCCAGGATGGCTTCTGGGGCTGGTCTTCTCTGGCCGGAATGGCGATCGACGGCTCGGGAAACGTATTGCTCGCCGGGACGACCGCACCTTCGAGTTCGGACCCTACCGACGTCGTCGTGCTGAAGTACAACACGAGCGGCGTTCTCCAGTGGACTTCCCGATATCTCTCGACCGGTGGTGCCAACGAGTCGGCCTCGGCCATCAGCGTCGATACCGTGGGCAACGTTTACGTGACGGGATCGGCTTACAGTGCGGCGACCGACTACGACATGCTCGTCGTGAAGTTCAGCCCTACCGGCACCCGTGTTTGGGACCGCAAGTACAGCGGCCCCGGAGGCTGGGACGAGGGAGTCGCCATCGCCGTCGACGGACCCGGCAACGTGGTGGTCGCAGGCTTCTCGCAGTGGTTCTGGGCAACCGTCAAGTGGAACACCAACGGCGCACAGCAGTGGGCCTCGCTGGAGCCTGCGGGTTCTTGGGATGTGAGCCCGACTGCGGTGGCCCTAGACGGAGCAGGCAATGTGATCGTCTGCGGATACCAGGACGCCAACCGCGACGCCTACGTTTACGACTTCGGCGTGGCCAAGTACTCGTCCGCGGGCCTGCGCCAGTGGACCTATACGTACGATGGTCCGGACCTCGCGATCGACGTCCCTACGGCGCTGACGCTCGACACCAACGGCAACTCGTTTATCGTCGGATACTCCACCTCGGACCGCGAGTTCAGTCGAGCGGACAGCGTCCTGATACGGCTCAGTCCTGGAGGCAACGAAGATTGGGTGCAGCGGCACAGCCCCTCGGGCACGGGCCTTGCGCTTCCGGCCGGCGTGGCCCTCAACGCGGTTGGCGCCATTTCTGTGGTCGGCTCGACCCTCGATGAAGTTGGGTTTTCCGACGACGTCTTCGCAATCCGATATCAGCAGAACGAAGCATTCTCACTCGACATCTCGCCGACCTTTGTCATCGGAGGG
This sequence comes from Chthonomonas sp. UBA2362, assembly GCA_002344135.1. Taxonomy (GTDB): domain Bacteria; phylum Armatimonadota; class Fimbriimonadia; order Fimbriimonadales; family Fimbriimonadaceae; genus UBA6659. The sequence continues at coordinate 190,173 of DDTO01000004.1, read as the reverse complement.
CGCTCCGCGGTGGGAACGGTCACCCTTGCAAGCCCAGCGCCGAGCACGGGCCTCGCTATCACCCTAAGAAGTTCGAACACGAATGTCGCGACCGTCCCTACTTCGGTAAACGTCTTGGGCGGCCGCACCAGCGCCAACTTCGGCATCACGACGAGAAGCGTCTCATCGGACACCCAAGTGACGATCACCGCCACGAACGCAGGGACCAACGCGGTCAGCACCTTGGAAGTTCGCCCGCAGCTGCTCTCGGCGGTGTCAGTCGCTCCGACATCGATCGTCGGAGGCAACGAAGCAACGGGGACGGTCATCTTGAGCGGTCCAGCGCCGAGCGGAGGCTTCACGGTATCCCTGTCCGATAACCACGCGAGCGTTTCCTTGCCGACCCAGGTCATCGTTCCCGAAGGGCAGACGAGCGCCCAGTTTGCGGTTGCGACGAATGAAGTGTCCGCTGATATCAGTGTGATCATCACGGCAGCAAACTCCGGAACGAGTCGGACCGCAACACTTTCGGTCCGGCGTCCGATGCTCAAGTCGATCACCGTTCCATCGGACGCTCCGAAGAACTCCCAAGTCGTCGGTCGAGTCACACTCAATTACGCGGCGCCGACTGGCGGCGCCACGATCGCGGTCCAATCGTCGAATCCCTCCGCGGCATCGGTCCCGGCGACCGTCATCGTCCCAGCGACGAGGACGTTCATCGACTTCCCGATCCAGACCGGCGCGATTCAATCGGATGCCACGGTCGCGATCACGGCGAGCGTTGCCGGCACAGTCCGAAATGCAAACATGACGGTGCGTGCCGAAATGCTGACTAGCCTCACGGTAAACGTGGTCTCGATCGTCGGCGGAAACAACGCGACCGGCACCGTCCGACTCTTTATGGCTGCCCCAGCAGGTGGTCTCATCGTCTCCCTCTCGTCGGATAAACCGGCGGCCACGGTTCCGACATCCGTAACGGTCCCCGCCGGGCAGCTGGCCGCGACGTTCATGATCTCCACGAACGGAGTAGCGGCTGACACCCCGGTCCTTCTCACGGCTCAGGCGGGCGGCACACCGAAGACCGCCAACCTGACGCTTCTGCCTGCCTCGCTCAGCGCCTTCAGCCTCAATCCGACCACGGTGGTGGCGGGAAGCTCGGCGACCGGTACCGTTACTCTGACCGGTAAGGCGCCAGAAGGCGGAGCCATGGTCACGATCGAGTCGTCGGAACCGAACAAGATCACGCCACCCGAGAGCATTACGATCCCGGCCGGATCGTCTTCAGCGAACTTCCAGGCTCCCAGCGACTTGGCCGCCAGCGGCGCTGCACGCGTAACCGTCCGGCACGGCGGACTCTCGCGGTTCGTGGATGTCCGTTTCGTGACCGTGTCAATCACTAGCTTCACCCTAAACGCGAATTTCGTAACCGGTGGCTCGTCTCTTCAGGCGACCATTCGGCTGTCCATCACGGCTCCCACGGGGGGGTTGTATGTCGACGTCGTCTCCAACAACCCCTATGCGACGGTCCCGGCCAGGGTCCTCATTCCTTCGGGTCGAAACTACGCGGTGGTCGCCGTAAGGACCACGCGACCCCCGGCGCTACAGTGGGCGCAGCTGACAGCGTCCATCGGATCCTCTTCGCGGATGGTGTCCTTCAACATCCGTCGCTGACAACTTCTCGGCGTCCGGCCCGAGACCTGGCAACCTATGGGGGTTGCCAGGTCTCATTTCGTGTCGTATGACAGAGGTCATAGCGCCTGAAACTGGACCGCCTGAGAATGTAGCTAAGCCGGCAGCCGCCAATCGAATCGGCAGACTCGCCGGGAAGGAGACTCATGGCGACGACCAAACCCGTACCTGGCCGGTTCCCCGCTCTGGCAAGCGAGCCTCAGAACAAGCGCGTGGTCCGCACGACGGATAGCCCGAACTGCACGGGAGCGTGCGGTTGGCTGGCGACCGTAGTCGACGACGTCATCGTCGATCTCAAACCGGCGGCCGACTACCCCTGCGCCGAATACAACCCGCGGGGTTGCCTGCGCGGCATGTCGATGACACACCTCATCTATGGCCCCGATCGGATCAAGTCCCCACTTATCCGAGTGGGCGAGCGCGGGGAGGGAAAATGGAAGGAGGCCACTTGGGACGAAGCCCTCGACGTGATCGCCGAGCACATGAAGCGGATCATTCGCGACCATGGCGCCGACCACATGCTTCTCTTCAACCAGGTCGTCGGGACCGGATACGTCCAAAAGGGCGCACAGGTTCGAATGGCGGCTCTGCTTGGAATGTCCTTCGCGACCGCCTACGATTTCAACGGCGACATCTCGATGGGCTTTACCCACACCGTCGGCATCGACTGTGTGGAGTGCGAGACGAAGAGTTGGTCATACGCCAAGACTGCGTTCTTGTGGTCGAGCAATGTCTTCCAGACCCGCATCCCAGACGCGAAGTTCCTCACCCAATATGCCAAGCAGCAGAACGACTGCAAGATCTACTGCATCGATCCTCGGTGCAGCCAGACCGCGAAGGGCGCTGACGTCTGGGTGCCGATCAATCCGGGAACCGACTGCGCCCTCGCCCTGAGCATGTGCCAGGTCCTCATCGACGAGGACCTCGTCGATTGGGAGTTTCTCAGGACCTTCACCGACTGCGCGACCCTTATCCGCAGCGACAACGGCCAGCGCCTCCGGGCCTCGGCCCTGGACCTTGGGAGTGAAGACGAGTTCGTCGTCTGGGACGAGGCGACGAACGGGTTCTTCAAGCTGCCGATGGACACGCTGGCGCTTCCCGATGGCCTTCGCCCTGCGTTTCGAGGAACCCGGCGAGTAACGATCGACGGAGCCGAGGTCGAGATCACCCCGGTCTTCCAGTTGCTCGAAGACGTGATCTCGCGCGATGAGTATCGGCCCGAAAATGTGGCGCCCATTACCGACGTACCTGCCGACGCCATCCGCGATATGGCTCGGCGGTTTGCCACTGTACGGCCGAGCTCGATCATCATCGGCATGGGTCTCAATCACAGACTTCATGGGGATCTGACGATCCGGGCGATCTTGCTCTTCTCCGCGCTCGCTGGCGCCCATGGCAAGCCCGGCGAGTCGGTCTCTATCTATTCGGGTCAGCATCACTTCCGGCTCGACGTCAGCCCGTGGTGGTTCCCAGAAGGTCGGCGACCCAAGCCCCTTCCCATGCACTACTTCGTTCTCGGGAAACCTACGGAGACGATCAACCCGAAGATCAAGTACCCGAAGGATGGGGTCAAGGCCCTCTTCGTCTCCCACGGCAATCCGCTCGTGACCGAGTGGTCGGAACCCATGAAGCGCTCGATCGACGCCTTGGACCTCTTCGTCGTGCTCGATTTCTCGATGTCGCCCACGTGCGAGTACGCCGACGTCGTGCTTCCCTGCCCGACCTTTTGGGAGAAGGTCGAACTGGTCGGCACTTCCTGCCACCCGTATCTCCAAATTCAAAACGAAGTCGTTCGGCCCCAGTACAACTCGCGGACCGAGATGTGGATCGTGCGTGAGTTGGTGCGCCGCGTCGACCCCTCCCTGCTACCGTACTTCGATTGCACGGAGTGGGACGCTATCGAGGCGATGCTCGCCGGGGGTGGCAAAGAGGTAGCGGAAATCACCCTCGACCAGCTGAAGGCCGGGCCAGTTCGACTAGACGTTCACGATCCGGAAGTCGGCTGCGACGAGCAATTCCACGATCTCAAGCTCTTTCCGCCGAGGGCATATCCCTTCCCAGAGGGCGCACAGCGCGAGTTCCTCAAGACCGGACGGATGGAGTTTTACAAGGAAGAAGACGTCTTCGCAAAACTTGGCGAGCAGGTGCCGGTCTACAAGCCCGCCTTTAGCCATCTGCCGGTCGAAGACCAAGACCTTCCCCTTTGCATCGTAACTCCCCATAGCAAATGGCGTGTGCACTCGACCCACTCGAACAACCCATTGCTCTTGAATCTGAATCGCAAGCCGGTCGTCGAGATTCACCCGATCGACGCGGCACTGCGCGGGATTCACGACGGCGACGAGGTTGAAATCTTCAACCAATACGGCTCTTATCGGCTCTGGGCACTGATCACGGAGTCGATCAAGCCGGGAGTCCTGTGCACAGACCACGGCTGGTGGCATCGGTACCTTGCCGGCGGTTTCTACCACAGCGTACACACCCACCAGAAGATCAAACCAACCCACGAGAACTACTATCTGCCGGCGGTGTATGCACCGGGACAGCATTGGAAGGACACCCGTGTCGATATTCGGAGGGTCGGATGAAGCTCGCTCGCTGGATACTTCTAATCGCCTCCGGGGGATTCTTGTTGACCTTGGTCGAAGTGCGCTACCTGCATCGGGACAAGCTCGGTGAAGAGTGGCAAGCCTGGATTCCGGTCGTGTATTGCGCTCTGGCTGGGCTCGTGGCGTTCTTGATCGCCTGGTCCCCCAAGCCAGCCATGCCACCGGCAATCCTGTTCGGGCTCGGCATCCTGATCGGAGGTTACGGAACGCTCCTACACAGCGAGGGCAAACCCGAAGCCTTCATCGACCTGGTCCTACCGGCGGCCCTCGTCGCCCGCGCGGATGGCGGCGATGAGGACGATGAGAGCAGAAACTCCAGCAGAAGAGACCAGGCCCCTCCGGTGCTCGCTCCGCTGGGCATTACCGGCCTATCGGCGTTCGCCCTTGCCAGTTTGATCGTTCGCGAGGAGAAGAATAGTGGCTAGATTAGCGATGCTCATCGACCTCACCCGCTGCATCGGGTGCGACGCCTGCACGCTGGCCTGCAAGCAGGAGAACGGCACGCCTATGGATGTCTTCTTCGCTCGGGTCCTCAACATCGAGGCAGGCCGGTATCCGAACACCAAGCGGGTGTACTTGCCGATGCTGTGCTACCACTGCGAGAACCCGGCTTGCCTCAAGGCCTGCCCGAACAAGGCGATCTTCCGGCGCCCCGACGGCGTGGTCCTGATCGATCAAGACCGCTGCCGGGGAACCGGGGCCTGCGTCTCGGCATGCCCCTACGGCAACGTCTTCTTGCAAGACGAAGAGTCCTGGTATCTCAATGCGGACGAAAGCTACGAGAAGGACTTCGTCAAGCCACGTCTTCGCTCCGGAGTCGCTCGAAAGTGCACCTACTGCGTTCACCGCGTCGATGAGGGGCTCGACCCGGCTTGCGTCGTCGCCTGCCCAACGACCGCCCGCATCTTCGGTGACCTCGACGACGAACACAGCCCCATTGCGACCTACATTCGCGATGAGCGGGTCGCAACCGGAAGAGAACCTTTCCCGCTGCTCCCCGAGGCTGGAACACGACCGGCGGGCTGCTATCTGGGACCCATGGCTGCGCAGGCTTCGTCGACACTCGGCGGACGAGCCGCTCCCGAGCGCGCAGAGCCGCTCGACTCCGGCAAGCGCAGCCGAAATCCAGGCCCCGGTTCGAAGGTGCTCGTCTCGGTCGTCCTTGCGCTGATCTTTGGTCTGGTCGCCCTGGGCAGAGCGCAGCCGATCAAGCCCCACGTCGACGTCTACTCCTCGACGAACTGCATGGGCTGCCACGGCATGTCCGCGATGGGAGGGTTGGGTCCGCCGATTGCACGAACGAAGCTGACCTATCCGGAGTTTCTCGACGTCGTCCGAAAGGGCAAGGGCATGATGCCGGCAACTCCTGCGACAGAGATGTCGGACGACCGCATCACCCAGGTGTACCAGGAACTCGAAGCTAAACCGTGGGATCCGAGCCAGATCCCGATCGCCTTCAAAGTCGGCCAGATGCTCTCGACGAGAAATGTTTCGATTCTCTTCACGGTAGTCACCCTGTTCGCCCTCGTTTTCGGAACCAAGGTCTGGCTGTACTGGATCAAGCTTTCGGCGCCGCGACAGCTCTGGCCAGCGATGAAGCGATTCGGGCTGTTCCGGTCGGCGGGTGTCCTCATTCGCTCCTTGGTCATCGACGGGTTTCTTGTCGCCTCGCTTTGGAAGGCCAACAAGGTGCGCTGGCTCATGCATGGACTGATGCTCTACGGCTTCTGCGGCCTGCTCCTTGGCGACGTGCTCATGCAGATTTTCAATCCGACGCGGGCCGAGATGCCCTTCTTTAGCCCGTTGAAGCTCCTCCCGGTTCTGTCGGGCGCGGCTGCGCTGACAGGCCTGCTCTTCGTGATGCACCGCTATCGGCGCGATGCCTACATCGACAACGGCCTGACCCAGGGACGTGACTTTCTCTTCATGAACCTCTTCCTCCACACCCTGATTAGTGGCTTTTTGACGGTCACTCTAAAGCGCGCGGGGGTGAACGATTGGGTCATGCCGATCTATCTGTATCACCTGTCAGCCGTTCTACTGCTTCTGGGTACCGCTCCGTTTACCCGCTTCGCCCATGTCTGGGTCGTGCCGACAATGGTGGCGGTCACCAACCTCACCGAAGCGATCGTCGCTGACGGCAAGGACCTCGGCTATCAGCGCGAGCCGGGGCCAGGGCGACATCACAAGTCGCAGCGGATCGCCGTTAGCCTCATGAGCGGTATCGACCCCGAGGCGTCCGGGCCTGTCGTCCTCCGTTACTACCCCTAAAACGAAAATGAAGAACTCTCACGATCAAGCCGATGCCAGTCTCGATGGCCAGCTGAAGCCTACGCGCCGTCGTCTCCTCGGCTGGCTCGTCGCCGGAATCAATCTCGTCGTCGCCGGCGTCGTGGTCGGCCCGGTGCTCGGTTACGTCGCCTCTCCACTGCGTCGCAAGGCGAAGTCTGAGTGGGTACCCGTTCTCGACGAGGCCGAGCTACCTGTTGGCCAAACTCGGGAGGCGTCGTTCGTCCTGCGGATTCGTGACGGATTCGCCGAAACCGATCAGAAGTACAGCGTCTTCCTCCATCGCACGCCCGATCGCGTCATGGCGTTCGATCCCGCCTGCACCCATCTCGGCTGCCGCGTGAAGTGGATGGGAGACAAGGATCGCTACTTCTGCCCCTGCCACGGCGGAGTCTTTAACGCCGACGGCAAGGTCGTCTCTGGCCCGCCGCCCAAACCCTTGGAGGAGTACCCCGTCAAGGTCGAAGACGGGCGCATTTGGATTCAAAAGAAGGTGTGATATGCCGACCATCCTGACCCCAGAGGAACCTACAGTCCGGCCCGTTCCCGAACCTAAGCCCGAAGAACGCTTGAGGCGCGATCGTCCGAGCCTGGGTGACTGGCTCGACCTTCGGCTCGGCTGGTGGGGTTTCGTCCGAAAGAACCTCGACGAGCCCATGCCGCCGGGGGTCGGATGGTGGCAGACCCTCGGCAATCTTCTGCTCACCCTCCTTGTTTTCCAATTCGTCACCGGGTTCGCCCTTGCGATGTACTACTCGCCGAGCCCGACCGATGCCTACCGCAGTGTCAAGCACATCACCGAAGAAGTCACTCTTGGCTCGTTCGTGCGTGGGCTCCACGTCTGGGGTTCGACAGTAATCGTGATCGTGACGGTGCTGCATATCTTGCGGGTGTTCTTCTGGGGTTCTTACAAGAAGCCCCGCGAACTGACTTGGGTCGTCGGCGTGATCATCTTTAACCTGATCCTCGCCTTCTCATTCACCGGCTACCTCCTGCCGTGGGATCAGAAAGCCTACTGGGCGACGGTCGTTGGCACTCGAATCGCCGGTACCGTCCCGGTCCTCGGCCACGCCCTCATGCTGCTCATCCGAGGCGGCGAAGAGGTTGGAGCCTTGACTCTGACGCGGTTTTACGCCAGCCACGTCATGCTGCTCCCGGCCCTACTGATGGTCTTTACCGGACTGCATCTCTACCTCGTGAGGCGCCACCACATCGCAGGGCCGGTTTTGCCACAGAAGGGACGACCGACGCCGTTCTATCCGGTGCAACTTTTCAAGGACGCGGTGGTCGTGCTGGGGGGCATGGGCATCGTCGTCTACCTCGCGCTCGCCTTTCCGCCGGCCCTGGAAGCGATGGCCGATCCTTCGGGCACCGACTTTGCGCCTCGGCCGGAGTGGTACTTCCTCGGGCTTTACGAACTGCTCAAGATCATGCCTGCCGGCTACGAGGTCGTGGCGACGCTCGTCATCCCCGGCGGAATCAGCCTCGGGATGCTTCTTCTACCATGGCTCGATCGGTCGCCTTCGAGGCATCCGGCGAGGCGCCAATGGATCATCGTTCTCGGAACGGCGATTATCCTGCTCATTGCGATCATGACTTTGAAGGGCATTCTGGAAACCCCGCCCCCCGGCCACGGCTCCGGCCACGCGGGGTTACCGGTGACCCTCGATCGTCCGCTCGCGTAGAATAGGGTGAGCGACGTGATGCCGGTGCCGCCGGGTGGACGTTCGCGAAGGGAACATATGAACGAAACTGATCGCACGAACGTGCTCGACGAGAAGTCCGAGCACGACCTTTTGTTGGAATCCTGGGCCGACCGCGAATACAAAGAAGGATTCGTCACCGACATCGAATCGGACACTTTCGAGCCGGGTCTGAACGAAGACGTCATCCGTCGCCTGTCCGAAAAGAAGGGGGAGCCGGAGTGGATGCTGGAATGGCGTCTGAAGGCATACCGACACTTTCTGACGATGAGCGAGCCGAAGTGGCCGAACGTGAAGTACGAGCCGGTGGACCCGAAGAGTATCAGCTACTACTCCGCGCCCAAAAACAAGCCACGGCTGAACTCGCTGGAAGACGCCGACCCCGAACTACTGCGCACCTTCGAAAAGCTCGGCATACCGCTCAAGGAGCAAGAGATTCTGCTTAATGTCCGCGGCGCAGCCGAGGCCAACGAGAATGCACCGATGGCCGCACGGGCCAACGTCGCGGTGGATGCCGTCTTCGATTCGGTCAGCGTCGCGACGACCTTCAAGGAAGCCCTCGCCAAGGAGGGGATCATCTTCTGCTCGATCAGCGAAGCGATCCGGGAGCATCCCGATCTCGTCCGCGAGTACCTCGGGAGCGTCGTGCCGTACAGCGACAACTACTATGCGACCCTGAATAGTGCGGTCTTCAGTGACGGTTCGTTCGTGTACGTGCCGAAGGGCGTGCGCTGCCCGATGGAGCTGAGCACGTACTTCCGCATCAACGCCAAAAACACGGGCCAGTTCGAGAGAACGCTGATCATCGCCGACGAGGGCGCTTACGTCAGCTACCTTGAAGGCTGCACCGCCCCGATGCGCGACGAGAATCAGCTTCACGCCGCCGTCGTCGAGCTCGTCGCGCTCAAGGACGCGACCATCAAGTACAGCACCGTCCAAAACTGGTATCCCGGCGACCCGAAGACCGGCAAGGGCGGCATCTTCAACTTCGTCACCAAGCGCGGCATCTGCAAAGGCGACAACTCCAAGATCACCTGGACCCAGGTCGAGACCGGCAGCGCGATCACGTGGAAGTACCCGAGCGTCATCCTGCGCGGCGATAACTCGATCGGCGAGTTCTACAGCGTCGCCCTCACCGCGAACAAGCAGCAGGCGGACACCGGGACCAAGATGATCCACATCGGCAAGAACACCCGCTCGACCATCGTCGCCAAGGGCATCAGCGCCGGCAACGGGCAGAACACCTACCGCGGCCTCGTCAAGATCAATCCTGGCGCCGACAACGCGCGGAACTACTCCCAGTGCGACTCGATGCTCATGGGCGATCGGTGCGGAGCGCACACGTTCCCCTACATTGAGGTCAAGAACCCCACCGCCACCGTCGAGCACGAGGCCTCGACCTCGAAGATCGGCGAGGATCAGATCTTCTACTGCAATCAGCGCGGCATCCCGACCGAAGACGCCGTGAACATGATCGTTAGCGGGTTCTGCAAGGACGTCTTCCGGGAGTTGCCGATGGAGTTCGCGGTCGAGGCGCAGAAGTTGCTCGGGGTCTCGCTCGAGGGATCGGTTGGATAAGCCTGATCTGGCGCTTCCCAAGCCTCTCGTTCGCGGCGGATTCTAACGGAGGACTTGCTTGGAAATCACCAGTCGCTGGATTTCGCTGCAGCCTTCGCCGATCTCGGTGAGCTTCGCGTCGCGCCAAAGTTTCTCCACGAGGTACTCGAAGGTCATTCCTCGTCCGCCGTGAATCTGAATGGCGCGGTTCGTGACGCGATTAGCCGTCTCGCTGGCGAAGAGTTTGGCCATCGAGGAAATGGTGACTATGTTCTCCCCCTGGTCGTAGAGCGTCGCGCCCTTGTGGAGGAGCAATCGGGCGGCCTCGATCTCCATCGCGCTGTCGGCGATCATGTTTTGCACGCTTTGCATGTCGGCGAGGCGTCGGTTGAACTGCTCCCGTTGCTTCGAATAATCGACCGTGAGTTCGAAGGCTTTCTCTGCGATGCCGACCGCCATACCCGCGATGCCCAGTCGACCACGATAGAGCAGGCTGATCGCCTCCTCGAAGGTGCACGGCGTGTGCCAGCCGACGGCGTCGATCATCGAGAAGCGAACCGTATTCGAGGCTCGAACCCCGACCGTGTGAATGCGGTCGGTCAGTTGGAAGCCGGACTGGTCCGTCTCCATCAGGAATGCGGACAGATCCTTCTCGCCGGTGCGAGCGATGAGGATGATGAGGTCTGCCTTGCCGCCGTTCGTGATGAACATCTTCTCGCCATTGAGGTGCCAGTAGCCCTCGCGGCCGTCGATGGGGGTGGCGACCGACTTCACGCGACGGGCATCGGAACCGGCGTCGGGCTCGGTCAGGCCCCAAGCCAGCTTGATGTCGCCCTTCACGATGCCGGGCAGATACTTCTTGCGCTGCTCTTCACTGCCGAAGCGCTCGATGTGGGCCGCGCAAAGGGCGTTGATGGCGGCGATGTTCATGCTGAGCGCGGGGTCGCCCTTGGCGATCTCGCGGCAGGCCTCGACATAGGCCGAACACGAAACGGATGCCCCGCCCCACTCGCGTCCGACAGTCATCGAGAGTAGGCCCACTCCGCCCAGGCGCGGCCAGATCGAGTCGGGAAAGGCGGTCTGCTCTTCCCAGCGGCGGGTTTCGGGAAGGACCTCTTGATCGACAAAGGTACGGACTCGATCGAGAAACCCTCTCTCTTCGGGGCAAAGTTCGAACAGCATCGGTGGTGTCTACTCCTTTGGGTCCTCGGAAGTGCGCACGCTCGCGAGCGCTCCCGGCCTCACGGCCATTTTACTTCGCGGACGAAAAGTACGAAGGCGGGTTACCCCGCCTCGTCGAGCTCGCACTGCGCCGGCGCGCTATGATGGCTGTGTTCCATACGAGATTTACAGAATATGGCCAGCTTGGTCAGTGCCTGTTCGGAAACGACGTCCAGCCGCTGGGGGCTCGTCATACACAAGCCTAGCAGTGCGAACGCCTCTTCCTCGGTGAGCTGCAACCCGATTGGATGCCCAATTGTCATTGTTGCCTCCTCCGAAGATACGACACCGCTATAGACGACGTCTGGGCGAAGATCGTTCGCAAGCTGCGGCTCCGTTTCCTCAGATTCGCCGCCCCCGTCGCTTCGCACGTTCTCCCCGTTCGGCATGCCTATCCATACCCTCGGCAGAAGCAAAAGGATTCCCATAGGCTCACTTTGCCGCGGTCCGGCCGAACATCCGCAGAATCGAAATCACGTCCTGGAACTGGCTAATCTTGCCCATGAGCGCGTTGAGCTGAGCCACGTCGGCCACTTCGATCGTCACCTCTATCTCGGCCGTTTGGTTGGGAAGCGTCTTGATCTTGGCCGCGCTCACGTTCGTCTTGGACTCGCCGAAAATGGTGCTGACATCCATCAGGAGCCCCTGACGGTTCACGGAAATGATCTTCAGCATGACGCTGTAGAGGCTCCCATCCGAGGGCCAATCGAGTGCGACGAGGCGATCCGGCTCCGAAGTAAGGAAGTTCATCGCGTTCGGACAGACCTTTCGGTGGAGCATGATCCCCCGCCCGCGGGTGATATAGCCGACTACTTCTTCACCCGGTAGAGGGTCGCAGCACTTGGCCCGCCGCAGCATGACGTTGTCGATTCCACCCTTGACCAGGGTGACCTTCCCTTCGCGTGTCTTCTCGGTCTTGATGACGTCGGCAGCCACGGGCTTGCCTTGAGGAACGCCGCGAAGTTTGGCCACGACGCTCTGCACGCTGACCAGCCCTTCACCGACCTTGGCCAGGAGGTCTTCGGAGGTCTGGCAATCGCTCTGAGTTTCGGCGATGGCCTTGAGTTTTTCATCGCCCAGAAAGTCCTTCGGATCGAGACCGAGAGCCCGGAGTTCTTTGTCGAGGGCATCGCGTCCCCGTGTTGCGTTCTCCCCCTTGTTGCGCCTGCGGAAGTACGCACGAAGCTTGCTCTTGGCGTGCGAAGACTTGGCAAACTCCAACCAGTCCAGGCTCGGGTGAGCGTTGTTACGGGTCACGAGTTCGACGATGTCGCCGTTTTTGAGCGTGGTACCCAGCGGAACCATGACTCCGTTGACTTTGGCGCCGACGACTCGAAGACCAAGATCGGTATGGACCCGGAAGGCAAAGTCGATCGGGGTGGCGTCCTTAGGCAGGTCGAGAACGTCGCCCTTGGGTGTGAACACGAAAACCTGCTCGCTAAAGAGATCGGTCGAGAGCGAGCGAAGGAAGTCGCTCGAGGTTCGGGCATCGCTGGACCAGTCGAAAAGCTGCTCGCGAAGGTGGGTGAATCTCTCCGCCGCGTCCGATTTGAGGCCCTCCTTGTATGTCCAGTGCGCGGCGACCCCGTGTTCGGCCACGTCGTGCATCTCGCGCGTTCGAATCTGCACCTCGAGGGGCTCGCCGTTCGGGCCGACGACCTTGGTGTGCAGGGACTGATACCCGTTGGGCTTAGGCTTGGCGATATAGTCGTAGAACAACCCCGGCATCGGTACCCAAAGGTCGTGAACGATGCCGAGCGCCAAGTAGCACTCGTCCTGGTGCTCGAGGATGACTCGAATCGCGAGCAAGTCTAGGATTTCCTCGAAGGCGAAGCCTTGCTTGGCGATCTTGTTGAAGATGCTAAAGAGGTGTTTCGGACGGCCGTGGACTTCGGCGTTCTTTATTCCCCGCGCCTGGAGCCGTTCCTTGAGCATCAGGATCGCCTCCGAGAGTTCGGCCTCCCGCACCGTGCGCGACTTGGCGACGCGCTCGCTGATCTCTTGAAACTCCTTGGGGTGGAGGTGCTTGAAGGACAAGTCCTCCAACTGCCACTTGATTTGCCAGATGCCGAGCCTGGCAGCAAGTGGGGCGTAGATGTCGGCAGTCTCGGCCGCTATCCGGGTTCGCCGTTCGGGTTGAAGGCTGTCCAGCGTTCGCATGTTGTGGAGGCGATCGGCCAGCTTGATGACCATTACGCGCACGTCCTTGGCCATGGCGAGGAGCATCTTGCGCAGGCTCTCGGCGGCTCGATTGCTCTCTGCAAGGGCACGCTGGCGGGCCGAGCCGTCGCTGGGAGCCTTCATTTGGAGCTTCGTCACGCCCTCGATGAGATCCAGAACGTCCTGGCCAAAGAGCTCGGCGATCTTCGCGGGCGTGCAGTCGGGGCAGTCCTCGAGGACGTCGTGGAGGAGACCGGCGACGATGGAGTCGTCGTCCATTCCGAGTTCGGCCAGGATTTCTGCCACGGCGAGGGGATGCGTGATGTAGGGTTCCCCGGAGCTTCGAACCTGACCTGCATGCGCCTCCTCGGCGAAGAAGTACGCGAACCGGATTCGGTTGATGTTCGCCTCGGAATGCTGCTCCCGGATTTGGTTGAGCAGTTCGTGGAGGGCTTCGGGCTCCTCCCAGGTATGGGGGATCTCGTAGGTGGCGGCCATGGTCGACGCGCAAATCGTGCCGCGCCGCGGACGGCGAGACGGAAGCCCGCTTTCGCCGTTGAAAGCCGGTTTTCTATTATAGCGAGCCCGACCCCGGAACGTCGCCGTGGATCGAGCACAAAAAAACAGGCGCTCGGAGCCACATTCCGCAAGACGTTCCCGGCATTAGGAACGTCAAACACATGGTGACTTCCGTTGACTGACGGTCAGGTTTTCGCTATACTGCGTATCGAGGTGTTTCAACGGTGATTGGAAACAAGGCAATCATATGCCTGAGCCTGCTCACGCTGGGTGCGGCCTCTGCTCTTGCCTCCCCCAAAGGCAAGACGGAGATTCCGAGTCCAGACCGGTCCCTGAGTTTCGTGGAGAACAAGGGCCAGTGGGATGGCAGGGCAGCGTTTTATTCAGGACTGCCAGGGATGGATGTCTGGATAACCGCAGACGGACTCGTCTATAAGGTTTATCGCGACGCCACTCCCAAACCGACCGCCGACGGGCAGTGGAAATCGCGGTTCCGCCGCGAGTCCCATGCCTTCGGGATGGAGTTCGTCGGCGCGAACTCACAGCCGTCCATGCGCGGTATCGGAACTCACCCGGGCGTGTACAACTACGTTCGTCGAGGGGGCACCTACAATGGCGTCCGCCGCTACGATGAGGCTCGGATGGAGAACGTCTATCCGGGAGTCGATGCCCGCGTGTACCACGATAAAGGCACGACGCGTTTCGACTTCATCGTCCAACCCGGTGCCGACCCGAATCAAATCGCGACGCGGTTTAACGGCGTCGAAGGCGTCAGGGTGGTCAGCGAATCGCGTCTAGGTGTCAAGACCCGCTTCGGTGAGATTCCGATCGACGGCCTGTTCGCCTACCAGCAGTACGGCAATCAGCGCAAGCGAGTGTCCGCCGAGTTCGTGATCCAGGGCGGGCTCGTCAAGTTCCGATTGGGAAGCTACGATCGGTCGCGGCCGCTCGTCATCGACCCGCTGGTCTACGGCACCCTGCTCGGCGCCCCCGGGGACGACCAAGGATTGGACGTGGTCGCCGACAACCTCGGGTTCGCCTACACTTGCGGCGCGACCTTCGCGCCAACCTTCCCGACGTCGTTTGGGGCGTTCGACGAGTTTATCGCCGCGACCGACGCGTTCGTCACGAAGTTCAGCACCGACGCCGTCGACATCATCTGGAGCACGTTCGTGGGAGGCGCATTCGACGACGTCGCCACCGCGATCGACATCGACGACGACGGCAACGCCTACATTACGGGCATTACGCGGTCCAACGATTTCCCGACGAGCTTGCTGGCTCCGCAGCCCAACAACGCGGGCGGCACATTCCCGCTGGACGATTTCTATCCGGGCTATAGCGATGCGTTCATCTTCAAGCTGTCGGCCGACGGCTCCTCGATGATGTACGGCACCTATTGCGGCGGCCTCGAGACCGGAAAATTCTTCCGCGACCCGATGGATCCGTCGAACGGCCCCCTCAATCCACAGTCATCCGAGTGCGCGATCGATATCGTCGTCGACAGCACCGGTGCTGCCACGATTTGTGGCTTTACCACCGCTGCCAACTTCCCGGTGACCCTGGGCGCGCTCCAAACGACGTTTGCCGGTCCATTCGCCCTCCCGCCCATCCGCGATCCAGGCTGGGATGGGTTCATCACAAAGATCAACTCGGTAGGTACGGCGTTCACGTTTAGCACCTACATGGGAGGTCGAAGCGCTGACCAGTGCCAAGGCCTCGCGCTCGACGATGACGACAACATCTATGTGTCCGGCGCGACGAACTCAACGGGGCTGCCAACGACGGCTGGCGTTTTCGTAACCACACCTGGCGCGTTCGACCGCTCGATCCTGGGGCGGGATTGCTTCCTGCTCCGCCTTCCACCCAATGGCAGCGAGCGCACCTATGCCACCGTCCTTGGCGGCAATGGTAACGACGGCGGCTTTTTCGCCTGCGACGATGGCGTGAACATCGGATGGATCGACTACCTCAAGCCGAACATCTTCAATCCGCTCTCTGGCTTCTTCCGATTCTTCTATGGCTACGTTAAGGTCGGCGTCGACCCGCAGGGCGACGCATTCGTCACGGGCACGTCTCGCTCGACGAACTTCCCGACCACCCTGGGAGCGTTCGATCGCCAGTACAACAACGGCGTCGACGCGTTCTTAACCCGGTTCTTCCGGGACGGAACGAGGCTCGTCTATAGCACGCTCATCGGCTCGGCAGGCAACAACTACCCGAATGCCCTCCGAATCGACGATACGGGTGTCGCCTACATCGTGGGATACTCCCAGGCCGGCGGCCTCACCATTCCCGCCGACCCCAATACCTTCCAGCCTGACTTCGCGGGACCGAACTTCCCCAATGACTGGTTCGATGGAGACGGGTTCATTCTCGCCTTCAACGATTCGGGCTCCAACATCCTTTGGGGCTCGTACATCGGCGGCGAAGAGGGCGAGGAGGCGTTTGGCTGTGCGCTCGACCCGTCGCGAAGCCTCTATATCGCGGGACGAACGAACTCATGGACAGAAGGTGGAAAGGATGCCTTCCCCACCACGGCGGACATCTTCCGCACGTTCATGATCAATGACCGTCCGGCACCCAACATTCCGCCGAAAGCTTGGTCCGACGCGTTCCTCGGCAAACTGCATATCCGCGTGCCGATCGTTATGGATACGCTGGTCATCGACCCGCGCGAAGTGGCGGGGACGCAGTCCGCTACCGGCACGATCACTCTCAGCGGTCCTGCGTCGCCCGGTGGCGCGATCATCCACCTCGAGACGAGTCACCCTGAAATCGTCACGATTCCGGACACCGTGTTCATCCCTGAGGGCGACACTCAGATCACCTTCCAGTGCGACACCACGGCGGTGCTCGAGACGTTCATCACAAAGGTGACCGCAAGCTTTGAGGCTCGTTCGGTGGAAGCGGCGCTCGTCGTTGCCCCGTACTTGAGCGCATTGACCGTTTCGAACATCAACGTGTTCGGAGGCAACGCGATCACCGGCCGTGTGACGCTCTTCCAGGCGGCCCCGACCGGCGGAGCCGAGGTCAGTCTGTATAGCGGCAACCCGCTCGTGGTCACCATGCCCGACACGGTCACCGTACCGGAGGGTCAGACGACGGCGATTTTCGACATCCAGACAATGGCCGTTACAACTCTGACCCAGGTTCAGCTCACTGCTCAGTATCTGGGTATGGCGCGTTCGCAGGTGATAAACGTCCTGCCCGCGGCCTTCCAGCAGTTCCTCTTCAACCCTACCCGGGTGACCGGTGGCGAACCGTCGCGAGCGAGGGTCGTCCTCCAAGGCGCGGTTCCGACCGACACGATCCTCACGATCACGCGAGTTTCGGGATTCGCCAACGTAACCTTCCCGCCAACGGTGACCGTCCCGGCGGGCCTGAACTTCGTCGAGTTCGATGTCCAAACGGGATTCGTCCCCAATAACGGCGTCGTCCGACTCAGAGCGACCGGCCCTGGCGGGGCGATCGAAGGCAGCCTTGGTATCGATCACACCCAGTTGAGTTCGATCGTCCTCACGCCAAACGACGTGATCGGTGGCGCTGTGGTCTCCGGCAGGGTGAACCTCACCCGACCCGCAGCGCCGAGCGGGCTGAACGTCGTCCTGACGAACAGCAACCCGGTCGCAGGAACGATCGATCGAGCGACCGTCTTCGTACCACCTGGATCGACGACTTCCGAGACGTTCTTCATTCAGACGAACTCGGTCTCTCAAACCCAGGCAATGACGGTGACGGCGAGCAAGCCCGGCTATATATCCAGGCAGGCGACGCTAATCGTCCGCGAGCCGACGCTAGGATTGCAGCTCATCATCACGCCTCCAAGCGTGACCGGCGGATTCGATGCCACGGGAACCCTGTCCATCCAGGCAGCCAGACCCGACGACATCGAGTTCAACCTGACGGCAAGTAGCGGCGTGGTCGGGATACCGGCTACCGTCACTATTCCGGCAGGATCGACTCAGGTGTCGTTCCTGGTCACTACGGTGCTGGTCTCCAGTGACACGACGGTGACGATCACCGCGACACGCGGTTCACAATCGGCCATCGCGCAACTCCAAGTGCTGGCTCCGGGGCTCTTCAGCTTAACGCTGACACCCAACACCGTGAGGCCGAATCAGACCTCGCAGGCAATGATCCTGCTCGATCAGATCGCGCCAGCGGGAGGCATCCGGGTGAACATCTCGTCCAGCATTCCGAGCTTGGTGCTCCATCCATCCAGCATCACGATCCCATCGGGTCGGAACTTCGGCTCGTTCTTGGTGACTGCGAAGGCGGTGAGCAGGCCGATCGCCGTGGAGATCATCTGTCAGATACAGGGTAGCAACAGGAGAGTCTCGGCCTTCCTCTTCATCAACCCGTAGCCGCCCTCGGCGGCCGCCCCCGTGACGCTCGTCACGGGGGTTTTCTTTTGTCTCGATCCTCTACAATAGGGGCGTAAAAACTGCATCCCGCGAGGCGGGACGCACGTAGGAGTACGCGATGAGTTTGTGGGACAAGATCAAAGGCGAGTTTATCGACATCATCCAGTGGACGGATGATTCGCAGGACACCATGGTCTACCGCTTCGAGCGGTACGGCAACCAGATCAAGATGGGCGCGCAGCTCACGGTCCGCGAAAGCCAGGCCGCCGTCTTCGTCAACGAGGGCCAGATCGCGGACGTGTTCACGCCCGGCATGTACACCCTCGAGACCCAAAACATGCCCATCCTTTCCACCCTCAAGGGGTGGAAATACGGGTTCAACAGCCCCTTCGTGGCCGAGGTGTACTTCGTCAACACCAAGCGCTTCACGAACCTCAAGTGGGGCACCCTCAATCCGCTGATGATGCGGGACCCCGACTTCGGCATCGTCCGAGTTCGAGCGTTCGGCACCTACGAGATGCGCGTGATCGATCCTGCTACCTTTATCCGCGAGATCGTCGGCACCGACGGCCAATTCACGACGGACGAGATCGCCAACCAGATTCGCAACCACATCGTCTCCAACTTCGCCACCACCATCGGCGAGGCCAAGATCCCCGTACTCGACCTCGTGGGCCAGTACCAGAACATGGGCCAGATGCTCACCGAGAAGATCGCGCCCCATCTCGCCCAATACGGCATCGAATTGACTGCGATGCTCATCGAGAACATCTCCGTCCCGCCTGAGGTCGAGGAAGCCATCGACAAGCGATCGAGCATGGGCGCCGTCGGCAATATGCAGGCCTACACCCAATACCAAACCGCTACCGCTATCGGGGACGCCGCCAATAACCCCGGCCTGGCCGGCGGCACGATGGCGATGGGCGCAGGCTTCGCCATGGCCAACCAGATGGGCCAAGCCATGGCCCCGCCTCGGGTGCAGCAGCAGGCGGCCCCAGCCTCACCGCCTCCCGTGCCCCAAGAAGTCGCCTTCTTCGTGGCCGTCGACGGCCAACAAGCTGGCCCCTTCACCTTGGCAGCGCTGAAGCAGCAAGCCTCGGAGAGGGCCCTCACCCCCGAATCCCTCGTGTGGAAGGCCGGGATGGCCGGCTGGACTGCCGCCGACCAGGTGCCCGAGCTTTCGGCGCTGTTTGCGGCGGTCCCGCCCCCCCTCCCGCCTCAGTAGATTCCTGTGGAGTGCGCGGGCTTGACCGCGCTTTCGAGTGCGCTTGCGCGACCGTGCTTGCTGAGTTGCTGGACGGGACGCCACGCCGGCAAGAGACCACGCATGCTGCCAAGACAAGCAACGGCACCCTCCAAACCGTCAAGGGCGCCCTTCGAGCCGTGAACTCTTGACGCGGGGCACGCGAAGGCCTTTTTCAAAGACCTCCGTACTTACGAACCCGTCCTTGATACTCGGCGATCGCATCGAACAGGTGGTCGGGGTTGAAGTCGGGCCAGTCGACATCGGTGACCACGAGTTCGGTATAGGCAGCTTGCCAGATCAGGAAGTTGCTCCAGCGCATCTCGCCGGCGGTTCGGATCATGAGGTCAGGTTCGGGGACATCGGGGTTGTAGAGACGGTCCGACACCGTTTCTTCGTCGATCGCATCGATGGCAACGCCCTCGCGCACGATCTCGCGCACCGCATCCACGACTTCGGCCCTTCCGCCATAGTTGATCGCAAGGGTGAAGCCAATTCCCGCGTTGTTCCTCGTGGTTTCGATACTCTCTTCGAGGGCGTCGCGGAGGCTCGACGGCAGGCCGTCGAGCCGGCCCGCGACCCGTACCCGGACATTGTTCCGGTGCATCACGCTCAGTTCGGTGCGGGCTGCCTTTTCGATAAGCTTCATAAGCCCCGCAACCTCGTCGGCGGGACGCTTCCAGTTTTCGGCGGAGAACGCATAGGCTGTGAGGTAACGTACGCCGACTTCGCTGGCGGAGAGAAGAACGGTGCGGAGGGTACGGTAGCCCTCGCGGTGGCCAAGGAGGCGCGGCATCCCTCGTCGTTGGGCCCAGCGGCCGTTGCCGTCCATGATGAGCGCGATGTGCGTCGGAAGCACCTTGACATCGACCCCCCTTCTGATCGCCTCCGCCTGCGTTCGGCTGTCGATCATGGCGCGGTTACTCATCCGTAATCCCAGGGACTAGAGTCGCCTATCTGTCGCGTTCGGTCTCGCGAAGATGCACTTGGACGATCTCGTCGGCGAGTTTGACCACGCTCGAGGCCGCTTCGCTGCGAAGGCGATCCAGCAGGTTGTCCAGGTACGCCTTGTCGACCGGGCCGTAGTATTCGTCCCCGACTTGGATGAGCGGAGCCCGGTCACAGGCGTCGAGACACTCCACCTCATGGAGGGTGAACACACCGTCGGAAGTCGTTTCGCCAAATCCGACTCCGAGTTTCTCCTTCAAGTACTCCGCGATCGGATAGGCTCCGCAAATTTGGCAAGTCAGGCAAGTGCAAACCTCGATCATGTGTCGCCCAACCGGGTGGGCGGTGTTGTACATGCTGTAGAAAGTCGCGACACCCTCGATTTCGGCGTAGCTCCGATCGAGCCGGAAGGCGACCTCGGCGAGGGCTTCCCCGCTGAGGTACCCGCCGTATTCCCTCTGAGCGATCCAAAGCGCGGGCAGAATGCACGCCTTCCGCTCGGGATAGTGTGTTTCGAGGGCCTCTAACTCGCGGATCGCGCGATCGGAGAATCGTAGGCTCAGGTCCTCCGGCCGCGGAGGCTTCGGACGCTCGTTCATCCCTCCGATCTGGATCAGTTCGCTCATTCCTGAAGGAGAATTCTACCAGCCGAACCGCTTCCGGCTCGGACGATCGCGATCAACTTCGCGCCGTACTGCTCGGCGAGGATGCGGCCCTGCTCGTCTCCGAGGACGCTGCAGGCGGTGGCCAGGCTGTCGCTGGTGGTGGCATCGGGGGCAAGGACGGTGACCTGCTTTCGGTCCGTCAGACCCAACCCGGTGGCCGGATCGAGGATATGCGAATAGCGTTTGCCGCCGATCACGACGAACTGATTTGCGTCGCCCGAAGTAGAGATGCCCTGGTTCTTGAGGTAGAGGGGCGCAACGAGCCCCTGCACGTCGATCCGCCAGCCCAGTTTGCCAGGCGGCGCGCCAGACGCGGCGATGTCGCCGCCGGCCTCGATCATCGCCCGATCGATGCCCATTTTGGACAGCACTTCGAGCCCGCGATCGCAGGCATAGCCTTTCGCGATACCGCCGAGATCCAGGCGCATCCCCGGCCGGTCGAGGCGAACCGTCCGAGAATCGGCATCCACGTGGAGAAGGCCCCATCCGACTAAGTCTCGTGCTCGAGTCAGGGATTCCGGACTCGGGAGCACTTTCGTCTTCCTCGCCTCACGCCAAAGGCGGACGAGCGGGCCGACCGTCACGTCGAACGCTCCGCCGGATCGCTTGGACATGTCCTGTGACCGGTCGAGCACACGGAACAGATCCTCACTGACCGGGTAGCTCTCGCCGGGCGTGGCCGCGCAGAGCCGCATAATCTCGCTGTCGGCGCGGTAGTCGCTCATGATCTCTTCAAGGGCGGCGAACTTCTCGAACACGGCTCTTGCGGCACCTTGCGCGGTCTCAGCGTCGGGAGCGTACATCGCGACCGACACACGCACCCCCATGTGAATCTGGCTATACTCGAAGCGGTCCAGCTTCGAAGTCGTCATGGTCAGCGTCATCGCCGCAATCGCGTGTACTAGCATCTCTTCTCATTATCCGACGTCTCAGCCGGCTCTGCCGAGCATGAAGGTCGAGATTCCCGGCACCGTCGTTTCGCTCGATATGGTGCGGATTCCCGCCGGCAAAATCGAAATGGGCGGGAAAGAGATGCCCGTCGAATCAATCTGGGTCGGGCGGCACGAGGTGACTTGGGACGTTTTCGATATCTACGCCTTCCGCCTCGATCTGACGACCCAGCAAAATGCGGACGGCGTCGATGCCGAGTCGCGGCCCAGCCGGCCCTATGGCGCCCCCGACCGCGGATTCGGCCACAAGGGATACGCGGCGCTCGGAATGACCTCCAACTCGGCCGAGAAGTTTTGCGAATGGCTTAGCAAGAAGACCGGTCGCAAGTTCCGCCTGCCGACGGAGGCCGAGTGGGAGTATGCCGCCCGAGCGGGCGACCGAGAGATCCCTTCGAAGCTAGACGACTATGCCTGGTATTGGAACAACGCCGACGACAAGGCCCATCCCGTGGGCAAGAAGAAGCCCAACGAGTGGGGCCTCTACGACATGCTCGGCAACGTTTGGGAGTGGACGATCGGGCGCGACGGAAAGGCGGTCGTCTGCGGAGGGTCGTACTTAAGCAAGGCTGCCGAAGTTGGATTCGAGACGAGGAAGCCTTTCGACCCGAAATGGCAGGAGGCCGACGCGCACGTTCCCAAGAGCAAGTGGTGGCTTTCCGACGGGCCGTTCATCGGGATGCGCGTCGTGTGCGATCCCTAGGGGCTACTCGACCAGTTTTCGGCCGTATCCGTCCAGTTTCAGCCCACCGGCAAGGATCACGATACCGTCGATAATGGACCAAAGCCAACCCACGCCCAACCCGCAAGGGGTGAAGAGAATGAACTGGATGACTCCCTGCGCGGCGTAGCCGAGGTATATCCGTCCGCTACCGGGGATCAGCAACTGGAGCACACCGGCGATCCATCGCTTGCGATCGCTGATTGGCACGTCGACGAGCCCCCAACCCTGCTGGTAACCATACGCCGGAGCCGGCTGAGGGGAGCGGTGCCGCATGGCAGGGACCGGAGGGGGCGGCGGAGTCGCGGGCTGGATCGTTTGGAAATGAGTTTGGAGATCGCGGTGAAAGGCTGCGGGCTCCCAGTCGCTCATCCCGGCCCGCCAGACGTAAGTATCTCGCTCGACCACACCATCCCGGACGAGCTCCTCCATCTGCTCGAAAGTGAGCGGACCAAGCTGCCCGTAGTGCCCCACGTAATACCACTCGGCGGTCATCGACGAATCCTCATTACCGTCAGGGTGAATACGTTACACCAAATGGCCCTATAGGCCATTGGGACCAAGGCCTAGTGGCAGCCGCAGGAGCCGCAGCCGCCGCCCTTAGTGGTGTCGAGACCTTCCATTGCCTCGTCCTCCGCGGAAAAGGATGAACCGCAACCGCAGGACTTGACGGCGTTCGGATTCTCGATCTTGAAGCCGCCGCCAAGGACGTCGTCGACGTAGTCGACCACGGAACCGGACATGTAGCGCAGGCTCATCTCGTCGACGAAGATGGAGATGCCTTCATGCTGAAGAGTGACGTCACCCTCTTCCGCGGGCTGATCGTCCAAGGCCATGCCGTACTGAAGGCCCGAACAGCCACCGCCCGCGACCCAGACGCGGAGAGCCGCCCCCTCCTTTTGGTTCTCGGCCATGAGGGTCTTGAGTTCCTGTGCCGCTCTCTCGGTGAGGCTGATCGTGTAAGTTGGTTCGGTTGTGGCCATGATGCTATCTATGATACGGACGTTCGGGTCGATTCGGTTCGTTCTCGGAGTATGGCCCATGCTGGCCTAGCGGTTCCGCATGAGGCGCAGCCGGACGGCATTCGCGCTGTCATTCGTGATGGCGACGCGGCGCGAGAGGGCGCCTCCTGGCGTCCAGATGGGACCGACCATGTCACATACCACGGGATATCGACTCCTGGCTAGTTCGGTCAGTTTCAATTCCGAGAGAACTCGGGCGACGCTTTTCGAACCTGCCATTCCGATAGGATCGATGCGGTCTCCGGGCACGAGCGGGCGGGCATACAGCCCACCAACCAGTCTGGCCGGGTCGAGCACCGCCTCGAGCTTCTCGGTGTCTCGGAACCTCGAAGGCATTGACGGCTCAACCTGAATGGTCCATCCAAGTTCGGGCTCGGTCGATGAACCGGGCACGGTGAGCGGCAGGCGAAAACGCGGGCCTCTACCGTGTTTGCGGATGTGGACGCGCTCGGCAGTCCACTCGACAACCACAACGCCCCCTTCGGCGGTGACCGCCCCCTTCTGGTCGCTACGAAGGCCCTCAAGCACGCGCCCGACTCCCAACCAGTCGATGTTGGCTCCCAGGGCACGAACCGCGAGACGCAGCCCCCGCCGAGCCACCACCTCATGCAGCAGATCGAACCGGCCCCTGTCGAGGGCGAATTCGGCATCGAGCGTCAAGAACCGCAATTCACCGTTGAGTGGCGCCTCGCAAGCCTCAAGAGCCGCTGCCGCCACAGCATCCAGGTAGTCGGTTTCCATTCGAGCGATCTCGGATGCACGCGCGATGGATGCATCGGCACCGGAATGGACCTGCCGAAGTTCCGGAAGCACACGGTGCCTCAAACGTGCGCGGCTGTAACGGAGGTCGTCGTTTGCTGGGTCGTCGTGGAACCAAAGAGCCTTGTCTCGACAAAACGCCCTCGTTTCCGCCCTCGAGACCGCGAGTAGGGGGCGAACGAGGCCGCTCGTTTGTGCCCTTATCCCGGCCAAGCCTGCTAGACCGGTGCCACGCACGAGGTTGAAGAGCACCGTCTCGATAAGATCGTCGCGCGTATGCCCCGTGGCGATCACCCGGCACGCGGTCTGCGCTGCGGCAGACCTTAAGAAGGCGTATCGTGCGCGCCGCCCGGCCTCTTCCAGGCCGATACGTTCGTCGCGAGCAAGGCTGGGGACGTCGGCCCGACCGAGTACGAACGGCACACCGAGGCTCTCGCAAAAGGCCGCGCACTGCTCCGCCTCGGCCTCTGCATCGGGGCGCTGGCCGTGGTGAAGATGCCCTGCGACGATGTCGAGGCCGGCTTCTTGGCAAAGGACGAGCAGGCAGGTCGAGTCCGCGCCGCCACTGTAGGCTACGAGAACGCGGGACTCCGGTGGAATGAGGTCGAAGTCGGCCTGAGGCATAGTCGCCTCGGCGATTATGGTCCTTGCCCGAGGCCCGCGACCGCCTGCCGGTGGCGAGAGAGAATCTCCTTCGAGTAGATGAAGACTTCGTGGGTCAGATCGTTCCAGAGGTGATAGATACCCGGCAGTTCATCGACCGTGACGAACTTCCGTCCCAGGGATTCAACGGGTACTCCGATTTCGACGAGTTCGGCAACTTGGGCGACGAACACATCGACCCATCGAACCTCGTTCCGCTCGCTGACCCGATAGCAGCCGAGGTATTGCATGTCGGCCAGGAGGGCTCCCGCCTCTTCCTGAGCTTCGCGGACCGCTGCCTCACACGAGGTTTCGTTCGGCTCGACTCTGCCGCTCGGAATACACCAGCCTCGATCCTCGATGTTGCAGAGAAGGACGAGATCGCCTCGCCATGGAAAGACTAGGGCCGCAAACGCTCGCAGAGGCGCCCGGAATGGGGCCGGGAAGAACTCCAACCGCTGACGTCCGAACTTGCCTGCGGAGAACTTCTTCAAAAGACCACCACCTTTCCGACGACGTCGGCAAGGGGGAATGGCCCGTATCGGCGGCTATCCTCTGAAACCTGGTAGTTGTCCCCGATGACGTAGACCTCGCCGTCGGGCACCACGTACTTGCCCTGATCGATCCTCCACGAGCCGGGGACGTTGAGCCAGTCCACGGTTTGACCGCCGAGGGCGTGAACGCGCTTGATGAGGAACTCCCCCGCTGCCTTTCCCTTCAGCACCACGATGTCGTTCTTTCGGATCGCGCCGATGAGGCCGTAGGCGTCACTGACGAGGACCCGCTGACCGCTGCGCAGGGTCGGCTCCATCGATTCTCCGCTGACCTCGATGGTCTTGAAGTAAGCGCGGAAAAAGATCGCGAAGGCGAGCGCGAAAAGAAGCACCGCGCCGAAGCCGGTGAAAGCGCGTCGTTTGTTCTTGATCTTCATGCTCGATGCCGAGTCACGGCCCGATCAAGGCCACGTCGAAGCCGTCCTGGCTTTGACGGAAACCCACCCCGCTGCCCACGCCTATTCAGGCGCGTCCAATCTCTGGTTCGGTTGGTGGTAGGGTTCTGCCCGGCTATACTCCTGTTTGGTTGGTTCTATCCACATTGTAGTCCGATGCAACAGTTTTTGGAGACCCTTTCCGCGAATTCGGGCGTCATTTCGCTCATCCTCGTTGCCGCGATCGTGCTGCTCGGATTCATTTCCATCCGGCAATCCGCCGAGATTCGAAGGATCCGACGGCAATGGCGCACGCTGCTGGAGGGCGTGCGAGGCGAAAACCTCGAACGCCTGCTCGAGGCTCAAATGCGAGATAGTGCAACTCAAACACAAGACCTGGAACGAATGACTGCCCGCCTTGCAGACGTCGAAAAGAAGATGAAGTCAGCCAAGCGGTATGCGGGGCTGGTGCGCTACGACGCCTTCGGCGATATGTCGGGCAGTCTAAGCTTCGCGTTCGCCCTCTACGATGAGCGCGGCAACGGCGTCGTGTTTTCGAGCGTGGTTGGGAGGTCGGATTGCCGCGTATACTGTAAGTCGCTGGCCGGCGGTCGGAGCGACGTCGGGCTCAGCGAAGAGGAGGAGGCGGCTATCGCGCAGGCGGCGGGCGACCGCGGCCAAGCGCTCATTCACCGATGACCCACGGACTTTCCGACGATGCGGTCCTTATCCGCAGATGCCAGCAGGGCGACCGGGCGGCCTTCGACGACTTGGTGCGTCGACACGAGAAACGGGCCTATCAGTACGCCTACCGCCTGACTTCTAACGGGGAGGAGGCGGCCGACATCGTGGCTGACGCCTTCATCCGCATCTACAACGCCCTGCAAAACTTCCGCAGCCAAAGCGCCTTCACGACCTGGATGTACCGCATCCTGACCAACTGCTACCTGGATCTGCGGAAGAAGGAAAAGAGCCGCCCCACCGTAAGCCTCGACGCGAGCCTCCAATCGCCCGGGAACGACCTCGAACGCCAAGTCGAGGACGAGAGCGCCGGCCCCGACGAAGAAGCCGAGAAGCACGCCCGCGAGAAGGCCGTCCAAGACGCGATCTTGAAGCTGCCCGAGTATCAGCGCGCCATGCTGGTCATGTACCACGTCGAGATGCTCAGCTACGAGCAGATCGCCGAGTCCCTCGATCTCCCGCTGGGAACCGTCAAGAGCCGCCTCAATCGAGCGCGACTGAGCCTGAGGGAGCTTCTTGCGCAGGACGAGGAACTTTTCCAACTCGACTGAAGTCGAAAGTCAGCGAAGGACCAAACATGAACGCGAATAAGGCGCGAGAATTTTTCTCTGAATACTACGAAGGCAAGCTCGACCGAGCGCTGAAGCAAGCGTTCGAGCGACGTCTCGAATCCGACTCCGACTTGAAGGCGGACTACCGGCAATTCGAGATCGTCATGCTTCGCCTCGGGCAGCTCAAGGACATGCCTGTCAACGTGCCCGAAGATCTTCACGAGAAGATCTCCAGCCGTATCGACCGGCAACTTTACGCAGCCAAGCGATCGGCCCCTGGCGGTTTCCTGGCGTGGTGGAAGTCGGCTGCCCTGGCAGGACTCGCCTGTGCGGCGATCGTCGCCGCCGTCATCGCGATTCGAGGCGGTTCTGGCGATACGAGCCAGGCCAACTTCGTACCTGTTGCACCGCCCGCGAGAATCGTCGACGACAAGGGGACGATCCGCCTCCAGTTCGACAACCCGAAGGGCGCTCCAGAGAAGACTTTGGTCGTACGGGACGGCGCAGGGGAAACGATTATCCAAATGACGATCCCGGGTGGCAAGCCCGTCGAGAGCCCTCTCACTAATAGCCGACCCGAGCCGGTACTTATGACGATCGAGATCGGTGAACAGCGCCTTCTCGTCGCGATTCCGAGCAGGTCGATCGTTCCGGCAAGTTCCGGCGAAGGATCGATCGAAGCCCTCGCGCTGGCGATCAGCGGCAGGTTCAGGGTTGCCGTCCAAGTCGAGGTTCCGAACTCTTCCGAGAAAGCTTCTTGGGAGTTCTACGGGACCGATGCTATGGCCACCAAGGCTTCAACGAACGGTCGCTCGGTACTCTTGACGAAGATCAGCGAGAACCTGTACAAGCTTCACTACTAAGCGCACACAACGCTTCCTCCTGCAGCGGCGTAGGCGGGGTCTTGGGACCTCGCCTCGTTGCGTCGTGGAGCCGGATTCGCTACAATCGGGCCTACACATGCCACAAGAGATCCTCCTGACCCGGACCGGATACGAGA
The DNA here is from genome assembly GCA_002344135.1 of Chthonomonas sp. UBA2362. GTDB lineage: Bacteria > Armatimonadota > Fimbriimonadia > Fimbriimonadales > Fimbriimonadaceae > UBA6659. The sequence continues at coordinate 161,913 of DDTO01000004.1, read as the reverse complement.
AACTCAAGCGCGAACTCGAGGAACTGAAGGGCCCGGTGCGCCTCCAGATTGCAGAAGCCATACGCGAGGCGAAGTCCCACGGCGACCTCAAAGAGAACGCCGCCTATCACGAGGCGAAGCTCAACCAGACGAGACTCGAAGGGCGGATCGCCGACCTCGAGAAGGTCCTTCAGCTCGCCAAGATCGTCGATCGGCCCGATGCGGGAGCCCATGAGGCTCATCTGGGCTCGAAGGTCTTGCTGAAGGACGCCGCATGGGGGGAAAGCTTTACGATCACGCTGGTCGGCTCCTATGAGGCTGACCCGGCCCAGGATATGATTTCCATAACTTCCCCCCTCGGCTCGGCACTACTCGGTCGCGTCGCCGGCGAGGAGGTCGAGATCGAGGCTCCTGCCGGCAGCATGAGGTACTCCGTCATCGAGGTTCGTCTCGAATACGGCGGCTGATATGAAGTCAAGACTTGCCCTTCCCGGCGCCTTCGCTGCCTTGCTTTCCTCCGGCTGTGGAACGGGCGAACCGGACGGTCCACCCGTTGCCCAAGGTCCGCCTCCCGCGGCGTCTGCCGTAGAGCCCATCGATCCACCCTCGGTCGACGAGCAGGCGAGCCTGGTGTTGCGGGCGGACGGCAAGAACATCGTGTTGGGCGAATCTGCTGGCAACGCTTTGGCGGTGCTGCCGCGCCCTCCTGGCGCTTTCGAATTCACCGATGTGCCGCTAGGCTTTCGTGACGGATATGCGGCACGAGGCTGGGAGGGCAACCAAGGCGGGTTCGGTGTGCTGACTCGAGACGGACGCATCGTGCTGGCCATGCGATCTTGGACGAACGCGTCTAACGAGATGATCGAGGAGACCAAAGAACAGTACGCCAACGAGATCGGACGGCGAATCAAGCCCATCGACTTCGGCGACGACAAGCGAGGCTACCGTTTTTGGAGAGAGGACCTCACCCAACTCATGTTGTGCTGGTCGCCGGACGTCCGCGGTCGGACGACGCTAGTGGTGGCCCTCGGAGACGCTCGGGTGATGGCTCCCTTGCGAATGGATCCCCGCAATGCGGCCCAGGACCTGGCGCGCGCCGATGAGCTCATGGCCCAACTTTCGAGCAAGAGCGAAACGAATTCGCAGAAAAGGTAGTCTTTGTAGTTGGGCGTTGCTCGCAGCGTCCAATTCTCAGCAGAGGAGGTGGTGCAAGATAATGATTCACGAACGTAAGCACCAGGGAGGTCGTGGGTTTTAGCGACCCATGACCTAACGGGGGGTCTGCGATGAATCCGCACCTCCCTGGAATATCCGAGCCCCGGCACTTGCCGGGGCTTTTCATGTTGGCGAGCGGAATTGCGGGCACAGCGAACGACGCAATCTGATAAAATTGAGACCCAAAGTATTTTTGATGCTGCCTCGACCAACCGTGGTGGCAGATGGAGGAGAACAATGATTAGAAATCTGGCGCGCTGCTTAGCGGCGACCGCAATTGCCGCGACCGTCGGCACAGCCTGGGCCATCGACTACGATGCCGTTACTTTCGTCGATATCGAGCCTGTTCAGACGACCGACTATTCTTTGGGAACCCTGAATACCCACGTCTTCACCGTGGGTGGGTACAACCTGGGCCGAATCAAGTTTAGCGGGACCTTGGAGGAGATCAACGGTACCACTGCTGACTTCGGTACCGAGAATCGAATCCAGGTTATGTATCCGGACGGACGATTCAAAAACGTTCAGCTGTCGAATACGACCAGCTATACGGGCGTCCTTGCGATCAATGGCGGCTTCTTTTTAGCCGTTGGCGCCGCGGCGCCCTTTGGAGGCGGCACCTGGGAGTTCCGTTACATCAACACCCTTGACGACTCCCCTGCCGGTGGAGTACCGGACGCTAAGTGCACCATCACTTTCACGCTCAGCGACGAGGCTCCCCCGACTCCTCCGGCCTCGACCAACTTGGGCGTCATCGCCACTGGCGGAGAAACCGACCCCACGCCAGCGCTCACACATACCGATAACCACAATGCGGGTGACATCAGGTGGTATCGCATCCAGATTCAGGAAGCGGTCGCCGGTACGAAGTACCTCGACATCGACACAGAGGACACCACGGCGTTCCTCACCGGTAACGACACCGAGATCGCCGTGTACGATCAGTGGGGTGGCCTCATCGCGACCGACGATGACGACGGATCCTCGCTTCTGAGTCAGTTGTCCTTCGGTCCCGACGCCGGTACACGTCCGCTCATCGGCACGAGTGTCACACGCAACGGTCGCGATGGCAGCCTGTCGTCTGGCGTTTACTATGTAGCGGTCAGTGGCTTCAACGCTGTCTTTTCTGACGATTTTGCCGTCACCACTACCTCCACGCGCTCCGGACCAGTCGTGTTGAACTTCCGCACGAACCTCAGTGGCTCCGCGCTCGTCTCGGGCAATGTCACGCTCGAGGGTCGAGATGCCGGCACCGAGGTCGGCCAGCAGGTCGTCATCGAGATCCGAAACGTCGGCAGCACTACGCCGATTCACACCGAGATGGTCACGCTTGGTCTCAACGGCGCCTACTCATTCAACCTGCCTGGTTCGGTTACACCAGGGAACTACGACATCGCGGCAAAGCACAGCAAGTCACTCCGGAAGAATATGGGCAACCAGACGATCACCGGCAGCGGCATCTCTGGGCTGAACTTCAGCCTCGTCGGCGGCGACTGTGACGACGACAACGAGATCACGATCGGCGACTACGCCCTGATCTCTACGGCGTTCAATACGTGCTTCCCCGACGCGGGCTATGACGATCGAGCCGACTGCACGGGCGACACCTGCGTCGACATCGGAGACTTCGCCGTCATGTCCCAGAACTTCGGGATGCTCGGCGACGACTAGGTTCGTGATAAAAGTCTAGTTTGGCGGCCCGGCATTAGGCCCGGGCCGCCTTCTTTTGCTTCGCAGTTGCCATGATTTGGAGCCTCGTTATGCTATCATTGAGGGTGAGATCGGGAGAGTATCGCGCCGCCCGATCATGGGCGGTGCTTTTCGATTACTTCTTGATATGGAGGAACCTACTTTGTTTCACAGACATTGCTTGAGGGCCACGCTCGCTGCCCTCGTTCTAGGAGTCGCCGGCGCCTCGTTCGCCGTAGATAAGGATTCCGTCACCTTCAACGGCTGGCAGCCGGTCCAGACGACGAACTTCCCGTCCGGGAGCCTACAAACCAACGTGTTTACCGTCGGCGGCTACAACCTCGGCAAGATTCGCTTCGAGGGGACGGTCAACAACATTGATCCGGGCGACTGGCTCAGCGAAAGTCGAATCCGGGTGCAGATGCCGGACGGACGCTACAAGGACGTCCAACTCAGCACCCAGCTTTCGTACACGAGCCCGGCGTTCGTGGCCGGCGAGTTTAACCTCGGGCTGAACACGCCTGCCCCGTTCGGTGGTGGCACCTGGTCGTACTACTACATCAACACGTACGACGACGGCGGCAACGGGATGCCCGACTGCAGCCTCGACATCACGTTCTACCTGACCGACGAAGTGCCGGCTCCGCCGCCTCCTCCCGCAGGTGCGATCGATCTCGGCGTCGTAGGCGCCCCCGGTCTCTCGCGAACCGACTTCCACGTCGGTGGCGACGTCTGGTGGTATCGAATCGAACTGGGCAACAACACCCTAGCAGGCCGATTCTTCGACATGGACACGATCGGCACCACCACCTTCCTCGGCGGTACCTACGATAACGACACTTACATCGCCCTGTTCGACCTGTACGGCAACCTGATCGCCTTCGACGATGACGACGGCGCCAATAACTCTTGGACGCCGCCTTTCGGACCGAGCCAGCTGACCTTTGGCCCTGATGCCGGCAATCGCGGCGATCTCGGCTACGGTTGCGAGCCGTTCGACGGTCGCGACGGAAACCTCGACCAAGGTGTGTATTACCTCGCAGTGGGTGGCTTCCCCTTGACGCTCGGTTCGCCGTTCATCGCCACCACAACCTCGGCCCACGTTGGCGACGTCGTCGTTAACTTGCGCACGAACATCCCCGGTGGCGCTGTCGTTTCCGGCAATATCACGCTCGAGGGTCGCGATGCCGGTACCGAGGTCGGCCAGCAGGTCGTTGTCGAGATCCGCAACGTCGGCAGCACCACGCCGATCCACACCGAGATGGTCACGCTTGGCCTCAACGGCGCCTACTCGTTCAACCTGCCGGGCGCCATCACCCCGGGCAATTACGACATCGCTGCAAAGCACGCCAAGTCACTCCGGAAGAATATGGGCAACCAGACGATTACCGGCAGCGGCATCTCCGGGCTGAACTTCAGCCTCTTCGGCGGCGACTGTGACGACGACAACGAAATCACGATCGGCGACTACGCGCTGATCTCCTTCTCGTTCAACACGTGCTTCCCCGACCCGGGCTACGACGACCGAGCCGACTGCACGGGCGACACCTGCGTCGACATCGGCGACTTTGCCATCATGTCCCAGAACTTCGGAATGCTCGGCGACGACTAAGTCTCCAGCCTATTCCGATCGAAGGCCCCATCCCCTGGGATGGGGCCTTTCCATGTACGAATGCCGGCTTTCTATAGCGGTCCCGGGACCGCTTGACAGCGCGCGCGAGCGGTTCGGTATCCTGCTCAGACCTCGTCGAGACCGAGGTCGTCCACATGCTAAAGAAGCGCTGACCCCTTCGCCGCCTCCTAAGGCTGCTTCGCCGAACGGCCCCCGTTCGACCGCTTCACGCTTTGCCGACCGCGCCCGAAGGCGCACCAACGACCCCGGAGGTCACCCGTACCATGTCTCAGCTTGCGCCCGACGCGACTCGGGCCGAATCCGCAATCGAAAATCACGGCGATGTTCTGATCCGCTTAGAAGCCGACATCGGCGAAAGCGGCAACTACGGGCATCGTGTGCTCGAGGTCACTTCATCCATGGTGAGCGTCATCGAAACCGATGGCGTGCCGTCGATTCAGGTACCGATCGAGGACATCATCACTGCTCGCAACGACCAACTCGTCGGAGGCGGCGCCCTCGAGGTCATCACCAAGGACGGCCGAATCCTTCCCATCGTTTCTTACTCCCTCACGGTGGCGGCGAAATTCAGTGAGGCCGCCCGCGGGATCGAACAACTCGCCAAGGGCGAGACCCTCAGCATCAACCTCAAGCTTCAGAAGCTTCGGTGTGATCGGTGCGGCCGGCTTCTGCCCGAGCGCGATGGCGTATGCCCGGCGTGCGTCAATCGGGGTCGAACGCTCCTTCGGATCAGCCGGTTTATGCTTCCCTACCGGAAGCAGGCTATCCTGCTGACGCTTCTGTCCCTGCTCACGACGGCCCTCAACCTCGCGCCGCCTTTCATTCAGGGCCGCATCATCGACGAAGTGCTCGGCAAGGCGCGAGACTTGCCCTTGCTTTGGCAGTTGATCGGCGTGTGGGTCTCGGTGCTCGTAGTAGCCTCGGCGGTGAACATCGTTCGCGACCGAATGGTGGCCTACCTGGGCGGCCACGTCGCCGGCGATCTTCGCTCGGCCGTTTACCGGGCGATCGAGTTCCTGCAGCTGACCTACTTCGACAAGAAGCAGGTCGGGGCCATCACCAGTCGAGTCACGAGCGATACCGACCGCGTTTGGGGCTTCCTCGTCGAGGGGGTCCCGTACTTCTTGCTCAACGGGCTGATGCTGATCGGTGTCAGCGCCTTCTTGTTCTGGACCAGCCCGGTGCTCGCCAGCTTCATCTTGGCCCCGATTCCGATCATCGTCCTGATCGGGATCCGCTTCTGGAGACCGATGGCACAGATGTTCTACCGTGTCGGTCAGAAATGGGCTCGATTCCACATGCACCTGAACGAGTCGCTCAACGGCATTCGCGTCGTGAAGGCCTTCGCCAAGGAAGACCTGGAATACGGGAAGTTCACCAAGCGCAATCACGAGCTTCGCGACAGTGGAGTCGCAGCCGATACTCGGTGGTTCACGATCTTCGGTGCCATGATGTTCTTCACCGCCCTCGCCTCGGTCATCTGCTGGGGCGTGGGAGGATTCATGGTCTACGAGGGCAAGATGACACTCGGCGAGTTCTATCGAGTGTTCGCCCTGTTGGGACTCGTGTACGGCCCGCTCCAGTGGTTCGCCGCCGTGAACAACTGGTTCAGCCGGGCAATGGCCGGCGCCGATCGGATTTTCGAGATCATCGACATGGAGCCCGAGCAGTACGGCGATGCCGACAAGAAGGTCGACATCGTCGGCGAAGTCCAATTCGACGCCGTGCGATTCGGCTACGACAAGTCGAACCCTGTTCTCAAGGGACTCACCTTCACCGCCAAGCCCGGCGAGATGATCGGCCTCGTGGGCAAGTCCGGCGCTGGCAAGTCCACGACCATCAATTTGGTCTGCCGGTTCTACGAACCCGACGCAGGCTCAATCCGAATCGACGGAGTGGACTATCGAGACCTTTCGCTGCAGGACCTCCGTGCCCAGATCGGCATCGTCCTTCAGGAGCCATTCCTGTTTAACGGCTCGATCGCGGACAACATCGCCTACGGCAAGCCCGACGCGACCTTCGAAGAGGTCATCGAAGCCGCGCGCGCTGCCAATGCCCATAACTTCATCCTGGGCAAGCCCGACGGCTACGATACGATGGTCGGGGAGAAGGGCTCGAAGCTATCCGGAGGCGAGCGCCAACGGGTGAGCATCGCGCGAGCGATCCTGCATAACCCGCGCATCCTCATCCTCGACGAAGCGACTTCCAGCGTCGACGTCGAGACGGAGCGGCAGATTCAGGAAGCGATCGGCCGCCTCATCGAGGGCCGCACGACCTTCGCGATCGCCCACCGGCTCAGCACACTCCGCAACGCCTCCCGGCTGGTGGTGCTAGACAAAGGCGAAATCGTCGAGATCGGAACACATGCCGAACTCATGGAGAAGAAGGGCGTGTTCTATAACCTGGTCGAGACCCAGAGCGCGATCAACGAGATCATCGGCTACACGAGCTAGCCTGTCCCGGGAGCATTGCGGGAGTGGAGCGGTATACTGCCCACTCCCGTGGGGATGTAGCTCAGTTGGGAGAGCGCTGCAATCGCACTGCAGAGGTCGTGGGTTCGAATCCCATCATCTCCACCAACGAGAGCCCATGCCAATCACTCTACGAATCGAAGGCATGACCTGCGAGAACTGTGTCCGCCATGTTAGGCAGGCCCTCGAATCCGTTCCCGGAGTCGAGCGCGCGCTCGTCGAACTGGATGCGGGTCGGGCAGTCGTCGAAGGAACCCCCGACCCTCAGGACCTGGTAGCGGCCGTCGAGGAAGAGGGCTACGCCGCCGAGCTCGTGCCGTGAGCCTACACACCGGCGACCATGATCTAGAAGAAACGCAGCTCGACATCAAGGGGATGACCTGCGCGTCCTGCGTGCGACGCGTAGAGAAAGCCCTCGGTCGGCAGGAGGGCGTCGAGGAAGCCAACGTCAACTTCGCGACCCACCAGGCTTCGGTGCGCCATGCCCGCGGAACGGACGTGGAGACCCTCGTCAAAGCGGTCGAGAACGCGGGGTACTCCGCCAGCAAGACCCCTGTCGACCATTCGACTCACTCGGCGAGCGAGCACGCCGAGCACCTGCGGATGGAGTCGGAATCCGAATTGGCGGCCATGCGACGCAACCTCTGGCTGTCGGCGATTCTCACTATTCCGCTCGTCGCGATTTCGATGGCCTCGCACCACCGGGAGGCCTGGGTCAACTGGCTCTTGTTCGCCCTAGCGACGCCGGCAACGTTCTGGTGTGGCCGAGGGTTCTTCGCGATCGCTGCCCGTGCCGCTCGTCATGGCTCCGCAACGATGGACACCCTCGTCGCGCTGGGGACGTGCGCGGCTTGGTCCTATTCGACCTACGCCTTGATCGCATACTCCGGGAACGCGCATCTCCAGAGCGAGCACGTCTACTTCGAGAGCGGCGCGGTCATCGTAACGCTCATCCTGCTCGGCCGCTATCTCGAGGCTCGGGCGAAAAGCCATATGTCGGATGCCATCCGCAAGCTGATGGATCTCGCGCCGAAGATCGCGACGGTCGTTCGCAACGGGGCGGACGTGGAGGTCCCGATCGACGAGGTCCATGTCGGCGATCTCGTTCGGGTTCGCCCCGGCGAGCGGGTCGGCGTGGACGGGATCGTCGTCGAGGGCGAGTCCTATGTGGACGAGTCGATGATCACCGGCGAGCCCATGCCGGTCGCCAAACGAGCGGGCGACGCGGTGACCGGGGGCACCGTCAACGACCGGGGTACCTTCGTCTTCCGCGCCGAGCGAGTGGGAGCCGACACCAAGCTGGCGGCGATCGCGAACATGATCCGCCATGCTCAAGGTTCTAAGGCTCCCATGCAGGGCCTAGCCGATCGCGTGTCGGCGGTGTTCGTTCCGATCGTCATCGCGATTGCGGTAGGTGCGTTGGTGACCTACCTCGCGCTGGGGCGCCCGATCGAAGTCGGCGTCATGGCCGCGGTGGCGATCCTGGTTATCGCCTGTCCTTGCGCGCTCGGCCTCGCCACGCCGACGGCGCTCATGGTCGGCACAGGCCGAGGCGCCGAACTCGGGATTCTCGTCAAGGACGGGGGTGCCCTGGAACGGGCGGGTTCGGTCAAGACGATTCTGCTCGACAAGACGGGAACTCTCACCGAGGGCAAGCCTCGACTCACCGATCACGAAGCCTTCGGGTCCTGGACCGAGGCGGAGGCACTTGCGTTTGCGGCCTCTCTCGAATCGCGAAGCGAACACCCCGTCGCGAGGGCGGTTGTCTTAGCGTCGCTGGAGTCCGGCTTCCAGCCGACCGAACCAGTGGCCTTCGAGGCAGTTCGCGGACAAGGTGTTGTGGGACGCGTTGGAGACCGCTGGGGCCGAATCGGCCGCCTTTCGTGGGTCGAGGAAGGTGGGACGCTCGATCAGCATATTCGCGATGCGGTGACTCGGCTTCAAGCAGAGGGCAAGACTGTGTTCGTGGCATCCTCCGGACCCGACGCCGCGGTGTTCGCGGTATCCGATGTGATTGCCAAGCACAGTCGCGAGGCGGTTTCCGAACTCCGATCCCTCGGAGTCGAGCCGGTAATAGTGACCGGGGATAACCGCGAGGCCGCCCTTGCAGTCGGGCAGGCCGTCGGGATCGAGCGCATCGAAGCCGGAGTCTTGCCCGCCGATAAGGCCGCATTCGTGCAGGAGTATCAAGAGCATGGCCCGGTCGCCATGGTCGGCGACGGCATCAACGACGCGCCCGCCCTCGCCCAAGCCGACCTCGGAATCGCGATGGGCCACGGGACAGACGTCGCCATGGAGACTGCTGGCGTCACTCTTCTCCGCGCCGATCTCAGGGGGGTTCCGACGGCGATTCGGCTGGCACGCTCGACCCTTTCGACTATCCGCTGGAATCTCTTCTGGGCGTTCGTCTACAACGTCGTGATGATCCCGCTCGCTGCAGTCGGTCTCCTCACGCCGATGTTCGCCGCTGCCGCCATGGCGTTCAGCAGCATTTCGGTCGTCTTGAACTCCCTTCGCCTCAAGCGCTTCCGCTGAAGGTCACTTCATCATCGGAAGCACTTTCTTGGCCATGAACTTCCCGCACTTGGGGCACTTGCCTGCCTTCGTAGCGCTCGTATGGCACTTCGCGCAGGTGTAAGTCTGCACGGCCTTTGCCATGAACTTGCCGCATTTGGGGCAGTTCCCGGCCTTGTCCGCGGTCGTCTTGCATTTGGCGCACGTGTAAACGAAGGTGCCGTGAATCTCGATAAGGTCGGCCTTGCATCCCGGGCACTTCCCTGACTTCGTCGAAGCCATTTCGCACTTCGGACAGGCGTAGATGAGATTGGGGCCGAGTCTTAGAGTCGGCGATTTCGGTGGATCGAGCCGCATACCCGCCGGCGCCATGGCTACCATGAACAGGCTTAGGATGACGACGATCAAACGCAGAGATCTCATTGGCTGTACCTCCTCGACCCTTCCGGGTCGGCGAGTTAAGAATAGCCCAGATTCTTGCCCCAGTGGCCCTCTCGCGCCATAATCGACCAGGAACCGTCCGTATTACTAGAAAGAGGTATTCAACATGCTTACTCAGATCATCGCCTTCGCTCTGCTCTCGAACCAGCCCCAACTCGTCTGCCCGGTCATGGGTGAGGCGGCCAACATGTCAGGTCCTCGGATCGAATACAACGGCGCGCTGTTCGCCTTCTGTTGCGCGGGATGCGACGCCGCGTTCAGCGGCGACCCGGCCAAGATCCTCGCCAGCCCGAAGCTAAAGGGCAAGAACGCGGGCATCTATCTGTTCGATCCCGTCAGCCGGAAACGCCTCGAAGCCAAGGAAGCCAAGGCCTTCGCCACGTACGCCGGCATCGTGTTCCCCTTCGAGTCCGAGGCGAACAAGGCGACCTTCGATAAGAATCCGAAGAGTTTCGGAACCCTGCCCAAGAAGGAAGTCCTCGTCTGCCCGGTCTCCGGTGAAACCATCGAGAGCCACCACAGCGCCGCCGCGTTCCAGGACGTCGAGGGAGTGCGATACTACATCTGCTGCGGCGGATGCCTCCCCGCAATGGAGAAAGACGCCAAGAAGCACGCTGCATCTCATGCAAGCAAGGCCGTAACGCCCAAGGCTCACAAAGTCGACGACAAGTAAGACTGCTGCCCCGGGGCGGCGCCCCGGGGCTTAGCCCGTTCCATCGCCTACTCGTCACCCCAGAGACCGAAGTTCATCGACAAGATGGCGAAGTCGCCGATGTCGACCGACTCGTCTCCGTTCAGGTCGGCCTCGGGATTCCAGTTCGGATCTCCGATGCTCGTTCCGAAACTTGAGGCCAGGAGTGCGAAGTCTCCGATTGTCACCTCGTTGTCCCCGTTCACGTCTCCGTTCAGCAGGGCCACCGAGATAGGCGAGCCCCACGTGTGGCCATAGACCGTGCGGCGTAGCCAGTGGGATGCCTTAAACGAGATATCGTACACACCCGGCGCGACGGTGAGCGGAAAGGCGAAGTTACCCGCTTCGTCCACGTTGACGTACATTTGCTGACGCACAGTGAACGTACCAGAATCGCGTACCTCCACGTCGATCGGCACTACTGTTGGGTCGAAGTGATCCTGAAGCGTGATATCACCGCCGAGCGACTGCGCTCCCACCCCCGTCATTCCGAAGAAAGCGTGATCCCGATCCGCGCTCGCCAGCGCGTACACTCCGTTCCACGCCTGCGGCGAGAGAACCGTGGAGCTTGAGAACACGAACTGACGCGAAGTCCCCAGCGTTAGGGGGTCTGTCGTCGTGTAGAAGTGGAGGCCCTGCGATGTGTTCTGCCAGTCCTCGATCCAGTAGTCGGGCTCTTGGCTGGGATCCTCGGCGATGTCGACCGAAAACAACTCGCGTTCCGGCCCGCTATTGGGATCGAGCACCTGGACGTTCCAGGTCGGAAGATTTAGAAGCAGCCACACCTGCGCCGATGTTGCCAGAGAGGCCATCGAGAGGCCAGGAGCATCGAAGAACAGGTACACGCTGTACATCGGGTCCGGCTCGTCGAGGTTCTCCGCCACGAAGGACAAAGTCTGCGGTCCCCCACCGGAGATTTCCCCCATCACGGTCGGGCATGGCCCGCGTTTGAGTTCGAAGATGCGAAACACACGGATAGAATCTGCGGTCGCATCGGGTCGATCGAAGCTCGAAACGAAGGCAGAGTTTCCCGCACCGCTTCGCTTGAGGACGACGCGATCGTTGGTCGTAGCTTCGGCTACATCGAGCGTGTACTTGTCGTAGTAGGTGGTGCTCACCGGAGGATTGGGGTCGCCAGCGGCAGCGTGGTCGCCCCAGGGGTTCGAGATACCCAGAATTCGCCTCGTCCGGTCCATCCCGACGAGCGTCACCGCGTGCCGGTACTCCGAGCCATCGCACTTCTGGAGTCGGTCCCCGTTCGCGCGATACCAGCTGATAGACAGCAGGGCGTTGCGCGCTGCATCCCGAACCAGCCCGTCCACACGACTGTACGAGGCCTTCGCATTGAGCAAGACTTCCACGCTCAGGCCGTTGGGGTGCTTCGTCTTATGGTAAGCCTGCCCATTGTTGATTGCGTGCTGCTCGATAGCCTTTGCCGTGTCCGACCCTCCTGATCGAGTGCCGCTAGCCAGCGGCCCGTAGATTTTTGTCGCCAAACCTTCGACCGCGCTACTGGAGTCCGCGCCCCAGTTCACGGCGAAGTTGTTCATGTTCCGGTGCCCGAGAATCGCGTTCAACTTCGAGTTGAACGGTGGGTGATTGCTCCATTCCCAAAGCGCGTTCGTGGCGGCAGCCGCTGCACAAACCGCTTCGTTCTTCTGGGTGATGTCGGGCAATCCAGTCGGGTTTCCCGAGTCGATGTAGGAGAACCCGACCTCTTGGATGCCCAGTTTGAGCCTCACCCTGATGTTTCCAGTCGCGGTGGAGGTCGTGGGGACTGTCCATCCGTTCGACGGGTTGAGGTTGTAGCCTGCAACGGCGAGGAGGTAGGTGCGTCCGCTGTCCAAGTTTCCGTGGCGGCCGTTGTAGGCTGCCCCTCCCACGCCGGCTGCCGCCCTCGAGTCTGCCGGCGCTCCGAAGGTCAATTGACTCCGTAAACCGGTACCGCTGTCGTCATCGGTCGCGATCAGTAACCCCTCGCGATCCGATCCGAAGAGTGCCAACTCGGTGTCGTTGCTCGCTCCAAAGGTCGTCGTGCCTTCGGTATCGATGTCTAGAAAGCGAGCCGCATCGCTGGCCGCGGGAAGGCGGAACCGATACCATTTCACTTCTCCTGCCGCACAGTTGAAGTTCACTTCGCGCATACCCAACGTGAGCGTCCCCAAGTCTTCACTCGGCGGCACCCGGGTGTCGGTGAAAGTGACGGTCAGGCTCGTCCATCGCGCATCTACTCCGCCCGCGTTGTCGTTGCTCTCGTAGCAGCGGAACTCCCACTCCCCCACCGGGTTCGCGCCCGGAACGATGTAGAAGAAGCTGTAATAGAGACAGGTGCCAAAGTTGGAGAAAGTAAAAGGTGCCAGCACCTGCGAAGTTCCATTTGGATGCTTGACCCGGATTCTCAGTTCCGAAGCCTTGGTATCTGGCCGGAGTTTCTGAACCCACCCGTCCACGCGGACGATTCCGAGATCGTATCCCCCCGCAGCGGTGTACGTGCCGACGCCATTGGCCGCCGCGTTCAGCGCGCCCTCCGAATCCAGGTTGTGAAAGGTGACCCCCTCCTGATCCGCCGCAATACCTAACGATGCCAGCGCAAAAACTGCGCCGATAAGCAAAGACCGAAACATTCCGTACCTCCGTCGGATGGAAACGACCTGAACGAAGCGCTCTAGATATTGTACGCCGGGAATAGTGACTTGCCAAGCACTTTTTCGAGGTGGGTCTAGAGAGCCATCAGCTCGACCCGGCGAAACTCCACGGGATGGCTCTCGGATTGCAGAGAAATCGTGCCCTTCGAAATCGCCTTGTCGCCCTTCATCAGCTTCTGGGCGAGAGAGTCATTCTCATCGTACTGAATGCCCTCGTAGCGGAAGACCACTTGGCCGTTCACCCGGTGCGTTATCTTTCCGCCGATCGCCTCGACCTCCAGCTTCACCCACTGGTCGCCGCGAAACGTCGGCGATGACGAGTTATTGCAGTGCTGAGTGACGAGCTTCGAGTCGATCACGACGTGGGTGCCCGGAGTGCAGACGTTCGCCGTCGATCGATCGCCCTCGGCCGCTCCACCCAGAAGCTGAACCTCGCACGAGACCGGGAAATCCTGGTCCTTGGCCATCGTCTTCGGGTCCTGGCCAAAGATCATCACGCCGCTATTGCGCCAGGCCCAGGAAGGGCCGTCGGGCAGTTGCTCGCCCACGAAGCGATACTCCAGACGAAGCCGGAAGTCTTGGACCGGACGATCGTAAAAGAGGTGGCCGAATCGGCCATCGAACTTTCCGACGTATCCATCATAAGAGACCCGCAGCACGCCGCCTTCCACCCGAAAGGTGTCGGCAAAGTTGACCCCGAGGTCGTAGCCCTTGATCTTCGGCGTCCAGCCATCGAGGTTCTTGCCGTTGAAGATCGGCTTCCATTGCCCTTGTCCGATGAGCGCGGCGACGAGTACGGCGGTCATGGCCGATTATGCCCCACTGCCCTTTCCGCTCCCCTCACCATCGCCCGCTCGTCCTCATGTCGATGGATATGGAATCTACCGGTCCAAAATCGTTCCGCAAGTTCGTCTGGGGCACTCCGCTGGTCGGAATGGGAGTCGGGATGGCGATGGGGATGGCGGTCATGGGCCTGGTCACCCTCATCGTCAAGGATATCCTGCTTCCGCTTGCAACCATCGCGCTCGGTGGGGCCGACCTTTCCAGCCTGCACTGGGTGATCAAAGAAGGCTCGCCGGGCGGACCGTACGAGAGCGCGGAGGCGGCACGGCAAGCCGGCGCGGTAACCATCCACTACGGGATGGTCTTGGTGGCGATCGTCACCTTCACCTTCGTCACCCTCGCGATGTGGGCGATACTGCGGCGATCGTACAAGGTCCAAATGGAGCCATAGTAGAGGCGACTACTGGCCTGGTTTCAGGAACTCGCTGGGAATGGGCCCCGCCGACGATTCGCTCGCCCAGGCGATGGCGACGATCTTCCATGTCCCGTCGATGTTCACGAGCTGAATCGAGTTGATCCCCCGGTCGAAGGGCTTGGTGTCGTCCTCCTTCCAGCGCGACTCGTAGGTCGACCAGACATGCACGAGGCCGCCATAGGACAGGACCTTCCGCGCAATCTCCCTCTCGAAGAAGCCGCGTTCCTCCAGCATCGGACCGGAACGCACAACGTAATCGTCGGGTGTGAGCGTGACCAGCCCGGACTTCCCTTCTCGCTTCACCGCGACGCGCATTCTCGCGTCAGGGGCGAACATCGTACGAAAGGCGTCCCAGTCTCGTTTCTTGCCAGCCGGGCCGGAGATCACGCCATAAAGCTTGTGCACTATGGCGTCCAGCTCCTGGCCCTGCTGCAAGGCGAACGAGAGTGCAACGGAAGCGAGCATCATCATGCTCGCTAGCGTAGCACGCGTTTAGGTGCCGACGGCTTCGGGCATCGGAATCTGCCCGGCGTACTTGCCGAGCCATAACTCGAATGTGAGCGTCGCGGGATAGAGGCTGCGTGTCGTTTCCAGGCTCCGTGCTGCCATGAATTGCTCGTTGAAGTCGCGCTTGAACTGAAACATATTCCCTAAGTCGTCGGCGCCGGGGAATCCGAGTGCGCGATAGGCGTCGGGTGAGATGGCATAGAAACGAACCGGCTTGCCGAGAGCCTTCGATAAGGCAACCGCCATTTCGGGCCCGCTCAAGTGGTCACCCGCGATGCCGACTGTCTTGCCGATGTAACCTTCCCCGGCCTTGAAGATGCCGTAAGCGCATCGGCCAATATCTTCGGCGGCGATTCCTGGCAGCTTTGCCTCGTCCATCGGGAAGGCAATGGTCAAAACGCCATCGGGCCCGGGCTGCGGACTCATCCCGAAGTGGATCAGATTGTCCCAGTAGAACGAGGTCAGCAGGAAGGTCGTCGGAACGCCGAATTCGCGGAAGAATCCATCGGCCTCACCCTTGGCGTCGAAGTGCGGGACCTTGTATTTGCCCATGAGGGTCGGCATGGCGTCGCTGTCGAGAGGCACGAGAGCACGAGTGTCCTCCAGCGTCGACCATACGAAGTGCCTCACATCGGCGGTCTTGGCCGCTTGAGCCATGTTGCGCGCCTGTGCGAGCTCGGTTTCGGGGGAGAAGTGCTCCCAAAAGTTGGTGACGCCGAAGACGCCGTAAGCACCGGCAAAGGCCCGCTCTAGGCTTTGAACGTCGTCCAAGTCGGCGGCAACGACTTCGACACCCTTGGCTGCGAGTTCCTTGGCCTTCGGTGATTCCGGATTGCGAGTGAGAGCTCGCACAGCGAACTCGGCGCTCGGGTCCTCGAGAATGGCGCTCACGAGACCGCCTCCTTGGGCGCCGGTCGCGCCGACAACTGCAATGACTTTCTTGTCCGACATAGTTACTCCTTGGTTTCATTGCCCGGCCGAGGATGCCGAGGCTTCTCCTTGTCTACGGATTCTGTGGTCTCTCCGGCGGCGCGGTTCCCTGGCAATTAGCCGTATCCCGCCCTGCGCTCCCGGCGTCTAAGGGGCATGAAGCATGGATATGGCGCACTTCTGGTCGTCCTTGGCGCGATCTTGGCGATCGCGGCTGGCTCGTTCGCCCAGTTCGGCCGCTTCGAGAATCCGATAAAGTGGCGAACCTACCTCTCCGGCGATTACTGCAGCATCGATAAGGCCACGACCCAAGTAGTTAACAACGAAGCGGAGTGGCAGACCTTCTGGGCCAAGCTTTCTGGTCAGGGCGCGGAAACGGCGCCGAAAGACATCGACTGGATGAAGGAAGTCCTGCTCGTAGTGACCCTCGGCTCGAAGCCGACGGCGGGTTACTCCGTCTATGTCGAAGACATCGAGCGAACCCGGGCGAACGAGTTCGTGGTGAAGTATGTCGAGGTGCGGCCTCTTCAGGGCCAGATCCTGGCCCAAGTGCAGACTTCGCCGTTCACGATCGTTCGTGTCGAAAAAACCGTCGGTGTGCCGCGCTTCGAAGGCCGGACGGCGACGCAGCGTGTTTTCGCCACGCCCCGGCCGATCTGTTCATGCCGGTGCGGCTGCGTCTCCTGCTCCTGCGCTCGATAGCCTGTCTCGCGAGTAGGTCGAAAGGCGCAATCGATCCTTCGCGGGACCGTTTGCGACTCCGCGACCCGGCAATCGGTCCTAAGCCCTCGGGAACGAAGCAGTATCATTCCGGTCTGAACGGTCGTCTCGACTTGGCTCGGCGGTGGTGCAGGCCGGCCGCGTTCTCAGAACTAGAAGGAAGGATCATGCAAAAGAACCCATTCCGCATTGCGCTCGGCCTCACGGCCCTACTCGCCTCAGCACTCGCCTTCGGGCAGAACGAGCTTTACGTCACCGGCTTCTCCCGCAACAAAGTCTTTGCGTTCGACGCTTCGACCGGGGTCGCCACCCGCACGATCGGCTCGGCCGCCGTCGGCCTGAACGGCCCCCTCGGCGTCGCCATCGACGGCCAGGGCCGCATCTACGTCGCGAACAAGACCAGCGGCCGGATCCTGCGATTCACCCTCGCCAACGGCGCGATCGACAACACGTTCAACGTCGCCTGCACCGGCTGTACCGATCTCCTCATCGGCCCTGACGGCAACGTCTGGGCGCTGACCGGCAGCCAGGTCCGACGCTTCACACCCGCCGGAATAGACCTCGGAAACTACCTGGTGGGCGGAACTCTGAAAGAAGCCTATGAGATGGAGATCGGTCCGGACGGCAAGCTTTACATCTGCGACTGGGCTCCGAATCACACGAACGAACGCAACGTGAAGCGCTATCACTCGGGAGGGTCCTTCGATCGCGTCTTCATCGCCAACGGCGGCACCGCTCAACTTCGTCGCCCGAACGGCATCACCTGGGACGCCTCTACGAACGTGTACGTCAGCGACGCTGAGAACAACCGGATCGTCCGCTACAATTCGGCCGGCTCCTACCTTTCGATCTATTCCAACACCGGAGCGGGATCGGCTCCTTCCCGCCTCAAGTTCGGCCCCGACACGAACCTGTACGTCAACTGTTCTGGCAACGGCAACGTTAAGCGATACCGCGGACCCGCGGGCCCGAGCCCTGGAGCCTTCATCTCCGAGTTCGTGCCTCCGATAGGGCTCGAGGGCGGATCCTCCGACTACCTTCTCTTCGGCTCGGGCACCTCGGCCGGCGCGATCGATTCCGTAGACATCGTTCCGAGCACGGTAACTGGGGGATTCATCCATACGACGGGCTTCGTTACCCTTTCGCAACGAGCCCCATCCGGCGGAACGGTCGTGACGCTGACGAGCAGCGATACGAGCGCCGCCACTGTTCCCACGAACGTAACGGTGGCTGCCGGAAAGCGGACCGCCAAGTTTCTCATCACTTCTCGACGAGTGACGACTCCGAAGGTACCGACCATCAGCGCCCGCGTCGGTAACCAGACTCAGAATACGAGCTTGACGGTGCTGCCTCTGATGAAGTCCCTCACGCTAGTGAAGAGCACGGTCAAGGGCGGCGACAACCTGTTCGGGATCGTAGAGTTCAATACTCCGGCAACTTCGGCGACCACCGTGACGATCCAGACGTCGAACTCGAACGTGGCCCAGTTGTTGAGCACGAACGTGATCGTCCCTGCCGGATCGAACTCGGCCGTCTTCGAGATCAACGCTCGAAACGTGACCGCCAACTCGACCGCCACTATTACGGTAACCGAATCGGGCACGAGCTACCAGGTCGTGCTCACGGTCCAGCCGTAACCTCCCTCGCTCCCCTCCGGACGACCGGAGGGGAGCGTGCGAGCGTCGCGAAGGCTCGGCTAGACTCCAGGTATGGCGTTCGACGTTCACGACCTCACGCAAAGCATCGTCTCCTCGCGAGCCTGGTTTTTCAAGCATCTTCGCGGCCTTAACGACGAGCAGTGGATTTGGAAGCCGTACCCGGAGTGCAAGAGCATTCGCGAGACCCTGCAGCACATGATCACCAACGATCGCGCCGCGATCGAGGCGTTGAAGACCGGACACGAGCCCAACTACGACGAGCTTCGCGTCCATGAGGCCGATATCACCAAGCTGATGCAGATGCTGGAGCGGTCGCATCACGACCTCGTGGATAGCATCCGCGACAACTTCGATGGCAAGCCGCTCGACACCGAGGTGTCGATTTGGGGCTTCAAGCTGAAGCTGGGCCGCGGGATACCTTACTACTCGTCCGAAGACTTCTTTCACGCCGGACAGGTGGCTTTCATCCGGATGGCAACCGATCCCAGTTGGGACTACTACGAAGAGATCTATGGGTCCGACTAGGCTCCGAACAGAATTCGATCGCGTTCGCGCAGTCTTCTTCGATCTCGACGACACCCTTTGCGGCTACTGGCAGGCCTCCAGGGAGGCACTGCACGAAGCGTTTACCCAGCACGCTCCGGAGAGTCACACCGCCGAGGAAATGGTTCGGGCTTGGGCGAGAGCGTTCCGCAAGTTCAGCCCCTCCCTCAAGAAGTCCGATTGGTACGCCACCTACCTTCAGCGCGGTGAGCCGACCCGCACCGAGCAGATGCGGCAGACCCTGGCGGAAGTCGGCCACGAAGACGAGAGTCGCGCCCAACGCCTCAGCGAGACCTACGCGCGAGAGCGAGACGCTCGCCTGAGGCTTTTTCCCGAAGCGCCTGGCGTTCTCGAAGCTCTCCACGGGGCCTATCCGCTGGGTCTGATTACGAACGGTCCTGCCGACATTCAGCGTCAGGAGATCGAGACCCTGGGCATCGGCCCACTGTTCGACCACATCCTCATCGAGGGTGAGATGGGAGAGGGTAAACCGCTTCCGAGCGTCTTCCGACGCGCCGAATCGATGGTCGGCTTGCCCCCCGCCGAACTCCTCTTCGTCGGCAACAGCTACGGCCACGATATTCTTCCCGCCATCGAGGCAGGCTGGTCCACCGCGTGGATCAGGCGGGCTACGGACGTCCCTCCAAGCACCGATGGCTCGGCACAAACACCCGAGGATCGGCCATCGGGCTCTCCCCCACCGACCCTCGAAATCGGCAGCCTCATCGAGCTTCTGTCCCAGGCCTAGAGCGGGCCGCGCTTGGAAAGAATGGCTTCCGCCAAGTCATCCAGCGCAACCGGCTCCGTCGGCGGAACCGTGACCGACTCGCCGGTCAGCCACTGATAGGCTCGGGTCGCTTCGAGGTTGATCCAGCGAGTCGCCAGTCGATGGAGTTCGAGCGCGAATCCTCCCACCTGAACCGCGCGCAAGCGACTCGACTGCTCCATGTAGGCGAGCATCGCGAGGTCGGATAGCGATGCCACAGCAATCTGGTCTGCATCGCGGAGGCCACGCTCGGAGGGCTCGAATCGGGCGAACGCCCGACCGGCAAGGTCCGAAACGAACGAATCTCCAGCAGAAACGAGCGAGGCCCGCCCTTCGGCGGCACGCCGCACCAACCGATCCGCCAGAAAAATGCGGTTGATCTCGTTTGTCCCTTCGTAGATTCGACTCACCCTGGCATCTCGGTAAGACCGAGCGATAGGAAACTCCTCGGTGAAGCCATAGCCGCCGAAGACCTGGAGGCCTTCGTCGACGACGAATGCCTCTACTTCGGTCGCGACGACCTTGCAGGCGCTGCACTCGATCGCATACTCCTCTGCTGCGGCTCGGTTGCCTTCGGCCGAGTGGTCGCTGATCGCGAACGCCTCATCGATGAGCGCCCCGGTCCGGTACAGCATCGACTCGGCAGCGTAAAACCTGGATGCCATTTCGGCGAACTTCCGCCGGATGAGGCCGAACTCCGCGATCGCCCGACCGAATTGTTTGCGCTCGAGCGCATATCCAGCGGCAAGCCCGATCGCGTCGCGGGCCGGCCCGAGTGACATCGCGGCCAACTTGAACCGCCCGATGTTCAGCGCGTTAAAGGCAACATGGTGGCCTTTGCCCTCGAGGTAAAGCATGTTTTCGAGGGGAATCTCGGCGCCCTCCAACACGAGCCGCGCCGTCGAGGAACCCTTGAGCCCCATCTTGTGCTCTTCCCTGGCAATCGAGACACCGGGCGAGTCGCGCTCGACAAGAAAGGCGGTGACCCGTTCGCCATCTACTTTTGCTATCACGAGGAACAGCTGGGCCCACTTGGCATTCGAAATCCACATCTTCGTGCCATCGAGCACCCAACGGTCACCGCGTCGTTCTGCCCTTGAAGTCAGCGCCAGAGCGTCGCTGCCACTGTTGGGTTCGCTCAGGGCATAGGCGCCGATCCACTCGCCGGACGCCAGCTTCGGCAGGTACTTCTTGCGCTGCTGCTCGTCCCCGAAGAGAACCAGGCCGATCTGGCTGATACCGCTGGTGACCCCGATCGTGACACTGAAACTCCCGTTGAGGCTGAGGAACTCGAGCATCCTCGCCGACACGTTCTTTCCGAGACCCAACCCGCCGTAAGCCTCCGGGCTATCGGGCCCACAGAATCCGAGTTCGCCTGCTTGCCGAATCAGGCCCGGCATCAGCCCCTCTTCTTGATGATCGAGGCGCTCGGCGACCGGCAGGACTTCCTTGCGACTGAACTGCTCGGCGGTGTCGATCATTAGGCGCTCGTCGCCGACGAATGCTTCGGGCGTGAAGATTCGGTCGGGAGTCGTCGAGAGGAATGAACCTCCACCTCCCTCGACGGTCGGCCTTGCTGACACGCCCGCCATTATACGCCGCTGGCCAAAGGCGCCATCACAGGTCGGCCTTTGGCCCGCCTCCGGGCGGCGGACCTGTCCGCCGAAGCGCAGTTCCCGCGGTCCGAGGTGCCACAATGCCGCCATGCCAGAAGCCGCCGTCGCCACCCTGCAAGCCTGGATCGATGATCACCAGACGGAGATGCTCGACACCTTCCGCACCCTCCTTCGGTTCCCGTCCATCGAGTCCGAAGCGAAGCCCGGGGCGCCGTTCGGACAAGAAAACCGTGAGGCTCTTGACTACATGCTCGGCCTGGGCACCGCATGGGGTATGCGGACCAAGGACCTCGAAGGATACTGCGGATATGCAGAATTCGGCGAAGGTGATCGGCTCATCATGAGCCTTGGCCACCTCGACGTCGTGCCCGTCGGCCCGGGTTGGAAGCACGAGCCCTTCGGCGCAGAGATCGACGACGGGTACGTCTATTGCCGCGGGGCTGTCGACGATAAGGGGCCGACGATCGCTTCGTTCTACGCAATGCGGGCGATCAAGGAATGTTTGCCGCACGTGCCCGCCCGAATGCGCTCCGTTTTCGGGTGCGACGAGGAGAGCGGCTTCGAGTGCGTCCACCGCTACGTTCAGACCGAGGAGGCGCCTACCTACGGCATCGCGCCCGACTCCGGCTGGCCACTCTACTACGCAGAGAAGGGTATCGCGAATATGGAAGTGCGACGTCCGCGGATCAAGGGAGACGTCGAATTCCTCGATATCCGAGGTGGTCAACGCCTTAACATCGTCATCGACCACTGCGAATCCAAGATTCGAGTCGCGGCGTCCGCTCGACCCCATGTCGAGGCCGCCCTCGCAGACTCCTGGGACAAAAACCTCACCTTCGCCTGGGAGGGTGACGTGCTCAACATCGTAGCCACCGGCAAAGCCGCTCATGGGTCCACTCCGTTCCAAGGCGACTCCGCGGCGATTCGCGTGCTCCGCTTCCTGAAGGAGATCGTGCCGGTTGCCTCCGAAGGCGAATACAACCGGCTTTTCGAGACCACCCATATCGGGGGCGAAGGTCTCGGGCTCTCGGGAGCGGACGACGTGAGCAAGGGCCTTTCCTGCAACCTAGGGGTGATCGCCGTCGAGGGCGACGAGATCGTCCTGAAGTTCAACATTCGATATCCGGTCACCTGGACCGGCTCCGATGTGCGCGACCGGGTGATCCGCTTCTGTGAGGAATCGGCGGACGACTTTCGCATGACCGAGTTCGACGACAGCGCCCCCCTCTACTTCCCGCTCGAACATCCTCTCGTCGCGACGATATGCGACGTCTACAAGGAAGAAACCGGAGACGATAGACGACCGGGCGTGCTCGGCGGGGGAACCTATGCCCGCGCGGTACCGAACACCGTGAGCGTCGGTACCGGATGGGAAGGCGACGGACGCGCCCACGAGACCGACGAGCGGCTCAAGATCGAGCACCTCTACAGAATGAGTCGCATCTACGCGCACATGCTCTACCGCCTCGCAATGCTTCCCTAGGCCTACATGCCGACGCCGGTGTAGTGCCGCAGGCCATGTGCCCAGAGCACGCGCTGCAGGACTAGCGATCCCCCGATCCAGGCGACTTGCAGGCCGATGCCCTGGAGGGCGTCGGTGGATCCGATGCGGCCAATGGCGACCTCGGTCGGAAAGCCGGTCGTGTAGTAAAAGGGAAACAGCGCGGCGAGATTCCTCGCCCAGTCCGGAAGCAGCGCGATGGGGAACAGCTGCCCAGAAAGGAACAGCATGGGGACGTAGTACAGTTCGAAGATCGCCGTCGCCTCCTGTACGAACAGAGCCAGCATTCCGAGCGCCATCACGAAGGAGAAACTGAGGGTGTGGCCCAGAAGGATCGCCACCCAAGTCTCCCAACCCAGGTAGAGGCTCTGTCCGCCAAGGTAGCCCCCATACGCCCAGATGAGCAATAGGAAGAGCGGCAAGAAGATCATCGTCCTGACGATTCGCCACGCGAAATTCCGAACGAACATCAGCTGCATGTAGCCGATCGGCCTGACGAGGTAAGTCGAGAAGATGCCCTCCTTGATTTCCCACGCGATCTCCCACATGTAGTGGCAGGTCACGAAACAGGAGATCAGAAGCATCGTGAGGTAGTAAAGGACGAACGCACGCTGATCGAATCCTTGGATCGCCCCGCCCGCGGACGCGGCCGCCCAGACGAGAGGCATCGTTACTGCCGTGGCGACATCGGTGAGGACCCAAATCAAGCCGCTCGCTTTGTACGCGATGCCGTCTTGGAAATAGATCGAGAACAGCGCCCGCCACTGCCGAAACATCCGGTTCATCGCTCAGAGGTTGGCGGGTGGAGGGTAGACGCCGTTCGGAGCGAACCGGTCCGGGATCAGGAGCACGACGTCCAGGGCGATGTCGGCGCCTTCCCGCGCATCGACGGCGACCTGCAAAGCGATCGGTCCCTTCACCAGCGAGACTTCACCCATCTTGTACCAGCCGTACCCTCCCGCATAGAGGCTGATCGGCCCGCGCTGGATCTTCAGCACTTGGTCGCCGATGCGAAGGCTGACCTCCGATCGGTGCTTCGGCGGGATGTTCGCTGCGATCCAGATTTCATGCAACCCCTCGACCCTGGCGGTCGGATTGTAGTTCGCGAAGTACCCTTCCGGCGGAGAGGCGAGGCGTGAGCGCAGGGCCAGGGCTCCGTTTCGCGACACCCCGGGAACTTGGAGCGGCTCGCTGAACGTGGTCTCCCGGCATTGCTCACCCTCGAGCCACACGTACTTGCCATAGGCGGCGTTCAGGCGATTCAGTTGCTGCCGCATCGCGTCGAAAGCCCCTCCCGGGTTTCGTTCGATGGCGGCCAGGCTATCGGCCAATCGGTATTGCTCCTCGCCGAGGCCGCTGCGGCTTCCCTGCTTGTCGAGAAGTTCTGTGATAGCGAGGGCGGTCTCGTCGATCGCGTCCTGAGGGATCGGAATCTCATCCGTGCCGCGCAGAATCACCGGGGTCGTCGGCAACGTCAGCTCGATCGAGTTCTTGACGATCTTCGCACCTGTCTGGCTCCCGTCGATCGTCTCGAAAACCACCTTCTTCGGGTCCGATACGCGAAGCGTCGTTTTTCGTGCTGCACCGATCGACCAAATCGCGACGAAGCTTTGCAGGCCGTCGGTATAGCGGTATGCGGCGTACGAGTTGCCCAAGTCGACCCGGTTGCCCGACGCCGGCGACGGTAACCACCAGCGTCCGCCCGACAAGCGAGTGGGCGCAGCCGGGTTCATCGCGGATTCGGGATAGAGGAGAGCCATCGTCCGCCACGACGTCAGGCTCTCGTCGTTTCCGATCGTGGCAGAAATCGCTGCCCGACGGACTTCGTCAGTGCGTGCGCGCACGAACCAGCCCCGCGCGCCCATCGATGCCGACTCCGTCAGAGCGTCGCCCACGAGCAACTCTCCCTTCTCGACCGTACCGACTTCGATATCCGTCGCGACCAGCCAGGCCGGGTGAGTCCACCGCAGGACGGTCGCCGCCGCTCGGCAGCCGCTGTCCACGAGCGAGGCCGGGCTCGTCCCCTCCATGCGGATGCCGACCCCGGTCAAGGCCGACTCTTGCGCCGCGTAGGGTCCGCTCCATCCGGTCCATTCCTGGATCACCGGCACGTCGGCCACTTGCTGGATCGCCTTCACGAAGCGCGAGTAGCGGCGGGAGGCCGTGTTGCGGAGGACCTCTTGGATGTCGCGCCATGCTGCCGACTTCTTCGAGTCGCAACCGACCGTCTCGTCCGTTTCAGGGTCCCAAAGGACGGGGATGCCCCGAGTGTTGGCCCACAGCGGCACCAGGCGGGACAACTGGACGAAGGATTGGATGTCGTTGACGTTCAGCGACCAGGCCCGTATCGCGGTCTGGACGCTCGTGTACTTGAAGCGCAGAAAGGCCTCGAGTTCCAAACGGAACAGGCGGTTCGTCGGCACGAAGTTCGTGTCGGCGCCGGGGAAAGAGAGCAGTGTGCCCATCGGGTTCACGATTCCTCGCAGGCCCTTCGGCTTGTGCTCTTTCAGCGTGGAGAGGAGCTCGTCGCGACGTTTGTCGAAGCCGACCCAGTAGTCGGGCACGCGGAGATCGTGCGCGTTGGGATAGACGAGCAGCACGTGTTCGAGTTCGTTCTGGGGGTCGACTTCCATCGAGAGTCGGCCGCCCGGCATCTCGACCCTCCGCATGAACTGGATCGCCCCGTCGCGCTGGGTCACGAAGGCGACGAACGCGCTCGTCGAGCCTGGTATATCCAGGTCAACCCGTCGGGCGGCGGCAATCCCGGGAACCCGGTAACCCTGGGGCTCCACCGCAATTCCGGTCGAGGTCGGGGCAAGGCTCGAGATTGCGATCAGGTACCGCAAGCCGGCCTCCTCCAACGCCCTCAAGGCCGGCCCCCAGCCAGTCCCGTCGGCGGCTAGCTCGACGATCACGTCCTTCGCACCCGCGACCCGAGCTAAGGCAATCGCCTCCGGAGTGCCGTCGATGCGGAGGCCGACCGGCATGTAGGGACGATCGTTCCAGAGAAGGGTGTTGTTCTCGGTGACTCTCCAAGGACGCTGGACCGGGGACGCCACCAGCGCGGCAGCGACGAGCAAGCAAAGCACGAACGATAGACTACCTTAGCCCTCCATGACACCTCTCGCCGCCAGAAGCGTCAGAATCCCTGGCTGACCCAGGAGGATCGTTCATGTTCGTCGCCGCGCTTACTTTGCTCACCAACGCCGTCCTGCCGACCGACCAGAACTGCAACTGGCTCCTCGGTCGATGGACCGGCTCGATCAAGGCCGAGGACCAACTGCAGCACACCGAGGTTACGCTCACGGCCACCGCCGAGGGACGGTTGATCGTCATCGATCTCGACCGCCGGGGACTCTTCGGCCCATTGACCGAACGCATCGTGTTTCGGCCCGACCACGCACAACCCGTCGCTGTTTCCGACGCACCCTATGTGTCTTCCCCGCGCCGGGACAAAGTCACCATCGGCAAGGATTCGCTCGCCTTCGTCTCCGATCCGTGGGAGATCGGGGCGAAGGATCCGCTCCACCTCAGCTGGAGCCTTTCGTCCGGACGCTACATCCCTGCCGAGCCTCCTCTTGGCCGCCTCTTCGTGTCCGCGCCTCGCATCGAGCCGGACCCGAACTCGCTCGTGATGACGTGGTCCGGAAGGCTGGGCGACACGCTGCTCGGCCTCGAGATCGGAACCCTCTCACGCCTTCGCTAGGCTTCCGCAAGCCGCCCGCCCAGGCTCCGGCCATCCCTGGTCGGCATCGCTCGGTTCTTTCAAGGCCTAGAACTTCCGACCTAGGACCGCATCCCGCTCCGTAACTCCTCATGCCGCCCTTCGGTGGCGCATGAGAGAGAATACAATGACATTCAGAACCATCACCACTTCGTTCGTCTTCGCAGCCTTGGCAGCGCAAGCCCTCGCCTGCCCCTTCTGTAAGGCACAGCAATCGGGACTCTTTATCGGAGAGACCCGTATCCTCGGAAACGGCACGGTCTTCACTTGGATCGACGTCGCCAAGGACGGCAAGCTGACCGCCCTGGGCATCACCTTCAACGAACTCGCCCTCGAAGGATTGCCCCAGGACCTCGCTGCCCACGCCATGGACGCCGAAGTCTGGGCCGCCCTCCCCAAAAAGGCCAAGGAACTCACCGCTTTCGACCACGTCGGGATCAACTGGAACCCGAAGGGTCACCAGCCGCTCGAAATCTACGGGGCGCCCCACTTCGACTTCCACTTCTACACGATCCCCACCAGCGAGCGCAGCCAGATCAAGCTCGAAGGCGACGACCTCAAGGTCTGTCAGCAGAAGCCGCCTGCAGGCTACATGCCCGACGGCTACATGTACGCTCCTCAGTCCGAAGAGAAGTATATGGGCGCCCACTGGGTGGCCCTGAACTCCCCTGAACTGAACGGTAAGCCTTTCACATCGACCTTCATCTACGGCTCGTACGGCGGCAGGATGATCTTCGCTGAGCCGATGATCACCAAGGCTTTCCTCGAGCAAAAACCGAACCAGGTCTTCGCGATCCCTGCTCCCAAGAAGGTCGAACGCTCGGGCTGGTATCCGACCGCCTATGGGGTCCGCTTCGATGCAGTCCGTCGCGAGTACACCATCTCGCTGGAGGGACTCGTCTACCTCTCGAAATAGGCAAGAACCTTCCCCGCTTCCCGCCTCCTCGCGCTCGCCAGTGAGGCGGAGTAAAGGAAAACGCCCCTCGCCGAGTGCGGCGAGGGGCGCATGGGTTAGGTAACGATTACTTCTCGAGAGTAACGAGGTACTGGAACCGCAGCCGAACGATCTCGGATCCGGCTCGCCCGCCACCGCCGGTCGCTCCGCCGCGACCCGCGGGGCCCATTACGCCGCCGGCACCGCTGCCAGCTGCGCCGGGGGGGCCCATGAGGCCTCCGCCACCGCCTCGGCTCCCGCCTCGACCCTGGCCGCCTGTGTCACCAGGAGCCACCCCGCCGCGACCGCCGCCGCCGCCTCCGCCTTGGAGACCGCCACCGCGTCGTCCTTGCGGGGACATCCCGAAATCTCGACCCTCGTCGTCATCTCCACCGCCGCGACCGGGAGGGCCCATCAAGCCGCCCGAGCGTCCGCCCGCAGGCGGGCCGCCAGCTGCTCCGCCGGTGTCGCCGCCGACTTTGACTTCGGCCGTCACGACGCGGAGGAACTTGATGACACATCGACGATCGAGAGCGAACCAGTAGGTCTCTTCGACCGTCTGCTTGGCGTCTCCCATGCCGACCTCGATGGAATTCTTGATCTTCGCGCAAGGGATGCCGCCTTCCCACTCGACGCCTTCGAGCGTCCCACGACCGGGGCCCTGAACCGTCAGCTTGCCAGCAGTCAGCAAGTCCTGGGTCGACGGATCGATGCGGAGATTCTGGAAGGCCGCGCTGAACGGCGTCCCTGGCTTGACCCCCTGGGAGGGCAGGACCGGAAGCGTAAAGGGGATGAAAATGCCGTTAATCGCCATTTGGGGCGAGAAGCCCTCGAGGCCGAAGTACGCCGGGACCGACCCGAACACCTCGCGACCGGTTTCGGTCAGCCGCAGGTAGGTGGAGACCATGTTCTCTTCGTAGTATCGGGCTCCGTCGGTGTTGTCCTTGAGGTTCAGAACGGCATAGTCTTTGCCCTTTTGCGGCAGAAGCTGCATTCGGACGAGCGCCTCGTTTCCGGTGGCGGTCTTGTAGACGTTGTCGAACGCCACCAGCCAGCGGAACTTCTGGGTGTCGATCATCTCCTCGCTCATCCGGCCTCCCAGCTGTCGCTGAGCTTCGGTGATGGTCGCCTCGGTGACTTTCGCTTCGACCGAATAAGTCAGCTGAGTCCCTGGCTTGAACAGGTATCGAAGTTTAAGGCCTCCCTCGGGAATCTTGATACTCCGAGAGTTGTCCAGGGTGACCTCGACAGAGGATCGGTTGATGACCTTGGGGGCTTCTTCGAAGTCGGCGTAGAGCACGGCCTCGATCGAAAGCTTGCCATCGGGCAGTTTTCGCTCCTTCGTGTCCAGTTTGTAGACATAGTCGTTGCCTTGGATGTCGACGGCGTCGAGGCCCACTGCCTCGAGGAACTTGCCGTTGATCCAGAACCCGACGTAACTCCCGGGAGGAATGCTGTTCTTGGGCAAGCGAACTTGCACCACTTCACGGACGATCGAGCCGTCCTGGGGGCGACGGATGGTGAACGTCTGCGCGAAAGCCGCGCCAGCTAAGGCGAGCGCCAAGGCGAATGCTACGAGTCGTCTCATGTGCTTCAAAACTCCTATCTTGCCGCTTCCATGGAAGCGACCTGCATCGAAAGAGACGCAGGCGAACCCCGATTTGTTACAAGAATACCTCTGGCGGAGCTTAACGGCGACGGCAAGCCATTCGGCCACGCGTGTTCGCCACATCTCAATCGAGTCTCATGTGAATGGCCATTGGCAGGGCGGAGGCTGCTTGAAGGACGTATTGAGGGTTCTCGGATCCGATGGCGTACATTCTGTACTTTTCATCTTGCACGACGACGTAGTTCCGCGGGGAGCCGTGAGGCGATGCGACATGGTCGAGATCTGACGGCCACGACCGATGGATAAAGGACCCCAATCCATCGGTGAACACGTAAAGCCAAGGCGTCCATTCCGGGAATCCGGCAAACGCGACTTGGGCCCTGACAGAAGTGTCAACCACGTCGGGTGTCCAAGCGCCATCTCTGAGAGCGCATCCCCAGCCTTCGCCTCCCCAGGCCTGGTGGATTCCGAAGACGATGAATAGTCGGTCCCCCGCCCGGTAGGCCCCATGGTACGCCCGCGTCTCGGGCATGGGCGGCCCGGCCGTCCAAGTGTCGGTCGCGGGATCGTAGATGTCGCATCGAGCGGTGAAGCCCTCGGTGGGCGACCAACCTCCGACGCAGTAGATAAGCCCCTCGAACTCGGTTGCGGTGAAGCCCTCTCGCGGCTGCGGCATGGGCGCAATGGGCGACCAACTTTGGGTGCCTGGATCGAATGACTCGCACGAGGCGACAGGAGCGCTCGTGGCGTTCATCCCACCGAACACATAGATCCTTCCTCCGAGATGTGCGCTGCTCGCCGATCTTCGTGCGGTGATCAAGGACGGAAGGGAATGCCAGGATCGTGTCGGGATATCGTACCGGAGCGCTTGGTTCAGCGCATTGTTCGTCGAAGTCCTTCCGCCAGCGACGTAGATGGAATCGTCGACGCAGACAGCAGCAAATTGTAGAAGGCGGTCCCCGGCGAAGGGAGCGGCACCCACTCCTCGACTGGCTTGATGGATTGTCCCGTGAACTCGTAACCCGGTGGGGGCGTCTTGCTGGGTGTCATGACCATAGCCCCCGACGGAACAGCATCGCCGGCCGCGGAAGTCTTCAGGCTTCCATCTGCGAACCGAATCCCTCCGGTTCCCACCGAGAGCGAGCCACTCTTTACCGTTCCCGTCACGTTCACGTTCCCCTGCTGAGCGGTGCCGGGAGAGGTAGGCTGAAGGTAAACGAGGGCCTTCTGCACCAACTGGGAGGTTGCGTCACGAGTGAGAAAGAGAGCGATCAAACCGAGCCCTGCACTTAACAGGATCGCAGATTTGAAGTTCTTCATGCCCACATTCTACAAACATCCGGAAGGAATGAAGGAGGGAAAGAAGGAATGGAGCCCTCGACGAGAATTGAACCCGTGACCTCTTCTTTACCAAAGAAGTGCTCTACCTCTGAGCTACGAGGGCCTAACCTGGTGGGGAGTGTAGGATTCGAACCTACGAAGGCATCCGCCGACAGATTTACAGTCTGTTCCCATTGGCCACTCGGGCAACTCCCCAGGGACCGAAATTCTACCCCGCCCACAGAGAGCGGTGGGACCCCGACAGGTAAATTCCAGCCATGAAGCGCTTCCTTCTCGGTGGGTTCGCGTTCGGTCTCGCCCTGCCCGTCTGGGGCCAAGTCTCGGTCAGGACCCTGTTGCCGCAGATGACCGACCTCGGACGGCTCGCCCGCCGCCCGTCGCCCTATTACACGACTGCCCAGGCGAGCAGCTACGATCGAGCCAGCAAGGACCCCTCGACAGACTGGTTCGCCAACGGAGACGCAGGCAAGTTCCTCCGAACCGAGACGCGCGGCGGGAGGAACGAGTACGTCATGGCCGATCTGAAGGGCCCTGGGGCCGTCGTCCGGGTCTGGTCGGCAAACCCGATCGGCGTCATCCGGTTCTACTTCGATGGCGAGATCGAGCCTCGCTTCCAGGCCAAGATGGCCGAGCTGCTCGGAGGGAAGGTCCTGCCGTTTCGCGATCCCTACGCTTACTTTAGCGCCCGTGGCGCAAACCTTTACTTTCCATTCCCCTACAGCCGGTCGCTGAAGATCACGGTCGACGACTCCGAGGGCGACCGGGTACGCGGACTCTACTATCATGTCGGTTACCGGTCCTACGCTCTCGGCACGATGGTCCAATCCTTCCAGCCGAAGGAGCTCCCACTGCTGACCGACCTCATCGAGGACAACGCCGACGCCCTGGTGGAGACCTATCCCTCGGCCGAAGGCCGCAGCACGGGCGTCTTTGCCGAAGTCGTCTATACCGGCAAGTCGGCAACGATCGCCGAGGTCGAAGGGCCGGCCGAAGTCGTCGAACTCAGACTCCAGGTCGTCCCCCGCGATCCGGTCCGGCCCGATTCGCTCGAGGAGTGGCGCCTCTACCGATCGCTGATCCTCGAAGCCTGGTTCGACGGCGAGAAGTGCATCGAGGTCCCGGTAGGTGACTTTTTCGGGAGCGCTCCGGGCCTCGTTCGGTACCAAACCCTTCTGATGGAAGTGGACCGCCAAAGCCTGATCTGCCGACTGCCGATGCCCTTCGCCAAGTCGGCGGTCCTAAAGGTAACGAACCTTGGCCCTAACCCGGCGATCCTCTCCTGCCGAGCCGCGGTTCGGCCCATCGTGTTCGACTCCGACACCTACCACTTGAAGGCACAATGGGGAGGAGAGACTGCGAACACGCGGCCGATGCGGGACATGACGTTCCTCAACACCGTCGGCGAGGGAACTTTCATCGGCACCAACCTCTTCGTGGCGAACCCGGTGGATGCGTGGTGGGGTGAGGGGGATGAGAAGATCTGGGTCGATCGCGATCCGTTCCCCAGCACGTTCGGCACCGGCACCGAAGACTACTACGGCTACGCCTGGTGCGACGTGACGACTTTCCAACGGCCGTACCACATGCAGCCTCGCTGCGACGGGGAAACCCTTCGAACGAATCGGGGTCACACGCTCGTCGGCAGGTGGCACGTCATCGATGCAATCCCCTACCGTGAGAAATTCAGATTCGACCTCGAGATGTGGCACTGGCAGGAGTGCGTGGCGACGTTCGTTCACACCGCCTATTGGTATGCCCGTCCGGGAACACCGGGTCCCCGCCGTATCGATTCCTCGCTCTTGCTCCCGCGTCCGATCGCTGGCCCAGAGTCGATCGATGGGGCGATCGAAGGTGAGACCATGAGAATCGCCGAACGGACCGGAGGTGTCACCGAAATCCAGGCCTTCGCCGGTCTTTCCGCCGCCAAGCAGCTCTGGTGGAAGGACGGCAAGCCGGGCGAGAGGCTCGTTCTTGAATTCGAAGTCGAGAAGGCCGGTCGCTACAAGGTCGCCGGACACTTCTGCCAGGCCAAAGACTACGGCATCCATCGGCTTCGCGTGGCGGGAAAGGAGGTAGAGGGCGGTCCCTGGGATTTCTATTCGAAGGACCTGGGTTGGGCCAAGCGAACGCTGGGAGTCTTCGATCTGCCGGCAGGCAAGGCCTTGCTCGAAGTCGAAGTCGCCGGGACCAACCCTGCCGCGGACGCTCGCCACATGTTCGGACTCGACTACCTGATCCTGGAGAATCCCTAGGCTAACCTGCCGGCCACTCGCCTTCGAAGGAGTACTCGGCAGGTCCGGTCATGTAGACGGTTCCATCCTCGGCATAGCGGATGTCGAGGACGCCGCCCGGCAGGCGAATGCTCGTCTCCCGGGCGCCGCGCCCGGTCAGGAACGCGGCGACGCCGACCGCGCAGGCTCCGGTACCGCAGGCCAGAGTCGCACCCGCCCCGCGCTCCCACGTTCGCTGAACGATGGAAGTCGGCCGCTCCACCATCGCGAAGTGGACATTGACCCGGTTCGGAAACGCCTCGTTGCGCTCCAGTGCAGGGCCCCACTGCTCGAGGGGCACCGAGGCTGCGTTATCGACGAAGAGGACGAGGTGCGGGTTGCCCATCGAAACAGCAGTACCGGGCAGCGTTGAGCCGTCGGGCATCAAGAAGGGTTGATCCACCACCATCTGGTCGGGGGGACCGATCATGCCTATCTCGCCCCTCGTGAGCCGTGCCTTCCCCATGTCGACGCGTACCTTGCCATCCTCGAGCAGTTCCAGAACGAGCGAACCGGCGCCGGTTTCGACCGGAATGAAGTTTCCCGTCGCGTAGTGCCGGTCGTGAACGAACTTGGCAAAGCAGCGCACGCCATTCCCGCACATCTCGCTTTCGGACCCATCGGGATTCCACATGCGCATGCTAAGGCCTGCGTCATCCTTGTCGACCAGGATAATCCCGTCGCTCCCGATTCCGTAGCGACGATCGCTCATCGCTCGCGCTAGGGGCGGCAGCGAGGCGTCCGGGAACGCTCGCTCGATTCCGTCCAGCATCACGAAATCGTTCCCGATTCCGTGCATTTTCGTGAAAGCGATCACTCTTCCTCGACTGGCTGATGCTCCTCGGGCGGCCGGCTGCTGCCGATCGGGCGAGACGGCACGATGCTCGTGATCGCGTGTTTGTAGACCAGTTGAGTCGGCTTGCCAGGTGAGTCCAGAAGAACGGTGAATGCATCGAACCCGCGGACTTGGCCGCGCAGCTGGACGCCTCCCATGAGATAAATGGTGACGCCAATGCCCTCTTTGCGCACCTGATTGAGAAACATGTCTTGGAGGTTTATCGTTTTAGCCATTTGCTTGTTTTCCTCATCCTACATAAGCGCGGAAAGCCTGTCGCTGACCCCCTCGCGCAGACGCTCCATATCGAGCGCACTAAACATTTCGAGCCTCGGTTCGGTACGCATCCACGTTCGCTGACGCTTTGCGTATCTCCGGGTCTCCAACTGAATGGACGGCTCGACCTCTTCGAGGCCCCTTTCGCCGCCTACGACACTGAGCAGAGTACGATACCCGATGGCCCTCATGGCGGCACATTCTGCGTTCACACCCCTCTCGGCCAGCGATTGTACTTCCTCCAACCAGCCAGTTGCCAGCAATTTTACGGTACGACGATCGAGGCGCTCATCGAGCACCGGCACCGGCAAATCGAGGCCGACCTTCCATTTCCGGAACTCAGGCAGGACGAAGGATAGTGGCCTAGCTCCTCCGAGCACAATCTCAAGAGCCCTCCGTACGCGTACGGGATTTCGCAAGTCCGTCTTCCGCGCCACATCCGGTGCGAATCGCCCCAACCGATCGGCGAGCGCTTCGAGTCCCTTCTCGCGAAGCTCTTCTTCCAGGGCCATGCGAAGGTCGGGATCGGGCGGGGGGTAAAGGTTGCTCCATTCCTCGAACAAGGCGCGAACGTAAAGCCCCGTTCCACCCACCACGATCGCCGACCGCCCCTCCGCATAGAGGCGTCGGAGTTCTTCGATGGCGAGGCCGACCCATTCTCCGACCCCGATCTCCTCGCACGGGTCCTTGAGGTCGAGAAGGAGGTAGCGCTCCTTGTCCCGTGGCTTGTTAGTGCCCACGTCCAGGCCCCGGTAGACCATGAAGGCGTCCGCATTGATGAGTTGGGCCTCAAGACGGTCTGCAAGCCACTCCGCGATCTCCGATTTTCCGACTCCGGTAGGCCCCATTACGGCGATGAGACGAGGTTCCATCGGTTACGTTGGCGGAAAGAGATAGCGCCGCGGTACGCGGCTCATGATCCGGGTCGTGATTTCGTGGGGGGTGGAGTCGATCAGGTCGGCGAGTCTATCGGCGGGCACTGGGCCACCCAGCAGGATCGCTTCGTCTCCCAGATTCACCTGCGGCAGATCGGTCGCATCGACAAGGACTTGATCCATGCAAACGAGGCCGATGACGGGAACCTCGACCCCATTGAGGACCGCGACGCCGCGGTTGCTAAGCGAACGGGGGTAGCCGTCTCCGTAGCCGACCCCCAACGTCGCGACTACGGTCTCTCGCGTCGTGAAGTAGGTGCGCGCGTAGCTGACGGACTCGCCCTTCGGAAGCTGGCGTAAAGCCATGACCCTTGCCTTCCAGGTCATCACTGGCCTGCCGATTCCTTCGAACAGGCCGTAGGGCTCGATGCCGTACGCGCCCAGCCCCACCCTGACGAGGTCGAACCGGCTCTCCGGATAGCGGACCGCTCCGGCGCTGTTGGCCGCGTGAACGACATCGAATGAAATCCCGGCTCGTTCGCACTTCTCGAGCACGCTGCGAAATCGCTCGAGCTGAAGCTGGGTGAACTCGGGGTCGCGTCCGCTGTTGGCGAAGTGTGTTGAGATTCCTTCCAGCCGAACCGCTGGCAAGTGAGCGATCTCGCACGCGACCTCGAGAGCCCCGTCGGGCATGCAACCGAAGCGGGCCAGCCCCGTCTCGATCTCGAGATGGACGATCGCCTCGGCATCCTGCTCTCGGGCGGCTGCGCTCAGGGCGACTGCGGTTTCTACCCGTTCGACAAGGACGCGGAGTCGATAGAACACCGCCTGTTCGGCCTCGATCGGCAAAATCGGCGAGATCACCACGATCGGGTCGTCGATGCCTGCGTCTCGAAGGGCGATTCCCTCTTGAACCGTCGCCACGGCAACCCATTCCGCTCCATTTCGCAAGGCGAAGCGGGCCGTCGGGACCAGGCCATGTCCGTAAGCGTCCGCCTTGGCAACAAGCGCCACCTTCACCTTCGGATCGGACATTGCCTGCCGAATCAGCGAAAGGTTGTAAGCCAGCGCGGCCAGGTCGATCTCGACCCAGGTTCGCGGATACGGATTCACGGGCCCATTGTGGCGCAGACAAACGGTTAGACTCGGCCATGAACCTCCTCGCGCTCGTCCTGACCGGCGGATCGAGCCGCCGCATGGGAGCCAACAAGGCGGACCTCGTTGTCGGCGGCGTGGCTCTCGGGCTGCGGCTTTGTCGCACACTGGACAGGGCCGGCTTTACGGTCCTCGTGCTCGGGCGCGAGGTTGAGGGTTATCGGGTGTCGTCCGATCAGGAACCAGGCGCGGGTCCGCTCGCCGCTCTCGCCGGCGTGAGGCTCCCGGATGGGATCGATGCGGTTTTCGTGGCGGCTTGTGATGCCGTCCTGCTCGAAGGCCTCGATGCGCGTCGACTCGTCGACCATTTGTTGGCAAACCAAGGATTCGATGCGGTCGTGCCAGCCTTGGATGGGCGCCCTCAGCCGCTCTGCGCCGCCTACCAACCCAACGCCCTGATCGCGGCGTCGGGGCTCAGCATGAAGGGTGAGACTCGCGTCATGGCCTGGCTAGAAGCGATGAGGGTCCAGTATCTGGGTGAGGACGACTTAGTCAAACTGGGCCTCCATCCTGAGCACTTCCGGAGCGCAAACACGCCCGAAGAGTTCGACCGCCTACGCCGCGTGCTGCTCGAGGTAGTTGTCGATAGTCCCGTAGGCCGAGCCTATGAACTCGACGAACTCGAGGGCCATGCCCCCACGGACGGGACAGGATCGGATCACGAGCGCTAGGCCGCGCGCCGAGGCTCCCTTCACCGCGAACTGCCACTTCACCAAGGCGCCGCGAGGGAGCAGAAGGTCCGTCTGAACCCAAGCACCAGTCTTGCTCAACTCGGTGATGGTCGCTTTCCTCGGATCGAAGCCGGACGCGCCATCGACGACAGTCTCGACCGTCGCCTCCAGTTCGACTTCGTACCTTTCCGCTCGCCGACGATTCGCGTGCTCCCACTGATCGAGAGCCAGTTGGACGGTCCATTGGCTACCCGTTCGCTGGCAGTCGGTCACCGATGCCTGTGCGCGAAGAATCGTCGTACCCTCGTGGGCCAAGAGGAGCACTCTCTCGCCACGCTTGGTCAACGGGTCGATCGGCACCGTCACCATCGGCGGATCGCCCGACCTGAGGGTGGTCTGAAGCGCGTACGGCGCCCCCTCCCGCTGGATAACCAGCGTGACCGGTCCGCCGATGCGGACGGAGGGCGCGTTGACCGGTGTGCTTTCCACGGTAGGAGTATCGGTCCGCAGAACACCGATCCTCAGGCTTGCTTTTTCGCCCATACTCTGCCCGATGTCCGATCCTGCGCCCAGCATCGAGTGGATTCTGCAGCACCTCGGCGAGGAGGATCCCGTTCTCGGCGCCGTGACACCACCGATCTTCCAAACCTCACTCTTCGTCTTCGAGAACTGCGAAGACTTCGCCAGGTCCTTCGACTATACGGGCGAGGGCGCCGGCCTCTACAACTACAGCCGCGTCGCGAATCCGACGGTCGACCTCGTTTGCCGCAAGATAGCGGCGCTCGAGCACTGCGACGAGGCCATGGTCTTCGGTAGCGGGATGGCGGCGATCTCGGCGGCCATCTTAAGCCAAGTCGAGGCGGGCGCCCACGTGGTTGCCGTGGACACATGCTACGGCCCAACGCGACAATTCATCGCCGAGTACCTTCCCCGCTTCGGGATCGAGCACACATTCGTTACAGGGACGGATGCAGACGCTTTGATCGATGCGATCCGGCCCTCGACCAAGGTGCTCTATCTTGAGTCGCCGAGCAGTATCGTCTTTCGCATCCAGGACCTCGAAACGATCTGCCGCGCCGCAAGGGAAAAGGGCGTGACGACGATCGCGGACAACAGCTACTCCTCGCCGGTATTCCAAACGCCGCACGACATCGGGGTCGACATCATCGTTCACAGCGCGACGAAGTATCTCTCCGGCCACAGCGACGTCGTCTCGGGCGCCCTTGCGACGGATCGAGAAAGGATGAAGAGGATCATGCTGGGCGAATTGCCCCTCTTGGGTGCAATCTTGCCACCGTTTCCGGCCTGGCTGCTTCTACGCGGCCTGAGAACGCTTGCCGTTCGAATGGAGGTAAGCCAGGTCCGTGGGAACGCGGTGGCCAGGTACCTCTCGGCACGGCCGCGGATCGAGCGGGTGTTCCACGTCGGCTTGGCCGAGCACGAAGACCGCACACTCGTGGAGAAGCAAATGCGGGGAAGTACGGGTTTGCTCTCGTTCATGCCGGAGTGCCAAGTAAAGGATCGCATCTTCGCCTTCGCCGATGCATTGAAGGTCTTTCGACTCGGCGTGAGTTGGGGGGGCCACGAAAGTCTGTGCGTTCCTCTGCCCTATCACCCGATCGACTGGCCGGAGGAGCGGTGGCTAATCCGGCTCTACTGCGGCCTGGAAAGCCCGGAGGACCTCGTCGCCGACCTCGAACAAGCCTTCGCTGCCTCGGGTCTCTAGCAAAAAGAGCCCCCGCCGTCTTGGCCTACGGCGAGGGCAAGCCTCTACTCTTCCCTGCATGGCACGGCGTGGCGGATGGCCCACCGTCACCATCAATCGCGAGGCCGCGGCTGAGCGCCGCTAGGTCGGGATTTCTTCTCGCGACGCCAGGTGCTACGCCTGCGGCTGGTTCTGCCGCCTTGCCGTTTGTGCGAAAATCGCGCTGGACCCCGTTATCGACGGGAAGGTCGCTTCACCGCATAGGGTATGTTTGTCTACCTGCCGTGCGCCCTTCGCCGATGGAGGCGCGTCAGTTACACTGAGATGGACTGCAGAGACTGCGCCCGATACGAGGGGGAGCGATGCCTGGATGAGAAGCTGAACCCGCAGAGGTGGGAGCAGGCGGTTCAGGTTGCCAACGTTTTCGGAGTGCGCTCGATCTGCATGTTCAACGACCACCGCGAGAGGCTGGTCAAAGCCCGATCGCTTCCCGGCAATCCTGACAGCCGTCGGTAGCCAAAGGACCTTGCATGTTGCATTCGGCCCGGGCTTGTGCCATACTCCCGTTCGCCGAAAAGCACGGGGGTGTAGCTCAGCGGTTTAGAGCGCCGGCCTGTCACGCCGGAGGTCGCGGGTTCAAATCCCGTCATCCTCGCCATTCCTGCCGCGGTAGCTCAGTTGGTAGAGCAAAGCACTGAAAATGCTTGGGTCGCCGGTTCAAGTCCGGCCTGCGGCACCACCCCATCCCTTGCTGGCTTAAAGGTCGCAAATTCGCGCGACGTCACTGACAAGTCTCGCTGGTCTATGAATTCGAATTCATAACAAATTCATAAAAGAATGGGACCCTACACCCAGAGGATGCAGGGCCCATTATCCACGTCTTTCGAGCGGAGTAAGCTTTAAGCCTCGCCGTTGGCGTGGCCAAAGATAGGCTCGAAAGGAATCAGTCCAAGCCGCGTCGCCATGCGGAGCGCCTGCACTCGGTTGTTCACCTGGAGCTTATCGTAGATATTAGCCAGGTGGAAGTCGACCGTGCGCTTCGATACCACAAGTTTCTCAGCGGCTTCTTTGCTCGAATGGCCTTGTGCGATGAGCGAGAGGACCTTCACCTCGGTCGGTGTCAGTCGGACGCCTCGCGGCCCCATTTCTGATCTCGATATACTAGGCATTGCCATGAACCCACCCCATCTTCGTTTTGTATTGACTTACCGCCTGCGTATCTCGTTCCATACTTGCCCGCACTTTTGAGATACCGGCGGAAAAAGCCATGCATTTCGCTACGATTACCGGGGTTCCAGAGCACCGTTCGGTACTGATTCCTCGTGTGAACCGGTAAATATTATAGGTAGCCTAGGACCAGTCCTTAGGGCGGCCTTAGCGGCAGATTCGGCAAGAATACGAGGGCCCGAGTGCGCGGTACACTCGATTCAGGTGTCCACCCCATGATCGAGCCCGTCTTTCGTCGTGTACTTCTGAAGATCAGCGGGGAGGCTTTGTCTGGCCCGATCGGGTTCGGCCTCGACGCCAGGACCATCGCCTACATCGCCGGTGAAATCGTCGACGTCCAAAGTCTCGGCGTCGCCACCGCGGTCGTCGTTGGTGGCGGCAACTTCATTCGGGGCGATGTCTTCAGCACAGAGGGGGAAATCGATCGTACCGTCGCCGACCAGATGGGGATGATGGGCACGATCATCAACGCCTTGGCCCTCCAGGCAGCGATCGAGAAGCTCGGCGTTCCGACACGCGTTCAGAGCGCGATCGGAGTCAGCCAAGTGGCCGAGCCCTTCATCCGCCGGCGCGCCGTGCGGCACCTCGAAAAGGGTCGTGTGGTCGTCTTCGCAGCAGGGACCGGCAATCCCTACTTCACGACCGATACCGCGGCGGTGCTACGAGCCCTCGAGGTAGAGGCCGAGTGCCTCCTCAAGGCGACGAAGGTGGACGGCATCTATGACAAGGACCCGAAGAAGTTCCCCGATGCGGTCCGGTATGACAAGCTTCAGTATTCCGAGGCTATCGCCAAGCAACTGGCGATCATGGACCAGACTGCTTTCACCATGTGCCGCGAGCACAAACTGCCGGTCATCGTGTTAGACTTGAATCAGAAGGGGGCGATGCTTCGCGCCGTCGGCGGCGAGACCGGGGTCGGCACCCTGCTGGGAGGAGATTAGCGAATGGTTGAGGACATTCTCAAGGATGCCGAGAGGCGCATGAAGCAAGCCATCGACGCGATGGTGCACGACTTTTCGACCTACCGAACGGGTCGAGCCAATCCCGTCGTCCTGGAGCGTGTGCACGTCGAGTACTACGGCGTCGAGACACCCCTGAACCAGATGGCGAACATCACGGTGCCCGAGCCCCGACAGCTGATGATCACCCCTTACGACAAGTCGATGCTCGGCACGATCGAGAAGGCGATACAAAAGAGCGACCTCGGAATCAACCCGAGCAGCGATGGGATCTGCATCCGTCTCAACTTTCCCCAAATGACCGAAGACCGGCGCAAGGAACTCGTGAAACAGGTCAACAATCGGGCTGAACAGGCCTGCGTGGCAGTTCGGAACGTTCGCCGGGACGCCAACGAGCATCTCAAGGCGGCCATGAAGAACAAGGAGATTGGAGAAGACGACGAGAAGGCGTTCGAGGCCAAGATCCAGAAGATGACCGACAAGTTCGTCGCCGAGGCCCATGACCTCCAGAAAAAGAAAGACGCCGAATTGATGGAGATCTGAGCGGTAAACCGAAAGAGCCCGATCGCAGGATCGGGCTCTTTCGGTTGAAACCCCTGACCAGGGGCTCGGGTCTAGTAGGCTCACCCCCATGTTCGCCGTCCCGGCGCGCCGGTCAGATCGACGGATGCCGGCTGCACCCCGGCCACCGCTGCCATCGCCTCGCTCAGTTGCTTCATGGCGTCGGCGCCGTAACCTTCGAACACCTTGACGATCTTGCCATCGACGCCGATCTGCATGGTGCAGATCGAGTACACGACCTTGTAGGCTCTGATGGTCTCTTTCGACTGATCCGGCAACAGCGGATACTTCAGCCCGAACTGGTCCACCCAGGACTTCGCGCCGTCACCGCTTGCGTTGACCACGCCCACCATTTGAACTTTGCCGGCATAGGCTTGCTGGATGGTGTTGATCAGCTCCGATGCGCTTTTGTTGTGGGGGCACCGTTCCTTCCAAAACACGACGAAAACAGGCTTCTCCTTGGTCAGAGCAGCAAGATCGTAATCCTTGCCGTCCGTCCCTTTTCCCGCAAAGGGTGGGGCCTTCTCGCCAAGAGCAAGATAGGGAGTCTCTTGAACGACCGCCCACGCCCCACCGGCGACGAGACCCAGGAGAGCCACGAGTCTGATGATTCTCATAGCCTCTCCATTGTACAGCTGCGGCTTTGCTGATCCAAGTCCTATCGGATGAACGGAGGAGGCGGCACCTCGGGATGCGCTGTTGCTGCGCTCGCCGCCCGATCGCAGACCGCCAAGCGCAGCTTCTCGAGCATCTTACGCTTTCGGCCCCAGTCGAATAGCTGCAGCGGCATCGAGTCCTCGGCGACGATGGTGACTCGGCTCGTGGTCGCCCCGAGCGGCACCGCCCAACCGGTCAGGGCCTCGCCATACGTGGCCAAGTTGAACGAGGTGCTGCCGCGAACCACCCCATTGGCCTCGACCCGGTGAAAGCTACAGCCGCGAACAGTGGCAAAGGCATGAACAATCGCATCGATGGCCATCGGGACCGTTACGTGCAGGTCGAACGATTCCTCTCGCTTCATTTTCCCTCGATTCTAGTCAGTAACCTGCGTCGACGTCTACGGATCGGGGCTTCTCGCCTCGCGCAAGAGCCTCGATCAAATCGGCCAGCGCCAGGGCACGCAGTTCCTCGGTACGATCGGAGGCACCTCCGCGGTGAGGGCTCATGACGACGTTCCCTAGCTCATGGAATGCGTATTGGCTAGGCATCACGAGAGACGATTCTTCGCCGGGGTAGGCATACCAAACGTCCAGCCCGGCACCGAAGAGGGTGCCGTCCCTGCAGGCCTCGTAGAGGCTCTCTTCGTCCACGATGTCGCCCCTGCCGACGTTGACGAGGATGCGGGGTGGCCTCAAGCGCTGGATGCGGGCTCGTTCGATCGCCCCTCGCGTCTGCGACGTGGACGGTGCACAGATGAACAGGAAGTTCGAGGCGTCCAAGCACTGGTCGAGTTCATCGAAGCCGAAGGCCCCCGCACGACTGGTTCTTGCGACGCCCAGCACGTGGACGCCGAGCGCCTCGAGTGCCACTCCGACGCGGCGGCCCAGCGATCCGTAGCCGAGAATGGTCGCCGTTCGGCCGGAAAGGTGAACTCCCACGAAGTCGTCCTGCCGCCCTTGCCATCGACCTTCACGCAAAGCTCGATCCCCGCTTGCGATGCCTCGGGCGGCGGCGACGAGGAGCCCTAGAGCGAGTTCGGCGACGATCGGGGCGTTGAAGCTCAGGTTGTAGAGAGCCAGATGCCGTCGCCGCTGCATTCGTTCAAGCGTCACGCTGGGGACTCCCGCAAATGGCACGACAACGGCCTTCAGTGCCGGTTCATCGAGCAGCGTCTCCTCCGGCCTGCCTGCCACCAAGACGTCTGCGCTGCCATCCGAGACGTATTCGGCGCACCCGCGCAGCGCCTGTTCCATCTGCGACGTATCGCCCTCGTCTGAGCACCTGACTTTGAGCACAAGGAAGTGTAGTCCCGTGCGAGCGCCGTCGTCGAAGCGTCATGATCAGCATTCGTGGCGAACGATATCGCCCTCTCGGTCGATGGGTTGCGCAAGCAGTTTTTGCTCAGCCATAGCGGAGCTGCTTCCTTGAAGACGGCTCTGCTTTGGTGGCGTAGACGGAAGCTCGAGCATTTCGTCGCCCTCGACGGCGTCAACCTCCAGGTGGGGCGCGGCGAGTGTGTCGCGCTGGTGGGCCGCAACGGCGCAGGCAAGAGCACTCTGCTTTCCCTCATCTCGCGCATCTACCGACCAACTAGTGGATCGATCGCCGTCAACGGGCGGATCGCGCCGCTACTGGAATTGGGAGCGGGATT
This sequence comes from Chthonomonas sp. UBA2362, assembly GCA_002344135.1. Taxonomy (GTDB): domain Bacteria; phylum Armatimonadota; class Fimbriimonadia; order Fimbriimonadales; family Fimbriimonadaceae; genus UBA6659. The sequence goes on along the minus strand of DDTO01000004.1, from coordinate 118,683 downwards.
CCATCCCGATCTTACCGGCGTCGAAAACGTTGTCTTCAACGGCATCATTCTCGGGCTCACGCGCAAGCAGGTCCAGGCACGGATGGCCGACATCGTGAGGTTCGCCGAACTGGAGCACCACATCGACTCCCCGGTTCGGACCTACTCCAGCGGGATGCTCGCACGTCTCGGCTTCGCGGTAGCGGTCCATGTCGATGCCGACATCTTGATCGTCGACGAAGTCCTCGCGGTGGGCGACTTCGCGTTCGAGCAGAAATGCTACGCGCGCATCGAGGACTTCCGCCGAAGCGGTGGGACGATACTCTTCGTCTCCCACAACATGGAGTCGGTGCGTCAAATCGCCGACCGTTGCGTCTGGCTTCGCGGAGGCAAGGTCGAGATGGAGGGCGCACCAGAGAGCGTCATTACGGCGTACCAGGGCGACCGTTCGGAGGTCGACCTCTAGTCGCCGTAATCGGCGACACCCTCTTCCGCAGCAGTTTCCGGCAGCCTTTCGAGCAGCCGTCGACAAGCGTTCCAGCGGAGCATGGCATCGTCGTTACCCTGGGGCCTGATGGCCTCGGCTTCCTCGTACCTTTCCATTGCTCGATGGATCCAGTCGGCGACCATCTTGTCGTGCCCCCCTTCCTGCAACTTTGCTCGGGCCCAGCGTTCGCACGCGATTCCGCCGTAGTACGCCCGATCGTAATCGGAGGCCATTCGGTCGACCAGAGCGTGAGCCTCGCCCACCGTCGGCCCTCGCCGCATCGCGAACTGCTCGGTCGTTGCCAGAAACAGCGTCCGTAGGGCGTCGGCATTCGAAGGGTCGACCGCCAGAACGTCGTGGCAGATGCTGGCAGCCTGCTCGGGCTGGTTAAGCAGTCGGTACCGCTCTGCGAGCGTCAATGCCTGGGGGATCGCCTCTGTCGAGATGCGCTTGTATTCGACCACCAGACCCAATGTACCTATTCCGACCGAGCAAAACGAAACAGCCGCGCTATAGGGTCGTAGAACGCGTCCACGACGCGCTCTTTGAGGGGGATGATGGCGTTGTCGGTGATCGTAATGTGCTCGGGGCAAACCACCGTGCAGCACTTGGTGATGTTGCAGTAGCCGATGCCATCTTGCTTCTTGAGATCGGATAATCGGTTCTCGACGTCCAGGGGGTGCATCTCGAGGGCGGCACTGTAGACGAAGAGCCGTGGCCCGATGAACTCATCGAACTTCTCGTGCTCTCGCAGCACGTGACAGACGTTCTGACAGAGAAAGCACTCGATGCACTTGCGGAACTCCTGCGGACGGTCGATGTCCTCTTGCAGCATCCGCCAAGTGCCGTCCGCCGCGTCGGGCTTGCGGGGCTTGAACGGCTTGATCTTCTTCTTGGCGGCGTAGTTCCAAGAGACGTCGGTCACCAGGTCCCTGACGAGCGGAAAGGCCTTCATCGGCTCGATGCGTACGGGACGTGTGAGATCGAGATCGTCAAGACGCGTCATGCACATCAGCCGAGGCTTGCCGTTCACTTCTGCGCTGCACGAGCCACACTTCCCCGCTTTGCAGTTCCAACGAACCGCGAGATCGGGAGCCTGCTCTGCCTGGATGAGATGGACTGCATCGAGGACGACCATCCCGTCGCCGACATCGGTCGTGTACTCTTCGAACCGGCCGTTCGTCGCGTCGCCGCGCCAAATCTGGAACGTCGCCTTCCCCATTTCGGATCGTTTTAGCACACCGTGCGGTTCGGTATGCTCGTCTGCGTCCGGACCTGTCCCATGCGCCGCTTTCTCCATGCCACCCGTTTTGCCGTCGTCCTAGCCGTGATCGGGATCATCGCTTGCTCGATTTGCACTTACGTCTACGCCACGATCTCCGTGGGCCACCTTATCTGGGAGACCTTCGGCTCGCCCGAGTTCGACCACAAAGGGGCGACGTATCTGGCGGCACAGGCGACCGAGTTCATCGACTTGTATCTCCTCGGGACGGTCTTGTACATCATCGCGCTAGGCCTCTACCAGCTCTTCATCGATGAGAGCCTGCCGATGCCAAAGTGGCTCAGATTCCACTCTCTCGACGATCTCAAGTACAAGCTGATCGGCATCGTGATTGTCTTGCTCGGGGTGTCCTTCCTGGGCGAGGTCGTCGAATGGAACGGCGGCACGGCGATTCTCTATCTGGCCGCCGCGATTGCGGCAGTGAACCTCGCCTTCGCCCCGATCCTCTGGATGAACAAGCGCCACGCAGCTGCCGATCCGACCATCGAAGGGGAGCACGGCTAAACGCAGAGAGCCCCGTCCCAGAGGGGACGGGGCTCTCTGTCCTGAAGCACCTACCAGCGGAAGCGGTCCGGGCTGACCTCGAACTCTGCGATCGAGAAGCCGTACCGGTCACCCGTCAGCGTGAATCGATGATACACGCACTGTCTTCGTCCCCATGGATCGTAGAACTCGTGCGAGGCCCAAATGGAAGCCTCACCTCGCGAGCCCCACTTCGATTCGAGGATCGTGTACCTCAGAGTGTCGGTGCCCGAGATGTTGTCCACCATCAGGTCATAGAAGTCGTCGCCGCGCAGGTAGTAGCCATAGCCGTCGTTGAGCTTCACGTAGACTTCGCTGCGACCTGGGATCAGGTTGCCCAGCGCACGATAGTCGTTTCGCTCGAACGCCCGTCGAATGTCGTCGATCGCTCGCCCGAGTTCGTAGTTGCTCCCGTAGCGATCGGAGCGATCCCATCGGTTCCAGTCGTAGCTGTTGGTCCAAGTGATCTGGAGCCCGAATCCGCCGAATCGGCATCGAGTGATGTCGAGATAGCCGGGCAGGTTCGGATAGTAGTACCAAGGCGACACCGCGCACCGATTCCCAAACGAGAAGGAGTAGTACGGGTAGACGAAAAAGCTGTCGCGCCACTGCCGATCGTACTGGCAATAGCCCGAGCGCCAGTTGTAGTCGTTCCAGTAGTCGTTGCGACCCCGGTTCGGCACGCGCTCTGGCGAGCCTTCGCGAAGGACCTGGCTTTCGAGGCTGCCCTTGCGAAGGTCGATCGGCACTCGACCGATTGCCTGCGGCTGGACGAGCCGACCACGCTCGGCGTTCAGGTTGTTGTTGCCTTGGTAGTTCGGCTGCCCGAGACGACCCTGGGGTCGACGGCTCAACATGTCGTCCCGCATCTTGAGATCGGAACGATCGTCGATCGAGATCCGGCCACCGTCTCGTTGACGGCCCAGACCGGCATCGTTTCGGCTGCCCTGGCTAGGCGGGGTCACTCGATCGGGTATCCGATCCGGCGAACGATCGCCACCGCTTCGAGGCGGGGGAGTCTGGAGCGGCGGTCGTTCCGGACGGGTTCCTCCACCGGAGTTGCCGCCCGAGTTGCCTTTGCCGAGACCAGGATTGCCGCTACCGCTGCCCTTGCCCAAGCCCGGGTTGCCACCAGATTTTCCGGAATCTCCCCGTTCGGGACCCTTCTGGGGGCTGCCACGATCAGGAGCACGGTCGGGAGCCTTGGGTGGACTGCCGCGATCCGGGCCTTTCTGGGGGCTGCCACGATCGGGAGCACGGTCGGGAGCCTTGGGTGGACTGCCGCGATCCGGGCCCTTCTGCGGGCTGCCGCGATCGGGAGCACGGTCTGGCGCTTTCGGAGGACTACCCTTATCCGGCGAGCGTTGACCACCGGACTGACCAGAGCCCGAATTTCCCTTGCTCTTGCCTCCACCTTTTCCTAACAAGTCGTCGTTGGCGAATGAGACCGAGCCCAACGCCAGACTACCCACGGCTACCATCATCGCGAGCCAGCGCATTTTGTTGTTCCTCATCTAGAGTTTGCCTACATTATAAACGCGCCCCGCGGCTTCACGTTACCGGAAAGGCCCAGGACCGTCGATTCCACGAAAAACGGGTCCTCCGCATTGCGGAGGACCCGTCACGCAGGTCGAGGAAATCGGCTAGCCCTTCTTGGCCGCGGTGTCCTTCTTGCGGAACCAATCGATTGCAGCGGTCACGCCTTTGTCGGGTTCGCCCGGTCGAGGCGTCTCAGCCTCGATATCCGGCGCCACGCCGTTGCCTTCCAGGCGGAGCCCCTTGAGCGTCACGTAATCCTGGAACGGATACTGGAGAAGGAATCCGTTGGAGATCGGCTGCATGAGAGAGGCGAGCACCGCTCCAGCCGACTTCGTTCCGACGATCACGCCACCAGAGATTTCGCGTATCCCGGCTGCCATGATCTCGGACGCACTCCCGCTGCCGCCATTGACGAGGCAGGCGACTTGGCCAGAGAACATCGGCGAGCCTTCGCCGCGGATCCCGGTGACCTTGTCTTTCGAAAACTCGGCAATCGCCTTGAGATCCTTCTCCGAGCCCTTCTTCTCCTCGACGAATCGCTGAACCGTGGCCTTATTGATGAACGTGCCCATCACCGCGCCCTTCGGGAAGAGCCGGCCGGCGAGGTGCTGCAAGAAAAGGACGCGCCCGCCGCCGTTGCCCCGAAGGTCTACGATCAGCAGCTTCGCTTTGCCGTTGGCTTCCTTGATGAACCCATCGACGCGGCTCGTGTTGTAGGTCATGAAGTCCGGAACCGTGAGAACCGCGACATCTTTCTCTGGCCAGGCAAGCGTCTCGGGAAGGACGGTGGAGAAGCTCTTTCGAGTGACTGAGAAGGGTTTTACCTCGCCAGTTCTGGCCCTCTTGACCTTGATATCGACCTTGGTGCCCTCGTCACCGATAAAGGCCTCACGGCCACGGGGCTTCTGACCGCCGACCTCGACGATAATGTCGCCAACCTCGAGCCCTGCTTCCGCCGCACCCGAGTTCTCGAAGATGTATTCGAGTCGAACACCTTCCTCGATCGTCGCGATGCGAACGCCGAGGCCCACCATCTTGCGCTCACGCATCGCCTGGCTAGCCTCGGGCGTGGCCAGCGTGATGTGGCTGAGGCCGAAGGTCGCGAAGCCCTTGTTGATGACGGCGGCGAACTCGCCGGGAGTCTTGGCCGCGTCGATCTCCGCTTTCTGCTTGGTGATGTACTCATCCCACTTCGTGAAGTCATAGCCTGGGACATAGGCCCTGGTCGTGAGAATCCGGGACATGTCGTCGAGGACTTTCTGTTTGTCTTCGGTGGTGAGCGTCGCTGTATCTTTCCTGGTCGAGCCGCTCGGCTGAGCGAGCGCGGGAGAAACCGCGAAGACGAGAAGGGCTGCCAGCCCGAGCGTTTTGAGCATCGCTTTCATAGTTTTAGTTTTCGGGACCCCATCGAGCCTAGTTCATGTTACGCGAACACTCCCCGTATTCGTGCCCTTCGTCCCATCAATTTTATTCCGCATTCCTATCACAATCGGTCAGTGCCCTTCGTCGCACCGCCTGACCGTCCCGCCCTGATGGCGATTTTGAACGTCACTCCGGATAGTTTCAGTGATGGTGGAATCTACGAATCCTCCGCCACAGCGATCGAGGCAGGGATTCGAATGTACGAGGAGGGAGCCGACATCATCGATGTCGGCGGCGAGTCCACCCGGCCGGGCGCCGGTCCGGTGGACTTGGAGGAGGAACTGCGTCGCGTGGAGCCCGTCGTTCGAGGTCTCGCTTCCCAGGCAATCCCGGTCTCGATCGACACCTCCAAAGCGCAAGTCGCCTATGCCGCGATCCAATCCGGCGCCGTCATGGTGAACGACGTGACCGCTGGAAGTAGCCAGGAATTGATCGAGCTGTGCGGGAACACGGATGGGATCGCCGTTTGTTTGATGCACATGCAAGGTGAGCCTCGCACGATGCAGGACAAGCCGACCTACGGCGATGTCGTTACCGAAGTCCTCGACTACTTGCTCGAACGCGCGGCGGTCTTTCTCCAAGCCGGCGTCGATCCGGCGGGCGTCTGGATCGATCCCGGAATCGGCTTCGGAAAGAGCTTGAGCCACAACCTCGAATTGCTGGCTCATCTCGACGGATTCGTCGATTCGGGGTTTCCGGTCCTCGTAGGAGTGAGTCGCAAATCTTTCCTCGGCCGCCTTGTGGGCTCTGGAGGCGAGCCAGCCCCGGTTCACGACCGGCTGGAGGGCACGCTCGCGGCACAGGTCTTGGCTCAAGCGGCGGGAGTTCGGATGATCCGGGCGCACGATGTGCGCGCTACACGGCGTGCCATCGAAGTCGCGGCCGCGATTCTCGCGGCCCGCGAAAGACCGTAGGTGTCAGCGCAATGGCTCAGGCTGGATCGGGCTCGAAACGCGGCGGCGGAACACGCTTGGCGCTCTTGTCGGCGTCCTTGCCCTCAGCTCCCGTGTCCTGCGCCGGAGAATCGAGAGCCGGCCTCATCGGGGGAAGAGCCTTGCCCCCGAGTACGAGCAGAAAGTCCTCGCGATTGAGAGTTTCCCGCTCCAGCAAGGCCTTGACCATCGCATCCAGCTTGTCCCTGTTTTCGAGCAATATCTTCTTGGTGCGATCCCGGCAGGAGGACACGATGTTGTGGACTTCATCATCGATGAGCTTGGCGACGTCCTCGCTATAGTTTCGTTCCTCGTAGTAGTCACGCCCGAGGAACGGATTGCTCGAACGCCGCCCGATCGCGAGTGTCCCGAGCCTTTTGCTCATGCCGAACTGAGTCACCATTGCCCGAGCGATACGGGTCACGCGCTCGAGATCGCTGCTCGATCCCGTCCAGACGGTTCCGTAGACGACCTCCTCGGCTTCACGGCCACCCAACAACGCACAAATGTCGTCGAGGAGTTCCTGTTCGTTCTCGATGAACTTATCCTGCTCGGGCAGTTGCCATGTGGAGCCAAGCGACATACCGCGCGGCAAGATCGTGACTTTGTGTACTGGGTCACATCCCTCGAGGAGTTCGCCGACGATCGCGTGCCCCGCCTCATGGTAGGCGATCACTTCGCGCTCTTTCGCGTCGATCACGCGAGACTTGCGCTGAGGACCAGCCATGACGCGATCCAGAGCCTCCTCGACGTCGAGCATCGTGATCCGGCTCTGATTCCGCCGAGCAGCAAGGAGGGCTGCCTCATTTAGAGAGTTGGCCAGATCGGCGCCGGTAAAGCCTGGGGTCCGCTTGGCGACGGTCTCCATGTTGACGTCTGGATCCAAGGGCTTGCCCTTTGAGTGGATCAGCAATATCGCTTCGCGCCCTCGTGCGTCGGGCGGGTCGACTACCAATTGCCGGTCGAATCGACCGGGTCGCAACAAGGCAGGATCGAGTACGTCGGGTCGGTTGGTCGCCGCGATCAGAATGACCCCGGCATTCGGGTCGAAGCCATCCATCTCCACGAGAAGCTGGTTCAAGGTCTGCTCGCGCTCGTCGTGACCGCCGCCGAGACCGGCGCCTCGCTGCCGGCCGACAGCATCGATTTCGTCGACGAAGATCAGGCAGGGCCGGTGAGCCTTCGCGGTTTCGAAGAGGTCGCGAACGCGGGCCGCACCGACGCCGACGAACATCTCCACGAAATCAGAGCCGCTGATGTGGAAGAACGGCACGCCGGCTTCGCCTGCGATGGCTCGCGCCAGATGAGTCTTGCCGACACCGGGAGGGCCGGTCAGCAAAATGCCCTTCGGAATCTTCGCTCCGAGCGCCACGTACTTCTTGGTGTTCTTTAGGAAATCGACGATCTCGTAAAGCTCCTGCTTTGCTTCGTCGATGCCGGCGACGTCCTCGAAGGTGATCTTCGTCCCAGTCTCGCCGACGCGCTTGGCTTTGCTTCGACCGAAGCTTAGGGCCTGGTTCCCACCGGCTTGCGCAGGGCGGATGAAAAAGAACCAAATGAGGAAGATGAAGATAGCCGGCACCGCGAACATCGAGAGGAATCCGATCACTCCGGCGCTGATCGGCGGCTTCTCGATGTTATAGGGCACCTTGTACTCGTTGAGAAGCTTCAGCAACTCGGCGCCCGCGGGATCGTTCGGGGGAGGCACGGTCGCGGTAAACCGGGTTTTGCCGTCGGCCAAGGTGCCTGAGATCTCGTTCTGTTGCCAGTTCGCCTTTTCGATCTGTCCGCCCTTGATTTTCTCGGTCAGCTGAGAAGTCTCGAGTGCAATCGTCTTACGTCCACCCATCCCCAGGGCGAGGGGATTCACGGCGTTCATAATCATGATCGCGATGAAGGCCACCGCGACGGTCACGAGAAGGGTACGGGCTGCTCTGTTCAAGTCGACTCCAGTTGCGGCGAACCGCTAAGGTTACGGTACGTTCGCTTCTCGCTCAACGTTTCCGACTGCCTTGTGATACCCGAACAAGCCGACTCGCCCGTTCGAGCACTGCGAGAAATTGTCGGACAACCGACGGCAGAACCCAACCTAGCGAGGAGGGACGAAGGCGGTCGATCGGCCCTCGAATTGGGAGATCTGGTCCGAGTAGATCAGCGTCGTTCCGATGAGGTCGAGGCCCGCCATCATCTGTGCCTTCGTCGCCGAGTCGATTTCGAAGGGCAACCCTCGACCGTGAACGGAGATGTGCTGGTGAGGAAGGTCGACGGTCGCCTCCGCTCCGATTCCTGCCTCGACGAGATGCCGATGCGCCTCTTCGTCGAGCTCGACCAAGAGGAGGCCACAGTTCGCGGCGTTCTGGCGAAAGATGTCGCTGAATCCAGGCGAAGTTGCGGTTCGGCGGCCGATGATCGCGCGATAGCCAGCCTGCTGGAGCGCCCATACGGCATGCTCGCGCGAGGAGCCGCAGCCGAAGTTGGTCCCGACGACCAGAATCTCGGCCCCGGCCGCATCGGGATGGTCGAGCGGGAAGTCCGCGCCGCGCACGTCCTTGAATGCAAGCTCGCCATATCCGGCCTTGCTTACCATCGAGAGGAATCTGGCCGGGATGATGCGGTCCGTGTCGACGTTGTCGTCGTTGTAGATCGCGATCTTGCCCGTCAGCTTGTCGAATCCCGCCACAAGCCGATTGTGGCACGGTGACTCCCTCGCGATGAGGCGAGGAAGTCACCTGCGCCGCCTACGGAAGGATGTTAAAGTTCTGCATCATGCCCGTATCCTCATGGGGCAGGATGTGGCAGTGGTAGACCGACTTGCCGGTCCACTGCCGGAACGGAACCCGGATCACGATCGGCTGATTGGGTCGCAACCAGATAGTGTCCATGATCATCGTCTCATCTAAGAAGACGTTGTTGATCGATATCACCTGGAACGAGTTCACGTGGAGATGGAAGGGATGGCCTTCCTGGCTGATGTTGGTCAGCGTCCAGTCCTCTACGCCCCCGAGTCGCGAAACGTGATCGACGCGGTACTCGTCGTACAGCAGCCCGTTGAGCAGGAACCCGACTCCGGTGGGAAGCTGCGGATACGGGAACTGAACGGAGAACTGGACGCCGTGGTAACCCGTGACATCCGCAGCGGTCGGCAGAGGGTACTCGCGCTCGGGTAGCGGCAGCGAGGTCGGCAAAGGCATGTCCATCGGCTGGCCTTCGACGACGATCTCGAGGAGGACCTTCTCGGGCACCGGAGCGAACTGCTCGCTCTGCGCCAATTGGAGAACCTGATAGACGCCGGGGGCGCCTCCCTTGATGAGGCACTCCACCCGGTTGAAGGGCGCTAGTTCGGCTTGCGCAATGCCTGGGACATAGGGTTTAGGCCTCGGATGAAGCACGTTGATCCCGTCGTAGGCGATCACGTGCATCGTGTGGCCTTCGATCACGACCGGCATGAACGTATCGCTCGTCGCGTTGGCGAACCTCAGCCGAAGCACCTCACCGGGGCGAATCGAAATGCGGTCGACGGGCAGTTGGCGATTGACCTGATTGCCGGTGGTGAAGTCGTATTCGTAAACAGGATTGCCGTTCACGAGGAATTGCTGGATCATGTAGGCGCCAAGTCCATATCCGTCCAGCGGCAGACCGGTCTGCTGGTTGAAGAACTTGCCCGGCGTGGGATCGTTGGTCCAAATGTTGGGGTTGTCGATCGACGGGAAGAGTCCGAGGTCGGTGATCGCGATCGGAATGTCTCGCGCGGCCGCTATCTCTGGCACCCGGTCGATGGGTCCCTCGACGATGATCACGCCGGCCATACCGTTTACCACCTGAAGCAGCGTGGACCCGTGGAAGTGCGGGTGATAGAGATACATGCCGCTCGGGTGATTGCCCGGAATGGCGAACTCATAGGTGAAGTCCTTGCCCGGAGCGATCTCCAGCATGGGCGCGTCGCCCTGCGTCGTCCCCAGCGGATCGAACAGGTGCGGCTTGATCTGAAGGCCGTGATAATGGACGTTGGTGCTGTTGAACATGTGGGGCGTGTTCTGGCGATACACGTCTTCTCGATCCGTTGCTCTGCCCATCACGTGCCCGCCGCCGGCCATGGCTCCTGGGAGCGGCTTGTTCGGCGGGAGACCGTTTTGAATCTTCACCCTCAACCGATGCGCGGGCGCCGTCCGGATCGTCGGCCCGGGAATCATGCCGTTGTAGCACCTCAGTCGGCACTGCCGGCCGCCGATAACGAGATCGCGAAACGCGACGTCGAGCACGTACGAATCGAGGGGCCCCGCTTCGCTGCCCACGAAGCCGCCACAGCCTGAGAGAGCGCCGAGCAATGAGCTTCCAGCTACTGCGCCGGCGCCAGCCGCCAAGAGTTCGCGGCGGGTGAGGCCGCTGCCATCGAGAATCCGTTCGTTCGACATGGCGCTATTATCCGCCATTTGCCGCTTAGATACCAGGATTACTTGCCAACCTGGCGCAGGTAAATCGGCTTCTCGGTTAGCGCGATCGTGGACGCGCCACCATCGGCCTCGATCGTTGCCCCTGGCGCACCGTAGATATCGACGATCTGCCAGGTTCCCGCGGGAATCCGAACGTCGAAGCTCGACAGCATCGTGTTGGCCGCCCAAAGAACGAGGAGGGATTCTCCGTCCTTCTCGAACCTCAGTACATATGCCCCTCGCAAGCCTCGGTCGATCGCTTCGGCGAATCGAAAGCCACGGAACATCGTCGAGAGCGTCCGCGCGGCATGGTATGCGGGCTTGAGCCGATCGCGACTGTACGTCACCACACCGAAGTTATCGTGAACCTCGTCGCGATTCGGGCCGAGGTCGGCCCAGTTGTACCAAACCGTCAACGGCACCCCATGGGCTTGGTCGACGAAGTAAGTCTGCACCAACCTTTGAGCCTGCTGGTCCTCGCTGATTCGGGGCACGCCAGGATAAACTCCCGTCGAGCGACCGACCTCGGTGTTGAACACAGGCTTGCCCGAAGGAACGTTCTGGCGGATGATATCATCGAGCCAGTCATAGTCGAGCATTACGGTCTCAGGCGCCGTCGAGCGATAAGGATGGACCGATACGCCGTCGACCATTGCGAGCACTCCAGTCCTCCCCATTTCGCGAATGAACTCCCACGCCTCAGGTCGATCGAGCGGCCCGACTGCGGGACCTAGGATGAAGGCGTTAGGATCGGCCTGCCGCATGGCGAGAATTGTCTCGCGAGCCAGTTCTGCATAGAGCACGTGCCGGGGCGTCGTGCTCTTCGGCGCATCTCGCCAAAACTGGTCTACGTTCGGCTCGTTCCAAATCTCCCAGATAATGAACTCGCCCTTGTACCGGGCAGCGCAGGCCTTGGCAAACCGCGCGAAGGCGGCCCGGCCCTCGGCCGTGTATGGGGCATAGCCTTGATCGTAGAGCGGATTCTCATAGGCCAAGTGGAAGGAGACTCGAACTCCACGGCTCGCCATGGCCTCCACGAGTCGATCGTAATCCTGTCCGTCTTGCTTGAAGTTGTAGACCCCCTTACTCTTCTCGACCGAGGACCAGTGCATATTGAAGCGCACGAGCTTGAAACCAGCCTCGGCAAGCAGATTCCATTCGCTGTCCGGGGCGATCGAAGTCCGTATGTCGACCCCGAGGCCATTGGGAACTTTGGTGAGATCGGTGTCGATGCGAGGATCGGGATCGGGCGATGGTCCCGGATCGGGATTCGGCGACGGGCCGGGGCCGGGATCGGGTGCTGGGCCAACTCCACCGGTCCCGCCACCGCCACAGCCGATCAGCACGGCAATAAGCAACGCAATCGCCCCTTTTACAGCAATCATTCTTACCATCGATCTCTCCTTGCATCGCACGGCTCGTGTCGCGCGAGCCGAAAACGTAACTCAGATTACGCCAATCTACTCCCCTGGCGACCATTGTTTCCGCTTCGATACCGGCATTTTCTTCTGCCCCAGCTCATCCCATCGGACCTGAAATCGGTATACAATGAATCAAAGGCCGGACCAAAAGGTTGAGCGGCGAATTGTTTGCTTCGCGTCGGCCAAAGGGAGATACCATGCGACACTTTTCAGTTTTCTTAATGACGCTCGTGATGTTTCTTGGGTTCACGAGCGCCCAGGCAGAGCAGACCTGGCGGGCCGTCGGTGGCGCGACAAGCATGTTCTTCTTCAACAGCATCCTCCAGGTGAACGGTTTCACGCTTTCGCCGATCAGCCAAACCGGCACGGACCCGTTCGGCATGGAGAATTCTGTCGCCTTCATGATCACTCGCGAGTCCGACCTCCGCTTCAAATCGCAGGACGGCATTTACCGGCTGTTCGATGGCGGCAAGACGGTCCAGAAGGGCGGCTTCTCGCTGAAGTACGGATCGTACGAGGCCTCGTTCCACGACTTCCGGATTGCCACGAACGGGCCGGAACTGCATGAAGGGCTCACTATGTATGGCGGCACCAATCCGAACACGCCCTTCAAGCTCGATATCAAGATGCCGGGCGCATTCTTCAACCCGATGTACGGCCAGCTCTATATCGGCTGTTGCGACATGTTCCTCTCCGAGTCGTTTGCCAATCAGATCGGACGCCCTGACCTGGCTGGCCTCCTGGTCGGCGTCATTGGTATCACGCCGCGAGTTGAACTCGAAAGCTCGAGCGGCAGCGACGAGGGCTGGCGCGACCCGATCCGCGACGGCGTGACCGACCTCGGCCTCTCCGCCCTGAGTTCCCTTTCCTCGTTGGGCCGCACCGGAACCTATCCAAATGGCCGAAACGGACTCTCGGTGAGTACCACTTCGTGCAATTACGGCACGATCGATATTCCTTGGTTCGCGCCGATGAGCGAAAACCACCCGGTCATCTGCATGAACCTCTTCCGAATCATGAACGGTCGGTTCGAGCAGATCGGCGCCGCTTGGCTAAAGCACGGCTTCCTCTCGACGAACAGCGGCGGCTGCGGTACCTGCCAGCACCCCGGAACCGGAACCCTCCTCGGCCCCGGCTGCTCTGATACCTATGGCACGGGCAACAACGGAGACCGGCGATACCTCGGCCCACGCGACGAGGTGAACCCCTTGACGGGCCGCTGGACCTGCACCGGTTCTTGGTTCTCGAACTACGTGATGGACTGCACGCGCCGCAACACGGGCACTGGCCTCGATGAGGTCGCCCATCGCATCGACGTGGCCGACGGCGATCTGAACGTCACAGGGGCCGAGTTCTACTACGAGGCGTACTACATCAACCAGAACGAGACGAACATGTACAACCAGGTCGGCTACCGCAAGGCGGTTCCCTCTTGGACTGGCACGATGTGGAACTTCTCGACTACCACCAACATGGTTCTCAATCCGGCCATCACGGTCTACGGAGATATGCGAGCCACCGCTCAGCCGCGCACCGAGGGCGATGTCATCGTGGCCGTCAAGACGACCAACCTTGGCGGAGGCCGCTACAAGTACGACTACGCCGTCTACAACTTCACCTTGGATCGGCAGGTTCGCTCGTTCACGGTCCCGATGCTGCCCGGTCTCAACGTGACCAACATCGGCTTCCGCGACCTCGACACGAGCGTGCCCAACAACTGGGTCGGCAACTACGACGGCAGCAAGATACTCTGGCAGACCGAAACGTTCTCCCAGAACCCCCAGGCCAATTCGCTGAAGTACGGGACGGTTTACAACTTCTGGTTCGAAGTCGATGCCGCTCCCACTACGACTTGTCTCGATCTCGGCCTCTTCAAGCCGGGCGCGACGCAGAGCCTGATTGCTTCGATCACCGGACCACCCATGCCGCCGACCATCGTCAACGGCACGGTCGAACTGCTCGACTACGAGGCGCCGCTTTCGGGCCAGACCGTGACGCTCTACCTGCGGCCTGCCGCCGGTGGATCCCTCACGACGATCCCCAATGTCCCGCTCGGAAACGACGGCTCTTACCAGTTCTCGACCGCGCTCTGCGGCCGCTACAACGTCCTGGCGAAGGGTTCGCACTGGCTTCGACGACAGCGAGTCGGCAGCATCGATCTCCTCGGCTCCCCGGTCAGCGGCGTGAACTTCACGCTCGTCAACGGCGACGTGAACAACGACAACGAGGTCAACATCGGAGACTATTCGTTGCTGTCACTCGCGTTCGGTTCTTCGCCGGGCGATGGCAACTGGAACCCGATGGCCGATCTCAATGGCGACGACGCCGTCGATATCGGAGACTTCGCCCTCCTTTCCTACAACTTCGGCGCGGTCGGCGACAACTAAGCCAACCCACCGCCTTGCCCTCCCGCCAACTGGCGGGAGGGCCTTTTCGTTAATCAGGACTTCGCCTTGCGTTTGAGCTCGTCTAACGCTTGCATCGCCTCGAGCGGTGTCATGCGGTCGAGATCGAGGTCCCGCAGTTCCTTCACGACTGGTGACTCCGCCGCCTCGAACAGCGTCAGCTGCATTGCTTGTTCGGACGTTCGGACCGCCTTTGGCGCCCGGTCGACCTGCTCGAGGTCCGCCAAGATCTCCGCGGCTCGCCGGAGCACCGCATGGGGTACTCCCGCCATCCGAGCGACGTGGATGCCGTAGCTTCGATCCGTGCCACCAGGGAGCACCTTGTGGGTCCAGACGATCTCGTCGCCGAACTCCTGGACGCTCACCCTAAAGTTGGCTACTCCTCGCACTTGATCGGCGAGAGCGTTGAGCTGATGATAGTGGGTCGCGAACATCGTCTTCGCCCCGAGGCCGGCCAGGTGCTCCGCCATCGCCCATGCGATGGCGAGGCCGTCGTAGGTGCTCGTGCCGCGACCGATCTCGTCGAGGATGACCAGGCTTCGCTCCGATGCGTGATTCAGGATGTTTGCGCTCTCCACCATCTCCACCATGAAGGTGCTCTGCCCGAGCGCGAGCTCGTCCTTCGCGCCGATCCGGGCGAAGATTCGATCGCAAAGACCGAGTTTCGCCAGCCGGGCCGGCACGAAGGAGCCGAATTGCGCCATCAGCACGATGAGCGCGGTCTGCCGCAGGTAGGTGGACTTGCCGCTCATGTTCGGCCCAGTCAAGACGATCAGCCTCGCTCCCTTGTCGCCACTCGGCGCCATGCCGACGTCGTTGGGGACGAACGTCCCTGCCTGGGCTTCGACCACCGGATGGCGTGCGGCTTCGATGACCAGCACGTCCTCCTCCACGATCGCCGGACGCACATACTGCCTGACGACCGCGACCTCCGCCAAGGCTGCCAGCACGTCCACTTCGGCCAGAGCCCGCGCCGTCTGGAGCAGGTCGCGGGAATGCTCCGCTACTCGTGCACGAAGCCGAACAAAGAGATCGGATTCCAGCTGAGTCGAGCGATCGACGGCGCCGAGGACCGCCGACTCGTGCTCCTTCAGTTCGGCGGTGATGTACCGCTCGGCGTTCGCGGTGGTCTGCTTGCGGATGTAGTCCTCCGGCACCTTTGAGAGATGAGCCTTTGAGACCTCCAGGTAGTAGCCGAAGACGGAGTTGTAGCCGACCTTCAGGCCGCCGATTCCGGTTCGCTCCTTCTCCCGGCTCTCCAGAGCGGCGATGTACTGCCGTCCATCACGGCTTAGGGCTCGGAGCTTGTCCAGTTCGACGTCGTAGCCCTCACGGATGAAACCGCCCTCCCGTATCGAATGTGGCGGATCGACGATCAGCGCTCGGGCCAAGAGCGACGCCAGTTCGCTGTGGTCCCCGACCGCCCCGGCGAGGGCCTCGAGCCGTCCGAAAGAAACGGAGCGGAGACTATTGGCAAGAAACGGGAGCCCTTCGAGGGCGACTCGCAGCGCCGCCAGATCGACCGGCGATGCCATGCCCGCCGCGGCCCGAGAGACGAGTCGTTCGACGTCCGCAAGCCGCCTCAGGCCGTCGCGCAGATCGCCCCGGACCAGGGAGGCTTCCACGAGGCGCGACACCGCGTCGTGCCGGGCTCGAATCGCCTCGGCCTCAAGGAGAGGTTGCTCGATCCAGCGCCGCAACATGCGTCGCCCCATCGCCGTGACGGCTTCGTCGAGCACCGACAAGAGCGTATGACGCCGAGACCCGTCCGACAAATTCTGCGTCAGCTCCAGGCTGCGGCGCGTCGCCGGGTCGAGCGTCATGAACCCGTCCACGGAATACGTCGAGAGCGAGTCCACGTGGCCCAGGGCGAGGCCGTTCCTCTCCGCATAGGAGAGGATCATCGACGCGGCGACGATCGCACCGGGCTTGTCTTCGCACCCATACGCCGCCAGGTTCTTCACTTCGAACCGCTCCACCAGCGACCGGACCGCGCGGACCGCGTCCGGTGCCTCGCCCTCCGTCACGTTCAGCCCGAGGCCGGCGTGCGCGGTCTTCCCCACCTCGCTTTGCTTGCTATCGACGAGCAGTTCGGCCGGGCGCAGGCGCGCCAGTTCCTGCAGCAGCCTCTCCTCGAGGCGTTCCCCTTCGATCTCCGTCACCAGGAACTCGCCCGTCGAGGGATCGAGGGTCGCAAGGCCGGCCCGCCCGTCCAGAACGCAGATCGCGGCCAGGAAGTTGTTCAGCCCCGAGTCCAGCATCGAGTCCTCGAGGAGCGTCCCGGCGGTGAGGACCCGCGTCACCGCCCGGCGAACGAGCCCCTTTGCGGTCTTGGGGTCCTCCACTTGATCGCAGAGCGCCACCTTGTGGCCGGCCTGCACCAGCCGCGCCAGGTACTTCTCGACGCTGTGATACGGCACCCCCGCCATCGCGATGCGCCCGTTCTCGCCGTCCTCCCGGCCCGTCAGGGTGATCTGCAGCGCGTCGGCGGCGGTCTTCGCATCCTCGCCATAGAACTCGTAGAAGTCCCCGACCCGCATCGCCAGCAGGACGCCGGGATGCGACTCCTTCGTCTGGAAGTACTGCCGGAGCATCGGGGTCTGGGCCCGCACGCGCGCATTGTGGCAGGTCCGTCTCGGGTCCGATTCCGGGTGCCATAATCCCATCCGGCCCCTGGCCGACCCCGATGAATACTCACCAACGCTGACGCCGCCCCCAGCGGCCCAACTCGACGAACAAGGAGGCCGCAGGATGAAGCTCGACGTCAAAACCTTTCTCGATCGTCTGCGCTCCCTCTCCCGCGTCGAGAACCGAGACGTCGTCCGATCGGAGCTCGAGGGCCTCCTCCCGGCCGACATCGCCCAGGGATTCGAGCGGCTCTCCACCAGCGAGGGCCTGAACATCCTCCGACAGCTCGACGACGAGACCGCCGCCCAGGTCTTGATCGAGCTCCCGACCGAGCTTGCCCGCCGATACGTCGCCGAACTCCCCGACACGACCCTCGCCTTCTACCTCGACATCCTCCCGATGGACGACGCCCTCGAGCTTCAGGAGGAACTCGAGCCCGACCGCTTCGAAGCACTCCTCGAAGTCATCCCACGAGAGGACGCGCTCGAGATAAGGCGCCTGATGGCCTTCCCCGAGGGCAGCGTCGGGCGCCTCATGACCGAGGACTTCTTCGAAGCAGACCCCGAAGCCACCATGGAGTCCATCCTCGCCGACATAAGGCTCGCCCCCGAGGGCAAATACGAGACCGTCAACGACATCTATGTCATCGACGGGGCCCGACACCTCCTCGGCGTCTTCAGTCTTCGCCAGGCGATCCGCGCCGAGCCCTCCGACGTGGCCAAAGACGTCATGGTCGAGGCCATCGTCACCGTCCCCGCCACCGAAGAGGCCGAGGAAGCGGCCCGATTGGTCGCCAAGTACGGCTTCTATGCCATGCCCGTCGTCGACGCGCGCGGGCGGATGCTCGGCATCTTCACCGTCGACGACGCACAAGAGGTCGTCAGTGAGGCAGATACCGAGGACGTGCTCAAACTGGGCGCGGTCTCCGGCGACGCGGAGGCATACCTCTCTCTCAGCGTCTGGCAGCTCGTCAAAAGGCGCTTGCCCTGGCTCGTCGCGCTCTTCGTCGCCGAGACACTGACCGGCTCCGTCCTCCGCTATTACGGCGAGAAGGACGACGGGCTCGGCATCGCGCCTCTCACCTTCTTCATCCCCCTCATCATCGGCGCGGGCGGTAACTGCGGGTCCCAGGTCACCACCACCATCACCCGCGCCCTCGCCCTCGGAGAGGTCGGAACCTCCGATTGGCTCGTCGTCGTGCGCCGCGAGCTGCCCACCGCCCTCATCATCGGCCTTTGCCTGGGCACCATCGGCTTTCTCAGGGCCTATTTCGGCTGGCACAGCGGCCTACCGCTGAGTATGGTCGTCGCAGGAGCCTTGCCCGCCGTCGTCTTATGGGCGGCGACCGTCGGATCGATGCTCCCGATCGGCGCCAAGCGCATCGGCGTCGACCCCGCGGTCATGAGCGCCCCCTTCATCACCACTTTTGTCGACGCAACGGGCCTCATCATCTACTTCGAGATCGCCCGCCGGGTCCTCACAGGCGTCTAAATGTTCATCGTTCGCCCCTACCGCACCGGAGACGAGACCGGCGTCGTCGCCACCGTCCGCGCCGTCTACGACGAGTACGGCTTCACCTGGGACGAACACGGTTACTGCGCCGATCTTTACGATCTCGACGGCCATTATGGCGGCGACGCCTTCGCCTTCTGGATCGCCGAGACCGAAGCGGGCATCGCCGGGTGCGGAGGCCTCGAGACCTTCCCCCTCGTGCCCGGCGAGCCCCCCGCCTTGGTCCCCGGAGAGGGCCTCCCGCGCCTCGCCGGGACCGATTGCGGCCTGCTCCGGCTCTACGTCCACCCCGAAGCCAGGCGCCAAGGCATCGGCAGCGCCCTCTTCGAGACCGTCATCGCCGAAGCCCGCCGCCGAGGCTGCCGCGCCCTCGAGATCTGGAGCGACAAACGCCTCCTCGATGCCCACCGGCTCTACGAAAGGCGCGGTGCCGTCCGGGTCGGCGAGCGCATCTGCGATGATCCCGACGACTCCCCCGAGTGGGGCATGCTCTTGCGCCTAGACTGACCCATAGATCTCCCCCTCCTTTCGCTCGCGAGAGGAGGGGGGTGGGGGGTGGAGAGTCCGGGGCACCTCGAACAGGGGAGCAGGGGCCAAATCCACTGCCGTCGCTCTCCATCCCCCTGCCCCCTTCCTCTCGCAGGCGAAAGGAAGGGGGTTCTTGCCTTCCACGGCCCCAGTGCAGGCGGGAGGGAGGGGATTGCGTGGTGCCGTCGCTCTCCATCCCCCTGCCTCCTTCCTCTCGCAGGCGAAAGGAAGGGGGTCTTTGCCAGCCACGGCTACGGACGGATGACTTTCACCACGTTACTGCGCCGTTCGTTGCCCGTCGTCGTCACCGTGAACACCGCAAGCAGCACCGACGAACCCGGCGCGACCAGGCCGTGGTCCGTCGAGAACGTCAGGCCGGGCGGAAAGACCTGGCCGATCGTCTCGGCTTCGTCGTTGCGCCACTTCGGACCCGGGTGCGCCCGGATCGACCAGTAGTCCAGGCTCGGAAGATCCAGCGCCTCCCACGTCATATCCGCTTCCTCCGTTGCGGGGTTCCAGACCGCCGACATATTGGTCGCCGGAGGGGTCGAACCGGCGGGCGGAGTCAGCCGCGGGATCGAATCGAGCAGCGGATTACCGGGCGGAAGGCCTCCAATCACGCCGAGCCGGTACTCTTTGAGCTTGGCGTACACCGGCGCAAAGACCGAATCCCGCATTTCGCGCGCTTGCTGGAGGTTCTGGTCCGTCGTCGCCACCGTCGTAAACGCGGCATCCACCGCTGTCTTCTCCGTCGTAAACGCCGCTACCGCGTACGGCCCCCCAAGCACCAGCGGCGGGGTGAAACCGGGCACCGCCGGGTTGTTCGCATTGACTGCCGTCCACAGATTAAGCATGTCGTCCAGCGCGTCGCGCCATTTACCGGGCGCGGCTTCCCTCGTCGGCAGCTTTGGCAGCGACGCAAGGTACCGCGAACCGGGCAACTGGGCCTGAACGGCCGCGCGGAACTGCCCAATTCGGCCTCGAATGGCCGCGCGCTTGATGTCTCGGTCCCCCGAAGCGATTGTTCGGAGGTTCAGCTTGCCCTGCACGTCCGACAGAGCTCCGGCAACCGACGCCCGATCCAGCTGAAGCGTCGCCAGATCGTATCCGTCCAGCAACACTAACTCGGAAGGGTTCAAAAAAGCGTTGACCGCCGTCCAATGAGTGATAAACTCGTCGATCGTGGGCAGCCACGACCCTACAGATGTAATCGGCATATCTGTCCTCCTGTCCGGGTGTGTCATCGAACACCCGGAACGTCAACTCGCGCGATTCTACCACGACCGCGATGCCACGGATGACAATAAATAATACTATCTGTCTAAAATAAGTTCAACTTCTTCTTTCCGCGGAAGCCCCCGATGACCCATCTCATGCCCCAAGAGCACCAAACAGCGTCCGAAAGCCGTTTTCATCGACAGAAATCGGTCGTGGATCGCTGTACTATGCTTTCTTGGTGTGCTATGGGGCTCTCCCTGCATGCGATGGAGTTCTCCCAGCGAGCGAAGGCGCGATCTCGGTGTGCGATTTCTCATTCCGAGCCTGTTTGGTCATGCGACCGGCTTGCGACGACGCATCCTTCGTCAGCTGTGAAGCAAAGCCAGCATGCTATGACGCATTCCCAGCCAGCTGGGATTCTCTCGTGGCGTGCTATAACGCCTTCTGGGCGTGCTATGGCCCTCTCCGAGCGTCCTATGGCCCTCTCCTGGCGCACGATGACGCCCTCTGTGTAACCGATGCTTCCTTGTCGCATTCGACGGGGCTAAGAACGGTTTTGGCGGGCGGGCGGCCTGGGTCGCGGGCCAGGGCCCCATCGTGCTCTGCTTGGCTCGAAGCGTCGTATCCCTTCGCAAAGTGGTCCTTTGGGCTCGTCCCTGCGTCGACGGGCGGATCATGAGTTTACCAGCGCCTCGCCGCTGCGAGCGGGGAGGCGGCCCGTGCACTCGTTGGCGGCTTGCCTGTCGATTGCGGGTAACTTGCTGTGGCGATGTCTCCTTGGATGTACTTCTTGGCCGGTCTCGCTTGCGCCGCGGCCGGTGGCGATTTGTTCGAGCGGGGCTTGGTAGGGCTCGCGAAGTGGCTGAGGGTGCCGGCGGGGATCATCGGTGCGACCGTGGCCGCCTTCGCAACGAGCAGCCCCGAGCTGTCGGTGTCCATTACCTCCGCCCTGGCGGGCACGCCAGAGATCGCTTTGGGCGACGCACTCGGAAGCAACGTCGTGAATATCGGCCTGGTGCTCGGCATCGTCACGATGTTCGGCGCGATCGCCGCCCCTCGACATTCTATCCGCCGCGACTTTCCCGTGGCCCTTCTCGCGCCGGTCCTCACCCTCGTCCTTGCGATGGATGGCACTCTGTCTCGGCTCGATGGGGGGATACTGCTGTGCGCGTTCGCCGTCTGGCTGTTCTGGACTCTCCGCTATGCGAAAGGCGAGCGCGACAAAACGGCCGAGGTGATCGGCGAAGTGGGCCGTGGGCGGATCGTGGTCTCCACGGTTATCGGGTTCGTGACTTTGGTATTCGCCGGTCGGCTCATTGTGATCGGCGCAGAGAGCCTGGGGCGGCAGATGGGGCTCGAGACCTTCGTCATAGGGGCCACGATGGTCGCGGTGGGCACCTCCATCCCCGAACTGACGACCGCGATCATCTCCCGGCTGCGCAAGAGGGGCGAAGTAGGGCTCGGCACCCTCGTCGGAAGCAACATCTTTAACGGCCTTTTCATCGTCGGGATCGCGGCAGCGATCCATCCCATCCGCGTGGGGTCCTTTGCCGAGCCCCTGGGGCTCGTGGTGGGCTTCGCTCTGGTCGTCGTTGCCTGGCCTTGGCGCAAGGACCAGGTCGCGCGGTGGCAGGGGGCCGTCCTTCTGGCCGGCTATGCCGCGTATGTGATCACGGTCCTCGCCGTGCCGAGGACTTGACCTTCGCGAGTGTTTGTCGGGCTAAGGAAAGCTCGGTTCGTCCGGGCGGGGCATGCGGAGGGCCACCGGAAGCAGCGCGGGGAAGGGGCCGTGGGGCTCGATCTGGTACCAGTAGGCCGTGCTGGAGTAGTCGTTGGACAGTTTGTTGGCGTGGCCGTGCTCGATGGACACGCGGATGCTTCGTTCGAACCTGATCGGGTCTTCGATGTGGTAGCGGTAGAGCGAATTCTTGCCTTTCCAGTTCCATTCCTTGGTTCCGCTGTAGTGGTGGACGCCGTGATAGGGCGCGCAGTACTCGGTGCGGGGGCAGAAGGCGGTGTTGAAGTAGTCTTCGGTGCCGGTTCCGTGCAGTCGGGGGGGCCAGGGCTCTCCGTCGATGAAGATCATGTCGTCTCCCTCCCCGTACCAGTCGTTGCCCTGCCTCTGGAAGCAGTCGACGTCGAGATGGCAGCCCACGTAGATGCCGCTGCCGCTTGCTTCGAGGATGGTGTAGTTGTCGTTGCCGTCGAGGTTGGGCTTTCGGGACCAGACGTCCCAGATATTGCTGCTGTCGAGGCGCTCTTGGAGCCAGCCGGTCGTCGGGTTTTCCCTCCGCCACTGGGCGTGGAACCGGGCGATGTCCGCGTCGTGGGGCCGGTCGTACTCTTCGTAGTCGACGTAGAAATAGACGTTGCAGGCGCGGTCCGAATCGCTGGCGAGAGTCAGTCGTGCGCTGTCGTAAGGCATCGCGAACCAGCTGTTCATGCCTCTGCCGTCCTGCGGGCTCATCTGGAGGGGGGCGCAGATGAAGTTTTTGAAGAGGCCGTGGCCGATGCCGAAGAAGTCGCCGAGCGGTACCTCCACGCTGGGGCTCGCTTCGCCGTCCCACCAGGCCCTGAGGACGAGGCGCCGGGGGAATTCGTCGTCGTTGCCGACCGTCATCCAGATGTGCTTGATGCATCCGGGGCGGTCGGTCTCCAAGAGGACCCTCTCGGAGCCCGGCTCGAGCACCCACCAGTCATTGTTGTTGCCGTCGCGGTCCCAGCTGGAGGCGCGGCAGGACCTGTAGGACCGAAGACGGGGCAATGCGGAGAGGCTGGTGCATCCGATCATGGGGCGAGTCTGGCATATCCCGCCTTCCCGGCCTCCGTCGGACCTCGCACGGTGGTTTTCTGGAGCCGGCGACAGGATTCGAACCCGCGACCCGCTGTTTACAAAACAGCTGCTCTACCCCTGAGCTACGCCGGCCGGCGCTGAGAATCGTACCCCCGGCTAGACATCGACGAGTAGGGTCACTGGGCCGTCGTTCTCGATGATGACGAGCATCATCGCGCCGAACACGCCGGTCGCGACCTCGACTCCGTGCCCTCGCAGCGCCTCGACGAAGCGGAAGAAGAGCCTCTCGCCTTGCTCGTACGGGGCCGCGTCGACGAAGGAGGGGCGGCGGGACTTGGCGCAGTCACCGTAGAGGGTGAAGTTCGAGATCGCCAAGACGCGCGGCTCGTCGGTGGGCGGAAAATCGGCGAGGCCGAGGTTCATTTTGCCTTCGGCGTCGGCGAACACGCGGAGGCCGTGGACCCGGTCGGCGAGCTTGACAGCGTTGGACTCGTCGTCGTTCCGGTGGGCGGCCGCTAAGACGACTAAGCCGGGTCCGCAACGGCCGACGACTTGACCTTCCACCGTGACCGATGCCGACGTCACCCGCTGCACGATCGCTCGCATGGGCCAGCATTATGAGCCGAGAACGCGGCAGAGGGTAGCCTGAGCATCCGATGGAACCCGATCCCGCGCTCTTCGAAGAGAACGAGCGCACCGCCCCCAAAGAGGATCAGCGAATGTACTTCGATGCGGGCGCCCTCGACCTCGAGCGGGGTGGGCACTTGCCATCGGTCACGGTCGCCTACGAGACATGGGGCGAGTTCGATCCGGTTCGATCGAATGCCATCGTGATCTGCCATGCCCTCAGCGGCGACTCACACGCCATCGGCTGGTGGGACCGGCTGATCGGACCGGGCAAGGCGATCGACACCGATCGGTACTTTGTCATCGGCACGAATGCTCTGGGCGGGTGCCAAGGAACGACCGGGCCCGCGAGCCTCGCCCCGGATGGGCGCCGCTACGGCAGCCGATTCCCCTTCATTACGGTTGGCGACATGGTCGAGGTTCAGATGCGGCTGATCGCGAATCTCGGCATCGAGCGACTGCTGGCGGTGGCCGGGGGGAGCATGGGCGGGATGATGGCCTTGGAGTGGACTCTACGGCTGCCCGGCCTCGTCGAGAAGGCGTGGATCACGGCGAGCGGGCGGGCCCACAACGCAATGCAGATCGGCTACAACGAGGCTGCTCGCCAAGCGGTCTTGCGCGACCCGAAGTGGCGAAGTGGCGACTATCCGGAGGACGAACCGCCTGCCGAAGGGCTGGCGGTGGCGAGGATGATCGGGCACCTCAGTTATCTGAGCGAGTCCTCGTTCGAGCGCAAATTCGGTCGCCGGCGACAGACCGAGATTCGGGCCGACGCCGACCCCGAGCAGTTCCAGGTGGAGGGCTACTTGGCCCACCAGGGCGACAAGTTCGCCCATCGATTCGATGCGGGAAGTCTGATCGTTCTCTCGCGCGCGATCGACGCGTACGAACGACAGTCGCTTGCAGGCTCGCTCTCGGAGTATCTCTTTACCAGCTTCACAAGCGATACGCTGTATCCCTCACACCAGAGCGAGACGCTTCACGCCCTCGCGCTAGCGGCGGGATGCCGGAGCGAGTGGCACGATATCGATCTGCCCTATGGGCACGACGCGTTCCTCCTCGATGGTGATGTCCAGGGCGAGCGAGTTCGGGCGTTCCTCGCCGCCGGCCGCTAGCGGCGGACCTTCCGAAGCGTCCTGTAAACGTACGCGAGAACTTCGGCCACCGCCTGGAACAAGTCTCTCGGCACGAAGTCCCCTACCTCACACTTCTTATAGAGGGCCCGGGCGAGGGGCGGATTGGGAACGATCGGAACCCTTGCCCCTTGGGCAGTCTCGCGAATGCGCAGCGCCAAGTAGTCGGCGCCCTTGGCCACGACCATTGGAGCATGCATCGAGGATCGCTCGTACTTGACGGCAACCGCGTAGTGCTGTGGGTTCGTGATGACGACGTCCGCCTCCTTGACTCGGTCCATCATGCGGCCCTTTGCGAGTTTGCGACGCCGCTGAGCCATGACCATCTTGAGCTCCGGGCTGGTTTCCTGATCCTTCATCTCCCGCTTAAGCTCATCTTTGGTCATCCTAAGCTGCTTGTCGATCTGCTTACGCTGGAAGAGATAGTCGAGAATAGCGAGCCCTAGCCAAACGAGGGAAACCCGTAGGAGCACGGTATGAAGAATCTCGCCCACATGGCTGGCCGCAGCAGGGGGAGTGAGCCACGCAAGGCCAACCACTTCCTCCCAGCGTCCGGCAATAGCCGAATAGGCGATGTAGCCGAACAGCAGGGACTTGGCAATCGTCTTGAGAGCTTCGACGCCGGCCCTGGCCGAGAAGAGGCGCTTGAATCCTTGGATCGGATTGAGTTTCTCCAGGCTCGGCGCCATCGATTCTGCGCTCAGAACGAAGCCGACTTGTGCAAAGTTCGCTGCGAGCCCTACTGCGAGCGTTACGGCCGCGATAGAAAGGAACAGAACCACCCCCGGCCGCAAAAACACCATGACAAAGCTGGCAATCGAGGCACCCGATGGCTCTGATGGGACGTTAACGAGCACCGACCGCATCGTCTGCATCGCCTCGATCCCCAATCGGCTCAGCGCGAAGGGGAGGATGAGGCTCAGCGCGAGCAAGACCAGTGCGCCGGTCAAGTCAGGGCTGCGCGCGACTGTTCCTTTGCGGCGCGCGTCGAGTCGTCGCTTCGGTGTTGCGTCCTCTGTCCGTTCTTGACCGTCGTTTGCCGCCATTCCCTATCGCCCTAGAATCCCTGCGAGCGCGTCGAACGTATGCTCGACACCGCTCTTGACTGCAATTGCCATGATCGGTAATGTTAGTGAAAGCGTGACGATGCCGAGCATCAGTTTCGCGGGGATCGTCACCATGAAGGCCTGCATCTGCGGCACCGACTTGTTCACGATGCCGGCCGCTGCGTCGACGATCACGCAGACCCCCGCCACGGGGGCCGCGATTTGCAGCGACAGAAGGCACAGATTGCTCACCAGCGAAACAAACCCCTGTGTGACCCCGTCCAGGTTCTGTACGCCGATCGGGCCTAGGCGGTAGCTTTCCACAAAGGCTCCGAACATGAGATGATGTCCGTCAAGAACCAATAGCAGCACGACGGCGAGGAGATACTTGAACTGAGCAAACAAGGAAACCGGGCTCTGGGTTTGCGGATCGAACACCTGCACCGTACTCAAACCGATCTGTATGTCGAGAAACGCGCCTGCCATTTGTGCCGCAACCGCGAGAAGCTGTAAGCACCAACCGATCAGCAGCCCGGCCAAGGCTTCATAGAGCACCGCTCCGACGAGCCCATAGAGATCGGCCGGTGGCTCGCCGATATAAGAGCGAACGAGCGGTGTCAACGCGACAGAGGTCATGGCGGCCAGTCCAACTCGTACCTGAACCGGAGTCGATGCGCCGAAGATTGGAGAGACGAGCAGCATGGCTCCGCAGCGGACGAAAACGAGAAAGAAGGCGAAGAGGTAAACCGCGTCCAGCATTACCGCATCAGGACTCCGCCGGCGTGATCGAAACAGACCCGTGTGAAGCTCACGAGCGTGGTGAGCATCCAGTTACCCATCAACGCCGTCACAAGGCCAACGGAAAGAATCTTGGGAACATAGGTCAACGTCATTTCCTGCACCTGCGTTACCGCTTGAAACACGCTCACCAGCAATCCCACGAAGAGCGCAACGGCGAGAATTGGCAGGGACACCATGAGAGCGACCGTCATTCCCTGGCGCGCGAGGTCGAGGACTACCCCTTGTTCCATGCTAGACAAACCCCTGCATGATCGCTTGAACAAGGACCGACCAGCCATCGGCGAGGATGAAGACGAGAAGCTTTGCGGGCATCGAAATGACGGTTGGCGGCAACATCATCATGCCCATACTGATAAGGGCGCTACCGACGATAAGGTCGATAATTACGAAAGGCACAAAGATGTAAAACCCGATGATGAAAGCGGTCTTGAGCTCGCTGAGGATAAAAGCGGGAATCAGGGAGATGAGCGACACCTTCTCCGGCGTCTCTGGATGTTCGTCGCGCATGTCGAGGAAGAGATTGAGGTCGCTTTCGTAAGTGTTCTTGAGCATGAAGGCCCGCACTGGCTTCTGAGCTTCCTCGAGCGCTTGCTCGAATGTCATCGGCTTTCCGTTGGCCATGATTTTCTTCGAGAAGTAGGGCTTAAGTGCGCTCTCGTTGATTTGTGTGTAGGTCGGAGCCATGATGTAGAGGGTCAGGAAGAGGCTTAGACCGATCACGACCTGGTTCGGGGGAATGTTTTGGGTACCGAGCGCGTTGCGAACGAAGGAAAAGATGATGACGATCCGCGTAAAGGCTGTCGTCATGATGAGGATCGCCGGCGCGATGCTCAGCACCGTCAAGAGCGCAAGAATCTGAAGCGAAGTGCTGATGTCCTCGGGATTCTTGGTCGGGCTGATGCCGATATCGATCTTGGGCAGCCCTGTTTGCGGTACCGCCACCGCGACCAAGCCAAGCGTTAAGAGCAAACTCGGAAGAAGTTTCTTCATCCCTCTAGCCTCGCGAGCCTTCCCAGAGCCGCCTCGATATCGGCGGTCTCTACGACCGCGGTCGCTGAGGGTTTCTCTTGTGCCTCATCCAGCAGTTCGAAGAATGCGGGTGGGTCGGGCAGCGACGCCGGTTCGGTGAGATCGGCCAGGCAGGAGACGCCCTGATTCGAAACGCAGAGCAGGAGGGTCTTGCCTCGCGCTCGCACGACGAGGAGATTTCCTCCAGCGAACGTCGCGCTCTCTTCGACTTCGATCGAACTGCCCACGGCCGGGCCGATCCGCTTGTTCATGCGCAGGAGGACTTTGGGTAGAAGCCACTTCAGCAGGGCCACCACGATGACGATGGCAACGATCATCTGCAGCAGCTGCATGCCGCCAAGTCCACTGGAGCCCGATGCGCCCGCCCCGACCATCACGCTCTTTTTGGTGCCGAGCGCGCCGCTCTGAGCAAGTCCTTGCGAGCATGGCAAACCGAGCAGGCCCACCAAAGCGATCCGTCGAAACATCGCTAGGCGACCTCGTTGAGCTTCATCAATCGGTCCTGCGGGCTCAGGATTTCCGTGATCCGCACTCCGAAGTTGTCTTCGATCACCACGACTTCCCCTCTCGCCACGATGCGTCCGTTGACGAGGACGTCGACCGGCTCACCGGCCGCTTTCTCGATCTCCACGATGGAGCCTGCGCCCAGTTCGACAACATCCTTGATCAGCATCTTCACGCGACCGAGTTCGACCGAGATTTCGAGCGGGATGTCGAGGAGGATCTCAAGTCCGTTGTCCTCACCTAATGGGGAAGTGGGTCCGGTGGCGGAGTCCAGGTTCTGGGCAAATCCATCCTGGTCCGTATCGGCTGGGTCCATCCCGAGGATCGCATGGGCGGTCTCGTCGTCCATCAGCCAGATAAGGGTTCCGTGGATGGAGTCACAGGCGATCGCGACGCCGGTTCGAAGCAGTTCGTCGGCCCTTTGCAGGTTCGGCGGAAAGCTGAAAATCTGGAACCGGATACTGAGTCCGCTCGCCACGATGGCCTCGTTCCGGATGTTTCCGACCGTCAGGCAGAGACCTTGGACGATGCCTTCGAGGATCGGCCGGACCTCGGCGATGAGATTTTCGTCGATCGTCTCGATCGGTCCCGCTCGCGTGAGTCGAGCGAGGTCGGCGAAGGTCTCCTGAGGGAACAGGATCACCATCGGATGCTCGGGCATGCTGGCAAACGCGAATTGAATGACCAGTTTTGGCGAAGTGAGCTCAGCGTAAAGGTCTGCCGTGTCGGTCGCCGTCGTCAGCGGGGAGCCGAAGTTGATGGCTTGGCCCGTCGCTTCGCTGACGGTAAGCGAAACCGTCTGCCAGATTTGGTTCTGGAGAGCGCTGATCTTCGATACGATGTCGGCGGAAATGGGCATGGGTTCTCTCTAGGATTCGAGTGGTTGGGTGACGTTGAAGACGACCTTCTTGCCGACGAGGGCGGGCTTGCCTTCGAACTTAGGGGTATCGCTCACGAGCATCATCAGGTCGTCGTCGGTCTTCTGATCGAGGCGCAGGATATCGCCTTGCTGGAGACGGAGGAAGTCCTTGACGGCAAGCCGCACCTTGCCCAGGCGGACGGAACACTCCACGGGCGACTGACCTACGTGATAGCCCAAGCTGCGTCGGCTGGTGCCGCTGGCCTTTCGGCTCGAGTTGACGAACCACTTCTGAGCGCTAAGCTTGGCGGTGATCGGCTTGAGAACAAGATACGGGATGCAGAGGCTCATCGCTCCGCGGACCTGGCCGATCCGCACCTCGAAGAGCATGTTGACGACGATATCGGTGGGCGGGGCGATCTGGACGAACTGCGCGCTGGTCTCCATGCCCTCGATGCCGGGATTGACGATGACCACTCCCTCCCAGGCCGTCTTCAGGGCTAAGAAAAGGCGCTCGATCATCTGTTTGACCAAGGGGCGCTCGATGTCCGTCAGGACGGTTCGCGGGACCGTCCGTCCTGGGCCGCCGAGGAGCCGATCGATCATGGTGAAGACGAGTTCGAATTCGACTTCGAGGACCGCTTGTCCGGAGAGCGGAGGCAGCGACATGACGGTGAAGACCGACTGATTGATGCTCCGCAAGTACTCCTCGTAGGGCACTTGCTCCAACGAAATGAGGTCGATGTTCGTTTGACTGCGCAAGTATGCCGAAAGACCCGTTCCGGCAAGGCGCGCGAACGTCTCGTGCAGCATCTGCAGAGTTCGGAGTTGATCCTTGCTGAACTTATCGGGTCGCCGGAAGTCGTAGATCTCGAAGGCCGTGGCCGTCCGCAGGGCGCCGCGAGTTGGCGCACCTTCCCCCGTCGGCCCAGCCGACTGGTCGCTCTCGGCCATGGAGCCGAGCAGGGCCTCGATTTCTGCCTGCGAAAGAACTTCCGACACTTGTGGGACCTCGGGCCACGCCTTCTCCGGGCCGTCAGTATCGTTATCGGCAATTGCCGGGGGTTCTTCAGGGTTCGAGCGAAAAACGCTCACAAACTGGACGAGGTCGATGTTTTCCGCCCAGGGTGTGGATAACCCACGCCACAACATCGGGATGACCGGGACCATTGGCGGTAACATACGAGGCCGGCATCGTATCGAGGTGCGCCGTCGTCTGTTTATGTCGAGTGACTCTCAGCAAGATTCTTTGGCCGAAAAGCGGTGGCTCAACGCTCTCGCGAAGGGGGACCCCTCTGCGCTCGGGGCGCTGTACGAGGTTTATGGAGAGCGGATCTTTCGCTACGCTTTCCGGATGCTCGGCAACCGTTCTGATGCCGAGGACGCGACAGCGGAAACTTTCCTTCGCGTCCTTCGGCGCTCGAACGAGCTTCGGGCCGACGCGGCCTTTCGAACCTGGCTTTTCAGGATCACACGGAACCTCTGCATCGACAAGATGCGACAGCACAAGCTGGTCGACCTTCCCGTGGACGCTCATTGCGGAAGCCCCGAAGAGCGCACTGCGCTCAAGATCACCGTACAGCAAGCCCTCAGCGACCTTCCGAACGAGTATCGGGAGCCGCTTATCCTGTGCGATCTCGAGGACATCTCCGCGAAGGAGGCTGCTGAAGTCCTGAAAATCAGCGTTCCCGCGCTCAAGTCGCGACTCTATCGAGGTCGTCGGGCGCTCAGAGACAAGCTGGGAGGATCTCTGGAGAAGATTTCATGAATCAAGAAACGTCGTACAAGCTGGTCGACCTCTACGTCGACAACGCACTTCCCGAAGAACTCTGTCGGGAGATGGAAGAGGCTGCCGGACGAGATCCGGCCCTGGCCGCCGAGATCGAAAGCCTCGATGAGGCGAAAGCCGTCCTGAAGGCGGCCCACCCTCGGCCAGACTTCACGGAGGAGTCCTTCCAGCGTATCCTCATGCTCTTGGTCGCCCGCGGAGCCGATGTTCGGCCCCGATCCGAGGCCCCCGTCCACCTTCAATATCAGTTGCCCATCCTTGGGTAAAAGGAACCAGCCGTGAAACTCGAATGCTCGCGTAAAGATCTGCTCGATGCCGTCAATCTGTGCGCGCCTCTCGCCGCCCAGCGGACCAGTCTGCCAATTCTCAACACCCTACGCCTCGAAGCCGCCGATAGCAGTCTCACCCTGTTGGGATGCGATGGCGACATGTGGGCGGAACGAAGGATCCTCGCAGCGGTCGAGCGACCCGGCGCCGTCTGCGTGAACGCGGGATTGCTCAAGGACGTGGTTTCGAACCTCCCCGACGGTCAGATTACGATCCAACTCGAAGGCACTTCGGTCTATCTTCGGCAAGGGGCAAGCGAGTACAAGATGCTCATGTTCTCGGCCGACGAGTTCCCGGCGATCCCTGAAGTCGGCGACACTGCGCAGCTTAAGCTGCCGATGAGCGAATTCAAGATGGCGGTCGATTCGGTGGCCTATGCCACTGCCGAGGACCAAAGCCGCCCGCAACTGACCGGCGTCCTCTTCGTTTATGACGGCCGACTGCTCACCCTAGTCGCCACCGATACCCATCGACTGGCGGTGTGCCGTATCGAGCGCGAGGGAATCGGCTCGGAACTGCAGGCCATCCTGCCTGCGAAGGCACTGCGTTCGATCAAGAGTCTGCCCCTCACCGACGAAGAGGAGATCACCGTCAAGTTCGACGAAACGCGCTTCTACGTCGACACCGAAAACGCGCGAATCGTGAGCCAGTTGCTGTCCGGGGCCTTTCCTGACTGGGAACGGGTCGTTCCGAAGGAGTACACCCGGGCCTGGACCATAGACCGTGCCGAGCTGCTCGACAACGTCAAGAGGACGCTCGTCATCGCGCGCGATAGTGCCAACCGGATCCGGTTCAGCGGGCAAGGCGAGCATGTTCTTCTCACGGCCCGGAGCGAGGACCGCGGGGAAGCCAAGGAGCAGGTTTCCGTCGTCGCCAAAGACGGCGAGATCGAGATCGCGTTCAACGGCAAGTTCGTCCAAGACGCATTGGCCGCGCTTAGAAGTGACGGCATCCGGGCCGAACTGACCGAGCCCTCGCGTCCGGCGGTCTTCCGTCCGATCGAAGGCGGAGACAACCAGTTCTGCGTGATCATGCCGATGGCGCTCGGATAGGCCTGTGACCGGCTCCGGCCTCCGAAGGCTGGCCATCTTCGCTGGATATGTTGCCGGCGCGGTGGTCAGCGCCGCCTTGCTCCTGCTCAGCCTGCAAGGGGTGATCGACAACCATTGGACGGAGGTCGTCGCCGTCGTTACCGGCGGATGGTGCGTATGGCTCGTCGTCAAAGAGCACATCTGGAACTGGCCGATCGGTCTCGCCAATTGCGCCTTCACCTTCATCGTCTACTTCCAGACACGCTTCTATGCCGACGCCGGACTTCAGATCGTCTACATGATTCTTGCCGCGCTCGGCTGGTATTGGTGGCTGCACGGCGGAGACCGCCGCGCCCCACTTAGGATCACCAACATCCGGTCGGATCTTGCCCTGGTGCTCGCCTATGTCTGTGGTGTTTCCACGATCCTCATTCACGACGCTCTCATCGTCGTCAAGGGGACGGCTCCCTTCTTGGATGCGCTGACGACGGCGATGAGCCTCGTCGCCCAATACATGCTCACGAAGAAGTTCATCGAGAACTGGCTGGTTTGGATCGTGGCCGACGCCATTTATGTCCCTCTTCTTTGGTCGCGGGGTCTCCATCTCATGTCCGGGCTCTACTTCGTGTTCCTGCTCATGGCGGTCGCAGGTTACGTCGAGTGGAGGCGACGGCAGGCGATCGGCGCGTCGGGCTAAGCGGGCGCTAGAATCTGGCAACATGGCCGTAACGACCGAGACTGGTTTCGAGAAGAAGCGCGGTATCAGCCGCGTGGAGATCCGCGAGGGCTATTCTCAAGTTCACGTCCGCGATCTCGCCGAACCTGTCATGGATTCACGCCTGGGCGTTCTCAAGGTCGTCAAGAACGAGGGCGTCAGCCTGGACTTCCTCAAGCTGACCACCGACGGCCTCTCCTTCCTTATTCCGAAGGAGGCCACCGACCGAATCGACTCCTGCCTGCGCGGCGCCGGCTACGCCTTCGACCTCGGCAGAGATCGAAGCATCGTGCTGGTTCACGCGGTGAACATCCGGGACGAAGAAGGGCTCATCGCCCGACTTGTGGCCATCGCCATCGGCAGCGGCGCGAAGCTCGATCACCTAGGTGACATGCACGATCGGCTTCTCATCGTGGCCGAAGCCGCCGATGCCAGGGCCCTTGCCGATCGACTCAGAGGGGCCTTCGCATGAAGATCCGCGTGATGAAGTTCGGCGGCACCAGCGTGGCCACCGCCGATGCTCGAATGCAAGCCGCTCTCCGAGTAGTCTCTGCCAAGGAGCAAGGGTATCGCCCGGTGGTCGTCGTCAGCGCCATCGGCCGCCGCGGCGAACCCTACGCCACCGATACCCTCATCGCCCTTCTCCGCGACATCGACCCCGATGTCGCCCCCGACGCTCGCGAACTTGACCTCATGATCGCTTGCGGCGAGATATTCTCCGCCGTTATCTTCGCTCATACGCTCAAGACCCTCGGCCATCCCGCTCACTCCTTCCGCGGCGGCCAGGCTGGGATCAGGACCGACGGGGTCTACGGCAACGCGAGAATCATCGGCATCAACCCCGTGAGTGTCCTCAAGAGCCTCGATCAGGGTGCGATTCCCGTCATCTGCGGCTTCCAAGGAGTCTACGTCGCCGGCGACGGCTCGCCGGGTGGAGAGCTCACCACTCTCGGACGCGGTGGATCGGACACGACCGCCGCCGCGATGGCCGCCGCACTCCAAGCCGAAGCCGTCGAAATCTACACCGACGTCGACGGCGTCAAGACCGCCGACCCCGATTTCGTGCGCGAAGCCCCGACCCTCCGCAAAGTCACATACGACGAGGTCGCCGAAATCGCTCACCTCGGCGCGAAAGTTCTCCATCCCCGAGCGGCGGAGATCGCTATGAAGTTCGACATTCCCCTCTGGGTGAAAAGCACGTTCGGGGAGGAAGAGGGCACCGAGGTCGTCAAGCGCGAGGTCTTCCCCGGCCGACGCGTCACTGGCGTCACCCATACCGGCAAGCTCGTCTACTTCCGCTTCGACCTGGGCCAGGCCTCCGAGGCCCACCGCGTCCCTTTAGAGGCACGGGTGTACGAGATGATGGCTCGGTACGGCGTCAATCTCTTCATGATGAATCTGAGCCCCGCCGGCATCGGGTTTGCCGTACCGCGCAGTCAGTATCCGACGGTGCAGGATCTTCTCGACGGACTCGTCATCCCCCTCGAACCGGGCGCGATCTACCTCTTCCAGCTCGGCCAGCCCGCATCGCGCGAAGCCGAAACACAAGCTGCCCTGCTCGCTCCCCTGGGAGGCCACCGCACGATCACGCTCGAAGCCACCGAGAACTGCACCATGGTCTCCCTCATCGGCCACGAATACCTTCAGCAGCCCGGCGTCTTTCTCAACGTCCTTCGCACCCTGCAGGATGCCCAGGTTTCGGTGCTGCAGACAAGCGACAGTGATCTCTCCCTCAGCTGCCTGATTCCCGAGGCCGAAACCGAACGCGCGGTACGGCTCCTCCACGATCGCTTCGACCTCGACGAAGTTCGCTAGCCAGTGCAACCCCGCTTCTCGACATGCTGTAATGCCGTCATGAGCCGATGGGTCGTCGCTTCGACCACGACCGAGGAGCGCACCGCTGCCGCCGCGACCCATGTCTTTTCGATCTTCTTCCCCATCGCCGCGCCGGCAATCGCCTACTGCGTCATGAGAAGGCGGTCGAGATTCGTGGCGGTTCACGCCTTGCAAGCCCTTTTCGAAGCGATCGTGGTTTCGGTCGTGCTCTTCCTGGCTATGGGGGTCTCGATCGTCTTCACGCTCGTCAAGGTATGGGAGCTCATTCAGACGCGTGGCCAAAGCTTCAGGTGGGACCTGGTCTGGGCGGCGGTCGCCAAAGCCCTGGCGACGTGGATTATCCTTGGCCTCATCTCGCTCTATTACACGATCGTGAGCATTCTTCAGGCGATCCGTGCCGCTCGTGGCGAGTACAGACCCTCGCTGATCTCCGGGCGCCTCGCCAGCCGCTTCGTCGGCTGCTACACTCCCAGACGCCGTTGAACAGAAAGGCGGACATACCTCCGCGGCGCCAACGGCGAATTCGGCGGCGGGCGACGTAATATACGCTATCCGATGCGCAACGTCGCCCGCACCGTTCCGTTTATCGCGGCCCTCTTTCTCGCCACGATGGCGATCCTCATTAACTCGCCCGCGCTGTTCTACATGGCGACGGCGATGTTCGCGACGATCCTCGCCTCGCGGGCCCAGGCCTGGCTCTCGGTGCGGGGACTGCGGTTCGAGCGCGTGTCGCCTCCGACGGTGAACGTCGGTGACACCGTCACCGTCGGGCTTGTCGTCTGGAGCGAGCGCCGCCTCAAGCGCCCGCTCGTGACAATCGTGGACGGCCTTCCCCGCAATCTGGTTTGTGCCGATCTGACTCCCAGCCTGCCCGTCGCTCCCTCATACGACCAGCCGATTCACACGAAGTACAGCTTCCGTCCTCTTCGGCGCGGCAAGTTCCGCTGGGCCGGTCTGGAGGTGTTCGGCACCGACGCACTCGGGCTGATCACGATGAGCAAGGAGTACGCGACTGAGCCCGCCGAGCTCACGGTGTACCCGGCGCCGATCACGGTGTCCGTCCCGATCCCCCCAGCCGCAGGATGGGGCACCAGCGAAGCCGAGAGCGGCCGTTTCCGCGGATCCGGCATCGAGCCTCGCGGCGTCCGGGAATACAGCGCCGGCGATCCGATGCGCTACGTCCATTGGGCTTCTAGCGCGCGAGCCGGCAAGCTGATGGTGAAGGAATTCGAGTCCGGCTCCGGACTGGTCTTCCTGTTCGTGCTGCAACGCACGCGAGGAACAGAGGTCGGGGTCGGCGGCGCGACGACTTTCGAAGCGATGTGCGGGCACTGCGCCTACTTGGCGGAGCAGTACCTCCGCCAAGGTGCGACGGTCGCCTTCCCCGGCCTCGAAGAGCCCCGAAGCGTCTCGCTGTCGCAGACCGTCCGCAAACAGGAGATCTACGAGATCCTCGCCTCGATCCAGGCTGACCAGACCACCGAGCTCAGCACAGAACTCGCCGGGCTAGCGCGCGATCTTCCGGAGGGCGGAACTCTCGTGCTGATGGTTTCGAGCCCTGACCCTCAACTGCCCATCGTACTGGGCTCGCTGACCGGGCTGCAGAAGGTCTGCCTAATCTACGATGCCAACGACTACCGTCCTGCGCGCCTGGCCCGCCTGCCCAGCGCCACCGATCCCGCCTACCTCGGTCAGCTTCGCGACGCTGGAGCCGAGGTCTTCGTCATGCCGAAGGTGGAGGCCGTGCGATGAGGGTCTATGCGCAGGATTCGAATTGGCTCGATCATCTGCTCATGGCGATTTGCGCGATTCTCGCCGTGTACGCGGCAGCGATCGGCATCAACAAGGCGGCAATCGGGATGTTCTTCGCGGCGGGGGTTGCCGGCTGCACATTGGTCAGCTTCGGCTTGGGCCGCCTCCTGGCGGGCACCCGCCTCTTCCGGCTGGACGGACCGCTGTATCTGGTGGCTGCCATCGTCGTGGTCTTTCGGGCCGTTCCCCTGAACAGCCTCTTGCCCGACGATGGCTACCCTACGACGCTGATTCTCGCCGGCGTCCTCTCCTGGATGCTCCTCCTGGGTAGCCTCGTCGCGTGGCGGGACACGACCCAGGTCTTCCAGATGGTGCCCTGCATCGCTCTGTTCGGCCTGGTAGGCGCGTGGAATACCTACGAGACCGCTCAATACTTGTTCTTCGTGTTTCTGGTGTGCGCCGCGACCCTGTTCGCGCGATCGCACTTGCGTGCGATGCTGCGCCAGGCGGAGGTCGCCGAGGGCCCCGTCCAGGCCGTCGGCGTCAAGTTCCTCCAGACCGGTGAGCCGGAACCTGATCAGCGCGACGTCGATACCGAGCGTCTCGCAAACCTCCGCACGGGGCCTTGGCGCTGGATGGCGGGTCCCGAGTGGGCGCTCGTTTCGGCCACGGGAGTCGTCCTCTTCAGCCTGGTGGGCGCCCCGGTAATCCAGTCGTCCGTTTCCGCTGTGTCGGGCCAGATCCGGGTAAACGTGCCCTTGCCGCGTCCGCCCACCTCGACCGCGGCGGCGAACTTCGCGGCGTCCGATTCCACCCTGCGAGTGGGCGCCGGACCTCGCGGGCAAACCGAAGGGCGGCCCGTCCTGAAAGCCCGGCTCGATCGCCAGCGGTATCTGCGATCCTCGACGTTCTATCGCTTCAGCGGCAGTTCTTGGTCCAACGACTTCGGGCGTGAACTCTTCACCAACGCCCAGCCCATCCTCGACGGGGAGTACGCCAGCCTCAAGAACCAGAGGACTCTGGAGTTCGACGTCGAGTACCTGGTGGGCCGGCACGACCGAGCCTACGTCCCCGGCATGCCGGTCCGGGTCCCCGGTGATCGGAGGATGCGCCCCTTCCCGATCAGCGTGGATGGCATGGTCTCGAATAGCCTGGCCGAAGCGCCGCCGTTTCGAATCGGCGGCATCGTCCTGGTACCGACGCCCGAAGCGACCCCTGTCCGAGCGATCGAGCCCGATTATCTCGCCGGCAAGATGACCGACGACTCCACCGTTCGGCCCCGCGTCCGCGAGTTTGCCCGGCAGGCAATCCAGGGCGCATCGAACGACTTCGAGAGGGCGATGGCGATTAAAGTCGCGATCGAATCCCAAGTTCGCTACAACCTCGACGCCCCCGCGATTCCTACCGATCTCGATGCTGTCGAGGCGTTCCTCTTCGAAACTCGGGAAGGCTATTGCGACCTGTTCGCCTCCGCCATGGCGATGTGTGCACGTGCGGTGGGCATCCCCGCTCGAACGGCCATCGGATTCTGGCCCAACGACGCCCTGCGCGATTCACAAGGCTACATGACGGTGAAGGATTCGGACTATCACATGTGGTGCGAGATCTACTTCGAGGGCGTTGGATGGCTTCCCTTCGATCCGACCGAGGGCGCGCCTGCAGTCGAAGGTTCGGGACGCGGCGCGGTGAAGGGTTCCTCTACACCGTGGTTCGAGCGGGAATGGGTGCGGCAAGCGATCGACATCCTTCTCGTCGCGATGGCGGTCGCGATCGTGTTGCTAGCAGTAAAGGGCTTGTTTACCAAGAAGCCAGCGAAAGCTGCTCCCGAAAGGACCGTGGTCGGCCGCCTGTATGCCCGATTCGGGCGGACGCTCGAGAAGCTCACCGGCAAGCCGCGACGCCTGAACGAGACGCCACGCGAGTACATCGACCGGATCGGCGATCAACTGCCCGACCACGATCGGGCGGCGGCGCTGACCGAGCGTTTCGAAGTGGCCCTCTACGCTCCCGAGACGCCCACTTCACAGGACCTCAAGGACCTGGGCGGAGCCGTCGACGAGTTCCGGAAGACCAAGCCCGTGCCAAAATGAGCGGACATGGCCGAGACCAAGCTCCTGCTCGAACACGCCCACGACCCTTCCTATCGCACTCTGGACGGCTATCTCGCTAAGGGCGGGTACGCCGGTCTGAAGCGCGCCCTCGGAATGGACCGGCAAGCCGTGATCGACCAAGTCAAGGCGAGCGGGCTTCGCGGTCGTGGCGGCGCTGGATTCCCGACCTGGATCAAATGGAACGGCATCGAGAAAGACAAGCACGCCCCGCATCACTTCATGCTCTGCAACGCCGACGAAGGGGAACCTGGAACTTTCAAGGACAAGCAGCTGATGGAGGAGACCCCGTTCCTCGTCATCGAAGGCATGACGATCGGCGGATACGCGACTCAGGCCGACACCGGCTATGTCTACATCCGGGGCGAGTTCGTCGATGCGGCAAGGGCGATGCGCAAGGCGATCGACGAAGCATACGCCGCCGGCTACCTCGGCAAGAACATCCTCGGCTCGGGCTACGACTTCGACCTTCATATCCACATGGGCGCCGGATCGTACGAGTGCGGCGAGGAGTCTGCCCTGATGAGCAGCCTCATGGGAGAGCGGGGGATGCCTCGTCTCAAGTTCCCTCACGCCCCGCTTCCCACGGTTGCCGGACTCTGGGACCTGCCAACAGTCATCAACAACGTCGAAACTTACGCCGTCGCGCCCTTCATCCTCGAGCGCGGCGGCGAGTGGTATTCCACCCTAGGGGCTTCGACGAAGAACTCCCGTGGCACGAAGGTGTTCTCGGTCAGCGGGCACGTGAACAAACCCGGAAACTATGAGATCGACTTCGGGACGACGCTTCTCGACCTCTTCGCATTGGCCGGCGGCGTAAAGGGCACGCTCAAGGCCTGTGTCCCAGGAGGCTCGTCGGTGCCGATGATCGACGCCGACGCCTGCTCCAAAGCGGTGATCGGATATGAGGAGATGGCCGAAGTCGGATCGATGGTGGGCTCCGGCGGGTGCATCGTCCTGAACGACCAGGTCTGCATCGTCAAGTTCATCTGGCGTACCGCGCTGTTCTATGCGAACGAGTCGTGCGGCAAATGTACACCGTGCCGGGAGGGCACCCGCTGGCTGCTTCAGATTCTGGAGCGAATAGTAAAGGGTAACGGCCAGCCCGGCGATAAGGAGCTCCTCCTCGAGATCTGCTCCCAGATCGACGGGCGCTCGTTCTGCGGCCTCGGCGACGCCGCCGCATGGCCGGTGGTCGGTGCGATCAAGGCCTTCCCGCAGGAGTTCGACTACTACATTGCGAACGGTCGCAGTATGGTCGAGTCCGACCTCGTGCTGGTCGGCTAGCCGGGCGGCGAAGTGCCGGCGATGGAGGAGGGTGTTCGGGGGATGGTTCGTGCCCCCGGGTCGCCGACCCTCCTTCGCGGCGCGACCCATCCGCGAAATGCTTTTGCAGGGCCGCAGAATGCTTTTGCAGGGCAGCGGAGGAGGAATTGCCCCTTCCTTTCGCTGCGAGAGGAAAGGGTTGGGGATGGAGAGTACCATTCCCCCTCGTCGAAGACGAGGGGGACCTTCGCCGCGTAGCGCGCGAAGAGGGGGAGTAATTTCTGGGTTTCTCCTGGGATTACTCCCCCTCAGGCACGCACCTCCGTCGCGGCCAGATCCCCCTCATTGGCATGAGGGGGAACCCTCGCCCGATGCGCTTAGCGCGAGCGACGAACACGGCCCCGCACCGGAGCGAAGCGGAGCGGAGGAATCGCCGTGCCTTGATGAGGGAAGGCGCATGACGATCCCTCGGCAAGCTCGGGATGACGGTAAACGCCCAATCGAAAAGCGCGGGCGGGCCCGCGCACTCCATAGACCTCCCCTAACCGCGCCGGTAGAACCGCTTATCCACGATCGTGCCCGGCTCGAGCTTGCCCCGCACGGCGAGGGCGCAGGCCGTGCCCCGTTCGATCTCGGCGTCGATGAACGCGAAGGCGACGCCGCACCCGAGGAGCGGAGAATAGACTCCGCTGCTCACTTCACCGACTACGCGGCCGTCCACGAGGACCTGCATGCCGGGCATGGGCAGCCGCTTGGCTTCGATGCGAACCCCCTGGAGTTTCTGCGGCGTGCCTTCGGCACGCGCCCGAGCGATGGGCTCACTGCCGATAAACTTCTTGTTCTTGGCAATGACCCACCCGAGTCCGGCGGCGATCGGACTCAGATCGTCGCCCAGTTCGTGGCCATAGAGAGGCAGCCCCGCCTCGACGCGAAGGACGTCGCGGGCTCCGAGACCGCATGGAACGACTTCGGCTTCTAGCAGCGCGTTCCAGACCTCTTCTGCATCCGCGGAACTGCAGATCAGTTCGAACCCGTCCTCACCGGTGTAGCCCGAGCGGGCCGCGAACACCGGGCGGCCTGCGACCTGGCACTCCACCACACCGAAAGCCGGGGCCGACGCGAGATCGTCGGGGTGGTCGGACAGGTCTTGCAGGACTCCCACCGCCTTCGGTCCCTGGACGGCGATCATCGCGGTGTCGTCCGTGTAATCGGAAACGGCCACGCCGAAGCGATTCTGCGATTCGATCCACTCGGCGTCCTTGGCATGGTTCGCGGCGTTGACGACCATGCGGTACTCATCGGGAGCGATACGGTAGACGATGATGTCGTCGACGCATCCGCCTCGCTCGTTAGTCAAGAGGGAATACTGCCCCTGCCTGTCGCCTAGTTTGCCGACGTCATTGGCGGTGATCCACTGGACGAACTCCGTCGCTCGCTCGCCCCAGAATCGCAGGCGCGCCATGTGGCTGACATCGAACATACCGACGGCGTTTCGAACGGCTGACGCCTCGGCAATGATGCTCGCATACTGGACGGGCATCTCGTACCCGGCGAAGGGAACCAGCTTCCCCCCGGCTCGACGGTGCGCGTCGAACAGGGGGGTTCGGTTGAGAACCTCGGCCGCCATGGCTAGGCGCCGTACTGCTTCATCAGGATGTTGGCCTCGATCTGCCGCATCGTCTCGAGGGCGACGCTGACCATGATGAGGAGGGATGTTCCGAAGAGCATGCTCACGTTGACCATTCCCAGACCCGGAGCGATGACGGGGACGAAGAACTGCGTCAGGGCGATGATCGCCAGGAAGAACGCGCCGACGATCGTGATTCGCGATATGACCCCGTCCAGGAAGTCCTTCGTTTGCTTGCCGGGCCGGACCCCGGGCACGAAGGAGCCACCTCGCTTGAGGTTGTTGGCGATATCCTCGACGTTGTATTGGATGGCTGTATAGAAGTAGGTGAAGAAGAAGATCATGATCGTGTAGATCAAGGCTCCCACCCACCCTTGCCACCGCGTAAGGTTGATCTGCATGAACTCGGCGACGACAGCGAAGAATCGCCCGACGGCATTGTCTCCGAGCATGGTCGCAAACTGAGCCGGCATATAGATCAAGGAGATCGCGAAGATGATCGGGATGACGCCGGCGAGGTTCAGGGATAAGGGAAGATAACTCGTCGCTCCGCCGACCGCCCGCGTGCCGACCTGCCGCCGCATGTGCTGGATCGGGATGCGACGTTGGGCGATCGTGAAGAGAACGATCAGCCAAGTCGTCGCAAGGAACAGCAAGAGGAGGAAGGTGGCCTGCCACCACTGGACGGCGCCGTTGGCAATCGCCTGTCCGACCATATCGAACATATTGGGTATCGAGATGACGATGCCGGCGAAGATCATCAGCGAAACACCGTTTCCAATGCCCTTTTCGCTCACCTGTTCGCCCAGCCAAAGGAGGCCCATCGCGCCTGCCGTCCAAAAGATGGAGATGGTGGCGATGGTCCATGGCGACTGGGGTCCAATCGCGGAACCCATGAGTTGGATCAGACCGAGGCTCTGAAAGACGCACAGCGCAAGGGTCAGGAGCCTCGTGCGACGATTTTGCTGCCGCCGAGCGTACTCGCCGCCTTCTTGCAGTTCTTTCTTCCACGCCGGAAAGGCGGTGGTGAGAATCTGCATGATGATCGAAGCCGTGATGTACGGGCCGAGACCGAGCGCGAAGATGGAGATGCGCTTGAGCGACCCACCGCCGACGGTGTTCATTAGCGCAAAGAAGGCGTTGTTCTTGATCTTGTCCTCGAACGCGGCCGCATTGACGTTGGGGATCGGAACGGGAACGTGAGTCCCGAGCGCGAAAATGCCGAAGACGAAGAGCACGAAGATCAGGCGCTGCCGGATCTCGGGATCGGCCCAGGCGAGACGAAGGGTCTCGACGAGGGGCATACGAAGGCTCTTGTCGCCGCGTCCCCCGAAGCCACCCCCGAGTGCGCCGGCCATGCTCACAGCTTGGTCACCTCTCCGCCGAGCGCGACGATGCGGGCCTCTGCAGACTTGCTAAAGCGGTGCGCGCTGACCTTCAGCTTCTTATCGAGTTCCCCGAAGCCGAGGACCTTGACTCCGTCTTTGATGCCGCCGATGATGCCGGTGGCCATGAGGGATTCCGGCGTCACTTCCGCACCCGCGTCGAACAGCTTCTGCAGATCGTCGAGGTTGACG
The DNA here is from genome assembly GCA_002344135.1 of Chthonomonas sp. UBA2362. Taxonomy (GTDB): domain Bacteria; phylum Armatimonadota; class Fimbriimonadia; order Fimbriimonadales; family Fimbriimonadaceae; genus UBA6659. The sequence goes on along the minus strand of DDTO01000004.1, from coordinate 75,557 downwards.
ATCGCGAACTCCTTCGCGTTCACGTTGCGGAAGCCTTTCTTTACCGGGAGCCGGCGCTGGATCGGCGTCTGGCCGCCTTCGAAGCGCGGGTGGATCTGCCGGCGTGCCTTCTGGCCCTTGGTACCGCGGCCGGCGGTCTTGCCGAGGCCGCTGCCGATGCCGCGAGCCACGCGGCGTCGCCGTTTCGTCGAGCCCTTGGCGGGCCGCAGAAGATGCAGACTCATTACTCTTTCACCTCTTCCACTTCGAGCAAGTGCTTCACGTGGTGGATCATGCCGCGGATACTGGGCGTGTCCTTGTGGACCACCGTCTGATGCATCTTGCGAAGACCGAGCGCCTTCACCGTGGCTCGGTTGCGCGGCGTGTTTCCGATAATGCTCTTGACCAGCTTAACTCGCAGCATCGGCTTCCTCCTTGCGTGCCTTGGCCAGCCAAGGCACCAACTCGGCCACGTCGAGCCCTCGTGTCTCGGCAGTCGCCTCGGGCACGCTGAGGGCCTTGAAGGCCTCGATCGTCGCGTAGGCCATGTTGACGGCGTTGCGGCTGCCCAGGCTCTTGGCGAGCACGTTGTGGATGCCCGCCGCTTCCAGGCAGGCGCGCACGGCGCTTCCCGCCTTGACGCCAGTTCCCGGGCTCGCGGGCTTGAGAATCACGTTGGCGGTGCCGCATTTGGCGGTGACTTCGTGCGGGATGGTGTCGCCGATCATCGGCACCTTGAACATCGCCTTCCTCGCGGCTTCTTCGGCCTTGCGGATCGCGTCGGGAATGCCCCGCGCCTTGCCCAGGCCGACGCCTACCAAGCCCTTGTTGTCCCCCACCACGACGACGACCGACCAGGAGGCGGTCTTGCCGCCCTTGTGGGTCTTGAACACCTTGTTGGATCGGACGACTCGGACGTCGTACTGCGGCCCATCGGTCTGCATGCGGGACTCGCGACGGCCCGTCATTCGGTTAGCCATTCTCATGGTTAGAACTCCAGCCCTCCCTCACGGGCGCCCTCGGCAAGCTTGGCCACCCTACCGTGGTAGCGGAAGCCGCCGCGATCGAAAACGACCCTGGCAATGCCCTTGTCTTTGCAGCGCTTGGCGAGGGCTTCGCCGACTTTCTTGGCGCCTTCGGCATTGCCGGCAGCCTTCAAGTCCTTCTCTTGGCTGCTCGCCGCCGCCAGCGTCGTGCCGGTTTGGTCGTCGATAACCTGCGCCGAAATGTGCTTCAGGCTTCGAAACACGGCCAGCCGCGGCCGATCGCTCGCGCCGTCGACTTTCTTGCGTACCCGCTTGTGGCGGACGATCCTCAGTTCTGATCTGTTCTTGGTCGGCATGTCTCGTTCCTTACTTCTTCTTCGCGGCGCGCTTACCGGCCTTGAGCCGCACGATTTCTCCGGCGTAGCGGATACCCTTGCCCTTATACGGATCGGGCTTTCGCACCTTGCGGATGTCGGCCGCTACTTGGCCGACCAGAGCCTTGTCGATCCCGTTCACGGTGATGCTTTGGGCACGTGTCTTCTCGTCTGCGGTGACTTCGAAGGTGATTCCCGGCAGGGCCTCGACCTTGACCGGATGGGAGTAGCCCATGTTCAAGATGAGGTTCTTCCCTTCCATCTGAACGCGATAGCCGACGCCCTGCACTTGGAGCAGTTTCTTGTGACCATCTGTCACGCCTGTGATCATGTTGGCCACGAGCGTTCGTGCCAGGCCGTGTTGGCTCCGGGTTCGGTACAGGTTGTTCGGCCTCTCGATCTCGATCGTGCCGTTCTCTTGCTTGATCGTCAGATCGTCTGAAATCCGCTGTTCGAGTTCGCCTTTCGGGCCCTTGATCTTGACGAGGTTGCCCGGTTCGACGGCAACCGTGACGCCGGACGGGACGGTGATGGGTAGTCTTCCGATTCTCGACATCGCCTTCTCCTTACCAAACCTCGCAGAGGACTTCGCCGCCGATCTTGCGCTTGCGGGCCTCGCGGTCGGTCATCACCCCGCTGCTCGTCGACAGGATTTGCGTCGCGAGACCGCTGCGGATGGGCTTCAATTCGTCGTGCGCCTTATAGACGCGGAGGCCGGGCTTACTCACCCGGGCCAGCTTCTTCAAGATCGGTTTGCGCTTCGCGTCGTACCGAATATGGACCCGAATGGTCGGGAACTTGGTCTCGGTCGAGATTTCGTGGCTCTTGAGAAAGCCCTCGGCCTCGAGGATCTTCACGATATCGATCTTGATCTTGCTCAGGGGAATCTCGACCGAAGGAAGCCCGGCTCGGGCGCCGTTCCGGATGCGCGTCAAAAGGTCGGCGATAGGGTCGCTATGCATCGTTTCCTCCTACCAGCTCGCCTTCGTTACGCCCGGCAACATGCCTCGGTGGGCGTTCTCCCGGAGACAGATTCGGCAGATGCCGAAGAAGCGGTTGTAGCCTCGCGCCCGGCCGCAAAGGCTGCAGCGGTTATAGGCGCGCGAAGAAAACTTCGGCTTGAGCTTCTGCTTGATGATGAGACACTGTTTGGCCATTCTTTCTCCCGCCGTTGTCGGGCCGGTACGACGCTCAGGGCGACGCCTTGCCCGTGGCTAAGTTGTGGGTTGGTCCCGCCGATTGGAGCGAGCCAGAGGCGAAGGATACCCCGATGGGCGGAGGCTCTGCAAGGCGGAGGGTCCGGCGAGCCAGGCACAAACAGCGCGGGGCCCCCGGAAGGCGCGGGCGGCAAGTGATTGCACCTTCACGGAAACCCGAGTGAGGTTTTCCATGCCCGGGCTTGCAGGCCACGCCGGAAAATGCCGGTTCTATCCGCCAGCGATGCCGGACATGGGCGCGAGCGCCCCGGTCCAGAGCAGATAGAGCAGCACTAGCCCGATCACGACGCGATATAAGACGAACACCCGAATCCCGTGACGCTGAAGGAACCGGATCAGGAATGCGATCGAAAAGTAGCCGAAGATGAAGGAAAACAGGTTGGCCGTCAGCATCGGCAGGAGGTTCTCGCCGAGGAATTCTTTCCTGTGTTCGGCCAGGCTGAAAACCCCAGCAATGAGGATCGCCGGGACCGACAGCAGGAACGAGAAGCGGGCCGCCGCCTCACGATCGAAACCCGCGACGAGGGCGCCGGTGATCGTGCTCCCGCTCCGGCTCGCGCCAGGGATCAGCGCAATCGCCTGCCACAGGCCGACCCAGACGCCGTCCTTCACGGTCACTTCGCCGGTTCCGCGCCGCTGAGCACCGAATCGCTCGGCCAGCAGCATCAAAACACCCATCCCGATCAGGGAGCCGGCGATCACCCAAAGCGACCGGAGAGAGCCCTCGATCGCATCCTTGAACAGGATGCCACAGATGCCGATCGGGATCGTCCCAACCACGATAGCCCATCCCATCCGCGCCTCCGGTTTACGGGCTGCTTCCCCTCCCCGAAAACTGCCGAGCCAGGCCCGCAGGGCGACCCAGAGATCCTTCGCAAAGTAGGCGACGATCGCGACGAGGGTGCCGAGTTGGATCGAAGCGGTAAAGGCTGCTCCGGGATCGGCCCAGCCGAATAGGGTAGGCACGAGTCGCAGATGAGCCGTGCTGCTGATGGGCAGGAATTCGGTCAGACCCTGAACGATCCCGAGGACGACCGCTTGAATCAGGTCCACATGGGCTCCGGCGGACTTTCGATATCGAAGTGGCTCAGCACGACATGCCGTATACGCTGGGCCGCCCTGCCATCTCCGTAGGGACTTCGCGCCGTCGCCATCCGTTGGTAAGCGCTCGGGTCCGACAGCAGTCGAATCGCCTCGTCCACGATGGTCTGCCGCTCAGTCCCGACCAGGACCGCGTTGCCCGCTTCGATACCCTCTGGCCGCTCGGTGGTGGTTCGTAGAACGAGCACCGGCTTGCCGAAGGCAGGCGCCTCCTCTTGGACTCCGCCGGAGTCGGTCAGGATGAGGCTGCTGCGCTCCATGAGTTTGACGAACTCAGGATAGTCCGGTGGTTCGATGAGGTGGACCCGAGGATGGCCGTCGAGGATGGCGCGGAGCGCCTCTCGGACCGTGGGATTTCGGTGCATCGGCACCACCAGAACGGTCCCCTTGTCGGTGTCGACGACTTCGCGAACGGCCTCCGCGATGTGCCTTTGAGGCTCGCCCCAGTTTTCCCGGCGATGAGTGGTCAGCAGAATGATCCGCCGCTCCTCGCTCGGAAACCAGGTTTGAGGTGCTTGTTCGGCCACCATCCGAACGGCGTCGATCCCCGTGTTTCCGGTGACGTACACATCCTTCGTCGAGCCCTCGCGTTCGAGATTCTCGGCGGCAAGACGGGTCGGGGCGAAGTGCAGGCGAGCGACCAGGCCGACCGCCCTTCGATTGAATTCCTCGGGAAACGGGTTCCAAACCGTGTCTGTTCGAAGGCCGGCCTCGATGTGGCCGAACGAGGTCTGTCGATAGAACGCGGCGAGAGCGGCGCAGAAGGTCGTCGTCGTGTCGCCCTGGGCCAGCACGAGGTCCGGCTGGAGTTCCTGGTAGACCCCATCGAGGCCGACAACCGCGCGTGAGGTGACGTCGGCCAAGGTCTGGCCATGCGCCATGATGTTCAGGTCTCGATCGGCCTCGAGTCCGAAAGATCGAAGTGCCTGCACGAGCATCTCGCGGTGCTGACCCGTAGCGACGAGAACGCACTCGACGTCCCGTGCGTACTTTCGTAGTTCGAGCACCACCGGGGCCGTCTTGATCGCGTCCGGCCTGGTGCCTACCACACACACGATCTTCGGCTTAGCCAACCTTGTTCACCACGAGCATGAGGAGGACGCCGCAGAGCGCTGCAGTTACCGCGTAGAGCACCAGAACAGTTTGGCGCTGCGAGAGCCCGTGTCCGAGAAGCGTATGGTGGACGTGTCGCTTATCCGCCTGGGTGATCGGGACGCCGCTCATGATGCGGCGCGTGACCACGAAGAAGGCGTCGAAAATCGGCACCCCGAACGCCAACAGCGGCACGACGAGTGCAATCGCGGCCATGACCTTCAGTGCGCCGACGATGCTCAGGCAGGCCAGCGTAAAGCCGAGGATATAGGCACCGCCCGTCCCCATGATGATCTTGGCCGGGTTGTAATTGTGCCGAAGAAAGCCAAGGGCCGCTCCTCCGATCGCCGCCGCGAGGATCGCAACCCGGGGCTGACCGACCGTAGCTGCAATGATCGCCAGAGTCGCCGCCGAAATCGCTGCGATTCCCGCCGCCAACCCGTCGACCCCGTCGATGGTGTCCATCGTCTTGGTGACCACGAAGATATAGATTGCCGTCAGGGGAACGGCGAGGTACCAGGCCTTGATGTCGAGATACATCCCCTCGGAAAACGGAATTCCGATCGAGCCGATCTGAATCCGACCGACCGAGTCGAAGAAGAACTGTACCAACACCCCCGCCGCAAGCAGGGCCAGGGCCTGCACCTTCGCCGGGTACTGATGGAGATCATCCAGCGCGCCCACCGCCACCAAGAACGCCCCGACCACGAGCACCGCAATGAGGTAGCGAGGAATCGGATGAAATGGATAAGCGAAGGGCAGGACGGCTAGTACCGCCACGGCGAACCCGGCATAGATCGCGATTCCTCCCCATCGCGGTAGAGGCTCCTTGTGGATTCGTCGATCATCGCGAGTCGGGTCGTCGACCGCGCCTTTGGCGATCGCGAGGCGCCGCACCCATGGCGTGGCGAGCCAACTCACGAGCAGGGCGACCAGACCAGTGAGCAGGGGAAATCGAAAACCCTCGAGAAACCCACCCGCTGCCGCGGCGAGCGGCGCGATCTCTATCATCCCACCCACTCCACCTTTTCCAAGACGCCAGAGCGATACCGAAAGACTTCGAGCGCCGCCTCGCGAAAGAGGACTTGGGTGAACTCGTCGGGATAGTCGCCTTCATAGATCACGCGCACGATTCCCGCGTTGATGATCATTTTCGCGCAGGTGTTGCAGGGCTGGCAGGTCACATAAACGGTCGCCCCTTCGCAGGGAATCCCGATCATTGCGGCTTGGAGGAAGGCGTTCTGCTCGGCGTGGAGCGAGCGGATGCAGTGCCCAGCCCGCATACATCCCGACGGCCACTCATGATCTGGGCCGCCGGGCGGGCAGTGAGATAGGCCGCGCGGCGCGCCGTTGTAACCGGTCGAAAGAATCCGGCGATCTCGGACGATAACCGCGCCGACCTGTCGCCGCGGGCAGGTCGCGCGCGTGGCGACCAGGTGCGCGATCTGCATGAAGTAGTCGTCCCAACTCGGCCGCTCGACCATCGGCCCGGATTATGATGCAAGCCTCTTCTTCTGCGAGGAGGGGATCGCCCGCAGGGTTCGCAACACCTCTCTAAGGAGAATGCGACGAGGAAGAAGTCCGCGCCAACTCCGCCTCTGCGGCGAGGAAACCGAAGGCCGGCCACGCGGGACCCGAAGTCGCGCGCTCAAAGAGCACTTTGGCCTTCACGGCGTTACCGTCGAACAGCGCTCGCATCCCCAGCCCATAGGCGAGCGTCGGCATCTCGATCTCGCCCGTCGCACCGAGAAGGACCTCCTCTTCGCTTGCGAGCCCCTTGTAGACGAGGAGCAGCCGCAGATAGGCATAGTTCTCCACGATGTCGAGGCTCTCGATAATCGGATCCAAGATGGCTTTCGCCTCTGACTCCCGCCCCAGCCGCCGGAGTATGAGGTACTGCCAGTAGGTCTGGCTGACGAGGCGATCCGGGTTCGTCGATACTCTCCTACCCGCCTCGGAAGCCGCAAGGGCCTGCTCATCCTGTCTTAGAAGGAACTCCGCTAAGGCAAGGTGGTACCAGACGTTCGAGTGGAGAGACGAGATCGGCTGGTTCCGGGAATTCGGAATGCCGTCGGGCTCGACCTCGTCCGGCTTGGTATCCAGCAGGCGGGCGGCGGCTTCGAAGTCCGCCCTTGCTTCCTCGATGCAGCGAATGGTGAGCCAACGGTGACCCCGATGACGAAGCAGTTTCGGTTCGTCCCCGTGCCTTGCAAGCGCGGCGGAGTACCACTCGATCGCTTCGCGATATCTCCCGAGGTAGGCCAGGCGCCGTCCGACCCACACGGCGGCGTCCACGCTCTGGGGACTTGCGACGTACTCTCGCTGCGCTGCTTCGAGGAGCGGTTCCAGTTTGTCCTTGGCTTCTGGCTGTGGTCGCAGGAGTGGCTCGCCTTGCAACGACACCGCTTCAGACCCCTCTGGGATAGCAGGCAAGACGGGAGCGGCAGAATTGGCCTGAACGCGATCCTTCATGAATACGATCGATACTACCGTCTAACCACTATCGAGTATTTTCTTGGCTCGCAAATCGGAAAACTCCTGGAACGTTGGATTCGTCGTGGCTAGTGTCATTGGTGCTCGACACGCCCATGGCACTTCAGCCAGTCTGAGCAACGGGAGAAACAATGATGAACTCGACACGAAGCCTTCGAAGCCTATGCGCCCTCTTCGGAGCCTGTTTCCTCGGCATCGCCCCTGCCGAAGCGTTTACCGACAACTTTGATTCCTACCCGCCCGGCACGACCATTATAGGTCAAGGGGGATGGATGGGTTGGGATAACAATGCGGCTTACAACGCCACCGTCGTTTCCGGCGGGCTCAGCGCGCCGAGCCGAGTGCTCGTCACTGGATCGAGCGACATCGTCAAGGAGGCGTCGGAGCTCATCAGCCTGCGGCCGCTCAACAGTGTGCGAACGAAAGTTCTCGTGCCCTCATCTTCGGTGGGAGATACTTACTTCATCTTGCTCAATCGTTATGCGCACGGGGGTCCCTACTCCTGGAGCGTCCAGTTGCGCATGAACGCTGCACAAGGAGTGATCCAGGAAAACCGCGCAGGCGCTGGGCCCTCGCTTCCTCTCGTTGCGGATCAATGGAAAGAGATCCGCTGTGAGATCGATACCTCGAGCAACGTGGTGTCGGTGTACTACGATGGGCAGCATCTGGTGACTCAGCCTTGGACAATGCCCGGTGACCCCAATGCGGAACCTCGCTTAGCTGCAGTCGACCTATACTCCGACAACCCGAACTCGATCGCCTGCTATGACGACCTCCGCGTCGACTCCGGCGGACCGACGCTCATTTTCGGCCACTTCCATACACGTCTCGGCAATGCGACTCTCGACGTCGTTTCCCAACCCGAAGGCCTCAAGCTCCTCGTCGATAATCTCTTGCATCCCGGCGACGGCTTTCAGGTCGATTTCGACGACGAGACGAACGGTATGGATCTCGATTGGGACCCCATTCCTGATGGCGAACTTCCGACAGGGGCACAGATCGAACTTGAGGCTATAGGCTTTCTCGAGGGTTCTCCCACGCTGTTCAGCGCCGGAAAGGTGCTCGTCCGTAAAGGGGCAATGAAGGAACTTGAGTACGTCAATTCCTATACGGGTGAGTCATTTACAATCGAGGCGTACCTCGAGAACCATCGCGTAGGTGTCTCGCAAGCCGGCCCGGGTGGTCGCGTCGCCGATGTCGCGAATTGGCCGCGATGGGTGACCTACCGGGATACATCGGCTCCGCTTCCTCTGCATCGGCGATCGATCTTTGTCGAAAACGAAGGTGAGCCGCACGACCTTGGCGATGTCTGGTTAGGACTCGGTTCGAGAAACACCGACGGCGACGGCGCACAAGCCGTTCAATTGCCGAACGGTACCGTCGTGCTTGCGAACCTCATCCGCGTCATTCCGAACAACGCTGGAGCAAAGCCGAAAGTCAAGAAGAAGGACATTAAGAAGGTTTACGGTGGCTGGAACCAAAAGAAGAGCTGGCCGGTTCGTGTCGCCCGACGCGACTTCGGCGTCGTGATCGAAACCGGCGACAATGTAACGACGCTGAAGAAGAAGAAGGATCCTCCACCCAGCTCGAGCATGAAGTGCTGTACGGGAAAGCACATTGCCAGTGCGAGGATTAACGTACGTTTCGGATCTGGCCCCGGAGAGGGTTTCGAGTTCAATCTCGATCCGCCGGTCGGGGTCGTCGAGCCGGACGCCTCGATTACGACCGAAAGTTACGCCATGCACGATGGAACTCATCGACGGGTCAAGCGGGAAACGACTCGGCGAAATGGCACCGAGTGGGACATGTATGTCGATTTTAGCGATATCGGCGTCGGAGATGTGCGCGTCATAGGCCTATACAATGAAGCCGTCGTCTTGGACTACTTGGAACCGAATGGGCTCGTTGCAACGACGGATCGCCCAGCCATTTCGACCAGTCGAATCCAGAGGAGCCTCAGTCACGGACCGCCTATCACCGTACGTCCGCCTGGACGTCCCCCGATGACAGTCCATCGAATCATCTGTATCCCCGCCGTCGGTCCGGAACTCGACAATCTCGACGAGGTCCTATTGGAGATAGAGGGGATGGAGCTGTGCAACTTCGACGTTGGTTCTCGCCAATATGGTCAAGGAAAGTGGGGGTTCGAACTCGATGGATGCACCGATCCCACCGGACAACCCTTCACGGTGATCTTCCGCGATCCACTGACTGGCGAGGTGCTCTACACCGATAACATCGTCCTGGACGGAGCGGGCGAAGCGGTGTCGAGACTCCCCGACTTCAGGCCTAACGAAGAAGTCGAGGTGCTCGTGCGGGCGCCCGTGAAATGGCTTGCCAAGAAGATGCTCCTGCCAGCGAACCGAGGACTGCACCTGATCTCAATGCGTCTGATGACCGGAGACATCGACTCGGACAACGAGGTGACGATCGGCGACTACGCGCTCCTCAGCGCCGCCTTCGGCTCCTCCCCCGGCATCCCGACGTACAACCCGAATGCCGATCTCGACTTCGACGAAGAGATCACCATCGGCGACAACGCCCTCCTCTCGCAAAACTTCGGTCTGACGGGGGACGAATAGCCTTCGGCGCAAGGCGGCTCCGGGCCACTGGTCCGGGGTCGCTTTGCGATAGACTCTCCGATCGTGGAGGTGCCGCGGCAAGAACGGGCGTGGATCGCTCTTGGCGGGCTGCTCGCCATGCTCGGCGTGGCGCTCGGGGCCTTCGGGGCGCATGGGCTTCGATCTCGGATTACCCCCGAGCGACTGGAGGTCTATCAGACCGGGGTGCATTACCACCTCATCCACGCGCTGGCGATTCTCCTGGTAGTCGCACTGGCGGGACGGATCGGCTCGAATTGGCCACGCGTGGCATGGCTCTTCGCGGTGGGAATCGTGATCTTCGGGGGAACCCTGTACTTGCTCGCGATTACCGGCATTGGCTGGCTCGGCGCGATCACGCCGCTGGGTGGCCTCTGCTTCATCGCTGGCTGGGCCCTCTTGTCGCTCGCGGCATGGAGGGAAAAGAAGTAGGGCGGTAGACTCGCCCACCGCCTCATGCACATCGCGCTCGTCCTGATGACCGGGAACCCGACCTTCGCAGGGGGAGTGCCCTCGGTCGTGCTGCAAAGGGCCCGCTACCTCGTTGCGCAGGGCCACGAGGTATCCGTGGTCTGCCGCGGAGGCGATGGGTTCGTCGGGCACCGGGAACACGAGGGGTTTCACATCTACGCCATTCCGATCCTGAAGCACCGGCTGGAGCGGCCCTTTACGAAGCTTCACACCCTGTCGTTCTGGTTCCTGCGTAGCTTAGGCAAAGGGCTAGAGGAGGCCCACACGCGACGGCCGATCGATCTGGTCGACCTTCAGGACTCACCGGCGATCCTCGGCGTCGGCCCCTTCCTGAAGCGCCACCGCATTCCCATGACACTCACCGTCCATTCCTCGGCTCTTCTCAACCCCGCGCCGAGGCCTTGGATCGGAAGACGGCTGCACGTTCTCTACGAGAGGATGGCTACCCGGCGCGCCGGGCTCATCCTGCCGGTAAGCCGGTTCATCGCGGAGGCTCCTCGGCGTTATGGCGCAACCGAAGGGCGCCTCCGGGTGATTCCCAATACTATCCCCGATCGTCTCGTCGATCTCGGCGCATCGCGCCTCGCCGACGTGCCACATCGACCGCTTCGGGCGCTCTTCCTGGCCAGCCTCATCCCTCTCAAGCGGCCCGACGTCGCCATCGACGCCTTGGCCTCACTTCCGCGCGGAGCGGTGCACTTGGACATCGCCGGCGACGGCTCCGAGTTCGAAGCATGCCGCGAGCGAGTCGCCCAGAACGGGCTGCAGGATGACGTCACCTTTCGCGGATTCGTATCCGACCGGACCGAAGTCGAGCGGCTCATCGCGGAGGCCGACGTGTTCCTCTTCCCCACCGTCTTCGAGGCGATGAGCATCGCCCTGCTCGAAGCGATGGCGGGGGGTCTGTACCCGCTGGCATCGAACATCCCGGCGGTCACCGAAGTGCTCGATGAGCGATTCACCTTCCCGGTGGGTGAGGCTCCCGCCCTGGCGGGCCGTCTCTCTGAGCTGATCGAGCACACCGAGCGGATCGCAGCGGCCCGCGGCGAACTCGTGGAGACGGCTCGAGGCTACACGAGCTCCGCCGTATACCCACGATTGCTGGCCGCATACGAGGAAGCGGCTCAAGCATGAGGCGTTTGGGAATCGTTCCTAGGCTGGGTTGCGTTACAATGAAGCAATGAAATCGCTACTCGCGCTCTTCGCCGTTGCCGTCGTTTCCGCTCTAGCCCTTGGCTGCGGCGAGAAAGACACCGTCACCACCAACGAGGAGGTCACCAAGCAGGCCAACGCGATCGCCGGCGACGAAAGCCAGCGCATTCCCGAGAACGAGCGCATCAAGGATGCGATGTCGATGGGTGGCGGCGGCAAGTAACTGCCTTTGCCAAACGGAGGACCTGAGGGCCTTTCGACAAGGCCTTCGTCAGTTGCCGACGACGATCCTCATCGACGACTCGCACTTGATCGTCTCCATTCGGTCGTGTGAATGTGGCCGACACTATCTGAGCGTCTTCACCGAGATCGTCGATTGGACGGGAGGCGACGACTCGCAGCTTCACCAGATCATCGAGATCGATCCGATCCTCGCGTCACATCTCGCCTCCCGAGGGGACCTCGACGAGGACGCGCTAAACGACTTGGCGATCCACGGCCGCATCGTCGCGTGGTCACACCCTGCCAGCGGCATCGAGGCGATCCGATCCTACGTGGGTCCGTTCCTCGTCCCATTCCACGACTAGCCCTGACGAAAGTCAGGGCTCCTTGCCTGCCCGGCGACATGAGGCAGCAGGCCCACCGCACCCACCTGGGACCCAGTCCAACGATGAGTGCGGTTGCCAGGGCGCCGCAAGGAGGAATGAACATGAAAACACGACTGATCGCAACCGCCATCGCCGCCATCGCCACGACCGCCGCCTTCGCCGAGATCGGCGCCCCGCCCGTTTACGTTGCCAGCTCGCCCGCCAACAAGATCAGCTACGGCAATGTGGGACACGTGTTGTTCAACGACCTCATTCGATTGGTCGCGGATGTGAACACGTTCTCGATGAATCGCTATGCAGTGGGGCTCGACATCGCGTTCTCCAACCCATTGCTCGCCATCGGCAACTATCGCACGATGAGGATCACGATCAAGGCGCTGTCGGATACCGAGTTCAGGACGACGATCTTCGCGAAGAACAAGACCAACGGCTTCATGGATCGGGTCACGAGCATTCGCACCGATCGAAATGAACGCACGTTCACCTTTACCTTCTCGAACAACGTGATGCGTTACCTGCACACGGGGGGCAACGTCGTCCTGCGCTTGATTTGCGAGTCGCCGACCCGCACCCACTTCCGCATGGACAGCATCGGCGTCTCGTTCTGGTAGCTGGGGGTTCATAAGGTTACTTATTGGCCTCCATGTGCCCAGGACGAGCACTGGACGGTAGTTGGCCGAGGCTCAGCCTCTCGGAGCATCGCCTCCTTGAGGCTGGATTGGCCAAGCGATGAGCTCCGGGAGCCGGAATGCACTATCACCGCCCCGCAAAGCTTCGTTGCCGCCTTGGACAGAAGCGATTCTCGAAGATCGCGCGTCGCGACGCTGCAGTCATCGGCAGAAGGCGCGTCGGCCTGCCCTGCGCATGACGAGACGCACCGCCGCAAGCTCACCAGAGGACTTAGATTAGAAGTGCGTGTCGCGATCGCCGTAAATCGTTTGGATGTACTCGATCTGCGCCGTATGCCAGTTCAAATGCATCGGCATAAAGCCGATAGCGACTCGCCGGGGACAGGAACCCATACCAAAGGGTAAGGCGATATCCGCGCTCAGACGCGGTTCGTCGAGCGCGTCGAGCCAGTTCTCATAAGCGGCGCCATTCGTTTCTAGAAGCTGGGCCACGAGCTCCAGCGTGGCATAGCGGCGTTCCTCCTCGCGAAACCAAGCGTCGGCGTCGGCGGGAGCGGGCAGAGGAAACGGCGAGTCGTCCAGGTTACCGAGCATCGCCTCTACTGCGATCGCCGCGTGCGCTCCGATCTCGATCGGGCTGCGTGCGCTGGGGGACGGCGACCATCCGAGTCGATCTTCCGCCGTGCTCCGAAGGGCTCGGAGGAGTCCGGCTTGCGCTTGACGAAACTCCGCCTTCGCCTGGCGGACGAACGAAGCGACATCGGGGGATTCGGTCACTGGCGAAGTCTATACCAAGACCTGCAATGCGAGTCGAATCCAGCGCTGCTTCTAGCACGCAGATGAGTTCGCTTTACCGGTGGTTAGGTCATTGCCGTTTCCGTGATGGATCGAGGTCATTCTCCACGGTTAGTTCGAAGCGTGGCGCGAGTTTCTAGGCCAGGGCGGCAAGAACCTCCGCGGTTTCGGCTAGGGCATCGCCAAAGGTCTCGGCCGCCCAGGCGGCCTCGTCCAAGCTCAGGATAAGCGGTGGCTCGAAGCGAATCACGCGACGGTTGTTTAGCGTATAAGCCGCGACCAACCCCCGTTTGAGCATCTGCGCGATCGTAAGCTCACCCACGTCGTCCATCGTGAACTCCACCCCGAGCATGAGACCGCGCCCGCGGACGGTACTCACGAGGTCGGGGCAACGCCCCGCAGCCTCTTCCAGCCCGGCCTTCAGCACCGCGCCGACCTCGTTCGCGCGGTCGACGAGCCCCTCCTCTTCGATCGTGCGGATCGCGGCAAGCCCGGCGGCGCAGGCAAGCGGATTGCCGCCGAAGGTGCTCGTGTGGGCGAGGGGATTCTCCGAAAACACCGCCTCCCATACCACAGGCGTTCCCATCGTCGCGCCGATCGGCATCACACCGCCGCCAAGGCACTTGGCGAGGGTAAGAATATCGGGACTGACCCCATCCCACTCGCAGGCGAACATCTTGCCGGTTCGCCCGAGGCCGGTCTGCACCTCGTCGACGATCATCAGGGCCCCGTGAGCGTCGCAAAGCGAGCGGATGTGGCGAAGATAGCCATCGGGCGCGACGTGAATCCCTCCCTCTCCTTGGATCACCTCGATAATCACGGCCGCCGTCTGACCATCCACGGCTCGGGTCATCGCGTCGAAGTCGGCGAAATCGACGAACACCGGCCCGGGCATCAGGGGTTCGAACGGCTTGCGGTACTTCTCCCTCCCCGTCGTCGAGAGCGCGCCGATCGTCTTGCCGTGGTAGCCGCCATCGGTGGCGACGATCTTGGCCCGGCCGGTGGTCGCCTTCACGAACTTCAGCGCCGCCTCGACCGCCTCGGTCCCGCTGTTCGAGACGAAGGTGTAATCGAGCCCGGACGGCGCGATATCGGCCAGTTTGGCGCAGAGGTCTGCGAGCACGCGGTTGAAGAACGCCTTCCCGCCCATCGGCATCTCGTCGAGTTGCCTCCGGACTGCCTCGATCACTTTGGGATGCCGGTGCCCCAGGCTGTAGACCCCATACCCGCCGAGGCAATCCAGATATCTGCGGCCGTCGTGGTCGAACAGGTAGCAGCCCTCGGCGCGAGCCTCCACCGGGAACCCGGCGAAGTTCATCAGACGGGCGAGATAGGGGTTGACGTGGCGGGCGTACTTGTCGAGGACCTCGGCGTGAATCTGCTCGGCATCCATGCCTCAGAGTATGCCCAACCCCGACCAATCGAGTTCAAGCGGTCGGTATCAAGGAGGCTGCGAGAACCTCTCCCCGGTTCGCTCCGCTCACCGACCCTCTCCTCCGGGGCAGGAGAGGTCCTAAGCAGTTCGCCATTAGATTCGATGCACGGTCGCCCAGACCTTTCGGTGGGCGTCCAAGTCGCGCGCCGTCTTGCGCCCTTCTTCGAGCACGAAGTAGATCGTCGCGATCTCGTATGGGCGCATCCGCACCGCGAGCGAGCCATCCACGAGCCGAAGTTCCTCGATCGGGTCGCCCAGCAGGTTCGTCCTCACCGCCCGCTGCACGGTGCCCGCGAACCGTACTTGGGCCTGCGCCGCCTCGCCGTTCATCTCGACCATTCGAACGACGAATGGGTGCTCCATGCCCGCTCTCCTTGGCTCGCGATAGAGCGCAGTGACGAGCACGCTCTCGGGTTCGCACCGAAGGAACGCAAACTGTTCGATCGGGCGATCGGTCTTCCCCTCGCGCACGCGTGCAAAGACGACCGGTCGCTGGAACTCCTGGGCCCAGCGCCACTTCTGCGCATGACTCACCTCTTCATGGGGAATGAATCGGAACGCGGCATCGAAGTCCGTGACGAAGTAGTCCTCGTCCCAGGGGTCGTTCATCGCGATCAGACAGGCGAACTTGTTCCCACGCTTGAACCACTGTCTCGTCCGGTCCTGAGCGACGAGAAACCCGCGTTGACCGGCAACAGCATCCACGAGGGATAGTGCCGTGAAGCCGCCCGCTACGGTCTCGAACCACTGAGGGGAGGTCATCCAGTCGCCTTCCGGGTACTTGCGCTTGAACTCGCCGCCGGGCGTAGTCTCCTCGACGAGATAGGGCGTATCGGCAAGCAACCGCTCGATGGTTGGTAACTCGAACTGCAATTCGATCCCCTTCGTCATCCCCGGCAGCGGGCGTGGCAGACGCCAGAACTTCAGCGTGAGATCGAGTGCTCGGCAGTCGGAAGGCAGCTTCAGCCACGCCTGCGTCTCGCCACCTCCGGGCGGGCGAAGGCTGACCACGAGGTCGCCCGTCAAGGCGTCGAGGTGAGCCCCTCGACTTTCGAACTCCCCCTCGTAACCTGCACACGACAACCGGAGCGGCGCATTGGTCCAAGGGCCGTCGGGCCATTCGTGGCTCACGAAACGAATGGTTCCGGCATCGATGTCGACCTCGACGCTCAGATCTCCCATTACGCCGATTGCCGTATTCCCCTCCAGCTTCCAGGGCTTTGGCTTTCGCTCCGCGGCTGCATCGGCCACGAATCGGAAACCGAACGCAGGGACGTCTCGGGCGACGACCGGACCACCCTTTCGATCGTGCATACAGGTGTCGGATCGGATCCATCCGAGCGGATTAAAGAAGAGGTACCCGGACTCGCCAGCCGCCTCGCGCGCAAGGCGAGCGAGGCACCGCTCTACGACATGGGTGGCCAGGCTTTCCCCGCGGGCGTAGCTGAAGCGCCCGACATGTCCGCAAAGTCCTTCGCATTCGTCGTTGTCGTGATGCTGAGCCTGAAGGAGTTCGCGCCAGGATTCTTCGAGTTCCCAGAACGGATAGACGTCCCATTGCGCATACGGCCTGCTGAAGAGACTGCCGACGCTGGCGATCGCCTCGCCGGTAAGGATCGTGTCCTCGACTTGCGCGGATAGGCGTCGCATGTCGTCGCCGTTCTTGCCCAGCGACATGCCGTGGAACACCTCGTGCATGCCATAACTCCTCGTCGGAGCCTCCCTCTGGCGCCACTGATCCAGATACTCGCCGAGGGTCGCCATTCGAACCTCGAAGCGCTCGTCGGCCAGCAACTCGCGCATCCTTGGCAGAAGGACTTCGCTTCGGCACATCCAATCGGGCGAGGGCATCAGCTCGAGCCACTGGAGAATGAGCGGGGGAAGTTCCCCGCCTTCGGGCAGTTCGTCGAGCGGGCCGTCGAAGTCCTCTGGCCATTGGTGGAGGTTCAGGCGGTTGCGGGTCGCGGAGAGGAGTCGCGAGCCGTCCGGAGACTCCCACCACACCGCGGGCGACTCCTCGAAGGGGACGTGCGGTGTATGCCAGGTCCACTGGAAGTAGAGCGAGCCGTACTCGAATCCTGCCCGCGAAAGGATCTGCGGGAGCTGCGGGAAGAAGTCGAACTCCTCCTCCCAGAACGTCCGTGGCCGCACTCCAAAGAGCCGTTCGATCGTTCGAGATCCGAACACCCGCTGCCGAACGTTCGACTCTCCGCCATGGAAGAGGCCGTATGGTTGCCCGTAGGAGCCGCCAACTACTTCGATGGTTCCTGATTCGACGGCTTCGCGAAGCCGAGCGAAGGCGGGCGGATTCTCGGCCGCGAGCTTCTCGTAGCCGATCCCGTCGAAGTTCACGTTTCCCTTCGCCCCGGTCGCCGCGCAGAATGCGAGCATGTCGTCGACCGAGCCCGGCAGCACGTCCTGACCCCAAAGCCACTGCATGTCTACCCAATGCATGTGGTTGCCGAAGGTGTAGAAGACCGGAATCCTGCCCATCGGCCAAAGTATCGCCTACAATCGGATTCGAGCTGGCATGAATAGCCCCGTCGCCATCTATGTCCACGTTCCGTTCTGCCCCAGCAAGTGCGGATACTGCGACTTCAACAGCTACGCGCTCGCGGGAGACATCGTGGGGCGAACGGTCGAAGCCATGCTCGCCGAGATCCGCCGCAGCCCTTGGCGGGGGCGACCGGCCAAGACCATCTTCTTCGGCGGCGGCACCCCCACCTTCCTGGATGCCGACTGCCTGACCGCGCTCCTCGACGCCGTCGTCGAGGCCCACCCACCGATCGAGGGCGCCGAGATCACGAGCGAGGCCAACCCGGGCACCGTCGACCAGGAGAAGTTTCGCGCCATGACGCGCGCTGGATTCAACCGAATCAGCCTCGGCGCGCAAAGCTTCGTGCCCGAGGACCTCTTGCGGTTGGGGCGGGTACACGGCGCGGCGGATGTCGGACACGCGGTCCGGGCGGCGCGCGAGGCGGGATTCGCCAACCTGAACCTCGACCTCATGTTCGGCCTCCCCGGGCAATCGAGCCGGGCCTGGAGGCAGAATCTCGACCTCGCCCTCAGCCTCAAGCCTGAACACCTCAGCCTCTACTGCCTCACGATCGAGCCCGACACCCGCTTTGCGCGGCTCGACCGCCGAGGCATGCTCGACCTGCCGGACGAGGATGCCCAGGTGGAGTTCTACGACCTCGCCGTCGCCTGCACGGGGAACGCGGGATACGAAGCCTATGAAATTAGCAACTTCGCCAAGCCCGGATACGAATGCCGCCACAACCTCTGCTACTGGCGCGGCGAGGAGTATCTTGCCTACGGCCCCGGCGCGGTCGGGTGCTTTGCCGAGCCTGCGGGCTTGCGTACTCGCTACACCAATCAGAAGCACCCCGAGCGCTACTGCGAGGCGATCGAGAGTGCCGGCGACCTCTGGTGCGCGAGCGAGTCGCTGGACGAAGGAGTCTTGAGGACCGAGCGGATCATGCTCGGCCTACGCCTTCGCGAGGGCATCGACCACCTGCCGTCACTCGATCCCCATGCACTGGCGAGCCTCCGCTCGCGAGGCTGGTTGGAACCCGAAGGCGCCCGCCTCCGCCTCACCCCCGCCGGCCGCCACTTCTGCACCGAAGTGGCAGCCGCGCTGATTTGAGGGGCCTTCCGTCGTCCCTCCGGTGGTGGAGCTTTGCGCTAGAACCCGTGGTGCCGCGCTCGGCTTCGGATAAGCCGAGTGGGGGCGGATCGAGCCATATAGGAATCAACTTGACAGAACCTCGTCACAAGCGGCCGCCTTCATCAGGAGCCGGTTTTCGGTGAGGATACCGCCCTCCATCCGTTCGGCTCTCCAATGGCTGGGTCAATCGGTTACTGAACATCGGATGAATGCCTCCTTTCGCTTGCGTTAACCGGCGCATGCTTGGCCGTATCATCCCAGCCACCGCAATGCGGCAGGACCACTCCAAATGAACACACTTTCCAAGACACTCACCCTCATCGGCGCTCTGGCGGGAGCGACCCTCGCCAATGCCGCCATCGTCGTCAGCCGCCCGGCCGTGCCCGGGGCGGGCTGGACTTACAGCGACTTCGGGCCGCCTCGCCAGTTCGTGGCGACGCAGTTCCGCGTGCCCGGCGCGAACGGATACGTCGACGTGAACAAGATCACGGTTTGGGCGAAATGGACCTCGGAGCCCGTCAGTTTCGGTTCGCAGGCTTGCACCCTGCTCTTGCTCTCGAACGTCAACGAGCAGCCCGGTAATCCATCCTTTGGGGGCGGATTTGGACAATTCGGAACCTCCGTCGGGGCGGACTTCCTCTACCGCTATGAAGTGAACTACGGCAGCCCGATACGCCTGGCGCTCGGACAGACTTACTGGATCCACTTTTCGGGCAACGTCGGCTTCAATTTCGGCAACCTGATGAATTGGGCAAACGCCGATTCTCAGCAGACGTCGTACACCCTGGCGTCCACGACCGACCATCGATCCGGCTACAACACCTCGATCAGCGCGAACCCGGCCTTTGTCATTGAAGGCAACGTTACCGTCACCGGACCTTCAGTTATCGCGGGGACCCTCGGCCTCGAAGGTTGGGACGGGACCATGGCCACGACCGCCGAACTCGACATCTTCCAGAACGGCGACCTTGTCGAGACGTTGCAGGTGGCGGTATCCCCTAATGGGACGTTTTCGACCACGACCGCGAGGACGGGAGTGGCCCAGATTCGCGTCCGTTCCCCGCGCTTTCTGCATCGCCGGACTGGCTTCGTCACCCTGGGTTACGAGTCGGCGTCCCTCTCTGTGCCCCTCGTGAACGGCGACGTGAACGGGGACAACGAAGTCGAGATCGGCGACTACGCGATCCTTTCGGCGAACTTCGGCTTCGCGAACGCCCCTGGCGACCTCAACGGGGACGGCGCCGTCGATATCGGCGACTTCAGTATCCTCTCGAACAACTTCGGTCTGGTCGGCGAGGACTAGACGGGCGCGATCGGGTGGCCGCGACGACGTGCTGGTCCGCGCGGCCAGAGGCGGTCACCCCACCAGCACCTTCGTTCACGGAAGCCTGTTCTCGTCGGGTGGCTTGCCCAGCGCTCGGTACACTCGAAAGATGCTCTTTGGGCCTTCTGCTGCACAAATGCCCGAGTTCAAGGTCCTGTTTACGAACCGGGATGAGGAGCTTCGAGAGTGGAGGAAATTGCTTGCCGCTTCGATCGGAGATCCCCTTCCGATTCAACTCGTCACGGGAGTGCCCGGCAGCGGCAAGACCTTCCTCCATCGCTATTTCGGTGAGTTGTGCCGAACGGCCGACGTACCGTTTCTCTCCATCGAACTCGATCCGAGTCGCGGTGGGGAGCCGAGAATCGACCGCGCAGCGGTGGCGGTGCGGTTGGCCGCTGAGCTCGATATGGCGGCACCGAGATTACAGTTGGCGGCGCTCGTCCTCGCCATGCAAGAGGCTCGCTCTCAGGTGGATGGCGCAGAACTGGCGCGGGAACTTGGGACCGAAGCCGTCGGCTCTGGCGTCGACGCGTTTCTCACAGCCCTTTCGGAGCAAGTCAGCATTAGCGTCGGCGGATTCCTCATGGCGATGATCCGGCACGGAGCGAAGAAGCTTCGGCAACATCGAGACCAACTCCAGCGGTATCTGCGAACCGATCAGGGAAGAGCGGATCTCGATCGGCTCAACCAAATGGAGATTAATGAGATCAAGATTGGGATGTTCGACAGGTTTGCCCGAGAACTGCGGAGCCACGATCCTAGGCCGGGCAGAGCCGCCAAGGCCGTCGTACTCGTCGATTCCCTCGAACACGCCGTTCCCGCCGACGCGAGCGAGCACGAACATCGCACAGCTCATCAATGGATCTACGACCTCTACGCCGCGTGCCACGACGCGGCCGACGGCTCGCAGCCTCGCTTGCTTTTCGCTTGCTTCGGACAAAACCAGGTCGACCTCCCCGCGCCCGTCGGACACCTTCGACGAGTTGCGTTGTCCGGATTCCTCGAGGGTGATGCACGACGCTATATCGTCGAGAAGCGACAGCTTTCGGAAGCCGCCGTCCAAGAAATCTTGCCCGAAGCACGCGAAGCCAGCGTTCCCCCACGGTATCACGTGTTCTCTCTGGGCCTGCTCTGCGATATGCTCTCCGTCGCGCGCGAGTTGCCGGTAACCGAGTCGGATTGGAAGAGCATGGAGCCCCATGCGGCGCTGGCCCTCCGATTCCTCAAGCAGGTCGAGAAACGAGGCTCAGGGGATGCGGGGCGAATGTGCCGGCTCGCGCTCACTCCGGTCTGGGACGAAGATGCCGCGGCGTTCGCATTCGACGTTGCCGGCCAGCCCGAGGCAGCGAAGGGCCTCCTGGCGTGGCTGCTCCAGTTCAGCTTCGTTCAACCGGTTGCGGGAGGTTTCACTCTCCATTCCGCCATGCGTCGGGCCCTCACAGCGACCAGCGAGCAATCGGATACCTTCAGGCGGCATAGGGAGTGGCGTGACTATTGGTCGACGCGGTCCAGCTCGTCGTTGGATGCTGCGGAACGGCGATGGTGGCTGCACCGATACGCCTTGGACCCTTCGGAAGCGTGGACAGCGTGGTCCGAGGAAACGGAAACCGCGAGGCAGAACCTCCGAAGTGCCGACCAAAGCGCGCTTATCGAGGTCGCGCGGGAATGGCTATGGGACCCGCCGCTGGGGTCGCCGGAGGTCGCGCAGGAAGACCGAGCCGTGTACCTGTGCGCGTGGGCGGATGAACTCCAACAACAAGCAATGGGCGATCCAGTGGAGTACCTGTGCGAGGCCGTGGCAGCGTACCGTTCAGCGCTCGAACTGTTCGACACTGGTGCGCTCCGGGCGGAATGGGGCACGGCGCAAAACAACTTGGGAAACGCCCTGCAAGCCATCGGGCGGCTCACTGGAGAAGAGCGGTACTTGCATGAGTCAGTGACGGCATACCGATCGGCGCTCGAAGTTCATAGCCGCGACGCCCTTCCGGCGGAATGGTCCATGACCCAGCACAACTTGGGCAACGTTCTCGTGACTATGGGAGAGCGCGGGGGCGAGGAGCGGTTCCTACGCGAAGCGGTCTCGGCCCTCCGCGCCGCGCTCGAAGTCCATACACGTGAGAACCTGCCGACCGCTTGGGCGGGAAGCCAGGGCAGCCTCGGGATCGCGCTCGAGACCCTCGGGCAGATGACGGGAGAGGAACGTCACTTGCACCAGGCCGTGGAGGCGTACCGATCGGCGCTCGAGATTTACACTCGTGACGCCCTGCCGGCAGAATGGGCACGAGTACAAAACGGCCTGGGCTGCGTCCTCGATACCCTCGGGCGGCAAACGCGACAAGAAGGCTACTTGCGCGAAGCCGTGACGGCATTTCGGTCGGCTCTAGAAGTC
This sequence comes from Chthonomonas sp. UBA2362, assembly GCA_002344135.1. Classification (GTDB taxonomy): domain Bacteria; phylum Armatimonadota; class Fimbriimonadia; order Fimbriimonadales; family Fimbriimonadaceae; genus UBA6659. Next base: position 53,245 of record DDTO01000004.1, on the reverse strand, counting down.
CACACTCGCGAAGCCCTTCCGCGCGACTGGGCCGGAACTCTCTGCAATTTGGGAAGCACTCTCGTGGCGCTTGGTCACATGACAGGACAAGAGGATCTTCTGCGAGAGGCGGCGATGGCCTACCGCGAAGCTCTCGAGGTTTACATTCGTGAGCTGCTCCCCGTCGGCTGGGCGGGGACGCAGAACAATCTGGGGCTGGCACTCCGGGCTCTCGGCGAACTCAGGGCCGAGGCGGCTCTCCTTCACGATGCCGTAGTGGCTCACCACTTAGCACTCGAAGTCTATACGCGAGAGACACTGCCAGCGCTCTGGGCTCAGGTCCAAGGCAACTTGGTACTGGCTCAAGCATCGCTGGCCGAGGTTTCTCGTTCAACCGTCCATGCAAACGACGCACTCGAGCGAGCACTGGAAGTGCTTTGGGACTTCCATCAGTCCAACGCCGAGGGGCCGGCGACGATCGCCTCGGATCTGGTGCGGCGGTGCGTGCAGGTATGCCGTGAACTGGGCGTGAATTTGCCTCCGGAGTTCGAAGGCGTCTAATGGGGCAATCGCATTCTGGGCTGGTGTAACGCCGCGCCACGTGCGATGAGAAGTTTCGGCACTGATGTACGGCGGAAATCTAGTTCTGGATCGTCCAGCGCGAGGACGAGTCCGTGGCGCGCCTGCCCTTGAGCAACGACTCGAGCGTCGCGTTCTCCAAGGTTCGCGTGATCTGGTTTTTATCCCAAATCTTGAAGTAGCCATACCCGCCGCGTGCCAACGAGACCGGCATGGAAACCGAGTAGGTGCGCGCGTCGTCGAGGCGGGCGCCGGCGACCGTCACCGCGGTGATCCGCTTATCCACCGGTGCGGAACGCGAGAAAGTTACTTCGACGCCGGACAGTTGCAGAAACCCGGTGCTGCTCGACGGATAGAGAGAGACCGAGCGCTCCAACGCGGCCCTGATTTGGGCGCCCTTGAGTTCGACCACCGCGAGCTCGTCGGTGGGATACTGGAGAATCGAGGCGAGGTTGTCCGGGCTGCCCGACTCTCGGACCATTCCCGCAGGAAGGAAGCAGGCGTCCGTTCCAGCGGCAGTCCGAAGCACGTCGGCCGCCGCCTGGGCAGGCCCGAAGGCCTCGTTGCCAGGTCCAGCAAAAGCCGCGCCGGCTAGGACCAGCGTCAACGCGACGAAACCACCCACTCGATCGATCATGTTTCTTGCTCCCGCAAACGGGATGCCAATTCTTCTGACGCTTCCATTATCGCCCAGTTCCGGGCGAATTCCAAGAAGAATTCACGGAGTCCTAGGACTTCTGGCCGCCGCGAAGCCGCGTATCATGGAATACGCATGCGCCGCACCTTCGCACTCCTTCTTTTCGCCCTCGCCGCTTTGGCATGCGGCCAGAACCGAACCCTTCTTTGTGTCGGCGATTCGGTGAGCTGGGGCTACCAGCCGAACGACCTCACGCGCTCGCCCGGCGACAAGGGCTTCGTCCGGCTCTTCGCGGACTGGCTGGGCTCGCAGTACGGTACGCGGCCCCAACTGAGCAATCTGGCGATTCCGGGCGAGAGCACGGCCAGCTACTTCGACACCAGCGAGATCGGGGGGTTGCTCAATTCGAACTATCCGATCCTCTTTCGCCCGAGCCAGCGATCCAAGGTCGACTCTACGATCACCGCGGTTCTGGGCAGCGGCCGGCAGATTCCCTACGTCACTTTTGCTCTCGGCGCGAACGACCTTCTCGAAATGCTCGATGCCGCGTTCCTTGCCCAATCGCTCACGACGCAGATGCAGCAAGCGGACCAGGCGATCCAAGCCGCCGACGCCCGACTCGTCACTTCGCTGACGGCGATCCGCCAACGGCTGCCGGGCTCGATCCTCCTCATGCCCGGGTACTACAATCCCTACCCTCCGAGCCGCCCCGAACATCCGATCGCGACCTACGCCATCCCACGATTGAATGCGGTGATTCGGGCGCGTGCGCTCCAGTTCAGCGGTCGATACGTCGCGACCGATGCGCCGTTCGTTGGCCGTGAGATCGAGCTGACATGGATCGGCCAGGACGACGTGCACCCCAGGGATGCGGGCTATCAGGTGATCTTCGATGAGATCATTTCAAACGTCCGGCTCGTGACTGGTGTGATCGACTTCGACGGCCTCGCAACGGGCGCGATCTTGCCGCCTCGCATTGCCTTCCAAATCGCGAGCGGCGCGGCCGTAATCGAGAGGGAGGCCGACCTGGCAGCCGACGGGTCGTATCGACTGACTGCTCCCCCCGGTGCGCTGAGCCTCTCCCTGAAACGGACGCACTGGCTGCGCCGCACCATCACGATCGACACGAGCGTGGGTGACGTCGCAGAGGCTCACTTGGTCCTCGTGAACGGCGACGTGGACGGCGACAACGAGGTTGCGATCGGGGACTATGCTCTGCTGTCCTCGGCTTTCGGCGCTTCCCTCGGCGATCCGCATTATCTGCCTGGTGCCGACCTCGACGAAGATCAGACGATCGATATCGGCGACTTCGCGATACTCTCCTCTTCGTTCGGAACGGCGGGCGACGATTAGGCTCGTACTCTTGCGTTCATTAGCACTCTCGGCGGTATACTGCTAATCATCTCGGACCAGTGCGCTCTTCTGACCGCCGGACCGATCCAGTGAACGGAGTACCCATCATGAAAATCACCCCTCTGCACGATCGAATCGTCGTCGAGGCCGCCAAGAAAGAAGAAGTCAGCAGCGGCGGCATCATCCTCCCCGACAGCGCCCAAGAGAAGCCCCAGCGCGGAACGGTCCTCGCCGTGGGCCCGGGCAAAACGCTCGACAGCGGCAAGAAGGCCGATACCGGCATCAAGGTCGGCGAGGTTGTCCTCTACGGCAAGTACAGCGGAACCGAAGTGACGGTGGGCGGCAAGGATTACGTGATCCTCCGCGCCGAGGACGTGCTCGCGATCGTTTCTGGCGAGCCCCGAACCGCGAAGGCTGTCGTCAACACGACCAAGGCCGCTCCCAAGCCCGCAGCGAAGAAGCCGTCTGCGAAGAAGCCCGCCGCCAAGGCCACGTCGAAGCCTGCTGGCAAGAAGCCTCCGATGAAGAGCGCGATGAAGCCTGCCTCCAAGAAGACCACCGTAAAGGGCGGCAAGAAGTAAACCATGGCAGCCAAAGATCTCAAATACAAAGACGAAGCCCGCAAGCTCCTCGAGAGTGGCGTGGACAAGCTCGCCAACGCGGTCAAGGTCACCCTCGGCCCGCGAGGCCGCAACGTGGTGCTTGAAAAGAAGTTCGGCAGCCCCAGCGTGATCAACGATGGCGTCACCATCGCCAAGGAGATCGAAGTCGAGAACCGCTTCGAGAACATGGGCGCCCAGCTCATTCGCGAAGTCAGCAGCAAGACCAACGATCTCGCAGGCGACGGCACGACCACCAGCGTGGTGTTGGCTCAAGCGATCTTCCGCGATGGTAGCCGCAACGTCGCGGCTGGCAGCAACCCCACGCAGATCAAGGCCGGGATCGACAAGGCCGTTAACTCTATCGTCGGCGAACTGCAAAAAATGTCCACGCCCGTTAAGGGCAAGCCGGGGATGAAACAAGTCGCGACGATCTCCGCCAAGGACGCAGAGATCGGTGAACTCGTGGCCGACGTGATCGATAAGGTCGGCAAGGACGGCGTCGTTACGGTCGAGGAGTCGAAGAGCACGGAAACGATTCAAGAGTTCGTAGATGGCCTGCAGTTCGACAAGGGCTACATGAGCCCCTACTTCGTGACCGACGCCACGCGAATGGAAGCGGTCTACGAGGAGCCGGCGATCCTCTATTACGAGAAGAAGATCGGCAATGTCCAGGACCTCATCCCGCTCCTCGAAAAGGTGCTTCGAACCGGACGACCGCTCGTGATCATCGCCGAAGACGTCGAGAACGAGTGCCTGGCGACCCTGGTCCTCAACCGCATCCGTGGCGGCCTCCCGGTGGCCGCGGTCAAGGCTCCCGGATTCGGTGACCGCCGAAAGGCGATGATGGAGGACATGGCGATCCTCACCGGCGGCAAGTTCATCTCCGAAGAGCTCGGCACGAGCCTCGAGAACGTCGGTGTCGATATGCTCGGCACCTGTCGCAAGATCGTCATCACGAAGGAAACGACGACCATCGTGGGCGGCAAGGGCACCAAGAAGGAGATCGACGGGCGCATCAACCAGATCAAGGCTCAGATCACCAAGACCGACTCCATCTACGACAAGGAGAAGCTCCAAGAGCGGCTGGCCAAGCTTCAGGGCGGCGTCGCCGTTCTGAAGGTCGGCGCCCCGACCGAGACCGCCCTCAAAGAGAAGAAGGCCCGAATCGAGGATGCCCTTGCGGCGACCCGCGCGGCCCTCGAAGAAGGAATCGTGCCCGGTGGCGGCGTGGCCCTTATCCGAGCGGCAAAGACCCTCGATAAGGTCAAGGCGACCGAAGACGAGCGGATCGGCGTGGAGATCATCCGCCGCGCCATCGAGGCTCCTCTGCGGTGCATCGCCGAGAACTGCGGGGTCGAAGGGAGCGTCGTGGTCGAGAAGATCAAGACCGACACCAAGGGCCTCGGCTTTAACGCAGCCACCCTTGCCTACGAAGACCTCATGAAGGCCGGCATCGTCGACCCCACGAAGGTCGTGCGGGCCTGCATCCAGAATGCGGCTTCGATCAGCGGCCTCCTCCTCATCACCGAGGCGGCGGTCGCCGAGATTCCGCAGGAAGAAGATCAGGGCCACGCCGGACACCACCACCACTAGATCGGCTTCCGGTCTCCCCCTCGTGCTAACNNGGCGAAGCCCGTGCCGGCAGGGGGGTAATCAGCAAGGCCCCGCTCTCCATCCCCAACCCCTTCCTCTCGCGAGCCGAATGGAAGGACTATTACTCTCCCTCTTCGCACGCTTCGCGGCGAAGGTCCCTCTCGCCTGGCGAGAGGGATTCCGGTCTCCCCCTCGTGCTAACNNGGCGAAGCCCGTGCCGGCAGGGGGAGTAATCAGCAAGCCTGCTCGCCGTCCCCAACCCTTCCTCTCGCGGCGTGTGTCAGCTAGCGCCCGTTACGCTGCGTCGCTCAATACTAGTCGCCCACCCGACCGAAGTTTGCCGAGACGATCGCGAAGTCGCCGATGTCGACGTCGCCGTCGCCGTTAACGTCTCCTTCTGGCCCGGCAGTACCGAAGTTCGTCGAGAGGATGGCGTAGTCTCCGATCGCGACCTCGTCATCTTCGTCGATGTCTCCGTTGACGAGGGCAAGGGTGCCCCAATCGCTCGCTGCGGGCGTGATCCAGGGACCGGTCGTCCGCCTGAGCCAATGGAGATGTCTAAGCGAGAGGAAGTAAGTGCCCGACGGCGGGGCGGGAACGGTGAACCTGCCGCCGGGGTCTAGTGAAGCCGTCCGGGTCGCGACCACTTGTCCAGCGCCATTCTTGAACTCAAGCAGCACGCTTGTAGGCGGAATGCCGACGAAGTCGCCGAACTCGACCTTGCCGGTTACGCTCGGGCCGCCGCCCGTATAGATCGTCGCGCGATAGGCCCAGCAGTCGCTCGGGAAGTTCCAGTTGTCGTTGAAGCCGACGGTATGGTCGTTGACGGTCCGGCGGACGTAGGCATCGATCGCCGTCCCTGGGAGAACCAGGGCCGGATTTGCGAAGCTGATCCGGCGGGTTCCGCTCTGGCTCGCATGGCGAATACCGAACCCAACGCCGATGGTCTCGCCGGGGGCGAGGGCGAAGTTCTTCGAGCGGAAGTCGAACACTACGTTGTGTCGCTGCGCGCCGCCCGTCATCTGGACAACGGTCGTGTGGTCGGGGTTGACCGGCTGCAGATCGGCCCAACGGGCATCGAAGCTCAAAGGATGGGAGAACAGCTGCGTGGCGCTCCGCCCGATCACGAAGTCGAACACAGCGCCGGTCCAGGCAAACCCGACCGGTACGAGGATGCTCATCGAAATCCGGTCGAGAATGCCGGCTTGCGGAGTGGTAAAGACGAGAATCGCGAGCCCGTAAGTGGACAAGTCTTCGGAGGCGAAGACCGTCGCGCCCGGCTGGTCTGTGGCCCAAGCGCCGCTTTGCCAAGTGTCCTTGGCGATGACCGTCTGGGCGCCTGAACAGGCAACGAGGGCGGTGAACGCCGCCCCGAGGAGCGTCCTTGCCATGGGCCTATTATGCAGATCGATCGCGCAGGAATTCACGCGATAACGGGGAATATGTCAGGTGTCGCCCAGCGGCATAAAGAGGCCCCTCCTGCAGGCAGGAGGGGTCTTTCTTCTGGCCTTCTACTCGACGCGGTTCATCTTCGCGGTCGCGTTCATCGCAGGCATCCCCTCCTGGAAGACCACGTCCTTCATGGTGACGTCCAGCTTGATGGCGTCGCCCGAGACCGTGTCGATCCAGACGGTGCCCTTCGAGGAGGAAGGCTTGTCGCCCGCGGTTTCCTTGTAGTCGAAGGTGACCTTGTGGCAATCCCACTTGCCGACCTTGTCCGGTCCGACATAGGTGTAGGTTGCCATGGCCGGGATGAATCCGCCCTTTTCGCCCTTGACGGCGCGTGTCCAAGACTCCCCCGGCTTGAGGGCTTTGTCCGGATATCGGAACGAGGTCATCTGTTCCATGCGCGGGTTCTCTTGGCCCATCGCCGACTTCGTGGAGATCAGGTCGCCGTTGAGGCTGTAGGTGTTGGTCGAGGTGTCGTTGCCGGAGTCGCCGATCGGCAACTCGTTGCCGTCGAGCATGACCTTCATGTCGTTGGTCTTGCCCTCGATCACGACCTCCTTGTCGCTGACGCTCTTCACCGTGTTGGAGAGGCCCATCGTGACCTTGATCTTCATCGGGCCTTGGCCGAAATCGCCCTCGGCATCGACTTCCATCTTGTACTTGGAAACCTGCCCCGCCTTCGGCTGCCAAACGATTTGAACCTCACCTTGGCCCACGATCGCGGGAGCCGTAGCGAGAAGCGAAAGCGCGCCGAGCGCGCAAGACAATCTGAAAACGTTCATGTGCGTTGTGATTCCTCCTATCGGTCCCTCTCGCGAAGTCGGGACCTTTCCCCATACGATATACCGGCCATCGACGTAAAACGTTGCCGCTAAGACGCAACCGACGCGCAATTATGCCGCTTTAGGGGCTCGAAGCGTCTTCGGTCAACCGGCGTTCGATTTCGTCCTCGCCGATTCCTTCGATCGCGAGCACCTTCGTTCTGGACGTGTGACCGGTGCGAATCGATACGGCGGACTTCGATACTCCCAGTCTTCGCGCGATAAGCTCGCAAACCGCGCGATTGGCTTGGCCGCCGACCGGCGGCGCGGTCACGAAGACCTTCCACTCCCCCCCGTCGCCGCGCTCGATGTGCTCGCGGGAAGCCCTGGGCGTGACACGTATAGGGAGTGATCCGGACATTGCTCGATTCTATCCGCGTGCCTCTGCCTCTCACCGATCGTCCACAATGAGATTATGATCATCGCGCTTCTCGTTCTCGCGCCGGTCGCCTATGGGTTTGCCCCCGAAATGAAGCTGACCTATGACGTGAAAGTCGGCTTCGAGGGGTTCATCCCGGTGCTCGGAGGACAGGAAGGCAAGGTCGAGGTCAACATGGGTGTTTCGGTCGACGGTCTCGCTCCCGAAGGCGCGAATCTGCGCGCGGCCAGCGAGATCAAGAAGTTCAAGCTTTCGTTCAACGGGGCCGAACTTCCTCTTACGGTCGACAGCGTCAAGGAGTTCTTCCCCCGGACGACGATCCAGTTCACCCGTGGAGGCCGGATCGTGAAGACCGACGCGCCCGATCTGAAGCTCCCGGTTCGCCTGCCGGGCCTCGATGCCAAGCGCTTTCCCGACATTACCTATCTTCCCGTCGAGTTCCCGGAGAGCAGCGTCGAGAAGGGTCAGGCGTGGGAGTTCAAGAAGTCGTTCGGTGACAGTGACGTGGTCTACAATTGTACAGCGGCGTTGGTTTCGGACGAATGGGTCGAGGTCGAGATGATCATGAATCAGACCTACACCGTCCTGGAAAACGAGGCCAAGGAAATCGTGGTCGATCGAAAGGACGCGGCGAACTCCGTTGCAACGACGATGACCGGGAGCGGGAGAGCCATCTTCGACCGGAAGCGCGGCGTGGTCAAGGTCTTCTCGGCCAACGGCAACTCGGTTAGCACCGTCACGGACTTGAAAACGAAGCTCGAGTCGCGGCGAGTCCTTAAGATGGTGCTCGACGTCGCGCTGAAGGATAAGGAACCGGCTCAGCCCAAGCCGACGGGCATCGTGGATCGTGCGCGCGAGGCGTGGAGTTCGGTCGTCGCAAAGGGGGAAGAGACCTGGAGCAAGACCAAGGGGTACTGGCTCATGGCCCGCGCGGCTCTTGCCACGGCGACCGCCGCGATCGGCCTTCCCTTCGATCGGCTTTGGAGCGGAATCCTCGACGGGTGGCGCGGCATCTTCGGCGGCTGAGCACTAGAACCCTCGCCGCAGGTAGGCGTAGGCGTTATGGGCATGGATCGACTCGTGATTCTCGACCTCGATTTCGTAGGTAGAGAAACGGCCGTCTCTATCGAAAGCCAGGGCGACCTCGCGCACCATATCCTCCACGAAGCGCGGCGTGGCATAGGCCTTCTCGGTGACGTATTTCTCGTCGGGCCGCTTAAGCACCGGGTAAAGATCGCATGAGGCGCAGGACTCGATCAGTTCGACGATCTCCTCGATCCAGACGAATTCGCGAGTTCGTACGCGAACCGAGACGTATCCCCTCTGGTTATGGGCGCCGGCTTCGCTGATTTCCTTGCTGCAAGGGCAGAGGGTCGTGACCGGAACCTCCACCAGGATCTCGAAATCTTCGGCACCATTGCTTTCGGCCACGAAGCCGCACGCGTACTCCATCATGCCCTCCTTTCCGGTCACCGGCGCCTTCTTCGTCATAAAGAAGGGGAACCTGACTTCGAGGTGGGCCGATTCGGCGCTGAGGCGATCCTTCAAACTCTTGAGCAGGCTGGAAAGACCGTCGACACTGACTTCGCTCTTGTGCTCGTTGAGGGCCTCGAGGAAGCGGCTCATGTGGGTGCCCTTGAAGTGGTGCGGCAGGTTGACCGTTAAGGTGAAGTCGCCGATCGTATGCTGCACGCCGCTGGCGCGGTCGAGCACTCGGATCGGATACTTGATCTTTCGAACTCCCACACGGTCGATCGAGATATTGCGGTCGTCGGGTGAGTTCTGGACATCGGTCAGGGGCGAGCGCAGGTCTTTCATGGTTACGTGCCAACTGGCACGTATGCCCTTACGTCTCGGGAGGGTCGTTCGTTATCAGGCAGAGCGGTCAGACGGTAACGTCCACTCTCCGCCGGAACCGAGCGAAGAACCGGCCGATGCGCTGGAGCAGTCCGGGCCGAACTTGGTTGGATTCGAAGAGGATTTCGGCGATTTCTGGGCACCGATCGATCAGGTCGTATAGCCCGCGCTCGATGGATTCGGGATCCTCATCGAACCGACCGTTCCACGTGCATATGAAACACTCCCGGTTCAACTTCGCATTGAGAGCGCCACAGACCGGGCAGGCCTTGATCGCGCGATGGCGCAGCCGTCGCGGTGGTCTGCTTCGAAGCGATTCATGAGTCCAAGTGTTCGCCATTTCCGTCGTTGATTTTCGGTCGATGGGAGGGCCCACTGGAGTCGCCAGTCGGCCCAAACCCGAATACATAAGCCTTTGACGACGAAGCTCGAATCGCTGTTCGAGGGTGTGACCGCACTCGGTCTTTGGTCCTGCCAAGCTGTGGCCGAGAATTCATATTGAGATTCGCTCGGGGCTAAAGATCCACAGACCATGTCGCCGATAATCGAACTAATCGACCATGTCCATACCTGCTGGAAAGCTGTCATGTAAGCAGTACGTCGACAAGGCCCTCCGGGACCTGCCGGCCCTGCCCGCTGTCGTCACCCGTCTGCTCGAGGTCACATCCCGAGACGAAACGACCTCCTCCGAAGTCGAGGAGTTGATCGGATCGGATCAGGCGATCTCGACGAAACTCCTGCGGGTAGTGAACTCGTCGTACTTCGGTCTTCCACGACAAGTCTCCAGTATCGGCCAAGCGGTCGTTATCCTCGGCTTTCAGCAGGTGCGCAACCTCGTTCTCAGCGTGAGCGCGCTCAGCGTCTTCACCGCCCGCTCGCCACGGGCTCGCGAGATTCAGCGAACATGCTGGGAGCACGCCTTCGGTGCCGCATCGGCAGCCCAAGAGGTCGCGCGGCTCAAACGGCTCGATCAGCGGGATCAGGAGACCGCATTCCTCGGCGGACTGCTACACGACGTCGGCAAGCTGTTCCTCTTCTCGACCTTTACCGCGAACTACCAAGTCGTGCTCGCAACCGCTGAGAAGAAGAAGGAAAACATCGCCGTGGTCGAAAGACCCGTCTTCGGCTACGACCATGCTGAAATTGGTCAGCGCCTCGCCCTTGCCTGGAACTTCCCCGAGCAGCTGGTCATTCTCATCGGCCGGCACGAGGGTGGTTTTGGCGGAGAGCCCTTCCCGATGCTCTATTGCGTTCACGCGGCGGATCGCCTAGCGAATGCGGTGCAGGCGGGCGATTCAGGTTGGCCCGACGGAACGATCGACCCCGCGGTGATGGCTTGGCTCGGCTTCGATGCAGCGACTTGCCAGGGCCTCGAGGAACTGATCGCGCTGAAGGTTCAAGATGCGGCCGACACGATCGGTCTCCTCGGGTGATATCGATATACCGGTCGAATTGCAGTAGAGACCCCGGTTCGATGCGCCGATGATGGAATCAAGGAGTCTTCGCACATGAGCATCGGTTCGAGTCTGTCCGGCATCAGTTTTGCGGGCCTGGGAAGCGGCATCGACACAAACTCGATCATCGAGCGGCTGATGTCGCTCGAGCAGATCCCCATTCGTCGTCTGCAGCAAAGGCAGGCGCAACTCACCGAGCGAATGGGCATCTACAATCAGCTGAAGAGTCGCGTGCAAGCTCTTTCCTCTGCCGCGAACTCCCTCAATTCGGCCAGCGCCTATAACCCCGCTCGCGCGAGCGCGAGCGACGCCTCGGTGGCGACCATTACGGCCTCCAGCGGCGCCGTCGAGGGATCGTACACGCTCAAGGTCTCTCAGCTCGCGCAGACCCACAAGCTCGGCTCTTCCGCCCAGGCCGACACCTCGACCGCCCTCGGCTTAGCCGGAGCGTTCAAGGTCAACGGAAAGGAAGTGACCGTGGTCGCTTCAGATTCGCTTGCCGGCATCGCTCAGAAGATCAACTCCGCAGGCGGCAATGTCGTCGCGAGCTTGATCGACGGCGGAGCGGGCCAAGCCTACATGACGCTGACCAGCAGCAAGTCGGGCCTCAAAGAGCGGATAAGCCTTCAGGACATCTCCGGGGACGTGCTCGGCTCCCTCGGTTTCACGGCGACCTCGCTTCGACACCCGATAGCAGGCGGCGCAGCGAGTTACGGTCTCACCTCGCAGTCTTCCGCTCTGGGATCGCTGCTCAACCTGGGCGATCTGACGACCTCCATCGTTTCCATCGGCACGGGTTCGATCGAGGTGACCTCCTCGGACACGCTCCAGACCCTCGCCACGAAGATCAACGCGGCCGGGATCGGGGCGACCGCCACCGTGGCTTCCGAGACTGTCGACGGCTTAACGACCTACCGCCTGGAAGTGACAGGCGCCACCAACTTCGGGCCCGAGGGCGATTTCTGGTTGAACCTCGGTGTGCTGAAACGCACGAACGAAATCGTTGCCGCCCAGGATGCGAAGTTCAAACTCGACAACGTCCACCTCAGCAGCACTACCAACGCCGTGACAAGTATAATCCCGAACGTCACCCTCACACTGCTGAAGGGGACGCCATCGAGCCCGGAGACGACGACGCTGTCGATCACCCGCGATACTGAGCAAACGAAGAAAACGATCAAGGGTTTTGCCGACGCCTATAACCAGTTGATCGACTTCATCCAGCAAAACAGCAAGTTCGACCAGCAAAGCTACTCGGCTGGCCCGCTCTTCGGCGATACCATCGCAGCTCAGGTAGAAACGGCGATTTCGAGCCTCCTCTTCGATTCGGTTTCGAATACAGGCGGGTCGTATTCCAACCTGGCTCAGATTGGGTTTTCCTTCGACGACAAGGGCAAGATCACCCTCGACGAGACTGTGCTCGACGCGGCGATCGTCTCCAACATCTCCTCGCTAGGGGCACTCATGAGAGCGACCGGCTCGACGACAGTGAACGACCTGGTTTTCGTAGCCGGCGGATCGGCGACTCGCCCGTCAGGGCCATCCGGGTATGTCGTCGAGATCTCCCAAGTTGCCACCAAGACGCACTTTGCCGCGGCATTGGCGCAGACCCAAGCGAACGCCGGAGGAGAAGTGCTCACCTTCTCTGGAACTCTCTTCAGTACCGACTACCAGCTCGCCATTCCCACTGGCCATTCGGTAGAGCAGACCCGCGACCTCATCAACTCGGACAGCAAACTCAGGGAACTGGTCTCTGCCGACGTCGTCGGCGGCAAGCTCGAAATCCGAAGCAAAGTGTGGGGCAGCGCCGGACGCTTCGAAGTCGCTAGCAATCAAGAGGCCGCAGCATACAACTCGGGGGTCGGCACGAGCGAGTTCTCGGGAACCCTCACGCTCGGCCTCGATGTCGCAGGCACGATCAACGGACAAGCTGCGACCGGAAGCGGCCAATTCCTGACCGGCGCTTCGTCGGGCTCGAATAAAGATGCCGACGGGCTCCAGATCCAGTACAAGGGCACGGCGACCGGATTGGTTGGCAACGTCATCTATACCAAGGGCGTTGCCGCCAAGGCGATCGACCTCATCGCAACCTTCACCGACAGCGTCAATGGCCTGCTCTCGAGCACCGACAAATCGCTCCAGAGCCAGTTCGACGATCTCGGTGCCAACGTCACCACCCTTCAGAGTCGGCTCTCGGTCAAGGAAGTCATGCTCCGACAGCGCTTCGCGGCAATGGATGCGGCAATCGCCCAGCTGCAGCAGCAGCAGACCCGGCTCCAGAGCATGATGCAGCGGCAAGCCTAGGGGCGTAACCCGAGCCCGCCCCGAGCGTTTCCTTCCTTTGGTCCTCGTGCGAGAGGTGCCAAAATGAAGGACTTCCATGACGACATTCGCCGCATTCGCCCTTCTGACCGTACAGCCCAAGATCGCGGATTATTGGCAGACCGCTCTGCGGGACGCCTCCTTCAATGCACGGGCAGTAACCGCCAACCAGTCCGAACTTCGTAAGATCAATAAGGACTTTGCCCAGTCGTATCGCCTGATGGGTAACTCGGGCCTCGTGCGGCTCAAGGAGCCTTTCAAGCTTCGGATCGAAGGCAAGGAGGACGACACCGTCATCCAGTTCATTCTGAACGGCACCAAGCGGATGGTCCGGGTTCCCAGATCGTCGCTCAACGTCGGCACGGACCTCTCCAGGAAGCCTGGTCAGCGTCAGACCCTCATGGATTTCGGAGTTTTGGCCCCCTCCCTGTTCAAGGACCTCTTCGAAGCCAAGTACGTTCGAAACGACCGAACCACAGGGGAACCGATCTTCGATCTCTCCTACTTCAAGAACCTCGACGACGACAGCCGCAACCGCGTCTGGGTCGACGCCAAGAAGGGAATCACGACGAAGCGCGAATGGTACTCTCAACTAGATGGCCGCCTCATGGCCACGTTTCTGTATGAGAACCCGAAGCAAGTGAACGGCGTGTGGTTCCCCACGAAGGTAACGGTCAAGAACGCCGACAACAAGGTCGCCGGTGTGATGAACTACGAGAATCTGAAAGTCAATACGGGCCTTTCCGACGACCTCTTCAAGGTTGACTGATGGACTCTCGTCGCGTCTTGGTTACCGGCTCGTCGCGCGGCATCGGTCGCGCGATCGCGGTGCGCTTGGCAGCCGACGGCTGGCGAGTGGCGCTTCACTACGTCGAGGATCGTGCCAAAGCGGAGAACGTCGTCGAATCGCTTGGAGATCGCGTGGCGGGCTGCTACCGAGCGAACCTCGCCGAGCCCGCGGCCGGCGATCGCCTTGTTGCCGAAGCGCTGTCTGAGGGGCCGCTGCATGCAGTGGTGAACAATGCCGGGGTCTATCTGCAGACCAATTTCATCGAAGCCGGCGACGGCGAGTTCGAGGCGACTCTCCGCAAGACCCTGGCCGTGAACTTCGAGTCGCCGCTTAGGATCGCTCGGGCGGCAGCAAAGCACTTCGCGGCGACCGGTGGGGGAAGCATCCTCAACGTCGCCAGTCGCGTCGGATTCCGTGGTGAGCCTGGCGCCTCGCTCTACGCCGCTTCGAAGGCGGCGCTGATCAACCTCACCCGCTCACTTGCGGTCGAACTCGCGCCCCGCAACGTCCTCTTGTTTGGCATCGCACCGGGCTGGGTCGATACCTCGATGGCGCGCGCGGGAATGAACGACCGCCTCCCCAACATTCTCCGCGACATTCCGATCGGCCGCATGGCGTCACCCGAGGATTGCGCCGCCGTGGTCTCCTTCCTTCTATCGCCCGACGCCGCATATCTCAGCGGGGTCGTGATCGACATAAACGGGGCCAGCTACTTCCACTAAAACCCGGTACCGGAGGCGCCCTCGTGGATGATGACGGGCGGCTCCTTGACACCCATCGCGTCCAAAGCGTCGCGGCGCTTGCGGATCTCGGCCAGGAGCCCGGGCTGGGCATTCGGCGAACTCGCCGGCTGCTTGAAAGCCGCTTCAAGGATTGGCCAAAACGTGTCGATTTTGTGCGACAGGTCGAACACCATCACGCCTTGAGTCGAGCCCGCTGCGGCCTGAAGGCAGCGGGCGAGGGCGCGAGGATTACCGTAGTAATCGTCCAGCTTGATGCCCGCATAGACCCAAGTCTGATCGCGCACGGCTCGATTCGACAGTTGTCCCCCGGCCTCGACGGTGTGCCCTACCGCTTGGCCCTTCTCGAGCGCCTCGTAGATCGTCGCGGTCCGGTAGTAACAGCCAGTGATGAGGAAATCGAGGAGAGGGGCGAAGCCGGTCTTCTTGTAGTCCTTAGTAAGGAACCCGAAGCCGGCGCTGAATTCTGGCGATGCATAGTTATTGCCGAACTTCGTGTATTCGCCAAACCACGATCCCGCATAGACTCCGAACTGGGCGCCGGGCCTGGTGCGGTCGATGATTTGGCGTGCACGAGCGACCCAGTTCCGCATCGTCAGAGCGCGCCAAGCAAGCCAGGCATCGAACCACTTACCGGGACGAAATCCTTCCTTGAGTTGGGCCGAGTACGTGATCTTATAGATATCGCTGGGCCAGTTGACCTTCTCGCCCACGTGCTTCTCGAACAGCTGCTTGCTTAAGTCGCTGAAGTCGGCATTGATACCGCCATAGCGCAGTCGATCGTCGAGGATGATGCCGTCCACCTCGTAATACTTCAGCACTTCTTCGACAAACTGCAACGCTCGCTGCTGCACGAGCGGATGATGGGGATTCATCATCAAGGGCCATTGCGTTTGACGATTCGCGATTCGAATGTAGTGGGCCTCGGAGTCGAACTTTGCATACCCGCCCAGGTTCATCTTCGACTTCAGGAACAGCGCGCCTGCGCCGGCCCCAACGAGAGCAGAACCGCCACTGGGGATTATCGGATCGCGCGCATCGGTGGGCGATATCATGTCGCGGACAACTCCATCCGGATCGCAGATAACCATGGTTGATCCTGCCGGCAGTTTCGTCCCGCCCGTCCATGACGTCCATACTTGGATTGATTCGGGTTTTAGCGTCGAGAGCTGGCCTCCAGGAACGAGGGGAAATGTTCCTTCGTTGGGCCAAGTCGCGCGTATGAGCGGTGTGGCTTCGTACTGAACGGTCTGCTGCTCAGGCGTAGCATAGCCCGGACCGGTACGCGTAAACCGATGACCCTCGCTAAAGGCGTTCATACTCGCATAAAGGCGAATGCCTTGTTCTCGACACTGCCTCACCATCACCCGAAGTGGATCGAAGTCCTTAGGCAGTTTCTGTTCACGCCATTCCGTAATCTTCTCGGTCAAGTCGCTCGGATAGAGCGTATAGCCCACGATCGGCTTCACGTCGAAGACGATCGTGTTAAAGCCGACTTGCTTGGCCTTCGATACGATTTGAGCGATGCGCTCGGGTGTGCTGACCCGGTCGAGGTTCGCCGTTCCGTCGATCCAGAGGATGCGGGCCTGCAAATTCTTTGCTCGCGCGGTTTGCTGAGCGACGCCGATCCCGCCGCCGACGGTATCGAGCATGACGCTCTCCAGTCCGGGCAGAGGCGCGGCTGTTTGAAAGCGGCTCGGTTCGGGCTTAATGACGACCGGCTTCAGGCCATCCGTCTGGCCGGTTCCGGCCATGGCGAGGGTCGCAAGGAAGAGCGGCATCGAACGCTATTTGTACCTCACCCAAGGTGCCGAGGTTCCTCTTTGAACCTGGATTCCGGCCTTTCGTGCTTTCCGGCGCATGAGGTACGCCATCCCAAAAAGGGCCGCTGCACCACCCAGGGTCCAAGGATCGACCCGGCTCACGGCTGCTTGGACGGGAGTTTGGGCAGGCACGTCGATCAGGGCGACCACGGGCAGCCGATACGCAAATCCGTCGGCATCTCGGAAGGAGATGTAGCCCACCGCCTGCCCCCGCTGGACCGGCGCGAGCAATTCATCAGGGACATCGAGCGAAAAGTCGACCTTTGCCGGTGAGCCTTTCGTGACCAGCGATTTTCCTACGCGAGTAACGCCCAGTGCCACTTCGTCGGAGGTACCGCCACGGACGATCCTCGGCGCGGCGACGATTTCGCCTGGCCGAAAGTAGGTCTTCCACTCATGGGCCGCATACGCCCAATCGAGCAAGACTTTGGTATCTGCGGCCCAGTCCTCGCTCTTCATCACCACCGTAATGAGCCGGTATCCGTTCCGTACCGCGCTGCCCACGAAGCACTTCCCTGCCGGATTCGTGTAACCGGTTTTGATCCCATCGACGGTTGGGTCGTACTTCAGCAGCCGGTTCTTGTTGATCATCCAGAGGTCTTCCTGGTTGAGGCTGCGGCTAATCACCTGCTTCTGGGTTCGCGTGACCGTTCGAAACTCGGGCCGTTTCATCGCCTCGCGGGCAATCAGGGCAAGGTCCCGCGGAGTCGTCTTATGGTCGGGATCGTTGAGCCCGTTAGGATTGCGGAAGGTCGTGCCGGTGCATCCGATCGACTTCGCCCGCTCGTTCATTAGCTTGGCGAACCCTTCCACCGAGCCACCGATGTGGCAGGCGACCGCATAGCAGCCGTCATTGGCGCTGCGGAGCATGAGGGCATAGAGCATGTCCTTTGCCGTCACCCGCTCTCGCGGCTTGAGGTGCATGCTGGCTTCCTTGACTTTTTCGACGTCGGCGGGAGCTTGGATGACGTCGGTCGGCTTGCACTTCTCGATGAGAAGCAGCGCGGTCATGATCTTCGTCGTGCTGGCGGGATACCGTTGTGTATCGGCGTCCTTGCTCCAAAGGACCTTGCCCGTGTCGGCGTCCATCACGATCGCCCCCGCAGCCGAGATGCTCGGCAGCCCGGTCACCGGGTCGATTTGGGCCACCGGCGGCGGGGGAGGCTTCTTGGCTCCAAGCGCTTTCGTCTGCCCCAGGGCGCTGGGTAAGCACAGGGCGATCGCGAGACAGGAAAGGATTACCTTCATGGCGCTCGGGGTCATGCCTAGTCTGACAGACGTCGAAGGCTCCGGGCAAGTCGCGCCTCCGACGAAGCGCTATAGTAGAAACGGCACTGCTCCCCCCGCGAAATCCATAGCCTTTCTCGCTGCGTCCGCGGCATTTGCCGGTGCGGCTCCGGCAGTTATGGCGGCGGCGCAGGAAAGTGCCGGTCCGATGTAGTGAAAGGGCGCAGCGTCAAAAGGCGTTGCTGGGCCCGGTTTGGAATGACCGCAGCGATAACTCCCATGGATGGTGCTCCTTCTTGAGCGGAAGGATCGATAAAGAAATGGAGGCGGCGTGCCAATGGGCATCTTGGGGCTCGCTTGAATCTGCGAGCGCGGCACGGGCCTGGATTCGGCGCCTCGTTTCGGAAGCCCGAAACTAGTAGACGCAAGACCCCGCCCTATCGGCGATATTCGACGATCCGGTTCATCGCCGGATAGTCGTCCACCGAAACGAGCTCGCGTCGTCCGTCGAGGGCTCGCCAAACCAGCACCTCGAACCCATCCTTGCCCGAATTGCGGACTCGGCCCGAGGTCCCGCCGGAGATCGTGACGGTCAGCGGCGTGCGGCGCTGGCGAACTTCCGTGGTCACGGTAGCGGACTTGCCCGGGCCTTCGCCGAGGATGCGGACCACGAGTCGACCGTTCTCCACGGTCCCTTTGAGTCGGATCGGGAACGGGTACGGGTTCACGAAGCGAAGGTCGATCCGGTCGAAGGCCACTGCCGCGTCGCGCCCCGGCGGCACGTAACCGGGAGCGAAGCGATGCCGATGGCGCTCGACGATCGGAAGGCCAGCGAGCAGTGCGGCGTTGTAGAGAGTGGTGGAGGTCTGGCAAACGCCGCCTCCCCAGCTGTTGATGAGCTGACCGTTGTAGCTGACGGGCGCCTTCCGATAACCTCGATCTCGCGACCACGTCCCGACGGAACGGTTGAAAGAGAAGACCTCGTGCGGCCCGAGCTCGACCCCGTTCAGGCGATCGAGGCACAATTCGGCGTTGTGTCGCTGCGAGCGAAGGCGACCTTCGAGCGTCGTGCTGTAAGTGGCGAGAACCCTCTCCGTCGGTTCGGCGCGGCCCAGCGACGCGACCGCGATCGCTCCGCAAACCAAGGCCACTCCGACGGGCAATGCGATGGTCAGGCGCCTCAATTCTCGACCTCCAAACGGTCTTCCGCGCACGATCCTCGGGTCTCCGGAGCATACATCTCGTAGGCGAGGGCGGGCAGAGCGCAGGCCTTCCCGGGCGTCTCGGCGCGGAGGGTGTATTCGATGACGTGCGTCCCCGGCTCCAGATATCGGGCGAAGAAGACGACCTTGTCGTCGAGGATCGACATCCCCGAGAACCACCAGTTCCATTCGTCGAGGTATTCGCTCTCGGCAACTCGGAAGTTGGCCGGCGTCGGCGCCTCGACCATCACGAACTGAAAGGCGCGGCTCGTCCGAATCTGGATCTTGCATCGCAAGACCTCCCCGCTGTCGAAGCGGGTTCTCGCGCCGGAGGTTGCGACGAGGCGCATCGAGCCGTCTTCCATCTTTTGGGGAGCCAGCGTGTGATACGTGCGAGCGACGTCGAGGCCGGAGCCGTTCACGAGTGCGCCGATCTCGTCGACCGGGGGAGTCTGCCGAACCGAGAGGCTGTAGAATCCGCCAGCGGAGCCCTCGGTCTCGATCGCGATCGAGTTCGCGCCTTCCGCGAGTTCGGCAATCGGGACCGTGACGATGCCGGACCGCTCGAACACTCGCCCGGGTTCGATCGATCCCGTGAAGGATCGCCCGCCGATGCGGACGGCGTAGCGGTAACCGTTCGGCCCGGGTTTCGCGCTGCGGAGGTAGCCCGTGAGGCCGACGAGCACTTGGGCGGTGTCCTGCGTGCTGAACCAAGAGTTTCCGCGCCGAGCGAGCATCAGGTAGCGGATCGTCTTCATGATCAGGGGATCTTGAGGAGCGACTTCCATGAGGGCTGTGAGGGCGCGGGCGGTACCGAGGACGCCCCACTCGTCTGGCCAACTGGCGACCGAGCCCGACGCGTTGGCCAAGCGCCGCAAAGCACCAAGGGCATTATCGCGCAAGCTCGCGTAGTTCGGATCGCCCTTTGCCCGTCGTCCCAGGGCCATCGTGAGTTGGGCGAGGGCGGAGACTCCGAGCGCGGGCCCCTCGGGTCGGACCAGCTTGGCGGCTTCCGGGACGAGCACGTCGTAGGCGTGCGGGGTAAAGCCGAAGAGCAGGGTGGCGTAAGCCAAGTAGACGCGGTCCTCGCGCCGGCGCTGAACAAGGTAAGGCCACTTCTTGGCCTCCTCGGCGGTCAAGACGCGTCCCTTCTCCAGTTCTTGCTTGGCCCAGGTGAGGGCGCGATCCCGGATGAACGGATCGACCGCGTAACCAGCCTCTTGGCAGCGGGCCAATCCCTCGAGGACGTAGGCGGTCATATAGGCTTCGCTCTGATCGTTTGGCCACCATCCAAAGCCGCCGTCGTAGTGCTGAAGAGTTTTGAGCCGCGCCAAGCTCTTGCGGACGACGTCGGGGATCTTCTTCTCGAGGTCGGGCCTCGGAAGGCCCAAGTCGCGAAGCGTTCGTGCGACGACGACCGCGGGCATGAACCGGCTCATCGTTTGTTCGGTGCAACCGTAGGGATAGTCGACGAGTTCGTCGAGCGACGATAGGAAGGCCGAACCGATTGATGGCATGAGTTCCAGTCGCACTTCGCCTTCGACGGCACCCGGAAGCCGCGTCACCTCGAGGGTCGCTCGCGAGCCGAGTTCACCCGCATCGAACCGGACGTTCAGTCGTCCGTGAGTGCGAATCGGGATCGTCGTGCGCATGCCGTCGGATTTGGAGGT
Organism: Chthonomonas sp. UBA2362; assembly: GCA_002344135.1. Taxonomy (GTDB): domain Bacteria; phylum Armatimonadota; class Fimbriimonadia; order Fimbriimonadales; family Fimbriimonadaceae; genus UBA6659. The sequence goes on along the minus strand of DDTO01000004.1, from coordinate 32,768 downwards.
CCCTTTGGCGGTGATCGTGAAGGTCGCCTGTCCCGGATCTTCGGCACGAGCGAACCAAGTGAGGGTCTTCGGCGCGGCGCCGTCGACCTGCACGGTTTGGCGCGTCTCGCCTTCGATGACGACCCCTGTCGCGGTGAGGTCCACCGCGACGGGCTGTGGCTGCCCGGTTTCGTTGTGAACGCTCGCCGTGATCCGAACTCGATCGCCTTGCACCATGTAGCCCGGCGTGGAGAGCCGGACCATGATCTCCTTTCGGGCGCGCACATTGGCCGTCGCCTTTCCTACGCGGGTGTCGGCGGTGGCGCCGATCACCGTGGCTCGCCAACTGGTGAGGTTGTCGGGCAGAGTAACCTGGACCGTCGCCTCGCCGTTGGCGTCGGTCGTGACGTCGGGCGCCCAAAAGGCGGTGTCGAGGAATCGCGTACGAATCTCGACCTCACCGTCGCCCTTGTCTCCCCCGTCGAGATAAAGCTCGGGGAAGGAGTAGTTCGTGGCAACCGCGTGCTCTCGAACCGGGTAGAAGGCCTTTACCGGTTCGAATCGATCGGGGCGGATCGCGTAGATCGACTCGTCGACAACCCCTAGCGAGAGATCGGCCGCAACGGGCGTGCCGTCGAGGGTCTTGGTCGTGATCCGATATGTCAGGGTGTCGCCCGGCTCGACGACTTCCGCGCTCGGCTGAATCGCGATGGCAAGCTTCTTCGCCGCGAGGTCCATCGAAAGGCGGCGCTGGCCCTGGAAGAACGTCTTGTCCTTCACGTAAGCAACGCAGACTTCCGCGTTGGGCTCGAAAGCGCGGGTGACCGGGATCTGGACGGTCGTGGCCTCCGAGGTGAGGGGCACGATCGCGGACCAGAGGATCGAATCGCTCTCGACCGTGACCCACGCGCTGCCGCCGGACGCTTTGGTCCGGATTAACACGGTGGCCTTGTCGCCGGGCCGGTAAAGCCGCTTATCGAGGACGACCTGCATGTCGGGCGCCGGGCCGCCCCATCCTCCCGAAGTCCCCTTCGAAACATAGACCCACGCTTCGGCCTTGACGATGTTCCCGCGCCGGTCCCGCGTAGACGCTTTGACCAGGAACGAGCCCTCCCGCGTAGGAGTGACTTTCACTTGGGCAGCGCCGGTCGAGTCGGTCTGAACGGTTTGGGCGCCTTCGCGGATAAACTCGGCCTCGTTGCGGGTCCATCGTTGGTATCCGGTCTCGATGACGACCTCTTGCCCGCCGACCGGAGAATCCGATCCGCCCTGATACGCCTTGACGCTCACGTCGACCGGCACGCCGGGAGGAACAACGTAGCTGCTCTGTTCGAGGTCGAGACTCACATCGCCTCGCAGCACGAGAACCGATCCACGCCCCTCGAAGTACTTGTCGCCGGTCTCGGTGCCGTAGACCTCGAAGGTCATCCGCTGGTCGTTGTAATCGTAAATCTGGGGCTCGTCCTGCCCCGTGTCGTAATCGAGAATGGCTTCGCCCTTCCCATCCGTGACGGACTCGATTTCGGTCACGTAGTCGCCGCGTGAGGAGCCTTCACCGCCGTCGTACTCGTCGCCAGCGTCGATATCGGGATCGCCCCAATATCCCCAGTCCGGCTCACGAAGGACCGTCGTGGAAAGCTTCGCCCCTACCACCGGTCCGCCGAAGTAGTATTCGGCCTTCACCCGCATCCGGACCCGGTCGCCACGAACGTACGAGGCCTTCTCGGGGGTGACCGTGATTTTGAATTCTGGCTTGCGATAGGCCATCGCTTCGACGTCGACCTGATCCCGTCCGCCGAGGGCCTCGATCTCGATGGTGAAGTAGCCGACCACATCGGGCGTCAGGCGGAAGGAAGCGGCAAAAGTACCTTTAGCCGATAGCGGCAGGCTCATTTTCTGCACGACTGTCTCGTTCATGTCTCGGACCTGAATCGAGACGGGCGCGGGCGGTGGCAGAGCGTAGGTATTACCACGAAGCGCTCGCACGATTCCCTTGAAGTGCACTTCGTCGCCCGGGCGATACACGGGGCGCTCGGTGTAGGTCCAGATGCGGGTCGTGCTATCGGCCGAGCCGTCGTAGGCATAGAAGGTGCAGATCGCCGAAGAGGCGCCGATCTGGGCGAGTACCGCGCGACCCGAATCGTTGTCGTCCGGTTGCTTGGCTGGCAGCCGAAACGCGAGGGTACCGTCAGCCCCGGTCGATCCAGCCTCGACCAGGCTTGCGCCGGTTGAGAATTTGATCTTTGCGCCAGGGACGGGCTGACCTGTCTTCAGGTCGGTGACGTAGGCTCGAGCATCGGAGCCCGCATTCTTGGTGACGAGCGCGATCCGCGAGATAAGCAGCCAAGTCCCGCGCTGGCGCGTTCCGGCCTTTGCGCGCACCCAGTAGATGCCCTCTGGCAAGTCGTCGAAGGTCAGGTACTCGTCGAAAACGCCTTCGTCGTTCCGGTTCTTGATCGGCCACTGGAGGCTCTTGACCCGCGTGAAATCGGGCGAGTCGTCGGGATCGACACGCGGGTTCTCGTACGAAACCGGGGAGAGAACCTGGTACAGGCTGCGTCGCTCGGCGATCTTATCGAACTTGCAGGCGTAGACGCCGACCTCAAGGATGCCCTCCGTCGCGAAGCCCCTGGCCTGCAGGCTCGCCTTTTCGCCGGGCGTGAAGACGTGCTGGCTCGCATAGAGTTCGAGGTAGGGCTGAGTCGGCTGAAGCTCCAAGTCGAGCTGGCTGGTTTGACCCTCGGCCACGACGACCGCCGCCTTTTCGAGGGTGTGGGCTTCGGTGTAAGCTTCCACTTGGTACGTCCCAGCGGGAATGTTCCTGAAGGAGAACCGCCCTTGGTCGTCACTGCTGAGGCTGCGTGATCTTGCTTCCCAGTCGGGGATCGCGAAGGTCGGGCGGAGCACGATGACGGCGCCCTTAAGCGTACGTCCAGACTCGGCCATCGTGGCGACTCCGCGAATGGACCCGAGGGGCACCTCCTCCGTGATGCCGTAGGCGATCAGGCCGGTACCGAAGAGCAGGGCGACGACCAGGCTGACCAAGCCGCCACTAGAAAACAAACGACGCATGCGCTTAACCTCGTTCCTGTCTCATTGGACCTGCGAGAGCACGGACCATTGCGCCGAGTCCTAGGACTATGCCGACGGTCCACAGCAGGAGCTTTGTCTTGGCCTCTCGTTCGAGGCTCAAATAGGGGTCGAGAGGCCCGTAGGCGAAGGCCGCTGCCGCGAGGAGGCCGACCGCGCAGGCCAATGCTCCAGTATCTCGTGATCCCCTCCAGCCAGCAAGTGCCGGTGCGAGGCCGATTCCGACCAGAAGTCCCACCGTCCCTTTCGGACCGAGGAGAACCAGGCTCGCCAGCAGCCCGCCGAGCCCGGCGACGCCGAGAAGTACTCCCGCGGCAGCCGTCGCCGAGCCCCTGTGGGTTCGTTCTCGCGCCCAGTCGAAGAGCAGCAGCACGAGAAGCAGGCCGATGAGGATGCCGATCATCGCATAGTGCTGACCGATGTCGAAGGCACGAGAGGAGTCGGTGTGCTGCTCGCGGAACAGCCGATAGGCGGTGAGACCGAACAGGGGGCCCATGGTGAGCAGCCCTTTGGTGGAGCCTAGAGCCGCAAGGGCGGCGGCGCCGACGACGAGCCCGACGGCCATTCCATAGCCCTTGAGCATGCCGAACGCGATCGTGGCGGCGGCGACCCAAATGATGCTCGACAAAAGGAAGCTGCTCGGCGAAGGCTGGGGCTCAGAATCGTCCGATCCGAGCAGGTAGGCCACGGCAAGCGCGGCCGCGATGGAGAGCAGTCCGATCCAGAAGATGTCGATCAGGAAAAGGTGTTTCTTGGCCACGATCCAGAGTCCAAGGGCAGCGACTACCGCGAACACCACTCCCCCAGCGGCCCTCTTCCCAGGCAGGAACTGACCGAGTCCGATCCCGAGCACGGCAGCCACGATCACCACCAAGCCGACGCTCGAGCCCGCCAGCGCCGACTTCCCACCGACGCCGATTGCGCCGAGCAGATTGGCTGACCCCACTGCCGCGAGCCACCAGGCCGCATCACTGGGCCAGCGACAGCCTGCCGCGAAACGGAACCAAACCGCGCTGAGCCCCGAGCCGAACACGAGGCCGAGTACCGCGGGCGCCGCCGACTTCATGCCCTTTTGGTCGAAGAGGGCGAAAACACCGAGCGCGATCGCGAGTGGAATGATCCGTTCATAGGCCCCCGTCTTCCCCGGCTCGAGGAAGGCCATCAGGGCCATAAAGACCACACCGATCGCCGCGTACAGAAGTCCGTCGGCAAGTTCTTGGTGGTCCGATCGGAGCACGAATGCCACGATCGCCAGAATCGCCGCCGTTCCTATCCCGATGCCGATTGCGATCCACGAAGGCTTTGGAGGTCGTTCCGCAGCGTCGGACGACGGGAGAGACCTCGCGACCAGCAATCCGATGGCCACGAGGAGCGAGAGCGAGGGTGCGAGCCAATCCATGGTGGTATTCCCTGTTCACTGCATCATAGGCCGATTCGAGAACCCACAATCAAGGGGCGAGCAACTATTCGCGGCGAAACTCGGCAACGACCGGCGCGATGCCCGTGCCTTGCCCGGTGCTCGTTAGACGCTGTCCATCGGAGGAAACCGTCAGCTCCCACATCGCCATCGTCTTCTGGACGTCGATCGTCGAACGACCCATCTCCATGATCTCCTTGTTCGACTTCAAGAAGGCTTCGTCCTCGGTCATGCCGTTGATCGTCTTGGGGGTCAGCGTCAAGCGATCGCCCCTCAGCAGCCACCGACCCTCGACCCGGTCGGAGGCGAGCTCCATCTTGTAGGAGCGATCCTCAGCAAGGGAGAGACGATAGGTCGGCTCGGCAGTGGTCACCCAACTGCCCACGACGGACGACCCCGGCTCGGGCGTGCTGCATCCGAAGACCAACAGGCTGAGAAGAAGCGTGAGTCGTTTCATTTAATGCTCCCCATGGTGATCCCTCGAACGAAGTAACGCTGCAGGAACAAGAAGACGACCAAGAGCGGCATCAGCACGATCACTGCCGCCGTCATCTGGAGCGGCCAGTTCGAGCCGCCGTAACTGTTCTTGAAGACGCTGAGGCCGACTTCGACGGTCCGCATTTCCATCGAACTCGTCGCGAGGAGGGGCCAGAAAAAGTCGGTCCACACCGCGAAGAACGTGAACGCCCCCGCCGTCGCCAAAGCCGCCTTGCTGAGCGGCATGACGACCCGAGAGTAGATCCGGAAATCGCCCGCGCCGTCGATCCTCGCCGCCTCGTCGAGTTCCATCGGGATCTGAAGGAAGAACTGCCTGAGCAAGAACACGTTGAAGGCGCTGCTCAACCCGGGGACGATCAGGGCCCAATAGGTATCGAGCCAGCCGAGGTTCCGAACGAGCAGGTAGACCGGCAACTGCACCACCGGACCTCCGATCATCAGGCTCAGCAGGAAGAGATAGAAGAGGGGGTCACGCCCCGCGAACCGCATTCGGGCAAACCCATAGGCGGCGAGGCTGGTCACGAACAGCTGCCCGACCACGGTAGCGACGGTCACGATGATCGAGTTGACGAAGAATCGCAAGACCGGAATGTCGGGCATGAAGAGGACTTTTCGGTAGTTGTCCCAATGCGCCGTGGGCGGAATCAGCTTGTCGATGGTCGGGATCGGGGCCTTGCTCGGATGGAGCGAGACGAGCACCATCCAAACGAAGGGGGCGATCAGGAAAAGGGCGAGCACGATGAGCACCGCGTAGGTCGCGGTGTTGCTCAGCGCCTTCCGAGCTCGGGTCGCCACAGCGACGATGTTACCGAGGTCGCGGGCTTAGAAGTGGAATTCGATCGCGTCGTCGTCGATCTCGTAAGTGGCGGTGGGCGCCTTTCTCCACTTCACGCCCTCAGCGACTCGCAAGAGCACCTCGGCGCGCCGACCAGCGGCCCAGGGATACTCCCTGTCCCACTGCTCGAGGGTCGGAACGAAGATGGTCACCCCACCCATCGAGAATTCCCAGCCGAAGACAGCGCGCTTGTCCTCTTCCTTGTACGTGATGGAACCGCCTCGACCGGTCTGCTCGATCTCGAGTTCATCGAGGAAGCTCATGGGTGCAGAACGGGCTGTGGGTCCGTCAGCTCGACGTTGCCCAGGGTCTCGATGGGCTTTCCGTCGGCGAGGAATCGAACGGTGCGGATCTCCTTGAACTGGCCCGCGACGGTCAGGATTCCGTCCAACAGAGTCCGCTCGTCGTCGGTGCCGTAAGTTTGGTTGAACGCGGCGCCGAAGTCCAGGGTTGCAAGCCCGCTCTCGATCCGACATGTCCTCAATCGCGCTTCCTTCGGCGTAATCCCGGCCTCGTCGAGATAGGCGTTCACCGCGAACACCACGGGGTCCTGCCCCTCGGGTACCGTTCGCTCCGACTCGTCGAACTTCAAGTCGTGGTCGACGTATTTGGGCTTATAGACCACGACCTTCGTCGGACGCGTCAGGTTTTTTGCCTCGGAAGCGTCCGATCGACGTTCGGTTTCGGGCACCCGGGAAGCGGGCGAGAACTTGACGTAGGCGAACAGCCCGGCTACGAGCCCGGCACTGGCAACGAGCAGCGCGAGGACCGGCTTCACGCCGGACTTCCTACTGGCCACCCGACCCTCCCAGGAACGCCTTCAGCCCTCGGACCACGGCTTGCGCGGTGCTCTGCTGGAATTTGGCCGTCTGCATGATTCTGCGATCGGCGTCGTGGTTGATGAAGCCGAGTTCGAGGAGAACCGCGGGCATCGTCGAATGTTTGAGGACGGCGAAGCCGCCGTTCTTATAGATGCGCGAATCGCTCCACGTGCCGAGGGAGGGGAGCCCGCTCACCTTGGCGAGTTCGCTTTGGATGCATTCGGCGAGCAAGATGCCCATCGGATCTTGCATATGATAGAACGTAATCTGTCCCGATGTCTTGTTGTCTACCGTGTTCGAGTTGATGTGGACGCTGACAAAGAAGTCGGCGCCAGCCCGATTGGCGATGCCGGGACGTTCGCGAAGCGGGATGAATGTGTCGTCGCTTCGCGTCATGATGACGGAGGCGCCTTGCGCGGTCAATTCTTGGGCGACCAGCTTTGCGATCTTCAAGGTCAGGTTTTTCTCCAGCGTGGCCCTGTCTTTCCCACCTCGCGCTCCTGAGTCATGGCCTCCGTGCCCGGCATCCACCACGACGACCTTGCCGGCCAACTTGCCTTCGCTCTTGGGCTTGACCAGTCTAAGCCGGACCGCCTGATCGCTGATGCCGAGTTCGAAGGCCATCGCCCGCTTCAGCGTGAGGACGACCCGAGCATTGCCCTTGCCGTCGTCGGCGAGAGTGAGGCCGGTCACGAAGGCGTTCGTCGCTCCGGAGGCCTCTGGCGCGGCCGCGCCTGGAATCGTCAACTCGATCGTCTTCGGTCCGCGGTACATCGCGGTCGGACGTGAGGTCACCGGGCCTTGGATGGGCACCACGAGCACCGCTCCGCGCTCGGTCGCTTCGGCAAACGACGGCGAGCCCAAAACGAGAGTCGGAGGGGCCGGGTCCACCGGTGATTCGGTCGGCGGCGGATCGAGATCCGGATCGCGGCGCGGCGCCGTCGAGGCGGGGTCGGGCCGCTCCTGGGGTCCCGAGCGGCTGACCTCCACAGGCTTCGGCCCGGACTCGCGCAGAACGACGCCTTCGAGACGAAGCTCCATCGATCGGCCTGGGGACAGCGACGGGAGAATGGCTCCATCGACGCCCGGTCGTTCGATCGTGAGGCGTACGGTCTCACGATCGAACTGCGCCACCGTAATGCCTTTGGGCAGGTCGAACTTCGATCGGGTATCGAGCCATGCCCCGACCAGGTCGATCGATAGCCGGCCCGAGGTTTCGCTGCGCGACAGCCGAGGCGAAAAAGCGAGCGTGCCGCCGATGCGAAGCGTCGACTGGTCGATCTCGATAGTGCGGATGGCGCTGCGAACGGTAAGAGTCGAGCTATCGGTCCAATCGAACCGCGCGCCTAGCTGCTGGAGCGCTTGGACGAGCGGAATAACGGTCTGGCCTTCGTGCTGGCGGGTGACGACCCGTACGAGCCGACCTTCGGCCTGGAATTCGGCTTCGCCTTCCAGGAAGCGAACTTGCCAACCCCATCGGCTCACGAGGGTCGCCGGGACGAAGCACTCGTCGCCGAGGCGGGCGATGCCCTGGTCGAAAACGCCGAGGTGCGAGTAGGAAACGGCGGCCGGTCGGCCTTGGGCCCATCCGACAGCGACGACCATCCATGGCAAAAGCCCAAGCGCGGTCACCCTCATGGCGCAGTCACAATCATACAACCTCCGGCGCCCGGAATGATAGTTCCCCGGTTTAACGGCCGACCACGAATCCGCGCACTTGAAGGAAGGCCAGATAGGGCGAGCGCGCCTCGACGGGAATCGGCCTCTGGGGCGGGAACGCCTTGGGGTTCTTGGCCACGAACTCCTCCAAGGCGCGAATGCGCTTCTTTTCGTCGGGGTGGCTGCTCATGAACTCCGGTGGCTTGCTGCCTGCCGTTTCATTGAGCATCCGGAAGACGTCGATCATCCCTTGGGGGTTGTATCCGGCATCCACCATCATCTGGTAGCCGATCTTGTCGGACTCCGTCTCGGCATGACGTGAGCGCGGAAGGGCAAGTCCGTACGTCTCGACGAGGCTCGCGCCTTGCATCAGGGTGCTATTCACGCCCAAGAGAAGACCTCCCAGCAGAATGAGTCCTTGCTGTTCGAGGGTCTTCGAATAGTCGCGCGCCCAGTGCTCCTTGCGAACGTGGACGATTTCGTGTCCGACGATCCCCGCGATCTGGTCGACGGTCGTCAGGCGATCGAGAAGGCCCGTATAAAAGAACACCGGTCCCCCCGGCAACGCGAAAGCGTTAATCTGGCGGCTCTGGATGACGTCGAACGTGTAGACCCAGGGTTTGTCCTTGCGCTCCTTTTCCGGGATTTGGGCGACCAGTCGCTCGCCGATCTCGCGCAGCAGCTTCACCCGTGGGTCGTCGTCCGGCAGGGCGTGCTCTTTCTTACGAATCTCCTCGGAAGCTCGCTTGCCGATCTTCACCTGCTCGCGCATGCTCGGCTTGAACATCTGCGCCGACGAATCTGAGATCAAGGGGAGCGCGGCGAACAGCCAAAGGACCTGACGAAGCCTCATCTATGGTAGGACGCTATCGCCGCGGCCGGAGTTTCTGCGGGGCTCAGCCGAACCGATGCCTTCGAGCGCCGTTCTCCGTCACAAAATGCATGCGTGCTGCCGTTGCAGGCAATACGGCTCGTCTCTTGGCCATCGTCGTGGCCGCCCTCGGCTATTTCGTCGACGTCTTCGATATCTGGCTCTTCTCCTCGGTGCGTCAAGCGAGCCTGAAGAGCCTTGGCTTCGAGGGAGACGAGGTCAAGCGGGTGGGCGAGGCCCTCTTGAACTGGCAGATGGGCGGCTTCATCATCGGCGCGATCCTCTTCGGCATCGTCGCCGACCGGCGCGGAAGGCTCGCGGTTCTCTTCGGGTCGATCATCACTTACTCGATCGCCAACGTCGCCAACGGATTTGTCCAGGATTACGGCTCGTACGCGGCCTGCCGATTCGTCGCCGGAGTCGGCCTCGCGGGGGAACTCGGCGCCGGGATCGCCCTCGTGAGCGAACTCGTCTCCACCGCCCGACGCGGCTGGGCGACGACCTTCGTGGCGACGGTCGGGGTCAGCGGCTCGGTCGCCGCCCCCTTGGTTGCCGGGGCCGTCGATTGGCGAACGGCCTACTTCATCGGCGGCGGAATGGGCCTGGCTTTGCTCGTCATGCGGATCGGCGTTCTGGAATCCGGCATGTTCAACGACATCAAGGACCGGGACGATATCCGCCGAGGCGATTTCCTGGCCCTCTTCCGATCGGGAGAGAGATTCAAGCGGTACATGGCGACCATCCTTTCCGGTGCGCCGGTCTGGTTCTTCGCCGGCCTCATGATGACGTTCTCACCCGAGGTGCAGACTTCGTTGGGCATCGCCGACCCGAACCCGGCCCCGAAGATCATCGCGATCGCCGCCCTCGGGCTTTGCATCGGAGACGTTCTCTTCGGTGCGCTGAGCCAGTTCATGAAGAGCCGCCGCCGCGCGTTTTGGCTCGCTTACCTCTGGATCTCGGTCGTCGTCACGCTCATTTTCCTCACCTCTCGGACCGCAACCAGTTTCTTCTGGCTGATGTTCGTCGGCGGAGTCGGCGCGGGGTATTGGGCCGTTTTCGTGACGACGGCCGGAGAGGTGTTCGGCACCAACCTCCGGGGGACGGTCGCCACGACAGCCCCGAGTTTCGTCCGTGGCTTGGTGATCCCGATGACCCTCTGCGCCCGCGCCCTTGAGCCCCACCTCGGTCCGATCGGTGCGCTCGGCGCTTTGGGAGCGGTGGTTCTCGGTTTGGCGGCCTGGTCGGTTTGGAGCTTGCCGGAGACGTTCCACCGGGACATGAACTTCGTCGAAGAGTAAGCCTCGCTCAGGTCCTCGAGGGAAAGGTGCGCGGGAGAAAACCCACTTCCAGAAGGAAAAAGTGCTGCACCGGAAGGAAAAAGCGGCGCACCGGAAAGAAAATCTGCTGCACCGGAAAGAAAAAGCGGTGCACTGGAAAGAAGATCTGCTGCACTGGAAAGAAAAAGCGACGCACTGGAGAGAAAAACTGCTGCACCTTAAGGAAAGACTGCCGCCAAAGGATAAGAGAATGACGCACCGGAAAGAGACCCCCGTGGCGTTCGCGCCCGGCGGCCCCCCTATGGCGTGCGCGGACCTGTCCGCGCTTTTTGCCCCTGGCACCCGGGCTCGACCACGCACTCCGCATCGACGGATGCACGAAAAAGAGGGCACGCCGAGCGCTTCCGTGTTAGTATGCTAAGTATCATGCGCCGAACACCGTTCTTCGTGGCGCGAGTCTTGGCCGCGCTCGTACTCGTCGTTTCCGCCACCACGCTTCGGGCTCAGGACCTGACCCCCGAGCAGAAGGAGGCCGTTCTCAAGGGCATCGAGAATGTCGTCATGACGAAGGCCTTCGTTCCTGGCGTCGATTTTTCGAAGTGGCCCGAGTTCATCGCCAAGCAAAAGGAAGCCTTGGACAAGGCGAACGACCCCACGGCCTTCACGAGCGCGGTCAATCGAGCGCTCCGTGAGTTCGGCTTTAGCCACATTCGCCTTCAGACTCCACGAGCCGCCGCCATGCGCGGACGAACTCAAGTGGTCGGCCCCGGCCTCACCGCCACCAAGGATGCCGATGGCCTGGCCATACGGACCGTGGCCGACAAGGGCCCCGCGAAAGAGGTGGGCCTGGAGCCCGGCGACAAGATCGTGAAGGTCGACGGCAAGCCCGCCGACGACCCGAAAGTCCTCGACGGCGAGAAGGGCACCAAGATGGACATCGAGGTCAAGAAGGCTAACGGGGAAACCAAGACCGTCACCGTCGAGCGGAAGGAATACTCTATCGTCCGGCCCGAGACCCTGACTTGGGTGGACCAAGAGACCGCGATGATGCGGGTCCCCACCTTCAGCGCCGGCTACGATCGCGCCAACATCGAGAAACTGATGGGCGAGGCCGCGAAGGCGAAATACTTCATCCTCGACCTTCGATCCAACGGAGGGGGAGCCTCGAACAACCTGAACCACCTCCTGAGCCTGCTCCTGCCCGACCGAACCGCCTACGGCGTCTTTATCTCGAAGCGCCTCGCCACGCGATATGGCGAAGAAACCAAGAATCCGGCCACCGACCCCGTCGCGATCGCGAAGTGGGCCGAGCAGAAGGCGAGTACCCGCAAACGCTCCGTCGAGCCGTTCGCGGGCAAGATCGCCGTTCTCATCAACCGTGGGTCGGCCAGCGCGTCGGAGATCACGGCGGCGGCCCTCAAGGAGAACGCGGGTGCGCTCCTTGTCGGGGCCCGTACGGCCGGCGCGGTTCTCGCCTCGGTCTTCGGTCGCCTGCCCGAGGGCTTCAGCATTCAGTACCCGGTCAGTGACTACGTGACGATCAAGGGCATGCGCCTGGAAAAGAACCCGCTCGTCCCCGATGCCGAGGTGACCGGCGCCCGCGACGGAGACAAAGACCCCGTGGTGGACAAGGCCGTCGAGTTGCTGAAGGCAGCCAAGTAAATCGCCGACTGCCATAATCGACCCATGCCCCCGAATCACGGTTCGAGGGTCCGCATCGTCACGCTCGGCTGCGCCAAGAACGAGGTGGACAGCGAAGAGATCGCCGGCGTCCTTCGGGGCTCCGGCTTCGAAATCGGTGACTCCCATGCCGACCTGACCGTCATCAACACGTGCGGCTTCCTCGAAGCCGCCAAGGCGGAGTCCATAGAGGCGATTCGCAAGGCGGTCCGCACCAAGGGCAAAGGCCGAGTGGTCGTGGCTGGCTGCCTTGCCCAGAGACTCGGCGCCGAGCTCGAACGGCTCGCTCCTGGCGCCGACGCCTATGTCGGGGTGGGTCAGATGGGCCGGTTCGACGAGATTGCTCGGGGCGTCCTCGGCGGGACAGCACAGCGCCTTCAAGTTGAAGCTCCCCATCACCGCTGGGCCGACGTAGCGACGCGGGCCCGCTCGGGTCGACCCTGGTCGGCCTACTTGAAGATCAGCGAAGGATGCGATCATCGGTGCACCTTCTGTACGATCCCCTCCTTCCGTGGCCGCCACGTCAGCAAGCCCCTCGAGCGGCTGGTCGACGAGGCTCGGCATCTGGCGGCGACCGGCGCGAGAGAGATCAACCTCATCGCGCAAGACGTCACGCAGTACGGATTCGACCTCTACGGCCGGTTCACGTTGCCGACGCTGCTGAGGGAACTCGACGCGATCGACGGCATCGACTGGATCCGCCTCCTCTACTTCTATCCCAACCGCCTGACCGATGAAGTCGTCGAGGCGATGGCGAACCTCCCCAAAGTGCTGCCTTACATCGACATCCCGCTGCAGCACGTCCACCCCGAGACCCTGCGCCGGATGAAGCGGCCGTGGGACGGCGAGCGGTACCTGCGGCTCTTCGAGAAACTGCGTGCGGCAATGCCGGAATGCGCGATTCGCACGACCTTCATCGTCGGGTTTCCCGGCGAGACCGACACCGAGTTTCAAGCCCTGCTCGACTTCGTGGATGCCGCCCGCCTCGACCGGGTCGGCGCATTCCTGTTCAGCCGCGAGCCCGGTACTCCCAGCTACGACATGCCAGAACAGGTGGCTTCCCGAGTCAAGCGCGAGCGCTACGACCGCCTGATGCGCCGTCAACAAGCGATCTCGCTCGCGATCAACCGCGAGTGGATCGGGCGAAGGCTCGACGTCCTCGTCGAGGAGCGGAAGGGAGAGTGGATGATCGGCCGCTCCTTCCGCGACGCCCCAGAGATCGACGGACTGATCTATACCTCTGGCGAGGGCGCGCCGGGCGAGATCGTTTCCGTCGAGATCACCGACGCGGCCGAGTACGACCTCTATGCCGCAACCGGGAAAGCGGCAGCAGCTCCGCATCGCGCCATGGCTCCCGCGAAGCCGCAGTGAACCTGATCTAGCGGCAAGTCGTCCGAGATTCATGAAGCGTTTCGCCGCTTGAGGCGGCGGTATCATTTTGCATAGGGTAGGAGACCGATGGAAGTACTCAGCGCAATCGAAAATCGGGGCTACGTTCACCCCGAGGTTCTCGTAACGACGGACTGGCTGGCGGGGCATCTCGACGACCCCACTATCCGCATCGTGGAGTCGAACGAGGACCCCTTGCTCTACACCGCGGCTCATATTCCCGGTGCGGTGGAAGTCGACTGGGTACGGGACCTCAACGACCCCGTACGGCGCGACTATCTGGATCGAGACGACTTCGCCGATCTGATGAACCGATGCGGAATCGGCAACGAAACGACCGTCGTCTTCTACGGCGACAAGAACAACTGGTGGGCGACCTACGCCTTTTGGGTGTTCCACCTCTTCGGACACCAGCACCTGCGCATCCTCGACGGCGGGCGCATCAAGTGGGAAGCCGAGGGGAGGCCGATGACCACCGACATTCCGCAGTACCCGCCCGCCGAGTACCACGCGCACATGAGGAACGACCGCACCGACCGAGCCATGCGCGACCAGGTAGTCGAGCACGTCGCCCGCCACCTGAAACTGGTCGACGTCCGCAGCCCCGACGAATACTCTGGACTGCGTACCCACATGGAGGGCTACCCCAACGAGGGAGCCCTACGAGGCGGGCACATTCCCGGTGCGCGTAACATCCCCTGGGCTCGAGCAGTAAACCCCGACGCAACATTCAAGAGCGCCGACGACCTGCGGGCCATCTACCACGACGAGGCCGAAGTGCGCGAAGGGGAGGATGTGATCGTCTATTGCCGAATAGGCGAGCGTAGTAGCCACACCTGGTTCGTACTGAAGTACCTGCTCGGCTACCGGCACGTTCGCAACTACGACGGCAGCTGGACAGAATGGGGCAATCTCGTCGGCGTGCCGATCGAGAAGGACGTCTAGGACTCCCTGCCCCGCCGGGGTACAATGCCGTTTCGTCGGGATGTGGCTCAGCTTGGTAGAGCGCTGCGTTCGGGACGCAGAGGTCGGAGGTTCAAATCCTCTCATCCCGACCACCTCGCATTGGGCCCGGAATGAACGTTCAGCCCTACTTCCCCGAGCAGATCGTCGAGCCCGGTAACGTCGCCGACGAACGCTACTCCACCCGGCTCGGCTTCGTTCGGCGAGTCGCCTTCGGTCACTATCTCACCATCCTTGCCGGGACTTGGGTTGCCGGTTCGCTCCATGCCCAGCTTCCGGCACCCACCGCGGCCATGGTCGCGGGAGGGCTTCTGCTGGTCCTCAGCATGCTGCGCAACTTCGCCGGTCACAGCCGGCTCGAACTGGTGGGAAACGCCTTGCTGCTCGCCCCGCTGCTCATCGTCCTCGGCCTTCTCGCGCGGGCAGGAATCGACCGCGGCATACCGCTTTGGTCCATCCCCATCGCCGCCACTTGCGCGATGGGCTATGTTGCCGTTTGCGGTCGCGATTTCGCCTTTCTCGGGCAGTTCGCGATGAGTTTTCTCGGGACAGTGGCCGTTCTCGTTGCTCTGCTCCTGAACGGGATCGTCCCCCTGAGCGCGGTGGCGTCGGCCAGCGGAGTCGCCGCCGCATACCTGGCTTACACGGTCTACGACCTTGCCGCCCTTCTCACTCGCCGTCGGCTGGGCGAGGAACTCTCGGCCGTCGTCGACCTCTTCCGCGACGTGCTGAACTTCCTCACTTACTCGTTTCGGGTCATCCAGCACTGGAGACAGTTCCGCATCTAGGCGTCTCCGGATGCGGTTAAATACTCCCGCATGCGCCAGGACCGTCCGCCCCAAGCCGCGACCAACAAGAAGCTCGCCATCCGATTCGCGATCGGTCTCCTTATCATCGCGTTGCTTATCCTCGGCTATCAGTGGATTCGAGGTGTCGGCGACGACCTGACCGGACGGTTCGGAGGAGCAAAGGACACGAAGGGTTGGATTGCCGCCATCGAAATGCGCGGCGACAAGGGACACCAAGCGGTCGCCTTCAAACCCGACGGCGCCAAGATCGTCAGCCCCGACTTCCGGGAGGGCGCCGAGGACCAGGGTATCGCTTGGAGACCGGACGGCAAGTTTCTCTTCTTCTCGAGCGACCGGACCGTAGCGACGCTCGACATCTACCGATGGGAACCAGAAGCCAACCGCGTCGACCGGGTTTCGTATGGCTCACGCGGGAAGACGAACCTCGCCTTCGGGCCTCCCGGCTATACCCAGGGGAACGAGAGTGCACTCATGACGGCCGGAGGATTCGTCCTAGAGTTCGACTCCAAGGACAAGTCGACCCGTCAGCTTCTGCCTCCCGCCGCCGGCGAGCCTGCCGTCGGGGGTTCCGAGGGTGGCGTAGGGACGCAGTTCGACCGGCTCTACGAGCGTCTGGGGAAAAGCTTCCGCGAGGCGAAGTGGACCCGGGATCGCCGTCACATCGTGGCGACCATGGTCCGCGAGAGCGGCGAGCAGGTGCTCGTGCTTCAGGGCATGACCCCTGTAAAGGCCGCCGACGGCTCCATGCGGTTTCCTCCGCCGGTGGCGGTCGCCGCCGGTGAGCGCATCGAGTTCGACGTCGCCGCCGACGGAAAAGTGGTCTTCACCACTCAAGGCTTCGAGTTTCCCGACCCTCAAGCGATCCCGCCGGAGTTCATCGTGAACGGAGCGGCAAAGGCTCCCTACCGGCACGCGATTTCCTTCTTCGATCCGGACGATCCTTCGAAGGGTGTGCGCAACTTGGGGATTAGCCCGGACGACGGGACCTGCTTCGGCCAGCCCCGCATTTCCCCCGACTCCAGCGCGGTGCTGTTCCTGGCGGGCATGCTGTTGGAAAGCGGAGAGTTCGCGCCTCAGGGCCTCGTCCTGGCGCCCGTCGAGGATCGGGGCGTCGAAAAGGCACGCCCGGTCACCCGAGGCGACGTCCGGGAACCGGACTGGTCGCCCGACGCCTCCCTGATCGCTTTCGTCAAACGCGGACCGAAGGGCAACCGCGCCATCTTCACGGTTCGCCCCGACGGCGAGGGAGAGAAGGAGGTTTCCGCCGGTGTGGGCGACTATGGCTCGCCGAAGTTCAGCCCCATGAAGTAGGCCCGGCTTTGCCTTAGTGGACGCTGGTCCCCTCGGGCGCTTCCTGCTCCGGAGTGAGGAGGATCGCGCCACCATCGGGCCCGTCGGCGGCGAGCACCATGCCCTGGCTCTCCAGGCCCATCAGCTTCGCCGGTTTGAGATTCGCCACGACGATGACCTGCCTACCCACGAGGTCGGGCGGGTCGTAGGATTTCCGGATTCCCGCGATGATCTGGCGCTGCTCGTCGCCGACCAGCACCTGCATCTTCACGAGCTTCTCGCTGCCCTCCACCGCCTCCGCCTCGAGGATGCGCGCCACCTGAAGCTTCACCTTCATAAAGTCGCCGATCTCGATCTCGGCGGGAGGCTCGAACTTGGGTTTGGGCGCCTTCGACGGCGCCGGCGCGGCAGCGGCGGCTTCGGCGACGGCCTGGCCAACGGATGCGGTCTTGGGGTCGATGCGGGGGAAGATGGGCTCTGGCGGCGAAAGCTCTCCCCCGCCGGGCAGCTTGCTTTCCTTGCCGATCGCGTCCCAGTCCTTCGTCGGCGGGACCCCCAACTGCCGCGCGATCTCGTCGGCGGCGAAGGGCATGATCGGGCGAACCATTCCCTCCGAAGCCCTGAGGCAGAGCAGCATCGAGCGCATCACGGAGGCGAGGGCGGGATCGCCGTTTTTGGCGAGGACCCACGGCGCGCGAGTATCGATGTACTTGTTGAGGAACCGCACGAGTCCCCAGGCAGCCTCGACCGCCGCGTTGACCCGAAACTCCTCCATCGCCGATTCGAACTCCGATTTCGCTTGGGCGATCGCGGCGAGGGCTTCGGCCTCGCATTCCCCGTCGGGTACCTGGCCGTTCACGAACTTATGCGCCATCGACAGGCTGCGGTTGAGGGCGTTGCCGAGGTCGTTCGCAAGGTCGGCATTGTAGCGGCGGTCGACCTCGTCTCGCGTGTAGTTCGTGTCTCCCTCGTAAGGAAGCAGCGCCGCCAGCGAGTAGCGCACAGCGTCCACGGCGACGGCGGGCTTGCAGCCCGTCTTCTTCTCGATCTCGGCTACGAGTTCGAGAGGAGCGATAACGTTCCCCTTCGACTTGCTCATCTTCTCCTCGGCGGTGCCGAACGTGAACCAGCCGTGGGCCACCACGTGCTTAGGCAGGGGCAGGTCGGCTGCCATCAGCATCGCCGGCCAGAGCGTGGCATGGAAGCGGGTGAAAATCTCCTTGGCCATCCAGTGGACGTCGGCGGGCCAGATCGACTCCCAGCCCTCGTCCGGCCAGCCCGTGGCGCTGAGGTAGTTGATGAGCGCGTCGAACCAGACGTAGACGACCTTGCCCTCGTCACCGGGAACGGGGATGCCCCACCCCGGATTCGCTCGCGTGATGCAGATGTCGCGCAGGCCCTGCTGGATGAAGCTGACGACCTCGTTGCGGCGGGTTGCCGGCAGGAGGAAGGTCGGGTCGGCCTCGATGCGAGCCAGCAGGGCCTCACCGAATCCGGAAAGGCGAAAGAACCAATTCTCTTCCTCTACCCAGCGGACCTCGTTTCCGTCGGGGCTTTTGCCGTCGACGAGGTCGGCTTCCTTGACGAAGGTCTCCGACGATACGTCGTACCAGCCTTGATACTGGTCGAGATACACCTGATCCTTCTCGCGCAGGATCTCGAAGAAGCGTTGGACCGCCTTGCGGTGGCGGGGCTCGGAGGTACGCAGGAAATCGTCGTACTCGACGTGCATCGCCCGGAACACTTTCTGGAACTCGCCGCTGATCCGATCGACGAACTCCTGCGGTTTCTCGCCGTTCGCCTCGGCCGCCTCCATCACCTTGGTTCCGTTCTCGTCGGTGCCGGTGAGGAAGAACACCTCTTCCCCGCGCATCTTCCGGTACCTCGCGCAGACGTCGCAGATCACCGTGGTGAGGGTGGTCCCGATATGGGGCACGCTGTTCACGTAATAACTGGGCGTGGTGAGGAAGTAGCGCTTGGGCATTCGGAGGCGAGTTTACCGGAGCATGGTTTCGCCGCCCCGGCAGGCTCGCCTTAGGCGAACACGTCGTGCTCTCCGAGGAGGAGCAGGTCGGTCGCCTGGCCGGTCGATGCGCGAACGAAGCGCATCGCGAGGGCGTAGACCCCTGGCTCGAACGGCGCCTCGTACGGAGCGCCGTCGAAGGCGTGGAAACCGAGCGACTTGTATTGCTTCCCGGGGCGGCACCGCTCGTTCTTGAGGCGCTGCGCCAAGAGCTCGGTAAGGACGCCCGCCGAATTGGGACCGGTGGCGAGGAACCGGATCCCAGAGGGGATCGCCTCGGCCGTAAGGCTGATCGGGTCGCCCACGAAGTCGCTCGCCGGCGGAACGCGCGGCGCCTCCTGGCCGGGGTTCACTTGGAGAAACTTCAGGGCCAAGCCGATAAAGGCATTCTTCGCGGTGGGAGAGTAGGAAGTCATGGACACCGGGTCGCGCCTGATAATCTGACTCGCATAGGCCTCCCAGAGGGCAACGTCCTGCCGCGTCAGTGTGTTCCACTGGGCATTGGCTTCCGTCATCCGGTTGGCGCCGAGCGCGACCTCCGCGTTCATCGGGTATCGGTAGCGCGGCTTGCCCCGGACCGCCAGGCCCGCGCGAGTTCTGACGACCACCTCGCGACCCATCGCTCCTCGAAGGTCCTGAAACGCCATCCCCAATCGCACGCGTGCCATACCTAGTCATGTCGGCGATTCGATCCGAACACTGGAGGCACGAACATCGCAGAACCTTGATCGATCCGTGGCATTCGCCGGTGATTTGCCGCGTTCGAGCCATGTTCGAGCCATAGACCTGCCACCGAGGCCCGCCTCGGACGAGCGGACGAGGCGAGACGGCGAACGCGCGGCTTCGCCTGCGCCATACTAGACCCCGATGGGCTCGGAGAGGGAAGGCGCCTCCCCCGGCGGTCACCGCATGCTTGCGGCGATCGTCTTCACCGATGTCGTCGGCTACTCCGTGCTCGCCGGACAGGACGAGGCCAAGGCGATCGAGCTCTTCCGGCAAGATGCAGACCTGATCGCCAAGACGTGCGTCGAATTCGAAGGTCAGGTGCTGAAGAACACCGGCGACGGCCTTCTCATGTGCTTCACCAGCGCGGTGCAAGCGGTGAACTGCGCCATCGAGATTCAGAAGCGACTCTATGCCCAGGCGGAGGGCCGCAAGAAGGACGACGTGCTGATGCACCGGATCGGGGTTCACCTGGGTGATGTAATCGTGCAGCCCGACGACGTCATCGGCGACGGCGTGAACATCGCGAACCGCATCCAGAACGAGGCGCGCCCCGGGGGCATCGCGCTCTCCCAGACGGTCTATGACGTCGTCCGGGGCAAAGTCCGCGTGGAAGCGACTTCCCTCGGCGTGCGGCACCTCAAGCATATCGTCGAGCCGATCACCGTCTGGGGCATCCCGCCGATCGGGCTGCCCACCCAGTCGCCCTATCTCGCGACGACTCCGGCCCAGGACGCCCTGATGGGGGGGATCGGCACCTTCGAGGAGCCGCGTCCGGACGGAACGAAGGGCATTCTCTACGCCGTCCTCGCCCTCGTCGTGCTTTTGGTCCCGATCGGCTTGTGGCTGTATCTGCGCGACACGTCACCAAAGCCGCCCGTGGTCGCGACCAATTCCGGCAAACAGACTCCGGCCCCCGAGGACAAGGGCAAGTCGGACGCAGGCGAGTCGAAGTCGAAGGGCGACGAAAAGACCGACCCGCCCAAGGACGACAAGGGTGGCGAGGCTGGACCGCAACCGGGACCTAACGGCGGCGGCAACGAGACGGACGTCGAGATGCCGTCGGCAGAGGAAGAACGGCCCCTGCAGGCTCTCGTGGCCGGAGACGAAACGTTGCGAGATGTTCTTGCGACTTTTCGACAGCGCTATGACTTCGAGGGTGCGGTCAAGTACCTGGAGGATCAGGGCTACGTCGAGGCTCCCGCGGGCAAACTTATGCGGGACCGGTTCGCCGAACTTAACCAATTCAAAGGCTGGATCGAATCGCAGATCGCCGCTTGCCCGGAGACCGACCCATTGATTCTGAGCGACCCCGCGAAGGGCAACGCCCTCTATTGGGGGGGCCAAGACGGCGCGATCGTAACCCAAGTGCGGGGCGCCAACCGTACCGTGCTCCTGGCCGACGTGGAGCCTGCGGCGATGATCCAGCTCGCTCGCGCGGCGGTTCTGCGAAATCAGCCGGGCGAGCAGAGGCCGCTGATCGTCGTGCGCCGCTACATGGGTCTTTTCGCTCGTGAGTTCGGTTTGCCGACTCCGCGCCTGCCGCGCCCCTAGAGAGCGCGATAGAATGAACCCATGATCGGACGCGTTATCGGCACCGAGCGCCGGCCCAACACCGCCTATACGTTTCAATTCTGGGCCGATCCAACGGAGAAGGTCGGCATCGGAACCCTCGTGAAGGTCGAAGGCGACCTCGAGATAGACGGCACACCGGTGACGGTCTATGGCGTGGTGGTCGAAGCGCACGGCTACAACGACCTCGACAGCGCCCTGCACGAGTTCATGACGCTCGGCGCCTCGCCGGATCAGGCGCCCCCCACCGAGCGGCCAGAGATCCGGGTCTACGAAGCGGCGGTGCTCCGGCGCGAACCGGAGGAGCCGATCGGCGCGGTGCCGATCGGAAAGGTCCATCTCGCCGACGAGGCAGACGTGCAGAAGGCACTGCGCACCGACGGCTACGCCGCAAGCCACGGCATCGCCGCCGGGTGCTATGGAAGCCGGGAGGAGCCGATGCCGGTCCACCTCCACGCCCATTTTCTGCTCGGCCCCGAATCCGGCCACCTGAACATGACGGGCACCAGCGGCTTGGCCGCCAAGACCTCGTTCATCCAGACCCTGCTCCAGTCGATCTTCGCCCGCCCGGAAGTGTTCGAGGGTCCCGGCGAGGGGCGTGGAGTGGCTGCTCTGCTCTTCAACACGAAGGGTGGCGACCTGCTCTTCCTCGACCAGCCCCCGGCAACACCGCTCGACGAGACCGACGTCGCGCTGTACCGGGCGATGGGATACGAGCCGCAAGCCTTCCCGAACGTGGAGTACTACGCCCCCTACGAATCCGATCACAGGTCGATGCGGACGCTGCGGAAGCACCCCGACCTGTCGCCGTGCCGCCCGATCACGTTCGGTCTGGCCGAGATCATGGACCACTTGGAAGTCCTGCTGAGCCGCGACGACCTCGACAGCAAGGCGGATTCATACATCGCCTACCTCAAGCAGATGTTCGTCGTTCGGAAGAGCAGGCTGTTCCGCGAGGCGCGTCTCTCGGAGTTAGCCGGACCAGAAATGCACGGGGCCGCAACCATCGAGGATCTCGTGAAGATCATCGACCTTCAGCTCGAAATGGGGCGGGAAGGCACCCTCGACCGCGTCGACGGACATCACTTTTTCACTATCGAAAAAGTCAAGAATCGGCTCAACGGAATCGACCAGCGCTTTAAGGGAGTTATCGCGACAGACGGCAAAGGCGAAGGGCCGCTCGATGCGCCGTTCGAGCCGGGCAAGGTGTATGTGATCGACGTGGCTAAGCTTTCCAGCAGGGAGCAAGACCTCGTCTTCAGCGCGATCATTACGAAACTGCGTAACCGTATGGAACTCCAGGAACTCGGAGTTCGCCATCTGGTCGTGATGGTGGACGAGCTTAACAAATACGCCCCCAGCGGGGGGCGGGATACGGCGATCGTCCGCAGTCTGCAAGACATTGCTGCGCGAGGGCGATACATGGGGCTTACCCTCTTCGGCGCTCAGCAGTTCCGCAGTCGGGTGGACAAGGAAGTGGTCGGCAACGCGGCCACTCACGTGTTCGGCCATATCGAGGCGGAGGAACTGGCCCAGCCGGGCTATAGCTACTTCTCATCGGCGGTGCGGGAAAAATTGGGGAGCCTGAATCCGGGCGAAGTGCTGATTAAGCATCCTCATTTCAAGCAGCCGATCTTCCTGCGCTTCCCCCGCCCTGCCTGCCTTAACGGATCGGACGGCATGCGGCGCTACCCCGCCCAGACGGTCTCGCTAGGGGACCAGATCGTGCGAGTGGCCTCCGACAAGGGAGTCAATGTTCAGTGGGTACAGGACCTGCTCATCGAGCGCGACCCCTCGGAGGAGGCCCTTCGTCGCGCGCTTAACGAGATCATGCGGGCGGGGGACCAACGGGAAGTTCAGCGAATGCTGGAACGGCTGCCCAAGCGGATCGGCGCCGCGGTAGCGGCGTTCGACAAAGACGATCCGTTCGCCTGAAGTTTCCTCCCCGACCCTGTGCGGTGGGCTCGTTTCATTCCCAGTAGGCCGATTCCGCAGCATGACATCGAGCCAGAAAGTTGGTCGGTATGATCTGGATCATATTCGCTTTGGCGAGTCCGCGAGAACAATCGCCATTGACACTTGCTCGATTGCATCTCGAACGGAGCACTATCGCCGATTACACGGCTGAGTAGTTTTAGATGGTCGGGACACGAAGAGCGCAATTGTCGCGCGTGTGGTAATGTAGCGTTCTTGATGGCACGATCATGTGCCTTGCGACTGTTTTCGGCACTGACCGAATTCGCTTTGGAGGGTAGTAATGTTTTTGTTTAGGCTCCGTTGCCTCTCGTCGCTCGTCGCGGGGGTAGCTTTCGTCTCTTCGGCACTTGCCGCACCACCATACTTCGAGGGCTTCGAGGATGCCGGCTTCTCTGCCGGCGGCCCGGTCGTTCTCGGCAGCCAAAACTGGAACCGGTACAACAGTCTCGGGTTCGACCGCGTCCCGAGCGGTACTGGGGGGATTCTTTCGAAATCCGGCGGCTTTCATGCCGTCATCGACTCGACATCGGTCGCGGCTCCTCCGAACGACTGGACCGGCGCGTTTTCTCGCCTCGGTGGTTATTCCAGCATCTTCGGCGGCGGGTTTAGGGCGTCCGTGTCTGTCTACATTGACCTTTCCGATCCGGCCGTCATCGCCAACACCTATGGCTGGGATCTCAGCACGGCGGCCAGTAACCAAAGTGGCGGTCACCGGCGAGACTTCATCTTCCATACCGCCTCGAACGCAATCGGTCAAGTCCTCGTCGGGGCAAGCAACAACAGCAACTTCACCCGACGGAACGACCTCGGATCGATTAACCACTACACGATCACTTCGTCGGGTTGGTACACGTTCGAATGGGTGTTTCGGAACAACGCCGGCGTCCTTGCCGTCGACTGCAATCTTCGCAACGCTAGCGGTGTTTGGCTCTGGACTGAAACCCGGAGCGACGCGAGCGACCTCATCGCGACCGTCGTCGGCGGCAACCGCTATATGTGGTTTACCTTCCTCGAGGTCGACACTCTCGCGATCGACGACACGGCACTCGTGCTCGGAACGCCTGGCGGCATGCCCGTCGACCTGAACGGGGAGTACTGCGTTCCGTTCACCGACGACTGGTTCCTGTTTCCCGCGGGAGTCATCGCAGGAACTGGCAACGCTTGGGCGCCTTTCTATCCTGGAGAGGGCCGAGTCATCGAGGACATCTATGGGGTGCTCGCCCAAGATGGCTCGAACACTCCGTTCGCCGAAGGGGCTGGCAAAGCGCCGAACTTCCTCGAGATTGCGGACTTCCGCGGCAAGAGCTACTCCTTCGATATCGACATGGGGAGCCTCGGTGATTGGATCGAGACCGACCTGGTCGACTTCGATCCCTCTGCTGGAGCCTTCGTCGATCAGTTCGACCCGGCTGGATACTGGGGCAGCCTGGCCTATGTCGTGAAGAACGGCGGCGTCTACAAGGTGCTCGGTTACGACTACACCCTCTGGGCCTATGTCGTTGTCTATACGGCAGCCGCCGACGAGACGATGTTCCGTATCACCACCGAGCGTGACGTGGCCGGTACGACGTACACCCATACCGTGACGCCACTCAATGGCGCCAATGCCGGAAGCCCTGGCGCGCCGGTCGTCGTGGATGCCGTCGGTACCGCCGATCTCGATCTGTCGTTCTACGTCAGCGGCAGTCAGTACTCGCCGGACGACTCGGATCGCAAGGCGTCCAAATTCACGATTTCCAACTTCGTGACCGACGCCGTTCCGAACGCTCTCTACGCCTTTTCCGACGACCCCTACGTGAAGTCGGCAGAGACCATCAACTACCGAATGGGAATGGCCAATCTGGCCCAGCTGACCGGTGGCTACCAGGCCTACCTGAGCAGTTCGGGCGTTCAGTCGTTCTTCAGCGGGGCCTACACTGGCCTGCCGTTCGTCTACGCGGTGGGTGGCCCGGCTTACAATCCGATCTCGTCTGCCCTCTGGACAGCCCGCGGCATCGCACCGGGCGGCTTGCCGGTCTCTCTGGACGCAACGCTCGTGAACTTCGTGTTCAACCCGACGGGCGAAGGTCTTGCGGGATTGGGCATCGATGCCAACAACGGCTTGGGGCTCGACACGGTGTTCGCTGACGATGGCACTTTGGGCGATACTTATGCGCCCAATCGCTTCGCCTCGAACGCGGTTATCGTGGACGACACCCTGCCGTCGATCACTTCCCTGACCGCCATGCAAGGCCTTCACAACGTGATCACCTCGTCGCTGATCAAGCAAGGCACGATGCTCGTGTGCGCGGAGATCAAGGACAATGCAGCGGGCTCGGGCCTCGACTGCTATCCGTCGCTCACCGTGGACTTCACGGCCGCTCCGGACATCACGGTCACGCTGCTCCCCATCATCGGCAACCTCTACTGCGCGGAAGTCGTGATCCCGCCGACACAGCCGTGCGACACAGCCGTGCTGAGGCTGTCTGCCACCGACAAGGCGGGCAACACGAGGAACACGGCCAGCGGGGCACTGAGCGTCAACACCGTTCAGGTGACGCTGTCGATCTCGCATGCCGCGGGCTTCGTCGATTCCGGACAACTGTCTGTGGTAAGAGGCATGGAGATTCGGCTCGGAGGGACGGGCGGCAGCAACGCTCCGATCGTTCTCGATCGCGACGTCGTTCTCGACCCGGTCCTCGGTACTGCAATCGTCGTGCTCGACGCAAGCGACGGAATTCCTTGTGATGCCGACATTACGAGGGTGAGCGTGAAGGACCCGCTGCATACGCTGCGAAACACGGTCGCTCTGGTGTCGGTCGGCAACCAGCACACCGGCAGCGTTTCGCTGTTGGGCGGCAACTTGAACAAGGACAATAAGATCGACATCGGCGACTATGTCGTCTTCGCAGTGCGCTTCAGCACCTCGCCGGGGCCTGACAGTCCGTACCCCCATCTGCCGGCCTTCCGGCATGCGGATATCAACGGAGACGGAGATGTCGACATCGGAGACTACGCAATCCTCTCCTTCTACTGGGGATTCCTCGACGATGCCGACGTGGGTAACTACCGCGGAGGGAACACCGAGGTTCGCACGCGCATCTCGATTGCCGACGCCATCGCCGAAGCCGGGCCCGAAGCGGCCAAGCTCGATCGCGACGGCGACGGATGGATCACCCTGAAGGAACTCGGCTTCTAGGCAAGCCCCTTCGAACGATTTCGGCCCGCCGGGTAACTGGCGGGCCGAAATCTTGTGTCTGCGCCTAGTTCGCCAGTGCCAACAGCGTCCCGAGTTGCCTATTGGACGAGCGCAGCCGCTCGCAAAGCACACGGCTGAGGTTCGTCATTACCACCAGGCCCAGCCGCGGATGTTCGGTCATCAAGTCCAGCAGGGCCTCGCCGGGAATGACGATCACGCTCGACTCGCCGACACTGACGACATGCGCCGAGCGAGGGCGGCGATCGATGAGAGCGATTTCGCCGAACACTTGCCCTGGCGCGATCTCCGCCATCGGGTCCCCGACATGGGTGACGATTTGGGCAGCGCCCGCGACGAGGACCATCAAGTCGCAATCGGTATTGCGATGCGTGATCATGCGCTCCCCGTCCAGGTACCTGCGAACCTGGGCGATCGCTTCCAGCCGCCCGACGTCTTCAGGGGGCATTCCCTCCGTCAAATAGGTCGGTGGCAGTTCGATGGGGTGCTCGGTGGCGGCGCGCATCGGCTTCCTCAATCGTCAGTGTACATGAGGACCCCGGCAACGGCGGGTTTCTGGGCGACGTAATTCAAGACGATGGTCTGTGCGGGAACGAAGGTGTTATCGACGATCGCGGTGGGCGCGGCGGTCACTGCCGGCGCCTGGCTGATTCGTTCCGCCGAGGCGAACGTGGCGAGCGTCGACGGCGTCGTGGACGGCACCATCGTCACGATGCGCACCCCCGTTGCCGGCATCGTCCACCTCGAGGATCTTACGCCCGGCCAAAGGCTGGAGGCAGGCGACACGATCGCACAGATCGAGCCGGTCGTGGATGCCGAAGTCACGGCGCCAGCGCCGTTACCCGGTCTCAGCGGTGGCTTTTCTCGTGTCCCGACTGTTTCGCCCACAAACGCAGCCGTCCGAATCACGGCCCTGGAAATCCGCCTTGCCCACCTTCGCGAAAAGGCCAACGCGCTTCCCATAGCGGCCCAGCCCTCGCAGGGTCGGGCACCGGTGACGGTTCCCGTCGAGGCTCCGGATCTCACCGGACACGAGCGGTCCATTCAGTCGGCTCAAGCCGAGGTCGAAGCCGCCGAGGCCGCGGAGGCCGCCGCCGGAAAGGTGGCCGAGAAAGCCGATTTCCTGCTGGCCGAGGGCGCGATCGCCGCCAAGGACGCCGAGCGGGCTCGAGAGAATCACGCGGACGCCCGAGGCGCCCTAGGCGCTGCTCAAGGTCGCCTTCAGCGTGCGAAAGAGGCACTCGCCGATGCCAAATCCCAAGGCGAGCGACCAAGTCCGCCACCTCCCCCTGTCTCGTCCGACACTTCCGCGGCGGAGCGAGCAAAGATCGAGGCGGAAATCGCCCAGACCGAACGCGAGATCGAGCGCCTGCGCCAGTTGCCCAACACCGTCAGTCGCGTCGCCCGTCCGCGCCCGTTCTTCGGCGGCATCGGGGGACTGCGACCCATAACCCCCTTCGTACCGGAGGGCCTCGTCTCGGGTGAGACGGACGCCCTCCAAACACCCACAGAGGCGTTCGTGTGGGAGGTCATTGCCAAGCCATCGGTCTCGGTCGCTGCCAATTCCCCCATCGTCAGGCTGCTCAAGTCCGACAAACTGTGGGTTCAGGCGTACTTCACACCGGAAACCGCCAAGCACCTCCGCCTCGGCGCCTCGGTTGAAGTGTGGATCGGCGATGCCAAACAAGAGGGCCGCATCGTCGCGATCGGCGCTAAGCCGTTTTGGAGCAGCGTAGCCGCAGCGCGCGAGGCGCCGAAGGATGCGGTTTCGGTTCGAGTCGAACTGCTGAGCCAGAAGCCGACTTTCTCCCAGGTCGGCAGTTCCGCACGCGTCATCTTGCGGCCATGAGACTGCCGGGCGTGATGCCCTTGCGGAATCCTCCAAACCCGAAGGGAGACGGCTCGTACTTGCCGACCAAGGAGACATCGGCCTTTGCCGGAATCTTCCCCTCGAGGCCGACCAGCCAGTATGCGGAGTTCACGAGCAGGCGGCGGAGGTTCTCGTCGAGGAGATCGGTCGCGGCACCCATGGTGCAGGTGACCACTCTGTTGGCCTTCCCTGCCTCGTTCGCGGCGCGACGGATCCACACGATCGGCATCATCGGGTCGTTGAGGCCCTGCTCGACGCCAGCGGCAGTGCGCTTTCGCCCCGATGCGGGCGGGCTCGAAATGAGCATGCCATCCAGGACCTGCCCCCTGACGAGGACCTCCGCGTCTCGCGGGGGATGGGCCTCGTAAACGTCGGTGGTCCCAAAGAGCTTACCGACGCCGCGCAAGATCGGATGGTCCGACTGACTTGGCTCCAAGATGCCGCGGGTTGCCTGCGAGCCGTGCTCGCCCCAATGGCTAACCCAGGTTTCGCCGAGGACCTGCTTGCCGAAGCCACCCACCCACTCCTTGTCGTTCCAGCCGTACTTGCGGTTTGGGCTCGACGAATCGTCGGTGGGATAGTCGAAGGCATGGGTGCTCGTTCGCAGCCCGAGGATGGGCCGGCCCGAGAGGTAGTAGTCCACGAAATGCTTCATCTGCTCGTCGCGCCATCGGCGGAAGCGCAGGAGCATGATGCAAAGATCGGCCTTCGGGAGGACGGCAAGACCTGGCTGTCGGGTTCTCGCCTCCGGGTCGATCTCACCCCGATCGTTCAGCGAGAACAGCACGGTACACGTGAAGCCATGTCGGGTGGAGAGAATCTTGGCGAGTTGCGGGAGACCCTCCTCGGAACGATACTCCTCGTCCCCGGCGAGGAACACGATATGACGCCCCAAGCCAGGGCCCGCCTCCCCCCGATAGACGGCCCAGTCTTCGGTGGCCATGAGCAAGCCCGCGAGCAAGGCGATCATTTAAGGCTCGCGGACCACGCGAAACCCGGCGAAGGGACCGTTGGACAGCCACCAGCGGCTCTTGGGCAGCTGTGGGTCGTCCTGCTGCCAGGACGCCTCCCAGCGCTTGCGATGTCCCGGCGTGCTGGCTGACGCAGGATCCTGAAAGGTCGAACCGCAAAGAACGGGCTTGCCCTCGGCGTCGGTAGACCATTCACCGACGTTGCCGTGCATATCGTGGAGGCCCAGTCGGTCCGCTGCGAACTTTGCGACCGGATGGGTCCTTCGCTTGGCTGTTCCGGAGTGCCAAACCCTTTCTTCGAGCCCCTCCGGCCCCGCATCGCCTTTTCGGCAGGCCCACTCCCACTCTGCCTCGGTCGGAAGGCGGTACTTCTTCTTGGTGACGCTCGAAAGCCAGCGGCAGAACATCTGGGCCGACGTGTAGGTGAGGTTGATGGCGGGGTATCCCTTGTGGCCCCACCCCAGATCGGGCAAAAGATACACCTTGCTGGGCCGGGCGATGGCATCGGGCGCGAACTCGGTCGTGTCGTATGCCGGCGTCGGCGGACCGCTGAGAAGGAACGCATCGAAGGCCTCCCAGGTCGTCTCGGTCGTGGCGATCCAGAAAGGCTTCACGGCGACCTTCTTGCCGCCGACCTCCACTTCTCCGGCGGGGACCGGCGCCATATCGATCTTCACCAAGCTGTCTTGGAGCGTTTCCGTATACGGCTGAAGCGGTTCCGCAAACACGACCGCGAGGAAGAGCGCCGTCACGCTCAAAACTCCCGCTTCGGGTTTGCGCCCGGCTTCGGCGTCGGATACCGCCCGTCCGGTCCCGGAAGGAGCGGAGCCGGCGATTCGAAGGTGAGCGAGTCCAGCCCAGGGGCGAACTCGTGCTCACAGTTCAGCATCGCGTCGAAAGTGATCTCCTGGCCCGTGTGGGCGGCCATCCGCCCCATGCTGGAGACGAGGCTGGCCTCGACACCGCGCTTAAGCTCGTCGTGGGGCTTGCCTTGGCGAATCGCTGCGATCAGCTTGTCCCATTCGTTTTGATAGGGATTGGACGCGTCGGTCGACTCCCAGAGAAGGTTAGACGGGTCGATCACCTGCCCCTTATAGGTTGCAGAGGGCCCGCCGCAATCGCCGGACTGTGCGGCGATCCCCATTCCCTTGGTCCCGTGTACGTAACTCGAGTACATGCCCGCCGCGCCGGTCACGCAACGCCCATCGAAGAACATCTTGGTCCCGTCGGCGAACGTGTACTCGACCGCGTAGGTGTCGAAGTTCTGGTCGACGAAAGGCAGCCCTTCGGCGTTCTGGCGGTAGTGCCGTCCACCGAGACCCTGGGCAGACACGGGCCAGGCATTCTTCATCCAGCAGAGATGGTCGATGTGATGGATGTAGAAGTCGTTGTAGCAGCCCCCGCTTGCCCAGAGGTAGCTATGGAAGCGGCGAATCTGATACTCCAGGTGGCTGATTTCCGCGGGCTTCGGCGTGGACTCGGAATACCCTGCCGGCCCGTGCATCCGATAGCCGCGCATCAGCAGGATTTCGCCGAGTTCTCCGTTCTGAATCCGATCGTGCAGCTCGATCATGCCGACCGAGTGGCGCGACATGAGCCCGACCCCCACTTTCAACCCGGCAGCCGACGCCTGCTCGCCGAGGGCGAGCATTCGCTTGCTGGTCGGCCCATCCACCGTCACCGGCTTCTCCATGAAGACATGGAGTTTCTTGGCGATCGCGTACCCGAAGTGCACCCATCGAAAGGCCGGAGGAGTGGTGAGGATTACAACGTCACCCGGCTGCAAACAGTCCATCGCCTTCTTGTAGGCATCGAAGCCGAGGAACTGGCGGTCGGAGGGTACGTCGATCTGATCCGGGACGGCTTTGGTCAGATTCTGGTGGCAGCCCGCCAGCCGATCGGCAAAGGCATCGGCCATGGCGACCAGCTTGATGGGGCCTTGGGCTTTGGTCGCTAACGCATTGATTGCCGCGCCACCTCCGCGCCCACCGCAGCCGACGAGCGCGACCCTGATGGTCTCGTCGGCCGAGTTGTGGACAGTCGGATGGGCGAATCTGGGCAGCAGCGTCACCGCAGCGAGCCCTCCCGTCGCCTGGAGAAACGACCTGCGCGATGTCTTGTTGTCTTCGGTGCTCATGATTGTCTTGTTGATCTTACACGAGTACGACGCGCGAGGCCTTGCAGGTGACGCTTTGCACGAGCCTTTGGCGCGGGCAAACCGCCCACGCCGTGTGAGCCAGTTGAAACTGCCGCAGCGTTATGACCGAAGTCGGCCGACGGTCGTGGATATCCCGGGATACGTGACCGCGCCGGAATCGAGGTCGTAGTAGGCCCCGACGATCTGGATCTCACCGCGCAGGCTCATTGCCTTGAGCGGACCTTCAGTTTCTTTCAGATTCTTGACCATCAGCTTGACGTTTTCGAGTGTTGTCGCTTCCAGTCGATCCTTGGCTCCTTTCGTCGCCTCGACAGCCGGCTTGATGGCAGCCAGCAACGCGGGGATGTGGCCCGGCCCGTAGGCGGGCTTGTATTCGGCTGGGGCAGCCGATCCGCCAAAGGCTTCCAAGGCGGCGTCGACAGCGCCGCAACGCTCGTGCCCGAGCACCACGATCAGCCGTGCTCCCAGATGCTGGACCGCATACTCCGTGCTGGCAAAGGCGAATTCGTCCACGAGGTTACCAGCTGTTCTTACGACGAACAGATCGCCGAGATTCTGATCGAAGACGAACTCCGGGGCCACCCGCGAATCGGCGCAACCGATGATGAC
Source organism: Chthonomonas sp. UBA2362 (assembly GCA_002344135.1). Classification (GTDB taxonomy): domain Bacteria; phylum Armatimonadota; class Fimbriimonadia; order Fimbriimonadales; family Fimbriimonadaceae; genus UBA6659. The sequence continues at coordinate 1,091 of DDTO01000004.1, read as the reverse complement.
CGCAAAGGGGCGCTGTCCCTTAGCGAGTTCCGCCCTCAGCTTGATGTCGGAGCGGTCCTGGCTCGATTTGCCGGAGACAAAGCGGACGTTGCCGACGAACAGCCGATTCAGTGCTTCGGCGGGTTTGACGGGCTCCTGACGAAGCAGGGAGCAGGCGCTGAGCAGAATGAGGGAGATAGGCATGGGTTCGCTCCAATGTTCGGTCGGATGTGCGAATCATAGCGGATACCTGCGCATGTCCGTACAGTCGCGATACCCAGGACCTCAAGGAAATTGTTGCCCGCGGCGATCCCGTGGGCGACGGGCGAACACGGGAGACCAGGGGGTCCGCGCCAGGTGAAAAGCGCCGTCGAGCCGGCGCACTCCTAAATCCCCTTGTCGCCCTCTTGCCCGACATGACTGTGGCGAAACTCGATTTCCTGCAAGACGAGTTCCGGGCCGACGGCCTCGCACAACTGCTCGATCTCCGGATCGGTGGAGTCTTCGACCCCCAGCTTCTTGGCGATCCCGTCCACGAGGCGGAGCATGCGAATCACCTCGTATTCGGCGAGCAGGTCGATCTGCAGGTCGAGGCTGTCTCGCTGGTCGGCGAGGTGGGCCTGGCGATTCTGGCTGATGAGGACGAACGTGGAGAGGAAGATCGCCTCGAGCGAGACGATCATGGTGAGAAGACCGAAGGGGTATGGATCGAACGGCGGGAGTCCAGGGATCAGCCCGCAGTTGAAGATGATCCATAGCCCGAACCAAGCGACATGAGCGTAGAAGAACGCCATACTGCCCGACCATGTCGTGATCCAGTCGGAGAAACGCTGCTGGCGGTCCCGTGCCGCATCCGCCTGGTGACGCAACAGCTCGATGATCGCGATGTTGCGTTCGACGACGTCGGCCAAACGGGTCGAGCGCTCTTGCCGAAGTTCCTCGTGGATCTTCCTTACCCTTTCCTCGCTGAGGCGCCTCCTTCTGTTCACAGAGGATGGGACGGCCCTGCCCGCCGAAGCGGCGCGAAGTAGCCTTGGCGCGATGAGCGAGGCTGGACACGAAGCCCCGCACCGACCGCAACGGGAAGATGGTGGAGGCGGCGAGAATTGAAC
>DDTO01000007.1 GCA_002344135.1 Chthonomonas sp. UBA2362 | reverse complement strand
GTCCTGTACCGCCCACCATTTTCTTAGCCTAGGCAGGGGCCCCGACGCCGATCCTCAATGCTAGTTATCGACGGGCTGGTGCCCCAGGAGGTGGCGAACGGAGTACATCTGCCCGGTGTGGTAAGCCACGTGGAAGGCCTGGTATTCGAGCGTCATTCCCCAAGTCCAGCCTTCGCGGTTTGGGTTGGGCTCTTCGGAGTCGTGGGGGTTTGCGAAGAATGACGCTTTGCAGAGATCGTGAATTCGCTGGACCTCGTGCAGCACTGCTTCCGCGCCCAGGTTCAATGAGAAGGGCTCGACGGCATTCGTCGTGTAGTATCGGGCTGCGGCAACGGCCAGTGGGCTCTCGGTCCCTTCACCGACGAAGGACTGTGCCTCCCAGTAGGCGACGTGGGCGGCCAACTCTCCGACACTCAGCAGCCGCGGGTCGGGCCGAGTCCAGACGTCTGCGTCGGGAAGCCCCTTGAAAGCCTCGCTCATCTGCCAATGGGCGGTGTCCAGGGCTTTCAGGAGGAGGTCTAGGCTCGCCATTCCGAGAATCTACCCGCCGGCATCGGTAATCTACGCTCCGTGCAGGAAGAGGGACACGTCGGCGTCGACGAGAGCGGGAAGGGGGACTACTTCGGCCCCCTCGTCGTCGCCGCGTGCTTCGTCGGCCCCGAGCATCTGGCAGAACTCGACGGCGTGAAGGACTCTAAGAAGCTGACCGATCGGCAGGCTCACGGACTGGCGTCGGCCATCCGAAAAGTCTGCCCGCACTCGGTAGTCGCGATCGGACCCGCGAAGTACAACGAGCTTTACGCCAAGTTCGCGAACCTCAACAAACTGCTCGCCTGGGGTCATGCGAGAGCGATCGAGAACGTTCTCGAAGAGCGTCCCTGCGACCTCGTCATTTCCGACCAGTTCGCCGACCCCGCCGGGCTCCAGCGGCAGCTTTTTGCCAAGGGTCGGGAGGTTCGGCTCGAATCGCGGGTAAGGGCCGAAGCCGACATCGCCGTTGCTGCCGCATCGATCCTGGCACGGGCCGAGTTCCTGCGGCGGCTGGAGCGGTTAGGCCAGGAGTTCGGCATGGAGTTCCCCAAGGGCGCCGGTAACGTGATCGACCCCGCGAAGCGATTCGTCGCGCGTTATGGGTCGAACCGCCTGGGCGAAGTCGCGAAGCTGCACTTCAAAACGACTCGGGCCGTGCTGGATTAGGGGCCCCGAAGTGGGTGGCGATGCATTCGTCGACCACCGACCGATACCTATCGCGGAAGACCTCCCTATCGAACGTTCTCGCGTGGGCGCGCGCTCGCGCTTCGTCGAAATCGAGGTCGTCCAACCGTCTGATCGCCGAAACGAGGTCGTCAACGGTCTGATGCTCGAAGAGCACCCCGAAGCCGGGCAGGACGCTCTCGGTCGCCCCACCCTGCCCGTAGGCGACTACTGGCAGTCCCGCAGCGAGTGCCTCCACCACGACGATGCCGAAGTCCTCGTAGCCCGGAAAGACGAAGGCCTTCGATAGGGACATCAACTGGTGCAGCTTTTCATCGGTGAGACGCCCGTGGAAGACGATGTTCGGCGCGCCCTCCGCTTGCGCCCTCAGTTGGCCCTCGAGCGGGCCGCTGCCGACGATGTTGAGCCGGCAGCCGAGCCGCTTTGCGGCGGCGATGGCGAGGTCGATCCGCTTGTAGGGGATCAGGCGGCCCCAATAGAGGAGCCCTTCTTCGTCACCGAGACGGGGAATACCGAGAAACTTGTCAGTCCGCACGGGCGGATAGATGACCTCTCTCACTTCCCGTCCGTAGAACTTCTCGATCCGGGCGGCCGTCGTGCGAGAGTTGGCCAAGAGGACGTCCGGCCTCTTCGAGGCGGCGAGATCGAGGACGCGAAGACGACGAGCGATGAGGGGCTTGACGAGGCCGCCACTGGCGCGGCGGTCGATCTCGGGCACCCAAAGCGAACGGGCCGGGGTGTGGTAGTAGCAGATGTGGAGGGCGTCGGGGCGTTTGCGAACCCCGTGGGCGAACGAATGGCTATCGCTAAGGACGACGTCGAATTCCCGCAGATCGAAGCGCGAGTACACCCCCGCGAGAAGGGGCGCGTAGATGTAGTGACGCTTCAGCGCCCACGGGAGACGTTGAACGTAACTGGTTCGGACATCGAGACCTTCGAGAAACCGAATCCGGCTCGCGTCGAATTGAGAGGTAAAGACCGTGCCCGGGTACAGGTCGACCATTTCCCGAAAGACATCCTCGGCTCCGCCAGGAACGGTCAACCAGTCGTGTACGAGCGCGATCTTCACCACCTTTGATTGTGGCTTCGTGAGCGCTCGTTCTTCCTCGGACGGGTCTAGTCACCCACGTCGCCGAAGTTCGACGAGAGGATCGCGAAGTCTCCGATATCGACGCCGTCGTCCCCGTTCAGGTCGGCCTCGGGATTCCAGTTGCCGTCGCCCGGTTCCGAGCCGAAGGCGGAGGAAATCTGGGCATAATCGCCGATCGTGACTTCGTTATCGTCATCGACGTCTCCGTTCTTGAGGCTCAGGTTTACGCCCCCCGCTCCGGCGTCGTTGTCGAGCACAATCGTGTCGGGGCGCGCGCGACGGAGCCAGTGGCTGGCCTTCGCAGCAACGCGGAATTCGCCGCGAAGTGCTGTCGTGAAGGAATAGTTGCCGCCCGCGTCGAGGCTTACGACCGCCGTGTGCAGGGTCACGCCGGTAACGGGATGGAGCAGCTCGAGGGTCGTCTGCCGCCCGGCGACGGCCCCGAAGAACGCCTGAAGATCGATGTTTCCAGCGACCGTGCCTGCCGGGAGGTCTACGACTTGATAGATCGCGATGCCTCCTAGCGAGATCGTCGGAAGAACGGCGAACGAGGACCAACTGTCGCTTCCGCTGTCGTACGAGTAGCGGGTGATGCCGCCAGAGAAGTGACTGCTGACGAACATCTCCTGTGCGTCAGGGCTGAAGGTGACATCGATCGCGGACGGCGACGCGAGGGATCCGACGTAGACGGGGTTGTTCAGGGCATCGAAGCGGTAGCGATAGACCCGGTCGGCCCAGACGTCGGCGGCGTACAGTTCCCCGTCGCTGCGGATACGCATGAAGTGGAGACTCGAGGCTCCAGGAGGGGTCATGCTGGATAGAAAGGTGATCGTGCCGTTGGCGTTCAATCGGTATCGATCGATCGCGTTGGTCGCTCGGGTCACGTACATTGTCTCTCCGTCGCGGCCGACCATCACGCCACGGGTGATGCCGATCTGATGATGGCCATGGGGAATCGCGTTGCCGTTCGAGTCGAAAATGAACCGCGAGATGCCGTCATCGCGGTTAGCTGCGAACAACTCACCCGTGACCGGGTTGAAGCAGATCTGGTGCACTCGGCTGAGACCGTTTCCCGTGATGTCGCCGGTCTTGGTGAACGTTTGATCGGGATGGAGGATAAACCGTGAAACGCTCCCGGGCCCTTGGTTGCCGTGTCGGTTGCCGATGAACAACTCGCTGCCGGTCCGAAAGGCCGGGCTGGCGGGATCGGCGACCTGGGCGGCAGGTATGTCGGTCAGTGGGGTTGCGGCGCCATAAGTCGAAGCGACGTCGAATCGGAGGACCGACTTCCAATCGGAAGGGTTGCTTCCCGGCGGGGTTTGGGTCGCAATGAGTTGGAAGTTCTGGGAGAAGGCCGTGCCATAGGCGCAAGCGAACAAGACGGGCAGCGCGAGGAACCTCATGCTTCCATTCTATAACGCCCCTGTCACGGCGATGCCCATCAAACTTGCCGTATTGGTGCACTCGGCTGAAGAAGACACCCTTACTCGTCGACCCGCGAAAAGTAGATGACGGTGACGACGTGGGCGGGTGTCAGAAACTCCCCATAGATACGGGTGAGCATGGCGATGATGTCGTCATGGGTCCGGAACTCCGGATTCTCCCGTTCGATGTCGCGGGGGGAAAGCTCGGCGATCGGCTTGACCTCCACTCGATCCAAGATCGCGTTGTACAGTTTCTGCCTTCGACCGAATCGGGGCCCAACGGTGACCCAAACGATCATCCCCGGCTTGTACTTGTCCGACTTGTCGCCCAACCGGATAGAGACCGTCTTTCGGCTGTTGCGGAGGACGTCTTCATAAAGCTCGCTGTAAAAATTGAGGGCGAACATACCGGTCCGGTCATTGTAGCAAACTCGGTACGATAGTCTTCGTGGTTCGGATTACCGCCTTCGTTAGGCCGCACCGATTGGAGGAGGTCAAACTCGCGGTGGCTGGCCACGAAATCACCGGGCTCAGCGTCAGCGACGTCCGAGGCACCGGAAACTCACCCGAGCGCGCCGTCTGGCTCGGGGGCTACGAGACCCTCGTCGCGTTGCCGATCCGATCCAAGATCGTCGTCTTCGCCCGCGAGGACCAGGCGGAAGAGTTGGTCGAGGCGATCGTTCATGCCGCGCGAACCGGCGAACCTGGTGACGGCAAGATCTTCGTCGAGCCGGTTACCGACGCCATTCGAATCCGAACGGGTGAGCGCGGCGCGACCGGCCTCTAAGCGTCGCCTTCGAGCCCGAAGCCGGACGAAACGATCGCGAAGTCGCCGATGCTCACCTCGCCGTCTTCGTTCAGGTCGGCATTGACGTTCCAGTTTGGGCTTCCCGGCGTGGAACCGAAGGCGCTGGAGACCAACGCGTAATCGCCGATCGTGATCTCGTTGTCCCCATCAGCATCCCCATTAGTCATGCTGAGCACCAGTCCGGTCGCGTCTCCCGCGGAGGTGTTCGCATTGACTGACCTCCTTAACCAGTGCGTCTTTTTGACAGACATGACGATAGCGCCAGTCGGCGCAGGCAAGCGGAAGCGGCCGTCGGGAGCGAGGCCGACTTCGAGCGAGAGAATCGGGTTGCCAGTAGCTTGGCTTCGGTACTCGACCGTCGCGTACTTGGGTGGAACCGCCGAAGGATCGAGGCCGTTCCAAATGATCTGCCCTTCTACGGCGAAGTAGGGGGTTGCCTGGTTGAGCCTTCGGAACGAGCCTCCGACGGTGGTGAAGTAGATCTCGCCGTTCTGGTCGGCGTGGAGAGACGTGATGTTCGATGTTGCGCCGAGGGTGATGTGGTCCACGTGGTCCGAGGCGGTTGCCTCGCCGGTGATCGGATCGATGGTGACGAGTACCGAGCGCAGGCGCGGGTTACAGTAGTCCGAGAAAAAGTACCGTCCGAAGTAGCTGGGCCCAAGGCGTGAGCCACGGTAAAGGACGCCGCCCGTTATGGAGCAGCCTAGCGAGTGGTCATAGACCCAAATCGGATTCATGTACGGCGGGATGCCGCCGGTCAAGCCGGTCGGAACGAGGCCCTCCATTGCGCGCCAGCCGTAGTTTCTTCCGCCGACTCCTTCCGGTTCGTAGTCGATTTCTTCCCAAGTGTCTTGACCGACGTCGGCGATCGTCATCCCTCCGTGTCCTCCGAGGCGCCGCGGGTCGAAGGCGAATTTCCACGGGTTCCGCCAGCCCCAAGACCAAACCTCGTCGGCTCCCGCGGAGGAGGCGAAGGGATTGTCGGCTGGGATTCGGTAGTCCTTGTTCGGATCGAGAGGAAAGTCGTCGCCGGTGACGTCGATGCGGAGGATCTTGCCCAGAAGCACGTCTCGGTTTTGAGCACGGTTTCCTGGGTCGTTCTGGCTACCCCCGTCGCCGCAGGAAATGTGCAGCATTCCATCAGGGCCAAAGTTCAGCGTGCCCCCGTTGTGGTTTTCGTAGGGCTGGTTAAGGGTGAAGATGATGTCGGCGGAGGCCGCGTCGGCCACGTCCGAAGCCGTCGTCGGAGCCGTGTACCTCGCGACCACCGTATGTCCGCTTGAGTTGGTGTAGTTGACGTAGAACCGCCGGTTCGTTGCGAAGTCCGGGTCGAAGGCCATGCCGAGCAGGCCCTGCTCGCCGCCATTCGAGACTGGGGAGATCGAAAGATAGGGGGTCGCGAGCAGGGCGCCATTCTTGAAGACGCGGATTCGCCCTGTCGTTCCAGTCCGCTGCTCGACGATAAAGAGCCTCGTATCGACGGGCGAGGGAACGATGGCGAGCGGCCTCGCAAGGCCGGTCGCTAAGGTCGTGTAGGACAATTGGGCCTGGGCGGCAAGAGACATCAGGAGCGCCACACCGGCAAGTAACAATCGATCGAACCGCATTGGGTACACCTCTCTCCTAGGCAAATCAAGACACTCCTACTTAGAGACTCACTTTGACGGGATCGAGTTCGCAGTGATCCCTTCGGAGGTCGCGGTCGAGCCCGTTAACTCCCAAGTGGACCTCGCTTACTCCAAGAAAGTACCGTTGATACTCAAGGTGAACTTGTAGCCGAAGGTGTCGGCTGCCCGGCGGCACATCACCATGCGGGAAAGGAAGATCTCGAAGTACTCCATCACGCTGGCGAAGGACGTGTCGATCTCCAGTGTCAGCTCGATCGTCTGCTTGGCGGCGTCGAGGTTCACGCGACTCTTTTGGACCGCGTAGTTCACCCTGTCGTGGATGTCGAAAGTCTCGATGATCGGGTTCTGGACGCGGCTATAGTGGACGTCGCTCTTGTCGGCGACGATCAGGGCCGCCGACATGAGACTGACGGGGGTCCCCGCCAGTTCTTCGTGATTGCCGATTGCGCCGAGGATGGGAGCGATCTCGATCGTGTCCATCCCCATCTCGTTGAGGAGCGAGTACGCGAGATTCGCCCCAGTCATGGGGTGATCGACCCGGTTGATGACGTTGCCGACGTCGTGGAGATATGCGGCGATCTGGGCGAGTTCGGTTTCCCGGGCCGGTGCGCTCAGGTTTTCCATGATGTAGCGGGTGATGCTGCTGACGACGCCTGCGTGGCGATGCCCGTGCTCGGTAAAGCCCATCGCCCGCATGACTTCGTTGGCGCCGTCGATGAGGGCCTTCGTCTTGGGGTTCGCCTTCACATCCTTCAGGGTGAGCAGCCTGGGCTGAGACGCTTCGTTTACGGCGGGAGTTTGCATCGCGGTTCGGCCCTAGTTTAGCCGCCGGCCTGAACATTGGATTTTCGTCTCCGTTTCTGCTAATGTCAAACTGATCCTCAAAGGAGACAAATGGTTATGTTTAGAAATGCTTGGCTGACACTTTTCCTCGGCGCTGCGGTTTTTGCAAGCGCACAGGCCGGAGTATCGGGCGCCCTCGGGGCCGGCGAAGTCACCGACTCGAACGGAGACAAGGGCGCTTTCGGCGTCGCCGTGAAACGCGGAGTCCGTCGTGACGGGACCGTCGTTGTCGGCGGTGGAGCCCATTTCGCTCGCCGCACTGGCAATGGTGGCGTCAGCGTCACCATGCTGCGAGCCGACGTCGTGACGGTCACCGGCAACGCCTGCCATTCTGAAGGGCGAGCCGGCTACATCGCGGTCGTCGACGGACAGCGAGTGCGCAAGGAGGGTCGCGTTGTCGTCGATGTCGTCGACAATCGGCCGCCCCGCAGCACCACCGGTGATCCCGACACATTCTCGATGACCTTCACCTCCACCGACAGTTCCACCGTCTACTCCTTCTCCGGAAACGTCACTCGCGGCGACATCCGAGTCGGAACGAGAAGCTGACCCACAACGTGGGGAGGCCGCTCGGAGCCGGGTAGCCTCCCCGGGTGGGTTCTCCCGACGTCGTCGTCATCGGAGCCGGCGCCGCCGGGATCATCGCCGCATGGCGGTCGGCTTCGCTGGGAGCACGGACGCTTCTTGTAGAAAAGACCCCTCGGATCGGTACCAAGATCCGCATTTCCGGCGGCGGCAAGTGCAACATTACCCACGACGGACCTATCGAGGAGGTCCTCCGGGCCTTTCGCCCGAACGAGGCACGTTTCATACGCCCCGCCTGCTATCGATTCACCAACCGGCAGATCGTCGAAATGCTGACCAGCCGTGGCCTGAGGGTCTACACCCGCCCGGACGGCTGCATTTTCCCAGTTGACCAAACGGCCAAGGATGTCGTGGCGATCCTCGAAGCCTATCTTCGGGAGGCAGGGGTCGAGCTTTGCCTCGACTGCCCGGTCCGCGGGATCGAAGCAATGGATGGAGCCATTTCGGGGGTCCGAACTGTTGACCGGATCGGTTGCCGTCGAGTCGTTCTGGCGGTTGGGGGAAGTTCCTACTCGGCATCGGGCACAACGGGCGACGGATTCGTTTGGGCGAGGGCCTTGGGGCACACCGTCGTGAAGGTTCGGGCCGCGCTGGCGCCGATCATGCTGCCTATTCCTGGCCTCGAGCAACTGGTCGGGGTGGCCCTGCGTGATGTTCGCCTGAAGGCGCGATCACGGGGGAAAGAGATCGCGCGTTGGGATGGCGACCTCCTGTTCACGCATCGCGGCGTCAGCGGCCCGACGGTCCTCGGCCTCAGCCGAGCCGTCGCCGAAGCGGTCGAGGCTGGTCCGGTTCTGCTCGAGGTCGACTGCCTGCCTGACCACTCATTCGAATCGGTGGGGGCGGAGGTTCGCTCCTGGTGCGAAACCAACCCTCGCAAGCAGATCTCAGGAGTGCTTGAGGGCCGGCTCCCTCGGAGCGCGGCCTCGAGTGTGCTTGCCGCGGCCGGGGTCGAAGGCACAACGGCCGCCGCACAAACTCCCCAGAAGCAACGCAATCGGCTGGTCGAGACGCTCAAGGGCTGGCGGTTGGGCGAGGTGGGGGAGGTCTGGCTGGAAAAAGGGGAAGTCGTGGCGGGCGGTGTCTCGCTCGACGAGGTCGACTCGCAGACGATGCGCTCGCGGAAGTGTAACGGCCTCTACCTTTGCGGCGAAGTACTCGACATCGCGGGCCCGGTCGGCGGTTACAACCTCCATGCAGCCTTCGCGACGGGATACGTCGCCGGCGAGACCGCCGCTCGAGATGCTTTGGGTTAGTCCGGCTTCTTCTCTTCGACTGGCGCAGGCGGAGTGAGAGGCGGCGGCTCGCCGAACTTGCCACCCTTCGAACCGAACGGGTTCTTTCCTTCGACAGGGATCCACATCCAGCCGCGAGATTCGCCGAAGAGTTGGGGCGCATTCATCGTCGAGCGGGGCGCATAGGGCTCGCTCAGGTTCTTGCCGGATTTCTCGACTTCGAAGAGTAGGACCGTCGAATGAGCGTCTTTGATATCGGCCAGTTTCTTGCCGGAGAGGTCCTTGTTGAAGGCCATCCCGGTGTATTCCTCTGGTCCGATCTTGCATCCCCAGGGACCCTCAACGGGCATTTTGCGGATGCGGAATCCGCTCGGCGCGTCCTTGTTCTCCTTCGTGATGAGGTCGACCTTGGCGAAGTACGGCCGGACGTCGTCCTCCCACGTCGCAGCGTTCGGCAGCTTGCCATCGTGGTCCTTTGCGTAAGCGAACATCGCTTCTCGGACCTCCTCGTAGGCGATACCACAGGAGACCATCGGCATGACAGTGTTCTGCAGCACGTTGCGGCAGCTCATGAAGCCGACCACGCCCAGCGCGACCATGCCCAAGCACAGTACGCCGAAGACGACGAGCACGATGACCAGCACCTTGTTGCCGCTGGCAGGCTGGCGAGAGGTCGGCGAGTTCTCCATCACTGCTAGTTTACTGGCTAGCCGACCCCCGGGTTGCTGACCCTACTTCTTCGAATAGGTCGCCTCGATCATGGGAACCCACTCGCTGCCTTGCTTCATCGAAAGTACGAAGGTCAGTTGCTCTCCCTTCTTGGCAAAGACGGCTCGGTAAGTTTGCAGACCCTCTCCAGGCATCTCCATTGGCTTGCTCTCCATGACTAGGCTCTCTCCCTTCACGTTGCCTTCCATTTCCAGCGCGCCCGGAGCGGCGGCATCGAACCACCACGATTTGAACTTCTTGGCCTCGGGGTCGTAGCACATCAGGAGCCGCCCCTCCATGTCTCCCATCGAAGCGTTTTTGCCACGGTAGTGGCTCTCGACGAATCGCCCGGCGAGGGCGATTTGGACATGGTGCCCCCCCGTCCCCTCGGACTTCATACCTCCGAAGGTGAACATTTCCTTGCCCTGCCAATTGCCGAGCATGAAGGAGACCTGCTTGATCTCCTCTGGCGGCTTGGACGGCTTAAAATCCTGAGCTCCGACGAGGGCGACGGCGACGAGCAACGACAGACTGAATAGGTAGCGCATTTCAACCTCCAAACGGGGCAAACCCCGTCATTCGTCTACAGTATTCCTCGGGTTGCCGTTCAAATGCAAGTCCCCGCAGCAAGTTTGTGGGTCGGTCAAGTGCCCGCCCGCTTGCTCAATTCCCACTGTCGGCTCAGCAACACGGCTTGCCCACCGTGGTACGACTCGTGCTGGATGACGTGGCCCAGCACCCAGCGATAGGTGAACGCATCCTCCCCGCGCGAGCGTTTTTCGTCCGCAGGCGGCCATCGCTTGATATTCTCGAGCGTGCGAGAACGGATTCTGTCGTGGATCTCGAAGTACCACGACAGCGGCTCGCGAGGGGGCGCTGGCCAGACCCAGGCGTCTTGGTCGATCGCATCGGACATCAGGAGTTGCCGCTCCGCCGGGTCGGTAGGCAGGTCCAAAGCGAATCGTTCGAGCCAGTAAATCTCCACGCCGACGATGTGGAGGATGACGGCCCCGATGCTGTGGGCGCCGGGGTGTGGCTGCCAGGCCATCGCTTCCGGCCCGAGGTCGGGATCGAGTTCCCAACGCCATTCGCGAGTCCCGTCTTGAAGAACGGCGCAAAGAAGGGCGTAGGGCTCGGTAAAACCGGCGAGGGGTTCTGTGTCGAAGAGCATGGATGCAGTATCGTCCAGCCGGCCGAGCCTCCGCTCGGTATCGTAGACGCCATGGCGACCCTCGACGACGTCCGACGTATGGCATCCTCTCTCCCGGGAGCCATGGAAACCTCGGGCGCGCAGTTTGCCTTCTCCGTCGAGGTCAAGGGCAAGAGATGGGGCTTCATCTGGACGTGGGCCGAACGGGTGCATGCCAAGAAAGCGCGGGTGCCCAACGATCGAGTGCTCGCGGTCCTCGTACCTAACCTCGAGGCGAAGCAAGTGGTCCTCGATTCCGATCCGGCGAAGTTCTTCACCGAGCCGCACTACGATGGCTACAAGGCGGTCCTGGTCCGGTTGGAGGCGATCGACCTCGACGAACTCGAGGACCTGATCATCGAGGCTTGGAGGTGCCTTGCGCCGAAGGAACTCTGGCCGCTTTCCGATTGACCGCTCCCCTTCCCTACGCAAGACGATCGCGAACACGCGAGCAATCATGGCGACATCGAGAGCGGCCGTCAAAACAAGATAGGCTGAAGCGCCACCGGAAGATGGTCAGCGACGGCCATAAGTTCATGATCCGATCACGTCATCGAACCAACGATCGTGGTCTCCCACCCCTAACCCGAAGCCAGCGTTCATGAGCAGGTCGCGCCAGTCGATTGCCGCCAGAGCGATTCCCTCGCGGAGCTTTCGCAGGTCGCCCTCGCTCACCCTCAACGCCGCAAAGCGAATCCGCTCGAGGTCCACGGGTGTCGCCGCTGAACAAAGCGGTAGAGTGTCGGCACACTCGTCGACGAGCATCCGCGTCGCATCCTGCCGATCTCGCTCAGCAGGGAATATCTGTCCGACGAGTCGGATCGTTCGAGCGGAAAGAGGGACCACGGTCGTATGTTTTGCGTCTAGATGCTGCTCATACCAGTGGCACCCACTCGTTCGGACCATCCCCTCGATCACTCTCCGGCTGCGTTGCCGCCCACTCGCGGGCGGCAACGCGGGCGGCATTGATTCGTTCTGGCAAGGCGTCCTCGCCGAGGACCTCGAAGATGATAGCCACCTTCTCGTCGTCGAGCAAGACGCGAGGGTCGATCAGCCAGATGTCTCCACGGCAGGCGGGGCCGACTTCCACATTCTCATACTCAGCTACCGTGGATATGCCGTACTGTCTGAGCAACTCCACGTACATCGGACCGACTCCGATGGTGGACTGGCCAATCAGATAGCGGGGCATCATGGGGTTCGAGTCTACCTAGGACCCGATTCGCAACCTAGTACAATCCGCCGGCGATGCACTACTCCCCCGAACTGGCTCGTCGGATCGCCCAACGGCATGGCCTCGAAGGGGAAGTCACTCTTCTGCCTGCGAGCGGCATGGTGAACGAGGCTTGGGCGCTCGGCGAGAATCACATCCTGCGTCTTACGCACCAGGAGGAGTGTGATGGCGAGGCCGATCGCGAAGCAATGGTCGTGCCGTTCGTCGGGTCGCGCGGACTCCGGACTCCCGCTCTCGTCGCAGTGAACTCCACTTGCGACCTCGCCCCGCGCCCCTATACGATCTACGAGCGAGCCCCCGGCATCCTTCTTGGTGCCAGCGACCGCGAGCACCCCTGGTTTGAGGCTGCCTACCGCGAGATCGGGCGTCAATGCGCGCTTCTCCATACCCTTGAGGTTGCCGACGAGCTTCGCGCCCACCTCCGTCCGCCAGAACCGACAGAGCCGCGCAAGAGCTTGGCGAAGGCGGTCGACGCGGGACTCGTCAGCCCGGGAGAGCAAGCCCGAACCGAAGCGATGCTGGACGATCTTGAAGCGCTTGTCGCCGGGCGTCGAGATCTTGCCCTCATCCACTGGGACATCCATCCTTGGAACCTCCTCGTCGACGACGAAACGGGCGGACTAACGGCGATCATCGACTGGGGCGACGCCGGCATTGGCGACCCAGCTTACGATCTGGCGTCGATGCCGATCCAGGCCCTTCCGGGAATGATCGCCGGCTATGAGGAAACGCTCCGCATAGGCCCGGATTTCGTTGCCGTGTGCCTTCTTGCAGGATTCGCCTTGGCCTTCTGGGAGATTCGAGACCTGACAGAAGAGAACGGCAAGCGCTCCTGGTGGCGTATGCCCCCCGAGGGGCCGGACCGCCTGGTCGAGGACGCCGCCGCGGTTCTCGACGGCGTGTGTTCGCGCCGATAAGTTGATCGGTCCTCAGCAAGAGCGGACGATTACAACAAGCGGTCATCCGCTCGGATACGGCTGAGTGGTGGTTTTATTTTCAACCACTTACTTCGCATGTTTTAGCTGCTGGTCTCCCCCATATCGGCAACTCGGCTTGAATACACAGACCACTAATGCAGATTAAAGACCAGTCCGCCGGGGCTCCAGTCCCGTACCATGAATCAGTCTGAAAGCGAGGTTACTATGAAAACTTGGTTGGTTCTCAGCGGTGCGGCGATCGGCGCGGCCGGCTCTCTCATTCTCTTGTCGTCCCGTTCGGCCAAAGCGGAGGACGGGCTCACCCTGATCGGCAAGGTCGAAGGCAAAGCGCCGAACTCGACGAATCGGCTGGCTTTCAACTTCTACGATGGATCGGGAAACCAGGTCCATCGGGTCGTGGCCGACGCCAAGGTTCAAGATGGAGTGTATGCGGCTCACATTCCGTTAGCGGGACTCGAAGCGGGAAAGAACTACAGCGTCCTCGTGACTCTGCCGAGCAAGGTCGCGCCGGCGAGGGCTCCTCAAATCGCCACGCCGCTGGTCATGCTCCAGGCATCGACCCCTGGCGTGCAGCAGGTCGGAAACATCAACATCGATGGCAAACTCATTGTCGGTGAAGCCGTCGAGGCAACGTCGACCGAAGGTCCGGCAGTCTCCGGGTGGGCGACGCAGATCGACACGACGGCCGGCCTGTTCTACGCTCCTTACGGCGAGAATTCGGTCGGACTGGCGGGCATTGGAGGGTACGGCGTCCAGGCGTTTGGCGGCACCTGGAAGGATGCGCTTTTTGCGAGAGCTGGCGATGGGTCGGGGTGGGAACCCGGATTCGTCAGAGCCGCCGTCGTAGGTGATGGAAGTGTCCACGGCGTTGCCGGGAAGACGACGGACGCATCTGGTGTAGGCGTGATCGGGAACAACTTTGCCAATAGGAATTTGCTTTCTTACTTCTTTGGGACCGCCATATCCGGCGTCAGCTACGGGACTGGGCGCGGTATCGTGGGATCGTCAGACGCCGACCATTGGGGCGTCGTGGGCACGAACGACTACGGTATCGAGGGCCATTTTAATGCGGGGTCCGGCATCTTGAACCACGGCTACCTCGGCGGGAACTCCAACGGCGCCCAAGGGCTTGCCAACATTACCAACGGCAACGGCATCGTCGGCATTTGCAACAACGGCAGCGCGGCTTACGGTGTTTGGGGTCTGAGTTCGACTGGTTATGCAGGAGTCTTTAGCGGAACGACTTGGGTTAACGGAAGCTTCTTCGCAACTTCGAAATCCTTCAGAATCGATCATCCCAAGGATCCGCTGAACAAGTACTTGATCCACTCCTGTGTCGAAAGCGACGAACGGCTTAACGTCTACCGTGGCACGATCCAATGCGACGCACGGGGCGAGGCGTGGGTCGAACTACCTGACTACTTCTCTGCGCTCAATGCGTCGCCGTCCTATCAGCTGACCTGCATTGGCGGCTACTCGAATGTCTACATTGCGACCGAAGGCGTCAATCGGTTCAAGATCGGCGGCGGAAAGCCCGGCTTAAGAGTGTCCTGGCTGGTGCAAGGGGTTCGGCAAGATCCCTACGCGAAGGCTCACCCCATGATCGTGGAGCCAGAGAAGCCCGAGGGCGAGCGCGGACTCTTGCAGGATCCAAAGGAACACGGCTACCCAGAAAGCATGGGAATCACTTATGAGAAAGAAAAGGTCCTTCAGGATCAAGAGCATCCAAGCGAATCCGGGATGCGGATCGTTCGGACAGCCTCCAGCAAATGATTCTCACTCTATCACGCGGCCATCCTTAGCCAGGGTGTGCCGCGTGACGAGTATCGCGGATGCCGTGGTCAGAAGTGGTAGAACGAGGCATGTCCGAAACAAGCCACTTCACTACCGAGCAGGCCAAGGAGATCGGCGACAAACTCGGGATCGATTGGAGCCGATTCGACGTCGAGCAGTTCCGCATGGGAATGAATGTCGAGCTCGAGCATGGGAGCCGCGACCCCTCGACCGATGTGACTGGCAACGATCCGCTCCTGACCGGCAAGATCGCCCTTGCCCATCTCAACGAATTCCCCGACTACTACACTCGCCTGACGGCGATGGAGAACGAGGCCAAGAGGGAAACTCCCTAAGGTTCGGTTTGAGACATGACGGCGGCGATGATCGCGTCTGCTCGCTCCTCGGGGCTGGAGGGAGGAACGTCGACCAGACGAAAGCCGAGGGATTCGAAGCCCTCGCGGAGGCTTTTCGAGATTCTTACCGCATCGAAAAACGTCTGGTCACGCTCCGCGTCCTGAGCGAAGATCGCCTCCCAGGGGGGAAAGAAGAACACGGTTGGGTTGTACGGTCTTTGTCGAAGGTGCTGACGGACTTCGTCGTCCAACATGGTCCGCACTCCTGCATCATCATCGACGATTCGACGATGCTGAAGTCGAAGAAGAGGGGTGCCCCTCGATCGGGCGCGAGGTCGTATTGCTGGATGTTCGCCGCGAGGAGCATTTGCGCGAACTCGCGAGGCTCCGGCCGGGGGCTGTGGCCAGCCGCAAGCCGACTGCGGATGATCGCTCGGGCAACATCCGGAAGGCAAACGAATCCGCGAGATCGGAGGATCTCCAACGTCGTAGTCTTGCCTGAGCCTGGGCCGCCTGACAAGACGTACCTGCGATTCACGGCCTTAGCTTACAACGCGTGCGTCTTAGCGAGTCCGACGCGGACGAAGCAGCAAACCCAAGCCTCCAATGAGAAGTCCAGCCATCGTCGCGGGCTCCGGAACCGGACTGACCTCCCACGAGAAGTCGCCGTTAAGGTGCCCTTCGGAGAGTTCCTGACCCGCAGAGGCAAAGATGTTGCCCTTGTTTTGGATGCCTATCGTGTAGGTCGAGCCGTTCGTTAGCTCTCGGACGAACGTGCCGTTCGCCGTGGGGTCCGACGCATTCTCGAGATCGAGATCGCCGCCGGGGCCGCTCCAGTGGATTACGATCCCCAAGAGGCCGAAGCCGAACCCAACGTAAGACACGTTGTAGTTAAGCGAAAAGAACCCGTCTTGTGTGGCCTCGAATGTGTAGCTCCAGACGTCCATCCCGGCCAAGAAGTTGTTCATCTTGGCCTCGTGCATATTGAGCGAATCGCGGGTCCAACCCATGTTACGGAACGTGACGGTTCCCGCGCCGGAACTGGTCCAAGTTGCGGCTGCGGACGAGGTCGTCGTCACGTACCCTGCTCCGGGAACGGTGTCGGTGACGAGAAGGGAATGGGAGTAGGGATTGAGCGTGCCGAACTGGAATGCGGAAAAGGAATCGAACGCAACCCCAGGCGCATTCTGGTCCGCATCGGCTTCGACGGCGATGTCGAACGTCGAAGAAAGTGCGATTTGTGCGCTTGCGCCAGTACAAATTCCGGCGGCGAGGACGACGGCTGACAGCCGGCGTGAAATCCTAAACATTTATACTCTCCTCAAGTGCCCCGCTCCAGGTCGCCCCAATTGGCGACTACTGTCTGCAGAGTGCATCTCGCGCATCGAGGCGCGATTCGATTAACAACGAGAGTCTACCGAGGGTCAGGGAGGATAACATGTCCCCTGTTCCACGGGCCGCCACGAGTCTACCTTTCTTCGCCTTCCGGCCAAGTTACGTGAGCCATGAAGACCTTTTCACCATTGCAGTGAAACTGCTCCTGAACATTCTTCCTCTCTCGCCATACCCGGTACCGAACCCAAGCGGGTGTCCCGCCAACCTGTACGACGGAATCGTCGAAAGCGTATCTGAGGACCTTCCCCCACTTCGCGTCCCGCTCGCGCATGAACTCGATCACGACCGGAGAGGCAATGGCCGACATTCCCTCGAAGTCCCGCTTGGCGGCCAGTTGGAGCAATCGGTCCGTCGATTGGATGCTCTTCCGGCGTCCCGGCTCCATCAGGCATTGCGGCACGACGACAGCCACGACGATCAGCCCCGTTTGGATCAGGGCGTACATCATCCACCAATTGATCTGACGTCTCGCCTGGATCAGCGGCCCCGGACTCATAGGGTTCCGACAGCATACTCGTAACTGTCGTCAGTCGAGATCGAAGAATATGCGCGGTTCGGCGGGGCCGTCGCGACACGAGGACGCTGTTGCCCTGCACTTCTCAGCGAGGTTTCCGGGGTGGTCGGGGCCTTGCCGAGGACGACGTCGCGGCGACGCATCGAGTCGAGGATGCGGAGCCCTTCGATGAACGGCAATGCCGCGATTCGGCGTGCGATTGCCGTTGCGAGTCGGTTCATGTTGTTCCACCTTTGGGCCTTGGGAGGCCCACGACCATTGCATCCGTCCTCGCCTGTTGCCGAGTTCCCGCGCCAGCTGGAGGTTCGCTCGAAATCTTCCGGGAACTTTGGGAGTGCGCGGGCCTGCCCGCGCTTTGGCGTTCCTCACGATGGGAATCCTCCTCATCGCCGGAGGCGTCGAAGATGCGAGAGCCCGGGGTCGAAGACCCCGGGAGGATGAACCCGCGATTCCGTTCGACCCCGCAGGGGTCGCAGAATCCGGGAGCCTGCAATACGGGTTGTGGCACCCCTGTGGGGTGCGGATATCGATGCGGACCGTGTCCCCGGGTCTTCGACCCGAGGCTATGAGGTCTTCGACCCCTCCGGGGTCGACGCGCCCCGATCCGGGGGCACGAACCATCCCCCGGCTACCTCCTCCATCACGGTTCCCTTGGAGTGCGCGGGCTCGACCGCGCTTTCACGTTCGACCATCTCCCGACTGCCACCGCATACCGGTAGCCCGCGGATGGTTCGTACCGTCGCGGGTTGGCGACGTTGAGCCGTTTCGTGGTCATGATGGGTACCCCATCTTGCGAGGCCCGAAGGGCCGGCAAGATCACTGCAAGGGGCGAAGCCCTGGTAACCGGCATCCCGCCGGACCCGCGGCCTAATGGGCCTAGACCCACCCGTACGTGATCGGCACCCCCGAGGGGCCATCATGCCAGCACCCCCCTCAGATACCGCCCGGTCCAACTCCCCTCCACCGACGCCACATCCTCGGGCGTGCCCATCGCGACAACCATGCCCCCACCGGTGCCGCCTTCGGGGCCGAGGTCGATCACCCAGTCCGCGGTCTTGATCACGTCGAGGTTGTGCTCGATCACGATCATCGTGTTGCCTTGGTCCACCAAGCGGTGCAGGACCGAGAGTAAGTTCCCCACGTCTTCGAAGTGCAGCCCCGTCGTGGGTTCGTCGAGGATATAGAGCGTCCTTCCGGTCGAGCGCTTCGAGAGTTCCTCAGCCAATTTCACGCGCTGCGCCTCGCCGCCAGAGAGCGTGGTCGCCGGCTGGCCCAGCTTGATGTAGCCCAGCCCCACGTCCAGCAGGGTCGCCATCTTGCGGTGGATCTTCGGGATCGCGCTGAAGAACTCTGTCCCCTCCTCGACCGTCATCTCCAACACCTCGGCGATGTTCTTGGTCTTGTAGCGCACCTCCAGCGTCTCGCGGTTGTAGCGCCGGCCCTTGCAGACCTCGCACGGCACATAGACGTCCGGCAGGAAGTGCATCTCGATCTTGATGATGCCGTCGCCCTTGCACGCCTCGCAGCGCCCGCCCTTGACGTTGAAGCTGAACCGGCCGTTCTTGTAGCCTCGGATCTTGGCGTCGGGGGTCATGGCGAAGAGCTCGCGGATCATGTCGAAGGTGCCGGTGTAGGTGGCGGGGTTGCTGCGCGGGGTGCGCCCGATGGGGGACTGGTCGATGTCGATGACCTTGTCGATGCCCTCGAAGCCTTCGAGCGCTTCGTGCGCAGCCCAGGTGGTGCGGGTGCCGTAGACCTCGTACATGAGTCGGGGGAAGAGGGTGTCCTGGACGAGGGTGGATTTGCCGGAGCCCGAAACGCCGGTGACGCAGGTGAATAGGCCGCGCGGGATGGCGACGTCGATCTTCCTCAGGTTGTTGCCTGAGGCGCCGCGGAGGACCAGCCAGTCGCTGTTCAAGCCTGACAAGTGGACGGGAGTATATCAGATGATGGCCGAGCAGGTCACGACGAAGGGGAGGGGCCTCGTGTCCGACGAGTTACAGCAATTCCCTGCCTTTGAGGGCTTCCCAAACTCGCTCTTTTCTGCCGAGATCGGTGGTTGTGCACTCAGGCGCAGATCTTGATCCTACGCCGCAAAGGCCCTCACCTCGACCTCTACTCCGGAAGATGCGGCCGCGTTTGCCTCGGCAAGCAGCTTCCGCGAACTCGCCTCGTCCAGGTAAACCTCCCCACACGTCCCGCAGACGCGCGCCGGCACTTGCTTGAAGACGATCGTCGTCGCGCCGCGTTCAAGGGTCACGGTCGCCCTCCCGTCCCTCGTTTCGCCGTTCTTGCAGATCAGACACGTCATGCTCGCCTCTTAGTGAAGTCTTCCACCCAGTCTTCCGACTTTGGCTCGTACACCGTTATTATAATCGTGTCTTCGGCTTGCGCATCGTCGGCAGCGACGACGTGGATGGGTCGTTCGTTCACGAATCCAAGGCACGAGACGGCTGGGTAGAGGAAAATCGTCTGGATACTCTTCGATCGGCAGGCCCTGTTCGAGGACGGAACGTACATCCTCAATGGAGACATTCCGTTCGAACATCCGTTGCAGCGCATGGGCGCGGAAGACCAGCTTCCACCAGCGGGACCATACCCGGCGAACCGAGTGGTGCGGCTCCCAGGTCGGGCGGTGCCGCAGACCTCTTACATGAGTCGGGTGAGGAATGTGTCTTGGACGAGCGTGGATTTGCCGCTGCCGGAGACGCCGGTGACGCAGGTGAAGAGGCCGCGGGGGATGGCGACGTCGACCTTCTTCAGGTTGTTCCCCGACGCCCCGCGGAGGACCAGCCAGTCGGTACCGTTCGAGCCTGACATGTGGACGGAAGTATATCTGATCACATTCAGAAGAGGGCGGCCTGCCGCCTAGGCGCCTCACCACAGTTCTCTAACGCAGACCGTGGCTCGAAGGACCGCCGGACGACCACGAGCACAGCCGAACCCACGCAGGCCGCAAGGAGCGAGGCCAACAGTACACCATCCCTGACGAAAGGAGCGGCAGGCAGAGGCGTCCGAGGTCCGGCAAAGTCCATCGACTTTGTATGGGCTATAATCGTCTTGGGTGCGACTGGTTACGTAACGTTAGCCCGGACTGGAGAGCAGTGGATGCTTGCTACGTAAGTGCCTGCCAGACCATCCATGCTATCCGGATACGCAAAGGACATTTGCGAAGCTTTCGAGACGACGCGATCCTATGGTTCTGCAACCTAAAGCCGCGGATATGAACGAGAAGCCTGCATTATGAAAGCGTTGCCCGCGCTTGGTTTTGTCGTTGGTTGCGCATTAGTGACGATTGGAGTACACGGAGCGGTCCGCGGTGCTATATGGCTTGCAGCGCCTCCTTCTGTCCCGAGATACGACTACAACGAAGGTGCTTATGCCGCGTGGGGCGTGGCGTCGATAGGTTTACTATTGCTCGGCGTTTCAGGTTTCATTTTGGGACGACTCAGATGTGCTCCTTGGTTTGTCCCCGCCGCTACTGCCATGGGCGCCCTTCTTGTTTCCGAAATTGTCGGGTTGCTGTACCACGCCATGGTTGCGCTGGCTGTTTTGGGTAACGATTCGCGAAGCTGGAATTCCATGAGAGACCAATTTCCGGGCGTCATTCTCAATTGGCAAGCTGTCGGAGCGTTAGTTGGAATCATATTCGGCTTGATCTGGCTGCGGCGAGGACCTAGCACCAGCCGCAATTGACGTTTCCTGATCGCCCGAGTCTCCGGATTTTTCGGCCTTCGAGAAACTGAAGCGACCGTTCTTGTAACCGCGCATCTTTGCGTCTGGGGTCATGGCGAAGAGTCTCGCGGACCATGTCGAAGGTGCCGGTATGGGTGGCGGGGTTGCTTCATGGCCTTCGCATGGAAGTCCGACCAAAATCCGGTTGCCGCATGCGCTGCGCTCGAGGAACTGACCCGTGTAGAGGGCGATCACCGAAGCGACTGGCAGGGATCACGCCTTCGTCCCGTTCGCCCCGCCGGCGATCACCGCCGTTCCGACCAGGCACAGCGCGACTCCGATGAGGTCCGAAGACGAAGGCTTTACCCCTTCGAATAGCCATAGCCACGCCAAGGATGCCGCCACATAGACGCCTCCATAGGCGGCATAAGTCCGCCCCGCCGCCATGGGATGGAGAGTGAGCAGCCAGGCAAACAACCCTAACCCCGCAGCTGCCACGAACAGCACCGATCCCGGTTTCTCCAGACGCAGGTATGCGTAGAGCGCATAGCAGCCGACGATCTCGGCGACCGCCGTTCCCAGAAAGAGGAGACTGGTCTTCACCGCACGAGGATACTGGAGTGTTCGGGGAGAAGGCTCGCGAGGACTGCTGGAACGGAGGCGAATAGGATTGTGTGCCGGGATTGGTCCGGAGGGCGCGCCAAACTCAGCACCGCTGTCGAAGCCGTCAGGGCAGTCTCAGCTTCTTCGTCGCGGCAACCCGAAAGCCCTGAGAGTCGATGCGACCTTCGCCGTGCATGGACCCCTTGCCTGCAGGCTGCAAGAAGCGAAGGTCGGTCAAGTCCTCTTGGTAGCTGCCGCCTCGGCTGGGACGAGCGGTGGGTGTGCCTCCCAGGAGCCATTGGAACACGTTGCCCACCATGTCCAAGCAGCCGTAGGGGCTGGCGCCCGTGGGGTAGCTGCCGACCGGAGCGGTCCCCCGCCAACTCGTGTATGTGTTCGGCCAGATATGCAGGCGGCTGGGGTCCGGCTCGTTGCCCCAGGGGTAGCGACGGCCATCGGTACCGCGGGCGGCTTTCTCCCATTGATCTTCGGTGGGCAGGTCGCCCCCCGCCCATTGACAGAATGCGCGCGCCTCGTCCCAGGTCACCATCGTCATGGGGCAGTCGTCCCGCCAGCCTCGGTAAGGCCGGTTCTCCACCCAGTCGTACTTGAAGTCGGAGACCTTGCAGAAGGCGCGAAACTGGCCCACGGTGACGGTCGTCTTGCCGATCCAGAACTCGTCCAGGTGGACCTTGCGTTCGGGACCGGCATGATCCGCGCCCTTGGTGCCGCCTGCGATGAACTCCCCAGCGGGAATTCGGATCATTTCGCGGGCCGCCTGGATGGAGGCTTCGTGTACCGGTTCCCAGGGGATGTCCCAGGAGTCGAGCACGTCTTTGGCGGCCTCACGCACGGGGCGGATCATGAACGTTTTCCCATTCCTGGCGTCACCCCAGGTTTCCTCGAAGCGGTCGTCCAGCAGGGCTTTGACTGTGTCTATGTTCTTCGTGGATTTGAATTGGGCCAGGGCCTCGACACCCAAGACTCGCCGGCGCCCTTTCTTTGACCGCGTCCAGCCCTTTGCCAAGGCCTCCAGGCGCGAATCGATCGGAACGTCGAGGACGGCACCCATGCCGGTGTGGCCGAACGGGGGCATCTGGACGTCCATCGGGACTTTGAGGCTCGTCATGGAGGCCGGCTTGGGGAGTGGGATCGCATCGCGGACGCGGTTCAGAATGTCCCTCGGCTTGGAAAGCGGCTCCATGGCCATAGAGAGGATCTGCACTCCGGCCTTCGGGTCGAGTTCGAACATGGCGTGCTCGGCCCGGCCGTTGAGTGGCGCATAGACGTATGGCTCCTCGGCCACGGCCTTGTTCAGTTGGACGAGGCTATGGGCCCCGACGAGGAAGACGAGCAACTCCTTCCTCGACTCCATCCACTTTTGCGCGACACCGAAGGGCGCGCCGTGGAAACGCGCGGCAAAGGCGACTTCCTTCTGCGGTTCGCCTTTGAGCGTTTCGTCGACCTTGAAGACGACTTCGTCGCCGCCGTATGACGACTTGAGACGTTTGACGAAAGCGATCTTGCCCTTGACGATGAGCGTCGAACTGGCGACGGCCCATTCGAGGCTCGTAAACCAGGCCCGACCCGGTTGTGCGGGTAGCGCGGGTAAGCCTGCCCAAGTGATCATGGAAAGCGCGAGCGCCGAGATCATCGGTCATTCGACGCGTCGCATCGAGCCGAGGCAACACTGGACCGGGCATGCGGTCCTCCGCTGTTCCTCTGTCGCGTGTAGATCGTAAAAGCGGTATGAACATCCGGCAAGGCACGTCCACCCGCGATATGAACTGATTGACCGCGAGACGCGGTTCCTCCACGAGCTTCGGGGCCAACATCAAAGCCTCGCCGGCGATCTTCGGCTGCATGCTCGTCGTCGCAGCTCGAGGAATGCAGGTTGCGGCGTGCGAATCCTCTGGATCCCCGCGATCCCGGGAACAAGGAGCATTTACGGCTTCGGAATGGGAAGCCGCACCACTTCCAGCCGACTCTTGAACACATCCTCACGAGCGATCAGCAGATTGGTGATTCTCACCACGCCGCTCGCATCGCTCAATGCCAGACCACTCGCCAGTAGTGCGTTCGTATCGGTCCTCCTGAGAGTCCACCTAAAGGGATAGAACGGGGGAAGCCGAAACGCCTGGGGTTTCCTAACCGCAATGGATGTTCTGGCTACCGCGACGGGGCAGTTATCGACGGTCGCTGGCGCACTTCCCACTAGCCAGAGCGTGCAGCCCCAGGTCAGAGGCGTATCGACGATGGCCGTCAAATCCCAATCATAGTAGCCGCCCCATGTTCCCCAAACGGCTCCGCTCGTCGGGTTGCCAGTCCCTATGTCCGGTTGTCTACCAGCAGTGCCCACGTCCTGATCATCGTTGAAGAAAGCGGGGAAGGACTGGTTCGAGCGATAGCGTTGAGCGTATCGCGCCGATCCCCTATCAGTTCTCGACGGAACGATCCACTCGGCAAAGTATGGGGACTGACTCCAGTTGGCGATGCCATGCGGCCGCGAGTCCCAGTACAGGTGAAACCCCATCGCGGAATCGTTGGCGGCGGTTATCTCGCCTACTATTGTCGAATCCCATCCGATGACTGCGTCGTTTTTCCCGCTGTAGATTCTTGTAAGACAGAGATCTCTTTGAGTTTGAGAAAGCGGTTGAGTCCAATCGAAGATGTCGTTCATCCTCATGGTTGCCCCGCCCGGACCGATCATGTTTGTCTCGAGATTGAGTGCCTCGTTGCCATAGAACGGATTCGCTCCGACGACGTCACGGTAGGCTGGTGTAAACATATGGCAAGCCGCATATCTTTCCGGATTGCGCCTGGAGAGAATGGAGATCCCTCGGCCTCCCATACTATGCCCAAGGAGCGAGATCCTGGTTGTGTCGACCTGATAGCTCAGATCCCCACCTCTAAGAAGCCATTGGCGAATCCAATTCACCTTTCGCTGTGTGTAATCTTGGATGACGGCGTTAGCCGGTGGATTGGAGATAGGGTTAACATTGAGTGGATCGAGGTCCGGATAATAGCCGAACCAGCCGGTGGTAGCCGACGTGACCGATCCTCCTGCTCGATGATAGAGAATGTCGTGCGGCGCGACGAAGATGCCTTCATCGATGGTTAGGCCGACATTGGGGAATAGGCCCGGTCGCCAAAGATGGAAGTTGCCCTCCCCCCCATGGAAGCCGAAAGTCATGGGATAGGGGGCCGTGCCAGGTCCAGTCGATGGCGAGTACACGACGAAAATGTTCGGCGCGCCATTCTTGGCGAAGTTCCCCATGACCGGATAGTCGGCACGTGCGTCCTCGATATCGTTACGGCCATCGGTCCAATAGGCGTACACGCGGAACAGGTAGCCCTCGGGTGTGATACCGGAGAGTTGCGGATGTGCCGTAACCGGATTCGCGAGAGGTTGGTAAGTCTGGGTGACCGGAGTCGGCGTAATATGGTCCGCTGTTACCGTAGTGTTACCGGTCTCGACCACCGCGAAGTACTCCGTTGCTGCGGCATGAGGTGTGTAGACGAAGAGGCCACGGTCGATAGGAAGTTGTACCGTGCCACCGGCTCCGTTCGGTATTACCCAAGTGGATCCCGATCCGCTAAGGGGAGAGGCAATCTGGTCCAGAGCGTCGCCCTCCCATTCGGGCCGGAGGATTCTGCCCACGAGCGTGGCTTGAGAAGTATCGGTGAACGAAGTAGAGGACCTATATATCTCGTAGGTCGTAGGCAAGGGTAACTGTACACGCCAAGAGACGAAGGTTTGACCATTGGCGTGGACTGCAGTGACGTTAGTCTGGGCCAGCCCAAGTTGGAAGAGGATGCAGATCAGCAGGATGCCAAGTAATCTTATCGGTCTCATAGGCTTCGAGCGCTCAGGGAAGTGTGGATCGGCTTCCATTCTACATCAACTTTGCCGAACCCAAAGCCCACCGTCATCGGATGGCCCGATGACGAGGGGAGACTTGCCAGCAAGCCTGTTAGCGTGGTTGTCGGGCCAGCGGAGTCAGCAGCGAGGCTGCGACCTACCCCGCGGTCGAGTGGTCAGGCGCTTTCTCGAATATGGCGCACTGGTTGATCCGGTCGACGCAGATGCCCGGCGTGTGCATTGGTCGGGTCTACTTCGTACCCGCGCAGGATTCCCCTAGGTTGCGGGGGGAGTCGGGCCGGACGTGCTTACGCCACCGCCTGCCGGAGAATGTCGATCTGCTTCGCATAGCCCTCCCTTTGCTCCCCATCGATGGCCTCGGTCTCGGCGAACCAGGCGAGCCATTCGAGAATGAGGGAGCGTTGCTCGGCGGTGAACGACCGGAACCGTTCCACGTTGGGCTTGCCGTCTTCGGGGGGATAGGGGAGGAACATCCAAGCGGCGAAGAGGACCCCCACGTCGGCCGCTTCAGGGTCGGTGAGGGAGGCGACGATGAAGGCGGGCAAGTAGTACGCGAAGGCTCGGCCCATAAGGGCGCACGTGTTCGCCGCGAAGCAGTCCTCTGCCGAGAAGCGTCGCCAAAGAGGGCGTTCTTTCAGGAAGGCGGCGAGTTCGGTGCATTCCCAACAGGTGCACGTGGGCAGCCACTCGGGTGGGCAGCCCGGATCGGGGAAGGCGGATTCGAGCCTGCCTATGAACGCCGCTACGTCCAAGGCTTCAAGTCCGGCAGGGATTCGACCATTTCAATGCTCCGACATGATCCTGCGCACGAACAGCGCCCCTGCCGTTTCGTACGCCACGAACGACTGGCGGGGGTCGAACCAGGACTTCTCGGCTTCTGCGGCGATGAGCAGCGAGCCGGAGACGCGCTTGAACTCGTCCAAAGCAGGCACCATCCAAAGCGAACCCGCCCTCCCCTTCCTTTCGGCGGCCAGAACCTGGGCGGGCTGCGATTCGGCCTGGACCGCCGGGGTCGGCGCCGTTTCGATGTTCGGGCCCTTCGATCGGACTTGGCGCAGGCCGGCGTTCCACGGCATCAATTCGAGCACGGGTGTCCCGGCATCCGGCGCACGCTTATTGGCAGCGACCAGCATGAGACTGCCGGTTAAATGGATGGCGCGCGCGTCTTCGCCGACCGCTTGGGCTTGGATGATGAACTGGACGGCTCCTTGGGCACGACCATCGACCTGCACCGTCGCACCATCCAACTTAAGATTGGGCACGTCGCTGTAGTAAGCGGTGCCTTCCACCGACCACCCGGCAAACGAAGCACCGGCGGCATGAGCGGCGGCGACGTCGGCGGACGGCACGAGCTCCGCGCCGCCATAGAGCAGGACGAACGGGTGAACCCCCTTCTCGTCGTGGAAGGTCAGGATCGCATGGTCGCGGGTCGGCGAGACCTCCAGTTCGGAGGTGACCTTCGAATCCTTCGGGTACTCCCAAGAGCGGAGTTCGCGTGCCGTAAAGCGCTGGGCATCGAGAAGATGGGCGGTCCAGCGGACAGTGCCCTTGTCGGGGATCTCGCGCTTGAGGACCTCGATCACGGCAAGCCGGTTGGGAAGCCACTTCCAATGCTGAAACTCGGCACCCTGGGGGATGCGCATGACCGACTTGGCCTTCTCGTCCGTGGTCCGATAGAAACCCTGGTAGTACCCGTCGGCGTCGACCGCATCGTACATCAGCGCCTTGCCGCTGGGGGCCCAGTTCACGTCCTTGACCCCGACCGCCACCGCGGTGGGCGGACCGAGCGTGACCTTCCGTCCTTCCACCTCGAGCGTGGATTGACCCTGGGCGAGGGCGCCGAGGGCGATGCCGGCGAGAGCGAGTCCGATCCTCATCGTTGCTGCCTCCTGCTCATTGTACGGCCAATCCTGTCCAGTAATGACAAGAGTGGCCGGCCATAGCCATTATTGAGACGCCTGACGCGTCACGATCGGCACGTAGCCGACTTCGAGCCCCTTGGGGGGCTTCACGAGAAGGGCGGGGTCGAGATCGGCGAGCTTGCCCACCGTCGGCGGCGGGAGGTACTCGCGGTCTTTGGTCCACTGGCGATGCAGCATCTCGACCCGCCTTTGCATGATCCTGCGCTCCGACTCGGAGAGGTCGGCGTTCAGCAAGGCAGGCTGGTCGGCGAAGCGGTACCAGAAGTAGGTCACGGTGCTCCCATCTCCTAACCGAGCGGTGAAAGGCCCCGCCGCCGGCCCGGGCTTCTTCCAGGGGCTGTCCGGCTCGTCTGGAGTGACGTACGGCTCGCGGTTCCCTCGCGGGGGCTTCGGGAAGGTGGCTTCTTTCAAGCCGGTCTCCGCAGGCACGTCCTTCGGGCTGACGACGACCCATCGCTTCTCATCCAGACGATAGAACTCGGGGAGTGTGACGAGCCCTGCGTCCGCCCGAGACACCACGCCCGGCGTCCAGCGATACCCGTAGGTGAACTCGTCCAAGAGATTCGGGGTGACGAAGGAGTTCCACTCGATCGGCAACGCCTTGTCCCGATCCGTGCCGGGCGGGTAGATGCGCCACGTCGCCCAGCCTTCGTTCTTGAAGCGATGAAGGCCGGATGCCTTTGCGTCGATCGAACCGCTCGCGGGCGGCCCGCCGTCGAACCAAGCCTGCACCCGATCCCAAAGGGCTGCCTTGGAGTAGGCGGTGATTCGGTGCATGAGCGGCACGGGGCGGTCCGGGCTGCCCGGGAAGAGGGTCGGCGCAATGCGCGCATAGGTGTCGCCCTTCGCGTCTTGAGCGACTAAAGCGGGAACGTGCTGGGTCTCCATCTGAATCGCCTTGTTAGGCTCGGAAGGCCGCGTGTCGAGGAAGAGACCGGCGAGTTCGGGCTTCTCGACCGATGCCTTCGACCAGAAGTAGGGGGTGAAGAACGCGACCGGCCCCTTGAAGTTGCCGGTGTTCAGGAAGAGGGTCCAGCAGTGATTCCCGGTGGGCACCTTCTTGCCTGCGGTGAAAGTCTTGGGCGTCGTGAGCGGCAAGGGCAGGTAGCCGTAGCCGAACAGTTCGCCTCGGGTGCCCTGCTTCAAATTGAGGCCGTCGGGCGGCCACAGCACCCAAGGGCTGAGCTGAGCGACGCCGTAAAGGCCGGTGGGGTTCTTCCAGTCGCGCCCCTTTCCCGCGCCGGGGCCGTTCGCCCATTCGGCGAAGTTCAAGGTGACCCCACCCATGATGAACTTCGGAGTCTCGGTCGCGAAGCGGGTGTCGCGCCACCACCCGAGGCCGCCCTCGATATCCGAATAGTGGTCCTTCGGAGCCTCGCCATCGAACTGGGCGAACATCCAGGTGCCGAAGAGGCCGCTCTGGAAGTCCTGGCCGGGATAGGTCTGGAGCAGCGGCCATGCAGCGACGTACATCGAGAAGCCGGCGTTGAGGGCCTTATCCACCCGCTCGTGGGGGACGATGAGGTAACCAGCCATCTCGGCACGCTGGGGCGCAGAGAGGAGCAGGAGCGCGGCGAGGGCGATCACTTCGGCTTCCTCCCGCAAAGGCGGACCATCGCCGTCCCCATCGCCTCGCCGATCAGATAGTAAGTCTCGGCGTTGCTGTTCCAGTGGTAGTCCTGCTGGCTGGGCGAAACCTCTTTTTTGCGCCAAAAGGCCCGCGTGCCGACGAAGGCGACGTTCCCTCGGAACTCCGCGTACTCGGTTACCGCGGCCTGGGCCTTCATGAGATCGAGGGCCCGAGGGTTCTTCTCGTTCAGACCGCCCATGCCGGTCTCGGCAATGACGAACGGTAGATTCGGCGCTCCGAGGTCCAAGCGGATGTCCCGGATGAAGTTGGCCATGTTCTTCTCATACTCCTGCACGAAACCGCCGTCGATGCGATCGTTCCACCCCTGGTGCCAGCCGAAGCCCGCCAATTCGACCTTGCGGCCGGCGAGACTCGGAAACCGCTGCGGTATCTCCCCGAGGGCTTGCTTCGTGCGGTCTATGACCTCCCGGTAGTTCGGCCCGACCTCACCGCCCGAGCTCGGCGGGCGGAAGTCCCTGGCCAGGCTCTTCCCGCCCCAGGCGAGCTTGATGAGTAGCACCGGCTCGTTGAACGCATCGCCGACGACGACGCCGAAGCCGAGTTCGGGGCCGATGCAATCCTCGCGCACCCCGAATCCGACGGTAAGCCTGCCCCGGCGTTCGAAGTAGTCGATCCAGACGTCGCCGCGCACGACCCAGGCCCCTTCCTTGTCGAACAGCTTCTTGAACGCGGCCGGGCTCGAAGGCTCCTTGGCGGCGTGTTCCAGGCTTCCCTGGCCCCCGTTGCGCTCGGGGTCGGCCTTTACGATCCCGTGGCCTTGCATGTTCGACTGGCCCGCGAGGACGAAAACCTTGACCGGCTGCGCAGTCTGGCCGCGGCCGACTGCAGCGGCAAAGGCGAGGAGGCAGTAGGATGCGAAGTGCCGGTTCATGACTGTTCGGACTTTACCGCTTAGCGGAAGCCGCACCTGCGCTGTTGCATATTCGGCATTCTCCGACGGGCCGGGCGGGGCGATCCCCGTCATTCCGACCGAAGCGAAGCAAAGGGGAGGAATCGTCGTGCAACTGCATATGCCCGGCCAGGACTGGCCCCCATGTGGCTTCGGATGACGGATCATGCCACTGCCGGAAAAGCGCGGGCGGGCCCGCGCACTCCATACACGCGCTCCGCGGGTAGCCTGGGCGGCATGCCCGATGTCGCCTTCGATCGCTACTACCGCTACGACGACCTGACCCGAATCCTCCGAGCGTTCGCTAGCGAATACCCGTCCCTCCTCTCGATCGACTCCACCGGCAAGTCCCACGAAGGACGCGACATCTGGATCGCCACCATCACCAACGATGCCACCGGCTCCCACGAGACGAAGCCTGCATTCTGGTGCGACGGCAACATCCACGCGAGCGAGGTCAGCGCTTCTGCCGCCGTGCTCTATCTCATCGCCAAGCTATGCAAAGGTTACGGCAAGGACCCCACCCTCACCCGCGCCCTCGACACACGCACCTTCTACCTCGTGCCTCGCCTGAACCCGGACGGCGCTGAGTGGGCCCTCGAGGACGTGCCCCGCATCATCCGTTCCAGCACTCGCCCCTACCCCTACGACGAAGACGATCTCTATGGCATTGAGCGGCGCGACGTGGACGGGGATGGGCGCATTCTGAGCATCCGCATTCCCGACCCGAACGGCCCATGGAAGATTTCCCAAGAAGAACCGCGACTGATGAAGAAGCGCGAGCCGGGCGAGAGCGGCGGCGCCTTTTACCGCGTGATCCCCGAGGGCCTCTTCCACCATTACGACGGCATCACCATGCGCGGCCGGAAGATCAAAGAGGGCCTCGACATGAACCGCAACTTCCCGAGCGCGTGGCGGATCGAGTCGGAACAGAGCGGCGCCGGTCCGTTTCCGACCAGCGAGCCCGAAATCCGCGCCTGCGTCGAGGCGATCTGCAAGCGGCCAAACATCTGTGGCGCGGTGACCTTCCATACGTTCAGCGGTGTGCACCTGAGGCCCCCGAGCCGGATGCCCGACGACGACATCCCCGCCGAGGACCTTTGGAACTACAAGTCGATCGGCCAGAAGGGGTTCGAGATGACCGGCTACCCCGCGATCAGCAACTACCACGAGTTCAAGTACCACCCGAAAGAGGTCATCACCGGCGTCTTCGACGACTGGATGTACGAGCACCGCGGCGTCTACGCTTGGACGACCGAAATCTGGTCGCCCCAGCGGCAGGCCGGCATCACCGATTACAAGTACATCGACTGGTTCCGCGACCACCCGTTCGACGACGACGTCAAGCTGCTGAAGTGGTCAGACGATAAGTTGGGCGGGCGGGGCT
Organism: Chthonomonas sp. UBA2362; assembly: GCA_002344135.1. Taxonomy (GTDB): domain Bacteria; phylum Armatimonadota; class Fimbriimonadia; order Fimbriimonadales; family Fimbriimonadaceae; genus UBA6659. Next base: position 74,884 of record DDTO01000007.1, on the reverse strand, counting down.
ATGTGGATTGGTACGAGTTCGACCACCCGCAGCTCGGCAAGGTCGAAATGGGTGGCTGGGACCCGCACTACGCCTTCCGCAACCCGCCGCCCGACTTCCTGGAAGCCGAGATCGCGCCCCTCGCCGACTGGGTGGTCTGGCAGGCTCTCACCTCGCCGAAGCTCGAGCTGCGGGAAGTCCGCGTCGAAGGTTCGGGTCCCTGGCGAATTCGGTTCGTGGTCCAGAACACGGGCTGGCTGCCCACGAACGTGACCAAGATCGCCGAGCAGAAGAAGCTGTGCCGCGGCGTGGTGGGGGAGATCGCCCGGTCGGGCGAGCCGCTGGGCGAGGGGACCACCCGGGCGACCAGCGAGCCGACGTGGCTCGTCGGGGGCATGCTGCGGGAGGACGCAGGCCAACTGCGCGGGTGGGATCGCATCCCCGTCAGCGGCTTCGGCTGGCATCTCGACGCGACGGACGACCTCGCCGTGTTCGAGTGGGTGGTATCCGAGCCGGGAGCCTACGATCTGACAGCCAAGCACGAGCGCGCGGGAAGCGTCCGGACGCGGGTCGAGTTGCGGGCCTGAGGAAAGCGACGTTTCGCTCAGCGTGACTCCTGCACTCCACTGGCCCATCTCCGACGCAGTTCGAATTCCTGTTCGTCGGTCCAATATCCACATCCGAGTACGAAGAAGACCGACGTGTAGGGTGTCGTACAGGTCGTCTTCAGGGCGAAAATGCGGTAGCGTCGACTGATCTCGTCCAGGGCCTCCAGGATGTCGGCATGGGCCATAAACTTCGGTTCGCCGAGCGCTGCCAGCAGATCGCTCGCCATCGGAGATTCGACCCAGCGCAATTCCTCGGCAACGAGCGGGTTCGCGGCTACGTGGGGGGCCCTCCCGATAGCGTCGCTGACGCTGGCGAGAACCGTCCGGTGCTCTTCACCGGTGAAGATCGTCTCCACGCCCGCGCCCCCGTAGAGAGGGAACGCCGCGTCGAGTACCGCCACCCAGTTCCGATGCCCGAGGAGGGGCAAACGGGAATCGAAGAATTCGCGCCAGGTCTCGCGATCCATACGGATCGACCATACCCGCGTCGATTACGGGGGAATGGTAGCCCGCGGATGGTTCGTGCCGCGGGAAGGGGTCGTAAGGCGGGGCAAGAACCATCCGCGGGCTCCCAGGTCATCGCGGGACCCAACCCAAAAAAGAATCGGCCCCACCCGAAGGAGGGGCCTAACTTGAGCGTACTGGCAAGCAACTAAAGCGGATGAAAAGCAAACTGGAACTGATCTATCAACTAACGTAGCAGGTTTGCGCGACAATGGTCAAGCGATTATTACCGGGTTTGCACCGATTCCCCTTCGGCGTGCCAGCGCCATAATCCCTCCCATGCCCGCTTCGCCAACCGCGCGCCTGGTTCTGCCCATCCTCTTGGGTGTGGCTCTCATCGCCTGCGGGGGCAAGGCGAAGACTTCGGCAGGAGTGTCGGGACAAGCTGATTCCGCTTCCAAGCCTGCCCCTCCCAAGGACCATCGAAAACCCCTGACCGCACCCGCTGACCTTCGCGGCCTGAGCTATGAGATTTTTCAAGGCGGGAAGAAGGTCGCGAAGATCGAGGCGGATTCCAACCAGGTCTTCCCGATGCGATACAACGGCATCGCGGGAGTTACGACCTTCCGCGGCGACGCCTTCCGCAGCGCGCCCAGTTACGGGGTCGCCCGAATTCGCGAGAAGAAGCTGAAGAAAGTGTGGCAGGCGTCTACGGGTGTCAGCGGAGGTCGGTGGGGTGGGGGCGCGGGGTGGACCGGCCAGCCCGCGATCGTCCAATGGCCGAGTGGCCTGAGGTCGAAGATGAACCTAAAGGAACCCTATCGAAGGACCAACGGCTTTACCGAGGTGATCCAAGCCTCCCTCGCGGGCAACGTCTACTTCTGGGATCTCGCGACCGGCAAGCCAACGCGCGATCCGATCAGGATCGGCAACCCGATCAAGGGCAGTGTCGCGGTGCATCCGAACGGGATACCGATGCTCTATGTCGGCGACGGCATTCGCGAAAAGGCCCAACCAGGCTTCCGACTCTTCAGCCTCGTCGACCAGAAGCTCCTGCACTTTTTTCCTACCGACGATGGGGCCGCGTTTCGGCGATGGCCTGGCAACGACTGTTCCGCGCTCTTTAACTCGGCCGCCGACACGATGGTCGTCGCCTCGGAGAACGGCCTATTGCATCGAATCGAACTGGGCACGAAGTGGAACCCCGCGACCGGACAACTCAGCGTCAAGCCGAAGCAGGTCAAGTTCCGTTACAAATCGAAGACGACGCGGGAACAGGGAATCGAGAACTCGGTGGCGATTTACAAGAACTTCGCCTACTTCACGAACAACGGCGGCGACCTGGTGTGCCTTGACCTGACCACGATGCAGCCGGTTTGGAATCGAGACGTCCAAGACGACAGCGACGCGTCCTGCGTCATCGACGTCGAGGCCGAGGATCGATGGGCCGTGTACACGGGATGCGAGGTCGATAAGCAGGGATCGAAAGGCTGGTGCTATGTCCGTAAGTTCGACGGGCGCACCGGAAAGCCGCTCTGGACCAATCAGTATCGCTGCCTAACGATCCTCGGCGCCCATCCCGTCAACGGGGGCCTCCTCGCCACCCCGATAGTCGGCAAGAACCGAGCTTCCGACCGGGTGGTCTTTTCGCTGGCTCGCTACGAACGGATGAACGCTGGGCTGCTGGTAGCGTTGGACAAGAAGACCGGCAAGGAGATCTGGCGGTATCCGCTCGCCAACTATGCGTGGTCTTCTCCGGTCGACTTCTATGACGCGGAGGGTCGGATGTATATCGTTCAGTGCACGTCTGCCGGCGAAATGAAGCTGATCGACGGCGAGACCGGGCGGCTACTGCATGAACTGAACTTCGGGGCGAATATCGAAGCCTCGCCGGCGATCTTCGGCGACATGCTCGTCGTCGCCGCACGAGGCACTCAGATTTACGGCGTCCGCATCCTCTGAGTCGCATGGTCCTGGGATCCCGTTTCGGGGGGTAGCCGGGGGATGGTTCGGGCCCCCGGAAGACGGCCTTGTCCCGCCGCACGACCCATCGGCGGGCTACCGGTTGCGTGGTGGTAACCCAGCGACGGTTCGAGCCCCCGGAAGACGGCCTTATCTCGCCGCACGGCCCATCGGCGGGCTACCTTTGTGTGGTCAGTAGCCGGGGGATGGTTCGTGCCCTCGTTTTTCGCTCCGCAGTGCAACGGATCCTCCTCCGAAACACACCTAGTAGGCAATTGGTCCCAAAGGTTTAACGATTCGAGGGGCCAAGGTGTCTAACCCTATGCGAGCGCACGATGCGGCAAGCGAAGACCCCGAACCTCGGGAGAGCGGCCGCAGCGCTCAGCAAAAAACACTGAATAGTCCGCCAGAGACGAAACAGAACAGACGAACAAACACCTCTCGGGCAGAACCTGATCTCTCCCTTCTGCCCGAATTTTTTTGCCTGCCGTTCGAGCAGTTTAGCGTACGATCCGGCTCGGCGAACCCAAAATCGTCTTTCCGAACAGCGACGCGATCCACTCCACGGCCAACTGGGCGGTCTCGTTGTGGGAATCGTAGAGCGGATTCGTCTCTACGAGGTCGAGCCCGACTAGACGGTAAGGGCAGTCGCCGGCGTCGAGGTGATCCCGTAGAAGTTCGGCAGAGAGATGGGCTTCACGATAGGAGAGGCCGCCGCGAACGGCTGTCCCGGTTCCGGGTGCGAGAATCGGATCGAGGGCATCGACGTCGAAACTGATCCAAAGCTTGCTCGCTCCGCTGGCTCGAATCCAGGCGTCGAATTCTCGAACGACCCGATCGACGCCGAACCGGTCGATGTCCTGCATCGTCGTCGGCAGGCAATCGGGCATCGACCGCAGCGCTTCCCTCTCGCCGCGATCGGCATCGCGGAGGCCGATCCACGCAATGCGGTCCGGACCCAGCGCGGGCCGAGGGACGATCTTGTCGATGAGCACCCGCCACTGGGTATCCGCGAGAGCGCTCGAGCCGGAAGGTAATCCCAAGAGCGCGGCCACCGGCATTCCGTGCAGGTTGCCACTGCGCGAGGTCCCCGGGGTGTTGAGATCGACATGGGCGTCCACCCAGAGTACGGCGAGATCGTTGCCGAAGGCCGAAAGTGCTCCAGCGATCGAGCCGATCGCCAGACTATGGTCCCCGCCGAGCACCATCGGCATGCGCTCAGCCAGGAGGGCCTCCGAAACCGCCTCCTTGAGGGCGGCGTAGGTCTCGATCGCGGCCTCGAATCCCCTTAGTCCGCTACCGTTCCGATCCTCTTCCGCGGTGGGTATGTCCCCGAGGTCTTCGACGTCCTGTCCGGCCTCCGCAAGGGAGCCGGCGAGATTCGCCAGCCTGAGCGCGGCGGGACCCAGTCGGCTGCCAGCTCGCCGTCCACAAAGATCGAAGGGCGCGCCGATGAGGTCGATCATGGGTGGAATTCTACTGAAGTGAGAAGCCTGACGTTCGAGCCCACCCTTGCCTCGGAGGAGGGGGCCGGTAAGCGCAACGAACCGGGGAGAGGTCCGAACTGGGGAAACCTACCACCGCAGACGAAGGACTCCGGTTGCAACAGGCCGGCCCACGTCGGGCGGTATCCTACGATTCCTCTGCGGAGGTCAAACACCATGAAACGAATTCAAGAACTCGACGACATCATCGCTCAATTCGACCTGAACAAGCATCCGTTCTATGTCGACTGGCGGATGGGAACCCTTCCGAAGGAGAAGCTGTTGGACTACTCGGGCGAGTACGGCCGGTTTGTCGGCACGATCGCCAAGGGTTGGGAGACGCTCGGCGAACAGCATTATGCCGACGAAGAGCGTTATCACGAGACCCTTTGGCAGGATTTCCAAGCCGAGGTCGGTTTCTCTCGAGCAAGCGATCGCCCCCAGACCGATACTCTGGAGACCGCTGCCAACAATCTCTTCGGGCAGAAGGCTGAGGCAGCCGGCGCCCTTTACGCTTTCGAGGCGCAGCAGCCGATCACTTCGCGAACAAAGCTCGACGGCCTCGTCGAGCACTACTCGATGAGCGAGAGGGGACACGAGTACTTCCGGGTCCATGCCGACGACCTCGCGGAAGCCGAGCTTCTGCGCGGTCGCATCGAGAAGATGACCGACGAGGACTTCGCACGAACGAAGACCGCCTGCGCCTTGCTCTGTGCGGCGATGTGGAACGCGCTCGACGGCGTGTATTACGCGAACTGACCATGACCCCGGGGCCCTTGTCAGGCCCCCGGGAAGACCAAAGCGTGGTCGAGTCCGCGCACTCCGAACTAGAATCGCAGCTTTTGCTCGCGCCGGTTGAGGTTCAGCAGCAGGCCGACGCACGCGAGGCAGAGCCAGAGCGCGGTACCGCCGTAGCTGAGGAACGGTAGCCAGAGCCCCACGACCGGAGTCAAGGCAATGTTCATGCCCAGATTCAGCACCGTATGGAACGCGAGAATGCTCAGGATGCCGGCGGCTACCATCCTGCCGAAGCTATCTTCGGCGTGGTAGAGGACGAGCCAGGCCCGGTAGAAGAAGAAGGCGAACGCCACCAAGACGAGAGTGCAGCCAACGAGGCCGCCTTCCTCGCCGACCACCGTGAAGATGAAGTCGTTGTGGTGTTCCGGGACCTGAATCTTCTGCTCCCCCTTGAGGTAGCCCGTTCCCCCGAACCCGCCCACGCCGAAAGCGACCGCCGCCATCGTCTGCTGGTAATCCGAACCGCGTTCGTCGGTCTTGAACATGGCTCCGATTCGATCGAGTTGATAGGGCCGCAGAAGTCCGCTCTGGTAGGCGACGACGAAAAGAGCGGCGGTCGCGATGAGCAGGCCGAAGAGCATGCGCCAGGGCACTCCCGCACAAATCGAAATGCCGGCCCAGGCCACGAGAATGACCATCGAGGCGCCCAGGTGAGGCTCCCTGAGGATGAGGAGCAATGGTGGCGCGATGTGCAAGAGGGACAAGAGGAAGGTCGAGAACCGCTTGATTTCACCTAGCCGATTCGCGTAGAAGGCGCTCAGGGTCAGGATCAGCAGCAGCTTTGCGATCTCACTCGGCTGAAACTGGAACGAACCGATTTCGATCCAACGCTTGGCCCCATTGATGTTCACGCCCTTGACGAGAACGAGGCCCAGGAACGCGAGATTGATCAGATAAAGCCAGCTAGAGACACGTCTCCAGAAGCTAGGATCGACGAAGAGAAAAGCGAAGAACGGCCCCAGCCCGATAAGGAAGAGCAGCGCTTGCTTGCGGAACAGCCCGAAGTCGCCGCCCGGCTGACCGACGCTGTAGAGTGCGAGCATGCCGATCACGATGAGCAAAGCGGTGGCGAGGATGAGCCAGAAATCGAACCTGGGACGAAGCTGGAGTGCGTCCGTGCCCAACGCCCCATGGAAGTCCCGAGAAATCATGGCGCGGGAATCCGGGTCGAAGTAGTCCCGAACTCTCGCTTCAAGAGGCCGATCCGGGGAGCGAACCAGAAAGTCATCTGCTTCTGCAGTTTTTGCGCGGAGCCTGCTCCGTCGATCTCCAGGGTCGCTCGTATTCGAACGCCGCGGTCGTAGGCGCCGGCAAGGTTGATATCCTCTTCTGCGGTTGTAATCGAAGCAGCCGCCGACTGCCTTTCGGCTCCGGTCACGACATGCCCGCGCCAGGACCACTCGTCACCGACCCGCTTGCCGAACTCGATGAGCGGGATCGGTGGCTGGTATTCCACTCCGGCAGCGATTCGTATGCGGAAGGCATCTTCGTCGAGCACGTAAACCTCACGGTCAAGCACTTCCTCTCCCTTGAGGAGCAGGAAGTGGATTCCGTCGGCCTTGCTTTCGCGTCGCAACTGAACCGGGTAGGTCGTTCCGGCGAGAATCAGGGCGGCTTCCTCGTATGGCAGTCGGTCGGGCGAGAATGTTTCGGCGGTCAATCGAACGGCCGAAACGGTCTCGGGAGGGTTTTCGACCGCTTCGTTGCGGCGACAAGACCCGACCGCGAGAGCGATCGCTAGGCCCGCAGCCGTACCGGTGAGCAGCGTTCGATGTCTTAACAAGCCAGATTTCGTTCTCGCACCTACTTGTTCAGTTCGATCGAGACCTTGGTTCCGGTTCCGCTTTCGAACTTGGTTGCGATCTCGGTCTTCACCGCGCCTTTGCCCTTGGCGAGCCACTGTTTCATGTCGAGGGAGGCCTTTTGTCCGTCCAGAGTAATCGACCCCTTGCCGGTGACGAGGAGTGCGTCGAAGTCGCCCCCCTTGGTCTTCACTTTCTCCATCCGCACGACTTTATACGTTGCGCTCGACTTCACCTGTCGCTCGTCGGCGGTCTTCAGGCTCTGGTCGGCCTTCCATGTCGTGCCGATCTTGAGGCTGGACGGCAGTTCCAGAGAATCTCCCTCGATACTTCCGAGGCTCGTCTGGGTCGTGTAGATCCCCTTGGGCCTTAGCTCGAGTTCCTGAGAGCCCATCGCCGAGGCAAGGTCACCGGTACGCTCGATCGAGAACTGAGCATTGCCGTCCTTCATACCGGTGAAGCGAACCGTTTGATCGCCGACCTTCGGCGCCGCGCCGTCGGCGATGACCTCGTACCGCAATGCCTCGGTGTTGCCGAGCCCGTAGAATTCGAATGCGTCGGTTTTCAGGGAAGGCGGAATCAGGGCAAGGTCGGCGGCGGGCGGCGGCTTAGGCTCCTCCTTCGATTCCTCGTTCTTGTCCGTTGCCTTGGGCGGCTCGGAGCTTGTCGGCGGCGCCGACGGCTTACAGCCGGCGAACGCCAACGAGCCTAGCAACCCGGCGAAAAAGAGCCATCGGAGGGCCCAGGCGCATGCCGATCGATTTAGGGAGATCATTTGCCGGGAGTGTAGCTTTTCAACTTGAGCAACTGCACCGCGGCACGATCGCCCACCACGATCTCCTGCCTAAAGCGAACGAAGCCGTAGTTGGGTCGCCACCAGACGGTTCCCGCCGCGGCCCCCTTGTCCTCTCCGACCCAGTCGAACCGAGTCTCCACGGCGAGGGCGTTCATCCGGCCCATGTCGGTGTCGATCTCTTGGTAGCCGAGGACCTTGGCCTTAGCGGTCGCTTGGGTGTTGGTTCCGCCGGGCAAGGGGCCGGTTCCTTTCCAGTTCACGGTATCGCCGACCGCGATCGGGAACATCAAGTTGGGCACCGCCGGCTCGAACTTGTCGGCCTTGGCGCCAGCCGCGACTTGAAAGATGCCCTTATCGGTTACTTTCCAGACTTGAGTGTCGGTCAACGTTCCTTCGCTGTTGCGGGCTTCTAACGTCGCTTGCTTGCCGCCCTCGACGTCGTCGATTTTCGTGCAACGCAAAGTGACTTCGCTCGCTTGCTGGCCGCTCTTGCCGTCGGCGGTGGTGACCCGAACGCTCACGGCGTAGACCCATTGCGAGCCGATTGCGAAGGGGAAGAGCGACTGTTCTTCACCGGCTTTGACTTCGCCCGACTCGATCTTCGGGGCAGGCTTGGGCTTATAGGCCGAGGCGCCGCCGCCCTTGCAGCCGACCAGACTCGCGACGGCAGCGGCGGCCACCATAAGATAAACCTTGTTCAACGTTCATTTCCTCCGATTGCTTGCTTGTTCATAAGGTCGACAGCTTCTCGAACGAGGCTCTCATCGGGAAGCTGTCGAATCGTGACGACGCTCTGTGACAATTCGTGGCTAATGCGTGGCGCAGCGATCGCGACCCCATCGACGACGAGCATCAACTGGAAGCCCGGTCGCTTGTGGCTGTATTTCCAGAGCCGATCCCGGCCCTCGTCGGTAAGCGAGATCGTCAGGTCGGAGAGTTCCCGCTTCTCGCCCGTCTTATAGGTTCGGAAAGAGGCCGATGTGATCTGATCCTCGTTCACGATGACCTCCGCTTTTTGCAGGACTCGTTCGGGCTTCAAGGCAAGGTTGGCGACCCTCGACGGCGCGATGCGGGCGAGAAGCGAAGCTCCGACCTTCTCCTTCCTCTTTGGGTCGTTCTGCAACTCGATGATCTTGTCGCGGTAAACGCCCGGGCGTGCCGAATCCGTGTCGAACCGCTCGGCGATGGAGTTTTCGACTTGCTCGATCAGATTGGGCCGGTAGGGCTGTAGGACGTGGGCGACGACCGTTCGCTCGCCTTTATCGTCGAGTCGGATCGGTACCGGCAGGTCGATCACGATGCCGTTCACGAATGCCGACTCGCGAACGTGCGGAGGTGGCGTGCCGTCGAGCCCCATGTTCAAGTCCTGCTCGAGGCGCCTTTTGAGGTCGGGGTCGCCCTCGACGGCCTTCTCGATGTCCGCGGCGGGCCAGACCGGCGCCTCGGCGGGCACGTCGTCCTCCTTGATTTCGTTCAGTTTCATCACGAACGTGGACAGCGCCTTCTCGTTGCCTTGAAGGGACTGAAGCAGTTCGCGGATCGGGATTTTCTTGGCCCCGACGACATCGGCGCGATCGGATTCTCGCTCCTGATCTGGCGCATGGAACTCGGATCCGCCCGCAATCTCGGCGAGTTGGGCGATTCCGTTAGCAACGAGAATTCGGTATCCGGCGCCCGGGTTGATCGCGATGAGGTTCACCAACTTCGGCTGAATCGGCGGATAGTGAATCCGGCCCACCATGACGTTCGACCAAAGGCGGTATCCGCCCCAGCAGCCGAAGACCAACACGACGAAGCCGATCGCGATCTTGGTGCTCGATCGCATGCGGCGGCGCCTGGGCAGTCTTTCGGCGGTTTCGATCATGGGTCTTCCAAGTTTCCCAAACGCGTCGATGGCTAGATTCGTGCCAATCCCTGAGGAGCCCGGCACGAACCCGGTCCGGCTCTGGTGATATTACCGGTTCGAGAAGGGAAGTCCTCCGATCTATCTTCCAGGGGGCCCGACGATGCCTTTGACGAAGCCCTTCAGGCTTACGAGTCGGACGGGAACGTCGGGATCGTTACTGGCTATCGTCAGGGTCGCGACCTTTGGACCCGGCGTGGCGGTGTCGATCCGTATCATGTGAGTGTTAACGCCGCCGCCCGCAGGCTCGGAGAACAGACCGCCCGGTGCGATGAACGCCGGCCCTACAGAAAGAGCGTAGTTCAGATTCGCGATTCCGACGGCATTCCAGAGAGCGACGTCTCCCGCGTTCCAGACCTGCAGGGGCTTTTGAACGAAGGCGCCTTGGCCGACGGTGCCGAAATCGATCGAGGTCGTCGCCGCCGACTTCGGAGGAACACGCAAGTCGAGGAACACGGGCAAGTGACCCAGGCCGTTGGCAGCATCGATCAGTGCTTGGGCGATCACCGGGCCGACCATGGTGTTCCCGACGACGGTGAGCGGGTTATTGTACGAGGTGCCGTCATTGCCCCAGGAGCGATAGGTGTGGTTGGGATCGTTCCAGGTGGAGGTGCTATAGGACACGGAGGCGTTGCCCATGTAGTCGAATCCGGTTTGGTCCACTAGACCCGGGCTCACGAGGATCTGGTCATGGCGATCATCCATCGCGGTGGCCGGATCTTGGGTGTGAACGAACCGGAAGGAGAGCGAATTGTTCCAGTTGCCGGGCGTCTTGATCGGGTCCTTGAACGGTCCGACATAGGACGGTGCCGAACCCACCAACTCGACGTAAGCCGCCTGGGTGGAGGTCTGGATGTTGAGGTCCGCTCCGAGCAGGTACTGCCACTGCGAATCGAGGGTGGCGGCGTTCTGGGCGATCCTCTGGGCCTCGACGAGACGGCGTTGTTGGTCGGTACTCGTCGTGCCGGCCTTCATGTGAGAGGCGTAGCATGCCAAGGTCGCCCCGGCGCCGTCGTAATTCTTCAAGCGAATGTCGTAGCGGTAGGTGTTTCGGGGTTGGTTCGTCGACTGGGTCGAACCGGTCGCGACGATCGTCATGCCCAGATAATCGACTTTGGACGTTCGGTAGAAGAACGCGCTATCCGTATCCGGCCCATCGACAAAGGGGGCGGCTGCCCAGTCGGCGGGGCTGCCGGGGGCCGCATTAAGCAACGACAGGAAGGTGTTGACCGCAGATTGGCTGATGAACTCCTCGCCGATGAGGATATCCGGCCTCATCGAGCGCCCCTCGAAGGCCCCATAAATCGCCGTCTGGAACTCCAGGATTCGCCCGCCGGAGTAGTTGGTGACGTTCCATTGGGCCACTCGAAGCTGCGCCGTCGCCGCGCCGGCCCAACCGGCGAGAACCGCTAACAGGATCGAACGGCCGACAGCGAAAGGGGTGGAGCGATTCATGGGGATTGGAGCCGGTTTGGCTCGAAGGCGATTTTAGCATAGGTCCGAACGCCGACGGCCCCGCAAAACTTGCGGGGCCGTCGGAATTGCGTACCGAGATTTAGTTGCCGAGAAGACCGGCTTTCTGGGCGGCGGTCTTGAGGTCGGCGACGTATGCCGCGGTCTCCTTATAGCCGACGATCTCGTGAATCACCGAGCCGTCGACGCCGATGACCTTCGCAGTCGGATAGGCGTTGACGCCGTACTTCTTCGCCAGGTCGGTTCGGACCTCGGCGTTGATTTTCACGAACACGAAGTACTTCGACATCGCGCGGAAGTCGGAGGTGGGGAACACCTTCTCGTCCAGCACTTTGCACCAGTGGCACCAGTCGGTGTAGAAGTCCACGAGGAGAACCCGATTCGTCTTCTTGGCGACGCCCATCGCCTCGTCCCAATCGAGGTACCAGCGGTCGCTGTAAAGCTCGGCTTCGTCGACTTCCTTGCTGCCTGAAGGAGCATTGAAGGCGAAAACGTCGCCGGTTTCGAGGGTGAGCGACTTGCAGTCGATGATCTTCGTCCCTTCGTCCTTGCCCGCCTTGACGACGATCTCGGCTTGGCGTGCGACGTTGTCGTCAGGGTGAATGTAGAGCGTCCACGACACGTCGGTGGCGTCCGGCGGAGTCAGCGTGACGACCTTGAAGTTGACGCCCTTGCGGTTCTTGTCGGGCATGGCCTTGACGTTCAGGCCCTTGAAGGCGTCGTCCCGGAAGAAGGGCGCCCAGAGGCTGAGGTCGTCGCTGGTGAGCAGCGCACGGAACTCGGCGTCGGTCTGCTTGCGCTTGAAGTAGCTGTTCGACTTGCGATCGAAGAAGGTAATCGTGCTGCCGTCGGCGGTGATGATCTGGCTGGCGCTTTCAATGCGGGCCCGATTGGGCTTGGCCAGATTGACCGTGTAGGTGGCGGGCGAGCCGCCGAGCCGGGTCACGGTGTATGTGACGCTGAGACCTTGGGCGCCATGGAGCGCCTTAGAGAATGAACTGAGAACATTCGAACCAGATTGCGCGAAGACGAACCCGGCAACTGCCAAGGTAGCTCCGGCAAGTACCCATTTCTTCATGTCGTACCTCCTGCCATTTGGATAAAAGCGATACCCCCATTGTATCACCGGCAGGGAGTGATCTCGGCGAAACGAACGTGAAAAAACGGCCCGGCCGTCTTTGGCCGGACCGTCTTGTCGAAATCTGGAGCGGGCGAAGAGATTCGAACCCTCGACCCTCTCGTTGGCAACGAGATGCTCTACCACTGAGCTACGCCCGCACTGAGGGTAAGAAGATACCCCAAGGGACGGGCATTCGCAATAGGTCCGGGCCTGTGACCATAATGGCCATCTCATTCTCGGAGACGCTCGATATGAACTCGATTCGAAGCACCCTTTTGGCCGGACTCGCTTTGCTGACCGCTTCCCAAGCCGGAGCGGCTATCGTAACAGTGAACGAAGGCAACGCCGGCAGCCAGGTCACCCTCAAACTCAACGATACTCTCGTCGTCAACCTGCGATCGAACGCGAGCACCGGCTACTCGTGGAACATCGCCCAAAACAACCCCTCGCTGCTGCGCCCGATGGGCTCGTCGTATCAGCCATTGATGGGAGGACCTCCCGGCGCTCAAGGAACCCAGACTTTCCGATTTCGAGCGGTCGGAGCGGGGGGCGAGGGGCTGATTTTGCTTTACCAAAAGTCCGGCGCCCGTGGGATTCAGGCCGCCGAGACCTTCCAGATGCTCGTCGTAATCGACCGACCGAACCGTAACGAGACCGTCACCGTCTCGGACATCAACAACCACGGCCGGGTCGAGCTGAATCCCGGTGACACGCTCGTTGTGCGGCTCAACGCCAACGCCACGACCGGCTATCAATGGACGGTCGGCCAGATCGATAATAGTATCCTCCGACAGACCGCGAGCCGCTACATAAAGCCGCGCAGTGGCTTGATGGGCGCTGGCGGAACCCAGGAGTTCCGGTTCACAGCAGTCCGACCTGGCGGCTTCTTCCTCGGCTTGCTCTATCAACGCTCCTTCGAGAGTGGCGGGATACCCGCTGCCCAGAGGTGGGAAATTCAAGTCACCGTGCGCGCCGGTGGTGGTGGGGGCGGCGGACTGCTCGGTTCCGGCAACTAGCCCAGAGCTGGCCGATCCGACGATTCGGCGGGGTACCATCCCCGCCGAATGCGCATCGCCGAATGGGCAAGCGCTCTCGGCGCTACCAACGCCGTCGACGACGTCCTTTCACGCTTGGACCGCTCAGCCGAATGGAGGGCTCTGCCGGTCGAAGCGCGAGCCGTGTTGATCGCCGCCTGGTACCGACGCGTCCCCAGCAAGGTTCTGATCGTCGCGCCGACCTACGATCGAGCACTTCAATGGCAGGCTCGCCTGAGCCTCTGTGGGGTTCCGGAGTCGGACCTCCACCAGCTGCCATCCGGCATCTCTGCCCTCTTCGAGGACGCCTCACCGGAAACGACCGCCCTTTCCGACCGGATCGGAGCCCTTCGGTTCCTCACCGAGCCCGATCCGGGCATCGTCATCGCCACCCCCCAGGCCGTTCTCGAGCGAACTTTGCCGCGTGAAGTGCTCGAGCAGGTGTTTCTCAGCATCCAGGTCGGCGACGAGATCGACTCGGATCAGGTAGTCGAAACCCTCAAGATGCTCGGATACGAGTTGGCCGAGCCGGTCCGCATTCCCGGGCAATACAGTCGCCGGGGCGGGATCATCGACGTCTATGCTTCAGGTCGCCAGCTGCCAGTCAGGATCGAACTGTTCGGCGACGTCGTCGAGAGCCTCCGGCAGTTCGACCCGAACAGTCAACGCTCAGTAGGCGATACGCCCGAGCTCTCGCTCTCGCCGAGCCGAGAAACGCTGTTTGCAGATCCGACCCGACTCGGCGACGACGGCTTCACCCCAGCGGGCTACTCCGAGATGCTCCACCGGACTCTCGCGATGGAAGCGGCCTCCCTCGATGCCGAGGCCGCCGCTCGCCTCGAGGCAACCGTCGAAGCAGACGCAAAAGCCCTCGAAGCGCGAATCTTTTTCGATCGGCTGGACCTGTACCGTCCCCTTCTTCATCCCGATTCGAACTGCGCGATCGACCTGCTCGAGTCCGGCTTGCTCGTGCTCGACGAACCGCTCGAACTCGAAGCGATCGCCGAGCGCTCGGAGGACGAACTCGGCCAAGCCCTGCGGGCCCGGCACGAGCGCGGCGAGATTCTCCAGAGCACCGCTCACGACTTCATGCTTCCCCCCGAGCATCTCGGGGCGGGCCAGCGGACGCTGGCCATGACTTCGATGGGCGAGGCGCCGTCGTGGGTTTCTGCGCCCGACGAGAAGGACTGGAACGCGGCCTCGCTCGAACCCTATCGGGGCCGGGCGGACGCCTTGACCGGTGCCTTGCGCTCTTGGCTCGAGGCCGGATTCCACGTGGCGGTCGCCACCGATCAGCCGACGCGGGCAAGGTCCGTTCTGGGCCAGATCGACCTCGTGCCCGGAGAACCATCCGACGCCTCCAGTCCTGGCCTCTATCTCGTCGGCGGAAATCTCGCCGGTGGCTGGATCTTGCCGGACCAGAAGGTTGCTCTCCTCACCGACCAGGAACTCTTCGGTGTCGGGCGATTGCGTCTTCCGCAGAAGAGGTTCAACGAGGGCATTCCGGTCGCGACGGTTCTCGACTTGAAGCCGGGTGACTACGTCGTCCACATCAATTTCGGAATAGGAGTCTTTCAGGGACTGGTCAAGCGAGCGGTGGACGGCGTCGAGAGGGAGTACCTGTTCATCCAGTATCAACCGCCGGACAAGCTGTTCGTTCCGGCTGACCAATTGGATAGGGTCCAGAAGTATCTCAACCCGGGCGACGTACAACCGAAGATCAACCGCCTCTCGGGAAGCGACTGGCAGCGGACGGTGGGTAAGGCTCGGGAGGAGGCGCGCGAGTTTGCCAAGGGGCTCATCAAGCTGTACGCTCAGAGGAAGAAGGTGGAGCGCCGCCCTTTCGGCCCGGACACTCCGTGGCAGGCGGAGATGGAGTCGACGTTCCCTTGGATCGAGACTCCGAGCCAGCTTCAGGCGATCCGGGAGACGAAGACGGACCTTAACCAGGCTTGGCCTATGGACCGACTCGTCTGCGGAGATGTCGGCTTCGGCAAGACGGAGGTCGCCATCCGCGCCGCGTTCAAGGTAGCCCAAGACGGCCGCCAGGTCGCCGTGCTGTGTCCGACGACTATCCTGAGTGAGCAGCACTTCAGAAACTTCCAGGAGAGACTCGCCCCGTTTCCGGTTCGGCTCGAACTGCTGAACCGCTTTCGGTCGACCGGTGAGCGTAAGCAGATTCATCAAATGGTCAAGGACGGCGAGATCGATGTCGTCATCGGCACGCATGCTCTTCTGAACAAGGAAATCGAATTCAAGGACTTGGGCCTCGTGATCGTCGACGAAGAGCAGAAGTTCGGGGTCAAGCAGAAGGAAGCCCTCAAGGAGATGCGCATCAGCGTCGACGTGCTGACTCTCTCGGCGACTCCGATCCCCCGCACCCTCAGCATGGCCCTGATGGACATTCGGCAGATGTCGCTCATCAACGACCCTCCCCCGGGCCGTCTGCCGATCAGAACTTTTGTCCGAACCTACAGCAAGGAGATCGTGCGAGAAGCGATCCTACGCGAACTGGCGCGGGGCGGGCAGGTTTACTATGTTTTCAATCGAGTGCGCGGGATAGGGCACGTCGCCGATCGGCTTCAGAAGCTGATCCCCGGCGCTCGAATCGGCGTCGGGCACGGGCAGATGCAGGAAGCCGAACTCGAACCCGTCATGCTCGCCTTCATCGCCGGCGAGATCGACGTGTTGCTCAGCACGACGATCATCGAGAACGGCCTCGATATCCCGAACGCCAACACCTTGATCGTCGAAGACGCCGACCGACTCGGTCTTTCACAACTCTATCAACTTCGGGGACGCGTCGGACGGTCCGACCGGCAGGCCTACGCCTACTTGCTCTACCAGTCGGGCAAGGAACTGGGCGAAGGGGGCCTTCAGCGGCTCCAGGCGCTGCAAGAGTTCTCGACCCTTGGTTCGGGGTACTCGTTGGCATTTCGCGACCTCCAGATCAGAGGCGCCGGTGAACTGTTGGGAGCCAAGCAGCACGGGGCGATGGCTTCGGTGGGCTACGAACTCTACACCCAACTCATCAACGAGGAAGTTCAGTACCTCAAGGCCTACGCCGATGGGCAAAAGCCCGTCCGCGGAGAGCCGCTCGAAGGGCTCGTGCCGTTGCCGACGCTCGATCTCCCGATCGCCGCCTTGATCCCCGAGCACTACGTGCCCGACTCTGCCCAGCGGCTCTTCTACTACAAGGAAATGATGAGTAGCCGTTCGGCGGACGAGTTAGCGCAGTCCCTCTCCGAGATTCAAGACCGCTACGGCCATGCGCCCCCCGAGGTGCTCCGGGCTTTCGCGATCATGCGGCTGCGGATGCAGGCGCGCGATCTGGGCATCGAGAAGGTCGACGGACGAGGTGGAAGGCTCTCCAGTGTGTTCGGGACCGATGCCGAGCTCTCGCCGCGCTTCTTCTCGATGCTCGGCAAGAGGAACCGCGAGTGCTATCTGACGAGAAACCAGTTCATCTGGCCCTTTACCGGCGATCCGGTGCAGGCTGCGGAGACGATGCTGGACACCATGCGTTCCTGTCGGGACGAACTCGAGAGGGATCGCGAAGAACTCGGAGTCTAGAACAGACAGAGCTGGTCGCCGACCGTCGCCCGGCGCATCTCTCGGTAGGTGTATTCGGCGATCCGTTCGAGGTTGACCACGTCTTCCCGGTTATAGGCAATCAGGGTCTCGAGAGCGGGGTCGGAGCCCCGGAGGTACCTGCGCCACAGCTGGACGGCATCGTATCCGTTGAGTCCTTCGAGACCCTCGCCGCGATCGATCCCGAGCTGCTTCTCGATCTTCTTCAGACCACCTCGGATTCCCATCTTGCGCAGGGTCGGGCAGAGGTCCAGGTGAATCTGGTCGAACCGCATATTGAACCTTTTGGTGAGGACGGGCAGATCGAACCCGGAGCCGAAGAAAGTGACGATCATCGAGTAATGACTAATCCGGTCGCGAAAGGTTTCCAGACCCTCGCCTTTCACCAACGCCTCGAAGTTCTGACCGTCGTAGAGGCCGATCACCGTGATGCAGTCGCCCGAGTTGCGTCCGTCGGTCTCGATGTCGAGGTAGACGCAGGAGTCCCGGAAGTCGTGCCAAGCGCGCCACGTCTCGGTGGCGCGAAGCGCCGAGGCGAAGAACTGGTGATGTCGATCCCGCAATGCGCGCGCGCTCCCCGCGATCGTCTGAACGGCCACCTGTCGAGATGCGCTGCCGACGGAGTATCGGTGCGGATCGGCGAGAAGGGCGTCCCAGTCCCGACATCCTTGCTTCCAGAGGTGCCGCTCGGTGCGGCGGCCGATTCCGGGTACATGGACGAAGGTCTGGGTGAGCACTTACCCCTTCTTCTTGGGCAGTTGGCCCCGCTCGATGGGCTTGACTTCGGGCTGGATGTATCGGTTCGGGAGTCCGATCGTCGTCGTCCCGCTCGCCATCCAGTCGAACTTCTGTGCCGGATCGTCGTACCAGTACTTGCCCGTTTCGAGGTTCTTGTCGAACTCGCCGGCCAGCCTCGCCTGGCCGGCACCGAACCAGACGGCGCTCATATCACGCCCAAACCACTGGATGCCGCGCCATCGGCCGGTGACGATCACCTTGCCGGTACCCGAATAAACAACGCGATCCTTCGACTCGAACTCTTTGCGGAGTTTGCCGTTGGTCAACACTCGTCCGTCGATTTTGCTCAAGAGGATGCTGCCGGTGAACGAAATCTCGACCCTTCCCATGCCGTCGAGCAGTTTGAAGCTGCCCAGCTTCGTGCTCAGGTGAAGCGTGGCGAAGTTGGGATCGGGCTGAACGCCTGTCCGCTGTTCCGGCGTCGCCGGCTGTGCCGAGCCGAACGCAGCCGCTGCGAGGCCGAGGACGGCAAGTAAGGCGCGAGGCGATCTCATCAGGGCCATATTGTATCCGACGCCGGGAACCGCTCCCGCGTGGCGTGCGGGGTTTGCCCGCGAGCACGGCATATGAAGAGTTCGATGGCGTAGAATTCTAATGGGTCTGAATATGAAGATAAGAGCGGTCGTAGCACTGGTCCTGACGCTATGCGGCCTAGCCGCGATGATCGGCGCGTTCCTAACGAATGCCAGCCCCTACGTCACCATCGCCGAAGCCAAGAGCACTAAAGGCGACAATCTGCACCTCGCGGGCGACCTCGACAAGTCGACCATCCGCAACGTCATTTCGAAGCAGGAAGTCCACTTCTTGCTTCGAGATGAAAAGGGCGAGGTCGTACAGGTCGTCTACCATGGTCCGGCCCCGGCGAACCTAGGCGAAGCGACGAAGGTCGTCGCGGTTGGAGGCATGAAGGAGGGTTCCTTCCATGCTAGCAAGCTGCTCATCAAGTGCCCGTCGAAGTACGAGAGTTCTAAGGGCACGCCGAGCTAATGGAATCCCACCCGGCAGTCGATTGGCCGGCCGCGCCGTCCTGGTCCTTCGTCGTCGGCAGCCTAGGCCGGGGGGCGGTTTTCGCCGCAATCGTCTTTTGCGTCCTATGCGGCGTGCTGTTCTTCCTCTCTGGACGCAGGCCGTCCCTTGCAGGTTGGGCGACGGCTGCGTTCTTCCTCGGCTGCACCTCATTCTTCGTGGCTATCGTGGCTCTCGGGACGCTCTTTGTCAATGACCAGTTTCAGTACACCTACGTGTTCGGGCACAGCGAGGCAGACGTTCCCTTCAAGTACAAAGTCGCCGCCATTTGGGGTGGCCAAGAGGGGAGTTTCCTTCTGTGGGGGACCTGCTCGGCTTTGTTCGGACTGCTCGCGTGGCGTTCGACCCGCAAGTTTCGCCGTTGGTTCGCCATACCGTACGCCTTGTTTCTGGGTGCGATCGCGGGGATCCTCGCCTACGAGTCGCCTTTCGTTATCCAAGCCCTCGACGGCAGGGTGCTCGTACCGCCCACTGGTCGCGGGCTGGCGCCCTCGCTCCTCAACTACTGGGTCACGATCCATCCGCCGACGATCTTCCTGGGCTTTGGTTCGCTCACCGTTCTCTTCTGCTTCGCAATCGCCGCGCTGGCGACCCGATCGTACGACGGGTGGATTCGAGCGGTCCGTCCTTGGGCACTGACGTCCACGGCGCTGATCGGAGTGGGACTTTGCATGGGCGGCTTCTGGGCCTACGAAACCCTCGGCTGGGGCGGCTTTTGGATGTGGGACCCCGTCGAAAACGTCAGCTTCGTACCTTGGGTGCTCTGCGTGGCGCTTGTTCACGGCGCCTTCGTCCAGATCGCGAAGGGAAAGTGGGTCTACCTCAATCTCCTCCTCGGAGCCGGCCCGTTCCTCGCGTTTCTCTACGGCACGTTCTTGACCCGCTCGGGCTTCCTCCAGGACACGAGCGTGCACAGCTTTGCTCAGATGAACCGGTCGGCCCTCTGGCTGCTCGTGGGGCTCGGGACGGTCTCCGTGCTTGGGTTTCTGACTCTGTGGACGACGCGGTTCCTCAAGCGCGAACGGCAGATCGATTCGGGTGTCGAGCGCGGAGTGAATCGGGGTTCGTTCTTCGCCGCAGCGATTTGGCTGCTCTGTGGCTTTGCGGTGTGTACTGCGTTCGGTATGAGCGTCCCCTTCCTGATGAGCGTCGCCGGGCGACAGCCCAAAGTGGTCGAAGAGGGGCTCTACCATCAGGTTCTCGCTTGGCTGTTCGTGCCGACCATGATCCTCATGGCGGTCGGGCCGTTCATCGGCTGGCGTCGCCTCGGTTTTAAGGGGATCATGGCGCGGGTCGGGAGCATGGCCGCGATTTCACTGGGAGTCCTCGGACTCTTCATGATCTGGGCAAAGTCCCCGGGTATCGGAGCGCGGCTCGATGCGAGCGGCGTGGTGAGCCTGCCTTTCGGCGTCGAGCTTCCAGGGGATGCCTGGAATCACTGGGTCTTCTTCCTCTCGTGGCTTTGCCTATTCGGGGTTACTGCCTCGATTTGGAAGCTTGCCGAGGGCTTCCGCAGAGTCCTGCCTTCGCTCGGCGGCCTGCTCGCTCATTTCGGCCTAGCGGTGACGATGCTCGGATTGATCGTCTCTCGAGGGTTCGAGCAGAAGGCGCAGATCCTGGTTCAGGAGGGTCGCCCGGCGCAAGGGCTGGGCTACGTCGTGTCTTACAAGAAGCCTGCGGAAAAGAAGGACTTCTACCATCGGGACAACACTGTCGAGTTCGACGTCGTGGGCGATCGCGACCGCTTCGTCGCACGGCCGGGTTATTACTACCTCGAACGGCCAGATCAGGAACCGCAGGCGATGGTCTGGCCCTACATCCACGGCACACCGTTCTACGACGTCTACTTCACGCTCCATCCGCTGGTTGTGGAGGCGACCGACCCTCTGACCTTCAAGCCCGGCGAGAGCAAACTGATCGACCAAGCTCTCATCACCTACGAGCAGATGAACCGGGAGGGCGAGCCGGGGGCGACCGGAACCCGGTTCGCCGCGCGGATTCGTCTCAAGACGCCGAGCGGCGAGTGGCAGGCCGACCCCGCGATCGTCGTCGGTTCGCAAGGTCCCGAATTCGTTCCCGCCAGGCTCGGCGCGGATTATTTCGTCTCGCTCAACCAGATGGATGCGGCCGACAAGTCGGTGACGATCCAATTGCTCTTCGTCGATCCCCTGATGCCCGTCGAAGTCTTCTTCAAACCGCTCACGATCTTGGTCTGGGTGGGGGTGGGTATCATGACCACCGGCGGCTTCCTCGCCGCGTGGTATCGTCGTCGAACTCGCCTCGAGAGTTCCGACGAGGCGACCGAAGTGTCGGCGGAAATCGTTCCCGAAAATGCTCCTCAATCAGTTGCTTAAGGCCAAGCTGCACCACGCCCGGCTGACGTACGCGAATCCGGAGTACATCGGCAGCATCGAGGTCGACGGCGACCTGCTTCGCCACGTGGGGATCCTCGACGGCGAACTGGTCCATGTCTGGGCCGTCGATCACACCGCGAGGGTGATCACCTACGCCTTCGCCGGTCCAAAGGGCGTCGTCGGCATGAATGGAGGCGCGGCGCGGCTTTTCCAGCCCGGCGATCGGGTCATCATCGCCGCCTTTTCGCTCAGCGACCAGCCTATCGTTCCAAAAGTCGCGCTGCTGGGCGACGACAACGAGATCGTGCGTGACCTGGTCCCGTTCTCGATCGTGGGTTGAACGTGAAGGACGAGCTCGTCGATTACCTTGAAGAACGCGGGGCCATCCTGCGGGGCCACTTCGTCCTGACCAGCGGCCGCCACAGCGACACCTACGTCGAAAAGTTCCGCATACTCGAACAGCCTCAGGTGCTGAGCGCGGTCTGCGCCCGGATCGCCGATCGCTTTCGGGCCGCCTCGATCGACGTCGTGGCCGGCCCAACGACCGGCGGCATCATCATCGCCTTCGAAGTCGCCCGCCAACTCGGCTGCGACGCGGTCTACGTCGAGACGGAGGACGGCCGCCGGACCTTGCGCCGAGGAGCACGGGTCGACCCTGGGGCCAGGGTGCTGGTGGTCGACGACGTCCTGACGACCGGGCGGTCGCTGCTCGAGACGATCGGGGCCCTCTGTGTCGAGCCGGCCGGCATCGCCGTCCTGATCGATCGATCGGAAGCGAACCCATTCGAGAATCAGGAATACTTCGCCGCTTGCCGCGTCGAGGCCGCCTCCTTCGCGGCAGACGCCGTACCCGAGCAGCTCGCGGCGATTCCGGCGATCAAGCCTGGCACCAGGCTTTTCTAGGCAGATTCCGAAGAAAAGTAGGTTCGCCCCCTAAAGAACACCTGGGAAACGGCCGAAGCCAATAACGGATATAATGCGTCTGACAACCGTTATGAGTCGGAGTCAAGGGTCGGAAAATGCCCCACCGCGCAAAAAGCGCCTGTCAAGGGTTGCAAGCGCGGGGTTCATTTGAATATCATAGGCTTCGGTTCCTAATCCAAACACACCATTACGGACAGTGGAGGAGCATCCATTAAGGACAGTGGAGGAGATATGAGAGACAAGCGAGCGCGTCAATCGCGAACGTGGTTCTATCCGCTTTTTGTACTCGCGCTGGGTGGCACGGCCATCCTTACCTCCGGTTGCGGCGGCAGCGGCGGCGGCACCGGTGGGAGAAGCGCATTCCAAGTAACTGCGCAATTTGCGCCTTATTCGGGCAAAGACATTCAAAGCTATGTCGGCTCGATCAAGGTCATGGCGCAGACTGGGTCCGACACGCCGCTTGGCCCTTACGTTCTGAAGCGAGGCGATAGCCCGCTCAAGATCGAAGGCTTGGCGGCTGGTAAGACCTACCGATTCACCGTCGAAGGCCTTCAAGGCACGAACGGAACCGGTTCCAAGGTTTCGTTCGCCCAGTTCGACCGCGTTGCGCCCGGCAAGGGCCAATCGACCGATGTGCCCATCACGACGATGGCCTCTGAGGTCGCCAGCGTGACGGTTTCCCCGTCGGACGTCGAGCTTGCCGCAAGTGAGAGTCAGGTCTACGCCTTCGAGGCGCGGAACTCCAGCGGAGCCGTCATCCTGACAGACGCCCAGGATTCCAGTTTCTCGGTGTCGATCAACCCGAACGTCGGTACTTTCGACCCGCAGACCAACACTTACACGGCCCCGAACGTGATCGCTAACGATCTGCCCGATTCGCGGCTTGACGTGAGTATCGGCGGCGTGACCGGCTCGGGCACGATCAAGTTCGACAAGGGCGGCGATCTCAACGTCGCACTGAAGTGGAACGCCGACGGTCGTGCGCTTCCCGGCTATGCGGGCTCTGCTCGCCTGTCGCTCGTGAATGGCGGCATCATCGTCCCGGGTTCGACCCGAGACGTGGTTCGCAACCAGAGCGGCGCTCACAGCCAGTCGGTCGTATGGAACACCCTTGCCTACGGCAACTACAATCTGAGCGTCGAGGCTTTCGGTAGCTCCGACTTCTCTGGCCCGGTTCTGGCTTCGGCCGAGTTCCCGGTGACCGTCGAGAAGAACGGCGGCGTGACGAACATCGACATGAGCACGAGTGGCTTCAAGGCGACAATGCTCAAGGTCTATGTTCAGCATGGCGCGAATGCCCCCACCGAGGCGACCAACAAGGTCGTCGTCAACGAGGGTGAGACCGTCACGATGAGCGCCAAGGCGACCGACGCCCAAGGCACCGTCTATCTGATGGGTAATCAGATTGCGATGTCGGCCACCGGCTCGAACGTCTCTCTGACCGGCAACCAGCTTCGGGGAATCACCCGCGGCACCGGTTCGTCGTTCACCGCGAACACGGGCGACACGCCTCCCGGCGCAGTAACGCTTCCGATCGAGGTCGCCTTCGGCAACCCCGGCGTGGGCGTGGACTGGGATGCTCCGACCCGAGATGGCGCCCCCGGCTATGCCAAGTCGGCGCAGGCAGAGATCTTCGACACACTGGGTAATCCGATCCCTGGTTTCGATCCGATCTGCTTCAACCGACCGGCAAGCGGCCGATCCAACATCTACTGGCCCGAGCGACTTGAGCCGAACACGGACTTCACCATTATGGTCACCCTGTACCCCGAATGGGACTGCATGGGTAATGCCTTGATGGACGCCTCCGCGGCCGGCCAGACCGACGCGAACGGCGTGGCAAGCCAGAGCCAGTTCGACTTCCCGACGGTGGGCAACGCGTCCAACGTTGAGATGTGGCTGACCCGCGCCGACGGCAGCGTCGAACGCTACAGCGATATCTTCCCAACTCCAGTAGGCCGACGAGCGGGTCCCGTCTTCCTCAGCTTCGGCGAGCAGGTGACGATCAACACCCGCGTTACCGACGCGGCGGGTACCGTGACCTTCTTCTCGAGCGTCGAGACGAACTTCAACGGCAACGTCGACTTCGACGCGACCAATGGTCGTGCAACCGCGGCCAATCTCGGTGTCGGAGACGTGGTGGCGACGGCTCAGGCCGGTCGCGGCCCCGAGGCCGTGTTCGAGACCCGAGTGATGCCGCCTGCGGTCATCGCCTTCTCTGACTGGGACGACGAGGCCTTCGGTCTCGGCGCGATCAAGTCCTACCTGTACGTTCCCGGCGCACGGGTCAATAGCCCGCGCGGCGACAAGATCTGGGAAGTCCCCTATCGTGACGACGCTTACCTCGGCCGACTGTTGGCTGAGCCCGGCGTGGTCCTGCCCACCGGTCAGTGCAACGGCTATGACGCTTACAGCCCGACGGTTAACAGCCGCGGTGACAAGATTGCGTTCGTGGTCGCTCCGTACGACACGGTGAGCGGCGACGTGACCCTCTATAAGGACATCGTCGTCATGGAGATCTCCTACGACGCCATGGGCGCTCCGGTCTTCGGATCGATTCTGCCGCAGAACGTGCCGTACGACTCCGCTGACCAGATCTGCCCGATGTTCGGCCCGCAGGTCGATGGCGCCGCCGATAACGGTCGCCTGTACTTCTCGTCGATCGAGTTCAATCGAGACACGGGTGCGTACTTGGCCAACACCGAGCGCGACATCTTCGTGCGCAGCGACATCTTCGCTGCCTCGGGTCCTGGCGTGAACCTCACGTCCGGCATCGCTGGCAACCTGTTCTGGCCGACGATCAGTCCCGACAACTTCGACATGGCGGTGGTTCGCAAGATCATCAACCAGGGCGGAGTCGGAGACATCACCATCGACGCCCAGCCGGTTGGCGTTGGCAAGATCGTCACGATCAATCTCGCACCGTTCGCTCCGAGCGGCGAGCAGATCGACGTCACTGCCTCTGCGGCTAGCCGAATCGGCTTCCTGCCGAGCAAGGGTGTGGCCCCGTTCGGCGGTGGCCCGCTGGTCGACGACGATCGCTACTACATCGCCTTCGCTCGCAGCTTCGACGGTGGCTGGACCACCCAAGTCGAACTGCTCCGAGACGAGCGAACTCAGGCCGCCCTCGGCGCCTTCATCACGCAGCAGCAGAACGCCAACAACCCGTTCGCCGCCGCCGTCGATGGTGCCGCAGCGGGTCAGTTCAAGGTCACCAATCCTCGACGTGTGATGTGCTACCTGTACAACAACACGCAGCTGATGGTCAAGAACGTGACCTCGCCGTCCTCGGGTGGCATCGGAACCAGCATCGTTACGCTGGATCCGGACCTCGCATCGACGAACATCCCGAGCCAGCCGGTGTGGCCCGCGCCGTTCGACGTCTTCGCGCCGCTTCCGCGCTAAGACCTTACTAGGAGCCCCGACCCCGCAAGGGGTTGGGGTTCTCTTTTTGCCTGAGCCCTGACCAAAGTCAGGGTTCGACCGGCGCAGAGACCGAGTACTCTGAACAGGGCACCCGCACCGCTGAAGGCTCGTAGTAGTCCGTAGCCGGCCCGAGGCCGCCCATTACGTCCCATGGCCTCCCTTGCCGAACCCAAGCCCCTCGTCGTCGCGCCCAACGAGCGCGCAGGCCGAATCGTTTGGGCGTTGGCGTGGCCGGCAGTGGCCCTCAATTCCCTCCAGGTCGTCAACACGCTCCTCGATCGTGGCTTCATCGGGCACCTCGACCCTGCGGCCCTGACCGCCCACGGCGGCGCCACAAACGTGCTCTTCCTCATGTTCTCGCTCGCGATGGCGCTAGGCACGGCGACGACCGCGATCGTGAGCCGCGCCTACGGAGCGGGAAACAACGGCGAGTTGCGAGAGGGGGCCAGGCAAGCCCTCGGCGTCTCCCTTTTCGGAGCGGTTCTGGCGATGGCGGTTTGCGCCGGTCTCGCCGCCGTCTTTGCCGCCGCCCTCTTGCCGAGCACCGACCACGCCGCTCGCCAGTCGATGGAGTCGTTTCTCAAGGCCTATGCCGTTGGCCTTCCAGCCATCTACCTCATTCAAGTCTTAGCGGGATCGCTCAGGGGCATCGGCGACACGAAGAGTCCGATGGTCATATCCGGCATCCAGATTGCACTCCACATCGGGCTCAACTACCTCTTCATATTCCCTGGCCACGACCTCGCAGGTGCGCGGGTTCCCGGGCTAGGATGGGGACTGACCGGCGCCGGCGCCGCGCTGAGCCTCAGTGCCTGGGTCAGTGCCATCGGCTACTTGTTCTACGCCTCTTACACTCCGCTCGGGGCCCAGTGGCGCTTGGCGCTGCCGAGCCTCGCCTGGGCTAAGCGCATCCTCCGAATCGCGATTCCCGCCGCTCTGATGGCGATCCTCCGAGTCGGCTCCCTGGCGGCCTTCACCATTGTTCTGGCCAGTTTGCCCGGCGCAAATGGTTCGACCGCGATCGCGGCGATGAGCACCGGCTTTGCTATCGAGTCGATGATGTTCATGCCCGCCTTCGGTCTGTCGATCGCGGCTGCCACCCTCGTCGGTCAGAGTCTTGGTATGAGGCGACCGGACCGCGCCGAGCGGCTCGGATGGACGGCAGGTCACTACGCCGCTCTGGTGACGCTGCTGTTGTCCATACCCATCTTCCTCGCGGCTCCCTCGATCGCGAGCCTCCTGGTCGGCAATAAGGTCGAGATTGCGCGCGAGGCGGCCCTCCTGATCCAGATCCTGTGCGTCACCGAAGTTCTCTTCGCCTACGCGATGACGATGATCGGGGCTATGCAGGGAGCCGGCGATACGATCCGACCGATGTGGATCACGATCATCTGCATGTGGGGCCTGCGAGTACCGCTGGCTTGGGTGCTCGCTTTTCCACTTGGATACGGCTCGAAGGGAGCGTGGATCGCAATGAGCGTCACTCAGGCAATCCAGGGAGTCATGGCGATCGTCCTCTTCAAGCAGGGACAGTGGAAACACAAGAAGGTCTGACGCTCGTCGTCGGGCTCGGCCTTATCGGCGGGTCGATCGCACGGGCTCTCACGGCAGCGGGGTGGTCGGTACACGGCGTGGACCCGGACGCCGCAACCCGAGCGGCCGCACTCGCTGCCCTAGCGGTGCGGCATGCGCATGCGAGCCTGGCCGACGCCATGGCGATGCCGAGCTTGGTAGTCTTAGCCACTCCTCCCGGCGTGACGCTCGACTTGCTTTCGTACCCATGGCCTGGAGGGAGCATCGTCACGGACTGTGCGGGCGTCAAGGTCGCGGTCGTCGAAGCAGTACCCGAACAACTTCGGTCCCGCTTCGTCGGGGGCCATCCGATGGCGGGAAACGAGGGCCGAGGGTTTGGGGCGTCCGATCCCGAATTGTTTCGGGGCCGCCCCTGGGTTCTCACTCCCACGAGCGAAGCTTCGCCATCGGCGACGGCACTAGTCGAGCGTATGGTCCGAGCTCTCGGCGCAGAGCCAGTCCCCATGAGCGCTGACGCTCACGATCGGCGCGTCGCGCTCCTGAGCCACCTCCCGAACCTGCTTGCAGCCATACTGGTCGGTATGGAGCCCGATCTGGAACGACCGGACATCGCCGGTGGTTCTTGGCGGGATGCGACGCGAGTCGCCGGCGGCAACCCCGAACTGTGGGCCGACATCTTCACCCTCAACGCCGACGAGATCGAGGGGCGAATCGACCAAATGGTCAATCGGCTTGAGGCTGTTCGCAGGGCGCTCGAGCAACGGAATCGAGCGGCTCTCTTGGCCACCTTCACCTCGGGGAATGCGCAGTGAGCGTACTCCGAATCCAACCTTCCGGACCACTGCGCGGGACGGTGCGTCCCCCGTCCGATAAGTCCATCACCCACCGGGCTTACCTGCTTGCCGCCGTGGTTCGCGGGCGATCGCGAGTGGTCGATCCGCTTCGGGGAGAGGATTGCGAGCATACGCTTGCCTGCGTCGAGGCGATGGGGGCGCGAGCCGAGTGGCTCAGCTCCAGCGAAGTGCTCATCCACCCCACACCCGAATGGCGGAGCCCGGCCGGCGACCTGGATTGTGGCAACAGCGGCACGACGATGCGGCTGCTCGCCGGACTCATCGCCTCGCGTCCGATCGAGGCGACCCTGGTCGGCGACGCCTCCCTGACCCGTCGCCCCATGCAGCGCATCGCCGAGCCCCTGCGCCGGATGGGGGCCGGGGTCGAGGGCGACCGTCCGCCCCTTCGCATCCGAGGCGCAAGCCTTAGCGGCATCGATCATTTCAGCGCGGTCGCCAGCGCCCAAGTGAAGAGCTGCCTCCTGCTTGCCGGCCTTCGGGCCTCGGGCGCGACGTCCGTGACCGAGCCTTGGTGTAGTCGCAATCACACGGAGACGATGCTCCGGAGCGTCGGCGTCGAGGTCGAGGAGAGCGTGGGATTTGCGGGCCATCGCGTCTGGGTCAGCGGCGGAGCGATCCTGGCACCGCTGGACATTGCGGTACCTGCCGACGTTTCCTCGGCCGCCTTTCTGATGGTCGCGGGAGCTCTGGTGTCAGGATCAGAGGTGGTCCTCAGCGATGTTGGCCTGAATCCGACCCGATCGGGAATCCTCGACGTGCTTGACCAAGCGAAGGTGCGTTACGAAGTGGCAAACCTTCGCGAAACTGGCGGCGAAGCGGTGGGCGACATAAGGACCTGGCATACTCCGCAGCCCAGGCAGTTCGTCATCGAGGGCGAACTCGTTCCCCGCCTTATCGACGAGATTCCGGTGCTCGCCGTGCTCGCGACTCAGTGTTACGGGACGACCGAGATTCGCGATGCCGCCGAACTCCGCGTCAAGGAAAGCGATCGGATCGAGAAGGTCGCCTTGGGCCTTCGAGCGATGGGGGCCGAGGTAGAGACCTTCGCAGACGGCCTCGCGGTGGCCGGGCCGACGCGACTGCGCGCGGCCAGGGTCGCTGCCGACGGCGACCATCGCATCGCGATGGCGTTTGCGGTGGCTGGGCTCATTGCCGACGGAACGACCGAAATCGAGGGGGCCGAGTCGATACAGACGAGCTATCCGGCGTTCGAGAGCGATCTCGCCTCGCTGATGCCGATATGACTTCGGGAGCCCGAGAGCAAGTCCGCAAAGAAACTAAATGAAGCTGGCGAACGAGAGATATTCGCCGGTGTCGTCGGCGTGGAGCCAGGACCAGGCTTCGTTGGCCTGATCTTCGGGGAAAAACTCGACGATCGTGCTTCCGAAGACTTCGATCGCCCAGGCAATGCCCGCATCGGACTTTCTTTCCCCAACGATCACGAGCTTTTCCACTCGTTTTCCATCGCGTACGTTCGCTACCGCCGCCTCTGCCGCGCCGCCCAGGGTCCATCCTTCGAAGTCGACTAATTGCAGCAGGACTCGCACAGTGGGAGCGTGTGCGGTGTTCTCCTCGATCGTCCGAGCCATCTGCGAGACGTCTTGAGCGTGGAGCTTGCCCGAAGCCCGAAAGGCGATATAGCGTCGGTCGACGCCGAGGAGAGCGACCATGGGCGGCATTATGACCGCTTCGACCCTATGGGGTCCTGTGCTATGCTAATCCCGCCGAAGCGTGAACAGTTCCGGTTCCTTGGAGCGTCTTCTTCGATGGGTCGGTGCGACGAACCGCGCTCGCTGGTTGACACCTGGACGAGGGGGGTGATAACATAGGGCGAGCCCGTGGTCAGTCGCAGGGATAGCGAACGATGGCTAAAAAGTTGAACAGTGTGCTCGGCGTCGATATCGGCAGCCAAAAGATAAAGATCGCCGAGGTCAGGCTCCAGGGAAGGGAGCCTACGATTACGGCTTTGGGGATTGCCGACACGCCCGAAGGCGCGGTTGATCATACCGGCGTCTACAACAGCGACGCCGTCGGCGCTGTGCTCAAGGACCTCGCCGCAGGCTCTGGAGCCACCGTCAACCAAATCGTCGTTTCCATCGCAGGCCAAGCTTCGGTCCTCGTCCGCACCCTCGAAGTTCCCAAGATGAACCCCGCTGAGCTCAAAGAGCACATGGGCTGGGAGATCACCCGCAACATTCCCTTCGCCGAGAGCACGGTCGAAAGCGACTTTAAGGCATTCGAGTCCGACGATCCCGCCGCGCAGAACCTCGATGTGGTCATGGCGATCGCGCCGCGGTCGGCGATCGATACCATCGTCGCCCTCGTGAAGAAAGCCGGCAAGCAGACTGCGGCCATCGACGTCGAACCCCTGAGCATCGCGCGATCTCTGCGCACCAGCTACGCTCAAGACTTGGCCGGGCTCACCGCGTGTGTGGTCGACATCGGCCACAAGACGACCTCGATCAACATCTACAAGGATGGTCGGCTGCTCCTGCCCCGTACCGTCCCGCTGGGAGGCGAGATGATCACCCGGGCGATCGCCGATGGCCTCGGTCTTTCGATCGAAGAGGCCGAGCAGCTCAAGCGAACCAAGGCGGGGATTCCCGAATCGGCGGCCGGATCGATCTTCGGAGGCTTTGGAGGCGGGTCCACCCAGCAATTTCAATCGTACAATCCCTTCGCGGACGACCCGGCCATGATGAATCCGTCCCTTACCCCGATGGGAATGCCGGGCGACCAGCCCACCCCTTATTCCGCCGGCGAGCCGCGAGAAGATCAGCCAGTCGCCGGAGCCTATGATGAGCCGCCTGCGCAGCCTGCTCCGGAAGAATTGCCGACGACCCCAGTGCCGGTCGGAGTACCTGCGGAAGCGGACGATCCGGAAACCGTGCGAATCTATAACGCCATGGCTTCCGTCATCGAGGAGTTCGTCGCCGAGGTCCGTCGCTCCATCGACTACTTCCGAAGCAAGGGCGGGGACGTCGACCGCATCGAACTGATGGGTGGTGGCGCCAAGCTTCGCGGTCTCGACGCATTCCTTTCGAAGACTCTGGGGATTCCGACCGAAGTTTACGATCCTCTGCGAAACATCCAGGTCAGCGCAAAGAAGCTGGATCAAGAGATCGTCGACCAAAACCGCCAAGACCTGGCGGTTGCGATCGGCAATGCCCTTCACATCGCGTTCGACTAGCACCATGAAACTCAACCTCCTGCCGACGCACGTTTCAAAGAGCGGTCAAGCGAAGTCCGCGACGATCGCTTCCATCGTCATGGTGGTGGTGTCTATTGCCGCAGCCGTCTTCCTCCTGACCTCGTCGAAGTCGGCGCTGGCCAAGGCGAAGGAAGAGGCTTTCGCCGTGAAGCCCGACGCCGACCTGGCAGTCGCGATCGCCAAGAAAGCCGACGACCTTATCAACGGTAGGCCTCCCTACACGGTGCCTGCGCCGCTGATCGCCCGAAACACGTCGCTCGCCAACGCGATGCTCGACCACAGCAAGGTCTATCCAGACCTGTACCGAGAAGTCGTACAGTACGTGCCCGATTTCTTCCGAGTAACGTCCCTGCAAGCGCAACCGGCGGCGGGGGGACAGGTCGCCCAGGTGAACATTACCGGCATCATTCAGACGTTCCAGCAGTACGCCGACCTGATGATGGCGCTCCTGCGTATTCCCGGCGCGGTCAGCGTTTCTCGCTCCGGCTACACGAACAACAACATGTACGTGCCGGAACTCATACAAACCGACCAGATCGGCATCCCGATCCGACCCGACCAGCCGCGCCTGTCGTCGAACGCCCTCGATCGCCTGAACGAGCTGATCGCTTCTGCGAGCGGCCAAACCGGCGGATTCCAGAACATCGGCGGATTTGGTACCGAAGACGTCGACATCGCCAAGGGAGCAATGCCGGGTTGGTCCGAGATCAACGTGACCGTCTTGATCGTCGGCCGGAATCTGCAGACCCCGAACCCCCGCGCGACTCTGAGCCGGGCGCCGGCGCCCGCCGGCCCTGCACCTGGGAACACGCCGCCGGCCCCCGGGCCACCGCCCCCTGGGCCGCGCGCCGGAGACGAAGACTAAGGACGGAGCCGACCTATGAAACTGAGTGCCCTCACCATCATCATCCTAGGAGTTTCCGTCAGCCTCATCGCGCTCGGCCTCGGCCTCTTCGGCTTCGGCGACCGATTGCCCGGTTTCCTCGCCAATCGGAAGGAGGCGGGCTATTACAACGAGTACAAGGCGCAGCTGGAGACCGAAGCGAGCAAGATGAGTCGGGCCGTGCAGCGAGTCGAAACGGCCCGCGAAAAGGTCCAGCAAGAGGCGGATACCTGGCAGGAAATCGTCGCGGCGAAGACGCCGCCCGCGTCGCTCGAAGAAGGTGGAATCAACCTCGACGTGGACGCCTGGGACCTAACCGTCGAGGCGCAGAAGTTTCGAAACAACGTCCAGCGCGCCGTCAATAGGCAAGTCAAAGTCGGTGGCGTGCGCGTCATCCAGGGCCCCTTCGTCGACTTCCCCAGCGACGACGCGCGGACGATCGTTGCCAACTACTTTAACTACCCGGCGCTCCAGTTCCCGGTCTGCGTCTGGGATTTCGGAACGGTTACGGTCCAGGGCACCTTCGAGCAGATCTGCACCAACGTCGAGGGATGGTCGCAAATGCCGAACTTCCTCGCGGTGGCCGATGGTCTCCAGATTACGGGAACGTCACCGGTGCTGACTGGAACCTATAACGTGACGATGGTTGCGTTCATTCGCGGCGAGCGCGTGTTCCCGAAAGTGCCGGACGGAGTGGCGGCGCCTGCTGCTGGTGGTGGGCCTGCTCCGAACAATCCAGGCACCAGCGGACCCGGCCGCAGCTAGAATGTAACATGCTGGACTCGAGAGGAATCTAAACGAACATGACCTGGAAGAGCACGATCGAATTCGCGATGGCCGCCTTCTTGGCGGTAGGCATGGCGGGCTGTGGCGGTGACGACGCCGCGGTCTCGGCCCCCGCTGCCAAGCCGATACCCAAGAACATCGACGAATCTCCGCAGCTGAGCGCGGAGGCGGGCGTTCCCCTCAAGGAAGTTCAGGATCCGACATTCGCCGAGACGCGAGCGTTGGTCGATAGCCGAACCTTCGCCACACGCGGCGATGCGTTCGCCCTGATGGGCCCGGAAACGCAATTCGACCGCGATCAGCGGTCCGAGCGGATCGTCCTGCAGACAGGCGGTTTTTCGGTCGAATGGGAGCCACCGGAGGAGAAGCCCGATCCGGAAGAGCGGCGGGAGCCACAGCCGTATCGCCGGCTTGCCGGAATCCTGCTCGGCGACGCCGTGATGGCCCTCATCGAGTGGGAGGACGGAAAGACTTACCAAGTGAGGC
The DNA here is from genome assembly GCA_002344135.1 of Chthonomonas sp. UBA2362. GTDB lineage: Bacteria > Armatimonadota > Fimbriimonadia > Fimbriimonadales > Fimbriimonadaceae > UBA6659. The sequence continues at coordinate 41,609 of DDTO01000007.1, read as the reverse complement.
CCGGCCAATCGGTTGCGGGTTCCGACTGGGTGGTGTTCACGATCGACTCCGAGAAGGCGATTTTGCGGCGCAAGGGCGATGTCCTCCCGAAAGAAGTCGTTGTGCCGCTCGAGAGCCGCCGCGGTGGCGGTCGGGGCGGCGGTGGAGGCAACCAGGGCGGTGGAGGCCTCGCTCCGGGAGGCGGTGGTGCGGCTGGTGGCGGAGCCCCTGGCCCGGGTCTCTCCGGCGCGTCGCCCGGCGGTGGCGGCGGCGGATCCGGAACTTCTCGCAACGACTAGCCGAAACTCACAGAAGGAATGCGCATCTAACGTAGTGGAGACAGGTATATGAAGAAACTTTACATCCTCGTCGCAAGTGCCTTGGTCGGCAGCTTGTTGCTCGGGGCCCCGGTTCGAGCGCTGGCGCAGAACGATCCGCGCGACGTCGTAATCGGTTCCCTTCAGCTCGACCAAGCCGACATCCGCGACGCCCTCAAGATTCTCTTCCGGGCCGCGGGCAACATTTCGTACTCGATCGACAGCAATGTGCAAGGCACGATCACCTGCGATCTGAAGCAGGTGCCGTTCGAGACCGCTCTTCGGAGCATCCTCGGCCAGGTTCAGGCGACCTATCGAGTCGAAGGCGGCATCTACTACATCGTGCCGAAGGAAATCGATCGGCCGACCGGCGAAACCGGCTCTGAGGCGACCCCCGTTCGGCAAGAGAACCCGACCCGGCGGCTGCACATCCGGCATGCCGATCCAGCACTGGTCTTCACTCTGCTTAGCCAGAACTTCAGAACCGACACTACCCTGCAGCCCGAAATCAGTACTCTGATCGGTGGCGGCTTCGGTGGCGGCGGCTTCGGTGGCGGCGGCTTCGGCGGTGGCGGCCTTGGTGGTGGTGGCCTCGGTGGTGGCGGCCTCGGCGGTGGCGGCCTCGGCGGCGGTTTCGGTGGCGGCGGCTTCGGCGGTGGTGGTCTCGGCGGTGGCGGCGGCGGCTTTGGTCGAGGCGGCGGCGGCTTCGGTGGCGGCCGCGGTGGCGGATTCTAAAGACAAAGGAATCGCGGCACGAACTCCCTTGGGGGCTCGTGCCGCTTCCCGGTGATAGACGGCGGGGGCGCCCGTCGGGAATAATGGAGCAAGAAGGTTCAGGAGGATGAGGAGTATGAAACGGAATCTATGGCGGAACTGCTTGTGTGCGCTCGCCTGCTTTGTGGCAATGGCGGTCGGCCAGGTCGCAGCCGCCCAAGAGAATGCGCTGACCAAGCGAGTGGACATCAACCTCAAAGATGCCGACCTGCTGACGGCCACGCAGACCCTGACTCGCATGACCGGGCTGCAGTTCATCATCGCTCCCACTGATAAGGAATTCGCGCGCATCAATCTTGCGCTTACCGGCGTGACCGCGGAAGAGGCTATCCGGTATCTCTGTCAAGCAGCGAGCGCATACGCCGAGCGGGACGAGAACGGCGTTTTCATCATTCGTCATGGCGCAGCGCCAGCAACGAGTGGCAGCGGCGTGAAGGTGCCGACTCCGAAGGTAGTTCGCAAAGTCAAGTTGATGCGGGCCGACCCGCAGGTCGTCTTCGAGATGCTGACCAAGGTCGCCGTCAACGACCCCGATCAGGGCCTCCAGCTGATCAACCGATTCAGCATGAATCCGACGAACAGCACTCAGGTGCTGAGCGGGGCTAACCTCACCGTGGTCGGGCAGGGCGTCTACACACCCTCCCAGCCGATCAACAACATGAACCCGCGAACCGGTCCCGCGAGTGAAGCCGGCAACGGCGTCTTGCTGCCGGGCGAGTTCGCCGGACAGGGCCAGCCCGGTGGCGGCGGTCTTGGCGGCGGTGGCCTCGGCGGTGGAGGCCTTGGAGGAGGCCAGGGTGGCCAGAACCAAGCGAACTTGACTCCCGGCGAGGGCCTCGTGCCAGACGGCATCGACTACATCGGCTACGACCCGACCGACAATAGCCTCGTCGTCAAGGGTACCGACGAAGCGATCCGGCAGCTTCAGCAGAACATCGCGCTTTTCGACGTCGCTCCCCAACAGGTAAGCGTCAAGGTCGAATTCATCACGACCTCGTCTTCGATCACGAAGGCGCTCGGCTTCGACTGGCTCTATCAGCGTGGCGGCGTCTTCACCGGCAACCGACCGGGCTCTTTCGCCCGAGCCGGAGACCCGATCTTCCTGAACTACGCAACCGGTAACGTGACCGCCCGCTTGAGAGCCGTGCTCGACTCTGGTAAGGGCATCACAGTCAGCGCGCCGCTCCTGCGGACGCTCAATAACCAGACTGCGATCGTTCAGCAGACCATCGAAACGACGATCTTCATCAACCAGGTCGTCAACGGTCCGGGCGGTATCACCACGGTGCCTCAGCCGATCCAGTACCAGGTCAACACGCAGCTCGTCGTCCGGCCCCGTATCAACGGCGACGGCACGGTGACCATGTTCCTGACTCCGCAGATCCAGGACTTCGGCCAACTGCGACGCGGTCCGGACGGTTCGGAAATCCCCGACCGACTGTCGAGCTTACTTGCGGTCGTCGCCCGCGTGAAGAGCGGGGAGACTATCGCGCTGGCGGGCCTGACCCGAAAGTCGGATCAGGGCTCCGAGTCCCGATTCCCGATTCTTGGCGATCTGCCGATCATCGGCCAATTCTTCCGGGCAAACAACCGGCAGAAGGGTCAACAGGAACTGATCGTCTTCGTGACTCCGGTCATCATCGAAGACGAGGACCTCGGCGGCATCGGCCCGTACTAGATCCCAGGACTCCCCCCCACGCTCGGTGAGGGGGAGACAGTCTTGGGCATGGATGCCGGACTACGGTCTGGCGACCTTCTCGATCTCCGGGTAGCCTCGTACGATGACACGGATCGTCGTCCGGAAGGCCGACCTGACGCAAGAGGCCGACCGCGACGCGGTCGTTGCCATGACCCAGGCGTACGCCCGCGACCCGCAGGGTCTCGGCAGCGAGATCGAAACCGACATCGCAGGGCGATTGCCGGGTTTCCTCGCTGCCCATCCAGCGGCGTTGCTCTTCCTTGCCTGCGACGGCGACCAGGCCGTCGGCATCGCTACTTGCGCTCTTTCCTTCAGCACGTTCAAGGCTCGCCCCATCCTCAATATCCACGACCTGAGCGTCCGATCCGACCGGCGTGGCGAAGGCATCGCTCGGAGGCTCTTCGAAGCGGTCGAGGCCGAAGCCCGATCTCTGAACTGCTGCCGGATCAGCCTCGAGGTCGGGGCGACCAATGAGCACGCCAGGAACGTCTACGCGGCATGGGGCTTTCGGGGAGCGCGCGAGGTCGATGCGGATGCCGTCAAGTACTTCTGCGAACTCGATCTCTAGCATTGGGTAGCCTCTCGGCGTGATTCGATCGACGACCGTCGTAGGCGTCCGGCGCAACGGGACTACAGCCATCGCCGCCGACGGGCAAGTGACCCTCGGAGACACAACGGTTCTCAAGTCGACAGCCAAGAAAGTGCGCCGTCTAGCCGGTGGCAAGGTCGTTTGCGGCTTCGCGGGGTCGGTCGCCGACGCTCAGGCCTTGCTCGAGCGCTTCGAGACCAAACTGGAAGCCTTCTCCGGCCTGCGTCGGGCGGCGGTGGAGTTTGCCAAGGACTGGCGAACCGATCGGGTCCTGCGCCAACTCAACGCGATGATGATCGCCGCCGACTCCGATGGACTCCTTCTCGTGAGCGGAGATGGCAACGTGATCGAGCCCGACGATGGTGTGGCCGGAATCGGCTCCGGTGGCCCTTTCGCCCTCGCCGCCGCCCGCGCCCTGCTCCGTCATACCGACCTCGACGCCGAGGCCATCGCCCGCGAATCCCTCGGGGTGGCCGCGGAGATCTGCGTATTCACGAACGCGAACGTGGTCGTCGAGGTCGTCTGAGGCTCTTGGAGCGCGGTTTGGAGTGCGCGGGCTCGACCGCGCTTTCAAAGATTCCAGCCGCTCGCGGACCCTAGGGTTCGGCCCAGTTGCAACATAGGCCAGGTTGGCCGTTCCGAAGTTCCCGCCATAATCGAACACGGATGAAGCGACGCACGAAGATCGTCTGCACCCTCGGACCTGCGGTGGGGAGTCGGAGGCGGATCGGCGATCTCGTCGCAGCGGGGATGAACGTTGCCCGAATCAACTGCAGCCATGGGGATTGGGAGACCCGGCGGCGCTGGATCGAGTGGGTGCGCGAATGCTCGCCTGGCATCGGGCCGGTGGCGGTCCTCGCCGACCTCCAGGGGCCGAAATTCCGGATCGGCGACCTTTCGCCCGAAGGCCTCACAATCGTGCCCGGCCAGGCCCTCACCGTGGGGCAGGAAGTAGCCGACATCGTCGTGCATGCCGATACCATCTTCGACGCCATGCAGCCCGGGTCGCGGCTGCTGCTCGGGGACGGCGACGTCGAGCTCAAACTGGGTGCGAAGACCGGCAGCCGCTTTGCTGCCAAGGCGATCAGTGGAGGCCACGTGAAGTCGCGCCAGGGTGTCACGCTCGTCGGACGCTCGTTCGAGAGCCCGTGCCTGACCGAGAAGGACGTCGCCGACGTCTTCGAAGCCTGCCGGGCCGGTGTCGAGTTCATTGCCCTCAGCTACGTTCGTAAGGCGAGCGACCTTCGTGAACTGAGGCGGCTCATCGATCGTTACGATCCCCAGGTCCGGATCTGCGCAAAGATCGAGACCAAGGAGGCGGTTCGAGACATCGACGAGATCGTGCAAGTCTCCGATCTCGTTATGGTGGCGCGCGGCGATCTAGGGCTCCAGATGGATATCGAAGAGGTACCGCTCGTTCAAAAGAAAGTTATCGCCCGTTGCGCCAGGGTCGGCAAGCCGGTTATCACTGCCACCCAGATGCTCGAAAGCATGATGCGCTCGCCACGCCCCACCCGCGCAGAGACCACCGACGTGGCGAACGCGATCCTCGACGGTACCGATGCGATCATGCTAAGCGGTGAGACTGCTGCAGGCGAGTATCCCATCGAGGCCGTGAAGATGATGGCCCGCATTGCGCACAAGGCCGAAGGTCTCTTTGATTTCGATCATCGTATCGACCACGCGAGCGAGCGAAACGCCGCCCTTGAGTGCACCGAGGCGGTTGCTCTTGCCGCCACCCGGCTTGCGAACTCGCTTCGGGTCAAGGCGTTGCTGACCACCACCGCCAGCGGTCACACGACGCGCATGGTGAGCAAGTTTCGGCCTCGGGCTCCGATCCTGTGTGTCGCGTGGGAGGACCACACGTTCCGCCAACTGGCGGTGGTCTGGGGGGTGGAGACTATTCGACTCGATGCGCCTGGGACGACCGACGAGATCGTCGCCAACGCACTCGACGCGCTGCTGCGGCACCGACGCTTGAAGATCGGAGACACCGTGGTCGTCACTGCCGGCATCCCGCCGGGCACCCCCGGGCATACGAACCTCGTGCTGGTCGAGACCGTGCGATAGCGGTACCCTTCCCGCGTGAGCGAGGGCAAGACCTTTTGGCAGGCGTTCTTCGATAGCCATGCCGCGCACTACGACGAGAACCCTTTCACCAAGAACACCATGGTCGAAGTGGATTTCCTCTTCGAGGTCATGGCTTTGAGGGCTGGGTTGGCGATCCTCGACGTCGGCTGCGGGACCGGCCGACACGCGGTCGAACTCGCCCGACGAGGCCTGAGAGTGACCGGCGTGGATCTGTCGGAGGGAATGCTGGAGCGGGCGAAACTGCGGGCCGAGCAGGCCGGCGTCCAAGTCGAGTGGGTCCACGCCGATGCGGCCCGATACGTGCACCCCACTCCCTTCGATGCGGCGATCTGCCTATGCGAGGGGGCGTTCAATTTGACCGAAGCCCAGGAAGACCCGGTCGCGCACGACTTGGGCATTCTGCGCTCGGTGGCGGCTTCTCTGAAGCCGGGCGCGCCGTTCGTCCTCACCGCCATGAACGGTTACGCAACGATCCGGCAGATGAAAGACGAGGCGGTCGAGGCAGGCCAGTTCGACCCGGCCACGATGCGTTCGGCCTACCAGGATGAGTGGAACCTCCCCGAAGGGCCCGTGCTCATGACGATCCACGAGCGGCTCTTTATCCCGCCTGAAATCGTCGCGATGCTTCACCATGCGGGTTTCGAGGTCTTGAACGTGTGGGGTGGCACCGCCGGCGACTGGGGTAAGCGGAAGATTCGCCTCGACGAAGTGGAAGTGATGTTCGTCAGCCGCAAGCGCCCGGATGAGCATTCCGTGCTCCGCCCGGGAGTATCCTAGAGTCGAGGTTTTCGTATGCTGACGTCACTGATTTTCTTGGCGACGGCCCAAAAGGACGGGCCGATGGTCGTGGATGGCGCGCTGTGCCATCCGGAGCGTCTTATGGTCGAACTCGCGGGCACACAGGGCGAGACGAGCATCCGCGATGCCGGCTATAAAGTTATCGGCCGCGCACCGGAAATCGGCTACGTGACCGTGAAGATCCCGCCCGGGGCGGTCGTCGAGGCGAGAAACCGACTGCGCGGCCGACCCGGCATTGCCCGGGTCGACCTTGATCACGCCAAGCAGCTGGCTTACACGCCGAACGACCCGCTCTGGACGAACCAGTGGCACATGCGGACGATCAAGGCCGACCTTGCATGGGACTGGGGGATCGGGGCGCCGGTCATTATCGTCGCCGTCATCGACACGGGCCTCAACGTGAACCATCCCGATCTCGCCGCTAATGTCTGGGTGAACATCCACGAGATCCCCGGCAACAACGTCGACGACGACGGCAACGGCTACATCGACGACATCAACGGCTACGACTTCGCCAACCTCGATGCAACTCTTGAGGACCTCGGCCACGGCACCCCTTGTGCGGGGCTCGTCGGGGCGATCCAAGACAACGGCATCGGGGGAAGCGGGGTCGCCCCGCGAGCCAAAATCATGGGTCTGAAGGCGACCAACGACAGCGGGCTACTCTTCGACTCCTACCTGATCCCGGCCTACTTCTATGCGGCGAGCATGGGCGCGAAAGTGCTCTCGATGAGCTACTTCTCCGACCGAGTCAGCAACGCCGAACGGCTCGCCCTGGATTACTGCGAGCGAAGCGGCATTCTCCCCGTCGCCGCGGCCGGCAACGACGACACTTTGTACCCCTACTACCCGGCGGGCTACGAGTCCGTTCTTGCCGTCGCCGCGACCGGAATGACTACGGACAAGGCGAGCTTCTCCGACTACGGCAGTTGGGTCGACGTCGCCGCGCCAGGGGTGAGCCTGACCACGACCGCCACGAACGGCTATACCAACGGCTTCGGAGGCACCAGCGGCGCCTGTCCGCACGTGGCCGGTTTGGCCGCGCTGCTCTTCGCCTCGAACCCCAGCGCCACCAACAAGACGGTGCGAGCGGCAATCGAGGATTCGGCGACCTTGGTCACGCAGTCTCCCTATGGCGAGTATTCGAACTACGGCATCGTCGACGCACGGGGGGCCATGGAGGCGATCCTCACCACTCCCGCGCCGCCCAAGCCCTGCGTCGCCCGCTACATTACTCCTACGAACGCAGAAGTTCCCGGACAAATCGCCGGCACGATGCGAATCTACGGGCGCGGGTTCCAGCCTCCTCGGAACGTCGTGGCCAAGCTGGACAATACGACGGTCCAGATCGTCCGTCGCAGCCGAGACTGGGTCGACCTTGCGATGCCGAACCGGACCGGCAATTTGGTCGTGACCGTCGACGGACTTCTCGTCGCGACCTCGCGCATCACGAGCACCACTACCGTCGTCTACCCGGCCTGTGAAGCCGGGACAAAGGGAGCGGCCCTCTACAACGGCACCTATTCGAAACTGGCTTGGGCCGATGGAGCGGTGGCGACCTGCGAGCGTCGCAACGACGGCCGCATTTACGTCCAGTCCACCTTCCGCAGAGTCGTCAACGCCCCGGCTGCAGCGAACAACGGCTCCAGTCTCGTCATCCGGAGAAGATACGCGGGGACTACGACCGGGACCGAGAACATCTACCTCTACGACTGGTCGAGCGGCTCCTTCCCTTACGGCAACTTCGTCCTGGTACGGACGGGCGGAGTCCCAACGACGTGGACGAGCCACACGATCCCGTTGGCCAACCTCTCGAGGTTCATCGACTTCGAGGGAACCGTTTACGCGCTGATCGATACGACTGGCGTTGCGGCTGGCGGCATCCTGCAGCTGGACCAACTGAATATGGTTAAGCCTCGTTAGGCTTTGGAGTGCGCGGGCTTGACCGCGCTTTTCCCAAACGCGGTGTGGCGGCGCGTCCTTCTTTGAACGAGTTCTCGGGCCGCTTTCCCGCGTCGATGCGCAACCCATCACGGCCCATAATGGTCATTGCAGTATGGAACTCGTCAGGTACCGACCCGGGGAGGCGATGCGCTGGCTCAAGACCGGGGCACAGACCGACCGCCGAAGCGCGGCGCGGAAAGGCCGAAGCCTCGTCCGGCGCGAGGGGCATCGCACCGTCGGCCGAGACATCGGCGAAGCCGCGAGCGCGCTGATCGACATGGGCAAGAGCGCCTGGGCGGACCTCTTGGCCCTGCAGGCCGAAGCCAGCGAGTACGTCTTCCACGACGATGCCTTCGAAATCGTCAAGTCGACCGGTGTCCGCCGCGTCCCGTACTCCGACGTCACCTCGCTGACGATGGATGGCGACCGCTTGGTCGTCGAGCTCACCAAAGGTAGTATGACGATCAAACCCCACGCCTACATCGTTGCGGGCCGCGTGCGAGTCCCGATCGGCTGGTCGCGAAACGGGCTCGAGGTGCCTTACGAACTGATGCTGGACGAACTGTCGGCCCGCTGCGGCCTCGGGATCGAGGGGCTTTGAAGGACGGCTGGCGTCATCCCGCCCCGGAAGGCTGGACCGATCTGGTCTGGTCCGCGATCGAGGAGGATGTCGGCTTTGGGGACCTCTCCGCGGCGGCCGTTCCCCAGGATCGGACCGCCCGCTGGCTCATCGAGGCTCAAGGAACGGGCGTGGTTTGTGGGATCGGCATCGCCCGTTATGCCCTTGAGCCGGACAACGACGACCCTGAGGACTGCTACGTCGATGCGGTACGCGTCGATGGCGACGAGGTCCGGGCCGGCGATCGCGTGCTGGAGGGAGTTTCTTCGGCCGCCAGGCTGCTGTCGCGGGAGCGGACCGCGCTCAACTTCCTCATGCGACTCTCCGGAGTGGCGACCCTTACCGATCGGTTCGTCCGCGCCGTGGAGGACACGCCGTCGACGATCGTGGACACCCGCAAGACCACGCCCGGCCTCCGAGCGCTGGAAAAATACGCGGTGCGCTGTGGGCGTGGCCACAACCACCGGATGGGCTTGTTCGATGCGGTGATGATCAAGGACAATCACATCCGTATCGCCGGGTCGATCGCCGAGGCGGTCCGCTCGGTTCGTGCTTCTGCCCCCCACATGGCCAAAGTGGAGGTCGAGTGCGAAACGCTCGAACAGGTGGACGAAGCGGTCCGCGCCGGTGCCGACGTCGTGATGCTGGACAATATGGACCCCTTCATGATGCGGGAGGCGGTGCGTACCTACGGCGACCGGACGATCCTCGAGGCAAGCGGTGGGATCTCGCTCGATACCGTGTCGGGCATCGCTCAAACGGGTGTGCACCTCATTTCGGTCGGCGCCTTGACCCACTCGCCGCCCGCGCTGCCCTTCCACCTCGAGGTCCTTTAGCGAAGGTCGGGCTGGAACGGGTATCCCATAGCACCTTGATCCGAGAAGAACTCAGCCGGGCGGTTGCCGACGCGCTCGACGCGCTCGTGGCGTCCGGTCGCCTTCCGGGCGTCGACTACGGCGTGCCGGAGATTTCCGATACTCGCTCGCCCGAGCACGGCGACTTTGCCTGCAACATCGCGCTGACCGCGGCCAAGAAGGCGGGAATGAACCCCCGAGCATTGGGGGAAGCCCTGGTGGCCGAACTCTCCAAGGCCGCTCACCTGACGATCGAGATCGCCGGGCCGGGATTCTTGAACTTCCGAGTCGATCCGGCGTACCTCGCCGGGTTTGTTCCTCGCATCCTCGCCGCCGGCGATCGCGTGGCATGCACAGAGCCGGACCGGCAATTGCGCATCAACGTCGAGTATGTCTCCGTCAATCCGAACGGACCGATTACGGTCGGGTCTGGGCGCGGAGCGGCTTTCGGTTCGTGTCTGGCGAACGTGCTGGAGGCGGCGGGCCACATCGTGCACCGCGAGTATTACATCAACGATGGCATCAACAGCGAGCAGATGCGGCTTTTTGCAGAGTCGGTCGCCGCGTTGGTGGAAGGGCGCGAAATTCCGGAGAACGGCTACAAGGGCGATTACGTCGCGGCGGTAGCGGCGCGGATCGCGAGCGCGTCTGTCCCATCGCAGTCGTATCGGGAGGCAAGCCAGGCCCTGATGCTAGAGCGCCAGCGCGAGGACCTGGCCAACTTCGGCGTGGAGTTCGACACCTGGTTCTCCGAGCAATCGCTCCACGATCGCGGCGATGTGGATCGGTGCATCGAGGAGCTGACGAGCAAGGGTGTGGCCGACGAGCGGCCTCGACGGTTCATGCTGAAACTCGCCAAGGGCGGCAAGATCGAGGAGGTCGTCGTGGAGGATCAGGTGGAAGAGGAAGACGACGGAGAGGCTCTCCACCCCCCGACCCTTTCCTCTCGCGAGCGGGAGGAGGGGGAGAAGGGGACTCTATGGCTGCGCTCCACCAAGTTCGGGGACGACATGGACCGCGTCCTGCGGCGACGCGATGGGCGTTTGACGTACATCGCCAGCGACGTCGCTTACCACCGCGATAAGCTAACGGACGGTTCGGGAATTCGTGGGAACGGGCCGGTCGACAAGATGATTACGATCCTCGGGCCTGACCACCACGGCTACATCGGGCGTCTTACCGCCGTGGTCGCGGCGTTGCTGGAGGATCCCGAAGTACCCACCAAGGATGAACACCCTCTCGACGCGATCGAGGCCGAGATCTACGCCAGCCCTCACGAGCGCGATGCTTGCCGGCTGGCGCTCGAAGAGGCCCGCCGACGGCTCGAGGTGGTCATCTTCCAGATTGTCCGCTTTATGAAAGAGGGCCAGCCCGCGCCGATGCGCAAGCGGGACGGCAACATCTACGCGCTCATCGACCTCGTGGACGAACTCGGCAAGACGATGGCCCCGGACGCCGACCAGGAGGAGCAACGGCGGATCGGTCGGGATGTCGCGCGCTTCTTCTATCTCATGCGAAGCCACGAGAGCCACATGGACTTCGACATCGACCTGGCAACGAGCGAGGGCGAAGACAACCCTGTGTTCTACGTCCAGTACGCGCACGCCCGCCTTTCGGGTGTCGTGGATAAGGCGCGCGAGGCGGGGATCGAAGTGAACGCTGAGACCGACCTCTCGCTGCTCGTCCATCCGCGGGAGTCGACCCTGATCAAGATGATCCTCGATCTGCCCTTCGAGGTCCGGCGGTGCGCCGAGGACTATGGGGTTCACCGGCTGACGACCTACGCGACCGAACTCGCGAGGGCTTTCCACCACTTCTACGATGCCTGCCGCGTGGTTCAGACCTCGGAGCCGGACCTCTCACGGGCTCGGGTCACCCTTTGCGAAGCGGCCAGGGTCGGGCTTCAAGCCGTCCTAGGTCTGCTGGGCGTGTCGGCGCCGACCCGGATGTAGACCCGGCTTAGCGTCCAGCGGGTACGCCGCCGGGCGCCGCCGCCTGTGCGTCACCCTCTCCGCTCACGGGCGGGCCGCCACCGCTGGAAGTGCCGGGATTTTGATAGCGGCCGTACTCGCTCTTGGCCTGCTCGACCTGCATCTTCTCGATGTCGCGGTCGGAGGCGGACTGGCCGCCTCCGCTCATCCATTGGACGAGATAAAACAGGCCCACCACCGCGATCACGCCCCCGATGATCGCCGCGACCGTCCCTCCGGAGACCTCCTTCTTCACTAGGTCCCTCCGTCTCCGGGAAGCGGGCAGTCGCCTTCGGTGATGTTCCATCCCGAGTCGAAGCAGGAAAGACCTTTGTGCCAATAGGGGTCCGGACTATTGCCGGACGGATTATCCTGCCATCGCGGTGACTCTCGGTATCCCGGGAATCGGAAGCCCCATAGATACTGCCTACCCTGATAGGTGTGGTAGCCGTTCATCTTGTGGAACTTCACGTGCCCGTCCGAATACGCCCAGGAAGCGCCGTCTGAGGCTTTCACCGCCACTTCGCCGTAGGGGAAGGCGGGCTCGCCCGGCACAAGGTCCTCACGCCGGGAGTTGTTGATCTGGATGCCGTAGAACCAGTCGTCCGAAGTCCACGGATTGGGGAGCGCGGGGTCGGTCGTCTGCCGTCGCTCGCCAAAAATGATCGTGATTGCCGGCTCCGGGACGCCGCTGCTCGTCATGGGTGACTTGCCCGTGAATCCTGACCAGTAGCCTGGCGCGGCCTGAACCGATCGGAACACGTTGCTCGCCACTGCGAAGCTGCGGCGGATCTTGCCGTGGGGCGTGACGTATCGCGTTCGCGAGTCGAGCGGCGAGGCCCATACTTCGTAACTCTTCACGTAGGGGTCGAGGATCTTATCGGTCGACATCGCGTTGGTGGGATCGCCGCCGCTGGCCGCGAAACCGATGCGCAGCTTCGGCGCGAACGAGTCGTCGTTGTCTCCTTGGTACATGATGGAGGCGAGCGTGATTTGCTTCAGATTGTTGATCGCAACCATCTTCTTGGCGGCGGTCTTCGCTTGGGCGAAGACGGGGAAGAGAATCGCGGCGAGGATCGCGATGATCGCGATCACCACCAGAAGCTCGATGAGCGTAAAGCCCAGTCTTCTTCGACTATTCATAGTGGCTCCTTGAGTGTCGGGTGACGGGATGAGAGGGGCGGGCCGTCTTTGACGGTCTTCCCAGGGTCCTTCGTGGGCACCGGAATCGGGGCGGACTTAGTGGGCAGGTTGCGATCCGTCCGCTTGCCCACGAGAATGCGGAATCCGAACGAGGGTACGGTCACGCGCAGACCGGTGCTCGCCTCGACTTGACCCCCTTCCAGAGCGTCGCGAAGCGGAGTGGTGCCCGCGCCGGGGATCGCAGCAAGCGGCACGAGCACCGTCTGTTCGGTCTCGGCCCGGTTAAGGACGATCACAGCGAAGTCGCCCCCCTCGACGCGACCGTAAGCGGCGAGGTTCCGCTGATCATCGGCGAGCAAGATCACGGGATCGCCGTTTTGCAAGACGCGGTTCCTCTTTCGGGCGGCGATGAGCTTTTTGTACATGCTTAAAACGTCGTTGGCGTCGCTCGCGAGGTCCCAGCGCATTGCACGTCGGTTCTGAGGGTCGGCTCCGCCCTCCATCCCGATCTCCTCGCCATAGTAGATGCTCGGGGCTCCCGGCCATGTGAACTGGACGACTGCCCCGAGTTTGGCGAGGCTTCGGTCGCCCCCCGCGAGGGTGAGGAAGCGAGGCGTATCGTGGCTCGAGAGGAGGTTGAGCTGGTTTCGGCTGACTTGTGGCGCGTACCAGCTATAGACCGTCATCAGCTGGTCGAGGAACTGGCTGGGCTTGCTTCGAGCCTCGGCGACGAACTTGACCACGGCATCGCGGAACGGGTAGTTCATGCTGGCGTCCCACATGTCGCCGGTCAGCCAGTGGCGAGCGTCGCCCCAGACCTCGCCGAGAATCCATGCGTTCGGGTCGATCTTCTTGACGCGTCGGCGGAAGTCCTGCCAGAAGAAGTCCGGCACCTCGTTTGCGACGTCCAGCCTCCAACCGGAGAGCGGGAGCTGGGTGTGCCAGAAGTCGACCGACTTCATCAGGTAGTCGTAGGCCTCCTGGTTCCGGACGTTGATCTTGGGCATGGATTCCGCCCCCCACCAGGCTTCGTACGGCGGGTTCTGCTTCACCTCGACCGGGTAGGCCTTGACGAAGAACCAATCCCTATACTTGCTGCTCTGCTGCTTTTCGAGCAGGTCCACGAAGGGTGCGAAGGTCGTTCCGACGTGGTCGAAGATCTGGTCGAGTACCGTTCGGATGCCGGCTGTCTTGAGATCCCGCGCCAGAGCCGCAAAGTCGCTGTTAGTGCCGAACTCGGGGTCGATCTGATAGAAGTCCACCGGGTCGTAGCGATGGTTGCTCGGCGCCTTCATCACCGGGTTGAAATACACCGCGTCGATTCCCAGTTCGCGGAGGTGGCTCATCCGCTTTCGAATGCCGGCCACGTCACCGCCGAAGCGGTTCCAATAGGTCGGCTCGGCGGTCCAGGGTTGAACGTCCTTCGGGTCGTTCGCTGGATCGCCGTTCTCGAAACGGTCCGGGAAAATCTGATAGAAGACGGACGACTCCACCCAAGCGGGCACTACGAACGGCTTGAACGTCCCCGGCTCGAGGACGTATCGATTAGTTGGGTCGGCTCCAGTGAGCCCCTTCGGTCCATAGTGCCATCGGGCTTCCCCGTCTGCGATTTCGAAGGCGTAGGCGTACGGTTTCCCCGGGGAGAACGGCACGGAGGCGCGGTAGGTCTCGATGATCTCATCGGCGGAGAGGCGGCTCATCGGGACCGGCCCTGCGCTCGTGAGCACAGCGACGCGCTGCACGTCGCCGGGTCGAACCGTTAGGGTGAGCGAGAGTCGGCCCTTGTCGAGATTCAGGTCGGGCGAGCGCTGCCTGTGAAGCACGGCGTCGCGGGTGATCTTGCCGTCTCCAACTTGCGCGGGCGCCTTATAGGAGGCCGGGTAGAGAATGAGGACGGTGTTGATGTTGCCGTTGCCGTCGTCCTCGTTTCGCAGGCCCTTGGGGTCGGTGACCCAGTTCTCGCCGTCGAGTACGAACTTGTAGAGGTGCTTACCGGTGGGCAGTTCCATCGACTTGCGCCACGTCCGTCCGTCGGCGTCGAGGCTCAACGGCGTGGCGTCCTTGTTCCAATTGTTAAACGTTCCGGCAACGCTCACCTGCTTGAGTTCGCGCTCGGCCCGGTAGACGAATTCGTGGGAGACGTTTTGCGTGGAGAGAAGCAGGATGAGCGAAGCAAGAATCATGGCGTTACCTCTTCTTGGTTCTTACGCTCGAACCGCGAATCTTGAGTTCGCACGGGACGATCGTGCGCCGATCGCCTTCGGGCAGGTCGGCGTCTTCGACGATCAGGAGCAGCCGCTGACAAGCGCTGCGGACGATCTGTTGGAGGTTCAGGCTGACCGAAGTCAACCCGCCATCGACGAGCAGGCAGTAGATCGTGTCGTTGAAGCTAACGATGCCGAGATCGTCTGGGATCGCAATCTTCATCTCGCGCGCCGCTTCGACCACTCCGAGAGCCATGAAGTCATCGAGCACGACGAGGGCATCGGGACGATTTCTATGGCTGAGCAGCCCCTTGGCGGTGTCGCGCGCCGCTTCGAAGCCGAAGCGAGAGTTGACGACGAGCGGCTCTTGCCCGAACTCGTTCATGACGCTCCGGTATCCCATGATGCGGTCCTGGCTCACTGTGAGGTCCTCGGGTCCTGCGATCATGCCAACGTGCTCGTACCCCTGGTCGACAAGGTGGCGGGCAGCCAGTTTGCCGGCGAGTTCGTTGTCGTTGTCCACGCTCCAGATCCGATCGCTCGCCTTGCCGATGAGGACGAAGGGAAAGTCGTCTCTTTGCAGCCGCTCGATGCGGTCGTCTTTGGCCTCGGACTCGACCAAGATCAAGCCGTCCACGCGGCGCGAGCGCAGCAGCTCGTCGTAAACCGAACTCTGCCTCGAAGAGGAGGCGGCCGTGTCGACGCACAGGTGATACGGCGTCTCGCTCAAATGGTCGAGGATTTCGGAAATGAGGAGCGCAAAGAAGGGGTCTCCCTTGAGAGCCCCCTGCTGGCGCTTGACAACGAGGCCGATGAGCTGGGTCTGCTGCGTTCGCAGCGACTGGGCCCGCGCATCGGGCCGGTAGTTGTACTCTTCGATCGCGACGAGCACTCGCTGCCGGATGTCCGCCTCCACGCGATCATCTCCAGCCAGCACCCTGGAAACGGTGGCCTGGGAAACGTTGGCGATCCGCGCGATGTCCTGCTGTCTGATTCTCATAGTCCGTGGTCAGACGCCGCTCTGCTTGAGAATACGTATTCTGACACCGGTATGGTAGCACAGGTTTGTCGAAGGGACAAGCCTTTTCATGCGGGTTTTTGCTGAAATCGCTATCCGCTCGCTCGATCGAAGATAGTCAGCCCGGCGGCGTTCCAGTCGTCGAGAAAGCGCTGCAGGCCCAGGTCGGTGAGCGGGTGCTTGAAGAGCATTTCCATGACCTTGAACGGCATGGTCGCCACATGGGCGCCGGCCTGGACGGCCTGAACGACGTGTAGGGGGTGCCGGACGCTCGCCACGAGGATTTCGGCATCGTAACCGTAGGTAGCGACCATCTCGACCGATTCAGCGACCGCTTCCATTCCGTCGGCGGAGGCATCGTCCACGCGCCCGACGAAGTTCGAAATGTAGGTGGCGCCCGCCTTGGCGGCGAGGAGGGCCTGGGAAACACTAAAGACGAGAGTGACGTTCGTTCGGATGCCCTTCTCGGCGAGCGTGCGGACGAGCCGGACACCCGGCGGGATGAGGGGAACCTTTACCACGATCTGGGGATTCCAGCCGGATATCTCGAGGGCCTCGCGGAGCATGCCTTCGTAGTCGGTGGCGACCACTTCGGCGCTGATGTCGCCTCCCGGTACCGCCTGGCAGATCGCGAGCACGGTGTCGCGGAACCCGCGCCCGGTCTTGGCGATGAGGGTCGGGTTAGTGGTAACGCCGTCGAGGATCCCCCATTCGGCGGCTCGCCGGATCTCGTCGATGTCGCCGGTATCGACGAACAGTTTCATGGTGCGAGTGTACCGGGCATGCCAAATCTCGTATTGCACCGGCGCGTCGTGTTCCCGCGGCAAGAGCCATCCGCGGGCTACCGTGGTGGATTTGCCGTCCCGGCACCGAGCCGTACTCGATCGACGTCGGCTGCCATCTGCTGCCGCAGGTCGTCGAGGCTGTCGAACCGAATCTCGCCTCGCAGCCGCTGGAGCACCTCCAATCTGACGGCCTGACCGTAGAGGCTGTCGCCGGGGAAGTCGAGCAGGTACGCCTCGATCGTTCGCTTACCCGAACCGATCGTGGGGCGGACGCCTACGCCGACGGCCGCGGCAAATCGCCCGAGTGATGTCTCGCAGCGACCCGCATAGACACCATCGGCTGGACGCACCTGGCCGCCACTTCGGGCGAGGTTGAGGGTCGGGAACCCGAGGGTGCGGCCCAGCTTCTGGCCCCCGACGACGACTCCCTCGATGGCGAAGGGTCTTCCGAGAAGCCGCGAGGCGGCCTCTACTTCGCCTGCCGCGACGAGCCGACGAATCTCGCTGCTCGCGACCCGCTGGCCGTCCAGGAGGTACGGCGGCACGATTTCGGTCGGAATCCGCTCGGCGAGCCATTCTGGCGTTCCGACTCGGTCGTGGCCTAGGGCGAAATCGTGCCCGACGACGAGGGAACTCGCATGGAGCCCTTGTTGCAGGATGTTCTGTAGAAAGTCCTCGGCGGAAGTTGCGGCGAGAGCCTCGTCGAACCGGAGTACGGCGGCTGCCGAAACGCCCAGTGCCTCGAACTGACGGAGGTCCTCGCCAAGCGTTGCAATCGCCGGAGGGACCCTCTCCGGGGCGAGGATCGAGGCAGGATGGCGATCGAAGGTGACCACGATGCTCGGCCTATCGGTCTGGCGTCCTACGTGAACGGCACGGGAGATCACGTGCCGATGTCCCAGATGGACGCCGTCGAAGGTGCCGACGCAAACGACGGCCTCGGGCCATTCTGCGAGCACCGACTCGATGCCGAAATGGGTGAGCATCGGCCCAGATTGTACCGGTGCGCTAGCGGCGAAGCCGAGCCGTTGAGTAGAGGAGCGGCACCTGAAGCGCCCAAACGACGGCGAGGAATCTCGGATCGCGCCACATGACATCGGCGCGCTGGGCCTCGCCGAAACGGACGAGAGGCGGCCCCGCCCCTTCCGCAACGATTTTCAAGCCCACCAACAGAGCGACAAACAGGGTGGGCAAGATCACGGAGAACATCAAGGCCCTCCGTGGAGACGGGAACGCTTCGGGGAACACCCACGCCGTTATGACAAGGGCAGCGATCGATCTCGCCGGCTCGAGCAGAACGCGAAAATAGAGCAGGGTTCCTTCGCTGCCATGCAGCCATGCGTTAGCCGAACCGGCGAGCGCGGCCGAAATGAAGAGAACTCCCGACGCTTGGAGCGCGTAGCCACCAGCCTGGGCCATGAGAAGAACCCGACGCAGCGCGAAGCGCGGCACAAAACGCTTAAGGAGGAATCGGTTGAGTCGACGGAGGAGCGAACCGCGCCTCATGGCCTCGCGCACGGATTATTCGGGGACGTCTTCGGTGCGCGTTTTGGCTGCCTGGCGATTTTCTTCCTGAATCTGCTCGTAGATTTCCTTCCGGTGGACGGTAACGTCTTTGGGGGCTCGGATGCCGAGCCGCACCTGCTCGCCGCGAACCTCGAGCACGACAACTTCGACGTCGTCTCCGATTATGATGCTCTGATTGACTTTCCTGGTGAGAACCAGCATGAACGCGCGCCCTCCATGGCCCCCGCTCGACGCCGAAGATTCCGGAGAACCCTAGGCCGCGAGCCGTTTGGATTTGTTCTCGAGAACTCGGTGCTTGATCGCACAGTTCGGGTCCTCGATCACCAGTTGTCTCGCCACCCGAGTGACTCCGTTGATCACGATCGGCCCAGCAAGGTTGATCGTCATCTCCTCCGGTCGCCCGTTCGGAATGGTAACGATAGTATAGACGAGACGGGGGGTGTCCTCGGATAATCCGAGTGCTTGGGCCGCTTCATCTCCGAGGAGCGGCGCGTATCCGTCGACGAAATGGGCCGGATCGACGACGAGGAATGCCAGCCCTGGCTCTTCGAGGGATTGTAGCCAACGGAACGGACTCCCCTCCTTGTGAGCGAGGATCAGGTACGAAGTGCTCGCGGGAAACCCGAGCAGGCCGCCCTCGAGCGTCACGATATCGGCGTCGGTGTAGGCCACCTCGCCGAAGCGGGTCGATGTGAAATTTGTAGTCGTCGTCATCGAATAAAGTCCATGAGGCTCATCTGGAGTCCTTGGCTCCCTACTTGGAGCGCCGCAGCGTAGGCTGTCTGAGCTTTCTGATAGTTGAGGATCGCTTGAGAGAGGTCGATGTCCTCGACGTCGGAGATCTGCTTGACGAGTTCGTCGATACGGCGTTCATGGCTTCGGGTCATCTCCTCGACTCGGTTGAGCTTCGCTCCAGCCAGGCTCCATTCCGATCGAAAGTCGGTCATGCGATCCTGCAGACTGCGGATATCGCTGCCGGTGGAACCGGTCACTCCCGAGCGCAAGTTGGTGGCGAGTTCCTGCAGGGCCTCGTAGGCCTTTCGGAACATCTGCTCGCCGGGGGTGTTCACCGCCAGCGTCTCGTGAGCCGAAGTCTCGACCCGAATCTCGTCGTTGTCGCCGCTGAAGACCAGGTTCCCGCTGGAAACATCGAAGGGCTTCGTGCTCGTCTTCTGGCCCGAAAAGAGGAACTGGCCGCCCGAGCCCTGGGCGTTGGCAATGTCGACAAGGCGGCGTTGCATTTCTTCGACCTGGAGGGCCAGTCCGTTTCGCGTCTCCTGGCTGACCGTCGTCTGATTCGCCTGCACCGCGATCGCGTAGGCTTCGCGCAGCAACGTATGACCGTCGTCGAGCGAGGAAGCGGTGAACGAGAGATATTGCTTGGCCACTCCGAGGTTCGAGGTGAACTGCTCGGCGGCCGATTTTAGGCCGCGCGCGCCGAGGAGGAAGTTCGCGCCGGACGGATCGTCGCTGGGCGAATTCAGCCGCTTTCCGGTCGTGACCTGACGCTGGGCGTCGAAGTAGCGTCGCTCGGCCTCGCGAATCTCGCGCTGGTAAGTCGAGTACTGGTAGGCGGTCGAAATGCGCGTCATAGGCCCTATCTCCGGATCATCCCAATGAGATCTTCGGTCACCTGGTCGAAAATAGTCAGCATCTTCGCCGCCGCCTGGTAGCTGCGCTGGAACCGAAGCATGTTGGCCATCTCGTCGTCAAGCGAGACGCCGCTCACGCTCAGCTGCTGCGCCTCGATCTGGTTCACCACGGAGGCCTGCACGTCCGCCTTCGACTGGAAGAAGCGTGCCTCGTGGGCAAGGCTCGTCATGCTTTCTTGGTAGAACACATTGAAGGATTTGCCCCCGAAGATAACGTGGCTTTGACTGCGAAGCGCGCTGAGGGCGAGGGCGATCGAGCCGTCTCCCGGCTTGGCCGGGTCGCCGGCGAGGATGTTTCGGTGGTCGGCATAGATCCGCGCCTCGAGATCGAAATCGATCGCGCCAGTCTGCGGGTCGCCGGGCGGGACGTCGGCGAAGAATCGCTCCGAGACGTCGAGGGGATCGGCGATCGTCTTGTGAAGGCTGTTGACGGTCGTTCGCAGCCCATTGGCGAGTCGATCGAGCATGCCGAGCGCGCCTTCGACGATCGTCGCGCCAACGGCGCCGCCATCGAGTTTCAGCTTAGCGTCGAGCAGGCCCCTGAGCTTGCCCGATCGGACGTCGGCGATTCCGACCTTGGCCTGTCCCACGTCGTACGCGAAGGGAAGCCCCTTGGGAGGGGTCGCAGGCTCGACGAGCGTATGCTGGCTCATGTAGACCGCGATCGAGCCGTCGTCGAAGTCGGCGGTGGTGATGTTCGCCAGCCCGCTCAGGCGCTGCACGAGCTGGTCGCGCTGGTCGAGCAAGTCGTTCGGAGGGCCGCCCTGGGCGAGCGCGCGACGTATCGAGCCGTTCAGGTCGTGAATCTGCTGGGCGATCGAGTTGATTTCGGTGATCGTCGAATTGATTTCCTGGTCGATCTGGTTCGAAAGCCTCCTCAGGTCGGCGTGCGTCGATCGGATCCGCGTCGCCAGCGTTTCGCCGGCGAGCCGCACCTGCATACGGGCTCCCTGATCCGAGGGATTGGATGCGAGCCCCGACCAGGCGTCCCAAAACTTGTCGAGGGCAGTCGCGATGCCGGTGTCGCCCGGTTCGCCGAAGATTCCCTGGATGGAGTCCAGCTGCCCGGCGAGCGTGCGGTACCGGTTAAGATCGCTCTCACCATCGCGGCGGCGTGCGTCGAGGAACATGTCCCGAATGCGGTTCACGTTCGAAATCTCCACGCCGCTGCCCACCCAGAGGCTTCCTGAGGCATAGAAACTCGGTTCGCCTTGGCGGAAGTCGACCGTTTGTCGCGAGTAGCCCGGCCTGTTGACGTTGGCGATGTTGTGCCCCGTCACGTCGAGTGCGCGCTGGAAGTTCCGCAGCGCGCGGCTCGCCAGATCGATTCCTCCGAATGGTCCCGGCATAGTTTTCCACCAGGTTTATCGGCGATTTCGCGGCGACTCCACAGGGTGTCCCGTGGCATAATTCGGGGTGCCGCAACGAGGCGGCAAGCCCAGCGAAGAAGCCGGCCTAGGGGTCTCGCGCGCGGCGTCGGGACCGGACCGGGTGCCGCACAAGCCGCTCGCGCCCCGCGAATCGGGGCCAGGATCAATTCTAGGAGAGGGACCTCAATATGTCGACTCAAGCCGTTTCGGAGGCGCTCGCCCGCATTCGGGAAGAGAACGCCGATCTCGTCGATGTTCGCTTTACCGACCTGTTCGGGATGTGGCACCACTTCACCATCCCCGCCAAGAACCTGCACTCCGAAGCCTTCGAGGACGGGCTCGGCTTCGACGGATCGAGTATCCGCGGTTTCCAGGCCATCAACGAGTCCGACATGCTTCTCATTCCCGACCCGGAGTCGCTCTTCTTCGATCCGTTCCACGAGTACAAGACCGCGGTCCTGATCTGCGACATCGAGGACCCGATCACTCGCGAGCGCTACAGCCGCGACCCGCGCTACGTCGCCAAGAAGGCCGAACAGTACCTTCGCTCGACCGGCATCGGCGACACCGCCTTCATCGGCCCCGAAGCCGAGTTCTTCGTCTTCGACGAAATGCGGTACGCGAATTCGGCCCAAGGCGCGTTCTTCCAGATCGATAGTGAGGAAGCCCACTGGAATAGCGGTGAGGAGGGTTCGCTCGGCTACACCCACCGGCCCAAAGGGGGCTACTTCCCCTGTCCGCCCGCCGATCGCCTCCAAGACGTCCGCAGCGACATGATGCTCAACCTCGAAATCGTCGGCTGCGAGCCGGAGATTCATCACCACGAGGTCGGTAGCCCCGGGCAGTGCGAAATCGACGTTCGATTCCAAACCCTGCTCCGGATGGCCGACAACCTCCAGAAATTCAAGTACGTCGTGCGGGCGACCGCCGCCGAACACGGCCTGACGGCGACCTTCATGCCGAAACCCGTCTATGGCGACAACGGCAGCGGGATGCACGTCCATTTCTCCGTCTGGAAGAACGGTGAAACCATCATGGTCGACGAGACGGGGTATGCCGGTCTTTCGGAAGCCGCGAGGTTCATGATCGGCGGCATCCTCCACCATGCTCCGGCACTGCTCGCCATTTGCGCGCCCACCACGAATTCCTATCGCCGCCTCGTCCCCGGCTATGAAGCCCCGATCAACCTCATCTATTCGGCCCGCAACCGTTCGGCCTGCGTCCGCATCCCGATGTTCAGCAAGTCCCCCAAAGCCAAGCGCATCGAGTTCCGCGCCCCGGACCCCACCGCGAACCCCTATCTCGCCTTTAGCGCGATCATGATGGCGGCCATCGATGGCATCCAGAACCGCATCGAGCCCCGCAAGCCGATCGACAAGGACCTCTACGAATTGCCTCCGCTGGAGAAGGCCGATATCCCGCAGACACCTGGCTCACTCCGGGCTACCCTGGACGCCCTCGAAGCCGATCACCTCTTCTTGCTCAAAGGCGACGTCTTCACCGAGGACCTCATCAAGACCTATATCGCGTGGAAGCGGGAGAACGAATGCGACCAAATCGACCTCCGCCCCCATCCGTACGAGTTCTATCTGTACTCGGACGCGTAGCGGTTCATTGGGTCTCCATAGAGGTAGCCCGCGGATGGTTCTTGCCGCGGGAAGACGGCTGACCGGGGGCGGAGCCATCCCCCGGCTACCACCCACGGTAGCCCGATGGTTCGTGCGGCGGGAACCTAGTCTCCGATGCTTCCGAAGCGGGCCGACAGGATGCCGAAGTCTCCGATATCCACGTCTCCATCGCCGTTCAAATCGGCTTGCGGGTTCGAAGAGCCGAAGCTTGACGACAGTGCCGAATAGTCGCCGATGGCGACCTCGTTGTCGCGGTCGATGTCCCCGTTCACGAGGCTGTACGCGACGCCGTTGGTTCCGCCGGAGTTGAGGCTGACCGAGGCGACCTTGCGCCGCAGCCAGTGGCTTCCCTTGGCGTAGAGGTCGTAGATGCCGGTCGAGACATTCGGGTTGAAGATGAATGATCCGCCGGAGCCGAGGACGACGTCCACTGTCGTCGTCGCGATGGTCGAGCCTGTCGGCATCACCTCGAAACGAACGGTCTGGCCGGCGGCAAGGCCTCCCCAGTCCTGCAGGGTCACCGTTCCCGTGACGTTGCCGGCAGGGTTCGGAATGTTCGCCGTCCAGATTCCCCGGCCGTGGGTCGCGACGAGGAGGGTCGTGGAGTTGTGCATGAAGGTGACTTCGTCCACGCTGACGTTCGCGGGCCCGTAGGCATTGGTCGACCACGTCGCGCCGCCGTCGCGCGTTTCGAAGAGTCCTACTTCGGTGCCTGCATAGAGCCAGTTCGCTGCCCCTGGGTGACGCGCGATACCCCGAATCGGGGCATCGGGGAGTCCGTTCGCCCCCGAGCCGGTTACGTCGACCCATGTGGCGCCACCGTTGGTGGTCTTCCAGAGGTTGTCCGTCGAAAAACCGCCGAGGGCGACGTACACGATGTTCGAATTGCTCCGATCCACCAGGATTCGCGTGACGTATCGATTCGGAAAGGGGTTCGCGCCTGCATTGTCGTCGATCGCAGTCCAGGTCGGCGAACCGGCGGTACCGTTGGTCGTCTTCCAGACCTCGCCGTTGTTCTGAGCGACCCACACGACGTCGGAGCTGCCGGTGGCGACGGCGATGGCGCTGATCCGGTCGCTGCCCGCCGGGCGGATCGAGGTCCAAATCGGTGCAGCGGCGCGAACGTTGACGGTACGCCAAAGCTGACGGCCGCCCGCGAGCATTCGGGCGGCGTTGTTCGGGTCGAGGATGAAGGGCGCGATGAAGTTCGCGTCGGTACCGGCGTCCGCGATGCCGCTATAGATGTAGCTTGCCGACGAACCGCCATTCGTCGAGCGGTGAATCTGGAGCGAGATGTACTCGCCGTAGCAGTAGTTCGTGTTCGTCCAGTCGATCGCGCAGAACCCGCCGTCGCCGCCGAACATGAGGTTGGCGTTGTTCGATCCGGTTTGAAGACGCAGGGTGCCGTTGTCTTGGGTGCCTCCGATGATCCGCCCACTCGGACCGTCGCCCTGGGCGCCGTAGTACTGGGTCGTGCGCTGTCCGACATCGAGCCGAGTCCAGCCACTCGAGGTGCTCGCAGTGTAGATATTGTCGGTTCGGTACACGCTGCCGTCGTTGCAGACGTACACGCGCCGGTTGGTCGTACCGTTGAAGCCGGGATCGTGGACGACGAAGTGCATGTCCGGATGGGGCTGGGTCGTCTGGATGTAACCGTCGCTGATCTGGGAGAGCGTCACCCCGCCATCGGTGCTGCGGAAGAGGTGATAGCCGCCGACCACGAGCACGTTCGGGTTGGTCGGATCGACCCACAAGGGATTGGCGTACCAGTTGCAGCCGCTCGAGCCGGTGGTGGTCACCTGTGCATAGGATTGGCCGCCGTTGGTCGACTTCCACACCTTTCCGCCCCCCGAAGCACAGGAGGCATACACGATGGTGGGGTTGCTGGCGGCGTACTTGAGCTCGATCCGGTTTTCGAAATTCCAGACCTGATTCAATCCGCTGGCGGCAGTCCAAGACGCCCCGCCGTTGGTCGAAAAGAGGGCCCGGTGGAACCAGTTGCCCACTCCGAAGTCGTAATCGATTACTTGGGCGATCGCCTTGCTTGAGTTCGTGGGATCGAATTCGACGTAGTAGCTCCCCTGCGCCCAAAGCGGGTTCGACCACGAAACGCCGCCGTTCGTGGAGCGTTGGATGCCTCCGTAGCGCTTCGCGGCGAGCAGGGTCGCCCCGTTGGGCGAAATCGCGATGCGGCAGACGTTGTCCCATCCAGCGGTGCTCGGCAGAAGGGTGAATGAGACGCCGCCGTCGGTGGATTTGTAGATGCCGGCCCCGCCGATGGCGTCGCCGTTGAAGAACCCTTCGCCCGAGCCGGCATAAATCACGTTCGCATTTGTAGGATCGATCGCTAAGCAGCCGATCGCGAGCGAGCGCAGGCGATCGTCGACGGGGGCCCAGGTCGTTCCCCCGTTCGTGGTGCGCCAGATGCCGCCCCCGACCGAGCCCGCGAGCATGATGTTCGGGTTGGTCGGATGGATTACGAGCGAGCGCGTCCGTCCGCCCACGTTTTCCGGTCCTCGTTCGGTCCACACAACCGCTTGCGTGCCGACTTCACCCTGCGCGAGCATTGCGTCGCGCTGAGCGAGCGCCCGCAAGTAGCTGGCGTGGTCGAACTCGCCGTACTCGTCGAGCCAGGCGAGGCGACGCCATGCGTGGGCCTCCCAGGGCCCCTCGAGCTTGGCCTTGACCGCACGCTCCTCGTTGTCGAGCCGGACAATTGCAATCGTGACCGTCGCGGCAACAACCGCTGCGACGGTGAGTGTGAGCCACTTCACCATTTGAACATAGGGCGCGGTGGAACGGCAGAAAGTTCGCCACTACGTTCGGGGCTATCCAAAACCTGGCGCTGCTGGCCGAGTCTGCGTGCGTGGCGTTCAGCGCCACAGCCTTAGGAAGCGCGCCGCACCACGAACTCGGCGGCAGAGGCGAGCAGGCGGCGATCGGGCGAGTCGGGAAGCTGCTGAAGGGCGGTCAGGGCGCTAACCACATGGCAGCGGGCAGTGGACTCCGCCTCGAGAAAGGTTCCGTGCGCATCCATGAGGGCGACGAGGTCGATTAGATCGTCCTCGCTCACGCCGTTGCCGAACCAAGATTCGACCCGAGCTGCCTCTTCAGGCTGCATGCCGGCTCGAAGACGGATCAGCGGCAGCGTTGCGCAGCCTTCCTTGAAGTCGGTGGCTCTTGGTTTGCCCGTTCGATCGGGGTCGCCCCGGAAGTCTAGGATGTCGTCCACGAGTTGGAAGGCCATGCCAACGTGGTGGCCATATTCGGCGAGAGCGGCGGTGGTCTCGCGGTCGCTGCCGCCAAGGGCAGCCCCGACTCGACAGCAGCACTCGATGAAGGCCGCGGTCTTCATGCGGAGGATCTCCAAGTGTTTGCCCTCGTCGAGATCGAAGCGTCCCCGACATTCGACTTCGCGCGCCTCGCCCTCAGCCATCTCGACGACGGACCGGCTGACCGTTCGGATAATGCCCAGGTCGCCGTCGTCTGCGAGCACGACCATCGCCTTGGCGAGCATGGCGTCGCCGCTGAGAATCGAGGCGGTGTTACCGAAGAGCGAGGAGGCAGTAGCGCGTCCCCGGCGGCGATCGGCCTGATCGATGACGTCGTCGTGGATCAGGGTGGCCATGTGGATGAGTTCCAGACAGGCCCCAAGCCGCACGGCACGAGCAGGATCGTAGGGCCTCCCGGTCGCGCGAGCGGCCAGCGAGACGAATGCCGGCCGCAATCGCTTGCCCCCAGCGGCGAGCGTATGCGAGCCCACTTGCCTGACGACTTCGACCGGTGAATCGATCAGGGTCGCCAACTCCGCCTCGACGCGCTCGACGTCGGCCCTCAGCTCGCCGAGGAGGTCGTCGAATTCGGAGATCGTGGGCAGGCTCAAGTCTTCTTCCCTCGATGGAGGCAAACGTTGCCGAAGAACAGATCTCTCCAGGCAACGTCGGCGAATCCAGCCCACGCCATCGATTCGGCCAGTTCCTCGCGGGTCATGAAGCGCTGCGTGCTCTCCGGCAGGTACCGATACGCCTCCGCTTGACCGATCCATCTACCGAGTGCTGGCACGATGCGGTTGAAGGCCCACGCCGAGGCCGCGCCGAGCACCCGACCCCGCGGCCTTGCCATGTCGAGCGAGACGAAAACGCCGCCTGGCCTGAGCACGCGGAATATCTCTCGGTGGACCCGATCGACGTCGGGCACGTTGCGGATGCCCCAGCCGACGGTCACGCCGTCGAAAGACTCGTCCGCGTAGGGCAGTCCTCCGGCGTCTGCCAGGGCGAGCGAGGCGCGGTCGTCTTTATCGCGGGCGAGCTCCAGCATGGGAAGGCAAAAGTCGCCGGCGAATACTCGCCCTTTCGGCCCGACCGCCTTCCGCAGGGGGACGAGGAAATCGCCGGTACCGCAGCAGACGTCGAGGACGGTCGAACCCGGCGAAAGACCGAGCGAGGCAACGGCAAAGCGTCGCCAACGGCGGTGCAGGCGCAAAGACATCAGGCCGTTCATCCGGTCGTAGGTCGGAGCGATCTGCGCGAACATTCGCCGAACGGCCTCGCGCTTCTCCTCGCCCTGCGCGGTCCAGGGCGTTCCATCGGACAAACGTGCGGACACCGTTGGCAAGGATACTCGGTGGACGCGCCAGGTAGTGCGAACTTTCAGAAGAAACTGAAAGTTCGTCGGTCTGGAGCTTGGGGCACAATGCCGCCATGAAGCGCTGGTGGATCGCGTTCGCTCTCGCGGTCCTTGCGTGTCTTCCGATTTGGCTAGCCCGGCCGTCTTCTCCAACCCTGCTCGAGGACAGCGACACCGCGGTGCTCCTTTCGGCGATCCGCGAGCGGAGCGCGCCCCTGTCCTGGTTCACCAGCGATTGGCCCCTCGAAAATCATTTCTACCGCCCAATGTCGACGCTGGTCTTCGAGGTGGACTCTCGCCTGAACGGTGACGACCCAGCCGGGTACGGGCGAACGCAAGCGCTTCTGCTGATCGGCTGCGTGCTGGCCTTGTTTTGGTTCGTCCGGGAGCTCACCGATCGACCCGCCTACGCGGCCCTGGCGTCCGGCCTGATGGTGCTTTGGCAGTTCGATCGCGGTCCGATCGTAGGTTCCTGGCTGGGTTGGGCGGCGATCGGCCTGGCCGCCTTGGCCTTTGGCCGACGGCTGTTGCTTCATCTTCGTGAAGGGAGCAGTCCGATCGGATGGACCGAAATAGCGCTCGCCTCTCTTTCGCTCGCCTTGCTGGGGGATCAGTTGGTTGCCTACCCACTGCGCCATCGAACTTTGGATTGGCTGCCGGGGCGGACGGCGACGACGATGACCGTCTTTTGCCTCGTCAGCCTAGCGGCTTTTGCGCGCTTCGAGAGGACTCGTCCGAGATCCGCGTCCCTTCGACCGGCAACGCCCCACGACTTGCCCGCGACGAGGACCACCGCGCTCGCTTCGTCGAGTCCACGAGCCTGGATGTTCGCCCTTATAGCCGGCTTCTCGATGCTGTTCGCCCTTGGCTCTTACGAGCAGGCGGTCATGCTGCCTGCGACGCTGCTGGCGGTCACGGTGATCTTCCGGCTGCAGCGGCCGGCAGTAACGGAGGATCGGCGGGTTTGGTTCTGGCATGCGGCATTCTGGGGGCTGTTGGTCGGCTATCTCCTGCTCCGCCGCGCGTTCCTGCCGGAGGGTGTCAGCGGCTATCAGGCACAACAGTTCCGAGACGGGATGGGGGTCTGGATGTCCCTTATGAGGTATGGCGTCCCTGCCGGCCGTGCATGGGTTCCTATCGAGGCGACGGTCAGGCAGCCGGGCTTAGATTTGCTGTTCGTTCCTACGCTCTGGGCGGCGCTCGTCTTGGTTGCCGGGAACGTGGCCGGCGCAGTCGTGGTGGGGGGGGATCGCCGATGGCCGACCGTCGCCGGTGCGTTCGCGCTTTCGTTCCTGGCGTTCCTCCCGATGGCCTGGCTCAAGCCGTTCGACCACTATCACTACTGGCCATTGGCAATGCGGACTGTATTTGTTGTCGCCTTCGGCGCCGTCGTGGGCTCGGCTGCCCTCAGCGCAGTGTCGCCCCCAGCCCTTCGAGCGCCATCACGGCCCGATCCCGCACCCGGTTCGCTTCCTCGTCGGTCAGGTTCTCACCCATCTTCCTAAGCTGGATTGCGATGGCGAGGCTGTGACTGCCCTCGGGAATCCCGGGACCCTCGTAAACGTCGAAGAGCCAGTGCCGCTCCAGCAGGTCACCGCACGACTCGACGAGTGCCTGCTCGACCTTGGCGTAGGGCACGCTCTTGTCGATCGAGATGGCAATGTCGCGGCGAACGGCAGGATTTCGGCTGATTTCCCGAAGCCGCATCGTATCGTCGCGGAACGTGAAGAGCACGAGCAGGTCCAACTCGGCGAGCATCGTCATTTCGGGGAGGTCGAGTTCCTCGGCAAGATCAGGATGAATCTGCCCGAACACCCCGATGTGAACGTTTCCCTCGTCAGCGAGGACGCTGGCTTGACGAGTGGGATGCAGCCGAGGATCGAGAATGAGCGGATGGTCGAAGTGGAAGTGCACCTTGCAGGTCGTGCCGAGTTCTTCGAGCGCGCCTTTGAGACTGTAAAAGTCGGTATTGGAGACCGGCGGCGTCAGCCAATGAGGCGGATAAAGCGCGCCGGTGCTGAGAATGCCGAGTTCGGGACTCTCGTCGTACTGGTAGTCGCCTTTGACGAAAACCCGCCCGATCTCGAAAAGGTGAACATCGCGGCCACCGTTTCTTCGGGCGGCTTCAGCGAGGCCCGGCAAGAGCGAGTTACGCAAGAAGCGCATCTCCGGCGAATGCGGATTGCGCACTTCGACCCGCTCGTTGTCGGTGAAGTCGAGCGGATGGGCGTCGCGCAGCGAGTGGCTGATCATTTGGTTAAATCCGCTCCGCAGCATGCTCTCTCGGACTTCGTCGATGAAGGCCTGCAGCCCGAAGACGCCGCCTTGGATGATCGTGCCTTGGGGCGGAGCTTCGGGGATCTGGTCGTAGCCGTGTACCCGGCCGATTTCCTCGATGACGTCGTCTTCCCGCACGACGTCGGGTCGCCATGACGGGGGACGTGCGGAGAACTCACCCTTGGCGCCCGGAGTGACGGCCCGTGTCAGGATTTCGCCGATTTGGGTGATCACGTCGGGGCTGTCGATGCCGAAGCCGAGGCTGGTCAGATACCGCTTGGCATCTGCCTCTGAGACGTCCGTGCCGAGCAGCCGGCAAACCCGCTCCATCCGCACGCGAATCGCCGGGAGTTCGAAGGGCTTCGGGTAGACGTCGACGAGTCCGATCACAACACCGTCGGGACCCGCGATCCCGGAGTAAAGCTCGGCGAACCGGTTCAGCGCCGCCACCACTCCGTTGGGATCGACCCAGCGTTCGAACCGGTAGCTCGCCTCGGTGCTCAGACCGAGCAGCTTCCGAGTCCGGCGCACGGAGGTGTTCGAGAAGTGGGCTGATTCGAGGAGCATCGTCTGCGTCTCAGGGCCCACTTCTGTTTCCAGCCCGCCCATTATTCCGGCGGCGGCGACGGGATGATCGACGTCGCAGATCATCATCATGCCTGCCTCGCTCAGGTCATGCTCGGCGCCGTCGAGCGTGATGAGCTTCTCTCCTTGCCGAGCGTCGCGGACGACGATCCGGCCGCCGTGAAGCTTGTCGTAGTCGAAGGCGTGCAGCGGCTGGCCCTGTTCGAGCAAGACGTAGTTCGTCAAGTCGACCAAGAGCGAGATCGGCCGCATGCCCGCTTGGGTGAGCCTCTTCTGGAGCCACTCTGGCGATGGGCCGTTCTGCACGTTCGTGAAGAGCCGGCAGGCATAACGGGTGCACGCCTCGGTCAGAATCTCCACTCCTACCGGAGGAGCAGCGGGGACGGTCTCCTCGTCCTCCGAGCGGAATCGATCGACGGCGCGAGTGTAGAGCGCGGTGGGCCTTGAATCGGGGTCTTTGGCGAGGATTTCGCGGGCGAGCCCCATCGCCGAAAGACCGTCGCCGCGGTTGGCCATGACCTTGACATCGAGGACGGGTTCGCCATCGACGAACTGAAGCTCCTCGAGCTCGAATCCGGCCATCGTGAGCAGATCGCCGATCTGGTCCGCGGTCAAGCGCGTCTCTACAAGATCGCGCAGCATCGCAAAGGGCATCTTCATGGGACGGCGAGATATTACCGAACGCGTGGCTTGCGGGCGACCGCGACGACGCTGCTGCCCCAAGGAAGACGATGTCGCGCGGTCCAGCGGCCCTCCCACTCCTGGACCCGAATCAGAAGGCGATTGAGCCAGTCGGGCACGGGCGGCAGGTCGACCTTAGCAGGTCCCCGGCGCAGCTTGTCGCGAAGGCGCACCAGCATGACGACAGGAAACAGCAGGTAGACGCTGTAGCTGGAATGCTCGACCACGAAGCCGGCTGCTTCGAGTTCGGCAACGACCTGCCTGAGGCGGTAGCGACGCTGGTGCATCAGAGCGACGTCGTGAGGACCCCATAGCCAACGAAACGCGGGCACGCTGAGTACCAGCGCTCCTCCCGGTGCGAGTACCCGGTGAGCCTCCGCGAAAGCGGCACGGTCGTCTTCGATGTGTTCGAAGATGTCGAGAGCGACGACGCCGTCGAACGACTCGCTTGCAAAGGGAAGTCGGCTGCCGTCGCCGAGAACGAGCCGCCGAAGTCCTCTCTTGGCGCTGAATGCGAGAGCGAGCTCGCTTCGATCGAGGCCAGTGGCC
Organism: Chthonomonas sp. UBA2362; assembly: GCA_002344135.1. Taxonomy (GTDB): domain Bacteria; phylum Armatimonadota; class Fimbriimonadia; order Fimbriimonadales; family Fimbriimonadaceae; genus UBA6659. Next base: position 9,930 of record DDTO01000007.1, on the reverse strand, counting down.
CGGTAAAGCTGCGAAACCTCGGCGAGGACCGCTCCGGTGCCGCAACCGAGATCGAGCACGCGAGATCCCTGTTCGATCGCCGCTTCGAGAAGCCGCAGCGCGAGACGGCGGCGCCCGACGAACCACCAATAGCGGTCCTCGTGCTCGAAGAGTCGAGCGTACTCTTCAGTCTGCATCGTCCTCGCGCCCAGCCAGACGGCGTTTCTTCCCGCGCAGCCGAAGCCCGACGAGATCGCGAAGCATCCTCAAGCCATCGCGGACAAGGTTGACCTTGGAGCCCTCTTGGTGCCGCCAGCGAATCGGTATCTCGGCAATCTCGTAGCCGAGGTCGCGGGCGATCATCAGGGACTCGAAGTCGAAGCCGTATCGATCGAGCTTGCAGCGCGAGAAGACATCGACGGCGACGTCCTTTCGAAACACCTTGAATCCGCACTGGGTGTCTTGCAGGCCGCGAACCGCGAAGAGTTGGACCGCCTTGTTAAACGCGCGGCCCATCATTTCGCGAAACCAGGGCTGGCGCACTTCGAGGCGACTTTCCTTGAGTGGGCGGCTACCGATCGCGATCGGGATCCCGCGTTCGATCGCAGGAAGAAGCTTCTCGACCTCTTCGATCGGCGCAGCGAGGTCTGCGTCGGAGAACAGGATCAGTTCGCCTGGAACTTCCAGCATTCCCTTTCGCACCGCGTAGCCCTTGCCTCGATTGGGTCGGTAGGTGAGGAGCCCGAAACCGGGATGGCTTTCGGCAAAACGGGCGGCGATTTCCGCTGTGGAATCCTTGCTTCCGTCGTCGATGACGGTAACCGACCAAGTGTAGCTCTGACCGCCGAAGTATTCGGCGAGCCGCTCGAGGGTCGGCGTCAAGCGAGCTTCTTCGTCGTAGGCCGGCACGATCACGGCCAAGCGTGGTGGCATCAAGGTCGTGGGAGTCTACCGAAGGGCGGGGCGAACCAACCTTGCTCAAAAACACCTCTCACAAGTGGGGTTTGGTCCTATAATAGGGTAGCCCTCTGGCGGAGGATACTGCGATGCGATTTTTTGTCTTGGCCGCCCTGGCGGCGTCGTTCGTCTCGGCAACGGCTCAATCCGGCTGGTCCCGATATCGGGTCTACGTCGATACCGACGAGCAGGCTCAGCGCGTGGCCGATTGCGGACTGGGTCTCTTTTCCGAACAGGTCAGCCTCGGCGCCACGGACGTGATCGTCGGCCCCAACCAGTTGCCCGAACTATGGGCTCTGCGGCTGGACCACAAGTTCATCTCGGAGTTGCCCGATGCCGATGCTTGGCGCGATGTCGTGCGGCCCCAGATCGACGATTACCGGTATTTCTACTTGGACTACGCGAACATGATCGCGCAGTACGAACTGTGGCGAACGGCGAACCCGAGCCTAGTCAGCAGGCAGCAGATCGCGACGAGTTGGGGGAACCGCGCTGTCTGGGCGTATCGGATTTCGAACCAGAAGACCTCGAGTTCACAAGTCGCCAACATCGTGATTATCGGCGGTATCCACGCTCGCGAGTGGATCAGCCCCTCGACGTGCATGTACTTCGCCGACAACCTGATCGACCGGATCAAGAACGATCCTGCGTACGCGAACCTCATGCGCAGAGTCGCGGTTTACATCGTTCCGAGCCTCAACCCGGATGGCTACGTCTATACCTGGACCAATGACCGCTATTGGAGAAAGAATCGGCGAAACAACGGAAACGGGACTCGCGGGGTCGATCTCAACCGAAACTATGCCACTGGTTGGGGGGGAGCAGGCTCTTCCGGTAACACCAGCTCCGAAACCTATCGGGGCCCTTCGGCGATGAGCGAGCCGGAGAATCAGGGGCTGAGGAACCTGGTCCAGAGCCTTCCCAACGTCGCCGGCTTCATCGACTACCACAGTTACAGTCAACTCATCATGTGGCCTTGGGGATACCAAAGCGCCCTGTGCCCCGACGATGCCGTCCATCGGTTCATCGGCGGCAGGATGCGTTCCGCCATTTTTGACTACAGTGGAATGGTCTACGAGGACGGGCCGATCAACACGACGATTTATCCTGCGAGCGGGACTACGGTCGACTGGTTCTATAGCCCGATGGGGGCGATCTCGCTGACCGTCGAGCTTAGGGACACCGGCCAGTACGGATTTCTCTTGCCCGAGAACCAGATCCTGCCGACCCAGCAGGAGAACTGGCAGGCGTTCCAGTCGTTCCTCTTCGACGTGGCGGTTCGCCGCACGAGTGGCGTTCGGAAATAAAATGAGAAGCCCCGGGGGTTGGGGCCCGGGGCTCTCGAGAGGTTCGTCTTGCTTCTATGGAGGATGTGAGTGCGACTTCTCTTTCGGGTCGTCGCTTGTGGATTACTCCACGGTTATTGAGACAGGCGAATCATTCCCGCGGTTCGATGGACCTAGGACCATTTAAGGCAGGGATTGGTGCCACCATCTCGCGATGCTCGTCGTGTACGGCACTGTCTGCGTTGACCGGCTCGCCAGAGTCGACGATCTTCCGCGAAAGGGAGGCTATGTCGAAATCGTCGAAGAGGTTCGCATGCTGGGTGGCGAAGCCGCCAACACGGCCCTCGCCCTGGCCCATTGGTGGCGTCCACCCGTCCTCATCGGCAACCCGATCGGAACCGGCGACGATGCTGACTTCATCCGCAAAGCCTTGGCCGCTGGAGGACTGGACCGTGTTCATTTGGATACAGGCCGGCCGGCCGGCCCCGCACAGACCCCGATCTGCGACATCTATGTGACACCGGACGGCGAGCGCACGATGTTCGGGCGAGGGTTTCGGGATCTAGAAAAGCAAGTGGATTCCGACGCCATCGCATCGATCTTCGACCAACTGGGGATCGGGCCGGAGACCTGGTTCACCGCAGAGCCGAACCATGGCGACGTAGCACGCCGGGCCGTAGAGTCGGCAGCCGAGCGGGGAGCCTCGATCTATCTTCTCGACTTCATCAAGGAGAGCGATCCCGTTCCCGAGGGAGCATGGTGGCAGTCCAGCACCGACTGGATCGGCATCCGTGGCGATGACGCTCACAACCTCGCATGGGTGCGGGAGTTTTCCGACCGGCAGCGGTGCTTTTGCATCTTGAGCGACGGTCCCAACGGGTTCGTGGCAGGCGGGCTCGGGCATCCGGTGCGTAGGTATCCGGCATTTCCTTGCCCCGAGAGCATCGACTCCACCGGCGCCGGCGACGTCTTTCGTGCCGGCATGCTCTATGGGGCAGATTCGGGTATGGAGCTGGGGGACGGTCTTCGCTTCGCCTCCGCAGCCGGTTGCTTGAACTGTCTCGGGTTCGGAGGTGCGGGCCGCCTGCCGTCGGTCGCCGAGATAGAAGCCCACATCGCCGCCTACCCCGAGATCGCCCGGGCCTACGGCGGGTGCTCGTAACCAAGGCGGACCCCGGCCGTTCTTTCCTATGCAAGATGCGGTAGCCTCAGAGCCACCGTTTCGAGGTCAATCCAGTGAATATCGATTGCACAAAACTACTTTCTCGAGCCGTCGTTCCTCTTGCCCTCATCGCTGCTATCGGCTGCGGCGGTAGTGGTGGCGGAGGTGGCGGCGGCGGGTCTCGCACCGCATCGGTGTCGGGTACCGTCACCGATGTAAACGGCGATCCGGTTCGCGGCGCACGCGTTTCGAGCCGCGACGGATCGACGACGACATCCACGACCGGCGCCTTCATCCTTCGTAACGTCCGCGAGGACAACCTCGATGTCCAAGCCGAGATCGTTCAGAACGGGGTGCGGTTCAGGGGCCGCAACGTCGCCGTCACTTTCCGAGGCGAGCGGACGCAGAGCGTGAACATCGTCGTCGCGCCCGAACGGCAGCTTGCCAGCATTTTTGGTGTGGTGGAGGACCGTGACGGCTTCCGCCTGGGTGGAGCAAGTATTTTCGCCGGGGGCGCTGGGCTCAGCAGCCAGAGAACCGTGGCGAACGCCAACGGCGAGTACGAACTGTTCGGGTTGATCTCCGGAATCTCGTACACCATCGTTGCTGGCGGGCGTGAGTACCGTAGCGATGTCGATGCGATGATCCTCACCGACGGCGAGCGCCGCCGGGTGAACTTCGTCCTGAGTAATCCAGGCAACCCTCAGATGCAGGCGCCGCAGGATCTGTCCGCGGTGTCATGGACGTCGCCGCCAGTCACTCGCGCATCACGGGATCGCGAGGCGATCGAGCACGTGAAGCGGCTTTTCGATCCGGGGCATGCCAAGCGAAGGGCTTCGGACACTCGCCTCACGCCCGCCGGGAACTACGTGGAAGTCGGGCTCGATTGGACGCCCATCGACAGCCTCGAACTGCTGGGCTACGGCATCTACCGCGGTCGAAATGCCGGCGGGCCGTTCACAGCGATCGACTTTCTTCGCGAGCCGCTCGAGGGCTACTTCGTGGATCTCGACGACGTCCTGCGGCCTAACCAGAACTACTACTACCAAATCACTTCGCTCAGCGTCATCTATCCGAACGATCCGAACCGATCGGAAAGCTTGCCCAGTGATACGGTTCTCGTCACGCCGCTGCCCGATCTCGACGGTTTGAGGGTAACGAACAACCCCTTGACGTTCAACTGGAATGACGCCCAAGCCGATGGATACATCGTCTATCTGTTCGACGAGTTTCCCGGAATTGGCGTCGAGTCGTTCTGGAACAACGCCAACTCGCCGACGCCCGATGTTTTCCTTGAATATGCCGGTCCGAATCTGGTCCGGGGGCAACGCTATTACTACCTCGTGCTGGGCCTGGCCGACGAGAATGTTAACCGAACGGTGAGCGCGGTCGGGGAGTTCGTGGCGCCTTGAGGTTCGCGGGCGTCCTCGTTTTTCTCTTCGCGGCCGCCATGGCCTCGGCGACCGACTTGACGCTCGACGTTCAGGCGACGCGCGATCAAGAGGCGGTTTACTCGCTGACCGACTCGGCCGCGAGGCTCTTCGGCCGCAACGCGGCCCGCCTCACGCGGAGGGTCCGGGGCGCGCAGGCGAATCGGCAGCAAGTCTTCAGTCTCCCGATGCGGTTCTTTCTCACCCGTGGAGGATCGCCGCTGCCACCGCCCGGCGGTCGCGGGCGAGCAAGCGACATCTCGCTCGTTTTCGAAAGCACGGGGCCGCGAGCCTTTCCAACAGAGTATCGCGATTTTCTGCAGAGCGTTTTCCAACGCGCTCGCCCGGTTCTCGATGCTGTCTTCGGGCCCCCTTCGGTCGGTGGGCAAGTGTGGGTTTCGAACTACGACGCCGATATCGGCGAGCGAGATGCGGTGGCGGGCGGCTACTACTTGCCCAACAATGGATCAGGCCGCCAGGAGGTCCGTTTCCCCGTTTATCAGGACGCAGTCGGCTTCAAGCTGGAAGTCTCGGCCGTCAACTTCATCCACACCTTGCTCCTAGCCTACATGGGTCCGAATTCGTTTGGTTCTGACGCCTTCGACGAGGGTCTCGCTCGAGCAGCGACCATGCGGATCAGCCGGACTCCGGCGGCGATGCTTGCGAACCTTGATCCGGACCTTATCGAGGGAGTCCTGGAGAGCACCTACGACATTTCGCCCTATTACGACTGGTCCAATCACCCAGCGCTGGGCTCGTCTCGGTTTATCGCTCCCAACCTTCGGAGCCAGCCGCTGCCGATCGGTGGGAGCGTGGGCGGCCCCTACCTTCTGCGCTACCAGATGGCCGGTACGGCATGGCAGAAGGTCCTCGTCGAGTCCCCGGCCTTCGTAGCGCAGCTGACCCAATCGCTCTACGCCTCGCCCGGATCGTATCGAACTCTGGAGCAGCAGGTCGCGCTCTGCCAGACGGTTCTGAACCTCGTGGGGGGAGGGACTGTGGAGGGCCTGCAGTTTGCCCAGTGGTACAGACGCCAGTTCGTCCTGGCTGCTCGCGATGTCCCGGGCCTCAAGGTGATCGTGCAGCCGTTCCCGATCGTCGACGGTTTGGGAGGCAGCGACTTCGGCGTTTTCGGGATCCAGGCCCACTACTTCTCCTCGGACTCTGCTGGCAATGAAACTCTTCTGAGCGCCACGAGTTACCCGGTCTTCTGGACGCCCGAGTTTTTCCGGCTCTTCACGAGCGTCCAGGACGAACGCATGGACATCGTGTCGGCCTATGGCGCGGTGGCGCCGAACTTTCCGGGCGATCTGTTCAACAGCCAGCCGTACCGAGTGGTCGTCGACATTCCGGTCCAGGACCGAATCTCGCGATGCATTCTGCCAGCCGGTTCGATTGCAACGGCGGCCCGTCCGAACCCGAACACGTTCTTCGGCACGGTCTCGGGGGGGCCTCTCACGGGAACCTATACGGTAGACCTCCGCTTCGGATCGGTCGTGCAGACCGCGATTCCGGTGTCCAATCTCGCCTTCGGGGCTCGTCCTGATAACGCGTTCCTCGGTTCCGGCGTCGCTACGATCGACGTCAACCGGAACGGCCAGAGGCTTTTGTCGCGAAAGGTATCGAAAGGCCCCGGCCCGCTGGGCGTCGATCTTAGAATCGGGGGCGATGGAACGATAAATTTGCCGGGTGGGTTGAAACAGGGCGTGACGATGATCGGCTTGCCGGGTGATCCGTTCGAGGCGGTAGCGTCGGACGTTCTCGGCTTCCCGGCCGCTCAAACTCAAGCCGCCCGATGGAACGGGGCGCGGAACCGATACGAATTCTTCCCGGAGTGCGGACCGATGTCGCAGGGACTCGGATTCTTCGTCCGCTCGGAAACAGCCAAGCCGCTCGCAGTTCAGGGTCGGGTGCTTCCGAACACAGCGGTGGCAGTGGCGCTGCGACCGGGCTGGAACCTCATCTCGACGCCGGTCGCCGAGAACGTCCCGCTCTCGCAGGTGCGGGTCGCTGTTGCCGCAAACTCGCCGACCTCTTTCAACGACGCCCGAGGCGTCGCCATAGGAACCGAGTTCTTCTCGTTCACGCCCGGAGCGAACGACCCGGTCTCCGGCAAGCCCGAGGGCGGAACCTTCAATGCGGCCACCTCGTTCGAATCTGGCAAAGCGTACTATGTCCGGGTCTTTGCCCCGGAGGGAGCGGTCCTTTCGTTCTCGCCCAGCGGACTGGGCGGCTCGGGCCGTTCCGGAGGCGCTCCACCGCCGCCGGGCGCGAACGCATGGGAAATGCGCATCGCCCTTACCGGCGGTGGCGAGACCAGCGAGGTGCGGATCGGTCAAAGATCGGGGGCGACCGCTTCGTTCGACCCCCGCTATGATGCCGATCTGCCGCCGAGGATGGGGGGTCTGCAGGGGCAGTCACTGACCAATCTCTACCGCGATATGCGAAAGCCGCTTTCGCGGGAAATCTACCGGATCCGGTTCGAAAACCTGAGGGTCGGCACGCTCTATACGGTGAACGCTCAGCGAGTGAGCGGGTCGATCGGCATGGTGCCGTATCTCGACGAAACCGGCGGCATGCGCGGAAAGTTCTTCGGCGGCGGCACGTATCAGTTCCGGGCCTGGTCGACGAGCATGACGATCGGGCTCGGCTTCAACGGAGCTCGTCCGTGAGATTCTTCCTCGCTGTGCTCGTGGCGTCCGTTCTGACAGGCTGCGGAGGGGGCGGCGGTGGCGGAAACCCGCCGGTAGGTACGACGGTGGTCGGACGGGTGATCTGGGTCGTCGACGGCCAGGCACCCAGTCCGCCGGCGACCCTGCAGGCCGACACCGCATCGACTCAATCGAGCACGACGGACGGCTCATTTTCGTTCGTCGTTCCTTCGAGCGCGACCTCGGTTGTCGTGCTCTATCAGAGTGGGGCGACGACGGCCTCATTCCGCTTCACGATCCCGGCGCCCTCGGGTGGGACCGCCAGCATGGGCGATCTCTACATTGGGCCCGAGAAAGTCTCCGTTCGCGGCCGCGTGGTTTCGGCGATCGACGGCACACCCGTGCAGGGAGCGCAGGTCGATTTTGCGTCTCGGCGAGGCGCGACCGATGCTACCGGCAACTACGACCTGGCCGAGGTGGCTTACGCAGCCGGAGCAGGCGCCTTCTTCGATATCGAAGGCCAGGTGACGAGGCTCGGCTTCTTCCCCCAGTCCTTCCGAGCGGAAGATCCCGCCGTCGCTGGGGTCGTTACCGTCGCCGACGTGCTGCTTGTTCCCGAAAGTGGGAGCGAACCTCCTCCTCCGCCGTATAACATCAAGGGGACGGTATCGCCGAACAATGCCGCTCCAGGCACGATCGTTACGCTTTCGGCCGCTGGCGTACCGGTCCGCCGCTGGACAGTCAGCGGCGATGGAGGCTACGGCTTCTGGGTTTTAGCCGGTTCCTATACTATGACTTTTCGCAACCCGACGAACAACATGAGCGCTCCGGACGAGTCGGTGACGCTCAAGAGTCAGGACCAGATCGTAACCCGAGATGTCACGCTCCGATAGATTTCCCTGGAAGCCCCTCGTCTTCGGCGTAAGTGCCTTAGCTTTGATTGCCTGGAGCACGGTCAGCCTGCGGCGCATCGCGACCATCGATCCCTTCGCGGGGATTCGCAGGTCGATTGGCCAGCGACAAGAGAACGAGATCACGGTCGAAATGGGCGACGTCACGGTGCGCTTCTACGAGGAGTCGAGCCTGCGCGGTCAGGCTCGGGTCGGACGTCTGGGAATCACCCGCGATCGGCGCTCGCTGCAGTGCTTCGCGGTGACAGACGGAGTCTACTACACCGCGAACGGCGATCCCTTCCGGTTTAGCGCGACCGAAGGCGCCTGGAGTCAGGACTCCAAGATCTTCGAAGGAAGGAACGCGGCCCGGGTTTGGGCGAAAGACCTCGACCTCAAGGTCGACCAGTTTCGTTACGATCAGATCCTCAAGAAGATCGACGTGCCGGGCCCGATCAAGGGCAAGCTGAGCGGCGGCGACGTCGTAGCCAACGGCTTCTGGTACCAACTCAGCGACAATTCGTACTCGCTAGGGCCCCTCACTTGGACCGGCCAGGTCGATCAAGTGCCCGACGGAGACAAGAAGGGCTCGAGGTGGACCATCAAGGCGCAGTCAACGAGTCGAGCTTCCGGCAGCGACCTCGAAGTCTCCAAAATCGCATGGGCGACCGATGGCGATGTGATCATCAAGGCGGCCACTGTCGAGCGAAACGTCAAGACCGACGTCGTGGTGGCGACCGGCAAGGTGTCCTACTTCAGCAAGAAGGTCAACCTGCTTTGCGATAAGGTGACCATCTATCGGAAGGAGAAGCGCGCGGTTCTGGAAGGCAACGTGAGCATGCTCATCAAGCCCGAAGACCAGGAGCGCCTCGAAGAGGTCGAACTTCAGCCCCTGAGGCCGATCGTGCCCGAGGAGATCGCCGCCGGTCGACCCGCCGCCCCGACAGGGAAGACCGACGCGGAGAAGCAGCTCGACGAAGAGGTTCGCAGTACCCAGAGCCGCCGGAAGTACCCGGTCGCCGTACTCGCCACCCGAATCGAGTATTGGTACCGCGAGGGAGAACGCCGCGCAGAGATCACCGGTTCGCCCCAAGCAAAGCAGGACTTGACCGCAGGTCGCTGGAGGCAGGTCTGGGCATTCAAGGGCTTCTACGATGGCGAGAAAGAGACCTTGCGGCTCGAGAGCACTCCTGGAAACAAAGACGTTCGCATCATGACCTCACTCGGGGATGACATTCGGGCGAAGTGGTTCGAGGTTTCTACGAAGGAAGACGACGACGCCTGGAGTGCCGAAGAGCTCGACGGTGTCTTCGTAGCGGACGAGGACGAGATACCCAAGGCTCCCGGCTCGAACAAGGGTACGGGCACTGGCGGCGCCGGTGGCGCCGGGGGCACGGGTGGAGGCGGGGGGCAGCCACCGCCTGGTCTGCGCGGCCCGATCGGCGGACGCTAGATTTAGGCCCAGCTCCTGAGCCCGTCAATCCCTTAGGTCTAAAGACCCTAAGGCGTAAGACCCACGTCACTTCTTAACTCTCCGGCCGTTAGATTCTCATCGAACCTAGACATAGGCCCAAG
>DDTO01000001.1 GCA_002344135.1 Chthonomonas sp. UBA2362 | reverse complement strand
GCAGGGCAGACCGATCAATGATGATGGGAAGGGAATGGTGGACGCACTAGGGCTCGAACTTAGGACCCGCTGATTAAGAGTCAGCTGCTCTACCAACTGAGCTAACGATCCGACTCGGGGCATGATACCCGACGGGGCGCGCAACCTCACCAGGTCGTGTCGCTACCGGCGATATGTGGCGCGGGGCAGGAACCCAAAACCGTGATGGTCGGACCCCTGGACGGCGGCAAGGAGGGGGGACCGGTGTAAGCGAACTGCGAACCAAGCTCGTGCGGCCAACGAAGAGACTGGCCTTGCACGGTGCGGGACCTGAATATGTGTGCCAGAGCGAACGATCGGACCCGCGCTCGGCGTCCAATGACTGTCAAATCCTCCTTCACAACTCTGCCCGCTCGAGATGGACTTCGAGGGGCAGATCGAGTTTTAGGGGGCTTCAGGGTCGCGTTTCGGCTTCTGCCCCTCCAAGGTTTCGACTCGAGCGAGGATGGCGTCGACGGTCACTGCGATATGGGTCAGGGCCTGATGGTCCGAGTCGATCTTTGCTTGGCGCGTCCTGTCGGCCCGCACCTGGGACCTCTGGAGGGCGGGGAGGGCCCACCACTGGATCCATGAGCCAGAGAGCACGCCGAGGGTGATCTTCACGCTGTTCGACATGGGGATCGCGATCAGGGGCAGGATCAGGGCGATATCGAACATCAGGATCGAGGCGAGCACATGATCGGCCAGCCACGTCAAGAGCCGGTCGTTCCATCGAATGAAGTCAGCGCGGCCCGTGCTCAGCAACTGCCGGCCGGGATGACGGACGCTCGGATGATCGAGGGAGTCGTTAGCCTTCCGCATGCCTGGAGTATTCCCCGGGAGCGCACGTCCCTACTCCTTAACAGCACGAACGAGAGCAGCCAAAGCCCCTGCATCGAGTTCGGAATGAGCCCCGAACGTTGCCACATCACCCATGAACGGCTTTCCGTGCGGCGTTCGAGGCCCCGCATGAACCTCGTTGGCTCCGGTGACGTGAAGCACAGACCGAACGTTCTCGGCGCGCACGCCGCCGCAAACGAGGACGGGGATCTCTTGCGCCATCGCGTGAATCGTAGCGGCACCCTCGAGCGCCGTGGCGCGACCGCCGCTCGTAAGAACGCGGGCGAAACCCATCTCCCGCGCGCAACGTGAGGCCGAAACCGGATCGGGGCAGGCATCGATTGCGCGGTGAAAGGTACAGGTATGTGGCCGCAAACTGGCGATGTCCGCCAGTCTAGGGTCGAGCTCGGCACTGGTAAGAGCGCCGAGCACAAGGCCGTCTGCGCCAGATCCGATCAGCCGGTGGGCGTCTTCGACGATGACTGCCCATTCGGCAGTGCTGAAGGTGAAGTCACCCGGCCGCGGCCTGACCATCGCCATGAGAGGCAGCCCAACACGCGAGCGCACCTGAGCGAAAAGCCCGATCGACGGGGTGAGGCCGCCGACCTCGATGGCGCTGCAGAGTTCCAGGCGGTGAGCGCCGGCATCCACCGCCGCGAGCGCGTCGTCGAGGGAGCAACATACGGCTTCGACCAGCACCACACTCGCCATTATGCGGGTAAGGCGTTATTAGTCAGCCCTGTTCGAGACGGTCTGGCCCCTAAGAATTGTCAGGTGTCCTGACGATTATCAGGATATGGTCCTCGCTCCGTCACCTGCTATTCGTAAGCTTCACCTCGGATGTGGCCGCGACGTTCGGTCGGGGTGGATCAATCTCGACCTCGAAGCCTTGCCCGGGGTAGACGTGGTGGCCGACCTCGACCGTTGCGCGAGTCAGCGGCTCCCGTTCGAGGACGACCGCTTCGATGAGGTCCTCGCCTCGCATTTGCTCGAGCACCTGCGCGAGCCCTTGGCCTTCATGCAAGAACTCCATCGGGTCTGCCGCGAGGGGGCCATCGCCACGTTCCACACTCCGCACGGCGCGAGCGACGACGCCTTTGAGGATCCGACGCACTTCCGGCAGTACTTCCCCGACTCGTTCGGCTTCTTCTCACAACCCGCCTTCTGGCGCGCCGACTATGGCTACCATGGTGACTGGCAGCCGGAGGTCGTGGAGTTGCGGGTGGAAGAGGAGCGGTATAAGGATGCGAGCGACGAGCAGGTCGAGTGGGAAGTGCGGCATCTGCGCAACACGGTCGTCGAAATGCGTACGTCCCTCCGCTGCGTGAAGCCGATCCGAGAGCCGATGAGGGACCTCATCCGGCGCCCTCGGATCGAGATCATGCGGGTCTAGTGGGCTATCCGCCCGTCCGAGCCGAGTTCATGTACTTCTTGATGGCGTCGGTGAACTGAGGAACTTTCGACTCGACGACCGCCCGTCGTCGCAGTTCCTTCAGGTCACGGTCGATGTTGTTCCGGACCGCGCCCTTGTCCAGCATTAGGCCACGACGAATTTCCTTCCGAAGCCCATCGTCCAGCTTGCGCTTTTCTTCGGGCAGAATGTTCTCGACGAAGAACCGGATCGACGCCTGCTCGCCCCGGACCCAGTTCGTGTACTGTCCGATCTTGACAGCGGTCACTTCGGCCCGGACCGGTCCGCTGAGGTCGGTTTCCCGCTGAAGGCCGATATCGCCACCGATGGTCTTGCTGAGCTCGATGCTGTGTTTCTTGGCGACGTCCTCGAACTTCATGCCGGCCTTTAGGTCGGCATCGACGGCGTTGCGTCCTGCTTCGTCGGCCACGGCTACCACCCGGAGCCGGTACCGCTTCGGCATTGTGAAGAGGGTCGGATTGTCGGCATAGAACTTCTCGATTTCCTGATCGGTGATCGTGATGCCCTGCGTGCGAAGCTTGAAGTCGACGAGGTCAAGCCGCACCTGGTAGGCGTAGTCCTCGCGATTGAGTCCGAGTAGGGCGAGACCCTCGAGGAGTTTTGGGTTCGCATCAGAGCGGCTTTTGATCTCTGCTTGCACTTCGGTGTCGCTCGGGTAGACGCCTTTGTCCTTGGCCAACTGGATGAGGAGTCGCTCGTCGATAAGGCGAAGGATCGTCAGAATGCCGGGAGGCGCCTCGACGAACTGTCCGTTCACATTGCGACCGACTCCCGGTAAGAACTCCATCCGACGGTAGTACTCGTTCGCCTTGATCTCTTCCCCGTTGACGACGATGACCGAACGCCCGGGATCGAGTTGGGCAGACGCGTACGTGGCGAGGGCGAGGCAGGCGGCGGCGATGGCGGCTCTAATGTTCAAGACTATGGTCCTCCTAGGTGCGGGCGCTCTCGCCCCATCCTTAATACGAACGATCGGGCCTGGAAAGTGGAACGATTCTTCGGTCAGTCTTCTAGAAGTTTCCTGACGAGGTGCTTGCCGGCAGGGTTTCGCGTCACGCCGTATGGCTGGCAACCTAGACCCCCGAATGGTCGTAGTGTGGTCACGTAGAGTTGCCCGGCATCGGTTGTGGTGCGCACGAGTACGGGATGGATACGACAGGTCCGGGTGTCGATCCTCCGCAGCAGCGTATCGTACTCGCCGATCTCGCGCAATAGCCAGTCCGGGTGGAGGGCGCAGTCGCCAGATATAGATAGGATACGGTCCCATAATTGATCGAATCCCCAGTTCCCCCAGTCAGGGCCGATGCTGTCGTAGGCGGCCTCTCGCCAGAACGGCATCGGAATGGTGCCCTCGCCAGTCAGGAACACCGCTCCCCCGTATTGGCGCCAGTTCGTGGGCAGGCCGCTAGCCAGGAGCGGACCCGATTCGGAACGCGGCATTTCCTCGAAAAAGAGTAGCGGGTCATGGATATGAGCAGGAGTATCGATGTTTCCTGCTTCTATCACCCAGATCGGCCAGGAGTTCTGCGTACCGCCAAACCGAACTCTGAGGCGATAGTCTCCGGGCGCGAGATCGACGCTGATTTCAGCGACTTGGCGCGAAGAGAGAGCCTCGATGCGCTGGGCCGGCTCGCGACCCTCGGCAATCACTCGCCCTCGAGATTCGACCGACCACTGGAGTGCATCTTCGACTGCATCGATCGAGTGAACTCCGATTCGCCAGAAGCAAGTCCCAGCCTCGAAGCATCCGGGGTCGAGCCAGCCCGGCCGATTGCCGCCCCTCACCCACGGCGGCCTTCTCGTTCGAATTCGAAAGAGGCATGCCGGTCCATTCCATGCCTCGACTTCTTTGGGCGAAAACCGCGCCTTACCCCAGTCGTCGAAAAATCCCGAGGTGGAGATGGGAGTGTCGCGAAGCCCCGTTACGACAAAGCCCGAGATCGCCTCTCGAGATCGAACCACTTCCTGGACCGTCTTTCGGACGAAGGCGGCCTGGGACCGAGACGAAGCCATGAGCCGCTCATGGAAGACGGCATCGACGGTAACGGGGTTCGAGTGGAGGAAATCGGGCAGGTCGTGCTGCCACCGAACGCCCTTGTCGTTGAGTCCAGGGTCATTGCTGCCCCAGTACGGGTTCTCGCCCGCGAGCCGAACCAGGTCGCGATGGACGTCGACGTCGTTGAACTCGCCGAGCAGCAGCGGCCGTTCGATCCGTGGTCCTGGAAGAAGACTGTCGAGGACGGGCGGATAGAACGGCGTGTCGCAATAGGGATGGAAGTCGTCGAAGTCACCGAACTCCCTGAGATCGCCGCCGTACATTTCCGCGCCGCCCGAGTTGTCCTTGACGATCGCCCCGGCAATGGTTTTTCGAATCATCCCGACAAGGGCTTCGCGGTACTCGGGCGGCGTCGCCAGCCCCAGTTCGCACCCGACTGTCCAGAGCAGGATACTGGGGTGATGAGCGATCTGACGAACGATCTTCTCCATCTCGCCCGCGATTTCGGCTAGGCGCATCGGATCGGGGGTCGGGTCCCATAGCGGGAGCTCCACCCAAGCCCACATCCCAGCCTCCGCGAGGAGTTCGAAGTAGCGAGCGCGGGGCACCCAGAGGCAGAACTTCACGAGGTCGAACCCGAGCCGCCGGATCTGTGCGATCTCCTCGCGGAGGACGTCATCGGGAGGGTTGGGATGCCCTATGTCCGGGTACCAGCCCCAATGCAGCAGCCCCCGGGGATAGAGCGGTCGGTCGTCCGCGAAGAGCCGATGCCCCTCGAAGCGAGCCGGGGCCGAAGCCGCCGGACGATCGGCCACCGGCGAGTGGGACTGAGAAACGTCGCCATAGATGCCACCGAAAGTTTGGAAGACGAACGGGAGGAAGCCTGAGGCGACGTCCCGCACCGGGAAGGTCGCGCCGCCGTTCTTGGTCACCGCAACCTCGACCTGGACCGGGCCGGGTCCGGGTCCCAGATCGACCTCGAAGGCATCCCAGATCCCGTGATGAACTAGGGCCTCCACGCCATCGACGGTGATTCTCGCCTCGTAAGAGACGCCATCGAACCGGAGATACCTGCCCTTCGTGCGATCGACGCTCGCTCGATACACCGCCGGCCCCTCCCACGAAACAGGCACGTCCTGTCTCCAGGCGTGGGGGATCGAGACCGATCGAGGACCGTCGCCGTAGTCGACCGTCCAGTCCATTCTCTAGAGGCCCGGCCAGATGAAGCGATGGCCGACAACGTGAAACAGGGCGTCGATTCGCTTGATGTGGTCCATCTCGGCGATGTGCCCCACTTCGGCGATGGCAGCCTCCTGACGCGCGATCGGGGCGGGCTGGCGGGGCACCGGCCTATAGCGGAGACCTTCGAGGAAGGCGGCAACCTTCGAGACTTCCGCTTCGTCGAGCCAGATACCGTGGCATGTCTCGCATCCGTCGACTGCAATCGAGGGCAGGAAAAGGTGCTCGCGGCGTACCAGCGGGCTCAAATCGTCCGGGCAGACGAGTCCCGCTAGCGGCTCGGGCGGTGTGACTTCGGGACGCTGAAGCCGCTCGATTGCTTCGAAGTTTTCGTGGGTCAGACTGTGAATATCGGAAACCGCGTCACGGTTCAGCCAAACGCCGGAGCATCGAGGGCATATCCACACCGTCACCTCGCGAAACACGAGGTCGTTCATCGGGATGGAGCACAGGACGCACGGAGGGCCGCTCATGCGGCGATTGTAACCGATCGGGTTCCGTCCGCGATGGTGAGTCGGCTGGGACTCGAACCCAGGACCCACGCCTTAAAAGGGCGTTGCTCTACCGACTGAGCTACCGACTCTCCGCGCGTGATACTACCCGTCGTTCGTGACAGGAGCCTGGGCCCTGGCTACTTGGGCTCCATCTCGATGAACTCCAGCGTCGGCCTCCGAGCGGGGTCCGGATCGTCCTGAACGCCGCCGATCACCACGAAGTAGATGCCGCCCGACTTGAGCGTAACTCCCCGAGTAGCATAGATGTTCTCGCCGTCGGCGTCGGCACGCCGGGCTTCGAAGACTTGGAAGCCGGAGTCCACCACGATGTCGCGAGTCGCGCCGAAGTCGATGTTCTCGACTTTGAACTGTGGGTTGTCGCCTGGCGACTGGAACGTGACTTGGGGAGTTTCGTTGCCAGGGGATCTGCTGAAGGCGTGCAGGATGTAGAGTCGAGCTCTGTCGCCATTCGGTGCGACGCGGTCGATCGGAGTCAATGCGAGCCGGAGGCGCTTCTCCTCATCGCCGTCCGAAGGGTCGCGCAGGCCGGTGGCGCTGAGGACGTAGTGGGTGTCCCGGTTGAGGACGTTCGCGATGCGGTCGGCATCCTCTACGTCGCCAGGCACCTTGCACGACAAATCGTATCCGCCATCGAGTTCGGAAATGAAGGGAACCTTCATGAAGCCGGACGTCGCGGAAAGATAGGCAAGGCTTGCCGCTTTTTCCGCATCGTTCAGCGAAAACGAGAGTTGAGGACTGTCTGCCGAGGCGTTCACGAACTTGATCGTGGGATCGGGAAGCGCCTCGTCCCCGCTGCGTGACCCGCCTCCGCAACCGCCGAGGGCGACCGCCACGAGAACTCCGACGACCCATCCTAGTCTGTTCTTCATCCTTGCCTCTAGACCATACCCCAGGCTCCCCGGCCCGTTCACTTCACGACTTTGAATAGCTTCTGGTCCGGTTCGCCATTTACCTTCAGATCGACTTCCCAGGCGCTGGTTACCTGTTGAGGGCCGACGTTCAGTTGCGCCGGTTTCTCGCGGAACCGCTCGTCGAGAACGGTCGCCTCCGGCTGGATCACCTCGCGTTGAGCGTACCGTTTGAGTTCGCCGGTTTCGCCGATCCACATCGAGTAGCGCCCGCTTACCGGGGCGTTCGCATAAGCCCGCCAATCGCCGGTCACGACCTTCACGCCGCTGCCCGGCTGTTCGGCCGCGAATTCGACGCTCGCCCATTGGCCCCGGATGAACTTGAGATCCTCGGTTCGGGCGATCGCGATGTCCAGCGCCGCGGATCGGTCACCGAGGGATCGAGAGGCGACGGCGTAGATGTCCCGATAACCGAGCGACCTTCCGCCTTGGAGCACGGCCTCGTAAAGACGCTCCCCCGGAGCGGCAAGCCGTCCTTCCGGAAGATCGTAGCTGAAAAACTTGCCGTCCGACGTCACCAAGAAGGTCCGCGGCTCGGAGGAACGGCGGTCTTGCCGGATGTAGAGTTTCGAAGGCTTCTCATATTGCAGGCTCGTATCGATTCCGACCGAGATCTCGCCCACCGACTGCACGAAGCGAATAGTGCCGGTCAGGGTTTGGGCGCCATCATAGTAGCGCAGCATCTTGCCGACCAGTTCGGGGGCGGTTTCGCTCTGACTGAGCATCGCAGCGGCCAGACATACGCTTAGCATGGTTCTTACACCTCTTCCGAAGTCCAAATGACGTCCTTGCGTTCGGCAAGGCGGTTGGCGGTTCGCGCAGCGACGAACAGCCAATCCGATAGACGATTGAAGTAAACGAGCGTTAGCGCCTCGACCCCGTCCCGGCGGTGAAGTCGAAGGATTGCCCTCTCTGCGCGGCGGCATACCGTGCGAGCGTAATGAAGGTGCGCGGCGAGTTCCGAGCCTCCGGGCAGAATGAAGTGGCGGAGCGGTTCCAAGGCTTCGGTCTGCTCGTCGATCGATCGCTCGAGAGCTTCGACATGATGCGGCTGGAACGCTTGGCGGTAGTAGCGGCCATCCCGCAGGCCCCCGAGTTCGGCGCCGGCGTCGAACAGCTGGCGTTGGATCGCTTCGAGCCGTTCGCCGAGGCCGCCAGGTCCTGCGTGGACGCGGCAAATCCCGATGCCGGCGTTAAGCTCGTCGACTGTGCCGATGGCTTCGATTCTGAGGTCGTCTTTGGTGACCCGCCCTCCGCCGATAAGGCCGGTCTCGCCGGTGTCGCCGGTCTTGGTGTAGACCTTCATCGGTCCGACTTGAGAACCAGCCGCACGAATCGGGGCAGGCTCTTCACCTTGGCGAATTTCTTCGGGTTCAGGATCAGCCGCCACAGCCACTCCAGCCGAAGGGATTGGACGATCTTGGGGGCACGTTTCGTCCGGCCGCTGAATACGTCGAAGCTTCCTCCGACCCCCATGGCCACCGGCGCTTTGATGATGTCCTGGGTCCGAGCGATGAACTTCTCCTGCCGTGGCATCCCCATCGCCACGAAGAGGATGTCGGGCCGGGACTCGGCGACCTCGTGCGCCACGACCTCGTCGCTGTCGGAGGGGAAGTAACCGTGCCGTGCTCCGACGATGTTGCAGCCCGGGTACTTCAGTCTTAGCCGTTCGGCAGCGGTCTCGGCCACCCCAGGCTCCCCGCCGAGGAAGTAGAGCCGGTAGCCCACGTCGGCACTGCGCTCGCAAAGCAGGCCCACGAGATCGACTCCGCTCACCCGCTTCTGCGCCGGATGTCCGGCCCTGTGCAGGGCCCAAACCACGCCGCTCGAGTCGGGCGTGATCAGGGATGCACGCTCCACGATGCGGCGAAACTCCGCATCGTCTTGGGCGAGCACCAAGCCGCTCGCATCGGCGGTAAAGACCAGTCGGGGCACGCGCTCGTCGATCATCGCCTCGATCCGCTCGATCGCCTGTCCGGTGGTCACGCAGTCGACCGGCAGGCCCAACACCTGGGCCCGGATCCCCGGCGCGCGCAGTGATCGGTCGATCTTCACTTCGAATCCGATTCTACCGCGGCGAAGGGGTAGTCTTGACCCATGGTGCTCTGGACCTGGAGTCTTCTGGCGATCCTCATGCAGGATCCCTACGTGCCGAAAACGCCACCCTTCGCCGATGTTCCTTCCGGGCACTGGGCGGCGGACTCGGTGCAGAGGCTCAAGGACGACGGCATCCTCGTCGGCTACCCGCCAGCGAAGATCGATGCGAGCCCAGCCGCCCTGGATGCGGCGATGAAGCGCCTCCGGCGCGAGTGCGGCATCGAAGCGAATCCGCACGAGCGGGGCCTGATCTCGAGGTACGAAGGCGCGGTCGTCCTCTATGCCTTCGTGCAGATTTGGAAAGAACGCCAAGGCGAGAACCGAACCGAGGCGGACGCCCTCGAACCGTTCTGGCGAAACCGTTCGATTGTATACGCCTACATCGGCGAACTAACGAAGGAGCTCGTCTCGCTCGGGGTCGATGTTCCCCAGATGCGCAGCACACTGATCGGTCTGGCGGTCATCGCCGGCCAAGCGCGAAGAAAGTAGCCTTCGCCTCCTCTCGCGGGTCGCCGCCGCCCTCCCGCCNNCGATTCCATCGCGCCTCCCCGGTCGGCGGCGACCCGCCGTCCGAGCGAAACCACGACGAACCTCGACCCGACTCAAGCGGCATCCGCCAGCGATGAAGCCCCCACCGCATCCCAAAGAACGACCGGCGTGGACGGCAAGCTCGAGACCCCGCGACGCTGGGCGCTGATCCGGTAGGCCACGTACCGGCCCGGAGGCGAGGTCGTGTGGAACGTCCGCCGCGTGGTGGCGCCGAGGATCACCCAGGCGTCCGCGGGATCGCCCCGAGACTCGATCACGAAGATCGTGGCTTCGTGGTTCTCGCCGCGACTCCAACGCAGCCGGATCGCGCCGTCGCCATCGGCCGAAGCAGTGAGATCGGTGGGAATCGTCGGCGCCAGATTGGTCGGAGCAGATCGGTGCGGCGAAAGCATGAGGCGTACCAGAAGCTCGTCCGGTACCTCCTGGTCGGCGCGAAAGCGCTGTGAGTAGCGCGAGACAAGGGCGCGGGCGGAGGCCTTGCGCGCATCCTTCGCGGAGATCGCGGCCTGGAGCGCCGCCCGGGCGGCGGCGACCGCGTTCAGATCGCTCGCGAGGCTTTCGGCGGCGTCGGCGATGGCGGTGAGGTCGCCGGCATCCAGGCCCAGCGCCGCCGACTGCTCTTGGCAGACCGCCGAGAAGTTCGTCAGGCCGAGGCTGAATTCGGCTTCGGGGATCGGATCGGTGAGAGTTCGCATTTTCGTCCCTCGCTGCCGGCATACCGCCGGGGTTTCGAGAAGATTCTCGGAGACGATCGGCGAAATCTTCAGGGCATCCGCGAACAAGCCGTCCCCTTCGGCGCAAACCGCCGAGTATTTCCCGGAAAACTCGGACTTTTCCGGGACAAAGCCATAGTCTTCAGGGGAAACGGCGGCATTTCTGGCCGAAAAGAGCCGCGTTTCCTATCGCCGAAAGAGGGAGCGGAGGATAAAGAACGCGTTCGCGGGCCGCTCGGCGAGGCGGCGGGTGAAATAGGGATACCAACTGTCGCCGAAGGGGATGTAAACCCGCACGTGATAACCCTTAGCGCGAAGCCCTTCCTGCAGGTCACGCCGGATGCCGTAGAGCATCTGAAACTCGAACCGCTCCTTGCCGATTCCCTCGCGCTCGGCGAAGGCCTCGAAGTGGGCGATGATCTTGGAGTCGTGAGTCGCGATCGCGGGATAGTTGCCCCGCCGCAAGAGGGTTTCGCCGATCTCGACAAAAGCGCGATCGACCTCTGCTTTCGAGGAAAAGGCCACCGCCTCCGGCTCCAGATAGGCGCCCTTGACGAGACGAACCCTTGCGCCGAGGCGGATCATGCGCTCGGCATCCTCCTTGGTGCGGAAGAGGTATGACTGGAGGACGGTGCCGGTGTTCGGATAGTCCGGGAAGACGCGCTCGATCATCGCCAGGGTCTTCTCGGTGTATTCGCTGGATTCCATATCGACGCGGACGAACAGGCCGTGGGCGGCGGCGAGGACTTCGCGGTATTGCCTCTCGGCATACTCTTCGCCGAGGTCGAGCCCGCATTGCGTCAGCTTGATCGAGATGTTGATCGCGTCTCGGTGAGGGCTGGCGGCGATCCGGTCGAGCATGTCGATATAGGCCTGCTTGGCCGCTTCGGCCTCCGCCTCGTTCAGCGTGTTCTCTCCCAGATAGTCGAGGCTGGAGAAAAGACCCTTCGCCGCCAGGGCCTCCGCCTGGACGAGCGCTTGGTCGAGGGTGTCGCCGGCGATGAACCGCCGAACGAGGGGCCGGAACAGAAACGACCGCCGCACGAGCCTTTCCACGGGCTTCCATGCGGCGGTCTTCAGAATCAGCGAGCGGCCGAGCCCCATCGGGCGAGATTGTGACAGACGAAGACGCTGCGGGCGGGGAGGCTGTTTGGAGTGCGCGGGCCTGCCCGCGCTTTCGCCTCGGACCTCTCCCCCGTCCCCTCTCCTCCGCATCGAGCCTTCCGCCGATCGGTGCCCGGATGCGCAGGAGAGGGGGGCAGCCCGCCCATTTAGAACCGGACTCGCGCCCCGATCCCGAAGTCCTGCCACTGCCCTCCCGAAAAGCGGAGGAACGGAGTGAGGGAAACTTTGTCGGTCACCGCAACCTCTCCCTCGATGCGATAGAAGTCCTCGCGGGAGTTCCACTCGCGACTCCAAGCGCCGGTGAGCCGGAATCGAGGGTCCGCCGAGCGGAAGGTCACTCGAAAATCGGTCACGTCTTCGTTCGTGTCGAGGTCGGTCTCGCCGTGGCGGAACGCGACGTATTCGCCATGAATAGTGAAAGCGCCGATACCGTACACGTAGTCTCCGCCGATCACCACCTTGTGCCCCCTGCCCGCCTCCGGGGCATCGAAGGCGTTCCGGATCGGGGCAAGCGACGTGCCAGCGATGCCGAAGTGGTTGCCGATGGCGAAACTGACGCCGAAGCGCCCTCCGATCCGGCCGACAACGCCGCGCTGCTTGCCCTTTCCTCCATCACACACGGCGATTTCGAGAGGCAGCGCAGCAAGCACGAGTTGGGTGTCGGCCTGGGCACCCATCACCGACTCGCGGAAGATGTTCCTCTGGCCGAAGGGCAGATAGGCGCGCCCGATCCTCCAGTTGCCCGGGTCTTCGAGATAGATCTCGTCGAGTTGGTCTTGGTCGGGATCGCCGTCGATGCGCTGGATGCGTTGGCTGACGAAGAACCGAAACCCGGGCTCAAGGAGGAGCACGAGGCCCACCGTGCTGTGCCGCCCCATGGGGTCGTACCATCGGAAAGTAGTGTGACCGCCAGCCGAGGAGAGGTAAGTCGGGCGCAAGTCCAACTTGATTTGGGCGTCGGGAAACTGGGCGAATGCCGAAGCGCTCACCCCGAACACGAAGAGCGCGAAGGTCCTCACTTCAGGGCCTCCACGAGGTCGGCTCTGGCCACGCTTTGCTGCTCGCCGGTGGCGAGGTCGCGGACCGTAACCGTTCCCGACGCCATCTCGTCGTCGCCGATGAGCAGAGCATAACGCGCGGCGAGCCGGTCGGCCTGCTTCAGCTGCGCTTTGAGATTCCTGCCATCCAGATCGGTCACCGCCGAGCACCCGGCAATGCGCAACTCTCGAGCCACCTCGGCGACCTGACCCCGCGCGGACTCCGTTGCCGCCACGACATAGACGCAAAGACGTGGCGCGTCGATCGTCGCGCCGGCGGCCTCCATGACGATGAGAGCTCGCTCCACGCCGATACCGACGCCGACCGCCGGGGTCGCAGGTCCTCCAAGTTCCTGGACGAGGTTGTCGTATCGCCCGCCCCCGCAGAGGCTGTTGTTCGCGCCGAGGTCGTCGGACTGAACCTCGAAGACGGTGTCCGTGTAATAGTCGAGCCCGCGTACGATCTCTGGCGCGAGCGTGTAGTGCACTCCGGCCCGGTCGAGCAGTTTCTGAAGCCGATCGAAGTTCTGCTGCGAACTTTCTTCCAGATAGGCGGTGACCTTCGGCGCGCCGTCGAGCGCGGCCCTCATGGCGGGATCCTTGCTGTCGAGCATCCGCAAGGGGTTTTTCTCGGCTCGTTCGCGCGTTTCGGCATCGGTGGTCGACAAGAAGGAGGCGGCGTGGGCGAGCAATGCCTCCCGATATCGGGCGCGTGTCTCGGCGCGACCGATGGAATTCAGCAGCACCCGCAGCCCCCCGATCCCGATCCTCCGATAGAACTCGACGGTCATCTCGATGATCTCCGCGTCAGCCTCGGGCGAGGGACTCCCGATGAGTTCCAAGCCGAACTGGTGCGCCTGCCGGAAGCGCCCTAGCGCCGGGCGCTCGTATCGCCAGAACGGCGTCAGGTACCACAGACGGGTGACCGCTCCTTGCCCGCCGAGGCCATGCTCCAAATAGGCGCGGATCGCCGGCGCGGTTCCTTCTGGCTTGAGCGCGATATGGCGATCCCCCTTGTCCCGGAAATCGTACATCTGCTTGTTGACGACCTCGCTCGTTTCGCCGCTCGAACGGGCGAACAGGTCATAGTCCTCGAATGCCGGGGTGCGGATTTCGCGATAGCCGTACAGTTCGGACAGGTCGCGAAAGACGGTTTCTAGACGCTGCCAGCGATGCGACTCGGACGGCAGGATGTCATGAGTGCCGCGGGGAGCCTGGAAGCGCATGGAGGGATTGTGGCACCGTCGCCCGGCTCGGTCTAGGGGTAAAGTCCCCGGTGCCGCCATGACGCGATTCGCTTTCGTCATTCACCCGCTTCGCCCCCGCGATGCCGCGCTCCGGTTTCCGTGGATGCGGTACGTCCCGGAGGGCTGGATCGAGCCGGTTCTCGGGATGGTTCGCCCGACCATCGCGAGCCGAATCACCGGGGTTCGCAGCATCACCGGCGCTGAGACGGAAGGGTGGTTTATCGGCTGTCCCCTGACGCCGAATCTTATGGTTCGCGGCTTGCGGCTTGAGCAGGTCTACGAATCGATCCTCCAGTGCACCGAAATCGCCGCAGACCTCGGTGCCGACCTCGTAGGGCTCGGCGCGTTCACGAGCGTGGTCGGCGATGGCGGCATCACGATCGCCGAGAGAGCACCGCTTCCCGTTACCACCGGCAACAGCTACACGGTCGCCACCGCGATCGAAGGGACCGTCCGGGCCTGCGAGCAGGTCGGCATCGTGCCGGGGGAGTCGGTCCTCGCCGTCGTGGGTGCGACCGGTTCGATCGGCAGGACCTGTGCGAAGATGCTCGCCCCTCAATTCGGTCGAACCCTTCTCATCGGCCGGAATCTCGAGCGAACGAAAGCCCTGGCGGACGAGATTCCGGGCACGGAACTCGCATCAGGGGTAGACGCCCTCCGCGATGCCGATGCCATCGTCACGGTGACGAGCAGCGATGCGGCCGTCATCGAACCCGAGCATCTCAGGCCGGGGGCGGTGGTTTGCGATGTCGCCCGGCCCCGGGACGTTTCGACCCGTGTCGCCAAGCTGCGACCCGACGTGCTCGTCATCGAAGGCGGCATCGTCCGAGTGCCGGGCGAGGTCGATTTCGGTCTTAACTTCGGCTTCCCGCCGAGAACCGCCTATGCCTGCATGTCGGAGACGATGATGCTCGCTCTCGATGGCCGTCCCGAAAGCTTCACCCTCGGCAAGGATGTCACGGTCGAGCAAGTCCGAGAAACCCAGCGCCTTGCCTCCAAGCACGGATTCATCCTGGATCGATTCCGCTCCTTCGAGCGCGAGGTATCGGAGGCGGCCATCGAGCGCGTCCGTCAGGCGCGAGTAGGCCGCGTGGCCGCTTAGCGGCGATGCCGAGCCTTCATCGCCTGTTCGCCGACGACCCGATGGCTCGGGTCGTGACAGCCGGCCCTCGAGACGAGGACGAACTCTCGGTGCTTGGTGACCTCGCGCTGGAATCCAGCGCGGTCGATGCTCCGCTGGTGAGCGATGGACCCTTCGTCGCGGTGGCGGTTTCCAAATCGGACAAGACCGAGTTCACCCATTTCCTCGATGGCTCCCAGAAGACCCGTCTGGCGATGTACTACGGCCTCTCGCCGATCTACTTGGCGCATACGTCGGCTGCCCTTCTGCCTCGTCGTGAGCGCGAGGTTCTCGGCATCGAAGCGGGAGCCTATCGCGAGGAATTCGACTTCTATGTGCCTTCCGGCCTGCCCATCGGCGACCGGCTGAGCCGAGTGGAGGGGATCGGGGTCCAGATCGTGACGGCCGAGGCCGACGCCACGACGCTCCAGGCGAGAAAGGCGATTGTCGATGCCATCAGCGATCGCCGCGACAGCCTCGAAGAGCGGCTCGCTCAAGACTTCGCCGAAGGCCGCCTCCTGATCGATGGAGGAATCGGCAAGGCCCTCCGCGGAGGGCGCGAGGACCGATTCGTGGTGGGGGTCGTGAAATCTCACCGCAAACAATACTTCCGTTCGCGCGAGCGGGTCGAGACCATCCTTGGCCTCGAGGTCGGCCAACGAACCACCGCGTTCTGGCGGGAGCGTGACGAATCCCAGGGCGTGCGCGCGATCAGCTTCTACTTGCGGCTCCACGAGCGCGACGATGCGGGGCCGCTTCATGGGTTGGTACGGGTCGAGTTGCCGCCGGACGCTCGGTTCGTCGAAGAGATGGATGCGATCGCAGGCTGGATCTTATGCGAGCGGGCGCCGAGCAGTTTGCCCGACGCCCGCTATGATCGCTTGCTCTACCCGATCCGCCTGGTGGAGCGGCATCTCAAGGCCCGTCAGCCCAGCGATGTTCGTCTCCACGCCCTGGTCGGGCGATAGGGTTACTCGCCGACGGCGAGCCTCTCGAAGCCGAGCACTTTGATCGTGCCGCCCTGCTCCTGCAGGTACTGCGATACCGTCTTCTTGTTGTCCGCATAGAACGGCTGCTCGAGGAGCACCTGGTTCTGATAGAACTCCTTGTTCACCCGTCCCTTGGCGATGTTCGCCGCCACGTCGGCGGCCTTGCCCTCGTTGATCGCCCGCTGGGTTTCCGTGGCGATTTCCTTTTCGACGATGTCCGAGGGGACCTGCTCCTTGGAAACATACTTCGGGTTGCCGGCCACGCATTGGATCGCCAGCTTTCGGCCCGCTTCGAGCAAGTTTGGTGAGTCACCTTCGAGAACGACCGCGGCAGCCTTGGTCTTGTCGTGGTGGACGTAGACGGCTACCGCGTCACCCGCGAGATGTACCGCTTTGGAGACCTTGATGTTCTCTCGAATCTTGGCGACGCTCTCTTCGACGAGCGTTCCGACCGTCTTTCCGTTGGCAAGGGCCGCCAGCGGATCGGCGCCAGGATCGTGGTCCACGTAGGCCGCGGCGATAGATTCGGCGGTCGCGATGAACTCCGGGTTCTTGGCGACGAAGTCGGTCTCCGATTCCAGGAGGACGCCGCCGACCTTCTTGTTGGAGGCATCGCTGATCATCATCGCCACTCCGGCGCCGGTCGCTCGGTCCGCTCGCTTAGCGGCGGCAGCCTTCCCCTTCTCGCGAAGAATCTGCTTGGCCTTTTCGTAATCGCCGCCGGCTTCGGTCAGGGCGGCCTTGCACTCCATCACGGGCGCGTCGGTCTCCGCCCGCAGCTTCATCACCAGTTTTGCGTCGATTTCCATGGGTTACTCCTCGTCTACGCTCGCGGCAATAGGCGCGTCGTAGTCCTGCTCGTAGGCCCGAAGCAGCTCGAGGCCGAGATCGTCGAGTGGGATCGGAGCGGCCTCTTCAAGGTCGGTTTCTTCGCTCACGATGCCTTCGGTCAGTTCCTCGCTCAGCGGGCGCGCCTCGAGAATCACGTCGCTCACCTTGCCGGTGACGAGGCGGATTGCCCGGATCGCGTCGTCGTTGCCGGGGATCACCACGTCGGCCATGTCGGGATCGCAGTTCGTATCGACGATGGCCACGACGGGGATGCCCAGCTTTCGGGCCTCGAGCACCGCGATATTCTCCTTGTTGAGGTCGACGACGAACATGCAGGCGGGCATCGCCGCCATGTTGCGAATGCCTTCCAGGTATCGGTTCAGCTTATCGCGCTCCTCGAAGCGCTTGAGCTGCTCCTTCTTGGGCAGTCGCTCGAGGTAGCCGTCGGAC
The DNA here is from genome assembly GCA_002344135.1 of Chthonomonas sp. UBA2362. GTDB lineage: Bacteria > Armatimonadota > Fimbriimonadia > Fimbriimonadales > Fimbriimonadaceae > UBA6659. Next base: position 201,789 of record DDTO01000001.1, on the reverse strand, counting down.
TCCATGCGGTCCAGGTCCTTCAGGCGGTTGATTCGGTTCTGGATCGTCTTCCAGTTAGTAAGCATGCCGCCGAGCCATCGCTCGCTCACGAAGTATTGGCCGGACCTTTGGGCGGCCTCCTTGATGGCGGATTGGGCTTGCTTCTTGGTGCCGACGAAGAGCACGCTGCCGCCATTTTCGACGATCCGCTTGATGTAATCGAGCGCCTCCTCGAAAAGCTTGATCGTCTGGTGCAGGTCGATGATGTAGATCCCGTTGCGCGCGCCATAGATATAGCGCTTCATCTTGGGATTCCAACGCCGTGTTTGATGCCCGAAGTGGACACCCGCTTCGAGCAGTTCTTTCATGCTCAACTGAGCCATTCTTGCCTCCTGGGTTTTTCCTCCGGCGCGGTGTTGTTCTCGCGCCCCATTGCGGGGACCCAGGCGAGCACGCGCGACCGTGTGTAATTGGAGGCTGGATTGTACCCTACCAGCGCACGCCGAGTCCGGCCGCTATGAGCGCCGCCAGCAGAAGTGCGCCGGTCGAGTAAGCCATCATGAGAATCCTGAACGCCTTCTTGCCCTGAGGGTGGCCGAAGTTGAGGACCCGGTCGTCTTCTCGCGGGGCGCCGCAGCGGCAGCGACGAGGCACCCACAAACGGGTGTCGTCGACGCCGAAGTAGAACCCCACTTTCCAGCGCCGCGGGTTACTCCAGATCATCTGGTTTCGCGCCCGAAGATTGTCCAGATAGGGCTCGGCCAATTCGACGAGGATCCGCTCCGACAGCCGGCCAGACACTTGGTCGATCGTATGCATACCGGGTCTATTCCGCATTTCTGGCGGGAACACCAACGACGAAGGGGGCTTTTCAACGCCTGAACGCCTCGCGTGCTTCGGCAAGGCGATCGAGCCGCTCCTTTGCAATGCTTCGAGCGGCCCGGCCGATGATCCCTTTTGCGGCAGCAGTTCTTGAAGGCTCCCAGTATCGCCACGGCCATTTGTTCGCCCGGTAGGCTCGAAAGCACGGTCGAGCCCGCGCACTCCAAAAGGGGTCAGATCGCGACCAGGCGGAGATCGGGGGCTACGGTGAAGGCCGCTTCCGTCTTGGCCTGAACCTCCTCCAGGCTGACTTCGGGAGCAAGTTCGATAAGGATTAAGCTCTTATCCACCACCTCGAAAACGCAAAGATCGGTAATCACTAGATTGACGCACTCTTTCCCCGTCAAGGGGAGGCGACACTCTTTCAGTACCTTGCTTTCGCCGGCCTTGTTCGTGTGCTCCATGACGACCACCACACGCTTGACTCCCGCGACGAGGTCCATGGCGCCACCCATGCCCTTGACCATCTTGCCCGGGATCATCCAATTCGCCAAGTCGCCCCGCTCGCCGACCTCCATCGCGCCGAGGATGGTCAGGTCGATATGGCCGCCGCGGATCATCGCGAACGACTCGGCCGAGGAGAAGAAGCTGGTGCCCGGAATGGCCGTGACCGTCTGCTTGCCGGCGTTGATGAGGTCGGGGTCCTCTTCACCCTCGTACGGGAACGGGCCCATGCCGAGCATGCCATTCTCGCTTTGAAGCACGACATCGATCCCCGCAGGAATGTAGTTCGCTACGAGCGTCGGAATGCCGATACCCAGGTTCACGTAGAAGCCGTCTCTTAGTTCTTGGGCGGCTCGCATCGCCAATTGGTCGCGCGTCAGAGGCATGGCTCTATGTTATCCCCTTTGGGCTCAGGAGTACTCCAGGTCATGGAGCATGCGTGGGTTCTGCCGCCAGTCGGTGCGAACCTTCACGAAGAGTTCAAGATAAACCTTGGTGCCGGTCCAGGCTTCGATTTCCCGGCGGGCTTCCGACCCGATTCGCTTCAGCATCGCGCCGCCCCTGCCGATGATGATCGCCTTCTGACCGGCCTTTTCGACGACGATGGACGCAGAGATCCGCGTGACCCCCGGCTTTTCTTCCCACTCGTCGACAAGGGTGGCGAGGGCGTGGGGCACCTCTTGGCGTGTGAGCTGGAGCGCGCGCTCTCGAATGATCTCTGCCGCGAGGAGCCTCATTGGCTGGTCGGTGATTTCGTCTTCCTGGAAGAGCGGCTCGGATTCCGGCAGCCGCCCGACGAGCAGGTCGACGAGTTTGTCGGCGTTGTGGCCCTTCGTCATCGTCGTCATCATGTAGGCGTCGGTGCCGAAGAGCTCGCAGTAGGCGGCGACGTTTCCTTCGACATGATGCGCCTTGAGCAGGTCCATCTTGTTCAGGCACAGCACGACCGATGGTGGAGTTCCGCGCCCGGTCGAGGTTGCCCTGCCCACCATCGCGGCGATGGCCTCGTCTTCTCGGTCGGGCTTCTTGCTCGAATCGACTACGACCAGGATCACGTCGGCCTCGGCCAAGGCGTCCTCTGCAGCTTTATTGAGAATTTTGCCGAGTTGGGTGTGTGGTTCGTGGACCCCAGGCGTGTCCACGAACACGATCTGGTACCGATCGGTGGTGGCGATGCCGAGCAGGCGACGACGGGTGGTCTGGGCCTTGTCGCTCACGATCGAAACCTTCTGGCCGACGATGTGATTGAGGAGTGTGCTTTTGCCGACGTTCGGCTTTCCGATCAGGGTGACGAATCCGGCCTTCACGTTAGACCCGCTTGCGGAAGACGACGTTCATGCCCAAGTTGTCGAACGGTTCGTTGGCGTTGGCTCGGTCGGCGTCCTCGCGTCGAGTTGGCTCGGGTTCCTCGCCTCCGCGGCGCCTGCCGCCGCGTCGGCGCCGCGACGAACTGGCCCGTGCCGGAACGACTTCGTCCTCGTCGGGCTGCTCGACCTCGAGCATCGAGGGCTTGATGAGCAGGTCCTCGGCAAGTTCGTCCGACCACGTTTCCTCCATCCATTCGTCGAGCTTCATGATGGGTACGTCGAAGTTTATGGCGTCTAACTTGAGCGTATTCTCGACTCTCGGGTCGATCTCGTCGATAGTGAGGAGCGTCATCGGGTCGAGCGATAGGAGCGCTTCGATCTCGCTTCGCGGACCCACGAGGAAAGTCGTGGTCGAGCCGTCGTTCGCGTTGAACGTGAGGTGCGTGGCGTCGACCGTCGCCCAGTCGCCACCCAACAGATCGTAGGCCGACCACTTATCGGGTAGGGTGAGCGTCCTCGGGCCGCCGCCTGCGCAGTGAATCGTCAAAAACGGCGGGCGTACGTGGACAACGTCCCCTTGATAGTTCCAAACGTGCGCGCCTGCCATCTGGCCCAGCGCGCGGAACAACGCGGGGGTGACGATGGGCTCGCCGAGGAAGACGCTCGTCCAGCCAGACTCTCCACCCTCGGGACGGAACTCCCGGATGACGAAGCTGGGCAGTCCGGTCTGAGAGTACTCACCCAGGACGAGGCCGTCTTCAGGGATCGCGAAGTAGCTCGGCTCCAAGGTGCCTCCGCCCGACAAGCGTTCCTCGGGCAAGGCTTCTCCCAGCGGATGCCGCCGGTTGAGCAGCGACGTGCCAGGCTTGCTGGCGAAAGGCTGCGGCTTCAGGGCGATGCCGGTCACTTCGCGTACCCGTTCGAGGGACTCTCGCCCTCCGTCGAAGAGTCCGGCGGCATACAGCCAGAACAGGACCTTCCCGTCGCGCTGGAGCCGATTCTTGATTGCTCCACGCACCTCGGGTCGGATGTCCCATGCGTTCATGAACACGTAAAGCTTGCTCTCCGGGAACCGCTCGCGGTGGGCGAGATCGCTCAGGAGATAGAAGCCAACGCTGAGCCCACTTCGGAGCACGGCCTCGCGGACGTCCTGCACCAGCAGCCGAAACGCCTTCTGGTCCACCAGATAGGCAAGGCTTCGCTCGTCGATGAAGACCGCGACGTCGGGTTCGCCCGGCGGCGCCGCCATGCGCGAGATGATGAGATCGCGAACCTGTGCGGCACGATTCCAGATGCCGGGCGAGTTGAGCCAGCCGTTGCCCCAAAGGTCCATCCAGCAGACGCCGCTGAGGTGGGCGACCGCCGCACCAGCGCCGCGCCAGTGAACGCTCTCCAGGGCCTGGGGATTGCGGATGACGGGGTTGAAGTCGTCCGGTTCCGTTCGTCCGCTGAAGGGCGTCTTGAAGTCCTCTTCCGAAATGCACAACTTACCGTTCAGGGCGCAGCTGTCGATCGGGCAGGGGAAGGGTGCGCTCCCGCCCGGCTCACGATTGCGATAACTAGGGGGACCAGCGACGAGGTCGATCTCCGGCGTTCGGAGCAGCTTGCCGAGCGAGAGGTGCCCGCTGGCGGGGTGAGACCACTCGAACGTGTATCCGTAACTGCAGCCGACGAGGTAGTAGCCCTCGCTGGCTTCCTTGACGGCAAACGCCAGCTTGCCTATCCGCTCCACGGTGATATCGCTGAGGAAAAGGTGGTAGTCGACCCAGCGGCGGGCCTTGCGCCCAGTGCGGACGAACTCCTCTCCGGCGCGGACTTCCTGCCCGTATTCGGGGACCGAGACGGTCTGGAAATGGACCTGTCCGTCGAACCAAGCAGCGCGGAGGCTCACAACGTCGTCGCGGTAGCGCACGCGCACCCACTCGCGGAATTTTTCGAAGGCGGCAACCGACGTGTCGTAGCCCCAGCCGTCGGCGAAGAACCACTCGCCGCGCTCCAGATGTACGCCCATCACGTGGCCACCGACGTCGACCCGCTTGAGCTTCGTCACGAACTCGCGCAGGCAGGTTTCCGCGACCTCCCAGAAGGTGTCGTCGCACACGCTCGGTTCGGCGATGCCGCCCGCTTCGGCCACGTACTTGGCCTTGGGAAACTCGCGCTCCCAGCCCGAGGGTGCGGCGAAGACGATTCGGAAGAGCACCTGGGCCTCCGGATCGATCTCCACCGTCTTTTTGAGGAGGTAGCCCGCAAACGCGACCGATTCATCCACTGCATGCTCGTCCACCAAGAACTCGATCAAGTGGACGAAGAGATGAACGCCACGCGCGCTGGCCAGCCGAATCTCTTCGAGGACGGTCTCGGCGCGTCGCTCGTCGGGCGAACTGCCGAAGAAGAACAGCGGGGGGAAGACTCGGTGATCGCGTACGAGCGTCGGGATACCGTCTCGGATGACGACCTGTGGCGCGTCGATGGGGGTCGGAATGACCCGCCGGACGGGGCGAGCGGGCTCGACCGGCTTCGATCCGTTCGTGGTCGGAGCCTCGCCTCGGTCACGCTGCCTGGTCGATCGGAAGCGGACGGGAATCTCATCGCTCTCGATCGCGGGGGTGGGTATCTCGACAGGCTCCCCTGGGCCTTTGCGACGTCGTCGGCGGCGACGCTTGCGATCTTCGCCTTCCTCCGAAGAGGGCTCGTCGACGACGAGAGCGGCTGCCGCGGTAATCGGTGGAGCTTCGTCGCCCTTCTTATTGCGCGATCGGCGAGGGGCGAGTTTGGCGGCAACCGGCGCGACGGATGCTTCCTTCGCCCGGGGGCGCCAAGTGGGCACCGGAAGGTCGTCGACGACCTCGTCCCCGACCTTGGCGGAAGGTCTGGCTGACCGCTTGGCCCTTGCCGGCGCTGTGGGGGCGGCACGCTCGGGTTCGACCCTTTTGCGCGAGGCGGCGCGTCTGGGAGCAGGTCTTTCGAGGATCGGCTCCGGTTCTGGTTGAGGCTCGACCGCAGTGCGACGCGGTTTGGACTTCGTGACGACGGGCGCCGGCTCGGGCTCGGCGGGCTTCTTGGCGCGGCTGCGCGAGGGTTTTGCCGGTTCGGCGGCGGGCTCGGATGGTGTGGCCTTCTTTCGCTTCGGCTTTTCGGCAGTAACGGAAATTGGCTCGGGCGAGGCTTCGGTCGCTTTCTTGCGTGGCATGGTCGGTTTTCGCGAATCGGCTCCAGTGGCGGAATTTAGCGGTCGGATACTCGGGGCCACGAGCCGCGCTTCGCTTGCCGAAGAGTATGACATCTTGCGCCACTTCGCCGATGGCCAACGGGAGTCATCCTTCACAATGAGGCGATGCCCTTCATCCACACGCCCGAACATGTCGCGTGGAAGGCCGCCTTTGAAAACTACTATTGGGACCGCCTCGAGGAGTCGTGGGAACTGGTCGAGGAGAGCGGAGTCGGCGAGCTCAGCTACCTCCTCGGCGCCTACCGCCTCATCGAAGGCGAGTACAGAACTCGCGTACACAGTGAGATCAGCCCGATCCTGCCCTGGCTGCAGTTCGAGCGTGTACTCGACGAAACCGGAGGCGAGGACGCCCGCCTCGGCGCCGAGATCGTGGCTGCATGCGATTACGCCGCCGAGCGGCTCGCCTGGACTCACGACGCCGCCACGATGGTCTCGATCCTCGCCGGCGAAGTCGATCGGCCTTGGGCGACGAACCCCTACGGCTACTGCGTCGACAAGCATCCCTACGATAAGATATGCCTGCCGAGCCACCTGATCAGCGATCCCCGGCAGTTCTTCGAGGCCACCGCCCACGAGTACGCCCACGTGATCAGCCTCAACCTCTCCCAAGGGCGGGCTCCGAGGTGGTTGGGGGAGGCAATCTCCGTGCTCGTCGAGCGGCCGCTCGATCGCTATGCCCTGAGGCAGTTCCGCTCTGGCCGATGGGCTTGGCGCGCTCCCGAGGACCTCGAAGGAATGTTCGACGTTAACAGCGACGACCGCGACGGGGTTTATCGGGCCTATCAGCAGGCCGGCCTCATCGGGCGCTATCTGGCCGAGAGCGGCGATTCGGCGAAGCTGCGGCAGCTACTCGTCGAGCATGCCCGAGAAGGTCTGTGGCCGAGCCTGCGACGGAGCATCGCCGGTCGCAGCCGCACAGACAATGCCCTTCGAGCGGTGTACGGGCTGGGCGAGGCCGAACTGTTCCAGAAGGCCCTCGCCGGGCTGAGCGAGTTCTAGGTGTCTTCGCCTGCCTTTCGCCTTCTAAAGTGCTCGTCCGGCCAGTCCTGAATCTGGTCGATCTCCCGCTTCGTCAGGGGCCTCATCTCCCCGAGCCGATGGGCCATGCGCCAGACCCGCGCCGCCTTCTCGGCCATCAGCGAGGCGTTCAGCACCTCGTTCGGACTCGCTCCGAGTGCTATCAGGCCGTGATTCTGGAGCCAGATCGTCGTTGGAATGGTCTGGGTCTGCTCACTCAGGGCGCGGACGGCCTCCCGTATCGCCAGCGCGAGGGGCAGCCCAGGCATCGTGTACGGCACCCAGCACGACGCGGCTCCGCAGAAGACGACCTCGTCGGGGAAGAGCCGCCGGGCTGCGATCTGACGTCCGAGGTCGGTGGACAGGATGGCCAAGAGGTTCGGCGGATGCGTGTGCCCGACGAACCAGACGCCCGGCAAAGTGAGGAGCCAAGCGTGCATGAAGGCCTCGGTAGACGCGCGGGGCGAACGGGGGTCGCGTCGGGCGGCGTCGAGGTGAGCGCGGTCGTCGATCGGGGCATCATCGAGAGCCGAGAGCACCGAATCGAGGGAGAGCTGGACAAAGTCCTCAGGCCCTGCTCCCGCCATTTGCGCTCCGCTCGCTTTGACCCAGAGTGCATCCCCGTCGCGGGCCGAACAGTTGCCTTCGGCGAGGATCACCAGATCGTGCTCGGCTCGCCCGAGATTCCGGGCAAGGCCGACGAGGTCGTCGAGCGGCTCCATGCCGGAATCCTACCGCCCCGCTCCACCAAGCCGGTCCGTCGGAGCTGAAGAGGGTGCCTGACGGGCCGCGCGCAAGTTAGAACACCTCTCCCGCCTCAGCGGGGGAGGTCGGTGAGCGTAGCGAACCGGGAGGGGGCAGAGGACGCCGCGCAGGCCCGGTCTCGCCGAGACGTTCAGGACCCACTCCGACTCCAGCCGTTCCCCCCTAAAGATAGGTGCACAAAGACAGGACCGGCGTGGTTGCCCCGATCGGTATGCTCGATGAGAGCAAGGCCAGTAGATATACATTGGAGGACTCTATGTCTCGAATCAACCGCAGGGCGTTTACGCTCATCGAACTCCTCGTAGTGATCGCCATCATCGCGATTCTCATCGGGTTGCTCCTGCCCGCCGTCCAAAAGGTCCGCGAGGCAGCGGCCAGATCGGGGGCTCAGTCGGCTCTCGTCCAACTCGGCACGGCCATGAACTCCTATCGAGCCCAGCACGGCCACTTCGCCACTTCTCTCGCGGCGCTGCCGATCGAGGGCAACCCATGGGCAGACGGGGTCGATGGCGGATACGACTTCACACTAGAACTTCTCGGAGACGGCTCGGTCAATAACTTCCGGATCACAGCCTCGCCTGCCGCACCGGGCTTAACGGCTAACGTATGGTACTGCGTCATGAGCGACGTCGTCGTACGAGATTGTTCCACTCCCTCGCTCGTCGCGCAGGGCGAAGCGGCAAGGCGTGCGGCACATGCGGCCATGACGGTCGATGCCGCAAGCGCGATTGTCGACCTCATGAACATGGGTGTCGGTCGTGCAAACGTTCCAGGTTACATTCGCTCGCCCGAAAACCTGAACCCACTGCTCAACGATTGGGACGCGAATCATGATGGAGGAATCTCCTTCGAGGAACTCCCCCAACGACCACCGGTTGCAGAAGGCTTGGAGGGCTTTCCGGACCGTGTCATCCAAACGATGCGGACTCATTATCGATTTGGCGCTGGCCAGGAAAGCCTATCGACCCCGCCTCCAGTACCGTTTAGTGAACTCGACGGAAACCCCACCTATATGTTCTCGAATGCCGCGCTGCGGGTCCTCGTCGAAGAGAAGGTTCCGGGTCAGGTGCTGCGGAAGGAACTGCTCGTCAAACTGCTCTACGCGGACTCGGCGGAGCACCGAGGAGCGAACGCGCTTCGAGTGCAGTGGCTGACGGCCTTTGCCGATCAAGCCCTCGCGCAGAACGGCTCGGGAATCCCCGACAACTGGGGCGCAATCATGAGCGACATCGCTCGGCGAATGCTGTGAGCCGGGGCGGCTGACCGCAGTCGCTCGCCACGGAGCGACCGCGCTGGGCCGTGCACGCACTGCCCAGCGCTCGACGAATCTCGCGCCCTCGTCGCGCGGGTGCGGGAGATCCTCCTCTCCGGTCCCTCGGACGATCTGCTGCGCAAGCTGGCCTAAGCACCTACAACGAGGTCCATGGGGCTATACCTGGCAGTTGCGCCTGGGCGAAGGCGGCGCGAACACGCCGGAGGCCGGCATCGACGGTCTGTCCGTTGAATTCCAAAAACTGATGCTCGAGGCGATGGAGCGCATGGGCAACATGCGGGTCTTCGGCCCCGACGGCCCCCGCCGGGATAGCGGACGCTCCCGCTCGGCTTGCGCCACCTCGCGTCCGGGCTTGCTTCCCCGTTGGTTTGCCGTCTCGCACAGGACCATCCCAAGACGATCTGCCGCTTTGCCTAAGATCGGAATCATCGGCAAATCATAGGCAAATCTTCGGTCGATCATTGGAAAGACGGAAGACCAAGGGAGTAGAGACGGGGCTACCATGCCGATAACCTGGGCATGGCAAGCAGCTGCGCCGTCTGTGGCGGCGCACTCGTGCGCGACGAATTCGCATGTGTACGAGTTCGCCGTCATCATATCTTCATCCACAGCCCCTCACACGGCGGGTAGCCGCTTCTTCATCCACAGCCACCCACTCGGCGGGTAGCCCGCGGATGGCTCCTGCCGCGGGAAGACGGCCGTGAACCGGGGAACGAACCATCCCGTGGCTACCCTGCAACGCCCGCGGTTCACCCAAGCGGCAGTCCTTTGGAGCGCGCGGGCTCGACCGCGCTTTTCGAAGCCGCCGCACCCGACATCGCTCGGCAGGCTCTAGACGACGCCCGCCGCGAGAACACCACTCCACGCAGTGGGGAGGTCGCTGAACGAAGCGAAGCGGGGGAGTAATCTGCAGTTCCTCACCGCGTAACAAGAAACTCAAGTAACTTGTTGGCAAGACCTGGTGTACGATAGTTAAACCCTGCACAATTTCGGGGGAGTGAGATGAATGGCCATACCTGGACTTTTCGATCGTTCTCGGTCTTGACAGCGGTTGCGCTCTTCGTATCCACGACCGCGGACGGCTGGAGAGCTGCCGTGGAAGCCATAGCGGCCGCGGCAGGACAGAGAACCCGGTCCATCCCCGTCTATACCGACCGCCCACGCCCGGCATGGACAGGGCGGAATCCAGGGCGAGCGGCGGCGACGCGGGGCGGCCAATACCCCTTGCGAGTTCGTGGCGATCTGCTGCGATACTTCGCCCGTGGCNNGGGGGGGGGGGGGGGGGGGAGACCTCCTGGCCTTTGCCGGGAACCCGGCTCTGCTGAGCGCGGAGTTCTTGCAGAACCCGGACCCGCCCGAGGGTAGCGGGGGCGGGGCGCCCCTGCCCGGCGAGGGCCTCATCCCCATGGGAGGCGGCTCCGTGAACACCGCCAACGGCAACAAGGCGACCGTCGTGCCTCTGGTGGGCTGGAACGCACGCGGCGCCGTGGACATGGGCTTGACGCTGTATCACAACAGCCTCGCGACGAACCTCGGGGTGTTCGGGCGCGCCTGGAGCCATTCCTACGACATCCACCTCCTGCCCGAAGACGCCTCGGCCATCGTGAAGTGGGGAGATGGGCGCATCACGCAGTTCACGCTGGTCGAGAACTCGGACCCGCCCGAGTACATCGCCCCGCCGGGCGAATTCAGCACTCTCGAATACCTCTCGAGCACGACCTATCGCATCACGCTGCCGAGTAAGGTCATCCTGAACCTCTCCATCCCGAACGGTCACGACTTGGCTCTGCTCGACTCCATCGTCGACCGCAACGGCAACACCACGACGATCACGCGCGACGGCAATCACCGCATCACGGCGATCACCGATCCGAACTCGCGGTCCATCACGTTCGACTACGTCAGCGGCCAAGACCTCGTGGAGATCGTGACCGACCCCCTGGGGCGCGAGTGGACGTTTACTTATCTCGACAGCCACCTCACTAAGATTCTGTATCCCGAGGTCACCGACGTCAATAACCAGACTTCGACGCCGGAGCGCACGTTCGAGTATGCCCAGGGCGGATACGACATCACCAAGGAAACCGACACCCGCGGCAAAGCATGGACCTTCGTCTATGCCATCGACGGCCTCACCAGCAACGGTATGCTGCAAAGCGCCGAGGACCCGCTCCTCAACGAGACCACCTTCGATTACCAAACAGATAAGACAAAGATCGAAGACCCCGCCGACTACCAAATCGTGCATCACTACTCCGATGGCCTCCTGTGCGGGGTCGATGACGAGGCGAACTTTGGGGATCGGCGAGAGTACAATGCCGATCGCCTCATCGAAACCTACACCGACCGCCGCGAGTTCAAGTGGTCGTTTACCTGGAACTCCGAAGGCCGCCTTCTTACCCTGACGAACCCGCTCGACAACACCTGGACCCTCACCTATAACGCCCAAGGAGACCTCGAGAGCATCCAGGACCCCGTCAATCCACCCACCGAGATCGAGTACTACAGCGGCACGGCCGGACGCATCCATAAGATCGTCGATCCCCTCGGGCGCGATACCGTCACCTACACCTACGGCGCCTACGGCCTCATCGCTACGATCGAAGACGCCCTCGGACGCACGACCACCCTGACCCGCAACGCCAAGGGCGAGATCACCGAGATTCAGCGACCCGGCGAGAACGCCTACGCCATCGAGTACGACGACATCAGCCGCCCGATCCAGATCGCCGATCCTTACCAGGAAGTCACCGAACTCATCTACGACCAATTGGGCCGCATGAAGAAGGCGATCCTGCCCGACCTGGAGGAGATCAAGGCGAAGTTCGACCACGAAGGCAACGTCACCGACCTCTGGGACGAGCTCGGGCGCCATACCCAGATGGCATACGACGAGCGGGGCCTCCTCGAGACGGTCGAGAACGCCCGAGGCGACATCGAAACGTACACCTACGACGACCGTGGCCTGCTCACCCAGCGCGAGAACGGGCGGGGCAAGGTGTACCAGTACAGCTACTCGCCCCGAGGCGAAGTTATCGAACTCGGCTATCCAAGTGGCGCAACCGAGGAGTGGAGCTACGGCTCGAACGGCGACGTCACCGCCCGCTACCTCGGGATTCCCGGCCACATCATCGGCTACGCCTACGACGACGCCGGGCGCTTGACGGGTATCGATTACCCCACCGGAACCGATACCGCCTTCGCCTACGACCCCGCCGACCGCCTCGTCGAGATGATCGATGCCAGCGGAACGACCGAGTGGGAATACAACGACGCCGACGAACTCACCCAGCTCACGACGCCCCAAGGGGTGGTGAACTATGTGTACAAACTCGACGGCCAGCTCGAGAAGATTCAGCAGCCTTCGATGAACGATCTCGTGTATCGCTACGACGATTACGGCCGCGTGGACCGCATCACGAGCGCGTTCAACGAAGTCACGGACATTATCTACGACAACCTCGGCTCACGGGTCGAGCGCAAGAACCTGCCGAACGGGACGCATGAACTCTACGCCTACGACGTGCGGGGCCGAGTCGAAGCGATCACCCTCAAGAAGAACAACGACGTGTTGCGGGCCCTGGAGTACACCTACAACGAAGTCGACAACATCGAGCAGATCGTCGAAACGCGCGCGAGCACGATTACCAAGACCTACGACTACGACGCCATCGATCAGCTGATCGAAGAGACCTGGAGCACGGGCTACTCGGCCGAATACGAGTACGACGAGAACGGGAACCGGACCAGGCGAACGATCGGGACGACGGTCGAGGATTACTTCTACGGCGATGACGACGAACTCACCGGGATCAAGATCGGGAGCACGGTGGTGAAAAGCTTCGGCTACGACGGCGCCGGGCGGCGGACATCGGCAACGTATGGGGGCGTGACGACGTCTTATGCATATGACTACGAGTCGCGGATCACCTCGATCACGCGGACGGGGACGACGACGAACAGCTTTGCGTATAACGGGTTCGATACGAGGGTTTCGAAAACGGACTCTTCGGGGACGACGGCGTACAAGCGCGCGGGGGCGTACGTGACGGACTCTCTGCTCAAGTCGACCGTGTCTTCGACCACGACCGACTACACGCCGGGGGTGTCGTCTTACGACGGCGCCACGAACCGCTTCCTGCACTCGGGGATCAAGAACGCGGACGAGCAGACCGGGAACAGCGGCGCAATCGCCGCCAGCCGTCAATACGACGCCTTCGGCAACATCGTCTCCTCGAACCAGACCTGGCAGGGGCCATTCGGCTACGGAGGACCCTACGGCTACCAAACCGATCCCGATCATGGCCTGATGCTCCTGGGGCATCGGTACTACGAGGCGGATACGGGACGGTTCTTGACGAGAGACCCGATCAAGGACGGGCGGAATTGGTATGGGTATTGTGATGGGAATCCCACCTCTCGCGCTGATCCAGGTGGGCTTGATTACTTCATTGTTATCTGGACAGGTGTTTTTGGCACCGGAACGCATGCTGGAATAGCCGTTGACTGGCCAGGCAGTCCCAATCCCAAGTTCACAGACTTCTGGCCCGCAGTCCCACCAAGGCTCGGCGACATGACCAGCGGCAAAGTACGAGGCCCGGGCGTCATCTCCCCTCTGAAACAGTTCGATCTGAAGACACAGGAGACTTTTGCAAAAGATGACGAACTTCCCACCTTCGTCATTCGAGTGAAATCGAGCCCGCAAACGGACCGATCCATACGCGAAGCGATGCTCTTGCTTACTAAGCCAGGAGACACTTTCGTAGACTCCTTAGCCGAGTTTGACGGCCTAAGGAGGAACTGTGTGCACTTCGTAAGCCTCTTGCTGATGTGGGCAAACGAACTTGACGAGCCGTTAATGACCCCTGCTGACCTGCACCTGTGGGCAAGATACGAGAAACGGGGCAGTCTGATTCCTCGAGCCGAACGAGCCACCCAAGATCTAACAAGCCGATGACACAGCCTCACCGCGATTTCGCGACTCTAGGCCTAACTGTTGCCCTTTCAGAAACAGGTGCAAGCACGGGTTTATCAACCTTAGATGAAAGACGTTCAAGAACGAGTTGAGCAGCGCAGCGCTGCGAACGATCGTGCACTGAGACAGAATCGCGCCGCAGTGATCTCGCTAGCAATCGGGTTACTAGTCGGTTACCTGGGGCGGGGATTGTCGCGCAGTGAAAGCGTAGAGGCTTTGCCAGCAGGCGTGCATGCTATCATTCGGTATGGAGGACAGCTCTACTCACTGTCGTTTCCCTCTCAAGACATGAAACAGTTCGAGGCGAACCCAGCATTTCAGAAAGCGCTGTCAGACGCCCGCCGAGCAACCAACCTGAGTGCAACTGTGATCGCGTTTGCGCATTTGTCGGATCAAGGCAGCAGGGCGTGGCTTCTTCCTTCCGCTGTTTCCGTCCCCGTTCTTATCGGTGCGCTGCCCTCTGAAGTCGGGTCCGAGAGCTTCCTATGCACCGCGAACGACAGCTCTGTTTGGGTAGTTAGTCTGACTGCAAGGAAGGTGTGGCGCCTCACCTCGAACACTAAGGCCTGGCTGGAAGTGCACCAATGGTATGACATTCCGTGGCCGCTCTTAAGGGCAACGCGATCGTTCTACGCGCTCCCGAACGGAGACCTTGCCTTTCTAGCTCTTGATAAGACTCTGAGCCTTGTTCGACATAAAGGAGGGCTGGACTCGTTGTCTGGCGTGACCGGTCTGATATGCGCCGGGCCGGAGGCCTATGCAATACAGCTAGGAGGAAAGGATATTGTGCTGCGGCCCGTTGCCGGCGGGAACTTACCGGGCGTTGTTCGTTTGTCGATACCTTATCGGCTCCGTGCTTGGCAGCTCCGCGGCCAACTGTACCTCGCTGGAGGAGGTAGATTTCTTTTCGCCCGCTTCGTCCGAGGATCTTTGAGCGGTGGTCAGTCGACTCTTGTGTCCTGGGACCTTTGGGCCCCGGGAGCAGCCGCTAGAGAGGACAAGCTGCCATCGGAGTTATGGCAGTTGGTTGGCGTTGTGGATGCCCAAGATTCTCGGCCCAACTGAGGATCCAGGTTTGCATGCCTCCGCCCCCGTGGGGGTGGAGGCCGATGAGCATCAGAACTTGGATGCCCAGCACTACGACTCGCCGTCATTCCGACCGGAACGAAGCGGAGTGGAGGAATCGTCGCGCTTCGATGCGTGCCCGAGCAGGACGACCCCTCGGCAGGCTCGGGATGACGGGGGCAGGGTAACCGCGATTTTATTGCCTCCGCCCCCGTGGGGTGTAGGCTGAGGAGCGTCAGGACATAGATGCCTAGCCCTACGACTCGCCGTCATTCCGACCGACGCGAAGCGTAGTGGAGGAATCGTCATGCTTTTGATGCCTCCATCCCCGTGGGGTGGAGGCTGATAGCATGTCGAGTGGCTATCTGAACTGGCCAGACAAGAGAGCAAGCCGGTTGCGCTGGGCGGCAGTAGGAAGGCCCGAAGTCCGATCGGACGCAGCGCGAGAACGGGCGGGGCAAGGTGTACCAGTACAGCTACGCCGCCCCGAGGCGAAGTGATCGACATGACGTACCCGAGCCTCAATAACGAGGAGTGGAGCTACGGCGCGAACGGCGACGTCACCGCCCGGTACGTCGGGATTCCCGGCCACATCATCGGCTACGCCTACGACGACGCCGGGCGGCTGAACGGCATCGACTACCCCAGCGGAACCGATACGTCCTTCGCCTACGACGCCGCCGATCGCCTTGTCGAGATGATCGATGCGAGCGGCACGACTGAGTGGGAATACAACGACGCCGACGAACTTATCGAGCTCACGACTCCGCAAGGGGTGGTGAACTACGTCTACAAGCTGGACGGGCAACTCGAGAAGATTCAGCAGCCTTCGATGAACGATCTCGTGTACCGCTACGACACCTACGGCCGCGTGGACCGCATCACGAGCGCGTTCAATGAAGTCACCGACATTCTCTACGACAACCTCGGCTCGCGGGTCGAGCGCAAGAACCTGCCGAACGGCACTCACGAGCTTTACGAATTCGACGTTCGCGGCCGAGTGAAGGATATCCAGCTCGTGGATTCGAACTCTGGCGACGATCTGCTCCGCGGGCTCACCTACACCTACAACGAGGTCGATAACATCGTGCAAATCGTCGAAACGCGCGCGAGCACGATCACCAAGACCTACGACTACGACGCCATCGATCAACTGATCGAAGAGACCTGGAGCACGGGCTACTCGGCCGAATACGAGTACGACGAAAACGGGAACCGGACCAGGCGAACGGTCGGGACGACGGTGGAGGACTACTTCTACGGCGACGACGACGAGCTGACCGAGATCAAGATCGGGAGTACGGTGGTGAAGAGCTTCGGCTACGACGCCGCCGGGCGGCGGACTTCGGCGACCTACTCGGGCGTGACGACCAGCTATGCGTACGATTACGAGTCGCGGATCACGTCGATCACGCGGACGGGGGTGACCGCGAACTCGTTTGCCTACAACGGATTCGATACGAGGGTTTCGAGAACGGATAGTGGAGGAACGTCGACGTACAAACGGGCGGGCGCCTACGTCACCGACTCCTTGCTCAAGAGCACGGTTTCGTCAACGACAACCGACTACACTCCTGGAGTGTCTTCTCGCGTTTCCGGCACGTCTACTTTCGATCATGCTGGGCTGAAGAATACGGACGAGCAAACAGACAGCAGCGGCGACATCGCAGCGAGCCGCCAGTACGATGCCTTCGGCAACGTCGTTTCCTCCTATCAAACCTGGGCCGGGCCGTTCGGCTACGGAGGCGCGTATGGGTACCAAAGGGATGCCGATCACGGCCTGATGCTGCTCGGGCATCGCTACTACGAATCGGATACGGGCCGCTTCCTGACGAGGGACCCGATCAAGGATGGCCGGAACTGGTACGGGTACTGCGGTGGGAATCCAGTAAGTTGGGCTGACCCACTAGGTCTGAAGTCGGTACGCCAGTGGATCCAGATGGGTCTAGACGTGATCGGCATCTTCGATCCGTTCGGCGTCGTGGACACGGCCAATGCAATCACACATGCTGTGAACGGTGAGTGGGGAGATGCGGGCTTAACGATTATCGGCATCATCCCGATTGTCGGCGATGTAGCAAAGGTTGGAAAGTGGCTGAGAGTCAGCGACGAGGTGGCAGAGCTTGCGCAGGTTACAAAGAACCGCAACGCCGGCCTGGCGGCCGAACAGGAAGTGGCAAGGCAGTTAGTTGAGGAAGGCTATACGATCGTCAAGCAACATCCATATGTCAGGACCGAACTTGGTCGTCGGTTTCCTGATTTTCTAGTTGAAAAGGATGGTCTGCAGAAGTACATAGAGGTCAAGCTTGGAAATTCCAGGTACAATGGCACACCCCAGAAGGCAAAGGACGATTGGATACTGCTCTTCATGGGCATACCTACGGAAGTAAGGAGATTATGAGTTCGTTACGAAATCTCTACCGAAATCAGGTTCTGACTTCGCTGCGTTCGGAGTTAAAGGCAATGGGGTTCACGTCGAGCGGAAGGGTGTTCCGGCGGAGTGTTGGCGAAGTCATCCATTTCATCGGACTAGAGAGTTGGCCGAACTTCGGTCCGGATGCATACCGCTTCACGCTGGAAATCGCTATCCATGCCGAGGCCCTCGTTGAACATTCCCCACGGTACTTCTTCGGTGAAGTTGAATGTGGATCGGCACCACTGAACATCCGGGTCGGCTGGCTTTCTGATCATCAGTGCGATCATTGGTGGACGGTGACATCTGCCGCGGAATGCGACAAGGCTATCAAAGAAGTGGCTGATGTATTGCGTGTATGGGTGTTGCCCTATCTGGATGCCATCGTCTCAAAGAGCGACTTAGCGCGTGTCTTACGAAACCGCATTATCGGCTTCGGATGGCCCGCCCATATCACTTCGTGGGCCGCCGACATCCTCGACGGGCAAGATGCTCCACCTATGCCTCCCATTCCGCAGAATCTTGGTGCATGATGATGATCAAGCAACTGCTTTCGGAGATTGCATTACGGGGTACTCCGCGGAGAACACATTGACGGTCGAAAACTACCTTTACGGCGACGACGACGAACTGACCGAGATCAAGATCGGGACGACGGTGGTGAAGAGCTTCGGCTACGACGGCGCCGGGCGGCGGACCTCTGCGACCTACTCGGGCGTGACCACGAACTACGCATACGACTACGAGTCGCGCATCACCTCGATCACGCGGACGGGGGTGACCGCGAACAGCTTTGCGTGTAATGGACTGGACACGCGCGTGAGCAAGACCGATTCTGGCGGGACGACGAGCTATAAGCGGGCGGGGGCGTACGTGACGGACTCTCTGCTCAAGAGCACCGTGTCTTCGACCACGACCGACTACACGCCGGGGGTGTCGTCTCGTGTGGGGTCCGATTCGACGTTCCTGCACTCGGGGCTCAAGAACGCGGACACGCAAACCGACGACAGCGGCGACGTCTCCGCGATGCGCCGCTACGACGCCTTCGGCAACCCCATAGCCGCATGGGGCGGCTGGCAGGGGCCATTCGGCTACGGCGGCCCCTACGGCTACCAAACCGATCCCGACCACGGCCTGATGCTCCTGGGGCATCGGTACTACGAGGCGGAGACGGGACGGTTCTTGACGCGGGATCCGATCAAGGACGGGCGGAATTGGTATGGGTACTGCGGCAATGATCCGGTCAACAGCGCCGATCCGTCCGGCCTGCGACAGAGCGAGTCTTACATTCAAGACGTCGGGCAGGTGTTCGCCGGTTACGGCGATGCGATAGGACAGTTCCTGATCTCGACCACGCCATATGGGCAATACAAGACTTGGCGTCGTGCGATGGAGGTCGGCCCACGCCAAATGCTCTTAGACTTTGTCGACGGCTTCAAGTTCTGGGATGCGGAGGACCCACGCGAGTTTGGGCGACGGTTCGGAAATGGGCTCTTGCTCATCGCTCCCGGGCTTACAAAGGTGCCATCACCGAAGATCGGAGGACGTGGTCTGCGGATTGCTGCGGAACCACCTATGACGCCCAACGGGGCGCGCTCCTTTGAAACTAAGGTTAGAAAAGAACCAGGTAGAGACGGAGGTATCTCGAAAGTGCATATTGAACGCGACGCGTCGGGAGCCCCAATCTCAAGAATACACGAAGTCATAGTTGACGGTAAAGTGGTCCACCGACACCAAGAACATATTGGGAAATATGGTGAGATCCGCGCGTTTCCAGATGCGTGGATTGAGTTTCCGACAATCCCATAGCCGGAGGAGTAATGGATGCTTGCAATTGAACAGCGAGAGATCGTTTGTCAGATCGCCGATCACCTAGCCAGGTGGGACTCTACTTCGCGAACTCATATTTCATACAAATTGAGTTATCGTTCTGATGATCTAGGCTCGCCCATTGAGCTTAATGTAACGTTCGTGAGAGAAGGCGAGTTCGTTTCATTTCTTGATATCCCCCTCAGATACTACACGTCCAAAGATATCCCAGAACCCACTGAGTGCTTACAATTTCTCCATGACGAATTGCAGCAGCTGGAGGAGCGATTTCTCCCGGCCTAAACGATAAGCTGGCAGGGGCGTACGTCATGGACTCTCTGCTCAGGGACACCGTGTCTTCGACCACGACGGACTACACTCCGGGCGTGTCGTCTCGCGTGGGGTCCGATTCGGCGTTCCTGCATTCGGGCATCGAGAACGCGGACACCCAAACCGACGACGGCGGCGACGTCTCCGCGATATGCCGGTACGACGCCTTCGGCAACCCCATAGCCGCATGGGGCGGCTGGCAGGGGCCTTTCGGGTATGGCGGCCCCTACGGCTACCAAACGGACGGCGATCATGGGTTGATACTGCTGGGGCATCGGTACTACGAGGCGGATACGGGGCGGTTCCTGACGAGGGACCCGATCAAGGACGGGCGGAATTGGTATGGGTACTGCGGGAATGATCCGGTCAACAGCGCCGATCCATCCGGCCTGCGTCAGAGCGAGTCTTACATTCAAGACGTCGGGCAGGTGTTTGCGTGCCTCCGCCCCCGTGGGGTGGAGGCTGAAGTGCATCGAGCCTTGAATGCATAGCAATACGAGTCGCCGTCATTACGACCGAAGCGGAGGAATCGTCGCGCTTTTGATGCCTCCATCCCCGTGGGGTGGAGGCTGATAGCATGTCGAGTGGCTATCTGAACTGGCCAGACAAGAGAGCAAGCCGGTTGCGCTGGGCGGCAGTAGGAAGGCCCGAAGTCCGATCGGACGCAGCGCGAGAACGGGCGGGGCAAGGTGTACCAGTACAGCTACTCGCCCCGAGGCGAAGTCGTCGACATGACGTACCCGAGCCTGAATAACGAGGAGTGGAGCTACGGCGCGAACGGCGACGTGACGGGCCGATACCTGGACATTCCTGGCCACGAAATCCCCTATACCTACGACGACGCCGGGAGGCTGACCGGCATCGACTACCCCACCGGGACCGATACGTCCTTCGCCTACGACGCCGCCGATCGCCTCGTCGAGATGATCGATGCCAGCGGAACGACCGAGTGGGAATACAACGACGCCGACGAACTCACCCAGCTCACGACTCCGCAGGGCGTGGTGAACTACGTCTACAAACTGGACGGCCAGCCCGAGAAGATTCAGCAGCCTTCGATGAACGATCTCGTGTACCGCTACGACACCTACGGCCGTGCGGATCGCATCGCGAGCGCGTTCAATGAAGTCACCGATATCCTCTACGACAACCTCGGCTCGCGGGTCGAGCGCAAGAACCTGCCGAACGGCACTCACGAGCTTTACGAATACGACGTTCGCGGCCGAGTCGAAGAGATCACCCTCAAGAAGAACAACGACGTGTTGCGGGCCCTGGAGTACACCTACAACGAAGTCGACAACATCGAGCAGATCGTCGAGACGCGCGAGAGCACGATCACCAAGACCTACGACTACGACGCCATCGATCAGCTCATCGAAGAGACCTGGAGCACGGGGTACTCGGCCGAATACGAGTACGACGAGAACGGGAACCGGACGAAGCGAATGGTCGGATCGACGGTGGAGGACTACTTCTACGGCGACGACGACGAGCTGACTGAGATCAAGATCGGGAGCACGGTGGTGAAAAGCTTCGGCTACGACGGCGCGGGCCGGCGGACTTCGGCGACTTTCTCGGGCGTGACGACGAACTATGCGTACGACTACGAATCGCGCATCACCTCGATCACGCGGACGGGAGTGACTGCGAACAGCTTTGCGTATAATGGACTAGACACGCGCGTGAGCAAGACCGATTCTGCCGGGACGACGAGCTACAAGCGGGCGGGGGCTTATGTCACCGATTCTCTGCTGAAGAGCACCGTGTCTTCGACCACGACCGACTACACGCCGGGCGTGTCGTCTCGCGTGGGCTCGGATTCGACCTTCCTGCACTCGGGCATCAAGAACGCCGACACGCAAACCGACGACGGCGGCGACGTCTCCGCGATGCGCCACTACGACGCCTTCGGTAACCTCGTCTCCTCGAGCCAGACCTGGCAGGAGCCTTTCGGGTATGGCGGACCCTACGGCTACCAAACCGATCCCGACCACGGCCTGATGTTCCTCGGGCATCGGTACTACGAGGCAGATACGGGAAGGTTCTTGACGAGAGACCCGATCAAGGATGGGCGGAATTGGTATGGGTATTGCGGTAATGATCCGGTCAACAGCGCCGATCCATCCGGCCTGCGACAGAGCGAGTCTTACATTCAAGACGTAGGGCAGGTGTTCGCCGGTTACGGCGATGCGATAGGACAGTTCCTGATCTCGACCACTCCCTATGGGCAATTCAAGACTTGGCGTCGTGCGATGGAGGTGGGCCCGCGCGAAATGCTCTCTGACTTTATCGACGGCTTCAAGTTCTGGGATACGGACGATCCTCGCGAGTTTGGACGACGGTTCGGAAATGGGCTCTTGCTCATCGCCCCGGGTGTCAAGCAGGTACCTTCTCCCCGGATGTATCCGAAAAGCTCTGGCACTCTCGCCGGACTTCCTGTCAAGCAAGGGTCTTTGCAAAAGGGAGATCTACTCCACAATGCGCCGAATCTTCTGGCAGACATCGTAAGGCGTAAAGGTGAGATCACGGTCCGAAATGGGAGGTACATCCAAAGAGAGCTCCCCGGCATTGTCAACGGCAAAGAAGGCACGTTCGAATTCGGCTATGAGGTGCGACCAGTAGGTAAGCCGCTAGTCACACATTGGTTGTTCAAGCGGAAATGATTTGCAACAACGACGTGGTGTACCTTACTGATGAGCTGGTGAGAGTTGAGTGGGATCCGCCAGGGCTTACTGAAGACCCCATCTTGATCTGTTGGAGCGGTCTCACGGCAGTTGGTCGACGGCGCATTCTTCAACTCAGTGAGGGCGCCGGATCACCGAAAGCCGTAGCACTTCAGACGGGAGACTTCGGCCTGACCGTGGCGATCGTGTTTAGCTCCGCGCAAGTTGTTGCGATCGCCCAAGGCGAGGCCTTTTTCCTGCCGTTCCTCAGGCTAAGCGATGCCTGTCGACTGAGACCATTTCCTGTTGTTGCATACCAGACAGACAGCCGTACGGGGCTTGCGTTACTGGTTTCTCAGAATGCACTTTGCATTTATCAAGAGTCGGGACTGGTGCTGTACGCAGAGCGTGAGACTGATTCTTTGGAGGTAAAGAACTGGAGATCGGACAAAGTATCGTTGAGCTACTGCCTAACAGGCAGGGAGAACGTAGTTAGCGAAGAAATGTTGGTCGATTTGACGCGCATAGTACCGTGGAAGGAAGTGTGCAGCATGGAGCCCTCATGAAACGTCTGTTGGTCCGCGAGCCCCCATTACCTTGGGGCAATCGGCACAGCGTACGTCTTCCGGTGCTCGCGAGACACTGCGGTGGTTGCGCGGATGGCGCACTTGTTATGTATTATAAGCTGGATACGCGCGTGGGCAAGACGGACAGCACCGGGACGACGAGCTATAAGCGGGCGGGGGCTTATGTCACCGATTCTCTGCTTAAGTCGACCGTGTCTTCGACCACGACGGACTACACGCCGGGCGTGTCGTCTCGCGTGGGCTCCGATTCGACCTTCCTGCACTCGGGCATCAAGAACGCCGACACGCAAACCGACGACGGCGGCGACGTCTCCGCGATGCGCCGGTACGACGCCTTCGGCAACCTCGTCTCCTCGAACCAGACGGCAGGGGCCCTTCGGCTACGGCGGACCCTACGGCTACCAAACCGATCCCGATCACGGCCTGATGCTCCTCGGGCATCGGTACTACGAGGCAGACACCGGCCGCTTCCTCACCCGCGACCCGATCAAGGACGGCCGCAATTGGTATGGGTACTGCGCGGGTAGTCCAAACATCTTTGCCGATCCGTCTGGCCTGCGCAAGCTAGGCGACACCGGCAACGATCCCCTTCCGAGGCCCATTGCGGATGAGCCCAGCAACTGGTGGCGGGCGATAGGCGACTACTTTCGCAATGGGTACGATTGGTGGAGCGGCACCGACGTCATTGGTCCAGGCGGAGAGCCAGTTCGAATTGGGGGCTGGCCTTCTGTACTTATCGTCGACGACTATGCCATATCAATCGGCGGAACAGTACACCTGAACGACTATGAAGATTTTCACTCCGGAGGAAGGGAAGGGTACATCAACAGTAAGTATTGGTGGCGCCACGAAGTGCGACATATCCAGCAGGAAGAGCAGATCTTCGGCGGCAGCACGACTGGATTCGTGACAGCATCGATCATTGGATACATCCTGGCTGGAAGTCACGGCGATGCGCCCTTGGAGATCGACGCTGATAATCATTCGGGAAGGCACGATCCACCTCGAAAGGTATTCGGTGGCGGTGCTTGGCCTTACGTTATGGGGGGTAGGGAGGAGACGTCACTGTGGCGATGAAGACCTGGCAGTTTTGTTGTCCGATCTTGCTACTGTCTAGTCTGCTGTCCCTTATCGTAGGTTGTCATCCAGGAGGTCAGTTGCGCTATCTGGAGATCACGAATACGTCAAATCAGGTGATCTATGTTGACGCGGACGGAGGCATTTGGACTACGCCAATTCCACCAAAGAGTACCGTTACATTAGGGAGGGTCTTTGTCTCTGGGAGCTATTTTCGGTGCGACATTCTGGACAGTACTTCCCGACGAGCCAAGACATTGAAAGCCATAAAGTTGAGAGATGAGGAGTTGTACTCGCGCGACGATGGGACAACGCTTCGAATTGAGTACTAACGGTAAGTTAGATGCCTCTGTCCCGGTGCAGGTTGAGGCGAGGCGCGTGGTTACGTATGATGGACTTGGACTGGAAGCATGAACCAGAGCAAGAGCAGGGCAAGACGCGAGAGAATCGGGCGAGTGACTTCTACGCTTCTGAAGAGCACGGTGTCTTCTACGACTACGGACTACATTCCGGGGGTATCCTCGTGGGTTTCCGGGACGTCTACTTTCGACCACGCCGGTTTGAAAAACACGGACGAGCAAACAGACGGCAGCGGCGACATCGCGGCGAGCCGTCAGTACGATGCCTTCGGCAAAGTCGTTTGCTCCCATCAAACCTGGACCGAGCCGTTTGGCTACGGCGGCGCGTATGGCTACCAAACGGACGGCGACCACGGACTGATGCTCCTCGGGCATCGTTATTACGAGACGGATACGGGCCGTTTCCTCACCCGCGACCCGATCAAGGACGGGCGGAACTGGTATGGGTATTGCGACGGCATTCAAGGCGCGGGCAGGCCAGCGCACTACAAAGTCCAGGTCACCGCCGTGAGACCACCGGGTGACCTTGCAGGTGTGACGACTTTGGCGCGCTCGTCGGCGTAGAGGTAGCCTAACGCCATGCGAAGCCGTTGGATTCTGCCCGTTGTCGCCGCCATCGCGGCCCTGGTCGCCGGATGCTCGGGGGGACAGAGGGAGGCCGACGGGACGAAGGTCGCCACCGAGCCCGGCAAGGGTCCGCTCAAGGTTGCCCTCCTCACGCCCGGTCCAGTCAGTGACAGCGGTTGGAGCGCGCTGGCCTTCGAAGGGCTAAAGGCCATCGAGAGCGAACTGGGGGCCGAAGTGGCCAACCAGGAAGCCACCGGCTCGAAAATCAAGGACGCCATGCGCGCCTACGCCGGCGACGGCTACCGCCTCGTCATCGGACACGGGTACGAATACAACGAACCGGGCGTCGAGGTTGCCGCGGACTTTCCGAACACCGTGTTCGTCAGCAGCAGCGGCGACAAGACGGCCGCCAACGCCGGTGCGTTCCGTTTCTATCTGGAGCAGGGCTTTTATCTGGCGGGAATGATGGCGGGCTCGATGTCCAAGTCGGGGACCGTGGCGATGATCGGCGGACCAAACGTCCCATCTATCGTGAGCACGTTCAAGGCCTTCCGCGCCGGAGCCGAGGCCGCCAAACCGGGCATCAAGGTGATCGAGACCTTCACCGGCTCGAACGATGACGTCGCCGCCGCCAAGAAGGCCACCGAAACCGCCATCGGCCAGGGCGCCGACTTCGTCATTCACCAGGCGAACGCCGGCGCACAGGGCGTCTTCAACGCATGCAAAGAGAAGGGCGTCTTTGCCTTCGGTGCGAACGAGGACCAGAACGCCAACCCCAGCGGCATGGTGATCGCTTCGGCGATCATCGTGGCGCGGCCCGCCTTCATCAACCTGGCGAAACAGGTCAAGGAAGGCCGTTACAAGGGTCATGTCGAGTTGATGGGAATGGAGGATGGGGCCATCGAGTTCGTCGTGAACCCCGACCTCTCGGCGAAGGTGCCTGCCGACGTCCTCGCCAAGATCGAAGCCGCTCGATCGGACATCAAACTCGGCAAGCTGGTCGTCCCGAAAGACGAGTTCTAGAACGCCGATGAGCCTGCTGAGCGTCGTCGATGTCTCGAAGCGCTTCGGCACCGTGCAGGCGCTGGCCGACGTGTCGGTGAGCTTCGAGGCCGGCTTCATCCACGGGGTGCTGGGCGAGAACGGCGCGGGCAAGTCGACCCTGATGAACGTCGTTGCCGGCTTTGCGCGCCCCGATTCCGGAGAGGGGACCATGGGCGACGCCCGGCTCCCCTTCGGCGACCCCATCGCCTGCCGGCGGCTGGGCATCGAAATGGTGCACCAGCACTTCATGCTCGTCCCCGCGTTTTCAGTGGCTGAGAACCTGGCCCTCGCTCGCGATGAGACACTGTGGCGGCGATCGGACCCCCTCATTGCAGCAGAGCCCGCATTACGCGTGGCGCGCGAACTCGGCTGGGAGGTCGACCCCAACGCAAGGACTGGCGACCTCCCGGTCGGCGCCCAGCAGCGGGTGGAGATTCTCAAGGCCCTCGCCGGCGACTCGCGCGTCCTCATCCTGGACGAGCCCACCGCGGTGCTCTCACCGCCCGAAACAGAGGACCTCTTCCGGGTGCTCCGCTCACTGAAAACTACCGGTAAGGCGATCATCCTGATCGCCCACAAGCTGGATGAAGTCCTCGCCGTGGTGGACCGGGTGACGGTGCTGCGCGCGGGTCGTGTCGTGGCAGAGGCCGACATTGCGTCCACGGATGCACGGCAACTTGCAGAGTGGATGGTCGGTGAACTCCCACCATCCACGCCCGCCTGGGCCGCACCAGGCGGCGCCCCAGCGCTCGTCGCTCGCGGTCTGCGAGTGACTGGGGACCGAGGAGAGGCCCGAGTCCGGGACCTCGACTTGGAAGTCGGGCGTGGCGAAATCTTGGGGGTGGGAGGAGTCGACGGCAACGGCCAGCTCGAGCTCGCCGAGGCGCTCGCCGGCATCCGACCCTTTTCTGGGCAAGTCGAGTGGGAGGGAGAGCCCGCATTGCCGACCGTCGCCTACATCCCCCAGGATCGCCAGGTGGACGGGCTCGCCTTGCCGATGAGTGTCGAGGAGAACCTGTTACTCGGACGGCTGGACTCTCCGGAGTTGGTTTCCGGCCCCTTCCTTCGGCGCGCCCGAATTGGCGACTGGGCACGCGGCCTGGTCACCCGCTTCGCGATCAAGGTGGCTTCGATCAACGATCCGGTCTCTGCCCTTAGTGGGGGGAATCAGCAGAAGGTCGTGGTGGCGCGCTCACTCGATCACGTTCCCGATCTGCTCGTGGCGGTCAACCCCACACGCGGCCTCGACTTGCGTGCCGCCGAGAGCGTCCGGAGCGCCATCATCGGAGCCGCGCGACAGGGCGCTGCGGTCGTCTTCATCTCCACCGACCTCGACGAGCTCTACGCCACTGCAGGGCGGTGCGTCTTCCTCGACCGAGGGCGACTGAGCGACGCTTTCGCTGAGGCCCTGGGTGGCGGAGGCGAGGCGTGAGGGTCATCGTGGTGTCGATTGGCCTCGTGCTCGCGCTGGTCTTGACCCTGCTGATGTTCGGCTTGCCGGTGGGCGAATCGCTGGGTCGGCTATGGGAAGGCGCCTTCGGTTCCGAGGCGGCGCTGTCGCGTACGCTGGTCAAGGCGACCCCCCTGCTTCTGACGGGCCTCGGGATGGTGATTGCCTGGCGGGCGGGGATGTACAACATCGGCGGAGAGGGGCAATTCATAATAGGAGGCCTGGTCGGTGCGGCCCTTTTCAAGATCGCGCCATCGCTGGCCCCGGGGCTTCTTAACGTGGGCATTCTCTGCGCGACCGCGCTCGGCGGGGCGCTCTACGCCCTGCTCGCGGCATGGCTCCAGGTGTCTCGCGGCGTTCAGGTCGTGATCTCCACCATCCTGCTCAACTTCGTGGCGATTCAGGCCTTGGACTGGGCGGTGAGTGGGCCCCTGCGCCGGGCGGACGGTCGCCTGCCGATGACCGACGTCCTTCCGAACCCAGCAATGCTCCAGCGTTTCGATCGCCAGACCGACCTCCACAGCGGGGTCTTCGTCGCCCTGCTTGCCGCTCTCGCCCTCTTCGTGTTTCTCTATTGGACAAGGGCGGGCTTTCGCATACGGGTGGTCGGCACGAACCCGCGCGCGGCTCGGACGGTGCGTGTCGACGCGGGTCGCTCTCAGTTGCTGGCGATGGCAATCTCGGGTGGATTTTGCGGCCTTGCTGCGGGCATCGAATACACCGGTCTGACCGGCCAGTTAGACACGGGCTTCTCGCAGCAGTGGGGCTTCCTCGCGATACCGGTCGCGTTGCTGGGAGGTCTGAATCCGATCGGAACCATCGGAAGCAGCCTCTATTTCGGCGCACTCTTTGCAGGCTCGGAAAACCTCGCTCGTTTCACGAAGTCGGGCAGCACCATGGTGTATGTGATCCAGGCAGTGGCGGTCCTCGGCTTCGTCGGCCTGCAGGCGTGGCAACAGCGACGACGGGAGGCTTCGGCGTGATCTCGCTCGCGGCGCTCCTCGTGTATTCGACGCCAGTCGCGCTGGCAGCGCTCGGCGAGACAGTGAACCAGAAGGCCGGCTCGCTCAACATCGGAATCGAGGGCGTGATGCTCTCGGGAGCCTATTTCGGCATGGTCGCGGCGCTCGCCACCGGCTCGCCGGGATTGGGTCTCGTTGTCGGAGCGGTCTTTGGGCTTGCATTTTCCATTCTACAGGCCCTCTTCACGGTCGCGCTGAGCGTAGACCAAGTCGTGGTCGGTACCGCGTTGAATCTGCTCGCACTGGGCGCAACAGGAACACTGTTTCGGGCTCGGTTCGGTGAGAGCGGGGCACTGCTGAGCGTTCCGACGCTCTCCAAGTTCGGCGGGGTGGACGCGGTGGTGATTCTGACCCTTGCGCTCGTGCCGGCAGTAGCGCTCCTGCTGTTCAGGACGCGATGGGGCCTGGCAGTCCGAGCAGCGGGCGAATACCCCGAAGCAGTCGAAGCATCTGGCTACTCGGTGGACCGGCTCCGTCTTGCCGCGCTCCTCGTCGGCGGAGCCATGGCCGGGCTCGCGGGGGCCTACCTCGCGGTCGGGATTGCCGGCTCCTTCGCCACGAACATGACGGCCGGCAGGGGTTTTATCGCGATCGCTATGGTGACCTTCGGCCGCTGGAACCCCTTCTGGACGTTTGGCGCCTGCCTCCTGGTGGGCGCCCTCGATTCGCTTCAGTACGTGTTCCAGGCCAAGGGGATCGGGATCGCGTTCCAGGCGCTGATCGCCCTTCCGTACATCGTTGCGCTGCTGGTCCTGCTCGGGGTCGGGCGCGGGTCGGCGGCCCCTGCGGCGCTGGGGCGGCCGTTCCGGAGGTCCGCATGAGCCGGCGGGTTCGCCTGGTCCGGAAGGTCGCCTTCGCGGCCGGGCACCGGTACTGGCTGAGCGAACGATCAGCGGAGGAAAACCGGCGTCTTTTCGGCCAGTGGGCCTCGCCGTACAATCATGGGCATAACTTTGTCCTGGAAGTCGTCACCGAAGGACCGGTCGACCCGCTTACGGGGATGGTGGTCAATATCAAAGACATCGACACCGTGCTTCGCCGAGAGGTCGTCGGGGCCTACGACTTGAAGAGCCTCAACGACGAGGTGCCCGACTTTGCCGACGAGGTGCCATGCCTGGAGAACATGCTTCATGCAATCCGGGACCGCTTGGCCGGGCAACTCGACGGCGTCGATCTGGCCTCGCTCACGTTATACGAAACGCCCGACTTGTGGGCGAAATGGGAGGAAGGAAAGTTGACTCTTACGCGCAGCTACGAGTTCGCTGCTTCGCACCGGCTGCACGCTCCGGGGCTTTCCGACGCCGCGAACCTGGAAGTATTCGGCAAGTGCAATAACCCGAAGGGGCATGGGCACAACTATGTCGTCGAGGTCGAGGTGACCGGCGAGCCGGACCCGGTGACGGGCATGATCGTCGATCTTGCCGCACTCGACCGCGTGGTCGAAGCCGAAGTCCTCAGCCGCTACGACCACAAGTGCCTGAACGATGACGTTGCCGAGCTTGTCGGCCAGAACCCGACGTCGGAAGTAGTCGCGCTGGCGATCTTCGATCGGCTCCGGGATAAGATTCCAGGCCGACTCGTCGCTGTACGGCTGCACGAGACCGCGCGAAGTGCTTTCGAGGTCAGAGAGCCCTAGCGATCATCAGGCCCAACCAGGCTCCGATGAGTCCGGCAGCAACCGAGAGCACGACGTTACCCATCGCCGACGACCAGCCGCGTCGCGTCACGAGGTCGAGGGTCTCGTAGGCGAAGGCGGAGAAAGTTGTGTAACCGCCGAGCAGGCCGGCGACGAGGAACACCCGCCAATGAGGATGGGGATGGGACTTGATCGTAAGCCCCATGACGAGGCCGATCGCGAGGCAACCCGTCGCATTGACCACCAGGGTTCCCCAGGGAAATCTGTCGCCGCTGTGAGTGTGAATCCACTGACCGAACCAGAAGCGCAGATTCGCGCCGAGTCCGCCGCCCAGGAAGAGGAGCAGTGAGCGCGTGACGTTGTCGGACACGCTACACTCGGGTGCGCTCGCGTGGCTGGGCCGGATTTGCCTCCGCTCGCTGGAGTTCGCTCTTTCCGCGGTCGATGTTCGACATCACCTTTGCAGCGACATTCTCCAGCTGATTGAGCACGTCGTAGGCGTATTTCTCCGCGCCGCGCTTGAGTTGACTCGCCTCGCGCTCGGCAGCGTTCCGGATCTCTTCACACTGAGCTTTCGTGAGCTTGAGTATCTCGCTCTCGGAGATCATCTGCTGCTGCTGAATGCGAGCCTGCTCGACCAGCCGCTCGGCTTCGCGCCGGGCATCGGAGACCACGCGATCGGCTTCTCGGCGGGCGCTCTCGATCGTGAGGGAGGCATCTTCCCGGGCCGATTCCACGATCCGTTCGGATTCGCGGGTCACCGTTACCGCCTGCTTGAGTTCTGTGGGGAGCGACGCTCGGATCTTGGCGATCTGCATCGAGGCTTCGTCCACGTCGAGGCCCCAGACGAGCTTCGGCAGTACCTTCCGTGGACGATCGACCACCAGTTCGTGGAGGTTCTCCAGCATCTTCAGGAGGTCGAGCGTCTTCTCCCGCTGCACCGGCGCGGGCACGCGTTCGTCGATCATAGGTTCATTGTGGCACGCCCGATGCTCGGATCGATACTTTTCGGCTCGACAGCGTCATGTACACTGGGCCGATGGGACCGCTGGGTCGGACCGTCCTCGACACGATCGGGAATACGCCGATGCTCGAACTGAGGCGCGTTACCGGGCCGAACAGCGCTCGGATTCTCATCAAGCTGGAGTCCTCAAATCCTACTGGGAGCAAGAAGGACCGGATGGCCCGCGAATCGATCGAGGCTGCCCGTCGGGATGGTCGCCTGCGCCCCGGTCAGCCCGTCGTGGACTACAGCGGCGGCAGCACCGGCACGTCGCTGGCTCTCGTCTGCGCCGCGCTCGGCCATCCGTGTACGATCGTCGTCACTGACGCTGCCAGCGAGGAGAAGCGGCGTCACATGGCGGCCTACGGGGCTCACGTCGTCATGCTTTTCAGCGATGGAGGTCGCATCACCAGGGAGCTGATTCTGGCGACGATCGAACGGGCGAAAGAGATCGCTGCGAGCGAAGATGCATTCTGGGTCGACCAGCTCAACAACCCTGATGCCACCCGGGGCTACCATAGCTTGGGAATCGAGATCAGGGGGGCTCTCGGCGACAGGATCGCGGCCTACGTCGACTGCGTGGGGACTGCCCACGGGTTGCTCGGCGTCGTGGAGGCCTTGCCGGATCGAACCCAGATCGTCGCGGTCGAGCCTGCAGAATCGCCAGTGCTATCGGGAGGGCGGAGTGGCGGGCACCGCATCGAAGGTGTTGGATTGGGCTTCGTGCCTCCGGCGTGGGACGCCTCGGCGGTAGACGCGATCGAGGCCGTGTCGTCGGCTGAAGCGCAGGCAATGGCCCGTCGACTCGCCGCCGAAGAAGGCATCTTCGCCGGCACGTCGACCGGGGCCAACGTTCTGGCAGCGATGCGTATTGCCGAGCGTCTCGACGCCGACGAAACGGTCGTGACCATTGCCGTCGACTCGGGAATCAAGTACCTGAGCACCGAGGTCTTCCGCTCGCCCCTTGAGCAATAGGCGAGGTTTTTCGGATAAGGTCCCGCCATGAGAACCTGGGCCCTCGTTCTTTTCGCGCTCCTTTTCCTCGTTGGCTGCAAGTTGGGCTCGTCGACCGGCTCGACGACACCTACTCCGACCAAGGGAGGCTCGGCGTCCAGCGGGAATCTTGTCGGCGTCTGGCAGTTCGAGCCCGACCCCGCCAAGAAAGACGACCCCGGCGCAGCTTTCGCCGCCATGCTCGGAGGTCTATTCGACTTCGAATTCACGAGCGAAACGGCTTTCGAACTCTCCATGCTCGGTCTGCTCGCCGAAGGCAAGGTGGAACGCCAGGGCAACGAGGTGACGCTGACGGTCGAGCGAGTCGGCGGCATGAGCCCGGAAGATGCCAAGAAGAACAAGGTCACGACGGACAACGAGCCTCTGGTCTTCAAGGGTGAAATCAGTTCCGACGGCAAGACGATGATCCTCTGGTCGGACAAGCCGGAGGAGAAGTCCACGTTCAAGAGGATCGAGGACAAGGTCGGTCCCCCGGCTGTCTCGGCCGAAGAGAGCGTGTTGGTGGGCCGATGGGTGGTCGAGGACATCCAGTACGAAGAGCCCTTGAAGACGCCAGAGGAACGGGCGCAGGACTACTCGATTCGACACGCCAAACTCGATCTGCGAGAGGACGGCAAGTTCCGATTCCGGATCGGGATTCGAGTAGACGGGGAGTGGTCGCTGGACAAGAACGAGATCGCCTTGGCCGCGGATCACGTCGGCGGCGAGAAGTCGAAGGGTGAAGAGCCCGACGTAGTGGTCGGCAAGGTGCTCGACGACGGTCGAATCCAGATTGTCGCGCCAGACGGCAAGTCGAAGATGTTCCTCAAGAAAGGCTAGGTACCCTGACGCCTCGATGTCCGTCCGCGTCCGCTATGCTCCCAGCCCCACAGGCAGTCCCCACGTCGGCAACATCCGCACGGCGCTGTACGATTTTCTGCTCGCCCGCCACTTCGGCGGGGTGAACGTCCTCCGGATCGAAGACACCGACCGAGCCCGCCTGATCCCCGGCTGCGAGGACGATATCGTCGAAAGCCTCCATTGGCTCGGCATGGATTGGCAGGAAGGCCCTGATCGGGGAGGCCCTTTCGCTCCATATCGCCAGAGCGAACGCAAGGAGGCCGGCATCTACGACGGCTGGATCCAGGTACTGCTCGAACGAGGGGACGCTTACAAGGCCTTCGAAACGCCGGAGGAACTCGCCGAAATGCGCGAGTACCAGCAGATCAACAAATTGCCGGAGGGGTACTTCGGGGGGGTGTGGCGGGACGCAAGCCCGAGCCAGGTCGAGGCCGCCGAGCGAGAAGGCAAGCAGGGCGTCGTTCGACTGCGCGTGCCCAGGGGACGAACGATCGTTCTGCAGGACGCGATCCGTGGCCGCATCGAGTTCGACTCGGACACGATCGACGATCCCGTCCTGCTCAAGGCGGACGGGATGCCGACCTACCACCTTGCGGCGATGGTCGACGACCACCTCATGGAGATCACCCACGTGATTCGGGGCGAGGAGTGGATCGCCAGCGCGCCGAAGCATATCGCGCTATTCGAAGCCCTCGGCTGGACCCCGCCCGAGTTCGTCCACGTCCCAGTCATCAAGGGCACCGATGGCAAGAAGCTCAGCAAGCGTCACGGCGACACGGCGGTGCTCGACTTCCGCCCTGCCGGATATCTGCCGGAGGCCCTCGCCAACTTCATCGCCCTGATTGGCTGGTCGCCTGGCGGCAATCGCGAGTTGATGAGCATGGACGAATTGGCAGAGGCCTTCACGCTCGATGGACTCCAGCCTTCGTCGGGAGTTTTCGACCGCGAGAAACTGGACTGGATGAACGGCCATTACATTCGGGAATTGGACTCGGAAGGGCTATTCGAGAGGGTCGTCGCTCTGGCCGCCTCGCCGGAGACAAGCGAGTACTGGTCGCGGGAGGATCATGCTTCGACGGGGGTAGGTCTGAAGTTTGCCCACCTGTCCGAAGCGGCTCGCAGCGAGCCCGAGTACGCCCGGGAGGCGGTGGTGCTGCTGCGCGAGCGTGCGACCACGCTCGCGGACTTTGCTCCGGCATGCGAGTTTTTCTTCGTTGAGGATCCTTCCATGGATCCCAAGGCGGTCGAGAAGTGGCTTCGCTTGGATCATGTTCCCGGCCTATTCGAGGACATGATGACGGCTCTGCAAGGCCGGGACCGGGTGAGCGTCGAAGAGTGCGAAGCGCTCTTGCGGGACTGGGCCGCGGCGCACGGCTTCGAGAAGCTCGGGCCGATCGTCCATCCCATCCGAGTGGCCCTGACCGGGTCCACCGTCGGTCCGGGTCTCTTCGAACTGATGGCCCTCCTCGGACCCAGGCGAATGTGCCACCGGCTGCAAGAAGCCCGCAAGATTGCTTAATCCGCAAGATCGGCTCTCGCCTAAAGGCGATGTCCCGCCAAAATTATGATATGGTGTTATTGACGGCCAACTGTGGCCGCTCGTCGTTTTCCGGTGCGACCGGAGGGAAGGGAAGATGATCGCCACCAGTCTGTCGTTGTTGCTTGCCTTGAGCCCTGCCCAGGCCCTGACCCGCGACCAGGTCATCGCCGAGACGATGCGTCCATATCGGGGAGGCAGCAACAGCGGGGTCGATCGCCGAACTCTGAACGGCAAGGTCATGACCGGTTATCAGGGCTGGTTCGCCGCTCATGGCGACGGGTCGAGCATGGGTTGGTTCCATTGGGGGAATCAGAACGGCTTCGATGCCCAAAACTGCACGGTCGAGATGTGGCCAGATATGAGCGAGTACGACGCCGACGAGCGCTACGCGACCTCATTCAAGTACCCCAATGGCCAAACCGCCGAAGTCTTCAGCTGTTACAACCGCAAGACCGTCCTGCGACATTTCCGGTGGATGAAGGACTACGGCATCGACGGAGCGTTCGTGATGCGATTCGGTGTGCGCATCGACAAGCCGGTCGACCTTCGGTTCACGAACACGGTTCTCAACCACGCTCGGGAAGGCGCCAACCTGAATGGGCGCGCCTATGCGATCATGTACGACCTGTCCAGCCTCCCCCGAGGCGGCACGGCGAAGGTGATCGCGGACTGGAAGCTACTAGTGGATCGCATGCGGATTCGCAACGATCCCGCCTACATCCGGCACAACTACAAGCCCGTGGTGGGGGTGTGGGGCATCGGCTTCGGGGACAACCGCAAGTACACACTCTCCGAGTGCAAGGACCTGATCAACTTCCTCAAGTACGACGCCCGCTACGGAGGGAACACCGTGGTCGTCGGCGTTCCCACGTATTGGCGCAGCCGCAATCGCGACAGCGTCACTGACCCGCGACTCCACGACGTCATCCGGTCGGCAGACATCGTCTGTCCGTGGACGATCGGCCGCTACCGCACGGTTGCCGACGCCCGGCTGTACGCGCGAAATCAGCTCGCCGGAGACATAACTTGGTGTCGTGGAAATCGGATGGAGATGATGCCGACGGTCTACCCAGGTTTCAGTTGGTCGAACGCGAGGGCCGCCACTTTCAACGAGGTCCCGCGCCGAGGCGGCCAGTTCCTTTGGACCCAGTTTGCCGAAGCTCGCCAAGCGGGTGCGAGGATGGTGTTCCAGGCGATGTTCGACGAAGTCGACGAGGCAACCGCGATCTTTAAGGTTTCGCAAACCCCGCCGCAGGCATCGGGAGTCCAATTCCTGACGCACGAGGGCCAGTCCAACGACTACTACCTTTGGCTGGTGGGGCAAGGGACGAAGATGATCCGCGGCCTCTCGCCGCTGCGATTCGACGCGCCCAGCCGCTGAGCGTCGTAAGGATCGCGCCGAACCTGTCCGACAATCCATTTGGAGTGTCGGTGTGGGAAAGGAACACGATCTGGATTCGGTAATCGCGGAGATTAGAGCCGCTCTCGAAAGGCTGGTCGAGGCCAAGCCTGCCGTCGGTCAAAGGCTGAGGCAGGCCGTCGAGCAAGCCAGTCGAGGGGCCGCATCGGATGCCCCGCCCAGTGCTTCGCCGAGCCCGGAGGCGCTGGCCCGAGTTCCCGCCTTGCTCGCGGCCTACACGCGATGTCTGCCCGTCTCGCTGGACGATGGCACCCTGATCGTCTTAGCGGGGGAACCTGCCGATGTTGGCGCTCTGCGGCTACTGGAGGACCGGCTCGGTCCCATCCGAGTCCACACCGCGCCGTTCGATGTCGTATGGTCCGGGATCGAGAAGGCCTACGGCGATGGCGCGATTCCGCCAACGGCGCAGGAAGCGCTGCCCGTGGAGACCGGGGCACCCGAGCGAGTCGAAGAAGAAAAGGATTCGACCGTCTCCGAGGCCGCGCCCGTGGCGGATGCCGAGACGCTGCCCGAGATCGAGGCGCAGGAGGTGGCGCCCATTGAGCCGGCCCCCCAAGTGAAAGGTGAAGTCGTGCGAGAAGCTACGGAAGAGGAGTTTGCCTCTCTCATGGCCGACGTTCAGCGACAAGCTGCCGAGCAGGCGGCTGCTCCCGCCGGTGAGGACGTGCCCCCGGGCGATATCAGTGAGCCCCGTAACCAGAACCTCGACCTTCTCGAGGCCTTCGAGGCCGTGAGCAGCCCGGTGAACCTGACCGATCCGATCGAGCCGATGGCGATGCCAACCGTGGGCGCCACTCAGCAGCAAAGCGATCCGAAAGTCGTACAGGCGGAGATTTCGCGCCTCGACGCTTTGCTCGGCGAAGGTCCTGCCAAGGCTGACCCGGATTCGGAAGTACCCAATGACCTCGTCCCTGCCGACCTCGCTTTTCGTGCCCTGTGCGCCCCCAGTGCGATCGTGGAGGGAGAGTTGGTCTGTCTGATCGCCGATCCGCCAGACATAGCAGGCGCCGAGGCGATCGCGCAGGCCGCCGGAATGGCCCTCCGCCTCCAGGTTTGCTCCCGTGACGACGCAATCGCCGCCCTCGAAGCGCGTTACGGAGCGATGCCCGAGCCTGCGCTGTCCTCACAAGAGATCCGCAAAGATGCGAAGTCGAGCTTGCTGGGAAGCATCACGAAGAAGTTTAAGAAGGCCGCCTAAATCGCGAGCCGCCTGGCAATGATGCTCGCTACTGCCGGGTGAACGAACATCGAGAAGTCTCCGCCAAGCGTGGCAACCTCGCGAACCACGCTGCTGCTGAGGAAACTGTGCTCCCAGTTGGTCATAAGGAAAACCGTTTCGATTTCCGGGGCGAGTTGTCTGTTGGCCATCGCGATCTGAAACTCGAAGTCGAAGTCGGAAGTGGCGCGCAGTCCTCGCACGACCGAGCGGGCCCCTCGTGAGCGAACGTAGTGGACGAGGAGGCCGTCGAACCGATCGACCTCGACGTTGCCGAACCCGGTCGTGCAAGCACTCAAGGCTTCGAGCCGATCCTCCACCGAAAGGAAGCTTTTCTTCGAGGGGTTCGAGCCGACCGCCACTACGACCCGATCGAAGAGCCGGGCCGCCCGCTCGACGAGATCGAGGTGACCGAGGGTCGGAGGATCGAACGAGCCAGGGTATATCGCTAGCCTCATAGCTGCGACTTTGGCACGTCTCGCTCCGAGCCCGCGCCCTTGCGCTAAACTCGACTCGTGACCGAATCTCTGCGTCTGCTTCTGGAAGGGGTGATCGATTACGCCGGTCTGTTTCCTCCGGCGTCCCTTTCGATGGAGAAGGCGATCGAGGAGTATCGCTCGACGCTCGAAGGTCCGGAAGCGTGGCTGGTCGACCGCTTCGTCTGCCCGATCTCGCGACTCGAGGAAATGTGCGCGATCTTACGCGCGACGCCGCCCGGGGAGCCCTGGAGGATCAGTGCCCTGGGATCGGACTTGGCGAGCTTCCGCGCCGAATTCCAGACGATCGAAGGGTTGGAAGCGGCGAGCGGGTCTCTCATCGAGGTCGAGGCTTTCGAAGCGAAGGCGGGAGGCTTGGTCGACTCCAGCGCGGTTCGGCACCTTGCCAATGCAGGGTTCGACGACGCATACATCGAAATCGCGTTGGGAGATGCGATGCTCGACGACCTAATGGTACTGGCTCAGGCGGAGACCGTCGGCGCAAAGGTGCGCACGGGTGGCGTCGAACCATCGGAAGTTCCGACGCCAAGCGACCTAGCGGTCTTCATGCAGGAGTGTATCAATCTCGACCTGACCTTCAAGATGACAGCCGGCCTTCACCACCCGAATCGTCGGACCGACGCCAGGACAGGCGTAACGATGCACGGTTTCTTGAACGTCCTTGTCGCGGGGTCGCTTGCCTATGTCCACGACCTCAGCCGAGCCGAGATCGAGAAGATCGTGGCCAGCGAGGACCCGAGCGACTTCTGGTTCTCGCCTGGAGGACTGGGATGGCGGGACTTCGAGGCGTCCAACGAAGAGATCGGTGACTTTCGCGACCTCTTCCGTTCGTTCGGTTCGTGCTCGGTCCGGGAGCCGGTCGACGATCTCGCCGAATTGGGTCTTCTGGCCGCTCGCGCAGGCCGGTAGCCGGGCGGTCGATCGCGCGCTTCAGGACGTAGACTACCCACGATGGCCTTCCGCGACTACCAGGATTTCTTGCGTGCCCTCGAATCTGCGGGCGAACTCCGGCGAATCGCCGAGCCGGTGAGCCCGTACCTCGAAATCACCGAGATCGCGGATCGGGTCATGAAATCCGGAGGCCCCGCCCTCTTGTTCGAGAAACCCTTTGCGACTGCGCCTCGCTTGGGCACATCGAATCCCCGAAGCGCCGTGATGGGCGAGCCGTCGATCCACCCAGCGGGGACCCCAGCGCGATCGACGGCGATCAACGAAGTCCCTGTGGCGATCAATGCGCTCGGCTCGCGGCGCCGGATGTCGATGGCATTGGGCTGCGAGGATTTCGAGGAGCATGCCGACCGGCTGCGCGATCTTCTCAAGCCGGAAGTGCCGAAGGGCCCCATGGATGCGCTCCGCCAGTTGCCGCGCCTATTCCGGGAGATCAAGACGGTGCCTCCGAAGACGGTTTCATCAGGCTCGTGCCAGGAGATCGTGCTGCAGGGCGACGAGGTCGATCTCACGAAACTGCCGATCCTCACGTGCTGGCCGGAAGACGGCGGCCCGTACATCACGCTTCCCTTGGTCTTCACGTACGACCCCTCGACGGGCAAGCGCAACGTCGGCATGTACCGGATTCAGGTCTACGACCGTAACACGACGGGCATGCATTGGCAGATGCACAAGACCGGCATGCGCCACATGGAGGCCGCAGCCGAAGCGGGGAAGCGGATCGAAGTGGCAGTCGTGCTCGGCGGCGACCCGGCTTACACATTTTCCGCGATAGCGCCGCTGCCCCCCGGCATCGACGAAATGCTCTTCGCCGGCTTCCTGCGACGAGAGAACGCGCGGCTGGTGCAGTGCAAGACGATCGATCACCGCGTGCCCGAAGATGCCGAAATCGTTCTCGAGGGCTGGGTCGATCCCACGGAGCGACGACTAGAGGGACCGTTCGGCGATCACACCGGCTACTACTCGCTGGCCGCAGACTTTCCCGTGTTTCACGTCGAGTGCATGACGATGCGGCGAAGACCGGTCTACCCGGCAACGATCGTCGGCGTTCCACCGATGGAGGATGGCTGGATGGGTAAGGCGGTCGAGCGGATCTTCCTTCCACTCATTCAGCTAACGGTTCCGGAGATCGTCGACATGAACTTGCCCGTCGAAGCGTGCTTCCATAACGTCGCATTCGTATCCATTCGAAAGAAGTACCCCGGGCACGCCTACAAGGTGATGAGCGCGATCTGGGGCCTCGGAGGCATGGCCTTCACGAAGATGGTATTCATCTTCGACGAGGATACGAACGTCCAGGATGTCGGCGAAGTCCTCTTCAGACTGGGGGCGAACTGCGATCCGGCGCGAGACACGCTCCTCTCTCGCGGACCGGTCGATCAACTCGACCATGCCTCGCTGGCCGAAGGATTCGGCGGCAAGATCGGGTTCGACTGCACCCACAAGTGGCCCGGTGAGAACGGGTTTGTGCGCGATTACCCCAAGCTGATCCGCATGAGCGACGACATTCGCGCCCACGTCGACTCGATCTGGGCGAGGCTTGGCCTTTAGGCGCTACTCGTCGCCGATGAGGCCGAAGTTCGTCGAAAGCTGAGCGAAGTCTCCGATCGATACTTCGCCATCGCCGTCGAGGTCGGCCATCGGATTCCAGTTCGGCGCGCCGGGGCTCGAGCCAAAAGCGTTCGACAGCGGGCTGTAATCCCCGATCGAAACCTCGTTATCCCCGTCGACGTCACCATTGTTCAGGGAAACGTCTACGCCGACCGCTCCGGTGGCTCCGATCGCGACGTTGCGCTTCTTTCGCTTCAGCCAGTGGGCGCCTTTGATCGTCAGGTCGTAACTGCCGACCGGCAGGCTCGTGCCGATCGAATACTGACCCGTCGAACCTAAAGTGACCTGTCCCGACTGAAGGACCACCAGCGAATCGACAGGGCGAATCTGATAGGAGACCACCTGGCCCGCCACGAGACGGCCGAATCCGAGCAGCGTCACGCTGCCGGAGACCACACGGTTCTGGGAGTACTTGATCGTTTCGATATCGACGAAGTTCGTCGTCCCTTGCTGTACAGTCCCGCTGACGGCGAGCGATCCATCACCGGCGAGTGCGAATGCGCGAGCCTCGTCGTTCAAACCGAGGCCTCCGGAGTCGTAGCGGAGCGTCCAAGGCACGTTACCCGCCGGCT
The DNA here is from genome assembly GCA_002344135.1 of Chthonomonas sp. UBA2362. Lineage (GTDB taxonomy): Bacteria > Armatimonadota > Fimbriimonadia > Fimbriimonadales > Fimbriimonadaceae > UBA6659. The sequence continues at coordinate 161,235 of DDTO01000001.1, read as the reverse complement.
CGATCTTGATCACGGCAAAGTCGGTCCCCGTTGAAGCGCCGGCGGATGTGCCGGCGACATAGACGGAGCCGAGGGTGTCGACTCGCAGGCCGACCGGTAAGTCGGGTCCGTTGCCGGGGCCATTGTAGCGGTGCGCCCAAAGGAGCGTGCCTGCCGAATTCCACCGAGTCGTCAGGAAGTCGTATCCCTGGCCATTGCGCAGCGAAAAACCGGTCATCAGGATGTCCTGCGTGGCGGGATGGACCTCGATGAAACGCCCGGAATCGATGCCGCCGGACGAACCGACATAGCGTTTCGCCCAGATTGGATCGCCGTAGAAGCCGTACTTGAGCACGATCATCTCGTCGTTACCCGTACGCGGCGAGGCGCCTGTGACATAGACGTCACCGACGGCATCGACGGCGAGGTCGTTGCCCCCGTCGTCTCCACCGGCGTCGTAGCGAGCCGTCCAGATCGAATCGCCGAAGACGTTGTACTTGATCGTGACGCAGTCGAAGCCCGTGCCTTGGCCTTCGGAATAGCCGGTGACGTGGATATTCCCGGCGGCATCGATCTTGAGCGCACGCGCAAAGTCGAGCCCCTGACCAGTGCCGTTGTATCGAATTCCCCATTCCAGGGTGCCATACATGTCGAACCGGCAGGTCAGGTAATTGAGGCTAACGAGGTCGATGTCTTCGGCTGTTCCGGTCACCGCGACGAAGCCGAGATTATCGACTCCGATGGCGGTCGGAATGTCGTACGTTCCGGCGCCGCTATAGGTGCCGACCCAGTTCAGGACGCCAGAGGGATCGTACTTGAGGGCGAAGTAGTCCCATCCATCCGTTCCCGCCACGTAGCAAAAATTGTCGGGTCCGATGCACATCGTCAGGCCTTCCTGCGACAGGGCGTCGCCTGCGCCGTAGACCCGGGACCAAAGGAGGTTGCCTGCAGGGTCGTACTTGAGGGTAATGCAGTCTTTACGATACACATCGCCGACCGGGTCGTAGCCGGCGGTCGTCGAACCCGTCACGTAAAGGTTGCCCTGCGAATCGAAGGCGCTCGAATACGGTTGGTCGTCGGCGCCGAACGATCCGGCATAGCGATGCGACCAGGCAAGGTTCGGCTGGGAAACTGCCGCTCCGGCGCCACTCGCAAGAAGCGCAGCAAGTCCTAATCTCCAAAAAGACACAATAGTTACCTCGGCAAAACACGGCTCGTCCCTCTCGCGCCACGCCGCCCGGAAAGATACTGTGATTATTGTAGCGCCAATTGGCCGTTTCCGCGATGATTCCGTTGCCGGTTATTCCTCAATGGCCGGTCTTGAGTTCCCCGTCGAATCGCCATCTCTCGGGTGACATACCGCGCATCGATGCCCGAGTCGCATATTGACGAGATGGAAAACGACCAACATCAGACCCCCGGTCGCGGCGAGAACCGACGTGACAATGCTGTTCCCGTGGCCGGCGGACCTATGGCCAACGACGAAGTGAGCGATCACCACGAGGAGGAGGCCACCCACGTAGAGCGACATCGGCAGGAGCGATCGGTGCCGCCGGTAGCCTTGCCACACCGCGAATCCCCCGACCCCGAGCGCGACAATGAGAAAGGCGAAGTCGGCCTCTGGGCCGGCAAGAAAACCAAGGCCGGCTACGGAGAGAAAGCCGATCGCAACGCCGGTTAGAAGGCAGTGGACCGCACAGGCGAGGGAGGCAAAGGCTCCGAGGCGGTCGACGATAGCCGAGCGAGGACGGATCACGAGATGATCCCAGTGTACCAGCGGAGTGCCATCGGCCAAACTAGGGCATGACGCCCCGAATCCGCATGACGCTCGAGCCAGGCGCCGAAGTACCCGCATACGCGACTCAAGGAGCGGCGGGTTTGGACCTGCGCACGGCGGTCGACGTCGACTTGCGGCCGCTCGAGCGTCGGCTCGTCCCGACCGGGATCAGAATCGCCCTTCCGACCGGCTTCGAGGCCCAGATTCGACCCCGAAGCGGCCTCGCGCTGCGGCATGGGGTCACGATGGTGAACTCGCCGGGGACGATCGACTGCGATTATCGGGGGGAAATCGGGGTCGTATTGATCAATCTCGGCCAGGAAAACGTCCACTTAGCGAAGGGCGAGAGAATCGCCCAGATGGTCGTCCAGCCGGTGGCTCGGGCGCTCGTCGAGATTGTCGATGCACTCGAAACAACCGAACGTGGGGAGGGAGGGTTTGGAAGTACCGGCCGAGTTTAGGGCCGGCCGCTCGCTGTGCCCCAAGTGTTTCGAGATGGTTGCCTTGGGTCATGTCTGCGACGAGGCTGACTGTCCGCTTGCCGAAGAGCCGGAAACCGGGCCCGAGTCGAAGGTCTATCCGGAACTCGCTAAGGCGAATGTTTTGCGGATGCGTGGTGAGTATAAGTTAGCGCGTGATACTTGCCTGTCTCTTTTGAAAAGGTATCCGGGGAACGTCGATGCCCATACGCTGCTCGGCGACATCGAAGCCGAAGAAGGCGACCTCGTCCATGCGGCCCAGTGGTACGAAATGGCGCTTGACCTTCGGCCTGAATCGGAAGCCGACGCGAGGAAGCTGGAAGCGATTCGCCAGAGGATCCAAGACCGCGAAGCTCGACAGACCGCTCAGCAGCTCGGCTTGCCGACGACGAAGCCGAGAGCGATGCTCTTTGCGGCGGTGGCCATCGTCGTCGTGCTGGCATCCGTTTCCACGGCCTTCCTCCTCGGGAATCGGATGAGAGAGTCCAATCCAACCAAGAGGGAAGTCATCACGACCCCGATACAAGCAGGGACGCCCGAAGAGAATGTCGCGAGCATCTCCGCCCCGGAGAACAAGACCGAGATCACCCCGCCTGCGCCTACCCCGACGCCGATTCCAGAGTCCGCCACGTTGCCGACCACTGAGGACGCGAGCCTTCTCGCCCGCCTCAGGACGGAAGCCATCGAAGGTGCGCGACTGACGGCGGCGGAACAGGATCCGCGTGATAAATCGATCGAGATCACCGCCCGTGCCGATCAAGTTGGCGACCTGCGTGAACTCGCCGCTCTGCTGGGTGTTTCGATCCTTGACCGGGCTTCGGAGTCGAGGAAGGTCACGATTCGACTCACCGACCAAGGTGCTCTGGTGCTCGTCGCCGACGTCCCGAGAGAGGCCGTCGACGGAGCTCGCGAAGCGATCGGCGATCTCGGCGCGGGTCGCTACAACAAGGAGGCCCTCATTGGAGTTCTCACGGATGTCTGGCCGACGCAATAGCATTCTCTTCGCATTGCCTCTCCTTCTCGTCGGTTGCGGGAAGAGCGACCTCATCGGAACCTGGACCGGGGTCACGAGTTTCGACGAGTCGAAGGCTCGCTATCCCGTCACCTCTGCAGAGCGCGAGCGGATCAGGAAACTGCAGGCCGCCCAAGAAACGCTCGTCCTGGGTGACGACGGCAACTTCGTCTGGACGACCTCCGGTTTGCCAGATGGAGATACCAAGCTTTCTGGAAGCTGGGCGGAGAAGGAAAAGACCGTGACCCTCATTTACAAGGAGCGCGACGGCAAGCCGGCACAGGACGCTCTCCGCGACTGGAGGGTCTACCAAATCGAACCGAGCCGCAAGCGGCTCGTTTACGAAGACGCGACTCGCCCAGAACTGACTCACTCGTTCGAGCGAGGCAGGTAGTTATTCTTTCCAATCGGCGACGAAGATGTTCGTCTCTCCGCGAACCTTCCCGTTACGGTTCGAGGCGAAGACCAGACGCTTGCCATCACGGCTGAACATCGGGAAGCCATCGAACTCGGGCGATTTCGTGACCCGCCGCAGCCCGGTTCCGTCGACGTTGATGAGGAAAATGTCGAATTCCCGCCCCTTCGGATCGCCGAAGTTGCTGCTGAAGATGATCTGCTTCCCGTCGGGGTGAAGGAACGGCGCAAAGGAGGCGCTCCCCAGACGCGTGACCTGCCGCTTGTTGCGTCCGTCGGAATCCATGATCCAAATTTCCATTTTGCTCGGGCGGACCAGATGGCGTTCGAGCAGGCGGCGGTAGTCGTCGATCTCCTGCTGTGACCTGAAAGTGCTTCGCCGATAGACGACCTTCTTCGAATCCCAGCTGACGAAGGGACCGCCATCATATCCGACCTCGTGCGTGAGCCTCATAACATCGCGTCCCAAGAGGTCGCTACGATAGATTTCGAGGTCGCCGCCCGCATCGCAGGTCCACACCATGAACTGGCTGTTGGGCGCGATCGTGACCTCCGCGATGTATCGTCCTGGCACGTCGATGAGCAGTTCGGGTCTGGCGTTAGGCTGGTCGACCGGAGCACGGTACAAGGCGTACTGCGGGTTGACCATCCACACATACCCTTGACTCATATCGATCCTCTGCTGCGGCCCCTCGTTGACCTTATGGGTCGAGCTGAAATACACCCACTTGCCGTCAGGTGACATGTATCCGCACGTACATCGGCCCTTCCCGGTGCTGACCAGGCGCTTGTCGGATCCATCCGCCCGCATGAGAAAGATTTGTTCGTCGGGATAACCGTCGACCGACGCCTGATAGGTGAGCCAATTGCCGCTCACGTCCCAGTACGCTTCGGCGTTCTGACCCCCGAAGGTGACCTGGCGAACGTTCGTCAGGTGCGGTTCGGAATTCCCCAACTGAGCAACGGCAAGAGCGATCGAAGCAAGCATCGGCTTGGATCATGTCAGCCGAACCGAATCCGTGACTTGACCGTTGCGACGATCACCTTGCCAATCTGATGCTACGTCTTCTTGCCCTGATCGAGCTGAACCACGGTCCCCATGAGCGTCTTCTCGGCTTGGCCGCGATCACCTTGCTGCAAGGCCCGAAGGGCCATAGTGACCTCCTGCGCTTCTGCGGTTCGCCCGTCCCTGAGAAGGAGGGCTTGAGTCTTTTGCAGTTCTCCGATCGCGCCTTGGTGGGTGATCGCGCCCGACTTCAAGCCCATGATCGTCCGCTCCACGGTTCGCGACGCGGCGGCGATCTCCGCCGCTTGAGCAACTCTCGGGTCGACGGGCACGGAGTACCGAGCGGCTTCCGAAGTGAATTCCATGACGAAGTCGACGTCGATGGTCTCGGTGCCTGACGTCGACGAATCGTCGTAGGTCAGCAAACCCGAAGCGACACGGTACCAGCCTAGCGGATGATTCGGGAAGTCGAGATCGAAGACCTGCTGAATCGTCGCCCCGCGTTCGAGGTCGGCGAGCGCCAGGGTGAATTCGCGCTCGCCGCTCGGAACTGATTGCCCGGTCGCGGCGCGGAGGTTGACCCAGCGAGCGAGATTCATCTTCAATTGCAGATTGCGGGCGACGACAGTCATGAGCTTTTCGAGTTCCGTTCGGAAGACTTCCGGTAACAACTCCGGCGACGGAATATAGTAGTAGTTTCCGCCAGCCTTCTTAGCCATTCCCGCGATGAGCTCTTCGTTGTAGTCTGGGCCGAATCCTAGAAACGTGCAAGTTATTCCTCGAGACTTTATCTCACCAGCGTAGGAGACAAGGGTGGCGAAGTCCTTGATCCCCGCTGTGGGATCGCCATCGGAGAGCACGATCATCCGGGTCGCGCGGCCGGGCTCGTTGAACGCGCTCAATTGCTGTGCGGCGAGGGCTATGCCATCGTAGAGGTTGGTCGTGTTGCCGACCTGCAGGCGCCCGATGCCCTCCTTGATCGGCTCCTTGCTCGTCACCCGCTGGGGCGGCATCAAGACGTCTACGACCTCCTCGAACGTGACGATACTCAGCACGTCGTTCGGCGAAAGGAGATCGACCACGTAGCGGCAAGCCTGCTTGGCGTACTCTAGAGGCGCGCCTTCCATCGAACCGGATCGATCGAGCACCAGGCAGAGATTCAGCGGTGAACGGCCGGCTTGAACGACCGCGCCAGGCAAGGCGCTTCCGATGGCTCGGAGCTCGAGCAGAAACTGTTCGCGTGCCGGGCCATTAGCCAACGTGGCCTGCCGACCCGGGATCACTTCTGCCGTGAGGGCCCGCATGGCCCCCATGGCGCTAGTCCGATTCGGGTCGCCGATCGGCGGGCCGGTCATCGCCTGGGTTCGCAGCAGGTCTCCACCCGCCGCGACGGTCTTGTTGGGGTCCATCGGTTGGCTAGGATCCATGGCTTCTGCCATTATTCGCTAAACGCGCCCCAGCGTGTCAGAGTGCGAGGAACCAGCGGTGGATTCGCGTGTCGTCGGTGAGCTCCGGATGGAATGAAGTCCCGACGATCCGACCTTGGCGCACAGCGACGACCTGGTCGTCGTAGCGGGACAGCACTTCGACGCCGGGCTCTGTGGACGTCACGATCGGGGCGCGGATGAAGACCCCCCGCACTCGACCGACACCCTCGAACTCTAGGTCATCCTCGAAGCTGTGGACCTGGGCGCCAAACGCATTGCGGCGAACGGTTACGTCCAAGATTCCGAGCCGATACTGATCGCTATCCTCGATCTGGGCGGCGAGGAGGATCATACCCATGCAAGTGCCCCATACGGGCATACCCTGGCCCACTCTGCCGGTGATTGCGGCTCCCAAGCCGAAGCGCTCCATGAGGAGGCCGACCGTCGTGCTCTCGCCGCCAGGGATGATAAGGCGATCGACGAATTCGAGTTCCTCCGGGGTGCGTACGAGGCGGGCCTGACCGCCGGCTCGTTCGATCGCCTCGACGTGCTTGGCGAAGTCTCCTTGGATGCCGACGACGCCGACGAGACGATCCACTGCAGGGAGTGTATCCGGGTGTCGCCTAAGACAGCTTGGCAGTACTGAACTTCATCTTCATCAGGCTCTTCATCTGAAGCACGGTAAACCCGATCAGAATGGCGCCCATCACCCAAGCTGCCGCGGTCGCATAGCCGAACTTGAGGAACATGAAGGCGTTGGTCCAGATCTCGAGCCCGATCGTGTGTGTCGCATAGAGAGGTCCTCCGCCGGTGAGCACGAAGACGTTCTCCATCGCCTTGAAGCCGGCGATGAAGACTCCCAGCAGGTTGATGAGGATCAGGGGTCGCAAGCCGGGGAGCGTGATGTAACGGACCTTGTGCCACCAACTCGCCCCGTCGAGGTCAGCCGCCTCGTATCGTTCCTCAGGGATATTTTTCAGCGCCGCCAGGTAGAGGATCGAACCAGGCCCCGCACCCGCCCAGATACCGGGCAGGACTACTGCGAACATCGCCAGCGAGGGATCGCCGAGCCAGTCGTGGGTTGGCCTGATGGGAGCCAGGCTGATCCACTCGAGGATCGGGTTGAGCATCGAGATGAACGGGGCCAGGATGACGTTGAGAAGCCCGTGTTCGCTCTTGTCGTAGAACTGCCGCCAAAGGAAGGCCACCACGATCGGGCTGGTCATCGCCGGCAGATAGAACACCGTCCGGAAGAAAACCTTGAAGCGAGGAATCTCGTTGAGTGCCAAAGCGAGGAAGATCGGTATGAGAAACCCGATCACGATGCTCAGGAACACATAGAGGAACGAGTTCACCAGGGACCGATAGAAGATCGGCTGCGTAAAGACGGAGATGAAGTTGTCGAGCCCGGCCCATTCGGTGCCCCCGAGCAAACGATAGTCCTGGAAGGCGATGACGAGGCCCCGAAGGAGTGGATAGTAAGACCATACGAGTATCGAGGCGGCCGCGGGCAGCACCCCGAAGAAAATGACCTTGGCGGCTCTCCCTCTGAACCGTTCCGCTGTCGGGCTGGTCTTGGTCAGAGGGCGAGCCGTGCGCCCTCGAAGCCAAGCCCTCGTGAGCAAGCCGCCGATCGCGGCAGCGAGGGTCAGCACGATCCCGAGCGCCCATCCTCGCTGGCGGGCGAGTTCGGCTGGGGGCGTGTATCCCAGCAGCTTTCGATCCATTTCCTTGCTGACCGATCGCAAGATGTCGATCGCCGGGGTCTCCGGTTCGAGCATCGCCCGGTCGAGGGCCGAGTCGAGAACGGTGTAGACCTGCTGGCAGTTGCGGCCATACGGCTCGGGGTGACCGGTGCGGAAAAGCTCCTCGTTCGCTCGGATGTAAGCGGGGTCGACGCCGGCCACGAGGTCCTCATAGCCGTACTTCTTCAAGAGCATCGGGTTGACGAGCGCTCCGAGGCCCAGTTCGACGAACCGGTTCGTGCTGATCTTGGCCGCATCCTCACCGGCGAAGAACTTGATGAACTTCCAGCAGGCCTCGATCTTGGCAGGGTCGGTGATCGTCGCATTGATGGCCCACATTCCGGCGTTGATCTCGTTGGCATGCCCGGCGGGTCCGGCCGGAAGCTGAGCGATACCGACCAACGCCGGATTGACCTGCGACGTGTTCAGCATCACGTCGTTCGTGTAGGACAGCCACATCGAGACCTTGCCGTCGTTGATGTCGGCGCTCAGGGCGCTGGTGATGCCCGCCGCGGGACCGTAAGTTTTCCCGTTCGCTCCCCTCCACTTTGCGACGGTTAGCTTCCGGAAGAACTCAAGCGCGGCAACTCCCGCCGGAGACGCCACCGCGGCTCGCCAACGACCTCCTTCGGCTTCTTCCACGACCTCGCCCCCGGCTTGCCAGACGAAGTTGGACCAGTAATAGGCCTTGCTCCCGAGGTCCGCGCCGAATCGGAACGCCGATCGGGTCGAGTTGGCTTCGGTTAAGCGCTGGCAGTAAGCGTAGAACTCGTCCCAATCGCGAGGCGGCCGATTCGGATCGAGACCTGCTTCGACGAAGTGGTCCTTTCGATAGTACAGGCCTTGGGCGACTTGGAACCACGGGATCGCATAGACGCGGCCATCGTAACTGCGGACGACCTTCATGATGACGGGGTTCGCGCGCTCGACCGACTTCGGATCGCGCCGGATAAGATCGTCGAGCGACAGGCAAAAGCCCTGGTCGATGTAGTTGTAGTACTGCCGAAAGTTGACGTAGAACACGTCTGGAGCGGTATCTCCCGCCATCGACATGAGGAACATGCTGTCGGCCTTGTCTCCGGCGATAGTAAGCCCGCCGGCGTTGACGACTCGTATCCCCGGGTTCTGCCGCTGGAATTCCTCGAAAACCGCCCGTCGAGCGAGCGAGCGGGGGTCGCTGGCCTCCTTTGGAGGGATTCCCCAGCTAGGGCCGGCCATCATCCGAATGGTGACCGGTTGGCACCACGAGAGGGCGACCACCGCCACACCCAAGAAGGTCGCCCAGAGCCTCCGTGCCATGGCGATAGTTTGGCCCAACCGGCTGTCGAGCCGGTAAGATACGGCCATGTGGGACGTGTTCCGTTCGAGCTACTTCGCCGAGGGGTTGACGGACGAAGACGTCCACCACATCATCGGCATTGCTGAAGAGGTCACCTACGAGGACGGTGAGCCGGTCGTCCGGCGGGCGGACCCGAATCGAGACCTGTTTCTCGTCCTCGAAGGCGTGACAGTCATCGAGGGTGAGCGCGGCCAAGTCCTCGCGCGGATCGGCTCGGGCCGACTCTTGGGTGAGATCGCTTTGATCGACGACAAGCCTCGTTCGGCAACGGTCGTGAGCGTCGGTCAAACAAGGCTCGCCTTGATCCGCGAGCAGCGTCTCAAGGAACTGATGCAGCAACGTCCGCAAATGGCCGTTCACCTGCTCCGGAATATCGGCCGAACCTTGGCCGAACGGCTTCGCGATGCGAACCTCCAGATCGAGATGCTCGAGGACACCTAGGCCTTTCCACCGGTCGCTTCACGAGTCTGAATGCACATCTGTATACGTGCGAGTTACGTCGCGAAAAAGTGTGGAAAAGTCACGATATATCGAGCGGTTGGCAGTATCCGTAAGAATCAGGGCTAAAACCTGCCGATTTCTGCCGTTTTGAACCTGATTCATGGAGCCCATTTGCCCATAACACGGGCCGGATATCTGTGGAATAATGCGGTCTCGCCGGGCCGCCTGGGCCCAGCAAAGATGACATGTCGGACCAGTACTCGCTCGATGTCTCCGCCGATTCGATTCGCTTACGCGAAGCTTGGGAACGCGCGCTGCGGAGGCTCAAAGAGGAGGTTAGCGACTCGTATTACCAGCGCTTCTTGAAGCCTCTCCAGGTGGGTGAACTCGACGAGGACACCGCGGTGTTCGATGCCCCTGGCGCCTTCGTCTATGAGTGGGTTCGTGAGAAGTTCCTTGGCCGGATTCAGGCGCTTCTGAGTGACGAGTTAGGCTTCGCGGTCAGCATAGACCTGCGCAAGTCATCACGCGAGCGGCCGCCCTTGGATCCGGCGACGTCGATCGTAGGCCCGGTCGCTTCTCAGGAGTCCCCCGGCAAGTTTCGCCCGGTCGAAAAGTATCGCTTCGAGACCTTCATTTCGGGCCAAAGCAACCGCTTGGCACTGGCAGGGGCCAAGGCCGTGGCCGCCGCGCCGGGTGAGAAGTACAACCCGCTGTTCATCTATGGCGCCCCGGGGCTCGGCAAGACCCATCTCCTCCATGCGATCGCGCGAAAGATCCTGGAGCGAGATCCCCAGTTCTCGCTTGTGTACGTCTCGGCCCAACAGTTTGCCGAGGACTTCGTGCAGGCCCTTCAGAACAACCGGATCGATCAGTTCAGGCGCGCACAGCGGAGCGTCAACGTGTGGCTGGTCGACGACGTTCAATTCATTGCCGGAAAGGATCGCACGCAGGAAGAGGTTTTCCACACCTTTAACCACCTCCACCAGACCGGGAAACAGATCGTCCTTTGTTCCGATCGACCCCCACGCGAACTGCACTTGCTGGACGAACGTCTCAGGTCGAGATTCGAATCGAGCCTCGTCGCCGACATACAGCCCCCCGATACCCCGCTCCGTTGCGCCATCCTCTTGAGCAAGGCCAAGCAAGAGGGCGTCGAGCTCCCCCACGATGTGGCCATGGTGCTGGCCGATTCGGTGCCGGGCAACATTCGAATCCTCGAAGGGGCCCTGACGAAGCTCGTCGCGCAATCAAGCCTCGACCATCGCCCGATCGACGTCGCCCTGGCGAACGAGCTCGTTGCAAAGTACTATCAGTCGGGAGGCTTGGCACGCCCCAGTTTCGGCCAGATCGTTGATGCGGTTGGCAAGCACTTCAACATCCCGTCGGACGACATCAAGGGGACCTCCCGCAAGGCGCCGATTGCTCACGCCCGTCACGTCGCGGTCTACATCACGCGTGAAATCACGAAGGACTCCTGGAAGCACATCGGCGGCCTCTTCGGCGACCGCGACCATACCTCGATGATGCACGCCTACCAGAAGGTCAGCGAACTGGTTTCCCGGGATCGCGATCTGCAGGCGGCGGTGCGCATGCTGATCCGAAACCTCTATCCCGACGCCTGATGAGTCCGCTCCGGCCGGATCAGCCCTTGGCCATTTACATGGAGGGCGCCTTGGGAGAGCGACCCGGCAAGATGGGATACGGCGTCCTCCGGTATTCACCCAACCCGATCGCCTGCGTCATCGACTCCCGTTTCGTCGGACAGGACGCTTACGACCTCTGCAAAATCCACCGGGAAGGGCGACGCGCTCCGATAGTGGGCACCGTCACTGAGGCCCTCGGTCGGGGGGCGGAAGTTTTCTTGCTCGGCATCGCGCCCGGCGGCGGTTCGATCCCCCAGGAGTGGTTTCCCACGATCGACGAGGCAATCCGGAGGGGCCTGAGCGTCGTCAACGGCCTCCACGATCGGCTCTCACCCAAGTATCCGAACCTCGGTCCAGGCCAGTTCGTCTGGGACATCCGCATCGAGCCAGAGGGGCTCGAGGTCGGAACGGCGGCAGCCCGAGAACTGGCCAATCGCCGCGTGCTTATGGTGGGAACGGACATGGCGGTGGGGAAAATGACGGCCGGCCTCGAGATCGATCGCGAGGCACGGGAACGGGGAATCCGCTCCGGATTCGTCGCCACCGGACAAATCGGGATCACGATCACCGGACGGGGCGTGCCGCTCGATGCCATTCGACTCGATTTCGCCAGTGGCGCGATCGAGAGGGAGGTCATCAGTCATGGAGACGCCGAGCTGATCGTTGTCGAGGGTCAAGGCTCGCTGATTCACCCCGCCAGCAGCGCGACTCTGCCACTCATTCGAGGCTCGTGCCCGACCCACTTCGTGCTCTGCCATCGAGCAGGAATGGAATCCTTGATCCGGGTGCCCTGGGTCCGAGTGCCCTCGTTGAGAGCACTTGCGCGATTGTTCGAAGACGTTGCCGAGGCCGCCGGCACCTACGCCCGCCCGAAGTGCTGCGCGATCGCGCTCGACACGTCGAGCTTGGATTCCGAAGGCGCAGAGCGCGCCAAAGCAGACCTGGAAACCGAGCTTGGACTACCGGTGGCGGACCCGATCCGCGATGGGCCGAGTCGATTGCTAGACGCGATCCTTCGGGACTAGGCCGCTTGGCCGCCCGAATACCGCTGAGCCGCTTCTCGCCCCCGCATCGCTTCGCCGATGGACGAAGAGATCAAGGTTCGCTGCGCTGCGAGGGACTTCAGAAGGCGCTCTTCGGCGACCGCAACCCGAGCGGCTACGGCTTGCTCCTCAGGCCCGAGGTTGGCAAGGCTTTCCACCGTCGTCAGCAGGGCATCACGTTCCTGGAGCAGGCTGCGCATATCCTCGGTGTCGACGGCGTTTTCCAAGGCAAGTGTCGTAAGAAGAAGGCGATCGAGAACGTTCCTAGGCTGCATCGGCGACCTCCATCGGCTGAAGACTGGCTTCGATCTGGACCCACGACTCGCGAAGATCGGTGAGAACGCGAGTGGCCTGATCGATGTACTCGGGCTTGTCCTCGATGTTTGCGGCCACCAACTGGTTGTAGCAGTAGGTGTAGAGCGCAAACAGGTTCTCGGCAATCTCGCCACCCTGCCCCATATCGAGGCATGAGGCGAGCTCGAGAACAATCTTCTGAGCCTTCTGAAGGCTCGTGTTTTGGGTCTCGATGTCGCCCGCCGCCATCGCGCGGCGGCCGGCATCCATGAACCGCAGTGCGCCGTCGTAGAGCATGATGACGAGCTGGAGGGGCGAGGCCCCGTTGACGACTTGCTTTCGATACTCTTGCAGGTTTCGGCTGCTCGACAAATTCTCCCTCACGCGGCGCTGGTCGCGCCAGGAAGATTATCGGACGTCCGCCTCTGAACCTTCATCCCGATACTCGCGGCGCGGCAACAACACGACGGCCAGCAAGATCGCGAGCACGACCCAGGCCGTCGGCACGATCCAGATCCAGGAGCGTGGATATTCGGGTTGCGGGATCTCGCGGATAGAGTAGCCGAGCATCAGCTGTTCGAGTCTTAGAAACAGGAAAATCGCCGTCGCCATTGCACCGCCCACGAATCCGCAAGCCCCTGGCAGGCCCGTCTTTCGGGTGGCGACTGCCCCCAATATCGCGCTCGGAACGAGTCCGGCCGCAAGGGCGATACCCAACTGGGCGAGAAGGTGCGTGCTGGGAACGACGAACATCGGCCACGCTGCCAACCCATAAGAAGCGATGGAGACGAACACGAAGCTGCCGCAGCCGAAGAGCATTTGGGTGTCCATATCACGGTCTGCACGGACTTTCTCGTCGAGCTTCTCGTCGGTTTGAAGGGGTTCGAAGGGCACCTGAATCGAAGCATACCGAAGCAGGCTAGGATGAATCTAAGACGTACAGTCGCTCCTGGGCGACGATCTTCCCACGAATGGCGACGTCGAGACGGTAGGTTCCCGGCCTCAGGAACTGGAGATTCTCGATCAAGAAGTCCTGAAGCACCCGGGTGCTGCGCCCGACTGGCGGCTGGGCGACCGGAATCTCTTGTTGGACGCGAAAGAGCGGGTGGCCGTCGTCGTCGACGAGAGTGACTTCGATCGGGCAGAAGCCGGCTTCCGTGGGATCGAACTCGAATTCGAGACATACGTGGAAGGCGCTGTGAGTCATCGGGAAAGTGGCGCTGCCGATCGTATCGAAGATGCCGATCACCGCGCCTTTGCCGCCCTCGAGCATGCAGGCGAAATCGCAGAACTTACACAGCGTGACTCTCATGGGTCTCCAGCCTCACTTCCGGATAAACACGCACGACCCCCTGCGGATCGACTATCATATTGAACCGCACGCCATAGGCACTCTCGAGCGCATCGTGGGCCAAGATCGCATCCATCGGAGCGTCGAGCGTGACTCGTCCCTGATGGAGGAGCAGGCCACTATCGGCGAACATCGAGGCCCAATTCAAGTCATGCACGGCCACGAGCACTGCATAACCGGACGCTGCCAGGTCCCTCAGCAGCCGCCCCACCGTCACCTGATGGGCCACGTCCAGATGAGAGGTCGGTTCATCGAGGAGGAGCAGGCGCGTCTCCTGAGCGAGTGCCCTCGCGATCAGCACCCGTTGGCCCTCGCCCCCGCTGAGTTCGGTCACCGGACGATCGGCCAGATGGAGGCAGTCGGCCGCCCGCATAGCCTCGCGAGCGACGCGAAGGTCCTCGGCGGTCTCCCGCAACCGATCGGAGTGGGGAAGCCGGCCCATGAGCACGACTTCCTGGACGGTGAAGGCGAAGACGTGAGACTCTTGCTGCGGCACGAACGCGAGGCGTCGGGCGAGATCGCGGTAGCCGATCGCGGCCAGGCCCTCGCCTTCGACTGAGACCTCTCCGCTCAGGATCGGCAGGGTCTTGGCCAGTGTCTTCAGCAGCGTCGACTTTCCGCTCCCGTTGGGACCGAGCAGGGCGACTACCGAACCGGGAAGCAGGTCGAAGCGGACATCGGAGAGTACCGCCCGGCTCTGGTATCCGCAGGCGAGAGCCCGAGCGGAGATCGATGGCGTCAAACCTGGTCCTCCAATATGCCGCCGGAGAAAGCGCGGTACATCGATGCATAGGCCGCATCGCGACCCATCAGGTCACTGTGAGAGCCGCGTTCGACCACTTCGCCCCGGCGCAAGACCAGGACTTCGTTGGCGCGGGCTGCCGTGGAGAGGCGGTGGGCAATGACGAGGGTGGTGCGGCACCGCATGATTTCGTCGAGGGCCTCCTGCACCGCGCGTTCACTGACGGCGTCGAGGTTGCTCGTCGCTTCGTCGAGCAGCAGCACCGTCGGCCGGCGCACGACGGCGCGGGCGATCGCGATGCGTTGTGCCTCTCCTCCGCTGAGTCGAACGCCGCGCTCCCCGAGTTCGGCGTCGAGGCCACGCTCTTCGCGAAGGACGAACCCACTGGCGTGGGCGGCCTCGAGGGCTTCGAGCACTTCACCTTCTGAGGCCGACGGATCGCCGAGCCGCACATTGTCGGCGATCGAACCGGCAAAGAGAAAGGTCTGCTGGGGTACGACGCCGATCTGTCCGCGGAGCCAGGCCGACTTCAGCCGTCGGATGTCGATGCCATCGAAGAGGATTTCGCCCTCGGTAGGGTCATAGAAACGGAGCAGCAGGTCCGCGATGGTGCTCTTACCGGCCCCGCTCGGCCCTACGAGAGCGAGGCTGCGTCCCTGCTCGATCACGAAGCTGACATCCCGCAGTGCGCGGGTGCCGTCGGGATAGACGAAACCCACGTTGCGGAACTCGACGCGCCCCTCGGGATGGGGCAATTCGATGGCATCCGAGGCGTCGGCCAGAGGCTCGGCCACGTCGAGGATTTCGCGATGAATTCGATCGGTCGCCGCCTGCACCTGTTTGTAAGTGTTGTCGAGCGACGCGATGTTCTTGAACCCCTGGTTGATCACATCGAGGGCCATGATGAATGCACCCAATTGCGAGACCGTCAGCTGGCCGGTGCCGACCAGCCGACCGCACAGGTAGACGACCAGCGCGAGGGCAAGGGCGCCGATGAGTTCAACCATCGGGCGCAGCGCCGCGATGCGCCGCGCTGCCCGCATCTGACTCGCGAAACTCGCCTCGACGAGTTCTCGAAAGCGAGCTCCCATTGCCGACTCTGCCCCGAAGGCGCGAACGATCCTCACGCCCTGGAGGGACTCTTGGGTCATTCCGTTGAGCTGGGCAAGATCCTCCTGAACGTCGGCTTGGGCGACCTTCATCCGTTTGCCGTTCCGCTGGATGACTGCCACCATGATGGGCAGCACGACCATCGAGGCCAGCGCCAGTTGCCACTGGATGACAAAGATGGTGGCGATTCCGGCGACCAGTTTGATCGGGCCGTCGACGGCGTCCTTGACGATCGTGATCGCTCCTTGGTAAACGCCGACGTCGTTGGTCAGCACGCTCTGGATCGCCCCGGCGCGTTTCTCGTTGAAGTACGAGATCGGGAGACGCATGAGCTTGTCGAAGAGTCGCACGCGGAGATTCGAAGTCAGCCGGGTGGCAGCCATACTCAAGTAGTAGGCTTGGCCTCGAGTGAACCAGTACTTGACTCCGAAGAGCCCTATCACCGCTAGGCTTAGCCAGGCGAGCCTATCGGCCTGACCCTTCTCCACCGCATCGAGGATGAACTTGACGAACCACGCGGTCGCCGAGAGCAGGGCCGCCGAGATGCCGCTGCAGGTGAGGCCCACGACGATGGCTCGCCGCTGGCCGGCCAGTTCGCGCGTGATTCTCGGGTCGGGACGGAGAAAGGGCGTCTTCAGAGCAACCGAGTTTACTGCTTGCTCGAATTCGGTCGTCTCCTAGGTCTTTGGGCCCAGCCTCGTGAACCCCGGCAATTTTGGCCGCTCAAGACCAGTTGAAAACTGTGGAAAGAAGTCCATGGTGGGAGGTCCGAGATGAAGAACAAGAAGCTGTTGGGTGCCCTCGCGGGCGCCCTGGTAGCGGGAATCGCTGCCGCTTGGTTCGCCAAGAACAAGAAGGCGAAGGCCGCAAAGGCCTAGTCGACACTCGCTGAGAAAGCAACTGAGCCATAGGCTTACCGGCGCCGCCTGGGGATCTTCCCCGGGGGCGCCGTAGGTCTTAAGGGATGAGGCTACGCCCGACGTCGGCGCACGCCTCGACCGCCCGAGCGATGCCGGCGTCGTCTACGTCCTTGTGGAGCACCATCCGCAGCCGGTGGGGATCGAAGTCGTAGCACCACACGCCCCTTTCCCTGAGAGCCCGCATCCAGACGTCGGCACGGGCGTCGGTTTGCACCATGACGATGTTCGTTTCCGGAGCGTTCGGGATACCGAGGCCCGAAATGGTGGCAAGTCCCCCGGCAAGGTCGTTCGCACGGCGATGATCCTCGGCGAGGCGGTCGATCATTGTTCGGAGGCTGACCAGTCCGCAGGCCGCAAGAATCCCAGCCTGTCGCATACCGCCGCCTAGCCGTTTGCGCCATTGCCGGGCGACCTCGATGAAGTCCGAATCGCCGCAAAGGAGCGAGCCGACAGGCGAGGACAGGGCCTTGCTCAGGCAAAAACTCACCGAATCGACGGAGCGGGTGATCTCAGAAACCGGCGCCCCCAGCGCGACCGCGGCGTTGAAGACACGCGCCCCATCCAAATGAATCTTGAGGTTATGGCGATCCGCGATCGATCGATACTCCCGGAGATAGTCCATGGGGATGACCGTGCCTCCGGCCCGGTTGTGGGTGTTCTCAAGGCACAGCAGCCGGGTTCCAGGCGTGTGGAGCGTGTGCTTCAGTATCCGGCGTTCCACTTCTCCCGGATCGAGCAGGCCGCGAACCGAGGGTACCGTCCAAGCGAGCACCCCGGCGATCAGCGCGGGAGACCCGCACTCGTAATAGAGGATGTGCGCCTCCTCCTCGAAGATTGCTGCATCGCCCCGCACGCAGTGTGAGGCGAGTGCGATCTGGTTGCCCATCGTTCCGCTGGGCACGAAAACAGCGGCTTGCTTTCCGGTCAGGCTCGCCGCGAGCGCTTCCAACTCGTGAACGGTGGGATCGTCACCCAGGACATCGTCACCGAGAGGAGCGGTGCGCATCGCCTCGTACATTTCCGGCGTGGGGCGGGTTACGGTATCGCTGCGCAGGTCCACGATCGGGGGCTGTTGGCTCATCGGATAAGATGAGAGTATGATCGCTTTCCTTCTGGCCCTCCTCGGCGATGCCGATCTCGATCGGCGGGTCGCCGAACTGTTGCCCACCGCGGTCGAGAACCGATTCCTCGAGATCCCGTGGCGCCTCGACCTCATGGCGACTCGAGCCGAAGCCGTTAGAGTTCAGAAGCCGATCTTCGTTTGGCTTATGAACGGCCACCCCCTCGGCTGTACGTGAAACAACGGCCTTTGGGACCGTGAGTTCCTCTTCTCCGACGCCGCTTTCGCCAAGCGCGTGACCACCGAGTTCGTACCGTTCGTCGGCGATACCCACGTGCTACAGAATCCGAAGAACGTCGCCAGGGACTGGTTCATGGCGATCGCCTCGGCCAACCTCGAACGCGTCACCAAGGGCCAGACCGCACAAGGTTTCTGGGTGATCGGTCCCGATGGCACTTTTTACGGCTACAACAACAACCGCAGCAAGGAACGGGTCGAGCAGATGCTCGATCGCGCCCTGGCTCAGTTCCGACAAAGCCCGCCGAAATTCGTGGCGCCGACCCGTGAGGAATTAGCGGCTCCCTCTGCGACCAAGGCTCCACAAGGCTCGTCGGTCGTCCGCGTCCATGCAAGGGTCCGGCCCGTGCCGGTGGGATGCGCGGATTCGAACAAGCGCGTCTCGCGAGATCACCTCTGGATCAGTGCCGAGGAGGTCGCCGCATTGCGCGGAAAGAAGGTCCCATCATCCCTCGTCGGCAGGATCGCGCGGTTTCACTTGGTCGACAACGTTCGGGGGGAACCCGACATGTGGTCGGCTGCCGAGGTTCGCAAGCTCGAGGTGCTGAAGTCGGCATTCGTCGGTGCAACCGCCCGGTTCGAAGTCGCCTTCTCCCTCGCAACCGAAGGCAACAAGCGCGGCTACGAAGGTCGGCTCGAAGTCGAATTGAAGTCCGACGATCGGAACCGCATCGTGCGGTTCCGCGGATTCGCCAGCGGCACCGCATGGGGAGCCGGTACCTATACACCCGAGCCGCCCAATGGCAAGTTCAATCTCGTGATCGCGATGGTCGAGACCGAAGACGAGGTTGCAAAGGCGGTACCGCCGCAAGGCATCCTGTGGGGGAGGGAATACTGGCAGCCTGGAGTGGACCCAATCGTGCGCTAAGCCGGGGCGGTAAAGTAGCACGAACCTATGAGCAGCGCGCCGATCGCCGATCTCAGCTACCGTGGGTACGACGGCACGCTGGAATCGCCCCGCCATCGCTGGTGGGTGATCGCCCGGATGCTCATCCTGCTCACGTTCAAGAAGCGGTCTTTCTGGGTGCTCGCGTTCCTGGCTGGCCTCGGGTTCTATTTTACGACCCTCGTGCTCTATATTTTCGAGAGCATGGCGTCGGGGCCGTTCGGTGGGACCGCCCAGGAGTTCTTCTCCCAAATCAGGTGGAAGAACAACTTCGTTACCTGCTTCGGCTGGATGCAGATGTTTCTCCTGTTCATCACCTTGCTCGCCGGGGCGGGGAGCATCGCCAACGACAACCGCGCGAACGCCCTGCTCGTTTACCTGAGCAAGCCCTGTCGTAAAGGCGACTACTTGTTCGGCAAGTGGGCCGGCATCGCCATCCTGGTCGGCGGCGTGGCCTTGGCGCAGTTCACCCTTTTCTACCTGTACTGCCTGATGAGCTACCGCACGTACGGGTTCCTCAGCCAGGATCCGTGGCTCTACCCGAAACTCGTTTTCCTGGCGGCGGTGACCGGCTCGATCTACGCAAGCCTCATGGTCGGCGTTAGTTCGCTCTTCCGCCAGGGCAGCGTCGCCGGAGCGACGTTCGCCGGACTCTATTTCATCACGTACTTCTTCACGACCGTCATCGAGGGTATCCGCGTGTTCCAGACCATGGATCGTCGAGGTTCGATGCCCATGCTCGACGGGCTCTACTATGCCTCTATCGACGGTATCTGCTACGGACTCGGCAAAGCCATCCTCGGCTCGGATGGCAGACCGATCTTCCAGCCCCCCAATCAGCGTCTGCCCGTCGTGCCGATTCCCTCGGGGCTGTTGTTGGCGCTTGCGGCGCTGATCGTTTGCGGGCTCTTCGTTTGGATGGCTTGGAAGCGAATTCGGGCGGTCGAGGTGGTCGCTTGATCGTTCTCCAAAACGCCTCACGGTGGTATGGCCAAGTCATCGGTCTCAACGACGTCACGTGTCAGATCGGCGCAGGGATAACGGCTCTTCTCGGCCAAAACGGCGCCGGCAAGTCCACACTCATGCGGCTCGTTACCGGCCAACTTAAGCCCACTACCGGAGAGGTCACCGTTTTCGGCCTGCGGCCCTTTGCCAACATTGAGGTCTACCGTCTGCTTGGCTACTGCCCAGAGATCGACAACTTCTATGAGTCCATGACCGGGCGCGAGTTCGTCGTCTATCTGGCACGCCTGGGAGGATATGGGCCGACGGAGGCCAGGCGCAGGGCCGATCGAGTCTTGGAGACCGTCGGTATGGCCGACCGATGCGACAAACGGATCGCCGGCTATAGCAAGGGCATGCGTCAGCGGATCAAGCTGGCCCAGGCGATGGTCCACGACCCCCGGGTCATCCTTCTCGACGAGCCCCTCAACGGTCTCGATCCGGTGGGTCGGCGCGAATATATGGACCTTCTCGCCGCCCTCGTCGACCAGGGCGTGGCCGTCCTCGTCAGCAGCCATATCCTTTACGAGGTCGAGCAGATGACGCGGAGCATCCTCCTCCTTCACCGAGGGAGGCTCCTCGCCACCGGCGACCTTCGCGTGATCCGATCGCTCATCGACAAGCATCCTCACCGCATCCGAATCGAGTCGCAAGAGCCCCGTCGCGTCGCCGAGCAACTCGTGCGGCTCCCTTACGTGTTGAGCATGCAGTTCGACTTCGCCGGCGGCGCGATCGAACTCGAGTGCAAGGAGCCTGAGCGCTTCTATGACGAACTTCCCAGCCTCGTGGTAGAGAACGACCTACCCGTCAGCGGCTTTTCCAGCCCCGATAACAATCTCGAATCGGTCTTCCGATATCTGGTGGGGGGCTAGGCGGTGTTCGGTTTCTTGTTCGTCGACGCGCTGCGAGACAATCTTCGCTTCCGGCGTCTTTGGCCGTGGCTGCTTTTGGCGGGCTTTTGTTTCCTGGTGGCGTTCTTCTGGAGGGAATGGGGATTCCGTCCGCGCCCGGACCGGGTCTACAGCCTCGTGTCGCTTACGTTGGTCTTCAAGGTGCTCGCCCTCGCCTCCGCGATCTACAGCACGAGCGTCATCGGGCGAGAGGTCGAGCAGCGCACCATCGTCTATCTCCTCACGCGTCCGGTTCCGCGCTGGATGATCATCCTTTCACGCTTCCTCGCCTCGTCGATCGTCGTCACGCTGATCGGGGTTTTGAGCGTGATCGGAGTCTCCCTGGCCGCTTATCGCGGCGAGGCTTTCGCCAACGAAATGCTCTGGCGCGATATGGGGGCATTGGCGGTCGGCGCTTTCGCCTACGGGGCTCTCTTCGTCCTTATCAGCCTGATGGTGAACCGAGCGATGCTCGTGTGCCTGCTCTACACGTTCGGCTGGGAACTTCTCGTGCCCAACCTCAAGGGCGACGCGGCGGCGCTCTCCGTCTTCAATTATCTCGAGGCGATCGCGAACCACCCCGAGGTCAGCCAGCGGCGCAACCTGCTCACGTTCCTTTCCGGCCAACTCGCGGGCGAGTCGGTCACGCCGATGGGTGCGTTCATGACGATGGCGATCGCCGTGGCCATCCTCGCTTTCGCCGCCTGCTGGTGGTTCTCCAATTTCGAGTACCTGCCGCGTGACGATGCCGCCTAGTTCCGGCCGTCATGTTGATCAGGGCGACGCGACCCTCTCCAGCCTCCTCTTCGCGGCGATGAGGAACGGCCGGCCCGGTTCCGAGGATATTATGTAGAGCATGACGGCAATTATCTTGTCTCTTTCCCTCGGCCTCCCCAGCACGCCGGCCCCGAGCGGGCCAGTTTCGTATGGGATGTTCAAATTTGGGTCGGGAAAGTATCACATGGTGACTGCCGATTTGAGGAGTACGGCGATCAGCCCGGGCGCCATCCATGTCCAGAAGCTGACGAGCGTATGGACCATGGTCGAGAAGGAGAAGCCCCTGGCCGCGATCACCGGGACATTTTTCAATCCTCGCTCCGAGCGCCCGGTGGCCGACGTGGTGGTGGACGGCAAACTCGTCGCGACGGGCAATCGTGGCTCGGCGGTGGCGGTGGACTGGTTTGGCCAGGTTCACATCTTGGACACCCAGTTCAAGAAGTCGATTGATTGGATGTCTTACCGGTTCCTCTTGCGAGGTGCGGTGCGAATCGTGTCGCGGGGCGCGGTTGCCGTGAATCCGCAGGCACAGAAGTTCAAGGACAGCCGCATTTGGGGTCGAGCCGCGCGCACGGCGATTGGCAAGGGTGACGATGGACGCTTGGTGATGGTGGCGACGAACAGTTCGGTCACGCTGAGCGAACTAGGTAAGGCTCTGATCTCGCAGGGAGTGAAAGAAGCGATTAGCCTGGATGGAGGCAGCTCGACATGCCTTTACTACCGAGGCTCGCTGGTCGTGCCTCCCAAGCGGAAACTCTCGAACCTCTTCGTTATTCGCGACAAGCCAGCCTTCGATTACTGATCGGAACGCGGACTTTACTTCCTCGACCTGCACTTCGCGGTTCGTCTGCCGATAATTTTCAGTGCGATGCCTTCCGGGACTCCGCGCCGTAACGACCTCTGGAGCCTCCTCGACGCTTCTTGGGCTGCCGAGGAAGGCGGCTTGGATGCGTTTCTGCACAGAGTGCTCGAACGATCTGCGGCGCACTTTGGGGCTACCGGGGCGTCGCTCTTCCTCCTCGACGAGGATACGGGAGAGTTTCGACTCGCCACAAAATCCGGCCTCGACGCACGCATGCCCGACGACGCCGTGATCCTGCCCGGCGAAGGTTTCGCTGGGAAGGCGGTCCGGACGGGGCGGCCCCTCCTTCTCGGTCCCGAGCAGGGCGGGAGGCGGGAACTGACCAGCGCGATGGTCGTTCCGCTCGTCGGCCCCGAAGGCGACTGTATCGGCGTGCTGAACCTCTCTCGAGGAACCGGGCTGCGGACCTTCAGCGCCAACGACCTGCGGCGGGCGCGCGCGGTCGCCGGGCACCTGGCCCTTGCCGTGTCGAATGCGATGCTGTTCCGACGAATGGACGAGGCTGTTCGCGAGGCTCGCGCTCTGCACCTGCGCCTGCGGACCGTACTCGACTGTCTCGGCGTCGGCATGCTCGTCATCGATTCGGACGGACGTGTGATCCAGCACAACGCGCAGTTCGGCATCATGACCGGCGCGAACCTCGTCGATGGCCGGGCGTGGAACGAGCGACCGACCGTTTCGCGAGAACTCACCGAGACGCTTGCTAGAGCAGTCGGCGTTGCGCTGGTCGGGCGCAGCGAGAGACGTCACTGCACCAGTGCAACGACCGACCGAAGTTGGGTAGTCGTCGGCGCACCGATGCGGTGCGGAGCAGCCATCGCCGTGGAAGAGGTGACTGAACTCGATCGCCTGCAGCGAGAGACTGCGAGAACGAGCAGGCTCGCGGAGATAGGACAAATGACAGCAGCGATCGCCCATGAGATTCGCAATCCGCTGACCGGTATCCGAACGGCCGCGCAACTGGTCCGCACCTGTCCCGAGCAGTCAGACGAACTCGGCCGGATTATCGAGGAGGAGGCCGTCAAGCTGAATCACTTATGCGACGACTTTCTCGAGTTCGCAAGACCGCTTCGACTGGAACTGACACCGGTCGACCTTGGCGAAGTCGTCCGGGAAGTTGCCGAATCCTGCAGGGCCGAGTTCGATAGTGCGGGTGTCTCCCTGGCCGTCCGCAAGGGAGGCTTGTCGATCATCGAGGCAGACCGACGCCGGGTCGAGCAGGTGTGCCGGAACCTCCTCCTCAATGCGCTTCAAGCATGCGAGCGAGGCGGCGAAGTCGAGGTGCTCGTCGAAGAGGGTCGCCTTTCGGTTGTCGATAGCGGTGCGGGGATCGACGACGAGACGAAAGATAAGCTTTTCACGCCCTTCTTCACCACTAAGAGTCGCGGGACCGGGCTTGGGCTCAGCACGGTACGCAAGATCGTTCAGGCTCATGGGGGCCATATCTCGGTGCACTCGGAACTCGGCAAGGGGACGTCGTTCGAACTGGATTTCGGGAAAGCCGCATGAGCAAGGGCAAGCGTATCCTGATCGTCGACGACGAGCCGAACATTCGGCGCGTCCTCGAGTCGGCCTTCGAGAAGGAAGGCTTCCGCACAGCAACGGCTGAGGATGGTCGCCAAGCGCTGGAGCGGCTGGAGTCCGAGGCGTTCGACGTGATGATCACCGATGTGACCATGCCGGGAATGACCGGATATGAAGTCCAGCGCGAGGCGGCGAGCCTACGGCCAGAGATGCCGGTGATCGTGATGACCGCCTATGGGACCATTCCGCAGGCGATCCAGGCGATCCGCGACGGGGCCTATGAGTTCGTCACCAAGCCCTTCGACCTCGACCACCTGAAGAAGGTCGTCGCCTCCGCGCTGCAGGAGGAGAAGAAAGCGAGCCTCGGGAAGAAAGCCTCCGTTCTTGGACCCGATGACTTCATCGCGACCTCGCCAGTCATGCAGGAGGTCGTTCAGACTGTGGAGCAGATCGCGGACTCGCGTGCCACCGTTTTTATCACCGGCGAAAGCGGATGCGGCAAGGAAGTCGTCGCGAAACTCATTCATCGGCTGTCTCCCCGGAACAGGGCCCCCTTCGTTGCGGTCTCTTGTGCCGCCCTGCCGGAGACTTTGCTCGAGAGCGAGCTCTTCGGATATGAAAAGGGCGCCTTTACCGGCGCAAACGGCTCGAAGATCGGGCGCTTCGAAGCCGCGGACGGTGGGACCCTTTTCCTCGATGAGATCGGAGAGATTCCGGCGTCGGTCCAAGTCAAGCTCTTGCGCGTGCTCCAAGAGCGCGAGTTCGAGCGCCTTGGAGCGACCAAGCCGACCCGGGTCGATGTGCGCCTCATTACGGCGACCAACCGGGATCTTCAAGCCGCGGTCGACGAAGGCACCTTCCGGCTGGACCTGCTCTATCGCCTCCAGGTCATTGAACTGCATCTCCCGCCTCTGCGTGAGCGTGGGGAGGACATCCGCGTGCTCGCCGAGCACTTCCTCCGACGCTACAGCGCCGAGAACGTTCGATCGCTGACCGTGGTCGGCGACGCGGCCTACGAGCTCATGTCGCGGTATCGGTGGCCGGGCAACGTGCGAGAACTCGAAAACGCGATGGAACGGGCGGTCGTCCTGGCCGGACCGGCTGATGAGATCTTGACGCCGAGCCTGCTTCCCGCTTCACTTCGGCGAGCCGCGTAGAGCCACGCTGCGCTTTGGGGGGATGCACAGGTGTATGCGAGCGGGGGTAAAGCGCGGTCAAGCCCGCGCACTCCAAAGCTAAGTCGAGGCTGAATCGTTTCTTTTTTCCTCAACGTCTTGACCTTTACACTGCCCCTGTGGAAAACTTGGGGAACTTGGTGAACCCACGGACGGGAGGAACCTGAGTGCAAGGTAATGGAATACGCCGCGCACTCGTCGCGATAGCAGTTTCGTGCTTCACGGCGGGGGCTTGGGCACAAGCAAAGCTTGAGAACGTCGAGGTCCTACGGAAGGGAGCAGACGTCGAAATTCAGATCAAGGGCGACAGGCTCGCGAAGCCGGTCGCCAAGTTGGCGTTCGAGGGTCGATCGCAAACCCTCGATTTTGACGCGTCGTTCAACGGCCAGCCCAAGAAGCTCCCGGTGACCGCGCAGAATCTCGAATTCGTGCACGTCGGCTCTCTTAGCGCGAAACCGCCGAAGGTTCGGGTTCACCTTCGGTTCGCCAGGCCGGTCAGTCTTTTGGAAGCCTCGCCCGCGCCCTATGGTTGGGTGATACGGGTGAAAGGTCCGGCCGTGTCCGTCAAGCGCAACGCAGGACAGCCGATCGTGCGCGCAGGCCCGACCGTCACCAAGGCGGCCTCGAATTCCGCGGGCGACACGAAGAAGGCGACGCCCGCGAAGAAGCCGCCAACGAAGCCGGCTCAGGCGCCCGCCAAACAGGCTCCTCCGATTCCAGCGGTCAAACCTGACGTGAAGGCGGCGGCGTTTCCAAAACGGACGCCGACCCTTCAAAACTCGGACAGAAACGGCCAGGCCGAGCGAACGGTTTCCCTCGACTTCGTCAACACCGAGATTGTCCAGATATTGAAGGCGCTCGGCCTGCAGGCCGGTGCGAACATCGTGACCTCCCCAGACGTTACTGGCAAGCTGACGATTTCCCTGGATCGGGTCACTGTCAAAGAGGCGCTGGACATCGTTTGTGCCCTCTCCGGCCTCCGCTACGGGCGAGTCGGCAAGACCTTCATCGTGACGAGTGCGGCGAAGTTTTCCGATACGATGAGCCAGTTCACGGGCCAGCAGGAGGAGGGTGTCGAGACCCGGGTCGTCCCGATCTATAGCGGGCAGGGCACCCAGATCAAGGCTGCGATTCTCAGGTCTTACCCGCCTGGTTCGGGAGTCAACCGATACGAGATCAGCCTCCCTTCTGAAGAGATCACCCTGCAGCAAGTTCAGCGCGTGGGCGGGACGCCGACAACCGGCGCTCAGCCGCCTGCCGGCGGTGGGACGGCAGACGGAACTACGGTTGCCACACGCGGGACGACCGGTACCGACCAGCGCGACACGTACGTGATTCTGACTGGGCCGCGAAGCCGGCTCGACGTCATCCAAACAGCCGTCGAAACGCTCGATCGCCAGATGTGCCAGGCGCTGGGCATCTCGGTCCCCGACACGAGCATGATCGTGCAGGAAGTCTATGAGGTCCGTGGCGGCGATGCGGAAGCGTTGCGCAAAGCATTTGTCGGTGATCAGGGCAGACGTCTTGGCAACGTGGAGATGGTCGCAACGCCCTCCGCAAGCCGCAGCAAGCAAGTCATCTCGATCAGAGGTCGCAAGAACGAAGTCGATCAGGTGATCGAAGCTCTTCGCCAGATCGACTCGAGTGACGAGGGAGATACCAGCGAGTTCTATGTCTACGACGTCAAGTACGCCGATCCCCGCTCGCTCCGAGAGGAGATCATCAATGCGGTGCCGGGCCTGAGGGCGAGCATTCCCCCCGCTTCGGCCGGCAACCCACGACTCTTCCAGCCCGGGGCGGCAGCGCGTGGCGCGACCGAGACCGGCGCGGGCGCCAGGCCCGAAGCCGCGCCAACCCAAGTAGGTTCGACTGGACCTGGTGCAACAGAGCCGGGGGTTCGGGTCGAGCAGCAGGGACCGCTCACCAACCTGAGCCTCCCCTTCCGCGACCTCGAACCGGCTGCACAACCGATGCGGCTGATCCTTCGCGGCTCCGCCGCGCAGATCGACGCCGCCAAACGCTACCTCTCGGTTGTCGACCTCGCTCCCAAGCAGATCGCGCTCGAACTCCGAGTAATGGAGTTGAGCAAAGAAGACGCGATCCGCGCCGGTATCGACTGGAACATCTTTACCGGCGGTGCCGTGAAGATCTTGAGGCTGAACAACTCGCAGGGAAGCGCAACGACCCAACCTTCGAATCAGGTGGGCATTCGCTTCCGCGACGGTGACGTCGCCGCCAGCCTCGACAAAATCGCGACGAAGAACAACCTCATCGCCAGGCCGAACATGCGGGCGATCGACGGGCGCGAGACGGAGTTGTTCGTCGGAGAAGTGATCCGCTACATCGTCTCGATCACGTCGGGCCAGAACGGCCCCAACGTTCAGACGGCGGAATTGCCGATCGGCGTTCGGCTCGCGGTGCTCCCGCGGGTCGGCGGCGACGGATCGATCACGATGGACCTGCGCCCGCGAGTCAGCGCGCTGCGAGGGTTCCTCGACGTGCCTAACGGCGGCCAACTCCCGCAGACTACCGAGCGCATCGCCCAGAGCACGGTCCAGGTACAGAGCGGCGACACCATCGCTATCGGCGGGCTGATACAGGATCAGGATCGCAAGGAGGCGAGCGGCGTTCCGCTGCTGATGGACAT
Source organism: Chthonomonas sp. UBA2362 (assembly GCA_002344135.1). Lineage (GTDB taxonomy): Bacteria > Armatimonadota > Fimbriimonadia > Fimbriimonadales > Fimbriimonadaceae > UBA6659. The sequence continues at coordinate 133,390 of DDTO01000001.1, read as the reverse complement.
TCCGATTCTTGGGCAGCTGTTCAAGAAGACCACGAATACTCGAGTTCGAACAGAGGTCGTCCTCTTCCTCACGGTCCGAACGATCGACGATGCCGCTGGGAAGCTCGAGATGGAGAAGGATTTGGACAAGCCGACCCCCAAGCCTGGAGGAAAGAACTGATGCTGAGACTCGATCCCGAAGCTCGACCTCGGGCTTCGAAGAACGCCAAGGGCGATCGACCCGACTTGCAGGTCGTTCAGGGCAAGCGTCGTCCGCACCCCACGCGCATCGCCCGGATCCTCGTTCGCCGCAGCCTAACCTTGTTCGGCCTCGGCTCGATCTTGGCTGTAGCCGGATGCGGTGGCAACGGCCACGACCCGACCCAGCCCAACCTCTATCGGGGGGACTGGAACGGCACGTGGACGAGCGCAACCTTCGGGGACAACGGCACGCTCTCCTTCACGGTCTATGCCGACGGGAGCATGACCGGCACGATGACCCGGACTCGCCCGGCAACGAACGCGACCCTCGTCGGCACCTTAGATGCCAACGGGATCATGACTGCCCTGGCGGGGTTCGGTCCGGACGGCAATTTCGAAATCCAGGGGGCCGCGGTGTTGACCAACAACCTGCTGGGCTCGTTCCGCTTTACGTACAAGGGCGTCGATTACAACGCCTCTTTCAGCTGTGTACCCGCCGCGGGCGGATAGACGAAGGAAAATGACTCGAACACGGAGGTTATGTCATATGAAGTCCACGCGAGCGCTTAGTCTTCTCGCGCTGGCGGGCTGGATCCTCGCGGGTTGCGGAGGCAGCCCAAGCGGATTCTTCGATCCCGCCCCACTCCCCGACGGCGATCCCGGCAACGTCGACCGGGTCGCTCCAGCGAAGCTACCCGAGCCCAACGCCGCACCCTTGGCGGCGCTGCCCGAGGCGAAGGATCCTCCCGCGACGATCAAGGGACGCTCGCCCGGACGGCTCCAGCCGACGTCGGACATGCGGTCGTTACGGCCCGGCGACCTCTATATGTACTATGTCACTGGTCGACTAACCGTCGACATTACCGGAGCGACGCCGTTCCAATCCAGTCGGCCCATCACGGGCACTATGACGCGAACTGTCACGCAGGAGATCTTCAATGGACTGATGACGTTGAAGGTTACCAATCGGCTCGTGTACAAGCCCGCGGGCGGTATCCCGGTCACAGAGATCGAGGAAATCTACTGCGATCAGGATATCGACGGCAACTTGCGACAGGTCGCGAGGCGAAGCGGTGCGCAGTTGTGGAACGTCGAGGACACCGGTTTCTACATTCCCGGCAACTGGTTCCCCAACCAGGCGACGAGCGGCGTGACCCACCTGATCAATGATGCGACGAGCGTCAATGCCCTGGTCACCCAGTCCGACACCCTCAGCGTATCGGGTACCCAAGACATCGCGACGGGTATGGGAGCCTATGGCACCTGGAAGACCGAGCGCTCTCGCAACCAAAAGGAAGAGTACACGCTGACCCCTCTTGTCGGCGAGATCGGCCTCGTCGTCGAGGACCAGTCGAGCACCGAGAACTGGTCTCCAATCGTCGGCTCATACATCTTCAGGAGCATGAATCGAACGCGCTCCCTAGCCGTGGTGGAGACCGCGAGTCCGTTCGTGAACCGAACGGACACTTACACCTTGACCACGACGGAAATCTTGACTTCAACGACCGTTCGATGAGGTCATAGGCCAAAGAACACGGCCGGCGCAAGACCGGCCTGTCCCTCCATCATCCCCCTTCCAAACCAACGGGAGGGGGCTTTTTCTTAAGCTAGAATCCGTCCATGCGTTCTTGGAAGTGTTTCCTGTTCCTGCTCGTCGCCACGACACCTGCGTTCGCCACGGCGCCACAGCCCCTCACCTGGATGCGAAGCGCCGTCTTCAGCCCGAACGGCAAACGAGTGGCGACCGCCGGCGACGAAGGAATTCTGAGGCTCTACAACGCGGCAACCGGCAACATCCTCAAGTCCGTCCGGACTTCGACCGCGAAGGATATGCACGTCACCCAGATCGCGTACAGCGCCGATGGACGGATGATCGCCACGACCGGATCGGACGGAAAGATCCGAATCTGGGCTTCCGACACGCTCAAGCCGGTGCGGTCTTGGGCGGCCGGCACGTCTTACGTCTCCGGAATCGCCTGGCCCCGTGGTGGAAAGTATCTTGCGACGAGCGGGTACGACAATGCGGCCCGACTGTGGGATCCCCTGAAGGGCAAGCAGGTGCGGCGCTTCGCTGGCCTCAAGTCCGATGCCTATGCAGTCGCCATGAGCCGGGACTGCAAGTGGGTGGCGGCGGGTGGCCCGGATGGCACTTGCCGGATCTGGAACGCCTCCGACGGCAAGCTCGTGAGGACCCTGACGCCGGGTCAAGTGATGTCGATCGCGTTTAGCCCGGACGGCAAGTACATCGCGACCGACGGAAAGGACTTCAAGTACTACCTCTACGAACTGGCCACCGGCAAACTCGTTCTCTCACAGCCCACCGACAGCGGCAAGCCGATTACCGGTCTTGCCTTCAGCCCCGATTCGGGAAGGCTCGCAATCGGCGACTACGCGAACCAGGCGATCGTGATCGGCTTGACCGGCGAGCTCCAGAACGTGTTCGTCGGCCATACCGAGAACGTGTCTAGCGTGGAATTCAGTCCGGACGGCAAGTATCTGTTGACCGCCAGCTTCGATTCGACCGCGAAACTCTGGGACCTGGTCTCCGGCGAGTGCGTCCGTACGTTCCATCGCTGAAGACGCTCGCCAGAGTGTTGGCTGGGTACTGAGAGGTGGCCGGTGATGTTTCGTGCACGCCCGGTGGCTTACACACTGGGCAGAATCGACACGCTAATGCCAGCGCTCGGAAATGGGAAGTGGGAATCTGAAGCGGAAAGCAGATGTGGCCGATTCCGGGATCATGCCTCTTGCACCCTGTTCTGCAGATGGCAGAGAGAAGCGGGTCACCTTCTCAGAAGGNNTAGTCGTCGCCGACCATGCCGAAGTTGGCGGAGAGAATCGAGAAGTCGCCGATGTCGACGGTGAAGTCGCCGTTCAGGTCGGCCGCTGTGTTCCAGCGGGGCTCGCCGATGCTCGCGCCGAACGAGTAGGAGATCTGCCCGTAGTCGCCGATCGTGACTTCGTTGTCGGTGTCGACGTCGCCATTCTTGAGCGAGAGGTTGACGGTCATGTTCGAGGACGTGATCGTCATCGGCGCCGAACTCTTGGACAGCCAGTGCCAGAACTTGGCACGGACGTAGCGGTTGGGGCCTAGCGCGGTCGTGAGGATCGAGTAGGCGCCGTTCGCGCCGAGCAGAGCGAACTGGGTGTCGACGAGTTGGCCGTTCAGTGAGTTCCGAATCTCGAAGACGGCGTTGAGTCCGGCGGCGTTGCCCTCGAAGTCCTCGAGGTTCAGGTTGCCGGAGATCGTAGCAGCCGGGGTCAGCACGAAGGCGCGGTTGAGGCCGTTGTACACGCCATAGCCTACGATCTGGCCCTTGTCGTTGATGTCGGTCGCGAACTGCAGGGTCCAGCCGGAGTTGGCGGGAATCTCGGTGTTCAGGTCGACCCATGCGCCGACTCCTCGCTCGACCCGATACCGGCTGGCGCGGTGGTTGGCATTGCCGACCTCGACATCGCCGACGATATCGCCGGCATTATTGATTGCACTCGCCGATGCGGAGTCGTCGAGAGTGTTCGAGCCGGGCAGCAGGCCGAGATCCTCGTAGGCGCCTGCCGGCGTCTTGACGAAGGCGCGGAAGGTGTTGAAGTCCAGCTTCCACTGGCCGCAGACGACACTGGAGTCATTGATGCCGTAGCCGAAGGTCTCCAGGGGCGGCTCGAAAATGAGCGGGTTTGGGTACCCGCCCAAGTTGGTCAAGGAGGAGCCGACGCTGCGATAAGCGCGCTGCTCGTTGCTGGGCGAGGTCTCGCCGTAGCCGCAGAAATTGCCGCCGTTGTTGATCTCGAGGCCGTAGCACTCGTTTGCCGTGCTGCCCGTCAGCGAGCCCATCCATACCGTACCGCCACCCGAGGTCCACTTGAACGGCTGATACTTCGTCGAGCCGCTCTGTCCGGTCGAGTGTCCCACCACGACTCCGTTGTTGTTGATGTCATAGGCCATGTTACGGAACGGATAGGAGGAAGCGAAGTTCGGGATGTTCGTCGGCGTCTGTCCGGGCACCCACACGAAGGCGCGGGGAATGTTGATGCCGCCGGCCGAATACCAGTGGTCACGGTAGCCGACGACTTGGCCGTTGTCGTTGATACCCATGCAGTAGCTTCGGAGGGCGCTGCCGCCACCCCCGTCGCCGCTGCCGTCGGGGATGATCGTCTGGAACGAGCCATTGTTCCAGAAGAAGCCCCGCTGGTAGCCCTGGTTGTTGTCACCGAAGCCGACGACTTGACCGTTGTTGTTGATGCCCGTCGCCCGGGTAAAGGTGCCACCCGGAAGGGCGCCCAGGTTCGTGACGATGTATTGGTCGGCGGCCGCCCGATCGGCGGCGAAGACGATGAAGGCCGTTGCGGCCATGGCGATGAATTTGGTGTTAGTCTGCACTTTGGTTACTCCAAGCCGGTTTTGCCGGCGTGTGAGGATTTTTCGGCAGGGGCGTGGACAGCGGTGTGGACGAGATCGCCGTCCATGCGTCCCACACCCGGATTTCTATCGTCCACGGCGGTCAACGGCAGTGCACGTTCAGCCTGGGTAACCTTCGGAAGACTTCCGATACGAGCAACTACCATGATTCGACCGGTGACCGAAACCGCCCACGTCCTGATGACCGACCGGATCGGGTATTCGAAGCTATCGATCGAAGAGAAGGTCATCCTCGACCAGGAACTCCTCGAGGCTGTAGAGGCCTGTGAGGCGGTGAGGCGTCAGTCCGAGGGTCAATGCCTCAAGCTGGATAGCGGCGACGGAGTATCGCTCGTGTTCTTCGGAGAGCCCACCGATGCCTTGGAGGCTGCGCTCCATCTCCAAGCGCTGGTCGCCGACCCCGCGACCGTTCGGCTGAGGATCGGCCTGAACAGCGGTTATGTGACCCGACGCCTTGACGTCAACGGCAAGGTTAACGTCACTGGACAGGGAATCGAGAGGGCCCAGCGTGCGATGTCCTGCGCCGACGGTTCGCGGATCGTGATGACCGAGTTCTTCGCCGAGAATCTCAGGGCGTTCAAGGCCTGGAAGGATCGCCTGGTCGAGCTAGGCGACTTCGAAATTAAGCATGGCGACCGGCTGCGCCTCTATGGCATCGTCGCCTCGCTGCCTTCAGAGAGCGCGTCCGGAAAACTCGCCATCATCTATCGTCGACGCACGCAACCGGATGAGTACGTCCTCGAACTGCTCGAGGGCCGTCTGCCGGAGTTCGGTTTTGCCGTATTCGCAAATCGGGATTTCATCGGCCCCAAGTGGGCCAAGACGATCGAGCCGGAGATCCGATCAGCCGAGGCGGTGATCGTCCTGCTGAGCGACCATGCGGCCGTGAGCGAGATGGTCGAGTTCGAGCTTCGCACGGCCGTCGACCAGGAGTCCAAAACGGGTAGGCCTCGCGTCCTTCCCGTTCGAATCGGCAACGAAGAGCCCGTGAGTGGTGTGCTCACCGCCCTTCTGAGGAGCCAGCCTTTCGCGGTATGGAAGGGCCCCGAAGACGACGACCGTCTGATCCAGGAGTTGGTGAGGTCATACCGGGAGCCCGACACGCCGCTCGAACGAGTCGGGGGCGCAATGCCGCAGGACTCGCCCTACTACGTCATCCGCCCCACCGATTTCGAATTCAAACAGTCACTGCTGGAGCGGGACGGCATCGTCTTGGTGAAGGGTGCGCGCCAGATCGGAAAGACGTCGTTGATCACCCGAGCACTGCGTGAAGCGAGGGAAGCCGGCGCCCAGGTCGTCTGGACCGATCTCCAAGCCCTCAGCAAAAGCCAGATCGAAAGCGACGTGAAGCTTTACCTTGCCTTGGCCTTCGAGTTCGTCGAGCAGCTCGGGCTCGACGTCGATCCGACCGAACACTGGAGGGAAGTCCTCGGAGCGAACACCAACTTCGAGAGGTTCATCTTCAACCAAATTCTCAAGCAGACCGAGGGACAGGTGATTTGGGCGCTCGACGAGGTCGACCGGCTGTTCAGAATCCCCCACAGTCAGGACTTCTTCAGCATGCTCCGCACTTGGCACAACAGCCGGGCCGTGCGTGCGGGATCGCTGGAAAAGCTGACGGTCGCTCTTGCCTACGCCCGAGAAGCTCACCTCTTCATCAACGACCTCAACCAGTCGCCTTTCAACGTTGGAACACGGCTGGAACTGGCCGATTTCGACCTTTCGCAGGTCGCCGAACTCAACAACCGCTATAAGTCCCCGCTGGCGAGCGCGGAGGAACTCGGCCGTTTTCATGCGCTGCTCGGCGGGCAACCTTACCTCACGCGCCTCGGCCTCGATGAGATGGTGCGGCGCGGATCGTCTCTTACCGAACTCGAGGCCAAGGCGCCTCTCGATGAGGGGCCCTTTGGCGACCATCTCCGACGCATCCTCGTTGCCCTCTCCCGCGATCCCGAACTCATGCGAGACGTTCGCGATTTCGCGCTAGGGCAGCCACTGCGTACCGACGAAGCCTTTTTCCGACTCCGGGCCGGAGGCGTGCTGAGGGGATCCCATCGCTCGGTCGCCGAGTTCAGGTGCGGGCTCTACGCCACTTACTTGAAGGAGCACCTCGAACACCACGAGCCCGACTAGCGTTCGAAGGGATCGCGGAAGTTCGTGATAACCACCGGCTGAACGGCGACCCCCCGATCCGAGGTGACGAGCCAAAGGACGAGGCTGGCGATCGTCTCGACGTCCATCATCCGGTCTCGCTCGGGCTCCGTCGAATGCGGGTGCCATAGGGGAGTATCCACCGAGCCGGGGCACACCGAGAAAACACGAATCCCCAGCGGTTCTCCCTCCAGGGCAAGCACTTCCGAAAGGCCGTTCAGTCCGAACTTCGAGGCGCAGTAGGCCGAGCAACCGCGAAAGCCCCTCGTGCCGGCAATCGAACTGACGTTGACGATCTGGCCCTGCGTCTCCCGGAGATGGGGCCAAGCGGCGTGACTCCACAGGTACGCTCCCGAGAGGTTGGTCGTGATCACGTCGTCCCAAATGTCGGGCGTGGTCTCCTCGAACGGCTCGGGCCCGAAGATGCCGGCGTTGTTGACGAGCATATCGATGCGCTCGAAACGATCGAGCCCCTGGCGTAAGGCCCGGTCCACCGACTCAGAAGATCGGACATCGCACTCGATCGAAACGGAGGCACCCCCGAGCTGCCGGGCGGTCTCGTCCAGGGTGGCGCGGCGGCGACCAAGTAGTACGAGGTTCGCGCCATCGGAGGACAGCGACCGAGCAATCGCCGCGCCGATTCCGCTACCCGCCCCCGTCACAAACGCAACTCGCCCGACGAGTCGATCACTCATCGGGCGATGTTACCGAGACAGAGCCGCTAACGGGAGCGCCGTCGGCGACGGAGCAAGGGCAGAAGTCCCAGGCTGAACACGGCGAGCGACGCCGGCTCCGGCACCACACCGAGGTAGTTGTCGTACACGTAGTCGCCGATGTCGAGGCCCATCGCGAGCCCGACCTCGTTGTCGACCCGCCAGTGAATGCCGCCATACATCCGACTATTCATGGCTTCTTGTGCGGCCTGGCTGAACGAAGTGAAGTTCCGGTCGGGAACGACGAAGCCCTCGGCGCTCGACGTGAACGAGATGGCGTCGGTCCCAAAGAAGCGGGCAAGGACGAACGCCGCCGACCCGCTGAACGTGGAGTGGCCGCTCGTGTACGACGGGAAGGGCGGTGTCCCGATCAGGGGTGTCCAGGCGGCATCACCCACGGTGTCGGGGTTACCGTCGTTATCGCCCTCTCGGATACCGGTTACCGGCCGCCAATATTCGTAGAGGTACTTCATGTCCCAGCAGGCGATCCCGCTGTCCGCCGTGGCGAAGTTGAGCAAGGCGAACATCCGCGCATTATCGTGGAGGCTGTTGTTTTGCGCGAGCCCCACGTCCTGCGCGATCCGGTTCCAGTGCCCCGGCGGGGTCGAGGTGCCGCCGCCGTCGGCCCAGAAGCGGGCGATGTTCGTCTGATCGGCCGTGCGAGTGGCACTCGTCGCCGACCCGAGTTCTTTCACTTCGTTGTAGTCCGCCGTATAGGCGGCGCTATTGATCGCAGGCGGCGGCCCTTGTCGGAACTGCGAGCCGCTGGTCAGGGCGAACGGCGTCACTTGGCCCCAAGCCGGAAGAAGCCCGTTCGCAAAGCCGGGAGGGGTGGGCCGCCACTGGCCGATGTTGTTGCCACCGGTATAGGGTCCCGGATTAAAAGCCGAGCCGTCGCCGGTTCGGGCGGCGAGCATGCCGTCGCCGACGGTCTGCCCGAGGCCGATGCCCAAGGTCTTCGGTGCGCCGTCCGGTATCAGAGCGAGCCGCGCGGCCAGCTGCGTCTGCAAGTTCACCGCCTGGGTCGGAAAGAGGGTAGACAGCGTCGTATAGGCGGCCTGCGCCACGGCGGCCTCCTTCGAGCAACTGGGGTCCGCCGAGTTTTGGTAGAGGTAAGGGCGGTGCGTCCCCTCGATGGCGTTCACCGCGTCGTACATCGCCGCGTGGGCGATGGCGAGGGCGCGAGACGCCATGGGAGGATTCATCGAGGTGTTCCGGATCGCCTGCAGAGCCTGCTGGTTCCAAAAAATCACCTCGTCGGCCCGTGCCGGAGACACGGCGAGCAAGGAAACGACGCAAGCACCTGCCAACCAAGTCAATCGAATCGAGTTCATTAGTCCAATCTCCTTCGCTCAATCGGCTCCCGCCGAGCAAGCATATTAGCAATCGATCAAACTGCAGTATATAGGAATTTTTGCGGTAGCGAGCGTGGTACGGCACCTATTGACAATTTACTGGGCCGGCGACCCCGGGCTTCAATCCGCGAGGCCATCGCGTCGGGCGCTGTTCGAGGCAGGAACCAGGCGCTGTCGAGCTGGCGTACTCCACACACCGCCTGCCTCGGCGAGTCGGGGAGCGCTTTGATTCGGGGGGCGGACCGACAAGGCGTCTACGCGAAGCGAAATCTCTTCAGCCGGTCAGGCCCATCCACTTGCGGAGCTTGAAAACCGTCGTGTCGCGGTTGACCTGGGCAATCGCCTGGGTGAGGGGGACGCCCTTCGGGCACACCTTGACGCAGTTCTGGGCGTTTCCGCAGCCGGTGATACCCTCTTCGCTGGAGAGGAACTCTAGGCGATCCTCAGCGAGGCCCTTGCCAACCGGATGGAGGTTGAACAGCAACCCCTGCGCGACCGCGGCCGGCCCGACGAAGGGCGAATTGTCGTTTACTTGCGGGCAGGCCTCCGTGCAGCAGCCGCAGGTCATGCAGCGGCTCAACGCGTACCGCAATTGCCGGATGTGGTCGTCCTGCGGCTGAGCCATGCCTAGATCGTAGGTGCCGTCGATGGGTACCCAGGCCTTGATCTTGATCAGGTTTTCGAACATTCGGCTTCGGTCGACCTGGAGGTCGCGCACCAGCGGATACTTGCGCATGGGCTCTAGCACGACTTCGAGTACCTCTCCTCGCTCGTGGGCGACGTCTTCTATCAGGGCTGAGCAGGCTTGGCGCACGCGACTGTTCACGTTCATCGTGCACGAGCCGCAGACTTCTTCGAGGCAGGCCGCATCCCAAGTCGGGGGCTCCACTGTCCGGCCGTCTCGGGTGACCGGGTTCTTGCGGATCTCCATGAGCGCGGAGATGACGTTCAGATTGGGACGGTAGGGAATCTCGAACTCGTCCCAGTAAGGCTCGGTGTCCGAGGCGGCTTGGCGCCACACGCGCAAGAGAATCGTCGAGGGCATGCGCATCGGGTTATACCAAGGTCTACGAGATCGGTGTCAGAAGCGAATGCCGACCATGAAGAAGAGTTGGTTCTGACCGGGGTTGTTGCCCTTGGTGCCACCGTTCGACACGTGAATCCATCGTCCTCCGACGTACACCTCGGTTTTTCCGGTCGGGATGATGAATCCTGCGCCGAGGATGGGTGTGGAGTTGAAGTGGCTTGGGAGGTCGATCGTGATTCGGTCGGCCCATTGGACGCCCCAGCCGCCCTCGACATAGAAGTGGGGCCCTCGCTCGTTGCGGAACTCGTAACGGGCAAGGGCCGCCACGCCCATGGCGTGCGTCTTGTCGGCCTCGAATTCGAACTTGTCTCCGCCCTCGGTGCGGGTGTAGTTGGCTTCGAGGACGAGGCTGCCGCGGTTGCGTCGGAAGGTGAATCGTGGCTCGGGTCGGATCCACTGCACGGCCAAACCGCCGCCGCGGCGGAGATCCTCCGAACCGAGGATGAACCACGACTGGCCATAGAACCCCCAGACCATCCAGTTTCCGGGTCGGTCCTGGGGGAGAGGTGCAGCGAGGGCGGCAAAGGCGAGTCCGAGTCCGTGGAGCACGGGCGCTACTTTACCGCCTGTTCTGCCATGAGGTGGTTACTTCGGACAGAAGGCCACCTCGAAGTAAGACTTGCTCGCCAGGTCACGCCATTTGCCAGTCGCGCACTCGTAAATCGAGGTCTTGTCTTTGCCGGGGAAGATAAGCCACTTGCCATTCGAGGAAATCTCTGGCAATCCGTCGGAATCGATGTCCATCGGCTTGTCGGGAAAGGCCGTCAGTCCCTTGACAAGATCGAAGGCTCTCAGCTTTGTCTCGTAATCTTCGGACTCATCTTCGGTGACAGACGCATAGAAGTAGCGCTTCCCATCGTCCGCCCACCCGATCGAGTAGCAATAATCCCCGACCTCGGCGAGCAGTCTTCCGCCCGAAAGGTCATACACACACGCTTTTGAATTGCCACCCAAGACGGCGATTCTGCCTGTCGGGTCAAGGTCAGCGGAATCGTATCCCTTCGGCAGTTTCTTCAACACCGTCCCGGTAGGACTCACGAGCACGACCACTTCTTCGGCCCCGTCGTAGACGAGCACTCCCGAGGAGTCTGGCATCCAGTTCGGCCACGAACTCTCACAATCGCAGCAATGAGCGAGCTTCTGTCGGGCGCCCGTCGCCAGGTCGATTGAGATCACCTTCGACCCGTCGAGCACAGCGGCGTACTTCCCGTTGGGTGACGGCTCGGCCATGTAGCCTTCACCGAGATCCTTCAGTTTCTTGCCGGCGGAATCGACCAGCCAGAGGTGTGGCGTCTCTTCGTCCTCCCATGATCCGAGGTTCACGAGGAAGTTCGGGGAGTTGGGGACAGCGACCGGGGTGGTGTCTTCGTCGATGCAAATCTCGCCGAGATCGGCGCTCTTGCCGGAGGCCACGTCGACGAGCGTCGCCTTGAAAATGCCGAAGTCATCGTCCTCAGGGGCGGTCTTTACAACGAAAGCGACCAGGAGGGTCTTGGAATCCGATGACCACACCGGTGCGAGCTCCGAAGATGTTTCGTAGACGGCGCGAGGCTCGCCCTTCCCCGGGGTCCAGACCATCAAGGTGTGTTCGTCAGACCTAGGTCCCTTGCACCGGAGGTAAGCGAGCGAACTTCCGTCAGGTGACCACACCGGGTCGTGGGCTGAACCGAGCTCGCGGAGGACCGAGTCTGCTTGGGCGACAAAGAGCTGGAAGCCAGCCTTGTCGGAGGTCGTGAAGGCGACGGGCGGCGCCGATTGGACGGCGAGCATCAGGGAGAGGGTCTGAATCAACATGCTTACAGGATCGCTTAGGAAGCTGAGCAAGGCGTGACACCCGTCACACCGCAACCGTGACTCGTCTCAGGCTGTTCGCCCTTGACACGTCCTAGCGAACCCGACTATAATCTGCCTCGGCATTGGGCGCGAACGCGCCTCGTGTCGGACAACAACGCGAAGGAGGCGAAACGAGTCCGCTGGGACATCGAGAGTCTAGTCAAGGTTTTGTTTCGAGAAGCCCCCTGCGTCGTTGCCGCATGGGGCTTTTGTCCGTTGGAGCGAAGCCGCCCGAGCCGATGACTCTGGACCGAGGAATGAATGCCGACCGTTAATCAACTCGTACGCAAAGGCCGAAGCACGCCGAAGGTGAAATCGAAAGCCCCGGCGCTCAAGCAGAACCCGTTCAAGCGGGGCGTCTGCACGATCGTCCGCACCATGACCCCGAAGAAGCCGAACTCGGCGATGCGTAAAGTCGCCCGTGTTCGCCTCACGAACGGGATCGAGGTCACGGCGTACATTCCGGGTGAGAAGCACAACTTGCAGGAGCACTCGGTCGTGCTTGTCCGCGGAGGGCGTGTGAAGGACCTGCCCGGCGTGCGTTACCACATCGTTCGCGGTACCCAGCAGACGGCAGGCACCGAGAACCGCAAGCAAGGTCGAAGCAAGTACGGTACGAAGCGCCCGAAGGCGGCGAAGTAAGGAACCAGTAGGATATGCCAAGAAAAGGACCCGCAGACAAGAGAATCGTCCTCCCCGATCCGGTTTACGGAAGCGAGATGATCCAGCGCTTCATCAATCGCCTGATGCTCGACGGCAAGAAAGCCGTCTCGGAGAAAATCTTCTACAGCGCCATCAAGATTTGCGAGGAGAAGGCAGGTGTCCCTGCGATCGAGGTCTTCGAAAAGGCCATCCAGAACGTCATGCCTGCGGTAGAAGTTCGACCCCGGCGCGTCGGCGGGCAGACCTACCAGGTCCCCATGGACGTTCGACCGGTCCGACGGCGCACCCTCGCGCTGCGGTGGCTGGTCGGCAACGCTCGCAAGCGAAGCGGGAAGTCGATGATCGAGAAACTCTCTGGCGAACTGCTCGACGCCTACAACGGCACCGGCCCGAGCATCAAGAAGCGAGAAGACACCCACCGCATGGCGGAAGCCAACAAGGCGTTCAGCCACTACCGGTTCTAGTGCTCCCGAGGGACCGAAGCCCCATCGAGCGGAAACGCTCGATGGGGCTTTCTCGTGTGGGCCGCTATACTCTAAGGTGGTGATCGACGGGATCGAGATTCTCAATAGGATGGAGCGAGCGGTGGAACGCGTACGAGAACGACTGCTTCGGGTGACATCGCTGCTGAACGCCGCCGGAATCGACTACGCGGTGGCTGGAGGCCATGCGGTGGCGGCATGGGTGTCGACGGTCGACGAAGCGGCAGTCCGCAACACGCGAGACGTGGACATCGTGGTTCGGGAGCGCGACATCGAGCGAATGCGCACCGTTCTCGAACCGGAGGGCTATCGATACCGACACGTCGCCGGATTAGACATGTTCCTCGATCCTGAAGGTACGAAGGCGCGCGAGGCCGTTCATCTCGTACTAGCCCATCATCGGACGGAGGCAGGATTCGAACTTCCGGGGGTCGAGGACGCCGTCCAATTCGGTGCATACAAGATCTTGACGCTGGAGGCCCTGGTTAGATCGAAGCTGATCGCGAATCGACGCAAGGATCAAGTGCATCTCCTGGACATGGTTTCATTGGGCCTGATCGACGAGACGTGGCCCGCGCGGTTCGAGCCGGAACTCGGAGCAAGGCTGCAGGCCCTGCTGGACGATCCGAACGGCTAGGCGATCACGAGCTCTTCGGCCTCCACGAAGTGGATGGGATAGACGATGGCGGCGACGCCGTTCATGATCGCGAACCGGTCGTAACTGGCCGTGATCGAGCCGTCGAAGCGGAGGATCCCCTCGGTTGAACGGATGGTCGCGGGCGTCGTACTCCTCGAGCTCGTTGCGCATGCAGAACTCGAATACCGCCTCGGCCTTCTCGTGGAAGCATAGGTCGTCGTAGGCGGCAGTGCGGAACAAGGCGAGCTGGTCTTGGTTGCCCCACTTGAATCCGTCTACCTCCATGAACCTAGCTGACGCCGGTTTCCGTGATCCACACCGGCTTGGCCTTGACCACGTCCCATTCCGGGCTCGGCATCGCGTCACGCTGCGCGAGGAAGGCGTCGAAGAGGGTGACGACGTTTCGAGCATACTCGTCCCAAGGCATGGGACCGCAGGACTTTTTGTAGCCGAAGTAGATGTGAACGTTGAGGATGTCGCACGCGGTAAGGAGCGCGGGTGGCGCCCCGATGAACGCTTCCCACTCGGTCATCCAGGGGTTCTCCATCGTAGCCAACCGGGCGAGATCGACGAAAGCAAACGCATGAGACAGGAAACTCACCGTAGGGAATGCAACCTTTAGGACAACCATCATATCGGAGAGAGAAGCAAGGTAAAAAGGTTGGATTGTACCTGTGCTAGTGGGAGGAGGTCCTGCATTCTCCGTGCCTCCCTGTGTTCGCAAACATGCCTCGTTGGCAACTTCTACAAACAAGCGATTGGGAGGAACTCCGTTATCAGTGAGAACGCGATCGATGATCGCAATGTACAAAGGCGAGTACGCCGTCGTAATCCAGAAAGTCCCACTCCCAGAACCCGTTTTCGTACTCAACCGAGTTCCAACCCCCTCCTGCAGGGGGTCGAGCCAGCGTCAACAGAATATCAACTCCATGGTGCATGCACTGCCGTACATGGTTGTCCAACGGTGCCCAAGATCCGTCAGGAACCGTGCCCGGACCGCCATGCAGGAGTTCCCATATGCCAGGATTGAACCTTGCCATCGTGAAGCCCAACCGCTTCGCGGCAACTAAGGTCGAATCCCGGAACAAACGCGCATGCAGCGTGCTTGCTGGCGCAACGCAGACCCCTCGGCGAGCATCTGTCATTGCCGCGCCATTTTCCGATTTCGGTAAAGTACAAGGACGCCGCTTCCGACTAAGCATAATGTGCTTGGCTCGGGAACAGGCATCAAGCGAAGCGTAGAACTCTGCTCCCAATTTGCAGTGCGGAAAACTCTCGGGATCTGCGACCGCGTATCATACAAACACGTCGACGTATTGATTGTTCCGCTGCCCGCCGACAGCGACAGGAGTGTCTCCCCACCAAGCTGAAACAAGAATCGATTCTTAAAGGAGATTCTTGCTAAGAATATGGTGTCCCCGACAGGCGGGGTCTGAATTGGACCCTGTCCGATGCTCATTGGAACTATCAAGCCATAGGGCCTTGCTTCGCCTGAGCCAGGGCCAGACGCGCCTCCGAGGAACGGAGGCGTAGTTGGAGATTCGACATTCCACGTTGCGATTCTCGTAATGTTGGGGTTTTGACTGATGGGAAGACTGGCCTGATCGGGAAAGCGTATCGAGACGAGGTCTGTAAACGGGATCAGAGTCGCGGCCGGACCTGGACCTAGGCACTGTCCATACCCGACCACCAATTGTGCAGCTACGAATTCGATTGGACTGTGCCAGACATTCTTGACGTGGATGTCGTACTCCTTCGTCCAATCGGCGCTGGTCACGACGTCGGTAAACACGCGCTCGTCCGATCCTCCGGCATCTGAGAAGTAGAACTGCACGGACTCCGAGAGGGGCTGGGCTGTCGACGGAAGCGTGGCCGCGAAGAGAACGCAGCAAATGAACGATTTGACCAAGGTAAGCGCCTTCATGAGAGTCTCCTTTGGACGGGGGCCGGTCATCCGAACCGGCCTAGGAATGAGAAGTCGATGTCGAATCAAGGCTGCGCGAAGGCTGGGGGCGTGGAGTACACGGTCCCGATCGGTGGCGCGGAGCCGTCGTTCTGGAACACCAGATCGGCGTAGTCGTATGTATCGAAGTTCACTGTCGGCGAGAAGGACCGATAGCGGTCGCCTCGCCAAACGAGGGCAGTGTCGTTGACGTAGTCTCGAACGCTGCGGGTGTAAACGCTCATAGTGAACTCGAACGGATTGGCGGGCATGATAAACAGGTAGTAGAGACCGGCCGGAATGACCAGGGTCCCCTGCGTTCTGTTCTCGAACGGGACGAAAAGCTTACGCTGGAGACTCGAGCCCGAGGTGTTTTGGACCGTCGCGTCGAGCAAGAACTTGGCTCCGGGCAGGAGTTTCCAAGTTTGGTACTCGTGTACGTATGGAAAGTTCTGGAACAACGCCAGCTTGACCCTTAGTTGATAGGGACCGTCCGAGCCGCCTTCGATCCCCAGGAAAGGCATCACCATGCCGTAGGCTTCGAAGTCCTCTTGGATATGCCACCTTTGAAGGCAGTCGTAGAACACCTCACCTTCGAGCACGCCTGCCTGCCCGATACCCTCTATCACGTTCGATCGAACCGCTCCCCAATCCACGGCTTCGGAGTTCAAGAACTCCCGCATCATCGTACCGGTTCGCGGCCGGCGAAGATAATAGTTGACCGACCGGCCGTATGGCCGAGCCCAGATCGCGCCGCGCGTGTCCCGCAGGCGAGATGGGTAGGAGTCCAGTCCTCTCGCCCTCATCCCTTGGCCGATCCTATCCATCGCATAGACGTTGTCGCCGCTCGGATCGGTCAGTGCCATGTCAGCCCTCCATGAGCGGACCGGCCGAACTCAGCGCACCGGCGATACTCCGAAATCAGCGGGGAAGGGGGGGGGGAGAGGGCAGCGGGACATACCATCAGTATACAGCGGTTTCGGCGAAATGCCAAATGCAGATTCGGAACTGCGCGATTAGGTGTTCGACTCGCATGGTCGGAGGCACGGAACTGTCCGGAATCGCGCCCCCCGATCCGCTGACTATGTGTGGGCTAGAACTCTAGTGCCTGGCCAGGTCGTGGCGGTTCCATGTCGCCAGCACGACGCGTCCGCGAAATGTGCCGTATGCAAAGAGGCTTCTTCCTGGAGCGAACGCTAACCCATAGGGAGCGTCGAACCCCGCGATGTCGGTATCGAACATAGCCACACGCTGCCGGGTTTTGATATCCCAGAACTCGATTTCTTTCGTGCCGCCGATGCCCCCGAAGACGACATAGTTGCCCCAATGGGTCGGTTTGGCGAAGTACGCCTGCGTGATCTGCGTTTGCGAGTAGGCGACAGTATCGTTCTTCAGGTCCCACCAGGCCACTTGGTTGAACGAAACTTGCGTCGCCCAGCGCCCATTGTCCACGATCGCCATGGACGAGAACACCGAGTGGAGTGCCGTGTCGTCTTGCCAAGTCACTTCGAGGGAGGGAAGGCGATGGCGTCGGAAGGTGCCGTCGAAACTCAAGGTGGCCAACCAGCCTTTGCCGATGAACTCGACGTCCATTACGGGCCAAAATGTACTCGTCTGAGTCGCTACGATCGTCCAATCGCTCGTGCGAACGAGGCGTACGGTACCGGCGACGTCGACGCTGGCTATCCACGCCCCATCGGGCGACCACGCGATGTTTTGAATTCCGCGAGGGTGGCCGGTGACGACGGCGAGGGGCGTGAGGTCGGCAAAGCGCCAGATGCGGATCGTTCGGTCGCTCTGCTCGGTCCCCTCGTGAATGAAGCTGCACGTGGCCAGAAGCGATCCGTCGGGCGAGAGCCGCGCGGCTCCGACGGCGGAGGGGAGCTCGGTCACCTGGCGGCGCAAGGTTCCATCGGCCGTGCTCCATACACGGACGGAACGGTCCTCCCCCGCACTGACCAGCTCGAGGCCGTCGCGGCTGAACGCGATGTCCTGAACCTTTTTGAAAGGCGCGTGGCCATTCACGGACCAGACAACGCGCTGTATGATCTCTGCCCGTCCACAAGCGACGCTACAGAGCAGAATGGCGACCGTGATGTGTTTCATCTGACAAGGAGTTGGACGTATGATCCGCGTGAGAGAGTTGGCAGGAGCGTGAGGATGTCCGTCATCCCGAGCCTGCCGACGGATCGTCGTGGACGAGCGGATGCCGAAGCGCGACGATCCCTCCGCTTCGCTTCGCTTCGGTCGGGATGACGGTAGGCAGGTAGGGACGACGGAACCGCAGAGAACGCCGCCCGCTCCACACCGATTTAGCCTCGGCCCACCTTGACATTCCGAGTCCGGAACGGTCAAAATAGCCTCCGGAATTCGAGCGTCGAGCGCGATCCGAGCATCGAGGAGTTTTTATCGGCACTTAACGAACCGATCACATCATCTGAGACCGAAGACGCGCCCCGACGATGCCGGGGCGTTTTGGTGAATCCGACACGCCTCGCCCGAAGAGAAAAGAATATGCCCCGCAGCCACCCACTCGCCCTCACACGGAACATCGGTATCGCCGCTCACATCGATGCCGGCAAGACCACCACGACCGAGCGCATCCTCTACTACACCGGCAAGTCTCACAAGATCGGTGAAGTGCACGATGGCGCGGCGACGATGGACTGGATGGAGCAGGAGCAGGAGCGCGGCATCACCATCACGTCCGCCGCAACCACCTGCTTCTGGTCGGGTTCGAAGAAGGACAAGCCCGAGCACCGGATCAACATTATCGACACGCCTGGCCACGTCGACTTCACGGTCGAGGTCGAGCGCTCCCTGCGTGTTCTCGATGGCTGCGTGGCCGTTTTCTGCGCGGTCGGCGGCGTCCAACCCCAGTCGGAAACGGTCTGGCGGCAGGCGAACAAGTACGGAGTCCCTCGGATCATCTACATCAACAAGATGGACCGGCTCGGGGCGGACTTCTTCAGCGTCGTCGATCGCATCAAACAGCGACTCGGCGCGAACGGCACTCCGATTCAGATTCCCATCGGCGCCGAGAGCCAGTATCGCGGCTACGTGGACCTCATCTCGATGAAGGCCACCGTCTATACCAGCGACGACGGCAAGCAGTTCGAGGAAGTCGATATCCCAGCAGACTTGGTCGACCAGGCGGCGGAGTGGCGCGAGAAGATGATCGAAGCCATCGCCGACTGCGACGACTCCATCATGGAGCGCTTCTTGGAAGGGGAGGAGATCAGCGAGGCCGAGATTCGCGCCGCCCTGCGCAAGGGCACGATCGAGAACAAGATCGTGCCGATCATCAGCGGTTCATCCTTCAAGAACAAGGGCGTGCAGGCGATGGTCGATGCCGTTATCGAGTACTTGCCTTCGCCGTTGGACGTCGGCGCCGTGCAGGGCGTACACCCTCGCACCGAAGAGCCCGAGGTGCGGGAACCCGATGATAAGGCCCCGTTCGCCGCTCTCGCGTTCAAGATCATGAGCGACAAGTACGTCGGACGTCTGACCTACCTTCGCGTCTATTCGGGCACCCTGAAGAAGGGGAGTCAAGTGCTCGTCACCTATCGCGACCCGCAAACCAACGAGTTTCGGTCGCGCAACGAGCGCATCGGACGCATCCTCGAAATGCACGCGAACAGCCGGAACGATATCGACGAGGTCTTCGCCGGCGACATCGTGGGCGTGATCGGCCTCAACGACGTCAACACTGGCCACACGATCTGCGAAGAAGCCCATCCGGTCGCCTTGGAGAGCATCAAGTTCCCCGAGCCGGTCATCCAGATCGCCATCGAGCCCAAGAGCCGTGCGGATCAGGAGAAACTCGGGGCGAGCCTACACCGACTTGCTCAGGAGGACCCGACCTTCCGCGTCCAGACCGACCAAGAGAGCGGTCAGACCATTATCTCGGGCATGGGCGAACTCCACCTCGAAATCATCGTGGATCGCCTGAACCGAGAGTTCCAGGTACAGGCCAATCAGGGTAAGCCGCAAGTCGCCTACCGCGAGACGGTTCGCATCAAATCTAAGGCGGAGGGCCGGTTCGTTCGGCAGACCGGTGGTTCCGGCCAATACGGCCACTGCTGGATCGAGATGGAGCCTCTGCCTGCCGGCAGCGGATTCGTGTTCGAGAATAAGGTCGTCGGCGGTTCGATCCCGAAGGAGTACATCCCGGCGATCGAGAAGGGTGTCCGCGAGGGCCTTCTTTCGGGCATCGTGGCCGGCTACCCGGTGGTCGACGTGAAGGTCTCGGTCGTGGAGGGAAGCTACCACGAGGTCGACTCGAACGAGAACGCCTTCAAGCAGGCGGGCCGTATCGCCTTCCAGGAAGCGATGAAGAAGGGCAATCCCGTTCTGAAAGAGCCGATCATGCACGTCGAGGTCACGACACCCGAGCAGAACGTAGGCGACGTCGTCGGTGATATCAACGGCCGCCGCGGGCGAATCGAGAGCATGGAGCCGGCGATGGGCGGGGTGACGATCGTGAACGCGCACGTGCCCCTTTCCGAGATGTTCGGCTACGTTACGACGCTGCGCTCCCTCACTCAGGGTCGCGCCACGCCGAACGTGACGCCGTCGCACTACGAAGAAGTCCCGCAGAACATCGCCACCGAGATCATCGCCAAGGCTCAGAGCGGACGTTAGGCTCCGTTGTTCGATCCGTTCATTCAAACCGAAGGCCACCCATGCTTGGGTGGCCTTCGTCGGCAAACCTCGATCGGAACCTACTCGATGACGCCGGTGTAGTCGGCGGCGCGTGAAGGGCTCGCGTTGATGACGCGTACGGTGATGAGTTGAGTGCGCGAATTGCTGAACGACGCAACCGGGAGGTTGTCAGGCAGAACGTCCCAGGCGATTCGACGCCCGCTCTCGTTGTAAACTTCGATGTCGAGGTCTCCAGAGATCTCGTTGACGGCGGTGACACGCCACTCGCCGGGGCCGATCTTGTAGACGTGCTCTCGGTAGTGGTCGGGGGTCAGGGTCCCCGAAAAGACTGCGTAGCTTTGGGCAGCCACGGCGACGGCGGCGACCGCTCCGAGTCCTGCGAAGACGGCGAGTCGGGTTTTCTTGTTGCTGAACATGCTTGATCTCCTTGGCGGCAGAGATTTCGTCTCCGCCTACGAGTCAAGAGGAATTGCGAATTCACCGGCGAACGCCCCGTGTGGGTACAAAGTCCGATCCACGCCGTGCGTAACTATCAAACTCTCGGCGCCAGGTCCGAACCACCCGTCCTAGGGGTTGTGGTCGACTCCAGGTTCGAAGCGGGGCCATTCGAACCCGATCCCCTTGACCTTTCTCTTTCCGCTGAGGAACGGAACTGGAAAGTCTGGGTTGCTTGCCGAGAATCAGTACATGACAACTCGGACCTTCTTGGCGCTTTTGATCTGCCCGGCCGCCCTGGTCGGGACGACCTACGTCATCGCACGCATCGGTCAGTTCGGTGACTTCGCGAAGAGCCCTCAGACCGCAGCCATTTGGCTCGGCGGTTCTGTGGTGGTCGGCGGCGGGCGCGCGAAGCTGTGGTTCTGCAGCCATCAGGACGGGGGAATCGTCGAGGTCTCCTGTAAGGGCGAGAGCCACTTCATTGGGCTATCGTCTGACGAGCAGTCCGACGAAGTTTGCGGTGTGCGCTTGAAGACCGTGAAGGTCGAAGAGACAGACGGCCGACCCCCTCGCCTGCACGTGCTGGTCACGTGGAACCAGAAGTGAAGGTACGCGGCTCTCAACAGCTACTCGGAACTCGACTCGCTCACTAGCTTGCCGAGCGAGTCAAACGTATACGTTCGACTGGTGCCAGGCATGCCGGGGAAGCCGAGTGCGAAGACCTCGATGCCGCTACTCATAGGACGTAGCTCGAGTAGGGCCAACGGTTCCTTCGAGCGCTGAGCAAGGTCCTCGAGGCAAGTCGCGAGTCGAAACGCCCCTTGATCCCCTCGGAACACATCCACTGATCCGAGCGCAGTTTGGCGGTCAGGGCCCACATCGACGAGAACTTTGCGGGCGGGTCGCGTCGGATCGCTCAGTTGCAGAACAACGCCACCGAGGTCGCTTCGTCGCTTTGCCACAGTAAACCGAATCGACTCTGGCGCCCCTCCGCGGCGCTCGAGCACTCGAAAAGCCGCAAGGGCCTCTCGGGCGGTCATCCAATCCTGTCCCGTTCCCGTCGGCGGAGAGAGGCGGGTCGCTGGGGAAACGGGTGGCGGTGTGCCCCGACAGCCCACCAGCATGACCGCCACCATCAGAACGCCTCCACGCATCAATGGAAGAATACTCCGGGTTTCGGGATACACACGCGCCGTCAAAGGTGGTAGAACGTGTCGAGATGATTGCAGTGACCGTCATGGCTCTCTGCGCGTTGCAGGCAGATTTTCGTCGGCCAGAGGATGTCGTAACGGCAATGGACGCCTACTACCAGAGTCAGTTTGCGGACTTGGAACTGGCGAAGGCGGGGATTTTCGGCACGTCGCGGGTCGAGAGTAGCGAGATCGGGCACCACCGTAGACAAGGCGGCGATCCTGGCTATCGCAGCGAGGCCTGGGTGACTACGGTGTCGCTCTTCGGGTGCAGAGGCGAGTCTCTAAAAGCCGCTACCCTTTCGAACCGCTACCGTCGCTTACCGAACGGGACGAGCGCCGTCGAGCCGGAGGACTTTCCCAAGATCGACGAGGGTGTCTTGGCGTCGGCGGTAAAGCGATTCGCCTCGACCAAGGCTAAGCCGCTTGTCATCCGCAAGAAGGATGTTTTCGTCGAGATTCGACCCGTCCGGCTCTCGAAGCGGGAATGCCTAAGCTGTCATTCGTGGGCCAAGGTCGGCGATCCGGTTGCCCTGATGCTGTATGTCGTGTCACCGAAAAAGAAGGCGGCGGGCCCACTTCCGTAGACCCGCTGCCGTGGTGCCCTTGAATCTAGCGGGCGCGTCGTCGCCGAAGCAGCGCAAGAGCCCCCAGTCCGAGGGCTGTCAGAGTGCCTGGCTCCGGAACGACCGTGTAAGCCTGCGGAAAGGCGAAGCTGTGGTCGCCCCAGTTGGCAATCTGGGGATTGGGATTGCCCAGCGAGTCCACCGCTCCGTCGCCACCACCACCGCCGCTACTAAAGGCGTCAAAAAAGAAGGTGTCGCCGACACCGAGTCCGAGGTCGGACAAGAGCAGGCTGAGCGTGACGGACGAACTGTTCTTCGAGATCGACATGCCGGGGGTGCTGTTGTAAGTCGCTCCGCTCAGGACCCAGCTTCCACCGGTGTACGATCGGTTCTCGAAGCCGTTGCCCCCGTCGACCCACGAACCGAGCCAACTGTCTGCGCCGCTCGCCATCGAGATCGGGCGAACCCAACCATTGCTTACAGGGTCGCCACCGGGGGCGCTGTCAATGATCACCATGTACTTGCCCCAATCCGTCACGACTGGGTCGCCCGCGAGATCGAAGCGGAAGGTGATGGAACTGAGGTCGTTCGTGATCTCCATTCCCGAGATGTCCATGTGCGGGAACGGCGATCCGGGCACGATGACGTCGTTGACCGAGTCCGTGTAAACGGTAGCCTGCGCACCGAAGGCAACGACCATTCCGGCGAGAACGAGAATCTTTTTCATGTTGCTTCTCCTGGCAATTAGGTCTCACGGCTGAGCCGCGATCAGAATACGTATTCTCAGTATACAGTGGGCGAGCACCAATGGAGAAGCGATCTCGAAAATCCCGGTAAAAGGACGGTGCTTCGATGGGGAGGGCTCGCTGGTCTCAATGGGGGGAGTCCCTCTATAATACTTCCGTACTCGCGTCTCCCAGAAAGGACACGGATCATGCTTCATCGACAGCTCGTCCTCGCGACCACCCTGATTGCGGTCTGTACACTTCCCGCAATCGGTCAGGTCACGCTGACCGACCTCGGACGCGTACTCGGCAACAATCAGCCGCTGGTGACCGGGGCGTCGCGAGATCTAGAAACATTCGCAGGAACCAACCTGTACGGCGGCGACGGATTCTATTGGCACGAAGGGCAGTTCCACTTACTTGAGATTCCGGGCAATTCGATGGTGATCCCCCGAGGTGTGAGCGCGACGGGTGACCGTTTCGCCGTTGCAACCTCGACGTCACAAGGTGCTACGGCGTCGCATCTCTGGGATCGCGGCGGATCGAGAGTCCAGATAGGCGGGACGGGCGATCCCGTGGTGTACGCGATCTCTCCGGATGGCCAAGTGGCCTACTCTGAGCAGCATTATTGGTCGAACGGATCGGGCTGGCAGCTGCTCGATCCCGTCCTCTATACGGGGAACCTCGGGCGAGGGCTGGTGACGGAGGATGGTCGTTTGGTCGCTCAGCAATGGCCGGTCATCGGACTGTGGAGCCCGGGGACCGGATTCGTTCCCATCGTAACCGTCCAGTCGAGTGGAAGTGTCAACCTTCATGGGGTTTCGCCGAATGGGACCCACCTGGTGGGATTCCGCACGACGACGTTTGGTGACCTCGCACGGGTGTGGCCGGCTGGAGGACCGCCCTTCGACTTGGGATTCGGACTGAGCGGCCCCTCTCGCGCGACGTCGGCGAGCCGCGACGGAAAAGTCATCGTTGGCTGGCAGACCATGCCGATCTTCGGTCCCGACCCATTTCTCTGGTCTGCTACGACGGGCAAGATCGCCCTACGAGACTATCTGGCCTCAAATGGGGTCGACGAAGCCTATAACTGGCGCTTTAACGAAGACCTCGATGGAATTCCTTCGAGCCCGTGGATCAGCGCCGATGGACGTACGATCATCGGATTCGGACGATACGGATCTGAGTCTCCGAGTTTCTGGATGGCCCGCATCGGCGACATTACGGACACCGGTCCCGCCACTGTCAGCGGCCGGGTCGAGTTTCGGGAGTTGCTCCCGGAGGCAACCTTGCCCTCGTCGGTCACGTTCGAGTTTCTCGACCTGGCCAGCCGGGCGGTTGTGCGGTCGATCCCCGTCCCGCTGGACGCGCACGGTCGATTTACCGCGGTCGGCCCTGCGCAAGACGGACCCTATGCGTTTTCTCTCAAGCACACCCATTGGCTTCGACGCAGCGTGGACATCGATACGAGCAATGGAAACGTAAACGGGATCCTGCTGCGCCTGACCAATGGAGATGTCGACGAGGACAATGAGATCGCGGTTGGCGACTACGCGATACTCTCTGCCTCGTTCGGCTCCAGCCCCGGTGATCCAGGGTGGGTGGAGAACGCCGACTTGAACGGCGACGAAGAAGTAACGATCGCCGACTACGCCGTCCTTTCACAGAACTTCGGCCTCGTCGGCGACGACTAGCCGTCTTTTGCAATTGAGTCATCGGACGGAGTGCCCTTGCTCTCCATCCCCAACCCCTTCCTCTCGCATGGCGAAAGGAAGGGGCTATAACTCCCCCTCGTTTGAAACGAGGGGGAAGCTGGCCGGGCGTAGCCCGTGCCGGCAGGGGGAGTAATACCGGACCCTCCATCCCCAACGCCTTTCCTCTCGGATAGCGAAAGGAAGGGGCTATCACTTTCCCTCTTCGCACGCTATGCGGCGAAGGTCCCTCTCGCTCTGCGAGAGGGATTCATCGTTGGGATTAGTTCGGCGTCGGCGTGATCATGAAGCCCTGCGCGGTCAGCTCCTGGCCGATGTGGCGCAGCTTCTTCATCGCGCGAAGCTCGATCTGGCGCACCCGTTCGCGGGTGACGTTCAGTGCGGAGCCCACTTCTTCCAGCGTTCGCGACCGTCCGTCGTCGAGGCCGAACCGTAGGCGCACTACGTCGCGCTCGCGGGAGGTGAGGCGACCCAGGATGCCGTCGATCTCTTCGCGCCGGATCAGCGTCCAGGTCACGTCGCCGGGCGAAGGCATGTTGTTCGAGGGGATGAAGTCCCCGATCGAACTGTTGTCCTTCTCGCCGACCGGCGTTTCCAGCGACAGCGGCTCCACGGCGACCCGCATCATTTCCTGCACCCGGTCGCTCGTCATGTTGACTTCGACGGCGACCTCGTCTGGCGAGGCCTCGCGATGCAGGTCCTGCTGAAGGCGGTTGGCCGTCTTCATGACCTTGTTGATCAGTTCGGCGACGTAAACCGGGATGCGGATCGTCCGCCCCTGGTTGATGATCGCGCGAGCGATCGCGCGGCGAATCCACCAAGTGGCGTACGTGCTGAACCGGAAGCCCTTGCGCCAGTCGAACTTTTCGACCGCACGGATGAGCCCCAGGTTGCCTTCCTGGATGAGGTCGGCAAGGGGGATGCCTCGCGCGTTGTACTTCTTCGCGATGGATACCACGAGGCGAAGGTTCGATTCGATCAGGTGCTGCTTGGCCGCGAGCCCCGACTTCACGATCCACTTGAGTTCCTCCTCGGTGAAGTCGTTCTCGCGCTGGTGCAGCTTGGCGAGTTCGGCCAGTTTGCCGGTTTCGACGAGATCCCGCGCCTGGACGCGCTTGGCCAGTTCTTCTTCCTGGGCCGGCGTCAGCAGGTGCGCGCGCCGCGTCTGCCGCATCCACATCTCCAGTTCTTCGCTGTCGTCGTGGACCGGAGGAGCAACGACTTCCTCCTCTACCTCTTCGTCGCCTTCCGCCAGTTCGAGAAGGTCGTCTTCACCCGGCTCGACGCTCGGATCATCGATGAGCGCCTGGGCGGCGACAGCCGAGTAAGGCGGTCGCGCGGTATTGCGCACCGTGATCGGCTTTCCTCTTCTCGGCTGGGCATTCAGCCCGTTTTCTACTGGCATTCTTCTAGGTAACCTCCAATCGTTCGCGTCCGAATCGCAGAAATAGCTTTCGACGTCTCGTCACGAAACTCCTTCAACGAAGACTCTCTTTGCTTAAATACGTATTACGAAGCCTTCGCGTATCTAACGTATCACAAGTTCGCCCGGTTGCCAACCCCACGCGCAAAAATGCGCGCATTTCGTCGGCGACGTTGCCTCGGGGAATGCGGCGCGACGGGCGCCACCTACCTATGACGCATAAAGAGGGTCGATCGTTTGCCTCGTAGGCTCAGATTCCGCCGAATCTGGAGAATTCTGCTGGTTCGCCGCAAGATCGATGGCTCGCGGATGGACCGTGCGGCGGGAAGGCGATCGCTGATCCCGGGGGGCAGGAGCCATCCCCCCGGCTACCTTCCCCCTACCGGTAGCCCGCGGATGGTTTGTGCCCCCCGGAAGGCGATAGTGATCCCGGGGGCAAGAGCGATCCCCGGCTACCTCCTTCCACCTTGGCTTCGAAGCCCTTCGAGGGCTTGGGCGAGTGCCCTTCCCAGATCATGAGCCGCGTCGAACGTGTTCTGCGGTCCGAAGCTGATACGGACCGTCCCTCTGGCGAGCGATTCTTCGAAACCCAAGGCGAGGAGAACCGGGCTTGCCTCCGGTGACGCCGACGAGCAAGCCGCGCCGCTGCTAACGGCGAATCCGCGGGCATCCAACTCGATCACGAGGGTCTCACCCTGAACACCGGCGAAGCCGAGGCTGAGGATGAAGGGTGAGCAATCTTCGGCCATTGCCGACGCCGAAGTCCAATCGCTGGTGTGTGCGAGTGCTTCGAGCACCAGCGCGCGAAGAGTCAGCGCATGACGATGCCGTTGCTCCCGTTCCTCGTGAGAAAGCTGCGCAGCCAGCCCCATTCCTACAATCCCAGGCACGTTCAGGGTGCCCGCGCGAAGCCCCGCCTCCTGACCGCCTCCCCTGAGAAGCGGCTCGATCGAGCCTGCATCGCGGACGTACAGCGCCCCGACCCCTTTCGGTCCGCCGAGTTTGTGTGCGCTACAGGAGGCGAAGGCCACTCCGGTTAGGTCGAAGGGAACCTTGCCCACCGATTGCGTCAAGTCGCGATGCAGCATCGGTCCCGGTTTGAAAGGGGGTTCGATGATCGCGCCGGTCTCGTTGTTCACGCCCATGACTGCCAGGAGAGACGGCTCGCCGATCGGCGTCTCGAGGTTGTAGCCGTCATTGCCGAGTACGGACGCCCCTCGATGAAGTGCCGGCTCCCTGACCGACGAGTGTTCGAACGGGCTGATCGCGATTCGGTCGAACTGCGAGATGACCCAGTTGTTCGCCTCGGTCGCCCCGGACGTGAAAATGATCTGCGACGGATCTTCGGCTCCCAGCAAGTTCGCGACTCGGGCTCTCCCCCCTTCGACGAGAGCCCGCGCCTCGCGGCCCGCCTCATGGATCGAATGCGCGTTGCCGATGACCTGGCGCTGGACCCGGTCGAGTTCGTCGGCCACCCGTCGATCGACGGGGGTCGTCGCGGCGTTGTCGAAGTAGCGCGAGGCGTCCAAGCCTCAGCCTTCGCCCATGGGAATCCGCACGCCGTGCTCGCGAGCGAAGGTCCTCGCTTCGGGGTATCCCGCGTCGACGTGACGGACGATCCCCATTCCGGGATCGGAAGTCAGCACTCGTTCCAGCCGCCTCGTCATGGCAGGCGTGCCGTCGGCGACGACGACCATTCCAGCGTGCTGCGAATAGCCGATGCCGACCCCGCCGCCGTTGTGGATCGACACCCACGAGGCGCCCGCCGCGGTGTTGACCAGAGCGTTGAGGAGGGCCCAGTCGGCAACCGCGTCGCTTCCGTCGAGCATGGCCTCGGTCTCGCGGTTGGGGCTCGCGACGCTCCCGCAGTCGAGGTGATCTCGTCCGATGACGATCGGCGCTTTGACCTGGCCCGAGGCGACGAGTTCGTTGAATCGGAGGCCCGCCTCTGCGCGCTCGCCATAGCCGAGCCAGCAGATGCGCGCCGGGAGGCCTTGGAACTGGATTTTGTCTTGAGCCTTATGCATCCATCGTCGCAGCGTAGCGTTCTCCGGGAACAGCGCAAGGACGGCCTCATCCGTGATGGCGATGTCGGCGGGATCGCCGCTCAGGGCCGCCCAGCGGAAGGGACCCTTGCCCTCGCAAAAAAGGGGCCTAATGTATTCTGGAACGAAGCCGGGGATCTCGAACGCGTCCGCCACCCCGGCTTCCACCGCATAGGCCCGGATGTTGTTGCCATAGTCGAAGGTGACCGCACCCATGCGCTTGAGTTCGAGCATCGCCTGAACGTGCACACCCATCGACTCGATTGACCGCCGAACATATCCCTCGGGATCGCGTTCCCTCAAGTCGGCAGCCTCTCGAAGAGAGAGTCCGGATGGCACGTAACCGTTGAGCGGATCATGGGCGCTGGTCTGGTCGGTGAGGACGTCCGGCACGATGCCTCGCCGCACCATCTCGGGAAGAATCTCTGCGCAGTTGCCAACCAGGCCGACGCTCAGCGCGGGCCGACCCTCGAGCAGGAGCAGCGCCTCGTCGAGGGTCGTCGCCATCTTGTCGCAGTATCCGGTGCGCAGGCGTTTCTCTATGCGGGCAGGGTCGACGTCGATTCCGAGATAAGAAGCGCCGTTCATCGTCGCGGCAAGAGGTTGGGCGCCGCCCATTCCACCCATGCCACCGCTCACCACGAGCTTGCCCTCGAGCGAACCCCAATGCCGCTCACCGCATGCCGCGAAGGTCTCGAAGGTGCCCTGGACGATCCCTTGGCTCCCGATGTAGATCCACGAACCTGCCGTCATCTGGCCGTACATCATCAGGCCCTTGCGCTCCAGTTCGCCGAAGTGCTCCCAAGTCGACCATTTGCCGACCAGGTTGGAGTTCGCCATTAGCACTCGCGGGGCGTCTTCGTGCGTCCGAAACACTCCGACAGGCTTACCGCTCTGGATGAGCAAGGTTTCGTCGTTCGCGAGCGAGCGAAGAGAGCGGACGATCGCCTCGAAGCAGTCCCAGTTTCGCGCCGCCTTGCCGGTGCCGCCGTAGACGATAAGGTCGTCGGGTCGCTCGGCCACCTCGGGATCGAGGTTGTTCATCAGCATGCGCAAAGCAGCCTCCTGCTGCCAGCCTCGGCAGGATATCTCGCTTCCACGAGGGGCGCGAACGACGGTATGGGTGCTCACGCCTCTATTTTGCCGCGAAACCAGGGCCCGACTTGGTACCATCTGCGTCCGATGAAGCTCCACGAGTACGAATCCAAGGACGTCTTGGCCAAGGTCGGCGTGCCGGTCCCCGCCGGTGAAGTCACGAGCGATGGGGACGAGGCTCGGGCGATCGCGGAGCGGCTCGGAGGCAAGGTCGTCGTCAAGGCCCAGGTGCTTATGGGCGGGCGAGGCAAAGCGGGGGGCGTGAAACTTTTCGACGACGCGGCCTCGGCTGGCGCCTTCGCCAGGGAGCTCATCGGGAAGACCCTCGTCAGCATCCAGAACCCGCAAGGCATGGTCGTCGAAAAGGTCCTCGTCGCCGAGCAGATCGACATCGCCGAGGAGTACTACCTCTCCGTCCTCGTCGATAGAGCGGCCGCGAAGGTGGTCGTGATGATCTCCGCCAAGGGCGGAATGGACATCGAAGAGGTCGCCCACGACGATCCCGGAGCGATTGTCCGCCTGCATGTGGATCCGTCCTGGGGGCTCGCCGATTTCCAGATCCGCAAGGCCGTGCGAGAAGCCCGTATCCCTAAGCCTGCGCAAAGCCAGATGGTCCAGATGATCAAGCGCCTCGTCGAGGCCTTCATGGACACCGATGCGGACCTCATCGAGATCAACCCCTGCGCATGGACCCCGGAGGGTCGCTTGGTCGCCGCCGATGCGAAGGTCTCGATCGACGACAACGCGCTTTACCGTCACGAGGGGTATCGGCAGAATGCCGACGATGCCGCCGAAGACCCGATAGAAGCCGAGGCCGCCCGGCGCGGCATCGCCTATGTCAGGCTGGATGGCGACATCGGCGTGATCGGCAATGGCGCGGGCCTGGTGATGTGCTCGCTCGACGAGATCGCGTCGGCCGGGGGCCGGCCGGCCGACTTCCTCGACGTGGGCGGCGGCGCGCAGGCCGAGCGAGTGAAAAGCTGCGTCGAATTGGTTCTCATGGACCCGAATGTCAAGGGCTTGCTGATCAACATCTTCGGGGGCATCACCCGCTGCGACGAGGTCGCGCGCGGGATCCTGGCTGCCTTCGACGAGTTGAACGTCACGATTCCCGTCGTTGCTCGCATCGAGGGGACGGCAGCCGAAGAGGGCAGACGGCTCCTCGAAGGCTCTCGGCTCGTTCCCGCCGAAACGATGCAGGATGCCGCCCGCAAGATCGTCGAGCTTGCCTACGCCTGACAAAGAAAGGCGGGGGAGGCGGCTGTCTTAGGCGCCTCGCCCCGCTTGCGTCACAATCACGAGTTCATTTTAGGCTGCCGCGGTACTCCAGACCGTGACGGTGGTCACAGCGCGGTGTGATTTCGGTCACGAATCGCCGGTGGTCAGGAAGCGATGAGCCTGGTCCATAAAGCCGGGCAGGCCCTCGTGGCCGAAGTCGGGATACACCGCCATAGACTTTGGGCCGGCCAGCTTGTTGAAGGCGGCATAGTGAGTCGAGGGAGGAGTGATGGTGTCCATGAGGCCTGTCGCCATCAGCACGCTCGCCCGAATCCTCGGGGCGAGGTGCTGGACGTCGACGTACCCCAGCCGCTCGAACACGGCGTCCTCGCGAGCATGCGTCGGATCGAAGCGCCGGAAGTAGAGCGCAAGCTCCTCGTAGGCGTCCTTTGCGAGATCCATTTCCCAAACGCGGCGATAGTCGCACAGGAAGGGATAGAGCGAGACGACCCGCTCGACGCGCGGGTCGAGCGCGGCGCAGGCGAGGGCGAGAGCTCCCCCCTGGGATGCCCCCATCGTGACGAGACGCTCCACGCCGGGAGTGGCCAGGGCGAGCCGGGCCAGCCGAACGGTATCGAGGAATATCTGACGGTAGAAGAGGCGCTCGGGGCGGTCGTCCAGTCCCCGCACGATGTGGCCCCGCAAGGTTCCGCCCACGACGCCTCCCGGGTCCTGACTCCTCCCACCCTGGCCTCGGCAGTCCATCGCGAAGACCGAGAAACCCTCGGCGACCCAGCCGAGCTTATCGCTCCAGTCGCCGCTGCCCACGCTGTAGCCGTGAAACATGAGCAGCGCCCAGCCGTTGCCGCCGTTCTTGGGCAGAAGGCGCTTGGCGTAAACTCGCGCCCCGCCGACTCCCTCGAACCACAGGTCGTCGCAGGTCGCGATCCCCGACTCGAAGCCGGAGGGTTCGGCCTCGGCGAGGGTCGAGGGAACTTCGGCGAGCCCGTCTTCCCAGTACGAATCGAAGTCCGACGGTCTCGGGTTCCGGCCCTGGTAACGCTGGAGTTCGGCGAGGGGCATATCGACGAGCGGCATGGCGGCATGCTACCGTGGAGGCGGCAGAGGCGGGGCGCCTGCAAGCTGTTTCGCCCGGCGAAGTGCAAGCACCAATGGTTGGCTGGTCCGGTACGGTGGCAAGGCAAGTTCGCTTGGGCTTTCCGCTGTCGTGTGCCCTCGCAATCCCCTATATGCATGGTTGACAGGGCCGCGGGGGGGGGGAGTAACGTGCCGGTAGGAAGCGAATCTGTTGGGTCAGGGATGGCCTCCCTTACTTCACAACCTACCTAGTTCCATGATAACTCAACTCATTGCCATCATCGGCCTTGGTATCCCCGCCGCCGAACCGCTGCGGCAGATCGTCTTCGCCTTCGATCAGCCAGAACCGAAGCTCGAGGTCGTGGTCTTCGCTTCCGACAAGCCCGAGGACCTCGAAGAGCTTGCTCAGAAGGAAGGGCTATCGGTAAGCATCGAGAACGGTGTGGCTTTTGTGTGCAGAAAGAACATCCTCAAGATCGAAGATGCGAAGAATTCGCGCGGGCCTCATGAAACAGTTCACCACCGTGCTCTCCGAGCCGTACAAGACGAGGGATCTGAACCAGTACCCCGCCGCCGAGCAGGAGCATATTAGGCGAACGATCGCGAACGAGGTGGGCTCCGACGCCGCGATCCTCTTGAAAGCCGATCGCGCGCTGCTTCATGTCGAGCCAGAGATGACCAGCCGGCTTCGGAAGGGCCCTAAGACCGCAACGGCGTTTGTCGGGCCTCTCGTTCGGCCGAAGATGGACGAGTTGCGAACGACTGCCATCGATCCGAAGGTAAAGGCAAAGGCAGACTTTCCGATGGGAATCGAGCCCCAGAAGCGCCAGGATCGGAAGAAGCCGACCTTGGGCTTTCTGTTCGCCTCGCCCAACCATCCTGTCGATCAGCGCCTGGAACAGATCCGCAAGTTCACCTTGGCGATCGAGGGATGGGTTCAAGAGGCGACGGCGGAGTTCGACCAAGCAAGAGAAGAACTGCTTTCTGCTCTCCAAGCCGCTCACCCTGATCTGTATCCGAAGGAGGGGGCCGAAACGCTCAGTGACCTGCCCGACAAGATGCGCAATCGGATCGAGCGTCAGTTAACGGGGGCATTCGTAGACTTTGCGTCCAGCGCAGAAGCGGCGGGATTCTTACCGGGGGCGAGGATCGAATCGATCGAGTATGGTCCCGTGATCAAGTTCCGAATCAACAACGGTTATGAGCAGTCCCCTCACGGCCGTTCGCGATCATTGTTCTTGTCCGAACCCGTATTACGCCTGGACAATCCGATCGGCAGATAGATGCCGCGCTTTGAAGCCTCATGCGCGACTTCAACCTCTGCGTCCAGGCAGAGGTCGTGATGCCGTCTAACGACCTTCCTGTTCCATGCCCTGATTTGTGTCGACTGTCGTGTGGCGGCGCGACCTGGACTAAGAATGCCAAGCCTAGCCTCCCTTGGCCAGCCGTGCGAAGGTCTCCTTGTCGACCGCCCGCATGAGGCACTCCTCGTACGTGCAAAAGCCGTTCCGGAAGAGGTCGGCCAGCGACTTGTCCATCGTCTGCATCCCCAACTGGGCGCTGGTTTCGATGACGGAATACATCTGGTGAGTCTTGCCTTCGCGGATGAGGTTTTTGATGGCCGGCGTCCCGAGCATGATCTCGATGCTCGCCGAGCGACCGCCGCCGAGGCGGGGCAGCAACTGCTGTGAGACAACGCCTTCGAGAGTGTTGCCGAGCAGGACGCGGATCTGATCCTGTTGGTCGGAAGGGAAGACGTCGACGATACGGTCGATCGTCGATGGCGCGTTCCTCGTGTGAAGGGTGCCGAAAACGAGGTGGCCCGTTTCTGCGAGCGTGAGTGCGGCTTCGATCGTTTCGAGATCGCGAAGCTCACCAACCAGGATGATATCGGGGTCTTCGCGGAGCACCGCCCGGAGCGCGTTGTGGAAGGTGAAGGTGTCGGCGTGGAGTTCCCGCTGGTTCACCATGCACTTCTTGTGGACGTGGAGGTACTCGATCGGGTCTTCGATAGTGAGGATGTGCGAAGTTCGGGAGTCGTTGATGTCGTCGATCATCGTAGCGATAGTCGTCGACTTGCCCGAGCCTGTGGGTCCGGTTACGAGAATCAGCCCGCTCGCGCGCTTGGCCATCTCGCGGATGACGAGCGGAAGCCCGAGGGTCTCGAACGAGGGAATCTTGGTCGGGATCACGCGCATCGCCCCCGCCACGCTCCCGCGCTGCATGTAGACGTTGAAGCGGAACCGCGCTAGGCCCCGAACCTGGTAGGCGAAGTCTAGTTCGTGGGTCTCCTCGAACTTGGTGAGTTGCTCGTTCGTGAGAGTTTCGTAAATCATTCGGCGCGTATCTTGCGGCTGCATGGGGACGTAAGGCAGAGGGACGACTTCGCCGTCCACGCGCGCCATCGGAGGGAGACCGACTGTGAGGTGGATGTCGCTGGCCTTCCGGTCGATCGCCAGGCGGAGGATCTCGTCGATATGGACGTCGGCGACTTCCTTCGCATCCTCCGACACGATGTCTTCGGGCCGGTCGGCGTGGATCTCGTACTTGCTCTCGTTCACCTCGGGGATCAGGGCCTCGAGGGGCACCGCGCCGGGCAGGTGCTGCGCATACTTATGGTCGGTCTGAGTCGGCGCCGGCTCCGTGGGCTCGATGAACGGCTCGCCGTTTCGCGGATCGATCTTAAGATTCTCGACGTCTTCCGGCTTGGGCGCCGGTTCATCCGTACCGAGGACTTTGTTCCAAGAGAACGTTTCGGACATGACTCCTCCTGGCTCAACAACGTGAGCCTGCCGATTTTTCCTTTCCACAATTCCTCTCCAAGGACCAGAATAGAGCGTGCCCACCGCTGAAATCGTCTCCGTGGGAACCGAACTGCTCCTCGGCCAGATCGTGGACAGCGACGCCGCAGCACTCGGCCAAGTCCTTGCCACGTGCGGGATCGACCATCGCCACCGACAGACTGTGGGCGACAACCTGCCTCGATTGGTGGACGCGCTGCGCCTGGCAATGTCGCGAGCGGACCTCGTCTTCACGATCGGTGGCCTCGGTCCGACTCAGGACGACCTTACTCGAGAAGGCATCGCCGAGGCGCTCGGGCGCCCGCTGGCGGTCGACGAGGAGTTCGCGGCCCGCCTGAAGGCTCGCTTCGAGGAGCGCGGCTGGCCGTGGGTCGACTCTCAACGTCGTCAGGCGATGCGGCCAGAGGGCGCGCATGTGATCGAGAACCCCAACGGCACGGCCCCTGGATTGGCCTGCCGGGTGGACGGCAAAACGCTCATTGCGATGCCCGGCCCGCCCTCCGAGTTCCTTCCGATGCTTCACGGTCCGGTGGAGAAGCTGCTGCGGGCGATGGTGCCAGAGGGAACGATCCACTCGCGGACTCTGCGGGTGGTCGGTCTCGGCGAGAGCCTCGTGGAGGTCCGGCTGCACGATCTGCTCGACTCCCACTCGCCTAGCATCGCCACCTATGCCAAACCGGGTGAAGTGCATATCCGCCTGACGACGGGAGCCTCCTCGGTCGAGCAGGCGGAAGCGATCATCGCCCCGGTCCGCCACGAGATCCTTGAGCGGCTCGGCGATGTGGTCTATGGCGAGGACGACGAGACCCTTGAGCAGGCGGTCGTCGAACGCCTCCGTTCGTTCGGGCAGACACTGGCGCTTGCCGAAAGCTGCACGGGCGGCGGTCTGGGCGCGCGAATCACGTCGGTACCGGGCTCCTCCGACGTCTTCCTCGGTGGGGTCGTGGCCTATACGAACCGCGTGAAGCAGAGCTTGCTCGGCGTGGACGCCGAAACCCTCATCGATCACGGCGCGGTCAGCTTCGAGTGCGCGCGGGAGATGGCCCTGGGAGTGCTTGCCCGCCTGGGGGCCACATGGAGTCTCTCGATCACCGGCATCGCCGGCCCGGGGGGAGGAAGCACCGAGAAGCCCGTCGGCCTCGTCTACATCGGTATCGCCGGACAGGGACACGTGGAAGCGGCGGAGCACCGCTTTTCCGGCAGCCGGGAGATCATCCGCCAGCGGAGCGGACAGGCCGCCCTCACCGTGCTGCTGTCCAAGTTACGTTAGGCGTCCAACACCAGACCCGGGAGCCACACCCAGAAGGTCGCGCCTTGGCCCAGATTCGATTCGGCCCAGACTCGCCCGCCTTGCCGCTGGACAATGCGTTGAACGATCGCCAGTCCTACACCCGTTCCAGGAAACTCCCGTACGGTATGGAACCGCTGAAAGACCCCGAACAGCTTATCCGCGTGCCGAGGATCGAAGCCGACTCCGTTATCCCTGACAAAGACCGCCGGACCGTCGTCGGTCTGGACTGTTCCGATTTCCACTCGCGGCTTTTCGGCTGGGGCGCTGAACTTGATCGCGTTCGACAACAGATTTACGAAAGCCTGTCGAAGCAGGATGGATTCTCCCATGCCGCGAGGCAATGCACCGACGTCGACCCGGGTTGCGGAATGCACTCGCTCGATCTCGACATCCCGAAGGGCCGCGGCGACGATCTCTCCCAGGTCGATGGGTTCGATCTCGATCTGACGGCGGCCGAGCCGCGAAATCGCCAAGACGCCATCGATGAGGCGCCCCATGTGGCGCGCGCTACTTCCGACTTCCTCTAACAGCTCGGCGGCTTCGGATGGCAGAGCCTCGGCATAGTCCTCGATCAGCATCCGTGCGTAGCCATCGATAGCCCGCAGTGGGGTCCGCAGGTCGTGAGAGACGGAATACGAAAACGCCTCCAGTTCCCGGTAAGCCTCTTCGAGGCTGGCGGTCCTTTCCTTCACGCGCCGCTCGAGTTGCTCGTTGAGGTCACGGATCGCGTTCTCGGCCCTCTTGAGGTCGGTGATGTCGCGAACGATGGTCAGGAGTTGGTCATCGCCACAGCGAACCATTCGGGCCTCGAAGTGGCGCAGTTCACCGCGAACCGGCCGCGAGTACTCTAAGGACTGGCTTTCACCAGTATCGAAGACCCGGTGGCACAGAGGGAGCGCAACCTCGAGGTAATCAGCAGGCATGACATCGCTCATCGACTTGCCCATGAATTGCTCAGGTGGGAAGCGAAGGTCTTGCTTATTGGTGGCGTGGTAGTCCATGTAGACCAGGTCCCGGTCCTGGAGGAACATGAAGTCGGGAATCGCTTCGACGAGGGCACGGTTACGGGCCTCGCTTTGGGCCAGCAGCCTTTCGGCTTCCTTGCGTTCCGTAATCTCGGTGACGACGACGATTATTCCGACTACGACGCCCTCTGAGTTCCACAACGGTCCGATCCGTGGGATCGTCCATCTCGTAGCGTGGCCTGGCCGGGCGTACTCGAAATCCTCTGAAACCGTGGTCTTGCCCTCGAGCGCGTGGAGCATGTGTCCGTAGTAACCCCACTCTTCTAGCTGAGGAAAAACGTCCCGGGCATCGCGGTAGAGCACGTCTTGAGCCGCAAGTCCGCTCAGGTGCTCCATCGCCGCATTCCAGAGCACGTAGCGAAGGTCGGTGTCCAAAACGGCGATTCCCTCCTGAACACTTTCGAGTATCTGGCGGCTCGTCGCTTCGGCTTCGCGGGTGCCCTCGCGGGCCGCTACCTCCGCTGTGACTTCGCGGGAAAGAGTCAGAATGGAGGTTGGCGCACCATCCGCGCCGCGAAGCAATTCACCTACCGATTCCAGCCAGACCCACTCGCCATCGCGATGGCGAAACCGGAATGTCGAATGGACGGCCTCGCCAGACTCAAGAAGCTTCGCGAGGAGTTCTCGGCAACGACCTGCATCGTCGGGGTGGATGAAATCCCAGGCGTTTTGTCCGACGAGCTCCTCGGTGCTCCAGCCGACCTGCCATCGACCGGCCGGCGATACGTACCGATAAACGCCCTCAAGGTCGATTCTCGAGAGCATTTCCCGGCTGTGCCGGTCGAGGAATCCTTGCTGACCCAGCGCTGGTGTCGGGCCGAACTCGATGCTCACGACCCGAGTCTGGCACGCCTGCCTGACGCTAAACTACCTGGTGTGAAGGGCATCGCCGTATTGGGTTCGACGGGCAGTATCGGAGCCCAGACCCTCGACATAGTCCGGCGGCTTCCGGATCGCTTCAGGGTCGTCGGCTTGGCCGCCCACTCCAACGCGGAGGTACTGTCGGCTCAGCAGGCCGAGTTCGGCTGCGCGGTCGCGCTGTACGACCAGGCCGCAGCGTCCTCTTTTGGGATCCCCGGAGGAATCGAGGCGATCTGCGATCTCGTGCGCCGGCCGGACGTCGATATAGTGGTTGTCAGCGTTGCCGGTGTCGTAGGCCTGTTGCCGACCCTCGCCGCGATCGAGTCGGGCAAGTGGATCGCGCTGGCCAGCAAGGAAGTGCTCGTCGCCGCCGGCGAGATCGTCATGCCGATGGCCCGGTCCGTCGGCGTGCCGATCGTACCGATCGACAGCGAGCACAGCGCAATCTTCCAGTGCCTTCAGGGGGCCCCGTCTGGGTCGGTCGAGGCGCTCATTCTCACTGCCTCGGGCGGGCCATTCCGAGGTTGGGACCTAGGCCGGCTCGCCGGGGTCGGGGTCGAGGACGCTCGTCGGCATCCAACCTGGTCGATGGGAGGCAAGATCACGATCGACTCGGCGACGCTGATGAACAAGGGCTTGGAGACGATCGAGGCGCGCTGGTTGTTCGAGGTCCCCATCGATCAGGTGCGTGTCGTCGTTCATCCGCAGAGCATCGTTCATTCGTTCGTCGAGTTTCGAGACGGCAGCGTGCTCGCACAGTTGGGGTTTCCCGACATGAGGCTGCCGATCCAGTACGCGCTTCTCTATCCGGAGCGGGTTTCGGCAGGACTTCCTGCCTGGTCGCCACTCGATGCGTGCGCGCTCACCTTTGAACCGGTCGACGACGGCGTCTTCCGCTGTCTGGCCCTGGCGCGGGAATCGGCCCGCATCGGCGGGACGATGCCGTGCGCGATGAATGCCGCCAACGAGGAGGCCGTGGGGGCCTTTTTGCGGGGGCAGATCGGCTTCCTGGGGATCGCCAAGACCGTCGAGGACGTTATGGAAAAGCATAATGCGCTCACCGTCGACCTGCCGACTATTCTAGAAGTCGATCGCTGGGCGCGCGAAACGGCATGCGAGGCGATGGGCGTACACTAGTATCGAGCCCCCGAATTCATGGACAGCTATCAACTTCTCGGCCAATACCTCTTGACCGGCATCAACCTAATGGTTGTGCTGACGGTCCTCGTCGCTGTCCACGAACTGGGCCACTACTGGGTCGCTCGGTTGTTCGGAATGCAAGTGGATGCCTTCGCCGTCATGATGGGCGGTATTCGGAGGTCCGATCTTGCTTCCCGGCTGAGCAAACCGCTGCTCCCCTCTCGATGGGTCTGGCTCGCTGCCGCGGTGGCCGCTTCAGGCGTTATCGTGGGGACGTTCGAGAGAATCGCTGGTCTGCACCTTGGCGGCCTCGCGGCCTTGGCCGTCGTGATTCCGGTTTGGGTAGCGACACGAATTGGAGCCCTTTACGGCTTCCCGCTCGCCCAGAGCGTCCGCTATCTGGCGGTGGGTTGGTTTGCCGGTTTCCTGGCCTTGTACTTCTCGACGAAGCTGAACAACCTCCAGCCCGGACAGGTCCTGACCGTCCTGCTCTTTGCCTCTTCGATCGCGCTCCTCGTCCTGTATTACCAGCCTGTCTTGCGGAAGCCGGAAGACTCGAAGATGGGGGAGGGCGAACTCGAGATCGGCGGCCAGCGGGTCGAAGTACCGTTCCGGCCGCTCTGGTCCCGCAGGGCAA
The DNA here is from genome assembly GCA_002344135.1 of Chthonomonas sp. UBA2362. Lineage (GTDB taxonomy): Bacteria > Armatimonadota > Fimbriimonadia > Fimbriimonadales > Fimbriimonadaceae > UBA6659. Next base: position 94,000 of record DDTO01000001.1, on the reverse strand, counting down.
AAAACGGTACCGAGTTCTCATTCCTCGCGCTCCCGCTGGGAGGTTTCGCGGCGATCAAGGGGATGCACCCTAAGGCTGATGGCAGCGAGACCAAAATCGCCGGCGGATTCTATAGCAAGTCGCCGTTCGCCCGTTTCCTCGTGCTTCTTGCCGGACCAGTTTTCAGCATCGCCTTCGGGCTCTTGCTCTACGTGCTGCTGTTCACGACAATCGGTATCGAGCGCCCTCTGAACGAGCCGGTGATCGGCGCAGTCGCCGAAGGTAAGGCTGCCGCCAAGGCAGGATTGATCCAAGGCGACCGAGTCGTCAGCATCGACGGCAAGCCAGTGGAGACGTTCTTCCAGATCATCGAGAAGGTCCGCCAGAGTCCGAATGTCCCGATGGCCGTCGTGTACGAGCGCAAGGGGCAGCGACTCGCCACCACCGTAGTTCCCGAGTTGGACGAAGCCCCATCCCCTGTCATCACGCACGATCTCGATCGGTCCGAAGCCATGGCCAAGCAGGCGAAGTGGGGCGCGGTATGGCAGACCCGGCCTGAGCGCCTCGGCCTAGGCGAAGCGTTCGCCGAGGCCTGGACCATGCCTGTGCGCATGGCTGCCGGCCTCTTTGGGCTGGTCAAGAATCCGGGTCGGGCCAAGGATGAGGTCGGAGGCGTGGGGACGATCGCCAAGGCGACCTACCAGGCGACCGAAGCCGGCCTGAGCGTGGTCCTGATGCTCGCTGCCGGACTAAGCATTTCGCTCGGCTTCATGAACCTTCTTCCGGTGCCGCCACTCGATGGCGGCCAGATGGTCGTCGCCTTCGTCGAAATGCTCCGCGGGGGAAGGCGCCTCAGCATCCAAGTCCAGAACGCCGTTTCGACGGTTGGCATGGTCCTCGTGTTTGCCCTCATCGCCAGCGTGCTGACGATCGACATGGGTCGCTTCCTCGGCCAGGACGCCAAAGATGCGCCGCCGGTGACGACGCCCACGAAGTAACCGGTACACTTCGCGCAATGCCCCAGGCCGAATACCTCCAGTACGGAGGGCAAGCGATCATCGAAGGTGTGATGATGCGCTCTCCGCGCTTCTTCTCTGTTGCGTGCCGCGCGCCGAACGGCAAGATCGTCCTTCGTACCGAGGCCCTCGAAAAGACCTGGATCGGCCGCCAGAAGTGGCTGAAGCTGCCTTTTCTTCGTGGCTCGCTCGCGCTGCTCGACGCGATGGCGCTCGGCATCAAGGCGATGCGATTCGCTTCCAACGTCCAAATGGACGAGGAGCATCAGCCCGCGCCCGACCCCGATGTCGCCGACGCTCCAAAGGCGGTCAAGCCGCCGAGCAAGTCGATCCAGAACATCACGATCGGCATCGCGATGGTGGTCGGCTTGGCTCTCGGAATCTTCCTCTTCAACGTATTGCCGAACTTGGTCTCGGAGCACTGGTTCAAAACCCAAACCGACATCGTCAAGAGCCTCATCACCGAGACGGTGAAGGTCGTCTTTTTCTTCGGCTACATCTACGGCATCAGCAGACTTCCGGAGATCCGCGAGGTTTTCAAGTATCACGGCGCCGAGCACAAAGCGATCAACACGCTCGAGGCCAAGCAAAACCTCGAGATGGAGAACTGCAAGCTCCAAACGCGTCTTCATCCGCGCTGCGGCACCAGCTTCGCCGTGATCGTGCTCATCGTCGGTTTCATCCTTTTTCCCCTGGTTCCCAGGTTTCACTTCGACGCGATCCAGCCGGAGTGGATGGCCAAGACCCTCGCCGCCCTTGCTCGCGTCGGCATCGAACTGCTGATCCTCCCGATCATCGCCGGCATCAGCTACGAGATGATCCGCTTCGCGGGCAAGTTTCGCAACCAAAGGTGGGTCATGCTGGCTTTCAAACCTGGCCTCATGACCCAGTACTTGACGACCGCCGAACCCAATGACGGACAGGTGGAGGTCGCGCTCACCGCTCTAAAGGCTGTTGTGAAGGCCGAGATGACGGGAGAACTCGCCGAAGACCCGGCGCAAGTCGAGGATGTCGTGGCCGTGGAAGTGGAGGACCTGCCCGAGACTCAGAGCGCTGCGACGAACCAGCCCGCCCAAATCACCAGATAGGCTCCACTGCCCAGCAGGCAGGCCTTCCGCACGAAATCTCGGTTCTGCCTGGCGTACCAAGCCATTGCCACCCAAGCGAGGAGCAGGGTGGTGCCCTTGACGAGCGCGAAGAGCCACTCACCTTGTAAGAGCAGCGGGCGCATCAGGGGATTGAGTTCGACGATGTAGCCACCTGCGTGAAGCGTGGCGGTAGCCACCAGATCGATGAAGCCGATCACGAGAAGGAGCCCGAGAGCGCGCGTGGGCATGAGCCTCGACATATCGGTACTCGAAGCATAGACCATGCCAAACCCGGCGACCCTCGGAAAGTGCCCGAGCGCGGCATCGCCTCAGGTACACTTTAGGTTCAACCCAGCCGCACCGGAGATTCTGCCGTGAGTTCCCCCCCGACCAAGACCACCAAGAACAAAACGACCAAGACCGCACCTTCCCGACCGCGGGACCATTTGAGCCCCGAAGACCACCTGGAGATCCTTAAGCAGCTTTATCTGGCGAGGTACTTCGACGTTAGGCTCATCAAGGAGAAGCGGCGCGGACGCCTGACGGGCACGCTTTACAGCTCCCATAACCAGGAGGCGATTCTGGTTGGAACTCTCTTCCCGCTGAAGCCGAGCGACTGGATCAGTCCGATCCATCGCGATATGCCCGCCTTCTTCCTCAAGGACATGCGCTCGGGCTGGGAGAATCCCGATCGAATGGGAATGAGCATCGAAGAGGTATGCGCGCAGGTGTGGTGCAAGGTCGGCTCCCCAGGGCGTGCTCGCGACAACTGGTCCCACATTGGGAGCCGGGCCAAGCACATCATCCATTCGACCTCGATGCTCGCAGGGACGATCCCCGTCGCCGCCGGTGTCGTGCTGGCGGACCGCTTGAATGGGGGCGACGCCGTGGTGCTAACTTACAACGGGGAAGGGTCGACCGCGCAGGGCGTCTTCCACGAAGCGATCAACTTCGCCGCCGTGCACAAGCTTCCGGTCATCACAATCGTCGAGAACAACCAGTGGGCCTTCGGCACTCCGCTCGAATTGGGCTGTCCGACTCCGGACGTGGCCACCCGCGCCGACGGCTACGGCATTCCGGGGTTGATCGCCGATGGACAGGACGTCTTCGACGTCTACGACAAGGTCATGGAAGCCATCGAGTGGGCTCGTGCCGGCAAGGGGCCTAGCATCATCGAGTGCAAGACCTTCCGTGCCTACGGACACGGCGACCACGACGACGACCGTGCCGCCAAGTATCGCCCGCAGGACGAGGTGGAGAAGGGGCGCAGCCGGGACCCTATCGCCGTGTGCAAACGGTACTTGGTCGAGCGCGGCTACCTCAGCAATGCCGATGCCTTGGCCTTCGCCGCCGAGAACAAGGGCGCCCAGGAAGCCAAGGACGACGACTTCCCGCCCGACGTCGTGGCCTACATGAAGAAGGGCGTCGACTACGCCATCGCTTCGCCATCACCACCCGCGGAGGAAGGCGGCATGTGGGTTTTCAGCGACTAGGAACTTAAAATATGGCAGCAACCCAGGAGAAAACGAAGAAAAACTACCTCACCGCGATCCGGGAGGCACTCGACGAAGAGATGGAGCGCAACCCGGACATGATCTGTCTCGGCGAGGACATCGGCCTGCTCGGAGGAGCATTCGGTGTAACCGAGGGCCTGATGAGCAAGTTCGGCACCCACCGCGTCTACGATATGCCCATCAGCGAAGCCGCTATCGTCGGCGTCGGCGTCGGGGCTTGCCTCAATGGCAAGACCGTTATGGCCGAGATGCAGTTCATCGACTTCATCTCCTGTGGGTTCGACCAAATCGTGAACAACCTGGCCACTTACCACTATCGAACCGCCGGCGAGGTCGCGATGCCGATGGTGATCCGCGGTCCGGCCGGCGGATACGGAGGCGGCGCGCTCTATCACAGCCAGATGAACGAGGCCTGGTTCGCCCATAGCCCAGGAATCAAGGTGGTGTGCCCTTCGACGCCCTTCGACGCCAAGGGGCTGATGAAGGCCGCCTTGCGCGACAAGAATCCCGTCCTCTACTTCGAACTCAAGCAACTCTACCGATGGTCGGCTATCGACGAGGTGCTGCCCGATGAGGACTACGAGGTGCCCATCGGCAAGGCCGCCATCCGCCGCGAAGGCCGGGACGTGACCATCATCACCTACGGCCAGAACGTCTACCACTGCCTCGATGCCGCCAAGAAGCTCGAAGAGGATAACATCGACGCCGAAGTGATAGACCTTCGATCGCTCGTGCCGCTCGATGAGGCGGCAATCGTTCAGTCGCTCCAGAAGACCAGCCGCGCGATCGTCGTGAACGAAGCGCCTCGGACCTGTGGCTTCGCGGGGGAAATCGTGGCGCGTATCAGCGAGACCGCCTTTCAGTATCTCGACGCGCCGGTGCTTCGCGTCACTCGCATGGACACGCCGGTACCGTGGGCCCATTCGCTCGAACGATACGTGCTCCCTTCCGTCGAGAAGATCGCCGAAGCGGCGCGGTCGGTCTGTCGTTTCTAAGAGAGACACGGCGCGTCGAATAGAAGTCGGCGATCGCGGCATGCTTCGCCGTCCTGCTTCGTAGGAAAGTAACGATGGAGAGACACGGATGATCGCCGCCTTGCTCTGTGCCCTTGTCCAGCCGGTCGTGGGTCCGGACCTGCCGGCAGGCGCCAACGCCTCGTTCCAGGAAGCGTGCCTCGCGGTCCAGGCCGCGCTGCAGAAGGGAGACTTCCCGGGAGCGGAAGCCCGCCTTCGAGCCTTGCCCGCCCTTGAAACGACCATAGAATGGGACGAGAGCGGCATCCCGCAGGAGCGCCGGGCAGAATTCGCCCGGGCGAGAGATGTCTCAGTCGAGCTTTGGCGACGCATGGTGCCAGACCTCAAGATCACTCTAGCCAAGAAGGGCAGGATCAAGATAGGTTTTGTGCCTGAACTTCCACGGAACAGCGATTCTCCAGGTCCAGCTGGAGCGACTTACTTCTTCTCGATCGACCCCACGGAGCCCGCGGTGGAAGGCGTCCTGAGCCTGACGAGAACCGAGCGGAAGGCGGCCATCGAGGCCAAGGAGGTAACCAACGAGGTGACCTACGCCATTGGGGCCTACCTCGGCCTCGAGCGCATGCCCGACGTCGGTGCTGCGATGGGGCGGCACGAGCAACCTTATCTCCACATCAACCTTCCCGGACCGTCTGAGGCTTTTCAGGTAAGGGACCTGCAGAAGGTGGTCACGACCTTGCGAGACCTCGTAAAGCGCAAGGTCAAAGTGACCCCCGCGCGCGCCGAGATCTTTCTTTCCCAAGTCGAGTTTAGGCCCAAGCCGACCGTGCAGGGCGAGCCCCTCACCATGAGCGTCACCGTGACCAACCGCGGAACCGGGACCTTGCGCTATCGCCTCGTTCCCGATTGCTCCTGCTTTGCCCTTGCCTACGACAAAAGCGTAAAGCCCGGAGAGAGCAAACTGGTACAAATCGCCGTCGATACGATCAACTTCACCGGTCAGCTGGAGAAGAAGATCGCGGTCCATTCGAACGACGCGGACGCGTCCCTCAGATGGCTGAGTTTTTCGATGCGGGTCGATCCCCTCTATCGCTTTCTCGGCGTGGCTCGAAGCGACGTCGTGCTCATCGAGGACAAGGCGGAAGGCGAATTGTTTTTCGTGCCCAACCCCGATAAGCCGCTGGTCCCGGGCGCGGTGACCGTCGAAGGCATCGGAGGAACGGCGACGATCGAACCTTGGTCAGGCGCCCTGGCCAATGAGAAGGGCTTGAAAGGTTACAAGATTCGCTACAAACTTATCGATAACATTCCGCCGGGTCGGGCGGCCGTGGGCATTTCGCTGGCCACCGATGACCCCGCTTGGAGTCCCGTTCGCCACTCGTTCTATGTACAGAAGGGAATCGTAGCCCTGCCACTCTCGATCTACATGGGCGAAGTGGGTAAGGAGCCCGCCCGAGCTTGGGCGCTCGTCAGCCGTCCGGGCAAGCCATTCAAGATCACCAAGGTCGAAACAGAAGGGGCCTTCTTTAGCGCGGAGATCGAGAATCTTGGGAAGGCTTGGGAGTACAAAGTCATCGTCGTGTACAAAGGCGGCGCCGACTTTGGCGACCTCGCCACGACTCTAAAGATCACGACGGACGACCCCCACCAACCGGTTCTGACGGTGCCGATCACCGCCGTGGTCAAGGGGTAGCGGCCTGGGACGAGCTTTCACCTGGCTGATAGCGCTTGGGCCGCTGCTTTGGGGTTTGGCGCGACCGATCGGGAGCCAGTCTCCGACCGTTCTCCTCATTGCGGGAGACTTCGGAGGCTATCTCACCCCGTGCGGATGCACCAAGCCGATGTCGGGTGGAATTCGGCGGCTGGCGACCGCCGTGCAGAACCTCGGACCGAAGGACCGGACGGTCTTCGTCGTCACCGGCTCACTGATCGGTCATCCCTCTCGGCAGGACGAGCTGAAAGCCGAGACGATCGCTGAGGCCCTCAAGTCCTGTCAAGTCCACGCGATCGGCCTGACGGCCGACGACCTTGCCCTGGGCGAGGCGATGATTGCCTCAGTCGACCGTCTGTCGGGTGGCCGCGTCCTGACTCCACAGGCAGGATCCCTTCCAAACCGCCGCGAGAGCGGTCCCTTCCTCGTGGGCGTTGCGGAGTCCAAACTCGCCGAGCAGGCTGCCCGCGATCTCGTACGGGAAGCAGAAGCGAAGCGGCTCGTGCCAATCCTGCTGTTCGACGATGGTTTCGAGGCCGCCCGAAGAGTCGCCGAAGCGACGGCTGGCCTTCGCTTGATCGTTTATCGCCACGCCGGATCGGCGAGCCGTGAACCCACTCTCGTGGGGCAGTGTCTTCTGATCACACCCGGAAACAAGGGCAAGGCTCTCCTGCGGCTCGAGTGGACTGGAGAGTCGTTCCGCGGCTTCGCGGCCGTCGATCTCGGACCCTCCTACGCGGACGACGAGCGTGTGGCCCGGATCTATGCCAACTATCAGCGCAGAGTGATGAGCGAAGGAATGCTGGACAAAGTGCTGCGCCGTTCTTCCGATCCATTTGCGGGGAACAAGGTTTGCGGCTCGTGCCATCTGGGTGCAGAGTCTGTCTGGAAGCAAAGTCGACATGCCGGAGCGCTGGCCACCCTCGAGAAGGAGAGCCAAGACCGCGACCCCGACTGCACCGGATGCCATGTCGTCGGTCTCGATCTGGCCGGCGGTTTCCGCTCGCGGGCGGAGACTCCCCACTTGACCGACGTGGGCTGCGAGTCGTGCCACGGTCCAGGCCTGGCCCACGCCGGTGATCCTCAAGCGATCAAGATGCCCAAGGTCGGCGCGAAATCTTGTGCGCCCTGCCACGTTCCCGACCACAGTCCAGGCTTCGACTACAAGACCTACTGGGAGAAGATTCGGCACTAGCGTACGGTGTCGGCTAAACTTCGGGCGTGGCTCGACTCGTCATCCCCGCAAGCGCTCGTTCTTGGGTCGAGGTCGACCCGAATTCACACTTCCCGATTCAGAACCTGCCCTTTGGTCGAGTCGAGATAGATCGGTTGCCGAGATTGGTCAGCCGCATGGGGGAATGGGTGATCGACCTGCGCCCTCTCGCGGAGGCTGGGCTAGTGCCCTATCGCCCGGAGCCTTACCTCGACGTCGATCTCGAACTTCGAGGTCCTCGGTTCTTGGACGACCTTCGAGCGGCTCTATACGAGCTCTTTCGCGAAGACTCGTCGCGTCTTCGCGACGACGAGACCTTACGACAAGCGTGCCTCATACCCGCTTCGACGGCGATACCCTGTATTCCCCTGATGCCCAAGGCGTTCGTCGACTTCTACTCGGGTATCCACCACGCGAGCAACGTCGGCCGGATGTTCCGGCCGGATCAGCCACCTCTCCTGCCGAACTACCGGTGGATGCCGATCGGCTACAACGGCCGGGCATCGACGGTCGTGACCTCCGGCGTCGACGTCGTGCGGCCTATGGGGCAATCGAAGGCCGCCGATCAAGCCATCCCGATTTTCGGTCCCACTCGAGAACTGGATTTCGAACTGGAAATGGGCTTCTACTTGGCAAAGGGCTCGGAAATCGGCGAACGGGTTACCCCCGAAGAAGCTGGGGACCACGTCCTCGGTCTCGTCATCGTCAACGACTGGTCGGCCCGCGACGTCCAGCGTTGGGAGTATCAGCCGCTCGGCCCGTTTCTGGCTAAGAGCTTCGCAACCAGCATCAGTCCGTGGATTGTCGTTCCAGACGCGCTGGAGCCCTTCCGCATCGAAGGAATGGTCCAAGACCCCCCACCTCTCGACCACCTTCGCCGGCCCGCTCGGTCGCATTACTCCATCAACCTCGAAGTCTCGATCGCGACGTCGGCCATGAGTACGCCTCAGGTGATCTGTCGAAGCAACACGAACAATCTGTACTGGTCGATCGCCCAGCAAATCGCTCATCAATCGTCGAACGGCACCGCGCTCCAGGCGGGCGATCTCTATGCGAGCGGCACCATCAGCGGCGAATCGGAGGACTCCTTCGGCTCGATGCTAGAACTCTCCTGGCGCGGCGAGCGGCCGATCCGGCTGGAGGAGACCGGCGAGACGCGGACGTTCCTCGAAGACGGCGACGAAGTAATCATGACCGCCTTTTCCGAAGCCGACTGCTATCGAGTCGGTTTCGGCGAAGTTCGGACGAAGATCTTGCCAGCCGGCTAGGGAGTCGGAAACCCGCGTTCGGCCATCCAAGCGTCGCTTAAGAACTTGCTGAGGTAGTTTCTCACCGAGTCGGCGAGGATCAGCACCATGCGTTCGCCGCCTCGACAGCGAGCCGCAACCTGACGAGCCGCCCAAAGCACCGCGCCGGACGAGCCGCCGACGAGAAGCCCCTCATCCTTGATCATCCGTCGGGCCCAGTAGAACGAGTCTGAGTCGACCGTCTTGACGTACTCGTCGACGAGCGAATTGTCGAGAACGTCAGGGAAGAAGTCGTAACCGATGCCCTCGACCAGATAGGGCGCCCCGGCTTCGCCACCTCCCAGCACGCTTCCTACGGGATCGACGCCGATGATCTTACAACTCGGTATCGCTTCGCGCAGACGTCGGGCCACGCCGGTGACCGTGCCTCCAGTGCCCACGCTGATAACGCAGTAATCCAGCCGACCCTCGCATTGCTCGACGATCTCGGCGCCGGTACCGTAGTAGTGCGCGTCCGGATTATCGGGATTGGTGTACTGGTCGAGCATGAAGGAGTCGGGAATCTCCTTCAGCAGCCGCTCGGCCACGCCAAAGAGACTCTCGGGACTATCGTGCGGCGCCTCGGTGGGTGTTCGGACGATGGTCGCGCCAAGGGCTTCGAGCACGACCTGCTTTTCGGTGCTCATTTTCATCGGCATGGTGATGATGACCTTATAGCCCCTCGCAGCCGCCGCCATGGCGATGCCAATACCGGTGTTGCCGCTCGTGGGCTCGATCAGAGTGTCCCCAGGTTTGATCTTGCCCTGCCTCTCTGCTTCGAGGAGCATGCGGGCGCCGATTCGGTCCTTGACCGACCCTCCTGGATTCAAGTATTCGCATTTGCCCAAAAACTCCACAGGAAATTCGGAGGCAACGCGATTCAGCCGAACCATCGGTGTGTTGCCGACGGCATCGACGATCGAATCGATAATCGGCGGAGCAGGCATTCGGCGGTTTTACTCCAATCCCGGGGCCTGTCGTGTGGCTAGGTATAACGAGAAGGATGAGCAAAGGCGCCCCTGGAGTCCGCTTCGCACAACTTGACCGCGAGACCCCGGAGACCAGGGTCGAAGTCGTGCTCGATCTCGACGGAGGAACGAGGCAGGATGTCTCGACGGGGATCGGGTTTTTCGATCATCTGCTGATGGCGATGGCTTTCCACGGTGCCCTGGATCTGGGCGTCACCGCGGAAGGAAACCTCGAGATCGACGACCTCCACACGGTTCAGGATGTCGGTTTGCTTCTGGGACGGGCTATCGCGCAGGCGCTCGAGGAGAGCGACCCGATCGAGCGGTTCGCCAGCAACCACATGCCGGTTTCCGAAGCGCTGGTGTTGGTCGCGGTGGACTTGAACGGCCGCGGACAGGCCTTCGTGGAAATCCCCTTTAGCCGCCCGCGCATCGGCGCAATGGCGACGGAGACCGTCCGGGAGTTTTTCCAGGCGGTCGCCGCAAACTCCGGAGCCACGATCCACTTGCGCAAGATCGCGGGAGACAACGATCACCATGTCTGCGAAGCGGTCTTCAAGGGCTTTGGCCGCACGCTCCGCGACGCCACCCGGCGCAACGAACGGCGCCCAGGCGCGCCGGTGTCGAAGGGCAAACTCTAAAGTCGGCGAATCTATGCCTTGCGAGGCAGTCGCTGGCCCACGAGGGACCGGGCTGCCGTCACGACGCTCTGCGCATCAAGACCGCACTCGGATCGTAGGATCGGCTGTGTACCGTGCTCGACGAACCGGTCGGGCAATGCGAGGACGCGGCATGGGATCGCTCCCAGGCCTTCGGTCGTCAGGAGGTCGAGGACTTGCTGACCGAAGCCGCCGGTCCGCACGTTTTCCTCGATCGTCAGGACGCGTCCGCAGGCGGACGCATGTCGTAGGATCGCATCTCCGTCTAGGGGCTTGGCAAAACGTGCGTTTAGCACCGTGGCCTCGATACCTTCAGCGGCCAGGATCTGGGCGGCCTCCCACGCCACGCTCACCATCGATCCCAGCGCGACGACGAGTATGTCGTCGCCCTCTCGCAGCACTTCGGAACGGCCCAATGCAACCGGGGTCCGGGATTCGGGCAGTCGATCGTCGCTGGCGCCGCGAGGATAGCGCACGGCGATCGGCCCTTCGTCGTAGCCTGCCGCGAAATGAACCATCTGCCGTAGCTCGGTGGTATCCCTGGGCGCAGCAACGACCATGTTTGGTAGGCACATCATATACGAAAGATCGAATGCGCCGTGGTGGGTCGGCCCGTCGTCTCCCACAAGTCCTGCTCGATCCATGAAGAACCTGACCGGGAGGTTTTGGATACAAACATCGTGCAAAACCTGATCGAATCCGCGCTGCAAAAAGGTCGAGTAGATGGCGCACAGGGGACGCAGACCGCCAGCAGCCAGCCCGGCGGCAAACGTCACCGCGTGCTGCTCGGCGATCCCTACGTCGTAGTACCGTTCCGGGATCTGCTTGCTGAACTTCGTGAGTCCTGTGCCATCGGGCATCGCTGCCGTAATCGCGACGATCCGTTCGTCCTCTTCGGCGCACTCGATCGCGGCTTCACCGAAAGCTTGTGTATAGGTAACCGGACCAACGGCTTTGGCCATTTCGCACGCCCCGACATCGAACGGAACTACGCCGTGCCACTTGCGCGCGTCTTCTTCGGCGACGTCGTATCCCTTCCCCTTTACGGTCAGGGCATGGACGAAGGTCGGGCCACTCAGCTCGCGAACATTACGGAAGATTTCGAGCAGGGTGGGGAGGTCGTGGCCGTCGACAGGCCCGATGTATTCCCAGCCCATTTCCTCGAAGATGGTCCCCGTCTCTTCGGGGGCGAAGTAATGGGTAATGCCGTGCCGTAGACCGGCGGCCACCCGCGTCATTGGCGAAGGCAAACGCTCCACCACGCTCTTGGCACGTTGGGCGAGGCCCTGGAGCGTCGGGCGAGCCCGCAGGCGTTGCAGGTAAGTGGTGAGCGCGCCGACGTTCGGCGCGATCGACATCCGATTGTCGTTGAGCACGACCGTCATGTCGGTACGCATATCGCCGCCGTGGTTGAGGGCTTCCCAGCTCATGCCGCTCGCGATGGCAGCGTCGCCGGTGACGGCGACGACCTTTTCTTCGGTCCCCAGCCTATCCCTGGCGACGGCGAAACCGAGCGCGGCCGATATCGCGGTCCCCGCATGGCCCGCGCCGAACAAGTCGAGCTCGTGCTCCTCTCGGCGGAGGAACCCGCTCAAGCCGCCGTGCTTTCGTAGCGTGTCGAACCGGTCGAGCCGTCCGGTCAGCATCTTGTGCGGATAGGCCTGGTGGCCGGTATCCCAGATGACCTTATCGGGTGGGATATGGTAGGCCGCGTACAGGGCCACCGTCAGTTCCACCGTTCCCAGGTTCGAACTGAAGTGACCGCCGGTCTTGCTCACCCGGTCGAGGATCGCAGCCCTCACCTCTCGGGCGACTTCCTGGAGCTCCTTCAGGCTAAAGCGGTGGAGATCGGTGGGCTGAACTATCTGGGAGAGCAGTGTCGAGTTGTCGTCCATGGCCTGTCTATAGTCAACGTTACCGGACGTGCCGGAATTCCGTTCGGCAGGCCCACCACACAATCAGGCAGGATCTGCCTTGCGCTCATCCGTTTCGGGGGGGGCCTCTTCGAGCAGGTCCTCCTCAGCGTCCATTTCGTCGGGATGGACTTCCTCTTCGTAGATGTCCTCTTCGTAAATCTCTTCCTCGTAGACCTCTCCTTCGTCGAACTCGTCTCCTTGAGTGGGGTCCTCGTACTCCTCGTCGTATTCCTCTTCAAAGCCGGCGTCCACCATTTCTTCGTGGTCGACGACCTCGCTCTCGGCCAAGCCAGGGCGTCGCAGCATGAAGTGGTTCATGACAGGAAGCAAGATCAGCCCCACGATCGGGAGGATGAACGCCAGTTGGTAGAGGAGCTTCTTCTTCTCGATCATGTTGAGCATGACGAATGCGTCGCCTTCCGGTCCCGAGACCTTTTGGAAGTAATCCCAGCCGATGACGACGCCGATCACGAGCGGCACCAAGCCCAGCCACTTGATGCCTGGCTTAAACGCACCCGCGCGCTGGCCCATCACACCGAAGAAGAAGAGCGCGATGCCGACGATGAACGGTCCGAAAGCGACCCCGAAGAGTTCGGTTATGGTCGATTGTTCATCGACGCGGGCGAGAGGCAACGTCCAAAGGGCCATCCAATCCATAAGTCGGTTCTCCTGTTAGAGACGGATTCTGAGCATTATTCGCGCCAATTGCTTTATCCAGCGGCTTTTTGTCGAGCACCGCTCCGAGCCGACCGAGTCTCTCTTGGACGTCGCTGATGGCCATGCGCCCGAGTTCGGATGGGGGGACCCCCCGCTCGATCGCGGTTGCAGCCGCGACGCCGGCCGCGTCACCAAGCACCATTTGATTCGGTAGGACTCTCAGGGCGAACCAGGCGACCGAACTGGCGTTGATTCCATACCCGCAGACGAGGACGTTCTTCAACTTCGGGTTCAGCAGCACCTCATAGGGAGCATAGGCCGGGTAACTCGGCACCTGCTTGAACGACTCCATCTCCTTTTCGGCGGGATCCGTCTCGATGTACCCCTGGGTGTCCATAAAGTAGAACTGCAAGCCGATCCGCGTAGGGTAGTGGTCGGCGTCGGCACCGGTTTCCGGTGACGGACCCGCCTCCGTAAGTTCGTCCGGGGTGATCGCGAATCCGAAGCTTCCGGGGCGATCGAACTGTGCAGAGTGAACGGACTCGCGAACGTAGAGCATCGGGGCAAAGCGCGTGATGTGGACGCTCCCGAAGCCGGGAAAGTCACGGATGGCTTCGAGGAATTCGTCGCTCTCCACGATCCGCCTCAGCTTGGTATAGCCTTCGTCTAGGCTCAGGAGGTCGTTAACGGGATAGCGCGAAGTGCCCTCGTCCTTGGCCTCTTTGGTCGCGTCGACGCCGTACATGAGCATCAAGTTGACCCAATAACGGCCCCTCGCACCCTCGGCGAGATTGAGCGGCTTCAGCCGGCCGATCTTTCGAATCGAGTCGTTGAACGCCCACGTCTTCGGGTGCTTGGCAGGATCGCCGCCCCACAGCATGCGCGAGCCGTCCTTGTCGATCGTCGATTCGAAGTCCCGGCTCTTCACCGCCATCCAGTAGTCCAGACCTTCGATTTCGAACATCAAGGTCACGGCTTGCTGGCGCTGGTCAGCATAGTCCTGGCGACCGGTGATGCCAGTAAAGCCTGCCAGACGCAGAAGCCTCCCGTTGAACGACGCGTCGATGAAGACCCTGGCATCGACTTTCATCGTGCCCGACTCCCGATCGAAGAGCTCACGTCCATCAGGCAGGCGCGAGAGAGTTTGAAGTTCGAGCGAGCGCACTTCGCCGTTTCGCACGACGGCGTTCACGATGTCGGTGCCGTACCGAACGTCGATATTCGGGTCGAAGGCCAATCGGTCGGCCATCACCGCCGCCATAGCCTCGGGATCGTACGCCCGATCGAACGGTTCGAGGAGTTCCTTGAAGGTCCCACCGATCCAGCCCGCTGAAAGGCCCCGCAGGTCCCAGAAGTTCTGGGCCCCGACGGTGCCGATTTCGCCGAGCTGGCGCTGGGGCACGATCATGAGAATCCGCAGGCTCGGGTTCTGGCGCTGCATCATCCGGACGGCGGCGTAGCCGGAGAACGAACCCCCGTAGACGACCACGTCGTATCGGGCTTCGGCGCTTGAGCCTCGGAACGCAGCTAAGACGGAGTCAGCGAACGCGCGCGAAGAGGGAAGCGCAAACAGGACGACTGCGGCGACGGCAAGCACCGCCGCACCGACCATCCATCGAAGCCCGCCCCATCTCGATCGCATCGCTATTGCGATTATGGCGAACGACTCCCCGGAGCCCTAGTCTTTCATTCGGGAGGCGGGCGGTGTCTCGTGTCGCTCGGTCACCAGTCGGGCTCAGTGGCGAGGCGGGCGGCGCAGACGGCGAGTGTGAACGATCCTGTCCTCTTATCGGCGCTCTGGGTCGGGAGTTCGGCGAGGGTCTCGAACTCGAGTTCGGTCAGTTCGTCGACCGGACGCTTCGCGACCAGCACTTCGTCCTCGTAAAACGGATCGACCGAATACCACTCCATCCGGTGAACAGAGGCCTGGGACCAGCCGCGATGCTTGAGAGCGGTCTTGAGTTCGGGAAGGCTGTCGATTTCGAGGGTTTCCGACTGGAAGTCGGAAAAGTCGAGGTTATCGCAGACGCGGATCGACGCCATGGCCGACCCGAAGATACCCGCGTGAGGGATCGCTGGGCCGCCCTGTCCCGTCTAAATCTGACAGTAGGGGTGTTTGGCCATGAACATCGACGAATGGAAGAAGGTCGTGGATACCGCCTTGCGGGCGCAGGGGAAGGGGTTCGGCACGGCCCAAGTCGACCCGGCACAGATTCAAGAGGCCTTCGACAGCGGCCAATCGCCGGTCGTCTTCGCCAAGGGACTTCAGGGTCCGACCCGCGTGGCGACCCCCCCGGGCGGCGCGGTGCCGATGGTCGAGTACTTCCCGCAGCCCCACTTGGGAACGCTGCGATTCCTCCATACGATGTTCACGCTCGCGGCGTGGTTCATCTGGATCGGTGGCGTGATCCTTACGGTCTTGGCCGTGCTGGCCTCGCTGTCGGTGCTGAAAACCGGGGTGCCCGGGGCGGGTGTCGGCGCTTTCGGCGTGATTTTCGCGCTGCTCTACTCGCTCGTCTATGTTTTTGGAGGTGCGTTCTCGATGCTGCTTGCGCAATGGACCGCGCTCTTCGTCGGCATGCACCGCCGCACCGGTTCCTAGATCACTTTTTTAGGAAGACGAGGCTGGCCGAGTTGATGCAGTATCGCAGTCCCGTCGGCTTCGGACCATCCCCGAAAACGTGCCCGAGATGGCCGCCGCATCGCGCGCAGACGACTTCGGTTCGGATCATCCCGTGACTCGTGTCGCGCACGCTCTCGACGTGTTCCTTCCGCGTCGGAGCGTAGAACGACGGCCAGCCCGTCTTGGAATCGAACTTCGTGGCAGAGTCGAAGAGCGCGAGGTCGCATCCCGCGCAGACATAGACGCCCCTCTCGTGATGATCCCAATACTTGCCGGTGAATGCGCGTTCGGTTCCCTTCTCGCGCAGGATGCGGTACTGCTCCTTGGTGAGCATGCGCTGCCACTCGGCATCGGACTTGGTGACCTTGGCGACTTTGGCAGGGCTCGACGAAGTGCTCTTGCCCTGCCAAGCGATGGCGCCGCCGATCAAAGCGAGGACGATCGTGAGCGCGATGAGAGGTCTCCAATGCGATAGGGCCACGAACCCATTCTACGACGCCAGCGAGAGACGGATCGCCGCCAATTGTCGCTTCAGGCGGGCCTCGCGCGCTTCTGCGGCCGCTCGAGCCTCGTCGAGGTCAGTCCATCGGGCCACGAACGAATCGCCCGGCCGAAGCTGGCTGAGTCTGTCGAAGTCTGCCCGGCAAACAACGCCGATCTTCGGATAGCCCCCTATCGTCGGCCCGTCCGGTCCGAGGATGATCGGCTGTCCGTCACCGGCGATCTGAACCGTACCCGGGCACGCAGGCTCGCTGACGATCTCGTCGGTTCGCCTAAGGGGGGTGCCTTCCAGGCGTATGCCGACTCGATCGGAGAGGATGCTGACCCGATACGCCTCGCCAAGGGCGGCGAGGTCGAACCGATCGGCTTGCGGCCCGGGGAGAAGGCGGAATGGTGCGGCCTCAAACGTCGTCGGGGGCTCGGCGAGAGACACGGGCTCATCGAGACGCGATCCCTTGGGCGTAAGCACCGTTCCGACCGCGACGGAAACGCCCGAAGCGCTGTCCATCACCAAGCGGGAATCGAACCCTCCTGGAGCCGCCAGCGCGATCCTGGCCCTGCGGGGAGGCCCGATCCGAGCCGTTTCGCCGGCTCGGACGATCCGTCGGCCATCCGCGCCTGAGCCGACCCACGCGATTGCGATCGTCTCTGTCGCCTCCATCTCGATGACTCCGAGGGCCAACTCGACGATCGCCGCCGTGGGCGGATTGCCGACGAGCGCGTTGGCGAGCGCAGCCGACTCCTGGTCCCAAATCCCGGACGGGGGCACGCCGAAGTGCCGCAGCCCGGGTCGGCCGGCGTCCTGGAAGGTTGCTAGGCCGGCCAAGCCCCGCACGAGAAGGCTCAATAGCCGACCTCGTACCCAGCGTCGGCCAGAGTCCATCGAACGAACTCGGCGAACTCGACGCAACCCGGAGTGTCGCCGTGCAGGCAGATCGAGTCGATTTCGGGAGCCAGTCTGAGCACCTGGTCGCGAATCTCACCTCGGTCTTTGAGGAGGGCGGATTCGTCAGAGCGCGGAACGAGTCGACCGGAGGGTAGATAGCGGCGATCGGCGAAGCCCTCGCGGATCAGAGCCACGCCGGCCCTGCGCGCGAGTATCTCGTGACCGGTGCTAGGCAGCCCCATAAGAGCGCGAGGGACGGGCAATTCGAAGATCGCATCGACGACACGCGCCGCCTCTGGCTCGATCTTGGGCCGGTAGGAGGAGCCACTTGAGACGCGCTCGGGTCGCTCGCAAGCGTATGCCGAGAGGTTGTAGAGAGCGCCATGCGGCTTGACGTACGCCGCTTCTCCGGCAGCGAAGCCAGCGAGTTGGGCTTCGAGGCTGAACAGCGCTTCGCTGAGGCTCGTCGGTTCGCGTCCCATTGAGGCCCGGTCCGGGTAGCCAGGGTGGATGCCGACCCGAACACCTCGCTCTCGGCACAGCTCAATGGTGGCCCGGGTCAGTTCCTTGCTCCCCGCATGGGTGCCGCAACAGACGTTCGCACTGGTCGCGAATTCGAGGAGGGCTTCGTCGTAGGCGAAGCCCTCCCCGATATCTACGTTCAGATCGACTTTCTTCAGCGTAGGCCCCCTAGCGAGTTTGGCACGTCGCTCAGGGCCGATCGACTACTGCGGCTTACCGCGGCGGCCTTTGACCATTCCCTTGGAGTCGGTGTCGATCTTGATGCCGAATCCCTTCATCTTGGCGTGGGTTTCGAGCCAAACCGCCAGCCCCTCCGCTTTCGAAGAAGGAACGACGACGTCGGCAAACAGGGTGCCGCCGGTGAAGCCGCGCCGCTTCGCCGATCGCACGTGGTCGAGGCTACGCAGAGCCTCGAGGAACGCCTCGGTGTCAGCAATTCCATCCCAGCCGCCAATCTCGAGTTCGATCGACATCGTCGGTTCGACTCCCGGGCTCGCGCCGTTGGCGAGGCCCTTGCACATGTCCTCGATGAGCACCGGTCCAAGCGCTGCGCCGGCGTTCTTCAGCGCGTTCTTTCCGGCGATCGCCTGAGCCAGGTCTTGACCGGGCTGAGTGGCATCGCCGACGGCGATGATCTGCGCGGTATCCATGAGGATCGCCTTGTATTCGACGCGAGCTCGCACGAAATGATAGGGCTGACCGGTAGGCGGCGCGGTCACCTCTTGGGCAATGCCCTCGCCGAGGATGAGGATGTCGGCTCCAAAGCGGTTGCGGAGTTCCCTAATCTTTGCGTCGTCCACGCTTCCCCGGAGCATCGACATCACCGCGCCGTCTTCGACCAGTCGGCGTGTCTGCTCGTCGTCCTTCACCTTCACACCCGCATCGAGCAGCGCGCGGATGACTTCCGTCTGCGCGGCAGGGTCGGGCACGCGGGGCCGATCGAGGATGGTCTCGGGGATGACGACGATGACGGTTCGGTCGCGGAGGGCTGCCATCGACGGCTTGGGCTCGGGCTTCTTGCTTCCGAACAGCGCCGCGGTAGTGATGCCGTCGTCTGGTGAGGGCGTGGCGATGTTCGGCCAGTCCTTGACCATGTTGTCGGCGAGCTTCTCGACGGCCTTTCGCGAGGCCTTGCCCAGCCGGCTCTCCAGCCATTCGTTGCTCGAGAAGTTCACGCCAGCGGCCCAATTCCACCAGCTGACTCCCCCCAACGAAATCGAGGACTTGCTCTCCTCGCCGTCCCCGTCGGTCATGACGAGCGTTCTGCCGGTCGAGATGTCGACGAGTCTGGCCGTGACAGAGACCTCCGCCTTGGTCGTCGAAACTCCGATGCCGCCGCCGAAGATGCGGTCGGCGAGGCCTCCACCGAAGTTCTCGGTCTTCTCGCCGATATTGGTCACCTCGACGGAGATCTGCCACTCTGCGCCGAGTTCCTGCCCGAACTTGGCGACCGTGTTCGTATCGGCGATGCCGAGATCGCCGATCGCGCGTTCGCTGAGGCGAGATGCCATGAGGCTGCGGTCGATGATGTCGACTCCTCGCTTCCAGAGTTCACGCTCCAGCATGGTGCTCAGGCCGTTGCCGAGGCGCCATCGGGCGGAGCCGGTCAACTCGCTGGTCACCACGAAGGGCAGCACGACGGTGCGCTTCGAGTTCTTGACCTTCGTCGGCTGCTTGGCGCCGTTCTTCTGGCCTACGGCGAATGTGGACATTGCGGTCGCCAAGGCGATGACGGCCAAGATTCTCGAAAGACGATTCGTTGTACTTTGCATCGGTTTCCTCCAGCGCGAGATCGCGCGATACGAAGATCGTAGGTCGTCCTCACCGAGCCGGCTGTGACCAGGGTCGGTCCCGCGTGTGATGTGGGTCACGCGAGCCGAATTCAAGGCGCAACCGGTCTTCGGTACACTCGTCGGACTTCCATGCCCGTCCCGTTCCCCTGCGTTCCGCTCGGCCTGGCTTGTAGCCTCGCCTGGCAGGTAGCCGATGGGGGAAGGATCGTCCCGGACCCCGATCCTGTCGCGGTGCTTCAGAACGTCGAAAGGGTCGACGACACCCTCATCGTGGAGTGGAAAACGAAGAGAGTAGACCTTCAGCGCAAGGTCGCTGTCTTCGAGGGAGGCATCAGGGCGACCTACGGCCCCACGGTCCTCACCGCCGATCGGCTGGAAGTCGACATGGAGAACAAAACCGGACGGGCCGATGGAGACGTCCGGGTCGTCGACCCCGAGGGCGAACTGCGCGGGACGAACCTGCGCTTCAACTGGAAGGATCGCACGGGTGAGGCCGAAGATGTGTTCGTGCAAGTCGGTGCGATGAAGCTGAGAGTCGCTAGGATCATTATCGAGCCCGACAAGTGGACCCTTGAGCAGGTTGCGGCGACCCCGAGCCGAACTCGTCCACCGGAGTTCACGCTCGGCAGCAAGAAGGTGATTCTTCGCACTGGCCGAAGCGGGCGGGCAGAGAACCCGACGATCGACATTTTCGGCAAGCGCATCCTCCAGATCCCAACGACGCTCGGGTTTTCGCTCGATCGGCGGGTGACCGGGTTCCGCTTTCCTGCGATCAGCTTCCGCCGCGGGGCAGGTTTCGGCTTGGCTTGGAACAGCAGCGTGCTGCTGAACGATCAGACCAGCTTCGCCGTAACCTCGAACGTCTTCCCGACCTCACTGCCGACGTACGCGGCGGAGGTCGCTTGGTCTCGGATACCCCCGACGAAGTCGACCGGCCTGATCTCGCCCCGTACAGAACTCGGCGAGCGCTTCGGAGATTCCTATCTGGATACCATCGCCACCGAGGACCCGGGTGTCGAGGACGCTTATCTGCGTGATCCACGACAGACCTTTGCAGCCGGCACCTACTGGAACCAGTCCACGCGAGGCAGGGTCGTGGATTCCTCCTCGGTGAGCAAGCGATACGAACTCTCCTCTGAACTCGGAGGTTCCGTCGGGCATCTTGGGGGCTTCGTCCAGCTTCGTTACCAGAGCATCCGACCTGTCGGTGGGGCCCCGTTCGTCGACCGGCTGGCCCTCACGGGGAGTGCGAACCTGGGCAGCTTTCGCCTGGCCAAGGGCCTCGATTTCCGATTGCGGGCGGACTTCGCCGCGTTCACGACAGGGTCTGATTCATTCGGTTGGGCGCGCGGGCTTGCCTCGCTCGTCTACCATCCGATCCCCCAACTGAGGGTTGCCGGTGGCTACTTGCTTGGCGGCCAGACCGGCGAACCGGAATTCGCGTTCGATCGGCTGTACTCCGATCGTGGTTGGCATGTGAGAGCCGACATCGACCTAGGCTCGATTCGGGCCGGCTTCCTGGGCAAGTACGACTCCCGCCAGGGCCGCTGGTACGACCATGAGTACGGCTTTTCGTTCGCCGCCGGCAGCTTCGAGCCCTACATCCTTTGGCGGCAGTTCCCAGGGGACGTGCGCATCGGGTTCCGGATTCGCGGCACCGATGTCTTCAAGAAACTCCAGCGCCGGACGATCGAGCGGACCGCTGAAGCCGTCAAGCGCTAGCGTGGCAGGTCGATATCCACGAACACAGGCAGATGATCGGAGGCGCGCGTGGCCTTGATGCGATACACGGCCTTGCCCGCCGCATCTTTCTCGGTGCGACCGGCTTCGCCTTCGAGGGCGTCTTTGCTTGCGAAGATGCTCGCCGGCCCAGCACGGGCCGACAGATTCGGGCTGATCAGGATTTGATCGAAGAGGATCGGTTCGACCTTCACGTCGGCGGGGAAGCGGTATTCCTTGTCGCGCAGCCGCTCGTTCTCTTCCTTTGCGCCGGAGACCCGCGCTTCCATCATCGCTTCACCCTTGAAGAGCTTGTACAGCCCGTGCGTCACCCCATCGGCGTCATAGAGGGGCTCGGCAAGATTGACAAGCAGCGGCTTTTCCCATTGGTGGCGGCCCGCGGGAGCGCGGACGTTGCCCGATTCAAGGATATTGACGCTCACGTCGTCGGGACAATCGTTCATGTCGCCTAGGACGATGTGGGAGTCGTCGGGACGGCCGGCGATCCAAGCGGAGAGCATACCCATCGCCATCTCGCGCTGACGATCGGTCTTGATGCGTCCTCCGCTCCGGCTCTTGTTATGAAGTACGTACACCCGAAACTTCTCGCCGCTCGGCGCGACGACGATAGCCTGGAGCACATCTCGCTTGCCGGGAAAGGCTTCGTCGAGTTCGGGGGCGCGGAATAGGTTGCCCGCGGATTCGACCCGGAACGGCTTGCGTACCGCGATGGCGACGTCTTGGTCTTCGTCAGGTTCGTCCTGGCCATGAAGCGTCCACTCGTCGTCGAAGATTTGGCGGAGCGCGTCGAGGCTTTGGATCTCCTGCAGCGCCACGACATCGGCGTCGAGGCTCTTGACGACGTTCTTGATCCTTTGGACACGCTCGGGGGCAGCTTCCGCGCCGAACCACTCGATGTTGTAGGTCACGAACCGGGCCCGCGAGGGTTGAGCGAACACGGAACCCGCGATGGCGAGAGCGAGGAGGAGGACGAGTCCGAGGCGACGAAGCATCCCCCAAGGTTACCGTCGGGGGCTTCGCCGTGGTTCCGGCGTCGGCTTAGACCGTCGCGCGCGTCTTGGCGAGGACCCACTCGAGGAACGAAGCGTTGCTCGCGGTCCGCTTGAGCAGCTTGATCAATTCGCCGGCAGCGTCCACGGTGTCCTTCGAGTTGGCCAGCATCCGGTGAAGCTGAACCACACCCTCGAGGGCGTCCTTGTCGAAAAGCTTCTCTTCGTGCCTCGTGGACGAGCGCTTGACGTCGATCGCCGGCCAGATGCGCCGCTCGGCAAGCTCTCGGTCGAGCACGATTTCCATGTTGCCCGTGCCCTTGAACTCTTCGAAGATGGCGTCGTCCATTCGGCTGCCGGTGTCGATAAGGGCGGTGGCGATGATCGTCAGCGATCCACCTTCCTCGATGTTCCGCGCGGCGCCGAAGAACCGACGAGGTCGGTAGAGTGCGGCGGGGTCTAGACCGCCGGAGAGCGTTCGCCCAGACGGGTTGATCGTCAGGTTGCTGGCTCGCGAGAGACGGGTAATCGAGTCGAGCAGGATCACGACGTCGCGCCCGGCTTCGACGAGGCGCTTGGCCTGATCGAGGCAAAGCTCGGTCACGCGCATGTGGTTCTCGGCAGGCTCGTCGAACGTGCTGCTGATGACCTGACCCTTCACGAAGCGGCGCATGTCCGTGACTTCCTCCGGTCGTTCGTCGACGAGGAGCACCAGGAGGTAGATCTCCGGGTGATTGGCGGCGATGCTTCCGGCGATGGTCTTGATGACGGTCGTCTTACCGGCCTTTGGCGGAGCGACGATGAGGCCGCGGCTGCCCTTGCCGATCGGGGCGATGAGGTCGATGATACGCGCGGGAATGTTTTCCGGCGTGACCTCCATCTTGATCCGCTCATCGGGGAAAAGCGGGGTCAGCTGATCGAAATCGCGGCGAACCGCCATCTCGGGCGCCTGAGTGCCGAGGCCGTTGACGCTCTCGACACGGAGCATGCCCTTGTACTTCTCGCCTTCTTTCGGCGCACGAACGAGTCCGAAGACCACGTCACCTTGGCGCAGACCGAAGCGCTTGGCCTGGGATTGCGAGACGTAGACGTCGCCCGGCGAAGGGACGTAATTGTCCCGGCGCAGGAATCCCCAGCCGTCGTTGACGATCTCGAGAACGCCCTTGGCATAGAGTGCGCCATCGGGCCCATTGACGTGCTCGAGAAGGCGCTCGATGACTTCGGCGCGTGGTGCATCCATCGGGATCTTCGCAGACTTGCAGGCTTTGGCCAATTCGGTCGGCGACATACGGTCGTAGTGATTGAAATCGAGTTCCGGAAGACCTTCCAAGTCGGAAGCATCGGTCTTCGGGAGTCCGCCCTCGCCTCGGGGCTTGTTGCGTCGGCGGCCACCGCCGCCTTCGGATTTGCGCGATCGAAATTGATGGGTCATAGGTATCCAGTGCTTGGAATGAATTCCAATAGTGTGACTTGCATGGGTCGCGGGCGGGAGTTCGCCTGAGACTCGAGTCGTGGTCAGATTATTCGGGTCGGAGTATCGCGATATACGGCAGGTTCCGGTAGCGTTCCGAGTAATCCAGCCCATATCCTACCACAAAAGCGTTCGGAATCTCGAATCCCACATACTCGATCTGGGTCTGATGGACCCTTGCCTCGGGTTTAGAGAGCAGCGAAACGACTTTGAGGGAGTTCGGTTTTCTGACGCTCAAAAGCTCCCTGAGGTGCGTCAAGGTCAATCCCGTATCCACGATATCCTCGACTAACAGGACGTTTTGGCCCTCGATGTTGATGTCGAGGTCCTTCCGAATTTGTACCACTCCGCTGCTCGACTTCTCCGCGCCGTAGCTGCTCGTCTGGACGAAGTCGATCGCAACGTTGCCGCCGAGGCGTCGACTGAGGTCGGCCAGAAACAGGTATGAACCTTTCAGAACTCCGACCAGCAGCATCTGCTGGTCGCCGTAGTCCCGGCGAATCTCCTCGGCGAGGGATTCGATTCGGTCTTGGAGATCCGCTTGGGAAATGAGGGTCTCGAGACTCTCCGGCATGCGGGCGCATTGTTGCATGCTTTCCCCCGGCATCGCCAACCTTGGCCGAAGCGGTTGGGAGCGGGTAAGACGTAGAACTGCCAACTCATGTGGTTCCGACGAAAGACTTCAGGCCCGCCCGACGAGGAGAAGCTCGCTCGCCGAAAGCGTCGCCGCCGCCGCCGCTGGTGGTTCTATGGCGGACTGACCGGCGCGTTCTGGTGCTTCTACATCTGGCAGCCCTGGGAATTCGACTTTGTCCCGCGCTCGCTTCCCAGTCCCAACCCTAAAGTGAATCCCGAGCCCGAGCGGCTCTTTGCAAAGGGTGCAAAGGTCTTGCTGGTCACCGCCCACCCCGACGACTCGGAGTTTTACATCGGGGGGACCCTCGTCCAACTCGGGCGCGCCCAAGCCGAGGTCACGCACGTTCTCTGCACCGACGGGGACAAAGCTTACTATCCGTTCGAGGATCACGAGAAGAACCGCAGGACCAGACGAGCCGAACAGGCCGAAGCCTCGGGTCGGTGGAACGCCCGCGAACTCGTCTACCTCGGCTTTCCCGACGGACGCCTGCGCGTCACAGATAAGCTCGTCGATGATCTCGTGGCGGTCATGGAGCGAGTTCAGCCGGATTACGTGCTGGCCTTCGACGGGGACTTTCCGCCAAGGTTCAGCCACCAGGATCACCGGAGAGCGGGGGAAGCGACCGAGAAGGCCGTTCTCAAGTACGGAAAAGCGAGGTGGCTGATGAGGTACTCGACATTGGCGGCCAACTACGTGCGCGACATCACCGACGATTGGCCGACCAAGAGCGAACTCCTGGCAATTCATAAATCTCAGTTCTTCGGCGAGCGTCTAGAGAGAGTGAGGGGAATGGTCGCCGGCCGGGCCGAGGACGATGGCGAGGCGATCGGTGTGCCTCTCGGTGAAGGTTTTCGCTGCACTCGACTCACCACTCGATGAACTTCGGGTCGCCCCCCATCGTCTTGGCGATCACGGCTCGCCGTTGGATGGGCCGTAAGGAGTTAGGAGATGCAGACCAAGACTCATGTGATGTTAGGGCTCTTCGCCGCCGCGGTACTCGCGATTCCGCTCACCGCCACCCTCTCGAACGCGCAGCAAGCAGGTCCTCAACCCCCGCCCCAAGGCGGTCCGACCCAGCCCGGATTCGGGCAGCCGGGTCCCGGCCAGCCTTTCCCGCCCCCCGGTCAGATGCGACCGGGCATGGGAGGTAGTGGGGTGGCGATGATCGCCGATGGCGGTTTTTTGTACATATTGCAGGGCAACCGCCTACTAAAAATCGGCAAGGAAGACCTCAAGGTCGTCAAGACGGGTGAACTCCCGGGGCCGACGCCGCCTCAGAATACTCCGCGTCGCGACGGCGAGTAGCCATCTCGGGTCTGGCGCGCCGCCATGAACGACATCGTTGGGCCTGGCGGCGCGTTCTCGATCGAATGGGCTCCATCCGTCGGTGTTTCCCGTCTCATTTATGGAAGGTAACCTTACAGGTGCCCCCATGGAAAGGAAGATGAGGAAACTTGCTGCCGTCACCATAACCGTTCTGCTCGCTATCGCTGCCTTGGCCGTCGATGTTCGGGCGATCGGGGGTGCGGTCTACGTCAACGAATCCCGAATCATGGCTTTCGGCGACCAGAAGCGAGCCACGGCGGTTGCCGAACAGCTTCGCCGCGCCGGGAACCTTGTTCCGATCTCGGTTCAGACCCAGGGGACTTCGGCTTCGCTTATTGCCGGAAAGGTCTCGGTTCAAGCTTCGCGGTCCGACGCGTCAGGGGCTGGGATGACCCCCGTCGAGCTTGCGAGTGAGTGGGCCGACCGCCTCAAGGAGGCACTGCGGCTTCCACCGATACAGGTGCCGGGCAAGACTCACCAGGTCGGTATCGGGGGCGAAGGATTTTTCAGCATCGTGGGTACAGAAGCCGCCAAGGCCAGCGTGACCTCTTCGAATCCGACCATCGCCCGCGTGGAGAAGGTCCCGCTCGGAATGCGGGTGCGTGGTGTTGGTAAGGGTCGGGCCACGATTCGAATCAAGAGTGGCACCAACACAATCACGGCCCAGGTCCAGGTCCTTCCGTTGGCCGCCAATCTTCCTCAGACAGTGACCGCGACCGTTGTCGGCGACCCCGCTACCGGAGAGACGATTCGCAGCGCGGTCGAAAACGCCGCCCAGCAGCAGCTAAAGGCCTCGCCAGGGGCGTCGGTCGAGGTACTCGATTCGCGCTTTCAATCGCTTGCGCAGGGTTCCAACGTGGCTCTTCAGACCAAGATCCGGGTGACGGCGCCCAATTCCGTCCCCACCACGGGCACGATCAGCGTGCGGGTCAGCAACTCGACCCTTGCCCATCGCAAAGAGACCGAGCTTTGGTACTGCAACGATCCGGAGAACGTGATGGGGCCCGGCAATCTCTTCGCCGCCGAACTCAAGGAGCAGAGTCCGGCCCGAATGCTCTACCACCATACGAACGCTTCGAGCGAACCGCTGGTGGTCCAAGTCTTGGCGACGAACATTTACGACACGCCCTTGAAGCTGGTGATCATCCCGGGAGATGGCGTGCCCCACAAGGACCCCGTTCGGGTCGGCCTCGAAGCCGGGGAGCGCTTCGTCAGAAACTGGCTCTCGGGCTCCGGCGAGATCATCACGATACCGCCTCGCTCGAGCATTCCGATCGCGATGCGTCGTATCGCGCCGGCGGAGACGATGAGCGGGCTTTGCTACCTGCGGCTCCTCCAGGGTTCGGCGTCGAAGATGCTGATTCGAACCGACGCCGTCGATCCGCGATTCATGGATGCGGGTTGGGCGACCGCCACCAACCTCGCCACTCCGTGGAGTAAGGCCGGCCCCCGCAGAATCGGCGAAGCGGCCATTCTTCCACCGCTCACCAACCATATCTATCCCCATCCCTTCAAGGTCGTCGAAAGCACTTACGAGGTAGGGGGAAGGTTTGCCTTCGTATGGGTCGGCCAGAAACCGATTCCTAGCAGTGATGGCGATCTTCATCTCGACGGAAACTTCGGGGTCCTCTATACGCTAAAGCTGAAGATGACGAACCCGACCGATCGAGCCACGAACGTCGAAGTGGTCTTCGAAGCCAGTGCGGGCTACTCCGGAGCCGTGTTCGTGGTCAACAATCAGCTCCAGCGCGCGCCCGTGATTCAGTCGAAGGCCGAATACGTCGTCCGCAAGATGACCCTCCCCGCCGGCGGCTCGCAAGACCTGACCCTAATGACGGTCCCCCTCTCGGGCAGCAGCTACCCCGCGCTGTTCACGGTCCGCCAGGCCGGGCTCGGGATTCGTTAGGGAGTTCCTTTCGGGGGTAGCACTCGAAGCATTAACCGGCTGGGGTTCGCGGCATCGTGATAGATCGTCTGCACCTGGGCCACCATCTTGGTTGCCGTCGCGATGGGTTCGAAGTACCCCAAGTTACGCGCGTACACCGGAAAGGCCCCGCTGGATACGACGAGTCCTAAGCGATGTCCCTTGTCGAAGCGGTGGGCAAAGTCCCAAAGATCGACGGTCGCCTGGTAAATCTTGTCCGGCTGAAGAGCCGAAGGAGTGGACCAGCCGCTGAGGTACCGGGCCCGGATCTTGCCACCCATCCCGACCTGGCGCATGACACCTTGGGGATCGACGTCTACGACTGCCACGAAGAGGTCGCAGTCCTCCGCCGTGCTAGAGAAAAACAGCTCGGCTTGGATGGGTCCGCCGACTTCGAACGGTTCCGTGAAGGCAGCCGACTTGTAAACGAGCACGCTCTCGTCTTCTGGTTCGATCGTGAGCTTCAAGTCGGGTTCGGGCATTCCCTCACCGGTTGCCTTGAGGGCTTTGGGCAGGGTGATGTCCGCAGGGTTGTACAGATAACGATCGGGAGCCTGCTTGGTGGGCGGCGCATCGACCAACTGCCCGACGCTCGAATCGCCGTTGGCTGGTCCGTCCGCGCTGAGGTAGAAGGATTTTTGCGTCGCCTTCGAGTCCGGCCAACCGTCATAGTGCCGCCAGTCGTTTGCGCCGGTCACGAAGATTTGAACCTTCGGTAGTTTTTCGTCGAGCTTCGCCTTCTTGCCCTTTAGCCAGGTGTCGAACCATCGGAGGTAGACGCTGTCGAGTTCGAGAATCGCCCCGGCGCCGAAGTCCCAATCGCCGATTTTGCTCGTCGTGTTAAAGGCGTGGGTCCAGGGGCCGTAGATGAGAAACTGCTGGCGGTTCGGCGTGCCGGCCATGATCTGCCAGTTCATCTTGGTACCGATTCCGTCGCCGTCCCACCAGCCACTGATGTGCAGGGCAGGGATAGTGATATTGAACATATCGGCCTGATAGTTCCATCCTTGCCAGTGAGACGCGGATTCCCGGGACAACCACTGACGGTAGAACGGAATCTCTACGCCGAAGAGGGCCTTGTCAACTTCGGTAAGGGGCAGCGTGGACATCTTCGACCAGTCCGGCATCTGGGTTGCGCGTTCTAAGTGCGTCTTCTTATCACGGACCAGGTTCGACCACCACAGGTTGCCGAAGAGGAAAAACACCCCATGATCGTAAGGAATGTTGAAAAACGCATCGGGCGGCGAGACTTGTGGCACGATGCACTTCAGCGCAGGATGGCCCATGACGGCGGCTTGCCACTGCACCAGCCCGCCGTATGAACCACCGATCATGCCGACGTTCCCGTCGCTCCAGGGCTGCTTCACGACCCAGTCGATCGTGTCGTAGCCGTCGTTCTTCTCGTTCATCATCGGATCCCACTCGCCTTGGCTGTCCTCTCTTCCGCGACAGTCCTGGGCTACGACCACGTAGCCGCGTCGGGCCCACCACTCGCCCTTCGCACCGACAAGTTGTGTGGCCCGCCCGTAAGGGGTGCGCAAGAGGATCACTGGGAATTTGCCATCCGCTTCGGGTCGAACCAGATCGGCTACCAACTCGACCCCGTCACGCATCTTGATCTTCACGCCGCGCTCGGTCAGCGGCTTAAGGGTCGGCTGGCTAAGGTCCTTATCCAGTGTCGTGGGGTCGATGAGCACGTCTTCGTATCCGATCGCCACCGCTTGGTAGCTTTGAGAGGGCACATCCATCGCCACGATGCGCCCATTCGCAGGATCCTGGACGTACTCGACATTGACCGGCCCGATGGTTACCTTCCAGGTCGCCAGTCCCCGGTGCTTGCTCGTCGATCGGGGTGCACCCGCTTCGATTTCGGCCTTGATGACGGAGGCCGAGTCGAGCAGGACGACCTCGATGGACTGCTTACCGCCTTTCTGAGCATCGTAGGCCTTGAATACATTGGTGAGGGTTTGAGGAAAGAAGTTAGCGAAATAGGGCTTCGGTAGCCCCGTCGCCGGCACCTCTTTCGTGCCGCTCGGATCGGTGACCTTGACCTTGCCATCGGCAACGATGATCTCCACCTTCCGGCCCGCCTGGTCGGCCTTCAGGGTGTAGGCAAGGACGCCCTTGTCGTTCGATCGACCCGTAAGGTCCATCGTGATCTTCTGACCGGCAATCGACAGGTTGGCACCGCCCTTGAAATCACCCGATGCCGCGATTTCGAACGTGCAGGTACCGGCTTCGCTTCCGCCGAACGAGATCTTCATGACCTGCTTCTGAGCGAACGCAAGGGAAGCGACGAGCAGGAGGACGATCGTCAAAGTCCACTTCATGGCGCTAGTCTGGCATCCTCCGTTAGGAGGCGGTCGAAGGACCTACGCCCGGTCAGATAAGCCTGACCTTGGTCGGGACACCCACGCCTGCGCTTCCGCATCGACGAAACGCCACAAGGTCTCGTCCCCCTTGCCTGGTGCCAGGCCGACGCGCACCCCCTGGAGAATCCGAGTGGGCGCAAGGCCAGGCTCGATCCGCGGTTCAATCTCGCCCAGCAGCGGGAGCCCGTTGTGCGAGCCGTCGAGGGCGAATGATGCGGTCAGGCGGGCAGGACCGGCGAGCAACTCCTTTTCCCGTTTGGCCGCCGGCCTCCTCACGCGCATGAGCTCGAGTCCCTCGAGGGGAATCGCAGCGCGGATGAGCACTGCCGCTCCTCTACCAGGTTCCCCGGCCACGACGTTTAGGCACCAATGCATGCCGTAAGTGAAGTACACGTATGAGTGGCCGGGTTCACCGAACATCGGGCTATTGCGCTCGGTGCAGCCCCGAAACGAATGACTGGCCGGATCGCCTTC
Source organism: Chthonomonas sp. UBA2362 (assembly GCA_002344135.1). GTDB lineage: Bacteria > Armatimonadota > Fimbriimonadia > Fimbriimonadales > Fimbriimonadaceae > UBA6659. The sequence continues at coordinate 63,761 of DDTO01000001.1, read as the reverse complement.
GTCGTAGGCCTCTACCTCCACGATGCGGGCTCGAACGCCGCCGCAAAGAAGTTCGCACCCGAGCAGGGCCAGGGCACCCTCGACCGGACCTTGGCGAAGCGCAGACCGCAGGCTCTCAGTATCCACGGGGGTTCGGGCGCGCGGTGCCGGGCAAGATCACGTCGGCGACCGCGAACGACCGGCGAATGTCCTGCAGGCAGACTTTTACTCGATGCCCCACGTGCCCGACCCCGTCCAGCAGTTCCATGTAGTAGCCGTGGTCGGTCCAGCCCACGATCTTGTTCGTGGACTCGAACGACGAACGCCGAACGTTGCACTCCAATACCTGGGCCCGTCGGAACCCCATGAATTCGCGGTCGAATTCCTCGATCCGACCACTACGAATGGTGTATTCCTCGAATGGTATGTCGAAGTTTGCGCGTAAATAAATGCCTCTATTCAGTTCGTGCTCCAGATCCTCGACGCTCTCCCCATCGGCCCCGATGAGGCTTTCGACGACGGCGGGGTGGCACTCGACGAAGAACGCGTTCCCCGCGTCGTGAAGCCGCCTACGCATGTCGCGCTCGATCCAAAGCGATACGGTCTCTTTCGAAGCAATCCGCCCTCGGCCGGCGCACATCGGGCAGTTGTCGGTGATCGCTTCGGTTACCGACTCCCCGGTTCGCTTTCGCGTGAGTTCGATCAGGCCGAGGGACGAGACTTTGCCGACTCTCGTTCGGGCGCGGTCCCTTTCCAGCCGTCGTGTGAAGGCGTCGAGGAGGGCCTTCCGGTCCTCGGCGGCCTCCATGTCGATGAAATCGACGACGATAATGCCCCCCATGTCGCGCAAGCGAAGTTGGCGGCAGACCTCGTCCGCCGCTTCGAGGTTGGCCTTGAGAATCGTGTCGCTGAGCGAGGTCGAGCCGACCTGCTTGCCGGTGTTGATGTCGATGGCGGTCAAGGCTTCCATCTCGTCTATCACGAGGTAGCCGCCGGACTTGAGCCATACCTTGTGTTGGAGCAAACGATCCAGGTCGGCCTCGATGTTGTAGAAGTCGAAGATCGGCTCGTCTCGGTCGTAGAGGAATATCTTCTCCCTCATCCGCGGGGCAACCGACTCAGCCACGAGATGCACCTTCTCGTATTCTTCCGGATCGTCGATCACCATCTTGTCGATTTCATCGCCGAAGATGTCTCGAATGGTCCTGTAGAGAAGGGTCTGATCTCGGTGCACGCAGGCCGGTGCTCGCTGACGCTTGGCGGCTTCGAGGACTTGTGTCCAAAGTTTCACCAGAAAAGCGACATCTTGGCGCAGTTCGGACTCCGTCCGTCCCTCGCATTCGGTACGAAGGATGAGGCCGAAGCCTTCGACGGCGATCTTGTCGCCCACCCTCCTGAGTCGCTCGCGCTCGGTTCGATCCTCGATCTTGCGGCTCACGCCGACGTGGTTGCCTTCTGGCATCAAGACGACATATCGACCCGGAAGAGCGATTCGCGTCGTGACCCTCGCGCCCTTGGTACCGCGAGGTCCCTTCGTGACTTGGACCATGATTTCCTGTCCCGGCTTGATCAATTCCTTGATCTTTCGACGCCGGAGTTCGCTGCGCCGAACGGAGGCGGGGGAATTGTCTGTCTCTTCGGGGAGAATGTCCGCGACGTAGAGGAAGGCGTTCCGCTCCAGGCCGATGTCGACGAAGGCGGCGTCCATTCCGGGCAGGACATTCTGGACGATCCCCTTGAAGATGGACCCCACGACCCGTTCCTCGCGTTCGACCCGGTACTCCATCAGCTGGTTGTCCTCCAGCACTGCGATCCGGGTTTCTCGCAGGGAGCAGTTGACGATTATCTCGATGTTGCCGATGGGCTTCTCGCCCGTCGGCTTGCGGCGCCGCGTCGGCTTGGCCGCGTCAGTTGTTTTCTTTGTACGCAATGCGCACCTCGGTTTCAAAAAATCTGGCCCTCGCCGTCTGCATCGGTCGGGTGTAAGCGGCGAGGTATCCCCGCGATTGTACCGCCGGACCGGGATGCAAGGTTCGATTTAGGACCTTGCGAGCCCACGATCTAACGCGAGCGAGTCCGATGCGTCTAAACTAGGAACTTACATTCTCAGGAGGAGATGGCTGGCATTGTTGAGGACCATTCTCGCCATGCTCCTGTGCTTAGGGCTCATCGGAGTCGCGATTGCGCAGGACGGCACGATCAAGGAAATCGTCATACGCGGAAACCAGACGATCGCCCGGGAGGCGATCATCTCGGCTATGCGAAGCAAGGAGGGCGGCGCGTTCCTCCAATCACAGTTGGCCGGCGACGAGGAGGCCGTCCGCGACCTCGGCTTCTTCAAGGACGTCAAGATTCTCTCCCGCGAAGTCGCGACCGGTAGCTGGGAGCTGACCGTCGAGGTCGAAGAGAACCCGATTATCAAGGAGATCCGGATCACGGGATCCACGGTTTTCAAGATCGAGCAGTTGCTTCCCCTCGTGACCCAAGAAACCGGGAAGATCTTTAACTTCAAGACGATCCTCCCGACCACCGAGGCCATCAGCCGCAAGTACGAGGCGAAGGGCTACTTCGCCAGGGTCGACGTGGTCCCCCTCGCCGATTCGCCGAACACGCTGAACCTGGTCGTGGTCGAGCGAGCCGTGAACGACATCATCATTCAGGGCCTGACGAGAACCCGCCCGAGTGTCGTGCGCCGCCTGATGAAAACCAAGCCGGGCCGCGCCTTCAACGAGGAACTCTGGATCATCGACCGGCGCCGCCTCGAGAGCACGCAGTGGTTCGAATCGATCGAAGCCAAGACCCGACAGACCGAAGAGATCGGTAAATTCGACCTGCTGCTCGATATGAAGGAAGCTCGCACCGCTCAGATTGGCGTCGGACTCTCCCTCGATCCCCGAAGCCGGCTCGCCGGTTCGATCAGGTACTACGATACGAACTTTAGCGGAACCGGGCAAACGACCGGCTTGACCTACACTCAAGACACCGCAGGTGCCGGCGCGAGCGTTACGCTGGACTACATCAATCCGTTCATGGATTCCCGCGGCACGTCGATGGCGGTCCGAGCCTATTCCCGGGTCAACTCCTACTTCAGCGGGGTCGGCATCGGATCGTCCGACTCCCCGGTCGGCGATCAGAGGTTCGACGAGCGCCGAACCGGAGGCTCGGTCGCCTTCGGCAAGCCACTCGGCAACGACTACTCAGCGAGCATCGGCGGCACGTATGAGACGATCAAGACGATCAACCTCAAGTCGACCGGAAGCAACAACTACATCCAGCAGGATGGCGAATTGGCGACGCTGAGCATGGGTGTCGCGCGTGACCGGCGTGACGTTCCCCTCGACCCCATGGAAGGAGACTATGCCCGCCTCTTGGTCGAACCCGCATTCAGCAACATCACCAAGATCGGCGGCGACGTCGGAGACGTGACCGACGTTCTCGGACGTCACACTTTTGTCCGATCTACCCTCGAATACAAGGCTTTCTTTAGCAAGCGACCGGCCAAAGACAAGCCGATCGACAGTCCGCGGCATGTCATCGCCTATCGCGCGCGCTACGGAGTGATCAGCGGCACCGTGCCCTTCTTCGAGCAGTTCTTCGTTGGCGGGTCGGACTCCCTCCGAGGCTACAGCGACCAGCGATTCTGGGGGAAGCAGCAGTTCGTCACCTCGCTCGAATACCGCTTCCCGATCCAAAAGAGCTTCAACCTCATCCCGTTTGTCGACTATGGCGGCGCTTGGGGCGGATACGGCACGATCAACGACTTCACCCAGTACAAGGACCCACACTTTCAGTTCGGATACGGGGTCGGGATCGGTTTCAAGACTCCCCTGGGTGCGATACGGATCGACTTCGGCTTTAACCAGCAGGGGGGCAACCGCACCCATTTCTCGATCGGCGGAAGTTTCTAGGTTTGAATGACGACACATAACCATATCACCATGAAAAACAACCATCGGAATCGCCTCGGCTGGGCCTGTGCAGCCGGGATCGTGGCAGTGCTGGCGATCGCCGGCTTCCAGGGAGCGGCCGAGAAGACCGGCGTCGTGGATCTCAACAAGTGCATCCAGCAGAGCACCCTGGGGCAGGCCAATACCGCTCAACTCAACGCCGCGGTCGCCGCTCGACGAGGTCTGATCGACTTCATCCGAACCTATCGCGTGCTCACTCCCGAGCAAGCCCAGAAGATGCGGGACCTCACCTTGAAGGCCAACATCACCGACCCGGAGAAGGCCGAACTCGAGCGGATCAAGCAAGAAGTGATTGCAAACGATCGCAAGCGCAACGAACTGGCTCAGAAAGGGAACGGCCTGACCGATGACGAGAAGAAGCAGCTTAACGAGTTCGCCCAGCGAGCGCAAGCGATGGGTGCAGTTCTTGAGGCCTGGAACGGCGACTTTACTCAGGATCTCACCGACCTGCAGCAGAAGCTCCAGTCCGAGACGATCGATAAGGCGAAGGCAGCCCTTGCCCAAGTTGGTAAGGCTCAGGGTTTCTCGATGATATTCGAAACGAACGTGGCTCCCTATTCGGCCAACGATGTGACTGAAGCCGTCGTCAAACAGATGAATGCGAATCGATGATCGAGCGCTAGTTCTGCTCGTCGGGATGCTCTTCTCAGCGTCCAAACTGGGGCTTGCCGGCTGTTCTGGCAAGCCCCAGCCCGTTGTCTATGTCGATACGGCTCGCATCGTCTCTTCTATCCCGCCGCCGGTTGAGTCCCGTACCGAAGTTCTCGATCAGCCAGGGGGAGGAAGTCTGGCTCTCCCTCGGTTGCCTGAAACGACCCTCTCGATGGGTTCGGTCGGCCCTTCCCTCGAGCGCGCACGCCGCATCCGCGAGGAGAACAAGCAGCGAGCATTCGACGAGGTGTATCGGCGTCTTCGGGCCGTCGCTTTCGAGACGGCCCGGAAGGACTCGGAATCTGAATTGGCGGCCCTGGAGCCAGGCTATAGAGAGGCTATGGATGCCATCTATCTGGATGCGCGCCCGCTCTTCGAGCAGTTCGCTCAGCCTGCTTTCGGTTACCGCGTTCGACTCTCGAATCTCGTTGGTTTTCCTGATCCCGATCCCAAGTCGCGTCGGCAGCCCGACAACGCGGACGACCGCGCTAAGCAACGGTTCGAGAAATCGAAGGAGCTTCGCGGAGCGCTAGACGAACTGAGTGCCCTGTTTTGGCTCGAGTTCGACCGGCGACGAGTCGCCGTAGAGAGCGATCTCAGCGCCAAGAAGGCACAGATTCGTGTGCAGATGGTCGAGCGTCAGGAACGGCTGGACTCCGAAGCGAAAGCGCAGGCTCGCGAAGTAGTAAACGGACATGGAAACGGCCACGACCAAGTAACCACGCTGGATCTTCGAGCGGAACTGCCGGAGCAGGCCGCTTCTGGCGTCGAACTGCCTGAGCTCGGCTCGCGTTCGGTCTCATCGTCGATCCGCAGGATGAGCTGGACCGACTCCCAGAAGGAGAGTCTCGAATCGGAGCTTCAGATCTGGGCGGCGGTGAACGGGTACCGCCTGGTCTCCAGCCCCACTCAGGGTCGCGATGCGACCAACGAGTTTGTCGTATGGCGCAAAAGCTATCGAGTTGGACTCTAGGCGGCCTTGCCGCTCTCCTCGGAGGCGAGGCCTCGGGTCCCCCCGACCTCCCGCTTGAACGACCGGTTCCCGCGGGCGAAGACGACCCCCGCGGAGTGACTTTCGCCGAAAGCGATCGATATCTGGCGCTCGCGGAATCCAGCGGGGTGGGCGCGGTCATCGTGGGGCGCAACATGGCATCGAACAAGCCCACGATTCAGGTCGATCACCCACGTATTGCATTTGGGCGGCTGCTCGCGATCAGTGACCGACCTTATCCGGCCGAGCCCGGGGTTCATGCGACCTCGACCATTTCACCTGAGGCCACCATCGACCCTTCGGCTTGGATCGGTCCCTACTGTGTCGTTGAGTGCGGCGCGAGTATTGGCCCCAACTGCAGAGTGTTTCCGTATACATTTATTGGAGAAAACTGCAACTTAGCCGAACAGGTAACCCTGTTTCCCCATGTGACTTTGTACCGAGACGTCTCGATCGGTGCGCGATCGATCGTTCATGCGGGCGCCGTGATCGGCGCCGACGGATTCGGTTACGCCTGGGATGGCAGTCGACGAGTCAAGGTTCATCAAGTCGGCCGCGTCATCATCGGGCCCGATGTGGAGATCGGCGCCAATACCTGCATCGACCGGGCGACCTGCGGAGAAACGATTATCTCTGAAGGCACGAAGATAGACAATCTCGTCCAGGTCGGCCACAACTGCCGGATTGGTCGCCATGGAGCAATTGCGGCCCTGACCGGACTCAGTGGCAGCGTGACCATCGGCGACCGCGTCGTCGTCGGCGGCCAGGTTGCCTTCGCCGACCACACGCACGTGGGTGACGACATCGCCCTTGCCGGCAGGACGGGCATCATGCGAGACGTTCGCGAAGCAGGCGAGTACTTCGGAACCCCGGCGCTTCCGGCCAAGGAGGGCTTGCGTCTGGTCTCCCTCCAAATGAAGCTTCCGCAATTGGTCGAGCGGCTCAAGGCATTGGAAGCCGAGATCGAACGGCTGAAAGGCGGTTCATGAAGCTGCTCGGTATCGACATCGGAACAACCGGCGCGAAGGCGCTTCTGATCGATCCGTCCGGAACCGTTCTTGCCCGTGCAACGGTCGAGTATCCGATGGCCACTCCGCAACCGGGCTGGACCGAGCAGGAACCGGATGATTGGTATAGGGCTGCAATTCGCTGTCTTGAAGAGATCGGTCAGAAGCCCGACGCGATGGGCCTTACGGGGCAGATGCATGGCCTGGTTGCGCTGGACAAAGAAGGCCGGCCGCTTCGGCCCGCGTTGCTCTGGAACGACCAGCGAACGACCCTCGAGGTTGCCGAAATGGAGCAGCGACTCGGCTCGGACCGCATTCGTCGGACCACGCTCAATCCGCCCTTGACCGGCTTCCAAGTTCCGAAGCTGCTCTGGATTCGCCGGCACGAACCGGAGCACTTTGCCCGCATCGAGCAAGTGCTGCTTCCCAAAGACTACGTGCGATTTCGCCTGACCAATGGAGTCGTCTTTGCGGAGCCGAGCGACGCCAGCGGGACCGGCGTCTTCGACGTCACCCGGCGCTGTTGGGCAAGGGACCTGATCGCCGACCTGGGTCTTCGTTGCGAATGGTTCGCACCGCTGCATGAGTCTTGGGAACCTTGCAGCGAAACGGCGGATGGAATCCCTATCGTCGCCGGAGCCGGAGACCAAGCGGCGGCGGCGGTAGGAACCGGCGCCGTCGAGGCCGGTGTGTTGAGCCTCAGCCTTGGCACGAGCGGGGTGGCCTTCGTCGCCACCGACCAGCCCAAACCGGACCCTACCGGCGCCGCCCATGCGTTCTGTCATGCAAACGGCGCCTGGCATTCGATGGGGGTCACCCTTAGTTGCGGTGGAGCCGTGCGATGGGCGAGGGACCTTCTGTACGGCGCTGGAACCTACGAACTCATGAACCGAGAGGCGGCGAGCGCTTCTCCCGGTGCGCTCGGCGCCACCTTCCTCCCCTACCTGTCGGGCTCGCGCTGCCCGCACATCGCTCCCGAGGCGCGAGCTGCGTTTCTTGGACTGACGCTCTCGCACGGGCGGCCCGAGATGGCGCGAGCGGTCTTCGAGGGCGTCAGTTGCGACCTAGCCGATGCGGTCGATCGCCTGATTGCGCTGGGGGCCCAAGTGAGCGAAGTGCGCTTGACGGGAGGGGGCGTCAAGAGCGCGCTGTGGACGCGGATGATCGCCGATATGCTGGGTAGGCCGTGCTGGACGCTCGAGGTCGACGAGGGCCCGGCCTTCGGCGCCGCGATTCTCGCGGGGGTCGGGATCGGTGTTTGGAAGAGCGTCGAAGAGGGATCGGCTTCGGTGGTGCGGAGGCGCCAGCAGATCGTTCCTTCGGGAATCGAGTACGACGCAATTCGGGACCGTTTCCGCAAAAGCTTCGCTGCGGCAAAACCCCATAGATCGACGGACTTGACATCGACGGATTCCGTGGTAAGGTGAGGCCGGATGAACAAGCGTTCGAACGGTCGCCGAACGAAGCCGGCGGCGTCGAGAACCGCTCCGGTCCTTCCGGTTCGGGATAACGTCCACTTTCCGCATTTGATCAACACGCTGCTCGTCGGCCGAGACGTCTCGGTCAGAGCTTTACAGAGCGCGATGCGAAAGGATCGCCACGTCTTGGTCGTCGGTCAGACCGATGTCGGCGTCGACGAGCCGCGGGCGAGCGACCTATTCCGAGCGGGCACCCTGAGCGAGGTTATGCAGGTCCTGCCGATGCCGGATGGGACGATGCGCGTCGTGCTCCGTGGCATCAGTCGCGCGATCGTCGATTCCTATGCCTTCCGAGGCGGTTACTTCGTGGCCAATGTGACGCTCGTTCCCGAGCCGCTCGTGCGAGGAGCCGACGTCGAGGCGCTCCGGCGTGAGGGGATGGACGCCTTCTTGCAGATTGCCGACCTCGGCAAGCCGGTTCCACAGGAGTCACTCGACTTGCTTCCCGCGATCGAAGGACCCGGCGAACTGGCGGACTTTATCTCGAACCATCTCAACCTTCGCCCCGAGGTCAAGCAGGGGCTCCTCGAAGACTACGACCCCGTCTCGAGGCTTTCGCGCTTGGTCAAACTGCTTATCGGAGAGCGGCAAGTTCTCGAACTCCAGTCCGATATCCGAAGCAAGGTCGAAGAAGAACTCGGCAACACCCAGCGCGAGTACTACCTGAGGGAGCAGCTTCGGGCGATCCAGCACGAACTGAGCGGCACCGACGAGAGCGAAGAGGGCATCGAGTATCGCCGCCGAATCGAGGCCTCGGGTATGCCGCCGGAAACGCGTGAGAAGGCGCTTCAGGAACTGCGCCGCTTCGAACGGGCGCCCGCCAGTTCGCCGGAAGGAATGGTGGTTCGCAACTACCTCGATTGGCTGACGGCCCTCCCATGGGCTCGGCTGAGCGCGGACCGGCTCGACGTTCGGGCTGCCGCCAAGATTCTCGATCGGGATCACTACGGCCTCACCCAGGTGAAGGATCGGATCCTCGATTTCCTTGCGGTCCGGCAATTGAGTCAGTCTCTCCGTGGCCCAATTCTCTGCTTCGTCGGCCCGCCGGGCGTCGGCAAAACGAGCATCGGGCGATCGATTGCGGAGGCGCTCGGTCGGCAGTTCGTCCGGGTGTCCCTGGGCGGCGTCCGGGACGAAGCGGAGGTCAGGGGCCACCGACGAACCTACATCGGCTCGATGCCGGGACGGCTGATCCAAGGGATCAAATCCTGCGGGACGCGCAACCCAGTCTTCATGCTCGACGAGATCGACAAGATGAGCATCGACCTCCGCGGCGATCCGACGAGCGCGCTGCTAGAGGCCCTGGACCCGGAACAGAATGAGCATTTCAGCGACCACTACATCGAGGCGCCATTCGACCTGAGCGCCGTGATGTTCATCATGACGGCGAACCTGCTCGAGAACATCCCGGTGCCCCTGCGAGACCGAATGGAGATGATCCGATTCCCCAGCTATACCGAGGCGGAAAAGCTCCAAATCGCATCCGAGTTCTTGTTGCCCAAGAAGATCGCCGAGCACGGCCTTCGCCCGGGCCAAATGTCCCTCGACACGCCGGAGCTGCAGTCGGTGGTTCGCGACTATACGCGTGAAGCTGGTATCCGAGCGCTCGAGCGTGAAATCGCGACCCTCTGCCGCAAGACGGCGCGGCGAATCGCGGAGAAGAAGGCGCGACGCGTGGCGATCGACATGCCCACCCTGCGAGAGATGCTGGGCAAGCCCCGGTTTCGCTTCGGCAACCGAGGCGACCAGGACGAGGTCGGCGCAGCGACAGGACTCGTGTTCACGGAGTTCGGCGGCGACTTGGTGACGATCGAAGTGAGCCTGATGTCTGCCCTCGGCGATCAGCCTCAACTTAGAATGACGGGCAGCCTCGGCGACATCATGAAGGAATCGGCCCAGGCGGCCGTCACCTACGTACGGTCCAAGGAACGCAACTTCTCGCCCGAGCGCCCGTTTCACTTCGATGTTCACGTCCACGTCCCGGAAGGAGCGGTACCGAAGGACGGCCCCAGCGCTGGAATCACGATCGCGACCGCGCTGGTTTCCGCATTCATCGGCGCGCCGGTTCGGCGGGAAGTCGCAATGACCGGCGAAATCACGCTGCGCGGCAAGGTCTTGCCAGTCGGCGGCGTGCGCGAGAAGGTGCTGGCCGCCCACCGAGCTGGAATCCTCCATGTGGTGTTGCCCGAAGAAAACCTCGCCGACCTCGACGAATTGCCCGACTCCGTCCGCCGGGACATCGAATTCCATGCGGTAACTGACATCGGTCAGGTCCTGGATATAGCCCTTGTGAGGGCTACGGCGGGTAGCATCTCTATGTGAGCCACGGATCGGCGAACACCTTCGGGCGATATGCCCTCAGCTTGATATTGGCCGGACTGGGAATCTTCGGCTGCAAGCCGTTGCCGCCGCCTTCCTATTCCAGTTGGTATGCCTCGATCGCCAAGCCGGCGCCGCGCGCGGATTCGGCGTATCAAGTCTATGTCGATGCGGCTGTCGCGGCGGAACGACTGCCCAAAGACGATCTAAACCGCGTCAGTTTCACGCCTGGACAGCGTCGCAGGATCACCAAAGCCCTCGCTAAGGTCATCGAGCCGGTCGTTCGCGAAGCGCGGCGCTGTGAAATGCCGCTGCGGATTTTCCGACCGACGGAAGCGCCGGCGTATCAACGGGGATGGAGGCTGATCGGCCGCGCGCTCGCGTGGAGGGTCGAAGATGAACTGGCCCAAGGTGAGTTGGAGGAAGCGATCCGTACCGGCCTGGCGGCCTTTCGATTCGGCTTTGCGCTCGGCGGTGGTTCTGCGTCGGACGCTGCGCTCGGGTACCAGATCGTCGACGACGTTCGAGCCGCCTTGGCGCCGGCTCTCCTCACCCTCTCCCCGGTCGATTTGACCCGTCTGATCAACGGCATGAGCGGCATGCTGCGTCATCGGCCCTCGCTGGAGAGCCTGCTCGAGAGCGAGCGTGGCGCGATGCGGGCGGCCGTTCAATTCGTCCAGGACGCCTACCGTGCCGAAGACTTCGATGCGCTGGAACTGCAACTGGGACCCGATGCGCGGGAGCCAATTCGATACCTGAAGGACCTGCGGAGGCGCGATGGGGCGGATCGCGTTCGCTACTTCGAGGGTTTCGCCGCCGAGATCGACCTCGAGATCAAGCTGCTAGCCGAGCGAGCGAAACGCCCCGCCGAGGCGCGGGGACCCTGGCCGGCTCCGTCGAGCGAGGCTAGGCCTTGGAAGCGCCTCGCCCGCCACTTCTTCCGCACTGGCCGCCCCTTGATCGATATGGACGATCGCGTGACCGCCAGAACCCGGCTCTTCGTCCTGAACGCCTTGGTTCTGCGGTCCATCAAAGAGACCGGTGCGGCGCCAAAGTCGCTTTCGGTTTTTCCCGCCGATCTGACTCGCGACCCTTACACGGGTCGCCCGTTTCGATATGCAGCGGCCAAGGCCGAGTACCGGCTCTACAGCATCGGCGGCGACCTTCGAGACGACGGGGGAGAGACCGACGAACTTGGTCTCTCCCCCGACATGACCGTCGACGGCGGACTCTAGCCGCTACTGAATCTGGGCGAAGACGTCCTTGAGAGACTGGGCCGACTTCGCGAGCCCCTCGCGCTCTGCCGAATCGACGGCCGGCTCGATGATCTCCATGACGCCCTTGCGACCGACCTTGGTTGGCAACGAGAGCGAAACATCGCTGATCCCCATCTTGCCGTTCTGGACCGCGCTTACCGGCAGGATCTGGCCATTGTCGAGGGCCATCGCCTCGACGACGACCTTGATCGACACACCGACCGCTCGGCCGGCGCCTCCCTTGAGGCGGATTACTTCGGCACCGGACTTCTTGGTGAACTCGAAGACAGCGCTGGCTTCCTCTTGGGTGTATCCGGGCAAGCTGGAGAGGGGGATACCGTTGACGGTCGCGCTCGACCAGATCGGCACCATCGAATCGCCGTGCTCGCCCAAGATTAGGGCCTGGATGTCGCGGGCGCCAACGTTGAAGCGGTCGGCGAGCAGCGAGCGAAATCGGCACGTGTCGAGGACGGTGCCAAGGCCGATCACTTGGGATTCGGGGAGAATGCCACTCTTGGCCGCCAGATGCGTCAGGATGTCGACCGGGTTCGAGACGACGAGGACGGTGGCCGCGCTGCCTAGTTTGACCCCCTTGAGGCTATCGAGAATCTGCTTAAAGAGGCCGACGTTTCGGTTGATCAACTCCAGGCGGCTCTCGTCGGGCTTGCGGCGGAGTCCGGCGGTAATCACGACGCAGTCGCTACCCGTAACCACGTCGTAGTCGCCCGAGATGATCTTCTGGCTGGCCGTGAGCGCCGAGCCATGCAATAGATCGAGGGCTTCGCCCGCCGCCATGTCTGCGTTGGCGTCCACGAGAGCAATTTCCTTAACGATTCCTCCGAGCTGAAGGGCGTATGCCGCGTCCGACCCGACGCGACCTCCTCCGCCGATGATGCTGACCTTCATGGTGATGCGTGATTCTCCTGTTGGGGGGTGGAAAGAGGGTACCCGGGCGGAGTCGACTGCGGCACGACGGCAGCCACTCGCCGGGCCGCCGTATAATTCTCGCTATGTTCTCGGCAGCGGACATGGCCCGGCTGACCGGCATCGTCGCCGCAGAGACCGACGCCGATAAGGCGCTCGACCAGCTTTCCCTCGCCGCGCTCGACGTCACTTCGAGCCGAAACGCGATGATCGCGCTTATGAACGAGGAGCGCGGAACCCTCGAACTTGCGCACGGGCACGGCGCCGACTGGGACGACGAGGCGACCCGCGAGCGCATCCGTGTCGGCACCCAGAAAGGAGAAGGGATCGTGGCCTACGTTGCCGCTACCGCCTCGAGTTACCTCTCGGGCGACGTGAAGTCCGACCCTCGCTACCGCGACCTCTTCGGCACCAGCGTCAGCGAGATCGCCGTCCCGATTCGAGACCGGCACGGCCGGATCGCTGCCGTCCTCAACGTCGAGTCGGACCAGCGCGACCAGTACGGGCAAGAAGACCTGGTTGCCTGTGAGACGATCGCGGGCCTGGTCGCCATAGTGCTCGATCACGAGCGTCTCGTGCGGCGGGAAGAGGCTCTCGTGCAGATCGGTCAAGCCCTCGGTGTGGCGATCACCGGCGAGGAACTGATCGAGCGAGTCCTGCGGGTCGCGGGCGAAGTCTTGCGCTTCCAATCCTGCTCGATCTTTCTGCTCGATCCGGAGAAGGGTCTCTTTGTTCTGCGCGGCTCGATCAGCGACCTCAAGGAGCGAGTGGGCGAGGTCGGCTATGCCCCCGGCGAGGGGATCACGGGCTGGGTATGCGAAACGGGTCAGTCCGTGCGCCTCGGCAGACCCCAAAGCGACCCACGCTGGCGAGGCCGCTACCTGGAATTGCCCAACGAGGAGATCGCCGCGTTTCTGGCGGTTCCCATCGACTACCGCGGTCGAACCATCGGCGTTATACGCGTGCTCAGGCGGGTTACCGACAACCCGTACGTGGACAACACCTTTACGGAAGAGGACGAGCGATTGCTCGCTTCGATCGCCAAGCAGGTCGCCACCGGGCTGGAGAATATCCGTTCGGTTCAAAAGGCGATCCGCATCGAGCAGATGGCCGCCTGGGGCGAACTGAGCGCAAAGAGCAGTCACATGATCGGCAATCGGGTGTTTGCGCTCAAAGGGGACGTGAACGAACTCGGACACCTGCTTGCGGAGGCGGACCTGAGTCGCGAGCAGCTGGCGGAGATACAGAAGAGCCTGGCACTCGGTCTCACCCGAGTCGAGGAGATTCTCCAGGACTTTCGCGATTTCGTCACCGCCACCCAGTTGGCCCTGGAACCGGCGGACCTGAACGCGATCGTGCGGCAGTCGGTCGACGAAGTGTTCCCCCGGCGGGGACCGGTACGACTCGAGTACGAACTCGGAGAAGGCCTGCCGCCAGTGAAGGTCGATCAGCGAAAGATTCGCCGAGCGATCTCGGAACTCGTCGAAAACTCCCTCGGCTTTTTCGAGACGGGGAGACTGCGAGTGGCCACGTCACGAGCGAGCGACGAGCAGGTACGCCGTTCCGGCCTTCCAGCCTCGAAGAATTACCTGGTCATCGAAGTCGAGGACGAGGGGCCCGGCGTGGACGTCGAACGTAAGGAACTGATCTTTCGCCCGTTTTACAGTTCGCGGGTGAAGGGCATGGGCCTCGGACTTTCGATCGTCAAGGGGATCGTCGATGCCCACGGTGGGACCGTTTACGAGGATGGACGTGAGGGGCAGGGCGCCCGGTTCTTGATCTTGCTCCCAGCGGCCGCTTAGGCGGCGTCTTCTTCACGCTTGGGGGTGGGTGCAGGGCCTCGACCCGCCGCGTAAAGCTTGATCCCCCGATTCGCGATCACCGACCCAACGATCGACATCACGAGGAGCATCAGCATGCGGAAGACGAGCAGGAACGCCGCGCGTCCCGTCTCGTCGAGATTGATCGGCGCGCCTTTCTTGAGATCGAGGGCCTCTTCAGGAGGGCTGGAGAATAACCGGTACGCGATGCCGAAGGTGACGAGCAAGAGCGCGACACCACCCAGAAAGGTCAGGATGCCGAGCCATCCTCCGACCCGGTCACGGCCCTCGCTCATGCGAGGCGGCGCACCTCGTCGCCGACGCGCAAAACGCCATCGTTGAGGACTCGGGCCAACATCCCACGCTTTCGGGCAACCTTTGCAACGAAGGCCTCGGGGTCCTCGCCGAGACGCTTGGCCATGCCGTGGCACGGGGCGCAGTCCCCCTCGATCTCGAGTTCGATGGCTCCGACGGCGAGGCGAGTACCGGCAGGCAAGTCCTGCAGCCCGGGAAAGTCGACGGTGATCTGCTCGCGAAGGTCGCCCGGCTCGTACCCGAAATGGGTTAGCTGGTCCACCGCGACCAAGAGAGCCTGTCGCCGCGCCTGGCCGAAGCAGCGGTCGCCGACGAAACCCCTTCCGCCGAGCGCTTGTAGCTCTGACACGGGCTCCAATGCGCCGGGTCCAGGTTTGCGATGGAGTGCGACGACCTTTCCGGCTTCCATACGACGAGGAAGGATACCGCGAACGATCATGGTGAACTTTTCGGGCTCCCCGGCGTAGTTTCTCTATTGAGCCTTGACAGGAGTGTGATGATGAAGAAGTTTGTGGTTTTGACGGGTTTGGTGCTGGGTATCGTGGCGCTCGCCGTGGGTGCCTCCGCGCAGGCGGCCGGTCCGAAGGGCGGCCAGGGCGCCGGCAAGGGGCAGGTAAACGGGAAGGACGGCAGACAGGGTCCTCGATTCGGGGCAGGGATGGGCAGCCAGCGCGTCCTCGACCAGTTGAATCTCACCGCGGCCCAGAAGCAAAAGGTCGAAGCTCTCCAGAACAAGATGCGAGAGTCCATGAAGTCCATGATTCAGGCTAACCCCAAGGGGAACGACAAAGCAGCTCGGGACCAGAACATGGCCAAGTTCAAGACGATCCGCGAGCAGTTCGAGAAGGACCTCATGGCCATCCTGACCAAGGATCAGCAGGCGAAGTACAAAAAGCTGATCGAAGAGATGAAGGCCAAGCGCGCCGCCGGCGGACCTCCCGGTGGCCCTCCCGGCGCCCGCAAGAAGGACGGAAAGTAAGTCTCCTCTTACTCGGAACTCTCGAACCCTCGCCGAAGGCGAGGGTTCGTTGCATTGCACGGTCGCCCTTCGCTCGCTGGAACCGTGCTATAACAGGATGCCCGCGAGGGGCGTGAGTCAGGAGAGAGGAATTTGGCGGGAGTCACGTTCAAGAGCGTTACGAAGATCTTTGGCAAGGATGTCCGCGCGGTCGATAATCTGAACCTGGAGATTCGCGACCGTGAATTCATGGTTCTGGTCGGGCCGTCCGGGTGCGGAAAGACGACCGCGCTGCGGATGATCGCAGGGCTCGAAGAGTCCACCGAGGGCGACATCCTCATCGGGGACAAGCGAGTCAACGACGTCCCCCCGAAGGACCGAGACATCGCGATGGTGTTCCAAAACTACGCCCTGTACCCGCACATGACGGTGTACGACAATATCGCCTTCGGGCTGCGCCTTCGCGAACTTAAAGGCTTTTTCTGGCAGATGAGTCACCTCGGCGATGCCAAGAGAATCAAAGAGGACATCGACCGCCGCGTCAAGGAAACCGCAGCGATGCTCGATATCGGCCACCTCCTCGGGCGGCGACCGAAGGAACTCTCCGGAGGACAGCGACAGCGCGTCGCGCTCGGCAGAGCGATCGTCCGGAAGCCCAAGGTCTTTCTCATGGACGAGCCGCTATCCAACCTCGACGCCAAGCTGAGAATCCAGACGCGCGCCGAACTGATTCGCCTGCATCGCTCGCTGGGGATCACGACGGTGTACGTCACCCACGACCAAGTCGAGGCGATGACGATGGGGCAGCGGATCGCCGTGATGAAAGATGGCCTGCTCCAGCAGTGCGACCAACCCGAAGTCGTCTACAACAGGCCCGCCAACAAATTCGTCGCCGGATTCATCGGTGCGCCGCCGATGAACTTCCTCGAAGCGACCATCGCCTTGAATGGCTCGCTCATCGTAGATGCCGGGGATGTCAAGTTCCCTCTGCCAAGCGACCATCCGGCCAAAGCGCTGGCCGGCAAGCCGGTGACCCTCGGCATTCGCCCGGAGGCGATCTTCGACGCGAACCTGAACAACCCGGTTGCGGCCACAGAGCAAAACACCTTCGAAGCCAAGGTGGACGTACTCGAACCGATGGGTCCGGAGTACACGGCATACATCAACACTGGCACGCACGACTTGCTGGCAACCATCGACAGCGGCACCAAGATCGAGGAAGGCAAGCCGAATCGATTCGTGGTCAATCTCGATGCGCTGCACATCTTCGATTCCGAGTCGGAAGTCGCAGTGCGATGAAAACCCACGGCGCCCTGCTCCTGCTGGCGATGTCCGTCCTCGCCCGTCCTCAGATGGACGATCAGAAGATCGAGGCGGCCTTGAACTCCGTGCCGACTCAGGCCGTCGTGACGGTACGGAAGCATAACATGGGGGCCGATCTCGTCGAGATAACGATGCTGGATGCCAAGTACCCTCTCGACCTGCTAAGGGGTCAGGTCGAGAAGATTGGCAAGTACGCCGGCGCCCCGGCGAGAGGAGTCTCCGTCGGAAGAACGTCCCATCCGAATCCCAAACAGCAGTTTACGAAGGCCTCTTTTGCCACGAACAACCTCATCGACGAGGAATCCGGCAGAGTTCGGCTCGAGCCGATCGCGAAGGCGTTTGCCGGAGCCCCGGAGCCTCATACGATCGAAGCGTTCATCGTCAGTTTCGAAGGGCTGCGCCCGACCGAGCGAACTCTGAAGACCTACGGATCAGCAACCGTCGTCCTTTCGGGACGGGCGATTCCCCCTCCGTTTGGCGGTCTCGAGTATCGCATCGCTTTACTCGGCCAAAACCCCGACAAGATCACGATTCCCGACGAGCACAAGGAGTCGGCGCTCAAGCCGGCCAAGAGCGCTGCCGCACCACCTCCACAAGCCGAGAATCGAACCTTGCGAATCGTTCTCATCGCCGTTGCCGCCCTGGCCGCAGGGGCGTTG
Organism: Chthonomonas sp. UBA2362; assembly: GCA_002344135.1. Lineage (GTDB taxonomy): Bacteria > Armatimonadota > Fimbriimonadia > Fimbriimonadales > Fimbriimonadaceae > UBA6659. The sequence goes on along the minus strand of DDTO01000001.1, from coordinate 46,113 downwards.
GTATACTTCCTTCTTGCCCGAGCGGGCCGTGCCCCGATCGACCGATCTTCCCCGAGGAGCCCCTAAGAAACCTATGCGAGACGCAGCCTCCATCACGATGCACGAGCTCATCGAAGTCGGCTTCGATATCGTTGCTTCCGACGTCCTGGTTAAGGCGAACTGCAAGCCGATGATGAAGCAGCACGCCCGAGTCGCCGACTTGCCCGGCGAGTGGCCCGTCCTTTCGGCCGACGATGCCCATCGCCTGATCTACTCGCTCATGAACGAGAAGCAGGCCCGTAAGTTCGACGAGCACTCCGAAATGGACCTCGCTTTCCAGGTCAAGGACAAGTGCCGCGTACGCGCCAACCTCTACCGCCAGAGGGGCGGTTGCGCGTGCGTATGCCGAGTTATCCCGCTGCAGATTCGCGGCCTCGAAGAATTAGGTCTGCCTCCCGTTCTCAAGGAACTCACCAAGCATCGATTGGGCCTCATTCTCGTAACCGGTCCGACCGGGTGCGGCAAGACGACGACCCTGGCCGCGCTCATCGACATCATCAACCAGAACCGTCCCTGCCACATCGTGACGATCGAGGACCCACTCGAAATCGTCCACCAGGACAAGCAGGCTTACATCAGCCAGCGCGAAATCGGTATCGACACCGACGACTTCCAACCGGCCCTCCGAGCGGTCGTCCGAGAAGCTCCGGACGTCATCCTCATCGGAGAAATGCGCGACGTCGACACGATGAACGTCGCGATGCAGGCCGGTGAAACCGGGCACCTCGTTTTCTCGACCGTTCACACCGCGAGCGCCTACGAAACGCTCGACCGCGTCGTCAACATGTTCCCGCCTCACGAGCGCGAGCACCTCTGTCTTCGCTTGGCGGGATCGCTCCGAGCCATCATCGCGCAGAAGCTGGTGCCCCGAGTGGACGGCAACGGCCGCGTCGTCGTTCAAGAGATCCTCATCTGCACGCCCACCGTCAGCAAGGCGATCGAGGACGGGCACTTCGGCGACCTCTATCACATGATGAACGAAGGCGCCTTCTGGGGAATGCAGACCATGAATCAAGCCCTCGCCAGGTACGTGAAAGCCGGTGTTATTAGCGAGGAAGTCGCGCTGAACTATGCGGGTACCGTATCGGAACTTAAACAGATGCTGCGTCGGTAAGGACCTGCGCCGCCAACCTTAGCCTATGGTTCAGATCGACGAACTGCTGCGTGAACTGGTCGAAAAGGATGCGAGCGACCTCCATCTCAAGGTCGACAACCCTCCGATCATGCGGATACGCGGCGATCTCGTCCGGACTACATACCCGGCGTTCAGCCACGAGCAGATGTCGAGCTTTCTGCTCAGCATCCTCACCGAGGACCGGAAGAAGCGGCTCTACGAATTCAAGGAACTGGACCTTTCCTACTTCGTCCCGGGGCTCGCCCGCTTCCGCGTCAACATGTATTGGCAGAAGGGCCACATCGGCGCGGTCTTTCGTGTGATCCCTTACAAGATCAAGACCATCGACGAGCTTCAGATGCCTCAAGTGACGAAGCAGCTGTCGCTATTGCCTCGCGGCCTGATCCTCGTGACCGGGCCGACCGGGTCGGGCAAGTCGACCTCCCTCGCGGCGATGATTCACCACATCAACACGCACGTCCGCGAGCACATCATGACGATCGAGGACCCGATCGAGTACGTGCATACCGACATCAAATCGATCATCAATCAGCGCGAACTGGGGACCGATACCCACGCCTTCGCCGATGCTCTCAAGCATGTCATGCGGCAAAACCCCGACGTCATTCTCGTCGGTGAGATGAGAGACCTCGAAACGATCCAACTGGCCATCACGGCCGCCGAAACCGGCCACCTCGTCTTCTCGACGCTCCATACCGTCGACGCGGCCCAGACGATCGACCGCATCGTCGACGTCTTCCCGCCCGAACAGCAAGCGCAGATCCGGACTCAGCTGAGCGTCACGATTCAGTCGGTGATCTCACAGACGCTCATGCCCACTGCCGACGGCAAAGGCAGAGTTGCGGCCTTCGAGGTAATGGTCGCGACTCCGTCGATCCGAACCCTCATCCGAGACGGCAAGACCCACCAGCTGTATCTCGACATTCAAACCGGCGGCGAACTCGGCATGGTGACTCTCGACGGCAGCTTGCTGAAGCTGTGCAAGGACAAGCAGATTGAGTACGAAATGGCGCTGTCGAAGTGTAGCAACCATCAGGACTTCCAGAGGCGAGCTATCAACATGGGAATCGTGGAGGCGCCAGTTGGAGCCAATTGAACGACTCTTGACTCAGTGCGTGGAAGCTGGAGGATCGGACCTTCACTTCAAGATGGACACCGGGCGCGTCTATATGCGCGTGCTCGGTGATCTCAAGGATGTGGAGGACGCGCCGCATTTCACTCCCGAGGAGTTCCGCCGTCAGTTGAGCACGATCTTGCGCGAGGACCAGCTCAAGCGCTTCGACGACGAACTCGAATTGGACTTCTCACACGAGATTCTCGGTGTCTCTCGCTTTCGCGGCAACCTCTATCAGCAGCGCGGACATCTCCAGGCCGCCTTCCGCGTCATTCCCTACACCATCAGCACGATGGAGGAACTCGGCCTCCCGCCTGCCTGCTTCGACTTCGTCGAACGGCCTCGCGGCTTGGTCCTCGTCACCGGGCCTGCCGGGTCCGGCAAGTCCACGACACTCGCGGCGATGATCGACCGGATCAATCGGACTCAAAAGGTTCACATCGTCACCGTCGAGGACCCCACCGAGTTCGTCCACGACGATCACGTCGCGCTCATCAACCAGCGCGAACTGAACGAGGACACCCTCAGCTTCGCCAATGCGCTCAAATTCGTGCTGCGCCAAGACCCCGACGTGATCCTCGTCGGCGAAATGCGTGATCTCGACACGATTCACCTCGCCATCACCGCCTCTGAGACCGGGCACCTCGTGTTTGCGACCCTGCATACGGTCGATGCGGTCCAGACCGTTGACCGCATCATCGACGTCTTCCCCATTTCGCAGCAGCAGCAGGTGCGCATGCAGCTGTCGGTCAACCTCGTCGGCGTGGTCTCACAGTCGCTGGTTAAGCGCAAGGATGGTCGTGGACGTATCGCCGCGTTCGAGATCCTCAACGCCACGAGCGCTATCCGCAACCTCATTCGCGAGAACAAAAGCTATCAGATCGGCTCGATTATTCAGACCGGTGCGCGTCAGAAGATGAACACGCTGGACCAGTCTCTCGTCACGCTTGTCGAACGTGGGTTGGTCACGCCAGAGGACGCGAAAGTAAAAGCGAAGGACCCTGGCGAGTTCATGCGTCTGCTGCAGCTTATGGCGGCAACGCCGCCGCCGGCCGCCGGACCCCAGATCCAACCGCCTGGTCAGGCGGTGGTGCATCAGGGCGGCGTGGTCCCCCCTCCAGGTACCGGTGACGGGTCAGCCACGGCTCCCCCGCCTCCGCAGCAGGGACCTGTGCGCGGGCAACCAAATCGACCAGGCTATCGCAAGGACTAGGGCGTCCTAGTTCTTCCAAACGAGGTCTAGTAACCGAGCCGCCGCGTCGGGAACATCCCACTCCGCCAGCGCGGTCTTCCAGTTGCTGTCGCCCAGGGCCAGTCGGATCGCGATTGCGTCTGCGAGCCGATCGGGGTTCGCTTCCGACTCCGGCAAGAGTTCAGCGGCCCCCATCTCGGCGAACTCGCGGGCATTGGCGGTCTGGTGATCCTGGAAGGCGTGAGGATAGGGGATGAGCACGGACTGCCTACCAAAGGCGGCGAGCTCGGAGAGCGTGCCTGCGCCGCTCCGACAAACGACCAATGTTGCCGATGCGAGGGCGTCGGCCATTCCCGCAGCATCACGGGCACCCTCGACTCGATAGCCAGCATGGGGTGACCGAGCCTCCTCTTCGCGACCAGGACCGGCGAGATGAAGCCAGCGAAGAGCGGGGTCGAGTTTGGAGGCCGCCATTGGTGCGACCTCGTTCAGGGTGCGCGCGCCCTGGGAACCTCCGACCACCAGCACCTCGTGGCCCCCGGCGCTCGAAGCGGACTTGGCGGCCCGGCGCAGTTCCGTGCGTATCGGCATGCCGGTCCGCACGACGTTGGAGCCCGGAAAGTGCGTCGCCGCCGCGCGAAACACCGTGGCGATCGCCATGGCACGTCTCCCCAGAATCCGGTTGGCCCGGCCCGGCACAGCGTTTTGCTCGTGGACGACGAAGGGAATGCCGAGGGTTCGGGCCGCCGCTACCACCGGCGCGGAGGCGTACCCACCGGTGCTAATGACCGCCTCGGGGCGCTCGCGACGGAACTCGGCGGCCACTGCAGCCCGTGCCTTTGCAAAGGCAAGCAAGGCTCGCCAGCCGCGAAGGGACGCCAGTCCATAGAGCGGCAAGGTCGGGAAACCGAGGAAAGGCAGGCCCATCTCTCGGCAGGCCTCGCTCTCCTGTCCGCGATGCGACCCCAGGTACCGCACCTCGACTCCCCGCGAGATGGCCTCGCGAGCGATTTCGAGAGCGGGGAAGACATGGCCTCCCGTTCCTCCACCCGTGACGACGAGCCGCGTCATTCTCAGAGGCTACTCGGAATAGACCGGCTCCCGTTCGCTTGCCTCAGCACGATGTCCGACCTTGCCTCGAAGCGGTCGATCGGAGTGCTCGGTCGCTGGTTCCTCCTGCGTTCGTCGTGGCCGATCATCGGCGGCGGACTGGCACAGACCGATCGCGATCCAAAGGGCGAGGAGGCTCGATCCGCCCGACGAGACGAACGGCAGCGGAATCCCGATCGCGGGCAAGAGGCCGTTCGCCATCATCACGTTCGTGCAAGTCTGTATCGCGATCCAACTGGAGGTTCCTGCCAGCACGAGCATCGCGAATCGAGTCTGAGCCCGCAGCGCCAGGATCGCCAAGCGCCACGCGATTGCGCCGAGCAGGCCCAGCACGCCCAGCGAGCCGAGCAACCCAAACTCCTCCCCGATCGTCGCCAAGATGAAGTCGGTCGTCGCGGCGGGAAGCATGTGCTTGGCGCGCCCGGCGCCGATACCCACTCCCGTCCACCCGCCGGATGCCATAGCGGTTTCCGACTGCGTGGTTTGGTAACCCGTATCGTCCACATGATCAGGCTCCCACCGCTGCGCGTGGTTCAAGATCCGGTCCATCCGATACGGCTGAGACTTGACGACCGCCACCGTCCCGATACCCCCGACGACGAGAAGGGCAGCGATCGACTTCCACGAAACACCCCCGAACACCATCATGGCCATCGTCACGAACACGACCACCGCCGCGGTACCGAGATCGGGTTCTCGCTCGATCAAGTAGGCAGCGACGAAGGCGAGATAGAAGGGCCAACCGGACACGATCTTCGGAATCGCGACCTTGTCGAGATACTCGGCCCAATCGCCGGGCGGCCGAGCCGGTGGCTTGGACGGACGCCTGCCTGCCAGCGCGGCAGCGAGGAACAGAATGACGGCGATCTTGGCGAACTCGGCAGGCTGCACGACGATGCCGATGTCCAGCCAGCGCTTCGCGCCGTTCATGGTTACACCGAAAAGTTCGACGGCGACCAGCGATGCGACCGCCACCCCGAACAGGGCATAGGCGCCCTTGCGAAACGAGTCGATGCGCCAGCGAGATACGAGCCATCCGAGGAACATCGCGACGAACAGATAGAGGATCTGTTGGGTGAATTCTTTGGGGATCGGTCCGTTCCCCTGAGCGAGCGAGCGGGCGTAACCCGCGTCGAAAATCATCAGAGCACCGAACACGGTCGCGGCTCCCGCTAAGAGAAACAGCGTCGTGTCAGGCGTGGTCCAAGCACGTCTCATACAGGCCTTCCATGGTTAGTTTTCCCGGTCCGGCTTCCGTGCCGAATCCGCTACTCTATTCTACTGACGTTTCGTCCAATCCGAGTGGTTGCGATTCCGACAGTTTCCGACGAATCGCAGGCGAGGTTTCAATAGAATAGGCCCATGGCACCCCCGATTCTCCGTCCGCCTATCCAGAAAAAGACGCCTTGGGGCTTGATAATCGGCATTGTCGTTGGCGTGCTGCTCATCGCCGGGATCGGTATCCGCGCCTTCGTGTATTGGATCGTCAGCAGTGAGAAGTCGGTCCCCATGAGCGAGTCGGTCAGGACGGCCCTGTTCACGTTAGAGGACGTGGACCGCTGGGTGGGCGAGCCCTGGTCCACGGTGGGGAAGGAATCCCGCTCCGTAACGGAAGAAGTCGGTAAGACTCGGCGAGCCGAATACGAATACGATGCCGACGATCTTTACGTATGGTGCCAGCTAGAATACGGTGGCGTCGGAAGCTGGGCCATCGACTCGTTGGATTATGGGATTGCAAAGCGGCTTGCACCGAAGGGAATCGTCGATTCACTCGACTATCGTGAAGATTCAGGCTACTTCAAGTGGGGCGAGGACAGCTGGTTCAGTCACATCCACAACGACAAGGGAGAACGGATCGGGTTCTATCTGATCGCGTACTCGCTCGAGATGATGATTACGGTCCAGGTCGTAGGAATTGACCCCGAGACCCCGGAGGAGATGAGCGCTCTGCTGAAGCCGGCCCTCGAAGAATGCTGGGCGCTCGATAGGACCCTCAACTAGGCATAAATCACGCGCAAGACTTCGTCCACGCTCGTTACGCCCATGAGGATCTTGCTGACGGCGTCGACTTGTAATGTCTTCATGTCGTTCTCGATCGCCAAACGCCGTATGATATGGCTCGGCGACTTCTTAAGAACCTCATCTCGAATCGCATCGTTCAGAGGCATCAGCTCGTGCACGCCGGTCCGGCCCTTGTACCCCGTCCCTTTGCAATGGTCGCAGCCGGCACCGCGAAAAAGCATGATTTCGCCATTCGTGTCGGCTCCAATCTCCTCGGGCACCGGGAATCCGTATCGCAGCAGACTCTCGCGAGTACCAGTGTACGATTCTTTGCAGTTCGAGCAGATTTGGCGCACGAGGCGTTGGGCGAGAACGCCGATGATCGATGACGAGATAAGGAAGGGTTCGACCTCCATGTCGATCAAGCGCGTCGGGGCACTTGGTGCGTCGTTCGTATGGAGTGTACTAAGGACGAGGTGGCCGGTTAGCGCCGCTTCCATCGCGATCGTCGCGGTCTCGGTATCGCGCATTTCTCCCACCATGATGATGTCGGGATCTTGGCGCAGCATCGCACGGAGCCCGGCGGCAAACGTCATACCAGCGCGATTGTTCACGCTGCACTGATTGATGCCGTTCAGCTCGTATTCGACCGGGTCTTCGATCGTAATGATGTTGTTTTCGCCGTTGTTGATCTTGTTGAGGATCGAATAGAGCGTAGTCGACTTTCCTGAGCCGGTGGGTCCCGTGACGAGGATAATGCCATAGGAGCGCTCCGCCATGTCTTCGATCGTCTTAAGGTTGTGGGGCAAAAAGCCGAGCTTCGACAGTCCTACGTTGATGCCGCCCTTATCGAGGATTCTCAGGACGATCTTTTCTCCGTAAACCACGGGCAGAGTGCTGACGCGGAAGTCGAAGTCTCGTCCATTGATGGTTGCGCTGATGCGATTGTCCTGCGGAGCCCGCTTTTCGGCGATATCCATGTTGGCCATGATCTTGAAGCGGCTCGAGAGCGGGGCAAGGACTTTTTTCGGGAGTTTCATTCCCTCGATCATCACGCCGTCGACACGGTACCGGATGCACACGCCATCTTTCCGGGGTTCGATGTGGATGTCGCTGGCCTTGTCGGCGACGCCTTGGTTGACGATCAGGTTGGCGAGCCGGATGATCGGGGCATCCTCGCCCATCTCGCGAAGTTCCGCTTCGCTGAGCTCTTCCTCCTCCTTCGACGTGAGGTCGAGATCACCGTCGAAATCCTTCATCACGCCGGCGAGCGCGTCGTTGACGTTGACGTCGACCTTGTAATGAGCCGCCAAGGACGCCAGAAGATCCTCCTCGACGGCGATCATTGGCTCGATCTCGTAGCCGGTCGACATGCGAAGCTCGTCGACGACGAAGACGTCGAGGGGGTTTGCCATCGCCACGAGAAGACGGCGGTCTTGGATATCGAGGGGAATGGCCTTGAAACGCTTGGCGATTTGCGGACTGAGCAGATGCAGCGCGTCCGGACTCGGAACCCGATCCACGATGTCGACGAAGGGGATACCCCACACTTTGCCGAGACACCGGACCCGATCTCTTTCGGCGACGAGTCCCATGTTCACCAAGACACGCGCGATCGGGTCGTTCCCGCCGAGTTCTCGCTGCTTGTCTTCCGCCAGCCTGAGCTGGTCGGGGCTAATCAGCCCTTCCTGCACAAACACTTCGCCAGTAAGCATCGCCGAGAAACTGGTTCCACGTAGGGACCGTCCTGGGGGCCGGTAGGCTAGCGGGCTTGCACCTAGGACGCCGAGGGAGTTCGACTCCCCGGCGATCTATTCGGCGGCTTCGGTCGGGGCCTCGGCTTCGGCCTTCTTCTTGGCGGGCGCCCGCTTTGGCTTGGCTTCAGCGGAGGCAGCAGCCTTCGGAGCAGCGGCCTTCTTGGCCTTTGGAGCAGCCTCGGGCTTCTTGGGAGCGGCCTTGGGCTTGGCCGGGGCGGCAGATTTGGGCTTGTCGGCCGCAGAGGCGATCGCCTCGCGCTTGAGCTCCTTGATGCGTTGTTCCTTCCGATGCCAGCGCTGGCGCAGTTCTTTGTTGCGAATTCTCATAGTTCGAATCGAAAAGGATACCCCGTGGGCACTTTCCACCGGTCGAATGCGTAACGATTGGCATCGACTGGCCGTCCAACGGGCAGAGGTTCCCATGAAGAAAGCCATCATCATCGTGATAGTAAGCCTGCTCAGCCTCACGCTGACCGGCAGCATGGCGGTGGTCGTCCATGAGGCTCCCAAGCTCTCCAAGGTTCGCTTCTTGGAAATCGGCGGCTGCAAGGTCGAGCCGGACGCTCAAAGAGTCCAGGCCCTCTTCAAGATCAACCCGCCCTGCTGAGACCCGCCCGGCATCGGGTATACACAGGCACGAGGGCGCGGGTGTAGCTTAATGGTAAAGCTCCAGCCTTCCAAGCTGGCCACGCGGGTTCGATTCCCGCCACCCGCTCCAGGAACCGCGCGGGCGTAGCTCAATGGCAGAGCAGGACCTTCCCAAGGTCAAGGTTGAGGGTTCGAATCCCTTCGCCCGCTCCAACAAGCTTCATAGAGTCTCCTGGCTGCACCCACGTTGAGTCGGTGCCCGCTCCGTTCGGCGCTGACATTCAGCAGACCGATTGGCACTCCGGCGAGATAAAGATCTCCCATCAAGTCGAGCAGCTTATGGCGGGCCGGCTCGTCGGGAAAGCGCGCTGGGTTGACATATCCGGTCGATCCCAGCACGAGCACGGACGACTCGTCCAATCCCCCTCCGAGACCGGCCGCTCGGGCCGCGGCGACCTCGTCCTCGAAGACGAGGGTCCGTGCGGGCGCGACCTGCGAGGCGTAGTCGTCTCGCGAAACATCGAAGACGAATTCCTGTCGCTCGGGAAAGCGCTCCCCACCGTCGAAAACGTATGTCCAGAGCCCAGCCCCACGGCTGATCGCGATGCTCCCAGAGTCCGATTTTTCGAAGATCCGGGCGAACGGAAGCGTGATGTCGTCCGGCGGCAGGTCGATCAAGCCTTGGGCGAGCAAACCCTCACACCAGCGGCTCGCGGACCCGTCGAGGGCCGGGAGTTCGCTCGCGTCCAATTCGATCTCGGCGTCCGTGATGCCGAGTCCGGCTAGAGCGCTCATGAGATGCTCGATCGTCGAGATCGAGCCGAGCCGGGTGCACCGCCAGGTGTCCGTCACCTGGTCGGGCCGCGCGGCGATTCGCTCGGGTCCGATCGCGAAGAAGATCCCATGCTCACCGGGATGAACCTCGACGCGAACGGGCACTCCGGAGTGCAGCCCTCGTCCTTCGAAGCAAGCAGTGCCGGCGACCGTTTTGCGGAGTCGAAGGACGGAACTCATGATGGACTCAGGCGCAAAACCGGCAATGTTCGGGTCGGAGTTTCTCGCCCATCCTCCCTATTATGGAAGTACGGACCGTGACCGAGCAGGAACCACGGCGAGCACGAGGCCTCCACTGTCGAAAGCCAGTAAACGAGTCCTCCACTGTCCAAAACCCGCTCGCCGCTCTCGGGTCGGTCCGTTTCAGTCCTCCAAGTGAAGCTCGACGAGTTCGCGCGCGCGCCGATCCTGCTCGATCCGATGAAGGGCGTCCTTGGCGGCAGCCTGCTCCGCTTCCTTTTTCGAGCGCCCAAATCCCTCACCCATCATCTGATCGTCGAAGTAGACCTGCACGAAGAAGCGACGCTCATGGGCGCTTCCCGATTCGCGCGCAATCCGATACAAGGGAGTTCGACGCCAATTCGCTTGGGCGATTTCCTGCAGTTTCGATTTATGGTCGTCTGGGCTCACGTCGCCACCGCGCACTCGCTTGAGGGCCGGGCTCAGTTGCTCGAGGATGAACCAGCGGGCCTTCTCCAGCCCGGATTCGATGAAGATGGCCCCGATGATCGCTTCGAAGACATCCGCGAGTATCGAAGGCCGCGTGCGCCCGCCCGTCGCTTCCTCGCCAGGACTCAGGCGAATATAGTCGTGCAGACCGAGCTCGAAGGCTCGAGCTGCGAGCGGCCCTTCTTGAACCACGCTCGCCTTGGCCTTGCTCATCATTCCCTGATCCCAGTCTTCGTGTTCCTCGAAGAGGAATTGCGCGACCACGAGACCGAGGACGGAGTCCCCGAAAAACTCCAGACGCTCATACGATTCGCCGACGGCATCTTCAGTCGCCGATCGGTGGGTGGTGGCCAGTCTGAACAGGTCTTCGCTGCGTAGCGGTATCTCTTTTGGAATCATCGGGTGGCTTGGGCGAGGGCGTCGCCGATTCGGGCGACCCCGCGCTCGATATCTTGACGGCTGGCGGCGTAACTGAGTCGCAGGTGACCGGGGCCATGAAACACCGACCCCGGCATCGTGGCGACGTGGGCTGCGTCGAGAAGATAATCGGCCAGCTGCGCGTCCGTACTGAATCGGCTCAAACAGGCCCTCACGTCAGGGAAGACGTAGAAAGCCCCCTCGGGAGTCTCACAAGCGAGACCCGGAATGTTGCGGAGCAACCCGACCATGAGGTCGCGGCGGTCTCGGAATTCGTTCCGCATCTTCGTCACGAACTCGTCGGGAAGGTCATAGGCAGCGGTAGCGGCGGCCTGCGCGATCGAGTTCGCGTTGCTGGTGACTTGGTCCTGAAGGTTGCAGAGGGCCTTGGCCACATGGAGAGGCGCCGCGGCAAATCCAATGCGCCATCCCGTCATCGAGTAGGTTTTACTGACGCCGCCGATGGTGATGGTTTGGGCCGCGACCTCCGCGCCTAGCGCCGCAGCGCTTTGGTACGCGTGCCCGTAGGTTAAACGCTCGTAGATTTCGTCGGCTACGATCCAGAAGCCGTGGCGAAGGGCCAGATCGCCGATTCCCGCGAGCGTCTCTTTCTCGATTATTGCGCCGGTGGGGTTACAAGGACTGTTCAAGACGATGGCTTTTGTACGGGCCGTGATCGCCCCGGCGATCTGTTCGACGGTCGGCGAAAAACCGGTATCGCTACCGGTCTGGATGATCACCGGGATCCCACCGGCAAGTCGCACTTGATCCACGTAGGTCATCCAGAATGGCGCGATGAGGATGACCTCATCCCCCGGATCGACGAGAATCTGAAGCGCGGAGAACACCGCATGCTTGGCGCCGCAGGTCACGACGACCTGGTCGGGGCCGTAATCGAGGTTGTTCTCTCGCGCAAGCTTGCGAGAGATCGCCTCTCGCAAGGCAAGGATGCCGGCGGTCGCCGTGTACTTCGTCTGTCCGTCGTGGATGGCCCGCTCCGCGGCCTCGCAGACCGGCAAAGGTGTGTTGAAATCGGGCTCCCCGGCCGCGAAAGAGACCACGTCGATGCCTTCGATCTTCATCCGGCGGGCTTTGGCCGTCATCGCGAGCGTTGGAGAAGGCTCGAGCATGCCGGCGCGCGCGGATAAGCCAAGGGTGGTCACTGGCTAGATTCTACCAAACTAGGTTCGAACCTCCGATCCCCTTAGCCCTTCTTCTTTGGAGGTGGAGCCGTTTTCGAGGGAGTTTTGGGCTTGGCGATGGCTGGTCGTTTCGCGCCGCGAGACACCGGGATGCTGACGATCGAGCGAGGCTGACTGAGCCCCATATCGGCCAGATAGTCCTTTCTCCACTTCAGCGCGGCAACAAGTTCTTGCTCGAAACTTGCGGCCTGATAGGGCGAGTCCAGGTTGTAGGCGGCGACATAGCGCGCGAGGAGAGCGGGGAAGGGATCGATCTTGCCGGTGTTGACCTTTCGGTCCATGAGCGTCGCGATTCCGGCCTCGGAGCGAACGATGTCGCCCACTCGGCAGCGCATCTTGGTCCCGCCGACGTCGACGATGACCGGATCATCCACCGGGTAGTAACGCTCCTTCGCGAGCTTCAGTTGAGCGACCCTGAAAGGAGTGCTGATGCGCCCTGCACGCTGGAAGACCGCGATGAGCCGCTTGTCCTTGATGATAAGGTCTGCCGCGTCGGGTCCCTGGTACTCGATACCGGTGGCGGTGTCGAAGGCGATGAGTTTGCCGGTATCGGTGACGTCGAGCCCAAACGCCCGGAAGTCACGTTCAAAAGCGACGGGATCCTCTCGCCTTTGCTTGAGGAGCACTTGACCGAGCGAGCCGGCGCCTCCGCTGAGACAGGCAAACTGGATGAATCCGACGCTGACGAATCCGGTGTCGTACGTATTGACCGAATCGAACCCGCCCTCGAGCAGCGAGACGGCCTTCATGATCCTCTGCTCGCTGGCCGAAATCCCGGCTCGCTTGAACATCGCGTCGAGTTCGGCGGGAGGCATCTTGCGCACCGAAGTACCGCCGCTCATAACCCCCTCGGAGAAGCGGTAGTAGGCATACCGTGGCCGCATGGCCGCGTTGTCCGTGAAGGTCAGGCGCATCCCGTCGTGAAATGAAATCGTGTGCAGGAGGGGCTGCACGGCAGAGGCCATGGAAGGAGCATCGCCGGCTAGTCGGAGCAAGCCTGGCGGCATCGGCCCGGGGTTTGGAGCGGGCTTGGCTTCCAAGGGTGCCTCTCGCTGAAGAAACTCTGCGTTTCGCTCGGCCGCGACTTGCGCGGCGACGTAACGGTCGTAGGCGACCTTGGCATCGATCCACCGCTCGAAGGCGACTTGCTCCGGCGACTGTGCGCCCGCGTCGATCGTTGGATTAACCTTGCCCAGGCCCCGCGCTTTGTTGTAGTTCCAAAGCCACTGTGAGCCCGCTGGCGTCAGCCGAACCTGCCAGGGCCCTTTGGCAAGGGACTCCGGCGGGCACGTGACGACGTACCGATCGTCGGCATTCCAGTACGAGATGATCTGAATCTGCTCATCCCCGCTGAACGATCCCGCCCAGCCGCAAGCACCCGTCAAGGCGGCCACGATGCACGCCGCGACACGTCGCATAGGGTCATTGTAGGCGATCGCGCCCGAGAATTCCAACCTCGATGCGCAGCGATGCCGCTGATCACCGCCCATCTTGCCGGAGGAACCGAATGAGGTCTGTCTCAGGAAAGTCGTCGGCGCCCTCTGCCTGCTTGAGCCCCCGAAGCTGGCCTCGGTGGTAAGTGCCGTGGTTCACGACGTGGCGTGCGATCTGATCGACGGTGTTGAAGTGCGATTCGCCGACCATCGTGGTGTATGAGACGAACGCGCCAGGGTCGCAGGTCTCGATCAGGGCGATCCAGGCTTCGCTGAGTCGACTGACGGCCTCGCCGAGATCGTCCGAGAACGGCGGTGTCTCTTCCTCGCTGAGGGTCCGAACGAGCCAGATCCGCTGGGCGACGAGGATGTGGCGGAAGATCGCCTCGGCGCGGTCACGGTCGTCGAATGTCGGAAGCGCGGCCAGCCATGCCCTATTGGCCCATGCGTCATAACGAAAGCCCTCGATGAGCAAGTCTCTCACGCCCGGGACTATACGCTATCATGCGGAAATGGCCATCCAGGGACAAGCCGTGCTGTTGGAGGAGCCGGGCCAGCCGGCAGTGCTCAGAGATGTCGAGATCGACGATCCTGGCCCCGGCGAAGTGCTCATTCAGATCGTCGCGAGCGGCGTTTGCCATACCGACCTGACGGTCAAGATGCTGAATGGCAATGGCATGCCGTTCCCGATCGTACTCGGCCACGAGGGGGCCGGAATCGTCGAGAAGGTCGGAGAGGGAGTCGATAGCCTCGCCCCCGGTGACCCGGTCGTGATTGCCTACCGAGCCCCTTGCGAACGCTGCCCTGCCTGTCTTCGCGGCGATCCGCGGCGATGCTACATGGCGCTGCGAGCCAAGCCACGGATTCGCCGGACGAGCGATGGCGCGACCTGCTCCCAGGTCCTGCGCTGCGGGACCTTCGCGACCCACACGGTCGTCCACTCGAAAGCGGCGATCAAGATGCCCAAAGAGATGCCGCTCGACCGCGCTTGCCTGATCGCTTGCGGCGTCATTACCGGAGTCGGCGCGGCCATGCACACCGCCCCAGTGTTCGCTGGTGCGCGTGTTGCGGTCATCGGGTGCGGCGGTGTAGGGTTGTCGGTGATCCAGGGGGCCCGGCTTTGTCATGCCCGGCAAATCATCGGTGTCGACGTGAATCCAATCAAGCTGGAGTGGGCGAAGAACTTCGGCGCGACTCATACGGTGGACGCGTCAAAAACCGATCCCGTGGCTGAGGTCCGCCGCCTGACCGACGACGGCTGGGACGGCGGCGTCGAGTTCGCTTATGAGGCGACCGGCATCCCGCTGTGCACCGAGCAGGCCATCAAGATGCTCGCCTACGGCGGCCGCGCGACCACCATCGGCTTCCCGGCGGCCACCGACGCGGTGACACTGAATCTAGGCGATATGGCGACCGGCGTCTATTGGAACAAGGCCGGTCTGAACGTGTGCCACTGCGGCGACGCGCTTCCGTCGAGCGACTTCCCGTTGATGGCCCAGCTTTATCTGCAGGGCCAGCTGGAACTCGATCGGATGATCACCCGTCGCATCGGGTTGGGAGACGTCGAGGACGCGTTCCACGAGATGGAGACCGGCAACGTAATCCGGTCGGTCATCGTCTTGTAGGGGCGAAGAGGAGCAGCATGCCGACTTGGCGATAGCCCAGGCGCGGATAGAGCCGCGCCCCCGCGTTGCTGGCGAGAAGGACGCTATGCTCCATTCCGTTCTCAGCGTCCTCCCGGAGCATGGTGGCCATCAAGGCGAAGCCGAGGCCCTTCCCCCTCCGTTCCGGCTCGACATAGAGGTTCGATACCCAGGAGTTTCGACCAACGGCCACACTCTTAACCCAGCCGATCGTGGCCTCACCCTCGAAGGCGGCATAGAGGCGAACGAGGTCGGGCCGCTCCAAATGCTCTTTCGCGATCTGGCGACGACCTGATGCTCGGAAAACGGCCTTCCAGTCCTCTGCGGTGACGACCCGACGAACTGAAGCATCCGCATGCCCCAAGTCCTCGCACGTTCGAACGAAGAGGGGCTCTCGGCGAAGAAGCCGAAATCCCGCCCCCTTGAATCGATCTTTCACCGTTTCGATCGGTTGCCCGTTCCCGCTGATGACGGCCAAAGCGTAGCGGAACCGGGGCCTACCCAGTTGCTTCAACACGGCGTCGGGGTCGACGTTGCAAGTGACGATCTCTACGGTGCGAGGCACGTCCTTGCGTCCCGGCCCGTCCTGCAGCACCCAAAGGTCGCCGTGTAGGGTCGGGACGTAGGGTGACGTGAGGCTCCTCGCAAAGCAAAAACCCTGGACAAAGACCTCGGTCGCCGCTTCGAGGGTCACGGCGTTCCGCGGATCAGCCGCAGGGTTGCGGCGGCAGCGATCGCGGCTTGGGCCGCTTCGCGCCCCTTATTGCCCATCTTGAGGCCCGCCCTCTCGAGTGCCTGCTCGGCCGTATCCGGAGTCAAGATTCCCCAAGCGATCGGGACTCCCGTCTCGACCTGAATCTGCATCAACGCCGAGCCGACGTCGGCGGCCAGGAGGCCCGCATGCGGAGTCGCCCCTTGGATGATACAGCCCAGTGCGACCACGGCGTTGACCTTACGATGCTCGATGAGGGCCTTCGCCACCGGTGGCACCTCCCAAGCTCCGGGAACGTGAGCGACGACGACCTCGGGTCCACCGTGGCCTGCCAGCGTTTCGAGGGCCCCTTCGAGGAGTTGCTTAGTGACCAACTCGTTCCATCGCGCGACGACGATCCCGAATCGCAGGCCTGCAGCGTCCATGCTGGCTTCGATCGATTCCATGCCGGGATTATGTCAGGCCCAGTGCAAGCCTCGGTACAATCGCTCACATGCGGCGTTTACTTATGTTGGTTGCGGTAGCGGCCGGGGTTGCCACGGCCCAGGTTCTCGACTTCGGTGGCAAGGTTCAAGTCGAGAAGATGAAGGCACTTGCGTTTCTCGAGGGCCGCTGGGAGGGCGAAGCCTGGATCAACACTCCGAGCGGGAAGCGAGCAGTGTCGGGCTATGAGAATGTTCGGTTGAGAGCGGGGGGTACCTGCCTCGTCATCGACGCCGAGTGGATGATGAAAGCAGGTGATCGCGAGATTCCCATTCACCAGCCCTGCGCGATGGTATTTTGGGATGCCGACCGCAAGAGCTACCGAATGCTGGCGCAGCTCGGCAACGGTCTTCGGAACGAGTTCGACCTCCAGGTCAAGGAGCGCGGCTTTGTCTGGAACGTCACTCTCCCGCAGGTCGGCGAGACCCGCTATACGATGAACCTGACCGCCCAGGGGGAGTGGGTGGAGTACGGTGAGCACAAGAACGCCGAAGGAACGTGGACAAAGACCCTGGAAATGCGATTGAGGAAGGTCGCCGTAAAGGGCGCGGAGGATCGGTGATGACGAAGAGCCAAGCGGAGATGGTCGAGATTCAGAACGTCAACATTCCGGGCCGGACGAGCCGCGTGAACTCCCACAAATACGAGGCCATGCGTCGGGCGCTGTTGACCCTTATCCCGAAGAAGGAGCCGGGGATCACCCAGGCCGAGATGCGCGATCTCGTGACTCCCAGCTTGCCGCCCGATCTGTGGCCCGGTGGCGACAAGGCGATGTGGTGGATCAAAACGGTGCAACTCGATCTCGAAGCAAAAGGATTGCTGGTCCGCACTCCGGGAACTCCGACCCGCTGGCGGCGCGCTTAAGAACGTGCTGATGAAGCTGATCCTGTTCCCTTTGCTCCTTCTCGCCTGCTCGGCCGGCCTGCCTCTGGGGCAACCGGAGAAGAAGGTCTTTTTCATGTTCTTCGTCAAGGGCCAGGGCGCCCCGCCAACCGACCCTAAAGAGGCAGAGGCGGTCGCGAAGACACACTTTTCGAACATGGGGGCGCAAGTAGAACGAGCACGCCTCGTGGCCGCAGGCCCCCTAAAGGACCCCACTGAAGTACGCCGTGGCATCACCGTCTTGACCCTTTCGAGCCGAGGCGAACTAGCTGATACGTTCAAGGGGGATGAGTTCGTCAAGCGCGACATCATGCGCGTCGAGGCCGCCGAATGGAAGGTCGATGCGAAGAGGTTCAACCCCAAGGTCGATGCTTCGACCATCGTCGAACACCGTTTGGTGCTGCTCAAGGATGGACCGGGGAAGTCGCCAGTAAACGAGGAGATGCGCAAAGCGCATCGCGCTTATCTGGATTCCCTCGAGCAGACGCACGGCCTCGCGGTTTGGGGAGAGGTCCTTCCTTCCGACGACAAGTCCTTCCAGGGCCTGCGCTCAGCAATGATCTTCACCAGCACCGACACTTCCGCCATTGAGCGCGCGCTGGCTGCGGATCTCTTCGTTCAGCGCGGCCTGCTGACCGTTGAGGTCATCCCGCTGTGGATGTCGAAGGGAGTCGTTCGTGGCAGGTCCTCGTTGCCGTAGGACTTTCGCCGGAGGGCGCAAACAGCCTGCTCTTGCGGCGACACTTGATGGGCAGTCTCTCAAGGGAGAGCCCAACCAATGAAGAAAAACACTCTTGCTTTCGTCGCCCGACTCGTCCTGCCCCTTTGCCTCGCGACTTGGGCCTATGCACAAGGCGACGACCCAACGCAGGCAGCCAAGCGGCTTCAGTACGAACTCGCCGCTCGACGTGCCGAAACTGAGGCGCTCGCAAAACTGCACGGCATCGCCCTTAGGCAAACGATGCCCGATGGATCGACAGTCGTCCTCGACCGCTTCGAGCGCGGCATGCCGATCTTCAACAAAACGCTCAACGCAAACGCGGCGATCACAACGCGGACGAACCGCGTTCACCCGTTCGGTGGCGCCGGCTTCAGCTTAACGGGCTCCGGCCTCGTCCTCGGCATTTGGGACGGGGGAATTCCCCTCACGGGGCACCGGGAGTTCGGGGGCCGGATGGCTCCGCAAGAATCTTCGGCGACCGATTGGCACGCGACTCATGTCGCCGGCACGATGATCGCCGGCGGCGCCATGCCGTCAGCTAAGGGGATGGCGCCTCAGGCCCAACTGCGAGCATGGGACTTTACCAACGACACCGCCGAGATGCTCGTCGCAGGGCCGACTCTGCCGATTAGCAACCACTCGTATGGCCACATCGCGGGCTGGTTTTGGAACACCGGCGCGGGAGCATGGATGTGGTTCGGAATCCCTGGCCAATCGGAGGATTATCGGTTCGGCTACTACGACACCACAGCGAAGGACTTCGACGTCATTGCGGCGGCGAATCCGAACTACACGATTTTCAAGTCTGCCGGGAACGACCGTGGTGAGGGCCCCGCATCTCAGCCCATTGGCCATTACGAATGGAACGGCTCGGCCTGGGCGCCCACCACGGCAACTCGCACGATCGACGGTGGCGCCACCGGCTACGATACGATCCCGACGACCTCCACCGCCAAGAACATCGTGACAGTGGGGGCAGTCAACGACGTCGCCTCCTATACGGGACCGGCGAGCGTTTTGATGGCCTCCTTCAGCGGGTGGGGACCCACCGACGACGGACGAATCAAGCCGGACATCGTGGCAAACGGTTTGACCCTGACCTCGAGCCACAGCAATTCCTCGACGTCCTATGCGGTCTCGAGCGGTACCTCCATGGCATGCCCGAATGCATCCGGATCGGCTGCGCTGATCACGCAGCGCTGGGCGCAATACTTCCCGGGCGGCAAGGTGCCTAGCTACTTCCTTCGGGGTCTCCTCATTTACACCGCCGACGAGGCTGGAGCGTCTCCGGGACCCGACTATCGCTTCGGATGGGGCCTGATGAACACGGAAGCCGCCTGTAAGTACTGGTCGAGCCAGTACCCCACCCGCCTCTACCCCGCCCTCGTGGATACCCTATGGAACGGTGGAACGAAAACCTTCCGCGGCGCTCGCTATGGAAACAAGCCGATCAAAGTGACGACCTGCTGGCTCGATGCGCCAGGAAATCTCGCCACCGCTGGCATCGTCGATCCTCCGAACAAGATGCTCGTTCGGGACCTGGACCTCAGGGTGATCAACCCTTCGAGCCAGACCGTCATGCCATGGGTACTCGATCCGGCCAATCCCTGGTTGGCCGCCACGACGGGCGACAATAGCCGGGACAATGTGGAGCAGGTGTTCATCTCGAACCCGACCGCAGGAGATTACACGATTCGAATCACTCACAAGGGATCTATTCCCTCGTATCCTGTCGGTCAGAAGTTCGCCCTATTCATCGATGGGCTCGAGATCCACAACCCAGCGCCCTAAGCATCTTTAAGTGCCGGGCAAAACAGCGACGCCTTCCTCCCCGCGGGAGGAAGGCGTCGTTTTCTTTGGATCTATCGGAACCGCCAGATCACTCGGCCGGGCACCTTGAGCGACCTTGCGGAGTGGTGCTTGGCATGGCCGTCGCCGAAGATGACGGGAGTTACGCCCTCGTCTCGGCCCGTCTTTCCATACCGGGCATAGATCGGCTTCAACTGGGCCGGGGCCAAGGTGGCGCCGAGTTCAGCGACCAAGTCTCGATCGGCCACGAGCGGTAGCGAGCGCGTGACATCGACGGTATCGAGGGCGCCATTGTCACCCGAGATCACATAGCCTCGGTACTTGCTCGCCAAGGGTCCGTTCGGGGTCTCGGCGAAGAGGCCGACCCGAGCGGCTTCCTCCATCTGGCTGAAGGACGCTGCAGACTTCCAGCCCTCGCAGGCCGGAAGCGTCGAAAAGTTGTCGCACCCGGCCGAGGACTCGTCGATCGCGGTGGTCCCGTTCAAGCCGATGCTCTGCTGGTTTCGCGTTCCCCAGTCTTCGGCATAGCGGCTATCGGAGGCGGCCGGGGAGACGAAGATCTCCTTGTTCTTGACGTACGGCTGGATCGGGGCGCACCAGATTCGGTTCGGGTCGTTCGTCGGGGCCTGGTAGTTCGTCGAAGGGACGAACATATCGTCATGGTCGCCGGCGTACATGAAGACGGCGAGCGACAACTGCTGCATCTGAGCCAGGGACTTGGTCTTCTTGGCGGCCTCTTTGGCACGCGCGAACACGGGAAAGAGAATCGCGGCGAGGATGGCGATGATCGCGATGACCACGAGAAGCTCGATGAGCGTGAAGGCTCGATGGCGGGGACGATGAGTCATGGGTGTCCACTTCCGATTTCGGTAGTTATGATAACGCAAGAATGGTGCCTGTCGAGCGATTGACGGCCGGAAACTCGTCTAAAGTTCGGGGCGCATCCGCGACGCGAGGCCGGGCGTAACCTACAATAGTAACGAGCGGACCATGAGCACGAGTCCTCCGAGCACGCTCGGCAAGTATCAAATCATCCGGGAAATCGCGCGCTCGAACGACATCGTTTACGAGGCGTACGACCCGCTGATGCATCGACGCGTCGCCCTCAAAGAGCTCTTCGTACCGGGAGGCTCGACGTCGCAGCAGCGCGACGAGCGGCTTCGACGGTTCCAGCGCGAGGTCAAGGCTGCCGGATCGCTCTCCCACCCGAACATCGTGACCGTTTACGAGGTCGGGCAAGACGGGGAGCGCCACTTCATGGCGATGGAGTTCCTCGACGGCCATACGCTCAGGAACGAGATCGATACCCATGGCTTCCTTCCCGAAGGGAGAGCAATAGAAATCGCGATCGAGGTTTTGAATGGTCTCGAGTTCGCCCACAAGCACGGGGTCGTCCACCGCGACATCAAGCCGGACAATATCCAGCTGCTTGAGGACGGACGAGTGAAACTGACCGACTTCGGAATTGCCCGGCTCACCTTCGAACCCAACCTCACGATGGACGGGCAGGTGTTCGGGACGCCCAGCTATATGTCGCCCGAGCAGGTGGTCGGCAAGGACATCGACGCGCGAAGC
Organism: Chthonomonas sp. UBA2362; assembly: GCA_002344135.1. Lineage (GTDB taxonomy): Bacteria > Armatimonadota > Fimbriimonadia > Fimbriimonadales > Fimbriimonadaceae > UBA6659. The sequence goes on along the minus strand of DDTO01000001.1, from coordinate 24,797 downwards.
GACCTCTTCAGCCTCGGCGTCGTGCTCTACGAGATGCTCAGCGGCACCAAACCGTTCGCGGGAGACAACGTCATCGCGATCACCTACGCGATCGCAAACTCCCATCCGACTCAGCCCACCCAAGTTGGGTCGGCGATCTGGCAGGTCATTCAGCGCGCGATGGACAAGACTCCCGCAATGCGCTTTGCGAGTGCCACCGAGATGCGCTCGGCTCTGAAGGTGGCAGTCGAGTCCATGGCGGTTCCTCCGACTCCGCCTCCTATCGATCCGTACGCGCTGCTTGCTCAGCAGTACCCGGGCGCATTGCCCCAATACACACAACCCTATCCTCCCGCTGCGCCCGCTCAGTACCCCTACAACCCTTACCAGCCGCAGGCCCCCGGTCCTGGCATGCCCTATCAGCCGTACTCTTCGGCCCCGATGCCGAGCGTCCCAATCTACTATCCGCCGCCTCGACGGTCCATGGTGTCCGATCACACCAAGAACCTCTTGGCGCGGTTCTTTCTAACGCTGCTCGTGGTGGGACTCCTCTTCGGCCTTGTAATCTACGCGATCGTGGCACTCAGCAGCGCGGCATCTCGGAACGCTCCGGCCAACCGGACGGCGCCTCCGGTGGCCGCTCCGACTTTCGATCCGAGGGGGGCGCCCCCGAGCCGACCTTCGCGCCGCTCCGTTCGGTCGCCAGGGCCGACCGTCGATACCGAGACGGTCGACCCCGATCGTCCGACCCCTTATCCGCCCAGAGAGTTTCTTTACGGCAGCGCGATGGCGGCTCTTGTCGCCGCCGAAGGCCACGAGCGAGACCAAAACTGGGAAGGCGCCGGCCTCGCCTATGCGGAGGCATACGAGTTCTCTCGCGAAGAATCAATCGCTCAAAAAGCGATGAGAATGGCCGAACGGATCGCCTCAGAAGGCCCAAGCCGCTACCTTGCCGCCCGCCGCGTTCTGCAGAAGCTCAAGGATGGGGGCTATCGAAATGACGATCTTGATCGGGCACTGGATATCTTAGGTTAGGAAACTATGAGCGAAGAAGCGGGCCGCAAGGGTTGGATCAAGCCGGAGACCCGTCATTTTCTTCATCGGCTCGGACTCGCGAGCGCGATCTTGGGCTCGCTGGCCGCTCTCCTGATCGTGGGAGGTTGGGCCATCAACTCGATCTACGAGCGGAGCGAGCGCCGTCGTGACGACGCGAACGTCCTCGAAAGCTTGGCCGCACAGGCGCCCGATACCATCGAAGAGCGCATCGCCAGCAGTGAGTCGGCCCTCGGAAAACTCGTCGATCCCGTGACGCGCGAAGAAGAGAAGCGCCGCCTTGCAAGCCTCTACGAGGAACTGGGCAAGAAGCGGGTCGCGGAAGGCAAGGAGGACGAGGCCGAGGCGAGTTTCAAGAAGGCGATCGAACTCGATCCGACGAATCCGCGGTATCCGGCCGATCTCGGGCTCCTCTTCGGCCTCGCTGCGCGCACCGGGGCCCAGCGAGGCCAGCAGATCCAGCTTTTTCGAGAGTCGGCGATGTCCTGGGCTCGGGCCTGTGAGCTAGAACCCGAGCCCCGGTTTCGCGACGCTTGCGCGCAGTCTGCTGCCGACGCGGCGGTCTCGGCGGCGGAATTGATGACCGATCCGGCCTCACGTGCGGAAGCAAGAAGCCTGCTCAAGCAGGTCCGAGATGCGCTGCCCCAGGGTGCCCGCGCCCACGCCCAGATCGATCGGATGTTAGAGATACTTAAGGGCTAGGGTTTGGCAAACGGGCCCAGAATCCGGGCCACTCCTCGGCTTCACCAAGGTCTGCTCGTTCGGGCGAAGCGAGGATCTCGTTCCACCGCTCCTCGTACTCGGACTCGTCCCTAACGATGCGGTCGTAGCTTTCCTCGTAGAACGGAGGAAATCGCTCACCGGTGCGCTTGACGATCGCCTTGCCCGCTCGGCGCTTTCCACCTTCGATCACCATCGCCAGCTCGTGAGGGCGGCCGTTCGCATCGCATTGCATCGTGAACATCAGCTCAGTCTTGTCCGGGAGGACCGCGGCGATCAGCACGTCGTAGCGCCGGGTATCCGGGCGCAGAAGGTGACCCAACAACAAGCGGCATTCCTCGGCATCCAGGGGCCGTCGATGTCGAAAGGTCACGAAGTACGTTACGTCGTCAGCTCGCCAATGCGGGAGCCGTCCCCGCCAGATGTGGAAGTTCTTGAAGGGCATCAGCTCAGCGCCGCTTCGCCGCGCTCGCCGGTGCGAATCCGGACTGCCTCTGTGACTTCGGAGACGAAGATCTTGCCGTCTCCGATCTCACCCGTTCTCGCTGCCCCGACGATTGCCTCCAGCGCGGCTTCGAGGTCGGAGTCCTTCACCACGACCTCGATCTTCATTTTCGGGATGAGGTTGAGGGCGTAGGTGCTGCCGCGGTACTTGTCCGTTCGTCCCTGCTGACGTCCATAGCCGCGAACCTGTTCGCAGCTGATGCCGGGTACTCCCGCCTCTTCGAGGGCGTGCTTGACGTCCTCGAGGGCGGAGACCCGCACATACGCCTCGATCCTCTTCACTCGCCTATCGGCCGGAGCCGCTCGCAGGTGCCGCGGCTGGCTGCTCGCGAGGCAGCATCGTCTCTGCGCAAGCGAGGATGTATGCCGCGGCCGCCGTATTCACCGAAGACTGCACCAGATATTCGGGGATCGCCTCCTCGAACTTGTCGTGCTGAGTGTGATGCACGTAGTTGTAGTTCGCGCGACCAGTTTCGAACCAGAAGAATCCAGGCACACCCACACCGTTAAACGGAGCATGGTCACTTCCGCCGCCTCTGGGGATCCGCTCGACGATCTGGATTCGCATGGGAAACTCGGGGAAGGCGTCCATGGCGGGCTGGAGGGCCATCCGAATCAGGGGCTCCATTGCGGCGGTACAGGTCACCCCCCCCTGATAGTTGGTGCCGCCGTCGTCGACGAGTACGGCCGAAATTTTGTCGAGCTGGTCCCGGTGGTTTTGGACGTAGGCGCGGGAGCCCAGCAGGCCCTGCTCTTCGCCTGTCCACAGGATGAAGCGTATCGTGCGTTTAGGCTTCGCGCCGGTCGCCATGAGGATGCGAGCCGCCTCGAGGGCCACCATCGTTCCGGTTCCGTTGTCGCAGGTGCCCTCCGAGCCCGGACCATCCCAGCTATCGAGATGGCCGCTGACGATCACGACTTCGTCCGGCCTCTCCGTGCCTGGGATTTCCGCAACGACGTTATAGACCGGCTTGGGACCCTTGAGGAAGCGCTGCTGGATATCGAACTCGAGCTTGACTTCCTTGCCCTTCTGCAGGCTGTACATGATCCGGTCCATGTCCTTCTTTCGGATCGTGATACGCACGTCCTTGGGGAGGTTGTTGTAGTCGAGTCCCGAGTAGCGACCGCCGGTGACGACGAGATCGCTGCGGGAGGCGCTGACTCTTCCGGCGATGCCGGCTTTAGCGATGAGTGCATCGACTTGGGCTCGCTCGGAACCGGGTTGACGTGTGCCACCCTGGCTGATGAGCCAGGCCCACCTTAGCTTGCCCTTGACCTTCTCGTATTCGGCCATCGTCGTCGGCTCGAGGATCGCCACGCCGCGCCGCTTAACGCCGGTGCCCGGTGACCAAGCCGGAGTCGTAAACTCGAAATCCCACTCGTACGGGGCGACCATACGGCCTGTCTGGCGCTCGCCGCGCTCGAAGCCGACGGGAACCTCGCCCCAGTAATCGAGATGCACGTTCTTCAGCCCGAACTCCTTGAAACGGAGCATCGTCCAGTCGCACGCCTGCAGGAGTTTCGGCGAGCCGGTAAGGCGCGGACCGATGTTCTTGCTCAAGTGCCAAAGGTGCCGCATCACCTGGTTCTCGTTCTTGCCGTGCTGGACGATCCGTTGGACGGTGGCCTGGTCGGCCTGGGCCGATGCGCCGCAGCAGCATCCGGCGATGAAAAATGCGATGACGAACCTCGACGAAATCATGAACTCGTGCCTCCCGATGCAATCGTTGGTCAGTGAGCCTGTCAGGAACCCGAAACGTCTATCCTAACGTAGCGCTTAGCGTAGAAACAGACGGAAGGCCCTAAATTATGCGACTGACTTTTCGCCTCATCATACTCGCCGCCGGAGCTTGCAGTTCGGTTTTGGGATTTGCCCAAGACCTTAACAGAAGGATCACCTATTCCAGTCCCGCCGCGCCGATCGCCAAGGTTCTCGCTGACCTGACGACCGCGGGCGGAGTGTTGCTTCGGACCGGCACGCAAGCGAAGGGCGACATCCTGTGCGTCCGATTCGAAGCCGTCACGCTCCGTGAGGCAATGGACAAGATCGCAGAGTCCCTCGACGCGGAATGGAAGGACAGCGAAGGTGGCTTCCTGCTCACGCGAACGGCAACCGCTGAGCTTAAGGCCAAGCGCGAAGAGATTGCTGCCCGCGCCAAGGTTCTCGGCGCCTCCATCAAAAAACTGAGCGAAGACGTCGAGCAAACGCCGACGTTGACCGAAACGGAAGCTCAGAAGGTCGTCGAGGAGTCCCGCCGGCAGATGGAATCCCTCATGCGAGGGGCTAGGGCGGGCGGCGGTGGCGGGATGACACAGACGGTTCGCGGACTTCGGCAGATGGGGCAGTCGCAGCCGGGCGGACGGGCCATCGTCCGCATTCTCTCGGAGATGCCGATTCAAAGTCTTGCCGAACTCGGCCCGGGCACCCGAACCGTTTTTTCAACACGCCCGACCGCGATGCAAGAGCCGATGCCGGGCGGCGCCTCCCGAATCATCGACAAATACCTCGATGAACAGCGAACCGTGGAAAAACTGGCCGGCACCGGTCCTCTGGGAGTCTCGACCGGCGATGTGGCGATGCTTATGCAGGGCGGACCCAGCCGGGAACGCTTGCAGACGGGTCGTCCCGGGAAGACCTTGCTTGTCGTCACTCGCAACGAGATGATGGATGGGCTCCAGTGCCAAATCACCGTCTACGACGCACAGACCGGCGATGCGATGACCAGTGGGTTCCTCGTCCTCACGCCAGATCCTCCGACGGAGTCCACGGCAAAGGCGGACGCCGAGAAGCCGATCCCGATCTCGGATCTGTCCAAGCAGTTCTCCAAGCTCGTGGGCGGGGCATCGGGCGGGCTCGTCGCCGCGACAGCCAGCTTCGTCGCTCTCGCCGATGGAGGCTCGACCGGCATCGAAGTTTTCGGCGCTCCCTTAGGCGCGCCAGCAGCGAACAAGCCGACCGAACTGACCGCCGACTGGCGAGAGCGAATACTCAACCCCGATAAGTTCGAGCCTCTCTCGACGGTTCCCAGCGACATCTACCTCGGACTCGCGAAAATGAAGGAACGGAACCTCGTCGCCGCGTTCCCCGATTCCTGCCTATTGCCGACGGCGCGGCGAGTCGCGCAAGGCGATATTCGGCCCACGGAAGCCTTTGCCAAGGGCCGCGAAAGTTGGAAACTCGACATCACGGAGACCGACGGTTGGATCGTGATCCGACCCGCGGAGCGGCATACTGCGCGGGAACAGCAGGTCGATCGCCCAGCGCTGGGAACCCTCCTCAAGGCCCTTGCCGCCAACGGCCGTCTCACGCTGGATGAACTGGCGACCTACGCACTCACTGCCGAGGCCATTAACCCCCTGAACGGCATCGACTTCTTTTACATGCGGATTCTCGACCCGGCCACCGCCGATCGACAGTTCTCCTCCGTGTTTCAGGGCAATCGCCAGATGCTGCAGTTTTACGGTCTTCTCGGATCGTCCCAAAAGACGAGCCTGGGCGCCGGGCGGCCTCTGCCCCTCGCCGGGCTGTCACAACGCCAGCGCGACCTCGTTCACTCGATGGTCTATCACTCTATGGACGGCCCACGCGTGGATATCCCAACGGGGCCTCCGGCGCCGCGTGGACAAAACCAAGGCCCTCAGCAACGAGTTGCCCGGACCAATTTGCAGAGTGAGCGAACCGAGGCCCTGCCGACCGGTGTCCCCACGAGCGGCTTCCTCAACCTCCGAATCGAGAGTGAAACCGCGGTCCTTGCTACAGACGCTAACGGAAGCGGCGGCCAGTACCTCACTGCCGAAGCCCTGGGACGACAGCGTGCGATGGCGTCGAACCCGCAGTTCGCCGCGCTCTTTCCCGATTCCGGTCGCTTCGACCGGTTCCGGCTCGCTCGGCAGACCACCTATCGATTCCGATTCGACTTCACGCGCAGTGTCACGCTAAATCGGAATCTCGTGGACGCGCGAGTCGATCCGAACAGCCAGGCCGTCGCTTACGAGGACTTGCCGCGCGACTTCCGTCGCGAAGCCGAAGCTCAGGCTAGTAGAGTCCGCGCCTTCGTCCCCGGCCAATCCGCCGATCCTCCTCCTCCACGGCCCTAGCTGCGGAGGAGTTGGAGCACCTGCTGCGGCGACTGGTTTGCCTGAGCCAGCATCGCCAATCCGCTCTGCTGGAGGACCTGCAGCCGCATGTAGGCCGTCATTTCCGTCGCCATGTCGGCGTCGCGAATCTGGCTCTCGGACGCGGAAAGGTTTTCGGTCGCGATGTTGAGGGACCGGACGGTGGAGTCGAGGAAGTCTTTCGAGAACGACCCCAACTGCCCGCGAAGCCGGGCGACCTGATTGACGGCATCGTCGAGGATCCGGATCGCTTCTTGTGCCCCCTGCTGGGTCGTCACGTCGACGTCCGCCAATGTTTTGCCGGAGACCGCCGTGATTCCGAGCGAAGAGGCGAAGACGATCGGCATCGCATAGGAGACCGCCTGATTATCGAAGGCTCCGATCTGGAACTGGGCGCTTCCCGCGGTGAGGTTGCCGATCGACGTGGAAACCCCGATACCGAGGGCGTTGCCCGCCGCCGTCAAATTGATCAGGTTGCCGTTGTTGTCGCGAAGCGTCAGACCTCTGCCGCCGGCGAAGGAGACGGTGACCAGACCCCCGGCGGCGGTGCCGTTGATGTCGATGGTGACGTCGGCGATCGCATCGGCTCCGACCCCGGGTGGAGGGGCGCCGGCCGCCGTGAGCAAAACGCCGTTCGAGTCGGCGAAGTTCACCGCTCTGTCCGAGCCGTATTCGATCGTGGTGAGGACGACGGGGCCACCATCCACGAAGGAAGCCGCCACGCCAGTAACATTCGACACGGCATTGATCTGGTCGAGCACGCTCTGGAGCGTGTCGGTGGGTTGAGTTGTAAACGTCCTTCCGTTTATCGTGAACTGCCCAGCGGGTACGGTCGAAGCCGCCGTCGCGAATGTGCGAGTGCCGGAGACGGTGCCGCGCGCGGCGGCCTGGGTCATCGTAAGGGTGATCGCTGAATTCGTGGTGATCGAGTTGTTATTGAAGCTTCCACCGAAGTAGATGCCGGCAATGTTCGACGGGCTCGTCGGCGTGGCATACGTGCCCGAACTTCCGTCGAGCAGTTTGCGATTTCCGAACTGCGTCTGGGCTGCGATGCGGTCGATCGACTGGAGCGTCGATCGAATCTGCGTCTGATTGGCTTGCAAGGTCGAAGAGTCCACCACCGCGCTGTTGGCCGAGTGGACGGCCAATCCGCGGATGTCCCGGAGCAGACGCTGGACCTCGTCCAGCGCGCCTTCTGCCGTCTTCACCATGTTAATGGCATCTTGCGAGTTCTTGATGGCCTGATCGAGGCCCTTCAACTGTGCCCGCATACCCTCGGAAATGATGAGGCCGGCGGGATCGTCCGCCGCCGAATTGATCCGGAGACCGCTGCTGAGCCGGGCGATCGAGATGCCCATGTCCTTCTCGGTGAATCCGAGAGTCCTCAAGGCGTTCATCGCCTGTACGTTCGTGTTGATCCTCATGCCCATGGTCGAGTACCTGCCTTGGCCCAGGTCGGGCCAATCGAAAATCGCATCCTTACGTGGGTGATTCTTGGCGATCTGTGCAATATCTTTAGGTTTCGAACTTACGGTAAAGTCCGGCGATGAGGTGGATTCTGGGTTGCATTGCGCTCGTTACCGTTGCCGGAGCCCAGGTCGTGATCCCCAAGCCGGATTCGCCGGAGCGGAAGGCGATCATGAACGCGGTCAGGCCGCTCGTCGAGAAGAAGGTCAAGCAGAAGGTCGTCTTCAAGGTGAACGTGCTCCGCGTCTCCAAGCGGTATGCCTTCATGAACGCTCAGCCGATTCAGCCGAGCGGCAAGCCCGTCGACTACCGAAAGACGATCTATTGGGAGGACATCCAGAACGGAGCCTTCGACGACCAGGTTCTGGTCCTGCTCAAGAAGAGCGGCTCCAAGTGGAAGGTGCTCGAATGGTCGCTCGGGGCCACCGACTGGCCTGTCGAGGATTGGCTGCGAAAGCACAAGGACGCACCGAAAGACGTCGTCGGATTCGCCGGCTACTAGAGAGTAGAATCTAGCCCAACCGTGAACATGAAAACAAACACCGCCTTGTTAGCCACCCTGTTCGTCGCTTCGCTACCGGTCGTCTTCGCCGCTGGCTGCGGAGGCGGTGGCGAGTCGTCATTCGGGCACAACTCCAACGTTCAGGTCATCCTTACGTCCGACGATCTCGGCGACCTCGAGGTCATCGTGAGTCCTCGGCGAGGCGGCCCCGACGACTTCGATCGATGCAGCATCGACAGTCCCAACGTCTGGTGCGACACTCAGGCAGGGAGCCGGACCGACATCATCCGCTTCACGACGAACTCCGAGGCTTCCTCCAACCCGTTTTACGTCTGGGTCCGCAACTTCTCCGGTCGAACCCGCTTCTTCACGCTGGAAGTGCGCATGGACGGGAGGAGCGAGTACTTTTCAAACGACAGCGTTACCGCGAATCGGACCGACCTCTACGTCCAGATTCGCAGGAACAACGCTTCCGCGCGCTAAGTTCGTTTCGGGACTTTTGGCCCACGTTTTGAAGGGGTTTCAGCGGAAAACCTAAACGGATCTTTGAGAAATGGAACCTGACGACCATGCCCGGCGTTCGAATAGGTGACGCATATCCTCCTTCCTCTCCGGGCGGAACAACGAAACGAAGAACCGACCGAGAGACGCTCCCATCGCTTTGATGGGAGCGTATTTCTTTTTAGGGCAGCCTTCCAGCGCGCGAGAACGGAAAGAGAACTCGAACTACCTTCGCCGCAACGTCCTCCTTGCGCACCAAACCCCATTGCCTGCTATCTTGGGAACCTGGCCGGTTGTCGCCGAACACGAGGATGTACCCCGGCGGGACCGGAGCAGCCTTTGCCCCCCGGAGTTCGATCAGCGCTTGAGCCTGCTCCGAGGTCAGGCGATCGAGCGCGGAGAACGCCCCTTTCGCGCGGTCCCAACCCACTGCGAAGGGCGGGGCAACATCGGAGTCGTAGTTGGCGAGTCCGCTTCGACCGGTGCGGACGGGGATGGTCTTGCCTCGGTACGTCGCTAGCTTGAAGGAGTCGCCCTCGATATCGCGTGCAAAGGGCTCCAAGACAGGAAGGCCGTTGCGGAACAGCCGTCCCGCGGCGATCTCGACGACGTCGCCGGGGAGGCCGACGATGCGCTTGATGTGCAGCCGGTCGTCTCTCACAGCTTCCGGAGGACGCAAGACGACGACGTCGTCCAGAGCGAGCAACCCCGGACGCTTCAAGCCGAGCACGAAGTCTCCGGGTCGCAGGGTGGGCTCCATCGAACGGGTCGGGACGAAATACAGTTGCACGACGAACGGCTGGACCACCATGAACAGCACGGCGATTACCGCTCCGGAGGCGCCCAGCCCGCGCGCAGCGCGCACCGCCCCTGCCCGAATGACTACGAGTCGGGTGAGAGTGAGCAGTACTACGAGGACTAGTGCGGCGAGCGTGCTCAGCGGTCCTCCCGGTGAAACGATCGGATACTATTCATCTGGCGTTCAGGAACAAGCAATTCGGCGTTAATGCCACCCGAGGAGAATACGCCTCAGTATGCGTTCGGCGGTCAACAAGCAGATACTGGACCACGCGAACGTCGCTCGCCGCGCCATGTTGCCGGGAGAGACGGACGCGATCCTGCGCTCGATGCTCCATGCCGCCGACGAGGGTGTGATGCTGACCGATCTCGACCACCGGACACTGGCCTGCAACGCCAAGTTCGGCGAGTTGTTCGAACTCGATCCCCAGGAAGTGGTGACCCTCGAACCCGAGGACGTCCGCAGGCTGGTCTACCCCAAGCTCCGCGACCCGCAAGCTTGGCGGCAGACGCTCATGGACATCTATGGCGAGCCGATGCGGGTGTGCCAGGACGACTTGGAACTCTTGACCACGCCTCCGCTCATGATTCGTCGGCGGACATGCCCAGTGCTCGACTCGTCGGGGGAGATCATCGGGCGTATCTGGACGTTCAGGGACGTCTCGCGCGACTTCAAGAGCGAGCGAATTCGTCGAGCCCTCTACGACATGAGCACATTCGTTCATCCCGACCCTGCGACGGTGCTTCATTTCATCACGAGCCAGGTCTCCGAGTTTTACGACGGCGCAATCGCGTTGCTCTCCATCCGTAACGGACGCTGGATGGAGTTCCGGTGCGTCGCCGGCATGAAGCCAGGTACCGAGCACATTCGCCGGAACGCGCTGAAGGATTCGTACTGCCAGACCGCGCTCAAGACCTCACAGCCGACTCGGATCCAAGACGCTCGCCAGGACAAGTTCTACGCCGGTCTCCTCCCCGCCCAACTCGGGCTGACGCGCTACGTGGGAGCGCCGATCCTGGACAATCGAGCGCGGCCGATCGGCACGATCTGCTTCATGGACGATCGTTCGGACCTTCCGGTGGATGAGGACGACGTCCGCTTCCTTTCCCTCCTGGCCATGAGGATCGGGACCGAACTCGAGCGGGAAAATCTGGTTCAGGCGCGTATGGCCACCCAGAGGACGATCGTCGAACAGCAGCGGTCCGACTTGGAGACGACACACCAAGTTCTCTCGGCGATGAATGCCGCGTTTCGCCTGATCGGAGAAAGCCAGGACACCGCCGAGGTCGTGGAACGCCAGGTCGGACTGCTGCACGGCTTGCTCGGCTACTCTGCCGCGGCTCTTCTCGTCGTCGAGGAGGGTCGCCTAGTGGGAACCCATACCGGGGCCCAAGACCCAACGCCTCGCCGAGTGGAGGTTTCCATTGATTCAGAACCGCATGTGGGGCGCCTGCTGCAAAGTGCAGGACTCGATCCGATCCAAGCGATCCGATTCGAGCGACGACCGGCCGGCATTCTTGGTTCGCTGTTCGGATGCGGATTTGTCGGGACCATCCCGCTGCTGACCAACGGCCAGTTGGTGGCAATACTCGCGTTGGGGCGGCAGACCGCGCCGCCTCTCGAAGACGAGCATCATCGAACACACCTGGAGGCGCTCATCGACCAGGTTTCCCTGCTCGTCAGCGGTCACGTTCTTCAGCGCAGGCTCATCGTTGCCCACGAAGAACTTCGTGCAACCCAGGACCGGCTGATTCAGAGTGAGAAACTCTCTGCGGTCGGGACTCTGGCTGCCAGCATCGCCCACGACATTCGCAACATCCTGAGTTCGCTCGCGATGGAAGTTGACGCCGCGGACGACATCGAGCCCACGCGGCAGGCGATTCGAGTTCAGATCGATCGATTCAATGTGCTTGCCCACCGCCTTCTCTCGTACGCCCGTCCCCGCCTCGTGACCCGCGAGCAGGTCGACTTGACCGACCTGCTGGACCGAGTCGTGGAGCTGACCCACGCCCAAACGTCGGTGGCCGGTATCGACGTAAGCATCGAAGCCGGCGATGGAGCGCACTTCGTCTACGCAGATACGCATCAGCTGGAGCACGTTTTCGTGAACCTGATCCTCAATGCCGTTCAGGCAATGGACCCCGCGGGCGGCCAGATCGTGCTCCGGATCGGACGCACTCCCGAGGGTCTGATTCTCGAGGTCAATGATTCGGGGAAGGGCGTCCCTCCCGAAGTTCTTCCCCAACTTTTCGAGCCCTTTCACTCGACTAGATCAGAGGGATTCGGGCTCGGACTCTATAGCGTTCGACGGATCGTGGAAGATCACGGCTGGCGCATCGACGTGGAAAGCGCGGCCGAGGTTGGCACGACCTTCCGGATCGTGGTTCCCGAACCCCTGAGCAAGAACGGACTGCCATGAGCGCGAGACTCTTGATCGTCGACGATGACCGGTTTCTCCTCGAGAACCTGCGCAGGTTCTTTCTCAAGAACGGCTACGATGCGGAGACCGCCGCTTCGGGCGAAGACGCTCTCGCCATGTTGGACGACACCAAGGTCGACCTCGCGATCCTCGACGTCGGGCTTCCAGGCATGGACGGCGTCGCCCTGTGCCGTAGGCTCCGCACCAAGTGGCGGTTCCCGGTGATCATGCTCACCGCGCGGTCGGAGTCGATGGACAAAGTCGTCGGGCTCGAGGTGGGTGCGGACGACTATCTGACGAAGCCCTTCCAGCCGGTCGAGCTTTTGGCGCGGGTTCGAGCGCAACTCCGCAGGGCGCGCGAATACTCCGAGGCGTCTATGCCCAATGGCGAGGATCGGATCGTCGTCGGTGACCTCCAGATCGACTTTGGCCGACGTCAGGTCTTGGTCGAAGGGCGGCCGGCCGACCTGACAAACCGGGAGTTCGAACTCTTGGCCTACCTGGCCAAGAACCGTGACGTTGCCGTCCCTCGCGACTCACTGTTCGAGAGCATCTGGGGTTACGACATCGACTTCAACAGCAACAGCCTCGAGGTCTACGTCTACCGGATTCGCAAGAAGATCGAGAAGGATCCGCTCAAGCCACGCTACCTCCTAACCCTGCGCGGCTACGGCTACAAGTTCCATGCCGCCGAATCGGACGCCGCTTAGGTCCTATTCGCCTCCCGCCGGCGAGCGATTGCGCCATCGATCGCTCGCCCGATCCCTGCCACGATCACTGCCGCCACCGCGCCAACGATGAACCCGATCAGGACTTGGCTCGGATAGTGAACGCCGACGTAGATGCGGCTCAGACCGGTCAAGATCGCCACCACGAACCACCCCGCGATAATCCCTCGCAGGGGCCAGGTCGTCTTTCGCAACGGGGCAAGGCCGATCATGAAGGCGAAGGCTACGGCCATCATGTTCGCCGCATGCGCGCTGGCGGTTCCCGGACTGCTCAGGCGCTCCACCCGCACGATCGCCTCGGGAAAGTCGACGCTGGGGCGAAGCATGGGCAGGCTGCTCTTGAGGATGTCCGTGATCAGATTGGCCAGCGGCCAGGAGAGGAGAGCGAGAATCGTCGCCAACCGGGTTCTCGGCCAAGCCAAGAGCGCCACTGCGACGACCCCCAGGATGATCTTGAGCGCGAGCCCCTTGATCCCGACGCTGAAGAACTCGAACATCGGCGCCAGCGAATCGGGCCACGTGTTGATTCGGACGAAGAGGTCTTGATCCCAGGGCAGCATGTCCGCATTCTACTTTCGGAGTGCGCGGGCTTGACCGCGCTTTCTGCTCCCAGTCTTGGAAGTTGCCTCCCGGCGCGGGCGGTCAAGCGTCTGAAGACCCGGTGATATAATCTAGGTCAGGCTCTTCGTTGCCCGATCGACCGTATTCCCGCCAAGGGAAATTGGGGCGAGCGACGCAAGACTTGGAGACAACAACGATGAGCACCGACACCTTTCCTATCCGCCGGGTGGACCATGTCCGCCACTACGTCAACAATGCCCGCCAGTCGGCCTTTTTCTACCAGCACACCTTCGGGTTCGATATCACCGGATACGCCGGGCTTGAGACCGGCAGCCGGGAAGAGGCGTCTTACGTCCTCGACCAGAACGAGCTGAGGCTCGTTTTCAGCGCTCCTTTGCGACCGGGGCACCCGATGGCCGAGCGCATTGCTTATCACGGCGACTTCGTTCAGGACATCGCTTTCGAAGTCGACGACGTCGATTGGGCTTTCCAGGCGGCCACGTCGCGCGGGGCTCAAGCCTGGCGCCAGCCTCACACCCTCGAAGACGATTTCGGAAAGGTCCGCATTGCCTCGATCTGCACTTACGGAGATACCGTCCACTCGTTGCTCAACCGCGACCACTACAAGGGCCCGTTCCTTCCCGGATTCCGAGCCGAGAACCAGCCGGGCGACCCGATCGGCCTGATCGAGATCGACCACTGTGTCGGAAATGTCGAACTCGGCAAAATGAACGTCTGGGTCAAGTGGTACGAAGACATTCTCGGCTTCAAGAACATGATCTCGTTCGACGACAAGGACATCTCTACCGAGTACACGGCACTAATGTCCAAGGTGATGGCCTCCGGTAACGGCCGGGTGAAGTTCCCGATCAACGAGCCGGCGGCGGGCAAGAAGAAGAGCCAGATCGACGAGTACCTCGAGTTCTTCGGTGGAGCCGGCGTCCAGCACGTCGCCATGCGTACCGACGACATCGTGTATACGGTCTCTCGGCTCCGCGCCCGTGGCATCCAGTTCCTTTCGGTGCCGAAGACCTACTATGAGATGCTCACCGACCGAGTGGGGGCGATCGACGAGGACATCGACGTTTTGGCCGATCTGGGCATACTGGTCGACCGCGACGACGAGGGGTATCTGCTCCAGATCTTCACCAAGCCGATCACCGACCGGCCGACCCTGTTCTACGAGATCATCCACCGCAAAGGGGCGAAGAGCTTCGGCAAAGGCAACTTCAAGGCGCTCTTCGAGTCAATCGAGCGCGAGCAGGCTCTCCGCGGCACCCTCTAGGTCCCGCGGATGGCTCGTGCAGCAGGAAGGCGGCTCGACGGTCGAGGCGTTACGAGCCGCCCGGCGTGATCGTCCAGGTGCCGGTGAATTTGCCGCCCCCTGGGGCAATGAGTTCGAAGGAGGCGTTGCCGGTCTGCCCGATCGCCGTCGGAGAGAGCTTGGCGAGGAAGCCGTTCGCCCCCGCGCCGCTGAAGTACGTGAGGGCGACCGTGTTGCCAACCACTGTTCCGGACGCGACGAAGCCGCCGTTGTCGGGCAGCTTCACGTAGATGTTCGGCAGCGTATCGACGCCGCTCACGTTGGTGATTTCGACGGTGAAGTTGTCGCTGAAGCCCTGGGCGTTCCACGTGATCGTATAGGTACCGGAAAGGTCGTCGGTGGTGGCTGCCCCCGTCTTTGCCATCGATCCCATTCCGCTGCTCAGTTCTCCCTCGGCTTCTACCTGTGCCGAACCGTCGGCCGCCACGCGGACGGCGAGTCGTCCCTGGTCGCCGGGCAGCACCCCTGTCCACGAATGGGCCTCGCCGTTAGTGGTCCCGCGAAGCGAGGCATGATACATTTCGTCACCGACTTGGATGCGCGCGACGCCGGTCAGAACGTTTCCGCGATGGATTTGCTCGGTCTGAAGAGTGACCAGCCTGCCCCGCGAGTCGGTGTAGGTGCCGGAGTAGATGCCCGAATGCCGAGCACCCGTTCCTAGTGGGGTCGAATCGCCGCCACAACCCAAGGCAAGCAGTGCCAGCAGTGCTGGCAGGAGAAACTTCTTCATAGCGTGGAAATTGTAGACGACTGCCTCGTCGTCCTCATTCCGCTATGAAATGCGATGCGTCACTTCGGGCGGACTTCGCGAATACCTAGCTTCTGGATCAGGGCGCGGTATCGAGCAATGTCGATCCTCCGCAGGTAACCTTCGAGGCGGCGACGCTTGCCCACGAGGACCATCAGACCTCGACGGGAGTGGAAGTCCTTCTTGTGGGTCCGAAGATGATCGGTGATCTGCAGGATTCGGGCCTGCATGACGGCGATCTGGACCTCCGGCGAGCCGGTGTCCCCCTCGGTGCGGGCGTAGTCCTCGATGGCTTTCGACTTGATCTGCTTGTCCAAAGGCATGGTGCGTTTTCCAATCGGCCGCGGGCTGGGCGGTCGGCAAGGGAGGATGATACCCGCTGGACAGGCCCTCGCGCGACTCTCGGCAATCCGTAGCGCTCTCTTTCGATTGCACGGCGCAACCCTGTACAATGCACCGCTATGAGCCGCGACACTGATTCCGATTGGGAGATTTGGGGTGAGAACGATCCCTACTTCGGGGTTTGCACGATGGATCAGTTTCGGCTCGGTCGGATGACAAACGAGTCGCGAGCCGAGTTCTTTCGAACCGGTGAGGGCGATGTCCGCCGCTGGATCGACTACTGCCGACGCCACATCGACCCGGATTTCGAGCCCAAGCGCGCCCTCGATTTCGGGTGCGGGGTCGGTCGACTGCTCATCGCCACTGCCCGAATCGCCGAAGAAGTGACTGGAATCGATGTGTCCGAGTCCATGCTGGAAGAAGCGCGAAAGAACTGCGAAGAATTCTCCCTGAACAATGTCACGCTGCTGAAATCCGATGATCGGCTCTCCCTGCTGAAGGGAGAGTTCGACTTTGTCTATTCGCACATCGTGATTCAGCACATTCCTCCGGAGCGCGGCACGGTGATCATCGAGCGTCTCGTCGATCATCTGGCCTCTGGCGGAATCGGCTATCTGCAGATGACCTACGCGCACGAAGAGTGTAGGGAGACCCTGGGGGTTCCTCCGCCTTCGATGCGGCACGGTTTCAAAGAGCAGCCGAAACTGATCAAGGGAGCGAAGCGGCTCGTGAAGAAGCTCATCGGCCGCCCCGACCTGTCACTTCGCGAGCCTCCCATGCAGATGAACGTGTACAACCTGAACCAGGTGATGTACATCTTGCAGCAGAAGGGAGTGACCGACTTGCACGTCACGTTCACGAACCACTCGGGCATTTTCGGCGCCGCGCTCTACTTCCGGCGACCCTGATCACGCCCCGGTCGTTTCCGGCTCCGGCGGTCGTCGGATAGAAAGGACGATCGCCGCCCCGAGGATCGCTGCGATCACCCCGAGCGACAAGAAAACGGGGAACTTCGGCCAGTCGGGGAAGACCGATTTCTCACCGTATCCGTAGAGCATTTTCAACCCCACGAAGACGAGTATCGCCGAAAGCCCATAGCTGAGGTAGTGAAACATCTGCATCAGCCCCGCCAGCGCGAAGAACAGCGCACGCAAGCCCAGAATCGCGAAGACGTTCGAAGTAAAAACGATAAACGGGTCGGAAGTGATAGCGAAGATCGCGGGGATAGAATCGACCGCGAAGATAATGTCTGTGAACTCGACCACGAGGAGCACCAGAAAGAGCGGCGTGGCCCAAAGCTTGCCCCCGACGCGAGTGAAGAAGCGCTGGCCGTCGTATTGCTCTGTCACCGGCATTACCCGGCGGATGAGGCGTACGAAGGGGTTCCTTTCGGGGTCCAGAGTCTTGTGCTGTTGGGTCACCATCTTGATGCCGGTGAAGATCAAGAAGACCCCGAATAGGATCATCGTCCAATGAAAGCGCTCGAGCAAGGTCGCTCCGGCAGCGATGAAGAGGGCGCGGAAGAAGAGCGCCCCGAGGATCCCCCAGAACAGCACCCGGTGCTGGTACTTGTCGGGTACGGCGAAGTAGCCAAAGATGAGCAGGAAAACGAAAATGTTGTCCACGCTCAAGGCCTTCTCGATCAGGTACCCGGCCAGGAAGGCGAACCCGGCTTCGGAGTTCGTGTAGTCCGAGCCGGGCTGGATTCGGTCCCAAGAGGCGAAGATCAGTGCGTTGAATGCGAGCGCAAGCCCGATCCAGATACCGCTCCAGACGAGAGCCTCCTTGATCGCGATGCGATGCGCCTGGCGATGGAACACGCCGAGATCGAGGGCGAGCATGAGCAGGACGAAGCCCAAGAACCCGCCCCATATCCACAAGGGGATGCCGGCCAGTTCCATCAAAAGTCGAACAGATCGCCCAACACCGACCGACGCTTCTTCTTGCGACCTTCCTGACCGTCCCACTCAGGCCGGTACGACTCAACCTCCCGCGGCATTGCCTGTGAGGCCCCTGGAGCCCGCTCGATCAGCTTGTCGAGTTCGCCGCGGTCCAACCAAACGCCCCGGCACTCGGGGCAGTAGTCAATCTCGATGCCCTGACGCTCAGCGAGCCTCAGGGGGATGCTGCAGTTCGGACAGTTCATTACTCGTTTCCTCCATGAGCCTTCGCCAGACACAACGAAACCTTCATCGTCTGGCGATGAAGGTCTCGCGCTTGCTGGCCGGTCCGGCTCATTCGAGCGTACTGACGAACTCGGCCTCCCGGCGATGCCGGGCGCTACTCCCCTTCGGGCTTGATATTGGAAACGAATCCTGTGCCGGGAAAGTTTCAACAGCGCGAAGATCCCTTGGTGGAACATCTCGCCGGCGTTGCCCCGTCATACGCTGGGAGCCGCGAGAGTTGCGGGAGTTTTCCGGGTTCTTGCGCGACCTGATGTAAAATCATTTCAAACCGAATCGGCGAAGCCGAGGAGATCATTCTATGCACTTGTTAGCATCGCAGAGAGCCCTGTTTGCTTCGATGGCTTTCGTGGTGGCGGTTAGCGCCGCTACCCCCGCGTATAGCCAATGCGCGGTAACCCGCACTTGGTCCGGCGCGAACTTTTCGGGCGGCTCGTTCATCGTTCAGGCCGGCTTCGCTCAAGGCGAGATGGCCGCGGCGTCATTCACCCTCAATGCCAGCGAATTCCCCATCAGGATCAACCTGATTGAGATGATTTTCGCGCAGTCTGCAACCACCGTCCCGACGACGACCGAGTGGTCGGTTTTCGTGTACGAAGGCAACCCGGCGACGGGCACGCTCCTGTACGAGTATTCGTCGGACGACCTGATCATTCCGCACCTTCGGATGCCCATTGGCACGCAGGGTACGAACATCCAGTTCTCGGTCGATCCCAACGATCCCGAGCAGATGTACATTTACAACCAGGGCAACAGCAACATGTTCACGGTGGGCTACCGAATCGATCGGCACAATAACCCGCCGGCGAATCCTTGCACCCAGTCGCCGCCAACGAACTCGAACGCGTTCCCGACGACCGACGCTGACGGTAACCTGTCCTCGCCCGCCAACAACTGGCTTTTCGCACTCGACTGCGGCCCCTTCGGCGCGCCCGCCGGCTGGCACTCGTTTGCCCAATTGCCGGTGATCTTTCGGCCCAGCGGCGACTGGAACATTCGCGTCAGCTACGAATCGCTGAACGGCGTCCAGATCACCCAACATCCGCAGAACCAGAACGTGACGCTCGGCAGTCCTGCGATCTTCCAGGTCGTCGCTAGTGGTCCAGGTACCCTTCAGTACCAGTGGTACAAGGGCTCTGAACCCCTCACGAACGGAAATGGGATCTTCGGAGCGACTACCGACACGCTCTTCATTTTCCCGACGGTGCTCTCGCACGCAGGTGCCTACCGATGCATCGTGACGAGCCCCTGTGGTTCGGTGACGAGCAACGATGCCATCCTTACCTTCGCCGGACAGACCCTTTCCGTCTCCGGTACCGTTACCCTTCAAGATTGGCTCGCCAGCCCCAATGGGCAGCCGATCCAGATGCAGGTAAGGAACGTCGGCAGCACCACGGCGCTGCAGACCCAAACCGTCTTCCTCAATGCCAGCGGTGGCTACTCGTTCGACCTCGGCAGTGGCATCAACGCCGGCACATATGACTTCGCAGCGAAGGGCACCCACTGGCTCCGCAAACTCCGCGGATCGGTGGTCGTCACCAGCAGTGGAGCAACCGGCGTTAACTTCACGCTCCTCAACGGCGACGTCGACGGCGATAACGAAGTGGCGATCGGAGACTACGCCCAGCTGTCGTCCTCCTTTGGCCTCTCGCTCGGCGACGCGGGCTACAACCCCATGGCCGACCTGAATGGTGACGACGAAGTCTCGATCGGAGATTACGCGATCATGTCGACGAGTTTCGGCATGACTGGCGACGACTAAGGAGTCTCAGACACAGGTCCGGGCCGCTGGATCCAGCGGCCCGGCTCTTTTGCGTGGCAGGAGGCGGACCTCAACGGGGATGAGACCCTCGACAGCAATCGGTGCAAAATTCGGACGGAAGCGGGACTAGGTCGAGCCAATCAGTAGAGGAACATCGGCTTGCCGAGCATGGTCTGGATCTTCGGCCTGTACCGTTCGATGTCGTACAGCTCATCGACATCGACGCGCTTGATGCCCTCCATGATCGTATCGATGGGAACGGTGGAGTAGCGGCCGCTGTGGAGGGCCGTCATATGCCCAGTCTGACCGCTTAGAACAAGATCGGTGGCGAGATTGCCGTAGCTGATAGCGACCATGCGGTCGAGCGCGTCGGGCTCGCCGCTGCGCATGAGGTAGGCCACCTGCTGATAGATGATGTTCTGGTGCGTGATGCGCTTGATGGCGTCTCCGGTAATCGCGCCGATGCCACCGAGTTTGCGATGCCCGTACGCGTCGGCCTGCCCGTATTCGACGATCTTGCCGCCGACCATCTGGGCGCCCTCGGAAATCGTCATGATCGCGTAGCTGCTCGGGTTAGCGCGCTTGTCCTCCATGAGCAATGCGGCCAGACGCTCCGGGTCGAAGTGAACTTCGGAGATGACGGCGCGATCGACGCCCGCGAGATAGGCGGTGATGAGCGAGGTCTCGCCAGAGTTTCTGCCGAAAAGCTCAACGATACAGATCCGTTCGTGCGACCCCGCTGAGGTTCGAAGGTTCGTGATGAACTCGACGCTCCGGCTCACGGCCGTCGAGAATCCGATGCAGTAGTCCGTGCCGAAAACGTCGTTGTCCATCGTCTTGGGGATCGCGACGACCGGGAAGCCCTCTTGATGGAGGCGATGGGCGTAGCTGAGCGTATCGTCGCCCCCGATCGCGATCAATGCGTCGATTTCGAGCTTCTCTAGGACTTCGAGCACGTGTGGTGTGAAGTCGAGAGGCTGCTCGTCTTCCGGGTCGGCTTCTTCTGGATCGCGAAGAAAGGTAGGCGCCTTGTCCGGGGGCACCCGTCCCGGGTTGGTGCGCGATGTGTGCAAAAAAGTGCCTCCAAACCTGTCGATCGTGCGCGTATTGCTACGGTCCAGGGGGAGCACCCACTCGCTGTTCGCGGTGGGGTCTTCAAGGTCGAGGTTGAGGAGCCCCCCCCATCCACGCCGAATGCCGATCACCTCGCGACCGGCCTCGGTGGCATGGAAGACGGCGGCCTTGATACACGCGTTGAGGCCCGGGACGTCTCCGCCCCCGGTCAGAATGCCGATCCGTTTGATTTCGCGGCCCATGGGTCTGTGTCCTTCGGTCCACCGCCTTGGTGGGTCTATGGCCGCGTTGCCGGGCTCATTGTAGCAAACCTGGCCCGCAGGCGTCCCGACCGGGTACAATAAACGGACGCCATGACTCCTTCCAGCGGTTCGATCCTGCCTTCTGCCGACATCCTGAACGACTTCGAGCAGGGCAAGTTCGTCCTTTCCAATCTGGCCGCAAAGCGGGCCAAGCAGCTTAAGGAGGGCGCGCCGCCCCTCGTTCGTGTCGAATCGAACCACCCATTGACGATCGCGCTGGCCGAAATCGCTGCCGGCAAAATCCGACCGAAACTCGGTACCGAGGAACCGGTTGCCGTCGAGTCCGACGTGACGATCATCAGCGACGAGCCGATCGTCCCCGAACTCGGCATTCTTTTGCCAGCACTGGACGAGGCTGAGGCCGAGCTCTTGGTCGCCGACGAGCACGACGAGGGTGAGCACGACCTCGAGGAAGAGCCCGAGATCGATCTCGCAGCCGCGACCCTAACTGATCTGCTTGACGAAGCCGAGCCCGAGCCCGAGCCAGTTCCGGTAGATGGAGAGGAAGCCACGCTCTCCCTGAGCGACATCGCCGATCAGGAGAACCTGGACGAGGACGAGGAAGCCGTCGACTAGCCTCGATTTCGCTGTGACTACCAAGCCATGGGCTCGACCATGACCGACCTCTACGAAGTCCTGGGCGTCAGCCGCGACGCGTCGGCGGACGAAATCAAATCCGCATACCGACGCCTCGCCAGAAAGTACCACCCAGACGTCAATCCGGGCGACGCGGAGGCCGAGGAAAAGTTTAAGGAGATCGGACAAGCTTACGCGATTCTCTCCGACCCCGAGAAGAAGGCAAGGTACGACCAGTTCGGCGCTACCGACGATCAGGGTATCCCTGGCGGTGACTTCTTCGGCGGTGCGGGCAACATCGGTGACCTCTTCGAAATGTTCTTCGGCGCCACTGGCGGCACGACGCGGCGACCTCGCGCCTACGGGCGGGACGGCGAGGATGTCCGGGTGGACGTGCAGCTCACTCTGCAGGACGTCTTGACCGGGGCGAGCAAAACGATCGAGTATCGCCGCATGGCGCACTGCCCAGAGTGCAATGGCACTGGCGCCGAGAAGGGTACCGATCGGGTCCAGTGCCCATCTTGCAGCGGCCAAGGCGTGGTCACCCGCGTGCAGAGCACTTTCCTCGGCCAGATCCGAACCCAAACGACTTGCTCCACCTGCGGCGGCGAAGGAACCGTCGTAGAACGGCGGTGCCCATTGTGCTCCGGCCGTGGATT
Source organism: Chthonomonas sp. UBA2362 (assembly GCA_002344135.1). Lineage (GTDB taxonomy): Bacteria > Armatimonadota > Fimbriimonadia > Fimbriimonadales > Fimbriimonadaceae > UBA6659. Next base: position 2,478 of record DDTO01000001.1, on the reverse strand, counting down.
AAGTTCAGTCGATGAACGCTTGACGATCGACATTCCGCCCGGAGTCGAAGCCGGTTCCCACATCACGTTTCGCGGCAAGGGCGGGGACGGAGTCGGCGCCGGCAGTCCCGGCGACCTCTTCGTCGTTCTCGACGTCGTGCCCGATCCTCGATTCGTTCGCGAGGGAACGACCCTCCACGCCAAAGTTGAAGTGTCGTTCGCCCAGGCTGCGCTCGGAGACCATGTCGTGATCGACGGGGTCGGCGAAGAGGTCGGGCTCGATATTCCTGCCGGAACGCAGCCGGCCACTTTGGTGCGGGTCCGCGGCGGTGGCCTGCCTCGTCTGCACGGCGGGGCGAGGGGTGACTTGATGGTGGAGATCCAGGTCCGAGTGCCCGAACGACTATCTGAGGCCGAGGCCAAACTCATTCGCGAATTTGCCGAACTGCGCGGAGAGGACCAGCCCAAGGGGGGCGGCTCGATCCTCGGCGGCCTCTTCAAGAAGAAAAAATGACGAGTTGGATCAAGGTCACCGCGCGATTCGATCGGGCGCCGGAGGATTGGGCGGTGATCTGCGACGTCTTCGAAAGACACGGAATCCCCGGAACCGTACAGACCGACGACCCGCCGGCGATGGGGGGTTACCTGGTCGATGGGGAGCGTGCGAGCGAGGCTGTGGCGTGCCTGCGCAGGGACTTGGAGACACGCGGCGCATTGGCGGTGACCGAAGAGGTCGTGCCCGACGAAGACTGGGCCGAATCTTGGAAGCAGTTCTTCGAGCCGAGGCGGATCGGCCAACGGCTCGTGGTTCGCCCGACTTGGAAAGACTATCCCGCGGCGCCGGACGATAAGGTCATCGTCCTCGACCCGGGTCAAGCATTCGGAACGGGCGACCATCCGACCACGCGGCTGTGCCTGGAACTGATGGAATCGATCTGGGAACAGACTCCGCCGCGCTTCGTTGCCGACATCGGCTGCGGGAGCGGCATCTTGTCGGTGGCCGCGAAACTGCTCGGAAGCGAACGGGTGATCGCGGTCGATATCGACGATGTCGCGATCGAGAGCGCGCGTGAGAACGCGATCCGCAATGGCGTCTGCTATGAAGTGGCGGGCGGAAAGGGCTTTTCGCCATTCCGCGTGGATGTCGTCTTCGACGCGGTCCTGAGCAATATCATCTCGGCCGCTCTCATCCATATTGCCCCTTCGGCGGCTTGCCACATTCGCTCCGGTGGTCATTGGATCGTTTCCGGCGTGATCGAGGCGAATTGGACCGACGTCGAGGCGGCGACCAAGCAGGCCGGTTTCGAGCCCGAGCGGGTGATGCAGGAGGGCGACTGGATCGCTGCGGTCCTCCGCCGAAGGGATCCGCATGCCTGACCTGCCTCTTAGGGCGCTCCCGAGGCTCTTCCTCGATGCGGAGCCCGATGAGGGAATCTTCGAACTGCCCAAAGCAGAGATCGACAAGCTTCGGAAGGTGCTCCGGCTCCCCGCTGGCGCCCATGTCGCTTGCCTGCCGGGCAACGGCAGAATCTTTCGGTGCGTTTTCGAAGGACACGTCGCGCGGGTACTGAAGGAGGAAGCCATCGAAACCGAGCCCCGGTTTCACCTGACCATCGCGCAAGCGATCCCGAAGCCGGAGAAGCTCGATGAGGTGGTGAGGATGGGCACCGAGATCGGAGTCTCCGAGTTCGTCGTCTTCCCCTCGGAGCGGACGGTGGTTCGCTGGGACGAAGCGAAGATGGAGCACCGGCTTACCCGGCTTCGAGCGATCGCCCGAGAGGCGGCAGAGGTCTGTTTTAGGGCTCGATTGCCGAAGATCGCGGCCGCCGACTCCCTGGCCGCCGTGCTCGAAATTGCCGGCGATGCCCTCGTCCTGAGCGAGCAGGAGGGGGTGCCGGTTCACCTGATGGACCGGTTGCCCGGGGAGCGGGCTGTGATCGTGATCGGTCCGGAAGGCGGATGGGCGCCTCGCGAGGTCGAAAGGATCGGTCCTCGGGCGGTGACCTTGGGTCCGCGCGTGCTCAGAGTGGACACAGCGGCGGCGGCAGCGGCCGCACTAATCCTGCTCGGTCCCTCAGGCACCCCTACAGCCCTTTCTTGACGAGTTCGATAGCCTTGTCGTTGTCGATGTGCTTGCCGGTGGCGAGCTTCGAGTAAACCAGGGTGCCGTCGACCGTTATCTCGAAGCGACCGCCCCCGGATGGGATGAGCACGATCTCCCGAACTTGAGTTCCGAAGCGCTCCACTATCGCGGCCGCCAAACTGACGGCTCTGGGTGCGTAGTCTCAGACGACGCAAAACTCGATGCCGACTCTCATGCGATCGTCTTACCCCGAAAGCGCTGATCGGTGGTTGCGCATCCCATCACCCTGACCGGAGCGAAGTAAACCAGAGAGATTTGCCCGCGGCTGAGTATGGGCTGGTCGGGAGATCCCTCGCTTCGCTCGGGATGACAGTGTCCTGCCAAACGCCCGGCAAGTCGGCTCAGGCAAAGAAAGA
>DDTO01000003.1 GCA_002344135.1 Chthonomonas sp. UBA2362 | reverse complement strand
ACCAACCCCAACTCCACCAGACCCGTCGCCTGACCCGTCGACATCCGCACGTAGCGCACCGCGCACGCATACAGTCCAGGCCGCAGCGACACGTCGGCAGGGGGGCCGAACGCGTGGAACCCCTGGGTCCGGTACCGCTCCAGATACGTCCGCCGGTGCACCGAGACCAGGCGCTGGACCAGGAGCTCGGTCGTTACGTCCGGCGAGTTCGGCTGGCTCGCGGCGAACCGAACCGCCCCGACCAGGCCCTCGGCGCCTAGGACCAGCCCATCGCCCGCGAACGGGGTCGCCGGCGGCAGGCGGGGAATCGTGCCCTGCGGGTTCACCTGGAGGAACCGGATCGCAAGCTCGACGAACCGGGTTTGGGCTTTGGCCGGGCGCCACGGCGGCTGCTGATCGAGGGCGGCGGCATACTCGCGCCACGCCCGCGCCTCGGCGAGGCTGAGCGCCTTCCAAGCCCGCGCCGCCAGCGTCATCCGCTCGCGAGCCGCCTCCTGAGCCGGGGTGCGCGGATCGCGGGGGATCACCCGGTCGCGGACCGAGACGCCGAACGGCGTCTCGACATAAGTCACATTCCCCGCCGAGCCCCGAATGCCCGCCACGAACGCCGAAGTCCGCACGATCGCCATACCCTCATCGTCGGCAGGTCGCCGTGTTTTCTTTAGTGCCTCCCGGCATTCGGTGCCCGGTGTCCGAGCCCATTCACCCTCGGACACTCCTCGGACACCGCTCGGACACGACAGGGGAAATGGGGTGGCGGAAGGGAAACGGAGAGGGGCACGCCATGCCCAGAAGCCAGCTTCGACGTGTACGGTAACCTCGTGCCCTTGCCGTCGGTGCAACACTCATCCCACACGGCGGCGGGGCCAATGGGCCTAGAGCACAAGCGATGATTGACGAACGGCAACGCAGAATGATACTATGCGTAGTATCATATAGAGGCTGAATGGCGAAGTGGCGCAAGCGATTCGACGCGTGGGCTACCGCGAGGCAGCCTGTGCCGGTGAGCGAAGTGGAGGCGCTGCTGACGCGGGTGTTTGGCGATCGGGTCGTCGTACACCCAGGCGGCAGCCACCGCTGGACCGTCGATGTGCCCGAACTCGTCGAAGTCCACGACGACTTCAAGTTCGGGCAGATTGGGATGCCGGTAAGCGGAGGCAAGCACGTGAAGGCCATCTATTGTCAGATCGCTTTCGAGGCGGCCAGCCTGCTCGGACTACTGCGGGATGAAGATGATGAACCAGAAGAATGTAACTAGGGCCCAATGGGAAGCGCTGCGCTATCCCATTGAACTGCAGCAGCTCTCGACCGAGGAGGGCGGCGGGTGGATGGCGTGGATTCCGCTGCTCGGGCGTGGGCTTTTCATGGTCGATGCGCCAAGCGCCGCCGAGGCGATCGAGCGACTCGAGCATTTGCGCCTCGAGCTTTATGACCTCATCATTGCCTCGGGCCGCCCCATCCCCTTGCCCAGCGATGTCACCGATGAACCGCAGGCGAGCGGCAAATGGCTACAGCGCGCTTCGCGCCGTCTGCATTCCGAGATGCGCGCGGCCGCGGAGCGCGACGGGGTGAGCTTCAACACCTACTGCGAAAACGCCATGCTTCGCGGTCATATGACCTTAGCCGCGGAAACCGCGATGTCCAACCTCGCCGAGGGCATCTGCGAGGATTTCAAGATGCGGGTCGCGGTGGAAGCGCAGAAGGCCCGGTACGAGTTTGCGGAAGTCCGCGGGGCCGAGGTCACCGAAGACGCCGCTGGCTACGACATGATGAAGTTCCGAGGATGGGATGAAGAAGAAGTCGCCTAAGAAGTCCGCCGCCGCTCGCCCCCCGATTCCCCGCGAGGTCTACGACGCCTATCTCGAGCACCTCAAATTGCGAGGCATGCGCATGACGAGCCTCGAGGCCAAGCTGGGGCAATGGCCGAGCGAAGAGGAGAAGCTGGCGTTTACCATCGACTTCGACGCCGAATCTGACATGCGAGAGGAAGCGGTGGTCTTCGACGTGCGTTTCACGATCCACATCCGGGATCAATCCGGCGCCGAGGTGGCGACGATCACGTCCGCCTACGCGGTGATTTGCGACGCCCCCCAGGAGCCGCCCGAGGGCTTCGTCGAGATCTTCGCGCCGATGAACCTGAGTCGACTGGTGTATCCGTTCTTTCGCGAGGTGGTCGCCGGGGTGACCGCGAAGATGGAGCTCCCGACCCTTTTCGTCCCGCTGAACATCTTCTCCCGCCCCCGCCCCGCCGCCAATCCGCGAAAGGTGCCGGAGGCGCGTTGAGCAAAACCGACACCTGCCGACAGCTTGTCGAGCCCAAGCTGCGGGATGCCGGATGGTCGCGATCCTGCCCGGAGGGAAGCCCTCCTCCGTGCCGCCTGATGCAGGTCTCGGAAAAAAGTGTGGAAAACTCTGCGAAGTGCGCGGCGCGCCACCGCAATAATCGCATGTATACTGAAGTGCGTTGTCTTCTGTTGCCTATTTGAATGCCCACACGCCGCCGTCCGGCTCGGATCGGTGGCATGGGCTTGTGGAGCACCTGCAGGCCGTCGCCGCTTCCGCGTCTCGGTTCGGTGCGAAGTTCGGCCAAGCCGACCTCGCCCACGCCCTTGGCCTCACGCACGACTTGGCCAAAGCTGATCCGAGGTTCCAGAGGTACCTGCAGGAATGCAAGGAAGCAGGACAGAACGGCTCGGGAGTGACGTCATGAGCACGAGATGGCTTGCGCACTCTCGAGGAACTGGCGGCGATGCCCAAACGATGCGGGATCATACGCGCAACGTCACGTTTGGAAACCCTGAGATTGGGCTACAGGGAGCTGCAAGTCGGTGCCCGGCATTCCTTCGGCCCGATGCGACCTATGCAGGCTTGTTCCACGATTTCGGGAAGTACTCTGCAATGTTCTTGCAGCGGCTTCAAGGCAAGGTCTCAGGGCTCGATCACTGGTGTCCGGGTACCCACTTCCTGTTGAAGAAGGACCTTTCGGAATTGGCGGCAGCAGCAGTTCACGCCCACCACGTCGGGCTTGGCAAGTGGGCCCAAGTCACTTGCCTCAAGAAGACACTGTTCTCGGTCGAAGGACGCACGCCCACCATCTCAGCAGATCAGTTGAAGGCGGCACTGGAAGCATTCGTCGCGGACGGTTTCACGCTGGAGGGCATGGGGCGTGGCCGGAAGCTGCGCGCAACCGTAGCATCCATGCTCGATGCGCGGATGGTGTTGTCGGCCCTCGTGGACGCTGATTACGCCGACACCGCGCACCATATGCGTGGAGAGGTTCGACCAAAGGCCGAGGCTCTTGATGTAGATCAAGCCATAAAGAATCTTCAGACTTACGTCGGCACGCTGGGAATGGGCGCCTCGCAAGAAGTTCTGGAGGCCCGGGCTGCTCTTCGCCAAGCCGCGGTAGCTGCCGCGGAGTTGGGTCGGGGGCTGTTCACGCTCGAAGCCCCGACCGGAAGCGGCAAGACGCTCGCCATGCTGGAGTTCGCCCTGCGCCATATGCAAAGGCATCTGGAACTGCAGCGTATCGTCGTCGCCCTGCCCTTTCTCTCCATCACGGATCAAACAGTGAACGAGTATCGCAAAGCCCTGAAGGAGCAGACCGATCAAGGCAGACTCCTTGAGCACACCAGCCTCGCGGACTGGCGAAGAAAGCCCAGGGACGATGAGAATGCCTCGGAAGACGCAGAGCGCAGGGCCGAGGAGGCGTTTAGTGAGGATTGGTTGCCGCCCATTATCGTCACGACGACGGTACAGCTTTTCGAGTCTATGTTCTCGGATCGCCCGGGCGCGTGCCGCAAGCTCTGTTCGCTCGCCAACAGCGTGATCCTCGTGGACGAGGTTCAGACTTTGCCGCGTCCCCTCCTCTCCGCCACTGTACGGGCGCTGGCGCGGCTGGCCCACCCTGACTACGGGTGCAGCGCCGTCCTTTCAACTGCAACGCAACCTGGCATCTTCACCTTCGCTTCGGCGGTGGCCAAGGAAAACGAGGAGGAAGAGTTCAATAAGGGCTGGCACCCCGTTCCTATCATCTCGCGCAACGCCGGGCTCTACGAACTGACCAGGCGCTACACGATCGACTGGAATCTGTGCGACACGGCTCAGAACTGGGACACGATGGCGGAAGCACTTGCCGACCATTCGCGGGCTCTGTGCATAGTAAACACCCGAAAGCACGCGCGGCTGCTGACCGAGCGCGTTCTCGCGCTGAGTCCCAGAGCGGAAGTCCGCCACATTTCGACCAACATGTGCGCCCAGCATCGCCGGTCGGTGCTTGCCCTTGATGGGATCACCGACCGAAGTAAGCCCTGCATCCTCATCAGCACGCAGTGCGTGGAGGCGGGAGTCGATCTGGACTTCCCATTCGTTTACCGTGCCCTCGCCCCCCTTGATGCGATCGCCCAGGCCGCCGGTCGATGCAACCGAGCCGGCGCAGGAACTGGTCAAGTCTATGTCTTCCGGCCGGAGGAGGAGGTCTATCCGGGCAAGTTGTACCAGCAGGGGGCGGAGCAGGCGGACAGCCTGCGGAAGCAAGTGAACCATATCGATCCCCAAGACCCAAGCGCATTCGACACGTTTTTCGAGCGGCTCTACTCGAACGAGAACATTCCAGGCTCGACCAAAGAGCTGGAACAGGCAATTCAGGCGCGCGACTTTCCCGAGGTCGCTCGGATTTACCGTCTGATCGAGCACAACGATGTAGTTCATGTGCTCAGTCCATACCCTGGAACGCCTGACGTTCCCGGGCGGCTAACTAGCCGCTTCTTTCGCGAGGCGCAGCCTTTCGTGGTCGACGCGAGACGCAACGAAGCGCTGGAATCGGTTTGGATCGGCTCCACCCTCCCGGGCACCGAAGACTGGTATGCCCTGAGCGACGCCGAGGCTTACGACGCAATGCTCGGCTTGAGACTGGACAAGGAGCTGCCCGTGCGCTAGAAGGAAGAGTGAATATTGCCTTGCAGGCAGATAAGAGAGTTTAGTAGACTCTGCCGCATGCAACGCTACGGCATCTGTCGCCGGTGCGCCGGCGCGACGTTTGACACGTCGGGCGCTGCTTCCAGCCGCGAGCGAAGGTTACATCTTCGAGTGACACCTGGAATGACACCTTGATTCTCGGCTGGCGGATTGAAACTCTGCACTGCATGGCCCGAAGAAGTGACGGGTCCGCTTCGGCGGACCCAAAGATCAGGTGCAGAAGGAGGACAGGACCATGAACTACAGAGGAAACCCCCACGCGATCGAGGTGTGGGGCGAGTTTGCTTGCTTCACGTCGCCGATGAAGGTCGAGCGCTGGAGCTACCCGTTTATCACGCCTTCCGCGGCCAGGGGCATCTTCGACGCGATCTTCGTCAACCGCCACGAGTTCCGATGGGAAATCGAGCGCATCGAGATCCTCTCCGAGCCCAAGTACTTCGCGCTCATGCGCAACGAGGTGAAGGAGAAAGGGCCCTCTGAGCCCGAAGTTCGCCGGTGGATGGCCGACCCGTCGCAGATCAGGCCGATCCTGGCCGACGGCGACACCCTAACGACCGGCGACGCGGGCAAAGGCCGCACCCAGCGCCAGACGATGGCGCTTCGGGACGTGCGCTACCGCCTCAGTGCTCGCATCGTGCCTTGGCCAGGTGCGCCAAAGGCAATGGCTGCCTATGAGGACCAGTTCATTCGGCGGCTCGAACGAGGCCAGCACTTCATCCACCCGAGCTTAGGCTGCCGAGAGTTTCCCGCGTGGTGGGGTGCACCTTCTGGCCAACCAGCATGGCAAGGCGATGTCGACGCCGGCTGGATGCTCTATGACGTGTTCGACCTCTCCAAACCCGGAGAAGCCACGTCAAAGGCATGCATCTCGCTCTTCCGGGCCAGCGCGCAACAGGGCGTCGTACACGTGCCGCAGTACATGAGCGATCAAGTGCGCAAGGCGGTGATACTATGATCAACGCGCTGCTCGAGTATGCCGAGAGTCGCGGCCTTGCCAGCCGACCGGGATATCGGAAAAAGCAGGTCCGATGGGTGCTCGATTTCGACGCGGACGGAACGACTCTCACCGGCGTCATCCCCTCCAAAAAGGAGTTTCCCACCGCACCGGACCTGAGCTTCTCCGAACTCCGTGCTCTCGGGGCCAAGGAGGGAGAAGCCGCTCACTTCCTGATCGCCCCACTTGGCACTTGGCTTGCGTGGGCGAAGGACGAGGAAGGCGAGTCGAAGGAAATGGCGCGCCGATCGACGCTGATCAAAATGCTCACGGAGGCTGCTTCTGCATCTCCACAGCTGGGGCCCATAGCCAGGCAGTTAGAATCCCAACGCCAGGCGGCCCTGAAGCGGGTTGCCTCGATGAAGCCCGCCCCTAAGCGCACGGACCTCGCCACCGTCCGAATCGGGAGCAGTTTTCCCGTCGAGGACTCTTCGTGGCACGCGTGGTGGAACTCCTTCCGAACTTCGCTTGCCGATGGCGGCAAGCCCAAGGGCCGAATGGTCAGTTTCGCTACTGGCGAACTGATCGATCCTGAGAACACGCACCCCAAGCTCACCAAGCTGTCAGGCGTCGGGCTAAGCCAACCCTTTGCCCCCATCATCACCTTCGACAAGCCTGCATTCGAATCTTATGGACTTCGCCAGGGTGCGAACGCTGCCATGGATGCAGAGCAGGCTAAAGCATACGTCACCGCCTTGGACGACCTTCTGGAGAGGAGCGTAGTCTACTCTTGGAAACGACCGAAGCCGAGACAACCGAAGCAACTCGCCAAGGACTTCGCAAGGCTAGGTGGCGCGCGTATTCTGTACTGGTACTCCGGCCCAGCCGAAGCTGTCAAGCTTGTAGAGGACGAGCTCGACATACTTGGGCTGAGCATCGGTAGCGTTCCCCGCCGCGAAAAACCGCCTGAAGATGACGCTGAGGAACGTCTCCTCGTGGAGTCGCGCCTCAGAGATGCGATTCGCAGGATCAAGACGGGCGATCCAGCCATTCCAGTTAGGGATGTCCAGTTCCACTTGATCGCCCTCTCCGGCGCCGGTGGTCGTGTAATGACACGCGACTACTTCCAAAGCACCCTCCTCAACATGGCGGAGGCCACTGAGCAGTGGTTTGCTGACCTCACCCTCCCTACCTATGGTGGGGGGCGACCTCAGGACCCGAAGCTGGAGCAGATGCTAACGTGCCCGCTCCGGCCGAAGGGCGATCAGGACTACCTGAAGTGGGTGACGCCCGCGGGTGCTTGGCGGCAGCAACTCTGGCGCGCCGCCCTACTTGGTGGCCGCATTCCCGAATCGGCAGCAGCCAAGGCGCTGCTCGCCTTCAACTCCACCGTCGTTTCTGGCGATTTGACGGACAAGGATCAGGGGCCGCAAATGCGCGCCCACGCCCGCCGTCGTCTCGCCCTCGTCAAGGCTTATCTCATTCGCAACAGAGGAAGAAACATGCAACCAGCACTCGATTCTGAGCATGACAGCGCGGCCTACCACTGCGGCAGGTTACTGGCTGTCTACGACAATCTGCAGCGCGCCGCGCTCGGCGACGTGGGTGCGGGAGTAATCCAGCGTTACTACGGCGGCGCAATGACGAATCCGGTTGGTGTATACGCCCAGCTCTCCCGACTCGCCCAGACGCACCTGTCCAAGCTGGGGGGTGGCCTTGCCAATCTCTACGAGGACCGTATCGCCGAGATCCACAACGGCATCCGCCGGCAAGGCAACCGACACGCCTGCTATCCGCCTGCCCTAAGCTTGGACGAACAAGCCATGTTTGCCCTCGGCTTCTGGCACCAGACCGCACACGATAACGCCGAAAGGGCAAGGAACAGTGCTGCCAAGAAGGCGCGCGAATCCGCGCAAGATGCGCAACCAGAGGAGGAAGAAACCCAATGAGCAACAACATCGTTAGGAACCGATACGAGTTCCTGTACCTCTTCGACTGCGAGCGGGGCAACCCGAACGGCGATCCGGACGCGGGCAACCTGCCTCGTATGGACCCGCAGGATGGCCACGGCCTCACGTCCGACGTGATGCTCAAGCGCCGCATCCGAAACTATGTTCAGATTGCGCGCAACAACCAGCCGCCCTACGCGATCTTCGTCCAGCACAGCACCAACCTAAACAGGCAGATCATGCGGGCGCATGAGAACACCGAGGGTGGGTTCAAGCTAGGAGAGAAGAAGAAGGCGAAGGTGGATGCCGCCAAGCAGTGGATGTGTGAGCAGTTCTACGACGTCCGCACCTTTGGCGCCGTAATGAGCACCGGGCCCAACGCCGGGCAAGTTCGCGGGCCGGTGCAGATCGCGTTTTCGCGATCCATCCACCCGATCCTTCCGCTAGACCAGTCGATCACACGCGGCGCAATTGCTGAGGACGTCAAGACCGCCAAGTCGAGTGCGGACTATGAGAAGGCGGAGGCCGAGGCTGACGAAGACTCTCTTCGGACAATGGGCCGCAAGAGCCTCATCCCTTACGGACTCTACGCAGCCAAAGGCTTCATCTCGGCTCCTCTCGCAGAGCAAACCGGGTTCTCGGAAGCTGATCTTGAGTTGCTCTGGGAGGCCCTCTGCAATATGTTCGACCACGACCACTCGGCGAGCAAAGGAGTTATGAACAGCAGGAAGTTGATCCTCTTTAAGCATGTCGGCACGACGCCTGAAATGGCCAAGCTCGGCGTCGCGCCTTCCCACAAGCTCCTTGACCTAGCCACTGACTCTTGGGATCATCCAGGTGCGGTCGTCAGCATCCGGCTACACGAGGGTGTCACGAGCCCTCGATGCTTCGAGCAGTACAAGGTGATTCTTCGCAAGGACAATCTCCCTCAAGGCATCGAACTCGTTGAGAGGTGCTGATGGGACCAACATCGTCGAGCCCGTCCCCATCAGCGCCATCGAGCACTGGTCCTACTGCCCGCGGCAGTGTGGGCTGATCCATCTTGAGTCGATCTGGGACGAGAACCTCTTCACCCTCCGGGGCACCAAGGCGCACCGGAGGGTGGACGAGGATCAGGATCGGGTGGAGCGGGGGAGACGGGTGCTGCGGGGCCTGCCGATCTGGTCGGAGCGCTACGGGCTGGTGGGGAAGGCGGACGTGGTCGAGCTACTGCCTGCCGAACCGCCGTACCGCGAGGCGATCCCGGTCGAGTACAAGGTCGGGCGGCGCACCGACAAGCCGCATGCCCTCCTTCAAGCGTGCGCCCAGGCGATCTGCCTCGAAGAGATGTTCGGCCTCGAGGTGCGCCAGGCGGACGTATTCTTCGTCGAGAGTCGGGAGCGGGTGTCGCACGAGCTGACCGCCGATCTGCGCGAGCAAACGCTCGCCATCGTCGAGGCGATCCGCGCCATGATGGCCGGCCCTCGGCCGCCGCCGCCGGTGGCCGATCGCCGGTGCCGCAAGTGCTCGCTCATCGACGCCTGCCAGCCCTTTGCCGTGGAACGGGGAATGGGCCAACCGGAAGCGCGGCTCTACGAACCGCTACCGCTGGGGGAGTTGCCATGACCCGCGAACTGCTCAACACGCTCTACGTCCTGACGCAAGACGCATCCGTTTCGCTCAAGGACGAAACGGTCCTGGTTCGCGCTGGCGACGAGCAGGTGCTCCGCGTGCCGCTTCATCACCTGGGCGCGATCTGCGCCTTCGGCGTCGTGCACATCACTCAGCCGCTCATGGCGCGATGCGCGCAGGAGGGACGGGCAGTGGTGCTGTTCGACACGTTCGGACGGTTCCAAGCACGGGTCGGGGGGAAGACCGGTGGGAACGTGCTCCTCAGGCGAGATCAGTGGGTGGCGCACCTCGACCCCGACCGGTCCCTTTCGCTGGCCAAGGCCTTCGTCGCCGGAAAGATCCAGAATGCCCGGCAAGTGCTGCTGAGGGGCTCGCGAGATCTGCCCCAGTTCGCCGAGCCGCTCTCCGAAGCGTGCGAGGATCTGGCGGCGGCGCTCCCCAGGGTGGGGGCGGCCCGAGATCACGACGAGGTACGGGGCATCGAAGGCATGGCCGCCCAGGTCTACTTCGACGTCTTCGATTACCTGGTCCTGGCGGAGGCAACGGAGTTCGCCTTCAAGACCCGAAGCCGCCGACCTCCGCGCGATCGGCTGAACGCGCTACTGTCGTTCGTGTATTCGATCGCGACGTCGGACTGCGTGGCGGCGCTGGAAGGGGTGGGGCTCGATCCCCAATGCGGCTATCTACACGTCTTGCGCCCGGGGCGTCCGGCGCTGGCGCTCGATTTGGTGGAGGAGTTCCGCTCGTTGATCTTGGACCGCTTCTGCCTCACCCTCGTCAACCGCAAACAGATCAGGCCCTCGGACTTCGAGGAGCGGGCGGGCGGAAGCGTGATGCTCAGCGCCGACGGTCGCAAGAAGGTGCTGACCGAACTGCAACGGCGCAAAGCGGTGGAGGTGCAGCATCCTCTTCTCGCGCAGAAGGTCCCGATCGGGCTGCTTCCGCATTTGCAGGCGCGCTTGCTTGCCAGAACCCTTCGCGGCGACCTTACGCATTATCCTCCTTACATGCCGAGCTGAAGCGATGAAGACGACGAGACCCGAGCGTGTGGACATGGTCGTTTGTTACGACGTCAAGACGAACCACGACGATGGAGAGCGGCGGTTACGGCGCGTGGCGAAAGTCTGCGAAGGCTATGGACAGCGTGTGCAGTATTCGGTGTTCGAATGCAGCCTAACGGATGCGCTGTATCATAAGATGCTCTCGCGGTTGCTGGAAATCATGGACCCGGTGGAAGACAGCCTGCGCATTTATCGTTTACCGGGCGCCCGTGGCCGGGTCGTGGAAGTGTACGGCCGGGACGGCTGGGTGGACTTCCAGGGCCCGTTGACGATTTGACCCGCGAACCGGGCCTGATGGCGGCTTTAGGGTAAGGTTCGTGGGACGGCGCGAGTTCGTCGGCTGTTCCACGCGGTTCGACTCCGGCCGGAGACGTCGGCCGGACGGGCACGTTGACAACCGAGAATTGGCCGTCTCACCCACCCGCGCGGGTGGGTGCGGATTGAAACCGGCGGGGCTCGAACTCGTCCCCGAGGGCGAAACGGGTCTCACCCACCCGCGCGGGTGGGTGCGGATTGAAACAATGTGGTACGGGCGGCGGTCGTCCTGGCGGAACTCGTCTCACCCACCCGCGCGGGTGGGTGCGGATTGAAACTATGGATTCGGGGGGCGAAAGGGCGGCGACAACACGTCTCACCCACCCGCGCGGGTGGGTGCGGATTGAAACGGCATAAGACTCCAGGATCATGCGCACCGCGCTGGGTCTCACCCACCCGCGCGGGTGGGTGCGGATTGAAACCCGCTTATACCCCCGTGTCGAAGCCGGTATCCCTCGTCTCACCCACCCGCGCGGGTGGGTGCGGATTGAAACTTCTAGGGCTTGGCGCTTCTGGGCGGTCTTGCCGTGTCTCACCCACCCGCGCGGGTGGGTGCGGATTGAAACGGCGCCTTGAGTGCCGTATCCCGGAGCCTATCCTCGTCTCACCCCTCCCGCTGCCAAGGGCGCGTTGTTGGGTTGGGCGCCGGCGAGTTATTCGAGCACGTTGGGGTGCCCTCGCAGCGAGCGCCATGCGAGTTCGAAGAGGCCGTCGGCACCCGTGACCGCGGCCTTCCGTTCATCATGCGTGTAGAGCGCTCGAGCGGCCACGGTCTCCATCCAGACTCTGAGTTCCTCCGCCATCTCTGCCAACTCAACTGGATCGTCGGGATATGGCTCGGTCGCGGGCCAGCAGCCGATCCGGGGGGGCATGACCCCGGTACCGTAGATACGGTCGGGATCGTCGGTGTTCTTCCGGTTCTTGGGCCAGAGGGGAAAGTCGCGCTCGCGCCACCGGCCCTCGGCCTCGAATTGCCGGGCAAGATCGGCGCTGGTCGCACGGATGGCATTGACGACTCCAGCGCGCAATTCTTCGGCGCGGGCTGCATCGACATAGCCCTGCCAGTAGCCGGCGTCCAGCCAGTCGAGCGCTTCCGCAAAGTGCCTCGCCCGTTCGAATGGCGGCTTTCCCCAAACCTCAGACATACGGTTCGGGCCAAATGCAGCGGGGATGGCGTTAGCGTCGTAGGCGGCCATGGCCAGAAGAGTATCACATCAAGGGCTGGCTGGTCGCCTGTTTGCGTCAGCGATCCGGACAACTGCACGATCGGCCGTAAGGCTTGCATTGCAATACGATCTCGTCTTCGCCGGTCGGCCCTAAAAATCACCCGCAAGACTGCCGACACTAACATTGCCGCGACCAAGCGTCTCAAAGAAGACCCCCGGAGCGGCAAGGAAGGAACCACCACCATGGCGGTTGTAAAACTGAGTAACTTTATGCGCGGGCTGAGTGGTCGGGCAGGGAATGCGGTTTATCGCTTTACCAAGAACGGCACCGAGCTCGCGGATCGACCCATCGTGAACAACCCGGATACGCCTTCGCAGTCGGCAGTCCGGACGGCCTTTACGAGGGTCACGCAGCAGTGGAAGTCCCTCACCCCCGCGCAGGCGGAGGCATGGAACACCTATGCGGAGGGTATCCGCGATATGAACGACGTCAGCGGCAGCATTCGCCAGCGCAGTGGATTCAACTGGTTCGTTGCGTTCGGTACGCGCTATCTGCTGGTCAACTCCGACGAGAATCAGGCACCGGCGACGCCGCCCCAGGCTTCTTTCCCCGGCGATGCGCTCACGTTTACCGTGACCGCTCAGACGGGAGCGATCAAGTTCGTAGCGAGCGCTCCGAACGGCGCCTTTACGACAACGGCCCTGCTCGTACAGCGCTTGCGCAATGCGAACGCGAAGCCGAGCAAGCAGTATCGCACGTTCAAGCACTTCGCCTTCGCCTCGGGCTCGCTCGAGACGACGGTACCGGTGACGCCGGGCCATTACGCGGTAGCGATTCAGTACGTGAATCTGCTTACCGGTCAGGAGACCGAGATGAATACTCTGGGCAAGGTCGGCCCGGTGTCCTTCGCGGTCGCCGAGGGTAGTTCGAAGTCGAAGAAGGCCGCGTAAGGTCTCTTCCTCCCCGCGGGCGCGGCTTCGCCCGGCCAGATCCCCCTTACATGGCGTGAGGGGGAGTTTCTCTTCCTCCCCCTCACTGGCTCCCGGAGGCTTATTACTCCCCCTGCCGGCACGGGCTTCGCCCGGCCAGCTTCCCCCTCGCTGGCGAGGGGGAGCGGGGATTCCCTCTCGCATCGCGAGAGGGACCTTCGCCGCGAATCGTGCGAAGAGGGAGAGTAATACTCACGGCCCCACATCGAGGTTCTCGGTTGGCCCGTCGAAGGCCCGGGCTATCACTCCCCCTGCCGGCACGGGCTTCGCCCGGCCAGCTTCCCCCTCGCCGAGACGAGGGGGATTTCTCTTACTCCCCCTGCCGGCGCGGGCTTCGCCCGGCCAGCTTCCCCCTCGCTGGCGCGAGGGGGATTCAGCTTGCGACCTTGTACTTCTTGAGGGTGTCGTCCTGGCGCGTCTTTTCGGCGGCGGCCTCCACCCGGTCGCAGAAAGCCTCCGGCGTCAGCTGGCCGTTCAGCATCGACGTCAGCGCGTTCTCGATCTCCGTATTGAATGCCGGATACCACTGGCGGTACTGGACCGCCCAGATCGTCTTGCTGTTCTTGAACGCCTCGGCGGGTTCGACCATGACCTCGGGAAGCTGGGCGGACTCCGAGCCCTTTATCGCGGTCGGCGTGGCCTTCTGCTCCACGAACTTGCGCGCGCTCGTGGGCGAGGTCATGTACTTGAAGAACTCGATCGCCGCATCGGGGTTCTTGGCCTTGGTGGGCACCATCCACGGCTCGATGCCGATGAGGATCGCGGTCGGGTCGCCTTTGCCGTCGGGGGCGGCGGGCGGGAGCATGAACTTCATCCTCGCCCCGGCGGGCATCTGCTCCTTCATTTCGGAGGGCAGCCAGCTGCCACAGGGGACCATCGCCGCACGCCCCTGTAGGAACTCCTGCTGGGCTTCGGTGTGGGTCATCGCGACCGCCCCGCGCTGGAGGTAGCCCTTCATATTCAGCTCGTCGATCATCTGGGCGGCCTTCAGCATGGCCGGCGACTTCCATGCGCCCGGCTCGAGGTTCTGGGCGGCGTCGAGGGCTTCCTTCCCGCCGACGCTGAGGCACCACGGCAGGAGCATGCCGTCGATCATGTAGTAGGGATACTTGCCCTGGAACGTGATCGGCGCGATCCCTTTGGCCTTGATCTTCTCGCAAAGGGCGAGCAATTCGTCCCAGGTCTTCGGGGGCGTCCAGCCGTTCTTCTCGAAGACCCCGGGGTCGTACCACCAGCCGAGGAGCATCACATAGAAGGGGATGGCATACTGCTTGCCGTCGAGCTGGCCCAGCTTGAGGATGGAGGGGTCGAACGAGTCTCGCCACTTCCCCTCTCCTTCGGCGGCGGGGCCGTCGAGGGCGGGTCCGAGATCGAGGAGCTGCCCCTCGTCGGCGGCTGCCCAGTGGTCGAAGCCCCAGCCGGGGAAGACGAGGTCGGGCGGGTCGTCGCCGACGAAGCGGGGTTTCAGCTGCTCCCAGACGCGCGGATTGCCCCAGACCTCGATCTTGAGCTCAGGGTGCTTCTGCCCGAACTCTTTGGCCGAGGCCTCGTAAAAGTCGATCCCGTAGCCGCCCTTGAAGGCGGCGACCTCGAGATTGCCCGCGAGTTTCTCCGGCTTCTTCCCCGCGGCGGCGCCCGTCTTGGGGGCCTCGGTCTCAATCGAGTCACCACCCGAACCGCAGCCGGCGAGAGCGAGGAGTGCGACGAGCCAGATCGAGTTCCACTTCATGACAAGGGTAGTTTAGCCCGCGCCGGGCCTCTCGGCGGCCCTCCGGTACAATCCCCCGAGCCGCATGCCCCAGTCGCACATCCGCAACTTCTGCATCATCGCGCACATCGATCATGGGAAGTCGACCTTGGCCGACCGCATCATCGAGCGGTGCGGGGCGATTCGCGGCACCGCTCAGGAGCAGATGCTCGACACGATGGACATCGAGCGCGAGCGCGGCATCACAATCAAGATGACCGCCGTCCGTCTCGCCTACACCGCCCGCGACGGCAACACCTATGAGTTCAACCTCATCGACACCCCCGGGCATGTGGACTTCACGTACGAGGTCTCGCGCAGCCTCTACGCCTGCGAGGGGGCGCTGCTCGTCGTCGATGCGAGCCAGGGCGTCGAGGCGCAGACCATCGCCAACGCAAGCATGGCGATGAACCAGAACCTCGAGATCGTCCCGGTGATCAACAAGATCGACCTGCCCCATGCCGACGTCATCCGCGCTCGTGAGGAGATCGAGAATGCGGTGGCCATCGACGCGTCCGAAGCCGTCCTCTGCTCGGCCAAGACCGGTGAAGGCATCGACGACATCCTCGAAGCCGTCGTCCACCGCATCCCGCCGCCGAAGGGCGACCCGAAGGCTCCCCTTCGCGCCCTTATCTTCGACTCCCACTTCGACACCTACCAAGGGGCCGTGGCCTACGTTCGCGTCGTCGACGGGAGCGTCAAGCCGGGCGACAAGATCAAGATGATGGCCACCGGCTCGACTTTCGAGGTGGATACGGTCGGAGTCTTCCGGCCCGCCTTGGAGAAGGCACAGCACTTGAAGACCGGAGAGGTCGGTTTCCTCACCGCGGCGATGAAGACCATCGGCGATGCCGCCGTCGGAGACACGGTGACGAGCGCCGCCCACCCCGCAGAGGAGCCGCTCCCGGGCTATCGGAAGGCCAAGCCCATGGTCTTCTGCGGCCTCTACCCCAGCGACAGCGACTCCTACGAGGACCTGCGCGACGCCATCGAGAAGCTTCGGCTCAACGACGCCTCGC
The DNA here is from genome assembly GCA_002344135.1 of Chthonomonas sp. UBA2362. Taxonomy (GTDB): domain Bacteria; phylum Armatimonadota; class Fimbriimonadia; order Fimbriimonadales; family Fimbriimonadaceae; genus UBA6659. The sequence goes on along the minus strand of DDTO01000003.1, from coordinate 64,573 downwards.
TCGACTTCGAGCCCGAGACCTCTGTCGCGCTCGGCTTCGGATTCCGCTGCGGGTTCTTGGGGCTCCTTCACATGGAGATCGCCCGCGAACGGCTCGAAAGGGAATTCGGCCTCGACCTCATCCTCACGGCCCCCAGCGTGGACTACCTTGTCCATCGCACCAACGGCGAGATCGAGCACTGCAGCAACCCCAGCGACATGCCGCCCCCCAACGAGAGCGCGTTCATCGAGGAGCCCATCGTGGACTCGACGATCATGGTGCCCAACGAGTACGTCGGCACCGTGATGAACCTCTGTCAGGAACGCAGGGGGACCTATGTCCGCACCGAATACCCTACCCAGAACCGGGTGATCCTCCACTATGTGCTGCCGCTGGCCGAGATTCTCCTCGACTTCTTCGATCGGCTCAAATCGAGCACGCGCGGATACGCCTCATTCGACTACGAGCTTGCGGGATACCAGCGAAGCGACCTCGTGAAGGTCGACATCCTGCTCAACGGCGATCCCGTCGACGCCCTATGCTTCATCGTGAACAAGCAGTTCTCCTACCAGCGGGCTCGGGCGATGGTCGAGCAGCTCCGCAAGGTCGTGCCGAGGCAGCAGTACGAAGTCCGCATCCAGGCCGCGATCGGCGCCAAGGTCATTGCCGCCGACACCGTCAAGCCCTACAGAAAGAACGTGATCGCCAAGTGCTACGGCGGCGACGTCACGCGCAAGCGTAAACTCCTCGAGAAGCAGAAGGAAGGCAAGAAGCGCATGAAGCAGATCGGTTCGGTCGAGCTTCCGCAGGAAGCCTTCCTGAGCGTCCTGCGCGTGGCCGAGTAGCCTAGCCTTGCCGCGGGAAGGCGGCATACCGGGGGCACCAACCATCCCCGGCTACCTTCTCCACTCTGGTGGCACGCCGATGGCTCTTGCCGCGGGAAGACGTCCCACCGGGGGCACGAACCATCCCCCGGCTACCGCTTGAGCGCGAGCACGACCACGCCTGCGGTAACGAGTCCGATCCCGAGCCATTCGCGCAACGACGGCCGCTCGCGCAGAAAGCCGACGGCGAACAGGGCGACCAGCACGACGCTGAACTTGTCCACGGGCGCTACTTTCGAAGCTTCGCCGATCTGAAGGGCACGGAAGTAGCACACCCAAGACGCCCCTGTCGCCAGGCCCGAGAGCCCGAGGAAGAACCAGGTCTGGGGGGCCAGGCCGCGCGGATCGCTCCACTTGCCGGCGAGCGCAACGAAGAGCGAGAGCACCACGAGGATCACGACCGTTCGTATGAGGGTCGCGTAGTCGGAATCGACACCCTTTAGCCCGACCTTGGCGAAGATCGCCGTCAACGCCGCGAAGCACGCCGACAGCAGCGCCCAAGGAAGCCAACCGGTCAGAGCCACAGCCATAGCCTTAGGGACGGACCAGGCGGACAAAACACGCTTCGTCATGCGTAAACTGCTCGGATGCTCGAGCGCATCCAACAAGCCTCGGCCGTGGCTGGCCCCCACATGGCTTTCGCCTTCCAAAAGGTGTTCGGTCACCGGGTGCCCCCCGGCGGTGCAATTCTCCCCAGCGGCGGAGTCAAGCTCGTTACGGGTGAGCCGCATCCGTTCGGCAACTTTGCGATCGGCCAAGCGGACGACGAAGTGGAGGCCATTGCCCGCGAACTCGCCGCAACGGGACAGCCGTCGTGCGTGATCTTCGCCGACGGTTTGCGCTCCGAAGCCGAACAAGCGGCTAGGCAGAACGGGTTCGCTCATGAGGAGACGATGCCCGCTATGGCGGTCGAGATCGACTCCCTTGCACCGTGTCGGCTTCCGGAGGGATACCACTTCGAACGTTTCGAGCCAGGTGACGATGCCGAGGACTGGGCGGCTGCTTTCGCAATTGGATACGAACTTCCCCAGTGCGTCGCCGACGTCTTCAGCCCGCTTGCTGTGCCGATCGATGCGGCTGAGGACGCCGATGTTCAGTTCTTCCGCGTGAGCCATGAGGGACGGACGGTGGCGGTCTCGGCGCTCATTAGGGGTCATGGCGTTGCCGGCATCTACTGCGTGGCGACCGTGCCCGAGCACCGGCGTTGCGGGTTGGGGGCGTTCGCCACCGCCGAGCCACTGCGCGCTGCCAGAAAGCAGGGCTACCGGATCGGCGTCCTTCAATCCTCGTCCATGGGCCACGCCGTGTATCGGGGGCTCGGGTTCGAAGACGTGGGGTCTTTGTCGATGCTCATCCGAATACCCTAACCCCTCGCGCGGTACACTCCGCTCATGCTGAACCCCGAACAGCAAGAAGCGCTGTCCAAGTCGCGTGGGCGACTGGACGCTATCCGGGGGCATCTTTGACCTGCCTCGACTCCAGTCACAGATAGCCACCCTCGAAGCGCGGACCGCCGAGCCCGACTTTTGGGGAGATCCCACCGCGGCAAACAAGAGCCTCAAGGAGCTTTCGCGCCTGCGCGACATCGTACAGCCCTTTTCGCGCCTGGCCGACAAGGAGCGGGAGATCGCCGAGTGGTACGAACTGCTCGAAGCGGACCCGAACGAGCAAATCGCGGCGGAGACCGACCGAGAAGCGATCGCCTTTCTCAAAGAACTCGACCGGTATGAACTAGAAACGCTCCTCAGCGGGGAGCACGACTCGCGCAACGCGCTGGTCGAAATCAACGCCGGCGCGGGGGGGAGCGAGGCCTGTGACTGGGCATCGATGCTCTTCCGCCTCTATACGCGCTGGGCTGAGCGGCAGGGTTATAAGTATGAGATCCTCAGCGAGACTCCCGGCGACGTCACCGGTTATCGAGGAGTGCAGATGCTGGTCTCCGGACCGAACGCCTACGGGTTCCTCAAATGCGAGAACGGGGTCCATCGCCTCGTGAGGATCTCACCCTTCGACGCCGCGGCGCGCCGACACACTTCATTCGCCCGGGTCGAGGTTCTTCCCGAGATCGAGGAAACCGAGGTGGACATCAATCCGGATGATCTGAAGGTCGAGACCCTCCGCGCCGGAGGGGCCGGTGGGCAACACGTGAACAAGACCGAGAGCGCGGTGCGTATCACCCACCTGCCGACGGGGATCGTGGTCCAATGCCAGAACGAGCGGAGCCAACACAAGAACCGTGCCAGCGCGATGTCGGTCTTGCTGGCTCGTCTCTCCGAACTCCAGCATGCCGAGAACGAGGAGCAGGTCCGGCTGCTGAAAGGCGAGGGCGGCCCGGCCGCCTGGGGGCGACAGATTCGGTCCTATGTCATGCAGCCTTATACGATGGTCAAAGATCACCGTACCGGACACGAAACGGGCAACGTCCTGGCGGTCCTCGATGGCGACATCGACGGCTTTATCGAGGCGTACCTCAAGCGACCGCCGAGTCCAGACTCTTTCGTCGACTAAGGCAGCCCGAAGAGCCGGGTCGCGTTCCCGGTGGTGAGCGCGGCGCAGGCTTCCCCTGTGATCCCCAGAGCGGAAGCGAGACCCTCGTTGATGAGCGGCAGGAACGCGGGCCGATTGCGCTCGCTTCGACGAGGGTGCGGCGTCATCCACGGGCTGTCGGTCTCGATGAGCAGGCGGTCGCGAGGAAGCGTGGCCACGAGGGAGCGAAGAGCGTCGGCCTTTCGATAGGTGATCGGCCCATCGACACCAAACCATCCGCCCAGCGCCAGCGCCCGGCGTGCTTCATCGGCATCGCCACTGAAGCAGTGAAAGATGTAGGGGGGATCTCCATCGGGCCGGGCTTCGAGGGCGTCGATTAGCCGTGGGTACGCTTCGCGGCAGTGGAAGACGATCGGCTTGCCGAAATCGGCTGCGATCTCGAGTTGGGCGCAAAGCGCTCGGTCCTGTTGCGCGGGGCTCGCGAAGTCCCAGTGCTCATCGAGTCCGATCTCACCCAGGGCGACTACCGACTCCCTTTCCATCAGAGCGACGATCCGGTCTAGCCCCGCTTCGTCGAAGCTCGCCGCATAGTTGGGATGCCAACCGGCGGTGGCGAAGACTCGGCTCGGATGGCGCTCCGCGATCTCGACGGCTAACTCCGATGAGGTCGGATCGACACCGACCACGATCAACCGCCCGACCCCCGCCGCCAGCGCCTCCTCGATGGCCCGATCGGGGTCGGGGAAGGCCTCGACGTCGTTGAGGTGACAATGGGTGTCGACGAGCATCGCCCCTAGCATGGCGCGCGCCGGGGTAAACCGCAAGACACCGTGACCAGTTTGAACCTCCCCGGACCGTTCGATCTCGGCCTGACCCTCGATTGCGGGCAAATGTTTCGGGCGGAGCGGGGTAAGGACGGGTGGTGGCAGTTCGTGGACGGCCCGAACGCTTACGTGGCGAAGGTCGAAGGGCAGAGACTCGAGTTCGATCGGCCGGTGTCCGCTGAGAAAGTCCGAGCCCTCTTTTCGTTCGACCTGGACCTCGCCGGTCTGCGAAGCAGGGCACTCGCGGCTGCGCCTGAACTGCACGCGTCGTTCGGCGACCCCACGGGTCTTCGGCCGATGAGGCTTTCATGCCCGGTGGAGGTGCTGTTTTGCTTCCTCTGCTCGCAGAACAACCACATTCCTCGCATCAAGGGGATGGTCGCTCATCTGGCCGACCGCGGGGAACCGATCCCGGGAGCCGAATGGGCTCGGCGATTTCCTTCGCTCGAGGTGCTTGCCGGGATGGAAGAGAGCACGCTACGGGGGCTCGGCTTTGGGTACCGGGCTCGCGCCATCCCTCTATGCGCTCAGGCGATCGCCGCCGAAGGCGGCGTGGCATGGCTCCACTCGCTCAAGTCCGAGCCATACGAACGCGCCCACCGGGTGCTCCTCGCCTTGCCCGGAGTCGGCCCGAAGGTGGCGGATTGCGTCTGCCTGCACGGCCTCCACATGGGGGAGGCCGTTCCGGTGGACGTCCACGTGTGGCGTCGGGTAGTCGAAGTCTTCTTCCCGGAGTGGAGCGGGAAGGACCTCGACCCCCGCCGCTACCGTCTCATCGGCGAGCGATTCCGAAGCCGATTCAGAGCCGAGGCCGGGTTCGTTCAGCAGTTGCTGTTCGTCCGGTCGCTCCGCTCAAGCCGAAGCGTGGCGAGAAGTGCTCTTGGGGATCCGAACATAGACGAAGCCATTGCGGAACCGCGTGCGGGCTAGCGACGTGGCCCAGTCCTCGGGAAGTTCGACGGTGCGGAGGAAGCGGCCACATTGGCAGGAAGGAGCATTGGAGAACGTCACGGCGTGGTCGCTGATGCATACGTCGACCTCATCGCAGCGGATGCCCGGAACCGCGGCCTTGATCGTGAGGATGCCGTCGCGCTCGCTGGCATCGACGGGGACGGGAATGGGCTCGTCGTCGTGCGATCGTACGGGCGGATCGTGGGCGAAGCGCCGTTCGACCATCGCTTGCATTCGCCTCAATTCTTCCTTGGGGTCTAGGTTCAAAGGATTCTTCTTCATGAGCTGCCTGTCGTCGGCCGAATGAGCGGGCGACTGCGACTTCGACATACGATGGTGACTATAAAGTTCCATTAGCCTAGGACTATAATGTTATGTGAAGGAGATCAGACTCGCTCAAGATGAAGTTCTCCGGGGAATGGGAGGAAGGCCCGCTGATGCCAGGTCCCGGTGCTCCAGGTGACGCCAGGTAGACTCAGCAGTCGAGATGGCGACCATACGCGCGTTTCGAGGGCTCCGCTATAGTGCCTCGGCCGGTCCGCTGGAGAGCCTCGTTGCTCCGCCCTACGACGTCCTGTCGCCTGAAGAACGTGAGGCCTTTGCCGCCAAGAGCCCCCACAACATCGTTCACCTTACGCTGCCCGAAGCCAAGCCGGACGATCGAAGCAAGTTCGTCAAGTACGCACGCAGCGCCAGCCGCCTTGAGGAGATGCGGCGAGAGGGAGTGCTCAGGCCGGAAGAACGACCCGCTTTCTACCGCTACACCCAAACCTTCGCCATCCCGGGCGCCGACCGCACCGTGACGAGGACGGCCCTGATTGCCGCGATCAAGGTCGAGCCGTACGAAAAGGGAGTGGTCCTTCCGCACGAGCAGACATTTCCGAAGCACAAAGAGGATCGCCTGCGAATCCTCGAGGCCACCCGGGCGCACCTTGAGTGCATCTACGGGCTCTTCGAGGATGACGACCAAGCGGTCTTTCGACTGATTCGCGAAGCTCCCTGCGACGTCATCGAAGATGTAACGACCGAAGACGGAGTTCACCATTTGGTTGAGCGGATCGACGATCCGGATTGGGTCGAGCGAATCTCCAAAGGGTTAGCCCCGAAGAAGGTCTGGATCGCCGACGGGCATCACCGCTACGAAACCGCCTGCACCTTCCGCGCTGCCTTGGGCGACCGGGATGGCGAAGTGGCGGAAGACTTCATGATGATGGCGCTGAGCAGCATCGCCGATCCCGGCCTCGTGCTCTTACCCACCCATCGCATTCTTGAGCGCGGGCCCGACGATGTTCGGGAGCGGCTGAAAGCCGATAAGCGGTTTGCGGTCGTCGAAGCGGCGAACGAGGAGCTGATGAGCCGGATCGAGAGCATTGCGCGAGCCGGCGGTCGAGCCTTCGGGGTGGCGCTTCCGGGTGAGACGGGCCTTGTTTTGGAAGTCCGCGACCTCGGGAGCCTCACCGGCGAGGGCCATCTCGAACGCTTGGACGTTTCGATCGTCCATTCGATCATCCTCGGGCAGATTCTCGAGGTCCCCGGCTACGACGGCATCGCTTATACACGTGACCCCAGCGAAGCACTGGCCGCCGTCGAGGCTGGGGCGAAAGCCTCATTCCTCATGAATCCTCCGACCGTCGACGATATGCGGCGTATTGCACTAGCGGGGCAGAAGATGCCGCAGAAAAGCACCTACTACTATCCCAAGATCCTGAGCGGCCTGGCCCTTTGGTCACTCAACGACTTTCAAGCATGACCATTCGCCTCCTCGGCACCGGCGCCGCAGACGGAATTCCCGCGTTCTACTCAGAAACCGCGGTCAGCCGGTACGCACGCGAGCACGGCGGCAAGGACGTCCGGACGCGTTCGGCCGCGCTCATCGACGGGCACCTGAAGATCGATCTGCCGCCCGATACACACGGCCAAATGATCCGAGACCGGCTCGACGCTCGCGACTGGAGCGCGATCTTCTTCACGCACAGTCATGCCGATCACTTCGCCGTCGAAGAACTGCAGTACGCCCTCTTCCCGTTCAATCCGTACGAGTACGCAGACTTCGTGATCTACGGCAACGCGGAGATCTGCGGTCGAATCCGGTGCCACTACCCGGACTGGCCCTTCGAGGTCGTAGAAACGAGAAGCTTCGTTCCCGTCCAGCACGGCGAGTACACGGTGACCCCGATCCATGCATACCACAAGCTGGACGAGGATGCCCACAACTTCATCATTCAAGATGGCCAAAAGACGTTCTTGTACGGCACCGACACGGGCATCTGGGAGGAAGAGGTGTTCTCATTCCTCGAGGGTTATCGCTTGGACGGGCTCGTGATCGAGTGCACCGATGGGCTGAATAACTCAAGCTACGACGGCCACCTCGACGTCGTCGAGTGCATCGCCGTCGTCGAGCGGCTGAGGCGCCAGGGCACGGTAGCCCAGGACACCGTGATCTACACGACGCACCACGGTCACAACGGCGAGGCCATCCACGCACAACTTGAGGCCGCGCTCAATCCGGCCGGCATTCAGGTCGGCTACGACGGCCTCGAGTTCACGATCTAGGCTAGTTCACGGTAACGAAGCGCTGCAGGGAGCGGACTGCGGCGATCTGACCGGCTCGGCTCTCCTGAGGTGTTTTCGGGCCGCCGCTGACCGCTGTAATGAGCGGCGTGATGAGCAGCGCGCCGGCGACCTTCAGAGCGTCCGATTTCTCATCGCTGCGGCCCTCACCGTCCTGCTCGTAGACGATCGCGTTCTTCGTCGCATCGACGATGGTTACCGAGATGTCGCAATTCGAGACCGTCTTCGGCCCCAGGTTCACCCAGATCGACCGCGTATGGAAGTGCACCTGAGCCATGACCACGTAGCGGGCGCCCACCCTCGACCCGAATCGGGCCAGGTCGGCTACTTTGGGCACCTTCGTGTAAGAGGGGGTCCGCACACCGAGTTTCTTCCACGCCGACGCCGCCGTCGAGTCGGAAACGAGTCGGAAGCCTCCACTGGAGAGCACTTCACCCAAGGCGGTCTTGGTGACGGCTCGCGAGGTGCTCGTTCCAGTGTCGTCGAACAGCACGGGGTAGAGCACTGCGGTACCTCGACCTGGCGCCTGAGCGAAGCCGGTGGCGACTGAAGCAAAGATGGCCAATGCGACCAAGCAACTTCTTTTCATCTCACTTTCTCCTCGAATAAAGGATTCGATGTAGCATACCGTCGGGGGTCGTCTGCCATGATTCGCCCATGAGAAACGCACGGCTCGTCTTGCTCCTCGCTCTGACCGTTTTCGTTCTCGGCTGCGGCGGGGGGCGCAAGCTGGCGGGAACTTGGAATGCATCCGGAATGACCGGACTGCCACCCGGCGCGACCGTCGACCTGACGTTTACCGAGCCGGACAAGATGGTCATGAAGATCGTGTCGTCCCAAGATGCCGCTGGGCAGAAAATGACGATGACGTTCACCGTCAATGGCACCTACAAGCTGAGCGGGAACAACATCGAAATGAAGGCCGACACCGTCGACATCCAGACGACCGGAGTACCCGAAGCTCAGAAGGCCATGATGGATTCGATGATGGAGCCGATCAAGAAGCAGATGAAGGACGAGATGAACAAGGAGTCTGCTCAGACCATCGAGTGGAAGAGCAACGATGAGTTCATCGCCAAGACCAAGGACGGCAAAGACACGACGTTCAAGCGAAAGTCCTAGCGATCACTTCTTGTTCTTGAGGCGGCCGCCGCCGCGGACCCGCTTGGGCTGCCGCCTCCGATTCCTCGCGATCGCTCGCGCGATCTCGGCATACATGCGAGTTCGCGCTGCGGTTCCTTTCAATACCCCGAGCTTCTTTTCTTTGAACGTATTGCTCACCCCATGGAGGACGACCCGAATGACACGGGCCTTCTGGCGCTTGGCGAACGTATTCAGCGTCACCTCCACGCCCATGCGGAGCTCGTCGAGGTAGGGGATCGAGTCGAACAGCGATCGCCTCAAGGCACGCTGGCCACTGATGTAGGGTGAGATTCGCTGAGCGGTGTCGCTCCAGAACTTTCCTCCTCGGAAGACTCCGACGCACATTTCGCAAGCTCCGGTGAGGATCGGGAGAATGATCTTGTCGAGATGTTCCGGCTTGAGGCCGGTCAGATCCGCGTCGACGAATGCGATCACCGGTGCGTCGGTCTCCTGCACCCCGGCGACCATCGCTCCACCCTTGCCGCGATTATAGGGAAGCTCGACGACCTGAACGCCCTTGTATCGTCGTGCGACCGCCGCCGTTTCGTCCTCGCATCCATCGCAGACGACGATGATTTCGCCCGCGAGTTTGCAACGAGTGACCACGTCGAGGACCGCGCCGATTCGCGCTGCTTCGTCCTTCGCCGGAATGATCACCGCCACCTTTACGCCGGCGGGCTGTCGCCTTTGACCGCTCAAGAGAGTCGTGGTACCCCCGTTCGGAGGATTTTAGCCGTTCGCGATGTTCTCTTTGCCGACGGGTGGACGCTCGATCTCGTCGATGACTTCCTTGACGGCTTCGAGCTGTTCCTCCAACGGCATGTCGTCTTCGAGGGGCACATGAAGGAACCCGACCCGCTTTTCGCGAAAGCGCAGGAGCGCCTCGAAGTAGACATAGTTGCACAAATACGCCCCGGCACTGAAACTGTGCACGAGGCGAGCATGGTCGGCGATGAGTTTGGGGCTTAGGAGTCGCGTGCCGTCCCACAAAGTCCCCCCCAGCACCCGTGGGGCGTTCGGGACGATCTCACGGGGGCCTGGTACCTCGCCGTGGACGTCCGGAGTCGGTCCGATAAGGTTCCGCGCGAAGAGCTCGACTCGACACTTCTTCGCTCCCGCCGCGACACCGAGCAGGAGCAGGCGATCGAACGATTCCGGGTCGAGACGAGTGAGGAATTCGCGCACTGCCCGGTAGGACACTTCCAAGAGGCGGTGTTCGCGCCCGCATTGCTCGGCCAGGAACCCAGAGGGGTTGCTCGTCACCGTCCCGAAGGGACCGAAGCCGGTCACCAATGTTCGACCGGCGACGATCTTGGTCGAGGCGGACTTTGCCCGCTGCCGAGTCGGAGTCGTCGATTCTCTCGCCATGAAATGCCTGCTTTCATTATGGACGGAGCATCCCGAACGAAGGGTCTTTTGGCGGAGAATCCGGTACAGGACCTAGCGTCCGCTCGGAACCTGCGCAGTGAACTCGGCCACGCATTTCGCCACCCACGCCGCCTGCTCGTCGTCGAGGTGCGGATGGATCGGTAGGCTCAAGACTTCGCGGGCTGCCGATTCCGTCTCCGGAAGGCTACCTTCGCCCTCCCCATAGCCGCGGTAGGGCGTATGAAAGTGCAGGGGCACCGGGTAGTAAATCATCGAGTCGATCTCTCGTTCCTTGAGGAACGCCTGCAGCTCATCGCGGTTTCGGGAGCGGATGGTGAATTGATGCCAGGTGTGGTTGTTCCCCGGCGATTGCACCGGAAGCGTCACGCCGGAATCAGCCAGATCCCGGAGGTAGATCGCGGCAATCTCGGCTCGTCTTCGGTTCCAGACGTCGAGACGGGTGAGCTTGACGTTGAGGATCGCGGCTTGTATCTCATCCAGCCGGCTGGTGTATCCCACGGCGTCGTAGTAGTACCGCTCGCGGCCCATACCGTGGATTCGAAGCGACCGAGACCGTTCGGCCACGTCGTCGTCGTTGGTGAGGATCAATCCGCCATCGCCCGCCGCACCGAGGTTCTTGGTGACATAGAAGCTGAGACCGGCCGCCCGTCCGAAGTTACCCGCATAGACCCCGTCGTGACGGCATCCGAGGGCCTGGGCCGCGTCCTCTAGCACGATCAGCTCTCGCTTCTGAGCCAAGGCCGTCAGGGCACGCACGTCCGCCAGTTGGCCGAAGAGGTGGATAGGCATGATGGCTCGAGTCCGGGGCGTGATCGCCGCTTCTATCTGAGCAACATCGATGTTGAAGGTCTGCGGGTCGATATCGACGAAGACGGGCACCGCGCCAACCTGCACGATGGTCTCGGCGCTCGCCACGAAGGTGAAGGCCGTCGTGATGACTTCATCGCCCGGCCCGATCCCGCAGGCCTGTATCATGATCCGGAGGGCGTCAGTGCCACTGTTGACCGCGATGCCGTGACGCACTCCGTGGCGTCGGGCCAATTCCTCTTCGAGCGCTTTGTTGTGCTTGCCAACGACGTAGGCGCCGGACCTGAGCACATCGAGGACCACGCTGTCGAGTTCGCTCGCCAAGTCCCGGTATTGGGCCGGGATGTCGAGGAACGGAACCCTCACGCCTTCCCCGCGGGTTTCAGCTTCTTCAGCTCGGCGTGCTCTCTGAGGAAGGCGGTCACCTTGCGATACATCGCTCGGAATTCGAGTTCCTGGTAGCCCCGGTTTTTCCGCAGGGTAGCGGCCATTTCGACGGGCTGGACGCCGTACTCTTGGGCCATCTCATAGAGTTCGACGTGGAGGTCGCGCTCGACCAATTTGAACTTTTCCAAGACCATGATCTGGCGGATCATGACGGCGCGCTGGACCTGAAGCTTGGCTTCATCTTTATGCTTCTGGATCATTTCTTCCAGCGTCATGCCGTTCTTCTTGGCGTAGTCCTCGAACTTGATGCCCTGCTTGGCGAGTTCCGTTGCCTCTTCTCGCATTTGCCGCATGGCGACGTCTTCCCACATGGTGTCGGGAACCTCGATTTTGCTCCGGCGGAGCACTTCGTCGAGGATCTGGTCGTTGAGGTACTCCTGCAGCGCCTGGTTCTTGGCATGTTCGACGCCGAGCTTGATCTTGGCCTTCAGCTCGTCCAGGTTTTCGCTCTTGAAGTCGGCGACGTCCCCTTGCAGCGATCGCGCAAACGCATCGTCGAGTTCAGGGGCCGCGATCGCATTGAGCGAGCGAAGGGTGACGAGGCACTTCTTCTTCTCGCCGGCCCAGTCCTTATCTTGAAAGTTATCCGGGAACGCCAGCTCGGCGTTCTTCATCTCTTCGGCCTTCATACCGACGAGTGCGGCGTCCAGGTCGGCAAAGGTCTGACCGACGATGACCATGAACTTGCGCTCGCCGGAGTCTCCCTCTTCTGGACGGATGCCGACCACGGCGTTGTCGCCCTCCTGCGCGCCCCTCGATGTGACGACTTCGCGCTTGCCCTGCCGCTTGCGCAGTTCCTCGAGGTGGTACTCCACCTCTTCGTCGGTCACGTCGGTCGACGGGCTCTCGGCAGGAACACCCTTGTAGTCTCCCAGTTCGACGATCGGAGCAAGAGGCACTTTGGCGACGAACTCGCACTGCGGGGGGTCCTGCTTGAGCATCTTCACGTCGATGAAGGGCGCCTCGACCGGCTCGAGCTTCTGCTCGGCGACGATTTTCTTGACCGTCATCCGCAGGATTTCGTCGGCCGCTTGCTGGTTCAGCTGTTGCGAGGTGAGGTTCGGCTCGACGAGGTGTCGCGGCGCGGTTCCGGGTCGAAAGCCGGGCACCCGCATTTGCTTGGAGAAGTGCCGGATCGCGCGCTCGAAGCCCTCCGTTACGACTTCGGGCGGGCACACGACCGTAAGCTGGACGGTGCAGGGATTGAGGTCTTCACGAGTGACTTGCATGGGGTGTTATCGCGGGCGAATCGACGCCCTCCGCGAAGCCCCAGTTTACCAGGGACGGCTTGGTGAACTCAGTGGCTCCGCGGCTCCATCACGCTCGATCGAACTGGAATCGGACCAAACACTTTCTGGGCAGGATAGACGGACGCCGTTACAAAGTCGCCGAGGAAGCCCCAGGTCGCCGCCCCGTCGGTGCTCTCCGGCTCCAGGATGTGAAAGATGAGCACGCCGAGCGGCTGGCCGGTCTGGACCAAGAAGGACCCTTTCGGCCAGGAGGTCCGCTCCGCGCGAAACTCGCCTTCCAGAGTCCATAAGCGATGGCCCTGGAATGCCTGATTGGCCTGGCTGGCCTTCGTAATGTCGAACCGGTCACATAGACCTGTCCAATCCTCTTCCAGGACGCGGACGACCGCCCCGTGCCGCCGAAGAAGATCGACGGCGGCGGTTTGCGCCGGCGGAAGCAGGTAGGCCGAGGGGAACCGGCTCCGCTTGGTGGCGGCCCAGCGGTCGAAGACCGGCATCGTCAGCCAATCGACCGCCGCTGGCCGCTTTCCGGGCCGCGCGGGCGGGCGCTCCAGTGAAACCGTGTCTTCGGATGCCCTTCGCCCCATTTCGAAGCGCAGTCCCAACTCTGGCCCGCTTCTCGACCATTCCACCATTCGACGATCCGCCTCTCGCGACAAGTCCAGCACCCGGCGAGCGTCCAACGCCAAACGCGAGAGGCATAAGTCGACGAAACGCTCCGTCGAGACGACGCGATCCCGGAACGGGAGGAAGCTGACGGCTTCGCTCAGGATCCCGATACGATTCCTGAGGCCGACGTAATTCGAAACATACCGCCCCTCGTGGCCGAAAGTCTCCCAGCGACGCGCGTTGCCGCTTCCCACGGCATTCCCGTAGTCGAAGATCTCTTGACCGTAACGTTTTCGATACTCGCGTCGCACCCAGGGCATGAGCGCGTCGCGGGAGTAGCGCAAGACGCCGGGATCGGTGTTCGGGTTCGTCGGAGGCGCATACGTGTGCTCGAAGCCGTGTCGGGTGCCGTTGGTCGTGTGAAGGTCGAACACGACGTCCGGATCCCAGCGAACGTAAACCGCCTCGAGGGCGGCCCGCATCTCGGGCGATTCGGCCTTGATGCAGTCGCGGTTCAGATCGAAGTTTTGGGCGTTTGCACGCACGCCGACCTGGGCAGGCCCGTCCTGGCCCGGCCGATTCCGCTCGGCGGGCCCGAACTTCTCGTTGCCGTCGAGGTTGTAGATCGGATCGACGAGAAAGACGAATTTGTCGACCAGAGTGTTCGATGGCTTCGACCGTCCATCAGCAGCGGCGAGGGCGACCGCTTCTTGGCTCAAGCGGCGCAGCAGGGTCTGGGCCGCTTCCTTACCCTCGACCTCTCCGGCATGGATGTTCGCTTGTACGTAGACCACCGGCCTCCCCGTCCGCTTGGCTTCGAGCGGGGTCGTCACGGGGGGCCAAGAGAGGATCGCCAGCGGAATGCTTCGGCCCTCGACGCTCTCCCCGATCCACTCGAGAGTCATCGGCGACCCGCATTGCTGCAGCGCCCCGAGGAACTGGACGACGTCTTCGTAGGTCGACGTTTCCGTGAAGCCGGAGCGTTCGGCCCGAGTCGTCGGCCAGTTCGCCGGCGTAAGGGCTAGAGTAAGGATCGCCTGGAGAAGCATCGAACCGTTTTACCTGCGGTCTGAACGGGGCACGCGAGAGTGCCGAAACAAGGAATAGAATTCTCGACGGATCGGAAGATGAAGGGAGTGATTAAAAAGGCGCTGCCGGGCGGGGCTCGGACGATGTTGCGGCAGTTTCAGTGGCGAGCCGGAAGGTTTGGCCTCAAGCACCGCTGCCTCATGTGCGGCGCCTGGCTGAAAGATTTCGAGCCCAGAGGAGCCACCGCCGCGGTGCTGGCTGACCTCCAGATCACGCCGGGCGGGTATCGGCGGGTCACTTGCCCGCATTGCCACTCTTATGACAGGGAGAGGCTCCTCTATCTGTTCCTGCGCGACCGAACGGATATCTTCACGAAGCGGCAGAAGGTCCTCCACTTCTCCCCGGAACTCTGCATTGCTGAGCGGCTAGCCGAACTGGGGCACCAGGTTTATGCCACGGTCGATCTCTTTCCCATGCCGGGAGTCGCGGTGCTGAGCGACATTTGCCGTCTGTCGTTTCGTACCGACGCGTTCGATTGCCTGATCTGCTGCCACGTGTTGGAGCACATCATCGAAGACCGAGCCGCGATGACAGAGCTTCTGCGAGTCGTGAAGCCCGGCGGATGGGCGGTGCTCCAAGTGCCCGTGTCGCTGAAGCTGGACGCCACCTTCGAAGACCCCGCCGTCACCACCGACGAAGACCGAATGAGGGTATTCGGTCAGGGTGATCACGTCCGGATCTACGCGATGGACTACATCGACCGGCTTCGCGAGTCCGGCTGGCAGGTCGAGATCGTCGACTTGATCGCCGAGATGGGGCATGCGAAGGCTCGCAAGCTCGGCCTCTTCATCGGCGAGCGGATCTTCCTCGGACGAAAGCCGGCTTAACCTTCTGGTTGAAGCAGGCCGTACTTGCCGTCCTTTCGCTTGTAGATCACTTCGATCGAGTTGTTGCCCTCGCTGCGGAACACGAAGAAGGAGTGATCGATCATCTCCAATTGAAGCGCGGCCTCTTCGTACGACATCGGCTTAATCAGGAACACCTTTCGCTCCTTGAAGTCGATCTCCTCGTGACCGTCCTCGTGAAGAGGCTCCTCTTCGAGGCCCTTCGGCACAGCGGCGCCGCGGCGACGATGACTCTTCATGAGCCGAGTCTTGAGGCGGCGGAGCCGGTTCTCGAGCTTCTCGGCGACCTTGTCGATGGCCGCGCGAACGGTCTCCTCGGTCTCTTCGCCACGGACGGTGAAGTGGTCGGCGAAGACGGTGATTTCCACCCGGTGGCGGCCAAGTTTCTCTTCGCGGTGGACCATTTCCACCTTCTTGGCGTCGTGGAAGAAGCGGTCGAGCCGTCCCAACTTCTGCGCCGCATAGTCCTTATCGGCGCCGCTCAGGTTGCCTTCTGCATTGCGTACGAGAACGTCCATTTGTTAATCTCCTCTTCGGCTGATCGTCGCGATCGCCATAGCGGCGATGCCCTCGCCGCGGCCGATCGCGCCCAGCCCTTCATGGGTCGTGGCTTTGATGCTGACGCGTTCGGGGGCGATCCCCAAGGTCGAAGCGATCGACCTTCGAATCTCCTCGCGGCGAGCGACGATCTTGGGTCGCTCCGCGAGTACGGTTGCGTCTAAGTGAACGACGCTCCATCCCTCTTGCCTTATCAGAGTACCAGCCTTCTGCAGAAAAACCAAGGAGGAGACATCCTTCCAAGTGCAATCGGTGGGAGGAAAGTGCACGCCGATATCTCCGAGGCCGGCGGCGCCGAGAATCGCATCGGTCACCGCATGAAGGAGCGCATCGGCGTCCGAGTGCCCTTCCAATCCGGGTTCGCCGGGAAAATGGACTCCCCCCAGCATCAGAGGCCGGTCCGAATCGGGCGAGAAAGCATGCACGTCGTAGCCGATGCCGGTCCGGGTTTCCTCGGTGAGCGCTCTCGCCATCGCGTAGTCCTCTTCGGTCGTGATCTTGAAGTTTGCGCGATCGCCGTCGACGAATGCCGCCCGAATGCCGATCGATGCGAGGAGGGCCATGTCGTCGGTCGCCTCCGGGTCCCCGGTCTCGTGAGCGCGCAGCAGGTCGCTCACTCGCGCTGCTTGGGGCGTTTGGGTTCCACGTAGGCTCTCGCGGAGGACGATCCGGGCCGCCGGGAACTCACGGATCGTGTCGAAGAGCGGGACCACCGGCGCCGCCGCTCCATGCCCCAGCGCGCTGTCGAGAACGCGGTCGATGAGGGAGTCCGAGACGAAGGGACGTGCGCCATCGTGAATCAGGGCGAGAGCACCCGCATCGATCGATGCAGCGACCCGAAGTCCGGAGTACACGCTCTCCTGACGAGTCGCGCCCCCGTCGACCCGATAAGCAAGCGCGGGCAAACCGAGATCGGCCGGCCCGACAATCCCGACCGCATCGATCCTGGGATGACGAAGGAAGGCATCGACGCTCCAACGCCAGACCGGTCGCCCACCGAGCGGCAAGCGCAATTTGTCCCTACCGAAGCGCTCCGAGCGTCCGGCGGCAACGACGATGGCGAGCGTCACACGCTTCCTTTGGCGCGTCGCCGGCGCATTTCCTGGTCCGGCTCCTCTTCCTCGGGGATCTCGGCGAAAATCATCTTGCCGCGTTCGGTCTGGATCACTTGCGTCACGATCACTTGCATGGTCTCGTTCATGTGGCGTCGGCCGTGCTCGACCACGACCATCGTGCCGTCGTCGAGGTAGCCCACGCCCTGGCCGGGCTGGTTGCCCTCCCGGATGATCGCGATCGTGAGCGGCTCGCGCGGCAAAACGTTCGGCTTCAGGGCGAGCGCGAGGTCGTTGAGGTTGAGAACGTTTACCTGCTGGAGCGCCGCCACCCGATTCAGGTTGAAGTCGTTCGTCACGATGTCGCCCCCGATCGCTTTGGCCAAGCGAACGAGCCGTGCGTCCACCCCGTCGTGCAGGTCGGGGCTCAGCCGGTCGTGGGTGCCCACTTCCATCGGGAAGTCGGCCTGCATGTGCCGCAGAACGTCGAGGCCGCGCCGGCCGCGCTGCCGCCTGAGCGGATCGGCGCTGTCGGCAATATGCTGGAGCTCGTCGAGCACGAAGTTGGGAACGTAAAGCTGGCCGTCGAGAAAGCCCGAGCGGGCCACGTCGTACACCCGTCCATCGATGATCACGTTCGTATCGAGGATTTTGATCCCCGAACGCCGGGAGCGGCCCTTGTTGCGTTGCCAAGGGAGGAACTCGTCCATGGAACGCAGCGCGTACACCGCCATCGCGCTGAAGCCGATCGTCAGCCCGAAGGTCGCCAGCGGAGCGATCACGTTGCCGAGGCCCGTGAAAATGAACAAAAACGGCACCGAGGCGATGATGCCGGCGAAGATGCCCAAGAACAGCGTCACCTTGTCGCCCGACTCCATCTTGTCCCAGCGCTCGCCGGTTCGCTCGAAGAACCGGTACACCAGGTTGCCGATGCCGGCGCCGATGATCAGGCCGAGCAGGGCGACGGCGAAGATCGTGGCCGGGTTCCTCGAACCGGGGTACTGCTCCGGACCCATTTGGCGGTTGATCTCGCCGATCGAGCGCTCATAGACCGCCTTCGGGTCGATCTTCCTTTCGGGTTCTGGCTTCTTGGCAGGATCGTCCGCCTCGGCAGAAGACGGCGTCTGTTTGTCCTCGGAGCCCGTCTTCGCGCTGGATTCCGTGGCCTTGGGCTTGGTGTCGGGAGGAGGAATGACCTGAGTCGGCACCGGAGTGGCGCGCTGGATCGCCTCGAAGAGGCTCTGGAGAAGGGAAGGCGCGGCGAGGCCCGCCGATATCGCGCCCAAGATCGCGAAGCAGATGATGACAAGCTTGCGTCCTTTGCTCAACCAGTTCCCCCCAATTCTCGCCTCGTTCGATGGTGTCGCGGATTGCCGCGGCACTTACAGTTTATACGCCCTGGCCGTTCCCTACGACGCCTAGGCCCGGAGTTTCTCGAAGGATAAGACGGATCGGCAGAGGGAAACGTCATCCCGAGAGAAGCGAGGCAGTACGCGATGCCCGGCAAGGCGTCGCGCTAGCAGATCGAGCGTTCGCTCCTCTTAAAAAAGTCTCTCAGCCAGACGCTTGTCTCGTTTGCGAAACGCCCCGAGTGTACTATGATGCCAGTAAGCCCTCCGCGGGCGCTACGGCCTCCGCGGTCGGACGAATACTACTCATATCGAGGTCTTATATGTTCCGCAGATATCGTGGATTCACGTTGATCGAGTTGCTGGTGGTCATCGCCATCATCGCGATCCTTGCCGCCATTCTCTTCCCCGTCTTCGCTCAGGCCAAGGCGGCCGCCAAGAAGACCGTCGCCATCTCCAACACCAAGCAGCTGATGCTCGCCGCCATGATGTACATGGACGATAACGACGGCCACCGCGTCCCTCGCTATAACGCATGCGGCGCCAGCGTCGGCACCAACACCAACCCGCCGACTACCGGTACCGACATCTGGCCGAACCTCATCCAGCCCTATTGCAAGAGCACCGACGTCTTTCTAGACCCGGCGGCTCAGCGGGCGGCCTACGGGGGCAAGTGGGAAACCCGAGGTTCCCATCCGATCGGCCAAAACACCAAGATCAGCGGCTGGTACTTCGTCAACGCCGGCGATCCGCACTGCGCGGCCAACGGGATGCGCGAGGTCACCATCTCCGAAATGCCCGACCCGACCCGCTGGGTCCACTTCATGTCGTCCAACTCGGGCGATACGCTCCAGGGCTGGCGTGGCTACCTGGGCGACAACGGCGGCATCAACAACCTGCCCTCCGGCGCGGTCATCGGCCTGAACAACCGGCACAACCTCGGCACGATCGTCGGCCTCTACGACGGCCACGCCAAGTGGTACCGGGCCACGGCGCTCCTGGGCAATCCGAACGCTCCCTACACCTGTGTCGACAACAGCTTCTACACGGGCGAGTGGTGGCTCGATAAGAACGCGGCTCGGCTCAAGTTCGCCATTCAAGACACCTGCATCATGGAGCCCTAGGCTCGAACACCGACCGGCCGTCCCGTGACGGCCGGTCCTTGGAGGAACCCAATGATCCGACTGATTCTCCTATCGATCTTCTCTGCGCTCCTGCTCGTCGGTTGCGGTCAGAAGGAGGGGGCAACCGCCGATGCGGGCGCCACCGGCATCAAGCCCAAGGGTAAGACCCAAAGCGGCGCAACGATCGTGAACGAGGTGCCTGGCAACGAAAGCGTGCCGCAAGGGGGCGTGGTCATCACGCCGCCGAATCCGAACGACCCGAAGTTCAAAGCCGATCCTCGCATGGCAGGCGGCGGCTAGCGGGGACGCGCCTCGCGGGAAGACGACCGTGATCCGGGGGCACGAAACCATCCCCCGGCACCCGACCACAATCAGTTCAGGACTTCGGCGAGCTTCCGTCCGTAATCGTCGATCTGCGCTCGGCTTCGCGTCTCCGTCAAGGCGACGAGCAGGGAGTTCTCGAGCCCCGGATAGGTGTCGCCGAGCGGCAGGCCGGCCATGATCCCCTGCTCGATCAGCGCGTCGCGGACCTGAACCGCCGGCTTGGGCAAATCGAGAACGAATTCGCCGAAGACGCGCCTCTCGAAGCGGACCCTGCCTCCGGCGCTCGTGAGCGCTCGGATCGCGTACTGGGTGTTGCGGACGGTGCTCTCGGCGACGGAGCGCAAGCCGTTCTTGCCGACCGCGATGAGATAGACGGTCGCGGCGAGGGCCATGAGTGCCTCGTTGGTGCAGATGTTCGAGGTCGCCTTTTCGCGGCGGATGTCCTGCTCGCGCGTTCGTAGGGTCATCGTGAAGCCGGGGCGGCCCTGGTGGTCGTGGGTGCGGCCCACGATGCGCCCGGGCAGGCGGCGGATGAGGTCCTGGCGGCAAGCGAAGAGCCCCACGAGCGGACCCCCGAAGCCCATCGCGACCCCGATCGGCTGGCCCTCCCCCACGACGATATCGGCCCCGAATTGGCCAGGAGGCGGGAGCAGCCCCATCGCGATCGGATCGGCGACGACGATGAGCAAGGCGCCCGCCTCCGTCGCCGCCGCTCGCGCCGCCGCGAGGTCCTCGATGATGCCGAAGAAGTTCGGATACTGCACGATCAGGCACGCGGCCTCGCCGTCGACCGCCGAGAAGTCGGTCGTATCGCCCGCGGGCGCCGCAACCTCCGCGACTCGATGGCCGCTGGCCCACGCATAGGTGCTCAGGACCTGCCGGTAAGCCGGGTGGACCGCCTGGGAGACCACGATCTTGCTTCGCCCCGTCTGACCGCACGCCAGGAGCGCGGCCTCCGCCATCGAGGTCGATCCGTCGTACATGGAGGCGTTCGCCACGTCCATGCCGTATAGCTCGGCCACCATGGTCTGGAACTCGTAAATCGACTGGAGGAAGCCCTGGGAGAGCTCCGGCTGGTACGGCGTGTAGGCCGTCAGGAACTCGCCGCGCGAGATGACCGCGCCGACGGTGGCGGGAATGTACCGATCGTAGAGTCCCGCTCCGAGGAACCAGGTCAGCTTGGCCGACGAGAGATTCTTCGCCGCGAGATCGAATAGGTAGAGGAAGAGGTTGTGCTCGTCGAGCCCGCTGGGGACGTCGAGGGGATCTCGCAAGCGCAGGCTCTCGGGGATCTCGCGCAGGAGATCGTCGATGCTGTCCACGCCGATCTCGGCCAGCATGCGGCGACGATCGGCCTCGGTGTGAGGAATGTAGGGCATGGGCCTTTAGCTTTCTAGGACCGCCGTATAGGCGTCGGGCGTCAGGAGCGAACCTGCCTGCGACGGATCGGCGAGGCGAATCTTCACGAGCCATCCCGAGCCGTAGGGGTCCGCGTTGACGAGTTCCGACTGAGTGCCGAGCGTTTCGTTGGTCGCCGTGATCTCTCCGGCGAGAGGCGCGTAGATGTCGGACACCGACTTGACGCTCTCGATCGTGGCGAACGACTCGTCCAGCCCCACGACCCGGCCTGCCTCCGGCAGGTCGACGAGGACGATGTCGCCGAGCTCGGACTGCGCATAGTCGGTGATGCCGACCGTCGCGGTGTCGCCTTCGATGCGCACCCATTCATGGGACTTCGAATACAAGAGATCGCTGGGAACCTTCACTATTGCCTCGAGGGCGAGTTTACCGGAGCGTCCGCTCCGCCCGCGTGACGGACCCGTTCGACCGGCGGTAACATCGTAGCCGAGATGAACAAGGTCTACTCCGATGCCAAAAGTGCCCTCGACGGGCTCCTCTTCGACGGTATGACCCTTATGTCGGGCGGCTTCGGCCTGTGCGGCATCCCGGAGAACCTCATTTTCGCGCTGCGCGATTCCGGTGTCAAGGACTTGACCGTCATCAGCAACAACTGCGGCGTCGACGACTTCGGCATGGGCCCGCTCCTGCAAACGCGGCAGATCCGCAAGATGATTTCGTCGTACGTCGGCGAGAACGCCGAGTTCGAGAGACAGTTCTTGGCCGGCGAACTCGAACTCGAGTTCAACCCCCAGGGCACGCTCGCCGAGCGATGCCGAGCGGGCGGCGCCGGCATTCCCGCGTTCTTCACTCGTACCGGCTATGGGACCGTGGTCGCGGAGGGAAAGGAAACTCGCGAGTTCGGAGGCGAGTGGTACGTCATGGAGACCGCTCTCCGGGCCGACCTCAGCATCGTGAAGGCCTGGAGGGGCGACCGCAGCGGCAACCTGATGTACCGGCAAACCGCCCAGAACTTCAACCCGATGATGGCCTCGGCGGGCAAGGTTTGCGTGGCCGAGGTCGAGGAACTGGTCGAGATTGGCCAGTTGGATCCGGACCACATTCACACGCCGAGCATTTACATTGACCGGATCATCCAAGGCGCGAAGTACGAGAAGCGCATCGAGCGCCTCACCACGCGGCCGCGAGAGTGATCGAACGGCGGGCTTTCCGTCGGCGGCTCTTCCGCTAGAATATATGCCATGCGAACAATAGCCTTGCTCGCCACCGCCGCGATGACCGCGAGCGCGGTGCCGTGCTCGGTTTTCTACGTCTACGATGGCCGACTCGCGCTCGCCGGAGATAGCGAGGACTGGATCGATCCGAACACGCAGGTCTGGTTCGTGCCTAAGACGGCGACCACCCACGGCGTCGTTTACTTCGGATTCGGCAAAGGCGAGTATCCGGAGGGAGGAATCCGACGCACGAGGAAAGGAAAGGAGTTACCCGAGGGCGGAGTGATCAACATCGAACCGAGCGACGCCTACGGATTCCCTCAAGCAGGCATGAACGATGCCGGGCTGTTCTTCGGCGGCGCGGCGACGGACGCCGTGAAAACAACGAACGGCAAGCCGAAGTTCGACGGTTTCTTTGCCGACTATGTACTCCGACACTGCGCGACCGTGAAAGAAGCCCTCGAGGTGATCGCTCGGTACGACGTCGGATTGCCCCAGGGTCAGATTTTGCTGGGCGACCGCCTGGGCAACTCCGCAGTGATCGAGGCTGGGAACGCGATCCTTCCCGGAAACGGGAAGTATCAGGTCATCACGAACTTCCGCAAGTCGGCAACTAAAGACGTGACGTGCCCACGCTACAAGAAGCTGGACACGGTTCTTTCCGCATACGACAAGTTGACGGTGCCCTTTGCCCGAGATGCTATCGCTTCGGTAGGGCGCGCGCCCACGCGAGACTCGCTGGAAAAGAAAGTGCCCGGCACACAGTATTCGGTCGTGTTCGACCTGACCAACGGGATCGCCCACCTCTACAACCGTTTCGACTTCCGCAGGGACGTCCGGATCGACGTAAAGAATGAAACGAGCGGCCCGGCTCGAGCGATGAAGATGTCGTCGCTGTTCCCCTGATGACGCAGAGGACTGCTGCCCGTTTGGGCAGCAGTCCGCCTGTTCGAGCTCGCCCGCTCACCGCTCTACGATGGGAATGAAGGGCACGTTGTGCGGGCCCTCGTAGATGCACTTCGGGCGGATCAGCCGGTTGTTGTCGAGCTGCTCGATGGCGTGCGCGGCCCAACCGGTGGTGCGGGCGATCACGAAGATCGGAGTGTAGAGGTCGATCGGGATACCGAGCAGGAAGTAGGCGTAAGCCGCAGGGAAGTCCACGTTCGGATAGAGGTTCTTCTCCTCCAGCATCACCCGCTCGAGGGTGTCGGCGATGTCGCCCCACTTGGTGTTGCCCATGCGGCGGCCGATTTCCTTGGCTACCTGCGTGAGATACATGGCGCGACTGTCGCCCTTCTTGTACTCGCGGTGGCCGAAGCCCATGATCTTCTTCTTGTTGGCCAGGGCGTCGCGAATCCAGGCCTCGGCGTTCTCGGGCGTCGCGATCTCCTGGAGCATATACATCGCTTCCTCGTTGGCGCCGCCGTGGAGGGGGCCCTTGAGGGTGCCGATGCCGGTCACCACGCCGCTATAAAGGTCGCTGAGCGTCGCGACGGTCACCCGGCAGGCGAAGGTCGAGGCGTTGTAGCCGTGCTCGGCATAGAGGGTCAGCGAGGCGTCCATGACCTTGGTCGTGAACTCGTCGGCCTCCGTGCCGCCGTTCATGATGTAGAGGAAGCTGCCCGCGATGCTAAGGTCCTTGCGCGGGGCGATCGGCTCTTGGCCCTGGCGGATGCGGTGCCCGTTCGCGACCAGGGTGCCCGCCTTGGCGACGATGCGCACCGCCTTGCGGACGTTGGCGTCGTGGTCGGTACTGACGGTGGTGTAGTCGGGGTCGAATCCGGCAAGCGCCGAATAGGCCGTGCGCAGTGCGTCCATCGGGTGGGTCTGCTTGGGAAGCTGCTTGAGGACCGTGTAGATCTCTGCAGGCACCTCGCGCTCGTTGGCGAGGATCTCTTTGAAGTTCTCGAGCTCGGCCGCGTTAGGGAGCTTGCCGTAGAGCAGCAGGT
This sequence comes from Chthonomonas sp. UBA2362, assembly GCA_002344135.1. Classification (GTDB taxonomy): domain Bacteria; phylum Armatimonadota; class Fimbriimonadia; order Fimbriimonadales; family Fimbriimonadaceae; genus UBA6659. Next base: position 40,369 of record DDTO01000003.1, on the reverse strand, counting down.
AGGCGGTCTCCTCGAAGCTGCCCTTCTCGGCGAGGTCGTGAACGTCGATGCCGCGGTAGACGAGGCTGCTGCGGTCGGAATCGATCTCGGAAATCGTGGTGATGCCGCCGATAACGCCTTCGAGGCCGGGGCTGTAGTTGGGGTAAGCGGTTGCACTCATGATCGTTTCGCCTTTCTGGGGATTACCGCCTGATTCTACTCGGTTCGGGTTCCCTTCGTCCGCCGCGTCAGGGGAAGACGGTCGGGGACCGGGGGCACGAACCACCCCCCGGCTACCTTCTTAAAAGTACCGGGTCACTCCGCTCGAGATGAAGCGCCTCTGCTCGCCGATCTCGTAGACGGTGAGGGAAAGTTCCGCGCCCACGACCAGGCGTTCGGAACCTTCGAAGAAGGACCGCGCCTCATCGGCGCTTTCGAAACCCAGCCAGCGGTAGTTCCGGCTCAGTTCCGAAAGGCAGTGAGAGCGAAGACGCTCATCCAGTTTTTCAAATGTCGTGGGACCGAACAGCACAGCATCGCCATAGGCGCGATCGATGGCCGCCCGGGCGATCTGTCGCAATGCCTCATCCTCGGCGGTGAGGACGTCCGAGACGATCTGCGCCGCCGCCACCAGGAGACCCCCTCGTTGCTTCGACGAAGGGACGACGGTGAACGCAAACGTGGGATCTGAGGAGCGCTCTTGGGCCGACAACTGTCGATCGGAACGCTCGACCGGACCGGCGCGCAAGAAGGCCTCTTGTTCGCTCCGGATCGGGGACGCCCCCTTGAGGGAAACGCGCACGGTGCGATCACCGAGGGTCACGGCGACGGCCGGCCTGATGTACAACGCGGCTCGTCCGCGAGCGGACGTCAGGCGCGAGCCAATCGCCCGTTCGACCGCGGGCTGCAGTACCGCTCGGATGGCGGGCGTAGTCGATGCCAAATCGATCCTCGCCAAAGGGTCGTCGCCGTTCAGGAAGGCCTGGATGAGGTCCCTGCGGCTCCGAACGACTGCGAGCGGTCCGGACCCATAGTCGATGACGACAGTCACTCCTTCGGAGCGATGGACCGCAAGGTTTTTCTTGGCCGAGATCAGCTTCGTGGCACGAGCGGTATCCGGTTTGCTATACGCTTCGACGACCTCCGAGACGACCGTCGGCTCACTCGACACGACGACGAGATCATGCGGGTACATGATCAGCTGAACGGACGAAAAGAGAAGCGAGAGAAAGTTCAGCATTCGTCAGTTTCCCGTGCCGCTTCCACCGCCTTCTGAGACGATGCTCCACTCCTCGACCCTATGCTCGAGGTGCTGATTGGCGGGCCCAATGCGATCGTGGAGCGGCGCAGAATCATCATTCTCCCACGATCGGCTCGATCCAGTCGATCGCGTACTCGGCGGCCCGGCTGCGCTCGGCGAGCGGCCGTTTCGAGACATCCTCCTTGAGACTCGCAAGCGCCGAGGCGGCTTGTCGACCGGCTTTCCTGAGATCGGCCAGGCCAAAACCCGAACCCTCGTACTCCAGCGGCTTCGTTCGCGACACCCGTGCAGCGACCCAGGCGTCGGCTCGCTTCCACGCGGCTGCGACCGCGGCATCCGTCTTTAGAGTCCTCGATCCGACACCTCGAAGGACGTCCTCCATGAGGCTCGCGTCGTCGATCACCGTTAACCGCTGGAGGTGCGAAAAGATCGTCCCCCCTCCGCCTTGGATGTATTGAATCTCGAAGCAGGCGTTCTTGAACGCGACCGCGTCTTTCTCGAGTCTCGCCAGGCGATTTCGTTCGGCTTGCGGGCGTTTTGCGAGAAGGGGCTTGTAGCGCTCGCGGAGGCACCCCGCATAGGTCGCCGCGGCTTCCCCGGACGTGATCGGATCGTCCATGGTCTTCCTCTGGCAGTAGTAGTCGATCCACTTTTCGGGCTTCATCGAGAGAATCTCGTTGCACGAGAGACCGAGGCGATCGCTTTGGGCAAAGCACAGGGCGGCGATGAGGCTGATCATGGGCTACACCGCCTTCAGGATGGCGCGCGTGTTCTCGACGGAGCGGCGGACCCCTTCGATGGGGTCTTCGACGCCTTCGTATTCGATGTTCAGCCACCCGTCGAAACGAGCCTCCTTCAGTGCCTCGACGCAAGCCGCGAGGGGGACGTCACCCTCTCCGATCGCAGTTCCCACGAAGCGGGTTCCGTCCAGGGCTTGGTATCCGCCCTCACCCTCTGCGGACGGGCGGAAGTCCTTGAAGTGGACCATGTAGGCATACTGCGCGACATCACGAATCGCCTCGTCGCTCCGCTGCCCGACGAGCATGAAGTTGCCGGTATCCGGGTTGGCGCCCAGGGCGTCGTTTCCGCAGGCCCGGCGCACATCGTCGATAATGCCGCGGACCTGGTCGGAGCGACCCGCCAGGCGGCCATGGTTTTCGAGGGCAAGCCGCACGCCCTTCGCCTCGGCGAACTTGGAGGCGTGAGAGAGCCCCTCGACGATCCACTCGCGGGCCTGATCGAACTCGATCCCCGGGGCGACATCGCCGGCAAACACACGGACCACCTTCGCCCCGTAGAGCACCGCCTCGTCCACCCCGAAGAGGATCTTCGCCAGTTCGACGTTTCGCTCCGCCTCCGTCGCTTTGGCGAAGTTGTTGCCCACGGAAAAGACCCCACAGGGCAGGCCGGTTTCGGCAAGGGCCCCTTGAATCGACTTGCGGTCGGCGTCGAGGTCCTTGTAAAAGAAATCGAGGAGTTCCACGCCGTCTGCGCCGAGGCGCGCGGCTTCGCGGATGAAGCCCGCAAGGTCCATTCGGCCTTCCTTCCAGGCCTGTACGTAGCTCCACATGCTGATTCCGAGCTTCATGTCGCTGCCATTATGAACATGCCCGCTCGTACGGACAAGGATAGAATAGCGGACACATGGATCCGGTGACGGCCCTCGTGGTCAGCGCAGCGCTCATAGTGGGAAACGGACTTTTCGTGGCGGCGGAGTACGCGTTCGTGAGTGCTCGCCGAACCCGGATCGAATCGCTCGGCAAGCGCGGGAACCGACCCGCGCGGCTCATGCAAGGGGTCTACAAGGACTTCCCCAGTTACGTGGCGGGCTGGCAGATCGCGATCACCATGCTCGGCATCGGAATCGGTGCTTTCACCGAGCCGTGGGTAGCCGAGCGGCTGCAAGACCTGATCGGGACCGCGCTGCCGACGGTCGTCAGCCGGGCCCTCTCCCTCATCTTCGTCACCTTCGTCCTCGTCATCGTCGGGGAGCTCATTCCGAAGTACCTCGCTCTGGCGGCTCCCGAAAAGTGGGGGTTGGCATTGGTCGGACCGCTGGTCGTGGTCGTCAAAGTCCTAAAGCCCCTGGTGTGGCTGGTCGGGAAGTCAGGGCAACTCATTCTCAAGCCCTTCGGCATCGACACCGCCAAGGGCGGCGACGGGGATATCACGAAGGAAGAGCTCGCCATGATGCTCCGGGCGAGTTCAGCCGAACTCTTCGACGAGGAGCATGCTCAGGTCGTTACGAAGGCCCTGCGCCTGGACCGGCTCGACGCGTCCGACATCATGATCCACCGCCTCGACATCAAGTGGATAGATGTCGACACGCCCCGGGATTCCCTGCTGGAGAAACTCGGCGAGCTCAACCATAGCCGGGTGCCGGCTTGCCGAGGGGATATCGACGAGGTCGCGGGCATCGTTTATCTCCAGGATGTTGCGCGCAAGTACCACGAACAAGATTTCGCTTTGGAGTCGATCCTCCGACCGGTCGAGGTGATCCCGGAGAACCTCACGCTCAGCCGAGCCGTGAACCGGATGCGCGAGGCCCACACCCAGATTCTTATCGTCGTCGACGAGTACGGCGGGACGTCCGGTCTCATCACCCTCGAGGACATTATCGAAGAGGTTTTCGGCGAACTCGAGGACCAGACCGAGAGCCAGCGACCTCCGATCGAGAGGATCTCCCCATCGAAACTCACCGCAAGGGCAGATGTACGCTACGACGAACTACTTCAGTTTCTCGGCATAGAGGCGGACGAAGAGGCGGACACGGTCACCCTCGCCACCATGCTCGTGAACGGCCTCGGAAGGGTGCCGAAACTCGGCGACACGATCGAAGTGCCGATCGGCAAACTGCGGGTGGAGAACATGGCCCGCCGGCGCATCACCCGCGTGTGGGTCCAGCTTTCGCGCGAGAAGGGCTCACCATAGCTGCGCTTTGCCCTCATTCTTGTTGCATGAAAAGCAGTAAAACTCTCCGAATGCTGAGAGACCTGTCGTATACTGGGGATATCGATATGCTTACGATCCCACCTCCCCCCCCCCCCCCCNNCCCCCGCGGATTCGTGAGCGCCGGCGCAACGCTCTCGCGCGGGCATTCCTTCTCGCGGTAGGTTCCTTCGTGGCCACGATGCACGCGCAGGCGCAGTGGGCCAACGGCATCTATATCCCCGGCCCCGGTGCGCCGATGCCCAGTTACTGGTCCGGTACTAACTGCCGGGCGAGCGGATGGGCACAAGTCGGCGGTCCGATCTACTCGGCCGAGCTTTTCCTCAACGGCGAACTCGTCAACGAATGGGTCTGCGGCGACCCGGTCGAGGAAGAACCGCCCTGGACCCTGCTCCTCGAGGCCATGTTCGACAGCAGCCACTTCGCCAACGGCACGCCGGTCGAAGTAACCTTTCGGGTCCTGACGTACATGGGCTGGCAGGAGGGCAGCAGCGACCCGGACCCGGTCGTCCAGAACAAGCTCATGATGTTCGAAGATCCTGCCCCGCCCACTCCGGACCCCGTGCCGACCGTACAGGCTTTGATGACCGGGAAGAACTATGCATTGATCGCCGAAGACGGCTCCAGTTGGACGAAAACCGACTACTTTGCTGCCATGAACGGGTCCAATGCGGTCATGTTTGCCGGCCACGGAAACCCTTCCGTGCATTCGGTACCTGTCGGTTCCGGCATCCACTGGGCCGAATACGAGGCGTATCGAATCAGCCACATCGGAAGCGGAATACCTCCTTTCAATGCAGGGGCGATTCCCGTAAACTTTTGTCACATCATCGCGTGCAATTGTGGCGACACGAATAACTTCATAAGGGCATGCTACCCTTACTACATGGCCTGGGGTGGCCCCTGGATGGAGAACCAGGCCCTGATGGCGTACAAGGTGTACATTCCGGAAAAGCAGTTATCTGAGCATGCTGCCTTGATTTGGAACAAGCTGGCCGAGGGCCAGACCGCTCGCCACACACGGGATTGGTTCGATGAAATCTGGCTCGAAGAAAATCCTGGCGAGTTTCGAGTCTGGGATGAGCATCCCGGACCGTTACGAGACATGGCCCCGGGTGACCTCGCGCTCTACTGCAACTATGGTGGCGACCAAGGCGCCATGCGGCTCAAGTCGGTCTACACCGGTACTCAGGTCGCACCTATCGGATGGTACAGGCCACTTTAGAGGTGAAACTCATGAAACAGTTTGTATCCACCTTGCTTGTTGCACTCCTAGGAGGACTCGCGAGCGCGCAAATCGACGATGCGCAAGCGATCGCCGCCGCGAGGTCCTTCGTCGAAAGGTTTGCCCCAGAAGCGAGGAACTCCACGCCGAGTATCTATCGCGAGACGTTAGAAACGACCATGGGTCAGACAGTCGTGATTCACGTCAATTTTGATGACTTCGTGGTCTTCCTCACGGAGTCCGGTGAGTTTAGAGCACTTGCGAATATGGGAGGAGAACGCCGTGTAATCGAAGGGAGCGAACCGGATAAGTATGCTACGGACGAGGAGGCTTGGCGGGCGCTGGAGGCGATCCTCGCCGACTTCGAGGTTCCCAGTGAGCTCACCCGCAAGGAACTCGTTCGCAATGCGCCGGGCGGAGAGCCCTTTATCATGCGGTTCGTCATGCATCCGAGGCCATACGGCTATGAAGCTCAGGGTGGTAACGCCGTTCACGCGTCGATTCATCAGAAAACCGGCCGCCTGCGGTCTCTGCGGATATCGAAGGGCTGGACTTATGAGCCCCCCAACATTCGCATCTCAAGGGAACAGGCCATCGAGATAGCAAGGAACGACCTTGGTGGACTTGCGGAGGATTGGCAATACGTGTTGCGATATGCAGTAGTCGGCGATCCCGATGCTCCTGCCTCCGCACGAGAACTCAGAGCGAACAGTAGATTGAGGCTGTACTACGATCTCTGGTCGTCTTACGGGAATACCAGAATCGATTCAGTCACGGGCGAAGTCATAGAATCGATCGCCCCTAACGAGGTAGCGCGCGGCGCTACTACGGCGCCTCCACCAGGTCGAAGTAGTAAGGAAGACAGTTCTGAGGGCCCGACTTCGACCCGTTCCGACCCCCATGGGCGCGATCGACCCGATGTCTCGCGCACGAAGAACTCATCGTCCAGATCGAGCCCATCCCTCCCCGCGGTCGCCCTCATCACGCTCACCGCCCTCGCGGGCGTGGGAGGACTGGCGCTCGCGCTGCGAAAGAGTCGGCGGGCATGAGCCGCGGGGGCGACAGCAGATCCCCCGCACGCGGGGTTCAACTCTCGCGAGAGACCGGCTCGCCGGACTCGTAGTGCACCTTCAGACGCTTGGCGATCGCGACCGCCCGGTCCGCGATGTGCTCGAGCGCGTGGAATGCGTCGATCGTCCGAACAAGGGACTTGGCCTGGTCGGGGTTCTGCTGTATAAGCTCGACGGCCCGTTTCCGTGCATCGGAGTAAGACTTGTCGACCACTTCGTCGAAGTCGATGACCTCTTTGGCGAGCTCGGGAGTGTAGTTCGTATAAAGCCGCAGTGCCGAGGCGAAGCCGCTCCGGGCCTGCTTCCCCATCTCGTGGAGGGCCATGCGGAGCTCGCCGGGGAACTGACCTCCGAGTTTGGTTGCCCGCCGAGCGAGTTTCACCGCGTCGTCGGCCACCTTTTCGATCTCGCCGATGACCCCCAGGGTGGAGGTGAGCAGACGCAGGTCGTTGGCCACCGGCGCCTCCTGCATCACGATGGTGACGCACGCCCGGATGGTGTCCTGCTCCAGCCGATCGACCTCGTCGTCGGCGAGGATGACTTGCCGTGCCAGGGTCGGGTCGTTGTTCTGCATCGCTTCGACCGCCTGCTGGGCCATCTCGCTGGCGAGATTGCCCATCCGAACCACGTCGGATCGGATTTGGTCGAGCTTTTCGTCGAAGCGCTGTCGGGGGGTCATGTCTTTGAACGGACAAATTGTTAAGACGCTCGACGAGAGTCCATTGGTGCATTCACTGGCAGGGAGGGTCTTTGCGCAGCACAAAACCGTCCCCCTCGCGCGAGGCCGTACACCGGCCTCGCGCGCCCCGAAAGCAGAGCCGAAACTCTAGCCTCTGACCTTAGCCTGAAGCTCCTTGCGATTCTTATCGAGCGTCTGCTTCACGGCGGCATTGTCCTTCAACTCGCTCTTGTCGAACAGCGCAAGGGCGACGTCGGTCAGCTCGAGGGCTCGTTTATAGTCCTTCAGCCGGGTGTACAACAGGCTTCCGACATAAACTGCGGTGAAGTTCTTCTCATCGGTCGCCTTGAGCGCCATTTCGATCGTCTTCTTGCCCATCTCGACGTTACCCGTCGCCGAGGTCGCGAGGTTGAGCGCGAAGCTGCAGACTCTGACGACGTTCGCCGGATCCTTCAGCATGGTCGCGATCTTCTCTTCGAACGCCTTCGGATTTTCCTTGGCGAGCCAGCCCAGGCGGACCTCGTCGGCCTGATCCGCGACGGTCGGGTACTTCGTGACGGTCTCATCCAGCTTGGCCTTAGCCTCGGCGATCTTGCCGTCGGCATAGAGTTGTTGAGCGGAGCGAACGGCGGCGGCAGCGGCCATCTTCTCGCGGTTGGCGGCGGCCTCCTTGTCGTAGGTTTCCTTGAAGGCGGCCAAGTCGAACGTTCCCGCTTTGATCTGCGCAAGGGGTTCGTCCATTCGCATGGGATGGCCGATCCATTGAATCTGGTTGCCCTTGACGATGAAGGCCGAGGGGATCCCGTTGCGGCCGGCCGGCTCCATCCAAGTCTTGGCCATACCTTCCTTGTTGCCCGAGTAGCCGACGACGTAATCCATCTTGTCACCCATCTCCGCGACGAACTTCTTGATGTTGCCATCGACGTCGTCCTCCCAGATACTCACACCGATGAACGTGACGTCTTGGTTCTTCTTGGCCAGTTCGGTGATGTGCGGGATCGAGGTCTTGCACGGGCCACACCACGTCGCCCAAAACTCCACCACGTAAACCTTGCCCGGCTCGAAGGACTTGACCGGCGTGCCCTTGTACCAGGTCTTGACGTCGAGGTTCGGCGCAGTCGAGCCCGGACCGATCGGGTCGGCGAGAACCGCGGCGCTCATAAGCGCGCCCGCCGAGATGAGAATCAATCGATTGAACAGCTTCATGGCTGCCAGTATAGAGCAAGGAGGCGAGGTCGGCGGCGTTCTTGGTTCGCGAAGGCCGGCACGAATCCTCTCCGCGGCTAAACTGGGCCATGATCTCGATTGCCCTCCTTTTCGTCTGGCAAACCGCTCCGGCCGACCTCGTGATCGAGAACGCCCGCATTTGGAGCGACGGTTCGATCGGCTTCGCCCGGTTCGCAGCCGTCCGAGGCGGTCGCTTCGTCTATGTCGGCGAACCCGAGCCCGGCTTCATCGGACCGAAGACCGAACGGATCGACGCTCAGAAGCGGATCGTGCTGCCCGGCCTCATCGACTCGCATGCCCACATGCTCGGTGGGGGCATGCAGCTGTCGCAACTCACCTTGCGAGATGCCAAAGACCGCGCCGACTTTGTCGCCAAAGTCGAAGCTTGGGCAAGTTCCCTACCGGCGGGAAAGTGGGTGCTGGGAGGTCGCTGGTCGACGGAAAGCTGGGCGACACGCGAGCAGCCCGCCAAGGACTGGATCGACAAGGTGACAAACGACCGGCCTACGTGGCTGAGCCGCATGGACGGCCACTCCGGACTCGCCAATTCCGCCGCCCTCAAGCTCGCCGGCATCACCAAGGACGGCCCGCCCGATCCAGATGGCGGCGTGATCGACCGTGACTCGAACGGCGAGCCCACCGGCATCCTCAGGGAGACCGCCATGAGCCTGGTCACCCGCCATATCCCCGCACCGACCCTCGACGAGAAACTCGAAGCCCTCAAGCGAGCTCTGCGCCACGCCAACTCGCTGGGCGTCACCGCGGTCAGCGACATCCCCGGCGGAGGCGAGCGAGAGGTCTATGACCGCCTCGCCGCCGAGCCGGGCGAGCAGACCGTGCGACTCTTCCTCTATCCCAGCGCCCGGCCACTCACCGCCACCGAGACCGCCTTCCGTACTCTGAAGTCCCGCCCCGGCTGGCTCGAGGTCAAGGGCTTCAAGGCCTACATGGACGGCAGCCTCGGTTCGCGCACCGCCTATATGCATGCTCCGTACCTTGGCAATGCACCCGACAAGGCGGACTGGCGCGGCCTTCCGATGCCCGGCATCCTCGACGGCGCCCTCGAGCGCGAGATGGCCTCTGTCGCGGCTAAGGGCAAGCAACCCATCGTCCATGCGATCGGCGACGAAGGGAATCATCTGCTTCTTGACGCTGTCTCCCGCATCGCGCCCGATCCGACAAAGATCAGAGCCCGGAGCGAGCACGCCCAGCATCTGCTGCCCGCCGACATCCCACGCTTCGCCCAGCTCGGGGTGATCGCCTCGATGCAGCCCTATCACAAAGCCGACGACGGGCGCTATGCTGAAGAGTACATAGGCAAAGAGCGTTGCCGGTCGAGCTACGCGTTCAAAGACCTGCTCGATGCCGGCGCTGTCGTAGCGTTCGGCTCGGACTGGCCCGTGGTAAGCATGAATCCGTTCCTCGGGATGGAGGCGGCGGTGACCGGCCGAATCCTCGGCGGCGCCATCTGGGAGCCGCAACAGAACCTGACGGCCACCGAGGCACTCCGGGCCTATACGGCGAGCGGGGCCTACGCCTGCTACATGGAGAAGGAGATCGGCCGTATCGCCCCCGGCTACCGGAGCGGACTTCGTCGTGCTCCAGGATTCGCCATTCGCGGCTAAGGTCGAGTGGGCTAAGCTTTCTCCGCTCGCCGTCTATGTCGAGGGTCGGCGGGTGTACCAGGCCGCAGAGCGTTAGAGGCCACGGTCGCGCGGCTGGCCCTTAGACTGCGCGGGCCTGCCCGCGCTTTGAATGCCGCAGCTCCGTCATCCCGAGCCTGCCGAGGGATCGTCCCGGCCCGGCACGCGTGGTAGCCCGACGGTTCATCCACTCCGCTTTGCATCCAAGTCCTGACGCTCGTCAGCCTCCACCCCACGGGGGCGGAGGCATTAGAACTTTATGCCCAAATCTTTGGCGAGCTTATCGCCGGGGGGGAGGGGCTTCTTGGCTTTCCGCGGGAACTTCTGCTGGAGGCTCTTCTCGACCTTCGCCCAGTTTGCACGTGGTTCAGCCTTGACACGGCAGTCGACGTAGGCCACGATCCGCCGGTCGTCCGGCCAAAACTTCGACTCGACGTACATGGGAGTTAGTGCGGGATCCGGGATCTTGCCTGCCGCCACGCCGCCGACATTGCGGTTGAAGACGAACTCGCCGCCCATGGGGTTGAGCGTCTTGGTGACGGAGAGGTCTTTGACGTACGGATAGGTCACGACGAAAGTCGCCTTCGTGTCCTGAACGTAGGGAAATACGTCATCGTAATCCGAGCAATACAGGAGCATTGCCAATGCGAGCTGCTTGGCGTTCGATACCGACTGGGCCCGCAGAACTCTCGTCTTGTCGTCGAGCGCATGTTGTGCCGCGACGGCGACCGCAAGGCACGTAGCGAGAAGGGCGATTTTGAGTTTCATGGCATCCCCGCCGTTGGATTCGGCCCGCTCGCCGAGATCCAGTCGCCATGATACTGTGTTGGTCGAAGCTAGGGTCAAGTCCGATTCCCCAACCCATCTGTATCGCTAGAACTGCTTTCGCTGGTCAAGGTCGAGACGGCGCTCGCGAAGCGTGTCTGGTTAATCCCTCCAGAACGGCGGGCTCGATACCGATGCTAAAAGGGGTATCTTTCACCCTCGGCAACCATGGCAAACCTCCAGATGTTCACGTCCGAAAGCGTCAGCGAAGGACACCCCGACAAGCTCGCCGATCAGATTTCGGACGCGTTGCTGGACGCCTGCCTCGCGCAGGATTCGACCGCTCGCGTCGCCATCGAAACCCTCCTTACCCGCGGCCTCGCGGTCGTCGCCGGCGAGGTCACGGTCGACGGCTACATCGAGGTCGCCGACATCGTCCGCAACACCATTAACGAGGTGGGCTACACCGATACCGAACTCGGGTTCGATGGCTCGACCTGCGGCGTCATGGTGGCCATCCAAGAACAATCGCCCGACATTTCGGTCGGTGTGGACACGGGGGGCGCCGGCGACCAGGGGATGATGTTCGGCATGGCCACGCGAGAGACGCCTGAGCTTATGCCGCTTCCGATCTCCATCGCCCACGCCCTGACCCGCCGCGCGGCCAAGGTACGCAAGGCCCATCCATCCCTCGGATTCCGGCCGGATGTCAAGAGTCAGGTTTCGGTCGTGTACGAGGGGCACGTACCGAAGAAAATCGACACGGTGGTCGTCTCCGCACAGCACTCGCCATCGCTCAGCCACGACGCCGTGAAAGCGATGGTGATGGAGCAGATCATCCAGCCGGTATTGGCCGAGTACGAAGGCTACGTGGACGGCCCGATCACCTACCACATCAACCCGACGGGCATCTTCGTCATCGGCGGTCCCCAGGCCGATACGGGCGTGACGGGGCGGAAGATCATCGTGGACACCTACGGTGGGATGTGCCCGCACGGCGGCGGCGCCTTCAGCGGCAAGGACCCGACGAAGGTCGACCGCAGCGCTGCCTACATGGCCCGTCACGTGGCGAAATGCGTCGTTGCCGCGGACCTCGCCGATAAGGTCGTGGTGGCACTTGCCTACGCGATCGGCGTGGCCCAGCCGGTCTCGCTGAATATCGAAACCTTCGGGACAGAGAAGGTTGGCGCCGACGAGATCGAACGGCGAGTGCGCGACGTTTTCGACCTCTCGCCACGAGCGATCAACGAGCATTTAGGCCTCACTTCTTTCCGCTATCTGCAGACGGCGAAGAACGGCCACTTCGGCAACCCCTCGTTTCCATGGGAACGCACTGCCGAGGCCGATCGTCTAAGAACCTAGCCTCCCCCCGCCGTGAACGCGGCGTCCGGGTGTCTGGCTAAGGAACCAAAGCCCGCAGAGCGCCATGCGGGCCCCTCACGATAATGAGGTAGCCGGGGGATGGTTCCTGCCCTCGGTGGGCCGCCTTCCCGCGGCACGAACCATCCGCGGGCTACCCGCGAGGTTCATGGTGTCCTTCAAGCCACGAGCCTAGAAGCGGCCGAAACCTCCCCAGAGAATGTTCAGCCCGATGCTGATGAAGATGCCGGCAACCAGCCCGCAAATGCTAAGGATCAATGCACCTTGTGCCCGCGGGTTCCCCTTGTTCTTGCCCTGGATCGCGAAAATGATGCCCAGAACTCCGAAGATGATCGGGCAGCAGATGAATGAAATCGCGCCGAAGATGTAGGCCTTCTGGACGTCACCCGAGCCATCGTCGGCGCTCATCGGCCGCGGGTAGTTCGATCCCGGGGGTTGCTGGTACGGCCCTGGCTGCTGGTAGGGCTGCTGAGGGGCTTGGTAGGGCTGCTGAGGCACCTGGTACGGTTGCTGAGGCTGTTGGGGCGCCTGGTAGGGCTGCTGAGGCTGCTGAGGAGCCTGGTAGGGCTGCTGTGGCTGAATCGCCCCCGGAGCGTCGAACCCCGGCGCTGCGCCCGACATCGGATCAGGGCTGGGTGGCGCCATCGGCGCTTGTGGGGCGGGACCTGGAGCCATCGGAAACTGAAGTCCGGGCACCATGGCAGCCGCCATGACGGCGCCGGTAGCCGCATCTTGAAGCTGAGTGTCTGGCAGCAGGCGACCTTCGGTGATCCAGGAATTGAGGGTCGGAACGTCGGCCGGGCCGTACTTCTGACCATCGGGAGCGATAACGAAATACTGCATTCTTCCTTCCTCGACAGTGACGCTGGCCCATTATAGACGCGGCTCCGCTCGCTTTAGACCTTCACCGCGGCTCGTTCTTCGATCTGGCGGACGTGCCGTTCGACATGCTCGATGTAAATGCCGAATCCGTCGGCCACGTTCATACGAAACAGCTTGATGATCGGATTCCGATAGGTGACCGCGCTCGTATCGAGGTCGTCGCAGGCCGTGGCGAGTTCGGCCATCGCCTTCTGCTGTGCCTCGAACCGATCAACGACCTCGCGAGTGTAGGGGCCCGCTCGGGGAACCATCGCCTTGGGAGCCGGCGCGTTGCCGTCGGGGCCGGCCGCCTTCATCAGGAACCGGCCGATGAAGCTGAAGCGGACCGGACGATCTCCCCCGGTAACGGGCCGCTCGGAGACGACCACCTTCATCAGGTCTAGGTAGATCTGGTGCGAGACGACGAGATGCTCCACCACCTCTGCGGGGCTCCATTCTCCCGAGGGCGTGCGTCGATTGAGACCCTCGTCGTCCAGTCCCTCCAGGGCACGCCGAACTCGGGCGGTCGTCTCGGCAGCCTTTTCAGCCGCTCGTCGGCACAGTTCCCGGGAGGTCAACGGCATACCCTCAAACTACGATCTCCACGTGTCCACGATCTCACGGAGCCGGTCGTAGCTTCGATCGAGGCTCTCTGGCAGCACGCGGACCTCGCCGACGGTGGTCATGAAGTTGGTGTCTCCGTTCCAGCGAGGAACGATATGCCAGTGTACGTGGGTTGGGATGCCGGCACCTGCGGCCCGGCCGAGGTTAACGCCGATGTTGAACCCGTCCGGGCGGTAAGCCTGCTTGAGCCACTCGATCGCAGCGGCGATCAACTGGTTAATCTCGAGCAGCTCGTCGTTGCCGAGTTCGATCATGTCTGCGGTATGGCGATAGGGAGCGACCATGAGGTGGCCGTTCGTGTAGGGAAAGGCATTTAGCATGACGAACGCGCTTCTGCCACGATGCAGGATCAGGTTCGTTCGGTCGTCGTCCTGCTTCGGCAACTCGACGAAAATGCAGCCGGGCGACTCCTTCGACTCGATGTATGCAAATCGCCATGGGGCCCAGAGACGTTCGGGCATGCGAACGTTATAGCCGACGGAGCGGTATAACCGCGCCTGTGAGCCCCCGCCCCGCCCTAATCGCCGCGATGCTCGCGCTCTGCGCATGGGTCCACGCGGATCGCCTGATCAACATCCCCACCGGCAAGAAGCTGCCGTTCAATGAGGTTCGCGCCGAATTCGTGTTCGGCGGCAAGCCTTCTCACGTGCAGGGCTATCTCGGCACCGGGATCGGGCTCCAATTCGACGCCGAACTGATTTACGAGCGGTTCTCGCCGAATCCGGCCTTCGTGTCGTTCAACTTTGCCTACAACTACGTCACGCCGGTGACGGACCTGTCGCCTGGTGTCAGCGTGGGGGTGCGCGATGCGATGAACCGGACCGCCGACGGGCGGGCGTTCTATATTGCGGCGACCTTCCGGATCGCAACGGATACCAACGCTCCGGCGGAGCTGACCCTCGGAGGAGGCACTCAGAGCTTGCGCGGGTTCTTCGTCGGCGCGATGCTGCCGCTCACGGAGAAGGTGCGCCTGCTCGGTGAGCATGACAGTCTTCGCTGGACGGCCGGATTCGAGGTTCGCCCCTTCCGCGGTCTCTTCCTGCGCACACTCTTCCGCCAGGATCGTACGCAGTTCAGCGTCGGCTACGCGGTTCGATTCTAGCGATGACGCCGGCGGACATCGGCTTGCTTCTTTCGATCTTCGCAGCGGCGACCCTCTACTCGTCGGTCGGCCACGCCGGGGCATCCGGCTACCTCGCTGCGATGGCGTTCTTCTCAGTCGCCCCGGAGCAAATGAAGCCGGCGGCACTGGTGCTCAATGTCCTCGTCGCACTCGTGACCTCGTACCGGTTCGTTCGGGCGGGAGCGTTCGAGTGGAGGCTCTTCCTTCCGTTGGCGGCTCTGTCGGTGCCGATGGCGTTCGTCGGGGGTCTATGGACTCTGCCGGCTCGCTGGTACCAGTATCTTCTGGCTGGCGCACTGCTGCTCGGAGCCCTTCGCCTGGTCTGGGCCCCAACGGCAGGCGAACGCGAGCCACACCTTCCCGCTTGGTGGCTGGCCTCCGGGCTTGGAGCGATGATTGGTTTGCTCTCGGGCCTCACCGGCGTGGGAGGAGGGATTTATCTGACGCCGGTCATCCTCTTCGCCGGGTGGGCGCGCCCCCGCGAGGCAAGCGGCATATCGGCCGTGTTCATCCTCGTGAACTCGATTGCGGGCTTGGCTGGGCGATGGCAGGCTTCGCCGGCGTTTCCCGAAGCGCTTCCCTATTGGGCTACTGCCGCGGTGGCAGGCGGGCTCATCGGCTCATACCTCGGGGTCAAGAAGTTCGGCTCGGAGGGTCTTAAGCGCGCCCTTGCCGCCGTGCTCCTGATCGCCGCCGCGAAGCTGATCTTCAGCTAGCGATCCCGCCGCACCGCGAAGTCTGCTAAGTCGCGCAGGCTCGACGTATCCCCGGCGAGCATACCGAGGGATTCGAGTGCCTTTCGCGTGTGACGCTCCGCCTCTTCCCTGGCTCCTTCCACGCCGTACAGGCGAGGGTAGGTGGCCTTGCCGTGCCGGCGATCACTTCCTGCCGGCTTGCCGATAACCTCTGAGGCAGCGGTTTCGTCGAGAAGGTCGTCCACGATCTGGAAAGCCAGCCCGATTTCTCGACCGAACTCCCTGAGAAGTTCGACGTCCCGCATCTCTCCGCCGCCGAGGGTCGCCCCGATCGCACATGATCCGGCCATCAGCGAAGCGGTCTTCAACTCGTGAATCCGACGAATCTGCGCCTCCGACGAGTCTGTGCCCTCGGCGAGGATGTCGAGCACTTCACCCCCCACGACGCCCTTGGTGCCGGATTGGCTCGCCAGTTCCGCCAGGGCGGACAAACGGCGCTCCGCGGTGCTCTCGACCTGTGCGATCGTCTCGAAGGCCAGCGCGAAGAGCGCGTCTCCGGCCAAGATCGCCACCGCTTCGCCGAAGACCTTGTGGCAGGTCGGGCGTCCGCGGCGGAAGTCGTCGTCGTCCAGAGCAGGAAGGTCGTCGTGGATCAGCGAGAAGGCATGAACCATCTCGATGGCGCACGCGGCAGGAAGCACCGCCTCATCGTCACCGTCAACGGCGCGGGCGGAGGCCAAGCACAAGGCAGGCCGGAGCCGCTTGCCCGGCGCGAGACACGAATATCGCATCGCCTGGTGAAGTTCTTCCGGAGGCTCGGCCTCCGCTGGCAAAAGGCTCGCCAACACTCGGTCGACGCGCTCGGCATCGGACTGCAGACGGGGCGAAGCCACGAGGCAAAGTGTACTTGAGGGAGCATCCGACAATAGAAAAGGGCCCCCGGCGCATGGCCGGGAGCCCAATTCCGACTACTGTCGAGACCTTACTTGCCGCCTTCCTTCGCCGGCTCGGCAGCCGGTTCCTCGCTCTTCGAGCAACCGGACATGAACACACCGAGAGCGCATACAGCGAGCACGATCGCAATAACTTTCTTCATCTGAACGACACCTCCTATAGTTCGCGCCGAACCTAGACTCGACGCTCGCGGACGAACCGCGTACCGGTTATACCCTTAGCCCGAAGACCGGGTTGCGGATCTAACTTGGCGGTATTATGCCCCGTCTGACGGCCTTTGGCAATACTAGGGGGGAAAATTTAGGTCCCGGCACTGGTCCGCGATTCGCTTTCCACCCCCGTCATTAGCCTCATCAGGGCCTCCTCGTCGGCGCCCTCTCCAGGGAGCTCACCCACCAGCCGCCCGAGCCGGACGACGACGAAGCGGGTGCTTAGTGCGAGAAGTTCCGGCAGGTCGCTGCTTATGACTACGATCGCCTTCCCCCCTCGCGCCAAACCGCGGATGAGTTCGTGGATCTCGGCCTTCGCGCCGACGTCCACGCCGCGAGTCGGTTCGTCGAGGATGAGAACCTCGCAGTTGGCGGCAAGCCACTTGGCGATAACGACCTTCTGCTGATTCCCCCCCGATAGTCCCTCCACCCCGGATTCGATCGAAGGAGCCTTGACTCGAAGCGCACGGAAGTACTCCTCCGCCATCCGTCGTTCGCGGGCGGAAGCGATCCACCCCAGTCGAGCCAGTTCGTTCAGCGTCGGAAGGCTGATGTTCTCTCGGGCGTTCATGCTGAGTACCAGCCCATTGCGCTTGCGGTCCTCGGGGATCATCCCCAGCCCGGCGCGCATCGAAGCGGCAGGTGAACGCCGAATCAGCAAGCGGCCCCCGACCCGCACCTGGCCGCTTCCCTGCGAGTCGAGCCCGAACACCGTTTCCACAATCTCGGTTCGGCCCGAGCCCACGAGCCCGGCAAAGCCGACGATCTCGCCTCGGCGGACGGTGAAAGTAACGTCCTCGAAGCGACCTGGACTGTCGAGGTTCCTCACCTCCAGGGCGACTTCACCGGGCTCGCCCGCCGAGCGCATCGAATCGACCATCTCGAGTTCGCGGCCGATCATGAGGCACACCAGTTCGGAGCGATCCACATCCGCGATCGGCCTCGTCGCGACCAAGCGACCGTCGCGCAGGACCGTCACGGTGTCGCAAAGCTCATACACTTCCTCGAGGCGATGGGAGACGTAGACGCAAGTGACCCCACCGGCCTTCAGCGCGCGAATCTGCTCGAAAAGGATGTTCACTTCGTGCTGGGACAGGCTACTCGTTGGTTCGTCGAACACGATGAGCCTTGCTCCGCGGCCGACCGCGCCGGCAATCTGGACCAATTGCCGCTTGGCGATCGGCAATTCGCCGACCGGCGCACGGGGATCGACGTCGGCACCGATCCGATCGAGCCACTCCGTCGCCCGGCGGATCATCTCGGTTCGATCGAGGAAGAGCCCTTTCTTCGGAAACCGGTCGAGAGACAGATTCTCCGCCACGCTGAGGTTTTCACAGAACACCAACTCTTGGTGGACCATGCTGATCCCGGCTCGCAGCGCGGCTGTCGGGGTCGTGAAACGTTCGGCTCGCCCTTCGAAGATCACCTCGCCTTCGTCGGGTTGATAGAGCCCGGCGAAGATCTTTCCGAGCGTGCTCTTCCCTGCGCCGTTCTCGCCCATGAGGGCGTGGCACGAGCCAGCCTCGACCGAGAGATCGACCTCGTCGAGAGCGACAACCCCGGGGAAGCGCTTGGTGATCGATCGGGCCTCGAGGATCGCCGCCACGCCGGGAGCGTACCACCCGCTCCACAATGACGGAATGGACTACCAGGATGTCGTGCGGGCGGCTGGGCGCCTCGAGGGCGTCGCTCACCGGACTCCCGTGCACACCTCCCGTACGCTGAACGAGTGGACCGGGGCGAACTTGTTCTTTAAGTGCGAGAACTTCCAGCGGGCGGGAGCGTTCAAGTTCCGCGGCGCGTACAATGCCCTCTCGAGTCTGGATGAGGGCCAGCGCGCCCGAGGGGTGCTGACCTTTTCCAGCGGAAACCATGCCCAAGCTCTCGCGCTGGCGGGGCTGCTGCTCGGAGTGCCGACACTGATCGTCATGCCTCGCGACGCGCCGGAGGTCAAAGTGGAGGCGACACGTGGGTATGGAGCCGAGATCGTCCTCTTCGACCGCGACGAAACCACGCGAGAAGAGCTCGGCCGACGCCTCTCCGAGGAGCGTAATCTGACGATCGTTCCACCCTACGACGACGAGCGAATCGTCGCCGGGCAGGGAACCTGCGCCCAGGAGCTGTTCGAAGAAGTCGGCCCGCTCGACGTGCTCGTCGTGCCGTGCGGGGGCGGGGGGCTCCTGTCCGGGTCGGCGCTGTCGGCGCAGGCGCTTTCGCCGGGATGCCGTGTCGTCGGTGTCGAACCCGAGGCGGGCGACGACGGCTGCCGATCGTTCCGCGCCGGCGTGTTGCAGTCGGTGGCCGATCCTGTCACCATCGCCGACGGGGCGCGGACGCCTTCTCTGGGTGTCCTGACCTTCGCGATCATCCGCGAACTCGTCTCGGATATAGTGAGCGTTTCTGACGGCGCCATCGTCCGGGCAATGCGACCTCTATGGGAGCGGATGAAGCTGGTGGTCGAGCCGACCGGTGCCCTGGGCCTTGCGGCCATCCTCGAGGGCAAGGTCGAGGCCCAGGGGAAACGGGTCGGGGTTATTCTGTCGGGCGGAAACGTGGATCTTGCCGTTGTGGGGCGGCTGTTCGCGAACTAGTCCCTCATTGGCGGCGCGGGCCTGACCGCGCTTTCGACCGCGCCGCGCTATACTCTCGCTCCGTGAGAGGCGCGGAAACCCCCCGACCAACCCGAGAGCGGCGGTTCCCCTGGCTGCCGCTCGTCTTGCTTCTCGTATCCCTTTACCTCTTCTGGGTGCTTCCTCATCAGCTCGGCGACCGGCCCGTCAAGGTGGAATTCGAAGCCGCCGGGGAGAAGAAATGAAGGTCGCGCTGATCGGCTTCGGATCATCGGGCCGGAGCACACTCTACCGGGCCGCCGCCAAGGGCCAAGCCAAGGGGGATGTCACCTCCGTGCCGGTACCGGACGAGCGGTTCGATACCATCGTCGCCCAGGTCCGGCCCAAGAAGGTCACCCCGGCGATGGTCGTCCTTCACGACGATATCGAAGCCATCCAGGGCGGGAGTCCGAAGATCATGGGGCAGCGGTTCCTCGACGGCGCCCGCCAAGCCGAGTTGTTGCTTCACGTCGTGCGCGCTTTCGAGTCCCCTATGGCCCCTTACTACACAGAGGTGGATCCATTGCGGGACCAACGAACGGTTGACGAAGAACTCGTCCTCGTCGATCAGCAAGTGCTGGAAAACCGGCTCCAACGGCTGACGAGGTCGCAGAACGTCAAGACGCCGGGGCACGCCGACTACCTCGAAAAACTCCTCTTCGAGCGAATCCTCCCGCAGGTAGAAGAGGGTCGCCCGATCCGCTCCCTTGAGATGACCGAGGACGAGCAAACGATCGTCCGCAACTATCAACTCCTGACCGCCAAGCCGATGGTGGTGGCTTTCAACGTGAGCGAGAGCGAAGCCGGAGCCGCCGGCGAGCCGATCCGGGCCCGCATGGCCGAACTGAACAAGATCGGCACCCCGGCCTTCGCCGTGTGCGCGACCCTAGAGGAGGAGGTCTCGCAGCTCGACGCTGCGGACCAGCCCGAATTCCTCGCCGATCTCGGCATCGAGGAAACCGCCGGCGCGAAGCTCATGAAGGCGGTCTACGACGCCCTCGGACTCATCACTTTCTTCACTGCCGGCGAGAACGAGACCCGCGCCTGGCCGCTCAGAGAAGGCTCCAGCGCCCTCAAGGCGGCAGGCACGATCCATACCGACATCGCCAAGGGGTTCATTCGCGCCGAAGTCGTGCACTACGAGGACTACCTCGCCGCCGGTTCTCTGGACGCCGCTTATTCGGCGGGCAAAATGCACCTCGAAGGCAAAGAGTACGTCATCCGCGACGGCGACCTGCTGCATATTCGCAACAAGTCGTAGATCGTCAGACAGGAGCCATCCGCGAGCTACGTCGATGCAGTAACGGGCGAGGCGAAACTCGAGCCCCCGGTGGACCGGATTCCGGGACCGCGGAGCAGGCGGAGGCCGTTGAGAATGACCAGCACCGTCGAGCCCTCGTGACCCACGACCGCCACCGGAAGCGGCAGGCTGAAGAAGAGCGATGACACCGTCAGCGCCACGATGACGCCGGAGGCGAAGAACAGGTTCGTCCGAATGATCCGGTTGGCCATTTGGCCAAGACGCATCAGCTCCGGCACTCTCTCGATACGATCCTGTACCAGAACGACGTCGGCCGCCTTGAGCGCGATATCGCTGCCAAGGCCGCCCATCGCGACACCCAGGTTCGCCGAAGCCAGAGCGGGAGCGTCGTTCACTCCGTCGCCGACCATGGCGACCGGCACCTTTGAGGACACCCACTTCTGAATCAGTTCGGCTTTTTCGTCGGGCAAGATTCCGGCATAGACTTCGTCGATGCCTAGCTCCTGGGCGACGGCCTGAGCGGTGGCAGCGTTGTCTCCGGTGAGCACGGCTACCCTTTTGACGCCTGCCTCATGCAAGTCTTCGACGAACGCCTTGGCGGTCGGCCTCGGTTCGTCGCGCAGGCCTAGCGCGCACCACTCGTTGCCATAGCGCATGAGTACGGCAGTAAGACCGCGCGTGCGCATTTCGTCGACGTGCTCGCGGAACCCGCTGGGCAGTTCGCCCTCGGAATCGAAGAACCGCAACTGGCCAATCTTGACGTCGGTCCCCTCGATGCGGGCTTCGATACCGAAGCCGCTTACGGCCCGGTGGCTCTCAGCCTCGGGGATGTCGATCGCCTCAGCCTTCGCCGCGGCAACGATCGCTTGGGCGATCGGGTGCGTGCTGAAGGCCTCTGCGCCTCCGGCAAAGCGAAGCGCCTCTCGAGTCTCGGCGCCGGGTGTATCCTCACGATGCCAGCAGGTGATCGCCGTACACTCGGGGCAGGAGTGTCCGCTGTCCCGCGCAATCGCCGCCAAGCACGCCTCTTGCACTGGGTGCCCGATGCAGACCTCGACCAGCTTCGGCTTCCCTTCGGTCAGGGTGCCCGTCTTGTCGAGAGCGACGACCCGTATCGTTCCCGCAATCTCGATGAACTCGCCGCCGCGGACGAGAATGCCGCGCCTCGCCGCATACGCGAGCGCGCTGAGGGTCGAGGCGGGAGTCGAGATCACCACCGCGCAAGGGCTGAGTGCCACGAGCAGGATGAGCGAAGGATAGAGCGCCTGCCCCATCCAGTCGAAGCCCGCGGAACTCCCGCCCAGCATCCAACGCACGCCGAGCGAAACGAGGAAGCAGGCGACGACGAAGATCGTGTAGGTCTGCCCGAACCACTGGCTGATCCTCTCCCCGCTCGCCTTGTTCTCCTGCGCTTCTTGGACGATTGCGACGATTTTCTCGAGCGTGCTTTCGCCGACCTCCGCCGAGACGCGCATGGTGAGCATCGAGTCGAGGTTCTGAGTGCCCGCCATGAGTCGGTCCCCTTCCTGCTTCTCGATGGCCGTCGATTCGCCGGTCATCGCGCTCTCGTCGATCGAGGCGTGGGCTTGGAGCATCGTGCCGTCGGCGGGAATCTGCTGGAAGGGCAGGACCCGGACGACATCCCCGACGCGCAAGCTCTCGGTCGGCACCATCTCGTCTCCCCCGTCGACAACGCGGATCGCAGTGTCTGGCCGGAGCTTGATGAGACTCTCGATGGCGGACTGCGTCTTCGCCATCGCCATGTGCTCGAGCGTGCTTGAGAGGCTGAACAGGAACAACAGGGCCGCCGCATCCTCGACGTGCCCGACGACGATCGCCCCCGCCGCCGCCAGTACCATCAGGATGTTCACGTCGAGACGACGGTCTTGCACCGCTCTTGCCGCGGCTTTGAGCGCGAAGTACGATCCGAACACGACGCTCAGGATCGGCAGGGCTGGATGCCGATACGGCTCCAATCCCGGTATCAGCACGACCAAACTGAGAACCAAGAAGAGTCCGCACAGGGCGGTGAGCATCGCCTGGACGTCGCGGAAGATGCGCACAGCCTATTATGGAAGCCACAATCGGTCGATGACCGAATGGAACGGCCAAGTTCAGGCGCTTATGGACGCGATCGAGGACGAAATGGTTGCTTCCGGACTCTGGGACGTTCCAGAGCCGCCGAAGGAGGCCTTCGACAACATGGGCGCCTTCGGCATGGACACCATGGCCTTTGCACAGTGGCTGCGATATGTCTTCGTCCCGACGGTTCGCCAGCGGCTGGCAGAAGGGGGTCCATGGCCTAGCCAGAGCATGGTAGGGGCGCAGGCGGTTCGCGAGTTCGACGGGTTCCCGGAGGCTGCGGGCCTATGCGGCCGTCTCAGTGAGTTCGACGCCTTGTTCTCGCCCTGATCGGCAATCTGGGTCGAAGGGCGCGGAACGTCGGTCGATCCCCGGATCGCCGTGTATACTGCCAGTATGTCCAGCATCATTCGAACGGTCGTCGCCGACGACGAGGCGCCCTATCGGAACGCGCTCCAAAAGACCCTGAGCCTCATGCCGGAGTGCGAACTGCTGGGCGTTTGCGCCGACGGGCTCGAAGCCCTGGAGTTCTGCCTCGAAACCCCGCCCGACGTCCTCCTGACCGACATTAACATGCCGCGCATGAACGGCATTGAACTGATCAAAGCGCTCCTGAAGCAGGAGAAGACGGTGCGGGTCGTGGTCCTGACGGTAAACGAAGACGACGACACCATTTTCGACGCCATCGCCGCCGGAGCCTTGGGCTACCTCCTGAAGACTTCGACCCCCCAAGAAGTGATCGATGCTATCCGAGCCGCCGACCAGGGCGGAGCGAAGATAACGCCGAAGGTCGCCACCAAGATCATCCAGGCGTTCCCGCCCAGGGACAATCGCCTACGAAGCGACGGCACCGAGTTCTACGTCCTTTCGCCCCGCGAGGAAGAGATCCTCGATATGATGGCCAAGGGCCTCCGCAACAAAGAGATCGCCGATCAGCTCTTTATCGCGGAGAAGACCGTCAAGAACCACGTCAGCTCGATCCTCGAGAAGCTTCAGGTGAATAGCCGGACGGAAGCGGTGATCAAGCAGCTCGAACGCAAAGCCCAAAGCGTCTGACCCCACCTCCGGCCGATGATTCTCACGGTCACCCTCAACCCGGCGGTCGATCATGCCCTCTTCGTGGAGGGGCTCAAGGTGGGCGATACCAACCGTGTGCTTCGCGACGAAATCGACGCCGGCGGCAAAGGGATCAACCTTTCGCGAATCGCGGTTGAGCTCGGCGCGATGTCCCTCGCAACCGGCTTTCTCGGCGGCGGCACCGGGGCCTTCATCCGCAACGTGATGGCCAAGCAAGGCGTCCTTCAGGACTTCGTCAATGTAACAGGCGAGACGAGGACCAATTTCAGCGTCGAAGACACTCGCGGCGGACCCCCGACCACCTTCAACGAGCGGGGACCCGAAATCCGTTCCGAAGAGTGGGAAGCCCTGCTCGACAAGGTAAGCCACTATTCCTCGCAAGCCCATTGGGTGGCCCTCGGCGGCTCGCTTTCGCAAGGACTCCCGACCGACGCCTACCGGACGCTCGGCGAGATCGCCAAAGCGGGAGGGGCCAAGGTCGTGCTCGACACCGATGGCCCTCCCCAGATCGCGGGCCTCGAGTCTGCGCCCGACATGATCAAGCCGAATGCCCGCGAAGCGGAGCGATTACTCGGTGACGGAAGGCGCGTAGAGACCCTAGACGAAGCGGTCCGCGCCGCCGTCGACCTGCGAGACGGCGATCGGCTCGTGGTTGTCAGCATTGGGGCCGCAGGTGCGGCGATGGCGGGACCCGGTTGCGTGTTTCGCGGGCACTCACCTCGCGTCGAATCCAAGAGCACGATCGGGAGCGGCGATTCGATGATCGGCGGCATTCTCGCCGCGCTCGAGAAAGGCATGCCCCTCGACGAGGCGTTCGCCTGGGGTCTCGCCGCCGGCGCGGCAACCGCAATGACCGATGGCTCGGAGATCGGGCGCCGTGACGTTTTCGAGCGGCTGCTTCCGCAAGCCCGGGTCGAGAAGGTCGCCTGACGGTACACTTGGCCCTCCCATGCCGGACCTGCTCTTCGAACTCGGATGCGAAGAACTTCCCGCCACCTTCGTGCGCAAAGCCTATGCGCAATTGGTGGAGGAGATCATCTCGCGTCTCGACGAGGCAGGCATCGCTCATGGGGAAGCGACTTCGATGGGTACGCCGCGGCGATTGATCGTCGGAGTGGCGGATGTCGCTGAACGCCAACCGGACCGATCCGTCGAGCAGAGAGGACCGAGCGTGAAGGCGGCCTTCGACGACGATGGCAACCCGACCCAAGCTCTTCTGGGGTTTTGCCGCGGCCAAGGCGTAGACCCGTCTCTCGTTAGGAAGGAAGGAGATTACGTTTGGGTCGACAAGTCCATCGCCGGCCGCAGGACCCACGAAGTATTGGCCGAAATTCTGCCCGAGGCCGTACGATCACTGTCGTTCGAAAAGTCGATGCGCTGGGGCAGTTCGCGGATGCGCTTCGCCCGCCCGATCCGCTGGCTTCTCGCCGCGTTCGACGGCGGCCTCGTCGACTTCGACATCGAGGGACTTCGCTCCGGGCTCACCAGCCGTGGACACCGTTTCAACTATCCCGAACCGTTCGAAGCCCGTTCCTTGGACGACTTGGTGGCGGGCCTGCGGCAACGGGAGGTCGAGCCCGACCCCGCTCTTCGCGAGAAGAGAATTCGCGAGGGCGCGGTCGCTGTCTGCAGCGGGAAGCCTCAGCTCGACGACGCCCTGGTCGACGAGAACGTATTCCTCACCGAATGGCCAACGGCCGTCGAAGGCATCTTCGGCGAGGACTACCTCGCCCTGCCCGAGCCTGTCCTCGTCACGGCGATGGCAAAGCACGAGCGGATGTTTCCTGTCCGAAACGGTTCCGGCGCTCTGACCAATCGCTTCATCGCGATCCGCAACGCCGGCGTCGAGGAGGTGGTGCGCGAAGGCAACGCCTGGGTGCTTAACGCCCGATTCAACGACGCCAAGTTCTTTTTCGACGAGGATGCCAAGTCGACTTTGGAGGACTTCCTCGAGCGCAGTTCCCGCATCACGTTCCAAGAGAAATTGGGCTCGATTCGGCAGCGGGCCGAACGCTTGGCCAGCCTAGCCCACGATGTGGCCGTTCACACCGGAGCCGACGACGACGAGCGAGCGCTCGCCGAGCGAGCCGCCCTCTACGCCAAAGCCGACCTCGCGAGTGGCCTGGTCAGCGAACTGCCCTCGCTCCAGGGCGTAATCGGGGGCGAGTACGCTCGGCGTGAAGGCTTCGATCCTGCGGTTTGTCACGCGATCGCGACCCAGTACGATCTGAAAAAGAACTCTGAGCCGCGCACACCCGACCAGCGCACAGCGGTGCGAGTGACCATCGCTGACCAATTGGACAAATTGGCCGGATACCTCGGGCTCGGCCTCGCCCCGAGTGGATCGAGCGACCCCTACGGCCTTCGCCGAGCCGCCACCCTCCTCATCGAGGCGGCCTGGCAGTGGCCGGAACCTCTGCCCTCCTATCTCGAGATGGTCCGATTCGCTCTGGACCGCTACGAACGGCAAGGGATCGGACTCGATCACCGCGCGGCCGAAGAGCACCTTTCCCAGATCTTCTCATCGCGCTACGAGGCGCTGTTCGACGACGCGCGGCACGACTTGCTGGAAGCGGCGATGCTGCCATCGCTCGGTCAGTTGCTCCTGCCTCGCCAGGTACGGCTACGGCTGCAGGTGCAAGAGGTCGTCTCGCAAGACCCGGCGTTCGTGCGGACACTGACCCGCCCGATCAACATCCTCGCCGCCGCCGAGAAGAAGGGCGTCTCCTTCGCGAGCGAGGGACCGCTTGAAGCCCTCGATCGCAAGGCGCTGGACTCCGCCGAAGGGGTCGCCCTGGCAGGCCAACTGCTCGAGGTTCGCCAGGGACTCAGTGACGCGGTAAGAGCCGAGGACCCAGCGAGGGTCGCAACAATTCTCGGGCTGCTGCGGGCTCCGATCGACGCCTTCTTCGACTCGACGATGGTGATGGCGGATGACGAGCAGGTTCGCTTCGCCCGGCTCACCCTGCTTGAGGCGGCGCGGCACGACATCCTGCTCGGCGGGGACTTCTCGAAGGTCGTCATCGAGGGTTGAGCCCCCGAGTGCCATAATTCCTTCGTGGCCGACCTCAAAACCAAGATCGACAAGCTCGCCCAGTTGATGGATGAGTTCGGGCTCGATGAGTCACGATTGTCGGGCCCCGACTGGTGCGTCGAATTCCTGCGTCGACCGAAGACGCGGCCGGTCGGCGCGATGGTGGAGGCCTCGCCCGCAGACGACGAACCAGAGCCGGTCGAAATGGTCGCGCCAAATCCCGTCGCCGCCGTCCCCCAAGGAGTCCCGATTTCCAGCCCCATGACCGGTATCTGGTATGACGCCCCAAACCCGGGGGCGACGCCCTTCGTCAAGGTTGGCGACCCGGTGACTGCAGGACAGGTGGTCGGCCTCATCGAGGCGATGAAAGTTTTCAACGAAATCACCGCGACCGTCAACGGATTCGTGGTACGGATCGAAGCAGCGAATGGCCGTCTTGTCCAACCCGGCGAACCTCTCCTCTTCATCGCCTGAGCGTGGTCCGATCCGGATCGGGATGCTCGGCTTTGGGACCGTCGGCCAAGGCGCCTACCGGATGCTCGCCGACAACCGAGAGGCCATCCAGCGTAAGGTCGGGACCGCGCTCGAGGTGGTCCGGATCGGGGTTCGCGATCCCGAGAAACCGCGCCCTGTCGACCCTGAATTGGTCACGACCGATCTCGAATCGATCGTCAGCGATCCGGCGATCGACGTGGTGCTCGAACTCATGGGAGGCGTCGCGCCAGCAGGTTCTCTGATCGAGGCCGCCCTTGCGGGGGGCAAACACGTCGTTACCGCGAACAAGGAGCTCATTGCAAAGCAAGGCTCGCGCTTGCTGCGCATCGCCGCCGAGCAAGGACTCGATTTGCACTTCGAAGCCGCAGTCGGCGGCGGAATTCCTCTCATTCAGCCCCTGAAGCATCAGCTGGCCGGTAACGACGTGCTCAAGTTGATGGGCATCTTGAACGGGACCACCAACTACATCCTGACAAAAATGGCAGAAGAGGGAGCGGAGTTCCAGACTGCGCTGGAGCAGGCCCAAGCCGCCGGCTTCGCCGAGGCCGACCCGAAATCCGATGTCGAGGGCTACGACGCCCAGTACAAGCTGGCGATTCTCTGCTCGATCGCTTTCAACCGAGAGGTGCCCCCGGACAACGTCCACCGGGAGGGAATAGACGCAATCACCCGCCGCGATATGCAGTTCGCCGAACTCTTGGGCTTCCGCATCAAACTGCTGGGCATCGCGGAGTCGATCGGGGATCGGATTCTCGCACGGGTCCATCCTACACTGGTGCCGAAGGAGCATCCTCTCGCCGACGTTCGAGGAGTCTACAACGCGGTTTGGGTCCAAGGCGACTTCGTCGGGGACGTCATGTTCAGCGGCAAGGGAGCGGGCGGCGCGCCGACGGCTTCCGCGGTGGTCGGCGACCTCATCGACGTCTGCCGTAACATCAGAATCGGCGGCGCTGGCAACCTCGGGCCGTTCGAGGCGGGCTCGGCGGCGGTTCCGATCGAGGACCTGCGCACCCGCTTTTACCTCCGTCTGATCGTCAAGGACCGCCCTAAGACCCTCGGCTGCATCGCGACGATCTTCGGCAACTGCGACATCTCGCTCTCGGCAATGGAGATGCGCGTGATCGATTCCGGGCGCAACCTGGGCGAGATCGTCTTCCTGACCCATCCCTGCCTTGAGAGTTCCTTCCACCGGGCCGTCAAGGCGATCAAGAACCTCCACATGGTCGAATCGGTCGCGAACTGGCTCCGGGTGGAGCAGTAGGGTGTCGAAGGGTCTTGCGCTCGTTCGGCTGCTTCGTCCAAAGCAGTGGACGAAAAACCTGCTCGTCTTCGCCGCCCTTGTCTTCACGGGCTCGTTCGACAACGAGGCCGCATTCCGCGCAAGCTTGCTGGCGTTCTGCGCCCTCTGCTTGGCGAGTTCGGCCGTCTACGCCTTGAACGACCTGCTAGACGCCGACCTCGACCGCAAGCATCCAAAGAAGCGTCGGCGCCCGGTCGCATCGGGCGTGATCACGAAGCCGGCCGCCGGCCTGATCTCGCTCATCTGCGCGGCGGCGGGGCTCGCAATCGCGTGGACGCTCGGCAAGCCGTTTCTGACCGGGGTGGGGGTCTATCTGCTACTCCAGGTCGGCTACAACGCTTGGTTCAAGGCGATCCCGATCTTGGACGTGTTCATCGTCGCGACCGGCTTCGTGATCCGAGCGGTGCTCGGAGCCCTCGCGATCGAAGTTCGGATTTCGGGCTGGCTCCTCTTCTGCACGGGCGCCCTCGCGCTCATGCTCGCGTTTGCCAAGCGCCGACACGAGTTTCGCGATCTCGGTGACGACCGCGCGGGCACTCGTCCAAGCCTCGGCGGATATACCCAAGCCGCTCTCGACGCCCTGGTGATCTTCTCGGCCGGGGCGGCGGCCCTTTCTTTCGGGGTGTATTCGATCGAGAGCGAAACCGCCCGACGTCATCCGGCGCTGATCCTCACCCTTCCCTGCGTATTGTATGGCGTGATGCGCTACCTCTATCTGGTCTTCGGTCGCGATTCCGGCGGCGAGCCCGAGACGGTTCTTCTGACCGATCCCCACATCGTCCTGGCGATCCTCGCCTTTTTGGGACTCGCGGTCTATGCGATGACGGGCGCGGAGGTGCCGTTCCTCCCGGGTCGATCCGCGTGAGCCTCCGGCTGCTCATTTTGGGCGGAACCGGCTTCCTGGGAGGCGAACTAACCAAGCAGGCGCTGGACCGAGGCTGGCGAGTAACACTCTTTAATCGCGGCACTACTAGCCCTGGGTCGTATCCAGAGGCCCGGCGACTCCAAGGAGACCGCCTCGCGGGTGAGGTCTCGGCCCTCGAAGCAGACACCTGGGACGCCTGCATCGACACGTGCGGCTACGTCCCCCGCGTGGTCCGCCAGGCGTGCGAGTTGCTCGCTCCTCGAGTGGGTCATTACCAGTTCGTCTCCTCCATCTCGGTCTATGCCGACCCTTCGATGAAGGGCATGGACGAGGGCGCCCCCGTCGCACAGATTGCCGTTTCGACGATCGAGACCATCGATGGCGAAACCTACGGTCCGCTGAAGGCACTCTGCGAGGAAGAGTGCCGAGCGGCCTTCGGTGACCGGGCGTCCATCGTCCGACCGGGGTTGATCGTCGGCCCCAACGACCGGACCGACCGATTCACGTATTGGCCACTACGGATCTCGGAGGGAGGAGACGTTCTCGTGCCCGACGAACTCGATCAGCCGGTTCAGGTCATCGACGTCCGCGACCTGGCGGCGTTCATGCTCGACCTGACCGAGCAGCGGCACACCGGGACCTTGAACGCCACTGGTCCCGCGCAGCCTCTTACCTTCGAGGCCATTCTGATGGCCTCCTATTCGCCAGGTGCTCGGCTCCTCGCGGTACCACCGTCCTTTCTCGAAGAGCAAGGCGTCCAACCCTGGAGCGACCTCCCCCTCTGGCTGCCGCCAGACGGCCTCGGCATGTCGATGATCGACGTCAGGCGCGCAGTTGTCGCCGGGCTTCGGTTCCACGACTTGAGCGACACCGTCGCCGCGACGCTCAAGTGGTGGCGCAGTCTCGATCCGCCGCGTGAGCCGAGAGCCGGCATGACCAGAGAGCGCGGGCAAGCCGTGCTTGGTGAGGCAATGCGCCGAGGACTCGTTCGCGAGATCACGACGACGGCAAATCGTGGCTAAAATGGAATCTATGAACTTCAAGGTCGCGATCTTCGGTGCGGTGCTCGGGCTGGCTCTCACGCCTGTGTTCGGCCAGAAGGGAACGAAGCCGGGTCAGAAGCCGAACCCGCCGAAGACCGCTCCCGTAAAGGCCCCTGCCGTCACCCTCTTCCAGACTGGCCCGTTCGACAAGCTATCGCTGCTTCGGAACAAGAAGGTCCAGGCGGAACTCAAGCTTACGAAGCAGCAGATCGCGGGTCTCACCGGTACCGGCGGGGGACGCGTCATCCCCGAGCCCGGCGACAATCGCAAGATCATCAACAAGGTGCTCACGATCGCGCAGCAGACGCGCTTCCAGCAGATCGTCCTCCAGCAGGAAGGAATCATGGTCGCGACCATCGGCGAGGTCGCCAAGGTCTTGGGGCTGACCAAGCCCCAACTCGACCGCATCTATAAGATCCAGGGTGAGGCCAACGAGAAGAACATGGAGATCGCCACGATGGATATCTCCGAGGCAGAGATGAAGTCCAGAGCCGCCAAAATCAACGCGGCCGTTGAGCCGGCCGTTTTTGGCGTACTCACCTCGGCTCAGCGGGCCAAATGGAAGGAAATGCTCGGCAAACCGCTGGCCCTGTCCTAGGGAGTCCCAATCTCGGAACTTTCGGCCCCCCGTCGATCGTTACCCGGGATGAAGGCCGGCAGACTTTGCCGGCGCAACCACGATTAAGGAGATTTCAAAAACGGGGAACACATTTCGGCAGTCCGTTGCCGATCATTCTTTCCTGAGGTAGCGCATTTATGAGAACTTGGAAGAGCGTGTTGGCCAAACCGGCCCTCTGGATCACCTGCGGCATCGTCATCGGAGGAGTCGCGGTCGCTTCGATTCTGAATTGGAAAGTGGGCGTGCCGTCCGTCTTTGCTGGCGGCCAGGTGCAGGCCAGCCCGGTCGCCTCCATTTCGACGGAGTCCATGGCGGCACTCCGGAGCATGAACGACTCCTTCGCCAGCCTCGTCGAATTCGTCTCACCCTCGATGGTGAGCATCCGCGGCGAGAACACCGGCAAGAATGCGAACGGCGTACGCATGGGACCGCAAAGCGGTGAGGGCTCCGGAGTCATTTTCAGACCCGACGGCTGGATTATCACCAACGACCACGTAGTCGCCGACTTCGACAAGGTGACCGTTGTGCTGAACGATGGCCGCGAGTTTCCCGGCAAGGTCACGCGCGCTAACGACCTTCAGAACGACATCGCCGTCGTAAAAATCGAAGCGAAGGATCTTCCGGCGGCTCGCTTCGGCGATAGCGGCAAGGTGAGACCCGGGCAGTTCGCGATCGCGATCGGAGCCCCGTTCGGATTGGAGAACTCGGTCACCGTCGGCCATGTCTCGGCTCTCGGCCGAGCGAGCGCGGTGCAGGACCGCGGCTATTCGAACATGATTCAGACCGACGCCGCCATCAATCCTGGTAACTCCGGCGGCGCGCTCGTCAATATCGAAGGCGAGGTCGTCGGCATCAACACATCGATCATCGCGGGCGGCGCTTCCCCGTTCGGGGCGACCGGCGGCAACGTCGGCATCGGCTTTGCGATTCCCGCCAGCCAAGCACGACTGATCGCCGACATGCTCATCGAGAAGGGCAAGATCACCCGCGGTTACCTGGGCTTGGTTCCAGAAGACCTCAAGAAGTACGAAAAGACCGCGATGAAGGTCGAATCCGGCGCGATCGTCCGCAGCGTACAGAATGATGGACCCGCAGCCGTTGCCGGCATCAAGGAAAAGGACGTCATCGTCCGAGTCGGCAACATGCCGATCCGCGACCAGCAGGATGTCCGCAACGCCATGCTCGTGAACGCCCCCGGAACGACCATCAAAGTCGAACTGATCCGGAATGGCGAGCGCAAGACCCTCGACGTCAAGGTCAAGGAGTTTCCGAAGGAGCTCGTCGCCAACACCATGCCGTCCAATCCGAAGTCGCAAGACACTCCCTTCGAGTTCTTCGATCACGGCAAGGACTTCGGTTTCGGCCCCGAGGAGCTCGACAAGCTCCGGGAACGGATGGAAAAGGGCTCGCCCAAGCCGGAAACCAATCGACAAGGTCGGGTCCGTCTCGGAGTGGGGGTCGAGAAGGTGACTCCCGAGCTCCAGAAGCAGTTCTCGATTCCCGGCGGCGAAGCTGGCGTGGTGATCAAGAACATCGAAGAGGGCTCCGTAGCCGAGAAGCTCGGCCTGAAAATCGGCGACGTTATCCAGGAGTTCGACGGCAAGCCCATCACCGACCCCGAGAGCCTCATCAAGGCGCTCGAAGGCGTGAAGTGGGGCGAGAGCCGTTCGATCAAAGTCACGCGGTTCGGCGAGAACTCGCGGTCCACGATCCAGCGAACCGTCACCTTCGAGTAACGGGCTACCCTCTAGCCGCCGACGCTATACCGGCGTCGGCGGCTTTTCTGTACCGCTTCGTTCGATCGCGAGCACGCTCGACCGCGCGGCCAGCCGCCCCGCGATCGCTCGGAACGCTTCGGCCTGCGGCCGGTCGGGGTAGGCGATGACGCTGGGTATACCGCGGTCTCCGGCCAGGCTCACCATCGGATCGAGGGGAACCGAGCCCAAAAACGGGATGCCCAAGTTGATGGCCAACTCCTCGCCCGACATTCCCGCGAAGATGCGAGACTCCTCCCCGCAATGGGGGCAAAGGAACACGCCCATGTTCTCCACCACGCCGAGTAGGGGGGACTCCAGGCGGGTAAAGAGAGCCGCCGCCTTGCCGGCAATGTTGCCCGCGACGTTGTGAGGGGTCGTGACGATCACCACGCCGGTCAGCGGGACCAACTGCGCGAGCGACATCGGCGCGTCGCCGGTGCCTGGTGGTAGGTCGACCAACAGGTAATCGAGTTCACCCCAATCGACGTCGGCCAGCAGCTGACGCACGGTGCCCGCCACCATCGGACCCCGCCAAAGCACGGCCTGGCCGTCCTCCAGCAGAAAGCCCAGCGACATGACCCGCACGCCAAATCGCTCGATCGGGACGATCTTCGCGTCGCGGGTGTAGGGTCGGTCTTCTGGGCAGCCGAGCATGAGCGGAATGCTCGGGCCGTAGACGTCGGCGTCCATCAAGCCAACCCGAGCACCGGTCTCGGCGAGGGCGATCGCCAGATTCACGGTGACGGTGCTCTTCCCCACCCCGCCCTTTCCCGAAGCGATCGCGATCACCTGCGCGACGCCGGGAAGGAGGTCTTCTGCGCTAGCCTCGCGTGACCGAACCGCCGCCGTCATTTCGACTTCCACTCGCTCCACGCCTTCCAGGGCGGCGACGAAGGCCTCGCATTGGTCACGTAACTGGTCCTTGACCGGGCAGGCGGGAGTCGTCAACTGAACCTTGAACGAGACGACGCCGCCTTCGATGACGAGGTCCTTTATGAAACCCAATGCGACGATGTCGCGCCCGAGATCGGGGTCTCGAACGGCACGCAGCGCGTCGAGCACCGCATTTTCGGTCACGGGGGGCATTCTTCGATGGTACCAGGATGCTCGCCGGGATCAAAGGAGTCGTATTCGGCTTGGCCGATTGGCATGAATCTGACCCGAAGGCCAGAGCGAAACAGGAACTTGCCGTGGTCTAGATCGGCGATAAGCATCGGCGTTCGACCGATGAGTGGCCAGCCACCAGGACTTCCACCCGGGTAAATGCCGGTCTGGCGGCCGGTGATCCCGACCGACCCGGCCGCGACCCGAGTCCGTGGGCTGGCGAGCCGGGGAATGCCCGACAGCGAGTCGGGAAGATAGCCCAAGTAAGGAAAGCCGGGCTGGAAGCCGACGGCAAAACACTCGTACTCCACCTTCGAGTGCGCCTGGGCGAGTCCGGCCACGGTAAGGCCAAGCCTCGACGAGATCTCTTCGACGTCCTCACCCAGTTCATAGCAGACCGGGACCTCGACGAGTGGCATGAGAGGAGGCTGCCTTCCCTCGAGTAAAGCGACGGCCGATTCGATCTGGTCGCGCTGAACCTGACCCGGTGGAAACTCGAAGTAAACGCCGACCGTCTCGTAGGCCGCGGCGGCATCGGCGAGGCCAGGCACTGCGGCCTCTCTAAGCCTATCGGCCACCCACCAAGGCGAAGCTTCGAGCTCGGCGAGAATCCAAGCGGTTTCTCCCAGCGGGACGATCCGCATGACAGGCAGTATGCGATACGATAGGAACATGTCGCTTTCCCGTCGCGATCTCCTTCGGCTATCCGGCCTCTCTCTGGGAGCAGGAGCCTTGCCTGTCCTCGGCCAGACGGCGAAACAAATCCCCAAACGCCCGCTCGGCAAGACGGGGTGGAACGCGTCGATCTACGCTGTCGGCACCGCCGAGATTCCTGGCGCCGAGGAGACCGTGATCGCCCTCGATCAGCTCATCGATGCGGGCGTCAACTACATCGACACCGCGCCGAGCTACATGGAAACGCGGAGCGAGCAGGCGATCGGCCGCGTTATGAAGCGCCGACGCAAGGAGGTCTTTCTCGCGACGAAGACGCTTGCCCGCGACGCCGATGGCGCCTACAGGGAGGTGCGGGAAAGCTTGGACCGCCTCCAAACCGATCGGATCGACCTCCTCCAGGTCCATGCGGTGAACGATGCCGGAACGCTCGACGCGGTTCTCAAGAAGGGTGGCGCTGCGGAAGGCCTCGAGCGTGCGAAGAAGGAAGGGTTGATCCGGTTCATCGGAATCACCGGTCACACGCGGCCGGAGGTTATCCTCGACGCCCTGAAGCGCTATCCCTTTGCGAGCATCCTCGTGCCCGTCAGCGCGCTCGATAAGCACATCTCCGATTTCAACGACGAAGTCATCCCCTACGCGCGAAAGCAGTCGGTCGCGGTCGTAGGCATGAAGTCGCTCAAGGGTATGGAGCGGGCGAGTGGAGGGTCGTTCGATCCCGAGCCGCTTCTTCGCTATGCCTGGAGCCAGCCCATCGACTGCCTTACCATCGGGCTCCGCCGGGGCCATGAGGTCGGCAAGAATCTCGAATACGCCCGCGCCTACCTAAAGATGGCAGACACCGAAATGCGCCGTTTGGAGGCCGAGGTGAAGGCCCAAGCGGACACGGGCCACCTTTGGTGGAAGAAGCGCTAGCGCCGGTGGGTCGAGAAGAACGCCCACATGAGTTCGGCCGGCGTTCGCGACGCTCCGTCCTCTCCGTCGAGGACGGTCGTGGGCCACTCGTGATCGTGCTTGGGCAGCTTGTAGAGAATCACGTCGGCCCCCGTTCCGACCGCGGGGTAGAGGATTCGCACGGTCTCGCGGTGGCCGTATCGGCTGATCAGGGGTTGCGCGGTACAGGCATTAACGCTTCGCCAGAACCGGATCGTCTCGTTCACGCTGACGTACTCGCGCTTCGCTCGGGCCGCCGGACCGCCGTCGTAGGGCATCACGTCGTTCTGCCAGCCGTGGAATGCGATCACCGGGATCGGAAGTGCGGGTTTCTCCAGTCTGGACGTCATTCCGGTGCTCTGCGCGGTGACCCCGATCGTGCCGTTCACTGTTCCGACCGCCGCAAACTGGTCGGTCATATCGGCAGCCAGTCGAAAGGCCATCATCGCCCCGCTGAGATGGCCCGCGACGTAGATTCGGTGCGGATCGATCGGAAACTCGCGCTTGAGGCGCACGAGCAGTTCGCGGAAGAAGCCGATGTCGTCGGCGGGCGCCTCCTTGCCGAAGATCTTCGGATGTGAGGTCCAGCCTTTGCCCGGAGCGGCCACTTCTGGCACCGCCAAGATGAACCCCTCTCGACGCGCAAGATCGGCAAACCCGGTCTTCTTCACGATCGATTCCGGCGTATCGCTGCTGCAATGAATAAGGATCACCATCGGCCGCGGAGTGCCGTCGAGCAATCCGTAGAGTCGGCATGATCGATCGAGGCCTCCCGATTTGAGGTGGAGCGTGGAGATGCCATCCTTCGAGACACGGCTCTTCGCCCTGTCGGCACGGGCGGCTGCAAAATCGGGCGAGGCCGCCCGGCTCATACCACAGCCGGTAACCGCCGCCAAGGCCAACCCCAGAATCAGAACGCGCCCCATCATAAATGCAGAGTTCCACAATTGTGCACCAGAGTCACGATTCTAAGCCAGCACTCAGGCGGTATCGTTCGCGGCATGCGCTCAGACCCCTTCGAAGCGATCGGTCGTAATCGAGTGTCCCTATCGGTCTTAACGACACCATCCGACGATAACGGCCTCGGCCACGTGTTCGGTGGC
This sequence comes from Chthonomonas sp. UBA2362, assembly GCA_002344135.1. GTDB lineage: Bacteria > Armatimonadota > Fimbriimonadia > Fimbriimonadales > Fimbriimonadaceae > UBA6659. Next base: position 3,771 of record DDTO01000003.1, on the reverse strand, counting down.
GTCGTTTTCTCGCTCATGGAAAGAGCGGCCTACATCGCGGCAAGCCGCCATGTTGGCATGACCTGCGTCGCCCGCGGAATGGGTGACGTCGAGTTTCAGGTAGCGATCGAGATCGGCGAAGTGCTGCATGTGGTCGCGGAAGTCCTCGTCGCGGCGCATACGAGTGTGTTGGTTCAGGTCGACGCCTATGCCGAAAGGGTCGTCGAGGGCGAGCTTCGGCATACCAATTCCTGTCTCGCGACGATGGTGGCGCTGGGCTCGGATGGTCGACCGGTGGCTGTGCCCGGACGCCGGCCGGCCAGCCGCGAAAGCAGGGTCGCGGTGCTTCGGGGACTCGCCGCCAAGGAAATCCTCGACCGCGCTCGCCACGCCGTAACGGAAGCTTTCGAGGAGATCGCCACGCTGGACGATGCCACCCTCGAAGGGCGACTCGCCTCGATGGGCATCGATTGAACAAGGAACGCCGAACGACATTCACCTCTCCACGAAGTGGGAGGTGGCCGCCCCGTGCGCCTATCCCCCCATCGCCTTCTCGATCTTTGCCCAGGAATCGCGAAGAGTCACCGTTCGGTTAAACACGAGCCGTTCCGGCGACGAATCCGGATCGACGCAGAAGTAAGCGAGCCTCTCGAACTGATAGCGGGCGCCGGCCGGCGCGCCGGCGACGCTCGGCTCCACGTAAGCCGCCTGCACACGCAGGGACTCTGGATTGAGGTTCGCGGTGTAGTCCAGACCTTCGTCGACTTCATCCGGGTCGGGCTTGGCGAACAAGTGGTCGTAGAGGCGAACTTCCACTTCGATCGCATGCTCCGCGCTGACCCAATGAATGGTCCCTTTCACCTTGCGCCCGTCGGGGGCATCGCCTCCGCGAGTCGCTGGATCATACGTGCAGCGTAGCTCGACGATCTCGCCCGATTCGTCCTCGATCACTTCTTGACAAGTGATGAAATAGCCATAGCGGAGACGCACCTCGCGCCCCGGCGCAAGGCGGAAGAACTTCGGTGGCGGCTCCTTGCGAAAGTCGTCGCGCTCGATGTAGAGCGTCTTTCCGAACGGTATCTTCCTCGTTCCCGCCGAAGGGTCCTCCGGATTGTTGATCGCATCGACTTCCTCGGTTTGACCATCTGGATAGTTCGTGAGCACGACTCGAAGCGGATTCAAGACGCCCATCACTCGCGTAGAACGTTGGTTGAGGTCCTCGCGGATGCAGTCTTCGAGCATGTGCATATCGATCGTCGTATCGGCACGGCCACCGACCCCGACCCGCTCGCAGAACTCGCGGATCGCCTCCGGTGTGTAGCCTCGCCGCCGCAGCCCAGCGAGCGTCGGCAGCCTGGGGTCGTCGAAGCCGATGACGAAGCCCCGGTCGACTAAATCGACGAAGCGGCGCTTACTCATCACAGTGTAGGTCAGGCTGAGCCGTGCGAACTCGATCTGCCGTGGTCGGTAGATGCCGAGCTGCTCGAGGAACCAGTCGTAAAGCGGGCGATGGATCTCGTACTCCAGAGTGCACAGCGAGTGGGTAACGCCTTCGATGGAATCCTCGAGGCCGTGCGCCCAGTCGTAACTGGGGTAGACGCACCACTTGGTGCCCTGGCGATGGTGCTCGGCATGGCGGATGCGGTACATCACCGGGTCACGCATCACGACGTTCGGCGAAGCCATGTCGATCTTTGCACGCAGGGTTCGGGACCCATCCGGAAACTCGCCGGACCGCATCCGCGCGAACAGGCCGAGGTTCTCATCGACCGATCGGTTCCTGTAGGGGCTGTCGGTCCCCGGTTCGGTCAGCGTGCCCCGGGTCGCACGCATCTCTTCGGGCGAGAGGTCGCACACGTAGGCCTGCCCTTGCCGAATGAGTTGGATAGCCCATTCCACCATCTGCTCGAAGTAGTCGGAGGCGAAGTAAAGGCGATCGCCCCAGTCCGCGCCGAGCCAGCGGACGTCTTCGATGATTGCCTCTACGAATTCGGGCTCCTCCTTCAGAGGGTTGGTATCGTCGAATCTTAGGTTGAAAAGCCCTCCGAACTCCCGGGCAATGCCGTAGTCGATCCACACCGCCTTCGCGTGGCCGATGTGGAGGTACGCGTTCGGTTCCGGCGGAAAGCGGGTGTGGACGCGATCGTAGCGCCCGTTCGCGAGGTCCTCGCGGATGGCGTCCCGGATGAAATCGGATGGTGCGGCGTCGCGCGCGTTGGCTTCAGGTGTGGTCATCGGCTGTGGTTTCAGTGTACCGATCGGTGCACGTGTACTTGTCGCCAAACTCCGCCCGTGCGCCGCCACACCCTCGTTTCCTCGAAGTGCCGGGTCTCGGTTGGGAGTTGTACGAGGCGGACGTAGGCCACGATCGCAGCGTCCGGCCCGAGCGGGACGACGCGTGCGTGGACCATGTGATCCACCTTTCGGACATCACTTCGGGGGAGCTCGAAGTAGAAGCGGTGGATGTCGAGCCCCTCAACGAGAAGGCCGCATGCCTCAGGTTCGAAACAAGTCAGGTTGGCGTCGGTGAAAGCCACGTAGATGTCCCAGTCGCCGCCGGCGATGGCGTCGAGGAGCCGCCGGGTGAGGCCGAGGAGTTCGTCGTGCATGGCCCGATCATGCCATGCTGGACTGATTAGCGCTTCTTGTCCCAGTAGCCGAGCGGGACGATCTCGTTATAGGAGATTCCGATCCATCCCTTGGCCCGCGCGTCAATCTTCGTGGCAGCCCGCATCGACTCGTCCCGCGAGATCTTAGCCCGGCGCACCAAGAAGGCCTGCCGAATGAGCGGGCTCTTGGATTTCGTCCGCTCGAATGCGGCAACCCCATCCTCTCCGCGCTTCTGGTAAGTCCAGCCCTCCTTCTCGAGCGCGGCCTGCCACTTCGTCAGCAGGTTCGTGAAGTCCCCCTTGAATGTATATCGGAACACACGAATCGTCTCTTTGGCCGGTTCATATTCGATCTGACTGATCGTAACTGGTTTGAGTTTGAGGTCGACCAGGACCTTCGGCGCCTGCAGGGGTGCCGCCGTAAGGGGCAAGTCGAGAAGAGGTGCCGAGGGTTGAGCTTGACCCAGAATAACCGACACCAGCAGATGCAGCATAACGCTCTTATCTTACAGGAACGGCGCCCGTCGCAATTCGTCTTCGTGCCTCGTCACGTTCGATCCCGCCGACGAGTCCCCGGTGCCCTTGGCGTCAATCGAGGGGAGGTGACCACTCGACCAGGATGTCAACACCGAGTTCCGCAGGCTCGTGCACCGGACGTTTCTCTAGCGTCAGTTTTCGAACCGCATTGTCGTTGCGCTTGACGAGCGCTCCAGTCAAAGTCCGGTCTTGGGTTTGAGGTTGGTCGATGAGAAAGATGGTGTCCAAAACTGGCTTTACCAGATTGTCTAGGTCGGTGTCTTGGCAGCGGGCCGGACTCAAAAAGAAAACGAGCGTGACCTCGAAGGCAGCCACAATTGCCAGCGCCTCGTGGTCGATGGAGGTCATTTCGGCACAGGAATCCGATACGAGCCGACGCCAAGGAAGTTCTCCCGTCGCCCATGGTTTCGGTGCCATTCCTCGAACGCAGATTTCGACTCGATTCGGCTGCATATCGGAAGAGCATGAACCCTGAAGAGTCACGTTTGCACGTCCCCGGAGAGGTCGCAGAGTGGTCTAGCAGCCGCACTCATGCTTCGGAATCTTGCGTACATCTTGCGTACGTTTCAGCTTCGGAGACCGTGGTAAATTGAGTTTGAACCTGGTTTCAGACCCAAATCAAGAAACTGGCGGAGAGGGTGGGATT
>DDTO01000009.1 GCA_002344135.1 Chthonomonas sp. UBA2362 | reverse complement strand
TGGTGGAGGCGGCGAGAATTGAACTCGCTTCCAAAACCGTCGGCCCCGAAGTTACCACGAGCGTCTCCCCGAGTTAGTTCTCGGCGTCGACCTGCCACGGGGCGGGGCCAGTCGAGCGCACCAGTTCGATTTTGTCTAGCCTAGCTCGCTACGAACAGAAGCTTACCAAGCGATTCGGATTTGCGACGCCCGGAACCTGCCCTACCGACTCGGGCTGGACGGACGGCAGCGCTATTTAGGCTGCGTATGCGTACGTGTTGTTCGCAACTACTTTTTTTGCCGCTTTTTACGAGGCCAACGGCGCCTCGGCTCGCAACGTCGAGTCGAGCCGGCTCTGTCGAACCCTTTCGCCCCCGTGCTTCAATAGTATAGAACATCGGTCGGCGGCGCTTAGTTCCAAAGGCCTCTCCCCTCATCCGGTACACTCGGACCTCGGCGAGGGCGTACTCGCCGTAAATCGTCGACGTCGACCCCCAGAGGAAGCACCATGCGCGTTTTGATTGCCGACGACGATCCGATCATTCGGCTCGACCTCAAGCAGATGCTCGAAAACCTCGGCTATGAAGTGGTCGGTGAGGCCGGCGACGGCCAAGAGGCTATCGAGCTGGCGAAGGACTCTCGACCGGACATCTGCGTCCTCGACGTGAAGATGCCCGTGGTCGACGGTATCGACGCGGCCACCCAAATTGCCGAAGAGGGCATCGCGCCCGCGATCCTGCTTACCGCCTACAGCGACCCCGAACTGATCGCCAAAGCGAAGACCGCGGGGGTGTTCGGTTATCTGGTCAAGCCGTTCAAGCCGAGCGACCTCGCACCCGCGATCGAGGTCGCGCGAAGCCGATTCGAGCAGAACCGCGATCTCAATCGCGAAGTCACCGACCTTCAGGACAAGCTCGAAACCCGAAAACTGGTCGACCGGGCCAAAGGCATCCTGATGGACGGTCTGCAGGTCAACGAAGCGGAAGCCTACCGACGGATTCAGCAGCAGTCGATGAACCTGCGCAAATCCATGCGCGAAGTGGCCGAAGCGATCATCCTCGCCCAGAGCCTGCAGGAAGGATAGAACTGGAGTGAGCGGAAGAAGCCGCCAGGCGGGGCTCCCCTTCAGGCACCTTCCGATAACTCAGAACGGCCACTTCGAGCACCTAGCGCGGTGTCGCGAGTATTACTCTCCCTCTTCGCACGCTTCGCGGCGAAGGTCCCTCTCGCATATTCGAGAGGGATACCGGATTCCCCCCGGTACCGATCAGTGGAGCAGTTATCCCTTCAGCAGCTTGGTCAGCGTCTCGCTGATCGCCTGCGCGGTGTAGCTGAGGAGGGGGATCGAGGCGTCGTAGTTCATTCGCGTCGGGCCGATCAGGGCGAGGGAGCCGGCTTCGTCCTGGCCCACGTAGAAGCTGTGGCGCACCACCGTCAGCGGGTACATCGTTTCCGCCTTATTCTCTTTGCCGATCGTTACCGTCTGGGCGCCTTCCGATCCACCGGACACCGCGCCGAGCAGGGTCTCCTCGTCTTCGAGCGAGCGAACGAGATCTTGGAATTGCGCCGAGTTCCGTTGGAACTCCGGCTGGGCGAAGATGTACTCCTCGCCCTCGGTGATGAGGGTGCCGCGAGTCAGGTCTCGCCCCATTGCGCGCAAGGTGACGGCAGCGATCGAAAGAAGACGATCGGTCGCCGCGCTGGTGGAGTCTCCAGGCGACTTGAAGCGCGTCAGCGAGCGAATCGTCTTGCCGTCGATCGCGCCGTTGAGCACTTCATTGGCCCGACCGAGTTCAGCGAGCGTCAGTCCCGGCGGGCACTCGATGAGCCGGTTTTCGACGTGCCCATTCGCGAGGACCACCACGAGGAGCGCCCGCTCGGGTCCGAGAGCGCTGATCACGGCATTGCGGACCCCGACGTTGGCGTCCTTGACGGTGGTCGCCGCGGAGAGCAGATGCGTCATGCGGCTCAGGAGCCGGGTCGTGTCGTGCAGCAAGTCTTGCAGCGCACTCCCATCGGTGGCGACTTCCCGGACCCGATGCCGCGTGCCCGCCTCCGGCTCCTGCCGGACGATCAAGTGATCGACGAAGAACCTATAACCCTTGTCACTGGGGATTCGCCCGGCGCTCGTATGGGGCTGGGCGAGGTACCCGCGGTCGGCCATCTCGGCGAGTTCGTTGCGAACGGTTGCGCTGCGGACCCCGAGTTCGTACTTCTGCGCGATCAACTCACTGCCGACAGGCTCTGCGGCCTGCACGTACTCGAGGATGACCGCGCGAAGAATCGACTGTTGACGGGGATCGAGGTCCGACATCTCCTTCATTCTGACGCTGATCGCGACCGTCAGGGTTCAGGGGAGCCCCCCGGGTGTATCATCCCATGCCGATGGAGACCATCGCCTCCCAAGTGCACCTCGAGGACGACGAGCATCGGGCCAATCGCGCCCTGATGGACGAAGTCATGGCGGATTATCGGTCACGAATGGCCCAAGCGATGGCGGGTGGCGGCGAAGAGGCGGTCCAGCGGCATACGAAGCGGGGCAAGCTCCTTGCGCGCGAGCGGATCGAGCAGATCTCTGATCCGGGGGCGCCGTTCATGGAATTCAGCACCTTGGCAGCCAACGATATGTACGGTGGCGACGCTCCCTCGGCCGGCATCGTCACCGGGATCGCGCGAGTCCACGGTCGGCCGTGCGTCGTGGTTGCGAACGACGCCACCGTCAAGGGGGGTACTTACTTTCCCATCACCGTCAAGAAGCACCTCCGGGCCCAGGAGATCGCCCTCGAGAACCGGCTCCCTTGCATCTATCTGGTCGACTCCGGCGGCGCTTTCCTTCCCTTGCAGAGCGAGGTCTTTCCCGACAGAGACCACTTCGGACGCATTTTCTATAACCAGGCGACGATGTCTTCGCTCGGGATTCCTCAGATCGCCGCGGTACTCGGCTCGTGCACCGCGGGCGGCGCCTACGTCCCGGCAATGAGCGACGAAGCCGTGATCGTTCGGGGTCAGGGCACCATCTTCCTAGGGGGGCCGCCTCTGGTGAAGGCGGCGACGGGTGAGGAAGTGTCGACCGAGGACCTCGGCGGAGGGGACGTTCATACGCGGATCAGCGGCGTCGCGGACCACCTGGCGGAGGACGATCTCGACGCCCTGCAGATCGTTCGAAACATAGTCGAGAGCCTCGGTCCCGCTCGAGACCTCTCCTTGCCGGGGCAGGTCGAAGCAGAGGACCCCGTCTATCCGGTCGATGATCTCTACTCTCTAGTACCCGCCGATGGCAAAGTGCCGATGGCGATGCGCGAGGTGCTGGCTCGCATCGTGGATGGCAGCCGGTTCCAGGAGTTCAAGGCGCGCTTCGGCTCGACGCTGATCTGCGGATTCGCCCGGTTCTACGGGAATCTGGCGGGAGTGCTCGCCAACGACGGCATCCTGTTCAGCGAATCGGCCCAAAAGGGAGCGCATTTCATCGAGTTGTGCTGTCAGCGTGGTATCCCGCTGGTCTTCATCCAGAACATCACCGGCTTCATGGTCGGCCGCCGCTATGAGAACGAGGGTATCGCCAAGCACGGGGCGAAGCTGGTGACCGCAGTTTCGACCGCTAACGTGCCGAAGTTCACCGTAATCGTCGGGGGCAGCTTTGGCGCGGGCAACTACGGAATGTGTGGCCGGGCCTATAGTCCGCGGCAACTCTGGATGTGGCCGAACGCTCGGATCAGCGTTATGGGCGGCGAACAGGCCGCCAACGTCCTTCTCACCGTCAAGATGGATCAACTGGCGGCCAAGGGGGAGTCGATGACGCAAGAGGAACAGGATGCCTTTCGCGCGCCGCACCTCGCGAAGTATGCCGAAGAAGGCTCCGCATACTTCTCCACCGCCCGCCTTTGGGACGACGGCATCATCGATCCAGTCGATACGCGCCGGGTCCTCGCCCTCGGCATCGAAGCGGCGGCCCACGCCCCGATCCGGCCCGCGCGGTTCAGCCTGTTCCGAATGTAGGCCCTACGAGACGGTCAGCAGAGTCTTGTCCACCGGATGCTCCTGCACTTGGGAAAGAATGCCCTGGTGTTCGGGGAGTTGCAGATGCAGGTCGATCTGTAGGAGCCACTCGGAGCAATCGCGTGCGACCTCGATCATGCGGGCGTCCTTGACGAGATCGGCGATCTTGAGGTCGAGGTTGCCGTGCTGCATCGTTCCCATGAGTTGGCCGGGGCCGCGCAGTCGCAAGTCCTGTTCGGCGATCTTGAATCCGTCCGTCGTTGCCACCATGGTCTCTAGCCTCGCGCGAGCCTCTTCGGTCTTCGCTTCGGCGACGAGCACGCAGTAGCTTTGGTCCGACCCGCGGCCGACCCGCCCGCGAAGCTGGTGGAGTTGGGCTAAGCCGAACCGATTGGCATCCTCGATCACCATCGCGATAGCATTCGGCACATCGACGCCGACTTCGATAACGACCGTGCTGACGAGCACGTCGAGTTCTCCTGCCCGAAACTTGAGCATCACATCCTCTTTTGCATCCGGCTTCATCTGGCCATGGAGCAGGCCGACACGCAGGTCAGGATAGACCTCCGTGCTTAGACGGTAGTAGAGATCCTCCGCGGCCTGCGTCTGCATTTTCTCGCTCTCCGAGATCATCGGGCAAACGAAATAGGCCTGCTTCCCTTCCGCGATCACTTTGCGGACGCCCTCGTACACCTTGGCTCGCTCGTAGGGGAGCTTCCAGTAGGTCTTGATAGCCTGACGTCCCGGGGGGAGTTCGTCGATCACGCTGACGTCCAGATGGCCGTAGAATGCAAGCGTCAAGGTCCGGGGGATTGGGGTCGCGGTCATCACGAGTACGTCCGGGTTCAGGTCGCCCTTTTGCCGAAGCGCCAGCCGCTGCATCACACCGAAGCGGTGCTGCTCGTCGACGATGGCCAGTCCGAGCCGATGGAACTCGACACCCTCCTGGATGAGGGCGTGCGTACCGATCGCGATGGGTGCCTGTCCGGAACCTACCGCGCCGAGCGCAGCCTTTCTCTGGCGGGAGTTTTGCTTGCCCACCACGAGGGCGACTTGCAGGCCGATCGGCTCGAAGACTCGATGCAAGTTGATGTAGTGCTGTTCGGCGAGGATCTCGGTCGGCGCCATCAGGGCGGCCTGGTAACCGCTTCGGACGGCAGCCAGGATTGCGGCGGCGGCGACCGCAGTCTTGCCCGAGCCGACATCGCCCTGGATGAGGCGATTCATCGGGTGGGGGCGGCGCATATCGGCGAGAACCTCTCCGACCACCCTCCGCTGAGCCCGGGTGAGCTCGAACGGAAACAACCCGGCGATCTCGTCCCAGAGGGCCTCCGGTATGCCGAAAGCAATGCCGGTCTCGCGATGCGACTCGAGGCGCTTCATCTGCATCGCGATCTGTGGGTACAAAAACTCTTCGAACACGAGCCGCTCGCGTGCCTGCAGGCGGAACTCCTCGCTCTCCGGCCGATGAATCTGGCGCAGGCTCCAACGCAGGGGGCGGAGCATCTGGCGCTTGAGGATAGCCGGGGTCAGCGGATCGACGAAGTGGTCGAGATCGTTCGCCAGCACCGTCTCGATGGCGCGGCGGACCCAACGCTGCTGAAGTCCCTCCGCCAAGGGATAGACCGGGATGATCCGACCGAACTGGTCACTGTCTTCGCCTTCCTCGACGAGTTCCCACTCGGGAGCGTGGATTTCGATTCCCCAATTCGCCTCCTTGACCTGTCCATAGGCGAGGATCTCGCCCTCGACCTTGGTCAGTGCTCGCCGCACCCAGGGCTGATTGAACCAGACGAGGGAAACGATCCCGGTTCCATCGGTTAGGGTCGCTTTCGTGATCGCCATTCCGCCCCGAGAGGGGCGGGAGTCGAGTTCGAGCAGGCGTCCCCGAACGGTCACCCACTGACCCGGCCGCACCGACCCGATCGGGGGGAACTGGCTCCGATCTTCGTACCTCCTCGGGAAGTGGTAGAAGAGGTCGCGTACCGTTTGGACCCCGAGCTTGGCAAACAACTCGGCCAGGCGCGGGCCGACCCCTTTCACGAACTGGACATCTCGGTCCAACGGATGGCGATCGGGCGTCATCGGTCTGAAGTTTATTCCGCGCAGCCGTGCGACGGGTACCCTGCCCCTATGTCGGACGATCGGGACCCGTCAGAACCCGAATCGGCGGAAGCGGAGGCCATGCGCCGCCTTCGTGAGCTTTCTTCGGACGAGTCGGCGGTCGAAACGGCTCGCAAGGAAGCGGCAGCCCTCGACGACGAGTTCCACCAGCGGCTCGACGAACTGGGTGAAAGGGCGGCGAAGACCAAGGAGTCGCGTGAACGGCAGCGTCGAGAGGCGGAGCGAACCCAGACCTTCGATCGCGAAACGGCCCGCGGCACCGGTGTCGGATTGCAGATCGCCTATATGATCATCGGCTTCCCGATGGCAGGATTGGCTCTCGGCTGGTACTTGGACAATCGCTTGGACGCCAACGCCTGGAAGCCGATTCTGGTCATGGGAGGAGCCGCCGCCGGTATCGCCCTTGCGCTCATCACACTGAACCGCTTAGAACGGAAATGATCGCCCGCCGACTGGCAAGGGACTGGCGGGCGCATATCGGTCTTGGGCTGCTCGCTTGCGTCGTTACGTTCGCGGCCGCCGGGGAGATCGGGCTGGCCGGGATGGCGCTTGGCCTCGTCGGGACCGGCTTCTCGATCGTGGCCCTTTGGTGGGTCGTTCGCTTGACCGGCGGCCTGGCGCCGTTGGGAGCGGCCCCGAGATTCGGCGCCTCGCTCGCTATCCTTGCGTTCTTGGCCAAGCTCCCCATTTTTATCGCGCTCGGGCTCGTCGCCCAGCGGCTGGGCGGACCCGCGCCGGGATGTTTCCTGCTCGGATTGGGTCTGGTATACTTGGCGCTGGTCGGGTGGGCGTTGGCATCGAGCTGAGGCTCCCCCGTCGATGCGTATGAGTGGCATGGTAGGACCGGTTTTTAGTCTCCTGGCGAGTGGAGGTCACGGCCCGAGCTTCTTGGGTCTGGCCATCTATCTGTTTTTCGTCCTTCTGATTATCTTCGCGACAATGACGCTTGCGAAGAAGGGGCTTTCGAGTCGGGTCTTTACCAACGTCTTCGCCAAGCTTTACGAGCAGCTTTATCTCTTTATCGAGAATATGTGCGTAGGCACGATCGGCCCGCATGGCCGGAAGTATGTGCCGATGATCATGACCTTCTGGTTGGCGATCTTCGTCGGAAGTTTTGTCGCACTATTCTTCCCCACATCACCGACTGCCGATCTCAGCTTTAACCTAGGGATGGCACTCATTGCCGTCTTTTATGTTCAGCATGAGGGGATCTCGACCCACTATGCCGAACTTCGCAAGCAAGGGAAAGACCCGGTCACCGCGGGAGTCGTCGGGTTCTTCAGGCACATCTCGCACTTCTCCGGGCCGAAGCTAGGGATCGCGCTCATACCGATCACGCTGATGATCTTCGTCATCGAAATCATTTCGGAGATGATGAAGAACGTTTCGCTCTCGCTGCGACTGTTCGGCAATATCAACGGCGGACACCAGGCTGTGGAAGCGATGAACGAGCTAGGCTCTTCCGTCTACATCCCGATCGGCAACTTCCTGTTGCCGATTAAGCTGCTCACCTGCGTGGTTCAGGCGATGATCTTCACGCTCCTAACTTGCGTATACATCTCGCTCGTTACCCACCATGAGGACGAGCATGCCCATGAGGCGGCACACGCCCACTAACGTTTTCACGAATCGACAACCACAGGACAACCGTTAAGGAGGATAACGAAAGACAATGCTAGGACTTGGACTTGGAATCGCCGCCCTCGGGGTGGGTATTGGGCTCGGGCTAATCGGTATGGGAGCGATGAATGGAATGTCTCGCCAGCCGGAGGCCATCGGAAAACTGCAGGTGAACATGCTCATCGCACTCGCCTTCGTCGAACTCGTCTTCTTGCTCACCGTCTTCATCGCGCCCGGTTCGTTCGCGGGCAAGTAATTCATCGGCGGTCCGAGCGGTCTGGCCGCTCGGACCCAATCGGACAATCTTTATGGCGTACGATCCTAAAATCATGACCCCCAAAATCGCTACGGCGATGGTACTGGGCGTCGGCCTTATGGTCGGCGGAACTTGGCTCTCGAAGAATTGGCACCCCGACTTCCTTGTCAGCCTCGAAGAGCAGGGCATCCCGCTTGATCTGGGCAAGACCGTGGCGGTGGTCGGCGTCTTCATGCTGCTCTTTCCTATCATCAAGTTCTTCTTCTTGAACCCCTTGATGGAGTCAATCAACACGCGCAACAGCGAACTCGAAAACACCTTCGCCGAGGCCGAGAATCTGCGCCAAGAGATGACCAAGATGCGCACCGAATACGAGCAGCGGCTCGTTCAGACCGAGGCGCAGGCCCGCGAGACGATCCAAGCCCAGATTCGCGAAGCGACTCAGCTCCGGCAACAACTTATGACCGAAGCGAGCGCAAAGGCCGAGGAACTCATCCGCAAGGCTCAAGAGGAGATTAGCCTCGAAAGAGACAAAGTGCTTACCCAGCTTCGGCTCGAAGTCGTCAATCTCACGCTTGGAGCAACCGAAAAGATTCTCGGAGCTTCGATGGACGACGAGAAGAATCGCAAGCTGGTGCAGGAGTTCATCGAGAAAGCCGAGGTGGTCGGGTAGTTGGACACTAGAGTCGCCAAGCGTTACGCCAGGGCTCTTTTCGCCGCCGCCCTGGAGGAAAACAACCTCGGCGGGGTCGAAGACGATATCAACGGCATCGCCGCTGCGCTCCTAGCGAAGCCGGACTTCCGGCAGTTTCTCTTTAGCCCCGTCACGGCCGCGGACGAGAAGCTGCAAATGGTCGAGCGAGTGTTCTCGGACCGCGTGACCGCGCTCACGATGTCGCTCCTCCGCCTGCTCCTCGACAAGAGGCGGATCGAGGAATTCGAGTTTATCCGGCAGGAATTCATCGCGATGCGTCGCCGACACGATCGGATCGTCTATGCGGTCTTCACTTCGGCACGCCCACTCGATGACGAGGCCCGGACCTCCCTCGTGGCCAAGCTGGAGCGCAGCTTGGGCAAGCGTGTAGAAGCCGAATACGAGATCGAACCGCGCCTACTCGGCGGAGTGAAGGTCCAGTACGATAACTTCGTCCTCGACGGCACCGTTCGCGGATCGCTCGATCGAATGCGCGACGACCTCGTTCGCGACCTGCTCAAGCAAGCGTAAGTAGCCTCCGAGTTTTGGCGATACAATGAGGCATGAACGCGCGCGACCAAGCCGCACATGTCCTTCGACGTTTCGGCCTCGGCGCCAGTCCGGAAGAGCTCGACCGCTACGAGAGGATGCCGCCGGTCAAGATTCTCGAAAGCCTGTTCGATTTCGAACGCACCGCCGAAGGATTCCCGATCAACCCGTACGAACTCGTCGCTCAGCCGAATGGTGAACTTCAGTTCGATACCGGACGAATCACCCGATGGTGGGCTCTGCGGCTTCTCCTCACCAACACTCCAGCCAGGGAGAAGCTCACCCTCTTTTGGCACGACCACTTCGCGGTGAGCGGAGAAAAGGTGGAGTTCGGCCCGATGATGCTCGGGTACCTGAACGTCCTGCGAAGGCACGGGGCCGGGAGCTTCAGGGAACTGCTCGGGGCAGTCTCGACCTGCCCCGCGATGCTGCGCTGGCTGGATGGCGACACCAGCATCAAGGGCCGACCCAACGAGAACTTCGCTCGCGAGCTGCTCGAACTCTTCACGCTGGGAATCGGCCACTACACCGAGAAGGACGTGCAGGAGGTCTCTCGTGCCTTTACGGGCTGGAGCCTCCGCAATCTCTATCGAGGCGGCGATCTGAAAGCCCGTCGGGCTCAGCTGAGCGACGCGCTGCGAGACGATCGACCCCTCATCGCCTCTGCATACAGTCCAGACCTAAACGATGACGGAGTCAAGACCATCCTGGGCAAGACCGGGCGCTTCGACGGGAACCAAGTGCTCGACATGCTCGCGGCGCGCCCCGAGACGGCCCGTGTCATCTGCTCCAAACTCTGGAGCTTTTACGCCTACCCTGATCCCGAGCCCGCGGTGCTGCAGCGGTTGACCAAGGTTTACTTCGACTCGAAGTATCAAATCAGGCCCATCCTGATGGCGATCGTCCAGAGCAAGGAGTTTTGGTCATCGAAATGCGTGCGCGCCCTCGTCAAGTGCCCCGTCGACTTCACGGTCGCGTTCATGCGGCAGAGCGGTGTTCGAGAGAGGCTGCTGGTTAGACGAGCCGCCGACGCCGGGCCGATGACTCCGCTCCCCAACGAGATTCGCGGCGTGGCCGACGTTTTAACCGCCGTAATGAACAAGCAGGGCATGCTGCTGCTCTACCCGCCGGACGTCGACGGCTGGCACTGGGGTACCAGTTGGGTGAGCCCGGCAATGATGATCGAACGCATCCGCTTCGCGGAGGTCGTGACGAGGAATGGCATCCTCGCCGACGTGCTGAAGCCAGCCGCATCGTCGGGGCCGGAGGCCGTCGTCGAGGCGTTCTCGAAGCGGTTCGACCTGCCGCTCAAGCCCGAACAGCGGCTGGTCCTGTTGGAAGGGCTTCAGCGTGCGGGCGGAGCAACGGCCTTCGATCGGCCGCAAACCGCCGCGAACGCGGTCCGGACGTTGGTCCGTCTTACCTTTGCCATGCCGGAGTATCAGTTCTGTTAGGAGGCTTCTCGTGGTTGCCGTTCTCGTCGCCCTTTCTCTCGTGACCTTACCGATGCAAGCTCGTCCCTCACTGGTCCAGAAACACTTTCCTCGTCTGACCGGTGCCAACGCTTTCGAGGAGTACTTGCAGGCGGCTGACATCGTGGCTCGGTCGAAGGTATCGGAGTACCGCAACTGGTTCCAGTACAGGGCGTCCAAGGAACGAGAGGGGTGGGACAAGATTCCCCCCGTCCCCCCCGGATTGACCGAGGACTCGACTCCGTTGGACATTCGCCGCGAGGTCATACAGCGATTCGGCCGAGTCGTGGACTTGATACATACAGGCAACGCCAAGCCGGCCATCCCGTTTCGGAAGAGCATCGACTTCGACACGACCTTCGAGGAGTATGCCGAGTACAAGCTCGCCGCTTGGGTGATGGACTGCGCGGCTTACGTCGCGTTTGCCGATGGGGCTGGTTCGAAGGGAGTGGGAATCCTGCTCGAACAGCTCTCGTTCGCGGATGCGATTTCCTCCGAGACGTTGATCGCGTACCTGGTGGGACGAGCGATCCGGGCGGTCGCCCTCGCTCGCTTCGAAACCCTCTTGCCGACGCTCTCGGCAAGCGAAGCCGCCCGAATCGAGCGCTTTTGCAAGACCGTCCTCGAACGACCCGATCCTTATCTCGCATGCGTCGCGGGCGAGAAGCAGTTCATGCTGGATTCGATTCCTCAAGTTCTGGAGCGAACCGACCTGCTGGGATTGATGGGAGGTGAGGACGACCTCGACGAGAAAGCCGCGAAACTGATTGCCGGACTCACCAAGAACGATCGAGAGCGTCTCACTCGGCTCATCAAGGACCGGCTGGAAATCTCCAGCGGAGTGTTTCTCGAAAGGCTTCAAAGACCCGAGAAGAACTGGATCGACAAGGATGCCTCCGACTTGGACGAGGTGCCTCGGGAGATCGTCACCCTCGACGACCTCGCCTCCTACATCGCGGCACTGTCGATGCCGGCTTTCGATATGGCGAGCGCTTCGGCCCTGCGAAGCCGCTGTCAGTTGCGGCTCCTCGGGCTTCACGCGAAGATCATCGGGTTCCGATGGAAGAACGAGCGCCTTCCGAACCGGCTCTCGGAGGCGGCTCCCGAAGAGGACATCACCGACCCGATCAACGGTGACAAGTTCCAGTACGAACTGCGCGAGGGCGGCTACCGACTCTACAGCAAGGGCATTCCGCAGACCGGCGAGATCGAACTACGCTACCGTCGCCCTCCCCCGAGCGAGGAAGAGGGAGAGCGCCCCCCGCCTTAGAGCAAGCGGTTCCGCGCCGTTCCCTGGCTTTCCCTCAGGAGCGCTTCGCGGGCCTTTCGAATGGCTGCCTCGTCGCTACATGGCTCTGCGTCTCCAGCGTCCGCCTGAGCCGACAGCCTCTCTCGAAGCATTTCGACTCTCTCCGCCTCCCCGACCTGGAGCCGAGCACCAATTTCTAAGCGTATGTCGTCTGCGTGCCGGAGCGCAAGCCAACCACTCCGATGGTCTCCCAGGTCTGCCAGAATCCCGGATGCCACGTCGAGTGCCGTCGCCATGCCTCGACGATCAGAACTTGCTCCGTGCTTCTCAAGGGCGCCGGCCATGAGTACCGCGGCCTTTACCGGTTGTTCAGCCCGACGAAGGGTTTCGGCATAGTTCGTCAGGAATCTGGCGGCTTCCCGCTCGTTCGGATCCCGCTCGAGTTCTCGTCCCAAAGATTCGAACAGGACAAGAGCCTCGTCATAGTGGCCCAGCTGTGTCTGGGCGATAGCGATGTTCGCTAGGATGCAGGGCCTCAATCCGGTTCCGACGACGTCACCGAGTTCGGCCAGCGCCTGCCTGCTTACTTCTAAGGCACGCTCGGGTTCACCTAGTTCCAAATCGAGTAGACCGAGATTCATCCGAATCGTGGACCGAACGACCGGGCCGACGTGGGGTTCGAGGACCTCGAGGGCACCCTCGTAGGCGGCCCGGGCTTCACTGTATCGTCCGCGGATCATTGCGATGCTCCCGAGGTTGAATCGGCTTCGCGCCGCTCCGGCCAAATCTCCGTTCTGTTCCCGCAACGAGATTGCTCGTTCGAGTTCCGCTTCGGCGAGGTCGTACTCTCCCATGCGGAGATGAGCGACCCCGAGCGAGTTGTGAAGGAGTCCTCGCTCTATCGTACACTCGTCCGGTGAGAGGTTCGCGAGAAGTTCTCGGTAAGTTTGCTTGGCCAGGGTGTGGCGCCCCTTGTTATCCCAATAGCGAAACATGAGGGCAGCCACTCGCTGAGCGCGCCCATGCTGGTTCGGGTCTTCGGCGTCTGCGCGTATCGCCGACAAGACATTGGCCTCATTCGCTTCTAGCCACTCCGCCGCACTCGAAGGATGGGGTCCTTCGAGTTCGCTGCATAGCTTCTCGCCAAGCTCGGCATAGTGCGCCCGATGACGGTCCCTTGCTTGCTCCCGCTTCTCGCTCGAAGCAATCCCGATCGCATAGGCCTGAACTGTAGGCAGAAATCGATATCGCGTTACGGGCCCGTCGAAGTCCGGTACGAGGATAGCCTTGCGAACAAGACGGTTTACGGCGGTCGGGCAGGAGTCAGGAGGATCGACGTCTGCTATGAACTGGATCGCCTCGAGGTCGTAACCGGGTTCGGCGAAGCTCATGCTTATCGCAATAGCCCGTTCGAGATCATCGAGGCGTTCGAAGCTCCACGCGATGTTCGACTCCAAGGTTCTGTGCCGAGAATCGCGTCCCGCGCTTTCGAAACTCTTCAGCCTGTTCGGAAGGAGCGCAAGCAAGTCACCAATTCCGAAGCTGATGACGCTTTCGGCAACCAACTCGATCGCCAAGGGTAATCCGTCGAGTCCTTCGCACAGCGTTTGGATTGCCGTAGCATTCCAGGGGCCAAAGTCGAAACTGGGTTTCAGCGCCAGCGCACGGTCGATGAATAGACGCGCTGCCTCGCTTTCCAATCCAGAGGATCCGCTCTCGGACCGAGTGGAGAGCGGGCTCAACGTAACGAGCCTCTCGCCAGGGACCGCGATGGGTTCCCGGCTCGTGGCAATGATCCGAAGATCGGTGGTCAAGGAGAGCAGATCGCCCACCATAGCCGTTAGGTCCGGCAGAAGATGCTCGCAGTTATCGAGGAGAAGCAGCGAGGCTGCCGAAGCTAAACGCTCCTTAACAGCCAGCTCTAAGGGCCGGCCGGGAACGTCGCGAACGCCAAGAGCTCGGCCGGCTTCGATCCAGATCTCGTCTGCATGCCGGCAGCGCGTCAGGTCGACGAACCAAGTTCCGCCTGCATAGTCGGCAGCCCCTTCCGCACCGAACTGCACAGCCAGGCGAGTCTTGCCCACTCCTCCGGGTCCATGGAGCGTCACCAATCGGTAATCGCTTAGCAAGCACTTCAGCTCTGCAAGCTCCGCCGTGCGTCCCACGAAGGCGTTCGCCTGAGTCGGAAGGTTCGTGGCGGCCAGGCGAAGAGATTGGATGGGTGGGAATTCGGCCAGAAGTTCGGGGTGCAGAACCTGCCAGACATGGATTGGACCGAGCAGGTCCTTTAGGCGATGTTGACCGAGATCGAGAAAACCGATCCCGTCGGGGGGCTGCTTCATGGCCGATACCGCGGCGCCCGAGATCAGACACTGACCGCCATGGGCTGCTGATCGCAGCCGGGCTGCACGATTGACTTCTGGCCCATAGTAGTCTCCCGCGGCAAACCGACAAGGGCCGCTGTGAATGCCAGCACGGACTCGGATGAAAACTCCTTCGGGCCAAGGCTCGGCCTCCAAACTCCGAAAGATCTCGACGGCAGCCAAGACCGCTGCTTCAGGGTCGTCGAAGACGAGGAACTTGCTGTCACCTTCGCCACGCAATCGGTGGTCTAAGCCGCCAGCGGCCTCGACGCACGCCGTGACGATAGAGTCGTGACGCGCCATGGCCTCCGCCATCGCTGACTGTTCCGCTTCCCATTGCGGAGTGCTTGCCTCGATGTCGGTGAAGAGAAACGTGACCCACGGCTCGCTAGGCATCACACGGATAGTTTATCTACAAGCTGGGATGCTCAAACCCCTCCGAGCAGATCGAGATCGGCAATATCCTTGGCCCTCCCCGTGGCTCGTTTGTTTGCAATGAGATCCTCCAACGACAAGACGTGAATCGGTACGCCATCGAGCACACAATCGATCCTTCGCTGCCATGCCTGATCGAATTCAACACCCGAGATCGATGTCAGTAGGTCGATCCGATGAGGCAGCACTCCTAGCATGAAGATACGGCCCGGCTGTTCGAGGTCGGAAGCCGTTACTCCTGTCGAACCGAACCCGAACTCTTCCAGCGCCGCCCGAAGCCTTGTGGCATTTTCCGCGTTGCACTGTACGAAGAAGTCGATGTCGCCGGTCATGCGAGGCTGTCCATGCACGGCCAGCGCATGCGCCCCGACGAGCAGGTACTCAACCTGGTGGGAATTGAGCAACCGTAAGAACTCTTTGAAGTCGGGGTGGAGGGCCATAGTATTCGAGGACCAGTTGTAGGAGGATATCGAGGCGCTGCTCCGGCGTCATTGCCGCATACTCCTCTCGGTCGGCACGATCGGCCTGTTCGAAGGAGTCGAAGATTCGGACCATCGATTCATGCTCGGACATACGTGGTGAAGCCTACCTCGGCCCCCTGGAAGCTATCTCCTCTGCGCTCCGGGATGCCTTGAAAATTCGGCCTGGCACGGGTACACTATTGCCCGATCTATCGCGGGCTGGAGGCTCATTTCTTGGGCCGCACGTGGTGTGACTTCGGCCCGGCGAACTTCGCCGGCCAAAAGATCCTAGAAGGACCAACTACAAACACACATGGCTAGACAGAAATTCGAGAGGACCAAGCCTCACGTCAATATCGGCACCATCGGCCACGTCGACCACGGCAAGACGTCGCTGACGGCCGCGATCACCCAGACCCTGGCTCTGAAGGGCCACGCCAAGAAAGTCTCCTACGAAGAGATCGACAGCGCTCCCGAGGAGAAGGCTCGCGGCATCACGATCAATATCTCGCACCAGGAGTACGAGACCGATACGCGGCACTACGCCCACGTCGACTGCCCCGGTCACGCCGACTTCATCAAGAACATGATCACCGGCGCGGCCCAAATGGACGGCGCGATCCTCGTGGTCGCTGCCACCGACGGCCCGATGCCCCAGACGCGCGAGCACATCCTGCTCGCGCGGCAGGTCGGCGTCCCGTACATCGTGGTCTTTATCAACAAGACCGACCTCGTCGACGACGACGAGCTGCTCGAGCTTGTCGAGATGGAAGTCAACGACCTCCTCGAGAAGTACGGCTTCAAGAACTGCCCGATCGTAAAGGGTTCCGCCGTCAAAATGCTGGAGGCCCTCGAGAAGGGCGCCGGTATCGACGACGCGGCCCTCAAGCCGGTCCTCGACCTGATGGCAGCCGTCGACAGCCACATTCCGACCCCCGAGCGCGACAAAGACAAGCCGTTCCTGATGGCCGTCGAAGACGTCTTCACGATCACAGGTCGCGGCACGGTCGCCACGGGTCGTGTCGAGCGCGGTCAGCTCAAGTCGATGGAAGAAGTCGAGATCGTCGGCCTTCACCCGGAGACCCGCAAGACCGTTTGCACGGGCGTCGAGATGTTCCGGAAGACGCTCGACTACTGCGAGGCGGGCGACAACGTCGGGCTTCTCCTGCGCGGTGTCGAGCGAAAGGAAATCGAGCGCGGCCAGGTTGTGGCCAAGCCCGGCTCGATCAAGCCGCACACGAAGTTCGACGCCGAGGTCTACGTCCTGTCCAAGGAAGAGGGCGGACGGCACACGCCGTTCATCACGGGCTACCGCCCGCAGTTCTACTTCCGAACGACCGACGTGACGGGAACGCTCAACTTGCCAAGTGGGGTCGACATGGTCATGCCTGGCGACAACATCACCATGACTATTGAGCTGATCGCTCCGATCGCCATGGAGCAGGGCTCGAAGTTCGCGATCCGCGAAGGCGGCCGCACCGTCGGCGCCGGCACGATCACGAAGATCTACGAGTAAGGCTCGAAACACTCTCACGGTCACGGGGGCTGCGCGATGCTCGCGCAGCCCCCGCTCGTTTGGGTACAATCTGCCCTGCCGAGAGATTGGGGCGCGCTTGCCGTTCGCCTGGAACTCGCGGCCACTTCAACAGGTAGGTATCAGGCTAAATGCGAGTAAGAATTCGCCTCCGCGCGTATGACCACCGACTGATCGACCAGTCGGCCGAGAAGATCGTCGACACTGCTAAGCGCACGGGCGCCCGAATCAGCGGTCCGATCCCGCTTCCGACTAACATCCGGCGCTTTTGCGTGATCCGGGGCCCGCACATCGACAAAGAGTCGATGGAGCATTTTGAGCTCAGGATCCACAACCGGCTGATCGACATCCACGAACCGACGAACAAGACGATCGACGCCTTGATGCGCCTCGACCTGCCCAGCGGCGTGGACATCCAGATCAAGACTTAGGCCGTTACGGCAATGTCGGTCCGCCATCGCGCGCCGCGGAAGCGGACGGCAGAGGTCGCCTCGTAGGCTTTGATGCGCGCCGACTCCAAGGTCGGCGCGCTCGCGCTCACGCCAATGACGCGGCCTCCCGCGGTCACAAGCCGACCGGCGATCATCTCGGTCCCCGAATGGAAAATGACCACGTCATTCGGCATGGGTGCAAGCTCGATCGGGAGCCCCTTCTCGACTGGCCCTGGATAGCCCGCACTGGCAACGACGACCGTGACCGCGGCATGGGCGCCGATTGCGACCGCCCCGGGCGTACGACCCTCCGCGCAGGCGCGCAGGGCTTCGCAAAGACCCGATCCCATCCTCCGGACGAGTGTCTGGGTCTCGGGATCACCGAATCGCACGTTGTACTCCAAGCAGTACGGCCGACCCTCCTGCACCATGATGCCCGCGAAGAGTGCGCCACGGTAGTCGAGTCCACGGCGACTCAGTTCTCGCAAGATCGGCGCGACCACTTCCTCGGCGGCTCGCTCGGCGAAGTCGGGATCCACGTCGGGCACCGGCGAGTAGGATCCCATCCCGCCCGTGTTGGGTCCGCGATCGCAATCGAGCGCACGCTTGTAGTCCCGGGCCGGAGGCAGGCAAAGGAATCCGCCGCCACCGCACAGGGCGATTAGGCTGAACTCTGGGCCGATGAGCCGGTCCTCGATCACGATCTCGGCACCGGCATCGCCGAGCTCCCGCCGCGTCAGCATCGACTCGATCGCATCTTCGGCCTCCTCGATCGTGGTGCTCACGACCACTCCCTTGCCGAGGGCGGCACCGCTCGCCTTAACAGCGACCTGTCGCCCTTGATCAAATCGCATTCTGGTGTACCCCCGCGCGGCTTCGGGATCGGTGAAGTTGCGGTGCTCTGCCGTAGGGACTCCAGCGGCGACCATGACCTCCTTGGCGAAGGCTTTCGAGCCTTCGAGCCGAGCCGCCTGTGCCGACGGCCCGAAGACAGCGACCCCGGCATTACGGAGGATATCGGACAAGCCCTCGATGAGCGGATTCTCTGGACCCACGACGACGAAGTCGATGGCATGTCGACGACAGGCCTCGATCAACGCTTCAGGATCGCCAGCACTGATCGGGAGGTTCGTGGCGATCTGCGCCGTTCCTGGGTTGCCTGGAGCAGCGAAGATCTCGGCTTCGGTGGAAAGCTTCCAAGCAAGGGCATGCTCCCGCCCCCCGCTTCCGACGACGAGCACTTTAGGCATCGAAAAATTATGACCCAGCAAAATGCAGAACCCCGACCCCACAAGGGGGCCGGGGCTCCTAGAGGCTTCCTTACCTCGGGAGAGGATCGAATACGTCGAACGGAGCCGGGAATGTCGGCTGGCTCGGGATATTCGTGGAAGTCAGGTCGGGATCGAGCACGGTAATCAGGGATCCGATACCACCCGTCGCCGGCGAAGTTATCGGCTTCGCCCGGATCTGGGTGTCGTTGTACAGGAAGGCCATGATCCTCCGCGGATTATAGACTCGGAAGTCGTCGGCGCCATCCACCGCGGCGCAGAACGGATCGCTCGCATTCTGTTGCTGCGGAATGAAGGCTCCGAGAGCGGCTTGAGTCCGCTCCGCCCGAATGAGCTGCACCTCTCTCGTCACGCCGCCATCGAAGCTGCGCGCAAAAGCGATGTAGTACTTGTCGGGGTTGATGAGCGTCGCCGGGTCGGACGAGCCAGGGACCTGAACGCCGTGGCTAGCCACGTAGCCGATTCGGCTTGCAGCCGACGCGGTCACGTCGATCTGCTCACCAGTCGGCGCGAAGTCGGTGGTCCGGATCGTAACGATCTGGCCCACACCGAACAGGCCTGCTGCGTCAGTGCCAAAGCCGAGCTTGCGGATAACCGCCATCTCGCCGTTGTCCGGAGCGACTGCCGGCCACAGAAGGTTGCCGGAAATGCCGGAGGTCAGGTTGATGCCCGGGCTCGGGGTTGCGTCGACGTCGCCGCGGGAGAAGATATCGCGCTCGTTACCAGGAAGGTAGGAGCCGGCATCCCGGTTGAACTCCATCGACGAGAAGTAGAGGACGCCGTCCAAGTTGTTGTCCTGCTGCGGTCCCCACTGTGGGCAGAACTGGTCTGCCGTGTCGTATTGGACATTCTGCAGGTGGATGGCGCCGAATACCGGCACGCCGTTGGCGTCATAGGAGACGTCCATGACGACGAGGTCCTTATAGTAGGTCACGTCGCCGCTCACCGTGTCGAACGGAGCGATCGTCAGCGCGATGCGGTTGGCTCGGGAGTTGATCGCAGGCTGGATGACGTCGTAGCCGTTGCACTGGCCGGTAGGTAGAACCACGCCGGGCTCCGCCAATGGTCGACCGAGGTATGCGTCGTCACGATACGGGATCTCCCAGATCTTGTCTCCGGTTACCGGGTTGTTCACCCTGGCAGTCGGGACATAGAGGTAGGACTTGACCGCGCCCATGCCGAAGGCATCGTCGTCGTAGTCGCTGAATGCCACCACGCCTGGCTGCATGACTCTCGTCTCAAGCACCATCTCCGGTCCCCGTCCGGCTTGGGCCGTCGAGGTGAGGAAGGTTAGACCGAGACGATTCGTCGTCACTCTGCCGTTCGTCAGGTCGAGACTGCACACGTCGTTATCGAACGAGTTGTTCATGACCGAGAAGAAGGTCACGGTTCCGGCAGCATCGGTCGCGCGAGCGCTGATCGTCACCTGCTCGCCGGAGGCGAGGAAGAGCGGTCCGTTTCGGCGGCCGACAGGCGGCGGAGAAACGTCCATATATCGCTCGACCGAACCATCGGCGCGGAGAACGGTGATTTCTACGTTCGAAGCATCGCCGACGGTCGGGAAGTCGAACTCGCTGGCGGACACCCGTCCGTCCTGCGGGACGAGCAGCACGGGCGTCTCGGCGAACATGAGTTGGGGTCCAGCGCAATCCAGTTCGGGGAACAGGGTGACGCGGACGAAGTAGGCGGTTCCGGGCTCTAGCTGGTCCGGCCAGTAAGCTGCGGTTCGGCCGCTCGCCGGTCGATTCACGCAGAACGGGTCGAATCCGGGGATCGGGTTACCGCTTCCGTCAAAGATCTCGGCTTGAGCCGACTTCGCGTAGCCAGGAGCCGGATCACGCGTTGGCGGATCCCAGATAATGATGACGCCGGGCGAACCAATGACGACGCTCACCGGGTAGGTGAACGGGCCGGGGGCATCGCCGATGCGGAACGTCATGGAAGAGGAATCGCCGCGGACATTGGCAGTAACGCGCTTGCCGACGCAACTGATGTTGCCGCCGCTACACGACATTTCCGTCTCGCTGTTCGTCAACAGGATTTCGCCCAGAGCGTTGACGGCTTGGACTGACATGTCGACCGTCTCACCCTCGAAGAGAACCACGGGGCCGCCATTCGGGACGTTGACGACACTGTTGCCGCGGAGAATCTGAACGCGGATGCCACTAACGTCGAAGTCGCTGGCATCCATGTCAATGGTGATCGCATCCTCGCCAGGATCGACGTTAACGGGGAAGTTTCCGGAGGCAACCGCGGTTCCTGCTCCGCCGGAGCCGGAGTAGGCGGTGATGTTAAGATCCCAGGCGCCGTCATCGATCTTGTCAGGGAACCTGACCGGCTCGATGTAAGCGTTACGCGAGGATCGGTTGACGATCACCTCGTGGGTGGTGCCGCCCGGTCGCGAAAGGGTCAGTCGAGCGGAGTTCGCATAGCCGGGAAGGCCGCGATCGTCCGCATTCCAGTGCAGATTGAGATTTAGGTTCGAGATCAGGCAATCGAGAACGGTCGAATCCTCACCGGTGCGCCCATTGAGGGTCGCGGTGACTCGGACGGTTTGGCCGTCCCATGCTTGATCGGCAGATGCGGTGAACTCACAGACACCGTTGTTCCAGTTTACGGAACCAGCGCCGGCGGGCTCGACGACAATCGCGAACGAAGAGTCGTCGTCACAGTTGAGGATCGGGTTGCCGCTCGAATTGCGGGCCTCGATGTTCACGGCGACGGTGCTGCCGCAGATGACCGTTGCCGGCAAATCCACGTGGACGCTAGCAACGTCGGACGTCATGGTGTCGACGGTGACGTCGGTGATCTGGCCACGCTTGGGTGAGCGGCGGACAAACTCGGTGCGCGCCACTTCGGCGCCAGTGCCATTCTCGGAAGCGTATCCGATGACCACGAAACGGTAGTCCTTGTCGGCGAGCACGTCTCGCTCGACGCGTGCGTCGTTTCTCTTGATCACTCCGAACTCGACGGGCGAGTCCGTGCCATATTGAGCGGAGACCTTGATCGATCCCACGTAACCTTGGATCGCGCGGCCAGTGTAAGCCTCGAAAGTGGCGCCGACGCTGAACTTGGCTTGGCCTCCGCCACCGCCGCTACCACCACAACCGACCATCGCGGCCGAGATGAGGCCCATGACAAGGGCCACGAATGCATAAAACGCGGGTGCCCCGCGAGCTAACCTTCCTGTCATATATCCTCCAAATCCCTCGGATGGCTCGGTGAACGCCGGAGCATCGAGGCGTTTATACAGACGGCTCAGTCTACTCGGTAGATTTACCCGACGCAACGGGGGGTCGACTTTTTTTCCCATGAGACACAATGTCGGAAGCCATGAGCCACTACCTTACGCTCGGGTACGCCTGGGTTCCCGACGACGACGCTGAACTCGTTTTCGCCTTCGTTGAAGGTGCCCGACGAATCTGCGAGCCCATCGACGGATTCTTTTCGACGACTCTGTGGATGGACCTCGACTTTCCAGAGAAATATGCCGTCATGGCCCACTTCGGCAGCCTCGAGGCTGCCGTGGCGGCCCAGGAGGAGATGTCAGCGTCGACTTTGATGACAGACACCCTCGAAAGGCTCCAGACTCCTCCGGATATCCGTCGCATCGAAGCCGGCCGACGCCACGGCACAACGCTGGGCAGAATGGAGTTGGGTCAGCTGGCGTCGGTGTCGATTCGACGAGCAGATCCTGGCCAGGGCGGCAGCCTCGAGCAGGACCTCAGCGACGTTTTCGAGGGACTCAAGTACCTCGACGGCTACTTAGGCTCGATCATCGGCCCCAACGTGGCGATTCCGGACGAAATCGTCGGTTTCGTGCTCTGGACGGATCGCAAGCCCTTCGACGACTCCGTGGCGCGAGGTTCGTTCTATGAGATCAGGCTGTTCGAGCGAATCGCCTAGTTGACGCCGTGAATGCTGCAAGAGCAGGGATCGCCGATCGCATTGAGAGTATAGGTGCCGCCGCCGGAGCACGAGGGGAACGACGAGCCCTTTATGTAGGTTGGCCAAAGGTCGGCCTCGACGACGGCGTCGCCGGAGCCCTTGCGGTTCTCCATGGCCCACTGCTCCTTCGCCCCCTCGATGCTGCGGAGATTCTCAAGGCACGACTTTGCGCGAGCACCCTCGCGGGCCTTCATCCAGTTCGGGACTGCAATCGTGAGCAGAATGCCCAAGATCAGCACCACGATCATGATTTCGACGAGTGTAAAACCGGAACGGCGCATGACGATCTCCGAGTTGCCTATTCCACGTTTTCCCAAGGACTTGATCGAGTTTTCTCTATTTTGGTGCATTTTCGGGTGAAAGCGAATCGTGGATGAGCGGTGGGGGATCGACTTGGGCGGAACCAAGGTAGAGGGCGCGGTCCTCGCCGACGGGGCCGACGATCCGTCCGGCTGCCTCCTGCGACTGAGGATCGACAGCGAAGCGGATCAGGGATACGAGCATCTTCTATCGCGCATTCTTGTACTGATCGAGCGGATCGAACAAGAACTAGGCCGGATGCGCCCCCAGAGGATCGGCTTTGGAACGCCGGGGTCGTGCGATCCCGAGACACGCCTCATGCGCAATTGCAACTCGACGGCTCTCAACGGGCGCCCTCTGCAAGGCGACCTCGAACAGCTCCTCGGCGTAAGGGTCCTGATCGAGAACGACGCGAACTGCTTCACCCTCGCCGAAGCCCGATGGGGAGCCGCGAAGGGCCGATCCAATGCATTCTGCGTAATTCTCGGGACCGGCGTAGGCGGTGGGATCGTCTTCGACGGCAGGATCGTCCGAGGTCTTCACGGGATCGCGGGCGAGTGGGGCCACAACCCGCTCGTGTCCGGCACCGATGCTGCGCCTTGCTACTGCGGCAAGTCGGGGTGTGTCGAAACCGTTCTCTCCGGTCCTGCCCTCGAGCGGTTCTATACAGAGCACGCGGAGCAGACCCTTCCGTTGGCGAGAATAGCCCAGCGGGATGCGGACAGCGTCGACCCGGTTGCCACCAGGACGATCGACCGGCTCTGCATGGGCTTCGGTCAGGCGATTGCCACCGTCGTGAACATCCTCGATCCGGAAGCCATCGTGGTCGGTGGCGGAGTGAGCAACGTGGCCCGACTGTTCCGCGACGCGCCGGGCGTCGCGGCCCGATCTGTCTTCCATGATCGCTTCTCGACCCCGATTCTTCCGCCGAAGCTTGGCGATAGCGCGGGCGTGTTTGGAGCGGCGATGCTCGACCCGGGTGATCGATGACGATCGACGAGCGCATCGCCAAGGTCCGAACGGCGATCGACGACAGCTGCAGGCAAGCAGGCCGCAACCCCGCCGAAGTCACGCTGATCGCCGTGACCAAGGGTGTCCCGGTCGAGCGAATCGGAGATGCCTATTCGCTCGGACTTCGAGACTTCGGCGAAAGCAAGCTGCAGGAAGCCACTCCCAAGATCGCCAGTCTCCCAGAAGACATCGTATGGCACTTCATCGGCAGACTACAGTCTAACAAGGCCCGTCGCGCAGCGGCTACGTTCGACTTCATCCACACGCTCGAGTCGAAGAGCCAACTCGACGAGATCGGACGACAGGACCGAATCGTCGACGGCGCGATCCAGATAAACGTGGCCTCGGAAGAGCAAAAGTCGGGCATTTCCCCTTCTGGGCTTGACGAATTCGTCCTCGCCTGCCTAAACTGTTCAAGAGTTCGGCTTCGAGGCTTGATGACGATCGGTCCGATGCTCGGGCCCAGCAAGATGCGTCCATACTTTAGGGAGCTTAGAGAGATGCTCGCCAAAGTTCCCGGAGGAGACGTGCTGAGCATGGGCATGAGTGGGGATTTCGTCGAGGCGATCCAGGAGGGAGCGACCCATATCCGGGTCGGCAGCGCCATCTTCGGAGACCGTGCCTAATCCAGGGATTGGAGGAACGCAGGAATCATGGATGATGTAGAAGTCGTGGAGCGCCCGGGCGCATTCACGCGAATAAAGAACTTCTTCGCGCGCAGCGAGCCGATCGACGAGGAGAACCTGGACGTCGTTCCGAAGTCGCCGCGCTACCAATCGCTCCATCGCTACAGTATCGTCGTGCGACGACAGATCGTGTCCTTTCAGGACGCAGTCGCCGCCGCCGACGGCATCAAGCGGGGTGAACAGCAGATTCTGAACATCACGGCGGCCGATCCGGCTCTACGAGAGAAGATCAAGGACTTCATGTGCGGCGTCAACTATGCCGAAGAAGGCACATGGGAGGAGATCGGCGAGCACGTTTATCTCCTCGCGCCTCCCCAGGCATTGGTGGAGGTCGCCCCGTCGACGCCACGCATGGCAGCCACTCGTAACTGACGACGCTGCCCGCACAGGGATCACGAGCAAGGGAATCGATCGCAATACGAAGCTCCGTTGGGAGCAACCCTTACCGAGTCGCCCGGCCCACGAGCCGGGCGTTCCCTTGCGGGCTATGGGCTATCATTCGGTGCCAGGAGTTACTATGATCGCCCTCTTAGCCTGCACCGCTCTCGTCGTCACCTCCGCACAAGGCGGCATCGATGCCCAACCGACTTCGAAGCCCGTCCGGCAGGTCGCTATCCTGCCTTGGAGCTTCACCGACGGCACCGACACCGCCATCAAGACGGCGCAAGACACGGTGAAGGCCCTCTTCGAAAAGGTCAACTACGAAGTAGTGCCCGAGGTCCGGGCCAAGACCGTTTGGGAAGAGTCGCTACAAAAGCGCCTCGGAACGGACATCCCCGACCCGAAGGATCTCTTGGCGCTCGGGCGAGAAATGAAGGTCGACCTCGTCTGCGCTGGCAAAGCGAAGTGGCGAACGCGCAGCGTTTGGGTCGCTCTCGGCCCGAAGACCAAGGCCGACTGCACGGTCAGCATGGTCCTCGTCGACGTTGCCAAAGGCGAGGTCATCCTCGATAGTAAGGACATCAACGCCGATAGCACCCGAGTCGAGAAGGGCTGGGAAACCGCGGCATCGCTCCTCGTCAGCGCCGGTTTCACCGTCCTTTCGGGGGGACCGAAGACGCCGCACCAGCAGCGCTCTGCTCAAATGGCGATCGGCAAAGCGATGGAGCCTTGGCTGAAGGAGCAGGCCGCCAAGCCGAAGAAGATCGACGGCGGCCCATAGAGTGCACTGTAACTTCTTCGTACTCTGTCAGTGGGCCGGACGACTTGACTCGGGCGCGCCTTTGCTGCACGGCATCTTCCGCCACATCGTAGTCGGTCCGATGCCGGCTCGACTCGATCCGTTCTTCATCGCCTTCGAGATCGAGGCCGACTACGATGAAACCGACGCCACCTACGTCTTCGTGCTTCGGATGATCGACCAAGACGGTCGCGTGCACCTTGAGCATCAGTTGGAGGTCACGTTCGCCAGAAGGCCCGACCTGGGGCCATCCTACGTCTACTTTTCGCGCCAGCTTCACTTCGACCGCCTGATCGACCGGCCGGGGATCTACCGTTTCGACCTCACTGCCGGGGAGAAACCGGTCGGCGAGTTGCGGTTCGAGATCCTCGAGCGTCCGCCGTTCGGCTAACTGCCTACCTGCCGATCTCGGTTCGAAAGGCCGGAATCGCCTCGAAGAGGTCGGCGACCAAGCCGAGATCGGCGCTCTCGAAGATCGGAGCGTCGGGATCCTTGTTGATGGCGACGATAAGCTTGCTGTCTTTGATGCCCGCCATGTGCTGGGTCGAGCCGGAGATGCCGGCGGCTATGTAGAGGTCCGGCGCCACGATCTTGCCCGTTTGCCCTACCTGAAGCTCATTCGGCGCGATCCCGCTATCGACGGCGGCACGGGTGGCTCCCACCGCTCCACCGAGCGCGTCGGCCAGTCCGCCGATCACCTGTTCGAAGGTCGCGGCGTCCTTGAGGGGGCGACCTCCGGATACGACGACCTTCGCCTGGGAAAGATCCGGACGGCCTCCGGACTTGGCCCGGACCGCAACCCTCGTCGACTTCGGACTGGGGCTAAGGGCCAGGGTGGATCTCGCAGACTGACCGCCGAGCGTGGGCTCACCGAATCCGGACGGGCGAAAAGTGATGACGACTGGCATCGCAAGGACATCGACGGTCGCCAAAATCGAGCCCGCCACGACCGGCCGAACGAAGCGGGTCGGCGACTCGATCGCGATCGCGTCGGTGACCATCGCCGCGTCGATCAAGCCGGCAAGGCGAGCCAGGACGTCCTTCGACCGCATGGACGACACCGCTGCGAGGTGGGTGTAGTTTGCTGCGGCGCCGGCCAGAGCTTCGGCGAGGCCATCGGCCACCGGCAACTCAGGGAGACCGGCTTCGAACGCAGTCTCGGCTCCGAGGTCCAGTGGAGGCTCGCCGCTCAGAACCAACAGATCGAAGGGCAGCCCCAGACGCTGACCGAAGCCCGCCGCTTGGCGGGCTTCGGTCGAGTCGGCAACAATGAGGAGAAGGCGAGCCATCGACCTCTATTGTGGCGTGCCGGAGGCGGGCGCGGGGGCGGGGCGAGGCAGCAGACGGTCGTTCATCGACAGAAGGTAGGCGGCCAACGCGCTATTCGTGGCGGATTGGACCAGATACTCCGGGATCGCGTTCTCGAAGGTGTCGTTCTGCGTGTGCCAAACATGGCGATAGTCTTGGCGTCCGGTCTCGAACCAGTGCAGCCCGGGAACGCCGACCTGCAGGAAGGAGGCATGGTCGCTGCCGCCACCGCCGCGGGACATACTCTCCATAAACTCGAGCTTAAAGGGCATGCCCGGGAACGCCCGATTGATCGCTTCGGCTAGCGGGGCGAAGAACGGGTCCCATTCCTTGAGAATGCGAAGGCCGCCCTGATAGTTCGAGCCGGCGTCGTCGTTGAAAACCGCGCTGATCTTATCGAGCTCCGCCTTGTGCTTCTCGACGTAGGCTCGCGAGCCGAGCAGGCCCTGCTCCTCGCCACCCCAAAGTACCAATCGTATCGTGCGCTTCGGTCGAACCTGGCAGGCGCGGAGGATTCGCATGGCTTCCAGCATGACCATCGTGCCGGTGCCGTTGTCGCTCGCGCCTTCCGACCCGGGACCGTTCCAGCTGTCGAGGTGCGCACTGAGAATCACGTACTCATCGGGTCTTTCCGTACCGACAATGTCGCCCATCACGTTGAACAGCGGCATCGGACCGCGTGTGAAGACGTTCTCGATGTCGAACTCGAGTTGGATGTCGCTACCGGCGGCGAGATGTTGCCGGATGATCTTGTAGTCGGGGCGTGAAATCGAGATCAGGACCTGCGTGGGAAGCTGCCCGGCCTTCGCGTCTCCGGGTTGGCCGTGGGTCCAGATAAGGTCGGAGCCGCTATTGTAGACGCGGCCCGCAATTCCCGCTTCATCGAGCATCGAGGCCAGGGGCGACTGAGTGGGACGGGGCCCCCTCATCCCAGGGGAATCGCGCATGACGATCCAGGCGCCTTTCAGGCGGCTCCGGACCGCTTCAAGTTCGGCGGACGACAGCGGCTCGAGAATCGCCTGTCCGCGAACCGGGCCGTCGGTTCCGGGCGACCAGTTCGGGGTCGAGAACTGGATGTCTTTCTGCCAAGGCAGCCACCGACGCAGATCCTTCGGCGCCTCGCTCGTGGGTCGAAGGTCTGCTTTCCCGAGCCCGGGCGCACGGAATTCGCTGCGCTTCAGCGCCTCCGAGAACCAGGCGCTGACCGGTCCGACACTGGGACGTTCGGTCCAACGCAGGTTGTACCACTCCGCCGGCGCAGGTCCAATGAACATCCTAGCCGACGCCCTGCCGCCTCGCCGGAAGCGAACATCGAACTCCCCGAACTTCTCGAGCCGGACGTTCGAGCAGCCCCATTCGATCAGCTTGTTCATCACGAAGGACTGGGCTCGGTCGAGTTCGGGCGTGCCGGTAGTGCGAGGACCGATGTTCTTGGTCAAGTGTCGGAGCAGGGAAACAACTTGGCTATGATCTCTGCCCTCATCGACGATTCGGTCGATCATTTTCGGGCTCTGTGCGCTGGCGAAAAGCACGCTTAGAGCGAATGGTGCGGCAAGAAGGACTCTGAACGTCATGCGGGCATTGTACCGAGCGGTCTTGCCCGTATCTGCGCCCACGTTCGCGGGTACTTGGGGGGCGTGGAGGAAACCTTGCGGAAAACCGGAAAGAGCCGAACGATCTCCTCGCCGGGCAACGCCCGGCGCACGACGGACTCCAAGGTGAGGCCAAGCATGTGGCCCGGAAAGGAAGAGATCGCCTCCTCCTCGGCGACCGTCCTGAACGGAATCACCGCCCCGCCGACGACGACAAGCGGAGCGATCAGTTCCAACTGGATCTGCAGTGGAGCAAGCGCTCGACCAGTTCCAACGTCGAACGCGTCTCGCACTCCCCAGTCCTCGGCGCGAGCCAGGACAACTTCGAGATTAGGCAGCGGATGCCGCCGCAGGAACCCGAGCATCTTGTTGCTCGAGTCGACCGCGGTAATCGTGAGGTCGGGTCGTGCGCGGGCCAGCGGCCAAGCCGGGAATCCGGGGCCGGTTCCCACGTCGACGACGCGTGCGCCTCGCGGTATCAGCGAGGCGATGAGCAGCGAGTCGACGAAGTGTCGGAGCTCGCATCCCTCGAACGGGACTCGCGTCAGGTTCATCACCGAGTTAGTCCTGTAGAGCGCTTCACGGAAGGCGACGAAAGCGGCTTCCCTCTCTTCGTCGAGAGGAATGCCGCCCTCTTGGCAAAAGGCTCGGAGGACGGAGAGTTCGGACAACGGCTACTGCGCGAGGTTCGGGTTGGCGGCGAGGTAGTCGTCCGCGTTCTCGACGGTCACGATCTCGGTCGGCAGGATCAGGCGCTTTTCCTTGGGCGGGTTGCCCTTGAGGATCTCGGCGGCGAGTTCGATCGCCGGCGGTCCTGGCTGAGGGTACTTGAAGGTTGCAGCGATCTTGCCCTGCTTGATCAAGTCTACGACCTCCTTCTGGCACGCGTCGATTCCCACGATGAGCTTCTTCGGGGTTCGCGCGGCTTCCATCGCCATGAGGGCTCCGATCGCCATTTCGTCGTTGTGGGCGTAAACGGCATCGAATGATCGACCACTCTGGAGAAAACGCTCCATGTAGGTCTGCGCCTTTTGCCGTTCGTAGCCGCAGTCGTCGCCTTCGATGATCGTGATTCCGGGCTGCTTCTTCATTTCCTCCAGGAATCCGCCCGCTCGCTCACGGGTAGGGGCGGCGCTCGCGATACCGCGAATCATCAGAATGGTTCCCTTGCCGCCCATCTTCTCTGCCATATAGGCGGCGGCCTGACGCCCAATCTCGGTATTGTCCCCGCCGACGTATGCGGCCCATTTGTCTCCCGGGACGCTGCGATCGAGGAGGATTACGGCGATACCCGCGTCGGTCGCCTTCTCGACCGCCGACTGCACTGATTCGTCGTTGGCGCTCACGAGCAGCACTTTGGGCTTCTTGACGATGAAAGTCTCGATCTGGCCGATTTGGCGCACGCTGTCGCCCCCGGCTTCTTGCATTTCGAAATCGAAGTCGCCTTCATGCTTGGCCGCGGCGTCCTTAGTGTCGCGATCGAAGACTTGCCGCCAAGGGTCCTGGCTGTTCGCCTGGGCGAAGACGACCAGTGGTTTGGCCGCCTTCTCGGGCGTGCCGGCTTCGCTCCCTGTTGTCTTGGCTTCGTCTTTCGGCCCGCATCCCCCCATCAGGACGATGGCGAGCAACAGCGTCGCTCCGAACAATCCTCGCATTACTCCATCCCTCCGACTCCATCTTGGCAGAATCGCCGGGGACAGCGAAACTATCGGGCGCGGTCCGGCACGACGGGCGCGAACAACACCCGCCCGAAGAGCGCCATACGAGCGCGGGAACTACGCCAGGCACAAAGCGTCAGGAGCGTTGCCAGCGTCCAGACGCCCAACCGCAGCAGTGCGCCGAGGCGGTTCATGAGGAAAGCGATCACGGCCGTCGGCCGACCCTGATGGATCGCGAAGTAGAGTTCCTTTCCCCGGTTGTATCGTGCCACCGCCCGCCAGCGCTCCTGGCGGCTGCTTCCGCCTAGTTCGTGGCGAAAGACTGCGTTCGGGACATAGAGGATTCGCCCGTGACGAGAAAGACGGCGGCAAAGCTCGGTGTCCTCGCAATAGAGGAAGAACCGGTCGTCGAAGCGCTCGACGGGTCGCATCATGAGGCAGGCCCCCATGACTTGGGCAACATCGCTGGGACGGTCGTCCGGCAATCGTTCGGTGAGCCAATAGGGGCTGAGCAGCCGGAACCGGGGAAAAAGGCGCTCTAGATACGTCTGCTCGCAGAAGAGCGCCCAGAGCGTGAGCGGCCCTGCACAAGAGCGCTGGACGCTGCCGTCCGGGTTCAGGAGCCGTCCACCGGCAGCCACGACGGTCTCATCGCCGAAGACTTCTGCCAACTGTTCGATCGAGCCGGGTTCGGCTCGCGCGTCGCTGTTGAGCAGAAGCACGAGGTCGCCATGGGCGGATTCCATGCCGCGGTTGTTCCCTGCCCCGAAGCCGACATTCCTCGGCATCCGAAGTAGCTGCATATGAGGGAATTCAGCGGCGACCATGTCGGCGGAGCCGTCGGTCGAGGCATTGTCGACGACGATGACCTGATGCGCGTCCCCCAGGCTCGCCAGGCACTCACGGAGAAGGTCGCGAGTCTCGTAGGACACGACAATGATGCTGATCTTTGGCATCTAGGCGGCCCGAGGCTGGACGGCGTCGACGATCTGGAGGAGCAGCCGTTCGAGGGTTTCCGTCGCCGAGAACCCAGTCAGCGCGCCTTTCAGTCGGGCGTCGGCGTCGGCCAAGGCTTGCATGCAGACCCGAATCTGGTCCAGCGAAAGACGCCTCGCGGCCGTCATCGCCCGGCCCTGGGCGTAGGTCTCCTTCGCAAGGTTCGGCCGCGAGGGGAAGAGAGCGCGAACGCTCTCGGACGCATTCGTTGGATTGGTCCCCTCCTCAACGCAGAGACGGGCCTGCCAGATGAGGCGGAACTGGCGAGAGAGAAGCGGGAGAATCCTCTGAGGGATCGCCTCGTCCGGCCTTCCCGCTCCCTCAAGCATAAGATGAAGCTGGCGCAAGGCGGCGCCGGTGTTGCCCGCCACGGCCGCGTCGATCATCGAGAAGACGTTCCACTCCCGGGAGGGCGTGACGACCTGGCGGATGTCGGCTTCCCTGATTGCCTCCCTTTCGCCCACGAAGAAGGCCAACTTCTCGAGTTCCTCGATTCCGCGGCTGTAGCTGCCGCCAACATACTCGGCCAGAAGAGTCGCCCCTCCCGACGAAAGAGCCTTACCGTGCATCTTGGCTTCCGCTACCAGCAGAGCGGCGGTCTGCTTGGGATCGACGGTGCACCGAATGACCAGGCCCTTCTCGTCGGAGACGAACTTCTCCCACGCGGTCGCGATACGGGCCATTCGCTCGCGCTTTCGTTCGTCCCCGCCCTCGTCGTCGCCGACGAGCACGAGCCGCGCCGACTCGGGAAGACTCGTCAGCGCGCCCGAGGCAACGCCAGCCTCCTTGGGAGTATCGATCCGAAGTAGATGCCGCACGACGACCGTGCGACGGTCGCCGAGGAAGGGCGTCGTGGAAACCGCTGCTAGCCAGTCTTGGGGCGCGCGTCCATCACCCGCGGTGAGAATCTCGAAGTTAAAGTCGTCGGACCCCAATTCGGCTCGCGTGAAGAGTTCTTCGAGTGCCTTGCGTCGAAGCGCATCCTCTTCGCCGAAAATGAGGAGCACCCTGCTGCGGAGGGCTTTGTCCCAATCGACCTTCATCGGTCCGATTCTGACCGACGCGAGGGGATCGGAGCCGGGACGGGCTCTAGACGACGATGTCTAGCCCCGCGCCCCGGCGGTTGCGCCAGCCTGAGCGTTGGCTTTCTTTCCGTTCGCGGTCCGCTCGGTGTTCCTCACGGTCTCGCTCGGTCGATGCCGGTGCCGGGCGGTTATCGGCCGCGGGCTGGCTTTGGCGTTTCTCGACCGCCTGACGCGCCATTAGAAATGCCTGTTGGGCAATCGCTCGGCGCTGCTGGGCACTGTTGGGTTCGGGCGGATCAGGTCCGACCTTCCTTAGGGCGCTTTCCAGCCGATCTCGAGCACGCGCGGCGTAATCGATGCGTTCGATTCTCATTCGAAGCCTCCGCTTCTGCCGTCTTGTGCCGCCATCTTCCTTATGCCGTTGCCGAAGCCGGCACGCACCAAGCGATTTGCGTGATTCAGCCCTCGATCACCGAGATAGCCGTTGCCTCTTTTCGCGCAATGGGAGGAGTTTCCGCGACATTCTCCGCGGATATGGCATCCATCACTTGGACATTGCCTATGAGAGAAAGCGAACACCCGACACCAAACGCCGCTCCTCGCGACGACTGCGTCGATCCGGACGGAAAGGCTCCCCTCGAGCGGCTCGACCAAGAGCGCCTGAGGGCTTGGCGAACCGACTGCCGTCATCACGACGACATCGCCGAGGTCGACGAAACGGAGTAGCGAACGCCCGGCGACGCCCGGCGTCTGAATAGGATAGCGGAGCAATCCGTCTATACTGGAGCCAGCATGAGCATCGTCGAAATGAAGAGCCTCGCCGCGCCCCTCGCGTTGGGCTTGGGCACCCAAGAACTGGTCGTCATTCTCGTGATCGTGGTGCTTTTGTTCGGGGCGAAAAAGATCCCCGAGTTGATGCGCGGTGTGGGCCGAGGCGTCGGCGAGCTTCAGAAAGGTCTCGACGAGGGAAAGAAAACGCTCAACAAGGCCATCGAGGAGTCGAAGGAAGAGACCGACGTGACTTCGAAGCCGGCAGACCCCGTCGCCTAATCGGCTCGGCCGACCACGATCGGCAGGGTGATCCCCATTCCGTTTCGTCTTGCCAAGAGCGTGATGGACGTTCCGGGCTTCTGCCGGAATAGAAAGACCGCCAAGTCCTGCGAAGTGTTGATAGTCTGATCGCCGGCTTTGACGATGACGTCACCCACCTGCATACCGCCGACGGCTGCCGGCGAATTCGGCATCACCACTTCGATCTGAATCCCTACACCAAGAATGTCCTTGAAGAAACAGCCGATCGAAGGGTGGATCGGTCGTTGGGACGGCGAGCGAAAGCCCTCGACGACCCGAATAAGTATTTCAGGTCCAAGCGAATAGCCTACCGTCATCGAACTCGGCCCGAACCGGCTGGCCTGCGCACGCGCAATGTCATCGATGGTGCCCGCAGTGAGCGGCCGGCCGATCGAAAGGTCGGCTTCCCCGGACGTTTCCTTGAGTGTGGCGCTGAGGACGCCCGCTAGGCGGCCGTCGAAGCCAAAAACCATTGCGCCCCCAAATCGCTGGCCCGGCGTCTCGAAGCGAATCTCGGAGAGGGGAACGTACCGCTTCGAAGGCTGCACGACGCCCACTCGATCCGTCGAGACGAATTCGCCCCGTACGGGGCCAGTCGGCAGCGCGGCGAGCATTGGGCGACCGACCAGGCCGGCGCCGTCGGTGACCGTCACGGGGGCCATTCCGGGCTCATCCCACTTATCCGCGGCGAGCAGGCTCAGCTGGGTCGGCTCGTCGGTGAAGATCAGTCGGAGAGAGACCTTCTTGCCGCTTCGAAGCGTTGCTTCGACGCGGTCGGAGAGAACGACGCTTCGATGCGCCATGAAGTGGCCCGATCGATCGAGAAGGATGGCGGTTCCCGTCGGGAATCCTCCGGACTGGAGAACGACGCAAGATTGGCCGATGCGATCCCAAGCCCTCTGCTCTTCGGGAGAGAGTTGAACGGGGTCGCCCGCCAGAACCAGTCCTAAGCTAACCGCCGATAACAACATCGTTTGACGTTTCTACCTCATTGGCTCGGCGAGCCCCGGTCGTCTTGTCCTCATCGTTGCTGATCATGACGATCGGCTCGATGGGCTGGGGTTGTGTCGTGGGCGCCGCGACGGGCGTGGTTCGATCGTGAGTGGATTCCTTCTTGGATTCGGACCGGATCGCGACAGCAGTCGGCGTGGTCCTCCGTCGCGGGACGGTCGGGCTCTTTCGTTCGAGGCTGGCCACCCGAACGGGCTCGTCGGTCGACACTGGGCGCGCTCCCAACGCGGAGAGCGTGATGCCGACGAGTTGGACGACATCGGCGTCGGTGATTGGCGGCGAGGTGACGAGGTCGGGCTCGGACCGGACCACGAACGGCTTCTGCTCGGCGGACTCAACGACGATCGGATTGGCATTGGGAGCAACCGGGGCATCTCCCGGTCGAGTTGCGAAGAACGCCAGCAATGCTAGCGCGGCTGCCGCGGGCATCGCCACGATCCACGGCTTCCAATCCCGTCGCTGTCGGATTTCGCGTTGGAGAATCGCGTCGCGGACACGCTCGACCGAAAGCTGGCACTCGGGAACGCTGTTAAGGTGCTTCAAATCCCCGCGAAGGCGGGCGAGCCGATCCAATTCGGCTCTTTCGGCATCGTTCGCCTCGAACGCTGCCATTTCTTCTTCGGTCAAGTCGCCGAAGGCATATGCGATCAATAGGTCCTTTCTCTTGTCTTTCATCGTGCATCCTCCTCGAGGAGGGGGGCCACTCGATCTCTCAGGGCGCGGCGAGCGCGGAGGACGCGAAGTTTCGCGCCGCCGATCGTACAGCCGAGGATCTCTGCGATTTCGGGATACTCTCTTTCTTCCAGGTCCCGAAGGACGATTACGTTTCGATGGTGGACCGGAAGCGCGGCGAGGGCCTTTCGTAAGGCCGCCACGCGCCGGTCGGACTCCAAGTTGTGAACCGGATCCTCGGTCACCCCTTCGGTCATCCACGTCAGGGCGCCGGCAGCTTCCTGTTGCTCGAGATTCTGTCTGCGCTGGGCCATGCGGGCACGGTCGGTGCCCAAATTCGTTGCGATTCGGAGCAGCCAGGTCGTGAACTTCGCTTCGTCCCGGTACCGATGAAGGTTCTGGTAGGCCCGGACAAAGACCTCCTGGACGACGTCTTCGGCGTCGTCGCGACGGGGCGCCATTTGGTAGGCGTAGCGGTAGACCATCGCGCGGTGCCTTTCGAACAGCTTTTCGAAGGCGACGAAATCGCCGCGACGAGCGCGGTCGACCAGCGCTTCATCCGAATCGCCGTCGATCACGTAGGGCGATGACATGGTGCGACCCGGCATCCCTGTATTCAACCTCACCGTGCTCCTTAGCATGGATATCACACTGTAGGACGCTCGGGGTTCCCCAACGTTTCCAAGAAGGTCCTATTCGCGTCGGGACCTTTGCGTCGAACCCGGAAAGTATAGTGGCGCCTATGAGTGCAGCCCCTTCGGCCGAGCGAAGTCAGCGCATCGGGTTGTTCGGCGCGGTCAGCATCGGGATCGGGGGAATGATCGGGGCCGGAATTTTCTCGATTCTCGGCGTCGTCGCCCAAGCGGCCGGTTCGGCAATGCCCTTGGCGTTCCTCATCGGAGGTTTCGTGGCCTGGTTCTCGACCTACTCCTATGCAAAGCTGGGAGCAAAGTTCCCCAGTTCCGGCGGGGCGGTCGAGTTCCTCGTCCGCAGCTTCG
Source organism: Chthonomonas sp. UBA2362 (assembly GCA_002344135.1). Lineage (GTDB taxonomy): Bacteria > Armatimonadota > Fimbriimonadia > Fimbriimonadales > Fimbriimonadaceae > UBA6659. The sequence continues at coordinate 119,895 of DDTO01000009.1, read as the reverse complement.
GAATCGGTGTTCTGAGCGGCGGCATTAACCTCTTCATGTGGATCGGTTACTTGATCAGCCTCGCCCTTTACGCTCACGGCTTTGCGGCGTACCTAGCGACTTTCTTCACCACCGATCCCACATCGACCATGCTCAAGGGATTCGCCATTGGGGTGGTGCTCCTGTTCACCGGCGTCAACATGCTCGGTGCGGGGTCGGTCGGACGCTGGGAGTCGATCATCGTCGCGATCAAGCTCGCCTTCCTGGTACTCTTCGCGATCGGCGGCTTGATGTTCGTCCAGCCCGAACGCCTGGCAGTCTCCACGTGGCCGGCCTTCGAAAGCGTCTTGTTCGGGGCGGGAGTGCTGTTCATCGGCTACGAAGGCTTCGGCCTCGTGACGAACGCCGCCGCCAACATGAGCGATCCTCAGAAGATGTTGCCGAAGGCGCTGTATCTCAGCGTCTTTGCCGTCGCGGTGATCTACGTCGCGGTCTCGGTGGCGGTCATCGGCAACCTCACGATCGCCCAAATCGCCGCAGCCCGGGATCATGCCCTCGCTGAAGCTGCCAAGCCGTTCCTAGGACAACTCGGGTTCAAGCTTATCGCCATCGCCGCCCTCTTTTCCACGGCGTCGGCGATCAACGCGACCCTCTTCGGGGCGTCGAACGACGCCACCCTCGTGGCGCAGGATCGCGAGTTGCCGGCTTCGCTCGGCAAGCGACGGTTTCTGCAGGGCACGAACGGCCTGTTATGGACCGCAGGGATCGTCGTGGTCTTCATCCTCCTTTTCGATCTCGCCAGCGTCGCGATGATGGGCAGCGCGGCCTTCCTCTTGATCTATGCAGCGGTCAACGCGGGCCATCTGCGCATCGCTTCTCAGACGGGGGCGAAGCGCTGGCTACTCGTTTGCGCCGTCGTGGTCTGTCTGGCAATGTTTGGTGTCCTCTCGGTCTATGTGTCGCGCGTCGCTCCTCAGGCCTTGATCACGATGGCCGTCCTGGTGCCCGCATGCTTCGTCGCCGAAGCGGCATTTCGCCGATGGGCGCGGGGCTCATAATCCGGCCCATGCTGTGGGCGATCGACGTCGGCAACACGAACACCGTCGTGGGGGTGTGGGATGGGCGCTGGGTCGCCGTTTGGCGATTCGGGACCAACTCGGCAGAGACCGAGGACGAGCTTGCGGTGAAGCTTAAAGGGTTCGCCGACCTTGCCGGAGTTCCTTTTCGCGCTTCGGGAGTCGCGGTGGCGAGCGTCGTCCCGCGCATGGACCATGACCTGCAAAGGCTCTGCGAAAAGTGGCTGCATGCGCCCTCTTTCTTCTTGACCGCCGGCGACCAAGTCGGCCTTCCGGTCGAATACGATCCGCCCCACGCGGTGGGAGCCGACCGAATCGCCAACGCCCTGGCCGCGCTCGCCCTGATCGAGCCTCCCCTCGTAGTGGTGGACTTCGGCACGGCTACGACGTTCGATGCCGTCTCGCGAGATGGAGTCTACGTCGGGGGAGCGATCCTGCCGGGCCCGACCGTCTCGATGGAGGCGCTCTTCACACGGACCGCCAAACTGCCGCAGATACCCCTCGTCGCGCCGGAGCGCGCGATTGGCACCAGTACGGTGGCCTCGATTCAGTCGGGGGTGATGCTCGGCTACGCCGGAGCGATCGACGCCCTCGCCTCACGGATCTCGTCCGAACTCGGGGGGGCTCGAGTTCTGTCCACGGGGGGCCTCGGCGGCATCTTCGTCGGGCTTTGCGACCAGATCGAACGGTACGAACCGAACTTGACGCTCGACGGGCTGAGAATCGCCTGGGAACGGAGCGGTACACTTCGGCGCGATGGCTGAAGTCGACATCAACTTGACGGCACGCCGCGAAGCGGTGGACGAGCCCTGGCTGTGGCGGATCGCTCGGGAGTTCAACGTCAAGGTCACGATTCTCAAGGCGAACGTCGATACCGATTTCGGCTGGGTGCAGATTCGGCTCGAAGGCCCGGTCGAGGAGATTCAGCGAGCGACCGCTTGGCTGATGACGACCGGCCTTCACGTCGAGGCTCTCCAGCGCTCTGTCGGCGCATGAGTCCGTTCGAGCCTTATCTTCCCGACGACTTCGAACAGTTCTGGCTCGAGACGACCGCCGAAGCCGAAGCGATTCCCCTCGATTACCGCCGCTCGAACCGAAACGACTTCGAGCTCGAGGGCTTCGTCGTCGAGACGATCGACTTTAGAGGCATGGGCGGCAGGATCGTTCACGGCTGGCTTGCCTATCCGGAGGGTGGCCGCCGACTTCCCGGCTTCGTATGGCTGCCGCCCTATGGCCGGGAGTCCCTCTTGCCGAACGAATACGGCACCCGACCGGGATTCGCGAGCCTCAGCCTGAACCTCCATGGTCACGACGCCTTCCATCAGGAGAAGTACCAGCCGGCACGCGGCTACTTCGCTCAGGGGATCGGCGATCCGACCACGTGGGTGTTCCGCCGGATGTTTCAGGATTCCGTGGTCGCAACGCGGGTCCTGATGGCCCAAGTCGAGGTCGACGAAGACCGCATCGGGGCTATGGGGCTGAGCCAGGGCGGGGGCCTCGCGATCTGGCTTGGAGCCTGGTGCGGACTGGTCCGGGCGGTCTGCGCCGACCTTCCTTTTCTTAGTGCGATGAAGTTCGCCCTGGGCCGCAACGCCCATCGGTACCCGCTCAAGGAGGTGGTGGACTTCATGGAGACCGAGCCGCTCGGCCCGGAGAAGGTCTGGCACACTCTGGCTTACTTCGACACGATGAACCAGGCGACCCGATGCGCCAAGCCGACGCACCTGTCGCTGGGACTCAAGGATCCGGCCGTCCGGCCCGAGGCGGTCGAGGCTGTTTACCAAGCGCTTCCGGGGATCAAGGAACTCTTGCCCCTCGACGCGGGCCACGATTGGCACTCGGCCATGGTGGGTGCCAACCAAACTTGGTTCGAGCGCTTCCTAGCCTAGCCTCGAATCCTTGCTGAGAAGATTACTAGGTTTCACCGTTTGAGCCAGGCTCGAAGCCGAGATTTCGAATTCAAGCGCCGCTGCCGCCCCCGTTTTTTTCCCGAAATTGGGATGCCGCGTTGCAAAATGGCACGACCTGCGCTATAATGACGTTCGTAGATTCGAGTCTGGTACGGTTCTGAAAGGTGGGAAGGCCAGGTCTCATACTACGTATAAAACAACCTGATTGGAGGGGAAAATACATGAGATTCTCGCTACGAAGTTCTGCGTTCGCGGTTCTCGCCATCGCTTCTGTCGCTGCCAATGCGCAGAACATCAACTTCTATTTCTCTGACTACGGCGGAGACAACACGCGCCTTCTGACCGACGTCCTGACACCGGGCGGCGACAAGTGGTACGACGTCTGCGTCGAGAATAAGAGCACGGCGCCCATCACGATCAACTCGGGTGTCGCCATGGTCGGTGTCGGAACCTCGACGAGCGCCGGTACTGCCGCCGTTCCGACGGCGACGCCGGGCGTGACGGTTTTCGATCCGGGTAACCCGAACTCTGCGTCTAACATCGAGCGACGCGCGGCTCACCACGTTCAGTGGTTCACCGGCGCGTTCGCCGCTGATATGCGCGGTGGCCGAAATCCCAGTGGCGGTGGTGCGACCGATCCTCGTCCTTGGGGCCACAACACCCCGATCGACATGGCTCCGGGTACCACCCAAGTCCTCGCGCCGGGCGCATCTTGGGCTCTCTACGCCATTCACATCAAGGAGAATGGATTCATCGGACAGTCTGCGTTCTATGACATCTTCATCTACGATGCCGGTAGCGGTTCCTCGGGAACTTCTGCCCTGCTGAACGGCGCGACCGCTCACCGACCGGGTTCCACCTGGAGAGACAAGAGCCAGCTCCGACTCACGCCTGAGCCGGGCACCATGCTCGCTCTCGCCGCCGGTCTCGGCGCGCTCGCTGCTCGCCGCCGCCGCAAGGCCTAAAACCCGGACGTCGAAGGACGCCGAAAAAACAGACTCGAATCCAGCCGATGGCTTTGCCATCGGCTGTTTTCGTTTGAAGATTCGCGGCACAAGCACACGAACGGGGATGGAATGGTAGCCGGGGGATGGCTCTCGCCCCCGGATCACAGCCGTCATCCAGCGGCACGAACAATCCGCGGGCTACCCCGCACTCATCACGATCCGGGCGAACTCCTGAGGATCGAGGCTCGCCCCGCCGATTAGGCCACCGTCGATGTCCGGCTGGTGAAACAGATCGGCAGAATTGGTGGCCTTGACGCTCCCGCCATACAGAATGCGAACCTGGTCGGCGACGTCTTCGTCGAGCAGAGAAGCGAGACTGTTCCGAATGAGCCCGCAAATGCGTGAGGCCTCTGCCGGCTCGCAGGTCTGCCCTGTTCCGATGGCCCAAACCGGTTCGTAAGCGATGGCCGAAAAGTAGAGTTCACTGGCATCGAACCCGGCGAGCCCAGCTCGGATCTGGGCCTCGATCACCGCATCGGTTACGCCCTGTTCACGCTCGGCGAGCGTCTCGCCGACGCAGAGAATGGGGTTGATGCCATGGTAGAGGAGCCGTCCGATCTTGAGGTTGACCGTCTCGTCTGACTCGGCGAAGTAGCCGAGGGTCGAAGCGGGCGTTTCTACCTTCCCGAACCTCCCTCTCGTTTCGCTGTGGCCCACGATGCAGTAATCGACGCCCGCGTCAGCGAGCATCGCCGCACTGACCTTGCCGGTGAAGGCCCCGGAGTCCTCCCAAAAAACGTCCTGCGCCCCGAGGTGGATCGGGCGACTGCGCAGCAGTTCTCGAACCTTGGGGATCGCCAGGTAGCTTGGACACACGACGATGTCGACGTCCGAACGCGAAGAGACCGCCTTGGCAAACGTCTCGAGGGTGGCCGCCGCTTGGGTAGCGGTCAGGTTCATCTTCCAGTTCCCGGCAACCAGCTTGGTTCGTTCGCTCATTCGCTTCCTACTCCCGCATCACCTCGGGCTCCACCCGAATCTCGACCTTCCCGCGTACGGCGTTGGTAACGATGCAATAGGCGTCGGCCTTGTGAGCCATGTCTTCCGCCATCGTCAGTTGATCATCGCTCGCGTCACCGGCGAGCGTGATTTTCGGTCTCAGCACGATCGCCTTGTAGGTGAACTGCGCGCCGTTCTGCTCCACCTCGCCGACCGCCGAGGTCTCCATCTTGACTACCGGGAGCTTGCGATTCTCAGCGATGATGCCGAAGGTAATCGAGTAGCAGCCCGCTATGGCGGCGGTCAGCAGTTCTTCCGGATTCGTGCCCTGTCCTGATCCCTTGAACTCGGGAGGCACCGCCAGCGGGAACTCGTGCCCACTGTGCGCGGCTCGCCCTTTGCCGCTTCCCAGGTAGCCGCCTTGCCAGTTCACGGAGACCGGATACTCGTGCGTTTGCGCCATGGGTGCAGTTTGACCCATCCAGACGGGGATAATGGGGCATGGTCATTGTCGACCTCCTTGCGGACTTCGTCGGGATGAGCGTATCGTTGATGGTTACGCTGCTGACCATCCTCATCGTCGGATTCGCGGTGCTGAAAGTGATCGGGATGATGGTGATGGGGGAGCTAACAGCGATCCCGGGGATTGTTGCACTTGCCGTCCTCCTAGGGATATTCGCTTTGACGATCTGGTCGAAAAGCATGGCGGTCGGCATCGCCGCGTTTGCCGTCCTCGCCGGGCTAATGGCCTTCTTCCCCTTCGCCGAGACGCAACTCGAAAACCTCGCTTTGCGCGAGATCGACGTCGACTCGCTAGACAAGCTTTTTCGCACCGCCGCCGAGCGTCCGGACAACTTCGCGGTCCGGTTCGAGATTGCTCGCGTGGTCTACGGACTCGGCCTTCCAGGACACGGGATAGCCATCGTCGAGACGACCTTGGCGGCGCTTTCGACCGTCAAGGACGACGTCCAGAATCGCTCGCTGCGAGACGTGTTCCGGGGGGCGGAGTTCGAAGCCAAGCAGTGGCGGCGCACTCTCAACGACCCCGACGCTTTCCGACCGGTCGCTTGCCCCCGGTGCGGTCACTCGAACGAGCCCGGCTTACTCGCCTGTGGCGGCTGCCAAGGGCCCTACCTGCTCGAACTAGCGCGGAAGATGGACGTGCGCGGCACGTTCATCGGCAAGCTCGTCATCGGGTGGGCTCTGATCGCCCTTCTCTTTGTCGGGGTCGCGGCGGTTGCGCCAGTCGTCGGCAGCGGAGCTCTCCTGATCTCGATCATCGTGGCACTGGCGCTGATCGGTACCGTGCTGTATTGGCTGTTCCGGCCACCGAAACTCGGCGCGGCAGGGCGCGGGGCCGTTGCGCGCTAGGTTAAAACGCCTATGCTATACTCTCCAGACTGCTTGCAGGGTCCTTTACGGATGAATGTCGACGAGTTGTATCAGAGGGGATTTGAGGCTCGATGCAATGGGCAGTATCGCCAGGCTAGGGAGTTCCTCCAAGAGGTGCTCGCGGCGAATCCCGCCCATACGGACGCACAGTGGCAAATCGGCCTCATCCAAGGCTTCGAAGGTGACTTCGATGGCTCCCTTGCGACGCTTCAAGCCATTGTCGACAAGAACCCTGGACACCAGAGTGCGCGCTACGACCTCGCCATGACGATGATGATGCTCGGGATGACCGATGAGGCCTGCGCCGAGTTCAAAGAACTGCTCCGTCAGAATCCTGCCCACGAGAAGGCCAAGCAGCAGATCGTCTTCTGCCCCTGACGTGGAGCTCCGTTTCATCCAAACGGCTGTCCGGCTCATCGGCGAGATCGCCCATCCGACGCGCTGCGGCACCTGCGGCCTCCTCTCTGAGACCGGCCTGTGCCCGACCTGCCGGGCCGAATTCGAGCCCGCCGACCCTAGCTTCGAGTGGTTTGGATCGGGGCTCCCCCTCCTGTTTCGAGCCGCTGCGTTCCGGTACCACGGCCGCGCCGCCGCTGCCGTTCGCCACCTCAAGTATCTGCCAAACCCGTTTCTCTTCGAGCCGATGGCCCTGGACATGGCGGCAGCGTTCGCGCGTCTTCCTCTCACGCCCTGCGATGTGGTCGTCCCGGTCCCCATTCATCCCCTTCGCCGGATCGAGCGCGGCTTTAATCAGGCCGAAGTTCTCTGCTCCAGGATCGAAGCCGATGTGCGAACGGACCTTCTCCGCCGGATCCGACGCACGAGGCCACAAGCAGGGCTCGACATCGACCGCCGTCGGACGAACGTCCGCGGCGCATTCTCGGCGGAGCCCGCCGTCGAGGGTCTTGCGGTGCTCCTGGTCGACGATGTCACGACCAGCGGGTTCACCGCCTTCGAATGCGGCCGTGAACTGCTGAGAGCAGGAGCAAGCAGAGTAGGGGTCCTCGCCTATGCCACCGGGGGCCAAGCAAGTGAAGGTGAGCCGCACGAGTGGCACCTAGATCCTTAGCCGCGGTGTATCCTCGTCAGTGGACGGCAATCGCCGAATCGCTGACACATGAGGTCCGATACCCCCCACAATACGAGCGCCCGACCGTCCGGACTGATTCCGCCCGGCGGTTCGGATATCCCTGCGGTTCGGCGCACGTACCTTCTCGATGCCGTGGTCGAGCGCCAGCAGGGCGCGCGTGGCGTCAAGGGATTGCTGGCCGAGGCCGCGCGCGAGGTGCTCGCTTGGTTCGACGAGAAAGTGCCCGGATACCTGACCGATGCAATGTACGAGTTACGGTCGGACCTCGTCGACCAACAGGGCCTTCAAACGCTGACGACCATCGGCGGCATCGAGAAAGGGTTCTGGGCGGGTCGGCTGCGCTATGCCGACCGCAATCGGGGAGACTCCCCTGCGGTCGCCGGCCGCACGTGGACCGCCGAGGTCGTTCTGATCGAAACCGCCGGCACGGTGCGGATGGGGATGCAGATGTTCGTCGCAACCCGGCGAGGGGTCGAGTTCGACGTCCAATATGATCGGCCCGAACTCATTCCGCGACTCGTTCGAAGCTTCAAGCTGAGGAGCCTTCTCCCGATCACCGATAAGGTTCCCTCACTGACCGCAGCTCAACTCGTTCGACTGCTCGCAGATCCCGATCGGCGGCGTTCGGTCGTCGTCCTGACACCCGCAGAAGATCCGGCCGCGGTTTTCACCCATGTGCTCGACCAGACCGAGTTCGGCAAGCAACTGCTCGGCATTGCATGGCCGGCGACGCTGAGCCGCGAACAGACCTACGAACTGAGGGAACTCATCGGCAAGGAATGGAGCGTCTTCGGAGGAGCGGTACGAACGTACAAGCCCGACCTGGACTTCACGAACGACGAGCCGCGACGGCACCCGCTCTTGATGCCTGATCGAATCCGAGACTGGCAACGGGCCGGAAAAATCGGGGAAGAAGCGGTACGGCTATTCTTGGTCGAACAGTGCGTTCGTGATCTTTGCGACAATCGGCATCCGCTTTCTGAAGGCCTTTCCTTCGACGAAATCGCCCGCAGGGACATCGAGAACCGACGCGAGGCGGCGGCAAACGCCGAGCTTTTGCCCCTGGCCCTCGAGGAAATCGAATCGCTGCGGCGCGAACTCGACGTCCTTTCCGGTAGGGCAGAAGCCTTGCGGGTCGACCTCGAGATCGCCGAAGAGGAACTCGAGGCCGAACGGAACCAGAAGGCGAGCCTCCTTGCGCTCAACGAGAAGTACCTGGCGACGATCAAGGAACGAGGCATCGCCGCAGTAAGACCGAACCCGACGGGTTACGCCGAAGTCGAGGACTGGTGCGCCAGCGAGTTTCCCGGACGCCTTACCCTGCTTCCACGAGCCGTACGATCTCTCAAGGACGCCCGATTCAAGAGCGTGGAACTCGTCGCCGAATGCCTCAAGATCCTCGCCCACGAGGGCAGGGATTACCTTGCGGGACTGCCTGGCGGCAAGCAACGATTCGACGAGCGCCTGGGCGCGATCAGGGTCGAGGACCGGGGCGCGATCACGGATACGCGCGCGGGCGAGCAAGGCGACGAATACTACGTTCGCTTCCCCACTCACTCCGATAGGAAGCGCAAGCTGGAGCGGCACCTCGCAAAGGGAAACGACCATGACGCGTTCAACTGCCTGCGTATCTACTATTTTTGGGACGAGGAGAGCCAGACCATCATCGTCGGCGACCTTCCTGGGCATCTTCGCAACAGGCAAACGTAGATATGTGACCTGGATCACGGCTTAGTTGTGACCGGCGTCACGGTCGGGTCGATTTAGACAAGGGATACTGGAACCGTGACGCACTCCGAGGGGGGAGACACTCTCCGGTCGGTCCGCCAACACACTCCGGTCCGATCGTCTCCCCCGCCCTTCATCTAAAGGGGTAAAACCCGAGCCCGTGCACTCTCCGGCCCGACTTGCCATTTTCGTCGGCCCGCGATCGAAGGGGTCGAACATGAAAGCCATTGCCGAGGCCTGCGCTCGCGGATCGATTCCGGCGGTCGTGGCGCGGGTCGTCGCCCCAGCCGAGTCGGCGCCTGCCCTCGCCACAGCCTCCGCATTGGGTCTCCCCGTCACGGTCTTGGATCCCTCGGCTCAAGACTACGCGGACCGAGTTCTGGAGATGGCAGACCGTGACCAATGGGACCTCATTTGTCTCGCCGGTTTTCTGCGCCTAGTCCCGGCAGCAGTGCTCGAGCGCTTTCCGCGACGTGTTCTCAACATTCACCCTGCGCTGTTGCCTCGGTTTGGTGGAAAGGGGATGTTTGGTCGCCATGTCCATGATGCCGTCTTGAAATCGGGTGACCTGGAAAGCGGTTGCACCGTCCACCTCGTCGACGAACGATACGACGAAGGGGAGATCGTGCTGCAGCTTCGTTGCCCGGTCCTGCCTGGCGACACCGTGGATACGTTGGCAGCACGGGTCGCAGAGTTGGAGCACGAGGCTTATCCGAAGGCCATTGGTATGGTGATCGAACGTGGATGCTAGCCTTGAACCCAAGGAGCGCCATGGCTGGTTCCTCAGGCACTGCCATCCATTGGTGGTCGGGCTTCTATGGCCGCTGATGTTCGTTCTCGGGCCGATTCGAGTGATCGGGCGCTACCGGGTGCCCAAGTCCGGCGGCCTGCTGATCCTCAGCAATCACCTCGCCGACATGGATCCCGTCGTGATCTGGTACGCGAGCCGTCGGCCGATCCACTTCATGGCAAAAAGCGAGCTCTTCGAAATGCACATTCTTGGACGGTTGATCCGATTGTTCAAGGCCTTCCCGGTCAAGCGCGGCGAGCCCGACCGGCAGGCCATCAAGCATGCTGTCCGCCTGCTCAAGGCCGGGGAGTGCGTTGCTGTCTTCCCTGAGGGCCAGCTGAGCGAGGATGGGCGTCTCCAGCCTATCCTGCCCGGAGTGGGCTTGATCGCAAAGATGGCCGGCGTCCCGATTCTCTGCTGCGGCCTCGAAGGGACCCAGCGGATGATGCCCTACGGCACGACCGTACCGCGACCGGCGTTCGGCGGAGTGCAAGTGAACTGGGGTGAGGTGAAGCAGTTCTCGAGAGAGGTCGAGATCGAGGACATCGCAGCATGGACAGAATCGCAACTGAGGATGCTCACCGGGCAAGAGCGTATCCTCGGCGATCCAAACGGCTAACGAAACTGCTCGAGGAACCGAAGATCGTTCTCGAGAAAGTGCCGCAGATCCTCGACACCGTACTGCATCATCGGAATGCGATCCACGCCCAATCCGAATGCCCAACCGCTGTAGCGTTCGGTATCCACACCGTATGCTTCTAAGATATTCGGATGGACGAGCCCTGCGCCACCGAGCTCGACCCACTTACCATCAAAGAGTTTCTTCGTCGATATCGCATAGTCCACTCCAGGTTCGACGAACGGGAAGAAATCGGGACGAAAGCGTACCGTTGCATCGGCGCCGAACATCGCGCGTGCGAAAGCCCCCAGGGTTCCCTTTAGGTGGGCCATCGACACGCCTTCGTCGACCATGAACGCATCGATCTGGTGAAACGTATGGCCGTGCGTCCGATCGACAGCCTCGTTTCGGAAGCAGCGACCGATCGTGAAGATCCGAAACGGCGGCCGACGAGTCTCGAAGACGTGCCCCATGTATGCCGTCGCCTGGGTGCGGAGCAACAGATCGTTGTCGATGTAGAACGTATCCTGCTCATCCATCGCTGGGTGATCCGGTGGATAGTTGAGGACGTCGAAGTTGTACTTGAACCGCTCCAGTTCTGGGGTCTCGATGTATTCGAAGCCAAGCCCCGCGAACACGCGCTTGATCTTGTTCATCGTGAGCTGGAGGATGTGCTCTCTTCCCAACGGCGGCCTGCGCCCAGGCATCGTGATATCGATCCTCTCGCGCTCGTACTGCTCCTCTCGCTCACCGGACTTCAGCGCACGCTCCCTGGCCTCGAGCTGCGACTCGAGGCGCTGCTTAGCCTCGTTCAGCGCCTTGCCGAATGCGGGCTTTTGGTCCGGTGGCAGAGTGCCGAGGTTCTTCAGGAGCCCGGTCAACTCACCGCTCTTGCCTAAGTACTTGGATTCGAGTTCCTTGAGGCCCCGTGTGTCCGGCGCGGCCCCGATCTCCTGGGCCGCGCGCCGTTCGAGTTCTTCGATCGCCTGCATGCGGTGTTGAATCTACCCTACAGCGACACGTCCACGACCTCTTCCTTTCCCGTCTCGCTGCTGCGATACAGGGCGTCGAAGATCGCGTTCAGCACGAGCCCGTTCTCTCCCGGTACTGGCGAAGGCTTGCCGCCTAGGATGGCGTCGACGAACGCCTGGACCTCCGCAACGTGCGAGGACTCCACCCGCGGCAGATTTTGCGGCGACAGATCGAAGTATTGGCCGTCGATCTCTTTGTAGATGGACACCGGATTGTCGCCCCAAGCGCGAACTATGGCGCCGGCCTTTGTGCCGAAGAGCTGGGTCTCGAATGGGTCTCCCTCCATGTTCGCCATGAAGCTGCTCTCGAGGGTAACCACCGAGCCGTCCTCGAAACGTATGAGACCTACTGCAAAATCCTCTACTGTAAATCGATCGCGGTCGAAGTCACCCCAAAAGTTTTTAACCGTCTTATCCTTTGCAAGTATATCCCATGTTTTCCCCGTAGCGCTGACCGGCTTTGGGTATCCCATAAAGAAGAGTGTTAGATCGAGAATGTGAACACCGATATCGATTAACGGGCCACCGCCTTGCTTCTCCTTGTCGATGAATACACCCCAGTGAGGCACTCCTCTGCGCCGAAGGGCTTTCGCTCTCGCATAGTAGATTGGTCCCATGTTTCCGTTGTCGATAAATGTCTTCACGAACCGCGCCGGCCCACCGAATCTCGTCTGTAGGGCTACTTGAAGAATCTTGCCGGCCTCCTTCGCGGCGCGGCACATTTCCTTGGCTTCTGCTGCGTTCATTGCAAGGGGCTTTTCGCAAAGCACGTGCTTGCCTGCCCTGAGGGCGTCTATCGTCGGCTGCTTATGAAAGGCGTTCGGGGTGGTGATGCTGACGGCGTCGATCTCGGGGTCTGCGAGCAGTTCCCTGTAATCGGTCGTGACCTTCGCGACGTCGAATTTCTTGGCGGCGGCCTCGGCGGCTTCTTTGGCGATGTCGCACACGGCGACCATCTCACAAAGCTCGGGCATCGAGGCGTAGCCCGGCATGTGGCAGCTTACGGCGATCCCACCGCTGCCGATGATTCCGATCTTCAGTGTCTTGGGCATGGCGAGGGATGTTACCGAACGATCCGCTTCGCCCGTGCGCTCCCGGCAGAATTGCTCGTACACTAGAGACACGATGAGCGAAGCCACCACTACCCGTCAGCAGCAGTTCGAGACCCTAGCTCTCCATGCCGGCCAGAGCGTCGACCCCACCACCAAGGCCCGGGCGGTGCCGATCTACCAGACAACGAGCTACGTTTTCGACGACACCGCGCACGCCTCGCGACTCTTCGCGCTCCAGGAGTTCGGCAATGTCTACACGCGCTTGATGAACCCAACGACGGCGGTGGTCGAGGATCGCATCGCCGCGCTCGAAGGGGGAAGCGCCGGGGTCGCTGCTGCCAGCGGTCAATCGGCGGAATTGCTGGCAATCCTCGCCATCTGCGGGCACGGCGACGAGATCGTGTCAAGCACGAGTCTCTATGGGGGGACCTACAACCTGTTCCACTACTCGCTCCCGAAACTGGGAATCGAGGTCAAGTTCGTCGATCCGAGCGATCCCGAGAACTTTCGCCGGGCGATTACCGATCGGACGAAAGTCATCTTCGGCGAATCGGTCGGGAATCCCAAACTCGATACGTTCCCGTTCGAGGAGGTTGCTATGATCGGGAAGGACTACGGCATCCCGATCATGATCGACAACACCCTGCCGACGCCCTTTCTCATGAGACCGCTCGACTTGGGGGCCAACATCGTCGTGCATTCGGCAACGAAGTTCATCGGCGGCCACGGCACGTGCATCGCGGGTTTGATCGTAGACGGAGGCAGTTTCGACTGGAGCACCGGACGGTTCCCCGGCTTCACCGAGCCTGATCCCAGCTACCACGGACTCAAGTATTGGGAAGTCTTCGGCGACTTCCCCGGACTGGGCAACGTCGCCTTCGCGATCAAGGTCCGCGTGCAGGGTCTCCGAGACCTCGGCGCCGCGATCTCGCCATTCAATTCTTTTCTGCTTTTGCAGGGGCTCGAAACGCTGCACCTTCGGATGGAACGCCACTCCCACAACGCACAGCGCATCGCCGAGCACCTGGCCGCCCATCCGAACGTCACGTGGGTCAACTATCCGGGCCTCCCCGAGCACCGAGATCACCGGGCCGCGCAGCGGTATCACTATCGAGGCCTCTATGGCGGCATCCTCGGCTTCGGCATCAAGGGGGGCTACGAGGCCGCGCTGCGGTTCATCGACAAGCTCCAGATCTTCTCGCTCCTGGCCAATGTGGGCGATGCCAAGTCCCTCGTGATCCATCCCGCCAGTACGACCCACTCGCAGCTCGCTCCGGACGAGCAGTTGTCGACCGGCGTCACGCCGGACTTCATCCGTCTGTCGGTGGGCATCGAGAACGGGGACGACCTCATCGCCGATCTCGACGCGGCATTGGCGGCAAGCGTCGGATAGGTGGGTCTTTGGGACCGTCCCGACCGGCGACGGAACGAATCCCGTATCAGCATGTGCATGGAAAAGAACGAACTCGTCGTCGATCTAATGAAGATCTCGGAGTCGGGCGCACCGCGCAGATCGGCGGTCCTCGATCGGAAGAGGGCCCTTGTCGCGGACGACGAGACCTCGATCGCGCGCTTGATCCGGATGACACTCGAGCGGCTCGGCTTCGAGGTGGAGACCGCTCGGGATGGGGCCGAGGCCCTCGACCAGATCGAGTCTTGGCGCCCCGACCTCCTGATCCTCGATGTGATGATGCCGTACATCGATGGCTTCGAAGTGCTCCGCCGGGTGCGACGCGAGCACGGCGACCGCGTCCGCATCATCATGCTCACCGCCAAGACCGAGGACGGCGACGTCTTTAGGGGCTATCGGAATGGGGCGGACGCCTACCTGACGAAGCCCTTCAATCCGGCCGAGTTGGCCACCTTCGTTCGCCGCATCATGAACTAGCCACCCGCCGCGGCGCTCGCAATCCCCTGCCGGGGCGGGCGTCGGGCTGGAGCCGCCCCTCGGCGATCACTGGGATGCCGGCCACCAAGACCCACTGGAATCCGAGCGAGGGCAGCGCCGGATCGTCGAAGGTTGCCCGATCGAGAACCTGCTTGGGATCGAAGATCGCGAGGTCGGCATCCGACCCTACCGTGATTCGACCTTTGCGGCGAAGCGCCGGGCAGCGCGAATCGAATCGACGCGCTGGCAGGATCGTCATCTTCGCGATGGCGTTGCTCAGGGTAATCACCCCCAACTCGTGGACATAGCGGCCCAGAACTCGCGCATAGGTGCCCGCCGAGCGCGGATGTCCCACACCCTCTCGCAGCCCCCCGTCGCTGCCGATCATCGATGGCCCCTTGACGGCTGCCCACACGGCGTTCTCCGGGATCCCGTGGGCGATCACCATGCCACCTTCCTTGCGGTACTTTTCGAACGTCTCGGGCGTGAGTCGCTCATGGGTCTTGGCCCACTCGAGGTCCTCGAATCGCAGGCCGAACTTCTCTTGCCAGCCGGGCGCGAATACCTCCGAGCCGATGCCTGTGCCGAATGCATTGTATGGGTAGAAATCGCTCGTCACGTCGACGCCGTTTGCGGCCGCGGTCAAGAGGTAGTCGAGTACGTCGGGTGTTGTTCTCAGCGCCATGCTAGGCACGTGATGGATATGAGCACCGACCCGAACCGCCTGGGCGTTGGCGACGATCTCCTGCACCCCGGCGAGAGCGCTCGCGTCGTCTTGAAGGGTTCCATACCGCACATGGGCCGTGCAAGGAGCGGCGTGCCGACCGGCAACCCGAAACATCTCGAAGACCTCCTTCCGACTCGCGTGCGGCTGATACTCGAGACCGAAACCGACGGCGAGTGCACCTGCTGCAAGTTGCTGATCGAGCATCCGCGCCATGGTCGTGGTCTCTTCTGAGCTTGCCGCATCCTGATCTGCTCGCTCCCCCATGATCCGGCGCCTTATCCCGTTGTAGCCGACGCTCGCGCCATAGTGCAGCATTCGCTGTCCGGCGTTGGCGGCGTGCCACTCGTCTTGGTCGAGGACGCCGCTCTCGATCTGCAGCTTTGTGGTAACGCCGTCTTGGGCTTGGACCATGTCATTCTCCAGGTTCTGCCCATGCGAGATCGGATCGATGAAGCCCGGGCAGACGACGAGCCCTCGGGCGTCGACCGCGCGCTTGCCTCGAAGCTCGGTCTTCGAGACTGCCTGAATTCGTCCTCGGAGGATGCCCAAGTGCCGGATATCGTCGAGCCCGGTCGCCGGGTCGATCACCCGTCCGTGGAGTACGACAAGATCGTAGTCGAAGTTCGTCGCCTCGGTCCAAGAGGGCAGCAGGGCGGCTGCGCCCAAGCCGACGAGAAGTTCTCTTCGGGAGAGAGTCATGTGCGATTATGACAACGGCCCCGACCCTCGACGGGTCGGGGCCTTTGGAGGCCGCTATCGACGCGGCGGCAGAGGAGTGAACCTCGGCGCGATCGTCTCGAAGTACAGATCGGGCGCGCCACCGCGAGTGCTGGTCCAGAAGAGCCAGTACAGCGGCGGTCGCCGGAACGCCTGGGAGTTGAACGCTCCGTTCTGCGGGTCGGTGACGACCGTCAGCGCCGACTCGTTGGCGACCTGCTCGATCGGGACTGCCGTCTCGAGCGACTCGGGCACGATGTCGACGAAGAGGCTGACCTGCACTCGACCGAGCGGGCGACCGGCTTCGTCCACACCGTCGTAGTCGATGTTCGCCGTTCTGTTCTCACAGTCCGCGTTGAAGTAGACCCGTCCCTTGGCCGGATCGACTTGATAGAAGACCTGGTTGGCGGGCGCGGGATTGACGGTGACCTTGAAGCGGGTGAGGTTGCCGTTGTTGTCGGTCTGCACACCACTGGGCAGTTGGACACCGAACCGGTAGGTCCGCATGAAGGGCCTCGTCGCTGTCGAGCCGTCGCCAGAGGTCCTGGCGAACGTGAAGAGGAACCGGTCGTTTCGCGCCATCGCGGTGGCGGTGATCGGATTGTCGAGCAACTGGTTCGGACCCGGAGTCGCCCAGTATCCGAATTCACCGGTAAACCGCTCGTCGAAGGAGAGGCTCGCGCCTCGGTAGTTGGCCCCGATGCCGGTGCTGATACGCAGGAAACGCGGCACGTACTTGATGCCGAGGACCGCATTCCGAGGGATCAGGGCGCCGGAGAACCGGATCGAGCCGTTCGCGGCGTCCAGATAGACCTTGCCACCGAAAACGGTGTCGAAGGAAACTGTTCGTGCGGTTTCGTCGACCTTGCGGCTATTCACGTCGATGATCGAGCTGACGCCGTTCGAAGTGAGCTGGAGCAGGTCGATGACGTTCGTGAAGTTCCCTCCGAGGACCCATTCCACGCCGGGCGCCCAGTAGGTACCGCTCGCCGCGTCGTAGATTAGGCCCTCCTGGCGCGGGCGCGCCGGAGTTCCGAAGGTGAGGATCGGGTTCTGCCCGACCGGCCTACCCTGGTTATTGGTCGCGATACGCCCGAAGAACGCCTCGGCTTGCGGCCTTCCTCTCATCTTCGCGGTGAAGGAGAGATCGAGCACGCCTTGGCCAGGGATGGCGCCAGGAGCGCCGATGTAGTCGCGGAGCGAGATCGCGGGCGTGCCGACCGATTCGAAGCCGTTGCCCAAGAACAAATTTTGTGGCGGCGACCAACCGTTCGACTGCGGGTTGCTGTTCGGACGATAGACCGACCAGCTGACCTGCCCAAGGCCGGCTGCGCTAGACGTGTAAAACACGATGGCGTCTTCGTTCACCTGGACCATTGCCGGACGGGTCTTGCGAGTTTCGTCGTCGAAGGGCATCGGGTCGATGTCGGGGTTCACCGTGACCGACCCGTTCTGCCCGAAGTTCACTGTGGCCATGAACAACCGCGAAACCGGAACGCGATCCCCGCGCGAAGTGCGCTTCACTGCATCACCCACGAAAGCCAGATAGGCGTCGTTGCGTGGACTGCGGCCATTCGACCCCATCGCAGACATCGGGTTGGTCACACCGTTGGCCGGGAAGACAGGACTACCGAAGGCGATCGAGCCAGGCTCGATGTTGGCGTTCGGCCCCGCATTGAACAGGCTCGCCGGAGCCATCGACGGGAACGGACCGACTTCTTGGCGGAACCAGCGTCCGGTACCAGGCGTGCTGCTAAAGGCGAGGAAGCTGTTCAGGTCGCGGATCGCGCTCTCGACAACCCCTGCCACATAGGCGGGAGGCTGGCCACCGTCCAAACCGGCAATATAGAGTCGCCAAGATGGCTGCTGAGCGGCGTCGCCTTCGAGCCGAAGGCGCGAGGCCCAATCGGGACCACCGGCGCCAAGGCGATCGGATGCGAATGCGAGGAACAGGTTTCCGTTGCCGTCGCGAATCGCGGCCGGCTGCGTGCTCGACCAGTAGAACGATTCGGTGCCGGTCAAACCAAGGTTGTCGATCATCGAGGCGGCCTTGGGCGTCGCCAGATTGGTGAGCCTCGTCTCGCGAATGTTGAACTTCAGCAAGAAGCCAGGTTCGGCCCAAGGTTCGAACACGTTGGCATCGAACTGGTTGCCAGGAGTAACCGGGTCGTAGTCCGGATCGGGGCCGAGGCCGGGAATGAGGTCGTTCTGGCGATCCTCGAACACATACATCTGCTGGGTGTACGCTCCGACCGGCGTTCCGATCGGGGCGGTCACTCCGACCTTGGGGTCGGCCGAGTCGAAGCCTGCGAGCAGCGGCCCTGGTCGCTGATTGGGATCGATCGCCCCCGGAACGACGCCCAGGTTCGGATTTGGCAATCGTTGCGGATTCACGTTCAGCCTCGATGCGGTCTGGCCCGGACGAGCCTTTTGCAGGATCACCCTGCTGGCCAAAGGCGCCGGCGCGAACCGCGGATCGAGGTCGCTATGCAGGTAGAGCGGTGCATCGAGCCATGCCAGTTCGTGCAGAGACGGACCGCCCAGCTTTACCGTCGCAAGCCGCGGCGGATTGAGGCTGTCGTCCCAGACGGTCTGTGCCAAGCGAACGTTGAGCAAGTTCACGTTGCCCTCGTTGAAGACTTGGAATGACTGGAAGAAGCTGGCAAAAGCCGAGTCCCACGGGGTGAAGAGTGTGCCCGGATCCCAAGGCGCGATGGGAAGGAATCCGGCGCCGGCAGGAAGTGAGCCGAGGTCAATGGTCGGCGTACCGACCCGAAGCCGCTCGTCGACGGCCACGTCACCGAAGAGGCTAAACGTTCGGTAGCACTCGCTGGGCACTCCACCGGCAAAGTCCCGCCCCGCCTGACCCGCATCGACATAGACGAATTGCTGGCCGACGTAGCCGTTCCGGCTCGGCGGCTGGTACTTGGCGACGTTGAATTCGATGCTGAAGTCGGTGTTCGTCAGTTGCCGAGTGAGTTGATCGTTGTAGCCCACGCCTCTGTAGGCGGTTCGATCCGCTTGAGTGTACTTCGGCGGCTCAAGTCCAACACCCTGGAACATCGGATTGTCGACTCCCCCGAAGACCTGCTTCGTGACCCTCATGGACTCGCGCCGCATGTCGGGATAGTCGAGGCTGATGTTCGGGAAGTAGGCTGGCAACTCCTCCATGAAAGGATAGAGGTTGGGCACTGCAGAGCCATTCGGATCGAGCGGCTTGATGACGCCGTAGTTGTCGGCCTCGTTCGTGACGTTGAACGCCAGGTCGTTGACCGACACGCGAACGTTCTGCAGACCGCGATCGGCGCCGTAAAGCAGGGTCATCAGGCTGCGGTCGATCACGAACAACTTGGCCGCCGCGGTCTGGCCGTGGGCCACACGGTCGGCGGGACTGTCGACATCGGGTCCGAGCGACTCGATCAGGTTCTTCTCAGTCGGACCGACCAGACCCACGAAGTTGCCGTTGTTGACCACTTCCGGATCGCCGGCATCATACGTCGGGCCGATCGAATCGGTCACGATGAGTCCGCCGGTTCTATTGACTCGCGTGATGAGCGCAAGCGCGTTCGCCAGCCGGAGTTCGTCCGTCGGATTGTATGCCGTTCGCGGGAACGTCCGGTTCACGTTCCGGCTCTGCACCACTGCCCTCGTCGTGACGGTCATCTTGCCCGGAGCCAAGGCGTTGCCGCCAGCACCGAGGATCGGATACTGGGTGAAAGCCACGCCCGTCGGCTCGCTGCCTTGCGTGATCGGAATTCGTTGGACATTAACGGCGCGCCGCTGCGAAGGCGAGCCCGCCGAGTTCCACTGCATTTCGAGCGAATACGTGTTCAGGGGCGCAGGCAACGTGGATGGCGCCGGGATGTCGTACACGATGTAGTACAGGTTCTCGCCGTAGTCGTAGTTCGTCCTTCGAACTGGCCGCGCCGTGAGGGCAGACGTGATGTCGCTGTAACGAAGCGTGTTGAGCCGAAGCTTGCCGATCATGCCCTCGTAATCCGCCGGAGTTAGCTGCGCGATCTTTCCGTTGGCGACGATTTGGTTCAGCTCGGCTTCAAGGGTGTCGTTTGGCGGAATCTCCGGCCTACCGGGAGGGTCACCGGGCGTGATGATGCCGGGGTCGTCGTTCCAGGCATACACATAGCCGAGATCGTCCAGGCCGTACAGCCAGCAGTAGTTGTCGGCAGGGTACTGTCCGCCGACCGCCAGGGACGCGGTGACGCGCTCGCCCTCCGCGCTATAGCCCCACGCGGTTCGGCTGTAGCCGTCGGTGTTGCCGAGTTGGTTCAGATCGTCCACGTGGGCAAAAAGCGCAACCCAACGTCCGTCGACCGTAGGGTACACGATCACGGGCGCGCCAGGGTCGTTGAGCATCAGGCCCGCCTTGTTGAACACCCGCATGTAGGTAAACGTCGGTGAGCCGATCGCGGTGGTCTTCAGTTCGGGGGTCTCCCAAACGATGGCGCCGGTATCCGCGTTGAGCGCATAGGCGCTCTGATTGTTGTTGGAGATGAAGACCGTATTGGGCATTACCGTCGGCGGAGGTCCGCCCGGGTTTGCCACGTAGTTCACGTCGGCCGCCGCCACGACCGTCGGGCTGGACGTGCTGAAGGCGACGGTCGGATTGATGCCCGTTCCGGCAAAGGTCCAATCAGGCGTGTGGGTCAGTTCATTGACAGCATAGAAGCGGTTGTTGCCGCCCGAGAGACCGGTGCCAGTTCCGAAGTAGACACGCCCGAAGCGGACGGCAGGAGTCGTTCGGATGGGGCCGATCGTGGGGTCGGTCAAGAGGGGATAGGACCAGTTGACGGTGGTCGTCTTCGTGGACGGATCACCGACCGCGTCGAGGGCATAAAGCCGTCCCTGGACGGTCGGGACATAGATCGTTTGCTCGTTGGCAGAGTTCCGATTGTAGGTTACAGAACCGACGATCGGACCGAGGTTGCTGATCACGCGGGTCGCTGCCGGGAAGTCGTCGGGGTAGCTCCAGCGACGGCGTGTCGTGCCGAAGCGCGAGCCGGTAACGCCGTCTCCGCGTCCAGCCATTTCGATGCAGTACACGCGCCCGTTGCGCGTGCCGATGTAGAGCAGGTCTTCGAAGTTCCCCGGTGAGGTCTCGACGCGCTGGACGAGAGCAGAACTGAGGTCGAAGCCTATCGGGTTTTCCGCAATGCCGCTGCGGCCATCTTCGCCGGCGACCTGATTCGGGTCGCTGACGCCGTCGGGCACCTCGCTCGGATAGACCCAATGCACGGCCGTTGTTCCGTTTGCGTTGCCTTCGGCGTCCATGCAGTAGATACGGCCGTTTTCGTAGGCAGCAATCACGACGTCGCGGTCGGCGAGCGAGCCGCCGTTGGCTCTGACTCGGGCGCGCGTCATCACCGGTGTCGAACGGATCGAAAGATTGCTGACCTTGACGAATCGAACCATGTCGGCGTAGGCGGGCTTGGCAACCTGATCGACGTCGTTCGTATAGTTCGTGATCGCGACGTACAGCGGCGCCAAGACGTTATGCCGGAACGAAGTTCGGTTCGCCGTCTGCAATCTCACCCAGCCGGCAACGCCCGCTTGGTCGATGTCGATGCGGAATCGGTTGCCTGCGGGGTTCTCCGGGTTCGGGTCGATCACTCCGCCTTCATAGACTTCCACGCGCAGCTTGCGGCAGAGCGTGCTGTCACCCGGGATCCAGACGTACAGCTCGTAGAGTTCGTTGGCATTGGTCAGCGGTTCCCCGAGGTTCGGCGCAAAGACGACGCGCTCAACGGTCAACGGGTTGTTGCCGGTAAGCATCGTGAGATAATCGAAGCCCTTGTTGTTAGCTCCCGCAGGACTGGGCGCCCAGGCCAAGGTGTTGTACGTGACGCCGACACTCGCGTTGTCCACATCGATGTTGTGGAACGCGCGCGCTGGAGGAACCGATCCAGGACCCTTACCCAGAATGAAGTCGCGCTTTTCTTGGGCGTACCGATTCGTTTCATCGACTGTGTCCTTGAAGGGGACCTTGGCGGGGAACGAGTTGTAGATGTTTCGGCGGCCGGTTCCATCGTCTCCGACATCGATGAAGAAGCCGTTGTGCCGCATGCTGCGGACGATTCCGAGGTCGTAGGTCAGTACCCGCGAGCCAACCTGGACGCTGAAAGGCTCGTTGCGCGCGGTGATGACGCGCCACGGGAACGCGGCGGCTCCGTTTACCGTCAGTTCGCCCACGACCGGCGAAGCGATGTAGGAGCCGGGACTGCCGAAGCCCCGTGAGAGGACCGCGGCGTCAGCGTAAACCAGCAGATTCTGTCGAGTATCGGTGAGGTTGCCCTGGCTGTCCCTCGGGATCGTATTGAGAAGGGTGATCGTAATCGGGCCCGAGCCGTCGCCTTCGAAGACCACGTCGGTCGCATTGCCGTTGTTTCCCAGACGCACGAGGCCGCCGCCTGTGGCGTAGGTGTCGACGATTTGCAGGATCGGCTGTCCCGGGTTGTCGGCGTTGACGACGCCGTCGATCAAGTAGACGAAATACCGCTGCTGGAACCCCTCGATTACGGCCGCCCCGGGGTCGATGTCGGTCGGGCCGACCGGAACGTTGACGAACAGGGAGAAAGAAGTCTGCGTGACGAAGGCAGGCCATGACCACGTAAAGGTACGCAGTTGATAACCGGGGACCGGGACGATGTTGTTGCCCGCAGTCGATGGCACGGCCAGTGCGTAGCGGTAATCCGCGGCCGTCACGGGCTGACCCGGCTCGGTAACGACGTTGCCGGCTTGCTGCTCGGTCGGCTCGAACCACTCGAGCGGCGGGCTTGCCGTTGCGCCAGGCTGCCAGTTATCGATAGTGCTTCGAAGCCCCTTGAGCGGGTCCCACCATCTCAGGAAGGAACGGCCCGGGTTGCTCAGTTTAGGATTGGTGTCGTGCTGGCCCGTTCGCTGGTTGTTGCCTCGATGCGTGGAGTAGTTTTGTGCCAACGCAAGGAGGATGGGCACCACCACCATAAGCACGATGGCCAGTGGCAAGCCCGCCTGTCGAAACGATCTCATTCGAAGCATGTCGATTTGATTCCTTTGTCTTTACCTTCGGTCGGCGAAGACCGGTATTGCCAAGCTGCGGGTCGCCGTCAGCGGCGGCAGCTCGAACTTAACACTAAGCGAATTGAAGCCGAGATTGACCTTCGAGAGGAGGTAGCCCGGTTCGTTGGGGCCGCCGCCGAACGCGCCGTCGATAAGCACGACCTCACCCGCGTATGCAGAGCCATTTCTCTTGCGACCGTAGTAACTGCTCACCACGATCACCTCGTCCGAATCGAGCCGTCGGGCATAGGCTGCGCGGAAGTTCATCGGGTTGCTGTCGGGCACCGGCTGGTTGTTCGCAAATCGGCGCATCACCCTGAAGGCCTCGTTCGGAAGCATCCACCGAACGTCGTAGGCATTGCCGTTCTTGACGATCTCATACACGCCCGTGTTGTCGGTAAACATGACGGCGAGGTCGCCTACGCCCCCGTTCGGGATGATCTTCAGCGTGACGGACGAAAGGCCGCCGATCTTTTGGGTGCCACCCGGTCGGGCAGGTGAACTGAAGGTTCCGGCCGAGTCCACATAGAATGCGTTGACGGGGATGTCCGGCCTATTGAACGATGTGATGACCTCGCTCGCCCCACGAACCGGATCGAAGATGACGATGCCTCCGAGTCCACTCTGAACATCGCCCTGCGGCGGCCCGCCGGTGTCGAGACCGAACGACGTCTTCCCAGGTTCGACGTTCCCGAAGCCAAAGGCCAAGATGGGCCGCAGGTTTCCGAGACCGTCGTCGGCCCAGGTTCGGGAGATACTGTTGTAGCCGTACTGCTTGCCGGTCAGTTCCGCGGGGCTATGCCAAAGGATTACGCCCATCGCCCGTTGGGCGATGTTCTGGGAATCGTTGTACTGAACGATGCCCATGAGTCGCCCGTTGTTGGCGTCGATCTCGTAGCGATCGACGAGTTCGAGCAGCCGGAAGTTGCCACCATCGGCAATGACATAGTGCACCCACAGTTCTCGCGGGCGCGGGTTCGTAAACGGATTCTGAGCGGCGTTACGATAGGTCGTGTAGACGAGCACGTCCTTGGGCAGCCGCAACGCCAATGTCTCGTTGTCGGTTAGGCCGCCGGGACGGAACTTGGGATCGATCTTGAAGCCCTTGATCGTGCGAAGCTCGCGTCCGGCGCTGTCGATCCGGACGACACGGTCGTTGCCGCTGTCCACCACCCAATAGGTGTTGTCGTTGCCGGAATAGATCTTGGTCGGCCTCGACAAGGGGACGTCGTCGCCGACCACGCCTGTCGGGATCGACTCGCCGGATTTGATCGTGCTGTCGGTGAGCCAAATGGGGTTGCCGGCCGAATCGAATCGGGAAACTCGCCCTTCGTCGGCGATCAAGAAGTCGGCTCTGGCGAATGCATAGACGCGACCAGCCGTCCACGTGAGCAGGACCCCCTCGCCACCCACGACTCCTTCGCACCGCGAGCCGGGGACGTCGATCGCCGCCTGGAGGTAACGGACCCGCAAATCGTCGAAGGACTGGATGCCCTTGACCTGCGGCCAGCGTACGGACGGGTTGCTCGAAAAACCGATCGGGTCGCCACTGGGCTTGACCGAGTTGACCTGGAGCGCCCACGGCCGAATGCTGATCGGCTTGATGTAAGGATCGTTCGCGGCGATCTTGGAGTCCATGCCGATCAGCATGCCGTACTGAGTAATCGGCGGGAACTGGCCGGCGAATAGGCCCGGCAACACGCTCGACCCCGCCATATAGAGGGTCTCTCCTGCCACAAATGGCTGGCCCTTGGCTTCGTAGCCGTTTTGGACCATGTACCACTTGAGCGGATTCCAGCGGCCCCGAGCGAAGCCGGGAACATAGCTGCCCTCCTCGAACGAGAGTTCAGGTTCGATAAGAAGGTCGCCTTGGCCACTTCGCTTAATGATGATCGGGAGACTGGTCGACAAGGAGTCTCGAACCCGTCCTCTTCCGGCTGTCATCATGTTGTTGAAGCGAATACGGCTGCGGTTGCTGCCGCCGACGTTGGGTTCAAACGTATATTGGGCTGGCTGAAGCCGGCTGGGGACTTCCGGGGCGTTCTTGGTCAGACTTCGGGCAACGTCCGGTTGCTCGATTGTGAAGCCGGGCTGGAGATTTTCGACGTCGATTTCGACCGGTTCGGGGTTTGCCTTGAAAGCAAGCAAGACGCTCGTTTGCGAGGGGAAACCGAAGACGCTCTTTCGGGCGTTGGCGAGGACGTAGACCGTATCTCCCAGAACCGATGGACCTCCCTTAAAGGCCAATCGAGTCATATCGTTGTTGAGGAAGGTCAGGAAGTTGGTGACCAAGTAATCCTCGTCGAGGATCGCCGGTCGCAGAGCAACGGTCTCAGGTTGGCCGGGGGTCCCGTTGTAGCGGAAGGTGAGGGCATCGTACAACTCCCACCGATAGAGCAGTTTGAAGTCGCCCCGACCTTCTTCGCGCAGGCAGAACAGGCCGCCGCCGTCGTCGCCGTTGCCGCTAACGATGAATAGCGTGCCGTAGGAAGAGAGCGCGGGGCTGCCGAGCACTTTGCGCGAATTGCCGGTATCGTCAGGCAGACCGAGTTCGCCGCGGACATAGATATCGCTGGGCACGGTTGGTCCGACCGCTCCCCAATCGATGGTGTAGTCGACTCTTACGCTAGCGCCTTGTGGGAGTCCGCCGGTCAGCCCGAACTGAAGTTCACCGTTCGTACTCTGCGTGAGGCCTCCGTTGAAAATGCCGCTCATCGCTGCGCCGGAAAGGGGGTTGCCGAACTGATCGACCACGGAGATCTTGACGCCGTATGGACTCGCTCCGGAAGGCAGGTAGACCGGCAGGCCCTGGAGGCTCGCTCGAGTCGTGACCCGCAGGATTCCGGGCGTATTGGTGTCGAAGTTCAGCGGCTTCTCCCCTCGGACACCGAGCCAAAGGCTGGTGATTCCCGAGGGCCGCGGCGTGATGCCACTGCTGGGCGCAGTCGGAACATAGACGACTCGGTCGACGCCTCCGGAGTTGTCTGCAATCGGAATGTAACCTACAACCGGGGCTCCGCTCGGCTCAGGAAGACGCGGCGTGCCTTGGATAGACCACTCGTCGGGAGTGGCGAGGAGCGCCGATTGAGCCAAGTCGATGATCCAGACGCGGCCGGAATTGCCGCTCGATCGCGTGTCGGCGATGAATCCAAGACCCTCATGGATCGTCGGCGGGAAGGGCCCGTCGGTTCCGAGGATCGCCGCATCGGGCGGATCGATCGTCCTCAGCGGGGCAATGTTGGCGCCGGACGGCGATTCCAGATCGAAGACGAGCACCCGGCCGCTGCCGTCGGTGACAAGGATTTGGTTGACGCAGTTGAAGCCGGGCCGCAGGGTCGGAAGGATAGAGTTCGGCACTTCCGCGCAGGTCGGTGCGGAGGTCGGTGTCGCCAGCGGTGTGCTTTGCCACAGGATGTCGAAATTGGAGCCCGGAGGATCAGGGAGGCCATCGTCCGGGTTGCCGTCGCCATCCACATCGTTCGAGGGGTTGGCATCGAGCACGACGACTCGTCCGTTGCTCATGCAAATCGCCCTTCCCTTGAAGATCACCGGCTGGCGGTTGGTTGACGTACTTCCTTCCCAACGCTTGAAGAGCGGCGCGGCGAGGTCGACGGCGCTGCTGTGCATCTTGCGGCTGCCCCGGTGTTGGCCCGCGAAGCCCGAGCCGAGACTGACGATGTTGACCGCCAGTTTCCCGGCCGCGATGAACCCGGCATCGGCGACTGGTCCGCTCGAGTTAAAGCCGAGATTGGCGACGATGGACGCACCGGCATAGCCTCGATTAAGCTTCTGCGAAATGCCGCGGGTCGTGACCGCGAGGTATCCATCGCCGATCTGGCCGACCGAGATGAAGTCGCCCTGGTTGTTTCCGACCACCTGCTGCATCTTGTAGCTGTCGCCCTCGATCCAACCGAGGATCCGGCCCATGCCCATCAGTCCCTCGTTGTTCAGTTGGACTGGACGCGTCAGTCGCGAGCCGTCCGTCTGCATCCAGAACAAGTCCTCGTAGGAAACCGAATTCGGGAAGCTGAGAATCGGATGGCCCAGGTTCGCCTGGAGGTCGTTAGGCGACTGCCACAGAGCGAAGGGCAGTGGCGTCGGATTGGCGACGTCGATGTAGTTCGCGGATGTTTGGATATCGACCCAGAGGATGCCACCCTGGTCGATGAACTTGCGCAGCCGCTCTCGCTCAAGCGGGTTGAGTTGGAGCCCGGCGGAAATCGGCAGCAAGAGGACGTCGAAGTCGGCGAGAACATTATCCGACGAGTTTGCGAGGGAGACCTCCCAGTAAGCCGCGCTCCGCTTGCTCAGCCGCGTGTTCAGCGAGGGCGCCCCGCCGCCGGTGAGCGCGTTCCAGCGGAGCTGCAGGCTCTCGGTCAGCGAGGTCGAAGCCCGCGGATTCACGAACGTCCAAGCAGCCGGCCGGATCGCGTTGTCACGATCCAGGTTGCCCCAGACATGAGGTGCCCCGTTCAGCGGGGTGCCGGAAGGCAATCCTGCGGCGGGCGCCGTGCGCTGGCTCTCGATGAGGAGGATGCCTGCGTTGATCTGATTCGATCGCTGCGCGTAATTCTGGGGACCGGCTACCGCGACAGCGGCAGCGAGCCAGGTCAGAGCGCTTGCGATGAGTCGGCGGTCGATCATGGGTTGTTGTCTCCGAAATAGATCAAAGTAGGACTCACGGGCAGCATTGGCATCGGCGGCAGAGTCCAGCCGTATCGGTCCGTCCGGATTGGATCCCACCGGCCAGGCAAGACCTCAACGCCGGCAGTGGCGAGGGACGGGTCGTAATTCACGATGAGGTTGGGCACGTACTTGCGAGTTTGCAGGTCGTAGCCGGCGGGCACGTGCTGGGCAGGGATGAATCGTCCGGTGCCACCGACGTACCGCGGAATCCAGCCCCACTTCTTGAGCCACTCTCCCTGCTGGCTGATCGGCGGAGGCATGTTTTCGCTAATCGCGCCGAAGACCTGAATCCGAACATCCAGCGGCTCGCCGTAGAACGGTACTTCCGGCATCACTCCGAAGCGTTCGAACCGCTCGCGGAGAGCCAGTTCGAGGCTGCCGAGATTTTGAACGTTCTGGTCGAAGGCTGCACGATTGTCGTCGGGGTTGTAGTTGAAAGCCGGTCCGGGGATGACGAAGAAGGAGCCTTCCTCGGCGTACATGGCGGCTTCGATACGGATGTCGTGTGGAGTCACCGCGAATCGGGCGAGGGCATAGTTCTTCGGGGCGAATCCGCCGAGGTTTCCGAGCCGCAAGTTGAAGAGACTCTCGTCTTGGAGGCCGAGCCGGAAGTCGCCTTCGCCGTTGCCGCCCGGCGGCGTCAACTGTCGGTTCGTAACCGTCCAAGTCGGCGTAACCACCGGCAGGGCCAGCGCCTCGAACTTAGGATAGGCGTTCGTGGACGGATTGCCCAGGCCATAAGTCGGGATGTTTCCAGGAGCGCCGAAGAATGCCCCGGCGGCGTTGAAATCGATGGTCCCGGCAGCACCAAAGCCGATCGTTCGAGCGAACAAGTACGAGGCGAAGGGTGTCGCGCCGGCGTCGTTGAACGTGGCCGGAGCGATGTCAAGCTGAATGAACGCCGGGCCGTTGTCGTCGGCGGCATGGGTCATCAGCATGTTCGTCGCCCATGGAGTCCCGGTGTTAAAGGCGGTGTATCGGTTCGCAAAAGGCTGCCAGCTTTGCGGGTTGAGCGGGTTGGCGCCGTTGGCGTTCGGGTCGAGCAGGAACTGGGTTTGGAGCGTCAGGTTAGGCGCCTCGCTCAGGTCAAGTTCGACCGGGTTGGGTGTATCCGGCAAAGGATCGGCGTTCTTTGGGCGCGGCACTTCCCCGCCTGCGGGGCCGAAGAACTGGGTCGTGTTCAGAGCGATGAAGTCCTTTGCCATGAGCATCAGCATGCTGCGGCTGGACTCGGAGATCGTCGTTCCTCGCTCGTCGACGACACCCTTCGTGATCGAGCCCTCGACGTAGATCGTGCCCATCGAAGCCACCGTCACTTGGACGTTGGTCGGAATCACGCCGCGAACCCGAACGTCGCCCTCGAAGTAGATCACCCCGTTGAAGGGGCGGCCGTTGACCAGGAACTCGTTGTCCCCCAGGTTGACCTGATCGACGCGATCCCCGCTGACGATGCTGTTGATGATATAGACCTGGCCTCCGATGTTGCGAACGCGATATCGAATGCGCGAGGTGTTCGTAGCGGAGCCGTCCGGTCGACGCCAAAAGCGGTTGCGGCTCCGGCTATCGCGGGTAATGGTAAATCCGTCGGGGAGCAGCTTCAGATAAGCGGCCAGCGGCACGTAGTAAGGCCCCTGCCAGCCGATCGAGTTCGGGTTGTTCGGATTCAGCCAGTCTGCCGGAAGGGACTTGCTGACCTCGACGGTCTCGCGCTGATCCTCGGTGCTCGCGTTGCCGCGCTCGTTCGAGTCGACATAGACGCCGCTTCCGTAGCCGTTGCGCCCGATGTTGCGCCCGTTGGCGTCCAGCGGCCCGCTGTCGCGAGTCATTACGACATATCGGTTCTGGTTGGTAGCCGGATCGGGAGTCTGGAACGACGGAGGCGTCTTGTAGGGGATGCTCCGGGCATAGCCGTTCGCGTCGACGTCCTGCTCGCCATCGCGAAGGAGCCCACCGAAGGTGCGGAAGTTCTGGCTTCGGCTATTGAGGCTATCCGGCGTGTTGTTCTGAACCGCGTACGGGCTGGCCGGATCGTTGTCGACGAACAGCCGCAGTCCGGAGTTTCCGTCTGCGCCCCGGATTGTTCCAGCGATGGCCCACATGTCGCCGAGGTCTCGGTTGAGGCGGACCTCGTGCTCGCCGTAGAGAACCACGTCGGCGTTGCTATAGAAGGAGCCTGTGCCTTGGAAAGTCTGGCCGTTGGCGGGCAGCGCACCTCCCCACTTGGTAATCGGGGATACCGGTTCGTTCTCGTACCGGATTCCGCCGTCGGTCGGCGCACCGATTTCGGCGGCGCGGCTCACGCGATAAAGATCGGTGATGAAGCGGGCGCTCTCGATGATGCCGATCGAGGCCATGGCGACGAGGCGGCGCTGGTTGCTGTTGCGAGAGTCGATGATCCGCATCCGGTTGAGCGAGTTGCGGTAGTCGGCGTCGTCGGCATAGTTCGCCAGTTTGGCCGCTTCGACAGCCTGAGTCGTAGGGTCACCGACGCGGACGGCGCCGGCACGACCCACGCTCTCGATGAACAGGTAATTGCGAGCCTTGCCCGGCCGGCGCATCGGGCCGACTGGATTGGCGAAGTTGTCGAAATCGGCGGGCGCAAAACGCACGCGGACCAGATAGCGACCCTTGTCGTTCAGTACGCGGCTATAAGGGCCGAGTCCGTCGGGGCCGCCGAGGTCGATCTGGGGATCGGCCGCGTTACGAAGGCCCACATCCGGCACGGGCCGCGGCCGGAGGTAGAGCACGTCGGGATCCTTGGTGAAGCCTTGCGGATCGAGGGCCGGCGGGGTCGGAACGGGTCGCCAGTCGGCGCCGAGGCCGCTATAGAGCAGCTGATAATGCGCGTACCGGATCCCGGCATCGGCGAGGTCGCCAGACACCGTCCGCTGCTGACTTCGCCCGGCTTGAGTGATGTTGCGCGAGATGATTCCAGAAAACGCAACGCCCAAGATCAGCAGGACCCCAAGGAGCAGGATCGCGATGATCAGCGTCTGGCCGCCGATGGTCTGTCGGCTGATTTTCGGTCTCATCGAGTGCCGTCTCCTCATCGAATAAAGTTCCTCACGCTAGCCGAACCTTGCACAGTGATGGTCTGGCCATTCGGCAGGTTGGTCTGCGGGTAATTGCGAATCGTCAGGTTGATGTCGATCACTTGTCGGGTGTCGTAGTCGATCGCGAACGTATCGCTAGGCTCAGTAAATTGGAAGCGGTAATAGATGAGGATGTTCCCGTTCGGAAGCGGCTCGCCGAATCGGCTGTTGAACTCGAGGTAGCCCTTTCGGAACTGGGGTTGGAACACCGCAGAAACGAAGTCTTGCGCGTTGTAGACGGTCGGATCGTAAACGTTGGCGATGGTCTGAATGCCTTGGGTGCCTCCGCCATTCGGTCCGTCCCAATCCTCCCAGTTCGGCTCGCGCTGGTCGACATAGTTGATGTAGTACTGGTTCACTCCGACCGGGCGCTGGGTGACGCGCGTGTAGCGAACCAATTCGCCGTAGTTGGGTCCGGGGTTCTGGTCGGGGCCGAGCACCACTTCGCTTCCCGGGACGATGCTGCCTCGGGGGAATCCCTCGGTCGGATGCAGCGGGCTCGGCGTCCCGTCCGCCTGCGGCAGGACTCGAAGATCGACGTATCGCTTACAGAACCGCTCGCGAGGCAGGTCCAGGGGATCCTGGCTGGGGTCGGACCGGTTGTTCAGGAAGATCGTGGCCCAGTCGTTCCACAGCTTGTTGAAGCGCTGGTTGATCGTGCCGTAGCTGAACCAGCTTCCTCCCCCGATCGTGTTGTCGTTCGCAGGAGTGTAGGCGAGGCCGGTCGCCGCAACGGGGCGATTGTCGGGAAGCGGATTCGGCGGCGGGTTTTGGCCGACTTCTTCGATCCCGAAGCTGCTGATGACCTGCCCGCCCTTGGGATCGACCGTGTAGAGCACCGCCAACTGGCGCAACGCCTGGTTGGTCAGCACATTGTTCGCCAGGTTTCGGGTGAACGGATAGGGGACGTTGTTGCGGACATCGTTTCGGTACTCGGTGATCCGGAAGAGCTCGGTTCGAGCAGCGGGGGTCCGTTCGGTGCCGAGCGACGGGTCGAACGCGAAAATCGAATACCCGGGCGCGGGACCCTCGGCGGGCACGAATCGGAGATCGCCAATCACGTAAGGGTTAAGCGGTGCGCCGGCGCTGTCCTGTCGCCGCCAGACCGCGCGCGGGTCGTCGGCAAAGACGTTGCTCGGATTATCCGAGGGGCGGATGCGGCCGCCGTAACCAAACTGCACGGGCCAGAATCCTGGCCAGGTACGGATGAAGGTGTCCGTCCATCCACCGAAATTCGTACGGTAGACGTCGGGTCCGATCTTGGCGGAGTTGGTAGATTCTTCACCGCTTCGAACGGCCATCATTCCGATGGGCGGTTCGCTGGTTTGCCGCTTTGGCGTGAATTGGACGAGCGGAAAGACCCGCGGCACGTTGCCGTCGTAAACCGGCACTCTCGTGCGCCGGTCGAACATCGCCTGGATCATGTCGTAGCGGCTGAATTCCGTAACGATGGCGCTACGGTTGAGCCAGTTTTGGACGCGCAGGGCCTTGGGAGCGCTGCCGTCGGGCAAGAAGAACTGAGGATCGTCGTAGACCGGCTCGCCCGTGTTGGGATCGACATCGAACAGGTCGGTATTGACGGTCCGCGTGCCGGCCGCCCAGCGGAAGGGTTGAACTTCGGCCCGCCAGAGGACATAGAGGTTGTCCGGCCGCCCGTTGCGAAGCATCAGGATGCCGTCGTAGCCGTTGTTGTACTCGGCAGGCGTGTCCAGGCGATTGCCCTGAAGGTCGACGGCGAAAGGCCGCTTGAGTCCGATGAAGTACCGCACCAAGGTCGCGCCCGGTGCAACCGGAAGCGTCACTTGACCCTTCGGCGACCGAAGAGTCGGGTCCACCTTTCCGGTGACCGGATTGATGAACAGTCCCGGATTGTTGGGGTCGATGTTTTCCTCGCCCTGTGAGGGCTTGACGATATCGAGCTTGGCGTTCTCGATGCGAATGGTCTCTTGCGCCCCGTTTTGGCCCGGAACGCGGATGTCCAGGGCTCCTCGCGGGCCTGAGTTGTCGCGCACGCCGGCGCTGTTCGAAATCTCGCGAGAGATCCGGTCGATGAGCAGGCGCGCTCGGTCCTGAGCGTCGGCAAAGCCCTGGGCAGCCCGGGTCAGGTTAAAGCTCTGGATGATGGGCACCGTGATGATGGTGAGCAAGATCGCGGTGATGGTCATCACCGTGATGAGCTCGATCAGCGTGAAGCCTCGTCGAGTTCGCATCAGTTACCCATGCCTCCCATCAAGAACGTCTCGGTGCGGCTCTTTCTCCAGCCACGTTCCCACTCGTGATAGCGATTCATGTTTTCGGTTGGGTCTTCGCCGACGTTGAAGACGAGCGGGTTCCACATCGCGCGAACGCCCACCGAGGCGCCGCGAACGCGCCGTACCGCGTAGCCGTTCGAGAAATTGAACGACGAGGCGGGGAGAACGTCGCGGACGTCGATGAACCCCAGAGGCAGTTCACCGGCTCGGGGAGCCTGGATGAGGAACTGCTGTTCGTACGCCACTTCGAGAGTGCCGGTCTGGTCGTCGTCGTACCAAATCTCACCTACCAGCACTTGCTTGCCGATATCCGCCAGCGGGAAGTAGACCCGCGTGGGGCGATCGCCGTTCACGTTCGGGTTCGAGCCACCGACGTAACACTGCCGAAGTCCTGGCGTGGCATCGTAAACCACTTGATAGCTCCGGACCGCCTTCTCGACCTGCACCGCCCACTCACCAACGCCTTGGTAAAGCGCGCGGACGCTCCGGCCACGGATGTCGGGCAGGGCCGATACCGCCGCCGCCTTGGGGTACATGATGAGCGCGCCGAGTTCTCCGACCTGGTTCGTGACCGCGGGGTCGTCGATAAAGGAGATCACGCCGGAGGACTTGTCCACCGCGTAGGACGTGGGCATGATAACGCCGCCGGTCTCCGTATCGACAAGCACGAAATCTCGCTCAGTGGTTTCGTTGGCGACCCTAAAACCGATACCGGTGTACGGTCGCTGATCGGAGTACTTGTTGCCCCGCACCTTGATGGAGTTCAGGATCAACTTGCGCTCGAACGGCATGTTGCGCGGCACTCGAAACTCGTCCCGGATGATCCGCCAGTCGTAAACGTCGTAATCGACCCTGGCGCGAAGCGGCACGCGGCCGCGGCCTCGTCGCTCCTGGTAGTTGAAGCCGACCGGGTTGAAGAGCATCAGGCCGAGTTTGTCGTCGAGGAAATCGTATTGGTACGAGGCGTCGTCCCTCAGGCTCGGGTTGTTCTTGACGTCGTCTTCGGTCAGGAACTGAGGGGCATTCGGAGTGCCGAGCTGATCGAAGACTCGGGCCACCCGAAACGTGTCGAGGTCCGCATGCCGCACGGTCTCTCCGGGGCCGACGGGAAAGTAGGTGGCGTCATCGAAACGAATGGCGACGTACTGCCTTTGCGAGTTGTTCGTCGGCGAGGGCAACGGAACCAGGGTCACCAAGTCCCTTTGTCTCGACCCGCCCGGTCCATCCACGTAAAGGGAGACCGAGACTCGGTAGACGCGTGAATAGCCGGGAAGATCCGGCCTTGCAGGTCCCATCGGAAGCGCCATCTCTTCACCGAGTTCGTCGATGAAAGCGATGTAATCCTGGCGAACCTGCGCCCCTCCCGGCACACTTTCGACGATCCGGCGCTGGAGGTCGTTGCCGTACACGAGAAAAGTGACCGGATAGGTGGGGTCGTAAATCACCGGCGCGAATTGGCAGGCCATGAGGCCACCGTAAGTAGAGCCGGTCGGCGTCGGGTCGCTCAAGTATCGCGGAGACGGTATGGTTCGGGATTCGCCGACCACCCGGGTCATCACGTTCGGACCGCTCAGGTAGGGCCATCGGCCGAGGATGCCGTTAGGGCCGACGAAGTTGCCATCGACGTCGAGGCCGACCGCGCCGGCGGGGCTGAAATCGTTGGGGTACCTGTTGAGGTCGTAGTCGATCACGTACCGTGTTCCGTTCCACACATATCTTGCGGGCACGATGGCCTCGGCCAGTTGATCCACTTGGCTCTTGAGCCGTTCCATTTCGGCCCGTGCGAGTGCGGTCGCCATCGTAGTATTCCGAGTCGTGCGAAGGATGTTCAGGCCGCCGGGGAAGATCTGCGCGATCGCGAGAATCCCGACGAGAAAGATCACGATCACGACAAGGATCTCGATCAGCGATGCGCCGGTTCGTAGGTTAAAACGCTTCATGAAGATCGTTCAAGTCTCTCGTAAGTAGGTCGTCCGACCGGGCGGGCCGCAGCCCACCGCCGGCACTTCAGGGCATCACGCGCCAGGAGCGCTGGTGCAGCAGCTTCGAATCGAAGGTTCGCGCTCCGCCACCGAGAAAGAGGACGATGTCGCGGCGACCGCCGTCCGGTTGGAAGTTCCGCCAGTCGCGGAAGTAGCTGTCCCACGTGACGACGGTGCTCTCGGGCGGATCGTCGTAGCCCAGCTGTCGGGGATCGTCGAACGGCGAGCCGCTGCCATAGTTGGGATCGCCTTGCCCGATCGCGTAATTCGTCCAGAACAGCGTGTAACGAAGCTCGGTCCGCCGTCCCTGGTTCTGGTCGGGAACCTCGGTCACGTCGTAGCCGCTAACCTTGTAGAACTCCGCGCGAGGATTATTGGGGGCTTGGGGCTGCGTGGGGTCGAGCAGCACGAAAGTCGTGGGGCCGTAGGCCTGGCGAGCGCCAATCGTGTCGTCGGCGGGCGTGCGGTTGCCGTCTCCGTTCAGGTCGAGGATCGGATCGGCGCCCAGATTGGCGATATACCGGTTCGGCCAGACGGCTTCGGTGATCACGCTCCTGCCCACCCGATTGTAAGCCGGCGTGAACGTGTTCAGGCTCACGACCCGCTTCGGGTAGAGAAACCCAGTAATCAGTTCGGCCGGGATGACGTTCCCCGCGTTCGGCCCCGACTGATAGCGGGATACGTAGCCGAGGAGCGCCGGGGGATAGCCCCCTTGGTCGATCCGGTAGAGCTGGAGCGCCGAGCGCAGGTCGTTCATCGCACTGATATCGGACCCGCGGTAAGCGCTGTCCTTCGCCCGTGCGTAGACCGGGAAGATAATGGCCGCCAAGATCGCGATAATCGCGATCACGGTCAGCAACTCGATTAATGTAAAGCCAAGCCGCCTATTCATAACCCTATGCCTAACCCCAAAACCCGTCTTTCAGACTGGGCTGCCCATTGTAAAGTTCCCGCTAAGGACGCTCGCCCGTCGCCCATTGCCAATAAGACGAAGCGAGCCGGCCCAACGGACCTTCGAAGAGTGCAACCACGATCGCGCCCAGGGCCAAATAGGGCCCAAATGGGATGACCGTCGCTTCCACTTCGACGTCTTCTTCCTCGATCGACTCTACCGCATAGGCCTCCTCTCCGAACCACCGTTCGTAGAGCTTCGGCAGCGCCAAGCCGATCACATCGATACAGAGAACGTACCCGAGACCGCATCGAAGGATCGATCCTAGCGACTCGGGCTCGACGTCCTCAGTTAGATTCCCGTCCGCCTCTTCCTGTTCCGCTTCGGGGGCCGGTCGCCTCCGAACCAGTATTTGTACCGCGCCGAGGACCGCGCCCAAAGCGACCGCCACTGCGAAACTCATCCCGGCGGCCATCGGGAACAGCACGGCGCCGATCCCTCTCGCCATCTTGATGTCGCCATGGCCCATGGCGTCTTTGCGAAACAGCAAGCGCCCGAGAAAAGTGACCGCCCACAACGCTCCTACGCCGAATAGGGCACCCGCAAGCGAACTGGGGATGCCCCAAGTTGTTGCTTCCGGGCGAGCTTGAGCATAGAGGACCACGTTATAGGCTGCTCCAATCCCCAGCATTAGCGCGTTGATCTCATCGGGAATGATGAACCACCGAAGATCGATATAGGTTGCGGCAATCAGACATGCCGAAAACAGCATAAGCGCTACTGCTCGTGCGGGATCCCATCCGGCAATTAGATACTGCCACCAGAATGCGGCCCAAATGCCGCCGGTGACGACCTCCACGAAGAAATAGCGGGCAGGGATGCGGCCCTTGCAGTGCCGGCATCGACCGCGCAGGAAGAGCCAGCTGAAGAGGGGCACCAGGTCCGGAACGCCGAGGCGATGTTCGCAGGCTGGGCAGAAGCTATGCGGTGGGTTGGAGAGCGACTTCCCCAACGGCATCCGGTAAATGACTACGTTGAGGAAGCTGCCGATCGCCGCACCGATCATCAAGCCAACGGCGACCGTCCACTCAGGGAACAAGGGTTCCTCCACCTGCGCGATCCCTTCGATAGGTCCCGTCTGTCATATCAGACCTATCGGTCGATCGGGCGCTATTCCTCGGGTTCTGGCTGGGGTGCTGGAGCGGGAGCCGGCGCCGGTTCGGCGGCAGCGGCGGGGGCGCGCTCGCCACGATCCCCTCGATCTCCTCGATCCCCTCGATCGGAGTAGCGCTCGCCACGGTCCGGGCGGTCGCCATACCGCGGACGGGGCGGTCGTTCGCCGGTGAACTCGGTCACGACGAAGGGCAGCAAAGCCATTTCCCGAGCTCGGCGGATCGCCTGAGCGATCATTCGCTGTTGCTTGGCGGTGTTGCCGGTCTGCCGGCTGGGGAGGATCTTGCCTCGATCGTTCAAGAACCGACGGAGAATGTTGACCTCTTTGTAGTCGACGGTGTCTATCTTGTTGATCGTGAGGTAGCTGACTTTTCGGCGACGGCGGCCGCGGAACCTGGGTTCGCCGCCCGGAACGCCCATGGAGCCCTCTTTGTCCCGGTACATCGGCTTTCGGAAACCTCGCTCTTCCCCACCGGTGTTCGACGCGGCGCCGGTTTCCGTGGCCCGCGGCGGGGTGGTCATATCGCTCATGCCCGCGATTATGGCACAGGAGGAACCTGTCCCATCAGCGCTCTCAAGCGTCGGATTCGCTCTTCCGTGGGCGGATGCGTGCTGAACAGCGACGACACCGCCCTTCCCCACTTGTTGAACGGATTGACAATGTACATGTGCTCGGTCGCTCGGTTGGCCGCTTCGAGAGGCTCGGGATCGGCCGCGATCTTCTCGAGGGCACGTGCAAGGCCCTCCGGATACCGCGTGAGCTCGGCGGCGGTAGCATCGGCCATGTACTCCCTCTGGCGACTAACGGCCAGTTCGAGCATGCGTGCAAACAGCGGCGCGAGGATCGCCAGCGCGAGCCCGATAACTAGTGCAATCACGGCGCCACCATCGTTGCTGCTGCGTCGCCCGCGTCCACCCCAAAAGTTTGCTCGGAGGAAGAAGTCGGCCATCAGCGGGATGAGACCCGCGACGATCGCCAGCGTCGTCATTAGCCGGACGTCGAAATTCCGCACGTGGGCGATCTCGTGGGCAATGACGCCCTGCAGTTCATCACGCTCCAGTCGCTGCAGTAGGCCGGTCGTACAAACGACGATCGCATTCTTCGGGTCCATCCCCGTGGCGAAGGCGTTCGCTGCCGTGTCGTCGATCACGTACACGCGGGGCTTCGGGATGCCTGCCGCGACGGCCATCTCCTCGACCACATTGTCAAGCCGTTGGAGTTCCAGGGGCGTCGCCGTTCGAGCATGAGAGATCGAGAGAACGATGCTGGGGCCTGAGAAACGCGCGACGAAGGCGACGATGATTGCCACTACGCCGGCACCTGCGCCGATCAGCGGCCACTGCTTGGGGGCCCAATAGCCTCCGATCGCGGCACCCAAGGCCGCCACCAAGAGGACCATAAGGAACGAGTAGAACGCCGACGCACGCCGATTCGCCTCGATCTGCTGCAGCAGCGTCCGCTTCACGACAAGAGTCTACGCCCATCGCGGCCTAATGGATTCGGTCTAGCGAATCGCGAAGTACCCGTCGATGCGGCGGACCGCCTCGTCCAGCGCGGACTGAATTCGCGTGCCCCCGAGGATGTTGTCCATCGTCTTCTGACCAGTGGCCTCGACGAAGTCGTAGCCAGTTACTCGGCTCCCCCAAGGCGGCCTAGCCGACGGCACGATCCGCAGGAACTCCTGCTCTCGCGGATCGTTGGCTGCCCTCGATTCGGCAACATCCTTTCGCGCGCAGACCGCGATCCCGGTGGATTGGTATCGCTCCTGGACCGCACGGCTGGTCATGAACTTGATGAACTTCCAAGCGACTTCGGGATTGCGGCAGCCTTTGCCGATGGCGTAGCCGGCTTCGTACATGACCGTTACCGATCCGCTCGCTCGCCCGGTAGGCAATTCGGCCACCCCGACGTCCTCCAGCTTCAGGTTCGGTGCCGCCTGGTAGCCGACCATCGCCCAGTGTCCGCTGATCTCCATTGCGGCCTGACCGTTCGCAAAGAGGTCGACGCCCGCCGCTGCCGACTCGCTGAGGCTCGGGGCAACGCGATGGACATCGACGAGGTCCTTAAGAAAGCTTAGGGTTGCCCCACTGCTTGGCGAATTGAGATAGCCGTTCGCCCGGTCGCCGCTCGGAGAGAGCACGTCGGCTCCGTCGTTCCAGAGCCACATGATCCAGCCCGGCATCCAGTTGACGAACTTGAAGCCCCACTGCTTGCCGGGCTTGGTGAGTCGTTTAGCCTTTTCGAGGAAATCGTCGAAGGTCCAGCCAGGCTTCGGATACTCCACCCCTGCCTCGTCGAAGAGTCGCCTGTTGTAGTACATCACCATCGGCGTGAAGTCGCCCGGAATCGCGAGGATTCGATTGCCTCGGCGAGCGATGTCCACCACGTTTGGATAGAAGTCCTCGATGTCGAATTCGGGGTCCGCACCAATGAGTGGCGCGAGATCGAGCAATACGTCATTGTCGATGAAGATCGCCGCACTGGAGGCGTCGAGTGCCATTACATCGGCCGCCGCGTCGGCGACGAAGTTCAGGAGCATCTTGCTCACATACTCCTGGCTTCCAGGGATGCCCTCGACCCGGACGACGACGCCTGGGTTCTGCGCCTCGAACTCCCGGTAAAGACTCTGCACGGTGCGAGTGAAGTCGCTGTCGTCACCCGCGCCACCCCAGTTCGCGATCCGCAGCACGACGATGCCCTGCTCGCGACGGGCGCAACCTGGTGCAAGCGCGAGCGCGGCGACGATCACAGGGAGCATCCATCGGCGCACGTCGCTATTCTGAGCCAAAATCGATCATGCCGCGCTGGAATTCGGAGGGCATCCCGAGAGAACAGTTGATCTGGATCTTGAGAGAGCGACCCGATCTCATTCAGGCGGCACGGCGCATCGACTCCTGCCTCCTCTGCCGGGGCAGCCGCGTCAATGAGGCGGCTTTGTGCCCGCTCTGCTGGGGAATCCTGGATGAACCAGAGCTCACGGTGGCCCAAGCGTGGCTCACGGGGAACCATCCCTAAATGGCGATCCTCATCCCCATTGCGCTCGTGCTCTTGGCGGCATGGCTCACCTGGAGATCCAAACGGAGTCGAGCGCCGGGCTACCTCGCCCACGCCGAGTATTGGGTGTACTTGCCCGAGGCGAAGCTGCCCTCGCAAGATGCGGTGATGACGCGGCTAGTGCAGGACCGGCCGTTCGGCGAAGGTCGAATCGGGTCCAAGGAGGCCCTCTTGTTCTCCGATATCCGGTTCCACATGGGACTCGTTCGCCGAGATCGGAACCCGAAGCAGTTTCGCCCCGACCTCTTCACCCCCCGCGCCGAACCGACCGCCGCGATTCTCGAGGCGCTGGCGGCGGCACAGGGCTTCGTGATGGTCCGCTACATTTCCGAGGAGCCTCTGCGCGACGACCGGCACCTTCGGTTTCTGCCCCACGTTGCCGAGGCCGTTGCAGCGCTAGGCCACGGTGAGGTGGTTTACGATGCGGTTGCTCAGCGCCTGATCACCCTCGACTCCCACCGAGACGTCTTGGCGGAAAACCCGGACACCGCTGTATTCGAAGTCCAAGTCGACGTCGAGTGGCAGGTCGAAGACGGCGCAGGCTCGGCTCGAACCTACGGCATGACGAAGCGTGGCCTTCCCGATCTCTTCGCGCAGGACTGTCCTCCCGATCACGAGACCTTGGTACGGGACTTGGTGACCGAAGCGGCTCGCTCGATCTGGACGAGCGGCGAAGTGCCCGATCATGTCGACGCAGAGGCGTTCGGAGACGGATTTCGAGTCATCGTTCAACGTCGGAGCCGAGACGAAGCCGCCGTGTGGATGATGCGAAGATCAACCTAGGGCCGCTCGACGAAGCGCCATTTCATCCGGTTGAACATCGCGTACCCGCCGATCAGAGCGGCGAGCGACATCGCCGCAGTAATACCGAGCAGCCCCCAGTCCAGCGGGAGCGCGGGATAGAAGTTTTCGCCCACCTGGACCGGCTGGGGGGGAACGAGAACCTTTCGATAAGCCGTGCAAAGCATCGCTACGGGGTTCAGATGGTAGAGGAAGTAGATGAGTTGGTTCCTGCCGCCGAGGCCGCCCGAGTAGAGCACCGTCTCGCTAAAGTACATGATTGGTGACAAGAAGAATAACAGATAGAGGAGGACGCTGACGATGTACTTGACATCTTCATAGAACGTGTTCAGCGCCGACACGATCAACGAGAGTCCGGCGGCAAGGGCGAAGTTGATCAGCAACAGCGCCGGCAGCAAGAGAATCGTCCAAGAAAAAGGAGATATTCTTGGATCTAGCAAGTAAACGACGAGCAGATAGGCGAAGAAAACGAGGATCGCTAATAGGAAGTGGATGAAGTTGCTGAAGACGCTGGCTAAAGGCAGGATTTCCCGCGGAAAGTAGACCTTCTTGACCACCGGGAGCGCCACCAAAACACTCTGGGACGCGTCGAGGAGGGTCAGCTGGAAAAAGAGATAGGGGAGGTAGGCCGCCAAAATGTATGCGCTGAAGTTCGGCGTGTCGTTGTTCATCACGTACTTGAACACGACCGTCATCACCAGCACGGTGATCAGCGGATTGAGAAGCGACCAGAAGAAGCCGAGCGCGCTGTTCTTGTAGCGGATTCGCAGTTCGCGCTCTACCATCGCGAAGAGAAGCTCGCGAAACCGCCAAAGTTCCTTGAGTTCGGCCTTCAAAGGGGCTTGACCCCTTGCTGGATCGCGTTGAGTTGGTCGAGATAACGGTCGAGTTCGTCCCGACGCGGACCATGCCCGGCCACATCGCGAGCCTTTCGAAGCCACTTCTCCGCCTCGTCGCTCCGACCCAATTCGTAGAGCGCCATGCCGAGGGCATAGGTGCCATTCGGATGATCGGGATCGTCTTTCACGACGCCCTCGAAGTAGGCCAGCGCCTGCGTCGGAAACTGGCGCATGGTTTTAAGGGCGGTCTGGGTGTAAGGATAGTCGAGGGCCAAACGAAGAGCGTCGCGCACCCTTCCGCTTCTTCGGTAGTTGGCGATGGCGCGCTGAATCGGCTTGGCGGGGTGGTATCGCAGGCCAAGATACCAGCCGAGCAGCGAGTCTGCGTCGACGTTAGACAGGTCCTTTCCGAACAGGCTGACGAAGGTCATCTCGTCGGGCTCGATTCCGCCGTCGATCATCGCCTCGATCCAGTGACGCGCGGTGTCGAAGTCCTCGGCCTTGTGAACCAAGAGCGCGTAGGATTCACCGTCGAGGCCTACGCCGGCGCGTACGAGGCGTTCCATCCAGCGCGAGGCCGTCGCATAGGTTTCCGCCTTGGCGATGAGCGCATTCAGCACCGACGTGTTCGGCTGCACTTCGAGCTTCTCCATTTTTTCGAGTCGCTTGGCAGCGGTCGCCTCTTCTTTTGATTTTAGGACCAGAATCTTGAACGTTTCCGCGTTGGGGGCGATGCCTTCCTGGAGCATGATTTCCAGCCAGCGGCTCTCTGCCCTCGACCCCTCGCAACGCAAGATCAGGGCATTGAACGTCCGGACGTCCGGGCGGACCCCCGCAGCCCGAAGGTCGTCCAGAATCTCCCGAGCCGTCCCGTAGTCGAGCTCGCTTTGCAGGAGGCTGTTCCATTTTTCGAGAAGTTCCGCCTGATTCGCGCCGGGGTGGCGTGCCTCCTCGACGAGATGATCCGACATCTCGTGGGCAAGCGTCCCGGCCGCTTCGTTTCGACCCAAGATCGCGAGCGTGTTCACGTAATACACGGGCGCGTCTGGATCGATACCAGATTCGACCTTCAACTTATCCAAAACGTGCAGCGCGAGGTCTTCCTCCATCTTCGCCTCGGGATTGTGGGCCAAGCGCTCTTCAAGATCGACCCGAAAGGTGAGGAAGTCCTGCTGAATCCAGGTACGGACGGTGTCGTCGACGAGGATCTCGTTATCTCGACAAAGTTGGCATGAGCGAACAGCCCGGCGAACGCTCCCTCCGACGAAGTCCCGCTGTCCCCCGTGCAAGACGACCGCCAAATCGCGCCCCGAACAGACAGCCAGCCTGAGCGCGGGGATGTTCTCTGGCGCGATGCCGCTCTCGCGGCTCATCTCCACCTGGAAGCGCTGGCCCATGATTCTGGCCAAGCAGCACATTGGCGCGACGTGGTCCTGATCGTCCGACATCACGAGCCATCCGTCACCCGTGAACTTGACGACCGCCACCTCGAGACCGACCGAATGAAGGTGCGGCGTTAACTGGTGCACGAGGGCCAGATTGAACCGATCGAGCCGCTTGGAGGTAAGTTCGAGCCCGCTCCGCGTAGAGCCTTTGAGGTCCATCGCAAGGCAAAGGGTCAGCCTGGCGGATGGCTCGGTGTGTTTCTTGGGGCTCCGATCGGTGTTGGGCATACCTATAGTGGCGGCCGAGGTTTGCTGCCGAGTTGGAATGCTACCCGCCTGCTCTCCCTAACCCTAAGGGAGAGCATGAACCCCTCGAAGGTACACTCGCGGGTTAGGAATGATCGTCAAGACCGTCCCCACTCCCTCTTTGATCTTCGAAAAGTCCTCCCCCGGTCGAATCGGCTGCAACCTGCCGGTGGCCGACACTCCAGAGGTCGATCTCGAAACCGTCCTCGGACCGATCCGGCAGAGCCTCGATCTGCCGGAGGTGGCCGAATTGGACTTACTCAGGCACTTCACGAACCTGAGCCACATCAACTACGGCATCGAAACCGGGTTTTATCCGCTCGGCTCGTGCACGATGAAGTACAACCCGAAGATCAACGAGCGGACGGCCGGGTTGACCGGGTTCACCCACATCCACCCGATGCAGCCGGCCGCGACGGTTCCCGGAGCGCTCGAAGTACTGGCCCAAGTTCAAGACATCCTCTGCGAGGTCACGGGCTTCGATGCGATCAGCCTCCAGCCTCTGGCGGGCGCCCACGGCGAACTAACCTGCCTGATGCTCATCAAGGCCTTTCACGAGTCCCGGGGGGAGGGAGAGTCGCGTCGCGTGGTCCTCGTGCCGGACTCCGCGCACGGCACGAACCCGGCATCTGCCGCCTTGGTCGGCTATACCGTCAAGTCGGTTCCGACGAACGCCGAAGGCAACACGGATATCGATGCCCTGAAGGGGCTTCTGAACCG
This sequence comes from Chthonomonas sp. UBA2362, assembly GCA_002344135.1. Lineage (GTDB taxonomy): Bacteria > Armatimonadota > Fimbriimonadia > Fimbriimonadales > Fimbriimonadaceae > UBA6659. Next base: position 75,711 of record DDTO01000009.1, on the reverse strand, counting down.
GGACGTTGCGGCAATCATGCTCACGAATCCGTCGACGCTGGGACTCTTCGAGCCGAACATCGAAGAAATCTGCCGCCTGGTCCACGAACGCGGGGCGCAGATCTTCTGCGACGGCGCGAATATGAACGCCATGGTCGGCACGACCCGACCAGGCGATCATGGGTTCGACTGCATGCACCTCAATCTCCACAAGACCTTCTCCACGCCCCACGGTGGAGGCGGACCGGGATGCGGCGCGATCGGAGTGAAGCGACACCTCGAGCCCTTCTTGCCGGTGCCCGTCGTGAGGCGCTCCGACGGAGGCATCGTCCTCGATGAACAGCGCCCGTTGAGCATCGGCAAGGTCGCCGCGTTTTTCGGACAGTTCCTCATGGAGGTCCGCGCGCTCACCTATCTCATGGCTTTCGGGCGAGAGGGCCTGCCGGAGATATCGCGGCACGCCGTCCTCAACGCGAACTACGTGAAGGCGCGACTGCGGGAGGTGCTCCCCGCGGCGCACGACCGGCCCTGCATGCACGAGTGTGTGCTCACCGCGGAACGGTACAAGAAGCAAAACGGGGTGCGCGCGCTCGACATTAGCAAGCGCCTGATCGACTACGGCTTTCATCCGCCGACGAACTATTTCCCTCTCATCGTGCCCGAAGCGTTCATGATCGAGCCGACCGAGACGGAGAGCAAGGATACTCTCGATGCCTTTTGCGACGCCCTGATCGCCATCTGTGCCGAAGCCTCGGATGACCCCGAGCTACTGAAGAACGCGCCGACCACGCAGATCGTCGGGCGGCTCGACGAGGCGGCGGCCGTCAAGAACCTCGACGTGCGCTGGCGGCCGCCAGCCAAACCGGAAGTCGAAGCGGTGTAGCAACTCGGGGAGGGCCACTCGTTTCGGCTACGTTCCGAGTCCCGAGTCACAATAATCTCGTGCCGGGAGAAACGACGCGAAGGACCCTCATCGCAGCCGCCGTCTCGCTTGCGGCGACGACCGTCGTCGTCGTGGTGAAGCTGATCGCCGCGGTCTCGAGTGGGAGCGTCAGCGTTCTGGCGGAAGGCCTCCAGTCCACGGTCGACGTTCTCATGTCCTTGCTCGCCCTCGTCACGATTCGGTACGCCGCGATGCCGCCGGACGAGGAGCACCCCTACGGCCACGGCAAGGCCGAGCTGCTGGCGGGCGCGTTCCAGATGATCCTGGTCCTCGGCTCTGCGGCCTTCATTCTCTTCGAGGTAGGAAGGCGGTGGCGGCAGACCGAGGCGATCGCCTGGGACTGGGCCGCGATGGCGATGGGCTATGCGGTGGTCTCGAACCTCGCCGTTTCGGCATGGATACGCAAGGTCGCGCGCGAGACCGAGTCGCCGGTGCTCCACTCCGAAGTCCAGCATCTGAACGCCGACACCCTCACGTCGGTAGGGGTGCTGGCCGGGCTGATCGTGTACGGTTTCACGAACCTGCGCTGGATCGATCCCCTCGTTGCGATGCTGTTCACGCTGTGGGCGATCGTCGCCGCGGGCCGCCAATTGCGTGCGGTGCTCCACCCGCTCATGGACGGCGCCCTGCCCCCGGTAGAAAGGCGTCGGCTGGAAGAGGTTCTCGATGCCCACCCCGAGGTCAGGGGCTACCATGCCCTCAAGACGCGCATGATCGGCGCACACCGAATGGTCGAGCTCCATGTCATGCTCGACGACGCCCTTCCCTTCGTCCAAGCCCACGAGATCGCCGAGCAGATCGAGAAGCACCTACGCGACCGCCTCGGCAATGCCTCGGTCAGCATCCACTACGAGCCCTACGAGGCCGAGATGGCGCACCGGGCCCGCGAGCACGGGGAGAGCAAAAACTAGGCCGGGGCGGCCGCGGGCGCCGCACCGCCCAGCGCCACGCCGTTCGTCGCTGCCGCCTTCAGCAGCGCGAGGATCACGATCTCGCGGTTGCGCAGTTCCTCGTCGGCGGTGGCGACCTCCAGATAAACCGTCAGCTGAACGCGCAGGCCGTTGTCGGCGAAGTCGAACGCCGCGAGGCTCGCGTCCGCCTGACGGACCGTCCCGATCCCGGCCAACGCCCGCCGCCCCGCCGTCAAAAAGCCCTCCAGTTGCGCATCCGAAACCGCGCCCGTCACCAGTAGCGACGCCCGGAAGCGTCGGACGCGCCGCGCCCCCATGTTCTCGACCGAGGCCTTGATCAGGTTGCTGTTCGGCAGCGTGATCAGCGAGTCGTCGAACGTGCGGACCCGCGTGCTGCGCAGGTTGATCTCCTCCACCACCCCGTCCACCTTCTCGATCTTGATCCAGTCCCCCACCTGGAACGGCATGTCCATCACGATCGTCAGGGAGCCGAACAGGTTCTCCACGCTATCCTTCGCCGCCAGCGCCAGAGCCACGCCGCCGATGCCCAGACCGGCGATGAGCGCGCTCACGTCGTAGCCCAGCGAACTCACCACCGACACCCCGCCGATGACGAAGATCACGAACCGCACGAAGCGCCGCACGAGCGGCAGGACCAAATGCGTCGCCCGCCGCGAGAGGTTCTCCGCCGACCGGTGGGCATAGACGTCGCAGGCCACCTCCCACGCCGCCGCCACCAGCCACGACACCGCCCCCACCACGGCGATCGTGAGCACCGTATGGAAGAAAGCCGCCGGGTTCTGGGCCAGATGGAGGGTCGGAAGCGCCGCCGACCACAGCAGCGAGGCCGTCAGCAGCGCGATGGAGCGCTTCACCCCGCGACCCGAGCCGACGCTGATCTCCTGCGTCTTGATCCGCCGCCTCAGCCCGATTACGGCCCCGAGCACCGTGCGCACGATCAACCCGAGCCCGATGCTCGCCACCATCAGCGCGCCAAGCGCGATCCACTGCCACCCCTCGATGCCCAGCACGCTCGCATGCCGCATCCCTTCTGGCACCCACTCCACCCACGCCGGCTCCATCGCCCCGATTATCCTTCATCCCGCGAGAGAGGAACGGGGCGACAGCCCCCTTCTATTACTCCCCCTGCCGGCACGGGCTCTGCCCGGCCAGCTTCCCCCTCGCTCGGGCGAGGGGGATTCCCCAGTCTCCCCCTCGTCTCGACGAGGGGGACCTTCGCCGCGACGCAGGAGCACGCGAAGAGGGGGAGTAATACGCGCTCCTTCCTTTCGCCCGCGCTTGACGCCGCCTCCGGGCTCGACACCGGCGCCGGTGACGGCCTCGGGCGGCTACGACGAGCAGGCCGAGGAGGGCTTCTTCACCTACACGGCCTCTTCGCACGCGACGCTACATGAATACGAGCTGCGGATTTCGATCGGGGGGGCGAAGTACAACTCGAACACGGCCTTCGTGGCGGGCAACAACCCGCCGAACGCGGCGCGGGAGTTCCGCACGACGGCCGGCCTGGTGGCTCCCGGCTCGCACATTTTCGGCAAGGTCTTCGTGATCTCGACGACCGGCAACGAGCGGGGCTCGAACACGGTGACGATCACGCGTCCGTAAGAATGCGGCGACCCTCCCTCCACCCTCTCCTGCCCCGGAGGAGAGGGTCGGTGAGCGAAGCGAACCGGGGAGAGGTCCGAACCGGGGAGAGGTAGCTCCCGGGGGCTAGCCCTTCTTCTTGGCGGGGGCGGCCTTCTGAGCCGGAGCGGGGGCGGAACCGCCGCCGGTGACCGCGTTGATCTGCAGGCCGTCCATGTCGTTGGCGCTGATGAGATAGCGGCCGTCGGCGGTGAAGCAGACCGGCGCGCCGACGAAGGACTGGTTTTCCAGCTTGGCGACGGGCTTGAAGGTCTGGGTGTCCCATATGATCACGCGCCGGTCGGTCGAGCTCGTCGCGGCGAGGCGTCCGTTCGGAGAAAGGGCGCCTCGCAGCACCCAATCCTGGTGGCCCTTGAGGCTGTTGAGTTTGGTGCGGGTCTTGACGTCCCACAAGCAGCCGGTCCCGTTCTTGCCGACGGTGAGGCATCGGGTTCCCGCCTGGTTGAAGGCGATGTCGAGGACGCCGAGCTTGTCGTGCCCGTCGAAGCTGCCGATCGGGGAGAAGTCCTTGCCGTTGTAGAAGATGGCTCCTTTGCCGAGGGTGGCCGCGGCGAGGATAGATCCGCCCGGCACGAAGGTTCCGCTGTAGTAGATGGCGCCCCCGCTGGCGATTTTCTTGACCTGCTTGCCGCTGGCGACGCTCCAGACGATGATGAGATCGTCCTTGCCGGTGCTGGCGAGCCGGGTTCCGTCGCTGCTGAAACTGAGGTATTGGATTCCGCGCTGGTGGGCGTTGGCGCGGTCGAACTCCTTGACCTTCGCCCCGGTTTTGAGGTCCCAGATCCAGATTCGCCCGCTCTCGTCGCCGGAGGCGAAGGTGGTTCCGTTGGGCGCGAAGGCCAGGGCGTATGCGGGCTGGGGGTGGCCGTCGAGGGCTCGGATGGTGTTGCCGGTGGCGGCGTCCATGATGCGAATCTGCTTGTTCTCGAGGGAACAGGCGAAGCGCGATCCGGACGGGGCAGGGGCGCACGCGATGGTGCGGAGCTGGTCGTAGGACTTGATCTTGGTAACGGTGACGGGGCCTGCGGCTCCGTCGACAATGGCGGTGATGATGAGTTCGAGCATCCTTTCTCTTTTCGCCTCCTTCGAGTGTTAGTACGTTTTGCGGGGGGCCGAGTTACCCCACCGCTAGATTTTGAGTAGCACTGCGGTGGCCTCTCCGCCTCCGATACAGGGCGTGGCGACGGCGATCCCGCCTCCCCTACGCTTCAGTTCGTGCAGCGCGGTGAGGATAAGGCGCGCTCCCGTGGCTCCGATGGGGTGGCCGATCGCGACGGCGCCTCCGTTGACGTTCAGTTTGTCGTGCGGGATGCCGAGCTTGCGGGCGACGACGGTAGCGACCACGGCGAAGGCCTCGTTGACCTCGAAGAGATCGACATCGGCGACGGTCAGGCCGTTTTGGGCGAGGAGTTTCTCGATGGCGAAGGCCGGGGCGGTCGTAAACCACTCGGGCTCCTGGGCGTGGGTGGCGTATCCGACGACGGTGCCGAGGGGCTTCGCGCCGCGTTTCTCGGCCTCGCCGGCGGAGGCGACGACGAGGGCGACTGCCCCGTCGTTGATCGAACTGGCGTTGCCGGCCGTCGTCACGCCTTCCTTGTCGAAGGCCGCCCGCAGTGAAGGAAGCTTCTCTGGATTGCCCCGCTTGGGCTCCTCGTCTTGATCGACGACCACGGGATCGCCTTTGCGCTGAGGAATCTCGACGGGGACGATCTCGTCGGCGAGGCGGCAGTCGGCTTGGGCTGCCAGAGCCCGTCGATAGCTTTCGGCGGCAAACGCATCGAGTTCTTCGCGCGTGAAGTTGAACTCCTTGGCGGTCTTGTCGCCGCAGTTGCCCATATGAACGTTGTGGTAGGGGTCCCACAGGCCATCGTGGATCATGCTGTCGATGAGAGTTCCGTTCCCCATTCGGTAGCCTTGCCGAGCCTTGTCGAGGACGTAGGGCGCGTTCGTCATCGACTCCATCCCTCCCGCGAGGACGACATTCGAGTCGCCCAGCTTGATGGCCTGGGCGGCCAGCATGACTGCCTTCATGCCTGATCCGCACACCTTGTTGATGGTCATGCACGGCACGCTGTCGGGGATTCCCGCCCCGAGGGAAGCCTGGCGCGCCGGCGCTTGGCCCATCCCGCCCGTCAGCACGCATCCCATGATCACTTCGTCGATTTCCTCTGGCTTGACGCCCGATCGGGCGATCGCCCCGCGGATGGCGATCGACCCAAGCTGCGGCGCGGTCAGCTCGGCGAGTGCCCCTTGGAACGATCCGATCGGCGTCCGCGCTCCGGCGAGAATGACGACTTCATTCATGGTCTTGATATCCCTCTCTTAGGTTCGATGGAACACCAGAAGGATACCTGCGGGCGGCTGATTCGGGCCGACGGAGCCAGGGTCGGACGGAGCCTCAGGACGGGTTCTGTAACGTTTCCGCCTGCGCCTTCCGGACCAGTTCGACGATCGACCCGTCTTTGGTCTTGCGAAACTCGTCGATGGTGCCAAAGAAGAGGAGTTCGCCTTTGCTAAGAAAGGCAATCTTCTCGGCCGTCCGGAACACCGAATTGACGTCGTGGCTGACCACAATGCTCGTCATCCCAAGCCGCTCGCGGGTCTGCACGATGAGTTGATCGATCGAATAAGCGGTGACGGGGTCGAGGCCGCTGGTCGGTTCGTCGTAGAGGAGGACCTTGGGCTCCATCGCAAGAGCTCGGGCGAGCGCGACACGCTTGGCCATGCCTCCGCTGAGTTCGGCGGGCATCAGGTCGGCGCTTCCCTGCAAGGCGACGAGACCAAGCTTGCGGTCGACGAGATCGTCCGCCTCCCCTCGGCTGAGCCTGCGCTGGCGGCGAACGCCGAAGAGGATGTTCTCACGCACGTCGAGGTAGTCGAAGAGCGCGGCCCTCTGGAAGACGAGCCCCAACTGGCGTCGAACGGCTTCGGGATTCTTCGCCACATCGAGCCCTTCGACGGTAACCAACCCCGCGGTCGGAGTGAGGAGTCCGGCGATGCATCGCAGCAAGGTGGTCTTGCCTCCGCCACTGCTGCCCATGATGGCCATGATCTCGCCCGGTTGGACGTCGAACGAAACGTCTCGCAGGACGAGGTTTTCCCCGAACTGCACCGAGAGGCCGCGTACGGAGACCGCGGCCCGATCCGCGGCGGGTTCAGCGGGCGTCTCGACGTGGCCTCCGGGGATCACGCCCTAGATTCTGGCACGCGCTCAGTCTTCGCCCAGCAAGCCGAAGTTCGCCGAGAGGATTGCGAAGTCTCCGATGTCGACGCAGTCGTCTCCATTTAGATCGGCCAGCGCGTCATAGCCCGGATCGCCGAGGCAGTCTCCGAACGAACTCGACAGCAGGCTGTAGTCGCCAATTGCCACTTCGTTGTCGCCATCGCAGTCGCCGTTGAGCAAGCTGAAGTCGACCCCGGTGGCTCCGGCGGACGTGAACGCAACCGAGGCGACCTTGCCGCGTAACCAGTGGGCGCCCTTCGCCGTCACGTCATAGGAGCCCGGGGCCAACACCATTCCCAAGCTCGCACTATAGTTCCCCGACACAGTGAGCGCGACCACCGCCGTAGCAACGGGAACCGTCGAACCGGCTGGCCTCACCTCGATGGTGACGAGGCGTCCAGTCGGAACCGTCGCGAGATCCTGCAATTCCACTTCACCGCTGACCATCGTCGGAGGAATCACGTTTGTCCTGAAGTTCAGGAAGACCGGCCCAGCCAGTTGGCTATCGCTCGCCGCGTTGAAGCCGTCGGTGAACGTCCCGGCAAAGCCACACACCACGAGGTAGTAGGTGATGCCGGCTTGAAGGGTGCCGTCACGGCCATTGTAAACGAGGCCATTGCCGAATCCGGCTCGCGAGCCTGCCGACGGCCCGAACGTTAGCTGGCTTCGACTGTCCGAACCGTCGTCGTCGTCCAACGCGATCAGCTCTCCAAACTCGTTGAAGAGGGCAATCACGGTGTCGTTCGGTGTCCCCACACCGATGAACCCAGTGGTCCCCTCGGTGTCGATGTCGAAGTACTTCGATCCCGTTGTCGCTTCGCCGACTCGGAACTGGAACCAACCGACCTGGCCTGCGGAAAGCACCGTCGAGTTTCCGATCGATCCAGGCGAGCCGATCGTGCCGAGATTCGTGCTCGAGGGTGGCGTCGGCAGTTCGTCGGTGAGGTTGAAGGTGATCGAGTTGATCCGCACGTCCGGCGTCCCCCCGGTTGGGGCGTCGTCGAAGGAGTTGATGAACGCAAAGGTCCAATCGCCGCCAAAAGGCGGCACCGATCCGGCGGCCAGGAAGAAGGCGCCGTTGAAGTTGAGCACCCCTGTGTAACCGGCCACGCTCGAGAGCTGGACATCTTTGAAGCGGCCGTCGGGAAACGTGACCCGCACTTTGTTGTCGGTGCCGAAGTCATTCGTCGTGCCGTTGATCTCCTGCAGATTGCCGCCAAATGTAATGCGACCCAGCGTGTAGCCCGTGCTCGTGAAGGTATGCAGGCGGATCGTGCCAGCCGCATAGTTCGACGTCTGGGTTGGAGTGACGTTCGTGAACATCACGCTGTCCCTGACCGCCGCGTATGCGAGCGTGGCACACGCCATTAAACCGCCGAGCAACGCGGCGCGCATCGATCCTTTGATCACCATTGCAGTAAGGGTAACACAAGGACGCCGATCTTCGGCGCCCTCGATGCCCGTCGAATTGCGAGACGTTATCGAACCGCGGCCAGGCCGTGTCCTTCTCGGATTGGTTCGGCGACCTTGGCGAGCGCCTGATCGAGGTCTGCGATGAGATCGTCGATATCCTCGATCCCGACACTCAGCCGGAGCATCGTCGGCGGGATACCGCGAGCGACGCGCTCTTCTTCGGTCATCGTTGCGTGAGACATCAATGGCGGATAGCCGATGAGAGACTCGACGCCCCCCAGGCTCTCGGCGAGGAGAAAGAGACGAGTCGCTTCCGCTACCCGCTTGGCGTCCTCGGGTGTGCCGACGACCTCGAACGCGATCATGCCGCCGAAGCCGCTCATCTGACGCGCGGCGATCTCGTGGTCGGGGTGGGAGGCCAGTCCCGGGTAGGTCACCGACGCGACCTTCGGGTGAGATTCGAGAAAACGGGCCAAGGCGAGGGCGTTCTCGCAGTGGCGCTGCATTCGGACAGAGAGCGTCTTGACGCCCCGGAGCGTGAGCCAGCAGTCGAACGGGCTCGGTACTGCGCCGACGGTCTTGGCGTACTCGAAGGCCCGGGTGGCGATGTCTTCGTCGTTGGTGACGAGTGCGCCCCCGATAATGTCGCTGTGGCCGCTAATGTACTTGGTTGTCGAATGCACGACGATATCGACCCCCAGATCGAGGGGTCGCTGCAGGGCGGGCGAGGCGAACGTGTTGTCGAACACCGTGAGGATTCCCAGTTCACGCGCGACAGAGACCACGGCTGCGATGTCGGCGACCCGCAGGTTAGGATTGGAGGGGGTCTCGAAGATGAGCAGTTTCGTTTCCGGTCCCGCAACCTCGAAAATCGACTCGGGTCGAGCGGAATCGAACGTGTCGACGCGGATGCCTTGACGGGGTAGCAGCTTCTCGGCGACTCGGAAGGTTCCGCCGTAGATGTCGCTCGCCACGAGGACGTGATCGCCCGCTTGCAGGAGGCTGAATGCGGCTACGATGGCAGCCATGCCGCTGGCGAAACAGGTACAAAACTGACCGTTTTCGAGTGCGGCGATGACCTTTTCGAGGCTGTCGCGGTTCGGGTTCGCTACACGCGTGTAATCGAACTCGGGGATATCGTCCAGGCTCTCCCAGGCGAAGGTGGCCGATTGCCAAATCGGATTGATGACCGCTCCGTACTGGCGGTCGGGGTCCTGCGCAACGCGGATCGCACGAGTGGCGAAGTTCATGCGTCTATTGTAGGCGAAATTGGCCCAGTTTACGAACTTTATTCGTTACTGGATTTACATGCGGGGCATATTTCCGAATGTATCGCGTCGTACGCCCCGCAGATACGAAATGATCGTAGGGAGATTGGGCGCTGCTCAAAACCGCAAAGGCTCAGAGCCGCTTAGCTTCCTGCCGAGCCGGGCTCGGCTGCGGGAACGTCCTTCGGGACGGGCTGCAATTCCACCGTCTTGCCGCCTGCCCGAACGGTGACCTTGCCCTTTTCCACCGACACGACCTTCGTGTTGCCGTCGAGGCTTTCACCGACCTTGAGAAGTCGCTGATTGCCGTTGTCGTCTTGCAGGACCACCATGCGTTCCTTTCCGATAACGACGCCGGCGACGCTATAGGCGGGCTCCCCGGGCTGGCGAAGCGGGGCGCCCGGCTGCAATGCGACCGGTGATCCACCGACCGCGCCGATCGCGCCGTTGGGCATCGCTGCGGGAAGGCCTCCCATCGGGTTCATCGGTGCCACGCCGCCTGCCATCGGGGAAGGCCGCCCACCTCTCGGCGGGCCGGCAGCCGGCTGAGGGGACGGAGGCGTAACGAGGGCCACCGGATCGGTCGCATCTTCGATGGGAGAGGGTCGAAACGGATCGCGGGCCGGGAGCGTGCCGGTGATCAGCTTGGTCAGTTCGACCTTTTTCTCGTCCAAGACCGGCTCTTCGCCAGGCTTAGGCTTTGAAGCGGTGTCGGCTTTCTTCGCGGCCTTCGGTGGTGCGGGGTTGCCGCCTCCCATGAACTGGAACGCGCCGACGCCGACGATGACGACGCCGAGGACGGCCACGACGATGATCTTCTGCTTCTCTTTTCCACCGGTCGCTTGGGTGTTTTCCATTTCGCTTCTCCTTCGCCGCCGCTACTTCTTCTCAGGTTCGACCAACTGGTCGGCGACGTTCCGCCGATCCATGGTCTTGCGGTCTGCCGAGGCCACCTGCTGGGTTTCGGCTTGTGGGAACAGGAATGCCCGAATCTCGACCGTCGCATCGAGGGTCGGACTGTCGGCCCCTTGTCCGGTGTCGAGGTACTTGGGAGTCAAGGTGACGGTGCGCACCGCGACAATCTTCGGGAACGTTCGCAGCGCTTGCAGAAATGCTGCGACAGAGTCGTAGTTGCCCCGTCCTTTGACCTCGATGTTCAGTTCTTCGTAAGCCTTTTTCTTCGGGGCTTGACCGGAATCGTTGGGCTTCTTTGCCTCGGCCTGTTTAATGACTGGTCGGACGCCGAGGACCTCTAGGCCATTCTCCTTGCCGATCGCCTCGAGTTCGGTCAAGAGGGTCGGGATGTAGGCGAGCTCGGGCACGCCTTGTTCGAGGTGGACCAGCCGCTGGCGAGATTCGTCGACCTTGAGTTGGCTTTCCGCGACCTCCTGGCGAGTCTGATTCTCATCGCGAAGGGCCTTCTTCAACTTCGTGACACTGTCGAGGCGTTCGCTCAGTTGCGAATACTGCCAATAGATCGCGCCGGAACCGACGACCAGCGAGGCGATGGCCATGATCGCGAATACGGTCGGGTTGGGTCCACCCTTCATGCTGCCTCCTTTCCTTCGACCTTGGGCTTGGCTTCGGCGGTGCCGGCAAGTTCGGCGGAGATGTCGAATTCGATTGCCTTTCGCGAATTCACCATTTTCTCTTGGGTCTGCTTCAAGGTCACATTCACCAGGTCTGGCGACGATTGGAGGCGGATGAGGAAGTTGGCGACGCTGTCCTGCGACGTGCTGATGCCCACGAATGAGGCGGTCACCGGCTTGGTGGGGTCACTGGCCACACACCGAATGTTGGTCAGCCAGATGTCTTCTGGGGTGTTCACGCTCAGATGGCCCAGGATTTTGATCCACCGGTCGGTGGCGACCTGAGCATCCTCCAGCGTCGCGAGTCGCGGCGAGAGGATGCCGAGTTCCTTTGAATTGGCATCGATCGATTTGACCATCGGTTCGAGCCGAGCCACTTTGCGCTTGGCCGACTCCTCGTCCCTCGCGGCCTGGTCGGTTTCGATCCACAGGTAGCCGAAGCCGAATACGGTGGCCAGGGAGATTCCGGCGAAAGACAAGAAAAAGGCCCTCGCTCTTCGGGCTCGCTGCCTCGAATCGGTCTGGGTTTCTTGAATCAGATTGATCAGCGGCATGGTGGTTCTTCCTTAGGCGACCCTCGGGTACGCGCGGAGTGCCAGGCCTGAGGCCACGGACAATTCGAGCCCGGTACCGGGGTCGTCGGTTCCGCCGTAGCTGAAGCGCGGATTATCGAGAATTCCGACCGTGCGAACCTCCAGGTTCAGCTTCTTGGCCATATACTCGTCGAGTCCCGGCATTCGCGCTCCGCCGCCCGAAAGGACGACCGTCGTTACCGGGTTCGGCTGGCCTTGCTCGGTTTGCTGGGACTGGTAGTAGTTGAGCGAACGTCGAATCTCACGGATCAGTTCGTCGATATGAGGCTGCAGCACGCGAAGCGGCGGGTTCTCGGCCGGCTTTTCCTCGAGGAGGAGCTCGCGAAGATCCAGTTGTCGCTTGCCTGCTTCGGCGTCCTCTTCGTTCAGCTTGAAGTAGCCTTTGAGGGCGTCGGTGAAGGTCCGGCCGCCTTGCGGGATCGAACGGGTCATGCTGAACTGCCCAGCAGAAACTACGCTGACGCTTGTCGTATTGGCGCCGATGTCCACGAGGGCGATGGTCTGGTCGGAGTAATGCGCGGACGGGTCGGTCTCGACGAGGGATCGGTAGACAGCGAAAGGCTCGATGTCGACGATCTCGACCTCCAGACCGGCTGCCGAGCACACCCGAATGCGACTCTCGACGATGTCCTTGGGCGCGGCGACGATGAGGACGTCCATCTGGCCCGGCTCGGGGTAGCCGACGATCTCGAACTCGATGTAGCTGTCGTCGACCGAAGTGGGCACGTAGCGCCCGGCTTCGAACTTGATCGAGCGCCGCAAGGTGGCCTCCGGCATCTTTGGAATGCGGACGTTTCGAACGACCACGCTGCCTCCGGCGACGGAAATGACGGCGCTGGTGGCATGGATGTGCGAAGCCTTGAGCAGATGACGCATGGCCTCGACGATCGGGTCGGGTCCGACGATCACGCCGTCCTTGATCGAGTCGGGAGGCGTGGGCACCTCGTCTCGCTTGGTGATGCGCCAGCCGCTGCCCGACCGGTCTATCTGCACAGCTTTGATGCTGTGATGACCAAGGTCGAGGCCGACATAGGATTTCTTGCCGAATGGACTAAGCCGCATCCTTCTCCTCCCCGCTGAGGGAACGAATCGCAAGCCACTCGTCGAGGGCAGGCTTGGGGAATCGCCAGCGGCCGTCGATGACGAAGGCGGGCACCTCGTGCTCCTGGGCCATTCGCTCGAGGGTGCTGGGCGTCATTCTCAGGTACGACGCCGCTTCGCGGAGGGTCATGACCGAGTGATGGCTGGCCATCACCGCCCGCAGCATGAGATTCATCTGTTCGGGTGTCAGGAAGAGTTCCAGCCGTACGGCGTTCCCGCTGAACGGCAGGGGCTGGATCGGGTCCGGTGCCCCACCCGTGTCGAAGCTGGCGGCAGCCGCGGCGGCGGCTGCCGCTGCAGCCGAGAGCATCTCCGGATCTATACCGATCGATTCGTGGGTCAGGGCCGGGCTCCCTTGGGCGCCGTCGGCATCGGAAGTCGTCATATTCATCTCCTGAACGGGCGGAGGTGGAGGCTCCTTGTGGAGCTTTCGCTGGCCAAGAGCGGCCTGCCGGATCGCATCGGCGAGGTTCATGCGGCCTCCTGAATTCCCTGGAACTCGTTGATGACCTGATGCATGAGATAGCCATCGATCATCTGGACCTTCTGCGCCATGCCCATCAGCAGAGCGTTATCCGCGATTTGGCTCGCGAGGCGGGGTGTCCCTCCAGTGAACTTGTGCAGTTGGAAGATCGCGTCGGGCGAGAAGGGGCTCTTCTCACCCGTGTAACCGGCCACACGCAGGCGGTGCAGAATCATCTCGTCGGTCTCTTGGCTGTCGAGCGGCTTGAGCGCATGTCGCACGGCAAGACGCTGCTCGAGCGCCGGCACCTTAGCAATCTTCTTCCGCAATTCGGTCTGGCCGATCAACAGCAGACTGATCAGGAACTGGTCGTTCATCTGGCAGTTCAGCAGAAGCCTCAATTCCTCGAACGATCCGGCCGATCGAATCAGGTGGGCCTCGTCGATGAGAAGGACGACCCGCGTTCCCCGCTCGTAAAGTTCGAGCAAGTGGTTGTGGAGCGCTTGAACGAGGACCTGCCGATTGCGGCTGACAGTCGGCTCGTCGAGCTGACTCAGGATTTCTTGCAGCATCTGCGTCGGAGTCAGGATCGGGTTGACGATCAGAACCATCCGCGTCTGAACAGGGTCGAGCAGTTCGATCAACTTTCGGCTGATCGTCGTCTTGCCCAGCCCGATGTCGCCGGTGAGCATCGCCGCTCCCTTGTTGCGCGTGATCGCGTAATGCAGCATCATCAGCGCGTCCTCGTGCGCCCTCCCCAAGTAAAGGAATCGTGGATCGGGCGTCAGGCTGAACGGTGTTTCGTTGAGTCCCCAATAGGCTTCGTACATACGTTCTCCGGGCCGCGAGCAGGCCCGATATTCCTATCGGCGGATCACCGGAGAAACTTGAGGGCAAGCGCGAGGTATTCGTCTCGGGGACCGGGAGCGTGGTCGAGAGAGCGGTCGTGCCCGGAGCACCCCGCTACCTCCTGCTTTGCGGTGGCCCGCGGATGGATCGTGCCGCGGGAAGGCGGTCGTGGACCGGGAGCACGAACCATCCTCCGGCTACCTCCTGTCTTGCGGTAACCCACGGATGGATCGTGCCGCGGGAAGGCGGTCGTGGACCTGGGGCACGAACCATCCCCCGGCTACCTCCAGTCTTGCGGTAACCCGCGGTTGGATCGTGTGGCGGGATTACGGTCCACCGGGGCAGGCAACTCTCCGCTGAAGTGCACAGCCGCACTGGCTGCTACTCATCGACGCTACCCGAATCGGACGACCGAACGCGTCTGCGAATCTCGCTGGGACTGACACCGACCGCATCTCGGATGAAGCAGTAGAAGCCCTGCGAAGTCTGAACCCCTATCCGCAGACCGACTTGCTTCAGGGGGAGGTCGGTCGTGGTGAGCAGGCGCACGGCCTCTCGTACGCGTCGGTCGCGGACGAATTGAGCGACGCTCGCCTGGTGCTCGGCCTGAAAGAGCCGGTGGAGGGTGCGCTCGGAGAGCCCCACGGCCGATGCGACGTCCTGGACCTTGAACGACTCGGACAAGTTGCGGCGAATGAACTCTTCCGCCTCGTGGAGTTCGGCCCGGCTCCGGTAGGCCGACTCTGGCGCGCTGATCTGCCAAAGAAGACTCCAAACGAAGGACTGCGCGTGCGCATTGACCAGCGACATCGAATGGTAGGCCCGATCGAGCGCACTGATCCACCCGTCGTAGGGCCGCGCATGGAGCGGCAAGGCCACCCGCTCACCCCCACCGGGCAAGCCGAAGACGACCCGGTGGTGCGGAGAAACTTCAGGCCAACTGGAGTGCGCGCCCCGGCTGGAAGGAGGAAAAAGGACGGCCTGCCCGGGTTCGACCGCGAATGTACTTGCGTTCACGTGGGCGATCGCATGGCAGGAGTAGGCGATCAGCATCCAGGTGTCGATCGCCTGCATCCACTCTCCGAGGCTGCTGGGCAGGGACGGATCCCAATAGATAAAGAGCGGTGACGGAGGCGATTTGAGATCGGTGAGGCGGTATCGATCCATGCTTCGTCGTCGTCCGATAACTATAGCGTTGGCCGATCTATTATACATTGTGGCGAGCATTCGCAGATACAGTGAGTTCATGCAACGCAAGCTCGCGGCTTACCTAGCCCTATCGACGTTCGGTTGCGCCGGATTGACCGCTGTCATCGGCAGCCGTGCCGAATCGCAACCTAACGCCAAGGCCCTCGTCCAGCTTCAGGCGACGTCACCGGGGACGGCGCAGTCGGGCCACGTCAACGTCTCCGGGACGGGCCTGTTCGGAACTCGAGTAGGGATCGGCACGGCAAGCCCCGCCGATCCACTCTCGATCGCTGCATCGGGCTATGGCATGGTGCATACGAGTGGTGGGACGACCCTCGGAACTTTTGCCGACGCCACGGGAGGCTGGCTCGGCACGCGGTCAGTGAGCCCGCTGCTCTTGTTCACCGGGAACGGTCCGGCTCGTCTCACGATAGCGACGAGCGGCAATGTCGGCATCGGAACGACGGCACCAACTTCCCTCCTTACGGTCGCTGGTAACGCCCGAGTAGATGGATTGACACTGCCGACCGGCGCTGCGGCGGGCAGGGTCCTGACGAGCGACGCGTCGGGAATTGCTTCGTGGCAGACCGTGGCGGGATTCTCCCTTCCCTTCTCGGCCAATGCGAGTGTCAACGGGCCGGCGCTCCAGATCATCAACGCATCGGGATCACCTGGTTCCGCGCTTCGCGGCGAGCACCCGATCGGTTTTGGAGTTCATGGAAAGACGGTCTCTGGCTACGGCGTGTTCGGGGAGTCGACCGATGCCGCAGCCTTCACCTCCGGCGTTTGGGGACAGTCCGCCAGCACCTCGGGTCGTGGTGTCGTCGGCTACGCAACCGCATCATCAGGCTCTAGCTACGGAGTTGTCGGCCAAAGCGACAGCACGACGGGCGCCGGGGTCTATGGGTACGTCGGCTTTGGATCTCTCAGCTCAGGGGTAATCGGAAGATCGGATGCAGCGAACGGCGTCGGCGTTCGAGGGGTATCGACGAACGGGAGCACCTCGGCCGGCGTCTATGGCGAGTCGGCGGTCGGCTACGGCGTCTATGGTTATCACACGGCGACGACTGGAGGAGGCGACGCGGTCTACGGCAACAGCCTGGCGGCGAACGGAAGCGGAGTCGTCGGCCTGTGCCCGGGTACAGGGAACGCGTACGGCGTTTACGGCGCGGCAACCACCAGTGCCACCGCATGGGGAGTCTATTCCCTAGGCAGATTGGGCGCGTCGGGCACCAAGAGCTTTCACATCGACCACCCACTCGATCCGGAAAACAAGTACCTCAACCACTATTGCACCGAGGGAGAGGCTCCGCTGAATGTCTACCGCGGCAACGTCGTCCTCGATCCAAAGGGCATGGCGATCGTGCGCCTGCCCGAGTACTTCGACGAGATCAATCGCGATCCAAGCTACCAACTCACCCCGATCGGCCGACCGGCTCCGAATCTGTACGTCGCCCGCGAGATCGAAGGACGTGCGTTCGCGATCGCGGGCGGAAACCCCGGGCAACGCGTCTCCTGGCGCGTCGAGGCCATCCGCAACGATCGATTCGTTCGTGAAAACGGCGCTCCCGTGGAGGTGGAGAAACCCGACGTGTTTAAGGGGACCTACTTGCAGCCTGAGCTCTACGGCCAGCCTGCCGACCGCGCGGAACGTCCGCCGGGCCGTTCTTTGGGGGGTCTCGCTATCGCCGGATCGAATCCCACGAAGCGTTGACGGGTGCTCGCTAGAGAAGGGCCACGATGCGGTCGGCTACTTCTTCGGGACCGATGCCGTCGGTATCGACGACGGTCACGCCTTCGGCGACATAGAGCGGGCTGTCGGCGCGCGTCGAATCGCGGTGGTCGCGCTCGGCGATTTGGTGCTGGACCACGTCCAAAGTCGTTTCGATTCCGCGCTGCTTCAGCTCTCGCCAGCGTCGATCGGCTCTGACCTTGAGACTGGCAGTGAGGAAGATCCGGAGGTCGGCATCGGGCGCTACCACTGTTGTCACGTCCCGGCCCTCCAGCGTGACTCCTCCGGCAGCGACCATCTGCTTCTGCCGCTCCACGAGCATGCGCCGAACCGCCGAGTGAACGCTTAGGGCGCTCGCCAAGTCACCGATTTCGGGAGTTCTTATCGCTTCGGTGACGTCTTCCCCGGCGAGGAGCACGCGTTGGGGATCGCCTTCCCCGAATGCAATCGGTACGCCGGCGATCAAGGCTGCCGCGCGCTCGCCATCATCGGGCCCGAGGCCAGCTCGACGAGCCGCCAAGGCAACCGCGCGGTACATCGCGCCGGTGTCGAGGTAGCGGAGTACTAGGCGGCGAGCGAGGATCTTCGCGACGGTGCTCTTGCCCGATCCGGCCGGACCGTCGATCGCGATGACCAGAGGGCGCTTGTCCGACACGCGGGGAACTTTACCCGCCTATTCGATGGTCACCGGCACCCCGACCTCCGCCCACGCGAACAGCTTCGGGGCGTCTTCGTACGTCAGTCGGATGCAGCCATGGGACGATGGCACCTTGGGGACGCTCTTGTAGGCGTGAATCGCGATCGGCACTCGCCGCCCTTTGCGCCAGATGTCGAGGCGCAGCGAGTACGGGATGGGTGCGCCACCGTACTTCGGCAGGGCGCGATTGTAGCGAAGCTTCTGCCGGATCGGGAAGGTGCCCTTCGGCGTCGCGTTGTTCTTACCCGTGCAGCACCGTAGGGTCAAGACGACTTTGCCGCTCTCCATCGCGGTCAGGGTCTGCGTCTTGAGGTCGATGCGGATCGTCCGGGTGGCTTTAGCGATGGCGGACGGGACCTGCTTCATGGGCAGAGTCCACCAGGGCTGGCTCACACTCGGAGGGGTGATTGCCAAGGTCAAGGTAAGGGCACAACTCGGAATCATGGTCTTGCGTATAGGTTTGGAGCGCTATTATGAAGCTTAGGTTGAATCTGCCAGGAAACTTAGGGTCGAAAGTCGCATGACGAGCCCTTTGCGCCTCGAACCCGTCGTGCTCGAGGGGCGCTCGATCCGGCTCGAACCGCTTGCAGCGGTCCACGCTCAGGGCCTTATGGAAGCGGCCACGCCGGAACTCTTCGAGTACCTCTTCGATCGACCCGATCCTTGGACCATCGAGGGCTTTCGCGCCTACGTCGAGGCGATCCCGCGACTCCCGGCGCGGCTTCCCTTCGCGATGGTGGACATCGGCGTCGGCCGGGCGATCGGCACCACCTCGTACTTCGACATCCGCTCCGAGCACCTCGGCCTCGAGATCGGTTACACCTGGATCGGCGCGCGACACCAGGGCACCCACGTTAATCCGGAATCCAAGTACCTGCTCCTGAGGCACGCCTTCGAGATCCTTGGCTGCGTTCGGGTGCAGCTCAAAACGGATATGCGCAATCTCCGGAGTCAACGCGCGATGGCCAAACTCGGCGCCCGACGCGAGGGGGTCCTGCGGCGCCACATGGTGCGGCCCGACGGCTACGTCCGCGACACGGTCTTGTTCTCGATCACCGACGAGGAGTGGCCGGAGGTCCGTTCCACCCTGGAGGCTCGTCTGGGGTGGAACGGATGACGATCGGCGAGTGGCTCGATCTTGCCGCGACTAGGCTGGGCGAGGTCGGGATCGAATCGGGTCGCCTCGAAGCGGCCGTCCTGCTAGCGGCCGTCTTGAAAGTCGACCGGTCTTGGGTGCTTGCCCACACTTCGGACACACTCCACCAAGTTATCGAGGCCGACCGGGTGCTGGCCCGACGCCTCGCTCGCGAGCCGCTCGCCTATCTGACCGGGACACGCGAGTTCTTCGGGCGCCAGTTCAAGGTCGGCCCGGGGGTGCTCGTTCCCCGCCAGGAAACCGAGGTTCTCGTCGAAGCCGCACTGGCGGTGGCCCAACCGGGCTGGACGGTCGCCGACCTCGGCACCGGCAGCGGATGCATCGCGATCACGCTAATGCTCGAAAGGCCCGACCTGATGGTCTTCGGCCTCGACATTTCACCCGCTGCACTGGCCTATGCTCACGAGAACGCGGAGATCCTTGGGGGAAGAGTCGAGTTCGTTCGCGGTGACGGCGTCGATTGGATCGCAAGAAACCCCGTCGACCTCGTCGTAACGAATCCACCTTACGTTGGGACCCGTGATCGGTTGCCGCCAGAAGTGGCGGACCACGAGCCGCCCGAAGCCTTGTACGCCGGCCCCGACGGCCTCGACTTCTTCATGCGCCTCGCCGCGGTCGAACGACCGGGGCTTCGCCTCCTCACAGAAGTCGGCGACGGACAGGCTCCCGAAGTGACTGAGGTCTTCGGTCACGCGGGTTGGGAGAGCGAGGGCCTCTGGAGGGACCTCGCGGGCCGAGTTCGAGTCCTCGAGTTTCGCCTGCCATAATCGTCCTTCGATGGAGATCGTCGTCCCCGACGAGTTCAAGTACCTTTACGTCCAGACGGCCGAGCGACCGGTGGTCAAAGTGCCGGCGGCAGTGCTGCGCCAGACCGCCAAGCCCGTGACGAAGCTTGCGACCAAGCAAGTCAAGCTGATCGACGAGATGATCCGGATCATGAAACTGGCCAACGGGATCGGACTCGCCGCCCCTCAAGTCGGCGTGCTCGACCGGATCGTGATCGTCGCGGCGGGTGGGATGAAGCCCCTCCCACTGATCAACCCCGAGATCGTTGCCCAGGAGGGCAGCCAAATCGGCGAAGAGGGGTGCCTTAGCATTCCCGGGCTCTACGGCGATGTCGAGCGAGCGGCTTGGGTTCGAGTCGAGGCTTACGACCGCAAAGGCAGGCCGATCGAGATCGAAATGGAAGGCATCGCCGCGAGGGTCGTCTTGCACGAAGTCGACCACCTGAACGGCGTTCTCTTCATCGACAAAGTCGATGAGGCAACCCTCCATTGGCAGCACCCGAGCAGTCGAGCCGACGCCGAATGAAGCTGGTGTTCTTCGGCAGCGCGGAGTTCGCCGTGCCCGCTCTACGCGCCGTCGCGCCCCACGTTGTACTCGTCGTGACGCAGCCGGATCGGCCCAGCGGGCGGGGGCACCGGCTTCATTCGACCGCGGTCAAGCAAGTCGCGATCGAGCTTGGTCTCCCGGTCGAAGCACCGGAGCGGTGCCGGACCCCCGAGTTTGTCGAGCGGCTTCGGGCATTCGAAACCGATGCCCTTCTCGTGGCCGCCTACGGCCAGATACTCTCGCAGGCCGTTCTCGAATCCGCTCGTCAGGGCGGGATCAATCTGCACGGCTCGATCCTGCCCAAGTACCGTGGCGCAGCCCCTATCCCGCGCGCCATCTTGGAAGGCGAGCACGAGACCGGGGTGACGCTGATGCAAATGGACAAGGGAATGGACTCCGGCGACATCATCGCGATCGAGCGAACGCCCATCGGTCCGGACGAAACCGCCGGCCAACTGCAGGAGCGACTCGCCACGACCGCGGCGGCGATGGCAAGCGAGTGGATGCCGAAGATCGTCGCAGGCGCCTATCCAAGAACCCCCCAAAACCACGAACTAGCCACGCTCGCGCCGAAGATCGTCAAGGAGGAGGCCGAACTGCGCTTCGAACGCGAGGCGGAAGGCGAATACGCCCGGTTCCGGGCTTTCACTCCCTCGCCAGGACCCTTCGTCGTGGTGGAGTGCGCCCCGGTCCGGCTCCGAGCGATTGCCCGAGCCACCCCCGAAGGTCGTCCCGGCGAAATCCTCGCCACCTCACCCGACCTCATCATCGCATTCGAGAAGGGCTCGCTGGGGTTCCTCGAGGTTCAACCTGCGGGCAAGAGGCCGATTTCCGGCCGCGACTGGGCCAACGGCATGCGCTTACGGGTAGGAGATCGGCTCGCAGACCGAGGATAATGAGCGCATGATTCTGATCTCACCTGTAACCGCCAACCCGATGCGACGGATCGAATTCAACGGCATCGAACTCGACGTCTGCCCAGACACGGGCGGAATCTGGTTCGACCAGGGCGAACTCGGGGACCTGCTGCACGGCCGGCGTGAAGACTTCGAGAACCTTGACCGAGAGGCAAAGCCTGAGGGCAGGATCGATGTGGAATCGCGGACCGAGTCCGCTCGCTACTGCCCTCGCTGCAACGTACCTCTCTATCGCTACCGCTACCTCCATTCGACGCCGATCGAACTGGACGGTTGCGAGGGCTGTGGTGGAGTGTTCGTCGACGACGGCGAGTTGGGCGCCATCGCGGCGGTGGCCCGCCGGGTCGGCGGTCGCCGGCTATTGCCCGAGGAAGCCGCCGCCGCCCTTGCCGAGCTTCACGTTGCCGAGGAGACCTATCGGACGCAGTGGACGCTCGTCGAAAAGGCTTCGCGGACTCTGATGATCCGGATCCGGCCGCGCATCTAGTCGCCGATCTGCCCGAAGTTCGCCGAGAGGATGGCGAAGTCGCCGATGTCGATGACGAGGTCGCAGTTCAGGTCGCAACGCTCGTCCCAGGCGACATCCTCTGGGCGAGTGCCGAACGCGATCGCAAGGAGGGCGTAGTCTCCGATTTCGACCTCGTTGTCTCCGTTGATATCGCCGTTGACGAGGACGGGCCCGAGCCCGATCATGGCCGCAGTGTGAAGCCTCCCGATGTAGCGTCGGAGAAAACTCGGCGACCACGCATACACGTCGTACGTTCCGACTAGGCTCGTTCCGAAGGAGAAGTAGCCTCCGACGCCCAGGGTGAGCGGACCGTGAAACTCAGCCAAAGTGCCGTCGTCGGTTCGACGCAACTCGACAAAGAGTCGATGCGAGCGGATGTCTTGGCAGTCCGTTAGGGTGGCGTACCCGTTGGCGAAGGTTCTTCCGGAGTAATACATGAGGTGGGTCGGCTCGGGAATGCCCGCAACCAGAACCCCTAAGAACAAGCCGGTCGTGTCGTAGCGCAGGACGTTCCACTGGTGCTGATTCGCGACCAGCAATTCGCCGTCCGGGTTGAACAGCAATGCCCGCGGACCATCAAGCGGAGGGCCTGTCGCGATCTCGGTCAGCGTTCCCCCGGCGAACCGGTACAGCTTGTCCTGGTAGGAATCGGCGATATATAGCCGTCCGGTCGAGTCGACGGCCAAACCGGTCGGGCAAATGAGACCTTGGCCCTTCACCACCAGCGAGGTCGCCCCGGTTGCAACGTCGAACGACCAAACCACGCCCCCGGGCGGGTCGCTGACGTAGGCGACATTGCCGACCCGAATCATGTGACCGGCCCCGGACGAATAGTGACCGGCGAGAACGAAGTTCCAGAAGCTGTAGTCGAACGCCTGGATCGCGCCGCCGTCCGCGTCGGCGATGAGCACGCCATCGCTCTTCGAGATCAGGTCGTTCGGCGCCACTAGGCTGCCGTCCCCGGTCGGGCCATGGAGCCCAGCCGGCGAGCCATTCGTATTGAATGACAGCAGCATGCCGGTGCCGATCGAGGCGACGAAGACTTGGCCCGCCGGCCCGACCGCCATGCCCCCCGGTCGATGCAGGTTCACGACGTCGGAGGCGAACACGCCCCGGTAGGTCCCGTCCGGCGAGATGCGGTGGATGCCGCTGTCGAAGACGTCGTTTCCGCAGGCGACGAGTAGGTCCCCTGCTTCCAACTGGGCACGGGCAGCCGTCGTCGCGGCAAGGATCGCGATAATGGTCCAGCACTTCACGGCTATGAGCCCTCCGGGTCGATGTTGTTCCATTGCGCGTCGGCGAAGAGGGGCGCCTTCGGAGTGGCGGGGTACGTGCTCTCGACGACGCGGGCGCCCTTGGGCAGATTGTTCGCGTTCCAAAGCGCTTGGGCGGCCATCCCGTCCTTGAGCAGTTTCATGTCGTTCGTGTTCAGGTACTTCGACCAGAGCGCGATCCGTAGGGAATGAGCGAAGTAAAGGGCGCCCTTGTCGGCCTTGCCGCGATCCCAGACTCCAATCGCCGATTCGCTGTCGTGGGTGAAGCTTCGGCGGTTGGTGTTGGCCGAACCTATGATCGCGAACTCGTCGTCGAAAACCCAGGTCTTCGAGTGAACGTAGGTCTTGTACTCGCCCCAACGCCGCGGATAGAAGACTCGGAAGCCACCGCCGCCGGCTCCAGGCGCGGCCCGCAGGTTGTTGATCAATAGGGCCCGGCGATAGGCGGTTTGCCCGCCCATGGCCGTAATGGAGTCGTGGGGGATGACCACGATGACCTTCACGCCCCTCGCCAGGGCCGCCCTCAGCGCGGCCCGCACGTTGAACGCCGCAATGGGGGTCGCGATGCTCGTCGTATCGACGAAGTATTGATCTTCGATGTAAATGAACTTCTGCGCGGAGGCAATCCCCTTCATGATCATCCGGGCGCACTGCTGGGAGCCCATGGGCGCAAAGGCATAGACGGGGTTCACTCCGTTTTGGCCCGTGCTGTTACCGTAGGTTCGGCCGACCTGTGTTCGCAAGGTCGATCCCGCAATGGCCCCGGGCATCCCAGTGGTAGCGCCGCGAAGCCCCCGTTTCGCCGCGGGCAGCGCCGCCACCCCGGGATGGTCGCTCCATCGCTCGACGAAGATTTGCAGCAAATCCCACGCCGACCGGCCCCGGACCTCTGCGTGCACGTCGTGGAACGGGGCGCCGCTCGTGTCGCCCCGCTCGTTGGGGCCGACTCCCTGCATAAAGAGCCGGTCGGGGTTGACGTCGACCCCTCCGACGAAGGCGATCAAGCCATCCTGCCCATCGACGATCAGGATCTTTTGGTGGTGCGAGCCGAAATTGAGGTGACGGTTATCGTGGATGGCGGAGCCGTTGTCGAGGTTGTTGTTGATCCAGGCCACCGCGGGGCCGGTTTCGTTCGTCAGATGGGCCGAGAGCATCGAGCGGACCTCGACGCCTCGATCGGACGCGGCCTTGAGGTAGTCCGCCATCGTGGTGCCCTTGAGCCCTCGCATCCGGAAGTCGTGAGTCAGCCACCAACCCAGCAGGTAGATGTAGTGCTGGTTGGTGCGGGCCGTCTCCATCGCGGCGACCATCGCCTTGAAGGTCGAGGGCCCGTCGATGAGGTGGACGACCGTGCTCCCGGCTCGGATCTGGCCCATGACGGCCGGTCCGTTTCCGGTCCCTCCAGGCAGCATCCATCGCTCATAGCCGTTTTCGGGAAGCTCCGGATCGCCACCACCCTCCAGCGCGGCAGGAGCCAGCCCGGGCGCGACGATCGGCGCACCTCCAAAGAATGCAAGACAAATGAACAAGAGCCGCCAAACCATAGACACTCCTCGCAGAGGTAATGGCATTGTACAACAGGTTTTGCGCTGAGGCCGCCTAAAAATAATCCATGAGGATCGTCGGGCGCGGGGAAAGCAGAGCTCGAGCGGCGCGAGTCGCAGCTTCGTCGTGGCTCGCGACCTTGCCGGCGTGGAGCAGGACTTCGAGGCTTGGCTCGCCCATGAGGGCCTGGGAAAACGCGGCGATGCCGAGTTCTAGGTCTGCTTCTTTGGCTGGCGAAACATCCACGCCGTCGAGGCCGAAGCGGACCTGCCAAGGTCCGACGTTGGCCGGAAGGTGGGAGTCGTCGACGCGGATTCGGAACTCGCCGGACGACTCCGGAACCAATCGCCGGAGGGCATTCGGCACCTCGAGGGCGCGAAACATCGTGTGACGGTCTAAGCAGACGCGAACTCCTTGGTCCATGTGGCTCAGTAGGAAGGGCCCGTCGCTCGGCTCGTGCCAAATCAGCGCGCCTCGGTTGATATCGAGCGCCCGTAGAGTCGCAAGCATGGTCTCGTACCCAGCGGGGGTCGACCAGACGAACTCGCCGACCGGCAGATCGTCCCAGAAGCTGCCCTCCATCGAGACCCAGGCGTAGGCCTCGACGGGGTCACCGGCGGCATAGATCATCGGGGGCCGCTTACCGAATCGATTGATCCAGTCGCTTTGCTCACGGAGGAAGAGTCCGCTGCGCGCTCGAGCAAACGCTCGGTACGGCCGATCAAGAAGATGGGCTTCTTCCGGCGTCACGTGACGAACGGGCAGTGTGGGTTCGAGGTCCGGAAGTCGATCCGGCGGGCACCGGATCTGCCAGCGCCGGCCGGTGACCTCGTAGCCGAAGCGCCTGTAGAACGAGTCACGATAGGCGTAAAGGGCGGCTGTCTCGTAGCCGCGTGCCCGGAGGTCGCCGAGGGACCATTCCATGAACGCGCTTCCGAGTCGGGCGTTCCGGGCTTCGGGTAGCACCGCGACCGAGGCAACCCCGGCACAGCTCAGGGTACCGTCTCCGCGCGTGACCTTCATCGGCATGATGGAAAACGCCGCGCCGGGACGGCCATCGAGGAAGCCGACGAAGGAAAGTCGGTCGGCGCGCGGGACTTCCTCGCCAGGCTCGATCGGCTCGCCCCGTCGGTAAACGATCGACCATATGTGCCGAACCGCCTCGACGTCCTCTGCTGTCACCTCTCGGAACTCGAAACCCATTCTCAGGCATTTACCGGTTCCGGGTCGAACCGGCTAATGCCTGAAGTTGGATCATCGGACATCAATTCAGGCAATCGGGCTCGTCCTCTTCTTCCCAGTTGTCGTTTAGGATCGCATAATCGCCGATATCCACTTCGCAATCCCCGTTCAAGTCACAGTCGCGCGGCATAACGCCACCAATCGACGGCGTGTGCCAACAGGAGTCCTCGCATGTCATTCCGTACGCGAAGCTGTAGTACGAGTAGTCCACGATGTCTACGATCCCATCTCCAGTGATATCGCCATTCCGCAGAGTCGCGGATATCGTCGCGCCAGTTGACGTAACAGTAAGCGACTGGACATCTCGCAACCACATTCGACCTCGTATCGAGACTTCATACGTGCCCGGCGGTAAGTCCGTCACATACGAAAACATGTGTCCGGAACCAACTTCTTCCTCGAACTGAATAACATGGGTGGCTTCGACGATTTCGCAGGTCTTTGAGTCGCGGACGACTACCCAGAACCCGTGCGACTGTACCTGGGAACCTTGCCAGCTCTCTAATTCAACCGTGCCCCTTATGAGCGTCTGACCCGAAAATCTACCAAACGCCGGATTGTCGTCCGGGTACCACTGCTTTATCACGAAGCCAGACCCGTTCATCCCTTGACTTCCTTCGTGGCTAAGTTCTGTCCGGAAGCAAAACTCGTCAGCAAAGATCGGGACAGCCCCATGAAAGACTCCCTTTCCCTGTTCCCAGTTCAGCAAACCGTTTGGTCGAGCGTAGCGAACGCGCTTGGTTGGCACAATAGTCCCGTTGGCATAGGAGCCAATAGGCGGAGAAACGCCAATCAGCCCGGTTCTATAGCCTCTTGACTCTCCTTGCGCAGGAAGAATCACTTGGGGACGGTAGAGATCTCCATAGGTGGTTCCCGTGCCGTATAGGCCCCAAAGATTGATGGCACCGCCACATCGCAAGGCCAGGAATGTCTGGATTAACAGCATCTCCTCACCATCTGGTTCCGCTGAAGACTCCACGGGAATCACGAACCAGAGGTTTGCCGCATAATCGTGAAACACGGAAGCGTTCAATGCGAATGCTGGTGGATCGAATCGAGCCCTAGCATCTGCAACGGCTGGCGCGGCGTCATAGGAAAGCCATCCGGGAAGGGCACCCGATCCACGGAGCGCTTGGTTGCAGTCCTCCCAAGGGCCCAACGGGCTTGCCGCCTGTTGGTTCCAGTTTGCCTCAATCCAATAAGAATCTGCGCCCGGGCTAACAGAACCTTGTGCGAACGATAGCGTTTGGCCAAGTCCTAAGCCTAGCACCAAAGCAAGTTTCCTGCCGTTGAGATGCATCATCGGTGTGGAAGAATGCCAGATCAAGCTGCCCCAGCCCTAACGGTGCAACTTCGGCAGCGTCAGTTCCCGCTGGGCATCCCGCGCTTGGGTGGGCCCATAACTTTGTTCTCTTCGACGGGTCGCTGATCCAGTGGGATTTCCTGACTTTTGTCGACCTTCATTTGGTTGGTTTCGGACTTCACTTCGTCGGTCCCGGTTTCGCCGGAGCAACCGACGAGAGCGAAGCCGAACACGCCTACGAGCATCGCGATGAGCAGAGATTTGAACTTCATATGCATTGCCTCCGATAGAGAAAGGGGTCGTGGCTCCGGCGTGGACGCCTGAACCACAACCCCCGTTAGGATACTCGGTCGTTTAGCGCAGATCCCAAAGGTATCTGTCCTTGTCGAAGATGCGGCCGCCCCAAGTATTGAGGACGTTGCACCCTGCGGTCAGAGTCGAGATTTTGCGGACGCTCACGTGGCCATCGGCCCAGGTCACGACCGCATTGCCGGCGTGCCACGGCCAAGCACCACCGAAGACGTTCCATGCGTTCGGGGAGGTCGGCTGCCAGCCAAGCCAATACCACCTGCCCGTACAGCCAGCCGGCAGTGCCGGGAACGTATCGGTTCCGTCCTGGTCCTGTCTGCAGGGCGGGTCGATGCCCCAGTTACCGCCGTCGACCGGCCGGCCGCCCACGCGATCCCACACCGAGTTGACGGCGAGAATCGTCTCGGCCTTCTTCTCGACCGCGCTCTCGTTGGTGCCGGACGCTCGGAAGAGTTCGGGACAATAGGCGCCCATGACGCAGAAGTACTGGGTGTTGTAGCCGTAGTCCGACTTGATCGCGAGGTTGAAGTCGCGCTGGCCGGCTCGGTTAGTCGACGTATCCGGATTGGGCAGGCCGCCATTGTATACGCGCTGCTGCTCGGTCGCCGGGTCGCCGGGCGAGGCGAGGATCTGGATGTTCTTGATGTACGGCTGCAGGATGACGCCGATGACGTTGTCCGGCGGCACCGAGGTGACGCTGTACGAGTTCGTCCACTGAATCAGGACGTAGGTGCTGTCGTTGTCCGGCAGGTACATCTCGTGAGCCAGGGCGTACTGCTTGGCGTTGGACACACAAGCAGCCTTCTTCGCGGCGGCCTTGGCCTGGGCGAAGACAGGGAAGAGAATGGCCGCGAGGATCGCGATGATCGCGATGACGACCAGGAGTTCGATAAGAGTAAATGCTTTGCGCATCGGTATGATTACCTCCAACTATAGAGACCCCTTAACTTTACATCATGTTTCGTCCTACGGCAAGGGGTTTTCCGGTCGGGGCAAAAAAAGTTCCTCAAAAACTGAAAATGGGTCCTTATTCCCAGGCCCGGGACCGCACGAGGGACGCTGCGCGGGCCGTGTCGCCGGGTTCGAGACGACCTTCCAAGACCTCCTCCTGAAGCCAGCGTTTCACCCTGCCCACGATCGGCCCTCCTTCGACGCCGAGCAGCGCCATGATCGCTTCGCCGGAGAGGGGACTGGTCAGGCGCTCGACCGGCGTATGAGCGGCCACTCGCGTCAGGGCCGCCCGGATCGAGTCGAGGTCGATGGTCTTCAGCCCGGGACGCAGCGACGCGGCATCGGCCTCGATCAGGCGCAGGAGCAGCTCGAGGTCCTCACCGAAATCACGCAGCAGCCGGCGGGCGGCAGCATCGGTGAAGGTGGGGGACGATCCCAGGCGCATGTGGCCGCGCACAAGCCGAACGACCCGATCGACGACGTCGTTCGAGTAACGCAGCCTCACGAGGATCGCACGCCCAAGGTCCGCACCGACCACTTCATGGCTGAAGAACCGCGTGTTCCCTTCTGCGTCGACGCTTCGGGTAGTGGGCTTGCCGACGTCGTGGAGCAGGGCACTCAAGGCAAGCACGAGGTCATCGGCCGGTACGCCCGTTCGGCGCAGGTTGCGTACGACGAGGAGCGAATGTTCCCACACGTCGAGGTGGTGGTATCGGCCCTGCTCGACACCGACCAAGTCGAGCAGTTCGGGCGCTAAGCGCTCGAAGAGTCCGAGCGTCATGAGGTCGGCGAGAGCCCTATCTGCGTTCGGCAGGAGGAGCATCCGGTCCAGTTCGGCCTGAATCCGTTCGACACTGACGATGCCGAGACGCCCGCGCTCGGCCCGGATCGCCGGATAGAGTGCGGGCGCGGGCGCAAACCCGAGCTGGTGCACGAACCGGACAGCGCGGAGCATGCGCAAAGGGTCCTCGGCGAAGGTGGCGGCGGGTTCGAGCGGCGTTCTCAGCAAGCGAGCCTCGAGATCGGCCAGCCCCCCGAGGGGGTCGTAGACTTCGTGCACGTGGAGGTTGTAGAGGAGCGCATTCACCGTGAAGTCGCGCCGTCGCGCGTCCTCGATAAGGGTGGCCGGCTCGACATTCGGCTTGCGCGAGTCGCCGCGGTAGCTTTCGCGGCGGGCGGCGACAACCTCGATTCCGACCCCGTCTATCTGAACTCTCGCGGTACCGAAGCGGGGATAGACGACGGGCTCGCCCTCCAGTAGGGGTCGAATCGCCTCGACCAGCCGCTCGGCCGACATGGCGGCGTCCGGTGGGGCGTCGCGCCGCCCGATCACGATGTCGTAGTCCGCCGGCTCCGATGCGACTTCGGTAGAGAGGAGGCCATCCCGGACCGCCCCCCCGACGAGCCAGAGCGCACCGTCGAACTCGGAGTTCGCGGTGAAGTCCGCCAGGCGCTGGAGCGCGGGGTGGAGGGTCATCGCTGCTCTGAGTGTGGCACCCGGGACGGGGGTCCTCCGAATGGCGATAATGTGATCGTGCCTGATCCCATTCAGATCGACGACTTTCCCGACCCGAGATTCGATGTGTACGAATGGAGACACGCGTCGGCTATTCTCAGAACCGACTTCCCCTCGGAGTGGAGCGACCTTTGTGAAGTGCTGGGACGCTTTCGCGTGTTGCGCTCGCAAGTCGTAGTAGGCGGAGGGGGTAAGTCGAAGGTCGCCCAGACCCTCGATCGGGAGTTCAAACTTCGAGGTTGGGTGGAGAAGCAGTTTCGGACACAAATTCGGGTCGACGAAAGCAGCTACGACTCGCCGACCCATAAGGTGGACTGCTTCAAGAACCGGGTCGCCCTCGAGCTCGAATGGTCGAACAAGGATCCGTTCTTCGATCGAGATTTGAACAATTTTCGTCTACTATTCGACCTCCGAGCCGTCAGCGTCGGCATAATCATCACGAAGGCGGCTTCGCTAAGACCGATCTTCGAAGAGCTCGGTATCTGGGAGAAGTACGGCACAAGCACTACCTGGGTCTCGAAGCTAATCCCTCGGATCGAAGGCGGCGGAGGCGGAGGCTGCCCGATTCTCGTCTTTGGGATTACCCGCGACGCCTTCATCGAGGACTAATGGAAATGGAGTTTCCCGACCTGGAGCACGCGACCGCGCAGGAGGCCGAAACTTGGTTCGCCCAGTTCGCGGCACAAGACCTCCTGAGGCAAGCTCCTCAGGCCTTCGGCACCATATATGCCGATCCACCGTGGCGCTTTACGAACCGCACTGGAAAAATGGCCCCGGAGCATCGACGGCTTCGGCGTTATCCGACGCTGTCCTTCGAAGAAATAGCCGAGCTGCCTGTCGCTCGCATCGCCAAGCCGACCTCCCACCTGTACCTATGGGTCCCGAATGCCCTTTTGGCGGAAGGCCTGGAGGTGATGAAGCGCTGGGGATTCACTTACAAGACCAACATCGTCTGGTACAAGATCCGCAAGGATGGCGGCCCAGACCGACGAGGCGTCGGCTTCTACTTTCGCAACGTCACCGAGGTGTGCCTCTTCGGCACCCGGGGACCAAACGCACGTACTCGCGAACGTGGCCGAACGCAGCCGAACATCATCTGCAGCCAGAAGACGCTCCACAGTCGCAAACCCGCCGAGATGTATGAGATCATCGAAACCTGCTCCTTCGGGCCGTACATCGAGTTGTTCTCGCGTTCACAACGTGAAGGCTGGGTCATGTGGGGCAACCAGGCCGGACTACTCGAATCCGAAGCCGTGCTGAAGTACGGGGAAAGGCCCTTCCAATCCGACGGACCGAAGCAGCTCAGGCTTCTCGAGACCCTTTGGGAAGGTACCTGCGAATAGTCTGGTCATCTGTGCGGCACCGTCCGATCATGCCAAACTCGGCCCCATGAAGATTGGCATCTTCACGGCGCTCTTCGGCGACAAAGGCCTCGCGGAAACCCTCGATCTTGTGAAGGCCGAGGGTATCGAGGCAGTGGAGTTCGGAGCCGGCGCCTATCCCGGCTCGGCCCACCTCGACGTTCCCAGACTGCTCGAAAGCAAGCAAGCCCGCGACAAGCTGCTGAGAGAGGTCTCCTCTCGAGGGCTGACGATAAGCGCCATCAGCGTCCATGGCAACCCTCTTCACCCCGTGAAATCGATCGCCCAGGACCACCACGAGGCCTTCGTGAACGCGGTGAAGCTGGCGGCCTTGCTGGGGGTGGGCTGTGTGAACGGCTTCAGCGGCTGCCCGGGCGACGGACCAAACGCCAAGAACCCGAACTGGGTCACCTGCGCCTGGCCGGACGAATTCCGCGACATCCTCGACTGGCAGTGGAGTCGCCGCGTGATCCCTTACTGGCGCAAGCAGGCCGACCTTCTCGCGGAGCACAGGGTCCGCTTTTGCATCGAGATGCATCCCGGCTTCGTGTGCTACTCGAACGATACTCTCCTTCGGCTACGCAACGGGGTCGGGAAGAAGGGGGAGTGGATCGGGGCGAACTTCGACCCTTCACACCTCTGGTGGCAGGGCATCGACCCCATCGCCGCCGTCCGCGAACTCGGCCACGAGGGAGCGCTGTTCCACGTTCACGCCAAGGATACGCGGATAGACCCCTACAATTCCGCGCGAAACGGCAACCTGGATACCAAGTCCTACGGCGACATCCTCGCCCGTTCGTGGGTGTTCCGATCCGTGGGGTACGGGCACTCGGTCGAGTGGTGGAAGGACTTCGTTTCGAATCTGAGGATGGTCGGCTACGACGACGTCCTCAGCATCGAGCACGAGGACGGTCTCATGTCTCCGATGGAGGGCCTTCGCAAGGCGCTTCAAGTGCTGAAGGCCGCAGTCATCGCCGAGCCAGCTGGCCCGATGTTTTGGGCGAAGGAGTAAGGTTCATGCGTGCATTCCTGACGTTTTCGGCGGTCCTGATCGCAGCGGCCGGTCACGGATGGATCGAGACCGGCCACATGGTCGTCGCCGCCATCGCGGAGAAAGGCCTCAACGCAAGAGCCAAGGCCAGGGTCTCCGAGTTGGTCAAGATCGGGACCGACGATCGCACGAACACGTTCGTGACGTGCGGAGTATGGGCTGACGATGTCAAGTCGAGCAAAGACCGGGATTGGCACTACATCAACATCTTCTTTCGTCGCGACGGTAAGCCGGCGGACATGGAGCCGCCGGAAGAGAACGTGGTGTGGGCCATCCGGCGGTTCACGAAGGTCTTAGGAGACGCGAAGGCTAGCCGCGACGACAGGGCCGAGGCTCTTCGGTATCTGGTTCACTTCGTGGGCGATGTGCATCAGCCGCTTCATGCCGTATCGGAGGTCAGCACCGCATGGCCCTCCGGCGACCGGGGCGGCAACGACTTCAACATCGGCCCAGTCTCGGGTTGGAGCGAGCGCCCGCTCACCAATCTGCACGCGCTTTGGGACTTCGGCTGCGGCGCCTTTCTTCCCGTGCGCCGACCCTTGAATGCAAAGGGGAAAGACCGCATCGACCAGCTCGCGACCGAGATCATGAAGGAGGTCCCCCGGGCGAAGCTGTCCGGCCTAGCCGAGCGCGATCCGATGAAATGGGCCCGCGAAAGCCACGAGCTTGCGAAGAGAGAGGCCTATTCTCTGCAAAGAGGTCGCCCGGTGCCCGAGACTTACCTTTCCAAAGGGCGAGCGACTTGTCGACGCCAGGCCGCCCTTGCCGGCCACAGGCTCGCCGACCTCCTGAACCGAGTTCTGGGTTCCTGACCAATTCATCGGGCGCCACGCACCCCGCGCCAGGGGTGCGCGGCGCCGGCGACGGTCCAGATTACGCCGTTGCCTTCGAGGAACTCGACGACGACGAATCCATCCTCCGCCGGCTGCTTGACCATGCCGACTCGGCCGGATTCCACGCACCGCCGAAGCTCGCCCAATTGGCGCCAGGCCCGCCAGCCGACCGGGATCAGCATGACGGCAAACACCCCGACGAAGATACCGCCGGGAGGAACGTTCTTGGTCAATGGAATCGCGATACCGAGGGCGAGCAGAAGGCCGAGTCCGAGGAGGCCCAACGAAGCCTGGTACTTGCGATTGGCGAGATGGCGTCGAAGCTCCTCGATCTCGACGGGCTGAAGATCGCGAAAAGCCGGCCGTTCTTCGTCGAACCAGTCGCTCGCCGCCAGTTGGTGATAGGCTTCTGGAGCCCTCGCCACCGTCGTCGGGCTGTCGTAGAGATCTTCACGGAACTGTCCGTCGATCCAGATCACCCGCCGCGTGGCTGGAACATAGATGAGCCGTTCTGTATGCTCGGGAACGCCGCCCAGTTTGTTCCATTCCGGCGGTTCGCCATAAGCCTCGACCCAACCGACTTGGAGTTCTTGCTCGATCAGCCGGCGGCGAGAACGTGACCTCAGCGCCATCCAAGCGGAGGGAACTCCAAAAAGCAAAGCGAACATCCCCAGAGCGAGGGCCGCGTCGCTTCGTCCCATGCCCACGAGCAAGAATGACAGCACGAGAGCGGCAAGGCTTACGACCGCGACAAAGCCGTAGGCCCTAGCGTACTTTCGATGCGCCCTCGTCATGGCGACCAAGAAGTTCCGCTCGGAGTCGTAGAGGCCTCGCCCACCGTAGCAGATCAGGCCACCGATGTAGCGGTCGTGCGGTTCGGCACCGGAATCGACGCTCATGCCGGAAATGATAACACGCCCGGGAAGCAGGAATGCCCTTGACTAGTCAGGTCTACATGGAACACCACTGCACATTGCTTTCACCAAAGCACTGCGGCACCATTTACATCCTATTCGTCCCAAGATGTCAACAGTTCTCGCCGGGGTCTGAGCTGCTCGCCGCCAGGAAAATCCACGGGTCACCGCACCTGCGCAGGGTTCGGGCCAACCTCATGATACAATAGTTGGCATGCGAAACGCTATACCCACATTCCTGCCCCGACTCTTGTCGATAGCCGGGGCTCTCGTCCTGATCCCTTCGATTTCTCACGGGTTTAACGCTCACCTTACACTCGACAACCCGAACCCCGTGATCGACAGGCTGAATGCTAATCAAAACGAGTACGTCATGACAGGACGGCTCGAGGTAAACGAGACATTCAACGGCTTCGCCTTCTGGATACCGTACGCCTATCGACAAGGCGCCAGCGCGTATCGAAACGATTACACTATCGCACAACAGTTCCTAGACTGGCTTCAATCACAGGTCGGCCAGCCTGGAGTTTATGTTGGTCCGTTCTTTACGATTCAAATGGACCCCTCCGATCCTGGAGGGCTCTATAATCATGTTTTTGCAAGCCAAGTACTTCCTTATGTGTTTGTGTACAGGAATGGAAACTCGATGGACCGATCGAACGAAATTCCTTATACGATTACTCTTCTAGCACCCGGGCAAGTAACTTGTAACGTCACTTTAGAGGGATGGCAGGGAGCGGTCGAAGGTAGATACCTCGAAGTGCAAGTCCGATCGGGGACAGGGACGCAGTTCGACTATGCGCAAATGAACGCCGCAGGTCAAGTAGTGCTGGAAACCGGTGTCAGCGGGCCGGCCGAGATACTCCTCAAGGGCGACTACTGGTTGCGAAGATCGAGCGGAACTCAAGCCCTTGGGCAACCGATTTCACTGGATTTCACCTTATTGAGTGGAGACTGCGACGGCGATAACGAGGTTACGATCGGAGACTACGCCACGCTCTCGGCCGCATTCGGCTCCTCACCGGGCGATCCGAACTGGGATCCGACCGCGGATTTGAACGGCGACGAAACCATCGACGTCGGGGACTTCGCGTTACTGTCCGGCAACTTCGGGCTGCTGGGCGACGAATAGCCTTAAAGAGTACGGCTCGGCAGCCTCGCTGCCGAGCCGTTCTGCAAGGAACCGGGGCATTAGCCC
Source organism: Chthonomonas sp. UBA2362 (assembly GCA_002344135.1). Taxonomy (GTDB): domain Bacteria; phylum Armatimonadota; class Fimbriimonadia; order Fimbriimonadales; family Fimbriimonadaceae; genus UBA6659. The sequence goes on along the minus strand of DDTO01000009.1, from coordinate 40,690 downwards.
TTCGTTCCGACCTTCTCTTTCTTCTTCCCGTTGGTCTCCGGGTCCTTCTTGCGGAAGATGACCTTCTTGTCGTCGTCCACGTCCGCAAGGATGGTGTCGCCGGTACTGAAGGTGCCGAGAAGCATCTCTTCGGCAAGAGGATCTTCGATGTATCGCTGCACCGCTCGGCGCAGAGGGCGCGCTCCGAGGTTCGGGTCGTAGCCTTGATCGACCAGCAGGTCCTTCACCGCTTCGCTCAGTTCAAGCTTGATGCCGAGGCTGTCGGCCTGCTCGTTAACTCGCTTGAGATAAAGGTCCGCGATCTGCAGAATCTCGTCTCGACGCAGGTGCTGGAACACGATGACTTCGTCGACTCGGTTGAGGAATTCCGGACGAAAGAGTTTCTTCATTTCCTCCATCATCTTGTTCTTCATCGATTCGTACACTTTGGGATCACTGAAATCCTGACGAGTGTCGCGGAATCCGAGTCCCTTATCGACTTCGATCGGTCGCACACCGACGTTCGAGGTCATGATGATAATCGTGTTACGGAAGTCTACGGTTCGACCCTGGCTATCGGTGAGTTGTCCGTCCTCCATGATCTGCAGGAGGATGTTGAACACGTCCGGGTGGGCCTTCTCGATTTCGTCAAGGAGAACCACGCAATAGGGATTCCGGCGGACCTGTTCGGTCAGCTGACCGCCCTCGTCGTAGCCGACGTAACCGGGAGGGGCTCCCACCAGCCGGGATACGCTGAACCGCTCCATGTATTCGGACATGTCGATCCGAACCATGTTCGATTCCTTCTCATAAAGGTAGGCCGCGAGCGCCTTGGCGAGTTCGGTTTTGCCGACCCCGGTCGGGCCGAGGAAGATGAAGCTTCCCATCGGGCGCTTCGGATCCTTCAGGCCACTTCGAGCGCGGCGGATGGCTCGGGCGACCGCGCTGACGGCGTCCGCCTGACCGATGATTCGCTCATGAAGGTCATCCTCCATTCGGAGCAGTTTCTGGGATTCCGCTTCCACGAGCTTGGTGACCGGGATTCCGGTCCAGGATTGGACGATCATCGCGATCTCGTGCTCGCCCACCACGGCTTCCGGCTTCTCTGCGCTCGCCCATTCTTCCTCGCGGTCGGCGATGCTCGATTCGAGCTCCTCGCGCTCCGCTTGGAGTTTAGCGAGGCGCTCGTCATCGCCGTTCTTTCGCATGAGGTGGTCGATCTCGGCCTTGAGCTTGTTGAGCTTCACCTTGTCCTGGCGCACCTCGAGAGGGGGCAGGCTTTGCTGGAGCCGGACGCGGCTCGCCGCTTCGTCGATCAGGTCGATCGCCTTATCGGGCAGGCTGCGGTCGCTGATGTAGCGGTTGCTGAGTTGGACCGAGGCAACGAGCGCATCGTCGGTGATTTCCACGTTGTGGTGCGATTCGTATCGCTCGCGCAGGCCCTTCAGGATGTCGATCGCCTCCTCCTCGCTGGGCTCGCGGACCTTGACGGCCTGGAACCGGCGCTCGAGGGCGGCGTCGCGCTCGATGTATTTGCGGAATTCGTCCTGGGTCGTGGCGCCTACACACTGCAGTTCGCCACGCGCCAGAGCCGGCTTCATGATGTTGGAGGCGTCGATCGCGCCTTCGGCGGCTCCCGCGCCCACCAACGTATGAAGTTCGTCGATGAAGAGGATGACCTGTCCCTCGGACCGGCGCACTTCCTCCATCACCTTCTTCATTCGCTCTTCGAATTCGCCGCGATATTTCGTGCCGGCGACAAGACCAGCAAGGTCCAATGCCACGATTCTCTTGTTCTTCAAGAGGTCGGGGATGTCGCCGCTCACGATCCGCAACGCCAGGCCTTCGGCGATTGCGGTCTTCCCGACGCCCGGATCGCCGATCAGACAGGGGTTGTTTTTGGTTCGGCGCGTCAATATCTGCATGACGCGTTCGATTTCCGCCTGCCGTCCGACGACCGGATCGAGCTTCCCTTCTCGGGCCAACTCGGTCAGGTCGCGACCGAATTCATCGAGCGTCTGCGTCTTCGCGCCGCCGCCGCCACCGCTGGTTCTGCTGCCGCCGCTCGATTTGGTCTGGGACTCGTTGTCCTGTAGAGCCATCACTTCGCGGCGCGCTCGCTCCAGCTCGACGCCGAGCTTGGCAAGGACGCGACCTGCCAGGCCGTCACCCTCCCGGATGAGGCCGAGCAGAAGATGTTCGGTACCGATGTAATTGTTGTTAAGGTTGCGGGCTTCGTCGTAAGCGAGGTCGATAACCCGCTTGGCGCGAGGGGTCAGGGTCATATCCTGACTCGGTCGCGCATCGCCGCGCGGCAGCTGCTTTTCGACTTCGGCTCGAATCCGGCCTAGGCTCACGCCAAGCCGTTCGAGAACCCTCGCCGCAACACTGTCGGACTCTCGGACGAGGCCCAGGAGGAGATGCTCGGTCGAGACGTAGCCTTCCCCGAACTTCTGGGCTTCTTCCTGCGCGTAGAACACGACTTTGCGTGCTCGTTCGGTGAATCGTTGCCACATACTCTTCCATCACCTCCAGTTCTTTGGTCTCGTATCCCATTCGACGGGCTGGCTCATCTGCCAGTTCTACGTCCGGGTCATAGGACCTGTTTTGAGTCCCAGGATTCCTATTCCACAGACACGGTGCCCGCGGCCCCGCGAATTCTATTCTAAGGGTACCCGAGGGCTCTTCGTGCGGCCCTGAACCTGAAACCCGGTCGTCTTGCCGGGCGGGCATACTGGCAAAATGCCGGGACCGAAGTCGCTGATCCATCCTGGCTGGATCCTCGGCCTCGGCGTTGCTGCGGTCTCGCTCGGGGCGATCTTCGCCCGGCTCGCCGAAGCGCCGGCCCTCCTGATCGCAGCTTGTCGGTCGACGATCGCCGCAGCTGCCCTCGGTGCCGTAGTCGTTCTATGGCGACGGCACGAGCTCGCAAAGCTGGACCGGCACACTTGGCTCACCCTTGCATTCGCTGGTGCGTTGCTGGCGCTCCACTTCGCAACATGGATCTCGTCGCTCGACAAGACGACCGTCGCTTCGAGTCTTGTTCTCGTAAACACTGCGCCTTTCTGGGTCGCACTGGCCGCCCCGCGGCTCACCGGCGACGTCGTTACCCTTCGGATGGCGATCGGCATCGGCATTGGCCTTCTCGGGAGCATCGTCATCGGCGCCGGCGACTTTCAGGCCGAAGGCGAGGCTTTCTGGGGGGATGTCTTAGCCCTTATCGGGGGCATCGCAGCAGCAGGATACGTCCTGGCGGGTCGCCGCCTTCGGCGAACCCTCTCGCTGCCGGTCTATGGCGCGCTCTGCTACGGCATCGCCGGTGTGATGCTCTGGGGGGCGATGCTCGTGGCGGGCACGCCTGTCACAGGCCTCCTGCCCTCCCAGTGGGGATGGATCGTGCTCGTGGGTCTCGTTCCCCAGTTGATCGGCCACTCCAGCTACAACTGGGCGCTCGGCTACGTGGCGGCCCCGCTCGTATCGCTCAGCCTCATCGGCGAGCCCATTGTCGCCAGCCTGCTTGCCTGGTGGATCTTCGACGAACGGCCTTCCCTGGCGGTCGCCATCGGGGGAGCGGCGATTCTCGCCGGGATCGTCGTCTCGGCATGGCCGACGCCCGAGGAACCGTAGCACGCTCCAAAGCGGTAAAACGTGGCATGGTCGGCCTTCCCCCCTCCGTCGTTCGAACACGCCTGCGATTCGCCGCCCTGGCCGCGGTTCTTTGTTCCATGACTGCCGCACGCGCTCAGTATCCGGGAGCCGAGCAGCCACCCGCGTCGATCAAGACGGGCTGGGACTCGATCGGGAAGGATGACATCAAGAAGTGGATGGCCTATCTCGCCGGACCCGAATGTGCCGGACGCGGGACGGGTCAGCCGGGGTTCCAGAAGGCCGCTGAGTATATGGCGGCCCGCTTCAAGGAATTCGGCCTGAAGTCGGCCAATCCGGATGGATCGTACTTCCAGGGCGTGCCGTTCACTCGGACCGCCGTTGTGCCTTCGGAAAGCTACGTCGAACTCGTCGGAACCAGCCTGAAGATCACCGCTGGCAAGCGGCTGGCCTTCACTGGCGCGAGCGGGGACGCCGAGGCCGAGGCGGGCGTCGTCTTCGTCGACGCGAACGGGGATGCCGAACTTAACGATCCTAAAGTAATCGAGGACAAGATTGTCGTCTTCATGGGGGCGCAGCCCAGCCGCCGGCTGCGCAGCCAGGTTACTGGTGCGGGAGCGCGCATGATCCGCGTGGTCGATTCCGTGCCCGAGAGCCCGGGCGCGATTCGCAGAAAATCGGCCAACGCTCCACCGAACAACCCCGGTCGAACGCTGTCGACCGTCGTCATCAGCCGGGAGGCCGCCCAGGAACTCGCCAAGGCCTGCAAGGCAGACCTCGCTCAGTTGGTCGCTACGGGTGAGGAAGCTTCGGCCCGCGCGGTCACCGGCGAAGGGACCCTCAAGTTGGTCGCCAAGGTGAAGACCGAGGACATCATGGTGCCCAACGTCGTCGCGATGATCGAAGGGAGCGACCCCGTTCTTAAGGACGACGTCGTCGGCCTCGGCGCCCATCTCGACCATCTGGGCGAGTCGAACGGGCAGATCTATTGGGGCGCCGACGACGACGCCTCCGGGAACTGCTCGCTCCTTGCGATCGCGCAGGCGATGGCGAAGAACCCCGAGAAACCCAAGCGAACGGTGCTGTTTATGGCGTTCTGCGGTGAAGAAATGGGCCTCATCGGTTCGGCCCACTACGCGAACAACCCGATCTTCCCGCTCGACAAGATGACCTGCCTCCTCCAGATGGACATGGTCGGTCGCAACGAGCAAACGCAGAACGAAAAGGCGGAGGACAACGTCGACACGATTCACCTAGTCGGCAGCAAGCGCTTGAGCATGGAACTTCACCAGGCCGTTCTCGATGCGAACAAGTATGTGAACTTCAAGTTCGAGTGGGACGAAGAAGACGTGTACACTCGAAGCGATCACTACAACTTTGCCGCCAAGGGTGTCCCGATCGCCTTCGTCTTCAGCGGCTTCCATCCCGACTACCATCAACCGACCGACACACCGGACAAGATTAACTTCGACAAGATCGTAAGCACGGCGCGTTTGTTCTATGCGACGGCACTCGATGCCGCGAACCGTCCGGCAAAATTCAAGAAGGACCCTCCTCCGACCGGCGGGGGTTAGTCGCTCGGTGCGAACGTAAGATCGCCCGAAACTCTTCCAAGAAGACATAGTTCGCCTGGGGGCGACCCGTAACGGGGTCGGGAACTACAGTCTGGTTGACGAAGAGCGGGTTAATGATCCAAGGGTCCGTTTTCGGAGTGAACGTTTTCGGAGCGTTTTGGTACATGCCATAGGTCGCGGCGAGGAATCGATCGTAGCCGGAGAACTTGCGCCAGGCGATCGTCAAGTAGTCTTTGCGCGATTCGAACCATGGGCTTCTCTGGAGGAATGCGACCCACTCCGCTCGGGAAGCGGGTCGATGGATTACCGCATTCAAGTACTGATAGACCTCCCAACTGGCGGGCCTTCGGTAGTCACGTGTGAGCACTTCCGGGATCGGGTCGCGCAGATGCAGTTTCCACTCGTTCTTGAGGGAGAACTCGGTGACGATGATCTTCTGATTCGGCCGTAGTCTGGGGCTCACGTACTCGAATGCCCCGTCGATATCCGAGTATTCGACATGATGGATATGTAGGTCGATTCCGGCTAACCACGAACTGCTCTGCGCAAAGGCGAGAAGAGCCGAAGCCGCCGACGATTGCCAACTCGGTTTCCAGAGGTTATTGAATGCCCCGATATAGAGTGGCACCTTACGACTTTGTGCATCGCGAAAGGCTTTCACGCGAAGCGCCACTGCCTCGTAAAATGCCACGAGTCGCCCGTCTCGCTGATCTATCTTCGACTCGATGAAGGGTTCATTGCCACAGACGAGGATATCGGCGGCCGGGTACACGGCGGGCAGCAGTTTGTCCAGAAAGGCAAGTTCGCGACGAATGGCGGACGCACCGACCGGCAGATTCCGTCCCTCGAAGTCGAATTTAAGGTTGAGGATCGTCTGCTTGCCCTGGGTACGGAGGCCGGCAAAGCCTTGGAATGCCGGGTCGGCCGCCAGATTCTTCTTAGCGGCTCTCGCCTGGTGATAGTCGACGAAGCCGCGTACGAGGGTCGCACCGGTCCGCTCGAGGTCAGGCCCATTGATCTGGCTGAAGACCCCGTTGTAGTTCACCCCGAGTTGTGCCGCCGCGCTCCACACCGCGCCGCCGAGAATGAGGGCAAGGACGGTTCGAAGCCCAACGTTCGCCATATGAGGAACCAGACGACAGGTTCCCTCGAATTGGCGCGGCCTTCCCAGCGATGTACTCCAAGGCCAAGCGCGCGGTCATGCGAGCCCATGTATCGCGGCCGGATTCGTCCGAGGCAGGTCAGGGATGGACGACCCTATACCGAACGTATACACAGCCGTGGGGGAGGGGGCGGCACTCCAAGAGTTCTAACTCGATCCGGCGGGAAAGTTCGTGAAACACGGGAACGCCACTGCCGAGGAGGATCGGGTGGAGGTTCAGGCCGACTTCGTCGATGAGGCCCGCCTCGAAGAAGGTGCGGGCGAGGTCGCCGCCACCCATGAGGCAAATGTCCTTGCCTTCGCGAGCCTTCAGCTCTCGCAGGAATCCTTCGGCGTCTTCGGTCACCAGGGTTACGCCCTCGGCGACGGGGGTCTCAGGCGAGCGGGAGAAGACGTAACAGCCAACGCCGGCAAAGCCCTCGGTCTGGTTGTTCTGGCAAGCAATCTCGTAGGTTTTGCGGCCCATCAAGATGGCGTCGAAGTTCTTCCACGACTCCATCATGATGCCGCCGGCCTCGGCAGACCACCTCAGCCAGTCCATCGAGCGGTCGGGGGGAGAGAGAGTGTTATCGAGGCTCGCGGCCCCGCCGTAGACGACCTTGCGCATGGCTAGCGATCGATCTCTCCGAGAACGATGTCGATGGAGCCGATGATCGCGATGACATCGGCGAGCAGACGACCGACCGCGAGGACCTCGAGCGACTTGAGGTTCATGAACGAGCTCGGTCTTTCGTGCCACCGGTAGGGCTTGTTGGTGCCGTCGGAAACGATGTAGAACCCGAGTTCGCCTTTGCTGCCTTCGATCCCGGCATACGCTTCGCCGACCGGCGGGTGGAACCCTTCGGTGTACAGCTTGAAGTGGTGGATCAGCGACTCCATCGAGTTGTCGAGCTCGTAGCGGGGCGGGGGCGCAATCTTGCGGTCGGAGGTGTTCCAGTCGCCCTCGGGGAGACCGTCGATTGCCTGACGCAGGATCTTGCAAGACTCCTTCATCTCGGCGATCCGCACGATAAAGCGGTCATAGACGTCGCCGGTCTGCCCGATCGGGACCTGGAAGTCGAACTCTTCGTAGCAGCAATACGGGTTGCTCTTGCGGAGGTCCCAAGCCACCCCGCTGCCTCTAGCGATAGGGCCACTGCAGCCTAGTTCGAGGGCTTCACGGGCCGATAGGACGCCGACGTTCTGGGTTCGCTCCATCCAGATAGGGTTCTCGACGAGGAGGTTCTCGACGATTTGCAGTTCCTTGGGGAACTCGTCCAAGAAGGCACGGAGCTTGGCTTCGAAGCCCTCCGGCATGTCACCGCGCAGCCCCCCGGGGACGATCCACGAGGGCATCATGCGCACGCCCGAGAACATCTCGAACATATCGAGGATCATCTCCCGCTGCTGCATGATGTAGAAGAACGGCGTCATCGCCCCGAGGTCGAGCGCGTGGGTCCCGAGCCAGACGCAGTGGGAGGCGACCCGGGAAAGCTCGGCGAGGATAACCCGCAGGTACGAACCGCGGCGTGGAATCTCGCAGCCCAGCAGTTTCTCGACGGCCAGCGCGTGGGCGAGATTGTTTCCGTTCGCGTTGAGGTAGTCCATCCGGTCGGTCATGACCGTGCATTTGTGATATTGTTGGTACTCGGCTTCCTTTTCCATGCCGGTGTGGAGGTAGCCGATCTGGCATTTTGCCTGGACGATAGTCTCTCCGTCGAGCTCGCACACCACCCGGAGCACGCCGTGGGTCGAGGGGTGCTGGGGTCCCATGTTGACCACCATGGTGTGCTCGCCCTGCCGCTCGAAAACGGTCTCCGTCGAGGGCATGAAGGAGGTACTGTCCATCGGGTTCCTAGGATACCGCGGCTTACTTCACCGTGACGATCGCGGTCGACTTGGCAACCATCTTGCCCTTCGAATCGTAGGCCTCGAAGAGCAGTCGATGGTCTCCCGAGCCCAAAGTACCGGCATCGAGTTCGATCTCCCAGAAATCGCCCCGGTGGGCGATGGCGACGACCTTGCCGTTCACGAGCGCCCTGACGATCGGCTTGGAGGATCGCGCCGCGACCCAGGCCGCGACGGTGACCCGTCCTTCGATGAACGACCCGTCGGCGAGGGGTTTCAAACCGAGGTTCTTGGCGAGATCGTCGGTCGTTCGCTCGGGGAGAGCGGCGAGGTTGCCGCTTGCGGTCCCGCCGATGAAGTGCGCCGAGGTGATGGCTGCGCGGTAGGAGGCGAGCACTCGGGGATTCGCGGTGACCGTGTAGTTGTTGTTTTGCCGATGAGAGAGGAGCAGGTTGTTGCTGTTGGAATAGTTGATCGCTTTGACCCGGGGGTAGCGCGTTCTCAGGGCTTGATACAGCTCGCGGATGTTCTCCACCGCGAAATCGACGACCGGCTTATTCTCTAAGGCCGAGAAGTGGGTGCTCGCGTACTCGCCGATCATGATCGGCTTGCGATCGGCGTAGCGCCGGTAGATATAGTCCAACATGTCGGTTGGCCCGACGTGGTGAGCTGGAGTACTGCGGTCTTGGTTGAAGTAGGTCACGTTGTACATGTTCACGCCGACCCAGTCCACCCATTCGTCGCCGGGATAGTAGTTCGGGATCGGGTCGCGGGGCGTGGTGTAAGGGCACCAGACCATCGCAACGTTGTCGGCCCGTTCGCGAATAACGCGGGTGAGCAACCGCCACTTCTCTTTATAGAGTTCGGGATCGCCGGAGTAGTTGGTCCACGTGCCGTTCATCTCGCTGGCGAAGCGGAGGAAGATCTTCGCGCCGCTGGCGGCCATATCGTCGGCCAACTTGCGCAGATAGGTATCGTCCTTGACCGCGACGAGCCCGTCGTTCGGCTCGAGCGCGATGTGGACCATCTTCCCGCGGGAGGCGAGGCTCCGCACCCAGTCCATCGGCAGCGGGCGTCCGTATCCGAGATAGAAGAAGTAGATCGCATGGCTCTTGCCGACGATCTCTTCGAACTCCTCGGGGAGTTTGCGGCGGTTGTCACTCGAATCGACGACGACCTTCTTGAGGAGCGGATCGAGTTCGATGTAGGCCCCGAGATAGCATCCTGTGGCGGGTTCGAACAGGGCACGCGTGGGCGGCGCAGCGGGGGCTTCGCTTCGAGCCGCCGGACGCACCGCGCCGTAATAGAGGTCGATCCGTCCCTCTTGGGCCGACGCCACCGTGGCGGCCAGAATCGACAGCAGGGAGGGAAGCCGGCCCCGAAGCCACCGCATCCCCTAAGGGTACCCCCGGGTAACATCGTCTCCATGCGCGCCAGCCGCCCCGACCAGGGCGATGCCTTCCTGCAATGCGCGAACTGCAAGAAGGCCCTCTTCAAGCGAGAGTTCGAGCTGAACCTCTCCGTGTGCCAGCACTGCGGCCACCACCATCGCCTGACCGCGGATCGTCGGATCGAAATCACCTTCGACGAGGGCTCGTTCGAGCCGATGGACCAGAGCCTCGCCTCGATCGACCCGCTCCAGTTTCCCGACTACCGCGAGAAACTCGATCAGGCGATCGAGCGGTGTGGTCGAAACGACGGCATGGTCGTTGGCCGGGCACTTCTAGAGGGTTTGCCTGTCCAAGTTGCGGTGAGCGACTTCCACTTCATGGGCGGGTCGATGGGCTGCGTCGCCGGAGAACTGGTGACCCGGACCCTCGAACGAGCCGCCGATCACGGCGAAGCCGCCCTCATCTTCTGCGCGTCGGGAGGCGCCCGGATGCAAGAAGGGCTCATCAGCCTCATGCAGATGGCAAAGACCACTGCAGCGGTCGAGCGGTGCCGCGAATCCGGCGTCCCCTTCATCGCCATCTTCACCGACCCCACGATGGCCGGCGTGCTCGCCAGCTACGCCAGCGTGGCCGATGTCATCTTGGCCGAGCCGAAAGCACTCGTCGGGTTCGCCGGAGCGCGCGTGAGCAAGCAGGCGCAGGTCGTCAAGGCGCCAGACGACTTCCAAACTGCCGAGTTCTGCCTTCGCGCCGGAATGATCGACCGCGTCGTTCCACGCCGCGAACTGCGGGGAACTCTCGCAAACCTCGTCAGCCTGCTCGGACATGCGGCGCGCGAGCGCACCCGCACGACATTGCCGGCCTAGTCACGGCGAGCCGCCATAATTCGAGCCATGTCCGGCTATCGTCACGCGATCGTGATCGGCGCGTCCTCGGGAATCGGGCATGCCCTGGCCGAGAGGCTTGCCAAGAGCGGATGCCGCGTTGCCGCGATCGCCCGCCGAAAGGACCTCCTCGGGGCCCTCGCTGAAAAGTATCCCGACCTGGTGTTCGTCTTCGAGCACGACGTGGCCGACACCGAGACGGTTCCCGCGGTTTTCCAGGAAGCCGCCAAGCAACTCGGCGGGCTCGATCTCGTGATCTATACGGCGGGCGTGATGCCGGAGGTCGGGGCGATGGAGTTCTGCTTCGAGAAGGACCGGGCGATGGTTGAGGTCAACCTGCTGGGGGCGATCGCCTGGCTGAACCAGGCCGCCATCCGCTTCCAGAACACCCGCCACGGCACGATCGTCGGCATCGGAAGCGTGGCCGGCGATCGGGGCCGCTGCGGCCAGCCAGTCTATAACGCCACGAAGGCAGCCTTGGCAACCTATCTGGAAGCCCTGCGAAACCGGCTGGCTCGAAGGGGAGTGCGCGTCGTCACCATCAAGCCGGGGCCGGTGCAAACCGAAATGACTGCCAGACTCCATTTGCGAGGGGCCATGTCTGCGGAAGCGGCCGCCCGGCTCATCTTGATCAAGAGCCGTCGGACCGGCGAGCACTACCTCAAGTTCGGCCACTGGCTGGCCTTCGGCATCATTCGCAACATTCCTTCCGCGATCTTCCGCCGACTTCGAGTTTAGTACCCTATAATCGAGTCATGGCCTCGAACGACTATCGGTTTCTGACTCTGTGGACGCTCGACGGCACCATCGAAGAGGCCGCCGAGGTGCTCGAAGATGTGGAGGGGCTGACACAGTGGTGGCCTTCGGTCTATCTCGCCTCGATCATCGAAGACAAGGGCGGAGCAAAGGGCATCGGCAAGCGCATCCGACTCCTGACTCGGGGCTGGCTTCCCTACCAGTTGCGTTGGACCTTGATCGTGGCTGCATCGGAGTCGCCGCATCGGTTCGGCATCGAAGCGGAAGGCGACTTTCTCGGTACCGGTATCTGGGGCCTCAAGCAGGTAGGCGATCAGGCGGAAATCACGTTCGACTGGCAGGTGAGAGCGAACAAGCCTCTGTTGCGACTGCTCAGTTTCGTCCTGAGGCCGATCTTCGAAGCAAACCACCGTTGGGCCATGAAGCAGGGCGAGAAGAGCTTGAGACTCGAAGTTCGGCGTCGCCGCGCGGAGCGCGACGGCCGACTCGAGCGACTGCCCCGACCTCCTGGTCCCGCCCTGTACTCGGGGCCGCTGCTCTTCGGCGGAGCGATCCTCCTCCTACTGATGGCGGCTGCGTCGAAGCGCCGACGAGCGCAGGTCGAAGACGAAGCCTAGCCGCCAGGTACCCTTTGCCCCCGATGACCACCATCCTCTCGACGTGGAAGGAACCCGGGCGGGTCGCCATCGAGGCAGCATGGCAAAGTCGAAAAGCCGGCGCTGACCTCCGAACCACCCTCGAACACGGCCTGACCGCCGCCGAACTCGACCCCAAGATGATCGCGATCGGGCTCGGGTCGATCCCGAATGCGGACGGAGAGCTTGAGCTCGACGCGAGCATGATGGACGGGCGTACGCTCGAAGCGGGAGCGGTATGCGCTGTCCGGGGGATCGTGCCTGTGATCTCGGTCGCTCGCCGCGTGATGGAGAAAACACCCCACGTCATGCTCGCCGCCGACCAAGCCCGCCGGTTTGCGATCGAAGAGGGTTTTGGGCCCACGAACTTGATGACCGCGGAGAGCTGCCGCCTCTACTCGGAGTGGCTGGCGAATCGCGAACTGGAGAAGGAGTACGTCCATAGCCTCGACAAACCCAGCGACACGGTGACGATGCTCGCCCTCGAAGACGGACCGCATCTCGTCGCCGCGAGCTCGACGAGCGGCATGGCCTACAAGAAGCCAGGCCGGGTCGGCGACTCGCCGATCGTAGGTGCAGGTATTTACGCGGATGACGAGGTCGGCGCGGCTGGGGCAACCGGTCTGGGCGAGGAGCTTTGGAAAGCCTGTGCCTCATTCCGCGCCGTCGAGCAGATGCGCCGCGGCGCCAGCCCCCAGGAGGCCTGCGACGAAGTCGTGGCCCAGATGCTGCGCCGGCAGCCCCGGGCAGCCGAGATGCCCTGCGTGGTGTTTGCTTTAGCGCGCGACGGAAGCTGGGGCGCGGCGGTGACCAATGGGACGTTCGAGCTTTGGTCGTGCCAGGACGGGCAGCTGGACTGCCGCACCTACGAGGCGACGCAGGCAGCTGCAATAATGTAGCGACCCTGCAAGAGTTGCTGGATCGGCGCACGAACTGAACGCGTGGCCCGCGCCGTCGGTCAGAATGGAGAGGTTCGGCGGCTGCTTCAATGTTCGAAAGGGTGCGCGGTTGCGCGCGAGGAGAGTCTTGCCATCTTATGGCATTTGGCGCGTGGATCATCCGTCTGCGTGCCAGGTGGCTTTGCGCGGTGCTGACGGCGGCAGCGTTACCGGTAGCTAGTCAGGCGCAGGGCACGTGGTCGACGAACCCTCACCCGTGGCCGGTCCACGCCATCCACATGCTCCTCCTGCCCGACCAGCGGATCATGATCTTCAACCGAAGCCGGGATGCAGCGGCAGAACGCGATTTCAACGTCGCAACGATCCCCTACCCCTACGACGGTCCCGGTCAGGTGATCCCCGGGCCGATGATCGACGGACAGAAACGAGAACTCTTCTGCGCCGGCCACACCCTGGACGAGAATGGGGACGCGATCGTCGCCGGAGGACATTGGGGCCCTGGCCCCACGTTCGACCGACACGGGATCGCCGACGTCTGGCTCTTCCAGTGGCAGACCGACCAATGGCGGCGGTTGAGCGACATGGCCCACGGCCGCTGGTATCCGACCGTTATCCAGTTGCCCGACCGCACGTTTATGGCGTCGATGGGCGAATACTGCGACGGTCCGCTCGGCAACTGCACGATTACATAGAACCGCGCGCCCGACCTCTGGACGACCATTCCGGGAGAGCCCGCAGACCTCCTTGCGAACCTACCTCAGGCGCCGCAAGACGTCTTCTATCCGCACCTCTTTGTTCACCCCAAGGACGGACGTGTGTTTTACGCTCCTGCCGGACGCGTCGGAGAGGACCTGAGATGGCAGTCGGCCCTCTACGATCCCCTCACCCTTGCTTGGGAGCCGTTCGCACCCATTCCGCCCGGCTTCCCGAACGTACGCTGGAGCTACTCGAGCTGCGTGATGATGGATGGGCGGATTTATCGTAGCGGTGGGCACCGCACCAGCGGATCGAGCGAAGACGCGAGCAAGGCCTGCGTCACGATCGACTTGAACTCGGAGAACCCGCAATGGCAGGTCCTGCCCGACATGCTGCTGAGACGAACCAATCACTGCCTGGTCGCGCTGCCCGACGGTCGGATCATGGCGATGGGTGGAAACCTCCGCGGTGACCGCATGGCAGCCAGCGAATGCACGACCCCCGAGGTCTTCGACACCGAGGCGTCGAACCCGTCATGGTCGCTGGTCCAGTCCCTCCAAGGCGCCGGCCAACCGAAGATCGGTCGCGGCTATCATCTCACGTCCTTGCTCCTCCCGGATGCCCGGGTCGTGGTTGCCGGCGGCGAGCCAGAGTTCTACAATCTTCCTACCTGGCCGACTCAGCGGACTGCCCAGTTCTACACTCCCCAGTACGGATCGCACCCGAACTGGGCGGACTTTCGGCCACAGATCGTCGGGGATCATCCAACCGAGATCCGGTACGGCCGCCCGTTCTGCCTCGATGTCGATCTTTCGCCGGGTCGGACCCTCTCGAGGATTCGGCTCGTTTCGCTCGGCTCCGTGACCCACGCCTTCAACATGAACCAGCAGTACGTCACGCTGGAATTCGAACCGCATCCATTGGTGCCCGGGCGATTCATCGTTCACCCACCCGAGACGCCCTTTGTCGCGACCCCCGGCTACTTCATGCTGTTCGCGGTCGACAATGAACGCGCGCCCTCCATTGCTCGCATCGTGAAGCTGAGCGACTTCGAGAGGGCCTTCCCCGATGAAGTCGCGATTACCGAAGGACTCCCCGCCGATACTGCCTCCACGCTCGAAGTCGTCCTTCCGGACAACCGCTGGCTTGCGTCCTCGATCGACTCGATGACGGCGGAGACCCAGCGGGCCACCGTTGCCGCAGTCGCGAACGTGACTTACACCAACATTTCGCGTTTGCGGGTGCGGATCGAACACAAGACGACGCCGTGCGCGACTACTGCCACGGTTGAACTTCGTAACTGGGCCACTCTAGAGTTCGAAGCCGTCGCGGAGACCGAGTGCTCGGGTGCCGACCGCGAGTTCGAAGTGCTCATCGAGACCGATGCCGGCCGATTTGTTTCGCCCCTCGGGCGCATCGAAGCTCGTCTCTGCTGGAAGTCCGATAGTCCTCTCACTCCTTTCTCGCTGAACGTCGATCGCATCGAGTTCGGGGTAGAGCCCTTCCAGAACTTTCCCCCGACGATCGACCCGATCGCGGACCTTGACATCGACGAGCACGAGCCCCTCGCCTTCGCCGTTCCGGCCTCTGACCTTGATTTACCGATTCAGCCCCTGCAGATCATGATGGAGGGGGCGCCCGAAGAGGCTGTCCTGGGCTCCGATGGTGTGATCCGCTGGACACCGGGAGAATCCGACGGCGGGCGCGACTTTTCGATAACGGTACGTGCTTCGGACGGCCTCGCCGAGGCATCCCGAACCTTCCAACTCGCGGTTCGTGAGACGAACGAGAACCCGGTCCTCGAGCCGATACCCAATCAGTCGGTGCAGGAGATGTCTCTCTTGACCTTCGACGCGAGCGCGACGGACGCGGATACCCCCGTTCAAGCCCTCAGTTTCGAATTGGGCCCGAACGCGCCTGCAGGGGCTGCGATCACACCGCCCGGGCACTTCACTTGGACCCCGAACGAGGCAGACGGTCCGACCGAATGGGTGACGGTTCTCGTGACCGACGGCCACGGTGGCACCGCGTCCCAGAGCGTCCGCATCGACGTTCGCGAGGTGAACGAGCCGCCCGTCCTCCACTTACCGCCCGATCAGACGATCGTCGAGGGCACGACGCTCGACCTGACTCTGTCGGCGACCGACGCGGACCTACCGGCCAATCGGCTCACCTTCTCGCTGGAAAGCCCGCCCGTCGGTGCCTCGGTCACGCCCGATGGTCGCTTTAGCTGGACGCCATCGGAGTTTCAGGGCGAGGGGGTGTATGTCGTGAACGTCCGGGTCGTGGACGATGGGGAACCCGCCCTCTCCGATGTTGGATCGTTCAGCGTGACGGTTGGCGAGTCCTACAGTGGAACGCCCGTCGACCTCGAGGGCGTCTACATCGCGCCTGCGCCGAGCGGCTCGGCGATCGCGAGGACCTTCATGATCGGGGGAGAAGCGGTAAGCGAGGTCTCGGGTGGCCTTGGCGCATGGGACGGCACATTCACGCCCTTTTCTGATCATCTGAAGCCGCCGACGGGTTTCGAGACCGACTTGCGGGGCAAAAGCTTCGCGGCAACCCTCGAGCCCGGCGGGCAATGGAGCATGGGATCGAGTTTCGTGATCGGGCTCGGTCAGGCCGCAGGCCCCCGGGTGGCGCTGCGCCTTTCGAGGGGCTTGGTCGGAATGGAAGCCTGGCTGGAGGGATCCACCGGGCAAGCAGGCCCGTTTGCGGCGCCCGAGTCTGATCGCTACGACTTCGCCCTATCGCTCGATCAAGCAGGTGCGTCTTCCGCGACCCTGCGCGCATTGGACGGCCCGAGCGCTGGACAAGAAGTCCTTCTCGGGCCGCTGCCCCCATGGGCGGCTGACTCGGTGGGCTTCCTGGCCGGATTCGAGACAACCGCCGGCGTGGCGAGTTTGGCGACGATGCGGCTAAGCGGCGCACGAACCGATGCCGGGGCCAACGTTCTCGCGCTGCTTGCTCCCGTACCCTACATCAAGGCGAACGACCCCGCTCGCTACCTCCTCCTCCAGGCCAACATGACCCGGCCCGCAGGGGGTTACCAGGCCTTCTTGGAAAGTACGGGTCCGCAAGTATTCCTACAGGGCGCCTATTCGCCAGAACCGTATACCTTTGCCGTCGGAGGGCCGGCGTACGATCCCATCGGGCCCCAACTCTACTTGGCTCGAGGGATGGCCCTGCAGGGGCGGGCGCGGCTCGATGACACGTTGCTGGCTACCCTCGAGTTTCGCCCCACTGCGGCTGGGGCACTCGGTCTCCTGTTGCGACCAGACAACGGTTTGGGCCTGCCGACGGTGTTCGCAGACGACGGAGCCCTCGGCGAGTACATCGTCCCGGTGCGCAGGCCGTCGAACCGGATCGTGGTGGACGACGAACCACCCGTCTTCGAAGACCTCGTCCTCATGCAGGGAACGCATGACGTCTTGGCTTCGGGCCACTTCCTCGCCGGTGAACTGACCATCGAGGCGACGGTTCGAGACGAGGGAGGGGGGCTGGCTGGCCACCCCAGCCTCTCGCTCGACCTCGAGCCACTGGGGACGAATCTGGGCGAGGACCTGATCGCGAAACTAGTCCCCGCTTCCGGCAACCGCTTCCAATCTGTCGTTCACATACCACCCCAATCGGGATGTTCGGCAAGGCTCCAGTGGATGGCTTCGGACCGGTCGGGCAACGTGCAGACTTCGGGCACGCCCCCGTGGCTCGTCGATCCGCCTCGCCTGACGCTTCACATTCGACATCAACACACTTGGCAAGGCGAAGCCGGCCTCATCCGGGCGCTCGAAATCCGGGTCGGCACCGGACCGGGAGGCAACGCGCCGATCGTGCTCGACCGAGATGTGGTGTTCGACTCCTCCGGCGCGGCGACGATCGAACTCGGCGTCGCCGAAGGCCTTCTTTGCGGGCCGTACACCCAGGTCTCGGTCAAGGACCCGCTGCACGGGCTCAGGAAGCGCGTCACGCTCGAAGCGAACGGCTCCGAGTATCGGGCGGACATCGACCTGGCGAGCGGCGACCTGAACCGAGACAATCGTGTCGACATCGCCGATTACATCGTCTTGGCTGTCCGATACGGGCAGACGGTGGACCCGAACACACCTTTGCCGCACGGCCAGAACCATCGCCACCCCGACCTCGACGGATCGGGAGAGATCGACATCGGCGACCTCTCGATCCTCGTCGCGAGTTGGTTCGAAACGGGAGATCCGCCCCCCGGAAACTACCGCCCTCGGTCGCCCTAACGACCCGCCCTAGTCCCCGACCTCGCCGAAGTTGCTGCTGAGGATGGCGAAGTCGCCGATGTCGACTTCGAGATCTCCGTTCAGGTCGGCGGAGGCATTCCAGTTCGGATCGCCCTCGGCGGAACCGAATGCGGCAGATAGCAGAGCATAGTCCCCGATGGTGATCTCGTTGTCCTCATCACAGTCGCCGTTGAGCAGGCTCAGTTCGACGAGGTCGGACGAGCCGTGGGCGACCACCTCCATCCGCCGCAGCCAGTGGCTGGCCTTGGCGTAGACTCGGAGGTGCATCCGAGGCATCGCGGGAACCGTGATCTCGCCGTTGGTCAAAGCGGCATTCGTATCCATCAGCGTGCCGCCGTCGGGATCGAGGATCGTCAGCGCAACCGTTGTCGGCGCGAGGAGGGGATCGATGTCCTGGAACTCGACCCTCACCGTGAGCGACCGGCTGCCCCCGACCGAGACCGCCCGGGAGTGGGCGTAGTACGGCTTGTCCGGATCCCATTCGATGCTCAATTCGCGGGAGATCGCGTCGGGAACGCCGGGCCCGGGGGCCACCCGTATGCTCGTTTCCCTCGACCAGGCGTTTCCAGCGTTATGGGTCGCAGGCACCGAGATCGAGAGTTCGCGCGAGATACCGTCCGTCGTCGAATCGAGCGTCGTCACTGCGACGGAGAGTTCACGCGAGATCGCGTCCTCCGGCACGTCCAGCACCATGAGTGGAGTGAGGCCAGGAACGATCATACCGACGGTTCGGTACGCCACCAGGATATGGGCGTGGGCGCTTCCCGGCTGACGGCCGATGACCGAAGTCATGGCCGCCAGCAGGAGGAACAAGGCGAAGACGGTCCTCATGACGGACCCCACTTCCCTACAGTCGGTGGGCCCGCGCGATCATCGCCGCGCTGCCCACGTCGAAATTGAGGCTGCCCTGCCAGATCGACGAGCCTTGGTTGCCGCTGACATAGGTGCAGGTGACGAAGCTCTCCTTTCCATTGCGAGGAGTCAGCCTCACCTGCACCTGCCAAGTCCCGTCGGTGGGCACGTTGTAGGCGTGGACGACGACCGTCTTCTGCCCCCCTTCGTTGAGCTCGATGTCGGGCTGGAAGAGGTTCGAGCGAGGATCGGCGGGGGCGTTGGTCCCTCCGACGCTAACGATCTCGAGCCGCGGCGTAGTGCTGTCGGGCCAGATTTGGGGGGTCTGGTTGGGGGTGATGGCGCTGGGGGGAGGCACGACGGAGCCGGAAAGGGTTCGCGTGTTTGCCTCCACCCGGATGCGCCCGTCGCCGCCGCCAGCAACGCCGTTGGCCGCAAGAGTACTTGTAGCATCGACGATCACCGTATTCCCGATCAAGCGAATTGCGCCACCCGATCCTCCGCCAAAACTCCAACTGGACGAGCCGCCATACGCATAAATGCGACCGCTCGTGAGGCTGATCGTTCCCTGTGCCGCGATCATGATCGCGCCTCCTCCGCTCGCACCGCCGTAGCCGTGCGCGTACCTGCCCGCCCCGCCCGAGCCGCCGATCAATGGGATGATCGATGCATTGCCGTAGAGAGCCCCGGAGGGACCGGTTCCCGAGGTGGCGAAGCTACCCGATCCGGGAGGATCGGAGATCGGATCGTAGTTACCCCCACCGGGCCCGAAGCCCGCGGCGCCAGGCAGCGATCCGAAGGCCGCCGCTCCGCCTCGAAATCCACCAGGAGGAGCCGCAGCAAGGGCGTAACCATTACCATTCGAACCTTGGAGGTAGAGAGTCCCGCCGTTGTTGATCGACACGTCCTGCTGGACCAAAATGACGACCGGGGCGCCCGAGGGGTGAGGCGTGAACTGAATCACTCCGCTTCCTAGACCGTTATAACCAAACGAGGTGAACTTGAACACCACCGCCCACTGGACCGGGTCTAGACGCCGCGCCCGGGGATCGGGGCCGGGGTATTCCACGAGGCGGTCGGCGCTTGCGACAGGTCGATCGTATGGTTGCCGCTGACGTTGAATGCCCCGTCGGAGCCGTCGCTCGGGATCGTCAGCTGGGCGTTCGCCGCCCCGAAGCCGAAGGTGAGGGCGAAGAGCAAAAGGCATCGAGCGTAGGACATCGGTTTCCTCCCAAACAGGTTCCCCGCCTGTGTATGGCCCGGCTTTCGACCAAATGAGCCCGCGTCGGGGACCTTCATCCTAACCCAGCCTTCCCCGGCAAACCGGCTAGGATCGGCCAAGTTCTATAAGTTGGCCGAACCCAACCGGTTCGTTGTACAATCCAATCGGTGTCCGCGAACTCGAACCACCGCAAAGGCCGGGCTGTCCGACTGACGGACGAAGCCCTTGCTCGCTTGCCTGGAGCCTCGGCCCCTTTGCTTACCTTTTCGCTCTGGGCTTGCTGGTCGCGCTAGGCGTTCGGGCGCGCGTTGGGACCGAAAGGCGCGGTGTAGTAGTTCGCCACGTTCGTACCCGGCGCGATCACCGCGTCGATCTGTTCTCGCACGCGGTCCTCCAGCTTGATCTGGCAGGCCGAGGTGGACTCCTCCAGCTGCGCCTCGGACCGAGCGCCGATAATCGGGCTCGTGATCCCCGGCTGACCGGCGATCCAAGCGAGACTCAGTTGGGTGAGTGTGAGGCCGGCACCGTCGGCAATCGCTTTGAGCCCCTTCACTACCGTAGTCGTTTCGCTGGTGATGCGGCCCATCGGGTCGGACTTTCCGTATCGCGAATCTGCTGGCTTGTCGTCGAGGTACTTGCCGCTCAGTTGTCCCCCGGCGAGTGGCGACCAAGGGATCACGCCGTAGTCGTAGGTCCTGCAGAAGGGGAGCAGCTCGCGCTCGATGCGCCGGTCGAGCAGGTTGTAGGGCGGCTGCTCGCAGACGAAGCCGTTGATCCCTAGCGTCTTGGCCACGTAATGCGCTTCACATAACTGCCAAGCGCCGTAGGTCGAGGCCCCTGCATAGCGGACCTTGCCCTGCCGAATCAGGTCGTCGAGCGCTCGCAAGGTCTCGTCGATCGGAATCGAGGGCTGTGGGCGGTGAATTTGGTAGAGGTCGATCCAGTCCGTGCCGAGGCGGCGCAAGGATGCCTCGCAGGCTTCGATAATGTGGCGGCGCGAGTTTCCCGAGGCGTTGGGGTCGTCGTCGGCCATCGTCCCGTGACACTTGGTGGCGAGCACGATGCGGTCGCGCTTGCCGCGAAGGGCTTTGCCGACGATGGTCTCGCTCGTTCCGCGGCCATAGACGTCGGCGGTATCCCAGAAGTTGATGCCGAGATCGAGCGCCTTGGCCGCCACACGGAGGGCCACGTCTTCTGGCGATCCCCAATCGTCAGGCTCCCACCCGAACGTCATCGTACCGAGGCAAGCGACGGAGACCTGGACGCCGGTGCGTCCCAGCGAGCGATATTCCACCCCGCTATTGTGCAGTCATCTGCCGTTGGTCGTTTCGCCGTCCGGCGGTCACCACGGCCAGGAGCCTAAATGACGAGATCCTATGAGTTTGGTGGACCTGGCGGGACTCGAACCCGCATCACCCGGCCGGCGGCTTTTCGGAGAACTCGCTTCCCTACGGATTTTCACCGGCGCGGAGTCGATCCGGCCTCGGCTGGGATTGCCTTTCGGTGCTTCTGAAACCGGCCGCCCACCTTCGTTTCGGGGAACGCCGCCACGCGGCTATGAGTCCTACTCCTCCAGCGCCGGGCTCTTTCGAACGCGTGCTTAAGTTTTGCGTCGCCTATCCTTTTCGGCTACAGGTCCACCATTAGTGTATGACAAGTTCTCCCGGGGTCCCGGGACCGGCTAGCCTGACGGCCCTGCCTCGACATGTGCGATCGCGGCGCGCCAAAGAGTAGCGCCCTCGATGACCGTAGCGCACGGCGCGCCGGTCTGGGCGAGATGTTCGGCAAGGGCAAGGAAGGCGCCTCGGTCAACCGAAGGTTCACCCTCGCCGATTCCATCGAAGGCGAACAGGATCCACTCGTCGGCGGCAAGGGCGTTCTCGGCGAGGTCCACGAGTTCGGAGCCGCTGTAGCCCTCGCAGGGGATGCAGCGCAGGTAGCCGAAGTCGGTGTCGGTCTTCGTGTTGTGCCCCTCGATTCCGGCGCGGGCGACCGAGTATGCGGCGGTTACGATCTCACGATACTCGCCCTCTTCACAGCTTGGCATCCCCCAGGGAAAGCCGAACGAGCGGGGACCTTCGAAAAGGTGATCGAGCAGGTCCGCGGAGGCCTGGAGTTCACCGGCAATGGCGTCTCGGCTCAAGGCAACGAACCCGTCCGGGCGCGCAGCGGCACTCAGGCAGCCATCGCCAATCTCGAATCCGCCAGCGGCCACCTCCTGCCAGTCGCGCACGGCCCGGAGCAGGTTCTCGGCGCGGGCATAGAAAGTGCCCGCCAAGCCGAGGTCTCGGAGGATAGGCCCGACGATCTCGAGGTGGCCGAGAGTCGTGCCGTCGAAGGTGAGCGAGACGAGTCGAGCGGGATTCATTTCCCCTCCTCCTCGGCGGGTCGGACCGGGATGCGGGTGGCGCCCCAGGCCTGCAGCCTGCCGTCGCGGAGCCGGATGCGCTCGACGGTGACGGCATCATAGAGGCCGAGGTCCTTTCGCAGATCGACGACCGGATTGAGGCTGTCGAGTAGGGCTTTACTCGCCGCCTCGTCGGCACGCCGCCAGTCGAAGTAGATCTTGGCGTCGGTCAGGAACAGCCTCGTACCCTCTAGGGCCTGGAGGCTCGCGATCACGGTGAAGTTCGTCTTGGCGATCAGGAACTCGCCGTAGCCGTCGACGAAGACGCGGTCCTTGTCGATGCGGACCGAGACGCGCTTGATTTCGCTGTACTTGCGGAGGATGAAGGCCTCGAGGTCCTTCTCCCGCAGGACGACCGTCCCCGTGCCCACGCCACTGCGGCTGAGCCTGATCTTGCGACGGCGCAAAGCGAGATCGAAGTCGTAGCGGCAGCCGGGGATTTGAGCTTCGAGCCGCTCGACCCGGAGCCCCGAGAGCACGAACTCTCTTAGGTCGAGGCGCAGGAGGCCCAAGCGACCGTTCTGCCTTCGGTGGGGCTCGGTGAAGAGAGGGAGGCCGTTGGTGGCGAAGTCGGAGGCGCGGATCGTGCCCGAGCGGAGGTCGCCCCAGAGGCCGGCGAGCCCGTTGAGTTCCGCCCGGACCGAGACTTTCATGTTCTGTCCTGTCAATTGGGACTTCAGATCGGTGGCGGCATCGCGCTCGAAGCGTCGGATTTCGCCACTCCCGAGGCCGAAAAGGAGCCCGAATCCCGCGAGGAGTGCCAGAGGCGTCAACGACATGGCACACCGCGTCTGCCACAATCGTAGAAACCACCAGGCAACGGAGCCATGGCCCATTTTGCACCAGAAGGGTCCAGGGCGCATCTTAGCGCGTCTGGACCTCGTGGAACGGGCCCAGGAGCGAAGCGAGATGTGCGAAACATTGGGGGCGGTTCAAGACGCGGAGCGATTCGAGGAGGGCTACAGGCTGCTGCGCGAGGAGTGCGGCCTGGTCGACCTCTCGACCCATCGAGCCATCGTGCTCACGGGTGAGGACGCAAAGGGATGGCTGCAGGGCCAGGTCACGAACGACCTGCGCAAGTTGGAGCCCGGTGGTTCGCTCGGATTCTGCCTGTGTAAGCCGACCGGACAACTCGAGGCGATCTGCACGATCTGGTGGCTGAACGAGCGGTTCGTGGTTGTGGCCGATGAACTAGGCGCGAACGCGCTGCTTGACCGAGTGGCCAAGATGGTGATCCTTGAGGACGTCCAGGCGACCCGTTTCGAGGGCTCGATCCTTAGCGTCCAAGGCCCAGGCGCAACGCGGTCACTCGCGGCCCTGGCGAACCTCCCGGCTCTCGACGCAGGGTCGGGGACGCTCGAAGGTGCCGAGGGCATCTTCCTCCGTTCGAACCGGTCCGGCTACGGCGGATGGGACATCCTGCTGCGCGGCGATGCAGCCAAGGCGACTCGGAAACTCAAGAAGCAGTTCCCGTCGGTTGCTGACGGAGCCTTCCTGGCCACTAGCCTGGAAACCGGCATCCCCCTCCTCGGCACGGATACGGACGAAAAGACCCTGCCACCGGAGCTGGGACAAAGCTTCGTGAACGCGAATGTGAGCTACACCAAGGGCTGCTACACCGGCCAGGAAGTCCTTATGCGAATTCACAGCCGGGGCCACACGAACCGAACCTGGGTCGGCTTGCTCGCCGACGAGCGGATGGAGCCGGGAGACCAGGTGGCTCACCTGAGCCGGGACGACGCCGGTCGAGTGACCCGGGCGTCCTTCAGTCCCGAGTTCGGCTGGATCGGCGCGGCGATGGTCCGAAACGAAGTCGCATTCGGCGGCGAGATCGTGCGGATTCGGCGAGGCTCGATCGAGTTCGAAGCCGAAGTTCAGGAAATGCCGTTCCTTCGGATGGGGTAGGCGATCCCCGAAGAGGGCGGTAACGACTTAGCGATAGTTGACGAAGTCGACAGGCATCGCCAGATCGAGGCCCTTGACGAACTGGATGCACTTCTGGAGGTCGTCCTTGTTCTTGCCGCTAACGCGAACCTCGTCCCCCTGTATCTGCGCCTGAACCTTGATGCCAGAGTCCTTGATCTGCTTGATGAGGGCCTTGGCCTTGTCCTGTTCGATTCCCTGCTTGAGGATGACCTTTTGGCGAACCGAGAGCCCGGTGGCCGGCTCGACCTTCCCGTAGTCGATGAGCCGAATATCGATGCCGCGCCGGATCAGCTTGCTCTCGAGGATGTCCTTGACCTGCTGAAGCTTGAAGTCATCGTCGGCATGGAGCGTAATATCCGACTTTTCGAACTCGATCTCGCACTTCGAGCCCTTGAAGTCGTAGCGGTTGCTCATCTCCCGTTGGGCTTGGTCGATGGCGTTGCGGACCTCCTGCATGTCGACTCGGCAGACGATATCGAACGAAAAGTCGGTGGCGGCCATGGTGTTGCGTTTCCGGGCCGGGGGAATCGCCGCGACGGCGATTCCCCCTTGCCCGCACGGGCTTAGTCCTTCGGCTCTTCCTCGACCTCGACCACTTCCATGACCTCGACGTCCTCCACGGGTCCGGCAGGGCCGGTCGGCGGAAGTGTCGGCTCGGGCTCGGGGAGGCGCTTAGAGGGGACAGAGCCCGCGACTGCGGCTGCCGAGGCGGCGGTCATTGCGGTGAGTTCGCTCGAGAGCGAGCCTCGCTTGGACATCCAGAAGGCAATGGCGAGCGCGAGGAACGACGCAGACGTGATCGTGATGAGCAGCCACGCCGGGTGCGGCATGATGACCACAGGGGCGAGGAGCAACGCGACGAGGTTCATGACCTTGATCAGCGGGTTCATCGCGGGGCCCGCGGTGTCCTTGAACGGATCGCCGACCGTGTCACAGACGACGCCGGCCCGATGGGCTTCGGTGCCCTTGCCACCATGAAGGCCGTCCTCGATGAGCTTCTTCGCGTTGTCCCACATGCCGCCCGAGTTGGCCAGCAAAACGGCCATTAGCTGGCCGCTCAAGATCGCACCGGCCAAGAAGCCGCCGAGCGCCTGCGCGCCGACGAGGTTGTACTGGGAATCTCCGATCGTCGTGTAGGAGCCGTTCAGAGCCGAGGCAATGCCGAAGCCGAACGCGACGAAGACGGGAAGCGCGATCGCGAGGATTCCCGGCCCCAAAAGTTCCTTCTGGGCAGCCTTCGTCACGATGGCGACGCACCGACCGTAATCCGGCTTGCTCGTACCGGCCATGATTCCCGGATCGGCAGCGAACTGACGCCGCACCTCTCCGATCAGTTGGAAGGATGCACGCCCGACCGCGTTGATCGAGAAGGCCGAGAACAAGTACGGGGCCGCTCCACCGATGAGCAGCCCGAGGAATATCTCGGGAATGTCGATACTGAGGCCGGCCGCAGTCAGCTTGCCCTCTTCGACGTAGGTGTGGAAGAGCGCGACGGCGGCCACGACGGCGGTGGCGATCGCGAAACCCTTCGTGAGGGCCTTCGTAGTGTTGCCGGCGGCGTCGAGGCGCTGGACGGCTTTCGACCCGTACTCGTTGCCATGTCCCGCGCCGGACATCTCGAAGACGCCTTGGGCATTGTCGGATATCGGGCCGAAGGTGTCCATCGCAAGGATGAAACCGGTCGTGGTGAGTAGGCCCAGGCCGACGAGCGCGATGCCATAGAAGCTGAGGATGTAGCCTCCGTATTCGGTCGGCGGGAAGATGAAGAGTGGCGTGATCAGCGATATCACGATCGCGAAAATGCTG
Source organism: Chthonomonas sp. UBA2362 (assembly GCA_002344135.1). Taxonomy (GTDB): domain Bacteria; phylum Armatimonadota; class Fimbriimonadia; order Fimbriimonadales; family Fimbriimonadaceae; genus UBA6659. The sequence goes on along the minus strand of DDTO01000009.1, from coordinate 14,800 downwards.
AAGACGCTCGATTCCTGGGCATAGGCAAATCCCTGGATGATCATCGGCGCCGGGCCCGCGGTCGCGACGTCGGCGACCTCCTTGACCGGCTTCTTATGGGTCGAGACATAGTAATCGGTCAGCCATTCGAAGGCGAACGCCATGAGGATGCCGAAGAGGATGCAGAGCATGAACCGCCACCACTGGACCGGGTGACTGGTCACCATCGCGATCTCCACCGGCGTGGCAGTCGGGAAGGGCTTGGCCGGATCGGTCTTTCGCGCCTCGTCGAGCTTCTTGAGAGTCTCGACCGATTCGGTGTAGAACTGCATGTCGCGCGGGCCCTGAAGCTGCGAGTTGGCCGGCTTGCCGAGAACGCCGAGGGCGATCTTGCCTTCGCTGTTGACGAAGAAGGCGGTCGGGATCGTCTTGACGACGTCCACCTTTGTGCCCGCGGTCTTCGCTTGGGCGATGAGGTTGTCTGCCTGCTTCTTGTCGATCGGCCCGAGGCTGATGTCGATGGTCCTTTCGACGGGCGGCGGCGTTGGCTGTCCCGCTTCCGTCGGCGGCGGGGACTGACTCGTGGTGACCTTCAGGTCGTAGACCACGATCTCGCGGTCCTTGTACCGGTCGACAAAGGTGGTGTAGCCTGTGGGCGGCGGAGCCGTCGGGTTCGGCGTATCTGGCGGGGCGGTGTTCGTGGTGAGGCTTTTCACCTTATCCGGCGGGCTCTTGAGGTCCACCTTGCTGAAGCCGGTGAAGTCCTTGACCGTAGGCAGCTGATCCATGCTGAAGGACAGCATGCCCTGGACGCGATTCTTGCCCTCGTCGCCGGTGAGGTTCATGGCCTTCGCGCGCGGGTCGTTCATCACGTCGTCGGCGCTGACCTCGTACTTGGCGATCTTCTTTTCCTTGGCGATATCGCTCTGGATCTCCTTGATGGTCTGGATTTCCTGGCGCTGGAGCAAGGCGACATCGCTGAGTTGGGCGGTCGTGATGGGGTCCTTGGTGCCACCCATCATGAAGTAGGCGAGCGCGACGGTTCCGATCGCGGCGACCGTTGCCGAGCCGTAGAAGCCCTTGCGGATCGCCATGAGGGGATCCTTGTCGATGTCGTCGCTTCCCCGCACACTGAAGATGCCGATGATGGAGGCCAGGATGCCGACACCTCGGGCCATGAGCGCGAAGAGGATCAGCCGCATCCAAGTGGGCTGGTCGAAGATCGAAGCGGTGGCGGCGCCGAGAATGATGGCGGCCACGAGAGTGACTTCGTAGGACTCGAAGATGTCGGCGGCCATTCCCGCGCAGTCGCCGACGTTATCGCCGACGTTGTCGGCGATCGTCGCCGGGTTGCGCGGATCGTCTTCGGGGATCCCGGCCTCGACCTTGCCGACGAGGTCGGCTCCGACGTCGGCGGCCTTGGTGTAGATACCGCCTCCGACGCGCATGAAGAGCGCGGCGAGCGATCCGCCGAAGCCGAAGCCGACCAGAAGCTTCATGGCGTCCTTACCGCCCAGGAAGAAAATGAGCGAGGCCCCGATGAGGCCCATGCCGACTGTCACGAGGCCGGCGACGGCGCCGCTTTGGAACGCCACTTCCAGCGACTTCTTGTAGCTGGTCAGCGCGGCGGCCGCCGTGCGCATGTTGGCCTTGACCGCCATCACCATGCCGCTATAGCCCGCGATGTAGGAGGCCAGCACGCCGCCGAGGAAACAGACGCCCATGTAGATGCCGACCATGTCGCCGAACGAGGCGCGGTTCATTGCCCACAGGCCCGCGCCGAGGATCAACACGAACGGCAGCATCATGCGGAACTGCTGCCGGAGGTAGGCGAGGGCGCCGTCCTTGATCGCGGCGCCGACCTCCTGCATCTTCTCGTCGCCGGGCGAGGCGGCCGTGACCTTCCGCGCGAATACCCACGCGAAAATCACCGCGATCACGCCGAAACCGAGCGAGGCGAATAAGTAGTAGCGGTCGGTGTCGGAGAACACCAACTGGATGTCTCCTTCCCCCGCAAACGCAAGGCCCGGAATCAGAAGGGCCAGCAGCGCAAGGACGAACTTCAGGCTCTTGAACGGCGCGAATCCGCGCGCCGATTCTCCCATCCTAGACATAGTTCAACGAACCCCCAAAGACAGAGTGCGCTTCCATGCCGAGGCGCGCGCCGACGCACCTCGATTCCGCGCTTGGGCCTAAGATACCCGCTGGCCGCCGCATAATTGGTAGCGCAACCTTCCCTCACCGGATCGGCCTGGCCGCCGAGTTCCCCGCCCTCGGGTACCCTCGTCTCCGCCCATGATCGAGCGCTATACGACCCCCGCCATGCATGCGATCTGGTCGCGCCAAGCCAAGTACGAGCGCTGGTTAGAGGTCGAGATCGCCGTTTGTCGGGCGCATGCGGAGGAGGGGTCCATCCCGCAGGACGCCCTCGAGATCATCGAAAGCCGCGCCCGATTCGACCTCGCACGCTGCGACGAGATCGAGCGGGAGACGCGGCACGACCTCATGGCCTTCGTCCGCAACGTCGCCGAAGAGGTCGGGCCCGAGGGGCGATTCGTCCACCTCGGCGTCACGAGTTACGACATCATCGATACCGCGCTCGGCATGATGCTGCGGGACTCGTGCCAGGTGTTGCTCGAATCCGTGGCCGGCCTTATGCGGGAGACCGAGCGCCTTGCCCGAGAGCATGCCGCCACCCCCATGATCGGGCGCACCCACGGCATCCACGCCGAGCCGATCACCTTCGGCTTCAAGGTCGCCAACTGGCACGCCGAACTCCGCCGGAACGCGTCACGCTTGCAGGAAATCCAGCGTGACGTCGCGGTCGGCAAGGTCAGCGGCGCGGTGGGCATCCACGCCGTCGCCTCGCCGCAGCTCGAGGCCAGGGTCTGCGAATTGCTCGGCCTGCGCCCCGACGAGGCGAGCACGCAGATCGTCAACCGGGATCGCCATGCCGCCTTCATGAACGCGCTCGCCCTCCTCGGCGCCGGGCTCGAGCGCATCGCCACCGAACTGCGCAACCTCCAGCGCACGGAAATCCTCGAGGTGCAGGAGGCGTTCGCCGCCGGGCAAACCGGATCCAGCGCGATGCCCCACAAGCGCAACCCCTGGAACAGCGAGACCGTCTGCGGCCTCGCCCGTCTGCTCCGCGCCAACGCCCACGCCATGCTCGAGAGCGTCGCGACCTGGCACGAGCGCGATCTCACCAACTCCTCCCTGGAGCGCATCGTCTTCCCCGACTCGTGCCATCTCGCCGACTTCATGCTCCACCGAGTGCGGACGATTCTGGAGGGCCTGGAGGTCTATCCGGAGGCGATGAAGACGAACCTCCGCCGCATGGGCGACCTCGTCTTCAGCGAGCACGTCATGATCGCCCTCATCGGCAAGGGCCTCTCGCGAGAGGACGCCTACAGGGTGGCCCAGCGCAGCGCTGCCGCGGCATGGGAGGGCGCGGATTTTCGCACCACGGTCGCGGAAGATCCCGAGGTCGCCGCCCGCCTAACGGCCGCCGAGATCGACGAGATTTTTAGTCTGGAGCACCACCTCCGCCACGCCGAACATTCGCTTCGAGAGGCGGGGATCTCGTGATCGTAAAGCGCGGTCGAGCCCGCGCACTCCAAAGAGCCGCCCCGCCACACGCGGGGGACTCTCCCACACGCGGGGGATTTTCTCCCACACGCGGGGGACTATGTGCCACGTGCGAGAATCTCTCTACCACGCACGAAATCGAACCTGCCACCGGCGAGAAAGGCCTTGCCAGAGGGGGGAAGGGCTCGCCCATGGCGGACAGGCTCCCTCCCCCGGGCCGCCCTCTTCTCGCCAAGCGAACGGAGCGGCGAGCCTAGGGCCCGCCCATCCCCTTGCGGCGGTCGAGGCGGGCCAAGGCGCGGTTCACGGTGTCGGTCTCGGGCATCTTGAGGAGGCGCGTGAGACCGTAGTAGACCCATGCCGAGCCCAGGCCCAGGAGAGCGAGGCGTCCGAGCGCCCAGAGATTGCGGCGATACCCCTCGCCCTGGGGGAGGACCTGGTCGCCCGCCCACATCAGGCCCGCCATGACCGCGGTCGCGAGGAGAGCCTTGAGCACCGTCACCCCGAACCCGCGGAGGTCGAGCTCGCCCACGTGGCGGTGGATCGCGACGAGGAGGAGCCCCGCGAGAACGACGGCGGCGATCGAACTGGCCAGCGGGAGGCCCAGATAGCCGAGCGGGGTCTCTCGCAGGAACCACGCGAGGCCGAAGAAAAGGGCGGTGACGAGGGTGCCCAGAAGGATGGGCTTGAAGGTGGTCTGGACCGCGAAGAACGCCCTCATGAGGACCGGCTGAAGGCACCATGCGGCGATGCCGAGGGCGAACATCTGGAGACTGGGCGCGACCGCCTCGGTGTCGGCGGCGGAGAACTTCCCGTACTGGAAGAGCAGCGTTACGACGTCGGAGGCGAGGACGAACATGACGGCGCTGATGGGGAGGGTGATATAGACGACGGTCCGCATCGTGCGGACGAGCTGATCTCGGTAGAGGTCCATCCGGTTCTGGGCGAAGAACTGGGCCAGGGCCGGGAAGACCGCGATGGCGAACGACTGCCCGAAGACTCCGAGCGGAGCCTGCATGAGCTTGTTGGAATAGTCGAGCGCGGTGTTGACGCCGTCGGTGAAGTACGAGCCGAAGGCGCGCATGATGATTCCGTAGACGCCGGGCAGCGAGAGGCCGAGCACGACGGGAAGCATGAGGCGGAAGACCTTCTTGACGCCCGGGTGCCGCAGGTCGAGGCTGGGGGTGAAGCGCGAACCGAGGCGGCGCATGACGTACAGCGGGATCAGCAGGTTCCCCACGAACGCGCCGACCACCGCTCCCCAGGCCATCCCGACGATCGGGGGCTGGACGAAAGACGACAGGACGAGCGCGCCGAAGATGATGCCGAGGTTGTAGACGTTCGGCCCAAGGCCAGGAGCCACGAAACGCTGGCGGGCGTAGAGAGTGCCGAACATGAGGCCGCCGAGGAAGAAGGCGAGCTGGGCCGGCAAGAGGATTCGGCTCATCTGCGCGATGAGGGGGATGAGGTCGGGGGACTTGCCCCCTGCGACGGCCTCGGTGAGCGGCACCGCGAAGATCGTGGCGACGATCACGAAGAGGCCGATGATCAGGGTCATCGCCGTCGTGACGACGCTGAAAACGTGCCACGCCTCGTCCTCGCGGTCGGTATGAAGATACTCGCTGAAGACGGGGATGAAGGCGCTGCTGAGGGCTCCCCCGGCGATGAGGAAGAAGAGAAGGTCGGGGATCTGAAAGGCGAGGACGTACGCGTCGGTGGCGGGCCCGAGGCCGAACTTTGCGGCCATGATCGTGTCTCGCACTTGCCCCAGTACGCGGCTGAGGAAGAGGCCGACCATCATGATCGCGCCAGCCGCGGCGACGTTCGGGAGCTTGGGATTGGACACGGGCGTGCCGATTATGGCCGCCTTCGGGATGCGGAACCCCGGCGGTATACTCGCGCCCGTACAAACAGGAGGTTCCGGTTGGCCGCTGCCATCGAAACGATCAATCTCACCAAGACCTACAAGACCCGCGGAGGCGCGCGCGTCGACGTCGTCGATAACCTCGACCTCCATGTGGAAGAGGGAGAAATCTTCGGCTTCCTCGGGCCGAACGGCGCCGGGAAGACGACGACGATCAAGATGCTGCTGGGGATCATCTACCCGACTTCCGGCGAGGGCTTCGTCCTCGGCAAGGAGATCGGCGATATGGACGTCCACCGGCTGATCAGCTACCTTCCGGAGAAGCCCTACTACTACGAGCACATGACCGGCATGGAGATCCTGCGGTTCTACGCCTCGCTCTTCGGGATCAAGGACGACGAGAAGTGCCAGCGGCTGTTGGAGAAGGTCAACCTCGCGAGCGACGCGACCAAGACGATCTCGCAGTACTCCAAGGGCATGCAGCAGCGTATCGGGCTCGCGCAAAGCCTGCTCAACGACCCGAAGCTCCTCTTCCTCGACGAGCCGACCGGCGGCCTCGACCCCATAGCCCACATCGAGATTCGGGACCTCATTCTTCAGTTCCGCGAAGAGGGCAAGACCTGCTTCATCTCGAGCCACGAGCTGAGCGACGTCGAGCGCATCTGCGATCGCGTGGCGATCATCAACAAAGGCCGCATCGCCGCTCAGGGCCCGCTGGACGAGCTCCTCAAAGGCGGGCGGATCGAGATCACCGCCAACGGGCTCGAAGAGCCGTTTGCGCACTCTTTCCGCGACACGCTGCCGAGCGCGATCGTGTCGTTCAGCCACGGGCGGCTGATCCTGGACGTTCCCGACGAGATCGACATCAACCCGATCCTCGATGCAATCCGCGACAAGAACGGGCAGGTCGCCAGCGTGATTCCCCGCCGCAAACGCCTAGAGGACCTTTTCGTCGAGACGATCAGCGAGGACGACCCCAAGCGAGCGCGCGAAGATGCCGCGCGCAAGAAGGAGGAGAGCAAGTGAGAGTCATCCTCAGCATCGCATCCACCACCGTCGGCGAGGCGATCCGCCGCCGCGTATTGCTCATCATCCTCCTCATTGGCGTACTGTTCCTCGCCGTCGCCCCCGGCCTGACGGTGCTCTCCGCGAGGCAGGAACGGACCGTTTTGATCGGCATGACGCTGGGCATCATTCAGCTTACGAGCGCGGTCATCGCGATCGTGCTGACCGTCTACATGATCCCGAACGAGATCGAGCGTCGGACGATCTACACGATCCTCTGCAAGCCGGTCCAGCGGTGGCAGTTCCTCGTGGGCAAATACCTCGGCGCGGTGGCCGCGCTCGGCCTGATGATGGCGCTGATGACGATCGTCCTCGTGCTCGTCTTCGCCCTTCAGCAAGGGGTGCAGCAAATGGATCAATTGGTTCTCTTGGCGAAGGCTCCCGCGATGTTCTTCGTCCAGATGAGCCTCTTGGCGGCGGTGGCGATCTTCTTTTCTACGTTCGTCTCGCCGCTCGTGAACTTCTTCCTGAGCGGCGGCCTGTACCTAGTGGGGTCGCTGTTCAACTCCTTCTTCGAAGTTATCTCGAGCAACCCGAACTCGCCCGCTCTCGCCAAGGGGTTCGCGACGTTCGCCAACACGATCCTGCCCAATTTCGCCAATTACAACGTGCAAAACCCGATCATCAATCCGGGACAGATCATCGAGAACGAGAGTATCTACTACGTGCGGGTGACGATCTATGGCCTGCTGTACATCGGCATTCTGCTGGTCGGAGGCATCGTGATCTTCGACCGACGCGAAGTATAAGGGAGCATGAAAGGCAACAAAGCGAAGCTGTTCGGAGTAATGGCGGTGCTGTTGGTGGGTGCAGGCCTGCTGCAGCGAACGGCCATCTACCCCAGTTGGAAGAAGAACTTCGCCCCGCGTCAGCAGGGGCTAAGCAGTGACCTCTCACCCGACCAGCTTTTGGTCGCGATGGCCGGGTTCCGCGAGCTGATCGCGGGGATTCTTTGGGTGCGCGCCGACTCGTTCTTCGACACCGGCAACTACGACGCGATCCTGCCGATCATTCGGCTCGTCACCTGGCTCGACCCGAAGCAAATCGACGTGTACTCCACCGGCATGTGGCACATCGCCTATAACTTCACCGACGAGGAGCAGCGGTCGGATCGGCGGTACGTACCCCCCGCGCTCGCATTGGGGAAAGAGGGCGCGGAGAACAACCCGCACACCTACGAGATGTTCTTCGAAACCGGCTGGCTGTGGTACCACAAGATCGACGACGACCACCAGAAGGCCGTGAATTGGTTCCAGCAGGCCCTCGAACGAAAGGACATCGACTTCATCGCGGCGAGGAAGAACCTTCTCTCGAACGCCCTTCAGCGCAACGGTCAGGTTCGCGAGGCTCTCGATTTCTATCTCAAGCTGCTGGCGGATGCGGAGAAGGTCTACGAGAAAGACCCCAGCTTTGGCAACCAGCAGAACCGCGACACCATCGAAAACAACATCGACACGATGCTCGTTCGGATGTCACAACGCGGCTGGTTCGCTACTCAACTCGGATACCGTGATCAGGGCGAGTACGACATCGATCCACCGTTCGATGTGGGTTTCAGCGCCCAAGTGACGGTCGAAGACCCGATGGTCCTGCGCATACGCGGCAGTTGGAACGTCCAGCCGGTAGGGTCACGAATCCGCTTCATCCTTCGCGATTCCGATTTCCCGAACGCCGTGCCCGGTGGCATGGAGTGGGACAAGACCGACAGCGTCAGCCTCGATCCGCCCAAGAACATCACTTATGTTCAGGATGGCCTCTTCGTTCGCAACCGGCGATTCGATCGAAAGATCGACATGAGCCGCGACAAGACGATGTACCCGTGCACGAAGCCCGACTACGTGATCGAGTTCTTCTATAACCCGCGAAGCGCGCCTCCCCACATCCAGGACAAGTTCGGATGGAACGGAGAGGGCATGACCGACAAGAACTTCCTGAACACGGAGATTCGGCCGGGCAGCCGCGTCATCTTCGCGACGCTGAAACTCACGAGAGATCAGCTTCTCCGGAGAGGCGAGTGGATCGACCGGGTTCCCGTCGTCCAGACCCCGAACTACGTCCCGCCGAAGCGGCTGAAGGACGAGCCGCGGATGATCGCCGTGCCAAGCACCCGTGCGGAGACGGCCGGCGGCCCGAACGAACCCGCTCCCGAACTTGCGCCCAGCAAGTAGGCGTCAAACGCCCAGGCCTGCCATCGGATAGAATCTTGGGGGTGCCAGAGGCGGGGTGCCGTTCGGGTAGCCCGCCGGGAACTGCGCGACAGCAGGCCGGCGAACCCCGCCAGGACCGGAAGGTAGCAACGGTAAGTCGAACCTCTGGGCGATGCAATCTTCCCGGCACCCACAACAGACGACCGTGGCCTACCTCGCTCTCTATCGCAAGTACCGAAGCCAGTCTTTCGCCGACCTGGTCGGACAGGAGCAGGTCGTCCGCACTCTCCAGAACAGCATCGCCCAAGGCAAGGTGGCGCACGCCTTCCTGTTCACCGGGCCGCGTGGCACCGGCAAGACGTCCTCCGCACGGCTGCTAGCCAAGGCCCTTAACTGCGAGAAAGGGCCTGCCGTCGAGCCTTGCAACGAGTGCGAGATTTGCCGAACGATCACCGAAGGGCGATGCATCGACGTCATCGAGATGGATGCCGCGAGCCAGTCTGGAGTGGACGACGTCCGCGAACGGATCGTAGGCATCGTCGACTACCAGCCCGCATATTGCCGGTACAAGGTTCTCATCATCGACGAGGTCCACGACCTCTCACCCAAGGCGTTTGACGCCCTGCTGAAGACTATCGAAGAACCGCCGCCCCATATCATTTTCGTCCTAGCGACCACGGAGTATTCCAAAGTCCCTCCGACGATTCGTGCCCGATGCCAAAAGCACGATTTCCATCGCGCAACCCTTCCTCATCTTGTCGACCGCCTGAAGACGGTCGCCCAAGCCGAGGGCTTGGATGTCGAGCCCGCCGCATTCTCCGCGATCGCGCGCCTCGCCGACGGCGGATACCGGGACGCCCTCACGCTGCTCGAGCAGGCGATGATCGTGGGGCAGGGCAAGGTGACGCTCCAGCAGGTATACGACCAGCTCGGCCTCGTCGCCTCGGACGTCGTGGACAGCCTCCTTCTGGCAATGGAGGAAGGGGACGTCGCCAAACTGATCGGCATCCTCGACGAAATCTTCCGGGTGGGCCGTGACCCGAGGGCTTTGCTCGAATCGATGCTCCACCGCCTTTCCGAACTGACGCGTGTGGCCTATGGCGTCGATGTCGGTGCGGATGCGGACGCCACTGCGGAAGCGGCCTTGCACGACACCGCGGCACGTCTGGGACGTGAGCGGCTCAACCAGTTCCGCGAAGCCTTGGCGGAGGCGTATAAGACCACCCGCGACATCAGCCTGCCCAGGCTGTGGCTAGAAGCCGAGTTGGTTTCCCTCGCGGTACGCCCCTCGGGCTCGCTCCCTGCGCCCGGCGCCGCGCGAGAGGCCAAGTCTGCCGTGGCGGCACCGACTCCCACCCGGATCGAGACGCCGGTTCCGACCGGCGATCCCGACCTCGACCAAGCGCGCACTCAGTGGGTTGAAATTCGCAATCGCGTGATGGCTAAGTCCAAGACTGCCGCGGCTCACCTCGCCAAAGTCGAGATCACCTCGTTTCGCGACCGTGTGGCCGTCCTCGAATTCCCCCGCGAAGTCGATATGACCTGGGTGACCGATAGCGTCAACCGGCAGAGGCTCATCCTCGAATTCGTAGCCGAAGTCGTGGGCGACCCTGGCTGGAAGCTGGAGTACGCCGTGAGACGCAACGGTACGCCTGCGGTCGACACCACCCAGCCCGTGGCGGTAGACTCCCCGGTCGAAGGCGCCAAGCTGGCCGAGATCGGCCGCGAGGTCTTCGAGGGCGCATGATCTTCGTGAGCACCAATCATGAAACTTCCTAAGAACTTCGGCGGGCAGGGCTTCGGCAACGTCATGCAGCAGGCCAAGCAGGCCATGGAGCGGGCCAAGAAACTCGAAGAAGAACTCGAGAACGAGCGAGTCCCGATCGATAAGGGGCCGGTGAAGGCGATCATGGACGGCACCGGTCAGCTCGTGAGCATCAAGATCGACCCAAGCGTGCTCGATCCCGAGGACGTCGAGGCGCTCGAGGACCTGATCGTCGGCGCCGTTCGCGACGGCTTCACCAAGGCGACCGAACTCCGCAACGCCAAGGTCGGCGAGATCATGCCCAACATTCCTGGCCTCTAAATGACCTTCGCCCGACCCCTCGCCGAACTGATCGGTCAACTCGAGCGGCTTCCAGGGGTCGGCCCCAAGAGCGCCCAACGGCTCGCCTACCACGTGCTGCGAATGCCCGAGGAGGATGTCCAGCGGCTTGCCAAAGCCCTCGTCGATGCCAAACAGAGCCTCCGACTGTGCGATGCCTGCCAGAACGTCAGCGCTTCCGAGACGTGCGAAATCTGCGCTGATCCTCGGCGCGATCCGCGGACGATCTGCGTCGTTGCCGAACCCCGCGACATCGCCGCCTTGGAGCGAGTCAACCAGTACCGAGGGGTGTATCATGTCCTCCACGGCCTGTTGAGCCCGATGGACGGTATCGGCCCCGAGCAGCTCAAAGTTCGCGAATTGCTCCAGCGCGCGGCCTCCGGGGTCGACGAGGTGATCCTCGCGACGAATCCGACCGTGGAGGGCGACGCCACCGCTCTCTACTTAGCGGGCCTCATCAAGCCGCTCGGGCCGCGGGTTTCGCGGCTCGCCCACGGCATGCCGGTGGGCGGAGAACTCGACTATGCAGATTCGGCCACGCTGCTGAGTGCCCTCGAGTATCGCCGCGAGATGTAGGTCGAGGGCGTCATAATCCAGCCCCGATGTCCGACCCGAAACGTATCCTCAGTGGCATGCAGCCGACCAACGAGCGGCTCCACCTCGGCAACTATGAGGGTGCCCTGCGTAACTGGGTCGAACTGCAGGAGATCTACAAGCTTTACTGCTGCGTCGTCGACTGGCACGCGCTCACCACGATGGCGGACGACCCCGCCCAGATCGCGCGCAACTCGAAAGAGATCGCCAAGGACTACATCGCTGCCGGAATCGACCCGGCAAAGTCCACCGTCTTCATCCAATCGCACGTCAAAGAGCATGCCGAACTCCACCTGATCTTCAGCATGATCACTCCGCTCGGCTGGCTGGAGCGAGTGCCCACATACAAGGAGAAGCAGCAGACCGTCGGCACCGAACGCGAGGCCTACGGCCTCCTTGGTTACCCCGTCTTGCAGGCGGCGGATATCCTCCTTTACAAGCCTTACGGCGTTCCCGTGGGCCGCGATCAGGCCCCACACCTCGAGCTGAGCCGTGAGATCGGACGCCGCTTTAACCGGCTCTATGGAGAAGTCTTTCCTGAATTCGCGAACATCATTCCAGAGGACGAACTCCGCGCCAAGGTGCCCGGTCTCGACGCCGACGATGACGGACGGCTTCGAAAGATGAGCAAGTCCTACGACAACTGTATCTACTTGAGCGACACTGCCGATGAGACCGCGGCCAAGATCAAGGGCGCCTTCACGACTCCGACGAAGATGCGCAAGACCGACCCGGGCGTGCCCGAAGGCTGCGCGGTTTGCCAACTCCTTCGGCTCTATTCACCGAACTGGCAGATTCAATGGGAAGAGGATCGCCAGGGCATTCGCGGCTGCATGCAGAACAAGAGCGAGTTCATCGAGGTCCTGAACGAACACTTGCGGCCGATTCGGGAACGGCGAGCGGCCATCGGCGATGCAGACATCGACGCCATCCTGCGCAAGGGGGCCCAGGAGGCACGCGAGTTCGCGGCTCAGACTATGGACGAAGTACGCCTCGCAATGCACTTCGTCTAGTCTCCAGAAGTTCGGGCGGCGAACCGACAATTCCCTCGGGAAACCATGTCGGACGAAGCCCCGGAAATCATAAAGAAGAAGAAAGGCAAACTGCCCATCATCCTCATTCTCGCCCTCGTAATCGGGGGTGGTGGCTTCTTCATGATGAAGTCGAAGGGCGGAAAGCCGAAAGAGCCCGAGATCAAGCTCGGAGCGATCGAGCAGTTGCCCGAGTTTCTCGTCAACCTGAAAGGGGGCACGACCTACCTTCAGACCGAAGTCGCCTTTCATCTGAAAGACGGCTTCAAAAAGGAAGACCTCGACAAGGGGATGCCTGCCGTGCGGGATGCCATCCTCACGACGCTCAGCGGCAAGTCTCTCAACGAAGTCTCCACCGAGAAGGCCAAGATGAAGCTGAAGCGCGAAATCGCCGCTGCGGTGAATGAAGTGTTGCTCGAACTCAACCCGCCGGCCGGGCACACTAAGTCAAAGAAGAAGGAGTCCGAACCAGACGACCCGCCCGACGAACCGGAACATCCCGAGTGGGACTCCGACCAAGGACCGATCCTCAAGGTCTATTTCACGAAGTTCGCGACTCAGTAGCGAGCGCGGCTGCAAACTTGGCCAAGGATAGATCGACACTCTCCATCGGCGGTATGCCCATGCTTGCCAGCATCCTGCTATCGAGCACGGTCTCTCGCGGGCGCTTCGCTGGAGTGGGCCATTCGGCGGTCGGGATGGCCGCGATGTCGATGGGCCGCTCGTCCGCAGTCGCCGTCGCATAGGCGGTGACGGCTCGAACCGCGAACTCGTGCCACGACATCGCTTCCGGCCCGGCCGCATGATAGATTCCCTCTGCAGGATTCCGTTCGAGGAGATCGATCATCGAACGCGCCAGTTCTGGCGTATAGGTCGGAGAGCCGACCTGATCCGCGACGACACGCAGCGATTTCCCTGCCACCCACGCGTCGATGATCGATCGCGGAAAGCAGCGGCCATGCGGTCCGTAGAGCCAGGCTGTCCGCACGACCACGGCCCTCGCCCCTGCCGAGAGGACGTTCTCTTCTCCGTCCCGTTTAGTGAGCCCGTAGACCTGAATCGGGTTCGTGGGGTCTTCCTCGGTGTAGGGCAAGCCCTTCGCCCCATCGAAGACATAGTCGGTGCTCACATGGAGGAGGCGGGATCCGGTCAGGGCACATGCCATCGCCAGATAACGCGGCCCTAAGGCATTGAGGGCCGCTGCCGCATCGGCTTCGGATTCCGCTCGATCGACCGCCGTGTAGGCGGCACAGTTGACGACCCAGTCGTACGGGCCACGCCCCGGCAACGTGGCAACGGATTCTGGCTCGGTAAGATCGAAATCAGAATGGACGGGTGCTTCGACGTAGTGACCACGACGCCGAGTTTCACTCACGACATCCCCACCGAGCATGCCGCTCCCGCCGACGACGAAGATCCGCATCTAGACGTTGACCAGCCCCGTGCGATCAGGCTCTAGTTCGCGCAGGTCCAGCCCACCCTCGACGATCGACTTGAGGTTGGTGAGATAGAAGGTCCACGAGCGCAAGTTGTCGCAGTAGTCCTCGAAGGCCGCTCCAGGGGTTACGTGGCGAAAAGCGAGAGCGGTCCGCCCCTTGCGAGAGAGCAGGCGCAGATCGATTCGGCTCCCGTCCGCGAAGCCGAACGCAAAGCCTCGCTTGTCGGCTTGAACCAACTCGCCTTCTTCGATCGTCCCCCCTGCTCGGAGGCAACGGAATCGGGCACCGGTTTCCGCTGCTTCGGCTTCCGCGAGCGTGTCGCCTTCGAGCCCGACGAAGGTGCATTCAACGGCGAGCCAGCGAGTAAGTCCGGCGCTGCTCGTCCAGTGCCAGGCCACCACCTTGACGGGGGCCACGAGGTCGATCTCGAGTTCGAGCCGATCCCAATTCATGGGTGAATTATGATGCCCGGTAGACTTCTCCTATGATCCTGCGGGAAGTCCTCCACGCCCACGTGCCGACCCTGACCGCCGACAGCACCTTCAGAGACGCGGTCGACAAGATGGACATCTACCAGTTTCCCGCGCTCGTGGTCGTCGACGAGGACAATGCCGTGATCGGCGTGGTGACGGAGGGAGATCTTTGCCGAGCGGTCAGCGCCAGCGGGAACCTTGTGAGTCTCGCGGATCAGCCCGCCTCCAAGTTCGCCTCACGCGAGCCGGAGGTCGCCGGCGCCGACACCGAAATCGGCGATGCTCTCCATCGCATGCTCATGAGTGGTCTCTCCATCCTGCCGGTGGTCGAGAACGATCGCCTCAGCGGGATCGTTCTACGGGTCGACCTTATGCAGGCGATCCTCATGGACCTCCAGATCGAGGAAGTCTGAGCCTGTCAATCCCTTAGGTCTAAAGACCCTAAGGCGTAAGACCCACGTCACTTCTTAACTCTCCGGTCGTTAAATTCTTATCGAACCTAGACATAGGCCCAAG